>NZ_JACCBI010000001.1:0-2400000 GCF_013407835.1 Agromyces atrinae | reverse complement strand
TGATGTCAGCCGCGCTCGCGCTATCGTCGCGTCGATCGCGGAGCCGGGAGTCCTCACGCGCCTCGCGGCAGTGCGCCTCGCGCTCCGGCAAGGAGCCTCGGATGATGCCGCTCTCTACCTGCGAGTGCTCGGAAGCGACCAGAGCCTCGGCCCCGCCCAGCGGGGCGAGAGCGTCGTACTCGCCGGCTGGCTCGAGTTCGTTCGATCGGGTGACCTCGATCGCGATACCGCGCTCCGCATGCACCGGGTCATTCGGAAGCCGGAGAACCGGCGGATCATCGCCCTCATGCCGCGTCAGCTCGTCGCGTGCGTTCGCGCACGTCTCGACGCCGACATGGCGGACGAGTTCGACGTCGCCACCGCGGGCGTCGAGCACTTCGAGATGAACGCGCGGCCGGTCCTCACGGCGGGCGAGTTGCGCGTGCTGCATGCGCTTCGCGATCGCGCATCGACGGCGACCATGGCTCAGGCGTTCGAGGTCTCTCCGAACACCATCAAGTCGCAACTGCGATCGATCTACACGAAGCTCGGCTGCTCCACTCGTGAGGACGCGCTCCGTATCGCCGAGCACCTGCACATCCTCACCCTCGATGAGGGATGAGGCCCCGCGTGTCGCTGTGACCCCAGTGCGGGGGGCGTGCGAATGTCCCTCGCGGGCGAATCCGGGGTACGGCCCGGGTGGTGACCGGGTGATGGTGAGGGTGATGTGCTCGGGGCGGGGTGCTACGCGCCGCGGAAGTCCGATAGACAGAAGGCGGAGGCGGGGTCAGAGAAGCCCCCGCGGCCGGCTGGATTTGGGGAGATTCGGATGAGTATGGTCACGTGTACAGCAGCTGTCGGATGCCGCGCGAGCGGGCGATCGGAGGCGGAATGAACCTCAACGACTCCCGCCGAGCGAGCGACGAACTCACCCGAGCTCTCGGCTCCGGCAATGCCGAGACGATCGCTCGCGCTGCATCCACGAACATCTGGCCGCTCTACAGCGACCACACCGACATGCTCACGATGGCCATCGCCGCACTCCCGAGCCCGGTGCTCGAGCGGCACCCGATGCTGCGCGTGCTGCACCCGATGACCCCCGTGCTGGCGCGCACGTCGCGACCCTTCAAGCCCGTCGTCTACGCTGACGACGCGCGCTCGATGAGCCCGGAAGAACTCGACTTCGTCTACCTGGCCCACATGATCGCCTTCCGACTCTCCGGCGATACAGCAGCCTCGGTCAGTTACGCACGACGACTCGAGGACCGCTTGCTGCAGACGCGCGTCGAGTCGCGCGACCGCATGGACGGACCGCTCTGGTTCTTCCACCACCAGATCGGATCGACCCTGCTGTCGGCGGGCGACACGAGCGGGGCGCTGCTCGAGTTCGCCACCTCGCGTCAGCTCGGCAAGTTCTCGCTGCAGACCGATGCCGAGCGGATGGCGCTCGGGCGAACCGCACTCGCGCACGCGGTGCGCGGCTCGCTCGGTGAGGCAGACCGTGCGCTCGCCGATGCGCAGCAGTTGCCCGAGCCGACGCACGGCCACCTCTGTGCGGTCACCACGTCGGAGGCGGCTGCGGCGGGTCTCCTCGCCGTCGACCGCATGACGGATGACGTCGATGAGCTGCTCTCCGCGATGGAACCCTACGACAGCATCGAGGTGAGCTGGCCGTTCGCCCTCCTCGCGCGGTGTCGTTCATTCCTCGCCCGCGAACAGCCGGAAGATGCACTCGAGGCGATCCACCTCGCCGCCGATGCGCACATCGTGCAGGACGGCTCCTTCGCCTCCGACGTGATCGCCGCGAAATCGATCCAGGCCTTCCTCGCGACCGGCGACATCGCCTGGGCGCATCGCGTTGCCGAAGACAAGGGCGCGAGCGGGGTACTCACCAGGCTCGCTGTCGTGCGGCTCTCGCTGCAGGACGGCCGCTTCGACGCCGCGGCGCACGACCTCCGCCTTCTCGCCGCCGATCACAGCCTCGGGCCCGCACAGCGTTCGGAAGTCGTGCTGCTCGCGGGGTGGCTCGAGTTCGGGCGCACGGGTGAGATCACGCGCGACATGGCGTTGCAGATCTCACGCACGGCGAGGCGCGACGACAGCCGCCGTCAGTTCGCCGCGCTGCCGAAGCAACTGATCGAGCACGCGAGCACGCTGCTCTCGGGAGAGTCGGGGGTCGAGTTCGACGCCCTGACCGCGGGGCTCGCCACGTTCGAGATCGCCCGGCGCCCCACGCTCACCGCCGGTGAGCAGCGGATTCTGAATGCCCTCGCCGTGCACTCGTCGACCGCATCGATGGCCTCGGCGTTCCACGTGTCGCCCAACACCGTGAAGTCGCAGCTGAGAACCCTCTACCGCAAGCTCGGCTGCTCGTCACGCGCGGAAGCCGTCAGGATCGCCACGCGCCTGCACTTGCTTGCCGGAGAAGTCGCGACCTGATCGGACTCGCCCGGCACCGGTCCGTCACACCTTCGCGTCCTGCTTCGGCACGAGTATCTGCTTGATGATGAGAAGCACCGACGCCGTCACGGGGATGGCGATGAGAGCCCCGAGCAGACCGAGCAGTGTGCCGCCGACGAGGGCGCCGATGACGACGAGAGCGCCGGGAACCGAGATCGCGCGGCTCATCACTCTGGGTGTCAAGACGTATGCCTCGAGCTGCATGTAGAGGAGGTAGACGGCGGCGAAAATGAGTGCCGCGAGCGGCCCGGTGAAGAGCGCGATGACCGTCGCGAGCCCCCAGTAGAGCACCGAACCGACGAGCGGGATGAGAGTGATGCAGAAGGCGATGACCGCCATGAGCAGGGGGAACGGCAGTGCAAGCGCGAGGTGCAGGACGAGCGCGACGATCGCATTGCAGAACGCGAGCACGACCATCCCGCCGAGGTAGCTGCCGACCGATGACGTGATCTCTTCGGTCATGGCGGCGGCCTTCGGGCGGTTGCGGGCCGGCAGCAGGCGCGTGAATCCCGTCGTGATGGCCGGTAGCGAAGCGAGGAAGTAGAGGCTGAGCACCAGCACGATGATGATTCCCGACAGTGTCGCAGCGATCGTGCCGCCGACCTGAAGCACTCCGCGGCCGAGTGTCGCGACGCGATCGGGGTGCACGAGGTACGCCTCGATCTCGGAGACGACGCTGCTGACGTCGGTGCCGAACGTCTTCTGCAGCCAGGCGAACGTGCTCGAGTTCTGGAAGCTCGCGATGAGGTGGGGGATGTCGGTGGCGAACTGCGTGATCTGCCCGACGAGCGTCGGGAGCACGAGCATCAGGACCCCTGCGACGAGGAGGGCGAGCGCGGTGAAGACGATCGTGATCGACCAGCCACGGCCGACGCCGCGCTTCACGAGCGACTGGACGACGGGGTCGAGGCCGAGCGCGACGAAGAGGGCGAAGGCGATCGAGATGAGTACCGTCGACAGGCTCGAGACGGCCACACCGAGACCGATCGCCGTCAGACCGCCGAGCGTCAGGATGAATCCCGTCGCGAAGGGTCGGCTCAGCCCGGCGAGGATTCCGCGTGTGGGTTGTTCGACTGTCATCCGTCTGTCCGTCCTCGTGTTCGTGTCTGTCTCCACTCGCGACCGATCGCGCTCACGTCGCGGCTGAGCCCGGCGCCGAGCACCATGCCGATCGCGATGGCCGTGAGCGACCCGAAGGTGCGGAGGATCGTGCCCGACGCACCCGCCGTTCCCGCCGCCGCTTCGCTCAGACCGATGAAGCCCATCGCGCCCGGCACGAGCAGCCAGTACGCGCACGTCAGCATGACGGACGTCGAGGGAGAGCCCTTCACCCGCCCGGCGAGCATGATCGCGGGGATGACGACGAGGGCGCCGATGAGCCCCGAGAGTTCGGGGCCGACGAGCAGGTTGCCGAGCAATTGCGCCGAGTAGGCCACGACGAGTGCATAGAGGATCCAGAGGAGCGAGCGGCGCGGCGCCACCGAGTAGAGGTAGTAGCCGACGCTCACGAGGGCGATGCCGACCCACGGGGCCCATGCGCCGAGTTGGGTGGGTGCGCTCGTCGGCGCGGGAGGCTCGCCTGCGACCGTGATGCCCGCGTAGACGCCGAAGGCCAAGAGTCCGAGTCGCGCGATGCCGTAGACGAGCCGACTCGCCCCCGCCATCACCTGCCCGGAGGTGAGCTCGACGGCCGCGATCGTGAGCGTGAGACCCGGTAACAGTGAGACGAGTGAGGGCGCAACGAGGCGCAGTACGTCGTCGTGCACCCAGGGCCGCACGAGGAGCGAGATGAGGAGCGTGACCGAGAACGCGGTGAGCACGGGAAGGATGAGGGAGAGAGTTGCGACACGATTGCCGACGAGCATGATCGAGCCGACGATGACGCCGAGCACGACGTAGACCGGAAGAGCCGTGACCGTCGGGTTCAGCACCATCCCGAAACCCACGGTGAGCAGCATGTAGCCGGTCACCGTGAGCACGGAGCCGAACCGTGGTCGCATGGCACGAATGGTGCTGAGCGAGGCGACCACCTCTGCAGGTGGCGTGGTCCGTTCCCTGGCGTGCCGCACGAGCCGCTCGACCTCGCCGGCTTGGTCGAGGCGTAGGGCGTATTGACCTGCCGCGAAGATGGCGGTCTGCGCGGGCGACGTGCTCGGGTCTTCGACGAGCACGATCGTCGGGAGGACGAACACACGGAGATCGGCGCGTCCGTACTGCGCTGCGAGCGTATTGAGAGTGTCCTCCACGTCGCTCGTCGCGAGCGACGAATCGAGGAGCGAAGCGCCGAGTTCGCCGAGCATCGAGAGGATGCCTGTTTCGTCGTCACCGATCGTGTCGGGTGTCGCACGGGGTCGAAGCGCCTGCAGCGCGTCACGGGCGCGATCGATGAAGCCCGCCGCGGGGGTCCCCTCGCCCTCGGTCGATGACATCAGGTCGCCTCGTTCTCGACGGCGAGCAGGTGCAGCCTCGACGCGATCATGATCGCGTCTTCGCGCGTCGAGCAGCCGAGCTTGCGGTACACCGCGCGCAACTGCGTCTTGATCGTGTTCGGCGACACATGGAGGCTCGAGGCGATCTCTGCGGTCGTCGCCATCGCCGACAGCGAGTTGAGTACGCGCAGCTCTCGCGGTGTGAGCCGCGGGTTCGGGGGGCGGTCGGTCGAGGAGATACCGTGCATCGCCGTCTCGAACTCGGCGGCCTCGGCGTCGGAGAGGCCCTCACGGATGTGCTCGATCACCCGCAGCGGAAGCGTCGCGAGCACGCGGCGGAGGCCGCGGGATTGTGTCAGTCGTGCCACGTGTCGAGCCTCCTGCGGGTCGATCGTGTCGGTCGCGGCCGAGTGCAACCACGCCGAGAGGAGCACGAGCTCGGCACGCTGCCCCGGGCCGAGGAGATGGTCGGTCGACGCGCGTCGAATGCCCTGCTCGGCGACGTCGAAACGCGACTCGAGCAGGGCGTGACGGATGATCGCGACGTGGGTGAGCTGGCCGTGACGGCCGGACGACTCGACCAGGCGGTGCGCCGCCGTCGTCGCCCCCGCTGCCCACAGAGCGTCGATGGAGGCCGAGTTGATGACGTCGGAGGCGAAGGAGCCGTGCTGGTCGGGGTGCGAGTCGCTCGCGAGACGGATCGCTTCGAGGGCCTCATCGGCGCGGTGGTGGGCGATGAGGAAGCGAGTTCGTGCGAGAAGGGCGAACGGCCACGTGAGCTGGATGCTGTCGTACGGTTCGAGGCGAGCCACGAGGTCTGCGGCACCCGGCTCCATGCGCTCGACGTCGATGAGCGCGCGCGTCGTCTGCTCGGTGAGGAGGATGGCGCTCGCATGAGGCGGCGACGGGCGCGGATGCGCATGAGCCTCGGTGAGAGCGCGTTCGGCGTCGTCGAGCCCGCCGCGAACGGCGTGCGCGAGCGCGTTGCGGCTGAGCGCCATCCGCTCAGCATCGGTCTGCTGCGAGAGCTGCCCGAGCTGCCGCGAGATCGAGAACTGTCGCATCGCCTCGGAGGTCAGACCCGCGGCGAGCAACGTCGATCCGATCTGCTGGTGGTAGTACCAGAGCGGCCCATCGATGCGCTCTCGCGACGCCGAGGGGGTCTGCGTGATGCGCGAGTCGAGACGCCGGGCATAGATCAACGCCGCCGCGACGTCGCCGCTGAAACGGAACCCGATGATCTGCACCAGGGTGAGGATGTCGAGCTCGTCCGGGGTCATCGTGCGTGCGTCATCCGGGTGCACGAGGGGCTTGAACGGTCGCACATTCCGGGCGAGCACGGGCGTCATGCGGTGCAGGATGCGGAGCACGGGGTAGCGCTCCAGGACCGACGACGGCAGCGCCTCGACGATCGGCAGCAGCTCATCGACGTGCGAGCTGTAGAGCGGCCAGACGTTCGCCATCGCGGCGTGCGCTATCGTGTCGGGCCGCCCCGTCGCGACGGCGTGGCGGAGCTCTCGGACGGCGAGGTCGTCATCGGTGAGGTTCACGTCATCGTCACGGTCGGCGCAGGTCGCTCAGCGAGAGGAAGCGCAATGCACCCTGCTCCTCGAAGCGACCCGTGACGTTGCCCGCCAGGCCGCCCTCGACGGCGAGACTGCTCGCGAGGTCGAGCTTCAGCTGCGGCGCGCCCTCGCTGAAGTCGGCGTCGGCGAGGTCGATCCAGACGATGTTCGGGCGCGTCGTCGACTCGAAGACGTAGCGGCGTCGGGTGAGGTCGATGACGACCTGCCAGATCGTCTGCGACGAGTCGGGGCGGCCGGCGTCGGGCAGCCGGAACGGCTGAGCGGCGTTGCGGATGACGCTGAACATCGACGCGATCGCTGCGAGCTGCGACTCGGGCTGAGGCAGTCGCTGCACGTAGTGCGCGGCGCGTGCGAAGCGATCGGTCGCGAGAGTCGTACCCGGGAGTGGCCTCTCGCCGCCGAAGCCCTCGATCTCGGCGAGAAGCGCGAGCTGCTCGTCGTACTTCGGCGAATTGGTCATGACCCGGTACTCGCGACTGTGATGCACCTCGAGCGCGCCGTCGATGTACTCGATGATCGCGGAGTCACCGGTCGCATCGTCGAGGGCGAGGTGGATCGCCGGAACCTCGCCGCTTGCGGGGTCGCTCAATTGCACGACCTGCACGCGCGTCGACTCGATCCAGTCCACGGCCTCGGCGACGGTCGCGAAGTTGTCGAGGAAGTACTGCAGCCAGACAGCCTGGCTGAGTGCGGGCCGTGCGGGGTCGAGTTCGCCGTACGACGACTCGGCGAGCCAGAGCACGTGTCCGGCGAGCCCGGCCTCGTTCAGGCCGTCGACCGAGATCATGTCGAAGGCGGTCGCGACGATGCTGCCGAAACGTGCCGTCCACATGAGCGCGCCGTGCACACCGTCATCCCGACGGACGCCGCGGGGGAGTAACCAGAGATTGGTGCCGAGGTCGCGGTGATAGTCCATGTTGCGACCGACGATCACGGCGCCGTCGGCGTCGTCCCACACCACTCGGGTGCACATCGGGGCGCCTCTACTTCTTCCGCGGGCGGAACCACGGGAAGAGCGATCCGATGACGACGCCCGCGACGAGTACGGCGAGGAACCAGCCCCATGCGGGCATCGTGAACTGGAGGAAGAGGAACTTGAGCGTGGCGGGGGCCACGTTCGAGAAGACGAAGGCGAGCGCGACGACGGCGATAATGATTGCGACGACCACCTTGCCGTTCGACGTCTTCTGGGCTGTAGTTTCCTTTTCCGGCATATGTCTACTCCTCGCGCTGGAACGCCGATACGAGCGGTGCGCCGATCCGTTCGCGGGCTGCTCAGAAACGAACACTACTCACACTTGCCGCCTGCCCAACAGGATGAACTGGGGGTGAGGGACGGGTGATGGCCGGCGTCATCACGCGGATGAGCGGTGGGGCGAAATCTCACCCCGTCGCGCCATGCCGGTGAGGTGGCGGCATAGTCTCGCCGCCATGGCGACAGGGACACATGCACCTCAGAGAATGATAATTCGCAACGTCCGCGTGTTCGATGGAATCAACGACGCGACCCAAGACAACGCCGACGTGCTGATCGAGGGCACGCACATCGTCGCTGTCTCCTCGTCTCCCGTCGCCGGTGATGCCTCCGACGGCGTCATCGAGATCGACGGCAAGGGGCGCTTCCTCATGCCGGGCCTCTCGGACGCTCACGTGCACCTCATGGGCAACGCGAACACCATGGTCGACTTCCTGCAGGGACCCACAGGCTCCCTCTACGGCAACACCATCGCCGAGGCGAAGCGCATGCTTCTCCGCGGCTTCACGACGGTGCGCGACATGGGCGGTGACACCGCCCCCATCAAGGGCCTCATCGACCGCGGCACGTTCGAAGGGCCGCGCATCTTCCCCAGCCAGGCGATGATCTCGCAGACGTCCGGTCACGCCGACTTCTCGTTCGTCTACGACGTGCCCGAGGAGTTCGGCGGCAAGCCCGCCCGCACCGAGGACATCCACTTCACGCGCATCGCCGACGGAGTGCCCCGTGTGCTCGCCGCGGTGCGCGAGCAGCTCCGTCAGGGGGCGAGCCAGATCAAGCTCACTCTGGGCGGCGGCGCGGCATCGATGTACGACCCGCTCGCCACGCTGCAGTACACGCCCGATGAGATCACGGCCGCCGTCGAGGCCGCATCGGACTACGGCACCTACGTCGCCACCCACGTCTACACCCCCGCGGGCATCTCCCGTGCGATCGACGCGGGCGTCAGGTCGATCGAACACGGTCACCTCGCCGACGAAGCGACGATCCGCCGCATCGGTGAGACCGAGACGTGGCTCTCGATGCAGCCCTTCGCCGAAGACGACCACCACTACCCTGATCCTGTGCGCGCCGGCAAGAACGCCGAGATCTGCCACGGCACCGAGCAGGTATACGAGTGGGCGAAGCAGTACGGCGTGAAGACCGCGTGGGGCACCGATCTGCTGCTCGAGCCGCAGTCGGCCGCACGTCAGAGCGTCATGGCCGCGCGCCTCAGCGAGTTCTACAGCAACGTCGACGCGCTCAAGATGCTCACTTCGGGCAACGCCGCGCTGTTCGAGCTCGCCGGCGAACGCAACACGTACCGTGGCGGCAAGATCGGCGTGCTCGCCGAGGGTGCATGGGCCGACGTCATCCTCGTCGAAGGCGACCCGATCGCTGACCTCTCGCTCATCGCCGACCCCGACGTGAACTTCAAGCTCATCGTCAAGAACGGGCAGGTCGTCAAGAACACGCTGTGAAATCTCGACTCGACATCCACACCACCATCCGCGCCAACCTTCAGGAGCGACAGTGACCACCAACAACAGCAATGCCCGCCAAAGCACCAACATCGACCCCAACGTCAGCATCAACCCGGTCTTCGTGCGGCCCGGTGAGGCGACAGAGTTCGACAAGTTCACCCTTCCGAAGAGCCCGAGCCTGCCCTCGACGGCCTACCAGATCGTCCACGACGAGGCGATCCTCGACGGCAACTCGCGGCTGAACCTCGCGACCTTCGTGTCGACGTGGATGGACGACGAGGCTAAGAAGCTCTACCTCGAAGCCGCCGACAAGAACATGATCGACAAGGACGAGTACCCGGCGACGGCGGCGATCGAGGACCGCTGTTGGCGCATCCTCGCCGATCTGTGGAACGTGCCGGACGTCTCCGACACCATCGGCACCTCGACGATCGGTTCGTCGGAGGCCTGCATGCTCGGCGGTCTGGCGCTCAAGCGACTGTGGCAGGAGAAGCGCCGCGCCGAGGGCAAGTCGACCGAGAAGCCGAACCTCATCATGTCGGCGGCCGTGCAGGTCGTCTGGGAGAAGTTCTGCAACTACTGGGACATCGAGGCGCGGTACGTGCCGGTGAGCCCCGACCACATCATCCTCGACGGCTACAACCTCGAGGACTACGTCGACGAGAACACGATCGGTGTCGTCGCGATCCTCGGCCAGACCTTCACGGGCCTCTACGACGACGCCGTCGCGATCTCGAAGAAGCTCGACGAGATCCAGGAGAAGACCGGGCTCGATGTGAAGATCCACATCGACGGCGCATCGGGTGCGATGGTCGCCCCGTTCTGCCAGCCCGACCTCGTGTGGGACTTCCAGCTCGATCGCGTCAACTCGATCTCGACGTCGGGCCACAAGTACGGTCTCGTGTACCCCGGCGTGGGCTGGGTCGTCTGGCGCAACACCGCGGTACTGCCCGAGAGCATGATCTTCCACGTCAGCTACCTCGGCGGCGACATGCCGACCCTCGCGCTGAACTTCTCGCGCCCGGGCGCGCAGGTGCTGCTGCAGTACTACCAGTTCCTCCGTCTCGGCTTCGAGGGCTACCGCGAGGTGCAGCAGAACTCGATCGACGTCGCCACGTACCTCTCGAGCGAGATCGCGAAGATCGGTCCGTTCGAGCTCGTGAGCAAGGGCGACACGATCCCCGTGTTCGCGTGGGTGCTGAAGGACGGCTACACCCAGACGTGGAGCCTCTACGACCTCGCCGACCGCCTGCGCATGAAGGGTTGGCTCGTGCCGGCGTACCCGATGGCCGACGACATGTCCGATGTCATCCTGCAGCGCATCGTCGTCAAGGTCGGGCTCAGCCGTGACCTCGCTTCGGCACTGCTGTCTGACATCAAGGGTGAGGTCGAGTACCTGAACGCGCTCACGACGCCGCTGCCCGACGTCGCGCACTCGCACTTCCACCACTGATCGTTCACTGCGGGGAGGGCGTCGTGCTCGACGTCCTCCCCGCAGCGTCCCACCGGCACGCACCGAGAGAGCGAGACCATGACCGCCGCCACGACCACCATCGACCCGCCGCGGAGGCTGTTCGTCCCGACCGTGACGAAGCAGTGCTGGGGCTTCATGATCGGCTCCGCGTTCTTCGCGCTCGGTTCGGCTCCGGGGCTCAGTGAGGCACTTGGTTCGAGCGGATCGAACCTGCTCTTCTTCATCGGCGCGTGGTTCTTCACGACCGCCGGTCTCATCCAGTTGTTCCTCAGCGGAGCCATCTCGGTGCCGGTGTCGTACCCGCCGGGGCGGATGGTCCGGGCCGAATGGCTCACCGCGGCGACGCAGTCGTTCGGCACGATCATGTTCAACGTGAGCACGACGGGCGCACTGCACGCGAAGACCATCACGAGTGAAGAACGCTTCGTCTGGAACCCGGATGCCGGCGGCTCCGTCGCGTTCCTCGTGAGCGGCTTCGTCGCGTTCATCGCCTACGCCCACGTCGCGAAGCTCTGGGATCTCGGCCGTCGCGCCTGGTGGTCGGTCTTCATCAACTTCGTCGGATGCGTCGCGTTCGGGATCTCGGCGGTCGGCGCATTCATTCTGCCGAGCGGCGATGCGCTCAGCGGTTCGCTCGCGAACAACGGCACCTTCATCGGCGCCATCTGCTTCCTCCTCGCATCGCTCATCGTGCTGCCCTTCTGGGACCGCAACCGGCCGGTCGCTCCGTGAGCACCTCGATCGCCCGAGCCTCGCGCCCGGCGCTCGACGACGAGTCGTTCGCTCTCGCTGTCGGCGCCTTCGCCTTCGCGGCCACGGCGCTCGTCGCCGTGTTCGTCTTCTGGGGGCGAGAACTCCCGATCGACGGTCGTCGTTCGCTCGGTGACTTCACCGCCATCGCGGGCGCGATCGCGGCCGCCGTCGGCTTCGCGGTGTCGCGCCTCCTTCCCCGACGCGCCGCCGATGTCGATCCGGATGACACTGATGCCGCGCGCTATCGCTGGTTCGACCTCATCGCCCTCTCGGCCGCTCACGGTGCGATCGCGCTCCTCGGCTGGATCGGTCTCGCGACGATCCTCGACCGTAGCTTCGTCGGAGCGACCGTGTACGCGTCGCCGGCTGTCGTGCTCGCGGCGACCGCGGCGGCGCTCAGCGCCTACCTCGCCTTCGTGAGCGGCGCGAGCCTCTCGCCTCGCCACCTCTCGCTCGTGCTCGCCATCTTCCTCGTGGTCGGCATGGTCGCGGCGATGCTGAGCTCGACCGACCCGCAGTGGTGGCAGATGAACCTGTCCGCCCTCGGTATCACGCACGACGTGTCGGCGCTGACCTTCAATCTCACTCTCGTCGTGTCGGGAGTGCTGATCACGACCATCGCACGCTTCGGCACCGCGGCGCTGCCCGCCGCGACGACGACCGATCGTCGCCGTCGTGCGATCGTGCGCGCACTGTTCGTGCTGCTCGGCGTGCTGCTCGCGTGCGTCGGCGTCTTCCCCGTCGACCGTTTCTTCCTGCTTCACAACACGGTCGCGACAGGCATGGGCGTCGCCTTCGCCGCCCTCGTCATCGGTCTGCCGTGGTTCATCCCCTCGATGCCCAAGGTCTTCGTGGCGCTCGGCTTCGTCTACGTCGGAGTGATCATCGTGCTCGCCGTACTCTTCGCCACGGGCATCTACAACCTCACTGCCGTCGAGCTCGTCTCCGCCGTGCTCATCTTCAGCTGGATCATCCTGTTCCTCCGCAACGTCCACAATGCCGGTCGAGCGCGCAGCGTCACGCCCTAGGAGTGCACCCATGACTGCTACGCCGGATATCGAAACGCTCACGGTTCGGCTGAAGGCCGTTGAGGCCGAGAATGCCGCCCTCGCTCGGCGCATCGGCGTGGACGAGAGGCCCCGGGGCGGTTGGTGGCGCTCGGTGGCGTCCACGCTGATCATCGTGATCGCCACGATCCTCGTGCCCGTGTCGATCGTCGGCGCATGGACGCGTGCGCAGCTCGTCGAGGAGGAGGCATTCGTCTCGACTCTGGCTCCGATCGTCGACGACCCCGCGGTGCAGCAGGTCATCATCGACGAGACCATGACGGCTGTGCGTTCGCAGGTCGACTTCGTCGAAGTGACGGATGCCGTGTTCGACGGCATCATCGAACTCGGAATGGATGACCGGGCGGCGGCCGCGCTCGGCCTCCTGCGCCAGCCGGCGGCTGCGGGCATGGAGAACATCGTCTCGTCGTCGGTGGCCGCCGTCATCGAATCCGAAGCGTTCTCGGACGTGTTCGAGATGACCCTGCGCGGCGCGCACCGGGCCCTCACCCTCGCCTCGACGTCGGATGGCGGCGGGGTCGTCGTACTCACGCCCGACAACCGACTCGGCATCGCCGTGGGCCCGCTTGTCGAGGGTGTGAAGACGAACCTCACCGAGCAGGGCATCGGAGTCGCATCCCTCATTCCGGTGATCGATCGCACCATCATCGTTGGCAGCGGCGAGAGCCTCATCGCCATCCGTACCGGCTACGCGGTCGCCGACGCCGTGGGTTGGTGGCTGCCGGTCGTCACCCTCGTGCTGTTCGGGTTGGGTATCGCCCTTGCGCGGCGGCGGAGTGTCGCCGTGCTCGGCAGTGGTCTCGGAATCGGACTCGGCGCGGCTTCCCTCGGCGCGACCCTCGGCATCGGCTCGCTCCTCGTGGCATCGGTCGCCTCGCAGCTCGCCCTCTCGCCGAGCGCGATCGACGTCATCTACACGCAGCTCATCGATGACATGCGCCAGACCGCGTGGATCTTCGCACTCGTGGGGCTCATCATCGCCCTCGTCGGCTGGGTGACCGGCCGCTCGCGCGCCGCCGGGCGCCTGCGCCGCGTGACCGACTCGCTGACCGGGTCTGCGCGCCGTTCGCTCGCGACCCGGGGGCTGCAGACCGGGGCGTTCGGTCGGTGGCTCGGCCGGTACCGCGTGGGGGTGCGCATCGGCCTCGGCGTGCTCGCGGTCGTTGTGCTCTTCGCGATGCGTCCCCTGACAGTCGGGCACGTCATCGGCACCCTCATCGTCGCGCTGCTGGTTCTGCTCGTCGCCGAATTGCTGCAGCGCCGACCCGACGACGTCGCGCCGTCGGCCGCGCCCGCCGAGGGTGACGGATGATCGTTGTTCTCGCCGACCTGCTGACACTGGGCATCGCGATCGCGATCAGTCCGCTCTCGATCGTCGCGGTCATCTTGATGGCCACCGCCGGCAACGGCCGCACCAACGGCACGGCCTTCATCGCCGGGTGTTACACCTTCGCCATCGGTCTTGTGGCGTCACTGGTACTCATCGGCCGGTCTGCGGGAGCCGACGATCCCGACTCGGGTCCGCACATCACGATCGACGTCATCGAGATCGTGCTCGGTCTCGGGCTCCTCGTCCTCGCCGTGCTGCAGTGGCGCAATCGCGGGTCGCACGAGACGCCGAAGTGGATGGCCCGCCTCGACGGGCTGGGCCTCGGCGGCGCGTTCCTCGTGGGCGTCATCATCTCGGGCCCGCTCTCGCCGAAAGACCTGCCGCTGCTCATCGCCGCGGGTGGTCGTATCTCGCAGGCGTCACTCCCCGTGCACGAGATCGTCGCCGTCATCCTCATCTTCGGGTTGATCGGTGTCATCGGTGTCGCGATTCCCTGGGTCATCAGCGTCGTCGCCCCGTCGAAGGTGGAAGGGCTGCTCACGGGCGCACGCACGTGGCTCGTCTCGAACCACGCGGTCATCATGACGGTGCTCTTCGTCATCCTCGGCTTCAAGCTCATCGGTGCCGGTATCGCCGACCTGGCGGGGTGACGACGCGTGGAAGCGGTCCTCTTCCTCGTGCCTCTGATGGCACTGCTCGCGCCCCTCGTCGTTCGCGGCCTCTCGCCGTGGGTGCGCATCCCCATCGTCGTCTTCGAACTCCTCCTCGGTATCGTCATCGGCCCGAGCGTGCTCGGGTGGGCCGGCCCGTCGGCGTTCATGGCGACGCTCGCCTCGATCGGTCTCGCGATGCTGTTCTTCATCGCGGGAAGCGAGATCGACTTCGCTGCCTTTCGCGGGCGGACGGGGCGAAACGCTGTTGGCGGCTGGCTGATCAGCATTGCGGTCGGGCTCGGAATCGGGATGGTGCTCGACCCGGGCGGGGCCGCCGTCATCATCGGCATCGCGCTCTGTTCGACGGCACTCGGCACGCTCCTGCCTATCCTCCGGGATGCCGGCGAGCTCCGATCTCCCTTCGGGCTCGCCGTCGGCGCGATCGGTGCCGTCGGCGAGTTCGGTCCGCTGCTCGCGATCTCGGTCTTCCTCGGTTCACGCTCGCCCGGTCCCTCGACCGTGGTGCTCGTGATCTTCGCGCTCGTCGCGGCCGCGGCGATCTGGCTGTCGGTCTCGCTCCCGCACGGAGCGATGTACCGGTTCGTCAATACGACGCTGCACACCTCGGGGCAGTTCGCGATCCGCGCGGTCTTCGTGATGCTCACGGCCCTCGTCGCCCTCAGTATCGCGCTCGACATCGACATGCTGCTCGGCGCGTTCACCGCGGGCATCGTCTGGCGCCTCGTCATGCGCGACGCGAGCGAACCCGACCGCGATGCCGTCGAGAGCAAGATCGAGGGCGTCGCATTCGGCTTCCTCGTTCCCGTCTTCTTCGTCTACACGGGCGTCACGTTCGACCTCGCCGCGCTTCTCGAGACCCCGATCCTCATCGCATTCGTGCCGGTGACCCTCGTCGTCTTCCTCGTCGTGCGCGGCATCCCCTCGATGCTCGCCGCCCCTGCGGGCGCCTCGTGGCGCGAGCGCATCGCCGTCGGCCTCATGGGTGCGACGGGCCTGCCGATCATCGTCGCGGTGACCGCGATCGGCGTCTCGAGTGGCGTCCTGCCGCCCGCAGCCGCCTCGGTGCTCGTCGCCGCGGGCATGCTCTCCATCCTCATCCTCCCCGCGACCGCCATGGCGATTCGCCGAAAGGTGCACTGATGTCGATCGACCTCGCCATCATCGTGGTCATCGCCGCGATCCTCATCGTGGTGTTCTCCCACTCGCTCTCGAGCCGTACCGGGGTGGCCGGCCCGCTCATCCTCGTCGCCGTCGGGGTGTGCATCAGTTTCATCCCGGCCGTACCCGCCGTCGAGGTGCCACCCGACGTCATCCTCATCGCGGTCCTGCCACCCCTGCTCTTCTCGGCCGCCGTCTCAGCCCCGGCCATCGAGTTCCGCCGCGACTTCGCGGCGATCGGGGGCCTCAGCGTGCTGCTCGTCGTCGTGAGCTCACTCGTGCTCGGACTGTTCTTCTTCTGGGCGATCCCCGGCCTCGGCTTCCCGCTGGCCGTCGCGCTCGGCGCGATCCTCAGCCCCACGGATGCCGTCGCGACGACGATCGTGCAGAAGCTCGGCGTTCCCCGCCGCGTCGTGACGGTGCTGCAGGGCGAGTCGCTGCTGAACGATGCGACGGCCCTCGTTCTCCTGCGCACAGCGATCGTCGCCGGCGCCGCCGGGTTCTCGTTCCTGACGACTCTTGGCTCGTTCGCGTGGGCGGTTCTCTCGGCGATCCTCATCGGCGCGCTCGCGGGCGCCATCGCGTTGCGGTTGCGCGCATGGACGACGAGCGCGACGGCGAACACGGCCCTCGGCCTGACGATCCCCTACCTCGCCTACCTGCCGACCGACGCCCTCGGCGGTTCGGGACTCGTCGCGGCCGTCGTCGCGGGAGTGGTGTGCGGGCAGGGCTCGGTGCGTTGGCTGACCCCCGAGCAGCGCATCTCCGACAAGTTGAACTGGCGCACGATCGCGTTCCTGCTCGAGGGCGTGGTGTTCCTCATCATGGGTCTCGAACTGTGGGGCATCGTCGAGAGCAATCTCTCGTCGGACGACGGGCTCATGATGGGCGTCGGCGTCGCTGCTCTCGCCTTCGTGATTCTCATGCTGGTGCGCGCCGCCTATGTCTTCCCCATGCTGCGGGTGCACACCGTGCGTGTGAAGAAAGCGGTGCGGAGCCGCATCTCGGCGCGCGACGACGGAGCCCATGACCCGCGCGTCGGTCGTATGCGCGCCGACATCGACTACTTCGAGTCGTCGCCCCTGACGTGGAAGCACAACACGATCATCGTGTGGGCGGGCATGCGCGGTGCCGTGACCTTGGCTGCGGCGCAGACCTTGCCGCGCGACACCCCCGACCGCGACCTCTTGGTGTTCATCGCGTTCCTCGTCGCGGCCGGGAGCCTCCTGCTGCAGGGACTCACGCTGCCCGTGCTCGCGCGCCTGCTCGGGCTGCGCCGGGCGGGCGAGAGCGGGCCGCCGCGCGAGGAGATCCGCGAGATCGATGCCCGGCTGCGGTCATCCGCGCTCGAGGCGATCGACGGCGGGCGCGTACATCGGAGCGACCGGAGGCCGTTCTCGCCCGAGGTCTACGCGCTGCCGGCATCGAGGTTCATCGCGGGACTCGATTCGGCCGGCGACGCGGTGACCCCCGAGGCGCTCGAGTTCGAACTCGCGCTGCTCGCCGTGATGCGCGAGCGACTGCACGAACTCGGCCGCTCCGGGCGCCACAGCACGAGCGCCCTGCGATACGTCCTCGACGAGCTCGACGCGTACGAGATCAGCGTGAAGCTCCATCTGGAAAGCGAGAGATGACCGTGGAACCGAGCTCGGCACCCCTGATCGGAATCGCACTCGCCGTCACCTCGGCCGCGGCCCTCGCCGTCGGCAACCTCTTGCAGGCTCGAGGCGTCCGCTCGATGGAAGCGGGAGTGGCGAGTGGCGCCTCCGGTTCGAAGGCCGTGAACCTCGTCCGCAACCGCTTCTGGCTCATCGGCGGGGTCATGCTCGGTGTCGCCATCGTGCTGCAAATGGGCAGCCTCGCCTTCGCACCGCTCATGGTCGTGCAGCCCATCGGTGTCGTCGCTCTCGTGTTCACCGTGCTCCTCACGGCTCTCTTCGCCCACCAGATGCCGTCGCGCGCGGTACTGATCTCGATCGCCACGTGCGTCGTCGGTGTCGCCGGTTTCGTCACCGTCGCCGCCCTCGTCAGCACGCAGCACGCGATCACCGACGTGCAGCTCATCGCGATCCTCGTCGTGCTCGGTTTCGTCCTCGTGACGACTGCCGCCGTCTGGTACCTCGGCCGCCACCGCCGCACGCCGCCCGTCATGTGGGTACTGCTCGGCGGCATCTACTCCGCCTTCGTCGCGACGCTCGGCAAGACCGTCATTCTGCGCGTGCAGACCGCATTGCACTCGGGCGGTCTGACGTGGAATGTCGAGAACACGCTCACCCTCGTCTGCATCGCGGGCATCGGAATCGCGGGAGGCCTCTCGGTCTACTTCGTGCAGCGAGCCCACGCGGCGAACCGTCCCGATGTCGTCGTCGCGGGCCTCACGGTCGTCGACCCGGCCGTCGCGGTGACGCTCGGCATCGTCATCCTCGGGGAGGCGAGCAGTGCCGCGCCGTGGGCGTTCGTCGTGTTCGCGGTGGCCGGCGCGATCGCCATCGTCGGCGTCTTCGCCCTGTCGCGAGCGGAGAGTCGCGCCGAATGAGCCGGATCGCCCACGCTGTCGAGGAGTCGAAAGCGTGGATGCGTGCGCTCACTCGTTCTCAGCGGGCGCCGATTCCGTGGGACAGGGTCGCACTCACCGCCGTGGGCATCACGGCGCCCGTCGGTCTCGCCCTGTTGTTCGCGCCCACGAACGACGCGGTGATCGGTGCGGGGGCGCTCGCGTCGATGGGAGCCCTCGTGGCGTCGGCCATGGACCTCGGTTCCGCCGGCATCGAGCGCGTGCACCGTATGGCCCTCGCATCGATGATGGCGACGATCGGGTTCGGAATCGGAACCGCGGTGCACGGGCACGTCGTGGCGACGCTCGTCGCGGTGATCGTGGCTGCACTGCTCTCGGGAATCTCGGGTGCGATCAGCGCGACGGCATCGAAATCGGCCGTGTACTTCCTCATGTACACGGTGACGGCGGCCAACGCCGATTTCGGCCTCTCCTCGCCGTGGATGGCTCCTCTCATCTTCTTCGCCGGGGCTGCGTGGCGACTGCTCCTGACGATGGCAGCTGCGGCGTACGAGGGCCGGGAGTTCGCGCCCGAGCGTCGCGCCGTCGCGCGTGTCTACGACGCGATCGTCGCCCAGCTGTCGGCCGGCAGCGCAGCGGGCCGCACAGCGGCGGGCGACGCTCTGACGGGCGCTCTCAACGACGCCTACGACGTGCTCGTCGCCGCCCGCACCGAGCTCGCCGCCCACGATCGGCGGTGGCAGACGCTCGTCGCCGTGCTGAACGCGTCGGCTCCGGTCGTGGATGCCGCGATCGCCGCCGCCGAGGACGAACGGGATGTCGATGCTGAGGTGCTCGACTATCTGCGAGGCGTCGCGGCGTGGGTCTCGAACCCTGCTCGTCCGGCACCGAGTGCGCCGCACGCGAGCGGGGGCGACCCGGCGCTCGCCACGTCGATCGCGCATGTGGCCCACGTCGTCTCCGGCGTGAGTGCGCGGGCGAGCGGCCCGGTGGGCGATGGCACCGATCTCGCGCTGCCGCAGGCGCCCACCGTCATCGGTCGCCTCCGCGGCGCCGGCCGCGCCCTCACCTCGGGTACCGAACTGTGGAACTCGATCCTGCGGCTCGTGCTCTGCATCGCCGTCGCCCAAGCGCTGTGCGCCGCGTGGCAGCTCGAACGCCCCTACCTCGTCATGCTGACGGTCGCACAGGTCATGAAGCCCGACTTCGGTTCGATCTTCGGTCGCGCCGTGCAGCGCGGAGTGGGAACCCTCATCGGCGTCGCGATCGGCGCACTCGCGGTCGCCGTCATTCCGCGGGACGGCTGGCAGATCCTCGTCATCCTGATCCTCGCCGCGAGTATGCCCATCGTCATGCCGCGGAACTACGGGCTGTACTCGATCGTGACGACGCCGCTCGCGGTACTGCTCGTCGAACTGCACGTGAGCGACAGCTCGAGCCTCGTCGAGGCCCGCCTGCTCGACACGCTTCTCGGGTGCGCGATCGTGCTCGTCCTCGGCTACCTGCCGTGGCCGCAGACGTGGCATGCGCCGCGCCACCTCGCCGTGCCCGTGGCGGCGCTCGCGCACGCGATCAGTGTCTACGCGCGCGTCGCGCTGAGCCAGCCCGACGACCCGGATCGCTCGACGCTGCGGCGCGGTGTCTACCGCCGTATCTCCGACCTGCGGACGACCGTGGCGAAAGCGCTCGCTGAGCCGCCGGCGATCAGCGCCGCCTCGGCGTCGTGGCTTCCCGAGGTGGCGGCACTCGAGCGCGTGACGGATGCCGTGACGGCGGCCGCGACAGAGGCGGAGGCGTCAGGGGCGGCGCAGGATGCTGAAGCGGTCGACGCGGTCGCTTCGGCCCTCGACGATCTGGCGGACGCCATCACGGCGCGCCGTAGGCCGGTCGACGTCGAGCTGCCGGGCGGAGTGCTCCCCGCGGTCGCGGGCGATCTTGCGACCGCCCGCTCCGCGCTCATCGCACAGCAGGTCGGTGCCGAGAGACGGGTGAAGGGCGGGTGAAGCGAGAGATGGCGCAGAGGCGGCGAAGAGGGTGAAACCTCGGCTCCTCGCCGGTCGCCGCGGGAACGCCGGGCTAGGGTCGGGGCGTCACCGGGAGGTTCGATGTTCGAGGCCATAGCCACTGTCCTACTCGGGGCAGTCTTCTCCGTCAGTGCGGCCTGGGTCGCCCAGCACGTCCTCGGAACCGCCATCGGCTGGGCCCGAGCGATCGTGTTCGTCGCGGTCGTCTACGCGGTCTCGGTGCCTCTCGTGCGCGCGGCTCTCGAAGCGGGCGACGTCATGGTCGACGGTCAGTTCATCGTCTCGAGCCCCATGGGCGTCATCTTCATCGCGGTTGCGCTCGGCTGGCAGTTCGCCGTCGCCGTCGTCGTCATCATGCTCTCCGAGCTGTTCTGGCCCTCGGGACGTGGCTGGCACCCGATCCGCACGGTCAAGGGCATCATCCGCCGACGGAAGCGCATGCGCCGCTACGTGCAGACCCTCCGCATCGCCTCCAAGCACGGCTTCAGTCTCTACGGCAGCCACCGCCGCGGTGAAGATCAGGACGTGCCCGCTGCGCTCGTCTCGGCGATGAACGAGGCGGGCGTCACATTCGTCAAGGTCGGGCAGGTGCTCTCGACACGGGACGACATCCTGCCGAGCGAGTTCACGACGGCCTTCGCGACTCTGCAGATGCAGACCACACCGCTGCCGTGGGACGACGTCAGGACGGCGATCGAGCTTGAGCTCGGTGGGCCGATCGCCGACTCGTTCGCATGGATCGACGAGAAGCCGCTTGCCGCGGCATCCCTCGCCCAAGTGCACTCGGCGCGCCTCCACCCCGGCCCGGAGGAGACCGAGGGTGCGCTCGTCGTCGTCAAGGTGCAGCGGCCCGATGCTCGAGCGTCGGTGCTCATCGACTCCGACATCATCGTGCGACTCGCCGCCCAGGCCGAGCGTCGCGCATCGTGGGCGCGAGCCTACGGGCTGAACGCGCTCGCCGGAGAGTTCGTGCGCTCACTCGCGGAGGAACTCGACTACCGCATCGAGCTCGCGAACACCGAGCTGTTGCGCGGCACGCTCGCGAAGTCGAGCGGGTCGACGGTGCACGTGCCCGTCGTCTATCCCGATCTCTGCACCGAACGCATGATGGTGCAGGAGCACGTGCAGGGCATCCCCTTCTCGAACCTCCACGGCGATGTGCCGTGGGCCGGAGCGGCGCCCATGGTGCAGACCGATGCTCGAGCGATCGAGGCGGGTGGCGTCACCGTCGCGGCGGCCGTCACGAGCGAGAAGCCGCTGCCGACCGCGCGCGACGTCGCCGACACGCTCGTCGACTCGGTCTTCGAGCAGGTCACCGTGCGGGGCGTCTTCCACGCCGACCTGCACCCGGGCAACATCATCCTCCGGCCCGACGGCGAGATCTCGCTCATCGACTTCGGTTCGATCGGCATCCTCGAACGGAGCCTCCGCCGCGTGCTCGTTGCGATGATGTCGGCGATCGCTGCCGAAGACGACATCGCGCTCACCGACCTCCTGCTCATGGTCGTCGGCCAGCCGTCCGATGGTGCCGAGCTCGACCGGGCAGCGCTGCAGCACCAGATCGGCGTCATCCTCACGCGCATCCAGAACGGGCGCACCGACTCGGCGATCTTCCAGGAGGTCATCGACGTGCTGCGCGATCACGAGCTCTCGATGCCGCCCGCGCTCGTGCTCGTCTTCCGAACGATCTCGTCGCTCGAAGGAACTCTGAGACAGCTCGTGCCCGACTACGACATGGTCGGTCAGGCGCTCTCGCGCACCCCGCACTTCGCGCGTCAGATGGTGAGCGTGCACGGCATGGTCGCCGATGCGCAGACGCAGCTCCAGGTGATCGGCGAACAGCTGCGACGTCTGCCCCGTCGGATCGAGGCGATCGGCTCGCAGCTCGAGAACGGCACATTCGGCATGAGCCTCAGGATGTTCCGCGACCTGCCCGAGCGCAACTGGATCGGCGGTCTCGTCGGCCAGCTGACCACGACCCTCGTCGGTGTCGCGCTCATCATCACGTCGGTGCTCCTGATGGTGTCGGGTGGGGGCCCGCAGCTGACTCCCGATGTCTCGCTGTTCCCGTTCCTCGGGACGATCGTCGGCCTCGCCGGCATGCTTCTCGTCCTCCGGTCGCTCCGCTCGTCCTTGATGCGGGCCCCGCGCTAGTTCCGACGATCAGGCCGTTCGGCGCCCGTAGGAGATGGCGCGGACGATGTTGATCACGCCGAGGATGAGGAGCGAGAGCCCGAGGAGCCACCACAGCGTGCTCGCCCCCCACGCCGGTGCGAAGAGCAGAATGATGCCGGCCACGATGCTGAAAGCCGCGAACAGCACCGACCAGCCCTTCGACGCCGCGTCGCGCAAGGTCGACAGTGCGGTGATCCCCTCCACGATCCACATCACGCCGACGAGGATGCCGAGGAAGACCGCGAGGCCGGCGGTCGTCTGTGACAGGTTGGCGAACGCCACGATGCCGGCAGCGATGAACAGCACGCCGAGCACGATGAGTCCGACGCGCGCCCACCCGCCGCGGGTCTTGCTGACGATGCCGCCCGTCGCGTAGACGATGCCGGCGATGATGGCGTAGATAGCGATGATGGCCGTCACGACCATCGCCGTCTTCGCGGGCCAGAGGAGTACGAGCGCGCCGACCACGATCGCCAGCACACCGCCGAACCCCAGGGCGAAACGGATGCCGCTGCCGGCGTCTCCTCGAACGGTGATGGTCTGTGTCATGCGTGGGGTCCTTTCGTCGAGCGAGGGCGATGCGTCCGCCCGAGGTGAAGGATGCCGCGGGCGTGCGCGTCATGTGGTGCCAGCCTGCCGACGACCGAGGGACACGTGCCCCGGTACCCGGAAAGATCACCCGATCGCTCACCCCTGCTCTCGCCCTCGCTCCCTCCTGCCCCACCCTGTTCGCAATTCAGGTCGGCGCACGGCGCGTCGCACTTCTGAGTGGGCTGCAGCCGGGTCGACACGGGTGCCCGCCTGAATTGCGGACAGGGGTCAGAGTTTGTGCGAAGCACACATACTCTCTGGAGACTCACTCGGGCAGGATGGATGAATGGCGAACCTGCGTGTGCACCCCGACCGACTCGAGATCCAGCTGACGACCGCCGAGAAGGCCCTCGCGGTGCGATCGAGCGACGTCGTGGTGGCCCGCAGCGACATCCGTTCGGCGACGATCACCGATGATCCGTGGATCTGGATCCGCGGCATCCGTACCCGCGGAACGCACGTGCCCCTCACCGTGGCCGTCGGCGCGTGGAAGAACCACGGGGGGCGCGACTTCGTCGTCGTCAAGGGCAAGCGTCAGGCGGTCGTGCTCGACCTCTCGGGCGGCGAGTTCAGCCGCCTGATCCTCAGCACGAACCACGCCGCGCACCTCGTCGCGAAGCTCGCGAGCGAGGGCGTCGCCGTCAAGGAGGAGTCGTTCCCGACCGACGACTGAGCGAGCGGCTCAGACGAACAGGAACAGCACGAAGCCGATGAGCGGCAGCGTGCCCTGCGTGGCCGCGGCGCGCGCCTTCGTCGAATCGGCCGTGACGAGCACGAGCGCGGCGACGAACATCGACGCGAGCGAGAACAGCACGAGCGCACGGCCCGCCTCGGGCTCGCCGACGGCGAGCAGGACGAAACCGATGACGACGCCGATCGCGAGGAACAGGTTGTAGAAGCCCTGGTTGTACGCGAGAGGCTTCGTGATCTCGGCGACCTCGGCGCTCGTAATGCCGAAGGTCTTCCGCGTACGCGGCTTGGTCCACCACAGGCTCTCCATCAGGAAGATGTAGACGTGGAGGAGCGCGGCCAGGGCGGCGAAGATACTCGCGACGACGATCATGTCGCGATCCTACGCCCGCCCCGGCCCGCGCCGTGGATCAGGTGACGTCGCGGCGCCAGCTCGTGAAGTAGCCGAGCTTCGTGATGACGACCGCGATGCCGAGAAGCACGAGGCCGCCGGCCCACCACTCGAGGGTCGCGCCGTCGCCGCTGCCGCCCATGACCGAGTAGAAGCTCGCGCCGACGAGGGCGTCGCTCGCCGCCCCCGGCAGGAACTTGCCGATCTCGCGCGTGACGTCGGAGAGCATCGCGACGGTGCGCAGGATCGGCTCGACGAACTGGGTGAACGCGATGACGATGACGATCGATGCGACCTGGCTCGGAACGAGGGCTCCGAGACCCACGCCGATGCCGGCCCACAACGCCATCGCGAGGATGCCGCGTCCGATGAGCGCCCACGTGTCGGACGAGTCGAGCCCGGTTCCGAGATCGAACGCCGAGAGCGCGACGGCGCCCGCGCCGACGGATGCCGCGAAGGCGAGCACTCCGTAGAAGGCACCGATGAGGAGGAGGGCCGCGAACTTCGCCCACAGCACGACCGCGCGGTGCGGGTTGGCGAGGAACGTCGGCGTGAGCGTCTGGTGACGGAACTCGCCCGTCGTCGCGAGCGCACCGAGCAGCACGGGGAACACGTACCCGATCGACGACGCGAAGCTGTAGATGAGCGGCGAGAGGTTCGTGCCCGGGGGCACCGCTCCGCCCTGGGCGGCGATGTCGGGATCGTTCGTCGACCAGCCGAAGAACGCGGCGAGGCCGCCCGAGACGGCGCCGACGTAGACGACGAGGATGATCGCGAGGATCCACCAGGTGCGGGTGGTGAGCACCTTCTGGAACTCGGCGGCGAGAGCGCGGAAGCCGTTCACGCGGCGTCACCTCCTCCGACGAGCGCGAGGAAGGAGTCTTCGAGGCCCGACTTCTGACGGTGCAGAGCGCTCACCTCGACTCCGGCGACGAAGGCGATGTGACCGATACGGCCGGTGTCGCCGTCGGCGACGATGAAGCCCGTGCGGCCCTCGGTGAAGGCGAGGCCCGCGGCCTGCAGAGCGGATGCCAGCGCGGGGCGATCCGGCGAGTCGACGACGACGGAGTGCCCGGCGTCGGTGTCGACGCTCGCGAGGCTGCCCGTGTGCACGAGCTTGCCGCGCGCGATGATGATGACCTCGTCGACCGACTGCTGCACCTCGGAGAGCAGGTGCGAGCTCACGAGGACGGTGCGCCCGTCGGCGGCGAGGCTGCGGAGGAACCCGCGGATCCACTTGATGCCCTCGGGGTCGAGACCGTTGATCGGCTCGTCGAGCACGAGCACGCCGGGGTCGCCGAGGAGCGTGTAGGCGAGGCCGAGGCGCTGGCGCATGCCGAGCGAGTAGCCGCCGACACGGCGGTCGGCGTACTGCGCGATGCCGACCTGTTCGAGCACGGCCTGCACGCGTGCTTTCGGAAGGCCCGCCGCCGTCGCGTACACGGCGAGGTGGTTGCGCGCCGTGCGCCCGGGGTGGAAGCTCGCGGCCTCGAGGGCCGCGCCGACGGTCGCGAGCGGCTGCGTGAGATCGCGGTACGCGGTGCCGCCGAAGGTCGCGGTGCCCTCGGTCGGCCGGACGAGACCGAGCAGAGAGCGGAGGGTCGTCGTCTTGCCTGCGCCGTTCGGCCCGAGGAAGCCGGTGACCCGGCCGGGCTCGACGGTGAAGCTCAGATCGTCGACGGCGGTCACCCCGCCGAATCGTTTGGTGAGGCCGGTGACTTCAATCGGTACGCCGGTCGGCATGGGGGTCCTCTCGGTGGCAGCGCGTGCGGGGCCGGGCGGGTTCGCCACCAGGCTATCGAGAGAGTGCACCCTGCGTCATCCATCGTGCGGGGGAGAGCACGTCACCCCCGCACGACGGACGACGGTCGATCAGTTGAGAGCGGGCAGGTCTTCCGGCAGCTTTCCGCCGCGGTAGAGGTGGAGTGCGGCGTCCTGCAGGGCCTGGAGAGCGACGCGCTGGGTGAGCGGGCCATACGAGAGGCGCGCGACGCCGAGCGACTGGAGGCGCTCGGGCGCGGGGATCTCGGGGAAGCCGATGAGGCTCACGCGGCGCTCGCCGATGCCGGCGACGAGGTCGGAGACGACCGCTTCGCCGAAGTTGCCGGGCACGAAGATGCAGGTTGCACCGGCGTCGAGGTAGGCCTTGCCGCGCTCGATCGCGTCGGCGACGCTCTCGGAGACGGGGCGGTCGCCGCCGCGCACGAACGCGTCGGTACGGGCGTTGAGCGCGAAGCCCGTGCCCTCGGCCTCGCCCGCGGCGATGATCGCGCGCACGACGGCGACCGACTCGTCGAGGGGCTTCAGGCGGTCTTCGACGTTCGCGCCGACGATGCCGACCCCGATGGCCTGGCGCACGGTCTCGCCCGCGTCGGCGTAGCCGTCGTCGAGGTCGGCGGTGACGGGCAGGTCGGTCGCGGCGGCGATGCGCCCGACGGCCGCGATCATGAGTTCGACGGGGATCCGGCCGTCGTCGTAGCCGTGCGACGCGGCGATCGAGTGACCCGCGGTCGCGATCGCCTTCGTGTCGGGCAGCTCGGCGATCGCACGGGCGCTGATCGCGTCCCACACGTTCACGACCTGCAGGAGCGCTTCGTCGGTGTGGAGTTGGCGCAGTACATCAACCTTGTTCGTCATGACCCCAGCCTAGGAACCCCGGATGCCAGAGGCCAGCGCAGCGCGCATTTCTCACGGCCTGTCCCTCGACAAGGGCACGCTACTTAGGTTAGCCTTTCCATGGTTACGCCCGGCCGGCTGCCCCTCCGTCGCACTGCGACACCCATCCCCACGCATTGGAGCACCTGTCGTGAAGTCTGCCCTCCGTCCGTCCCTCAGCGCCCTGACGATCGCCGTCGTCGGCGTGCTCGCCCTCGCCTCGTGCGCGTCGACCGAGGCCGCCGAGCCCGCGGCGACGACCGCCTCGACCGTCACCATCGAGGACAACCACGGCTCGATCGAGGTTCCCGTGAACCCCGAGCGTCTCGTCGCGCTCGACAACACCACGTTCCAGACGCTGAGCGATTGGGGCGTCGAGGTCGTCGCGGCCCCGAAGCCGCTCATGTACGACCTGTGGCCGTCGCTCGTCGGCGACGACGTGCTCGACGTGGGCCTCCACCGCGAGCCCGACATCGAGGCGATCGTCGAGGCCGACCCCGATCTCATCATCGGCGGCTACCGCTTCAGCGAGATCTACGCCGACCTCACGGCCATCCAGCCCGCGACGATCGAGATCAACGCGCGCGACGGCGAAGACCACGCGAGCGAGCTCAAGCGCCAGGTCGCGATCCTCGGGCAGATCTTCGACCGCGACGACGAGGCGCAGCAGATCGCCGACGACTTCGACGCGGCCATCGCCGACGCGAAGGCGGCCTACAACGGCACCGACTCGGTCATCGGACTCATCACGTCGGGCGGCGAGATCGCCTACGCCGCTCCCGGCGACGGACGCGGCGTCGGAACGCTCTTCCCGACCCTCGACCTCGTGCCCGCGATCGAGCAGGCCGCCGAGGACACCTCGCACGGCGACGACATCAGCGTCGAGGCCATCGCCGCGGCGAACCCCGAGTGGCTCGTCGTGCTCGACCGCGACGGCGCATTCAACGAAGAGGGCTACGTGCCCGCGAAGGAGCTCATCGAAGGCTCCGAGGCGCTCGCCAACGTGCCGGCCGTGCAGAAGGGGCAGGTCGTCTACCTCGACCCGAACTTCTACCTCGACGAGTCGATCCAGGCGTACACCGCGCTCTACGCGGCCGTCGCCGAGGCGTTCGGCGCAGCGAAGTAGCACGACCCATCAGCACGGTCGCGACGAGGAGCGCCCGGCGGCACAGCCGCTGGGCGCTTCCGTGCGCCTTCGTGCTCGTCGCGGGCCTCGTCGTCGCGTCGCTCTTCGTCGGCGTCTACGACCTCGGCCGTGATGAGTTCGGCGGCGAGATCTTCTGGATCTCGCGCGTACCGCGCACGATCGCCCTCGTGCTCGCGGGCTGTGCGATGAGCGTCTCGGGGCTCATCATGCAGTTGCTCGTGCAGAACCGCTTCGTCGAGCCGAGCACGACGGGCACGGCCGAGTGGGCGGCCCTCGGTCTGCTGCTCACCGTCATCCTCGCGCCGAACGTCGGCCTCACCGGCAAGATGATCGTCGCGAGCATCTTCGCGTTCCTCGGGACCCTCGTGTTCCTCGGCGTGCTCCGCCGCGTCGCGCTGCGGTCGTCGCTCATCGTGCCCCTCATCGGCATCATGCTCGGCGCGGTCGTCTCGGCCTTCACGACCTACCTCGCGGTCTCGACGAACCTGCTGCAGATGCTCGGCACGTGGTTCATGGGCAGCTTCACGAGCGTCGTGCGCGGGCGGTACGAGGTGCTGTGGGTCGTCGGCGTCATCGTCGTGATCGCCTACATCGTCGCCGATCGCTTTACCGTCGCTGGCCTCGGCAAGGATGTCGCGACGAGCGTGGGTGTGCACTACGACCGCGTCATCCTCGTCGGTACGTCGCTCGTCGCCGTCGCGACCGGGGTCACGACGGTCGTCGTCGGTTTCCTGCCCTTCCTCGGGCTCGTCGTGCCGAACCTCGTCTCGATGATCCGCGGCGACAACCTGCGCTCGAACATCCCGTGGGTGTGCCTCGGCGGCGTCGCGATCATCATCGTGTGCGACATCATCGGCCGCGTCATCCGTGCGCCCTTCGAGATCCCCGTGTCGATGATCCTCGGCATCGTCGGATCGGCCGTGTTCATCACCCTCCTCCTCCGGCAGCGCAGTCGTGGCTGAGCGCGTCCTCGCCCCCGTGCGCACGCCCCGCCGGCGTCTGCGGCTCGCGATCCTCCTCGGGATCGCGGCTCTCGCCGCCCTCGCCGTGCTCACCTACGGCATCGGCCCCGAGCCGGGAAGTCGGGGCTTCGGCATCATCGTCGGGCGGCGCTTCGTGACCGTCGCGACGATCGTCGTCGTCGCCGCGTGCCAGGCCGTCGCGACCGTGCTCTTCCACACGGCGACGGGCAACCGCATCCTCACGCCGTCGATCATGGGGTTCGACGCGCTCTACGTCGTCATGCAGACGGGGCTCGTGTTCTTCTTCGGCGCCCAGTCGCTCGCCGCGACCGACGGCCTGCTGAAGGTCGCGCTGCAGAGCATCCTCATGGTGGGCTTCGCGACGCTGCTGTACTCGTGGCTGTTCTCGGGGCGACTCGGCAACCTGCACATCATGCTGCTCGTCGGCATCGTGCTCGGCATCGGCTTCAGTTCGCTGTCGACGTTCATGCAACGGCTGCTGACGCCGAGCGAGTTCGACATCCTCTCGGCGAGGCTCTTCGGCAACATCAGCAACTCGAACGTCGAGTACCTGCCGTGGGCCGCGATCGTCATCGCGATCGTGCTCGTCGTCGTGTGGCGAGGCCGCTTCCGCCTCGACGTGCTCGCGCTCGGCCGCGACACCTCGGTCAACCTCGGTCTCCGCTACAAGCGCGAGGTCACGCTGCTCCTCATCCTCACCGCCGTGCTCATCTCGATCTCGACGACGATGGTCGGCCCGCTGACGTTCTTCGGTTTCATCGTCGCGACCCTCGCGTACCAGCTCACGGGCTCGGCCGAGCATCGGCACGTGCTGCCCTTCGCGTTCCTGCTCGGTGTCGTCACGCTGCTCGTCGGCTACTTCGTGCTCAACCACGTCTTCTACGCGGCGGGCATGCTCTCGGTCATCATCGAGTTCGGCGGCGGCCTCTTCTTCATCATCTACCTCCTGCGAAAGGGCGCCCTGTGATCTCGCTCACCGACGTCTCGAAGAGCTACGGCTCGAGCACCGTGCTCGGCCCCGTCGACCTCGAGATCCCCGCGGGCGGCATCACCGCGCTCGTCGGCCCGAACGGTGCGGGCAAGTCGACGCTCCTCACGATCGTCGGGCGGCTGACCGACCCGACGACGGGTCGCGTGAGCGTGGGCGGGCTGGATGTCGCGCGGGCACCCAGCCGCGAGCTGGCGCGCACCCTGTCGATCCTGCGTCAGGAGAACCACTTCATCACGCGTCTCACGGTGCGCGAGCTCGTCGGCTTCGGGCGCTTCCCGCACTCGCAGGGTCGGCTCACCGCCGACGACGTGCGCCACATCGACCACGCGATCGACTTCCTCGACCTCGGCGGCCTCGAAGGACGCGTGCTCGACGAGCTCTCGGGCGGTCAGCGACAGCGGGCGTACGTCGCGATGGTGCTCGCTCAGGACACCGACTACGTGCTGCTCGATGAACCGCTCAACAACCTCGACATGAGCCACTCGGTCGCGATGATGAAGCAGTTGCGAAAGGCCGCCGACGAACTCGGAAAGACGTTCATCGTCGTCATCCACGACATCAACTTCGCCGCCGCCTACGCCGATCGCATCATCGCGCTCGCCGAGGGTCGCGTCGTGCACAACGGCACTCCGGCCGAGATCATGACGCCCGCGACGCTCGAGTCGATCTTCCACACACCGATCGAGGTGCGCACCGACGGCGAGTACCCCGTGGCGGTGTACTTCCGGTGAGGTGACGCCGCTCAGGCGAGAACGGTGCCGAGGTACCGACCCGTGACGCTCTCGGCGTGTGCGGCGATCTGCTCGGGCGTGCCGATCGCGACGATCCGTCCGCCGGCCGTGCCGCCGCCGGGTCCCAGGTCGATGACGTGGTCGGCGTTCGCGATGACATCGAGGTCGTGCTCGATCACGATGACGGTCGCACCCGTCGCGAGCAGGCGGTCGAGCACTCCGAGGAGCACGCGCGTGTCGAGCGGATGCAGGCCGACCGAGGGTTCGTCGAAGACGAAGAGGGTTCCCGTGTGCGTTCGCCCGAGTTCCGTCGCGAGCTTCAATCGTTGAGCCTCGCCTCCCGAGAGCGCCGGGGTGTCCTCGCCCAGTGTGAGGTACCCGAGGCCGAGTTCGACGAGGGTCTGCAGTTTCTTCCGCGGGCGCGGCAGGTCGGCGAGCAGGTCGACGGCCTCGGCGACGGTCACCGCGAGAAGTTCGGGGAGCGACCGTTCACCGCCCGACACGGGCAGCCGGAACTCCGCGGCCGCCGGACCGTATCGGCTGCCCCCGCAGTCGGGGCAGGCGATGTCGACGTCGGGAAGGAACTGCACGTCGAGCACGACCTGGCCGGTGCCCTCGCATCGCGGGCATCGAAGTGAGCCCGTGTTGTAGGAGAAGTCACCGGCTTTCGTTCCGCGCTCCTGTGCTGCGGGGAGGGCTGCGAACGCGCGGCGCAGATCGTCGAGCACGCCGCTGTAGGTCGCGACGGTCGAGCGCACGTTCGTGCCGATCGGAGTCGCATCGACGAGGTCGGCTCGGGTCACGCCCGCAGCATCGAGCGATGTGACGTGCGCAGGAAGCGGCTCGTCGGCGTGGGCCGCGGCGAGGGCCGGCACGAGGCTTTCGAGCACGAGCGTCGTCTTGCCGGAGCCCGACATGCCCGTGACCGCGGTGAGGCGACCAGTCGGGAAGGCCGCGTCGAGACCGTGCACCGTGTGGATCGGACTCGTGCGCAGTCGGATGGAGCCGTTCGCGAAGACCTCCGTCTCCGCTGCGCGATCGCGCACACGGATCGGTTCGCTCTCGACGAGGAAGCCGCCGATCAGGGAGCGCGGGTTGGCCGCGATCTCGGCGATCGTGCCCTGCCCGATGACGGTGCCGCCGGCGGCGCCCGAGCCCGGTCCGATCTCGATCATCCAGTCGGCCTCGCGCAGCACCTGCACATCGTGGTCGACAAGCACGACGGAGTTGCCGCCCGCGAGCAGGTCGCGCATGATGCCGGCGAGTCCGTCGATGTTGGCCGGGTGCAGCCCGATCGACGGTTCGTCGAGCACGTATAGCACTCCTGTGGTCTCGTTCCGCACGGCGCGCGCCAACTGCACGCGCTGCCGTTCACCGGTCGAGAGCGTCGAGCTCGCACGATCGAGTGCGAGGTAGCCGAGTCCGAGCTGCACGAGGCGTCGACCCATCTCTGCGAACTGGCTGCCGATCAGGTCGGCCATCGAACGCATGTCGGCGGGGAGTGTCGGTGGCAGCCCCGCCACCCAGTCGAGGACCTCGTCGAGGGTCTTCGACGACGCAGCAGCGAGATCGATGCCGTCGACGTGGGTGCTGCGCGCGGCCTCGGAGAGCCGCGAGCCGTGGCAGCTGGGGCACGTCTGGCTCGTGATGAAGCGACCGACGCGGGCGAGCCCCTTCTCGCTCGTCGCCCCCTTCATCGCCTCGCTCACCGCTTGGCGTGCGCTGCGGTAGGTGAAGTTCAGGTCGAAGAGCTTGCCCGTCTTCGACGGCACACGGATCTCGCGCTTCTCGGGCGGCCCATCGAGCACGATGTGCCGCTCGTCCTCCGTGAGATCGCGGTAGGGGATGTCGGTGCGCACGCCGAACTCGGCGACGACCTGCGGCATGACCGAGAGTCCGAACAGACCCCAGGGCGCGACGGCCCCGTCGTCGATCGATTTCGACGGGTCGGGCACGAGCGACGCGTCATCGATGTCGCGCACGATCCCGGTACCCGAACACGTCGGGCACGCTCCGTCGGAGTTGAAGGCGAGCGACTCGGCGCCCGGCGGGGTGAACACGGCACCGCATACGGGGCACGTGAGGTCGAGGTCGGCCGCGACGTCGATCGTGGGGTCGAGCCGGTGGCCGTTCGGGCAGACGTGCGAGCCGAGGCGCGAGTAGAGCACGCGCAGTACGTTCAGCAGTTCGGTCGAGGTGCCGAGCGTGGAGCGCACGCTCGGCACACCGGGTCGCTGTCGAAGCGCGAGGGCGGCGGGCACGTGTCGCACCGAGCCGACGGCGGCGCGCGTCGCGTGAGACATCCGTCGGCGCGTGTAGGTCGAGAGGGCCTCGATGTATCGGCGCGACCCCTCGGCGTAGAGCACTCCCATCGCGAGCGACGACTTGCCCGAACCCGAGACGCCGGCGATGGCGACGAGCCGGCCGAGCGGCACGTCGACGTCGATGTCTCTGAGGTTGTGCACGCGCGCGCCGCGCACCTCGATTGCGCCGGGAGCGACGATGGGCTCGAGCCTCGACTCGGTCATGGAATCCTCGATCCTGTCACGGTGGGATGGGTTCAGCCGCGCGGGCGGCTGAACCCATCATGCTCCCGCAAGTGTGTGATTAGGCCTGTCCCCAGAAGGCGTCTTCGGCGGGCCCGTCTTCGGAGAAGAGGTGCACCTCGACGATCTTGCCCTGGCGAACCGTCAGGAGGTCGACGCCCGACATATCCATGGACGCGCCCTCACGCTGACCAGCGAAGCGCACGGGGATCGCGACGAGTTCTCCGTTGCTCATCGCGGGGCCAGCAACGGTCAGGCTGAAGCTGCCGGCGCTCGCCTCCATCATGCCGCCGAGGAGTGCGCCGACGCCGGGCACGCCCGCGTGGTCGCCCGAGAAGCGGTTGGCGCCGGGCTGGTGCCAGACGACGTCGTCGGCGAGCAGGGCCATCGCCGCAGGCACGTCGCCACGGCCCAGTGCCTCGAAGTAGGTGGATGCCACGGATGCGGGGGTCTGTTCGGTCATCGGTTCATTCCTTCGGTCGGTGGATGATCACCTCTATAGTTACAAATAGTGACTTGTTACCTCAACGTAACTAAAGGAAGAATCGTGGAAGCTCTGCCGGCATGGGATGTCATGGTCGCGACCTGCCCCTCGCGCACGTCCCTCGCACGCATCGCCAACAAGTGGACCGCGATGATCGTCATCGCACTCAGCACCGGGCCGCTGCGCTTCGGCGAAGTGCGCGAGGCTGTCAACGGAATCAGCGGCAAGGTGCTCGCCGACACCCTGCGCGACCTCGAACGCGACGGCATCATCACGCGCACCGCCTACGACCAGATGCCGCCCCGCGTCGACTACGAGCTCACGCCGCTCGGGCGCACACTGCGCGAACCCCTCACCGCCCTGGCGCGGTGGGCGGAGAGTCACATCGAGGAAGTCATCACCGCTCGCGATCAGTACGACAGCGCGAGATAGCGCGGCTGTCGCAGTCAAGCTCGTCGCGTCTCACACGGGCCGCGCGTCGAAGCGGCGCCGATAGTTCGACGGCGTGCTGCCGAACGCCGCGGAAAAGTTCTGGCGCAGTGTGACGGGGTTGCCGAAGCCGCAGCTCGCGGCGATCTGATCGATCGAGAGATTCGAGGTCTCCAGAAGTCGGCGGGCCTCATCGAGACGGCGGGATCTGACCCACGCAGCAGGCGTCACACCCATCGAGTTGCGGAACGTTCGCACGAACGTGCGGCGGCTCATGTGCGCGGCCGAAGCGAGACTCTCGATCGTGAGCTCGGCTCCGAGGTTCTGCAGCGCCCAGGTCGTGGCCACGGCGATCGGATCGTCGGTCGCGCGCGGTGCAACGGCGCGCTCGATGTACTGCGCCTGGCCTCCCTCGCGATGCGGCGCGACGACGAGGCTTCTCGCGACCGTGTTCGCGGCTTCGGCGCCGAGCCGCGTGCGCACGATGTGGAGGCACGCGTCGATACCCGATGCGGTTCCCGCCGAGGTCAGCACGTCGCCGTGATCCAGATAGAGGACGTCCGCATCGACGTCGACGCCCGGGTGTTTCCTCGCGAGCTCATCGACGGAGTGCCAGTGCGTCACTGCGCTTCGACCGTCGAGGAGGCCGATATCGGCGACAACGATCGCCCCCAGGCAGAGACCGACGATCGTCACACCCCGCGCGTGGGCGGCCAGGAGTGCCCGGCGCAGTGCAGGGCGAGGCTCGCGACCGTCCGCGATCCATGAGGGGATGACGATGAGGTCGGCATCCTCGGTGGCGGCGATGCCCTCGACGCGACTGAGCACGTATCCCTCGTCGGTGCGAACCGACCCCCCGCGGTCGGAGAAGAGCACCGTCTTCCACGAGGCGAGGCCGAGGCGATCCACTTCATCGAAGACCATCTGTGGCACGGCGAGATGGAACATCGTCACAGCATCGAAGGCATAGACGGCGATCTTCACGACAGCTCCCAACGTTGGCCTAATCTCATCGTAACGTTGCACCCGTGCCAATGGGAATCATGACCGAATCGGGCGAGGCTGAGAACCTCAGCCATCCCTTCAGCTCAGGAGCATCGCCATGACGACCCCCCACCGCGCCCTTGTCCTCGTCGACATCCAGCAGGAGTACTTCAGCGGACCGATGGAGATCCAGTACCCGGCGCCCTCCGACTCGATCCAGAAGATCGCCTCGGCAATCGACGCAGCTACTGCCCACGGCATCCCGATCGTCGTCGTCCAGCACTCGGCCGGCACTGAGGCTCCGGTCTTCAACCCCACCCTGCCCGGGTACGCGCTGCACCCCGACATCGAAGAACGTCGCACCTCGGAGTGGAAGGCGATCACGAAGCAGTACGGGTCTGTCTTCGCCGGCACCGATCTTCTCGACTGGCTGCACGAGAACGCGATCGACACCATCACCCTCGTCGGCTACATGACGAACAACTGCATCCTCGCCTCCGCCGCCGACGCCGAGACCCACGCCATGGGGGCCGAAGTGCTCTCTGACGCGACCGGAGCAATCAGCATCGGCAACGATGCAGGCTACGCCGATGCCCCGACGGTCCACAGAACCCTCATGGCCGTGCTGAACTCCAACTTCGCCGCGGTCGAGCCCACCGCCACCTGGATCGCCGCTCTTTCCGCGGGCCACGCGCTGTCGAAGGACAACCTTCCGACTTCGGCGATGGCGGGGGCAGCGCTCTTCTCGAAGTAGCGCGCATTCGCGATCACCCCCCACTCTGGAGCAACCCATGTCACTCCGAGCGCGACGACTGTCGCTGTTCGCCCTCTTCGCCCTGCCCGGCCTCACCATTGCCTCGTGGGTCACCAGAACACCGGCAATCCGAGACCTTCTCGGCGCCTCAACCGCCGAGATGGGAGTCGTGCTACTCGGCCTCTCGGCTGGTTCGATGCTCGGCATTCTGCTGTCGGGGCCTGCCGTGACTCGTCTCGGCGCGAAGCCCGTGATGATCACCGGCTCTCTCGGCGTGATTCTCAGCATGCCCATGATCGGCCTCGGAGCGGCTTCGGGTTCCATCCCCACCGTCGTCATCGGGCTCTTCCTGTTCGGCCTGGGCATGGGCGGCGGCGAGGTCGCCACGAACGTCGAGGGCGCCGATATCGAGAGGCTCTCGAAACGGCCCGTCCTGCCTCAACTGCATGGATCCTTCAGCCTGGGGACATTCATCGGGGCATCGGCCGGGATCCTCTTCACCGCGCTCGCCGTACCGGTCGAATGGCATCTCGTCGTCGTCGGAATCATCGCTCTCGGAGTACTTGCCGCCGCTGCGCCGCGCATCATCAGTTCCACCGGACGGGCACCGTTGTCGGGTCGGCAAGACAACGCACGACCGGCGACACCGGTGTGGAAGGACTCACGCCTCATCCTCATCGCCCTTCTCGTGCTCGTGATGGCGTTGATCGAGGGAACGGCGAGCGACTGGCTCCCCTTGGTCATGGTCGATGGTCATGGTGTGACTGCGACGCTCGGATCGGCCGTCTACGCCGCATTCGCTGCGGCTATGACGATCGGACGTTTCGCGGGAGGCGCTGCCGTGGCGAGGTTCGGCCGCGCACCGGTACTGCGCATCGGCATCATCAGCGCTGCCGCGGGTATGGCGCTCGTCGTGTTCGTCGACAACCAGATCGTCGCCGCCCTCGGTGTCATCCTCTGGGGGCTCGGCGCTTCGCTCGGTTTCCCCCTCGCACTCTCCGCAGCAGGAGAGGGGAGTGGCGAATCGGCCCGACGGGTCGCATTCGCCGCGACCATCGGATACGCGGCTCTCTTGGTCGGACCTCCGCTCATCGGCTTCATCGGTGAGCACTCGAGTCTGCGCATCGCGCTCATCGTGCCTCTTCTGCTGGTCGTGGGTGCCATCTTCCTAGCGCCCGTCGTGCGCCCGTCGAACGGCACGACCGAACCTTCCGAGATGGATCAGTACCCGCCCACGCTGCTCGACGCGAGCTCGTCGACGAGAGCGAGCGCTCCATCGGCCGTCGCGGGGGCCCGGCGCTGAAGCGAAGGGGTCAAACGGCATCGGCAATGAGGTCGGTCCTGTCGACGAGGTGGCCAGATATCGCGGGGTGTACTCATTCGCTCGGACGACTCTGTTCGGCCGACCGACGGACGCGATGCGATCGCCCTGGCGGTTGTTGGGATCACCTCGTCGACGAGGAAGCGCAGATCGCGCGTTGCTCTCGAGGCGATAGCAGTGTCGATGTTCGTGGCTGCGATTCTGCTCGAAGGCCTGCGTTGGCAGGTCGTAGCACTCGCCTTGTCAGGTCTCATCATCGTGGCCCTTTCCCGCGGGGCTTCGAGGAGGCGACGGACTCCGCGGAGTCTCCTCAGTGCTCATTGCGAACGACGCAGATGTCGTCATCGAGGGCTTGGCGGGCCAGTACGGCTTGCCGCGGTGGCTCTTCTCCGAACTTGCAGATGCTCGCGGACGCGCAACACCGAGCGCTACTTTTCACGCCGGGTCGTTTCCCGTCGTGCTCTTCTCCCCAGGGCTCGGCAGCAGTAGGTGGTTGGCGTCGACCTGGGCAACCGAACTTGCTAGTCACGGTGCTATCGTCGTCGCCCTTGACCATCCCTTCGACGCGGCGGCCACCCGCATCTTGGACGGCGCCATCGCTATGAGTGGGCTCGTCGCAACGGGCGACGCTACCGAAGACAATCGAAACGCGGCCAGCTGGACGGAGACTCGGGCGAAGGATTTGTCTGCCCTTCTCGACGCGCTCGTCGCCGCGAAGCAACACAATCCTGTCCTCGCTGGGGCCGATATGGATCGCGTGGTGGTGGTCGGCCATTCACTGGGCGGCGCGGCCGCCCTTCTCGCGGGAGGCACAGATCTTCGCGTGGACGGCGTGGCAGATATCGATGGGATGCCGCGTTTCTCCGGTGAGTAGCCAGCGCATCCCGACGGCGATCATCGTCGCGGGTGATATGGACAGCAACCCGCCCTATGAGCGATCGGTCGCTGCTTTCGTGGCCGCGGGAGCGGTCCGAGTGACTGTGGCGGGCATTGCGCATCTGGGTTTCACCGATGTGTCTCACATCATCGCCCCGATACCGGGCGTGACGGGCAGTCAAGCACGCAGCGGCCCCGCCATGGCGGCGAAGGTGACGCTGGTCGTCGTCACCGCAATCAGCAATAAGGCCGACGTGAGCAGCAGCTCTTTTGCATCGCTAGGTACACACGACGTCACCGCCTTGCAACTCGATGATTGGCTGGCGGGCTCACCATAGGTAGCGAGCGGCTGCACGACCGGGGGCACCTGCGCCTTCCGGCTGGATCGTCGCGTTGCCTGACGGTGAACACCTCAACCGCCCACAATCCGGTGAGGTGACCCTCCTCAGGCGCTGAGTGCTGCGACGGTGCGGAACTCGCGGTTCCACCGCACGAGGGGTGCGCTCTCGGCGTGACCGCTGCCGCGGGCGACCTGGCCGACGAGCAGCACTTGGTCGTTGACGGGGGTCGTGCTGTGTGTCGTGCACCACAGGGTCACGAGGGCGTCGGGCAGCCAGAGCGGCCCCTCGGGTGAGCGCTCGGCGCCGGCCGCGCCGAGTGCGTCGAGTCGTTCGTCGCGCGTCGTGCGCGCGGTCAGCCGGCGCACGAGCGGCACGTGCGGTTCGGCGAGCACGGAGACGGCCCATGTCGCCCCGTCGACGATCGCCGGCAGCGCGTCGCGGTCGCGACCGACCGAGATCGCGAGCGTGAACGGATCGACGGAACTCGTGAGCACGGAGGCGGCGATGAAGAACCGGTCGTCGTCGCCGTCGCGCACGGTGACGAGGGTGACCCCGCTGCCGTAGAGGCCGAAGCTCTCGTAGAGGGAGGGGATGTCGGTGGTCATGCGCTCAGGCCGTTCTGCTGTGCGGTGGCGACCGACGAGCCGTCGGCCGCCACCGGGGGAGGGGTGGGAGTCAGCGAGCAACGGCGGCGAAGCGCGTGCTCACGTCGGCCCAGTTCGCGATCTCCCAGAACGCCTTCACGTAGTCGGCGCGCACGTTCTTGTAGTCGAGGTAGTACGCGTGCTCCCAGACGTCGAGCTGCAGGAGCGGGGTGACGCCGAGCGGCACGTTCGACTGCTGGTCGAACATCTGGAAGATGACGGGGCGCGCGCCCACGCCGTCCCAGCCGAGCACGGCCCAGCCCGATCCCTGCACGCCGAGCGCGGTCGCCGTGAAGTGCGCGCGGAACGCATCGAACGATCCGAACGAGTCGTCGATCGCTGCAGCGAGTTCGCCCTCGGGGGCTCCGCCGCCGTCGGGCGAGAGGTTCTGCCAGAACGTGCTGTGGTTGATGTGGCCGCCGAGGTTGAAGGCGAGGTCCTTCTCGAGCTTGTTGACGTTCGCGAAGTCGCCCGCGGCGCGCGCCTCGGCGAGCTGCTCGAGCGCGGCGTTGGCGCCGGTCACGTAGGCCTGGTGGTGCTTGGAGTGGTGCAGCTCCATGATCGTGCCCGAGATGTGGGGCTCGAGTGCGGAGTAGTCGTAGGGGAGTTCGGGGAGTGAGTAGACCGTCACGGTGGGGTCCTTTCGAGGGCGGGTGATCTCCCCGAAGGCTAGAACCTCAAGTTCGCTTGAGGTCAAACCGTCACTGCTCGGATGACGCCGCGTGACGGTTCTCGTCGTCCTCGAGTCGTCGAGGTCCGGCTCCGGTCGCCGCCAACGCGTCATCCGGATTCAGGAGGGCGCACGCCTTCATCGACAGGCAGCCGCAGCCGATGCACCCCGTGAGTTCGCTCTCGAGTCGTTCGAGGCCCCGGCGGCGCTCTTCGAGCTGCTTCTTCCAGTCGCGCGAGGCGTGCTGCCATTCGGCGTGGCTCGGCATGCGGTCGAGCGGTACCGACGCGAAGGCGTGCTGCACGTCGCTGAGGGGGATGCCGAGGCGCTTGGCGACGGTGACGAGCGAGACGCGGCGCAGCATGTGCCGGGCGTAGCGCCGCTGGTTGCCGGACGTGCGCACCGAGGCGATGAGGCCGAGCTCCTCGTAGAACCGCAGCGCCGACGGTGCGACTCCCGTGCGCGAACTCATCTCACCGATCGTGAGCAGTTCGTCGGGATCGGGGTTCTCTGACATGACCGCCCTCCTCCGGCATCCGTTTGACTTCAAGCTAACTTGAGATTCTATCGTGGCCGGATGACTTCGAGAGCTGACGCATGACCTACGTGATCGCGCTGCCCTGCGTCGACGTGAAAGACAAGGCCTGCATCGACGAGTGCCCCGTCGACTGCATCTACGAGGGCGAGCGCTCGCTCTACATCCACCCCGACGAGTGCGTCGACTGCGGGGCGTGCGAACCGGTCTGCCCCGTCGAGGCCATCTACTACGAGGACGACCTGCCCGACCAGTGGGCCGACTACTACAAGGCCAACGTCGAGTTCTTCGACACCGTCGGTTCGCCCGGAGGCGCCGCTCGCACGGGCGCCCTGTCGTTCGACCACCCGCTCATCGCTGCCCTGCCGCCCCAGGCGAGCTGAGCGCGGGACGGTTCTGAGGGGGTCACTGCCGGTACCCCTACAGAGTCAGCCTCCCTCGGCGGAGCGCGGAGTCATTGACTGGGGGCATCCCCTCACTCGTCGAAAGGTCGTCCATGACTGACTCCTCCGTCTGGTTCGTCACCGGTGCCGCGCGCGGCATGGGCGTCGACATCGCCCGTGCCGCCCTCGCCGCCGGCCACTCCGTCGTCGCCACGGCGCGCGACGCCGATCGCGTGCGCGCCGCCCTCGGCGAGCACGACAACCTCCTCGCGCTCTCCCTCGACATCACCGACGAGCAGGCGGCGCAGGCCGCTGTGGATGCCGCTGTCGAGCGATTCGGCTCGATCGGTGTTCTCGTCAACAACGCCGGCAACTTCTACGCCGGATCGTTCGAGGTCATCAGCCCGGCGCAGTTCCGTGCGCAGATGGAGACGAACTTCTTCGGCCCGCTGAACGTCACTCGAGCCGTGCTGCCCGTCATGCGCGCACAGCGGAGCGGTCACGTCATCACGATCTCGTCGACCGCCGGTCTCGAAGGGCTCGACTTCTGCTCGGCCTACGCGTCGTCGAAGTTCGCCCTCGAGGGCTGGATGGAGTCACTCCGCTACGACGTCGCCCCCTTCGGAATCTCGACCACGATCGTCGACCCCGGCTTCTTCCGCACCGAACTGCTCGTCACGGGCGCCTCGTCGATCTGGCCCGAACTCGTCATCGACGATTACGACGAGCGCACGCGCGCGACCGTCGAGGCGTGGAAGGACATGAACGGCACGCAGGGCGGAGACCCGGCCAAGCTCGCCGCCGCGCTCGTCACGATCGCTGCTCTCGACGAGCCGCCGCTGCGATTCCTCGCGGGAGCGGATGCCGTCGACGCCGCCGAGCGGAAGGCGAACCTGCTCCTCGCGCAGGCCGACGCGCACCGTGCGCTCTCGTCGTCGCTCGGCTTCGACGGGTCTGCGGCATGAGCGCCGCCCTCGCGTCATCCGTCGCCCTCATCACCGGGGCGAGCAGTGGCATCGGCCGAGCCGCGGCCCTCCGACTCGCGAGCGAGGGTGCGTCGGTCGCCGTCGTCGCCCGCCGCGGCGACCGACTCGACACTCTCGTCGCCGAGATCGAGGCGGCGGGCGGGGTCGCCCTCGCCGTCGTCGCCGACATCACGGTGCGCGCCGAGGCCGAAGCCGCCGTGCAGCGCGTCGTCGACCGCTTCGGCCGCCTCGACGTGCTCGTCAACAACGCCGGCGTGATGCTGCTCGGCCCGGTCGTCGGCGCGGACGTCGACGAGTGGGAGCGGATGCTCGCCGTCAACGTCAACGGACTCCTCTACGTCACGCGCGCCGCGCTTCCTCACCTGCTCGAGGCGGGGAATCGGGGTCGCGCCGAGTCGCCGACATCGTCAACATCAGCTCGATCGCCGGCCGTGTGGCGTGGAACGGGTACGGGGTCTACAACCTCACGAAGTTCGGCGTCAACGGCTTCACCGAGTCGTTGCGACAGGAGGTCACGCAGAGGCACGTGCGCGTCGGCGTGCTCGAGCCCGGCGGCGTCGCGACCGAACTCGCGTCGCACAATCGCGCCGAGATCCAAGAGGCGATGACGACGCCGTTCTTCGAGCAGGTCGAGGTGCTCCAACCGGAAGACATCGCCGACGGCATCGCCTTCATGGTCACCCGCCCGCGCCACGCCTCGATCGGCGAACTCTGGATCATGCCGACCGACCAGGCGTAGGACGCGCCTATGGGCAGATGATCAGGGCGCTGAGTGTGCCCGATGCCTCGACGGCGTCTTCGGGCGAGAGGGTGCCGCTCGTCTCGCCTTCCCAGTACGACACGTCGCCGGTGATGTTCTGCAGCCAGTACGAACCGTCGCTCTCGGGGGTCGCGCTGACTCCCGTCGCGACGAACTGCGTGGTGCCGGTGTCGTCGACGACCGAGACCTGCAGGCGCCCCGAGGAGTCGAGCGCGAGCGTGCCGGGGTGCGGCTGAACGCCGGTCGCCGTCACACGGCTGTCGCACGAGACGTCGCTCGGCTCGAAGGTCGCTGTGTGTGAGATGCCGTCACCGGTGAAACGAACGCTCACGCCTGTGACCGTCGGGTCGGAGGTGGCTTCAGGCTGAGCGGTCGGCACGGCGACGGGCGCGTCACACTCGATCGAGCCGGAGATCGTCGCCGGGTAGCGGTCGGCATCCTCGGGTTCGACGTTCGCGTCATCCCCCGGCTTCCAGTCGGCGACGACGGCGACTTCGCCCTCGGACTCGCCGACGGTAAGTACGTTGCCCGATGCCGACAACTGCAGGTCGGTTCCCTCGAAGAGTACGAGCCCGTCGTCGCCGCCGGCGCCGACCGAGCCGCGGCGCTGGCCGCCGATGTCGATCGAGAAGCGGCCCTGCGGGTCGTTCGAGATCGCGAGCCCGTGCACGCGGTCATCCGTGCACGTGATCTGGTCGGGCGAGAACGTGAGGGTGCGCTCGGCGCCGTCGATCTCGTACGTGACCTGCACGCTGTTCGAGGGGCCCGTGGAGCACGCGGTGAGACCGAGTGCGAGGCCGACGGTCACGAGGAGCGCCGACGCGCGCAATCGCCTCATCGGTGCCAGGCCCCCGCGCGGCCGCGGTCGAAGGCATCCACACGCTCGACGGACTGCTGGGCGACGCGGTTCGCTTCACGCCCGATGCGACGCATGCGCTCGATCGACTCGTTCCAGTCGCGCACGGCCACCGACATTGCTTCGCGCGCGTCGCCGTCCCACTGCGACTCGAGGGTCGATACCGCGACCTGCAGGGCATCGAGTGCTCGCTCGATCTCGTCGATGCCCCCGTTGATGCTCGCGATGGCGCCGAGCGCTGGTGCGGTCTTCAGGCCGATCTTCATGACGTCTCCTCGTTCGCTTCGAGGATAAGCCTCAGATCTTTGGGCATTTCTGTGGGCGGCTCCGGCAGCACGCCGCTCGAGAAGATCGACGAGAGCGAAGCGCGCCCGTCGAGTACGCCGGTGAGTGCCTCGCGCAGCTTCGGGTCGTCGGTGCTGTCGCGCAGGCTTCGCATCTCGCGGCTCAGCTGAATCAGCACGGGAGCGCTCGCGGCCACGGTCGGCAGTGAGAAGGGCGCGCGTTCGTCGCTGACGCGACCGGCGAACGCCGCATCCGGGTCGAGTTGTTCGTCGGCCGACGTCATGAGGTCTGCTCCATGGAGGGGACGGGAAGGGTTGCGGCGAAGTTCGAGAGGTCGCCCGTGAGGTTGTCGAGCGCATCGAGGATCGAGAACAGTGAACTGATGTTCTGCAGCACGTCGTTCACATCGGCGAGCTTCTTGAGCGCCCAGAGAAGCGAGACGCCGGCTGTGCCGTAACCGATGATCCCGCCGCCGCCCGTCCAGACGGTTCCCGTACCGAATGCTGCAGCACCGGCCGCGATGAGCACGGCGTCGTAGAAGCCGTAGATCGCGCCGGCGATCTCTTCCGCTGCCTGGATGACGCCCGTGCAGTAGTCGGAGAAGACCGTACCGGCATCGGAGAGAGCGACCTGGGCGTCGGACAGGGCGTTCAACAGGTCTGCGAAGTACGCCTGCGCACTATTGGACGCGTAGCCCTGCCACTGCACACCGGCGTAGGCGACGGCGCTCGCGAGGTGCCCGCGCATGTCGTCGATGAGGGCGGCGAGGCCCGTGATCGTGTCGGCGAACTGCGCCATGTCGCCCCACCGGCCGCCGAACGTCTCGAGAACGCGCTCGGGCAGCGTCTGTGCGCCGAGCCAGCCGAGCACGGTGTCGACCCACTCGCTCGGGCTCAAGAGGTCGCCGGGGATGAGGTTGGTGCCCATCTGGTTCAGCTCGTCGTAGCTGCCGAGGTCGCAGAAGAACGCGGCGCCTCCTGTCGGCGGGCCCCAGACGGGCAGCGAATCGTCGGTGCGGTCATAGCTCGGGGCGATCTCACCCTGACCGCCGCCGGGCGACTGCGTGTTGCCGTTGTAGACGTCGGGGTCGGTCGCATCGATGAGAGCGGCCTGCTCCATGTCGATGTTCTCGCCGTCGTCGGCGACGGCGATGAGCTCGGTCGCTGCTCCGTCGAGTACCTGCTCGAGGTGATCGAACCAGTCGATGAGTGAGGAACGGATCTCGATCGCGGCGTTCGCCACGCGCGTGTACGCGTCGTACGGGGCATCCGTGATGGTCAGGTTCGTGAGCCAGGACTTCGCGCTCGCGGCCTGGTCGGCGTACATGGTGAAGGCGGTCGCCTGCTCGCGCAGGCCGTCGGCGTTCAGCCAGAAGTCGGTGTCACTCAGTTCGATTCCCCCCGGATCCGTGAGGGTTCAGTTTCCCACACCCGGGAGGGGCATCAGCCGAGTTGAGCGGCGAGACCCTCGATCGCACGGTCCACGTCATCCGTCGTCGAGTAGGGCGCGAGCCCGAGACGCAGGCCGCCGGCATCGCCGAGGCCGAGACGCCGACTGGCTTCGAGGGCGTAGAAGTTGTCGGAGGGCGCGAGCACACGACGTTCGGCGAGCCCCGCCGAGAGGGCCGCGGTGTCGGCGCCGTCGACGGTGACGAGCAGGGTCGGCGTGCGGCGCGCGGCTCGTGACCAGATCGTCGCGCCGGGCAGCTCGCGGAGACCGGCCTCGAGTCGCTCGAGCAGAGCCGACTCGTGCGCGTGCATCGCGGCGAACGACGTCGTCAGCTGTTCCCGTCGCGATCCCGCGGCCTCATCGTCGAGCCCCGCGAGCAGGTCGATCGCCGCCGTCACACCCGCGAGCTGCTCGTACGGCAGTGTTCCGAACTCGAACCGCTCGGGCACACGGTTCGTCGATGGCAGCAGCTTGTCGGGTTCGATCGTCTCGAGCAGCGCGGGGTCGGCCGCGAGGATTCCGCAGTGCGGTCCGAGGAACTTGTAGGGCGAGCACACGAACAGGTCGGCGCCGAGAGAACGGATGTCGGGCAGCTCGTGAGCCGTGAAGTGCACGCCATCGACATAGACGAGGGCGCCCACCGCGTGAGCCGCGTCGGCGATGCCGCGCACGTCGGGCTTCGTGCCGATGAGATTCGATGCCGCGGTCACCGCGACGAGTCGCGTCGCCGAGGTCACGGCCTTCGCGGCATCCACGAGCTCGCCCGTCTCGGGGTCGAGGTCGATCCAGCGCACGGTGGCCCCCGCCCGCTCGGCGGCCTGCACCCACGGCCGCACGTTCGAGTCGTGGTCGAGCCTCGTGACGACGATCTCGTCGCCCGGACTCCAGCGCTGGGCGAGGTGGCGGGAGAAGTCGTAGGCGAGCTGCGTCGCGCTCCGCCCGTGCACGATCCCGGCGGGGTCGGCGCCGAGCAGGTCGGCGGCCGCGAGACGGAACTCGGTCACGGCGTCGTCGGCGTTCTGCTCGGAGGGAGCGCTCGTTCCGCGGTTCGAGAGCGGGCGCAGGAGCGTCGACTGGATCGCATCGCCGACGGCGCGCGGCGTCTGCGTGCCGCCCGGGCCGTCGAAGTGCGCCCAGCCGGTCGTGAGGGAAGGGAACATCGAGCGAATACGGGCGATGTCGTAGGCCATGGCGTCAGCATAGGGGTGCATCGCTACGCTGGGGTCATGTCGGAGGGGACGCGGTCACGGCGCTACTCGTTCACCGCGCTCGCCGACGGATTCTTCTTCGTCTTCGCGGGTCTCGCGGCCATCTGGCTCGCTTACCTCGTGCTCACCGAGTCGTTCCAGTTCGGCTGGTGGGGCGTGCTCGTCTTCGTCGCGTTCTGGGTGTTGCTCGCGTACCTCGTGCTGCCGCGGCTGCACCGCATCCTGACGACCATCTACGTTCCCGATTACTTCATCGGGCGCGCCCGCACGAGCGACGGTCTGCTCGGCGACCCCGTCAACCTCGCCCTGCTCGGAAGCGAAGCCGACCTGCATGCGGCGCTCGACACGGCCGGGTGGACGCGCGCCGACGACGTCACCTTCGCGTCGAGCTGGCGCATCGTCACGTCGACCATCACGCGGAAGAGCTACAACGAGGCGCCGGTGAGCCCCCTCTTCCTCTTCGGCAGGCAGCAGGACTTCGCGTACCAGCAGGAGGTCGCCGGCAATCCCGCGAAGCGCCACCACGTGCGCTTCTGGCGGTGCCCCGACGGATGGCTCCTGCCCGGTGGCCATCGCGTCGAGTGGCTCGCCGCGGGCACCTTCGACCGGGCCGTCGGCTTCTCGGTCTTCACTCTGCAGATCACGCACAAGATCGACGCCGACACCGACGTCGAACGCGACCACATCGTGCAGACTCTTCAGAGTGCGAACCCGGCGATCTCGGTCGACGTCATCCGCGACTTCTCGACGGGCTATCACTCGCGGAACGGCGGCGGCGACTCGATCCGCACCGACGGCGACCTTCCCATCGTGGATGTCACGGGCGTCGCGACACCGGCGGCTTCGGCCGCGTCCGTCGAGGGGGCGGATGCCTCGTGAGTGACAAGCGACGCGCCTTCGAATCACCCGCCGACCTCGCGCGGCCGATCACCCAGCCCGTGCTGCGGCGACCCGCGGCGACGACGATGGGCGCCGTGCTCGTCGTGCTGCGCGTGCTCGCGGGAGTGTGGTGGCTGCTCGCCCTGACCTTCTCGTGGAACGATGTGCTGCTCGACGACCTCGGCCTCGGCGACGAGCCCGACTTCCAGGCGCTCGGCAACGACGTGAAGGAAGCGATCTCGAGCGGCATCCTCAACACCGTCTTGATCGTCGGCGGCATCGTGCTCGTGATCGAACTGCTCTTCGCCCTGCTCGTCTTCCGCGGCGTGAACTGGGCGCGCGTCGTCGTGATGGTGTTCGCGACGCTCAGCATCATCGGTTCGTTCGTCGGCTGGTGGCTCGGCGGGCAGGAGATCACGGTTCACACCACACTCGTGACGCTCGCCCTCGACATCCTCGTGCTGCTCGCGCTGTCGAGCCAGGGAGCCCGGGCGTACGCGCGCAGGCCGCGCGAGCGCCGGGCTCGGGGGTCGGTCGCCTAGGCGGAGTGCTCGGCGCAGTGCGCGGGCTCGCGCTCCTGGCACGCGTCGCAGACGACGAGCAGTTCGCGGCACGAGGCATCCGCGCAGTTCTCGATGCGTTTCGTCGCCTCTCCGCAGCGGTGGCAGTGCCCGATCACGGCCGGGTTCGCGCTGAAGTCGATCGAGCCGCGCTTGTCGAAGACGTAGAGCGAGCCGTTCCAGTGGCCGGAGTCGCCGAAGCGCTCGCCGTAGCGCACGATGCCGCCGTCGAGCTGGTAGACCTCGTCGAAACCGCGCGCCTTCATGAGGCCCGAGAGCACCTCGCAACGGATGCCGCCCGTGCAGTACGTGACGACGGGCTTGTCCTTGAGGTGGTCGTAGCGGCCCGATTCGAGTTCGTCGATGAACTCGCGCGTCGTCGCGACATCGGGCACGACGGCGCCGTCGAAGCGTCCGATCTCGGCCTCGATGCGGTTGCGGCCGTCGAAGAAGACGACGTCGTCGCGTTCGGCGAGCAGACCGTGGAGTTCGTCGGGGGAGAGCTTGATGCCGCCGCCGATGACACCGCTCGAGTCGACCTGCAGCTCGCCCGGGGCGCCGAAGCTCACGATCTCGTCGCGCACCTTGACGCTGAGCTTCGGGAAGTCGAGGCTCGCGCCGTCGTCATCGAGCCCGCGGCCTTCGCTCCACTTCATCTCGACGCCCGCGAACGGCCCGTACGAGTGGAACTTGCGGACGTAGCGCTTGAGCGCGCCGAGCTCGCCGCCGACCGTGCCGTTGATGCCGTGCTCCGAGATCAGGATGCGCCCGCGCAGCCCCAGACCCTCGCACAGGTCGCGCTGCCACACGCGCACGGCCTCGGGGTCGGCGAGCGGCGTGAAGACGTAGTACAGCAGGACTTTCGCGACGGGCACCCGAGAATCTTAGACGTGCGCGCCCCGTGCCGAGATCACGGGCGGCGGTAGGGTGCGGGGGTGACGGATGACGACCTCGACGCCTTCCGCGCGGCGTGGGTCTCACTGCCGAGCGGGCAGACGGGCCTGCGCTACATCGAGGCCCTCGTCGCCGACGGCGCGCTCGATGAGGCGCTCATCGTCTGTGCCGAGGTGTGGGCGCTCGGCTACCCGATCGGACTGACCGAAGCGGCCTGGGTGCACAGCGAGCTCGGCGACATGAGATCGGCGATCGCGTCGATGACGGCGGCGATCGATGTGCTCGACGGTGACGAGCGACTCGCGGCCGTCGGCACCGTCGGGTGTTGGCGGTGGCAGCACTTCGCCGAGGTGGAGGCCGAGTCGCAGTTGCGCGAGGGCATGTACCACTACGGCTCGGCGTGGGCCGATCTCGGCAACCTCCTCCGGGTGACGGGTCGCGTCGACGAGGGCACGCGCGTATTGAGAGAGGGAGCGGAAGCAGAAGAGCTCATGTGCATGCTTCCGTATGCGAACATCCTGTCGCGCTGCGGTGACCTCGCTGGAGCCGAGCTGGTCTATCGCCGAGCGTATGAGCTCGGCGATGCGCATGCGGCATGGAACCTGTCACTCGACTTGCTTGCCGAGGGGCGCGACGACGAGGCATCCGAGTGGAGATGGAAAGCCGCCGCGGGAGGCGACGAGGTCGCGATCGCCTCGCTCGCCGACGCAGAGCCGCGCCTACCCGACTGACACATGTCCCGCCGCCGAGAATCGCCGTTTGCGTCGAGTCGACCCGGTAGACCGGCGATTCTCGACACGAACGGCGACTCTCAAGGGGCGCGGCCGCCGCTCAGTGCTTGTTGCCGCTGACGGCGAGCACGCCGCCGAGGCCGATCATCATGACGCCGCCCGCGGCCGACAGGTGCTCGATGCGCTTCGGCGAGCGGCCGAACCACGACCGGGCCGCGCCCGCCGCGAACACCCAGACGCTGTCGAACGCGAGGGCGAGCACGATGAAGGCGACGCCGAGCTCGGCGAGCTGCAGAGGGATCGCCCCCGCCGGGAACGACACGAACTGCGGAAGCACGGCGACGAAGAACGCGATCGTCTTCGGGTTCGTGACACCCACGACGAAGCCCTCGGCGAGCAGCCGCCACGGCGATCGCGGTGCGACGTCACTCGTCGCCGCGGCATCCCGTCGGTGCCTGATCGCCTGCACGCCGAGCCAGACGAGGTAGAGCGCACCGGCGATCTTCACGATGGTGAAGAGGACGACCGACTGCGCGACGAGCGCACCGACACCGAGCGCGACGGCGGCGACGAGCGGCAGCATGCCGAGGGCGTTGCCGAGCACGCTCAGCAGTCCGCCCGTGCGACCCAGGGCGAGGGTGCGGCCGATGACGAAGAGCACGCTCGGCCCCGGCATGACGACGAGCACAGCGGATGCCACGATGAAACCGATCAGGTTCTCGACGGGGACCATGCCGTGATCGTATCCCTGCCGCGATACCGTGAGGGGATGAGTGTTCTCGCGAGCGTGTCCGACGGAGTCGGGCATCTCACCCTCGATCGGCCCGATGCGCTCAACGCGCTCACGCTCGACATGGTGCGCGAGCTCACCGCTTCTCTCGACGACTGGCGCTCCGACGCCGAGGTCGCGCTCGTCGTGCTCGACGGCGCGGGCGACCGCGGGTTCTGCGCGGGCGGCGACATCCGCAACCTCTACGGCCTCGTCTCGACGGGTCAGGGCGGCGAGGCGGTGCACTTCTTCGAAGAGGAGTACCGGCTGGATGCCGCGATCCACGAGTTCCCGAAGCCCGTCGTCGCGCTCATGGACGGCGTGACCATGGGCGGCGGGGTCGGTCTCGCGGGGCACGCGTCGATCCGCATCGTCACGGAGCGCTCGCGCGTCGCGATGCCCGAGACCCGCATCGGATTCACCCCGGATGTCGGCGGCTCGTGGTTGCTCGGTCGCGCACCCGGTCGCATCGGAGAGTTCCTCGCGCTCACCTCGTCGACCATGACCGGCGCCGACGCCATCTACGCGGGCTTCGCCGACTACTTCCTCGAGAGCGACCGGCTGCCGCACCTCCGTCGCGCGCTGGCCGAACGCGCCGACCCGGGTTCGCCGTCCGAGATCGTGCTGCTCTTCGACGACACCCCGGGCCCGTCGGAACTCGAAGCGAACCGTTCGTGGATCGACGAGGCCTTCTCGGGTGACACCGTCGCCGACATCCTCGACCGGCTGCGCGCGCTCGGAACCGAGGCCGCGCTCGCCGCCCTCGCCGAGATCGAGAAGAACTCGCCGACGGCACTCGTCGTCTCCCTCGCGTCGGTGCGTGCCGCGCGCGAACTGCCCGACCTGCGCGCGGCGCTCGAACAGGAACTGCGCCTCGTGACGTGGTTCTTCGAGCAGCCCGACCTCACCGAGGGCATCCGCGCTCAGGTCATCGATAAGGACCGCACCCCGCGCTGGAACCCGGCGACCCTCGCCGAGGTCGCGCCGACCACCGCAGACTCCGCACTCCACCACGACGTACCCACGGCACTCTGGCCGTAGCCTGAACCAGGCGCCCGAAAGGAAACACCCATGCACCAGCACCGCGTACGCACCCACCGCAGCGACGAGAACCTCGCCCGCGAGGGCCAGCTCGCCTGGAAGCTCGCCGAGGTCGCGACCGATCCCGTCGAGGTCGACGCCGATGTCACCGAGATGATCGTCAACCGCGTCATCGACAACGCGGCGGTCGCCGCAGCCTCGCTCGTGCGCGGCCCGATCGTCTCGGCCCGCGGGCAGGCGCTCAGCCACCCCGTCTCGATCGGCGGCGAAGGCGCGACCGTGTTCGGCGTCGACTCGGCTCGGCGCACCTCGCCCGAGTGGGCCGCCTGGGCGAACGGCGTGGCCGTGCGCGAGCTCGACTACCACGACACGTTCCTCGCCGCCGAGTACTCGCACCCCGGCGACAACATCCCCCCGATCCTCGCTGTCGCCCAGCACCTGGCATCCGTTCGGGGCCTCACCGGCCGCGATGTCGTCCGCGGAATCGCGACCGGATACGAAGTGCAGATCGACCTCGTCAAGGGCATCTCACTGCACAAGCACAAGATCGACCACGTCGCGCACCTCGGCCCCAGCGCCGCGGCCGGCATCGGAACCCTGCTCGGACTCGACACCGAGACGATCTTCCAGGCCATCGGCCAGGGCCTCCACACGACGACCGCCACGCGCCAGTCGCGGAAGGGCGAGATCTCGACGTGGAAGGCGCACGCCCCGGCCTTCGCCGGCAAGATGGCGGTCGAGGCCGTCGACCGCGCGATGCGCGGGCAGACGAGCCCCGTCCCTATCTACGAGGGCGAAGACGGAGTGATCGCGTGGCTGCTCGACGGCCCCGACGGCTCGTACGAGGTGCCGGTTCCGGATGCCGGTGAGGCCAAGCGCGCCATCCTCGACTCGTACACGAAGGAGCACTCGGCGGAGTACCAGGCGCAGGCCTGGATCGACCTCGCGCGGCGCCTGCACGAGGCGTACCCGCTCATCCTCGACGACCCCGACCGCATCGAGTCGATCGTGCTTCACACGTCGCACCACACGCACTACGTCATCGGCTCGGGCGCGAACGACCCGCAGAAGTACGACCCGAGCGCGAGCCGCGAGACGCTCGATCACTCGATCCCGTACATCTTCACCGTCGCACTGCAGGACGGCTCGTGGCACCACGTCGACTCGTACACCCCCGAGCGCGCCAACCGCCCCGACACCGTCGCCCTGTGGAACAAGGTCACGACGCGTGAGGACGAGGAGTGGACGCGCCGCTACCACTCGCTCGACATCAGCGAGAAGGCCTTCGGCGGACGTGTCGTCATCACCCTCGCCGACGGCGGCGAGATCGTCGACGAGATCGCCGTCGCCGATGCGCATCCGCTCGGTGCCCGACCGTTCGCCCGCGCCGACTACGTGCAGAAGTTCCGCACGCTCGCCGGCCCCGTGCTCGAGCCTGCCGAGATCGAGCGCTTCCTCTCGGTCGCGGAGCGTCTGCCCGACCTCGCCCCGCACGAGCTCGGCGGCCTCACGTTCGTCGCCGCACCGGGCGTACTGACCTCGGTCGAGACCCCGAAGGGACTGTTCTGATGCTGTACTCGCAGAAGAGGCCGGCCGACAAGCGCGCCGACTTCCGGGCGGCGCTCGCGAGCGGTGAGCTGCAGCGCTTCCCGGGCGCGTTCAACCCGCTCTCGGCACGCCTCATCGAGCAGAAGGGCTTCGACGGCGTCTACATCTCGGGCGCCGTGCTCTCGGCCGACCTCGGCCTCCCCGACATCGGACTCACGACGCTCACCGAGGTCGCGACTCGCGCCAAGCAGATCGCGCGCATGACCGATCTGCCCGCGATCGTCGACGCCGACACGGGCTTCGGCGAGGCGATGAACGTCGCGCGCACCGTGCAGGAGATGGAGGATGCCGGACTCGCGGGCCTCCACATCGAGGACCAGGTCAACCCCAAGCGCTGCGGTCACCTCGACGGCAAGCAGGTCGTCGACGAGAACACGGCGCTCCAGCGCGTGCGTGCGGCCGTCGATGCGCGCCGCGACCCCAACTTCCTGATCATGGCGCGCACCGACATCCGTGCCGTCGATGGTCTCGCGGCCGCCGTCGACCGCGCGAAGAAGCTCGTGGATGCCGGTGCCGACGCGATCTTCCCCGAAGCGATGGCCTCGCTTGACGAGTTCGCGGCGATCCGCGCCGCGGTCGACGTGCCGCTGCTCGCCAACATGACCGAGTTCGGCAAGAGCGAGCTGTTCACCGTGCAGCAGCTCGCCGACGTGGGCATGAACCTCGTGATCTGGCCCGTCTCACTCCTGCGCCTCGCGATGGGCGCCGCCTCGCGCGGCCTCGACGAGCTCGAGAACGCCGGCCGCCTCACGGGCCTGCTCGATCAGATGCAGCACCGCGCCGACCTCTACGACCTCATCGACTACGAGGGCTACGGCCGCTTCGACGACTCCGTCTTCACCTTCACCGTCGAGCGCTGATTATTTCTGCGAGTTGCCACGATTGCCCCGTGCAGAGCGCCTCGCACGGGGCAATCGTGGCAACTCGTCATGAGGCGAGGACCCGGCGGATGCGGGTGATGAGCGCGGAGGGCCGGATAAGGTCGGCCTGAGTGACCTCGATAACCGTGTAGCCGAGCGACTCGAGCTCGGCCCGGCGCGTGATGTCACGCCTCCATTGAGTCCGGTCGGTGCGGTGCTGGTCGCCCTGATACTCGACGACGACACGCTCATCGCGGAACAGCAGATCCACGCGCGCCACGAACCGAGTGCCATCGTAGATCGACGGATTCACTTCGGGGGTCGGTAAGCCCGCCTCGTGCAGGATCATCCTGAGCTCGCTCTCCTTCGGCGACTCGGCGCGCGGATCGACGAAGTCGAGTGCGAGGCGAAGCTTCGTCGAGTGACGGGGTGAGACCAATCGGCTGAGTACGGCACGGAGCGATTCGCCAGCCGCGTCGCCGGCTCGGCGAGTCACTTCATCGCCGACGGCGACGAGTTCGTGAAACGTCAGCCGAGTGGCGAGATCGCACCACGTGCGGGCGGGAGTCGTCAGCACGAGCGAACCGTGAGTCATGACGTCGATGTCGGCGATGGCGAGCCGCCGCCCGGTGACTCCGGGCCGGCGTACAGCGCGCGCCGGAGGGCGCACGGCGACCTCGAACCCGACGTCGTCACACCGGCGGGGCAGTGGGAGACCGTGCAGCCTCGCCGCACTGACTCCACTGAGAATCGCCGGTCGATCGAGTGCCGCAATGAGGTCGCTGCATCGAGCGGCGTAATCGAGATCGGGCGCCGCCTCACGCCGTACGCCCCAGAACGGGCTCGCGAGGTCACTGGCCTGGAGTCTCTTGCGAGAGAGACCGAGCGCGCGGGCTTCTTCGACGCGGAACGGTCGGGCGGTGAGCTCTTCAGGCAGGTCGTTGCGTCGAGTCATCCGCTCATGCTCGCGGGCGCCCCGCGAAAGCTCACCGCATCGGCCGGCGCTGGGGAAAGCTGCCGCGCCGCTCCACCCTGTGGAGGCCGCGCGAGTTGCCGCGAATGCCCCCTTGAGCGCCTCTCGGACGGGGCATTTGTGGCAACTCGCAGAATTGCGCGGGGGCGGCGCCGAGTAGGCTGATCGGACGCCACGAGCATCGAAGGGGAACGCATGAGCGAGCAGGAGATCTACAAGGGGCTCGCGGGCGTGCCCGTCGACTACACCGCGATTTCGAAGGTCAATCCCGAGACGAACTCGCTGCTCTACCGGGGTTACCCCGTGCAGCAGCTCGCTGCGAACTCGACGTTCGAAGAGGTCGCGTTCCTGCTGTGGAACGGCGAACTGCCGACGGATGCCGAGCTCGCCGCCTTCGAGGAGAAGGAGCGCTCCTACCGGGGCCTCGAGCACCACATCAAGCGCATCATCGACGAGCTGCCGCTCACGGCGCACCCCATGGACGTCGTGCGCACGGCGGTGAGCGTCATCGGCGCCTCCGACCCGACGACGGCGGATGACTCGCGCGAGGCCGATCTCGACAAGTCCCTGCGCCTCCTCGCGCAGCTGCCCTCGATCGTCTCGTACGATCAGCGTCGCCGCCGCGGCCTGCACTTCGTCGAGCCGCGCGACGACCTCGGCTACTCGGCGAACTTCCTCTTCCAGACCTTCGACGAGGTGCCCGAGCTTCCCGTCGTCTCGGCCTTCGACGTGTCGATGATCCTCTACGCGGAGCACTCGTTCAACGCGTCGACGTTCACCGCCCGCGTCATCACCTCGACGCTCGCCGACCTCTACTCGGCGGTCACGGGAGCGATCGGCGCACTGAAGGGCGCGCTGCACGGCGGTGCCAACGAGGCCGTCATGCACGTCTTCGACGAGATCGGCACGGCCGACCGCGTCGGCCCCTGGCTCGACGAGGCGTTGTCGACGAAGCGCAAGATCATGGGCTTCGGTCACCGCGTCTACAAGAACGGCGACTCGCGCGTGCCGACGATGAAGGCCGCGCTCGACACGCTCGTCGACTACTACGAGCGTCCCGATCTCGCCGAACTCTACGACGCGCTCGAGGCCGACTTCGTGGGTCGCAAGGGCATCTACCCGAACCTCGACTACCCGTCGGGCCCCGCGTACCACCTCATGGGTTTCGACACCGAGATGTTCACGCCGCTCTTCGTGGCGAGCCGCGTCACGGGCTGGACGGCGCACATCCTCGAGCAGCGCGCGGCGAACGCCCTCATCCGCCCGCTCTCGGTCTACAACGGCGTCGATGAGCGCGACGTACCCGTCAAGGACTGAGCCGCGAGAAACAGAAGAACGGCCGCCGGCAGGATGACTGCCCGGCGGCCGTTCTGTGTGTCAGAGGCTCTGCGCGTCAGCGGCTCACAGTTCGGACGAGATCGCCCACAGGTTGACGCCCGCGTCGCCGGCGAACTCGTCGATCGCGGCGAGCTCCTCGTCGGTGAAGGGGGCGGCGTCGAGCGCGCCGAGGTTCTCGTCGAGCTGGGCGACCGACGAGACGCCGATGAGGGCGGATGTCACGCCGCCGGGTCGCAGCACCCACGACAGGGCGAGCTGCGCGAGCGACTGGCCGCGGCCCTTCGCGATCGCGTCGAGTCCGCGGAGGCGTCGCAGGTTGTCCTCGGAGAGTGTTCCGTCGCGGAACGACGGGCGCGGCGTCGCGTGCTCGGCGTTCGGGTCGACGAGGAACTTGTCGGTGAGGAGCCCCTGCGCGAGCGGCGTGAACGCGATCGAGCCGAGGCCGTTCGCGTCGAGGGTCTCGAGCAGCTCCTCTTCGACCCAGCGGTTCACGAGCGAGTACGCGGGCTGGTGGATGACGAGCGGAGTGCCGAGCGCCTTCGCGATCTCGACAGCCTTCGCGGTGCGCTCCGCCGAGTACGACGAGATGCCGGCGTAGAGGGCCTTGCCCTGGCGGACGGCCGTGTCGAGGGCGCCGATCGTCTCCTCGAGGGGCGTCGACGCGTCGACGCGGTGCGAGTAGAAGATGTCGACGTAATCGGTCGACAGGCGTTCGAGCGATTCGTCGAGGCTGTTGAGCAGGTACTTCCGCGAACCGAAGTCGCCGTAGGGGCCCGGCCAGTGCGGCCAGCCGGCCTTCGTCGAGACGATGAGTTCGGAGCGGTACGGCTTGAAGTCGGTGCGCAGGATGCGCCCGAAGTTCTCCTCCGCGCTGCCGTGGGGCGGGCCGTAGTTGTTCGCGAGGTCGAAGTGGGTGATGCCGCGGTCGAACGCGTGGCGCAGGATGTCGCGCTGGCCCTGGAACGGCTTGTTGTCGCCGAAGTTGTACCAGAGGCCGAGCGAGATCGGGGGCAGCAGGAGGCCCGACGTGCCGACCCGGCGGTAGCCGAAGTGCGTGTATCGGTCGGCTGCGGCGACGTACGGCGCGTGGATGTCGGGTACGCCGGCGGCGACGTGGACGGTCTCGGTCATGACTTCTCCTCGGTATCAGCGGTGATGCCTGTCGACTCGGCGGTACCGATGCTCCAGATGAAGGGAGGCGGTGTGCCGTTGATCGACCAATCGCCGACGATACGCGACTTGTAGATGACGGGGTTGTGCGACGCGACGGTCCGGGCATTCCGCCAGTGTCGGTCGAGGGCCTTCGTCGTGGATGTCGCGGAGGCCCCGAGCGTGTTGAAGAGCAGCGTCGCGGCGCGCGGGACGAACTCGCTCAGCACGACCTGAGCCTGCGCGGCGCGGATCTCGGCCTCGACATTGGCCGCGACATCCGCCGCCGAATCGCGCTCGAGAGCGGTCGCCGCCGCAGCGTCGAGGGCGGACGCGACGCCGCGCACGAGCTGCTTCGCGGTGTACGCGATCGACGAGATCTCGCCCACGACGGACTGGATCTGCGCGTCGTCCTGCACGCGAGCCGCGAGACCGTGGCTGTACACGCGGGTTCGGGATCGGATCTCGTGACCCGCGTCGCGCTCGACCGCGGTCGCGATGCCCGCGAGGACCGCGAGCAGGACGAGCTGGTAGTGGGCCGTCTGGTAGCGGAAGCGTTCGCCGAACAGGGCGACGTGCTCGCTCGGCGCACCGTCGAAGACGATGGTGCCGGTGCCCGTGAGCGGCTGGCCGAAGCCGTCCCAGTCGTCGTGGATCGTCACGCCGGGTGCGTCGGTGCGCACGAGCGCCGTGACGTCGCCGTCGTCGCTCGCCGCGGTGACGTCGGTCCAGTCGGCGAAGATCGAGCCCGTCGTGTAGAACTTCCGTCCGTCGACGCGCCAGGCGTCGCCGTCACGCGTCGCGCGCGTCGTGGGCGAGCCGAGACCGCCCGCACCGACCTCGCTCCACGCGTTGCCGACGATCTCGCCCGAGCCGAGCCGCGTGAGCCACGCGTCGCGCTCGGCGCTCGGCTCGGCCACGAGTCGGTCTTCGAGGTAGGCGAGGTGCCCGCGGAAGATCTGCGGCAGGTTCGAGTCGGCCGTCGCGAGCTCGACGAGCAGTTCGGCGACCTCGGCGATGCTGAGGCCGTCTCCACCGAACTCGACGGGCACGCGGAGTGCGCCGAAACCGGCATCCTTCAGGGCTCGCACCTCGTCGAACGGCAGCCGGTGCTCGCGCTCACGCTCGACGGTGCCGGTCGCGATCTGGGCGAAGACGGGTCGCAGGCGTGCCGCGGCCGTGTCGAAACGCGCGCTCATGTGTAGAGCGACAGGGGCTGAAGCTCCCCGTTGAGCTCCCAGGCGCCGACCTCGAGCTTCTTGTAGTCGACGGGGTCGTGCAGGGTGTGCGTGCGCACGTTCCGCCAGAACAGGTCGAGGCCGACCGAGGCCTTCGCCGAGCTCGATCCGGTGATCTCGAAGATGCGGTTGGCGACCTCGACGCCGAGATCGGTCGAGACGACCTTGAGCTTCGCGATCTCGATCTCGATGTGCCCGCGCTGCTCGGCCGTGACGGCGTCGCCGAGCGAGACGGTCTCGTCGAAACGCCGTGCGGCGCGGTCGGCGAGGGCCTCGACGGCGGCGATGCCCGACGAGAACTCGCCGACGACGCGCTGCACGAACGGGTCGTTGCGGTACAGGTCGGCGCCGCTCAGGAACCACGAGTTCTTCCGAGCCCGAGCGATCTCGAGTCCCTGCTCGAGCGCACCCTCGGCGATGCCGAGGTAGATGTTGCCGAACGCGAGCTGGATGCCGGGGGTGATGAGGTTCTGGAAGGGCCCGTCCCCGAGCGACCCGAGGATGTCGGCGGGGTCGACCGCGACGTCGACGAAGTCGACCGATCCGCTCGCCGAGAGGCGCTGACCGAGGGCATCCCAATCGCCGAGGTAGTGGATGCCGGCGCGGTCGTGATCGAGGACGACGAAGACGGTCTCGCCGTCGCGGTCACCGCCCTCGATGCGCGCTGCGGCGAGCACGACGTCGCCCGAGGAGGCTCCGGTCGAGAAGCGCTTGCGACCGTTCAGGCGGAATCCGCCGTCGGCCGGCGTGAGGAGGAGGTCGGGGTCGACGGGGTTGACCGAGTCGCCCCACAGCCAGTGGTCCGCGGTCGTGCGCCGGTACCAGTCGGCGCGATCGGCCTCGGGGGCGGCGAAGCCGATGTTCGACGAGTTGATGTAGTGGTACGCGAGCACCTGCGCGACCGAGGCGTCGGTGCGCGAGAGGATGCGCACGGCGAGGAGCGCCGACTGCCAGTGTCCGCCGCCTCCGCCGAACTCGGCCGGGTGCAGCAGGTCGACGAGGCCCGACTCGCGCAGCAGGTCGAGTTCGACCGTGGGGTCGTCGCCGCGGCGGTCGCGCTCGAGGGCGTCTTCGCCGAGGGTCGCGGCGACGCGCTCGGCGACGGTGCGCCAGTGATCGAGTTCGGCGTCGCTCGCGACGGCGGGGCGGGTCGTGGTCATCGTGTTCCTTCTGAGGTGTCGGCGGGGCGTTCGGCGAGTCGGGGAGCGGTGCCGTCGGCGGCACTCGGCCCGCCGACGAAGGCGCCGCGATAGGCGTGGGCGGGGTGCCAGTCGGGGATGACGGGGGAGCCGGTGCCGTTCAGGCGACCACGCAGCGTGCCCTCGGGGTAGTCGTCCCACACGCGGCCGCGGCGGCGCAGCTCGGGCACGGCGAGGTCGACGAAGTCCTCGAAGGTGCCGGGCGTCACGACGTAGGCGAGGTTGAAGCCGTCGATGCCGCCGACCTCGACCCAGCGTTCTATCTCGTCGGCGACGGTCGACGGGCTGCCGACGATGACCGGCCCGATGCCGCCGATGCCGACGTATTCGGCGATGTCGCGCGGGGTCCACGCCCGCTCGGGGTCGGCGATCGTGAAGATCGAGAGCGCCGAGCGCGCGGCATCCGTATCGACGTACTTGAGGGGGGTGTCGGGGTCGAAGGTCGACAGGTCGAGGCCCGACCAGCCGCCGTAGAGCGCGAGGGCTCCCTCGAGGTCGACGTACTCGCGGTACTCGGCGAGCTTCGCCTGGGCGGCCTCGTCGGTCTCGGCGACGATGACGGTCGCGAGCGAGAGGATCTTGACGCTGTCGCGCGAGCGGCCGAGGCGCTCGGCACGGTCGCGGATGTCGTCGGTGATGGGGCGCGTGAGCTCGGGCACGAGGCCGTTGATGAAGACCGCTTCACCGTGCTTCGCCGCGAACTCACGGCCGCGCGGCGACGCCCCGGCCTGGAAGATCGCGGGGGTGCGCTGAGGGCTCGGCTCGGAGAGGTGGATGCCGGGAACGCGGAAGTGCGTGCCCTCGTGGGCGATCGAGTGCACGCGCGACGGGTCGGTGAAGACGCCGCGCTCGCGATCCTTCACGACCGCGCCGTCCTCCCACGAGCCCTCCCAGAGCTTGTACGTGACGTCGAGGAACTCGTCGGCGATGTCGTAGCGCACGTCGTGGGGGATCTGCGTGTCGAGGCCGAGGTTCTGCGCGGCGCTGTTGAGGTACGACGTGACGACGTTCCAGCCGACCCGGCCCTGCGTGAAGTGGTCGAGGGTGCTGAAGCGGCGTGCCAACTGGTACGGCAGTTCGTAGGTGAGCGCGACGGTCACGCCGAAACCGAGGTGCTCGGTCGCGTGCGCCATCGCCGAGACCTGGGCGATCGGGTCTCCGACCGGGATCTGCGCGGCACCCTCGAGGGCCGCGGCAGCCGAGCCGCGGTAGACGTCGTAGACGCCGACGACATCGGCGATGAAGAGGGCGTCGAAGGTACCGCGTTCGAGCAGTTCGGCGAGACCCACCCAGTAGTCGAGGGTGTTGTAGTCGGCGGCCCGATTGTCGGGATGACGCCAGAGGCCGGGTGCCTGGTGGGTGACGCAGGACATGTCGAAGGCGTTGAGAATGATGCGCGAGGTCACGGCTCTCCGGGGCGGCAGGGGCGGGGGGTCTGCCGAAATTACCAGCGCCCGAGGCGCGACTCGAACCCGGATGACACGGGGAGTCATGCAGCCGACGGGGGCGAAATCGCTTCATTGCGGAAACTTACGTTCCGCGTGGACGGCCACCCCGCGACTGCCTAACGTTAGGCCCACTCGACGCCTTCTGCACCGGTTGTCGTGCCTGCTTCCTCCCCCCACCACAGGAGTTCTTCCATGCCTCAGAACAGTCGATCCCTCGCGAGACGCGTCGGAATCCTCGCCGGTGGCCTCGTCGCCGCCCTCGCCCTCGCGTCGTGCGCCTCGACCGCGACCGGGTCCGACACGGCGGCCGCCGATGGCGACTTCTCCGGTCAGGAGCTCAACGCCCTGCTCATCACGTCTCACGAGGGCGCGGCGAACTGGCTCAAGGAGCGCTTCGAGAAGGAGACCGGCGCGACCGTCAACCTCCAGATCGTTCCCTACGACGAGATCGGCTCGACGCTCGCCCTCGACCAGCAGTCGGGCGCGAACGCCGTCGACGTGGCGGCGCCCTGGTACGTCTCGATCGGCGACCTCGCCGCGAGCGGTTCCATCCAGGACCTCACCGACTGGGTCGCCGAGACCCCGTCGCTCGACACCGACGACTTCATCCCCGCGATCAACGAGCCGTACACGGTCGTCGACGGCCGCACCTACGGACTGCCGTTCGACGGCGACACCCACGTGCTCTTCTACAACACCGAGATCCTCGAGCGGAACGGCATCACCGAGCCCCCCGCCACGTGGGACGAGTACCTCGAAGACGTGAAGATCATCACCGAGAACGAGGGCGCGAACGGCGTCTACGGCTCGGCCGTCTTCGGTCAGAAGTCGCCGCTCATCCTCGGTGCCGCCTTCGCCAACCGCCTCGCGGGCTTCGGCGGAGAGTTCGTCGACGCGTCGGGCAAGCCGACGATCAACTCGCCCGAGGCCGTCGAAGCCGCGCAAGCGCTCGTCGACGTCATCCCCTACGCCTTCCCGACCCCGGCCGAGACCGACTTCGGTGTCGGCAACGGCGCCTGGTACGACGGCAAGGTCGGCTTCATCGAGAACTGGACCGACCTCGGCGTCGGCTCGGAGACGAACCCCGACTCGACCGTCGCCGGCAAGTGGGGCGTCGTGACGCTTCCCGTCGGTGGCGAGCAGACCACGCCGCGCGCCTCACTCGTCGCGGGCTTCACGTGGGTGATCGCGGCCAACACCGAGAAGACCGACCTCGCGAAGGCCTTCATCGAGTTCGCGTCGTCGAGCGACGTCAACTCCGAGCTCCTCGTCGCCGACCCGCAGACCGGCATCGACCCGAACCGTGTGTCGTCGCTCGAGAGCGCGGCCTACGGCGAGACCTACCCCGAGCTGCAGCAGGTCAACCGTGCGACGCTCGACGGCGCACTCGCCTGGCCGACCGGTGAGAACGCCTCGCAGGCCGCCCAGATCCTGACCGACGAGCTCGCGAAGCTCATCGCCGGTGACGGCGGCACCGCCCAGGAGACGCTCGACCGCGTGCAGGCCGAGTGGGAGAAGATTCTTGGCTCTTAGCCGCACCGCGGCGCGCCCACCCCACCTCCTCGTCTCGAGGAGGGAGCGGTGGGCGCGCCGTTCTCTCGTGAGCCCGAGCGTGCTCGCGCTCCTCGTGCTGGGGGCGTATCCGCTCCTCTTCATCATCGCCGCGTCGGTCTCTGACTCGTCGCTCGGCAAGCCCTTCCGCGCGTGGACGGGAACCGAGAACTTCGAGACGGTGCTCGCCGACGGAGACGTCGTCGCGTCGCTCTGGCGCACCGTCGCCTACGCGCTCGCCGTGAGCCTCGCGAGCGTCGCGCTCGGTGTCGTCGCGGCCGTCGCCCTCGAGCGCGCGACGCGCGGCGGGTCGATCGTGAAGACGATCCTGCTGCTCCCGCTCATCATCCCGCCCGTCGTCGTGGGCACGCTCTGGAAGCTCATCTTCAACCCCGGCGGCGGACTGCTCTCGACGATCGTCGAGTTCTTCGGCGGCGACGGCGCGGCTCTCGCGCCGCTCTCGTCGACCGCGTGGGCACTGCCCGCGATCGCGCTGACGGATGTCTGGGAGTGGACGCCGCTCGTCATCCTGCTCGTCTACACGTCGCTGCTCGGCCAGGACGAGGCGACGCGCGAGGCCGCCGCCCTCGACGGTGCACACGGGTGGCGGCTCTTCCGTTCGATCACGCTCCCCGCGATCGCCGGTGCCGTCGCAGCCGCGTTCTTCATCCGGCTCGTCATCGCCTTCAAGGTCTTCGACCTCGTGTTCGTGATGACGTCGGGCGGGCCGGGTCAGGCCACGACGACGACGTCGTACCTGATCTACCAGGTCGCCCTCAAGGAGTTCGACGTCGGCCGTGCGTCGGCGATCACGCTCCTCCTCGCCGTCGTCGTCACCCTCGTGACCCTGCCGATCGTGGCACTGACCCGGAAGGTGCACCGCGATGCGTAGCCGCCGCGCCTCACGCTCGCCGATCGCCTCCGCGGTCGTCGGTCTCTTCCTCATCGGCACGCTCGTGCCGATCCTCTACCTGTTCTCGGTGTCGCTCATGGGCCGCGGTGAGACGGTCTCCGGCATCCTCTGGAGCCCCGATCCCTCGTGGTCGAACTGGGGCGATGTGCTCACCGCCTCGAACATCCCGGGCGGCGTCGCGCGCTCCCTCGCCGCGGCGATCGGCGGGGCACTGCTCTCGCTCGCCCTCGCGGTTCCGGGAGCCTGGGCCATCGTGCGGTTCCGCACCGGAGGCGCGACCCTCGGCGCGACGCTCATGAGCCCGTGGCTGCTGCCGCCCATCGTCGCCGTGGTGCCGCTGCTCACGCTCCTCCGCATCCTCGGCCTCAACAACACCCTCATCGGGTTGACGCTCGTGTACGCGCTCGTCAACATCCCCGTCGCGATCTGGCTGCTCGAGGGCTTCATCCGCGCGATCCCGGGCGAGATCGAAGAGGCCGCGACGATCGACGGAGCGGGCACGTTCCGCACGCTCGTGAGCATCGTCGTGCCGCTCGTGTTGCCCGCGCTCGTCGCCGTCGGCATCATCGTCGCGATCCTCAACTACAACGAGTTCCTGCTCGCGACGTTCCTCACCCAGAGCGTCGACGCGCAGACGTTCCCCGTCGCGCTCTCGATGTTCTACGGCGACCGCACGCCGCACTTCGGCAAGATCGCCGCCGCGTCGCTCATCGGCGTCATCCCCGTCTTCGCCGTCGCCGTGTTCCTGCAGCGCTGGCTCATCGGCGGCCTCACGACAGGGGCCGTGCGCGGCTGAGGGTTCGCACAGCGGCGCCGGGTGCGTCGCCGTCGCCTTTGTGGGCCGACGCCAACGGATGACGGTCGTCGCGCGCTCCTGCCTAGGCTCGACGCGTGCACATGTTCTTCCGTACGGCCCTGCATCTGATCCTCGCGCGCTTCGGCCGGCGGATCGGCCACTACGACGTCGCGCGGACGCGTTTCATCACGCTGCCGACCGACCAGGACATCCTCGGCCACATGAACAACGGCGTGTACCTGTCGATCATGGACGTCGCGCGCTTCGACATGCTCGTGCGGAACGGCGTCTGGCGCATCTTCCAGGAGCGCGGCTGGTACCCCGTCGTCGTGTCGGAGACGATCTCGTTCCGGAAGTCCCTCACGCTCTGGCAGCGGTTCACGATCGAGTCGCGCATCCTCGGCTTCGACGAGAAGTCGGTGTTCGTCGAGCAGCGCTTCGTGCGCCCGGGCAAGGACGGCCGCCCCGAGATCTACGCGCTCGGCGTCATCCGCGGTCGCTTCCTCAAGAAGTCGGGCGGTGTCGTGCCGATCGACGAGCTGATCGAGGCCGTCGGGGCGATGCCGCGCGAGCTGCCCGAGTGGATTCGCGGTTGGGCCGATGAGGTCGCGCTGCCGTCGACGCGCGGCGAGGCGCCGTCGATCTGGGACTGACGCTCAGCTCCGCGCGCGGCGCGGGATCACGACCTCGCGGATGATCATGAGGATGCCGGCCGAGATCGGGATCGCGACGAGGGCGCCGAGCAGACCGAGCAGCGTGCCTCCGGCGAGGGCCGAGATGAGCACGATCGTGCCCGGCACCTGGACGGCCTTGCCCATGACGCGCGGCGTCAGCACGTACGCCTCGAGCTGCATGTACGCGAGCATCACGACGAGCACGATGACGCCGGCCGTCGGCGAGACGAAGAACGACACGATCGTCATGAGCGTCGTGGTGAGCACGGTACCGATGAGCGGGATGAGCGTCACGAACAGCGCGATGACACCGAGGATGAGCGCGTAGGGCACACCGACGAGGGAGAGCAGGATCGTCGAGAACACCGCGTTGATGAACGCGAGCACGACCATGCCGCTCAGGTACTTGCCGACCGAGGCCATGATGCGTTCGGCGTAGTCGACGACCGTCGGGCGCTTCGACGCGGGGATGAGGAGGTAGCAGGCCTGCTTCGACTGGTCGAGCGTCGCGATGAAGTAGATGCTCAGCACGACGACGAAGAAGCTCGTCGAGACGCCGTCGATGACGGCCGCGCCGAACTGCAGGGCACCGCCGCCGACGGTCGCCCACACGTTCGGGTCGGAGAGGAATGCGCCGATGTTCTGCGCGACGGTCGCGGCGACGCCGTTCGACTGTTCGTTGACGGTCTCGAACCAGCCGGAGTCGCGGAGGTTCGTGATGAACGTGGGGATGTTGGCGACGAGCGAGACGGCCTGGCCGACGACGGGCGGCACGAGGATGAGCACGATGCCCGCGACGACGAGGATGAAGAGCACGATGACCGTGACGATCGCCCAGGCGCGCTTGAGGCCGCGGCGCTGGAACCAGCGGATGAGCGGGTCGAGCCCGAGGGCGACGAAGACGGCGATGAACACCGAGAGCAGCACGCTCTTGAGTCCGACCGCGGCGAGAGCGAGGAGCGCCGCCGAGAGCACGCCGAGGGTGACGACGAATCCCCAGCGATAGGGCCGCGAACTGATGCTGTTCGACGCCTCAGGCGCGGGGAAGCGGCGCAGGCGCCCTCTCGTATCCATGGGCGAAGTCTAGGGCTCAGGTGGGCGCTGGCGTCGGACGGAGTTCCGGTGCCGCTAGTGTGATCGCCATGAGCCAGAAGCGTGTGTCATCGGAAACCGAGCATCTCGGAATGTTCTCGCCCGGAGGATGGGGTGCCTTCGCCGGCATCATCGTCGCGGCCCTCATCGCCGTGCCCCTGTCGGCGTCGTTCGCGTTCGCGACGCACCCCGACACGCAGAACCTCTTCGCCGGTCGACTCGAGGAAGCGACGCGCGGCGGTTACATGGCGTTCTGGTGGGTCGTCACGCTCCTCCTCGCCGCGCTGCCGTTCGGCGTCGGATTCGGCATCGCGTCGATCCACAACAAGCGCGTGCTCACCGTCATCGGTGCCATCGCGATCCTGCTGATCATCGCCGTCGTGGTGCTCGGCCAGCTTTTCGTCTTCTAGTTCCCACCCGCGGGAGTGCCGTTCGCGCGGCGGAGTTCGCGTGCTGCGGCACTCGCGCGCGCGAACGGCACTCGTGCGCGAGGTATGGGGTGTGAGGGTCGCGAGGGTGCGGCGTCGCCGGCTAGAGAGACTCGAGCACGGCCATCGCGGCGTTGTGCCCGCCGATGCCGCTCACGGCACCGCCGCGCACGGCGCCCGAGCCGCACACGAGGATACGCGGGTGCGCCGTCGCGACGCCCCACCGCTCGGCGGGCGTCGTGAGCGGGGCGTCGTCGTCGACGAACGGCCACGACAGCGGCCCGTGGAAGATGTTGCCGCCGGGCATCGCGAGGGCGAGCTCGATGTCGCGCGTCGTCTTCGTCTCGATCGTCGGCGACCCTGCGGCGTCGGTCAGGAGAAGCGACTCGATCGGTTCGGCGAGTACGGCGTCGAGCGAGGCGATGACGGCGGCCTGCAGGGCGGCGCGCAACTCGTCGGGGTCGTGCGTGTCGAGAAGACGGTCGGGCGTGTGGAGTCCGAAGACCGTGAGGGTCTGCGCGCTCGTCTCGGCGAGCTCGGGCCCGAGGATCGACCGGTCGCTCAGCGTGTGGCAGTAGATCTCGAGCGGCAGCGGAGTGGGGATCGTGCCGGCGCTCGCCGCGGCGTGCGCGGCCGCGAGCTGCGAGTACGTCTCGTTGACGTGGAAGGTGCCGCCGAACGCCGCCGCAGGGTCGACCGACGTGTCGCGCAGCCTCGGCAGCCGCGAGAGCAGCAGGTTGACCTTCACCTGGGCGCCCTCGGGCTTCGGCTGCTCCGGTGCGCCGACGAGGCGATCGAGAACATGGGGGGCGACTCCGGAGAGGATGACGGTGCCGGTCGCCACACGATCGACCCCGCCCTGGCGGTAGGAGACGTTGCCGTCGGGGGAGACCGACGTCACCTCGGCGCCCGTCTCGAGGCGTGCACCGGCGAGCTTCGCGGCCCGGGCGAGCTCTCCGCTCACGGCGCCCATGCCGCCGACGGGCACGTCCCAGTCGCCCGTTCCGCCGCCGATCACGTGGTACAGGAAGCAGCGGTTCGCGTCGAGTGCGCCGTCGTTCGGGTCGGTGAACGTTCCGATCAGCGCGTCGGTCGCGACGACGCCGCGCACGAGGTCGTTCGAGAAGCGCGACTCGATGGCCTCGCCGATCGGCCGCTCGATGAACTCGTTCCAGATGCGGTCGTCGCCGACGAGACGCCGCGCCTCCGACCGTGTCGGCAGCGGCTCGGTGAGGGTCGGGAAGAGCGATTCGGCGAGACGTGCCGTGTCGTCACCGAACGCCGACCAGGCGCCGGCCTCGTCGGCGGCGTCGATGCGGGCGAAGGCGGCTCCGCCCGCGGCATCCCGCTCGATGAGGAGTCCGCGCGCGGGGTCTTCCGGGTCGGGCGTGTAGGAGGAGTGCGCGCGGCGCACGAGGTCGATGCGGAGCCCGAGGTCGTCGATGATGCGCTTCGGCAGCAGGCTCACGAGGTACGAGTAGCGCGAGAGCCGCGCGTCGACGCCGGCGAACGCCTCCGCCGAGATCGCCGCCCCGCCGACGTGATCGTCGCGCTCGAGCAGCAGCACGTCGCGTCCCGCGAGGGCCAGATAGGCGGCGGCGGTGAGGGCGTTGTGGCCGCCCCCGACGATGACGACGTCGTGGTGGGTCATGCGTTCGAGGGTAGCGGGCGCGTGTGACGCGAAACGGGGACTCCCCCCGGACGGGGCGGCTGTGGCACAGTGGAGCCGGTGTCCATCGGGGGACGCCAGGGGGAGAAACATGGTGTCTCGCGCATCCGTTGTCCGCCGCTTCGCGGCATTCGCACTCGTGCCCATCGCGCTCGCGGCATCCGTTCTCGTCACCGCGCCCGCCGCAGCCGCCCCGCCCGCCGACCCCGTGCCGTTCCCCACCGACCCCGGTCCGTCGACCGAAGCGACCATCGTCGACATGCTCTACACGAGCGCGCTCTTCGGCGGCGAGGTTCCGTCGGCGACCGCGACGACGCCCTACCCGTCGAGCGGACTGCAGAACCAGCGCGACGTGACGACGGCGCAGATCGTGCTCGATGCCCCCGAGCTCGGCCCGGGCGAACAGATGGTGACCTACTGCATCGACCTCGAGACCGACACGACGATCGGTGTGCACTACGAGCTCGGCGAGTGGAGCGAGGCGAACGTGCCGAACCTCCCGTACGTGCAGTGGATCCTCGACAACTACTACCCCGACAACCCCGCGCAGCCGTCGACGGGTTCGACCGCCGAGAAGGTACGGGCCGTGCAGGGCGCGATCTGGTACTTCACCGATCAGTTCGTCGTATCGCGCTTCTACCCCGCCGAGCGCACCGCCGTGCGCACGATCGTCGAAGCCGCGCAGGCCGCCGTGCAGAACCCGACGCCGACCCCGCCGCCTCTGCCGACCCTCACCGTCGAGCTCGATGCCGACGTGCCGCTCGTGCCCGGTGAGCTCTACGGCGCCTATGCGGTCGGCGGCAGCGTCACGTCGTCGACGATCGCCCTGAACCCCGGCACCGAGGCCTACGCCGACGAGGCGGGAACCCTCCCGGTCGCCGACGGCGACGCCGTGCCGAACGGCGCGCGGCTCTATCTGCGGTACGACCCGGGCGTCGCCGATCAGGGCTTCACCCTGACGGCGTTCGGCACCGTTCCCGCGGGCAACGTCTTCCTTTACGACGGCGGCAACCCGCCCCTCCAGACCGCGCAGAAGCTCATCCTCGCGAGTGACGCGCCCGTTCCCGTGCGGGCGTCGGCGGCGATCGTGCCGCCCGAGTCGGGCACGCTGCGCGTGAACGCGGTGCTCGCCGGCGACGCGGCCGGCGACCAGTCGCGCATCGATCTCGACGTCACGTGCGTCGACGGTACGTGGGAGCTGCAGCGCACCTTCTCGATCCCCGCGCGCACGCCGGCGGGCGAGTTCGTGCTCGCCGAGCTGCCGAACCTCGTCGTCGGCGCCGAGTGCACGATCGAGCAGACGGATGACGGTGCGAACGCCTACGCGACCCTGACGTCATCGACGATCGAGCCCGCATCGGTCGTCATCGCATCCGACGAGGTCGCCGAGATGACGCTCACCAACGTCTACGCGATCCCGACGCCGCCGACCGGTTCGCTCGCGGTCGACGTCACGATCGCCGGTGACGCCGCCGGCGCCCAGTCGGCGCTCGACCTCACCGCGTCGTGCACGATCGAGGGAGAGACGATCGCCCGCGACATCCCCGTCGCCGCAGGCCTCACGGGAACGACGACCGTCGCGACCGTCACCGACCTTCCCGTCGGTGCCGAGTGCGACGTCGTGCAGACGAACGACGGGCGGAACGCCGACGCGCTCATCACGGGGACGACGATCCTGCCGGCATCCGTGTCGATCGTCGACGCCGAGACGTCGACGATCACCGTGACGAACACCTACGCCGCGCCCGTACCCGTCGTCGGCACCCTGCAGGTCGACGTGACGATCGCCGGGACGCGCGCCGGAGCCCAGTCGGCCCTCGCGCTCACCGCGACGTGCGTCGTGGGCGAGGCCGTCGTCACGCGCGACATCACCGTGCCGGCAGCCGTCACGGGAACGAGCACAGTCGCGACGATCCCCGACCTCGTCCCCGGAACCGAGTGCTCGGTCACGCAGAGCGAGAACGGCGCGAACGCCACGACCGTCGTCACGTCGACGAGCATCGAGCCGCCGGTCGCGACGATCGCGGCCGGTCAGACGTCGACCATCGTCGTGACGAACACCTACGCGGCGCCGGCCCCGCGGCCGACACCGCCGCCGAGCCCGACGCCCGCGCCCACCCCCGGTGGTCTCGCCGGCACGGGCCCCGAGGTCGCCGGTGCGTGGGTGCTCGCCCTCGGGCTACTCGCACTGGGAGGCGCGGCTGTACTGCTCGAGGTGCGTCGCCGCCGCTCGGTCACGACGCGGCGGTGAGGCCCGGCGCGGCCTGAGCGGCGACCGCGAGAGCGGCACGGCAGGCGACGACGGCCGGCCGGCCGGCCGCAGCGCGCCGCGTCGACGTGAAGATCTCGCGGCGCGGTGAACCGGGCAGGTCGAGCACGCGCACGCTCGGCAGCTCGCCCGTCCACAGCAGGTCGGGCACGAGACCGACGGCGTTGCCCGATCGGATGAGTCGCACGTGGGCCGTGAGGTCGGCGGTCTCGAACTGCACATCGGGTTCGAAGCCCGCGGCCCGGCAGAGCTGAACGGCCCACTGGCGCGAGGCCGTTCCCACCGGCTCGAGCACCCAGGGCAGCTGCGCGGCATCGGCGAGGGACTGAACGGCATCGACCTCGGTGCGCACGCCGAGCGGCGGCAACGCGAGGCGCATCGCGTCGGTCGCGAGTCCGACCCGGTCGAGGTCGGGTCGGAGCTCTCGCACGTGACCCGGGTACTGCTCCGCGATCACGAGATCGAAGTCGCGCGCCGAGAGTTCGACGAGGCCTTCGTCGGGCTCGCGCTCGACCATCTCCACGCGGAGCGCGGGATGAGCGGCGCGCAGGTCGCTGAGGGCGCGCGGCAGGATCGCGTGCGCTGCCGACTGGAAGACGGCGACACGGATGACGCCGCTCACCGCGGTGAGTGTGCGAGCGACATCCGCTTCGGCCTGTTCGAGCAGATCGAGCACCGCCGTCGCGTGCTCGACGAGCACGTGCGCCTGCGGTGTGAGCTGCACGCGACGGCCGGTCTTCTCGAGCAGAGGCACCCCGGCCTCGCGCTCGAGGAGCGCGAGCTGTTGCGAGACGGATGACGGGCTGTAGGCGAGCGCATCGGCGACGGCCGCGAGGGTTCCGCGTCGGTCCAGTTCGACGAGAAGGCGCAAGCGGCGGACGTCGAGCATCGTGCGCCTCCGATCGTTCGGAAAAACTGATGGGTACACGTAAGAACCCATCGCTTTACGTGAACCTTAGCGCGAGCGACACTGGCCACGTGCCGCACGGTCCCGCGGCGAATCGACCGAGGGAAACTACGCTCGTGAGCATGCAGAACGTCGACACCGATCTCACCGGCGAATCCGTCGCGCTCGTGAAGCGGTGGCTCCAGGCGAGCGCCGAATTCCCGAGCGAAGTCAGCGCCGAGCGGCTGGCCGGTGTGCTGAAGGATCCGAACGGGCTCGCCTTCACCGTCGGGTTCGTCGACGGCGTCATGCGCCCCGAAGACCTGCACGTCGCCGGGCGCGCTCTCGCGCACGTCGCGCGTCGTACCCCGAAGTTCCTGCCGTGGTACCTGCGGGCCGCCATCCGTCTCGGAGGAGCGCTCGGCCCCGTCATCCCCTGGATCGTCGTGCCCATCGCGCGCCGCGTGCTGCGCGAGATGGTCGGCCACCTCGTGCTCGACGCGAGCCCCGCGAAGCTCGGCCCCGCGATCGCGCACCTGCGCGAAGGCGGCGACCGCCTGAACCTCAACCTGCTCGGCGAGGCCGTGCTCGGCGAGAAGGAAGCCGCACGACGCCTCGCCGGAACGCGCGCGTTCCTCGCTCGTGACGACGTCGACTACGTCTCGATCAAGGTCTCGAGCGTCGTCAGCCAGCTCTCGATGTGGGCGTTCGACGAGGCCGTCGAGCGCATCGCCGAGACCCTCACCCCGCTGTACGAACTCGCCGCCGCGAGCCCCACGCCGAAGTTCATCAACCTCGACATGGAGGAGTACCGCGACCTCGACCTGACGATCGCGGTCTTCCGGCGTCTGCTCGACCAGCCGAAACTGCAGAAGCTCGAGGCGGGCATCGTGCTGCAGGCGTACCTGCCCGACGCGCTCGGAGCGCTCAACGAGCTCACCGAGTGGGCGACCGCTCGCCGCGCGGCCGGCGGCTCCTCGATCAAGGTGCGACTCGTCAAGGGCGCGAACCTCGCCATGGAGCACGTCGACGCCGCGATCCACGGATGGCCCGTCGCGACGTACGGCACGAAGCAGGACAGCGACACCAACTACAAGCGCGTGCTGCACGCGGCCCTGCGCCCCGAGCGCATCGACGCCGTGACGATCGGCGTCGCCGGCCACAACCTCTTCGACGTCGCCTACGCGTGGCTGCTCGCGAAGCGGAACGGCGTCGAGAAGGGCATCGACTTCGAGATGCTGCTCGGCATGGCGACCGGTCAGGCCGAAGCCGTCAAGCGCGACGTCGGGCAGCTCCTCCTCTACACGCCCGTCGTGAATCCTGCCGAGTTCGACGTCGCGATCGCGTACCTCATCCGCCGCCTCGAAGAGAACGCGTCGAGCGAGAACTTCATGTCGGCCGTCTTCGAACTCGCCGACGACCGCGGGCTCTTCGAGCGCGAGAAGGCACGCTTCCTCTCATCGGTGCAGGCGCTCGACGAGACCGTGCCCAGCCCGAACCGCACGCAGAACCGACTCGACCCCGAGCAGCTCACGGCGGCACCCCGCGGTCTCGACGACCTCGCGCCCGGCGCCGACCCCGAGCTCACCGCTGCCGTGCTCGGCCTCACGCGCGGCTCGGCGGGCGTGCTGCGCCCCTCCTTCGTCAACGAGCCCGACACCGACCCCGCACTCCCCGCGAACCGCGAGTGGGGGCGGAACATCCTCGCCCGGGTCGCCGACTCGACGCTCGGCACCGACACGATCGACGCTGCGCGTATCGACTCGGCCGACAAGCTCGACTCGCTCGTGGCATCCGTCGCCGACCGCGGTCGGCAGTGGGGCGAGCTGCCCGGAGCCGAGCGCGCCGCCGTGCTGCACCGCGCGGGCCTCGCTCTCGCCGCCAACCGCGACCGCCTCATCGAGGTCATGGCCTCCGAGACGGGCAAGACGATCGGCGAGGCCGACCCCGAGGTGAGTGAGGCGATCGACTTCGCCCACTACTACGCCGAGCGCGCCCGCGAACTCGACCGCGTGCAAGGCGCCGTCTTCGTGCCCGCGGCACTGACCGTCGTCACGCCGCCGTGGAACTTCCCCGTCGCGATCCCGGCGGGCTCCGTGCTCTCGGCGCTCGCCGCGGGCTCGGGCGTCATCATCAAGCCCGCGCCGCAGGCCCGTCGCTCGGGTGCCGTCATGGTCGAGGCGCTCTGGGAGGCCGGCGTTCCGCGTGAACTGCTCGCCCTCGTCGACGTCGACGAGTCCGACCTCGGGAAGCGCCTCATCGCCCACCCGCGCGTCGACCGCGTCATCCTCACCGGCGCCTACGAGACGGCCAAGCTCTTCCGTTCGTTCCGGCCCGACCTGCCGCTCCTCGCCGAGACGAGCGGCAAGAACGCGATCATCGTCACGCCGTCGGCCGACCTCGACCTCGCCGCGGCGGATGTCGCACGAAGCGCCTTCGGTCACGCCGGGCAGAAGTGCTCGGCGGCCTCCCTCGTCATCCTCGTCGGTTCGGTCGCGCGCTCGAAGCGCTTCCTCGGGCAGCTCGCCGACGCGACGCGTTCGATGCGCGTCGGCTACCCCGAGGATGCCGCGAGCCAGGTGGGCCCCGTCATCGAACCGGCCTCAGGCAAGCTGCTCTCGGCGCTCACCGAACTCGGCATCGGCGAGAAGTGGCTCGTCGAACCGCGTCGCCTCGATGACACCGGGCGGCTGTGGTCGCCGGGCATCAAGACGGGCGTCGCGCCGGGCTCGTACTTCCACCTCACCGAGTTCTTCGGGCCCGTGCTCGGCATCATGCACGCGGCGACGCTCGAGGAGGCGATCCGGTTCCAGAACGCCGTCGACTACGGGCTCACCGCGGGGCTGCACTCGCTCGACTCCGATGAGCTCGACGAGTGGCTCGGCACGGTGCAGGCCGGAAACCTCTACGTCAACCGCGGCATCACGGGCGCCATCGTCGAGCGTCAGCCCTTCGGCGGCTGGAAGCGGTCGTCGGTCGGCGCGGGCGCCAAGGCCGGCGGCCCCAACTACCTCTTCGGCCTCGGCTCGTGGGTGCCCGAGTCGGGTCGCTCGTCGTCGACGCTGCACCTGCGCGGGCTCGACCGCCGCGTCTCCGAGCTCATCGAGTTCGCCCAGCCCGCGCTCGGGTACGAGGAGTTCGACACGCTGCGCCGGGCCGCCCTCTCGGACGCCCTCGCGTGGCGCGAGGAGTTCGGTCAGGTGAAGGATGCCGCGGGCCTCGGAGTCGAGCGGAACCTCTTCCGTTACCGGCCGGCCGAGCTGACGCTGCGCTTCAGCGACGACGCGACGCTCGTCGATGCGCTGCGCCTCATCGCGGCGGGGCTGCTGTCGCGCGCCGACTTCTCGGTGTCGACGGCGATCGAGCTGCCGCGCGGCGTTCAGACCGTGCTCGACGCGCGCGAGGTGCCGATCCGCCGCGAGAGCGACGCCCAGTGGCTCTCGCGCGCGGCCCGTGGAGCGCTCGACGCGACGCGCGTGCGCCTCGTCGGCGGTTCGGAACGCGCCCTGTACGACGCCCTCGGCGGCTCGCCGGATGTCGCCGTCTGGTCGCACCCCGTGACCGCGTCGGGCCGCGTCGAGATGCTCCCGTTCGTGCGCGAGCAGGCGATCTCGATCACGAACCACCGCTTCGGTAACCCGACGGATCTCTCCGACGACGTCATCTGACGCGCGGGGCGGGCGCGCGTCATCCGCTCGCCGCGCTCCGACCCCCCCCTCGTCTCGGCGTCACGACACGCTGGTTCTGCGCCGCATAGCCAGCGTGTCGTGACGCCGAGACGGGTGTAGGGGTGAGGGGTGCGGGCCGCGCGGGTCAGGCGGTCAGCGAGAGGGCGAGCACGGCGGCGACGACCGTCAGCGGGGCGGCGACGAGGCCGAGCAGCATGAACTTCACCCACGAGATCTCGACGCCCATCGCGACGAGGCGTTCGTGCCAGAGCAGCGTCGCGAGCGAGCCCCACGGTGTGATGATGGCGCCGGCATTGACTCCGATGAGCAGCGCGACGAGTCGCACGGGGTCGCCCGCGAACGGCTCGAGCGCGAGGTAGGCGGGCAGGTTGTTGATGAGGTTCGCGCTCGTCGCCCCGGCTCCCGCAAGCTGCAGCAGGTCGAGCGGTGAGCGCCCCGTGCCCGCGACGGCCGCGAGCACATCGGTCGCCCCGATGGAGTGCGCGGCCTCCATCACGAGGAAGAGGCCGCCCGCGAAGACGACGAGCTGCCACGGCACGAGCCGGAACTCGAGCACCGAGCGCTTCCGCACGGCGAACACTCCGATGAGGATGACGGCGGCGATGCTCGCCGGGATCCAGACCTCGACCCCGCTGACGAATGCCGGGATGAGCAACGCGACGACGATCGCCGAGATCAGGAACAGGGTGCGGTCGGCCACGGGCGTCGCATGCTCCGGCGTGTATCGCGCGACGATCTGACGGGGACGCGTCGCGAAGATCACCGCCGCCGGCACGACGACCGCGACGAGTGCGGGCGCCCACGTGATCGCCGCAAACGCGAGCGGGGTCATGCCGCCGAGTTCGTGCGCCGCGAGCAGGTTGGTGAGGTTCGACACGGGCAGGAGCAACGACCCCGTGTTCGCGAGCCACACGGTCGTCAGGGCGAGGGGGATCGGCGAGATGCGCGCGTGCTGGGCGAGAGCGATGACGATGGGCGTGAGGAGCACCGCCGTCGTGTCGAGCGAGAGGAACACCGTCGAGAGCGTCGCGAGCACCACGACGAGTACCCACAGCAGCCAGCCTCGCCCGCGCGCGACATCCGCCAGCCATTCGGCGAGGGCGCGGAACACGCCCGCCTCGGCCGCCAACTCGGCGACGATCGTGATCGCGACGACGAAGACGAGGATCGGCACGACGCGCTCGGCGAGCTCGCCGACCGCGGGAAGGGGAAGGGCGCCCGTCGCGATCGCGACGAGCCCGACCAGGAAGAGGACGCCGCCGATGAGGGCGATGCGCACGAGGAGACTGTAGTCCTCGAAGGGCTAGTGGGCGCGCATCGCCGCTTCGACGATCGCGAGAGCCTCATCGGCGTCGACCCCGAGGCGGGCTGCCGTGGCCGCGTAGTCGGTCGCGGCGCGCTGCAGGGTCTGGTGCGCGGCATCGCCCGTCTCGGCGATGACCGTGCCGTTCCGGCCGCGCGTGACGACGACGCCGTCGGCCTCGAGTTCGCGGTAGGCGCGCGCGACCGTGTTGGCTGCGAGGCCGAGATCCTCGGCGAGACGACGCACCGGCGGCAGCTTCGCACCCGGGGCGAGTGTGCCCTCGCGCACCGCGGCGATGACCGCCGACCGCAGCTGTTCGAACGGCGGTTTCGGCGACGAGGGGTCGATCTCAATGATCACGAGCGCGCGTGCTCCTCGACCGACTGCGTGCGGAACGACGCGTCGACGCGTGTGGCCTGTTCGGGCCAGAGACGCTTCAGGTAGTAGAGCTCGGGGCTGTTCGCGGCGGCGATGATCGCGAGCGTCAGCACGATTCCGGGGAAGACCAGGAACGCGACCATCACCACGACGATGCCGGCGGGCTCGAGCAGCGAGCTGAGCTGTGAGGCGACGAAGAGGCCGACGAGCATCGCGAGCACGGTCGGCAGGTTGACGAGGCCGCGGATCGTCGAGGAACGCAGGGCATCGTCCCACTGCAGCGCGTGCTCGGTCGACGCCCGACGCGGGTTCGACACGATGAGGCGCACCACGCTCTCGACGACGACGAACAGCGCGGCGAGCGTGATCGCGGCGCTCGCCGCCGACCAGATGCCGGTCGCGCGATCGGCGACGTCGGGCAGGGCGACCAGGAGCACGACGAGGGTGACGGATGCCACCAGGGCGAGCCCCGCGGTGATGCGCATCGACACGAGTTCGATCGGCGGAACGTAGTCGGTGAGCGACGGGCTGTCGAGGCGCGCGACGCGCGGGCCGGCCGCGTGCCGCTCGCGCACGGCGCTCAGGGTGCTCGAGGTCGCCGAAGCGACGACGATCGAGAGGTAGAGCACGGCGATGAGCGGGAGCGTCCAGTACGGAGCGGCGAAGAGGTCGGGCACCAGGAGGCAGATGAGGGCGATGGCGGCCACGCCGAGTGCGCCGATCCCGGCGGTCCAGCGTGCTCGCGTGATGATGGCCCGGCGCAGCGTCGCATCGATGCTCTGCTGTTCGGCGTCGCTCGCGTCATCCGCCCCGCTGATGCGGTCGAGGCCGTGCATCCGGGCGAAGCGCTGCATGCCCCGCTCGCCGGCGGATCGCACGAGCGCGATGACCAACACCGCCACGACGGCTGCTGCCACCACCACCGAGATGGTCGTCAGGATCGGTTCGTTCATGTCATCCCCTTCCGATCGATGTACCGATTGTATCAGTACAAAGTGGGGATGCGGTCTCGAGTGTCGCTGTTGGTGTCGAGAATCGCCGCTCTACCGGCGATTCTCGACACGAACGGCGATTCTCGGCGGTGGGGGATGTCTCGGGTGTGGGTCAGTCGTGCTCGCGGTGCACGAGGCGCGAGAGCACGATCGCGCTGCGGGTGTGATCGACGTTCGGCGCGATGCGCACGCGCTCGAGGGCGTCTTCGAGGCTCGCGATGTCGCGCGCCCGCATGTGCACGATTGCGTCGGCCGAGCCCGTCACGGTGCCGGCGTAGATGACCTCGGGCACGCCCTGGAGGATGCGCTGCAGTTCGTCGGGGGCGACCGTTCCGCGGCAGAAGAGCTCGACGTACGCCTCGGTACTCATGCCGTCGACCGTGGGGTCGACCTGGATCGTGAACGAACGGATGACGCCGTCGGCGACCAAGCGGTCGACCCGACGTTTCACGGCCGATGCCGAGAGGCCGACCGACGACCCGATGTCGCCGTATCCGGCGCGGGCATTCTGCCGAAGGAGATCGAGAATCGACCGATCGAGGTTGTCCATTCCGGGATTGTAGGCCGATTCGTTGCGCACCGGGCCCCTCGGGCGCACGAATCGTGCGAAGCGTTGCGGCTCTGTTATCTCTGAGATCGGCTCGAGTGGGAATGCGATGGAGACGGTGCCCGTTGTCGTTGTCATGCCTCTTCTCGATACTCCGGTGCGCCTCGGCGTCCAGATCCAGCCGCAGCACGCCAACTACACCCAGATCCGCGACGCAGTGCTGCGCGCGGAAGACCTCGGCGTCGACATCGCCTTCAACTGGGACCACTTCTACCCCCTCTACGGCGACCCCGAGGGCGAGCACTTCGAGTCGTGGACCCTCCTCGCCGCGTGGGCCGAGCAGACCGAGCGCATCGAGTTCGGTGCCCTCGTGAACTGCAACAGCTACCGCAACGCCGACCTCCAGGCCGACATGGCCCGCACGATCGACCACATCAGCGCCAAGGGCGGCGAGGGCCGCTTCATCTTCGGAACCGGTTCGGGCTGGTTCGAGCGCGACTACGAGGAGTACGGCTACGAGTTCGGCACCGCCGGCTCGCGCCTCAACGACCTCGCCGACGCGATGCCGCGCATCGAGGCCCGCTGGGCGAAGCTCAACCCCGCTCCCACGCGGCACATTCCCGTGCTCATCGGCGGCGGCGGCGAGAGGAAGACGCTCAAGATCGTCGCGCGTCACGCCGACATCTGGCACAGCTTCACGCCCGTCGAGAACCTCGCCCACAAGCTCGGGGTCATCGAGAAGTGGGCCGACGAGGTCGGTCGCGACACGTCGAACCTCATCATCTCGAACGAGCTCGGCAAGAAGGAGACCGCCGAGGCCGACGCCCTCTTCGACGGCGGCGTGCGTCTCTTCACGATCGGCGTCGGCGGCCCCGACTACGACTTCACCGAGCTCGAGCGCTGGATCGCCTGGCGCGACGCCAAGAACAGCTGAGCTCACGCTCGCTCCCGCTGAGGGGTCAGTAACTCCGGCTTTCGGGCCTGTATTCATGGAGTTTCTGACCCCTCAGCGTTTGTGTTCGGGGAGTGAGGTGAGGGGGTGGGATGACGCGTGTGGGGCGCTCAGCGTGGCGATTCGTTGCATGTGAATGAGTGTTTGCGCTCGAATCGTGCGCACGGTCGCGGGAAGCAGCGCGACGCGTGTGTGACACTGGAGGTGGCGTCTCGAGACCGTGTCAGCACGGGATCGGGCTCACGGGGTTCGATCCCGACGGGCGACCTGGTCCGCCGACCGACATCTGCACATCGGCAACGGATTCGGCTCGATCGCCGCGCGCGCTCCACCGTCATCCGTCGCCTCTCTCGGAGGACACCGTCATGACGCTCATCGACCCGCACACCCTTCCCGCTCGGCCCACACGCACCGCGACGACACGTTCGGTGCTCATGTGCCGGCCCGAGCACTTCACCGTCGTCTACCGGATCAACCCGTGGATGGACCCGGCGCTGCCGACCGACACGAGCCTCGCCGTGCGCCAGTGGCAGACGCTCTACGACGCGTACATCGCGCTCGGCTACGACGTGCAGCTCATCGACCCGGTCGAGGGCCTGCCCGACATGGTCTACGCCGCGAACGGCGGGTTCGTCATCGACGGCATCGCCTACGGCGCGAGCTTCACCTACCCCGAGCGTCAGCCCGAGGGCCCCGCGTACATGGACTGGTTCCGAAGCGCCGGTTTCGACGTGCGCGTGCCCGTCGAGATCAACGAGGGCGAAGGCGACTTCCTGCTCGTCGGCGACACGATCCTCGCGGGCACGGGCTTCCGCAGCGACTCGCGCTCGCACCAGGAGATCGCCGGCATCTTCGGCCGCGAGGTCGTCACCCTGAACCTCGTGAACCCGAGCTTCTACCACCTCGACACCGCGGTCGCCGTGCTCGACGGAACCCCCGGTCAGGAGCACATCGCCTACCTGCCGAGCGCGTTCGACGAGCCCTCGCTCGCGATCCTGCGCGAGCGTTACCCCGACGCGATCATCGTGACCGAGACGGATGCCGCCGTGCTCGGACTCAACTCGTTCAGCGACGGGTACAACATCGTCATCGCCTCGCGCGCCGTCGACTTCGAACGGCAACTCCGCGAACACGGGTACAACCCGATCGGGGTCGACCTCTCCGAGCTGCTGCTCGGCGGCGGCGGAGTGAAGTGCTGCACGCTGGAGCTCCGCCGATGAGCGCGCAGACGACCGGGGCTCTCACGGCGGGCTCGCTCACGGCGGGCTCGCTCACGGCGGGCTCGATCACGACCGAGGCGATCGAGCTCGAAGAGGCGCACACCGCCCACAACTACCACCCGCTTCCGATCGTCGTCGCGACGGGTGCGGGCGCGTGGGTGACGGATGTCGAAGGGCGACGCTACCTCGATTGCCTCGCCGCCTACTCGGCGGTGAACTTCGGACACGGTCATCCCGCCCTCATCGAAGCCGCGCGCTCCCAGCTCGAGCGCATCACGCTCACGAGCCGCGCGTTCCACAACGACCGTCTCGGTCAGTTCGTCACCGAGCTCGCCGAGCTGTGCGGCAAAGACATGGTGCTGCCGATGAACACGGGCGCCGAGGCCGTCGAGTCGGGCATCAAGGTCGCCCGCGCGTGGGGGTACCGCGTGAAGGGCGTCGCACCCGATGCGGCGAACATCGTCGTCATGGCCGGCAACTTCCACGGCCGCACGATCTCGATCGTGTCGTTCAGCGACGACCCCGACGCGCGCGACGGCTTCGGGCCGTTCACGCCGGGGTTCCGCACGGTTCCCTACGGCGATGCCGCGGCCGTCGCCGACGCGATCGACGAGAACACCGTCGCCGTGCTCGTCGAGCCGATCCAGGGCGAGGCCGGCATCATCGTGCCGCCCGCGTCGTTCCTGCCCGACGTGCGCGCGCTCTGCACCGAGAAGAACGTGCTGCTCATCGCCGACGAGATCCAGTCGGGGCTCGGCCGGGTCGGCGCGACGTTCGCGTGCGACCTCGTCGACGTCGTGCCCGACCTCTACCTGCTCGGCAAGGCGCTCGGCGGGGGAGTCGTGCCCGTGTCGGCCGTCGTCGGCAACCACGACGTGCTCGGCGTGCTCACTCCCGGGCAGCACGGATCGACGTTCGGCGGAAACCCGCTCGCCGCGGCCGTCGGCCTCGAGGTCGTGCGTCTGCTCGCGACGGGGGAGTACCAGGAGCGCGGGCGCGTGCTCGGAGATCACCTCCGCGGACGGCTCGACTCCCTCATCGGCCGCGGTGTCGTCGCCGTGCGCGGTGCCGGCCTCTGGGCGGGCATCGACATCGACCCCGAGCTCGCGACCGGCCGCGAGGTGTGCGAACGCCTCATGCAGCGCGGCGTGCTCGCGAAGGACACGCACGGTTCGACGATCCGACTCGCACCGCCCCTCGTCGTGTCGGAGGCCGACCTCGACGGCGCCGTCGACGCGCTTGAGAACGTGCTCGCCGACCTCGCGGGTTAGCTCCGCCCGCGTCATCCGGCCGCTCGTCGGGTCGACCCCGTGCACCGATGCTGCGGATCGGGGCGACACGCCGCCGCGAAGCGGGCGACACGCGGGGAAGCGTTCGATCGGCAGCATCCGTGATCGGCTCTCGCCTCACCCCCCCCTGTCTTTCTCGTGCAGCTCGCCCGCGGCATCCCCTCATCCCTTTCCTCACTGCTTCTCCCTCCCGGTTGCTCCCGCGGCGGATAGGGAGAATCGGTGGGGCGCGCCGGGTGGGGGATGCCGCGTTGCGGCGTGTCGGGTCAGATCTCCTTATCCGCTGAGGAGGGCCGGGCTGAGACAGGGTCTTCCCCGTGCGCGGATGCTGCGAATCGGGGTGACACGCCGCCGAGCGGGGTGCGACACGCGGGGAAGCGTTCGATCGGCAGCATCCGTGATCGGTGGTGGGGGGTGGGAGCTGGCGGATGACCGATGCTGCGGCATCCTCTCGTCTTCTCCCCGCTCTCACTCTTGTACTTCTCTCCATCCCGTACTTCCTGTGCGGCTCGCCCGCGGCGGATAAGGAGATTCGGCGGGGCGCGCCGGGTGGGGGATGCCGCGTTGCGGCGTGTCGGGTCAGATCTCCTTATCTGCTGGTTGGGCCGGGCTGAGACAGGGTCGTCCCCGTGCGCGGATGCTGCGGATCGGGGTGACACGCCGCCGCGAAGCGTGTGACATGCGGGGAAGCGTTCGATCTGCAGCATCCGTGACCGGGGTGGGGTCGGGGGCCGGGCCGTGGCCGAAGCTGAGTGGGGTCGGCGCCGGCGACGCGCCACGGGGCGACACGCGGCGCGGGATGTGGCGCGGTGTGCGCGTATCGTTCACCGAAAGTCCATCTGCCGTTTCCCGACCGGGGCGACAGTGGATCGACTCTCGCGCCGCGACCCGCGGGGCGCTCGATCAGGAGGACGCCTCGTGATTTCGACGGACGCCGATCAGCTCCGCCTCGCGAGCCGGGCACCCGAGCCGCGCACGCTCCTCGACATCCTGCGTGAGACGGCGGCGCGTCATCCCGAGTCGTCGGCGATCGACGACGGTGCCGGTGCGCTCAGCTATCGCGAACTCATGGCGCGCGTCATCCGCACCGCTGCGCGCCTCCACGAAGCGGGCGTGCGACGCGGCGACCGGGTCGGCGTGCGCATGCCGTCGGGGTCGCGCGAGCTGTACATCGCGATCCTCGGCGTGATCGCCGCGGGTGCCGCCTACGTGCCGGTCGACGTCGACGACCCCGAGGAGCGTGCCGAGCTCGTGTTCGGCGCGGCCGGGGTCGCGGGCGTCATCGCGGGCGGCGGCCAGTTCACGCCCTCGGGTGAACTGTCGGCCGAGCTCTTCGACGGCGAGCCTCCGCACGCGAGCACCGCCACGATCCCCGTCGCGACGCCGCCGCAGCCGAGCGACGATGCGTGGATCATCTTCACCTCGGGCTCGACGGGCGTGCCGAAGGGCGTCGCCGTCACCCACCGCTCGGCCGCCGCGTTCGTCGACGCCGAAGCCCGCATGTTCCTGCAGGGCGAACCGCTCGGCCCCGGCGATCGCGTACTCGCGGGCCTCTCGGTCGCGTTCGACGCGTCGTGCGAAGAGATGTGGCTCGCGTGGCGGCACGGCGCGTGCCTCGTGCCCGCGCCGCGTTCGCTCGTGAAGAGCGGCATGGACCTCGGTCCCTGGCTGCTGAGCCACGGCATCACCGTCGTCTCGACCGTGCCGACCCTCGCAGCGCTCTGGCCCGCCGAGTCGATCGAGAATGTGCGTCTGCTCATCTTCGGCGGCGAGGCCTGCCCGCCCGAACTCGTCGCGCGTCTCGCCGCCGACGGGCGTGAGGTCTGGAACACGTACGGCCCCACCGAGGCGACCGTCGTCTCGTGCGGCGCGCTGCTCGACGGCAGCGGCCCGATCTACATCGGCCTGCCCCTCGACGGCTGGGACCTCGCGATCGTGGATGGCTCGGGCGAGCCGGTCGCGCCGGGCGAGGTCGGTGAGCTCATCATCGGCGGCGTCGGGCTCGCGCGTTACCTCGACCCCGAGAAGGACGCCGAGAAGTACGCGCCGATGCCGACCCTCGGCTGGGAGCGCGCCTACCGCTCGGGCGACCTCGTGAGTTTCGACGGCACCGGCATCCTCTTCCAGGGCCGCGCCGACGACCAGGTCAAGGTCGGCGGGCGTCGCATCGAGCTCGGCGAGATCGAGTCGGCCCTGCAGAACCTGCCCGGCGTCTCGGGCGCCGCGGCCGCCGTGCGGAAGACCGACGCCGGCAACAGCGTGCTCGTCGGCTACCTCGCCGTCACCCCCGCCTTCGATCGGGATGCCGCGCGCCGACGCCTCGCCGAAGAGCTGCCCGCCGCACTCGTGCCGCTGCTCGCGATCGTCGACGACCTGCCGACGCGTGTGTCGGGCAAGGTCGACCGCGCCGCGCTTCCGTGGCCGCTGCCCGGAGTGGATGCCGACGCCGACGGTTTCACCGACACCGAGGCGTGGCTCGCGGGCGAGTGGCAGGCCGTGCTCGGGGTTCCCGTGCCCGATGCCGAATCGAACTTCTTCGACCTCGGCGGAGGATCGCTCTCGGCCGCGCAACTCGTCGGGCGCCTGCGGGCGCGTGACCCCGAGTTCACGGTCGCCCACATCTACGACCACCCGCGTCTCGCACAGCAGGCCGCGGAGCTCGCGGCGCGCGACACGGGCGACGACGCCGTGACCTTCCACCGGCCGGGCCCCACCCCGCGTCGGACGCAGTGGTTCCAGACGCTCATCGGCATCCCGTTGTTCATCCTCAGCGGCATCCGGTGGCTGTTCTATCTGCTCACCGCGGGCAGCATCCTGCACGAGGTGGGCGGGTTCGAGTTCCTCCCCGCCGTCGATCTGTGGGTGCTCATCGTCGGGCTCGGCATCTTCGCGACGCCGTGGGGGCGCATGCTCATCGCGGTCGTCGCGGCGCGGGCGCTGCTCGCGGGCGTCGAGCCGGGTGATCATCCGCGCGGAGGTTCGGTGCACCTGCGGCTGTGGCTCGCCGAGCAGATCGCGCAGCAGATCGGGGCCGTCGGCCTCGCGGGCGCCCCCTGGATCCTTCTCTACGCGCGGGCGCTCGGCGCGAAGATCGGCGAGGGCGTCGACCTGCACACGTTGCCGCCGGTCACGGGCATGCTCACCGTCGGCGCGGGAGCCTCGATCGAGCCCGAGGTCGACCTCGCGGGCTACTGGATCGACGGCGACGTGCTGCGGCTCGGCCGGGTGCGCATCGGTGCCCACGCGACGGTCGGCGCGCGATCGACGCTCCTGCCGGGTGCGCGCATCGGCAAGCACGCCGAGATCGCGCCGGGGTCGGCCGTCTTCGGTCGCGTGCCGTCGGGCCAGAAGTGGGCCGGTTCGCCCGCCGAACGCATCGGCCCCGCGGCGAAGGCCGAAGCGACGGCTCCCAAGCCGCGCCGGTGGCTCGTGGCGTACGCGCTCGCCTCGACGGCGATCTCGCTCCTGCCCGTCGTCGCGTTCGTCGCGGGCGCGGCGGTGTTCGCCGCCGGCATCCGTGGGTCGGCTTCGCTCGCCGAGGCATCCCTCGCCGCTCTCGTCTGGGTCGTTCCCGCGACGCTCGTCGCGGGCGTCGTGCTCGCGGGCGCCGTCGTCGTGCTCGTGCGCGTGCTTGCGATCGGCCTCACCGAGGGCCTGCACCCGGTGCGCAGCCGCGTCGCGTGGCAGGCGTGGACGACCGAGCGACTGCTCGACCTCAGCCGCACGCTCCTCTTCCCGCTCTACTCGAGCCTCTTCACGCCTGTGTGGTTGCGCATGCTCGGCGCCGAGGTGGGGCGCGGCGTCGAGGCGTCGACCGTGCTGCTCATTCCGTCGATGACGTCGATCGGCGATCACGCGTTCCTCGCCGACGACACGATGGTCGCGTCGTACGAACTGCGTGGCGGGTGGATGAACCTCGGCCGCGTCTCGATCGGCAAGCGCGCGTTCCTCGGCAATTCGGGCCTCGCGACGCCGGGCATGCGCGTCGCGCGCGATTCGCTCGTCGCCGTACTCTCGGTCGCGCCGCAGAAGTCGAAGCCCGGAACGTCGTGGCTCGGTTCGCCGCCCGTGCGACTGCGGCGGACGGCGGTCGACTCGGATGACGCCCGCACCTACCGACCCGGTGCGGGCCTGCGCGTCGCGCGCACACTGTGGGAACTCTGCCGCTTCGTGCCCGTCGTCGTGTCGGTGCTCATCGGCATCGCCGTGATGTTCGCGTTCGCCGGCCTCGTGACGATGTTCGGCGTGCTCGTCACGATCCTGCTGAGCGGTGTCGTCATGCTCGCCGCCGGTGCCGTCGCCGCCGGTGTCTCGACCGTCGCGAAGTGGGTCATCGTCGGGCGCATCCCCGCCGACGAGCAGCCGCTCTGGTCGAGCTTCGTGTGGCGCACCGAAGTCGCCGACACGTTCGTCGAGATGGTCGCTGCGCCGTGGTTCGCGAAGTCGGCGTCGGGAACGCCCGCGTTGAACGTCTGGCTGCGTTCGCTCGGCGCACGCATCGGGCGCGGCGTGTGGTGCGAGAGCTACTGGTTGCCCGAGGCGGATCTCGTCACTCTCGGCGACGGATCGACCGTCAACCGGGGCTGCGTCGTGCAGACGCACCTGTTCCATGATCGAATCATGAGCATGGATGCCGTCACCCTCGAGAACGGTGCGACGCTCGGGCCGCACAGCGTGATCCTGCCCGCCGCGTCGATCGGCGCGCACGCGACCGTCGGCCCCGCGTCGCTCGTCATGCGCGGTGAGAGCGTTCCCGTCGGAAGCCGCTGGAGCGGCAACCCCATCGGTCCGTGGCGGGCTGTGCGCGTCTCGGACTATCACCCGAAGGTGCGCTGATGCCGGCCGTCGCCGGTGCCGAGACCGCCGGTGACCCGTACATCCCCCGCAGCGGCAACGGCGGATACCGCGTCGCGTCGTACGACCTCGACCTGACGTACCGGGTGCCGACCAACCGGCTCGAGGGCACCGCGACCCTCACGATCGTGACCGACCAGAAGCTCTCGCGGTTCAGCCTCGACCTCGTCGGACTCGGCGTGAAGCGCGTGCGCGTCGACGGGCGGAAGACCCCGTTCCGTCACGCCGACGGCAAGGTGCGCATCACCCCCGAGAAGGCGCTCGCCGCAGGGGCGACCGTGACGGTCGTCGTCGAGTACGCGGGGGCGCCGCGTCCCCGTCGCTCGCGCTGGGGAACCATCGGCTGGGAAGAGCTCGACGACGGCGTGCTCGTCGCCTCGCAGCCCTCGGGTGCGCCGAGCTGGTACCCCTGCAACGATCATCCGTCGGACAAGGCGACCTATCGGGTGACGTTCGCAACGGATGCCGCGTACACGGTCATCGCGAGCGGCGCGCTCGTCTCACGCCGGATCGTGGGAGGCCGCGGCGTGTGGCGCTTCGAGCAGGCGGCGCCCACCCCGACGTACCTCGTCGCCGTGCAGGTCGGGCGGCTCGCGAGCGTGCCCGTCGACCTCGCGGGAGTCGCCGGCACGCTGCACCGGCCCGCGGCGATCGCTCCCGTCGTCGACCGCGAGCTCGAGCGTCTTCCCGAGATGATGACGCTCTTCGAGCGCACCTTCGGGCCGTACCCGTTCGACGGCTACGGCGTCGTCGTCACCGAGGACGAGATCGAGATCCCCCTCGAAGCGCAGGGCATCGCGACGTTCGGCTCGAACCATCTCGACGGATCGGGCCGTGAGGAACGCCTCGTCGCCCACGAACTCGCCCACCAGTGGTTCGGCAACAGTGTGGGGCTGCGCCGCTGGAGCGACATCTGGCTCAACGAGGGCTTCTGCTGCTACGCCGAATGGCTGTGGTCGGAGGCGTCGGGGTCGGAGCGCGTCGAGACCCTCGCGCGGCGTCACCACCGGGCCCTCGCCTCGGCCCCGCAGGATCTGCTGCTCGTCGACCCGGGCGTCGACGACATGTTCGACGACCGCGTCTACAAGCGGGGCGCCCTCGCCGTCCACGCGCTGCGCGTCTTCGCGGGTGATGCGGTCTTCACCGACATCCTCCACGCGTGGACGACGCGGTACCGTCACGGCCTCGCGACCACCGACGACCTGCTCGCGCTCGCCGAGGAGCTCGCCCCGGGCGCGACCGCCGTGCTCGCCCCCTGGCTCGCCGAGCGCGCGCTGCCGGCGTTCCCGCGCTAGCGCGGGACTCGTGCCCTCTCGCGCTCGCCCCCGCACGTCCTCGCGCCTCGCGCTCGCCCCCGCACGTCCTCGCGCCTCGCGCTCGCCCCCTCTCGCGCCATTCTCGCGCTCGAGGGGTCAATCGAACGGGGTCGCACGCCCCGCGCACCCCGAGAGATCGACCTTTCGGCGGGCTGATCGCCCCTGCTACCCTGGTCAGGTGCACTATTTGTTCTTCCTGTGACGGCTGAGTAGGCCCACCGCGCTCGTTGAGTTCCTCCGAGCCGGCGGCCGATCGATCCGACCCCGCGGGGGTCACCGTCATTCCGCACGCGTTCGCGAGCGCGGCGCCGTGCGTCGATTCGAAGGATTCGTATGCCCACCTCAGCCCACCGTCATCCGGCGCGCCATCGCGCCCAACTCCTCGCCTCCTCCGTCTCGGTGATGCGCGGCGCCTCGCCCGTGCTCACCGACGTCGATCTCGTCGTCGCGCCCGGCTCCCGCATCGGGATCGTCGGCGAGAACGGCCGCGGAAAGTCCACGCTGCTCCACGTGCTCGCGGGAACCCTGCCGCCTGATCACGGTTCGGTGAACCTCGTCGGCACGGTCGGCGTCGCCGAACAGGAGATGATCGCCGACGACCGCACCGTAGGCCAAGCCGTCGCCGAGGCGATCGCCGCGTCGCTCGACGCCCTGGCCCGGCTCGATGCGACAGCCGCGCGGCTCGCCGACGGGCATCCCGATGCGGCCGACAGCTACGCCGTCGCACTCGAGCACGCCGAGGCGCTCGACGCGTGGGACGCCGAGCGTCGCGTGCAGGTCGCCCTCGAGTCGCTCGATGCCGAGACCGAGGTGCGCCGCCCGCTCGCCGACCTCTCGGTCGGGCAGCGCTACCGCGTGCGCCTCGCCTGTCTGCTCGGCGCCGACGACGACTTCCTGCTGCTCGACGAACCGACCAATCACCTCGATCGGAGCGGGCTCGACTTCCTCACCGCCGAGCTCCGCGCGCGGCGCGGCGGCGTGGTCGTCGTCAGTCACGACCGCGCGCTATTGACGGATGTCGCCGAGACGATCGTCGACCTCGACCCGACACCGGATGACCGCCCGCGCGTCTTCGGCGGAGGCTTCGCCGGCTACCGGGCGGGGCGTTCGGCCGAACGGGAGCGCTGGGAACGCGACTACGAGAAGCAGCAGGCCGAGTACGCGCGCCTCAGCGACGATCTGAGTTCTGCGCAGAACCGTCTCGTGTCGGGGTGGCGACCCGACAAGGGCACCAACAAGCACGGGCGGGCGACGCGTGCGGGCGGGCTCGTGCAGAGCGTGCACCGTCGGCAGGAGGCTCTCGATGCCCACGCGCTCGCGGTGCCCGAGCCGCCGCAGCGATTCCGCTTTCCCGAGTTGCAGACGCGCACGGGGGCGACCCTGCTCGACGTCGACGGTGTGCGCGTCGAGGGGCGGCTCGGCGAGACGACGTTCGCGCTCACGCATCGCGGTCGACTCGTCGTGACCGGCCCGAACGGTGCGGGAAAGTCGACGCTCCTCGCGGTCGCCGCTGGCGAGCTGACGCCCGACTCGGGGGTGGTGCGCTCGCCGCGCGACATCCGTCTCGGCCATCTCCGGCAGGAGAGCGCGCTGGCACTCGACCGGCGGGCGAGCGAGGTATTCGCGACGCACGTTGAGGCGCTCGTCGCGTCGGGGGTGCTGTCGTCCGCGGAGGCCGGCGGGCTCGCGCAGCTCGGCCTGCTGCGGGCGCGCGAGTCGGGCAAGCGCGTGGGCGAGCTCTCGATGGGGCAGCAGCGCCGGCTCGACCTCGCGCTCGTGCTCGCGGCGCGTCCGCACGTGCTGCTGCTCGACGAGCCGACGAATCACCTGTCGATCGCGCTCGTCGACGAGCTCACCGAGGCGCTCGGGGCGACCGATGCCGCGGTCGTGCTCTCGACGCACGACCGGCAGCTGCTCCGTGACGTTCGCGAGTGGCCGCGCATCGAGCTGATGGCGGCGAGGGTCTGAGGCGAGTGCGGCGGATGAGGAGATCCGCGGCGACGCGCGGGGTGAGGGATGCCGCGCAGCGGCGTGTCGTGCCCGATCTCCTTATCCGTCGTGTCGCCGCCTCACCCGGGGCGCCGGCCCCGTGCGACGGCGAGACGGATGCCGGGCGAGAGCTCACGGTCGACGACCCGGTAGCGGTGGCCGTCGAGGCGCGTGCCGCCGAGGACGTGCCGCACGCCCGTGGGGTCACGGTCGAGGCCGCGGCCGTCGGCCTTAAGTGTTGCCTCGGCGGCGCGCCACGCTCGGGCGGGGTCACGGAGGGGTCCTCCGAGCACGGCCTCGACGCCCGCGGCCTGGTCGTGCGTGAGCGTCGCGGCCGAGACGTCGATGCCGAGGGGGCGATCGCCCACGTCGACCGCCGCGACGGCGAGGCCTCCGTGGAATGACAGGCTCGCCGTCATCCGTCGCCCGTTCGCCAGCTCGACTCGCGGTCGCCCGTGCTCGCGGCCGCAGTGCGGGCAGGCCGCGCGCACGATGATGCTCTCGAGGGGCGCGCCCGTGACATCCAGCGCGAGCGCGCGCAGGGTGAAGCGGCCGAGCAGGAAGCGCGCGGCACGGGCGGGCGTCTCGTCGTCGAAGCGTGTGCGCTCGGCGGGGGTGAGCAGGTCGAGGGCGCGGTCACCGGGGCTGTCGCGCGCGGAGACGTGCACCCCGCGCGGCAGTCGCAGCGGCATCCGGCTCATGCCTCGACCCTATGGGCGCGGGGCTCCGTGTGCCGGGCCGACCGCGTCGAGGGCGGCGGCGGATAAGGAGAATCGCGGCGACGCGCCGAGCCGGGGATGCCGCGCGGCGGCGTGTCGGGCGCGATCTCCTTATCCGGCGGCAGGAGCCCGGGCGATGAGGTCCATCAGCACTTCATCGAGACCGTCGAGACCCGCCGACGCGCGGATCGCGGCACCCACTCGCTCGCTCGCGGCACGATACGACGGGTCGGCGAGTGCTGTGCGAACGGCGCGTCGAACGGCATCCGTCGTCGGGCGCTCGGTGCGCAGGTCGATGCCGACGCCCGACCACGCGACGCGCGCCGAGACCTCGATCTTGTCCTCGGTCGTGCCCGCGACGACGAGCGGCACTCCGTGCTCCATCGCGTAGTGCACGCCGCCGTAGCCGCCGTTCGTGACGACGACGTCGGTGAGCGGCAGCAGGGCGTCGTAGGGCAGGTACTCGGCGGCGCGCACGTTCGAGGGCAGCGCGGGCAGGTCGGTGAGGGGGCGCCCGCCCGTGCTCACGACGACGAGCACGTCATCGCTCGCGAGGGCCTCGACCGTCGGCACGATGAGGGCGCCGAGATCGGCGTTCGCGACGGTGCCCTGCGTCACGTGCACGACCGGACGCGAGCCGTCGAGGTCGCCCCACCACTCGGGAAGGGCGGCGGATGACGGTCGCGATCGTGCGACGGGGCCGACGAAGTGCACGTGCTCGGGAAGGTCGCTGCGCGGATACTCGAACTCGGGCACCGTGAACTGCACGACGGCGTCGGCGAGGGCGGCAGAACCGAGGAAGAACCCCTCGAGCTCGTGTCCCGTGGTCTCTCGCACCATGCGCTGGGCCGAGCGCTGCAGCGCGCCGAAGATGACGTGCTCGGCTACGAAGCGCAGCGCGCGATTGCGGATGCGGCCGCGGAGGCCGGGCATCGGCGCGATGCCGAGTCCGAACGGTGCCGTGTCGACGCTCGAGAGCCCGAGCGGGATGATGCCGAGGTTGACGACGGGCGGGCGCTCGCCGCGGGGCCGGCTCACGAGAGCGACAGCACCGACGAACATGCTCTCGACGAGGACGGCATCGGTCTGCTCGGCGGCGATCGCCTCATCGAGCGCGGCGAGCTGCAGAGGTGCGGGCGCGAGGAAGATGTTCTCGACATCCCACCGGATGCCCGCGACCCCCGTGCGGCCGACGCGATCAGGGAATGCGGCGTCGACGTCGGAGTCGTCGTAGTCGATGTCGCGGGGGAGGGCGAGGTACTCGGCGCCGGTCGCCTCCACTGCCGAGCGGTAGCGCTCGCCCGTGAGGAACCGCACGCGATGGCCGTGGCCGATCAGATGCCGCGCGACGGCGAGCAGCGGCTGCACGTGGCCGTGGACAGGGGTGCACGCGATGAGGAGGGAGGGCACGGTTTCACTGTCCCATTGCGCGGAAGCTGCCGAATCGGCCGACACGCCGCCGAGCGGCGAGCGACACGCGGGTCTCGGCAGGATCGGCAGCATCCGCGAACGAGCGTTCGGCGCGTCATCCGCACCCCGGGCCGGCCGGGAACACCCCCGAAGAACCCGCCCGCAGCGAGGCTCACGGCGACTCCGACCGCGGATTCTTCGGCCAGCCGCGTTCGCTCGCGACCGTCTTCGGCGTCGAGATGTGGGAGCGGTTCAGCTTCTACGGCATGCAGGGCATCCTGCTCATCTACCTGTACTACTCGGCGAGCGAGGGCGGGCTCGGACTGCCGCAGGCGACGGCCGCGGGCATCGTCGGCGCGTACGGCGGCTCGGTCTACCTCGCGACGATCATCGGCGCGTGGCTCGCCGACCGGCTGCTCGGCTCGGAGCGCGTGCTGTTCTACAGCGCCGTCGTCATCATGCTCGGGCACATCGGTCTCGCGCTCATCCCCGGCTTCGCCGGAGTGGGAGTCGGTCTCGTGCTCGTCGCGCTCGGCTCGGGAGGGCTCAAGGCCAACGCGACATCCGTCGTCGGCACGCTCTACACGCCCGACGACGTGCGACGGGATGCCGGCTTCTCGCTGTTCTACCTCGGCATCAACCTCGGTGCGTTCCTCGGCCCCATCCTCACGGGGCTGCTGCAGACGACGCTCGGGTTCCACTGGGGCTTCGGCCTCGCCGCCGTCGGCATGTTCATCGGACTCGTGCAGTACAGCTTCGGGCGGAAGCGCCTGCCGGTCGAGGCCCACGAGATCCCCAACCCGCTGCCGCGGGGCAAGCGCCCGATGTGGATCGGCATCGCGGTCGGCGCCGTCGTCGTCATCCTCATCGCCGTGCTCCTCGGCCTCATCACGGCCGACAACCTCGCCCTCATCGTCATCGGGCTGACCGTCGTCGCCGCGATCGCGTACTTCGCCGTCATCCTCTCGAGCTCGCGCCTCTCGTCGACCGAGCGGACGCGCGTCTTCGGCTTCATCCCGCTCTTCATCGTGAGCGTCGCGTTCTGGTCGCTCTACCAGCAGCAGTTCACGGTGCTCACGATCTACTCCGACAAGCGGCTGAACCGCGACCTCTTCGGCTGGGAGATGCCGGTGTCGTGGGTGCAGTCGATCAACCCGATCTTCATCATCATCCTCTCGGGCGTCTTCGCCGCGATCTGGACGAAGCTCGGCCGGCGCCAGCCCACGACGCCCGTGAAGTTCGCCCTCGGAGCGATCGTCATGGGCCTCGCGTTCTGGTTGTTCCTTCCGTTCGCGAACGGGGGCGAGAACACGACGCCCCTGCTCGCGATCGTCGGAATCCTCTTCACGTTCACCGTCGCCGAACTCTTCATCTCGCCGATCGGGCTCTCGGTCACGACGAAACTCGCCCCGGCGGTGTTCCACACGCAGATGGTCGCGCTCTTCTTCCTCTCCGTCGCGCTCGGCACGGCGATCGCGGGTCAGCTCGCCGAGCTGTACTCGCCCACGAACGAGGTGCCGTACTTCGGCGTGCTCGGCCTCGTCGCCGTCATCGTCGGCGTGCTGCTGTGGGTCGCGAGCCGCGGGGTGCTGCGCCTCATGAAGGGCGTGCGCTGAGGGTGGCGTCGGGTGTGGCATCCGGTCTCGGTTCGCCGGTCACGGATGCTGCGGATTCGGGTGACACGCCGCTTCGCGACGCCCGACGCGCGGGGCGTTGCCTGATCGGCAGCATCCGCGCACGGGGTGGGGTGGGCCGGGGGTCGGATAAGGAGATTGCGGGCGGCGCGCCGGTGAGCGGATGACGCGGGCGGGCGTGTCGGGTCAGATCTCCTTATCCGTCGGCGCGGGATGGGGACCAGCCGCGAGTACTCAGGCGCTCGCGCGCACGACGAGTTCGGTGGGGAGTGTGACCGTCGCGGCGGGCTGACCCTCGATGACCTGCAGCAGGAGGCGCACCATCTCGTGGCTGATGCGCTCGAAGGGCTGACGCATCGTCGTGAGCTGCGGGTCGGTCGTGACGGCGACGGGGGAGTCGTCGAACCCGATCACGGCGACATCCTCGGGCACGCGTCGACCGGCCGCAGCGAGCACCTCGAGTGCTCCCGCCGCCATGAGGTCGTTGCCGATGAAGACGGCGTCGAGGTCGGGCCGCCGGTCGAGAAGCTCGCGCATTGCAGCGGCCCCGCTCACCCGGCTGTAGTCGCCGTAGGCGATGAGTGAGTCGTCGGCACCGGCATCCATCTCGAGACGGTAGCCCTGCAGTCGCGTGAGTCCGCCCGACGTGTCTTGCGGGCCGGCGATCGTCGCGATGCGCGAGCGGCCGAGCGAGCGCAGGTGCTCGACGGCGACGCGTGCGCCCTCGGCGTCGTCGGCCGACACCGAGCCGATCTTGCGTTCGAAACCGAGGGGGATGCCGCACGAGATCGCGGGCACGCGAGACCCGACGAGTTCCGACATGAACGCCTGGCGGCCGCGGTGCGACGACACGAGCAGCACGCCGTCGACGTGTCCGGCAGTGATGAACTCGGTCGCGCGGCGCTGCTCGTCGTCGGAGCCTGCCATGAGCAGCACGAGCGACATGTCGCGCTCGGCGAGGGCCTCGGCGGCTCCGCGCATGAGCACCGAGAAGTTCGGGTCCTCGAAGAGGCGCTCGTGCGACTCGGTGAGGAGGAACGCGATCGAGTTCGCGCGGCTCGTCGCGAGGCTGCGTGCGTGCGGGTTGATGCGGTAGCCGGTCTTCTTGATCGCGCCGTTGACGGCCGTGAGGGCGTCGGGGCTGACCCAGTGACCACCGTTCAGAACTCGCGACACCGTGCCCCGTGAGACCCCCGCCTCACGGGCGACGTCGTCGATCGTCGGGCGACGGCGGCTGCTGGGATCGGTCACGGAGCCAGCATAGGGGGCAGCTCGACGCTCGCGCGGGGTCACGCCTTCACGGCGCCGGCGGCGAGGTCGACCCGCCAGAACCGCTGCAGCAGCAGGAAGAGCGCGATGAGCGGGATGATCGACAGCAGCGCACCCGTGATGACGAGCGTGTAGAGCGCCGGCGCCGTCGCACCCTGGTTCAGCAGTCCGTTGAGGCCGACCGTGATCGGGAACAGGTTGTCGCTGCCGAGCATGATGTACGGGAGCATGAAGTTGTTCCAGATCGCGACGAACTGGAAGAGGAAGATCGTCACGAGTCCCGGCAGCATCATCGGCATCGCGATGCGGCTGAAGATGCGCATCTCGCTCGCGCCCTCGGTGCGCGCGGCCTCGACGACCTCGGTCGGCACGGCGGCGGCCGAGTAGATGCGCGCGAGGTAGATGCCGTACGGGCTGATGATCTGCGGCAGCAGCACGGCCCAGTAGGTGTTCGTCAGGCCGACCTGCGCCATGAGGAAGTACTGCGGGATCGCGAGGATGACGCCCGGCACGAGCACGCCCATGAGCAGGATGCGGAAGACCATCGACTTGCCCGGGAAGGCGAACTTCGCGAGCACGTAGCCCGAGAGCGCCGAGACGTAGGTCGAGAGGATCGCGCCGACGCCGGCATAGAGGGCGGTGTTGAGCATCCAGCGCCAGTAGAGGCCGTCGCGGTACTGCGTGAGGGCGACGATGTTGTCCCACAGGTGAGTGCTCGGTGCGAGCGTGAACGTCGAGAAGAGTTCGGCGCCGCTCTTCGTCGAGGCCATGAGCACCCAGAAGACGGGGAACAGGCAGTAGAGCGCGCCGATGAGAAGGATGCTCGTCGACACGTAGCTCGGGCGCTCGCCGTCCTTCGATCGGCGTCGGCCGCTCGAGAGGGGCTGCCCGGGAAGAGGCGTGCGGAGGGTCGGGGACGTCGTGGCGGTCATGTCAGTCTTCCTGTCCGAAGGCGCGCTTCTGGACGACACGGAGGAAAAGGAACGAGACGACGAACGTCGCGACGGCGATGACGATCGAGGTCGCCGCGGCCGAGTAGATGTCATCGCGCGTGAAGGCGTCGCGGTAGACGAGCATGAGCGGCGACCAGCTCGTCGAGAGGCTGTTCGTAAGGGGGCGGAGCGTCGTCGGTTCGGCGAACACCTGCAGCGTCGCGATCATCGAGAACAGCGCCGTCATGACGAGGGCGGGCGCGATGATCGGCACCTTGATGCGGAGCGCGATCTGCACCTCGCTCGCGCCGTCGATCTTCGCGGCCTCGTAGATCTCGGTCGGCACGGCCTTGAGCGACGTGTACATCACGATCATGTTGAAGCCCACGCCGCCCCACAGGGCGATGTTCGCGATGCCGAAGAGCACGAGGGGGGATGACAGGAGCGACGGCACCTCCCATCCGAACTGGTCGAACACGTAGTAGAAGGGGCTCACGGCGGGCAGGTAGAGGAAGCCCCAGAGCAGTGAGCTGATGACGGCCGGCACGGCATACGGCAGGAAGATCGCGGTGCGCGAGAACGTCGTCGCGCGGGTGCGGCGCGAGTCGAGGAGGAGTGCGAAGAGCAGCGCGAGGCCGAGCATCGTCGGGATGAGCACGACGCCGTAGAGCAGCACGCGCCCGACGCTCGCGGCGAACTCGGGGTCGGTGAACGACGAGATGTAGTTCTCGAAGCCCGCGAACGCCGTCGTTGTCGAACCCGAGCCGAGTCCGAGGCCCACGACCTGCTTCTTCTGGAAGCTCAGGAAGAGCGTGTAGAAGATCGGCGCAGCCATGAAGACGACGAAGAGCACGATGCCGGGCGCGAGCATCGCGTAGGCCGTGCGGGTGAGCGCACGCTGGTTGCGATTCTGTGCGGGCCGCTTCTTCGACGGCCGGGGTGCGGCGTCGACACGGGGTCGATCGGCGACTGAGGTCACGACTGCCTCCGGGGGTAGGCGGATCGCTCCGCGGTGGAAGGGGAGAGGGGCGCGGCCGGTGGCCGCGCCCCTCGGGTGCTACTTGACGGTGAAGCCGCTCTTCGTGAGGTCGTCGATCGTGATCGACTGCATCTCGGCGACGGCCTTCGTGAAGGCGTCGGCGGTCTTCGCCTCGGCCGCCTTGGCGAACTCGTCGTTGTACGCGCTGTACGCGACGTTGACGTTCGGGCCGTAGGTGAAGGGCTGCACGGCGGACGCGGCTTCTGCGGCGATGTCGTAGAAGTCGGCCTGGCCGCTGAAGAACGCGGGCGGCTCGGTGAGCGCGGCGGCCGCGGCCTCGGAGTCGGCCGGGTAGATGCCCGACGTCTGGATGAGAGCGGCGATCGCCTCGGGGTCGGTGTTGAGCCACGTGATGAACTCGGCGGCCTGCTCGGGGTGCTTCGACTGCGTCGTGACAGCGGTCGAGGAACCGCCCCAGTTGCCGTTGGTCGGCTCCGAGGCATCCCACGCGGGGATCGTCGCCGCGGTCCAGAGGCCGGCGGTGTCTGCGGCGTTGCCGTTCAGCACTCCGGGGCCCCAGACCGACGAGACCCAACCGACCTGTGTGCCGTCGTTGAGGCCGGCGTTCCACTCGGGGGTGTACATCGGCTTGTTGTCGATGACGCCTTCCTCGACGAGCTCGCCCCAGTACTCGGCGACCTTCTGCGTGGGCTCCTCGTCGATGCCGACGCCCCAGGCGTCGCCGTCGATGGACCACCACGAGGCGCCGGCCTGCTGCGCGAGACCGGCGAACCAGCCGGCGTCGTTGGCCGAGAACGTGCCGAGGTACTTCGACGGGTCGGCGGCGTGGAGGGCACGCGCCGTCTCGGCGTACTCGTCCCACGTGGTGGGGATCGAGAGACCGTACTGGTCGAGGATGTCGGTGCGGTAGTAGGCCATCATGGGGCCGGTGTCCTGCGGGACGGCGTAGACGGCGTCGCCGCCGAGCGTGACCGAGTCCCACACGGCCGAGGGGAAGCCCTCGGCGACGTCGGAGCCGAGTGCGTCGGAGATGTCGGCGAGCGCGTCGGCCGACACGAGCGTCGGGAGCTTCTGGTACTCGGCCTGGATCATGTCGGGAGCGCCGCTGCCCGCCTTGATCGCCGTGAGCAGCTTGGTGATGGCGGGGTCGCCGCCGTCCTGCTTGTTCACGGTGACCTGGATGTCGGGGTTCTTCTCGTTCCAGATCTCGACGACCTGCTCGAGGTTCGGAGCCCATGCCCAGTATGTGAGCTCGACGGGGCCGGATTCACCGCCCCCGGCATCGGCCGAACAACCGGCGAGAAGCAAAGCCGCAGTAGCGGCGGTGGCGATGGCTCCCATGCGAAGAGATGAGCGCATTTCGTCCTCCTTGTCGAAAAGCTGACTGTGTGATGCGAGGGGGGGGTGGTCGCTCGCTGACACTCGGAGGAACGTCGGTGAGCCTGTGACCGGTATTAGTAATCCACACAAAAAGATCGCTGTCAACACAGCGATGACGTTTGACAGCGGCATCCATGGCTGTGATAGAACTGTGACCGCACACAGTCAAAGGAGATCGCGCCATGTCGACGCCCACTTCCGAAGTCCTCGATTCGCGACGAGTGGCGGCGACCGATTCGCCCGCTCTCGCCGAACCGACGCGCGAGTCATCCTCGGTGCACCGCATTCCCGGGCGGGAGGTCCGCTACGGCGGCGACTACAACCCCGAGCAGTGGAGCCGCGACGTCTGGATCGAGGACATCGAGCTCATGAGGCGCGCGGGCGTCAACCTCGTGAGCGTCGGCATCTTCTCGTGGGTCCTGCTCGAGCCGCGTGAGGGTGAGTACGATTTCACGTTCCTCGACGACCTCATCGGCCTGCTCGCCGAAGCCGGCATCGACGTCGACCTCGGCACGCCGACGGCCGCGCCCCCCGCGTGGTTCTGGAAGAAGTACCCCGAGGCGCACCCCGTCACGCGCGACGGCATCCGCCTCGGCTTCGGCTCGCGCGGCATGGTCAGCCCTAGCTCGCCCGAGTACCGCCGTGCCGCGACCGGCATCACCGAGCAGCTCGCCCGCCGGTACGCCTCGAACCCCGCCGTCGTCATGTGGCACATCCACAACGAGTACGGCGCCCCCATCAGCGACAGCTACGACGACTACTCGGTTGCGGCGTTCCGTGAGTGGGCGCGAGCCCGGTACACGACCCTCGACGCGCTCAACGCCGCGTGGGGAACGCTCTTCTGGGGGCAGCGCTACGGCGACTGGGACGAGATCGACGCCCCGCGTCTCTCGGCGAGCGTCTCGAACCAGGCCCAGCGCCTCGACTACCAGCGCTTCACGTCCGACGCGCTGCTCGCCTGCTACGTCGCCGAGCGCGACGTCATCCGTCGCTACACGCAGACGACCCCCATCACGACGAACTTCATGGCGACGAACTGCCCCTCGGTCGACTACTGGTCGTGGGCGCGCGAGGTCGACGTCGTCGCGAACGACCACTACCTCGTCGCCGAACGCCGCGACAACCACGTCATGCTCGCGATGGACGCCGACCTCACCCGGTCGCTCGCGGGCGGTCGCCCCTGGATCCTCATGGAGCACTCGACGTCGGCCGTCAACTGGCAGCCGCGCAACATCGCGAAGCGCCCCGGCGAGCTCGCCCGCAACAGCCTGAGCCACTTCGCTCGCGGCGCCGACGCCATCATGTTCTTCCAGTTCCGCGCAAGCCGCTTCGGCGCCGAGAAGTTCCACTCGGCGATGCTGCCGCACGCCGGCACCGGCACGCGGATCTGGCGCGAGGTCGAGGAGCTGGGCTCGGCGCTCGGCGCGCTCGGCCCCGTGCGCGGCAGCCGCGTCGAGGCATCCGTCGCCGTCGTCTGGAGCATCGAATCGTTCTGGGCCCTCGACCTCGAGTGGCGGCCCTCGGTCGAACTCGGCCACCGCGAGCGCGTCGAAGCCTTCTACACCGCGCTCTGGAACCGCGGCGTGACGATCGACTTCGTGCTGCCCGAGCACGACCTGAGCGGCTACGACGTCGTCTTCGCGCCGAGCCTCTACCTGCTCGGCGACGAGGGCGCCGCGTCGCTCGACCGCTACGTCGCGGGCGGCGGCACGCTCGTCGTCTCGTACTTCTCGGGCATCGTCGGAGCGAACGACGAGGTCGCCGCGGGTGCCTCGCCGGGAGCGCTGCGCGACGTGCTCGGCCTCGAGATCCACGAGTTCCTGCCGCTGCACGAGGGCGAGACGGTCGACCTCGGAGACGGTCGCCGCGGTGCGGCCTGGAGCGAGGAGATCGTGCTCACCGGTGCCGAGAGCGAAGCGCTCTACGCGACCGGCCCCGCCGCGGGCGGCCCCGCCATCACGCGCAACGCCCGCGGCGACGGCACCGCGTGGTACGTCTCGACGAAGCTCACGGGCGACGACCTGCAGTCCTTCGTCGACGGCGTGCTCGCCCGAGCCGGCGTCGCACACGCGGCACCGCCCGCGGGACTCGAGTCGGTCGAGCGCGTCGACGGCGAACGGCGCTTCGCCTTCCACATCAACCACGCCGACGAGCCCGCCGTCGTCGCGGCGCACGGCACCGATCTGCTGACCGGCGACCACGTCGACGGCGAGATCACCGTGCCGGGCGCCGGCTACCGCATCATCGCTTCGCCCCGCTGAGCGCACCCCGCGCCCGCGGTCACCACGTCAAGGAGGACGACATGACACGATCACGCACCCCGCGAGTTCTCGGGGCGGTGGTGACCGCGCTCGCGCTCATCGCCGCACCCGCGGCACCCGCCTTCGCCGCAGCGACGCCGGAGCTCGTCAACCCGGGCTTCGACGACGGGCTCACCGGCTGGACCACCGAGTCGACGAGCGGCGCCGCCGCGGTCGAGTCGGTCGGGATCGACGGCGGGCTCCGGCTGACGCACTGGCTCCCGACCGACGGACGCATCTCGACGACGCAGCAGCTCACCCTGCCCGAGGGCTGGCACACACTGCGCGCCCAGGTGAAGTCGGGCGGCTCGCTCGCGGCATCCCGGCTCGTGTTCTCGGGGTGCGGCACCGACGGCAGCGTCGTCGTGCCGTCGACCGAGACGGATGACGCGTGGCTGCACCTCGCGGTCTCCGGCTATGCGACGGGGGATGCCGCGTGCACGGTCGGCCTCGTGACCGACGGGCCCGCCGGCTCGTGGGCGAGCCTCGACGCGGTGTCGATCGAGCAGGGCACGGTCGACCGCGGCCTTCGCGGCGCCGACCTCTCGGGTGTGCCGAAGAACGAGGACTTCGGCGCCGTCTACTCGTCGGAGGACGGCACGGCGGGCGACCCCGTCGAGATCCTCGCCGACGCGGGCGCGAACATCGGCCGCCTGAAGGTGTGGGTCGACTCGGCCGACGGCTACAACATGACGCCGCAGGTCGTCGCGATGGCCGAGCGCATCGTGGATGCCGGCATGGAGCTCCTCGTCGACTTCCACTACTCCGACCGCTGGACCGACCCGGGAGCGCAGGGCGTTCCCGCCGCGTGGGTCGGACACACGCCCGCGCAGCTCGCCGCCGACGTCGCCGCGCACACCACCGACGTGCTGCAAGCGCTCAAGGACACGGGCATCACGGCCGACTACGTGCAGGTCGGCAACGAGATCAACCCGGGCATGCTGTGGCCGAGCGGCCAGACGTGGGACGTGATCCCCGACGACGGCGTCGACGGCGCCCAGTGGGACAACCTCGCGCTCTTCCTTACCGCCGGTGCGAACGCCGTGAAGGCCGTCGACCCGTCGACCGAGGTCATCCTGCACCTCACGAACATCAACAACGGCATCGGCGGACTCACGTGGTGGTTCGACGAGGTGACGGCACGCGCCGTGCCCTTCGACCTCATCGGACTCTCGTATTACGGCTACTGGCACGGCAGTCTCGCCGACCTGCAGGAGGCCGTCTCGGTGCTCTCCGATCGGTACGACCGCGACGTGCTCGTCGTCGAGACCGCCTACCCGTTCACCCTCGACGACAACCTGGTCGCACCGTGGGAGAACGTGATCGCCCGCGAGGAGCAGCTCGTCACGGGTTACCCCGCGACGGTCGAGGGTCAGCAGGCGAACTTCCGTGCCGTGCAGGACGTCGTCGCGGCAGCACCCGGCGGTCGCGGCCTCGGCGCCGTGTACTGGGAACCCGCGTGGACGGCCGTTGCCGGCAACGGCTGGGACCCGGCCGATCCGGCCTCGGGCAACGCGTGGGAGAACCAGGCCGTCTTCGACTTCGACGGTCGCGCGCTGCCGAGCATCGCGGCGTTCGCGGCGGATGACCGGTCGGAGCCCGCGGTGGAGCCGGAGCCTTCGCCCGAGCCAGAGCCGTCGCCGGAACCCGAACCGTCGCCCGAACCCGTTCCCTCGCCCGGCCCCGTGCCGTCGCCCGGTGGTTCCGGACCCGATTCGGGCTCGACGCCCGGCGGGTCGGGGTCCGACACGGCGGCGCCCGGCTCCGACCGCGCGGCACTCGCGACGGCCGGCACATCGGTGGCCCCGGCGCTCGGCCTCGCCGCACTCGTGGTGCTGGCCGGCCTCGCGCTGCTCGGCCTCCGTCGCCGGCGCGTCGCCCGATAAGGAGAATCTCTCCGACACGCCGGTGAGCGGATGACGCTCGCCGGCGTGGCGGCCCGGATCTCCTGATCCGTCGCGCGAGCGGGCGGTCGCCCCGGTCACGGATGCTGCGGATGAGGGCGACACGCCGCGGCGCGACAGGCGACACGCGTCATGCCGCCTGATCTGCAGCATCCGTGAACAACCCGCACGCGTCATCCGTCATCTGGTTCGATGGGGGGATGACGACCGCCTCCGAACTGTGGATCGCCGAGATCGAGCTCGTGCCGCTGTCGCCCCTCAAGGCCGTCGTGCGCACTGTCGCGACCGTCGGAGCGCTCGCGGCGAGTTTCGTCGGACTCGGCGGCGAGAGCTGGGGGCCCGGTACGGCCGACCTCGTCATCCGCCGCATCTCGGACGGGCACGTCATGTACCGCGCGAGCCAGAACGACGGTGACACGGCCGAAGCGTTGCTCGGCCTCGCGATCGAGGAGCTCGAGACGCTCAGCCCCGAACAGTTCGCCGATGAGTGGGGCTTCGAGCGCGATCAGCCGCACGTCCACTGACGCGGGGTGCGCAGCCCCCGATCACGGATGCTGCGGATCGGCCCGACACGCCGCCGTGCGTCATCCGACACGCGGTGAGCGGCCGATTCGGCAGCATCCGTGCACGCGGATAAGGAGATCGCGGGCGGCGCGCCGCCGGGGGGATGCCTCGGGCCGGCGTGTCGGGTCGGATCTCCTTATTCGCCGCCAGAGAGAGGCGTGACGCAGCCTCAGCCGAGCAGCGGCTCGACCGACGCGTACGCGTGCGGCGCCACGGTCGGCGGAACCTCCCACAGGCGGGTGGGTTCGCTCGCGGCATCCCACCGCTCCCAACCGGGGTCTCCGCCTGAGATGAACGCGACCGCCGAACCGTGCAGGGCATCGGCGAGCGACTGCGGGGGAGCGTCGCCCGCGAGGTGCGCGATGCGCTCGGCGCCGAGGCAGTCGAAGAAGAACGGCACGTCGAGGCAGTGCACGGCTCGTCCGGCGAACGCGGGCGACGGCCACGTGAAGCGCGCGAGCCACGTCGGGGCATCGCCGCGGGCGCGCGTGAACGCGAGCGCCGCCGAGCGGAACACCGCGTCGGAGACGTAGCGCCCGAGCATGGCCGCCGTGCCCTTCGCGTGCACGTCGACGTTGGCCGCGAGGTAGGGGCGGCGGATGTCGCGGGCGAGCCCCAGCAGCCCGAGTCCCGCACTCGCGGGGATGAGTCGCAGCGCGCCCTGCAGCCGGTCGGTCGCCATCGAGAACTCGTCGTCGACCGAGCTGACGATGAGCGGCACGTCGGCCGAGGCGCCGGCCGCGGCGGCATCGAGCGGCGCGTGGGGCACGAGGTCTCCGTCGATCACGGGCGACCACGGCACGCCGTCGCCGATCATCTGACGCACGGCCGCGAGCGGGTGGGCGGTGAGCTTCGGTTCGACGGCCTTCTGCGCGGCGAGCACGCGTTCCTCGGGCAGCGCGGCGAGAGCGGCGCGGGTCGGTTCGACGCCGAGCTCGGCGGCGAGACGTCGCCCCAGCTCTTCGGCGCGGCCGAGCGGGGTCGCGCTCAGCACGCCCGACATCGAGATCGCGCGGTGGAAGAGGCCACGCGCCCGCGGCACGCCGAGCAGCGTGAGCACGGCCCCGCCGCCCGCCGACTGGCCCGCGATCGTGACGCGCTCCGGGTCGCCGCCGAAGTCCGCGATGTTGCCCTGCACCCACTCGAGCGCGGCGATCCAGTCGAGCACGGCGCGGTTGTGCGGGGCGTCCTCGATCCAGCCGAAGCCGTCGAATCCGAGCCGGTACGAGACGCTCACGGTCACGATGCCGTCGCGGTTGAACGCGGCTCCGTCGTACCACGAGCTCGAGGGCGAGCCCGAGACGTAGCCCCCGCCGTGGATGTAGACGAGCACCGGAAGCCCCGCGGCATCCGGGTCGGGCGTGAAGACGTTGACGTTGAGGGTCGAGTCGCCGACGATGCCGGGCTCGGGGATGAGGGTCACGCCACCGGTTCCGTCGTCGCGGAACGGCGTCGCGCCGAACTCCGTCGCGTCGCGCTCGCCCTCCCACGCGGGGTGCGGTGCGGGCGCGGCGAAGCGCAGTTCGCCCACGGGGGCCGCCGCGAACGGGATGCCGAGGAATGCCGCCGAACGCCCGCCCGCGTCATCCCGCCACACCCCGCGCACCGCGCCGGATCGCGTCTGGGCGACCGGGGCGCTCATCGGGCGGCTCCGCTCGTGAGTGCGCGCCAGAGTTCGGAGAGGTGCGCGGCCATGTCGATCGAGGGGTCGAGCAGCCACTGCGTCTGCAGTCCGTCGGCGGCGGCGAGGATGACGGAGGCGAGGCGTTCGGGGTCGAGCCCGGCGTCGATGCGGCCGGCCTTCTGCTCGGCGGCGATGGCCGCGGTGATCTCGGTGCGATCGCCCGCGAAGCGTTCGACGAAGAAGTCGTGGGCGGCGTGATCGGGGTCGGTCGAATCGACGGCGAGGCGCGAGTAGAGCTGCACGAGGCCCGGCACGTCGGCGTTGTGGCGGATGACGCCGACGAACGCCTCGAGCGGATCTTCGGTGCCGTCGATGTAGGTCTCGCGGTCGACCTCGTCGCGCTTCCGCAGAACTTCGGTGAAGAGTTCTTCCTTCGAGGTGAAGTAGTGCAGGAGGCCCGCCTGGCTGAGGCCGACGGCGTCGGCGAGCTCGCGCACCGACGTGCGGCGGTAGCCGTTGCGGGCGATGACGCCGAGGGCCGTGGTCAGGATCTCTTCGCGCTTGGCGATGCCCTTCGCGTAGGGCCCCTTTGCAGTCATGGTCTCGATCGTATCGACCCCGCTCACACATACCTAGTGTCATTCGGTTTTGCATGTTAGTGTGACGCGACCGACCTCGACGAGGAGAACCTCTGTGACCACCACACCCCCCGACATCCGTACCGCCTCGGCCGACGAGGTCGTCGCGAGCCTCACCCTCGACGAGAAGGCGTCGCTCACGAGCGGCGCGAGCTTCTGGTACACGAAGCCCGTCGAGCGCGCGGGAATCCCCGCGATCATGCTCACCGACGGCCCGCACGGCGTGCGCAAGCAGCGCGAGGGCGGCGACCACCTCGGCATCGCCGACAGCGTTCCCGCGACGTGCTTCCCGCCCGCCGTCGCCCTCGGCTCGAGCTTCGACCCCGAGCTGCTCGAGCGCGTCGGCGCGGCCCTCGGCGACGAGTCGCTCGCCGAGAACGTCGCCGTGCTGCTCGGCCCCGGCATCAACATCAAGCGCTCGCCGTTCTGCGGCCGCAACTTCGAGTACCTCTCGGAGGACCCGCTCGTCTCGGGCGTGCTCGGCACCGCTCTCGTGCGCGGCCTGCAGTCGCGCGGCGTCGGCGCCTCGCTCAAGCACTTCGCCGCCAACAACCAGGAGGCCGACCGCCTGCGCGTGAGCGCCGACGTCGACCCGCGCCCGCTCCGTGAGATCTACCTGCGCGGCTTCCAGCGCGTCGTCGAGGACGCCCAGCCGTGGACGGTCATGTGCTCGTACAACCGCCTCAACGGCGTGTGGACCTCCGAGGACCCGTGGCTGCTCACGAGCGTGCTGCGCGACGAGTGGGGCTTCGAGGGTCTCGTCGTCTCCGACTGGGGCGCCGTCAACGACCGTGTCACGGGTGTCGTCGCGGGCCTCGACCTCGAGATGCCGTCGAGCGGCGGACGCACCGACGCCCAGCTCGTCGCCGCCGTGCAGGCCGGCACGATCGCCGAGGCCTCGATCGACACCGCCGCCCGCCGCGTCGTCGACCTCGTGCAGAAGTCGGTCGCCGGTGCTCGTGCCGGTCACTCGTTCGACGTCGACACCCACCACGCGCTCGCCCGCGAAGCCGCCGAGCGCAGCGTCGTGCTGCTGAAGAACGAGGGGCCCGTGCTGCCGCTCGCGCCCGAGGCATCCGTCGCCGTCATCGGCGAGTTCGCGCGCACCCCGCGCTTCCAGGGCGCCGGCTCCTCGCTCATCAACCCGACGCGCGTCGACGACGCGCTCGCCGCGATCACGGAGCTCGGCGGCGACGTCGCCTTCGCTCCCGGCTTCACGATCGACGGCTCGGATGACACGGGGCTCGCCACTGCTGCCGCCGAGGTCGCCGCGCAGCACGATGTCGCCGTCGTCTTCCTCGGCCTGCCCGCCGAGCTCGAGTCGGAGGGCTTCGACCGTGACGACATCGAACTGCCCGCGAACCAGATCGCGGCTCTCGAGGCGGTCGCCGCTGCGAACCCGAACACGGTCGTCGTGCTCTCGAACGGCGGCGTCGTGCGCCTCGGCGACGTCGACCGGCTCGCCCCCGCGATCGTCGAGGGCTGGCTGCTCGGCCAGGCCGGCGGCAGCGCGATCGCGAACGTGCTCTTCGGAGTCGTGAACCCCGCGGGCCGTCTCGCCGAGACGATCCCCGTGCGCATCGAGGACACCCCCGCGTTCCTCGACTTCCCCGGCGAGAACAGCCACGTGCGCTACGGCGAGGGTCTCTTCGTCGGCTACCGCTGGTACGACGCGCGCTCGATGGCCGTGCACTTCCCCTTCGGTCACGGCCTCTCGTACACCGAGTTCGCCTACTCCGACCTGTCGGTCGCGGCGACGGATGCCGGCCTGACCGCACGACTCACCGTGACGAACACGGGCGAGCGCGCGGGCCGCGAGGTCGTGCAGGCGTACGTCGGGCTTCCGGGCTCGTCGATCGTGCGTGCGCAGCGCGAGCTCACGGGCTTCCAGACCGTCGACCTCGACGCCGGTGAGAGCCGCGTCGTCGAGATCGCGATCCGCCGCGCCGACCTCGCCTACTGGGACGTACGGGTCGACGACTGGACCGTCGAGGGCGGCGAGTACCGCGTCGAGATCGGTGCGTCGAGCCGCGACATCCGGGCCACCGAGACGGTCGCCGTCGCCGGTGACGACGTGAAGCTCACGTTCGGCCGGAACTCGTCGATCGGCGAGATCCTCGCCGACCCGACCGCCGGTGCTGCGCTGAAGGCCGCGTTCAGCGGAGCCGACGGCCCCGCGAAAGCCCTCACCGAGTCGCCCGAGATGATCCGCATGATGGCGTCGTTCCCGATCGGGCGTCTCGCGACGTTCCCCGGCATGGGCATCGACGACGACAGCCTCGACGCGCTGCTCGCGGCGGCCAACGCTCGCTGACCGTCATCCACCGCTTCGGGCGGCATCTACTCCGGCGGATGCCGCCCGCGGCGTTTCCCCTGTTCGTCCCCTGTTCGCAATTCAGGTCGGCGCGCGGCGTGTCGCCCCGCCGTCGGGCGACAACAGGGCGCGACACGTGCGCAGACCTGAATTGCGAACAGAATCGAGGGGAAGGCGGGGAGAAGGGATGCCGGAAGGTCTGATGTATCCGACGGATGTCGGAGAAGTGGGACGAGTGTCCGGGCTCAGATCTCGAACGTGACGATGGTGCTGAGGAAGGCCGCGAGCTCGGCCGACATGTCGACGGAGTCGCGGTCGAGCAGCCACTGCACCTGCAGGCCGTCCATCATGGCGACGGTCTGGCTCGCGGCGCTCGAGGGTGTCACGCCGGGGCGCAGCTCGCCGAGCGCCTCGATGCGCGCGAAGTGCGACGCGATGTGCCCGTGGGTCCACTGGTAGCGGTTGACGAAGTAGTCGTGGGCGGGGTGGTCGGGCGACGTGGCCTCGGCCGAGAGCACGCAGTAGAGCTCGACGACGCCCGGGATCGTGGCGTTGTAGCGCGCGAGGGCGACGAGTCCGCGGAGCGCGCGGTGCGGGTCGGTCGAGTCGAGCGGCACGAACTCGTACGAACGCTGGTCGCGCAGGTCGAGCACGGCCGAGAGCAGGGCGCTCTTATTGGGGAAGTGGTGCAGCAGGCCCGCCTCGCTCATGCCGACGTTCTCGGCGACCTCGCGGATCGAGCCCGACCGATACCCCGACTTCGCGAACACCGCGAGCGCGGCGTCGAGGATCGCCGCCTTCTTGAGCCCTGTCTTCGCGTACGTGCCGCGGGCCTTCCCCCGGCCACGTACGGCTTCTGCCTGAGTCATCCGACCTTCTCCCGCCTCGGTGGCACCCACCCTAGCCGCTCGTCGTCGAGCGTCGCGCACCGTGTGACAACACCTTCGCATCACAGCAAACAAAAAGCTAGTGGTCACTCGGGTTTCGTGCTAGCGTCCACTTTCACCAGGCGATCCATCGGAGGATCGCCCCTCTGAAAAGGACCGAAGATGTTCCGATGGAAGGTCACAGCAGCCGTCGCGATCACCGCAGCGCTTGCACTCACAGGCTGCTCGGCTGACAGCAACTCGGGCGGAGACGGCGGTGGCAGCGGCGGAGGCACGCTGACGATCGGCGCGATCACTCCGCCCACGACGTTCGACCCCGCAGGTTCCGAGTGGGGCAACCGCTCGGCGTTCTACCAGGCCGTGTACGACACGCTCCTGCTCGCCACCCCCGAGGGAACGATCGAACCGTTCCTCGCGACCGAGTGGTCGTACAACGAGGACAACACGGTCCTCACCCTCACGCTCCGCGACGACGTGACCTTCACCGACGACTCGAAGCTCACCGCCTCGGTCGTGAAGCTCAACCTCGAGCGCTTCCGCGACGGCACCGGCCCCGACGCCGGCTACCTCGCCGGCACCTCGTTCGAGGCTCCGGATGACACGACCCTCGTCATCACGCTCGACGCGCCGAACCCCGCGCTCCTCAACTACCTCACGCGTGACGCCGGCATCGTCGGCAGCGAGGCCTCGCTCACGAGCCCCGACCTCGCCACGAACCCCGTCGGCAGCGGCCCGTACATCCTCGACACCGCGGCGACCGTCACGGGTACGAGCTACACGTACACGAAGAACCCCGACTACTGGAACCCCGACCTGCAGCACTACGACACGCTGACGATCAACGTCCTCCAGGACGCGACGGCCGGTCTCAACGCGGTCAAGGCCGGTGAGGTCAACGGCCTCAAGCTCGCCAACAACGACAACCTCGCCGAGGTCGAGGGCGCCGGCTGGACGATCAACGCTAACGAGCTCGACTTCCAGGGTCTCCTCCTCCTCGACCGTGCGGGAACGATGAACCCGGCCCTCGCGGATGTCCGTGTGCGCCAGGCGCTCAACTACGCGTTCGACCGTGAGGCGCTGCTGACCGCACTGCAGGGCGGCAACGGAACCGTGACCGGCCAGGTGTTTCCCGCGAGCTCGGCCGCGTACGACCCCGCGCTCGACGACCGCTACGGCTACGACCCCGAGAAGGCCAAGGAACTGCTCGCCGAAGCCGGCTACGCCGATGGCCTCACCATCTCGATGCCGAGCTCCACGGTCCTCGGTGCGACGACCTACACGCTCATCGCGCAGCAGCTCGCCGACATCGGCGTCACGGTCGAGAACACCGACCCGGGCAACAACTTCATCGCCGACCTGCTCGCACCGAAGTTCCCCGCCGCGTTCATGGCCCTCGAGCAGAACCCCGACTGGCAGCTCATCCAGTTCATGATCTCGCCGACGGCGATCTTCAACCCGTTCAAGTACGAGGACCCCACGGTCGACGCGCTCATCGCCGAGATCCAGAACGGTGACGAGGCCACCCAGGAGGCCAAGGCCAAGGAGCTCAACGAGTACATCGTCGAGCAGGCCTGGTTCGCACCGTTCTACCGCGTTCAGGGCAGCTTCGCGACCGACGCGAACACGACCGTCGAGGTCCTCCCGACGAACGCCTTCCCCGCCATCTACGACTTCAAGCCGAAGTCCTAGAACCCCGCTCCGGCCCGTCGCGGATGACCGCGGCGGGCCGGGCCCCATCTCTTTCCCCGCGCAACCCCTTCCTGGAGTTCCCATGCTCGGTTTCGTCGTGAGACGCCTGATCTCAGGCATCGTCCTCATCTTCGTGATCTCCGTGATCGCGTACACCCTCCTCTATCTCGGTGGCGGTGACATCGCCCGCCGCATCCTCGGCCAGGCCGCCACCGCCGAGACCGTCGCGGCCAAGTCGGCCGAGCTGGGCCTCGACCGCCCGCTTCCCGTGCAGTACGTCGACTGGATCACGTCGGCCTTCCAGGGCGACCTCGGCCGCTCGTGGTTCACGGGCCAGCTCGTCGCCGACGGCGTCACGAGCCGCCTCGCGGTCACCCTCTCGATCGTCATCGGCGCGACGCTCATCTCGGCGATCATCTCCGTCATCCTCGGTGTGCTCGCCGCCCGCCGCGGCGGCTGGATCGACGCGGTCGTCCAGTTCATCTCGGTCATCGGCTTCGCGATCCCGAGCTTCCTCATCGCCCTCGCGCTCGTGCTCGTCTTCGCGATCAACCTGCACCTCTTCAAGGCGACCGGGTACATCCCCATCACGACGTCGTTCTCCGGCTGGATCGCCTCGGTGACACTGCCGATCGCGGCCCTCTCGCTCGGCGCCATCGCGACCGTCGCCCAGCAGGTGCGCGGCTCGGTGCTCGACGCCCTCTCGCGCGACTACGTGCGCACCCTCCGCAGCCGCGGCCTCGGTATGAACCGCGTCGTCTACAAGCACGTGCTGCGGAACGCCGGAGGCCCCGCCCTCGCCGTCCTCGCCGTGCAGTTCATCGGCCTCCTCGGCGGCGCCGTCATCATCGAGCAGATCTTCGCGCTCCCCGGTATCGGACAGCTCGCCGTGCAGGCGACGTCCTCGGGCGACATCCCCATCGTCATGGGCGTCGTCATCGCGACGGCGATCATCGTCGTCATCGTCAACCTGCTCATCGACCTCGCGCAGGCTGCGCTCAACCCGAAGGTGAGACTGTCATGACCGCCATCACCCCGAAGCCGTTCGTCGGCGCGGCCCCGTCGGGTCGCACCCGCCTCATCCGTCGCATCATCAAGCGCCCCATCGGCGCCCTCTCGCTCGGGTTCCTCATCGTCGTCGCGCTCATCGCCGTCTTCGGTCCGCTCCTCGCTCCGCAGGACCCGAACCTCGCGTCGCTGCAGAAGATCCTCGCGCCGCCGAGCGCCGACAACCTGCTCGGCGCCGACAGCGCCGGCCGCGACGTGTTCTCCCGACTGCTCGCTGCGACGCAGATCAGCATCGCGGCCGCCCTCGTCGCCCTCGTCGTCGCCATCGTCATCGGCGTCATCGCGGGTCTCATCGCCGGCTACTACAAGGGCTGGTTCGACTCGGTCGCCTCGTGGTTCACGGCGCTCATCATGGCCCTGCCCGGCATCGTCATCCTGCTCGCCGCGCGCGCCGTCCTCGGCCCGTCGGTCTGGCTCGCCATGGCGATCTTCGGAATCCTGCTCTCGCCCGCCTACTTCCGGCTCGTCTACGCGGCGGTGAGCGCGGTGCGTTCCGAGCTCTACGTCGACGCGGCGCGGGTCTCGGGCCTCAGCGACATGCGCATCATCGGCCGCCACATCCTCTCGGTCGTGCGCGCGCCCATCATCATCCAGTCGGCGATCGTCGCCGGTATCGCCATCGCGATCCAGTCGGGCCTCGAGTTCCTCGGTCTCGGCGACCTCTCAGTGCCGACCTGGGGAAGCATGCTGAGCGACGGCTTCACGAACATCTACAAGGCGCCGCTGCTCATGGCGTGGCCGTCGCTCGCGATCGCCCTCACCTGCATCGCCCTGACCCTGCTCGCGAACGTCATGCGTGACGAGCTCGAGCGCACGGTCGTCGTGCGCCGCAAGCGGAAGCGCGCCGTCGCCACCGCGACCGGCTCGATCGCCGCGGTCACCGAGTCGATCGGCGCCGTCGGCTTCGACGACGACCTGATCGTGGGTGTCGACCCGATCCGGCACGAGGATGACGCGCACGCGTCGTCTCGCGTCGGCGACGAAGTACTCCGGGTGCGCGACCTGCGCGTCGCGTACGACAAGGAGGGCGGAAAGTCGATCGAGGTCGTGCACGGCGTCGACCTCGACATCCGCCGCGGCGAGGTGCACGGCCTCATCGGCGAATCGGGTTCGGGCAAGACGCAGACCGCGTTCGCCGTACTCGGCCTGCTACCCCGCGGCGGCCACGTCTCGGGCGGAAGCGTCGAGTACGAGGGCACGCGCCTCGACGAGCTCGGGGAGCGCAAGTACACCGCGATCCGCGGCCGTCGCATCGGGTACATCCCGCAGGAGCCGATGTCGAACCTCGACCCCGCGTTCACGATCGGCAGCCAGCTCGTCGAGCCCCTGCGCGTGAGCCTCGGCCTGTCGAAGAAGGACGCCCGCGAGAAGGCGCTCGCGCTGCTCGAACGCGTCGGCATCCCCGACCCGAAGCGCACGTTCGCCGCCTACCCGCACGAGATCTCGGGCGGTATGGCCCAGCGCGTGCTCATCGCCGGTGCGGTGTCGACCGACCCCGACCTCATCATCGCCGACGAGCCCACGACGGCCCTCGACGTCACGGTGCAGGCCGAGGTGCTCGACCTGCTCCGCGACCTGCAGAACGAGCGCGGCATGGCTCTTCTGCTCGTCACCCACAACTTCGGCGTCGTCGCCGACCTGTGCGACCGCGTCTCGGTCATGCAGTCGGGACTCATCGTCGAGACCGGTCCGGTGCGCTCTATCTTCCAGCACGCCGAACACCCCTACACGAAGTCGTTGCTCGGGGCGATTCTCGACGAGGGCCCCGCACGGCCCCCGCTCGGAACCACCCGGACGGGAGGAAACCGATGACCGCCGCACTCCTCGACGTGAAGGACCTCGAGGTCTCCTACCCCGGGTCGGGATTCCGCGCCCAGCCGTTCCGTGCCCTCAAGGGCGTCTCGATCGACATCAAGCCCGGCGAGACCGTGGGTCTCGTGGGCGAGTCGGGCTCAGGTAAGACGACGCTCGGTCGCGCCGTGCTCGGCCTCGCGCCGGTCACGGGCGGCAGCATCCTCTACCGCGACCGCGAGATCGGTCACCTGAACCGCGCCGAGCGGCGGGAGCTCAGCTCCGAGATCCAGGTCGTCTTCCAGGACCCGTACTCGTCGCTCAACCCGTCGATGACGATCGAGCAGATCCTCATCGAACCGCTCACGGTGCGCGGCGTCTCGGCGGCCGACTCGAAGAAGCGCGTCGGCGACCTGCTCGACCAGGTGCAGCTGCCGACGGATGCCCGTCACCGTCTTCCCCGGGAGTTCTCGGGCGGTCAGCGTCAGCGCATCGCCATCGCGCGGGCCCTGGCGCTCGACCCGAAGCTCATCGTCTGCGACGAACCGGTCTCGGCTCTCGACCTGTCGACCCAGGCGCGCGTGCTCGACCTCTTCATCGACATCCAGGAGCAGACGGGCGTCGCCTACCTCTTCATCTCGCACGACCTCGCCGTGGTGCGGCACATCAGCCACCGCGTCGCGGTCATGTACCACGGCGAGATCGTCGAGTCGGGCGACGGCGACCAGGTCACCGCGCGCCCTCAGCACCCCTACACGCAGCGGCTCTTCATGGCCGCGCCGATCCCCGACCCCGATCGTCAGGGCGAGCGTCGCGCCCTGCGTCGCCGTCTCATCGACGAGCAGGCCGCGGCGACCGGCGCTGCCTGACCCGTTCACTCCGACATCCGCACCTCTCTTAAGGACCACCATGACCCGCTCCTCGGCTGAGCTCCGCGCCCTGCTCGACCAGCTCACCCTCGACGAGAAGGTCGCGCTCATCTCGGGCGCCGACTTCTGGACGACCGTTCCCCTTCCGTCGATCGGGCTGCGGGCGATGGTGCTCTCCGACGGGCCCGCCGGTGTGCGCGGCCCCGTGTGGGACGAGCGCTCGCCGTCGATCAACCTCCCGTCGGCGACGGCGCTCGCCGCCTCGTGGGACACCGACCTCGCCCACCGCTACGGAGCGGTCGCGGCGAGCGAGGCCCGCCGTAAGGGTGTCGACGTCGTGCTCGGCCCGACCATCAACCTGCACCGCTCGCCGCTCGGCGGACGCCACTTCGAGTGCTTCAGCGAGGACCCGTTCCTCTCGGGCGTGCTCGGTGCGGCGTATGTGCGGGGTCTCCAGGACAACGGCGTCGCCGCGACGCCCAAGCACTACGTCGCGAACGACTCCGAGACCGACCGCTTCACCGTCGACGTGCGCGTCGACGAGCGGGCGCTCCGCGAGCTGTACCTGCTGCCGTTCGAGCACACCGTCGAGGCGGGCGCGTGGGCGATCATGAGCTCGTACAACTCGGTCGACGGCGTCACCCTCACCGAGAACGACCTGCTCGAGACGCCGCTCAACTCCGAGTGGGGCTTCGACGGCGTCGTCGTCTCCGACTGGACGGCCGTGCGCAGCCTCGCGTCGGCATCCGCGTCGCAGGACCTCGCGATGCCCGGCCCGGCTCCCGCGTGGAGCGGCGACCTCGTCGAGGCCGTGCGGTCGGGGGATGTCTCTGAGGCCGACGTCGACCGCAAGGCGCTGCGTCTGCTCGCGCTCGCCGACCGCGTGGGTGCGCTCGGCGGCGACGAGCCCGTCGCGCCCGCCCCCGTCGACGGTGTCGCGTTCGCCCGCGAGGCCGCCGCGGCCGGCACCGTGCTGCTCACGAACGACGGAGTGCTTCCGCTCGAGGCATCCAGTCTCGGCCGCGTCGCCGTCATCGGCCACAACGCCCGCGAGGCCCGCACGCAGGGCGGCGGCAGCGCGACCGTGCTCCCCGAGCACGTCGTGAGCCCGCTCGAGGGAATCCGCGCGGCTCTGCCGGGTGTGACCGTCGACTACGCGGTCGGCGCCGTCGTGCAGGAGGGCGTGAGCGAGATCCCGCTCGAGCGCCTCACGAACCCCGTCACGGGCGAGCCCGGCCTCATCGCGCGCTTCGAGGCCGAGGACGGCACCGACCTCTTCTCGGAGGACCGCCGCTCGACGGCACTCGTCTGGTTCGGCGGCGACGCCCCGGTCGCTGCCGCCCACCGCCTCGTGCTGCACACGACGTACACGCCCGACGCGACGGAGAACGTCAAGCTCGGCTTCGCGACGTCGAAGCATGGCCGCGTCTTCGTCGACGGCGAGCTGCTCGTCGACGAGTCGCCCGTCGCCCTGGGCACCGACCTCGGCGCCGCTTTCCTCGCCCCGCCGTCGGCCACGGGCGCGATCGCCGTGACCGCGGGCGTTCCCCTCGACATCCGTGCCGAGTTCGACCTGCGCTCGTCGGGCGACGCCCTGCAGAACGCCTTCGCCGTCACCCTCGGGTTCGCGCCCGACGACTCCGACACCGACGCCCTGCTCGCCGACGCCGTCACCGCGGCGACCGGGGCGGATGTCGCGATCGTCGTCGTCGGCACGAACTCGCGCGTCGAGTCGGAGGGTTACGACCGTTCGTCGCTCGACCTCCCCGGCCGTCAGGGCGAGCTCGTGCGCGCTGTCGTCGCCGCGAACCCCAACACCATCGTGATCGTCAACGCCGGTTCGCCCGTCGCGCTGCCGTGGGTCGACGCTCCTCGTGCCATCGTGCTCGGCTACTTCGGCGGCCAGCAGATGGGGTCGGCCGTCGCCGACGTGCTCTTCGGAGCCGTCGAGCCGGGCGGTCGCCTCACGACCACGTGGGCCGCCGAGCTCGACGACGTGCCCGTCGTCGACGTCACCCCGACCGACGGTGTGCTCCGCTACGAGGAGGGCATCCACATCGGCTACCGCGCGTGGCTCCGCGGTGACATCGCCCCGCTCTTCCCCTTCGGACACGGTCTCGGCTACACGACGTGGTCGATCGACGAGGCCGCCGTGCACGGTTCGATCGCCGCGGGCGACGCACGCTTCGTCGGAACCGCGACGAACACGGGCGACCGTGCCGGCAAGCACGTCGTGCAGGTCTACGCCGAGCGCACCGATTCGGCGATCGAACGCCCCGAGCGCTGGCTCGTCGGCTTCGCCGTCGTGCGTGCCGGAGCGGGCGAGACCGTCGAGTGGGAGGTCGCGCTGCCGAAGCGCGCCTTCGCCCACTGGGCCGACGGCTGGCAGTACGAGGAGGGCACCTTCACCCTCTTCGCCGGCTCGTCGGTCGTCGACCTCGCCCGCACCGCGAGCATCGACGTCTGAGGTTCGCGATGACGACACCGACATCCGCTCGCATCGGCCGGCTCCGCGCGGAACTCCGCGACGACAGTGCGCTCGTCGCGACCCCGACGCCGCGTCTCACCTGGACCGTCGTCTCCGACGAGCCCGGCTGGACGCAGGCTGCGGTTGAACTCCGCTCGGGCGACGCGGTCGTGCGTCTCGACGGGGCCGACTCCGTGCTCGTCGACTGGCCCTTCGCCCCGCTCGAGGCGAGCGAGGTGCGCGAGATCGCGGTGCGTGCGTTCTCGGTCGACGGTCGCGAGACCGCGTGGAGCGCTCCCGTCGCCGTCGAGGCGGGCTTCCTCGCCGACGGCGCGTGGGTCGCCCGGCCCATCGGTCTCGCGAATCCTCAGCGCCCCGCGCAGCCCGTGCTGCTGCGACGCTCCTTCACGGTCGACCGGCCCGTCGCGAGCGCGCGCTTCTCCTGGACAGCGCTCGGCGTCGCCGAGCCCGAGGTCAACGGCATGCCGATCGACGACAGCGTGCTCTCGCCGGGGTGGACGAGCTACCGCGACCGCCTCGTGCACGAGAGCGTCGACGTCACCGACCTCGTCGTGCAGGGCGAGAACGTCGTCGGCGCGACCCTCGCCGGCGCCTGGTACACCGAGAAGTACGGCTTCTTCGCCTTCGCGGAGCGCGTCTACGGCGACCAACCCGCCTTCCTCGGCCAGCTCGTCATCGACTACGCCGACGGGTCGAGCGAGACGATCGCGACGGATGACGCGTGGAGCGCCACCGGCGACTTCGACGTCGTCGACAGCGGCATCTACGCGGGCGAGCACCAGGACGCGCGCCGCGCCGTCGAGGGCTGGAGCCGCGCAGGAACACTGCACGGCACGTGGACGCCCGCCGCCGTGCTGCCGATCGAGACCCCCGTGCCCGAGGCCCGCGTCGCGCCGCCCGTACGCCGCATCGACGAACTGTCGGTCGTGGAGGTGCTCGCCTCGCCCTCCGGCGGCACGATCCTCGACTTCGGACAGAACCTCGTCGGCCGGCTGCGCCTCCGCGTGACCGGGCCTCGGGGTACACGGCTCACCCTCCGTCACGCCGAGGTGCTCGACGAGGGCGAACTCGCGCTCCGGCCCCTCCGCAATGCGGCCTCGACCGACGTGTTCGAGCTCGCGGGCGACGGCGAGGAGGTGCTCGAGGCGCGCTTCACGTTCCACGGGTTCCGCTACGCCGAGATCGAGGGCTGGCCGGGAGCGTTCGACGCGTCATCCGTCACCGCCGTCGTTCTGCACACCGACATGACCCGCACCGGCTGGTTCTCGTCGTCGCACCACCAGCTCGACCGCCTGCACGAGAACGTCGTGTGGGGCATGCGCGGCAACTTCCTCTCGATCCCGACCGACTGCCCGCAGCGCGACGAGCGCCTCGGCTGGACGGGCGACCTGCAGGTGTTCAGCCCCACCGCGTCGTTCCTCTACGACTGCGCGGGCTTCCTCGAGTCGTGGCTGCGCGACCTCGCGCTCGAGCAGACGCACACCGACGGCAACGTGCCGATGGTCGTGCCGTCCGTGCTGCCGGGCTTCGCGGGCCCCGGTGCCGTCGCCGCGTGGGGTGACGCCGCGACCGTCGTGCCGTGGGTCATGCACGAACGCTTCGGCGACCGCGGCATCCTCGCCGCCCAGTACCCGAGCATGCGCTCGTGGGTCGACGCCGTCTTGCGCGTCTCGACCGACGGGCTCTGGTCGAACACCTTCCAGCTCGGCGACTGGCTCGACCCGGCCGCACCGCCCGACAAGCCCGGCGACGCGAAGGTCGACTCCGACATCGTCGCGAGCGCGTACCTCGCGCGATCGCTGCGCATCGTCGCCGACACAGCGGCCCTCCTCGGCGAGACGGCCGATGCCGCGCACTACGGCGAGCTCGCCGAGACGAGCCGTGCGGCCTTCGCCGCCGAGTACGTCACGCCCGCGGGCCGCATGATGTCGGACGCACCGACCGCGTACGCGCTCGCCCTGCGCTTCGACCTCGTGACGGATGCCGCCCAGCGCGCAGCCCTCACGAAGCGCCTCGCCGAGCTCGTGCGCAGCGGCGGCTACCGCATCGGCACGGGATTCGTCGGAACCCCGCTCGTGACCGACGCGCTCGCCGACGGCGGATACCTCGACGCGGCCGCGCGCCTGCTGCTGCAGACCGAGAATCCGTCGTGGCTGTACCCCGTGACGATGGGCGCGACGACCGTCTGGGAGCGCTGGGACAGCCTGCTCGAAGACGGCTCGGTGAACCCCGGCGAGATGACGTCGTTCAACCACTACGCGCTCGGAGCCGTCGCCGACTGGCTGCACCGCACGGTCGCCGGGCTCGCGCCCGACGCGCCGGGCTACCGCCGCCTCCGCATCGCGCCCCGGCCGCTGACGGAGCTCGACCACGCCGAGGCGACGCACGAGACGCCGTACGGACTCGCGTCGGTCGCGTGGCGCCGTGACGGGTCGACCATCGCCGTGACGGCGACCGTGCCCGCGAACACGACGGCCGTCGTTTCGCTCCCGGGCCTGCCCGAGACGATCATCGGCGCCGGCACCCACGAGTGGTTCATCGAGGATGTCGCGAGCGAGGCGCCGCGCGGCCCCTACGGACTCGACTCGACGACCGCCGCGATCATCGACGACCCGCGCGCCTACCGTGCGCTCCTCGACGCCGTCGCCGTGCACGACGCAGCGAAGGCCGACACGGTGCGTCGCGAGACGGTCTGGGCCGAGAGCCGCACCGTGCGCCAGTCGCTCATGTTCACCCCGCCCGATCTGCTCGCCGACGTCGAGGCCGCCCTCGCCGCCGTCGACCCCGCCTGACCGCTCACCCCGAGGAGACCCCGATGTTCGACCGCAGCTCCACCTTCGGAGAGACCCTCGACAGCCCTGCCGGGCGCGCGGTGCTCGAGACCTACCTGCCGGGAGTCGCGGCGTCGCCCATGGCGGTGCAGTTCCGCACGGCGCGTCTCGGTCAACTGAGTGCGATCGTGCCGACGCTCCGCGACGACCCCGAGACGGCCGAACGATTCTGGGCGGCCCTCGCCGAAGTGGGCGACGGCGTCGATGCGCGACCGCCGTACGCCCCCGCCGTCGAGGCCGACCCGGCGTATGAGAGCGACGACGTCGAGCGCGGCTCGGCGACCGTCATCCTGCCCGGTTCGACCCCGCGCTGGGGTGTCGTCGAAGTGAGCTTCGACGGCCCGTCGCACGGCAATCCGTACGTCGACGTCGAGCTCTCGGCTCGGTTCAGGAAGGGCGACCGAGAGCTCGTCGTGGGCGGCTTCTACGACGGGGACGGCACGTACCGCGTGCGGCTCCTCGCCGAAGAGGAGGGGGAGTGGGCGTTCGAGACGACCTCGACCGCGCGCTCGCTCGACGGCATCACGGGTGTCGTGCAGGTCGGCGCGCCCGCCGCCGGTGCGCACGGGCCGGTCGGAGTCGACGGATTCCACTTCACCCACGCCGACGGCACACGGCACCGGCCGCTCGGCACGACCGCCTATGCGTGGACCCACCAGCCGGCCGAACTGCAGGAGCAGACGCTCCAGACCCTCGCCGCCGCGCCCTTCACGAAGATGCGCATGTGCCTCTTCCCCAAGTCGTACCTCTACAACGCGAACGAACCCGAGCGCTTCCCGTTCGTCGGCTCGCTCGCCGACGGCTTCGACCTCGAACGCTTCGACCCCGAGTACTGGGCGAACCTCGAGCAGCGCATCGATGAGCTCGGCGCCCTCGGCATCGAGGCCGACCTCATCCTCTTCCACGCCTACGACCGCTGGGGCTTCGCCGATCTCGGGCCCGCCGTCGACGAGCGCTACCTCCGCTACGCCGTGCGCCGCCTCGCGGCCTTCGCGAACGTGTGGTGGTCGATGGCGAACGAGTACGACCTGCTGTGGGCGAAGGTGACGGATGACTGGGAGCGACTCGCCGCGGTCGTCGGCGAGGAGGACCCGCACGGGCACCTCAACTCGATCCACAACTGCCACGGGTTCTACGACTACTCGAAGCCGTGGATCACGCACGTGAGCGTGCAGCGCGTCGACGTGTACCGCACCTCGGAGAACACCGACGAGTGGCGCGAGCGCTGGGGCAAGCCGGTCGTCATCGACGAGTGCGCCTACGAGGGCGACATCGACCAGGGCTGGGGCAACATCACCGGCGAGGAGATGACGCGCCGCTTCTGGGAGGGCGCGATCCGCGGCGGCTACGTCGGCCACGGCGAGACGTACCTCAACGACGCCGAACAGCTCTGGTGGTCGAAGGGCGGCGTGCTCGAGGGGTCGAGCCCCGAGCGCATCGCGTTCCTCGAGCGCATCTCGGCCGAGTCGCCCACGGGCGTGCTCGACCCGCTGCCGTCCGACTGGGACGTGCCGTGGGGCGGCGTCGCCGGCGAGTACGTCATCGGATACTTCGGCTTCAACCGCCCGCGCTTCCGCAACGTCGTGCTGCCCGAGGGCCGCTTCGCCGTCGACGTGCTCGACACATGGAACTGCACCGTCGAGACCCTGCCCGACGTGCACGAGGGCACCGTGCGCGTCGATCTCCCCGGTCGTCAGTTCATGGCGGTGCGCCTCCGTCGCGTCTGAGGTTTCCTGTGCACGGATGCTGCGGATTGGCGTGACACGCCGCCCGTGGCGTCCGCCGCGCCGGTGGACGCCTCGTTTCGCAGCATCCGTGATCGCTCGGCGTCGCGTACGTGCCGACCGATAAGGAGATCCGGCCCGACGCGCCGCTCGCCGTCATCCGCCGCGCCGTGCGCGAGCCGATTTCTCCTTATCCGCCGCAGTGCGGAGAGGGCCCAGCGGAGGACGGGGAGGGGCGGATGACGCAAGGGATGACGATCAGAGGCGGATGACGGTGCGGGGCGTCACCGCCCGCGTCAGAGCAGGCCGGTCGAGACCGCGAGGTCGTCGAAGGCGATGAGGGCCGCGGGGTCGACACCCTCGTGGCGCCAGCGACTGACCGGAGCGAACGCGAGACCCGAGCGGTGCGCCACGAGCAGCTTCGCGGAGTTCGGGTATGCCGGGCCGACGACCTTCTCGGCGACCGTCAAGAGTCGCTGGGCCTCGTCGAGGCGCGCGTCATCCGCTCCGCTCGCGACCCGCGCCGCGAGGTCGGGGTAGGCGTTGACGGCCCAGCCCGAGACGCCGGCGCCGCCCGCGGCGATGACCTGCTGCGTGATCCCGGGCGCGGCGGCGAACACCTCGAGAGGCGTGCCGGATGCCGCGGCGACGCGCTCGGCGATGACGTCGATGCGACCGGTGGTCTCCTTGAAGAAACCGAAACGCCCACTCTCGGCGAGGCGCGCGACGGATGCCGTCGAGAGCGTGCGCGCGAACGGCAACGGACACTCGTAGATGCCGAAGTCGATCTCGGGGGCGAGGTGCGCGATGTCGAGCGCGATGTCGGTGGCGTCGGTCTCGGGTACGCCGGCCGGTGCGAGGAGCGGCGTGACGAGCACGACCTGATCGACTCCCGATTTGGCGAGGCGCTGAGCGGCATCCGCTTGCTCGCGCGCCGTGCCCGTCGTGATCGACGCGGCGACGACGGGAACCCGGCCGGCGGCGCGGGCCACGACGCGGCGCGCGACCTCGATGCGCTCCGCCTCGGTGAGCTCGTACATCTCGCCCGAGAGCGCGACGGGGAAGAGCCCCGCCGACCCCTGCTCGATGAGCCAGTCGGTGTATCCGTCGAGCGTGTCGAGGTCGATGCTGCGGTCGTCGTGGAACGGCGTGAGCATGACGGGCCAGGCGCCGTGCGGGGTGTTCATGTGACTCCTTCGTCGTGATGCGGTGTGCGCGGATGCTGCAGTCCGGCCCGACACGCCGGCGGTCGGGGTGCGACACGCGGGTGGCGGGCCGAACCGCAGCATCCGTGAACGGGTGCGGCGGGGGATGCCGCGGGCGGGGTTACTTCGCGGCCACCGGCTTCTTCGCGCGGGGTGCACGGGGCTTCGCGGGAAGGGCCTCCGCGGCATCCGTCGCCACCTTCGCGATCGGCGTGAGGCGAGCGAGCTGCGTGACGTGCTGCGGGCCGAGCTCGTCGAGCGTCGAGACGCCGAGGAGGCGCATCGTGCGCGTGATCTGCTCGCCGACGATGTCGATCATGCGGTCGACGCCCTCGCGTCCGCCGGCCATGAGGCCGTAGAGGTAGGCGCGGCCGAGCAGGGCGAAGTCGGCGCCGAGGGCGACGGATGCCACGATGTCGGCACCCGACATGATGCCCGTGTCGATGTGCACCTCCATGTCACGGCCGACCTCGCGCGAGACATCCGGAAGCAGGTGGAAGGGGATGGGCGCGCGGTCGAGCTGGCGGCCCCCGTGGTTCGAGAGCGTGATGCCGTCGATGCCCATCGAGGCGAGGCGCTTCGCGTCGTCGAGGTTCTGCACACCCTTGACGACGACCTTGCCGGGCCACTGGTCGCGGATCCAGGCGAGGTCGTCGAAGTCGACGGTCGGGTCGAACATCGTGTCGAGCAGCTCGCCGACGGTGCCCGACCACTTCGAGAGCGACGCGAACGCGAGGGGCTCGGTCGTGAGGAAGTCGATCCACCACCACGGGCGCGGGATGGCGTTGACGACGGTGCCGAGCGAGAGCTGCGGCGGGATCGAGAAGCCGTTGCGCTTGTCGCGGAGGCGCGCGCCCGCGACGGGCACGTCGACCGTCACGAGGAGCGTGTCGAACCCGGCCTTCGCGGCGCGGTCGACGAGCGCCATCGAACGCTCGCGGTCCTTCCACATGTAGAGCTGGAACCAGTTGCGACCCGTCGGGTTCGCGGCCTTGACGTCCTCGATCGACGTCGTGCCCATGGTCGAGAGCGAGAAGGGGATGCCGGCGGCTCCCGCAGCGCCCGCACCGGCGATCTCGCCCTCGGTCTGCATCATGCGCGTGAAGCCCGTCGGCGCGATTCCGAACGGCATCGACACGGGAGCACCGAGGATCTCGCGGCTCGTGTCGACCTTCGACACGTCGCGGAGGATCGACGGGTGAAACTCGATGTCCTCGAACGCCTGGCGTGCGCGGGCGAGCGACAGCTCGGCCTCTGCCGCTCCCTCGGTGTAGTCGAAGGCGGCCTTCGGCGTGCGGCGCTGCGCGATGTCGCGCAGGTCGTACACGGTGAGCGCGCCATCGAGGCGTCGCTTCTTGCCGTTGAGCTCGGGCTTCTTGAACTGCATCAGGGGGATGAGGTCGCGAGGGTTCGGAATCTGGCGCTTGACCATGGGGGCCTCCTAGGCGTCGGGGGTCGTCTCGGCGTAGTAATCGGTGATGTGGTGGTGGATGGCGCTCTGCGCGGCGGTCACGTCAGAGCGGCTGATGGCGGCGACGATGCCGCGGTGCTCGCCGCGGAGCCGTGCGGCTGTCGCATGCCAGTCGGCGACGGCGGCCGCGCCCGCGAGCGCGTAGCCCTCGATCGCCGAGCGCAGGCCTGCCATCGTCGCGACGACGACCTGGTTGCCCGCGGCCTCGGCGAGGCTCAGGTGGAACTCGGCGTCGAGCGCGAGGAACTCGGCGGGAGTGAGGGCTTCGTCCTCCATCGCGTCGAGCAGGGCCTCGGCTCCGTCGAGCGGGGCGGATGACGCGGCGAGACGACCCGCGACGGATGTCTCGAGCAGTAGTCGAGTGGCGACGACGTCGTCGACGGGAAAGCCCTGGGCGGCGACCTGGAGTCGCATGAGCACCGACATTCCGCCGCGGGGAGTCGCGATGATGATGGCGCCCGCGTTCGGGCCGGAACCGGTCTGCGTGCGCACGAGCCCGAGCACTTCGAGGGCGCGTACGGCCTCGCGCACGCTCGAGCGGCCGACGCCGAGGTCGAAGGCGAGCATGCGCTCGGGAGGCAGGTGATCGCCGGGCTTCAACTGTCCGTCGAGGAGAGCGCTTTCGATGTGGGAGAGCACGACCTGCCAGGCGCGCGGCGACGTCTCTGTCACGCTCCACCCTCGCTTCCTGTGGTCAGACCACACCGTCGCACGAGACTCTACCCTGTGGTCAGACCACATTCAAGCGGGGGTACGGGGTTTCGTGGCGCGCGCGATCGCGGCATGCTGGGGGTCATGAGCGGATACTCGAACCCCGAACGGCCCGACGAACGCTTGAGTACAGCGGAACGCGACGCCGCGGTCGGCCACCTCGCCGAAGCGCAGTCGGCCGGTCGCCTCACCGCGGCCGAGTTCTCGGAACGATCGGCGGCCGCACGCGCGGCGGTGACGCGCGCCGATCTCGTGCCCCTCTTCGCCGACCTCCCCGAGTCGGCGCCCGCCGAGGCTCAGCTGCCGCCCGCCGGGGCGATTCCCGGAGCGGGTTTCACCTCGGGCCCGGGTGCGCCGTACGGCTACGGAGATGCGTCCGTCCCGTCATCCGGTCGGGGCGGCACACGAGCGCTCGGCGGTGCCGTCGGGGCGACGATCATGGCGCTCGTGCCGATCGTCGCGTTCGCGCTCTTCATGATCTTCGGCTTCGTCGGGAGCTTCACCTGGTCGTGGGTGTTCTTCCTGCTGGTGCCGATCGCGGGCATCGTCATCTACGGCCCGGGCTCGGCGGAGCGACGCTCGCGCTGACTCTGGGGTCAGGTCCGGGGGTCGGGCCTGGGGGTCGGGCCTGGGGCTCAGGCCTTGGTGTCGGGCCGCAGCCGCATCATGCGCGACGATGACGACTCGTCGAGCTCGACGCGCGCCGACTGCGACTTCACGAATCCGCTGAACGACGAGAACCCGAGGGCGCGCTCTTCGAACGTCGGGTCCATGCGGAGCATCTGGTTCTTGACGGCGCCCGAACCCTGCCACTCCTCGTCGTTCTTCGCGACACCGAGACGGATAGCCCGTTCGAGAAGATCGCCCGCGGCATCCTGCGCCGAACGCTCCTTGCGCGTCTTCGGGGCGCGCTTGCTCGGCTCGGAGTCTGTCGTCGGAGCGGGCGAGGCGGCCGGCAGCGGCTCGACGCCGGGCAGGGCGTCGTACGAGGCGAACTCGTTGCAGGCCGAGGCGAGGGCACGGCTCGTCGCGCCGGCGACACCGATGCCGATCACGTAGCGGCCGAGCACCTTCGCGCGCTGCGCGAGCGAGATGTAGTCGGAGTCGCCCGCGACGATCACCACGTGCGTGAGGTCGGGCAGGCGCATGAGGTCTTCGATGACGTCGACGGCGAGACGGATGTCGGCGCCGTTCTTCATCGAGGCGACGACGGGGAAGAGCTGCACGAGGTCGACCGCGCGCTCGACGAGCTGCTTGCGGTAGTTCGCGTTGATCGGTGCCGACCAGTCGGCGTAGGCGCGACTGATCGCGACCGTTCCGAACGACGAGGCGTAGTCGAGCACCGCCCCGAGGTCGACCGTCGCCTCTTCGACGCGTTTGCCGAGGTCGTCGGCCGGCTTCGCCCCGGTCGTCACGCTGCGGGCGCCGTCTTTCTGGAAGGCGCCGCGGCGGTGCACCTGGTCGTATCGGGAGATGACGATGTTGTCGAAGTCGATGTAGACGGCGACACGTGCTTCGGCTGATCCGTTCATGGCGGCCCTTCTCGCTGGCTTCGATCCTACGGGGCGCCCCTGACACGGGGCCTGTCAGTTGTTTACACCGGCAACTTCCGCATGATTCCGCGGTTCGAACTTCATGCGACACGCGGTGACTGCAAGCGCTATCATCGTCGAAGTGGGCCGCGCGCGGGCCACGACAACCCTGAGGAGGAACTCGTGGGCATCGCTGATGACGTCGCCACGATCCGCACCCATGGGTGGCGCACGATCGCCGTGCTCGTCACCGTGATGGAGTCGGAGATCGAACGCGCCCTCGGTGCCGCCGTCGGTCTCTCGCTCGTCGAGTACACGGTCATCGATGTGCTCGGCCGCCACGACGTGCCCGTGCGCATGCGCGACATCGCCCTCGAGGCCGGTCACAGTCCGAGCTCGACGACGCGCCTCGTCTCACGGCTCGAAGACCGCGGCTTCGTCACGCGCGTCGCGGCGAGCGACGACCGGCGCGGGGTCGCGAGCGAGCTGACCGCCGAGGGGCGCCTGCTGTGGGAGACATCCCGCCCCCTTCACGACGAGATCGTCGCGAGCGTGCTGCGCGAGGCCGACGTGCGCCGCGATCTCGCGCCCGTCGCCGACGCGTTCCGCGCGGTCGGCGCTTTCTAGGCGCGCTGCGTCGCTCGCGTCGCTTTGGTGTCGCCCTCGTGTCGCCGAGAGGTCGATCTGACGGGGTGCGGGGCGCGCGCGACTGTGCGCGATTGACCTCTGGGTGCGGGGGGGGGCGAGCGGATGGCGGCGCCGAGCTCATCGAAAGGGCGATCTGACGCGGTGCGGGGCGCCCGCGACCGTGCGGGATTGACCTCTCGGTGCGGGGCGAGCGGATGACTTCGACGAACTCATCGAAAGGTCGATCTAACGCGGTGCGGGGCGCCCACGACCGTGGGGGATTGACCTCTGGGTGCGGGCGGGCGAGCGGATGACGGTGCCAAGCCCATCGAGAGGTCGATCTGGCGGGGTGCGGGGCGCCCGCGACCGTGGGGGATTGACCTCTCGGCGCGGGTGGGCGCGCGAGCGGCGCCGGGAACCTAAGCCTTGCGCCGGTCGCGGAGCGCCTTGAGGGCGAGCTGCACCGCGGCAACGACGAGGAGTGCGGCGAAGAGGTACGACGAGACCGCGGGCGACATGAGGAACGCGAGCCACACGCCGGCGAACGATGCCGCCGTCGCCGCGACTCCGACGATGAGGCCGGCCCGCAGGTCGACGAGCCTGCCGCGCACGTTCTGGACGGTGCCCGTGATCGACGTGGGGATGAGCATGAGGAGGCTCGTGCCCTTCGCCGTCAGGTCGCCCATGCCGAAGATCGTCATGAGCGCCGGCACGGCGATGACGCCGCCGCCGATGCCGAAGAGGCCCGAGGCGAAGCCGATGAGCAGGCCGAGGAACACGAGTCCGACGCCCGCCCAGACCGAGTAGTCGAGCGAGCCCTCGGCGCGCGGCGGCAACAGGATGAGCATGCGCACGGCGATGAGCAGGACGAATCCGATGAACAGCCAGCGCAGCCATCCGAGGGGCAGCTTCTTCAGCAAACGGGTGCCGGCCCAGCTGCCGGCGACGCCGCCGACGGCGAGCAGGATCGCCGCGACGTAGTCGATGCGCCCTGCGGCGAGGTAGGTGATCGAGCCGACGATCGCCGTCGGCACGATTGCGGCGAGGGATGTCGCGGAGGCTCGGCGCTGATCCATGCCGGCGAGCGTCACGAGCAGCGGGACGATGAGGATGCCGCCGCCGACGCCGAACGCGCCCGAGAGCACACCGCCGATGACGCCGACGATCGCGAGAATCCACCAGGATTCCCGGGCGGACACGGGCTCGGTCACGGGATTCGACACCCGAGAAGCCTACGCCGCGCGGTGCCGACGGCGGATTCCCACGGTTTGTTTGACAGATGGTCTGACCATAGGTACCGTGTTCACATCGTGATGGTCTGACCATTGACCCAAGGGTCCGGTCGCCTCGATCCGGAGTCATACAAAGGAGTACACCGTGAACCTCTTCACGCTCATGCAGCAGCGCACCGCAGAGGCAGGCCCCATTCGCGTGGGCGTCATCGGAGCGGGCAAGTTCGCGTCGATGTTCCTCACGCAGGCGGTCGGCAGCGACAACATCCACGTCGTCGGAGTCGCCGACATCGATGTCGCGAAGGCCCGCGCTGCACTCGCCCGCACCGGTTGGCCGTCGGCACGCTACGCGGCGGCGAGCGTCGACGAGGCGCTCCGCACGGGAGGCACGGCCGTCGTCTCCGACTCGCTCCAGCTGCTCACGAACGACCGCGTCGAGGTGATCCTCGAGATCACCGGAAACCCGCTCGTGGGCACGTACCACGCCGTCACCGCGATCGACCACGGCAAGCACGTCATCATGGTCAATGTCGAGGCCGACTGCATGGTGGGCCCGATCCTGCAGCGTCGTGCCCAGGCCGCGGGCGTCATCTACGCCATGGCCTACGGCGACCAGCCCGCCCTCATCTGCGAGCTCGTCGACTGGTGCCGCACCGTCGGGTTCGACGTCGTCGCCGCGGGCAAGGGAACCAAGTACCTGCCCGAGTACAACTACTCGACGCCCGACACCGTGTGGAACTACTACGGCTTCACCGACGAGCAGCTCGCGTCGGGCGACTACAACCCGAAGATGTTCAACTCGTTCCTCGACGGCACGAAGTCGGCGATTGAGATGGCCGCCGTCGCGAACGGCACAGGACTCATCCCGCAGGAGGAAGGGCTGCTCTTTCCCGCCGCGAGCAAGGACGATCTGCCCACGGTCTTCCGCGAGAACCGGTTCGAGGGGGGAAGCCTCACGCGTCGCGGCACGGTCGAAATCGCGTCGAGCATGTACCGCGACGGAACCGAGGTGCCCGACAACCTGCGCTGGGGCGTCTACGTGACGTTCGAGGCGACGACCGACTACGCCGTGCAGTGCTTCCAGGAGTACGGCGTTCACACCGACTCGACCGGCCGCTACGGCTCGCTGTATCGCCCGTACCACATGATCGGCCTCGAGCTCGGGGTCTCGATCGCCGCCGCGGTGGTCCGCGGAGAGGCCACCGGAGCGCCGACCGGCTTCCGCGGCGACGTCGTGACGACCGCGAAGAAGGACCTCCGTGCCGGCGACACGCTCGACGGGGAGGGCGGATACACCGTCTTCGGCAAGCTGGCGCCCGCCGCTCGGTCGCTCGACGTGCACGCCCTGCCCCTCGGTCTGGCTCACGGTGCCAAGCTCATCCGCGATGTGCCCCGCGACCAGACGGTCACGTGGGACGACGTCGAGGTCGACGAGACGCAGTTCGCCGTCCAGATCCGTCGCGAGCTCGAGGCCGAGTTCCGTGCCGAGCACGCCGCCGCCCTCTGATCCACGGTCTGACCGTCTGACTACGGAAACTACGATGGACGAACAACACGCCACGCGTCGTGGCGATGGGCGACCGGAGGAGCAGATCCGTGGGGACGACGAGCGATCCGTGGGAGCCGGTGCAGCGCATTCGCACCTACGAGCAGGTCATGGCACAGATCGAGGAGCGGATCCTCGACGGGCGGCTGAAGGCGGGCGACCGACTGCCGAGCGAACGCGAGCTCGCGATCTCGCTCGGAGTCTCGAGGCCGTCGCTGCGGGAATCCCTGCGCGTGCTCGAGGCCCTCGGGATCGTCGAGATCCGGCGGGGCGGCGGGCCGGACGGCGGCGCAGTCCTCGTCTCGACCCCCGGCGACGGGATGGTCAACCTCCTCAAGCTGCAGATCGCTCTGTCGCACTTCAGCTGGAGCGACGTGCTCGAGACGCGCCTCTCGCTCGAGGCCTGGAGCGTGGAGGAGGCCGCTTATCGATCGAATGACGACGATCACCGCGCCCTCGCCGAGATCCTCGACCGCATGGATGACCCGGGCATCGACTCCTCGGAGTTCAACAGTCTCGACGCGGCCTTCCACATGCGGATCGCCGAGTCCACCGGCAACGCCCTGACCGCCCACTTCATGGGATCGCTCCGCACGGCGATCCACCGGCAGATGGTCGAGGTGTACGCGAATCTCGACGACTGGCGCGAGACCGCTCGCACGGTCCGAGCCGAGCACCGAGAGATCTTCGACGCGATCGTCGCCGCAGACGGTCCACGAGCGAGCGAGCTCGTCACCCGGCACATCGCCGACTTCTACAACATCGACACGCAGAGCGGGAGACAACCCCGGGCCTGAAGGTTCGGCTCCCGCGCTGGAGGCCTCGACTGGCTTCATCATCAAGGGAGATATGAACCGACATGACGACCATCACCAACGAACGCGCGCAGCGCGCTGAACACGGATCGCCCGACAAGCTCCGCACCGCCATCGGCAGTGCCGTCGGTACGACGATCGAGAACTACGACTTCCTCGCGTACGGCACCGCAGCCGCGCTCTACTTCAACACCGTCTTCTTCCACGCCGAAGACCCCGTCGTCGGCGTCCTCCTCGGCTTCGCGACATTCGGGATCGGCTTCGCGATGCGCCCGCTCGGCGGGCTCATCGGCGGGTACCTCGGTGACAAGATCGGCCGGAAGCCCGTTCTCGTCGGCGCCCTGCTGCTCATGGGCATCTCGACCGTGCTGATCGGTGTGCTGCCGACGTACGCGCAGGTCGGCATCCTCGCGCCGATCCTCCTGACGCTCATCCGCGTCATCCAGGGCATCGCCTTCGGAGCCGAGTGGGGCGGCGCGATCCTCATGACGTTCGAGCACGCACCGTGGAAGAAGCGCGGTCGGTACACCGCGATCCCGCAGGCGGGCGTTCCGCTCGGCCTCCTCCTCGCCAACCTCGTGTTCCTCTGGTCGAGCAACCTCGACAGCGAGCTCGCGTGGCGCCTCCCGTTCCTGCTGTCGGCCGTGCTCATCATCGCGGGCCTCATCATCCGCGCCAAGGTCTCGGAATCGCCCGAGTTCGTCGACACGAAGACCGCGGGCCTCGTCGTGAAGAACCCGCTCATGGAGGTCTTCAAGAACGACTGGCGCACCATCCTCCGCGTCATCGCCCTCCGCCTCGCGGAGTCGGGCGGCTTCTACGTCATCGTGACCTACATGCTGTCGTACCTCACGACCGGCGACGAGCCCATCACCGACCGTGCCACGGCGCTCACCGGCCTCATCATCGCGGCCTGCATCGGTCTGTTCACGACGATCCTCTTCGGAGCGCTCTCCGACAGGATCGGCAGGAAGCCGGTCTACCTCGTCGGCACGCTCGCCCTCATCGCCTTCGCCTTCCCGATGTTCCTCCTCGTCAACACCGGGGTGCCGTACCTGATCGTGTTCGTCTACATCATCGGGATGTCGATCATCCACGATGCGCTCGCCGGAACGCAGGGGGCCTGGTTCTCCGAGCTGTTCAACACCAACACCCGATCATCGGGCGCATCGGTCGGCTACCAGTTCTCGGCCGCCATCTCGGGCTTCATCCCCCTCATCGCGACGGCGGTCGCCGTTCCCCTCGGATGGGGCGGTGTCGCGTGGGTCTACATGGCATGCGGCGCTCTCGGCCTCATCGGCACCCTCGTGACGCGTGAGACGTGGGGCGCGAAGAACCGTGCCGCGGTCGACGCGGTCATCGCCAGCCGCTGAACGACCGGCCGCTCAGGCCACGTGCGGGCGGGGTGAACCCGCCCGCACCTCCGACCTCTGAAGGAGTCACACCCATGAAAACCATCGTCCTCGACGACGACCCGACGGGTACGCAGTCGGCATCGGGCGTCACCGTGCTGCTCGGCAGCGACGTCGACATCCTGACCGAGGCTCTGCGCACGGTCGACTCCGTCTACGTGCAGACCAACAGCCGTGCATTGTCCGAGGGTGAGGCCGTCGAGCTGGCGCGCCGCATCCTCGCCGATGGCACCGCCGCGTGCGAGCGCCTCGGCGAGCCCGTGCGCTTCGTGTTGCGCGGCGACTCGACCCTCCGCGGCCATGTCTTCGCCGAGACCGAGGTCTTCCTCGACGACGACGGCGTGATCCTCTTCGTGCCCGCGTTCCCCGACGGCGGCCGCACCACGCGAGACGGCGTGCACTACGTGCGCGTCGCCGGGGTCGACGTTCCGGCGCACGAGAGCGAGTACGCGGATGACCCCGTCTTCGGTTTCGGCACGGGCGTGCTCGTCGACTACGTCCGCGAGAAGTCGGGACGGCCCGCGGTTCCCGTGAGCCTCGACGTCGTCCGTGACGGCGGCCTCGGAGCGGTGCTCGCCGCAGCCCCCGCGGGAAGCGTCGTCGTGCCCGATGCCGTCGACGCCCGCGACATCGTCGCCATCGCCGACGCGGTCGATGCTGCGCTCGCCGAGGGTGCGCGCGTCGTCGTGCGATCCGCCGCGCCGTTGGCGGCCGCGCTCGCGGGTGTCGCGAGCACGCGACTGCTCGACACGCCGCTCATCCCGACCCCGCAGCCGGTGCTGCTCGTGTGCGGTTCGCACACGCACGGAGCCACGGCTCAGCTCGCGCCCGTCGAGGCGGCGTGGGGTGCGGCATCCGTCATCGACACCGTGCGCGCACTCGAGGCGCCCGGGGATGCCGGCCACGATGCGAGCCGGGCGGCGGGCGATGCGCTCGCGAGCCGCGGCCTCGCGATCCTCGCCACCGAACGCGCGCGTTCGGCCGAACACGACACGCTCGCGCACGGCGAACTCGTCATGACGGCGCTCACGACCGCGGTCCGCGACCTCCTGCCCCACGTGGGCGTCGTCGTCTCGAAGGGCGGCATCACCTCGGCCGACGTCGCTCGGATCGGGATCGGGGCGACCTCGGCGACCGTCGTCGGGCAGGTGCTCCCCGGCGTCTCGGTCTGGACGATGACGTCGTACGATGGCCGGGAGATCCTCTACGTCGTCGTTCCCGGCAACGTCGGTGAGCCCGACACCCTCGTTCGTGTGCTCGCCGCCCTCGGTCTCGAAACGGAGAGTGCGGCATGAGTGTTGTGGTCACGGCGATCTTCGTGCCCCGCGATGGGCAGAAGGACGATATGGTCGCCGCCATGCGGCGGGGGATCGAAGCGGTTCACGGTGAGGACGGCTGCGAGCTCTACGCGATCCACGACGCCGAGGACGGCACGATCACGATGATCGAGAAGTGGACGTCGCGCGAGGCGCTCGCGGCGCACGCCGAGGGTGATCCCGTCACGCTTCTGAACGCCGACATCGCCGAGCTCATCGCCGAGCCGGTGCGCGTGACGCTGATGGACGCGATCCCCGTCGGCGACGCGGTGCGCGGCGCGCTCTAAGACGCCCGCGCCGACCGGCGACCGCCCTACGCGCGAGACGCCCCGAGCACGGCGGTCACGAAGCGGGCCGCACCCGCCTCGTCGACGGTCTGCCGGCTGAGCGCGCGCAGGATGAGCGAGCCGACGAGCGCCTCGCCGATCTCGGCGAGTGGGGCGTCCGCCCGCAGCTCGCCGGCGTCGATCGCACTGCGGAGCCGGTCGGTGAGCGACGACTCCATGCCGAGGCTCGCGTGCAGGCGTTGGCCGACCTCGACGTTCTCGGCCGCGGCGGCGATGAGCGAGCGGAGCAACGATTCGCCCGCGCGGTCGAGCACGCGGAAGATCGTGGCGATCCACGACGTGAGGTCAGCCCGCACGTCACCCGTGTCGGGCAGAGTGAGCTGGTCGGGGAGCAGACGCCGCTCGAGCAGGCAGTCGGCGATGAGTGCGCCCTTCGACGGCCACCAGCGGTAGATCGTCTGCTTCGAGACTCCGGCCTCGGCGGCGACGCCCTCCATGGTCATGTGGTCGTAGCCGCGGGTCGCGAAGAGCCGCGCGGTCGCCTCGAGTACCGCGATGCGAGCGGCTTCGCTGCGCACGGGACCCTGACGGTGGTCGGACATCTTCACATCTTATGGACATCTTCGTAGACGAGACGTTGCGTATGATCTAACCCGACCGTCTCGAGAGGACATCTGTTGGCCGAGCTTCTGTACCGTCTGGGAACCTTCTCCGCGAGGCGCATCGGCGTCGTCATCGGCGCGTGGTTCGCCGTGCTCGCTCTCGCCGTCGGCGGGTTCCTCGTCGGCTTCGGCGGCCTCACCTCGAGCTTCGACGTTCCGGGCACGGCATCGGGCGACGTCATCGAGGAGCTGCAGGAGCGCCTGCCCGAGTTCAGCGGCGCATCGGGAACCGTCGTGCTCACGACGACCGACGGCGAAGCCTTCACCGACGAGCAGAAGACGGCGATCGGCGAACGGATCGCCGACGCGCGAGACCTGCCCGACGTCGCCGACGTCATCGATCCCTTCACCTCCGAAGTGCAGCGCGCCGATCAGGCCGCGCAGCTCGAGGACGGCCGCGCACAGCTCGACGCCGGCGCCGCCCAGCTCGAAGCGGGCCAGGCCCAGCTCGACGCGGGTCGTGAGCAGCTCGCCGCCGGTCAGGCCCAGCTCGACGGCGCTCGCGCTCAGGCGGTCGCCGCCGGCACCCCCGCCGACATGCTCGGAGCATTCGACGACCAGCAAGCCGCTCTCGACGCGCAGGTCGCCGCTCTCGACGCGCAGCAGGCGCAGATCGACTCGTCGCGTGACGAACTCACCGTCGAGAGCACCCGGCTCGAACGCGGAAGCGAACTGCTGAGCCTCGCCTCCGGCATCCGTCTCGTCTCGGACGACTCGTCGGCCGCACTCGTCAACGTCGCCTTCACCGAACCGCGCCTCGAACTCTCGGAGGAGTCGAAGCAGGCCGTCATGACGCACTTCGAGTCCGACCCGATCGACGGCGTCGAGGTCTCGTTCTCGACCGACATCGCGCAGGGCGTTCCCGAGATCTTCGGTGTCGGCGAGGTCGTCGGCGTCGCGATCGCCGCCGTCGTGCTGCTCGTGCTCCTCGGCTCGGCGCTCGCCGCCGTGCTGCCGCTCCTCACCGCCATCATGGGCGTCGCGATCGGCGCCGTGAGCGTGCTCGCGTTCTCGGGCGTCGTGCAGATGGCCTCCGTCACCCCGATGCTCGGTGTCATGCTCGGCCTCGCGGTCGGCATCGACTACTCGCTCTTCATCATCAACCGGCACCGCAAGCAGTTGCTGCAGGGCGCCGACGTGCACGAATCGATCGGGCTCGCGAACGGCACCGCGGGCAACGCGGTGGTCTTCGCCGGTGCGACGGTCATCGTCGCCCTCCTCGCCCTCAACGTCACGGGCGTCCCCTTCCTCGGCCTCATGGGCACGGCGGGTGCCGTGAGCGTCGCGATCGCCGTGCTGATCGCGATCACGCTCACCCCGGCCCTTCTCGGACTCGTCGGCATGAAGCTCCTCAGCCGTCGCGCGCGGGCGCGCATCGGCCAGGACCCGGCGACGGATGACACGGCGAAGCGATCCCGTCCGAAGCGCGAACTCCGCCCCATGTCGACGCTCCGCGCGATCGTCACCGTGCTCGCGAGCGCCGCCGTGCTGCTCACCATCGCGATCCCCGCTCTCTCGATGCGCGTCGGCCTGCCCGACGGATCGTCCGAGGCGGAGGACTCGTCGTCGTACCGGGCGTTCACCGTCATCGAGGACCAGTTCGGCGCAGGCTCGAACGGCACGCTGCTCGTCACCGCGACGCTGCCCGACGGCCTCGATGAGGACGGCGTGCTCGAGAACCAGGTGCTCGTCGCCCAGACGCTCGCCGACCAGACCGACGTCGTCGCCGTCGCGCCCATCGCGGTCTCCGACGACTCGTCGCTCGCCGCCTTCCAGGTCGTGCCCGTCGAGGGGCCGAACAGCCTCTCGACCGAACGCCTCGTCGTCGACCTGCGTGAACTGTCGACGCTGCCCGACGGGATCGAGCTCGGCGTCGCCGGTCAGGCCGCGATCAACATCGACATCAGCGAGGGGCTCGCCGACGTGCTGCCGCTCTACCTCGCCGTCGTGGTCGGGCTGTCGCTACTCATCATGATCCTCGTGTTCCGGTCGCTGCTTGTGCCGCTCATCGCGACGGGCGGGTTCATCCTGTCGCTCTTCGCGACCTACGGCGCCGTCGTCGCGGTGTTCCAGTGGGGCTGGTTCGGCGAGGTGCTCGGCCTCCACAGCACGGGACCGATCCTGAGCTTCCTGCCCGTCATCCTCGTCGGCATCCTCTTCGGACTCGCGATGGACTACCAGCTGTTCCTCGCGACGGGAATGCGGGAGGCGTATGTGCACGGGTCGTCGGCTCGGCTCGCGGTCGTGCAGGGCTTCCGCGCCGGTCGCTCCGTGGTCATCGCCGCGGCGCTCATCATGGTGTCGGTCTTCGGCGGGTTCGTCTTCTCGGAGGCGACGATCATCCGCTCGATCGGCTTCGGCCTCGCGTTCGGTGTGCTGCTCGACGCATTCGTCGTGCGCATGCTGCTCATGCCCGCGATCATGCACCTGCTCGGCAGGTCGGCGTGGTGGATGCCGCGGTGGCTCGACCGTCTGCTGCCCGACGTCGACGTGGAGGGCGCGAAGCTCGAGCGTCGTCACCCGATCGCGTAGGGCGCGCGTCCTCACCCCGCCCGCCGGCGCTCGGCCCATCCGGGTTTGTCGCTGCGCCCGTCCGGATTTGTAGGGGAAACGGCCCTGCGTAGGCGATGTGCGCGACTTATCGCCTTACTTCGGCGCTTTCCCCTACGAACGTGAGGGCGCGTGAGAAGGTGATCGGGTGAATGACGACCGCACGCGAACGCGACGCCTCATCATCGTGCTGTCGCTCGTCATCATCGCGGTCGGCCTCGTCGTCACGAGCGGTGTGCTGGGCCTCATCTTCGACCCTTGAGGTGACCTGCCCTCGTCATCCGATCGCGGAGGGGACGGCGGCGCGGGCCGCTCGCGCCGACAGTTCGGCGAACGCGTCGATGAGTTCGGGAGGCTCGACCACGTCGAGCTCGGCGTCGAAGCGCAGGAGTGACGCCGCGAGCGCGATCCACGACCACGACCCCGCCGTGAGCCGGGTACGGTCGGGGCCCGCGTCTTCGACGATGCCGTCGCCCGCGAACGGCAGCACCTCGGCAGCGGGGCGGTGAAGGATGACGGTGCCGGTGCATGGCCACGCGGTCGACGTCGATCCGCGGAACTGTGCCTGGAGATAGGCCGCGACGTCGTCGGTCGGAAGAGCTCGCGGCTCGAAGCGAGGCCCCGTCGGCGTGCGGGGCGTGAGTCGGTCGACGCGGAAGGTGCGCCACGCGTCGCGATCGCGATCCCACGCGACGAGATACCAGTGGCCTGCGTGGGTGACGAGGTGTTGCGGCTCGACGCTGCGCGAAGGTCGATACGCGCCGTCATCCGTCGCCTGCACGGCGTAGTCGAACCGCAGCACCTCGCGCGCACGGATGGCGCTCGAAATCGTCACCAGCACCTCGGGCTCGACCCGCGCGCGATCGCCGTCCGCGCGGGGCACAGCCGTGAACTCGAGCGCGTCGAGGCGATGCCGCAGTCGCGAGGGCATCACTTTCTTCACGGTCGTGAGAGCCCGGAGCGATGCGTCCTCGATGCCGACGCCCGAGACGGTCGCCGACCGCAACGCGACGGCGATCGCGACGGCCTGATCGTCGTCGAAGAGCAGCGGCGGCAGCTCGGAACCCGCTTCGAGACGGTAGCCGCCGTCGGGGCCCATGGTCGCCTCGATGCGATATCCCATCGCTCGGAGGCGTTCGACGTCGCGCCGCACCGTTCGATGACTGATGGCGAGGCGATCGGCGAGCACCGCGCCGGGCCAGTCGCGCCGCATCTGCAGCAGCGACAGCAGCGTGAGGAGGCGCGAGGTCGTGTTCACGTGTTCGATGCTAACCACGGTCGAGGACCGAAACTGTCCTGCATACCTGTGAGTGTGGGTCTCGCCGGGACGAGCCCGGCTCACGACCTCTGAGGAGCACCCATGAGCATCACGACAACGACGCACCTGAACTTCGCCGGAACCGCCCGCGCGGCGCTGGAGTTCTACCACGAGGTCTTCGGCGGCGAGGTGACGATCGCGACGTACAGCGACTTCGGCATGCCCGCGGATGCGCCCGGCGCCGACGGGGTGGTCTTCGGCCAGGTCGTCAGCGCCGATGGCTTCCGAGTGATGGCCTACGACATCCCCGGCGCGGTGTCGAACCCGGCGGATGACGCGGGCACGACTCGACGCGAGAACGGCGTCACACTCACCGATGCGGCCTTCTTCGTGTCGGTTCGAGGTGAGAACCTCGCCGAGGTCGAGGGCTACTGGTCGGCCCTCGCCGAGGGCGGTTCGATCGTCGAAGCGCTCGCCGCCTCGCCGTGGAGCCCGGGCTTCGGCATGCTGACCGACCGCTTCGGGGTGACCTGGGTCATCGACGTCGCCGCTGGGTAGGGGGTACGGACCGGGGAGGCGGCGAACACCGTCTCCCCGGCCACGCTTGCGGTCACTGCACGGACTCCGGGAGGCCGAAGCGGGCGAACAACCGAGCATCGAGGAACGAGTAGATCGACGCGATCCGGTCACCACGCGGCACGAGCACGGTGATCGACCAGGGTCGGTGCTTGGGGTTCTCGCCATCGCCGAGGAAGAACGCGACCGCGGGGTGACCGTTCGCGACGAGCAGTCGTGTGCGCCAACTCGGGCACTGCGTCATCGGCACGGCCTGCGCGAACGCGGCCACCGCGCGTCGCCCCTCGTACCACTCGGCCAGGGGAGGCATCTCCCACGTGACATCGGGCGTGAGCAGGTCGACGAACCCGTCGAGGTCGGCGTCGGCGAGGGCTGCCGCGAAGCGTCGAGCGAGAGCGACCGTCTCGGAGGATGCCGGAGGAGCAGCTGTCTCGGAACCCGATCGTTCCCCGAGCGCCCGACGTGCTCGCGCGAGTGCGGAGTGCACGGAGGCCGTCGTCGTCGACATCATCTCGGCGACCTCGGGAGCGCTGTATCCGACCACATCGCTGAGGAGGAAGGCGGCGCGCTGGTTACCATTCAACCGCTGGAGTGCAGCGCTGAAAGCCAGCTCGATGGTGTTCCGACGCTCGCTGGCATCGACCGGATCGGGGTAGGGAGTGATCCAGCGCACATCATCGTGCGGTGCGAGGTGTGCCGGGCCGACCTCGGTCGAGGGCCCGAGATCGACCGGGAGTGCGCGACGCCCGCGCGACGTCGACGCGTCGATGCACACACGGGTCGCGATCGTGTAGACCCAGGTGCGCACAGAACTCCGGCCGTCGAACCGTTCGAAGGACCGCCACGCGCGTAGCAGTGTCTCTTGCACTGCGTCATCCGCGTCGAAGGCGGAGCCGAGCATCCGGTAACAGTGGGCGTGCACCTCGCGCCGGAGGGGGTCGACGACTCGGCCGAACTGCTCATCGAGCGACTCGTCGCGGGTTTCGGCGAACGAAATCTCGGTCATGCGACGATTCTGCCCGGTCTCGGCAGTCTCACTGGGTGAGAGTTCTGTACAAAGGAGAAAGCCATGACACGCGAACCGACCGCGCTCGACCACACGTTCACCGCTCGGATCGGGGTCGAGGTGAAGGGCGAGACCTGGGCCTGCGTCGAGATGCCCGACTCGGCCGCCTTCTTCGGCACGGGTAGGGCGGTGCGCGTCGATGCGACCGTCGACGACGTCGACCTCATGAACGTCGGGCTGATGGTCACCGGTCGAGGAGGGCACATGCTCTCGCTCAATGCAGCCACGAGAAAACGCCTGGGCAAGGACATCGGCGACGTCGTCACCGTCCACCTGTCACGCCGGCTCAGCTGAGCGGAGTCGGCCGGTGCTGTGAGGGCACCGGCCTCCCGCGCGGCTCTCGCGATGCGCTCGGGGCCGCGCGTCGACGTACCCTGATGAGGGATGACGGCGACGGGAGAGTGCTGATGACGGAATCGGGCGACGGGCGACGGGCGTCGCTGACGGCGATGATCGCCGATGACCCCGGGCGGTTGCGGCGGCGCAGCATCTCGCTCGGCGTTCCCCTCGACGATGCCGACGACGTCGCGCAGATCGCCCTGCTGCGCGCGTGGCGCTCGATCGAGCACCTGCACGCTCCCGAGCCTGGCCAGATGTGCGCGTGGCTCGACACCATCGCGAGGAACGCGGCCATCGACCTCGCCCGCCAGCGATCCCGCCGGCCCGCGGTGGCGCTCGATGACGACGTGGCCGACACCCAGAACGTCGTCAGCGACGTCGAGATGCGGGTGATCCTCGACGGCGCCCTCGAGGCGCTTCGTGCGCTGCCCGAGACGCTCCGCGAGCCGCTGCTCCTGCATACCGTCGACGACCTCTCGACGGCAGAGATCGCCGATCGGCTGGGCCTCACACCCGCGACCGTGCGCCAGCGCATCGCCCGGGGCCGCAAGGCACTCGCCGCATGCAAGCAGTCGGGTATGTCAGATCGGGCCGAGAACCCGGCATCCTGACCGTTCGAAAAAAATCGGATGCGGCATGTCACACATTCCGTTTCACAGCGTCTTTCTCCTTAGAGGCCCGCACCGTGCCGGCCCGGATGGAAGGACAACCCATGACTGTGACCGCTCTCGACCAGCTCAACGTCGCGTTCGCCGATCGTTTCAACGCGCGTGACCTCGACGGACTCGTCGCGCTGAACACCGACGACGTCGTCTTCGTACCCGCTCCCGGCACGCCGGTAACCGGTGCGGAGGCCGTGCGCGGCGCGCTCGAGCAGTTCCTCGGACTCAACCTGCCGATCACGATGACCGTGCGCCACGTGTTCCAGTCGGGGAACACCGGCCTCGCGATCGCGGACTGGACGATCACCGGAACGGCCCCCGACGGCTCCGAGATCAACCTCGCCGGCACCACGGCCGACGTCGCCGTCTTCGACGAGCAGCACGGCTGGCGCTACGCGATCGACAACCCCTTCGGCACCGCCTGATCGGCGGTTTCCGCACGGGTGGGGTGGCGTCGTGCGCGCCGCCACCCCGCCGTTCTCCCCTGATATTTCGAGGCTGAGCGAGTGCTCGCCTCGTGTCTCTCCCCAGAAGGAGTTGTTATGAAGGTCTTGATCATTCCCGGAAGCGCCCGCCCCACGACTGCCGGCACCGAGCTCGTTCGCTTCATCGAAGCGGAGCTCGCCGCACACGAGGGCGTGTCCGTCGATGTGGCCACTCTCGACGACATGACGCTGCCGTTCGTCGACAGCCCGATCGTGCCGGCCTTCGACGGCTACACGATCACACATGATGCGGTGCAGAAGTGGACCGACAAGGTCGATGAAGCGGATGCCTTTGTGTTCGTCGTGCCCGAATACAACGGTGGAATGACCGGGCTCCAGAAGAACGCGATCGACTGGGTGTACAAGCAATGGAACGGCAAGAGCGCCGTCGTCGTCACCTACAACTGGTACGACAAAAAGAGCGCCGTCGAGGTGTTTCAGAACACCTTGCGCGTGATCCAGGTGAACATCATCGAGCCGGTGGTGGGCCTGAAGTTCGGCGAAGAGCTCGCTCCCGATGGCGCAGTGGCCGACGAGTCGGCGCTTCGCGCGAAGATCCAGCACGCCGTCTCTGCGCTCTTCGCGGCTGAGCGCGCGGAGGTCTGAGATGTCGAAGCCCCGCATTCAGGTGGAGTTCTTCCACGACGTCATCTGCAGTTTCTGCTTCCCCATGTCGTACCGCATGCGTCAGCTCGTCGAGAGCATGCCGAACGTCGACATCGTGCATCGGTCGTTCGCGCTCGTGTCGGAGCCGCGCGACTTCGACCGCATGTTCGGCTCGCGCGAACGTGCGAAGGGCGAGATTCTCTCGCACTGGCGCGCCGCCAACATGAACGACGATCTGCACCGCTTCAACATCGTCGGCATGCAGAACTCCGACTTCCCGTTTCCGACATCGTTGAACGGGCTCCGCGCCGCGAAGGCGGCCTGGTTCGTCGGCGGCGAAGCGGCGTACTGGGATGCGTTCGATGCCCTGCAGGCCGCGTTCTTTATACAGAGCAAAGACGTCGGGGATGACGGTGTGATCCGTTCGGCGATCGCGGGCTCGGGTATCAATGTCGACGCCTGGTCGGCGCATTACGAATCGGACGCCGTCGCCGATGCCGTGACGGCTGACCTGTCGCGAGCCGCGCAGTACGGGGTGCGCGGCGTGCCCGCACTCGTGGTGAACGGCGAGCACCTCATCTCGGGAGCCCAGCCGCTCGCGGCGCTGAAGGACGCGCTCACGAGAATCGGCGACGAGATGCCCGACGAGGCATCCGTCGGCGTCTGCACTCCCGATGGATGCTGAGAGCCGAGAAAGAGAACCTATGGAGACGCTCCTCGTCGTAGCCCTTGCGGTCGCCGTGGTGGCGATGGGCCTCGTGGCCGGGTACGTGTTCGCCTACGGCAACTCGGTCATGTCCGGACTGCGAAGCGCGGATGATCGAACGTTCGTCGTCGCTAGCCAGAAAATGATCACGGCGGTGCCCAATCCGATCTTCATCGGCCTCAGCAACCTGCCGGTTCTCGCGTTGGGCGCTGCGTTGATCGCCGGGGCGCTGTCGGGGGCGGGATGGGTGGCGATGCTGCTCATCTCGTCGAGCCTGGCGCTCTACGCAGCGACCCTCGGCATCACGTTTCTCGTCAACGTGCCGTTGAACAATGCCCTGCTCTCAGTCGGAACAGCTGTTGTGGAGCTCGCACAGGCGCGGTCGGGATTTGAGGAGCCGTGGACGCGAGCCAACGCGTGGCGTTCGGCGACCGCCGTCGCCGCCGTCATCACCTCTCTTGTTGCGCTGGTACTTCTTTCATGAGGAGTGCTGGCGCGGCAGCCGAGGAAGTGCCTTCGATCTCGGTGGTCGCGGGATGATCCGGCGGGAGCAAGCAGCCGTCGGGGCCGCAGATTCCGTCGGCACCCGCCGCGGTGAGTAGCTGAATGTTGTCGGTCATGCGGCGGATCGTTCTTCCCAGGCCGTCTGCAGGGCGTTGACGATAGCTTCAACGCTCTGGGCGCCGGACATGCCGTACTTGCGGTCGATCACGAGGAAGGGAACCCCCTGCGAGCCGAGCGCGAGTGCTTCGGCGTGGTCTTCTTCGACCTGGCCGCGGTAGCGCTGAGCACTCAGGGCCGCTCGTGCGCCCTCGGCATCGAGCCCGAGTCGCGGTGCGAAGGCGGCGAGTTCGTCGGTGGTCCAGATCTCTGCCCTCTCCGCGAAGTTCGCATGGAAGAGGAGGTCCCAGGCCTCACGGTGCATTCCCTGCTCGGTCGCCCACGCGAGGAACTCGTGTGCAGCTGTTGTGTTGCCGATGGTGTTTCCCATCACGTGATACGCCTCGATGCCGTCAGCCTGAGCGATACCCTCGACCCGCGCAGCGAGCTGTTCGACCTGAGCTCGCGGCACCCCGCGCTGTTTCGACATGTACTCAGTGAATTCGAACCCTGTGCCGTCAGGTAGATCGGGGAGCAGGCGGAAAGATCGATGCACCAACTCGATCTCTCCGATTGGAGCGAACTGAGCCACTGCCTCGTTGACGCGCTTATTCGCGATCCCGCACCACGAGCAGACAATGTCGGCCCACATCTCAATCTTCATCGGATGTCCTTTCGTCGATCGAGTCTAACATCCGAGTCCGGATGATCTTGTTTCGGATGAAATAGAATGGCTGCATGCTTCCTGACGTCGACCTCGACACCCCAGCGCTCAAGCCGTGCGCCGCGATCGACGATCCGTTCTCGTCGGACCTCACCTGGTTGGTGCATCGTGTCGAACGCTCATTGACCGGGGAGTTCGATGCTGCCTGCCGCGCGGTGGGCCTGAAAGACATGCGCGACACGCTTGTTCTCGCGGTTGCTGGCGATGGCGTGGCGCGCACCCAGATCGAGATCGCGCAGACGCTCGGCCTCGACAAGACGACGCTGGGCGCGATCATCGACCGACTCGAGGAGCGATCCTTCCTCGTCAGGGTCGTCGACCCGTCCAACAAGAGAGTTCGTCGTCCTCGCACCACCGACGCCGGTTACGAGATTCTCGACCGCGCATTGGCTGCTCGCGACGAGGCGGTCAACCAGAGCCTGCAGGGATTCACCACCGACGATATTGCGTCGTTGCGAACACTGCTATGGAGGGTCGCCACCCGCAGCGCCGAGGGGTAACAGGTCGATGAGATTGTCGTCCGTCTGAGTAGAATGGCGACCGGGAATATTCCGAGACGACAGGTCCGAGAGTTCCGCTCCCGCTGAGGTGTACTCGGCGGGGCAGCGAGAAGATCGGATTCGTATGTCCATTGCCACCCTAGTTCTCTTGGCGGCCGCCACTCTCTCCATCGGCCTCGTTGCCGGATACGTTCTCGGCTATGCCAACTCGGTGATGCCCGGACTGCGGCACGCCGACGACCGCGTTTTTGTCTCCGCCAATCAGCACATCAACGAGGCCGTTCACAATCCCGTCTTCATGGCTTTGTCGAACATCGGGCCTGCGGCTCTTCTCGCTGCGACGATTGTGCAGTTCTTCGCGTTCGACGGATGGCTCGTGCTGGTACTGACCCTCCTGAGCCTTGTGCTCTATGGGGTGACTCTTGTGCTCACGCTGGGTATCAACGTGCCGATGAACAACCGCCTCATCGCCCTCGGTGATATCCATGATGCAGCTCAACTTGCAGAGGCGCGTGCCCAGTTCGAGAAGCCCTGGACGCTGATGAACACAGCGCGCACATGGACGACGTCCTTCTCGGCGATAGCTGCCCTTGTTGCGGTAGTGCTGGTCGCCGCGGCCTAAGAGCTGAGAGTCACAGCCTCTTCGCCGCCCGGGCTCAGTCGCGCGAGAGCGCGGCGTGAGTGATCAGCGAGAGGTCTTCATTGACGCCGTGGTGGGTGGCCGTGATGCCGTCGATGCCGAACGACTGCAGGCGACCCGTGTGGAACTCGACGTAGCGGTCGGCCGCCGCCCGGTCGGTGAACAGGTAGACGCCGCCGGCGGTGCCGGCCGCTGCATCCTCGGTCCAGACCTTCCAGATGATGCCCTCCTGCTGCGCGATGTCGAGCGCGAGTTCGCCGAAGGCAGCGGCGGCGTCGCCCCCGAAGGGGCCGGCGGAAGGGAAGTCGAAGACGACGAGGTGGGCCATGAGTAGTCCTTTCGGGTGGTTCGTCTCAACCTAGTAATCCGGTGTTCCCGGAGCGGTTTTGTGAACGGATGTTTCGCCGCAGCCGGGCCACGGCCGGGCCGCGGCCGGTGCCGTGTCGCACGAGGTGCGAACGTAGGCTTGCACGGTGGACACCGTCACACCCCGAGCGCTCACCCCGCGCGAGCGCGGCGCGCTCGAGGCGCTGATCGGTTGGGGAACGACGAACGATGGGCCGGTCACGAGTGCTGATCGCGCCCGTTGGCTCACGCAGGCCGCCGGCACGTGGGCAGGGGATGCCTGCGGGTGCGGCACCTGTCCCACCATCGAGCTCACGGATGCCGCGGGCGCGACCCCGCGCTCAGCGTAACGGCGGGTGGTGCTCGACGCGTGGTCAGAGGGAGCGATGCTGATGCTCTTCATCGACGACGATCGCCTTAGCTACCTCGAACTTGCTCCGACGGAACCTGACGGTAGCTTCGCCGAGTTTCCGTCGACCGACGCGATCGTGACGTAGAGCGGCAACCCGCGCGTCGCGTTACGGGCGAAGGCTGCTCAGAACCCAGGTCATCGCGAAGATGACGAAGGTGAGAATCACAAAGAGCCAATCGGTCACGATGAGGAACGCGAGGCGGCGGCCGCGCGGTCGGGCGTCGTCGCGTGCCTCGAGCGGCTCGACGATCTCGTCGGCGTCTCGGCTTCGGAGGGTCACGATGGTTCCCACGATCGACATCACGACGAGCGCGCTCAGCGTGCCGATCATGAGTGGGAGCGCCGAGATCACCAGCCAGGCGTCGGCGGGGGATGACGGTGAGAAGAGTGTCGCCAGTGCGCCCGAGCCACCCGCGACGAGCACGAGGATCACGGGGAACCATCGCAGCCGGAGCACCGATCGCGGATAGAACGAGAACATCACCGTCAGCAGGATCGGAACCGCGAGAAGGAGCGCCTGCGGCACCGACAGCAGCAGGAGGTCGTCGTTGAAGAACGCCGTGCTCGCGAGCGAGAAGACGAGGAACGCGAAGAGCCCGAGCACCGGGAGGAACACGGTCTTCAGCGCCTGCTGCCGAATGCCCATCACCGGTAGTGCGAGTGAGGCCGCGTACTGCCGGGCGGGGCCGAACTCCTCCTCGGCGCTCTGCCCCGAGTCGGCCATCAGCTCGCGCACGCTCGCGACGGCATCGCCGATCACCGCGCCGGGCACACGCCGCATGCGTAGTTCGAGGGTGAAGAGGTCGATCCAGGTGTCGTTGTTCATCGTGGTCTTCATGACAGTCGTCCTCACTGCTCGCGTCGGGTCAGGTAGTCGTTGCTGGTCGTGCTGAAGCGCGACCATTCGTCTCGCACTCGATCGAGTTCGCGCCGCCCGAGGTCGGTGAGCGCGAAGTACTTGCGCCCGGGGCCCGCTTCGCCGGGGCGCCACTCGACCGTGACGAGGCCGGCCGACTCATACCGGGTCAGCAGCGGGTAGAGCGTGCCGCCCTTGACGGTGCCCAGCCCGTTCGCCTCGAGGTCGGTGATGATCGCGTAGCCGTACGACGGCCCGCGCTCGAGCGCGCGCAGGGTGAAAGCGCCGAGCATCGCCCGCATCCAGTCGCTCGGCCACGCGGCCGCGCCCTCCGGCTGTTCTGTCTCCATAACTAGATTGTCTGTCTATCTAGTAAGGGTGTCAAGTGTGCGTCACCCTGTGCACGGATGCTGCGAAAACGGATGACACCCCGCCCGCGTCATCCGCCGCACCGCGTGTCGCCGTGATTCGCAGCATCCGCGCACGCGGCTCGCGCATCGACGGGTGCGGGATGACGCGCGCGCGCCAGATCGCAGATGGCTGACGGATAAGGAGATCCGGCCCGACACGCCGCCCTGCGTCATCCGCCGCGCCGCGTGTGCCCCACGATCTCCTTATCCGCCGCCCTGCGCCGCGAGCCCGCGGCACCGTCAGACGACGCCCGACACTCCGAGTAGCGATCCGATCGCGAAGGTCGCGACGAGTGCGAGCGCACCGCCGATGACGACGCGAAGGGTCGAACGCAGTGGCGGACTACCGCCGATCCTCGCGCTCGTGTAGCCCGTCGCCGCGAGGGCGAGCAGCACGACGACGAACGTCACCGGAACCCGCACGTCGGCCGGTGGGAGCAGGATCGCGAGCAGCGGCAGCAGCGCACCGACGGTGAATGCGAGGGCCGACGCGCCCGCGGCGGCGAGAGGGCTGACGACGCTGTCCTCGGTGATGCCGAGCTCTGTCTCGAGGTGCGCGGCGAGCGCGTCGTGCGCGGTGAGCTCGGCGGCGACCTGTCGTGCGGTGTCGGGAGTCAGCCCCTTCGCCTCGTAGAGCCCGGCCAACTCGGCGAGTTCGATCTCGGGCATCTCGTCGAGTTCGCGCTTCTCCTTCGCGATGAGTGCGCGCTGGCTGTCGCTCTGGCTGCTCACCGAGACGTACTCGCCGAGCGCCATCGAGATGGCGCCTCCGACGAGGCCCGCGATTCCGGCCGCCAGGATCGGTGCCGATTCGGCCGTCGCGCCGGCGACACCGACGACGAGCGAAGCGACCGACACGATGCCGTCGTTCGCACCGAGCACCCCGGCTCGGAGCCAGTTCAGGCGCCCCGAGAGGTCGCCGCGGTGGGGTTCGCCCGGGTGGATGCCGGAGGCTGTCGTCTCGCTCATGCGCTCATGCAACCACTCGCGGTCGCCGTTGGCTATGCCGGGTTGCCCGCGGTCGACTCGGCGGAACACGCGTGTGACGCAGCGTGCGCCGCGTGAGAAGGGTTCGACGGATAAGGAGATCGGGCCCGACATGCCGCCCTGCGTCATCCGCCGCGCCGTGCGCGCCCCGTGATCTCCTTATCCGCCGCCGCGAGGGGGCGGGAAAGGAGAGGGGGAGGAGCGGCGGATGACGCGAGGAGACCTATCCCCGCGCGGCGAGAGCCTCCACGACGGCAGCCGTCACGGCTGCGCTCGACTGCGGGTTCTGGCCCGAGATGAGGTTGCCGTCGATGACGACGTGACTCGACCACGCGGGGCCCGACTGGATGATCGCGCCGGCCTTCCGCAATTCGTCCTCGACGAACCACGGGGTGTTCTCGCCCGTGCCGCCCTGGCGCTCCTCGTCGTCGGTGAAGACCGTGAGTCGACGGCCAGCGAAGGTGAAACCGGAGTCGGTGCGGGTCGACAGCAGCGCCGCGGGCCCGTGGCAGAACGGAGCGATGATGGTTCCCGCGTCATCCGCCGCCTTCAGGATGCTCGCGGTGACGTCGTCGAAGGCGAGGTCGGTCATGGGGCCGTGACCGCCGGGGATCACGACGGCGTCGAAGCCGCCCGGGTGCACGTCGGCGAGCACGGTCGGCACGGCGAGCACATCGTCGATCGACACGAGGTAGCTCGTGAGCTCGGCGGTCTTCTCCCCGGCTGTGCTCTCGGCGAGGCTTCCCGCGTCGACCGTGGGGCGCACGCCTCCGGGCGTCGCGAGTGTGATCGTGTGGCCCGCGCGCGTCAGGTCGCGGTGTGCGACGACGAGTTCCTCGGCCCAGAACCCCGTCGGGTGCTCGGTGCCGTCGGCGAGGGTGAGCGAGTTCGCTCCCGTCACGATCATCAGGATGTGGCTCATCGGGTTCTCCTCCATGTGCTGTCTTCCGACCGGACGGGTGTCGCCTCTGCGTCGGAGGAGCTACACGATAGCGCCCCCATCCGAGAGGGGGCACTGACAGTGCCTGGAACCGGTGCTGTCGGCGTGGTCGACTAGAGTTCGGAGGCCGTGATCCGCCGGCCCTGAACTCCCGAGGACACCCATGAAGACTGTCAACGCCTACGCCGCGCCATCGGCCACCGAACCGCTCATCCCGACGACGATCGAACGACGGGACGTCGGCCCCCGCGACGTCCTCATCGAGATCGCCTACGCGGGCATCTGCCACTCCGACATCCACACCGTGCGCGGTGAATGGGGCCCCGTCGCGTACCCGCTCGTCGTCGGTCACGAGATCGTCGGTGTCGTGACGGATGTCGGCTCGGAGGTCACCCTGCACGCGGTCGGCGACCGGGTGGGCGTCGGCTGCATGGTCAACTCGTGCCGCGAGTGCGCCAACTGCCTCGCCGGTGCTGAGCAGTACTGCCTGAAGGGCAACATCGGCACCTACGCCGCGACCGACCTCGACGGCATCATCACGCAGGGCGGCTACTCGACCCACGTGGTCGTCGTCGAAGACTTCGTCGTGAAGGTTCCCGAGGCCATCCCCTACGAGGCTGCAGCCCCGATCCTCTGCGCGGGAGTGACGACCTACTCGCCGCTCGTGCACTGGAAGGTCGGCCCGGGCTCGCGCGTCGCCGTCGTCGGTCTCGGCGGCCTCGGCCACATGGCCGTGAAGATCGCCCACGCGATGGGTGCCCACGTGACGGTGCTCTCGCAGACGCTCAGCAAGGCGGACGACGGTCGCCGATTCGGCGCCGAAGCCTACTTCGCGACGAGCGACCCCGAGACGTTCTCGACGCTCGCGAGCTCGTTCGACCTCATCGTCAACACCGTGAGCGCGCCGATCGACCTCGACGCGTACCTGTCGCTCCTCGCGCTCGACGGCACGATGGTCAACGTCGGGGCTCCGCCCGAGGCGCTGCCCGTGCACATCTTCACGCTCTTCGGCAACCGCCGCTCGTTCGCGGGCTCGGGCATCGGCAGCATCGCCGAGACGCAGGCGGTGCTCGACTTCTGCGCCGAGCACGGCATCGCACCCGAGGTCGAGGTCATCGACGCGAGCCAGATCAACGAGGCCTACGAGCGCGTGCTCGCCTCCGACGTGCGGTACCGCTTCGTCATCGATTCGAGCACCCTGAGCTGAGCCGTTCGGGCCGTCGGGTGCTGGTGCGCTCGGCGGCGCGGTGTCGGCTGCCCGGCTCCGCTGCGCGGCGCTGCCCGATTAGTGACGCCGCGCCGCTACGTGCGCGGAACGCTGATGCGGCCGTGCGAGAGCAGTCGCGCGACGCCGCCGAGGGGGATCGACTCCCAATCGGGGCGATTGCGGTGCTCATAGACCGCTTCGTAGATCGCCTTATCGAGCTCGAACGCGTCGAGGAGCACGCGGTTCGCCCGCAGGTCGTTGCCCGAGACGCGGATGTATCCGTCGAGGAACGCCTTGCGCGCTCGGCTCGCCCACTGCCGCAGGTGCGGCGCCGAGTGGGATGCCGACGTCAGCGCGAGAGAACCGGCGACGTAGTCGAACGAACGCAGCATGCCGGCGACGTCGCGGTGCACGAGGTCGGGCTGGTCGCGTTCGGTCATGGGCCGCAGCGGCTCGCCCTCGAAGTCGAGGAGCACCCAGCCGCGGTCGGGGGCGAAGAGCACCTGGCCCAGGTGGTAGTCGCCGTGGATGCGCTGCAGGTCCGACCAGGGCACGCGCACCGCCGCGGCGTGCACCCGCTCGATTCCGGCCCGGTACTCGCCGAGAGCCGGTACCTCGGCGACGCACGCGTCGAGACGCCGCGCCCAGAGCGCGGCGCGCTCCTCGAGATCAACGGCATCGGGTCGGCGGGTGGGGAGCACGCGCGCGAGGGTCTGGTGCACGAGAGCCGTCGTCGCACCGAGGCTGCGCGCACTGTCGACGAAGTCGACCTCGCTTTCGGCGGCGACGAGCGCGACGCGCCATGCGTCGGGCGCTCCGTCGAGGAACTCCTGCGCGAACACGAGGTGACCGTCGGCTCGTCCCGATGCCCGGCCGACGTCATCCCACTCGCCGCGGATGTCTCCGACGCTGAGCGGCACGTGCGGGGAACCCGCCTCGGCGAGCGCCGACTGCAGCACGACGTCGGGGTTGTCGCCATGGTGCAACTGTCGGTAGACCTTGGCGATGACGGGAACGCCCGTCGCGAACTCGAAGATGATCGACGTGTTCGACTGCTCTCCGGCGAGGACGTGCGCCGTGACATCCTCAGGCCGGGGGATCGGGCGTCCCTCGTCGGCCGGCGAGTGCCGACCGGTGGCGGCGACGCCGAGCGGGATCGCATCGCGCTCGCCGAGGATCATGCTGATGAGCGCGTACGTCCAGACGGGGTCGTGGACGCCGTCGATGAGGAACTCGCCCGAGTGCAGCTGGCCGATGACACGTGAGCCGAAGAGAGGCGACGGCCGGCGCACGACGGGAATCTGGTAGAGCACCGCGGGCTCGGGTGCGTCATCCATCACGAGCAGCGACGACGCGCTGACACCCGGCTCGGTGACGCCCGGCAGCTCCCACTCGCCGAGCAGGCGAAGCGACGGATGCCGCCCTTTGCCGGCGAACCAGCGCTGCCCCGAGATCCACTCGGAGACGAGCGCCAACGTGCTGTTCATACTGCGACCGTAAGGCACGCCGCGCCGCCGCGGAACATCTGCGGGCGGGGAGTTTCGCCGTGTGGCGCCGAGCGGCCGGGCGTCACGTCGTGACGACGACGTTGCGGGGCTCGTCGCCCGCGAGCATGAGCTCGATCTGCGAGCGCAGAAGCGCCGCCATGCGGGGCATCATCGCGTTCGAATCGCCGCCCACGTGGGGGCTGATGAGCAGGTTCGGCGCGCTCCACAGGGGGTGGCCGGTCGGCAGCGGTTCGGGGTCGGTGACGTCGAGGGCGGCGCGCAGGCGACCCGAGGTGAGCTCGGCGAGGAGTGCGTCGGTGTCGACGACGGGCCCGCGCGCGATGTTCACGAGCAGGGCGCCGTCGGGCATCGCCGCGAGGAACTCGGCGTCGACCATGCCGCGCGTCTCGGGCGAGAGCGGCACGCCGATGACGACGATGTCAGCTGTCGGAAGCAGCTCGGGCAGTTCGTCGAAGGCGTGCACGTGGCCGCGCTCGTCGTCGCGCGCGGTGCGACCGGAGCGCACGACGTTCGTCTCGAACGGCAGGAGGCGGTCTTCGATCGCGTTGCCGACACCGCCGACGCCGACGAGGAGCACGGTGCGGTCGGCGAGGCTCGCGTGCCGCGACGGTCGCCATTCGCCCGCGTCGCCCGCGCGCACGAAGCCGGGGATGCCGCGCTGCACGGCGAGGATGAGGGCGAGCGTGAGCTCGGCGGTCGACGTCTCGTGCACGCTCGACGCGTTCGCATAGACATGACCGGCGGGCAGGATGCCGGCGATGCCGTCGTAGCCGATCGACTGCCCCTGCACGAGGCCCGTCGAGACGCCCTCGAGGATTCCGAGCTTGTCGGCGAGGCCCATATAGGGCGGCACGACGATGTCGATATGCGCCGCGGGCGGCGGGGTCTCGAGGTCCCACACGACGACGTCGACGCCGTCGGGCGGAGTGCCGAGAGCATCGAAGAGGGTCTGGCCGGGCACGGTCACGAGAAGGCGGTCGCTCATCGCTCCATCCTCCCGCACTCGGGCTAGGCTCCCCTCTCATGGGCGCCCATTCGAACGACATTCTCATCGGCAGCTATACCGAACGGATGCCGCACGTCGACGGCCGCGGCTACGGCATCTCGCACGTGGCGTTCGACCCGGCAACCGGTGAGCTCGGCGACGTGAAGCCGCTCGCGGCGACGATCAACCCGTCGTACCTCGCCGTCAACCGCGCCGGCACGCTCGTCGCCGCGGCGCTCGAGGTCGGCGAGTACGACGGAGTCGCCGGGGGAGCAGTCGCCCTCTACCGCCGCGACCCGGCTTCGGGTGCGCTGACACTTCTCGCGACGCAGTCGACGGGCGGGGCCGATGCGTGCCACGTCGCCTTCGCCGCCGACGAGTCGTTCGTCGTCGCAGCGAACTACAGCGGCGGGTCGATCGCGGTCTTCCCGCTCGACGACTCTGTTCTCGGGGCACGCTCGGCGCTCGTGCAGCACGCCGGCTCGGGCCCGAACAGCGATCGGCAGGAGGGCCCGCACGCCCACCAGGTCGTCGTCGACCCCGTCACGGGGAACGTGCTCGTCGCCGACCTCGGCCTCGACGCCGTGTTCGTCTACGCGGTCTCGGCGGGCGGCGCTGTGGTCGAACGGCAGCGCCTCGCACTCAACCCCGGGTCGGGTCCACGCCACCTCGCGTTCGCGGAGGACGGCGGCGAGTTCGTCGTCGTCGGCGAGCTCGACGGCACGGTCACGCGCGTGCGTCGAGCGGATGACGCGTTCGTCGTCGGCGAGACCGTGCGGGCGGCGGTCGTCGGCACGAGCCAGCCCGCCGCCGTACGTTTCTCGGGCGACCGCGTGCTCGTCGCGAACCGCGGCGTCGATGTCGTGTCGACGCTCGGGGTCGCGGACGACTTCGCCCTCATCGCCGATGCGCCCGTCGCGGGGCGCACGCCGCGAGAGTTCATCGTGAGCGCCGACGGTCGCTTCGTGATCGTCGCGAGCCAGGACGACGACCTCATCGTGAGCTACGCGTACGACCGCGAGACCGGTGCGCTCGCCGAGGTGTCGCGCGCGGTGACCGAGAGTCCCGTCGCGCTCGTTCTCGCGTAGTTCCTTCGGGCGCGGGATGTGCCGCGCCCGCGTCATCCGTCAGCGGCCGGCGATGATCGCGTTGTCGAGCTCGTCGGCGTCGACGCCGGGGCGCGTGCCCTGGTTCGTGAGCAGCACGTAGGCGACGCCCGCGCTCGGGTGCACCCAGAACTCGGTGCCCGACCATCCGCCGTGGCCGAAGACGTCGCGGTCGATGAGGCCCGGCGCGCGGCTGCGGAGGTTCCAGGCGAAGCCCCAGTCCTGACCGCGTTCGGCGGGATACGGCTCGAGCCGCGGGATGTCGCCCGTGAGCGGCCGCAGCATCATGGCCGCCGTCGCGGGGTGCACGACGGTGCCGTCGTTGCGGAGCAGCGCCGTGCCGAGGGCGAGGAGGTCGGCGGCTCGTCCGATCGCGCCGGCACCGGGATGACGGAGGCGGGCCATCGCCGCGATGTCGAGGCCGTTCGCCTCGGCGTCGACGACGGTGTGCGGATCGGTCGACTCGTCGAACGTGAAGGTCGCGCCGATGTCGTCGCCGAGCGCTGCGAGCCCGGCCTCCCAGGTCTCGCCTGTGGCGTGCTCGATGAGCGCCGCGACGCCGTCGAACGCGACGGACGAGTAGCGCGAGGCCGCGCCCGCTGCGAAGTCTCGGCTCGGCTTCAGCAGCTCGGTACGGAGGTCGGCGACGTCGAGCGCGGGCTCGCGCACGCCCGACGTGTGGCTCACGAGGTGCGAGAGGCGCACGATGTCGTCACGGTTCGCGCCGAAGTCGTGCAGCGCCGTCGTGAGCGGAGTCTGGGGGGTCAGGAGGCCGCGTTCGATCGCGCGCAGGGCGACGAGGCCGGTGAGCGGCTTCGTGATCGAGAACAGCCGGTAGTGGTCTTCGGTGCGGGCCGGGCGGCCGCTCGTCGCGCCGAAGGCGTCGAGCGCGACCGTGCCCTCGGCCGTCGCGATGCCGAGCACGGCGGTCGGCAGGCGACCCTCGGTCACGGTGCGGCGGGCCCAGTCGAAAGCAGCGGAGTACGCGGTCATGGGTTCAGCCTAGGGGTCGGCGGGGCGCACGGGTAAGGGCTTTCCGGGCGGCGTTGGGGCGGGTGGTGGTGCGCGGCGGTGTGATGGTGCGCCGGTGCAGGGTATGCGTTCGTAGGGGAAACGCGGCTCTGTAGGGGATGACGCGCGCCACCGCCCTACACACCGCGAAAGTTCCTACAAACCGGGGTGCGGTTCTGGTCGGGTGGCGTGCACCGCGTCGGGTGGCGTGCTCCGCGTCATCCCTCGCGGTTTGCCGGAACTTCGCCGATGCGACGGACGGTCCTCGCGAAACGCTCCTCCGCGTCGCCGAAGTTCCGGCGAACGACGCCGCGGGACGGGCGTTCGTAGGGGAAACGCGGCTCTGTAGGGGATGGCGCGCGCGACCGCCCTACACACCGCGAAAGTTCCTACAAACCGGTGCCCGGAGCGGAGCGGATGTGCCCGAAGCGGAGCGGGGCGGACCGGAGCGGAGCGGCGCCGCGCGGCGCGCCGGCCTCAGGCGCGCGGGGCGAAGCGGCGCGGCGCGAACGCCTGCGCGACGAGGGCACGGAGCGCCTCGAGGTCGCCCTCGACGAAGCCCTGCGCGCGCGCCTGCACGAGCACGTTGCCGATCGCGGTCGCCTCGACGGGGCCCGCGAGCACGGGCAGCCCCGAGCGGTCGGCGGTCACCTGGCAGAGCAGCTCGTTGAGCGATCCGCCTCCGACGATGTGGATCGACTCGACCGTGCGTCCCGACAGCTCGGCCGCGGTGTGCACGGCATCCGCGAACGCCTGCGCGAGCGACTCGACGATGCTCCGCGCGAACTCGGCGTGCGAGGTCGGCACCGGGGCGCCGTTCTCGCGGCACCACTCCGCAATGCGCTCGGGCATGTCGCCGGGCGCGATGAACCGCGGATCGTTGGCATCGAAGACGGCGACGGGCGCCGTGACATCCGCCGCGGCTGCGAGCAGCGTGGGCAGGTCGATCGTGTCGCCGCCCCGCTCCCACGTGCGCACCGACTCCGAGAGCAGCCAGAGTCCCATGACGTTGTGGAGGAACCGCACCCGCCCGTCGACGCCGCCCTCGTTGGTGAAGTTGGCTTCGCGCGCGGCATCCGTCAGTACGGGGGTCTCGAGCTCGACGCCGACGAGCCCCCACGTGCCGCACGAGATGTACGCGGCCGACTCGGCCTGCATGGGAACGGCGACGACGGCCGAGGCCGTGTCGTGCGACCCGACGGCGACGACGTCGATCGCGCGATCCGTGCCGAGCTCGCGCCGGGCGTAGGGCAGCAGCGAACCGACGCGCTCGCCCGCACCGACGAGGCGGGGCAGGATGCCGGTCGGGATGCCGAGGCGGGAGGCGAGTTCGGTGTCCCACTCACCCGTCGATACGTCGAGCAGGCCCGTCGTCGAGGCGTTCGTGCGCTCGGCGACCGACTCTCCCGTGAGGAAGTACCCGATTAGGTCGGGCACGAGGAGCATCATGTCGGCGAGGTCGAGCATCCCGCCGTGCTTCTCGGCGGCGAGCTGGTAGACGGTGTTGAACGGCAGGAACTGCAGGCCGTTGCGGCGGTAGAGCTCGTCGAAGGGAACGACCGCGTGGGTCGCCTCGACGCCCGCCGCCGACCGCTCGTCGCGGTAGTGGAACGGGGTGCCGAGCATCCGCCCGCCGCGGAACAGGCCGTAGTCGACCGCCCACGAATCGATGCCGATCGAGGCGATCTGCGGCTCGGTGCGCACCGCCTCGGTGAGGCCGCCGACGACGCCGCGGTAGAGACCGAGGAGGTCCCAGTGCAGGCCGTTGACCGTCTCGACCGGGCGGTTCGGGAAGCGGCCGACCGTCTCGAGATCGAGTTCGTTCGCGCCGACGCGCCCGACGATGACCCGGCCGCTCGTGGCGCCCAGGTCGACCGCGGCGACCGCTCCCGTACTCATCGGAGGAACGCCGCTGCGACGCCCGCGTCGACGGGGATGTGGAGGCCGGTCGTGTGGCTGAGCTCGGGGCCCGTCAGCACGATGACCGCGTTCGCGACGTGGTCGGGAAGCACCTCGCGCTTGAGGATGGTGCGCTGCGCGTAGAACGCGCCGAGGTCCTGCTCGTCGATGCCGTAGGTCTTCGCGCGGTTCGCACCCCAGCCGGAGGCGAAGATGCCCGAGCCGCGCACGACGCCGTCGGGGTTGATCCCGTTGACCTTCACGCCGTGCTCGCCGAGCTCGACCGCGAGGAGGCGCACCTGGTGTGCCTGGTCGGCCTTCGTCGCCGAGTACGCGATGTTGTTGGGGCCCGCGAACACCGAGTTCTTCGAGGAGATGTAGATGATGTCGCCGCCGAGGCCCTGGTCGATGAGCACGCGCGCGGCGGCCTTCGACACGAGGAACGAGCCCTTCGCCATGACGTCGTGCTGGAGGTCCCAGTCGGCCTCGGTGGTCTCGAGGAGCGGCTTCGAGAGCGAGAGGCCCGCGTTGTTGACGATGAGGTCGAGCCCGCCGAACGCGAGGACGGCGTCGTCGATCGCGGCCTGCACGGCCGCGGCATCCGTCACGTTGGCCTGAACGCCCACCGCGACATCCGTGTTGCCGAGCTCGGCAGCGGCGGCCTGGGCCTTCTCGAGGTCGAGGTCGGCGATGACGACGCACGCGCCCTCGGCCACGAGACGCGTCGCGATGGCCTTGCCGATGCCCGAAGCGGCGCCCGTGACGAGTGCGACGCGCGTGGCGTGCGACTTCGGCTTCGGCATGCGCTGGAGCTTGGCCTCTTCGAGAGCCCAGTACTCGATGTCGAACTTCTCGGCGTCGCTGATGGGCGCGTAGGTCGAGAGCGACTCGGCGCCGCGCATGACGTTGATGGCGTTGATGTAGAACTCGCCCGCGACGCGAGCGGTCTGCTTGTTGGCGCCGTACGAGAACATTCCGACACCGGGGATGAGCACGATGAGCGGGTCGGCGCCGCGGATCGCGGGGCTCTCGGGCGTCGCGTGCGCGTCGTAGTAGGCCTGGTAGTCGGCACGGTACGCCTCGTGCAGTTCCTTGAGTCGGGCGATCGAGTCATCGATGGAGGCATCGGCGGGCAGGTCGAGCACGAGCGGCTTGACCTTCGTGCGCAGGAAGTGGTCGGGGCAGCTCGTGCCGAGGGCCGCGAGGCGGGGGTGCTCGCTCGCGCTCAGGAAGTCGAGCACCTCGGGGGCGTCGGTGAAGTGACCGACGACGGGGCGGTCGTGGCTCGCGATGCCGCGGATCGTCGCGGCGAGGGCGGCGGCCTTCGCGCGGCGCTCAGCCTCGGGGAGGGCGCCGTAACCGTCGAGAGGGGTTCCGAACGGGTCGGCCGCGCCGTGCTCGGCGATGTAGTCGGTTGCGGTGTCGATGATCCAGAGCGAGTTCTTCTCGCTCTCCTCGCTCGTGTCGCCCCACGCCGTGATTCCGTGGCCACCGAGGATGCAGCCGATGGCCTGCGGGTTCGCGTCCTTGATGGCGGCGATGTCGAGGCCGAGCTGGAATCCGGGGCGACGCCACGGCACCCAGACGACTTTGTCGCCGAAGATCTTCGTCGTGAGTTCTTCGCCGTCGGCCGCGGTCGCGATGGCGATGCCCGAGTCGGGGTGGAGGTGATCGACGTGCGCGGCGTCGACGAGGCCGTGCATGGCGGTGTCGATCGAGGGGGCTGCGCCGCCCTTGCCGTGGAGGGCGTAGTCGAAGGCCGCGACCATCTCGTCTTCGCGGTCGACGCCGGGGTAGACGTTCTTCAGCGCGCGCATGCGGTCGAGGCGCAGCACGGCGAGGCCCTGCTCGGTGAGCGTTCCGAGGTCGCCGCCCGAGCCCTTGACCCAGAGCAGTTCGACGGGCTCGCCTGTGACCGGGTCGGTCTCGGTGCCCTTGGCCGACGTGTTGCCGCCCGCGTAGTTCGTGTTCTTGGGGTCGGCGCCGAGTCGGTTCGATCGAGCGATGAGCTCTGCGGCGGTCTGGTTCGTCATCGGGGCCTTCCCACGGTTGTGTTGCGTCTTGTTAACTTCCCAGAATCTAACAGGGGCGGTGTCGCCGGTCAAGAACCTCTCGCGCCCGTCATCCGCTGTTCACCCGCCCGTGCGCGCCTTCCCTGCCAGTCTCGGCGTCACGACACGCTGGGTAAAGCGCGAGTTTCCAGCGTGTCGTGACGCCGAGACGGGGGATCGTGGGGTGGGACGAGCGGCCGAGGGCGCTGCGCGCGTCAGAGGAGGTCGGTGAGGGGGCGGAAGGGCGCGAGGCGCTCGTCGGCCGGGTCGAGATCGGTGATCATGACGTCGATCGTCGACCAGTCGAGGGCGTGGGCGAGCGCGCGGCGACCGAGCTTCGACGAGTCGATGAGCAGCACCGTCTCGTCGGCGACGGCAGCGAAATCGAGCTTCACCTGGGCTTCGTCGAGCGAGACCTCGCTCGTTCCCGTCGCGGGGTCGACGGCCGACGCCGATGTGAAGAAGCGCTCGTATCCGAGGCTGCGCGCGGCGCGGCCGGCGACGGGGCCGACGTAGCTTCCCGAGCTCTCGTCGAGCTCGCCTCCGACGAAGATCGAACGGATGCCGGACGAGCGCCGCGCCGCTGCCGCATTGTCGAACGAGTTCGTCGCGATGACGAGGCCGTCGGCGTCGTCGATGAGGGAGATGAGCATGCCGCTCGTCGACGACGCATCGAACGCGACGGCGCCCGAGCGCGGCACGAGGGCGAGGGCCTTGCGGGCGATCACGGTCTTCGCGGGCGACCGGGTCTGCACGCGCTCGCCGAAGGTGCGCGGCGCGATGACCGAGACGGCGCCGCCACGTACGCGGCGCAGCAGGCCTTCGGCTTCGAGGCCTTCGAGGTCGCGGCGCACGGTCATGGCCGAGACGGCGAGGGCGTCGGCGGCCGACTCGAGTCGCACCGAGCCGTGCTGCTCGAGGATCTCGAGCAAGCGTGCACGGCGCTCCGATGCGAGTAGCGCTGCCATCCGTCCTCCTTCGTCCGGGCCAGCGTAGCGGCGAGCGGTGTGTGGCATCGGCACGCGGCATCCGGTCGAGGGGTCGATCCGCAGGGGTGCGAGCGCCCGCGCACCCCGAGCGATCGACCTTTCGGCGAGACCTGGGTGAGGAGGGAGAGCGGCGAGCGCGCCCCGTACAATGCGTGGGAGACGCCCGCGCTGTTCGCCGGCGTCGTCAGCAATCGAGGGGGAGCGCGGTGACGATCGTCGGCATCCGTGACGTCGCCGAGCGCGCCGGAGTCTCGCTCAGCACCGTGTCGAACGTGCTCAATCGCCCCGAGCGCGTGTCGCCCGAGCTGCAGGAGCGCGTGCGCGAAGCCGTCGCCACCCTCGGTTACGTGCCGAACGCCGCGGCGAGTCAGCTGCGCGCCGGTCGCAGCCACACGATCGGCATGGCCGTCATCAACATCACGAACCCGTTCTTCGCGGATGTCGTGCTCGGCGCCGAGCAGGGCGCCGACGCTGCGGGGCTCTCGGTGATCGTCGGCAACACCTACGACTCCGATGCGAAGCAGAAGGGCTACCTCGGCATCTTCGAGCGCCAACACCTCGACGGAGTGCTCGTCGCCCCGCTCGGCAGCGACCGTGCGCCGCTCGAGCGGCTCATCGGACGCGGCATCCCGGTCGTGCTCGTCGATCGCGTCGACGATCTCGGCGTCATCTCGTCGGTGTCGCTCGACGACGTCGCGGGTGGGCGGCTCGCCGCCGAGCACCTCATCGGGCTCGGGCGCACTCACCTGTGCTTCGTGGGCGGTCGCGAGTCGCTTCCGCAGATGCGTGATCGTCTGCGCGGCTTCCGCGAGGCGATCGAGGATGCCGGCGGCGTGCGTCTCACCGTGATCGACACCGTGACTCTCAACACGGGCCTCGGGCGGTCGATCGGCGAGTCGCTCGTGGCGCTTCCCGTCGAGGAGCGGCCCGACGCGGTGTTCTCGGGCAACGACGTCGCGGCGCTCGGGCTGCTGCAGGCATTCGTGCACGCCGGGCTCGACGTTCCGGGCGACATCGCGCTCATCGGCTACGACGACATCGAGTTCGCGTCGGCCGCCGTCGTGCCGCTCACGTCGATCCGCCAGCCGGCCCACGAGATGGGGATGCGGGCGGCCGAACTGCTCGTCGCGCGCATCGGCGGGGCGACGACGGAGTACGAGTCGATCGTGTTCCAGCCCGAGCTCATCGCTCGGGCGTCGACGGTGGGGGCATAGGGCGGATCGCCTGTCTGACGTGCGGCGTCGGGTCGCGCCTGCCCGGGGCGCGCCCGCTGGCGTCGGGTCGCTTCGTCGAATCGGCGGAGTGCCGTTCCCGCGCGCGAGTGCCGAACGTGCGGTACTCCCATGCAGGTGCGGCACTCCTGCGAGGAGGAACTCGAGAAGCCCGACGCGGAAAACGGTTGCCCTGTTAGGCTCAGAAAAACGTTCCACAGCCGGTGGGGTGCTACGCGCCCGGCCACCCCAGGAGTTCGATGATGCACTACGGCGGCGACTACAACCCCGAGCAATGGCCCGAAGAGGTGTGGCCCGACGACGTCATCCGTATGCAGGAGGCGGGGGTCACGATGGTGAGCCTCGGTATCTTCTCGTGGGCGCGCATCCAGCCCGCCGAGGGCGTCTTCGACTGGGGCTGGCTCGACCGCATCATCGACCTGCTGCATGCGGGCGGCATCGCCGTCGACCTCGCCACGGCGACCGCATCCCCGCCGCCGTGGGCGACGACGGCGTACCCCGAGATGCTGCCGCAGCTCGCCGACGGCACGATCCTGTGGCCGGGCAGTCGTCAGGCGTTCGCGCCGAGCTCGCCGGTGTACCGACGCCTCGCGAGCGAGCTCGTCACGGCCCTCGTCGAGCGCTACAAGGACCACCCCGCCGTGGTCATGTGGCACGTCAACAACGAGTACGGATGCCACGTCAACTACGACTACTCCGACAACGCGCGTGACGCGTTCCGGGTCTGGCTGCGCGGCCGCTACGGCTCGATCGACGCGCTCAACGCCGCGTGGGGCACCGCGTTCTGGTCGCAGATCTACACCGACTTCGACCAGATCGTGCCGCCGCGGTCGATGCCGTACAGCCCGAATCCCGCGAGCGTGCTCGACTTCAAGCGCTTCACGAGCGACACCCTGCTCGAGCTCTTCCTCATGGAGAAGGCGATCATCCGCGGCGCGGGCGCGACCCAGCCCGTGACCACGAACTTCATGGGCGCCTTCCCGCCCGCCGACTACTGGCGCTGGGCGGCCGAGATGGATGTCATCTCCGACGACTCGTACCCCGACCCGAACGACCCCGAGTCGTTCCGCGCGTCGGCGTTCGCGCGCGACCTCATGCGCAGCTTCAAGCCCGACACCCCGTGGATCCTCATGGAACAGGCGTCGAACGCGCTCAACTGGCGACCGACCAACGCTCCGAAGGCCCCCGGCCAGATGGCCGCGATCAGCATGCAGGCCGTGGCTCGCGGTGCCGACGGCATCCTCTTTTTCCAATGGCGGCAGTCGAAGCGCGGGAGCGAGAAGTTCCATTCGGCGATGCTGCCGCACGCCGGAACCCGAACGCGCACGTGGCGCGAGATCACGGGCCTCGGTGCCGAGCTCGCGGCCCTCCCGCCGCTGCCCGCCGGTTCGCGCGACGCTCGCGTGGCGCTCGTCTTCGACTGGCAGAACTGGTGGGCGATCGAGAACCGCGACCACCCCATCGCGCTCGACTACCCGGCGCTCGTGCAGCGCTGGTACGCGGCGATGCATGCCCTCCACATCCAGGTCGACATCGTGCACCCGGGCTCCGATCTCAGCGGATACCGCGTCGTCGTCGCGCCCGAGCTGTACCTCCTCGACGAGGCCGGCGCCGCGAATCTTCGGGCCTTCGCCGAGGGCGGGGGGCACCTGCTCGTGACGGCGTTCTCCGACGTCGTCGACGAGCACGACGCCTTCCGCGACGGCGGATTCCTGACCCAGCTCGGCTCGACACTCGGCGTCTGGATCGAGGACTTCGGCGCGCTCGTTCCGCCCGCGGGTGGCGCGTCGTCGGGTGACTCGGCGGGCGCGACCGGTCACGGGCCGGCGTCGTCGCACGGCCCCGGCCAGGTCTACTCGCCGTTCGAGCTCGACGGCGTCACCGTGCAGGGAACGCTGCTCGCCGAGGAGGTGCACGCCGACGACGCCGACGTGCTCGCGGCATACACGTCGGGTCGGCGCGCAGGCGACGCCGCGTTCACGCGACGCTCGGCGGGTGCCGGCACGGCCTACTACCTCGGCACGATTCCGGATGCCGCGGGGGCCCGCACTGTCATCCGTCATGTTCTGGACGCCGCGGGTGTCGCGCCCGTGCTCTCCGATCTCCCCGAGCGCGTCGAGGCCGTGCGCCGCGGCGACGTTCTCGTCGTCATCAACCACGGCGCGACCGCGACGATCGACCTGCCGGCGGGTGAGCTGCTCGCCGGCGAACGTCGTGAGGCCGGCCCCGTCACCCTCGAACCGTTCGATTACCTCCTCCTCCGCCTCGATCAGGAAGCGACACCCGCATGAAGTACACCCGCCTCGGCCGCTCGGGCTTGAACGTCAGCCGCATCTGCCTCGGAACCATGAACTTCGGACCGGTTATCGATGAACATGCCTCGATCGGCATACTCGATGCCGCAGTCGCCGCGGGCGTCAACTTCATCGACACCGCCGACGTCTACGGCGGCCCGCCGTGGGGCCCGTACAACGGCCAGACCGAAGAGATCGTGGGGCGCTGGATCGAGTCGGGCGGCTCCGCGCGACGCGAGAGCATCGTGCTCGCGACCAAGGTGCACGGCACGATGGGCGATGGGCCGAACGAACGCGGGCTCTCGGCGCTGCACATCCGCCAGGGTGTCGAGGCGTCGTTGCGTCGCCTCAAGACCGACTACATCGACCTCTACCAGATGCACCACATCGACCGTGCGGTGCCGGTCGACGAAGTGCTCGAAGCATTCAGCCTGCTGAAGCAGCAGGGCAAGATCGTCTACCTCGGCTCGTCGAACTTCGCGGGTTGGAACATCGCGCAGTACCAGGAGCTCTCGCGCATCGCCGGGTCGACCGGACTCGTCAGCGAGCAGTCGCTCTACAACCTCGCGCAGCGCACGCTCGAACTCGAAGTCATCCCGGCGGCCGAGCACTACGGCCTCGGCATCCTGCCCTGGTCTCCGCTCGGCGGCGGCATCCTCGGCGGAGTGCTCGCGAAGGCCGACCGCTCGCGCTCGGCCGGAGCCGTCGAGAAGCTCGGCGATCGCCTGCCGCAGGTGGAGCGGTACGAGGCGTTCGCGGCGCGACTCGGTCACGGTGCGGGCGACCTCGCGCTCGCGTGGCTGCTGCACCAGCCGGCCGTCGCCGCCCCGATCGTCGGCCCTCGCACGCTCGACCAGCTCGAAGGCGGGCTGCGCGCGCTCGAGATCGACCTCACCGACGCCGACCTCGCCGAGCTCGACGAGATCTGGCCCGGCCCCGGTGGCGCGGCCCCCGAGGCCTACGCCTGGTAGTTCGATCTCGACTGTGAGTTGCCGCTTTCGGCCCGTGTGGGGCGCGTTGCACGGGCCGATTCTGGCAACTCGCGGATGACGGTTTGCGCGCGCTCTCGGGTGCGTGTTGCCAACGATGGTGGGTGTGAGGCGCCGTCGACCCGCCACGAGTGGCAACATGCCGTGCGCGCGCCACGCTCGCGTCCGCGTGACGGGGTGAGTTGCCACTTGTGGCCCGTGTGGGGCGTGTCGCACGGGCCGATTCTGGCAACTCGCGGATGACGGGGCGGGGCGGATGACGCAGAGAAGGCCTCACGGAGGGCGTGTCGGTGGTTGCTGAGATGATCTCAGCATGTCCGAAGCAGTGAGAATCGTCGAAGGCCGGGAGGTCCACCCCGGCGATGTACTCGTGAGCGCGCAGGGTTCAGGCTTCACCGTCACGAAGACGAAGCGCGTGGGTCGTGGCATCCGCGTGTTCTACGAGCGCCCCGACGGCGGCGCGGCGTACATCACGGTCGCGCCCGACTCCAAGGCGCGCGTCGCCCGCGTGCGCGGCATCATCGGCGAGTAGCGCCCGCCCTCGGCATCCGTTGCGCGCTCGCGCACGCTCGCGCTCGTGCGAGCCCCGGCGTGCGCGAGGTCGTCCGCTGCGCGCGGCGTGCGCCCGCAGCGGCGCGGAGGAGTGCCGCTAGCGCGGGGGAGTGCCGATCGAGTGGCACTCGGGCGCAGGAACGGTACTCCGGCGGGGGATGAGGGGGATGAGAGGGATGAGGGGGATGAGTGGGATGAGGGGGATGAGGGGGATGAGGGGGATGGGTGCTGGATGCCTGACGCGGTGCCCGTCGTCGCGCGCGCATGGCGCGGCGGAGTGCCGCTAGCGCGGGGGAGTGCCGGTGGAGCGGCACTCGGGCGCGCGAGCGGCACTCCGGCGATCAGAAGGTGGCGATCCAGTCGGTGACGCGGGCGATGGTCCGGGCGGCCGCCGGCTGCTCCGGGCGGTTGAGGTGGCCGTGCTCGGTGCCGGGCTCCAGGGAGATCTGCACCGGAACTCCTGCGGCGCCGAGTGTGCGCGCGAAGTCCTCGGCCGAGACGCGCAGCTCGTCGGCCTCGCCGGTCACGATGAGTACGGGCGGCAGCGAGCGCACGTCGTCGGCCGTTGCGAGACCGGGCACGGCGAACACGGGAGCGCCGTCGACGGGGCCGCCGAGGTACCCCTCGTACATGGTGCGCACCGCGTCCGGGCCGAAGCGGTCGGCCTCGGGGTTCGCGTCGAGCAGGGCGCGGAGCGACTCCGAGGGCGCGGACTGCACCGCGTGCAGCGTCGGATACGCGAGGAACAGCGCGCGGGGCGCAGCAGCGGTCGCCGCGACGCGCAGCGCGACACCCGCGGCGAGGTTGCCTCCCGCGCTCGCTCCGGCGAGCACGATGCGGTCGGGGTCGATGCCGAGGGATGCCGCGTGCGCACGCGTCCACGCGAGCGCGGCCTCGACATCATCGGAGGGCACGGGGTAGTGCACGCTCGGCGAGGCCAACCGGTAGTCGACCGAGATCACGTGGATGCCGCGCGACGCGAACGCCCGAGCGACCCAGTCGGCCTCGGGCATGTCGAGGTCGCCCCACTGGAACCCTCCGCCATGCGCCCAGACCACACCCGCGGAACCGGAACCGGAACCGGCACCGGCCCGGGCACCGGAACCCCCGGCTCCCGCGTCATCCGCCCGGTACACCCTCACCGGTACCGGGCCGTGCGGGCCCGGTACCGTGAGGTCGTCGATGCGCAGGGTCACGCGCCCCAGCCGGCCTGGGTGCCGCCGACGCGCTCTTCGGCGATCGTCGCGAGATAGCCCGAGGCGGCGAAGGCGGCCATGGGGTCGCCCGCGAGGCCGCGCGATTCGCGCCACTCGGCGAGGGCCGGGCGCACGTCGGTGTAGAAGGCGTCCATGAAGACGGCGTTCGCGGCGAGCACGTCGCCCGACTTCTGCGCGATGCTCAGTGCGGCGGTGTCGACGAGCAGGGCGCGCGCCGTCATCTCCTGCACGTTCAGCACCGAGCGGATCTGGCCGGGGATCTTGTCCTCGACGTTGTGGCACTGGTCGAGCATGAACGCGACATCCGGGTTGCCGTAGCCGCCACCGCGGATGACCTCGTAGATGATGCGGAACAGCTGGAACGGGTCGGCCGCGCCGACGATGAGGTCGTCGTCGGCGTAGAAGCGCGAGTTGAAGTCGAACGAGCCAAGCTTGCCGAGGCGCAGCAGCTGCATGACGATGAACTCGATGTTCGTGCCGGGCGCGTGGTGGCCGGTGTCGAGGCAGACGAGCGCCTTGTCGCCGAGGGCGGCGACCTGCACGTAGCTCGTTCCCCAGTCGGGAACATCGGTGTGGTAGAACGACGGCTCGAAGAACTTGTACTCGAGCACGAGGCGCTGGTCGTCGCCGATGTGCGCGTAGATCTCCTGCAGCGACTCCTGCAGGCGGTCCTGGCGTCCGCGGATGTCGGCCTGGCCGGGGTAGTTCGAGCCCTCGGCGAGCCAGATCTTGAGGTCACGCGAACCGGTCTGGTTCATGATCTCGATGCACTCGAGGTGGTGGTCGATGGCCTTGCGGCGAACGGCGGGGTCTTCGTTCGTGAGGGCGCCGAACTTGTAGTCGTCGTCCTGGAACGTGTTCGAGTTGATCGTGCCGAGCTCGACGCCGTGATCCTGCGCGAAGCGGCGCAGCTCGGAGTAGTCGGAGACCTTGTCCCACGGGATGTGCAGGGCGACGCTCGGGGCGAGCTTCGTGTACTTCTGCACCTGCGCGGCATCCGCGATCTTCTCGAAGGGGTCGCGGGGCGTGCCCGGCGTGCCGTAGACCTTGAAGCGCGTGCCGGAGTTGCCGAACGCCCACGAGGGCAGCTCGATGGCCTGCTTCTCGAGCTCGGCGAGGATGTCGGTGCTGAGTGTCGTCACGAGTCGCTGCTTTCTGCTGTGTCGCCGAGGCCGGCGAGCTGGTGTTCGAGGTTGAAGACTTCGGAGAGGGTGATCGCCGACTGGTCGGGGCGTCCGCCGGGGGCGACGAAGAACTCGCCCATCTCGGCCTCCCATGCCGCTGTGCGCGGGTCGTCGGCGAGGCGCCGCTGCGACTCCGCGTCGGAGTCGGTCTCGTAGTAGCCGACGAGGAGGCCGGACTCATCGAGGAACAGCGAGTAGTTGCGGCGGCCGGAGTCGGCGATCGCGCGGAGCATCTCGGGCCACACGGCGGCGTGGCGTTCGCGATACTCGGCGAGCCGGTCGGGCTTCACCTGGAGGCGGAAACAGACACGCTCAGGTGTCGGTGGGCTCGTCATCGAGTCGAGTCTCCTTGTTCGGGCGGTCGGGGTCGATCGCCAGGATGGAATCCACACAGAAGTGAATCGTTTCATTATAGGCTGAGCGTGCCGGGATCTGGCAACCAGACGACTCAACGAGGAGCGCCGCATGACCGAACAATCCCCTGACAGCCCCCAGGATCGGGCGCTCGCCGCCTACCTCGAATCGGTGACGGACGATCCGGATGTGCTCGCCGTGATCGCCGTCGGTTCGCACGCGCGCGGCACGGCCCGCATCGACTCGGATGTCGACGTGTACCTCATCACGACGGACGACGCCTTCGAGAAGGCGATCGCCGCCGACCGCATCGCCTGGATCGACCGTCACGACGTCGACTACCCCGGCGGCTACATCGACATCAAGCTCGCGTGCCCCGCCTATCTCGCCGCGGCCGTCGAGCGCGCCGACGATCCGACGCGCGCGTCGTTCGAGGGTGCGCGCGTGGTCTTCGAGCGGCCCGAAGCGGTCGGCATCGCCGCGCTCATCGCCGAGATCGCGACGCTGCCGGCATCCGCGTGGGACGGCCGCATCCGCTCGCACGTCGCGCAGGCCCGGCTGCACGGGCGCTACTTCCTCGGGCAGGCGGTCGCGCTCGGCGATCCGTTCCTCACACAGCACGCCGCGTCGCACCTCGCGCTCGCGGCGGCGCGGGCCGCCTTCGCCGCGAACCGCACGCTGCTGCGGGGCCCGAAGTACGTCTCGGCGACGCTCGCCGCGGTCGAGACCCCCGCGGGATTCGTCGAGGCCTGGGATGCCGTCGTCGAGCGTTCCACGGTCGACGAGCTGACGGCCGCGAACGGCCGAGCCCTCGTCGCGATGCTCGAGGAGTGGCTCGGCGACCGGGCCCCGGGTGAGAACGCGCTGTCGACGTTCATCTTCGACAACGAACTCGCGTGGCTGAGAGGCACGGTTCCGGCCGAGTACTTCTGAGCCGGCCCGGCCCCGGCGCCCGCCGACCGGGTGAGGGGCGAGCGGCCCGCGGCTCACGCCGCGGGCCGTCGTCGTGTTCACGGTGACCTCAGCCCTTGACCGCGCCACTCGTCATACCGGCGACGATCTGCCGGTTGAAGAAGATGTACATGATGAGCGGCGGGATCGTGATGAGCAGGATGTTCATGAACAGCAGGTTCCACTGGTTGAGCGTCTGACTCTGGAAGTTGTAGAGCGTCAGCTGCACGGTCGCGTTCGCATCACCCGGCAGGAAGTACAGCGGCCCGGTGAAGTCGTTGAAGACCGCGACGGCCTGCACGACGATGACCGTCACGATGACGGGCTTGAGGAGCGGCAGCACGACGGTGAAGAACAGTCGCATGGGACCGGCGCCGTCGATGATCGCGGCCTCGTCGAGTTCGCGCGGGATCGTCGAGACGAACGCGCGGAACAGCAGGATGCAGAACGAGAGGCCGAACGTCGCCTCGATGAGGATCATGCCGGGCATCGTCTTGAAGATGCCGAGCGCCTGCATGACCCAGATCGTCGGCACGACCGCGGGCGGCACGATGAGACCCGCGAGCACGAAGAAGTTGATCCACGGGTTCCACTTCGAGGAGCGCCGCTGCAGCACGTAGCCGACCATCGCCGCGAAGATCACCATGATCGCGACGCTCGTCACGGTCAGCACCGTCGAGTTGACGAATGCGCGGAGCACCATGAAGTTGCGCGTCTCGATGACCGCCTGGAAGTTCTCGACGATGGCCCACTGTGCGGGGAGCGAGAACTCGAGGAGCGACGACTCCTGCGACGTCTTCGCCGCGGTGAGGAAGATGAAGGCGAAGGGCACGAGGAAGACGAAAATCGAGGCGATGACGGCGACGATGCCGAGCGCGTACTTGCGCATGAACTTCGCGAACGTCATCGGCTGCCGCGGCAGCTTGAGGGGCTTGAGGTCGGCGTGCTCCGCCGTCGTGATGGATCGCGTGACGCTCATGACTCGACCTGCCTGCGGTTGAGGAAGTAGGAGATGGGGACGATGATCGCGGTCACCACGAGGAACAGCACGACGTTGCCGGCGGTCGAGAGACCGTAGAAGCCGGCTTGGTACTGCTTGTAGATGACCGAGGCGATGACGTCGCTCGTGAAGCCCGGCCCGCCCTTCGTCATGGCCCAGATGAGCTCGAACGAGCGCAGACCGCCGATGAGCGAGAGCAGCACGACGGTCGCGGTCGCGGGGCGCACGAGGGGAAGCGTGATGTGCCAGAAGTTCTTCCATGCACCCGCGCCGTCGACCTTCGCCGCCTCGTAGTACTCCTGCGGGATCGCCGCGATTCCGGCGATGTAGATGAGCGTCGCGATGCCGACGCCCTTCCAGACATCCACGAGGGCGACCGAGAAGAGCGCCCATGCCGGGTCGGTGAGCCACCCGGGGCCCTGGATGCCGATGGTGGCGAGCGTCTGGTTGATGAGGCCGTCGAACGGGTCCATCAGCACCTTGAAGGTGATGCCGATGCCGATCGTCGAGACGAGCACGGGGAAGAAGATGACCGAGCGCAGGTACCCGCGGGCGGCGATCTGCGAGGTGAGCAGCACGCCGAGTCCGAGGCCGAGCACGACCTTCAGGGCCGACGTGATGAAGCCGTAGATGAAGGTGTTCGTGAAGCCCTGCACGAGCATCGGCTCGGAGAAGAAGGTGACGAAGTTGTCGAAGCCGATGAACTCGATGTCGAACAGCGACCACCGGGTGAGGCTGAAGTAGAACGACGCGAACGTCGGAACGGCGAAGAGGATGACGTAGAGCACGCCCGACGGAATGAAGAACCACGTCGGATAGATGCTCTTCATGGGCTTCCGCTGGGGCGGGGGAGCCTCTGCGACTCTCGGTGTTCTCGGCGCGGTCGTCGTCGTCATCGCATCTCCATTGATGTCGGGGGAGTGAGGGGGCCGGGCCGCGCCTGGCGGCGCCGACCCCCTCCGGGGTGAGCTGGGACTAGTGGCGGCCTACCAGCCGTCGAGCCCGAGCTGCTGAGCCTGCTTCTTGACGTCGTCGTCGTAGAGAGCTGCGCCGTCGGCCGCCGAGCGGATGCCCGAGCCGACCTCCACCGTGATGTTCTCGAGGTTCGGTCCCTTGATGGGGGAGAGGAACTCGAGGGCGGGGTTGGTGTTCCCCTCATCGAAGTAGACCTGCAGGTCCTGCACGAGCGCGGGCACGTCGTCGGGCAGCGAGCAGGCCGATGTCGCGAAGGGGCCGCTGACGGACAGGACGGAGGTCTGGATCTCGCATCCTTCTGCGGAGTTGGCGAATGCGATGAACTTCTTCGACGCTTCGAGCTCGGCACCCTCGGTGGTCTTCGGAATGTACATCGCGTTCGGGAGCCACACCGTGAGCTTCGTGTCTGCCGCGTCCTGTGCGGGGAAGGCGAATACGCCGACGTCGTCGACATTGTCCGCGTAGTTCTGCGCGATGGCGGAGACGGCTCCGGTCAGGATCGGGTATTGCGCACCTTCGCCGGTGGCGACCATTCGCACGCCGTCATCGTAGAGCGCCGAGGCGAAGTTCGGATTGAACCAGCCCGCCTTGCCGGCCTCTTCCTGGTTGTCGAACGCCTGGAGGCCCGGCTCGTCGGCGTACTTACGCTCGCCGGCCGTGTACTTCTCCGCCCAGTCCGGGTCTTGCGCGAGAACGTTCCCGAAATCGCCGAGCACGAAGAGCTGACTCGTCCAGGTGTCGCCGTACGTTTGGATGATGGCGGGGATGCCTGCCGCAGAGATCGCATCATTGTTCGCTGCGAATTCCGACCATGACGTCGGCACGCTGAGGCCCAGTTGCTCGTAGATGGGCTTGTTGTACAGCACGGCCCCGGCCTGCGATGTGCCGAACGGAGCGCCGTAGAGACCGTTCTCGGTGGATACGACGGTCTTCATGTCGTCGGTGAGGTCGGCGACCCATGCCTCGTCGGACAGATTCACGAGGTACTGATCGGGGTTCAGTGCTTGCAGCAGCGAACCCGAGTTGTAGTAGAAGACATCGTCCATCTCGTCGGTCGATAGTTTCGTCTTCATGAGGTTGTCGCCCTCGGTGCCGGCGGGTTGTGTCTCCAGGTTCACCGAGATGTCGGGGTTCTCGGCTTCGAACGCTGCGATGAGCGCCTCAGCCGAGGCGATGTTCTGATCCGAGTTCTGCGTCAGGAATGAGATCGTCGTGCCACCGTCTCCGCCGTCACCCGCGCTGCACGCAGCGAGGGGAAGAACGAGGGCGGCGGCACCGACGAGGGCGAAGACGCTCTTCTTCATCGAACTCCGAGAGTTCATACCTTTACCTCCTTGTAAAGCAGCGATCCGGCGTCATTGCCAGGGCTGTGCTGTGCGCCGTATTGAAACGGTTCAACATTCGTAAGGTACGACCGGCGGCGAATGCAGTCAATCGATAAATGTAACGATCGGGTAACGCGGTCGACCGGTTCTTCCCCCTTATCCGAGGCACGCAAGAGGGGCCCGGCGCGGCGGTTGACATTCGACCTTGAATCGTTTCAGGATTAAGCCGTGCGCAATGGTGCGCCACCGAAAGGACAGGCCATGACAGCCCTCCCGAACGCGTCCGAGCCCGACTCGTCGACGCGGATCATCTCGATCCGATCGCAGTTCGCGCCGGGCCAGCTCGGAGTCCCCCTCCTCGTTCCGCGCCTCTCGTGGCAGGTCGAGTCCGACCGCCCGGATGCCCGTCAGCACGCCTACCAGCTGGCCGAGCGCAGTTGTTCGGGCGACTGGGCCGTCGCCGAACCGGTCTCGAGCGCCGACCAGACCGGCATCCGCGGTGCGAGCGCCCTCGAGCCCCGCGAACGCCGCGAGTACGCCGTGCGCATCGACGCCGGTGCCGGATGGAGTGCGTGGAGCGAGCCCGTCGCGATCGAGGCCGGAATCCGAGGCAGCGACCTCGTGGCGTCGGTCATCGACATCCCGAGCGAGATCGCCGGGCCCAACCCGATCCTCCGCCGCGAGTTCACGATCGACGGCCCCGTCGGCGAGGCCCGCTTGCGCCTCAGCGCGCTCGGACTCGTCGACGCGCGGCTCAACGGTCATCCCGTCTCCGACGCCCTGCTCACGCCGGGCTGGACGAGCTACGACGGGCGCGTGCTCGTCGATACATACGATGTCTCGGGCCTGCTCCGCAGCGGCCCGAACGTGCTCGTGCTCGAGGTCAACGACGGCTGGTACCGCGGCCGCATGGGCTTCGCGTCGCGCACCGCGATCTACGGCGACCGCATCGGCGCCCTCGCCCAGCTCGAGATCGACGGCGACGTCGCCCTCGTGACCGACGACACGTGGCGCGGCGGCTTCGGCGCCGTGCAGACGGCGAGCATCTACGACGGCACGACGATCGACCTCCGCGCCGACGACCCCGCCGTGCACGACGCCGGCTTCGACGATTCGGGCTGGCAGCCGGCATCCGTCGTCCCCGTCGATCGCGCGATCTTCGCCCCCCGCGTCGCCCCGCCCGTGCGCGTCATCGAGCGCCGCCCGATGACGGTCGACGAGCAGAGCGACCGCGTCGTGCTCGACTCGGGCCAGAACGTCTCCGGCTGGGTGCGACTCGTCGTCGACGGCTCGGCGGGCGACACCGTGACCGTGCGCCACGCCGAGGTTCTCGAGCCCTCGGGCGCGCTCCACACGGCGGCCCTCCGCTCGGCCCGCGCGACCGACGTCTACACGCTCGCCCGCGACGGCGAGACGGTGCTCGAACCGACGTTCACGTTTCACGGCTTCCGATACGCCGACGTCGTGAGCGACGCGCGCGTCGTCTCGGCCGAGGCCGTCGCGATCTCGAGCGACCTCGCGCCGCGCGGCGAGTTCCGGTCGTCGCACGAGGCGCTCGACCGCTTCCACTCGAACGTCTTGTGGTCGCAGCGCGACAACTTCGTCTCGGTGCCGACCGATTGCCCGCAGCGCGACGAGCGGCTCGGCTGGACGGGCGACGCGCAGGCGTTCGCCGCGACCGCCAACACGCTCCTCGACACCGAGTCGTTCTGGCTCTCGTGGCTCGTCGACCTCGAACTCGACCAGACCGACGAGGGCGGGGTCGCGTCGGTCGTGCCCGACATCATCCGCCCCGAGGACATGCTCATGGGCGGCACTCCGACGAACCCCATGGGTCGCGCCGGCTGGGCCGACGCGGCGACGATCGTGCCTCTCGCCGTCTACGAGTCGTACGGCTCGACCGAGGCGCTCGAGCAGCAGCTCGGCAGCATGCGTCGCTGGGTCGAGCACCTGCGGAACCGCGCGGGCGACGGCGTCGTGCTGCCGACCGAGCCCTTCCAGTACGGCGACTGGCTCGACCCGGATGCCCCGGGCGAGCGCCCCTGGGAGGCCAAGGTCTCGAGCGACTACGTCGCGAACGCGTTCTACGCGCACTCGGCACGACTGCTCGCCCGCGCCGAGCGACTCGTCGGCGACGCCGACCGGGCGTCCGACGCCGATGCGCTCGCCGATCGCGTCGCCGCCGCGACCTGGACAGCGTGGGGCGACGAGGCGATCACGACGCAGACGGGTGCCGCGCTCGCCCTCGAGTTCGACCTCGCTCCGGCTGAGCGCCGCGCCGAGATCGCCGACGCGCTCGCCGCGAACGTGCGCGCCGAGAACGGCCGCATCGCGACGGGCTTCCTCGGCACGCCGCTCGTGCTCTTCGCGCTCTCGAACTCGGGCCACCTCGCCGAGGCGTACCTCATGCTGCTGCGGCGCGACGCCCCCTCGTGGCTCTACCAGGTCGACCGTGGAGCGACGACGGTGTGGGAGCGCTGGGACGCGATCCTGCCCGACGGCTCGATCCACGGCGGAGCGATGGATGCCGGTTCGGGCGACGGCGGCGGGGGAAGCATGCTCTCGTTCAACCACTACGCCTACGGCGCGATGATCGACTGGGTCTACCGCACGGTCGCGGGCCTCGCGCCCGACGCCGACGAACCCGGCTACCGACTCGTGCACGTCGCCCCGCGCCCGGCCACCGGTCTCGAGCACGCCGCCGCATCGATCGACACGCGTCTCGGTCGCCTCGCGATCGAGTGGACCGTCGAGAACGGCTCGCTCGTCATCGATCTCACCGTGCCCTTCGGCTCGCGCGCCGCCCTCGACCTTCCGGTCTCGCCCGAGTCGACCGTGACGATCGACGGCGCGACGGATGCCGCGGGCGAGGTCGGCCACGGCATCCACCAGATCGTCGTCACGGCGCCCGTCGTCGTCGAATCCTGATCCATCCCACCGATACCGACTCCAAGGAGCCCTTCTCTCGTGAGCCATGCATCGCCCCGCGTCATCCGCATCGACACCGATGCCCCCTACGGAAGCGACGTCGTCGCCTCGCCGACCCCGGTCCTCAGCTGGATCACCGAGGTCGAGACGCCGTCCTGGCGGCAGTCGAGCGCCGAGATCGTCGTCGAGCGTGAGAGCGGCGCCGAGGAGGCCCGCATCGACGGCGACGCCTCGGTGCGCGTCGCGTGGCCGTTCGCGCCCCTCGCCCCGCGCGAAGAGGTCGCGGTGCGCGTGCGCGTCTCGGGACTCGACGGTGTCGCGGGCGACTGGAGCGAACCGCGTGCACTGCGCGGCGGCTTCCTCGCCGAGGGCGAATGGATCGCGGCATCCATCGGCCTCGCCGAACCCGCCGCGGCCGCGCAGCCCGCGTACCTCCGCACCGAGTTCGAACTCGGCGATGGCGTGCGCCGGGCGACGCTCTACGCGACGGCGCTCGGTGTCTACCAGGTCGCCCTCAACGGTGACGACGTCGACGACCAGGTCATGAAGCCGGGCTGGACGCCGTACCAGTTCCGCCAGATCCACGAGACGACCGACGTCACCGACCTGCTCGTCGGCGGACGCAACGCGCTCGGCGTGCGACTCGCGGGCGGGTGGGCGACCGAGGAGTTCGGCTTCCGCGAGAACGCCCGCACGTTCTACGCCGAGCAGCCGTCGTTCGCCGCCCAGCTCGTCGTCGAGTACGCCGACGGGTCGAGCGAGACGATCGTGACGGGCACGGACTGGCGTGCGGCGACGGGGCCGCTCGTCTCGAGCAGCCTCTACCAGGGCGAGCACTACGACGCCCGCCTCGCGATCGACGGCTTCGCGCGCGTCGGCTTCGACGACTCGGGCTGGGCCCGGGCCGCGGCCGGCGATGCGATCGTCACGCCCGAAGCGCGCACCTCCCCGTTCGTGCGCCGCATCGAGGAGCGCCCCGTGGTCGAGGTCACGACGTCGCCGAGTGGCGCGACCCTGCTCGACTTCGGCCAGAACCTCGTCGGGTGGCTGCACCTCCGCGTCTCGGGCCCCGCGGGCACCGTCATCACGCTGCGTCACGCCGAAGTGCTCGAGCACGGCGAGCTCGGCACGCGCCCGCTGCGCGCCGCCGCGGCGACCGACTCGTACACGCTCGCGGGCGGCGGCGTCGAGGAGTGGGAGCCCGAGTTCACCTTCCACGGCTTCCGCTACGCCGAGATCTCGGGCTGGCCGGGTGAGTTCGACCCCGCGGATGTCACGGCGATCGTCATCCACAGCGACATGGAGCGCACGGGATGGTTCGAGACGAGCGACCCGCTCGTCTCGCAGCTGCACGAGAACGTCGTGTGGGGCCTTCGCGGCAACTTCCTGTACCTGCCGACCGACTGCCCGCAGCGCGACGAGCGCCTCGGGTGGACGGGCGACATCCAGGTCTTCGCGCCGACCGCGAGCTTCCTCTACGACGTGCGCGGCTTCCTCGACTCGTGGCTCGACGACCTCGCGCGCGAGCAGGAGAACGCCGACGGCATCGTGCCGTTCATCGTTCCGAACGTGCTCGGCCCGGCCCGGCCCGCCGCCGCGTGGGGCGACGCCGCGACCGTCGTGCCGTGGGTGCTCACCGAACGCTTCGGCGACGTCGACACGATCGCACGCCAGTACCCGAGCATGACGAGCTGGGCCGACGCGCTGCTCGACATCGCCGGCGAGCGGCGCCTCTGGGAGGGCCGCTTCCAGTTCGGCGACTGGCTCGACCCCGACGCGCCGCCCGAGCAGCCCGCCGATGCGAAGACCGATGCCGACATCGTCGCGACCGCACACCTCTTCCTCTCGACCGACCTCGTCGCCCGCGCGGCCGAACTGCTCGGCCACGAGGACGACGCGGTGACGTACCGGGCGCTCGCCGAGGAGGTGCGCCGCGCGTTCCTCGACGAGTACGTCACACCGTCGGGCCGCATGGTCTCCGACGCGCAGACGGCCTACGCGATGGCGATCCGCTTCGGCATCGCGCCCGTGGAGCAGCACGCCGCCCTCGGTGCGCGCCTCGCCGAGCTCACGCGACGCTCGGGCTACCGCATCTCGACGGGCTTCGTCGGCACGCCGATCATCCAGGACGCCCTCACCGAGACCGGCCACGTCGACACCGCGACGCGACTGCTGACCCAGACCGAGAACCCGTCGTGGCTCTACCCCGTCACGATGGGTGCGACGACGATCTGGGAGCGCTGGGACTCGATGCTGCCCGACGGCACCATCAACCCGGGTCAGATGACGTCGTTCAACCACTACGCGCTCGGGGCCGTCGCCGACTGGCTGCACCGCGTCGTCGCCGGTCTCGCCCCCGATGAAGCGGGCTACCGCGTCATCCGCATCGCCCCGACCCCGTTGCCGGGCTTCGACCACGCCGCCGCCGAGCACCACACGCCCTACGGCACCGCGCGCGTCGGGTGGCAGCGCGAGGGCGGACGCATCCGCATCGAGGCGATCGTGCCGCCGAACACGTCGGCTCGCGTCGTGCTGCCGGGCGGCGAGGAGCTCGAGGTGGGTTCGGGCGAGCACGAGTGGACGGTGGATGACACGGTCGTGACCGCGCCGCCGGCATCCGTCAGCCTGCAGTCGAGCCTCGCCCAGATCGTCGACGACCCCGCAGCCTACCGGGCGGTGCTCGACGTGCTCGAGGCCAGGAAGCCCGAGGCCGCCGAGGCGCTGCGGCTCCGCACACCGTGGCTGCCCGATCGCGAGCTCGGCGAGACGCTCTCGAACCGCACCGGCACCGACGTGCAGGAGGCGGTCGCCGACGCCCTCGCAGCCCTCGACGCCGAGCGGGGCGTCGCCCGATGAGCGCCGAGAACCGCCGTCGCGTCATCGTCAACACGGATGCCGCGAACGAGGCCGACGACCAGTTCGCGATCGTGCACGCCCTGCTGTCGCCGACGCTCGACGTGCGCGGCCTCATCGGAGCGCACTTCGGCGAGGGGCGGAGCGCTCAGAGCCAGAAGGACTCGCGCCTCGAGATCGACAAGCTCATCGACCTGCTCGGCGGGTCGGACGTCACGGTCGCCGACGGCGCGCCGCACGCGCTGCCCGACGAGACGATGCCCGTCGACTCGCCCGGCGCCCGCCTCATCATCGAGGAGGCCCACGCGACGCCCGACGTGCCGGCGGGATCCCGCACCGAGGAGCCGCTCTACATCGCGTTCCTCGGGCCGCTCACCGACATGGCGTCGGCGCTGCTCCTCGACCCGTCGATCGCGGATCGCAGCATCGTCGTCATCTGGATCGGCGGGCCCGCCTACGGCGACCTCGTGCACGTCGGCGCCTCGCCCGAGTACAACCTCGGCAACGACATCCATGCCGCGAACGTCGTCTTCGACTCGGGTGTCACCGTGTGGCAGGTGCCCGCCTCGATCTACCGGCTCGTCAACGTGTCGTACGCCGAGCTCGAGGCTCGCGTCGGCCCGCACGGCGCACTCGGCCGCTACCTCGTCGACCAGCTCATCGCGTGGAATGCGCGCTGGCATCCGCGCCCCATCGAGAGCCGCTCGCTCGGAGACTCACCCGCGATCGGACTCATGCTCGAGCCGTTCTCGGGAGTGTTCCGGCCGCAGACGCCCGTGCGATTCACCGCCGCGGGCGACTACGAGCCGTCGTCGAAGCCGCAGCGGATCTTCGTCTGCGAGCAGGTCGACACGCGGTTCCTGCTCGAAGACATGTTCGCGAAGATCGCGCGGGCGTCATGAAGCAGACGCGCTCGTGAACCGATGCCCTACACTCTCGCTCATGCCGCTAACGAGCAGGGGGTGCTGGGCATGGCGATGAGTGTGCGCGATGTCGCGTCGGCGGCCGGCGTTTCCGTGGGAACCGTTTCCAATGTGTTGAACAGACCCGAGAAGGTGTCGCCGACGACCGTCGCGCGAGTTCTCGCGGCGATCGAAGACCTCGGCTTCGTGCGCAACGACGCCGCGCGACAGCTGCGCGCCGGTCGCAGCCGGTCGATCGGGCTCGTCGTGCTCGACGTGCGCAACCCGTTCTTCACCGACGTCGCGCGCGGAGCCGAAGACCGCGCGGCCGAAGACAACCTCGCCGTGCTGCTCGGCAACAGCGACCAGAACTCGGTGCGCGAGCGCTCCTACCTCGATCACTTCGAGGAGCAGCGCGTGCGCGGCGTGCTCATCTCGCCGCTCGACGACGACCTCCCCGCGCTCGAACGCATCCGCTCCCGCGGCATCCCCGTCGTGCTCGTCGACCGCGAGGCCGGCGACCAGAGCTTCTCGTCGGTCTCGGTCGACGATGTCGTGGGCGGATACCTCGCCGCGAAGCACCTGCTCGACATCGGCCGGCGTCGCCTCGCGTTCGTCGGCGGGCCCGAGGCGATCCGGCAGGTGAGCGACCGGTACGAGGGTGCGGCGAAGGCCGTCGCCGAGGTGGAGGATGCCGCCCTCGAACGCATCGGCACCGACGCGCTCTCGGTGCTCGAGGGCCGCGCCGCGGGTGAGGCGATCATCGCGCGCGACCCCGCCGACCGACCGGATGCCGTGTTCGCCGCGAACGATCTGCTCGCGATGGGACTGCTGCAGGCGCTCACGATGATGCGCGACGTGCGCGTGCCGGGCGACATCGCCCTCATCGGGTACGACGACATCGACTTCGCGTCGGCGGCCGTGGTGCCGCTCTCGTCGATCCGTCAGCCCGCCGCGCTCATCGGGTACACCGCCGTGCAGTTGCTGCTCAAGGAGACCGAGGGCGAGTCGACCGAGCACGAGCACATCGTCTTCCAGCCCGAGCTCGTCATCCGAGCCTCCACCGCCGGCTGACCCCCGCCCGAGCGTACTTACACGTCTCGGCGTCACGACACGCTGGGTAAGTCCGCGATGACCAGCGTGTCGTGACGCCCAAACGAAACAGTCTCGGCGTCACGGATGTGCTCTTCGCGCGCCCTGAAGGGCACAAACGTGACGCCCAAACGAAACAGTCTCGGCGTCACGGATGTGCTGTTCGTGCGCCCTGAAGAGCACAAACGTGACGCCGAGACGGTGGGACGGGCGAGGAGATGACGGGGGCGGGCGCTTGTGGGGGCGGCGAGCGCGCGGGTAGGCTTTGCAATGAGATTCATAGCAGAATGGATATGCAATGTCGCATCGGGGAGACCAGGCACCCGCACACGTGACCCTTCCCGAAACCCGCATCCTCTTCGGCGCCGCGTACTACCCCGAATACGTCGGGTTCGATCGTCTCGAGCGTGACCTCGACCTCATGCGCGCGGCATCCGTCACCGTCATCCGCATGGGGGAGTCCGTCTGGTCGACGTGGGAGCCGCGCGACGGCGAGTTCGACCTCGAGTGGATCGGGCCCGCGCTCGATGCGGCCCACGCGCGCGGCATCCGCGTCATCCTCGGTACGCCGACCTACGCCATCCCGCCGTGGATGCAGCGCGCCCACCCCGAGTTCGCGGCCGAGCGGGCCGACGGTTCGCGCATCCCGTGGGGCGGGCGCCAAGAGATCGACCTCACGAATGACGAGTTCTTCGGGTACTGCGAGCGCGTCATCCGGGCGATCCTCGGGCGCTGGGCCGAGCACCCCGCGATCATCGGTTTCCAGGTCGACAACGAGCCGGGCCTGCACCTGCTGCACAACGACGCCGTCTTCGCCCGGTTCGTGCAGAGCCTGCGCGACGAGTTCGGCGACGTCGACGCGCTCAACGAGGCCTGGGGTCTCACGTACTGGTCGCATCGCCTCACCGATTTCGACGAGCTGTGGCGCCCCGCGGGCAACACGATCCCGCAGTACGACCTCGCGTGGCGTCGCTTCCAGGGCGCCGAGGTCGCGCGCTTCATCGGCCGTCAGGCCGCGATCGTACGCGAGTACGCGACGGGCGGCCGTTTCGTCACGACGTGCCTCGCCCTGACGCGCGTCGCGATGGACGAGGTGCGCGTCGCGAACGAGCTCGACGTCGCCTCGGTCAACCTCTACTACGGCACGCAGGACCACCTCGATGCGCGCCTCGACCTCGCGCCCGTCGCGACGTGGGTGACGACCGGGGTGTGGGGGCTCCTGCTCTCGGCCGATCGTTCGTACGCGGCATCCGGCGGGCGGCGCTTCCTCGTCGCCGAGACGAACGCGCAGTCGATCGGCGGCAGCGACCTCAACCTTCCGCCGTACCCCGGCCAGCTGCGTCAGGTCGCCCTCGCGCTCGTCGCGCGCGGCGCCGCGATGATCGAGTACTGGCACTGGAACACCCTCACGACCGGCACCGAGATGAACTGGGGCGGCGTGCTGCCGCACTCGGGCGAGCCGGGTCGCATCTATGACGAGGTCGCCGCCCTCGGCTCCGATCTCGACGCGCTCGGCCCGCTCACGGCGGGCTTCCGGCCCGATGCGGATGTCGGCTTCGTCGTCTCCGGCGACAGCCGATGGTTCATGGAGTTCGAGCCGCCCGTGCCCTCGCGAGTGCCCGGGCCGCGCGCCGACGCGTACGACCAGATCATCGCTCCCTTCTATCGCGGGCTCCTCGAAGCGGGCGCGCAAGTGCGCCTCGTGCACGACACCGATCTAGCCGGTTACACGCCCGATGCGCTCGTCGCCGCCTTCCCCGTGCTCGTCGCGGCAGGCCTCGGGGTCGCCGACGACGCGACGCTCGCGCTCCTCCGCGCCTACGCTGACGCGGGCGGGCACCTCGTGCTCGGCCCCCGCACGGCGACGGGCGACGAGCTCGGTCGCGCCCGTTCGGGTCGGCTGCCCGAACAGCTGACGGATGCCGCGGGCGTCGGTTACAGCGAGTGGTCGAACCTCGCCGGGCCGGTCGAGGTCACGGGTTCCGCGGCACTCGCCGTGTCGACGGGTGCGGCCGCGACGCTGTGGGCCGACGGGCTGGTTCCGGCTGATGACGACGAGGCGGCGGTTCTCGCCGGCTACCGTCATCCGTTCTTCGGGTCGTTCGCGGCGGTGACGACGCGCGCTTTCGGCGCCGGTCGGGTGAGCGTCGTCGGCACCGTGCCCGACCGGGTGTTCGCGCGCGATCTCGCGGAGGCGTTCGTGCCCGATCGCGTCGCCGCGGTCTGGCGCGTCGAGACTCCGGTCATGGTGACGTCGGGACGGAACGCGAGCGGCGCACGTCTGTGGTTCGTGCACAACTGGTCGGGCGAGGCGGTGCGCGTGATCGTGCCCGTCGACGTCGTCGACCTGCTCGGCGCACCGACGCCTGCGCACACCGAGATCACGATCGACGCGTGGGGCGCCCACGTCTACATCCAGCAGGACCCCCACGAGGAGGAACGATGACGACACCTATCGACCCGCGCACGCTCGGCGCGACCGGCATCGAGGTCAGCCCGCTCACACTCGGTACCTCGGGCCTCGGCCAGGGCACCGAGCCCGGAAGCGCCGAGGAGGCCGCGGCCGTCGAGCTCGCGACAGCGATGCTGAGCGGTCCGTACGCGGTCGTCGACACATCGAACATGTACTCCGAGGGTCGCAGCGAAGCGGTGCTCGGGCTCGCCCGGCGTGCGGTCGCCGACCCGCGCCCGATCGTCACGAAGACCGACCGTGACCCCGCGACGGGCGTCTTCGACCGTGACCGCGTGTGGCGTTCGTTCGAGGAGAGCACCGCACGTCTCGGCGTCGACCGCATCGGTCTGCTGCACCTGCACGACCCGTACACGATCACGTTCGAGGAGGCGATGGCCCCGGGTGGTGCCGTCGCCGGCATGCTCGAACTCAAGGAGCAGGGTCTCGTCGACGCGATCGGCATCGCGGCCGGTCGTGTGAGCGTCGTCTCGCGCTACGTCGCCTCGGGGCTCTTCGACGCCGTGCTCACCCACAACCGGTTCACGATCGTCGACCAGAGCGCACGGGCGCTGCTCGACGACGCGCGTGAGCGCGGCATGGGCACCTTCAACGCCGCGCCGTTCGGCGGCAGTCTGCTCGCACGCGGTTCGGCCTCGGGCGGAACCTACGCCTACACACCGTCGACCCCCGCGCTCATCGCGTGGGTCGAACGCGTCGAGGCATTGTGCGCGCGCCACGGCATCGACCTGCCGACCGCCGCACTGCACTTCTCGCTGCGCTCGCCGCTCATCGACTCGACCGTCGTCGGCATCTCGTCGACCGCGCGCATCGCCCAGCTCGAGGAACGCCGGGTCGCCGTCGTGCCCGAGACGTTCTGGAGCGACCTCGAGAACCTCGGCCCCGCGCCCTCCACCGTCGTCGACTGACAGGGAACACCGTGACGAACTACTGGGAATCCACCGCGCCCGGCGCCGGACGCCGCGCTCCGCGCGCCGACGCGCTCTCGAACGCACGCCGCCTCGACCTCGGCGGTACGTGGCGGTTCCGGCTCGCCCCGACCGCGGCGGGAGCGGGCGACGGCGCCGAGATCTCCTCGCCCGGTTTCGACGACTCCGCGTGGGACGCGCTGCGCGTTCCCGCGCACTGGGTGCTCGAAGACGTCACGCCGCTCGCGGGTGGCCCGGCCCGGTCGCTCCGCGGCAGCGACGAAGGCCCGCTCTACACGAACACCGCGCTGCCGATCCCGATCGATCCCCCGCGCGTGCCGACCGAGAACCCGACGGGCGACCACCGACTCGTCTTCGACGTGCCCGCCGACTTCGGCCCCGCGGTACTGCGTTTCCAGGGCGTCGACTCGGCCGCGAAGGTGTGGCTCAACGGCCGCGAGCTCGGTTACGCGACGGGCAGCCGCCTGCCGTTCGAGTTCGATGCCCCCGTCGTCGCCGGTGAGAACGTGCTGCTCGTGCGCGTGCACCGCTGGTCGAGCGGCACCTACGTCGAAGACCAGGACATGTGGTGGCTGCCCGGCATCTTCCGCGACGTCGAGCTGCTCGAGCGCCCGGCGGGCTCGATCGACGACCACCACGTCGTCGCCGACTACGACCACGTCACCGGCGAGGGCACTCTCACCGTGACCGCCGACGTCGCCGCGACCGTGCGTGTTCCCGAGCTCGGCATCGAGATGCCCGCGGGGTCGACGGCCGTCATCCCGGTCGAACCGTGGTCGGCCGAGCAGCCGCGTCTCTACCGGGGAACGCTCGAATCGGCGGGCGAGATCGTCGAGCTGTCGATCGGCTTCCGTACGGTCGCGATCGTCGACGGCGTGCTCACCGTCAACGGGCGGAAGGTGTTCTTCCGCGGCGTCAACCGGCACGAGCACGACCCCGACACGGGCCGCACTCTCAGCCGCGAGACGATGATCCGCGACATCCGCATGATGAAGCAGGCGAACGTCAACGCGGTGCGCACCAGTCACTACCCGCCGCACCCCGAGTTCCTGCGCCTCTGCGACGAGTACGGCCTGTGGGTCGTCGAAGAAGGCGACCTCGAGACGCACGGCTTCATCTACGCCGGGTGGGAGGGCAACCCGCCCGCGACGCCCGAGTGGAGCGACGCCCTGCTCGACCGCACGCGGCGCATGGTCGAACGCGACAAGAACCGGCCGAGCGTCGTCGTCTGGTCGCTCGCCAACGAGAGCTGGACGGGCGACGCGTTCGGCGAGCTCGAACGGTGGATCCGCGACCGCGACCCGTCGCGACCCATCCACTACGAGCGCGACCCGAGCTACAAGAACTCCGACTTCGCGTCGCTCATGTACCCGACGCAAGAATTGCTCGAGCAGATCGGGCAGCGCGACGATCCGCGCCCCGAGGGCGTGACGGATGACGAGGACGCACGTCGCCGCACCCTGCCGTTCCTCCTCTGCGAGTACGCGCACGCGATGGGCAATGGCCCGGGATCGCTCGCCGACTACCAGCGCATCCTCGAGCGCTACGACCGCTTCTGCGGTGCGTTCGTGTGGGAGTGGATCGACCACGGCTTCCGCGCGCACACCGACGACGGGCGCGAGTTCTTCATGCACGGCGGGGATGTCGCATACCGACCCAACGGCGGCCGCTATTGCCTCGACGGGCTCGTGTTCTCTGACCGCTCGCCCTCGCCCGGACTCGCTGAGTTGAAGAAGGCGCTGGAGCCCGTCTCGATCGTCGTGGGCGACGACATCGAGATCACGAACAAGCAGCACGTCGCGGGGCTTGAGGCCTTCGCGTTCGACTGGGTCGCCGAGGTGTCGGGGGAGGAAGTCGCGCGCGGTGTGCTCGACGTTCCTGCGGTCGCTGCGGGCGAGTCGGTGCGGGTCGCGGTGCCGGCGGTGTCGGTGCCGGCGGTTTCGGTGCCGGCGGTTTCCGGCGGAGTCGCCGGTTCAGCCGGCCTCGCCGTATCCGCCGGCGAGGTGTGGCTCACCGTCGTCGCGCGCCTCGCGGCCGAGACGTCGTGGGCGGATGCCGGCCACGAGGTCACGTTCGGGCAGGGCGTCATCGCGGGGTCGCGCGTCGCAGCGTCAGTGGCGCCGCGCATCGGCGCCGCGCGCTCGGGCGACCGCATCACACTCGGTGCCGCGGAGTTCGACGCCGAATCGGGTCGGCTCGTGAGCCTCGGCGGTGTCGCCGTCGACGGGCCCGAGGTCGACCTCTACCGGGCGCCGACCGAGAACGACCGCGGCCAGGGCTCGAACAACAACGTCGCCGCCGTCTGGCAGGCCGTCGGTCTCGAGCGCATGCAGCACCGCACCGACTCGGTCGAGTTCGGCGATTTCGGCGTGCGAGTGACCGGGCGATCGGCGCCCGCAACGCACCCGCACGGTGTGCGGTACACGTTCGACTGGAGCGCCTCGGCCGACGAGGTCTCGCTCACGACGACGGTCGAGTTCGTCGGACCGTGGACCGAGACGCCGTACATGCAGCGCGACATCCTGCCGCCGCGCATGGGCCTGCGCCTCGCCCTGCCGGGCGCGTACCGCGAGGTCGACTGGCTCGGCTTCGGGCCCGAGGAGTCGTACGTCGACTCGCGGGATGCCGCGCGCTTCGGCCGCTTCGCCGCGTCGATCGACGGCCTGCAGACGCCGTATCCGGTGCCGCAGGAGAACGGCAACCACGTCGGCACGCGCACACTCGCGCTCGCGGGCGACGGGCTGCCGACGCTCACGGTCGACGGCGACGAGTTCGACTTCACGGTGCGTCGGTGGACGTCGCAGGACCTCGAACGCGCGCGACGCCCCATCGACCTCCGCGACTCCGGACGCGTGTGGCTCAACCTCGACGCGCGTCAGCAGGGCCTCGGCTCGGCCTCGTGCGGCCCGGCCCTGCCCGACCGCTACCGCGTGCCCCGCGAGACCACGAGCTGGACGCTGCGCTTCCGAGTCTGACCCGCGTCTGACCCGCCTCTGCGGATGACGCGCGCCCGCGTCATCCGCCCCGCTCGCACGCGCTCGATGCCTCGCGTCCGGCGACGGATAAGGAGATCTCGGGCGGCACGCCGCTCGGCGACCCCCGACACGCCGGGGCGTGGCCGAGATCTCCTTATCCGCTGACGGTGGCAGGGGTGGGTGGGGCGTGAGGTGTGCACGGATGCTGCAGATCGGCCCGACACGCCGCGCGCGGGGCCTCGACACGCGAACGGATGACGGTTTCGCAGCATCCGTGTACGCGGCGTGATGGAAGATGAGGGTGGGCGTGCACGCGGGGTGAAGATGAATGAGGGCGTTCCGCGACGGATAAGGAGATCTCGGGCGGCACGCCGCTCGGCGGCCCCCAACACGCCGGGGCCTGGCCGAGATCTCCTTATCCGCTGACGGCGGCAGGGTTGGGTGGGGCGTGGGGTGTGCACGGATGCTGCAGATCGGCCCGACACGCCGCGCGTGGCGTCGCGACACGCGAGGGGATGACGATTTCGCAGCATCCGTGAGCGGAGCGTGCAGGCAGGCAGGCAGGGGGGATGACGGCCCGGGCGTCAGCCGAGAGCGTGGACGGTCTCGAAGAGGTCGACGGGGCCGACCTGTCCGCCCTTCAACACGATCTCGAGGCCGTCGATCGCGGGGTCGTCCGACGAGAGGGCGCACATCACGACGTTGCCGAATGGATTGGCGACGAGGCGCAGCGATTCCGCGCCGATCGCACGAACGAGGCGGCTCGACGTGTCTCCGCCGCACACGATGACGCGAGAGCTGAGCCCGTCGTGGGCGACTGCCGACACGATCTCGGTGAGCGACGCGGCGATCTCCTCGACGAGGGTGGCCCGATCGACGGCGACCGCATCGGCCGTCGAGACGACGACGCTGCGTCCCGCGGCGAGAGCCTCGCGCACGGCGGGCAGGATGACGGCGGCCGGCGACTCGGAACCCGGGACCGCGGCACCAGGAGCGCCCACACTCGAACCGAGCGGCAGCGACAGCACCTCCCAGCCCAACCCGCGCACGTGATCGATCTGCCGCGCGGTCTGGGGTGAACGACTGCCCGAGACGACGAGCACGGGGCCGCCGCCGGGGCGCACCTCGAGGGCGACCTCTCCGGCCCGACCTCCGAGCGCGCGGGCGAAGCCGGTGCTGAAGCCGCCGGAGCCGATCGCGAAGACGGGGCCCGATCCCGACAGTTCGAGCGACGCGCGAGCGACGAGCTCGAGATGAGCGTCGTCGAGGGCGTCGAGCACGACGGCCGCGGCCGAACGCTCGGTCATCGCGTGGGCCACGCCCGCGGCATCCGTGTACTCGGTGAGGTGCACCGCACCGACGGGCTGCGCGGTCTGCGCCGACAGGTGCCGCGCGAGGTCCGACTCGGTCATGGGCGTCGACGGGTGGTTCGCCATCGTCGGCTGGCGGTCGAGGCGGTGCACGGTGCCGCCCTCGGCGGCGAAGTGGTGGCCGAAGGCCGTGAAGCGTCCGAAGTCGGGTTGCGCGAACGCGACGGGCACGGTGGCGCGCGCGAACACGTCTCCGGCGATGTCGATGACGCGCCCCAGGCTGCCGACGGTCGGCGACGAGTCGGCCGTCGAGCACGCCTTGTACTGCACGACGGCGGGCCCGAGATCGCGCAGCGCCTCGAGCACGGGCCGTACCTCGGCGTCGAGGTCGTCGGGCGCGAGCGAGCGCGCGATTCCCGCGACCCCCACGGCGTCGACACCGGATGCCGCGTCGGCGAGCACCTCGGCAGGCGGAAGCGTCACGAACAGGCGACTGCTCCAGCCCGCGCGGGCGAATTGCAGCAGCACGTCGACGCTTCCCGTGAAGTCGTCGCCGTAGAACCCGACCCTGAGGTCGGGGACGTAAACGTCAGACACGCGCCGGTCCGAAGGTCTCGATCGCGCGGCGGAGCGCCGGTGAGCGGTCTTCGGCCGTCGCGAGCGAGTCGCCGGCCGCAGCCGATTCCCACGCGTCGCGCATGCTGCGAACTCCCGCGGCCGACCCGTCGGGGTGACCGTGGATGCCGCCGCCGGCGAGCACGAGCACGTCGGTCGTGTGGATCTCGTTGTACGTCGCGTGCGCGAGCCCCGCCCACTGGCCCGACGACAGCACGGGCACGGTCGTGCCGAGCCCGAGCAGCGGTTCACGCACGGCGGCGATCGAGTCGAGCACCTCGGCGTCGCTCTCGTAGAACTTGTTCGAGATGCCGTTGGTGTGGAGGTGGTCGACGCCCGACAGGCGGGCGAGCTTCTGCCACGCGCGGAACGTGAAGCCGACCTGCGACGAGCGACTGATCGCTCCGAACATCGCGCGGTGGCCGTGGATCGGCACGGTCGAGTGGCGGCGGAGGAACTCGACACCCGCGAGGCCGACCATGTTGATGCACGCCATGACGCACGTGCCTCCCGCACCGACGACGAGGTCGTGGTTGGCCTCGAGGCGGCCGATGTCGTCGGTGATGTTGAAAGCGTACATCGGCTTCCGGCCGGTCTTGTCGGCGTAGCGCTCGATGACGGGCATGACCGCGCGCACGCGTTCGGCGAGGGGCGCTCCGGGGCCGTTGGCCTGCAGCTCGTCATCCTTGATGAAGTCGATGCCGGCCTCGACGAGCTCGCCGACGAGCTCCGCGAGCTCTGCGGGCGAGAGTCCGATGCTCGGCTTGACGATCGTGCCGACCATGGCGCCCGTGGGCCGCGACATGAGGCGACGCGTGCCCTCGACGCCGAACGCGGGGCCGGGGTAGCGCTCGGCGAACTCGTACGGAAGGTCGAGGTCGACGAGCTTGACCGCCGCGAACTCCTTGAGTTCGAAGAGGTTGCCGGCGACGGCCGCGAGCAGGTTCGGCAGCGACGGCCCGAAGTTCGCGAGCGGGAAGCGCAGCATGATGCGCGCGCGCTTCAACAGCGCGGGGTCGCCGAGCGCACCGGGCAGCGGCGAGAGGCCCGACGGCGCGAGTTCCTCGATGCTCACGATGCGCGCCGCCGACCGCTCGCGCAGCTCGTCGGACTCGCGCGCGACGCGCACGAACGTGCCCGTCGACTGCTCGCCCGCGAGCACCTCGGCGGCGGCGTGGATGTCGAGTTGGCTCTCGACGATGTACGTCGCTGTGACGTAGGAGGGAGTCGTCATGTTCGTCACCAGACCACGGGAAGCCACACGGACATCTCCGAGGCTCCACGGTTGCCCCACGCGAAGTAGGGGATGAGTCGGATGGGGGTCGTCTGCACGGCAGCGTCGTCGATGTCGGAGTAGAGGTCGTCACCGGCATCCGGCAGCACGACCGCCTCGGCGTCGATCGCGACGAGGCGGCGGCCGCCCTGTTCGATGTCGACGGGCGAGAAGGCGGTGCCGCGGCGGAGCGCGATGTTCTCGAGGGCCGCACCCGGGGCGTCGTGGCTCTCGAGGGCGTAGACGAGGGGTCCGCGCTGCAGGGCGACCTGGTTCGTCACCTCTTCGGCGAGACGGTTCGCACGGAGCATCCGTACCGGCATCGGCAGGGTGAGGTTGAGGCGGTCGCCCGCGCTCCACTCCCGCTCGACCGACGTGTACGTGCCGGGCTCCGAGACCTCGACGGGCTCGCCGTTGACCGTGATGGTCGCGCCCGAGCTCCAGCCCGGGATGCGCAGACGGATCGCCGCGACGCCCGTCGCTTCGAGGACCTCGAACGCGATCGTCTCGTCCCACGGGTAGTCGGTCGTCTCGCGCACCCGGAGCGTTCGGCCTGCGCCGAGATCGACGGATGCCTCGGCGCTGCCGTACTGGTGCACCCAGAGCGTTCCCTCGGTGACGGCCATCGCGCGCTCGTGGAACTGCGCGAGCGTGCGCGCGACGTTCGGCGGGCAGCAGAAGACCGAGAGGTACTCGGTGCGGAGGCGCTCGTCGGAGGGCGGCGGAGCGGGCACGGGATCGAGGGCTGTCTCGCCCGGCATACGCAGGGGGTAGGGGAGGTCGCGCACCTGACGGAGCGGGTTCGTGTAGAAGTACGCGTCGCCGTCGAGGTCGATGCCCGACAGGAAGCTGTTGAACGCGATGCGCTCGATGACGTCGGCGTACTTCGCGTCGCCCGTGAGCGCGAGCATGCGCTCGCTCCAGAGGATCATGCCGATGTTCGCGCACGTCTCGTTGTGGGCGGTCGTGTTGGGCAGCTGGTACGCACGGCCGTAGGCCTGGTGCACGCGGCTGAGCTCGCCCTGCCAGGGGTATCCGTCGGGGGAGGCTCCGTCGTAGAGGGCGCCGCAGCCGCCCGTGAGGTAGAGCTTCGTGTCGACGACGTCGTCCCACAGGCCGCCGAGCACGGCACCGAGTTCGGCGTCGCCCGTCTCGGCGACGAGGTCGGCGAGGCCCGCGTAGAGGTAGTTGGCGCGCACGGCGTGGCCCGCGGCGACGCGCTGCTCGCGCACGGGGATGCGGTCCTGGTTGTCGTCTCCGCCGTCGAACTCGTCGCGCACCCGCAGGAACGCCTCCGAGAGACGCAGGTACGATTCGTTGCCGGTCGCGCGGTAGAGGTCGACGACGCCCATGTAGTGCGAGGGGCAGATGGCGCTCGCCGCGAGCTGCACGGGGTGGTCGTCGGCGAGGCCCTGCAGGAAGCCTGCGGCGCGCTCGGCGACGTCGAGCAGGTCGGTGCGGCCGGTCACGCGGAAGTGGCGCACACCGGCCGTGATGAGGTGGCCGAGGTTGTACGTCTCGAAGTTGAAGCGGTCCTGCAGCGGGTTCGCGGGGACGCCGTTGCGCGCGTCGATGAGCACGGCGGTGTGGAGGTAGCCGTCCTCGCGCTGGATGGAGGCGAGGAGCGCGATGATCTCGTCGATGCGGGCCTCGAGGGCCGCATCGGGCTGCGTCGCGAGCAGACTGATCGCGGCCTCGAGCCACTTGTACAGGTCGCCGTCGAGGAACGGCGGGCCTGCGTGCGTGCCCTCCTCCTCGCCTGCGGCGATGCGGAAGTTCCGCCATCCCGGGCTCACGGCGGGGTCGGCGAGCGACGCCCAGATGCTCGGAACGGTCGTCGCGCGGGTGCGCTCGAGGGTGTCGCCCCAGAAGCCTCCCGCCCAGCGCACCTCGGTGGCGCCGAGCGGCGCGAGACTCGCGTGCGGCCTCGCAGTCGTCGTGGTGGTCATCGATCGGGACTCCTTCCGGGAGTGGCGGTTCACCGGCCGCGCTGGGCCGGGAGTCGGGGGATCGCATCGAGACCGGGGCGCAGGTCGTCGGCGATGTGAATCTTGAAGGGAGGAGCGGATTCGATCGCGAGATCGGCGATGGGAGCGCTGAGGTGGCGGCCGAGTCGAGCGGCGAGAGCGGCCGCGTCGGCGACGGCTCCCGCGGTCACGACGACGTCGACGACCGCGGCCCAGAGCTCGGGGTCGTCGAGCACGTCGGCGATCGTCGCGGGCTCCGCGGGGGCGGAGGGGTCCGCGCTCACCCAGTCGTGCCGACCGTGGCCGACGTCGAAGCGACGGCCGTCGGGCAGGATGACGGTCGCGGCCGAGCCGACGGGAATCTCCGCGTGCACGCGCACACGCCCATCCTGCTCGCGGGCCCAGCCCGTGGCGATGAGGCCGCGCGGCCCGTCGAGGCGTGCCTCGGCGTGATCGAGGTGCGACGTGGGGCGGGGCTCGACGAGAACGCGCTCGTAACCGGCGTCCTCGATCGCGAGACCGGCGACGACGCGGTGCAGCCAGTCGGCGATCGCGCCGAAGGCGTAGTGGTTGAACGACGTCATCTGACCCGGGTTGATGGTGCCGTCGGGCAGCATCGAGTCCCAGCGCTCCCAGATCGTTGTCGCCCCCATGGTGACCGAGTAGAGCCACGACGGGTTCTCGGTCTGCAGCAGCAGGCGGTAGGCGACGTCGATGTGACCGGCGAGGGTGAGGGCGTCGGTGACGAGCGGTGTGCCGACGAATCCGGTCGAGACGCGGAAGTCGCGGGCCCGCACGAGGTCGGCGAGGCGGTCGCCGAGTGCGGCGCGCAGACCGTCATCCGTCGCGATGTCCCAGACGAGGGCGAGCGAATACGCGGCGACGGTGTCGGAGACCATGCGGCCCGAGGCCGTCACATACTCCGAGAGGAATGCGAGTCGGGTTCGCTCGGCGAGTTCGGCATATCGGGTGGCGGCATCGGTCTCGCCGATGAGCGCGGCCGACTGCGCGAGCACGTCGGCGGAGCGGAAGAAGCACGCGGTGGCGACGAGATCGGCGTCGGTCTTCGCGGCGAACGGATCGTTCGGCGGGGCGTCGGGGTCGAGCCAGTCGCCGAACTGGAAGCCGCCCGTCCAGAGTCCGGCCGGCGTCGTGTCGGCGGCGACGCGATCGACCCAGCCGCGCATGCTCGCGAACGCGCGGCGCAGCACCTCGGTGTCGCCGCTCGCCCGGTAGAGCGCCCACGGCACGAGCACGGCGGCATCGCCCCACGCGGCGGTCGGCGGCGACGGGTTCTTCAGTATGTCGGGCACGACCCACGGGACGGTGCCGTCATCGGCCTGCTCGGCGGCGAGGTCGTCGAGCCATCCCGAGAGGAACCCCGTGCTGTCGAAGAGGAAGGCCGCGGTCGGCGAGAAGACCTGCAGGTCGCCCGTCCAGCCGAGACGTTCGTCGCGCTGCGGGCAATCGGTGGGAACACCGACGAAGTTGCCGCGCATGCCCCACACCACGTTCTCGTGCAGCCGGTCGAGCAGCGGGTCTGACGATGAGAACCACCCGGTGCGGCGGAGCGCGGTGTGGATGACGACGGCACGGATGTCGGCGGCGGTGAGATCGGTGAGGCCCGTGATCTCGGCGTAGCGGAACCCGTGGAAGGTGAACTCGGGCTCGAGCACGTGCCGGCCGCCGTCGTCGGGAAGGACGAAACGATCGGTCGCGCGCGCCGTGCGGAGCGGCCGCACGCCGAGTTCGCCGTGCTCGATGACCTCGGCGTGCCGCAGCTCGATCTCTTCGCCGTGGGCCTCGGCGACCGTCAGACGGAGGCGACCCACGAGGTTCTGGCCGAAGTCGAGACGCGTGACGCCGGGGCGCGGATACGAGATCGAGACGGGGGCGAGCATCTCGGTGGCGCGGATGCCCGGCCCCTGCTGCGCGACGAGCGTGTCGAGGTCGAACGAGCTCGCGGCGACCGGGGCGCTCGGCTCGGCGACGTCGATCGTGAGATCCGTCGTCTGCCCGTCGAAGAGGTCGTCGGCGAGGATGGCGCTCGGCGCGCTCCGCCAGTCGTCGCCCGTCGCGATGATGTGGGTGCCCGTCGAGGTCTGCACCTCGAGCTGGGCGAGAAGCGAGCGGTCGTTCCCGTAGACGGCGCGGCGGCCCTCGTAGCCGACGCGACCGCGCCACCAGCCGTTGCCGAGCGTCGCGTCGATCGTGTTTCGGCCCGGGTGCACGAGATCGGTGACGTCGATGGTCTGGTAGGCGAGACGTTCCTCGTAGGCGGTCCAGCCGGGGGCGAGTTCGTCCTGATCGACGGGTGCGCCGTTGACGCGGGCCCGGTAGAGACCGTGCGCCGTGATGTAGAGGCGAGCGGCGAGCACCTCGCCGTCGACGTGGAACGTCGTGCCGAGGCGCGGTGCGCGCTCGTCGTCGGTCGCCGCGGCGATGCCCGTCGCGACCCAGTCCTCGGTGTTCAGGAGGCCGGCCTCGACGACCGCGGGCTCGCTCCACTCGCTCCACACGCCGCCGCCGCCGCTGACCGCGACGCGCAGCACGGCACGGTCGCGAGACGCGAGCGGAGTGGCCGGCCAGGGCACGAGCACCGATTCGGTCGAATCGATCGTGTACTCGTGACGCTCGCCCGCGGCATCCGTCAGTTCGATCCGATACGCGTGCTGCACCCACCCGGCCGGGGCTGCGGGAACGATCCACGACAGACGCGGGGCGGCCGTGCCGATGCCGACGGCGGGCGAGCCGAGGTGCTCGAAGCCCACGCGGTCCGGTGCGGCCGGTGCATTCATGCGCGTTCTCTCCTCGCTGCGTCTTCGTCGTCGGAACGAGTCCTCATGCTAAGCGGTCGGTGAGTAATCTCGCAACCTTGAATGAAGATTCAGTCATCGGGTGTCGCACCGAGCTCGATCTCTCAATCAGCGTCGCATTCTTGACCCGTTTTCGGGGTGCAGATGCGCGGAATTCCGGGCCAGAACGTCACGAGTGAATATAATTTCACTACTGACTGTTGACACACGAGCCCAGGATGCCTACTGTCACTCCAGTAGGTTCACCACCAAACGGTAGTCGTCAAGGAGGACGCCATGAATTCACGCCGAAGCCGCCGCACGTTGCTGGCCACCGGGATCGCCATCCTGAGTATCGGCTCGCTCGCTGCATGCGCCGGAGGCTCCGACGGAGGATCGGGTGGTGGCGAGGGTAAGGACCCCAAGGCGTTCACCGTTCTGCTTCCGAACGAGAACCCGACGCTCAAGGCTCAGCTCGACGCACTGGCCGAGAACCAGTGTGCCGCTGAGAACGAAGCCCTTCCCCTCGAGCACCAGTCGGTCGCGCAGGCCGACGTCGTGCAGAAGATGACCCTTCTCGCCAGCCAGGGTGCGCTCCCCGTGCACTTCGTCGCCGGCACCGCCCAGGTCCGCCCCGACGGCGACCTCGGCGCGAGCGGCCTCATCGTCGACTACAACGAGGTGCTCGAGCCCGCCGCTCTCGACAACATCCTCCCGGCCGCGAAGTCGACCGTCGAGAACGTCTACGGCGGCATGGTCTCGCTGCCCTACCAGTACAACGTCGAGGGCATCTGGTACAACAAGCAGATCTTTGCCGACAACGGCATCGAGGAGCCCCAGACCTGGGACGAGCTGATGGATGCCAGTGCCAAGCTGCAGGCCGCGGGCATCACCCCGATGGCTCAGCCCGGCGCCGCCGGCTGGCCCCTCACGCGCATCATGGGCATGTACATCCAGCGCAACGTCGGACCCGAGGCCATGCAGGCCATTCGCGACGGCGACGCGAAGCTCACCGACCCCGAGTACCTCGCCGGTGCGCAGGCGCTCGCCGACATGGCCTCGGCCGGATACTTCGGTGAGGGCTTCACGACCATGGAGCCGGATGCCTCGACGAACGCGTTCCTCACGGGAACGTCGGCCATGAAGTACGACGGCAGCTGGCTGCTCTCGAACATCAACGACGAGGGCCAGAACACGATCGGCACCGAGAACGTCGGCTTCATGCCGTTCCCCGCGGTGTCGGGCGGCAAGGGCTCGATCGACCAGTGGGCGGCCAACGCCGGAACCGCGACGGCCACCTCGGCCGAGCAGTTCGGCCCGCTCGTCTCCGACTGGCTCACCTGCATCTCCGAGAACTACGGCCAGCAGGCACTGCAGGACGCGGGTGTCATCTCGGGCTTCAAGGTCAACGGTGAGGTCACCGACGTGCCCGAGACGACCGCTCTCGTTCAGGACACGATCGCCAACATCGACGAGACAGTCCTCTGGTTCGAGGCGCTCTTCGACCCGAAGAGCAACTCGCTCGCGTCGACGAACGTTTCGCTCCTCGTCACCGGACAGATGAGCCCGGAGGATTACATGAAGGACCTCCAGGCCAGCATCGACGCCAACAAGTAGTGAACCCTCGCGGCCCGGTCTCCTGACGGAGGCCGGGCCGCGCCACGACGGAGAGAACCGACATGAAGTCAGTCTTCGGTGATCGCAAGACGATCATCATCCTCCTGGGGCCAGCGCTCCTCCTCTACGTACTCCTGAAGATCGTCCCCGTCGCGTGGTCGCTCGGGCTCTCGTTCTTCGAGGGCAACTCGCTGCGCGGCTTCGAGTTCGTCGGCGTCGACAACTTCGTGAAGTTCTTCAACGATGGAGCCGCCCTCCAGTCGGTCGGCGTGAGCGTCGTCTTCGCCGTCCTCGCGACGGCCGGCCAGGTCACCATCGGCTACCTGCTCGCACTCCTCTATGTCTTCGTGCTGCGTCGCGGCTCCGCATTCGTCCGCACCGCGGTGTTCTTCCCCATGGTGCTGCCGACGGTCGCCGTCGCACTCCTCTTCAAGAGCTTCGTCTCGGTCGGCGCCAATCAGGGCCCCGTCAACGACCTCATCAACTTCTTCGGATTCGACAGCGTCGAGTTCCTCGCCTCGGGCGCGGGCACCATGGCCGTCGCGCTCGTCATGACGTGGTGGGGCTCGATGGGCTTCTACGCCGTCCTGCTCTTCACCGGTCTCCTCGACATTCCCGAGGAGGTCATCGAGTCGGCCCGCCTCGACGGTGCCAACGGCCTCAAGCTCGTGCGCCACATCGTCATCCCGCTCTCGCTGCCGATCCTGCTCTCGTCGCTCATCTTCAGCTTCAACTCGACGCTCAAGGTGTTCGACAGCCTGCTCGCCCTGAACGGTGGCGGCCCCGGAACGCAGACCGCTCCGCTCACGCTGTACATGTACCGCACGGCGTTCGAGTACGCCGAGTACGGCTACGGTTCGACCATCGCCGTCATCCTCACGGTGCTGTGCCTCGTGTTCACTCTCGCGATCTTCCGATCGTCTCGAACGAAGGTGGAGGACTGACATGACCGCCCTCACGATCTCTCCGACCGCGACAGAGACGCCTCAGCCGCCGCGCCGCAACCGTCAGCCGATGGGCCGCCGCGTGATGCGCGCCGTCCGCCGTCTGCCCGTGTGGATCCTCGTCGCGCTCCTGCTCATCGTCGTGCTCTACCCGCAGCTGTGGATGGTGCTCGGCTCCTTCAAGACGCAGGCCGAGTTCCTCTCGAACCCGACGTGGGCGCTGCCCGAGGCGCTCAACTTCGACAACTACATCCAGGCGTTCACCCGCGGCAACGTCGCCGTGAACTACTGGAACAGCCTGCTCGTGACGATTCCGTCGGTCGCGGCGATCGTGCTGCTCGGCGTCGCCGCAGGTTACGCGCTCGAGGTCATGATCTGGAAGGGCCGCCACGGCGTGCTCCTCTTCATCCTCGCGGGCATCATGGTGCCCGGTCAGATGATCCTCGTGCCGCTCTTCACGGTCTACTTCCGCGCGAACCTCACCGACACCCTGTGGCCGCTCATCATCACGTACGTCGTCATGGGCATCCCCCTCACGACGTTCCTCATGGCCGCGTACTTCCGTGCGGTGCCGCGCGAGATGTTCGAGGCCGCGACGGTCGACGGCTCGGGACCGCTGCGCTCCTTCTTCATCATCGGCCTGCCCATGATGAAGAACGCGATCCTGACGGTCGGCCTCGTGCAGTTCTTCAGCGTCTGGAACGACCTGCTCATCGCCCTCACGTTTACGACACGGTCGGAGCTTGCGACGATCCAGGTCGGACTGCTGAGCTTGAGCGACGAGTATGGATCGACGCAGTACGGGCCGCTCTTCGCGGCGATCAGCATCAACATCATCGTGCTGCTCATCGTGTTCGTCTTCCTCAACAAGAAGATCATGGCCGGACTCGCCGCCGGCTCCGTGAAAGGCTAGGTGCCCCCATGACCGGCAGCCCCCGCGTCGCCCTCCTCCACACCGGAGCCGTCGTCATCGCCCCCGTGGGCGAGCTCGTCAAGCGCGACCTCCCGGATGTCACGGCGATCAACTACCTCGACGACCGCATCGTCGCCGACCTCTCCGACGCCGAGCGCGCCGAGTCGGTGCCCGAGCGCATCCTCGACCTCGCCCGGGCTGCGAAGGAGGCGGGTGCCTCGGCCCTCATGCTCACGTGCTCGTCGATCTCTGAGCTCGCGGCCCCCACGGCCGAGGCTGTCGGAATCCCCGTGCTGCGCATCGACGAGGCCATGGCCGACGAGGCCGTCGCGACGGGCCAGCGCATCACCGTGCTCGCGACCCTGCCGACGACGCTCCGACCGACGACGGGTCTCATCCGTGAGCGCGCCGCGCTCGCGGGTCGCTCGCCGGAGATCGAGGGCGTCGTCATCGAGGGTGCGTTCGCGGCCGTCGCCGGGGGAGACCGCCCCGAGCACGACCGTCTCGTCGCCGCCGCGATCGCCGAGGCCGCCGAGCGATCGGATGTCGTCGTGCTCGCTCAGGCCTCGATGGCGAGCGCTGCGACCGGTGACGCCGGCGTGCCCGTGCTCTCGAGCCTCGCCTCGGGCGTCGCCCGCCTGCGCGACCTCGTCGCCGCGCTGTAAGGCGCGCTCCGCGTCATCCGTTCGCGTCGGCGCGCGCCTCTGCGCCTGCGCCCTGCACGCGCCCGTCCGCGCCACTTCACGCGCCTGCCTATGCCTCCCTCCGGGCTTTGCGCCACCTCGGCATGGTTTGCGCCACATGAGCTGGCGCAAACGCGCACCAACTGGCGCAATCGCTGGTCGCGGCGCGCGTGTGAGCCAGCGCCGACGGATGACGCGAGCGCGCGTCAGACGAGCTGGCTCGTCCATGCCCTGACGACGGCGGCGAGAAGCGCGCGATCGTCAGGAGACAGCGCAGCCTCTCGATAGGTCAGGACGAGGCGGTTGTGTCCGGCCCACCGAGCGCCGGCGGGCAGCGCATCGACGACGATCGCAGGGTGCTCGGGCTTCGCCTTCGCGCCCGTGTGCAGCACGACCTGGATCGCGTCATCACGGCGCAGCTGCAGCGTCGCGAAGTCGTCGGTGAGCGCGTAGTTGGGTGAGTTCCACTTGACGCTCTCGGTGACGCCCGGAACCCCGCGCAGCACGGTGACGATGCTCGTGAGCGACTCCTCGAGCGGGTGAGCCCGTTCGGTGAGGAGTACGTCGACGGACGTCATCCCTCGAGCAGTGCCTCGGCCGTGCGCAGGTCGGTGACGAGCACGTTGACCCAGCCGCCCGTGACGGCGGCGCGCACGGTGCGGTGCTTCGAGGCTCCGCCCGCGACGCCGATGCGGCGGGGGATCGCGAGGAACTCGTCGACGGGGATCGAGATCGTGCGACTGTCGAGGTCGGCGGCGACGGAAGTGCCCGTGGCGTCGAAATAGTGGTGGCAGACGTTGCCGACGGCGCCGTCGGCGATGAGGCGCTCGCGGTCGGCGGCCGAGAATGCGTTGCCCGATCCGGCGAGGGCGTCCGACGGTTCGATCGTGCCGATGCCGACGAGCGCCATCGTGAGCTCCTGCCAGCGCCGCGTGACCTCGGTCATCGACGAGTCGCGGAGGAGCCCGTCACGCACCTGGCGGTCGGCGACGATGCCGGGCGCCTGCACGTAGACGGGTTCGGCGCCGAGCAGGCGTGCGAGGTCGCCGAGCAGGCGCTGTGCCTGGTTCTGCACCTCTTGCGCGCCGATGCCGCCGAGGAGCTGCACGACTTCGGTCGCGCCGCGCACCGAGAGGGGGCGGAGACGCTCGACCATCGCGAGGAGGGTCTGGCTCCACGACGAGATGCCGATGCGGTCGCTGCCCGAGAGCGAGGCCTCGACGTAGCTCGCGGCGCCCGCGCCGAGGGCCGACATCGTCTCTCGGTCATCCGCGTCGGTGTCGATGTCGACGACGACGGCTTCCATGAGGCCGAAGCGCTGCTCGAGCGCCTCTTCGAGGTCGGCGTAGACGCCGGGGGCGACGGTGACGGTCGTGCGCACGATTCCGAGAGCTGCGGCCCGCTTGAGCAACCGCGAGACCTTGGCCTGCGAGATGTTCAGGGCGACGGCGATCTCGGCCTGCCGGATGCCGCGTTCGTGGTACATGCGGGCGACTTTCGTCAGCAGCCGGACGTGTCCGTCGACGGGCGGGGCGAATCGTCCGTTGGGCACGAAGTTCTCCGATCGTTCAGGTACAGCGCTGGCCGAACGTTACCGCACGGCAGCGGGGCAAGAGGCGACATTGCTCGTCTTGACACCGGTTGAAGGCTACGCAAGAGTATGTACATTCGTCAATGCAAAAATATGCACGACGCGATGACGACGTCGTGAGCAAGGAATCATCGTGGATGCCGCCCCACTCGCCACCCGGTGCGCCCGATGAGCGTCGCGACCGCCTCGCGCGCGGGCGTCGCCCCGTCGGACACGGCGTTCGGCGACCGCCTCCGCACCGCGCTCGGCCCGCGAACGGATGACGCGGTGAGCGTCGACGCCTTCGACCGTATCGTCGCAGCCGTCGACGCCTCGCACTTCCTCTATACGCCGAACGCCGTCGTCACCGCCGCCTCGACCGAGGACGTCGTGTCGGTCTTCCGCCTCGCGCATGCCGAGGGGCGCCACGTCACCCTGCGCTCGGGAGGCACGAGCCTCTCAGGACAGGCCTCGGCCGACGACATCCTTCTCGACACCCGACGCGGATTCCGCGACATCGAACCGAACGCCGACGGCAGCGTCGTGCGCGTCGGGCCCGGCGCGACCGTTCGTGCTGTGAACGCCCGCCTCGCCCGGTACGGACGGAAGCTCGGCCCCGACCCCGCGAGCGAGAGCGCCGCGACGATCGGCGGCGTCATCGCCAACAACTCGAGCGGCATGGCGTGCGGCACGGTGCACAACAGCTATCAGACGCTCCGCTCGCTCACCGCGGTGCTGCCGAGCGGCACGGTCATCGATACGGGTCGCGCCGACGCCGATGAGCGCCTCGCCGTCGCCGAGCCCGAGCTCTACGCGGGGCTCCTCCTGCTGCGGCAGCGCATCCTCAGCGATCCGGCGCACGTCGCCGAGATCCGTCGCCAGTACCGCGGCAAGAACACCATGGGATACGGCCTCAACTCGTTCCTCGACTTCGAGACGCCCGTCGAGGTGCTCGCGCACCTGCTCGTCGGCAGTGAGGGCTCGCTCGGTTTCGTCGCCGGCGCCGAGTTCGACACCATCGTCGTCGCCCGGCGCGCGGCGACGGCGCTCGTGATCTTCCCCGATCTCGCCTCGGCCACCGGCATCCTGCCCCTGCTCGTCGAGACGGGAGCCGCGACCATCGAGCTGATGGATGCCGGTTCGCTGCGTGTCGTGCAGGCCGACCCCACGGCGGCGGGCGTCGTCGACGACCTCGTGATCGAGGATCACGCCGCGCTGCTCGTCGAGTACCAGAGCACGGATGACGAGGGGCTCGCCGCCCTCGTCGCGGCCGCGCAGGCCGCGCTCGCCGCGGCCGGTGCTCCCGCTTTCGAACCCACGACCGATGCCCGGGAGCGCGCGAAGCTGTGGCACGTGCGGAAGGGCCTCTACGCGGCGATCGCCGGCGCACGCCCCTCGGGCACGACGGCGCTGCTCGAAGACATCGCGGTGCCGGTCGAGAGTCTCGCCGAGGCGTGCGTCGCCCTGCAGCAGCTCTTCGACCGTCACGGATACGCCGACGCCGTGATCTTCGGGCACGCGAAGGACGGCAACATCCACTTCCTCCTCACGGAGGACTTCACGAGCCCCGGCGGCGTCGAGCGGCAGCGCGTCTTCACCGAAGACCTCGTCGACCTCGTGCTCTCGCGCGGCGGAACCCTCAAGGCCGAACACGGCACGGGCCGCATCATGGCGCCGTTCGTCGAGCGCCAGTTCGGTGCAGAACTCTACGGAGTGATGCGCGAGGTCAAGCGGTTGTGCGATCCCCGCGGCATCCTGAACCCGGGGGTGCTCATCGGCGACGACCCCGAGGCGCACCTCACGCACCTGAAGCTCACGCCCGCCGTCGAGTCGGAGGTCGACCGCTGCGTCGACTGCGGATACTGCGAACCGGTGTGCCCGAGCCGCGACGTGACGCTCACTCCGCGGCAACGCATCGCCGTGCGGCGCGCGCGGGCGGCCGCGCAGGCATCGGGTGATGCGCGGCTCGACGCCCACCTCGCGCGCGCCGAGGAGTACGCCTCGGTCGAGACGTGCGCCGTCGACGGCATGTGCCAGACGGCGTGCCCCGTGCTCATCAACACCGGCGACCTCGTGCGGCGACTGCGCGAGAACGAGCAGCCTGCGCTCGTGAAGGCCGGCGGAGCGATCGCGGCGAAGCAGTGGAAGACCGTGAGCCGGGGAGCGGCGACGGCGCTCACGATCGCGAAGGCTGCTCCGGCTCCGCTCGTGACGGCGGCGACGGATGTCGGTCGCGCGCTCCTCGGAAGCGACATCGTTCCCCGGTACGGCCGCGACCTTCCGCGTGGTGGGCCGAAGCGCGCGGTGCGGGGTGGCGTTGGCGCGGCTTCGGATCTCGAGTCGACCGACGACACGATCGTGCTCTTCGCGGCGTGCGTCGGATCGATGTTCGGCGCCGCGGGCGACGGCATCGGCGCGGCCGAGGCGTTCCGGCGTCTGTGCGAACGGGCCGGAGTGTCGATCGTGACGCCCGAGAACGCCGACGGGCTCTGCTGCGGAACGCCCTGGAAGTCGAAGGGCCTCGCGGGCGGCTACGCGACGATGGTCGAGCGCGTCGCCGCGAGTCTCGTCGCCGCGTCCGACCGCGGGCGGCTCACGATCGTCACCGACAACTCGTCGTGCACCGAGGGACTCGTGCTCGCGATCCGTCAGGCCAACCGCACGGGCGCCGACCCCGTCGACCTCCGCATCGAGGACTCGGTCGACTTCGCCGCGCGGCGCCTGCTGCCGGGCATCCAGGTCACCGACCGTCTGGGCTCGCTCGCGCTGCACCCCACGTGCGCGAGCACTCGCCTCGGCTCGAACGACAACCTGCGCGCGCTCGCCGACGCCGTCGCCGAGACCGTCGACGTGCCCGACGCGTGGGGATGCTGCGGGTTCGCGGGCGACCGCGGCATGCTGCACCCCGAGCTCACGGCGTCGGCGACGGCGCCCGAGGCGGCGGAACTCGCGGGCGGCGGGCACGATGCGCACGCGTCCTGCAATCGCACGTGCGAGATCGGCATGACGCGCGCCACGGGCTCCGAGTATCGACACGTGCTCGAGCTCCTCGAAGAACGCACTCGCTGAGACATCCCTCTTCCCCTCTTCCCCCCCCCCCCCCCGTCTCGGCGTCACGAACGTGCTCTTCGACCCTCCCGAACAGCACAACCGTGACGCCCAGACCTCGGGGTTTCGGCGTCACGACACGCTGGCCAAACGCGCGACAACCAGCGTGTCGTGACGCCGAGACGGAGAAGCAGAGGGTCAGCGGACGGCCACGGGGGCGTCGGAGATCGTGATGTGCACGCGCTCGCCGAACTCGAGGCGCTCCGACGCGGCGTGCTGCACGCGCACGAGCTCGCCGGCATCCGTCGTCACGAGGGTGCGGCGCACGCTCCCGAGGAACGTCGACTCCTGCACGAGCGCGGGGGTGCCGGATGACGCGAGCCGCACGTTCTCCGGCCGCACGAACACCTCGGCCGGCCCGTCGGCGTGCTCCCCGATGACGGCGACACGTGCGCCGAAGACATCCACGAACCCGCCCGACACGACCGCCGAGACGACGCTCGAGAGCCCGACGAACGCGGCGACGTTGGCGGTCGCCGGGCGCAGGTAGAGCTCCTCGGGCGTGCCGATCTGGTCGATGCGACCGGCATCCATCACGGCGATCCGGTCGGAGACGGCGAGGGCCTCCTCCTGGTCGTGCGTGACGAACACCGTCGTGATGCCGAGGCGCAGCTGCAGCCGGCGGATCTCGTCTCGCAGCTGAACGCGCACCTTCGCGTCGAGTGCCGAGAGCGGTTCGTCGAGCAGGAGCACGCGCGGCTCGGTGACGAGCGCGCGGGCGAGCGCGACGCGCTGCTGCTGCCCGCCCGAGAGCTCGTGCGGGTACCGCTCGGCGAGGTGATCGAGGCCGACGAGGGCGAGGGCGTCGTGCGCCCGGCTCGCCGCGAGGCGCTTGTCGGCGCCGCGTCGCCGCAGCCCGAACGCCGTGTTCGCCGCGACGCTCAGGTGCGGGAACAGCGAGTACGACTGGAACACCATGCCGAGGTCGCGCCGGTTGGTCGGAACGCGCGAGACGTCATCCCCGCCAATGCGGACGATGCCGCCGTTCGCGACCTCGAGGCCCGACAGCACCCGCAGCGCGGTCGTCTTGCCGCAACCCGACGGCCCGAGCAGCGAGACGAACTCGCCCGGTTCGATGTGCAGGTCGAGGCCGTGCAGCACGCGGTTCGAGCCGTAGTCCTTGACGACGTCCTCGAACGAGACGGCCGTGCCCGTGCCGCGCGCGGCGAGCAGGGAGTTGTCGGCGGTGGCAATGGTCATGAGCGGCCTTTCGAGGTGCGACGTGCAGCGCCCGCTCGCCCGATCACGACGAGCAGGACGAACGCGAAGGCGAGGGCGAGGAGCGAGAGGATGACGGAGGCGTACGGGTCCTGCTTGCCGACGACCACGAGAGCCGTCTGCAGGTTCTGCCTGTTGAGGAGCGACGCGATCGTGAACTCGCCGAGGACGACGGCGACCGAGATGAGGGATGCCGCGAGCAGGCCGGGTCGCAGGTTCGGCGCCAGCACGCGCCCGAGGATCGTCGGCCAGCCGGCGCCGAGCGTGCGGGCCGCTTCGGCGAGCGTCTTCATGTCGGTCGCATCGATCGACGCCTGGATCGCACGGTAGGCGAACGGCAGCACGGTGATGCCGTAGGCGAACGCGAGGGTCCAGATGCCCGTGCCGAACGTGCGGCCGATGACGAGGTAGATCGGCGCGAGCCCGACGACGAGCACGATCGCGGGGATCGAGATCGGCAGCAGCACGAGGAACTCGAAGATGCGGCGGAGCCCGGGGAAGCGCAGGCTGATGAGCACCATCGTCGGCGCGAGCAGGAACAGCACGATCGCGACGCTCACGAGGGCGAGCACGAGCGAGTTGCCGAGGCCCACCCAGATGGGTCGATACTTCGACTCGTTCGCCGGATCGAACAGGGCGAGCCAGTTGACGAGTGAGTGGCCGCCCGAGCCATCCCTCGTCGTGTACTCGATCATCGAGACGATCGGAACGAGGAAGAGGCCGATGAGCACGACCGCGACGACCCAGCGGGTCGCGCGGCTCGGGCCGATGCCGCGCGCGCTCATCGACGCCACCGCGCAGCCCGGCGCTCGACGAGGGCGTAGAGGCCCATCGTGATGGCCATGACGACGACCATGCCGAGGGCGAGCGCGCCGGCGAGGTTCTCGCGGCCGAGCATCGTCTCGCTCGTGAGCGCCGTGCGGATCTGCAGGGGCACGATCTGCGAGCCCTGGCTCGCGAGCGCCGCGGCCGTCGCGTACGACGAGAAGGCGTTGGCGAAGAGCAGCAGGAGGCTCGCGAGGAACGACGGGGCGAGCACGGGCATGCCGATGTGCAGCCAGAAGCCCGCGCGGGTGCCGCCGAGCGAGAGGTTCGCCTCGGCCCACTGCGGCTTGAGGGCGCTCATCGCCGGCAGGAAGGTGATGATCATGAGCGGCACCTGGAAATAGATGTAGGGCAGCACGAGACCGGGGAGTCCGTAGATCCAGGCGCCGTCGGCGAAGATGTCGATGCCGAACGTGTCGCGCAGCCACAGCGTCACGAGACCCTGCAGGCCGATCGTCGCGATGAACGCGAACGCGAGCATGACGCCGCCGAACTGGGCGAGCACGCCGCTCGCAGCCTCGACGAGACCGCGCGAGCGGCTGCCCTCGCCGAGACCGAGCATGGCGTAGCAGGCGAGAGCGCCGAGGATCGCGCCGATGACGGCCGTGAGGGCCGAGAGACCGATCGAGTTCGCGAACGTCGACACGATGACGGGGTCGCCGAGGGCGAGCACGTTGTCGAGCGTGAAGCCGTCGTCGCTCGCGAAGCCGCTGCCGACCGCGAAGATCGTCGGCAGCGCGAGGAAGAGGGCGAGGTAGAGGGCGAACGGCACGAGGCCGATCGCGGCGGGCACCCCGGCGTGGCCCGAGCGCCGGGACGAACGCGCGGTGGCGTCCGTCCCGGCATCCGTCGCCCCGGGCGGGGATTCGATCGGGGCGAGGATCGTCATGACTAGTTGACCGCTGCGGCCCAGTTCGCGCCGAGGAGCGTACCGGCATCCGTCGACTGAGCCTCGGTCGGGACGACCGTCTCGTCAGGGGCCTCGGGGAGAGCGTCGGCGAGCGCCTGGTCGATGGTTCCGGCGTCGATCATGGCCTCCATGCGCACGGGGCGGGCGCCGCCCTTGAGCCACAGGTTCTGCACGTCGTCGCTGTAGAGGAACTCCTGCCAGAGGCGCGCGGCCGCGGGGTGCGGGGCGTCCTTGTTGATGGCCTGGTTGTAGTAACCGGCGTAGCCGGTTCCATCGAGGATCACGACCTCCCACGCGGGGTTCGACGCGGTGTGGGCGGCGTTCAGGTAGTCCCAGTCGAAGACGACGGGGGTCTCGCCGCTCGTGACGGTCGCGGTGGTGACGTCGACCTTCAGCATGTTGCCGGCCTGGTTGAGCTTCTGGAAGAAGTCGATTCCGGGCTGGAAGTCGTCGAGGTCGCCGCCCGACTGCACGGTCGCGAGACCGACGGCGGCGAACGCCGCGCCCGCCTGCGTCGGGTCGCCGTTGATCGCAACGGCGCCCTTATAGTCGGCCCCGAGGAGGTCGTCGAGGGCGGTCGGGGCGTCGTACTTCGACGAGTCGTAGCCGATCGACATGTATCCGCCGTAGTCGCCGACGAAGAGGCCGTTCGACTCCTTGAGGGCGTCGGGGATGTCATCCCACGTCTCGACCTTGTAGGGAGCGAAGTAGTCGGTCGACTGCAGGGCGACGGTGAGGCCGAGGTCGAAGACGTCGGGGGCGGTGTCGAGGCCCGCGTTGGTCTTCGCGGCCTGAATCTCCTCGGCGCTCGACACGTCGGGCGACTGCTCGGTGATCGAGATCTCGGGGTAGCGCTCGGCGAACAGGTCGAGGATCTCGCCGTAGTTCGCCCAGTCGCGGGGGAGGGCGATGACGTTCAGTGCGCCTTCGGCCTTGGCCGCGGCCTCGAGGTCGGCGAACGTGCCGAAGTCGGCGATGCTCGTCGCGGTGGCGGCGTCGGTCGCGGGTGCGTCGCCGGCTTCGGCTTCGGTTCCGGCGCACGAGCTCAGAACGAGCGACGCGGCTGCGGCGAGTGCGAGCGCTGCGGATGCGCGCTTCACGATCGCGGTGCGGGGCATGGGGGGTCCTCTCTCGACGGCGCACGGCGGAGCGGATCGGTGACCCGCGCTGAGACCGCCCGTGGCCGGAGTCGACCGTAGGCGCGGGCCGTGAATCATCGGGCGCGCGTCGGTAAACACCGGGCGAACGCCGGGCGTCCGTGAGCCCCGCCTGCGTCATCCGCCCGCCCCGCGCGCCTCCCGCGCCCCCGGGGCCTTCCGTCTCGGCGTCACGAATGTGCTGCTCGGGCGCTCCGAACAGCACATCCGTGACGCCGAGACAGGTGGTTTCGGCGTCACGACACGCTGGCTATGCGCGCGATAACCAGCGTGTCGTGACGCCGAGACGAGAAGACCGTGACGACGAGACGAGACGAGAAGTAGGGAGAGACGCAGCGTCAGGGGCGGACGGGCGCGGGGTTCTCCGAGACGACGGCGATGGCGGATGTCGTGGAGGGCACGGGCGTCGACCGGATGACGGGCATGCTCGCCGTGAGCGTGTCGTTCGCGAGCACGCCGTCGTACGTGACGGCGAGCCGCCAGCGGTACTCGGGGTGACGCGCGACGCGGAGGCCGCGCGAGACGACGAGCCACGTGAGTCCGATCGCGAACGCGACGACCGAGGCGACGGCCGCGACTCCGAGCGCCCAGCGCGGGCCGGCCTCGTTCGCGACCCAGCCGACGATGGGCGCACCGATCGGGGCGCCGCCCATGAGGATCGCCATGTAGAGGGCCATGACGCGGCCGCGCACGGCGGGCTCGGTCGTCGTCTGCACGTATCCGTTGGCGGTGGTGAGCATCGTCACGGCGCCGAATCCGATGAAGATCGTCGACACGGCGAAGAGCCAGTAGGTCGGCATGAGCGCTGCGACGAGGGCAGCGAGCCCGAAGAACCCGGCCGCCGCGATGATGACGCGCATGCGCGCCCGTTCGCGCCGCGCCGCGAGCAGCGCTCCCGTGAGCGAGCCGATCGCGAGGATCGACGACAGTAAGCCGTACTCACCCGCGCCGCGGCCGAACTCGACCGCCATCGTCGACGAGAAGATCGGGAAGTTCATGCCGAACGCGCCGATGAGGAACACGATCACGAACACGACGACGAGGTCGGGGCGCCGGGCGACGTAGCGCACGCCGGCGACGAGCTGCCCGCGGGAGCGCGGGGCCCGCGGCATCCGTTGCAGCTGCGAGGTGCGCAGCATCAGCAGCGCGCCGATGACGGCGAGGAACGTCACGGCGTTGATGAGGAACACCCAGCCCGAACCGACGAGCACGATGAGGAATCCGGCGAACGCGGGGCCGATGAGGCGGGCGGCGTTGAAGGATGCCGAGTTGAGCGCGACGGCGTTCGACATGTTGCTCTCGGCGACGAGGTCGGAGACGAAGGTCTGACGTGCGGGGGCGTCGATCGCGTTGACGATTCCGAGGCCGAGCGCGAAGGCGTAGAGGTGCCAGAGCTCGGCGTGCCCGAGCACGAGCAGGAGCCCGAGGCCGACGGCGAGCACCATGAGGAGCGACTGCGTGACCATGAGGATCTTGCGGCGGTCGAAGCGGTCGGCGATGAGGCCCGTGATGGGTACGAGCAGCAGCTGCGGGCCGAACTGCAGGGCGACGGTGAAGCCCACGGCGACGGCGTCGTTCTCGGTGAGCTCGGTGAGCACGACCCAGTTCTGGGTGGTCGCCTGCATCCATGCGCCGATGTTCGACACGAGCGCGCCGATGAACCAGACGCGATAGTTGTAGCCCGCGAGCGAGCGGAACATGGCACTCATCGGGTGGCGATCACCGCCATGATCTCGGCGGCGCGCGCGAGCACGTCGCGCTCGTCGGCGCTCAGCGTCTCGAGTTCGGCCGAGAGCCAGGCATCCCGCTTCTTGACGGTGTCGCCGACGACGGCGGTGCCCGACTCGGTGATGGCGACCGAGATCTTGCGCTTGTCGACGGGATCGGTCTCGCGCGTGACGTAACCGGTCTCTTCGAGGCAGTTGACGGTGCGGTTCATCGACGGAGCCGAGACCTTCTCGCGCTCGGCGAGGGCGGTGAGGGTGTGAGGGCCGTGCACGTGCAGCGCGGCGAGCGCGCCGAACTGGGGGTCGCTCATCGTGTCGTCGCTCTTCTGCGCGCGCAGCCGCCGGGCCAGCCGGAAGGTCGCCATGCGCAAGGCCGAACTCTGCTCGCCGATCGTCTCGCTCATTTTGCTTAGCCTAGCAAATTAGCAACGCTAACTAAATGTCCGGCCCGGGCGGCTTGTGATTCGTTGATGTCGTCTTCGCGGCGCCAGAACGACATCAACCAGTCACAAATGGTTCGGTGAGGCCCCCGACGCGGGAGCGACGTACCCCCGAAACGTCGCCGCAACGTGCCCCGGACTAGGCTCACGTCATGGCAACGCTCTTCGACGGCTATGCGGCCGCTCGCACCACGCGCCGCACCACCACGCAGCCCTGGGACGAGATGTTCCCGGTGATCGCAGCGGCTCCGAGCGATGCGCCGCCCGCGGCATCCGTTCGCGGCGCCTACCGCGACATCCATCGCGCCCTCGCCCGGATGACGCAAGAGGAGCTGCGCGGACGCACCGACGCCCTCGCGAGCTCGTACCTCGCCCAGGGCGTGACGTTCGACTTCGCCGGCGAGGAGCGCCCCTTCCCGCTCGACGCGGTTCCGCGCGTCATCGAAGCGGATGACTGGCTGAACGTCGAAGCCGGCGTGAAGCAGCGCGTGAAGACGCTCGAACTCTTCCTCGCCGACGTCTACGGACCCCAGAACGCCGTGCGCGACGGCGTCATCCCCGCCGCCCTCATCTCGTCGTCGAGCCACTATCACCGCCAGGCGGCGGGCATCACGAGCGCGAACGGCGTGCGCATCCAGGTGTCGGGCATCGACCTCATCCGCGACGAGCGCGGAGCGTGGCGGGTGCTCGAAGACAACGTGCGCGTGCCGAGCGGGGTGAGCTACGTCGTCTCGAACCGCCGGGTCATGGCGCAGACGCTGCCCGAACTCTTCGTCTCGATGCGGGTGCGCCCCGTCGGCGACTACCCGCACAAGCTGCTGCGGGCCCTGCGCTCGAGCGCCCCCGAGGGCATCGACGACCCCACCGTCGTCGTGCTCACGCCCGGCGTGCACAACTCGGCCTACTTCGAGCACACGCTGCTCGCGCGCCTCATGGGCGTCGAGCTCGTCGAGGGTCGCGACCTGTTCTGCTCGGGCGGTCGCGTCTTCATGCGCACGACCGCCGGCCCGACCCGCGTCGACGTCATCTACCGCCGCGTCGACGACGAGTTCCTCGACCCGCAGCACTTCCGCCCCGACTCGGTGCTCGGCGCCCCCGGCCTCATGCTCGCCGCCCGCCTCGGACACGTCACGATCGCCAACGCCGTCGGCAACGGCGTCGCCGACGACAAGCTCGTCTACACGTACCTGCCCGACCTCATGCGCTACTACCTCGGCGAAGAGCCGATCCTGCCGAACGTCGACACCTGGCGACTCGAGGAGCCCGAGGCGCTCGCCGAAGTGCTCGACCGCCTCGACGAACTCGTCGTGAAGCCTGTCGACGGCTCGGGCGGCAAGGGACTCGTCGTCGGCCCCGACGCCTCGCGCGAGGAACTCGACGTGCTCCGTCGCCGCCTGCAGCACGACCCGCGCGGGTGGATCGCGCAGCCCGTCGTGCAGCTCTCGACCATCCCGACCCTCGTGGATGACGGCATGCGGCCGCGTCACGCCGACCTGCGCCCCTTCGCGGTGAACGACGGCGACGACGTCTGGGTGCTCCCCGGAGGGCTCACGCGCGTCGCGCTGCCCGAGGGCCAGCTCGTCGTCAACTCGAGCCAGGGCGGCGGATCGAAGGACACGTGGGTGCTCGGCACGACGACGGCGGTGACCGCGGCCCGCGACGTGAGCGGTCTCGTCGCCGATCAGGCCGCGGCCTCGGGCGAGGTGCCTGTGACGACGTCGGCGAACGCCATCATCTACGACACGAACTCGCTGCCCGCGTCATCCCCCCACGATCTCGATGCCGACGCCCGACAGCAGCAGCAAGAGCAGCAGCAGCAACAGACCCGCAGCACCGAGCTCGAAGGGGGCAGCGCATGCTGAGCCGCATCGCCGAATCGCTCTTCTGGATCGGCCGGTACGTCGAGCGGAGCGACGGCACCGCCCGCATCCTCGACGTGCACCTCCAGCTGCTGCTCGAAGACCCCTGGATCGACGAGGACTCGGCCTGCCGCTCGCTGCTCTCGGTCATGGGCTCCGAACTCAACGACGACGTGCAACTCACCCGCAGCGACGTCATCGACCTGCTCGCCGTCGACCGGCACCACGCGGCATCCATCGCCTACTCGATCGTGTCGGCACGTGAGAACGCCCGCCGAGCGCGCGAGATCATCTCGACCGAGCTGTGGGAGTGCCTGAACGCGACGAACGCCCGCATGCCGCGCCGCGTCGCCGCCGACAAGACCCACGAGTTCTTCCGCTGGGTGCGCGAGCGCTCGGCCCTCGCCGTGGGCGTCGTCGAGTCGGCGACGAGCCGCGACGAGGTCTGGCACTTCTTCTCGCTCGGCCGCGCGATCGAACGCGCCGACATGACCGCACGACTGCTCGCGACGCGCTCCCTCACCGAGGCGAGCGGTGCGAGCTGGACGACGATCCTCCGCAGCTGCGGCGCGTACGAGGCGTACCTCCGCACGTACCGCGGCCTGCCGTCGACGCAGAACGCCGCCGAGTTCCTCATCCTCGACCGACTGTTCCCGCGATCGATCCTCTACGCGGTCATGCGCGCCGAGGAGTGCCTGCGCGAGATCGATCCCCGCTCGGGGCGCGTCGGCGTCGGCGATCAGGCGCAGCGCCTGCTCGGGCAGATCCGCTCGGAGCTCGAGTTCCGGCCCATCGCCGAGCTCATCGACGACCTGCCCGCGCACATGGAGAGCGTGCAGGCGGTGACGAGCGCGGCGAGCAATGCGATCCGTCAGCGCTACTTCCCGACGAGCGCCGTGCCCGTGTGGATCGGAGAGAACTCGTGAGCCGCCTGCGCATCGTGCACCGCACGGGATTCAGCTACGCCGAACCGGCGACCGCGTCGTACAACGAGGCGCGCATGTCGCCGTACAGCCAGGACGAGCAGTTCGTGCTGTCGTCGAGCCTCGAGATCCACCCGACCGCGACGCAGCACTCGTACCTCGACTACTGGGGCACGCGCGTGTCGACGTTCGAGGTGCTCACCCCGCACCGCGAGCTCTCGGTCACGGCGACGAGCGTCGTCGAGGTGCGGCCCATTCCCCGTTCCATCGGCGACATCGAGTGGGACACCCTCGACGTCGTGCGCGAGAGCGCCACGATCTTCGTCGAGCAGGCCCGTCAGACGCGAGCCACCGACCCCGATGAAGACGTCGTGGCGCTCGCCCGCGACATCCGCTCACGCGGCGGCAGCGTCGCGGAGGTCGCCCTCGAGGTGTGCCGCACGATCGGCGAGGCGATGCAGTACGTGCCCGGATCGACGGGCGTGCACACGACGAGTCGCGAGGCGTGGGCCGAGAAGCGCGGCGTCTGCCAGGACATCGCGCACGTGTCGATCGGGGCGCTCCGTGCCATCGGAATCCCGGCGCGCTACGTCTCGGGCTACCTGCACCCGCGACCGTCGGCGGCGATCGGTGAGACCGTCACCGGCGAATCGCACGCGTGGGTGGAGTGGTTCTCGGGCGACTGGCGCGGTTACGACCCCACGAACCAGCAGGAGATCGGCGAGAACCACGTGCTCGTCGCCCGCGGCCGCGACTACTCCGACGTCTCACCGCTCCGCGGCGTGTACGCGGGCCAGAGCGGCTCGACCCTCTTCGTCACCGTCGAGATCACCCGCGAGGCCTGACGCTCTCACCTCCCCACTCTCTTTCCCTGTTCGCAATTCAGGTGCGCACAGGCGTGTCGCGCGTCGCGACTGCGCAGAGTGGGGCGCGACACGGTTGCCGACCTGAATTGCGCACGGCAGGAGCGGCGGGAAGCGGGAGGGACGCCGAGGGTAGAGGATGTCGGCATGCCGGTTTTCATCGATGACCACGGGGTCCGCATCCACTACATCGTTCGTGAGGCCGAGAACCCGCGCGCGATCGTGCAGCTCGTGCACGGTGTGGGCGAACACGTCGGCCGCTACGGCGCCCTGATCGATGCGCTCGTCGCCGACGGTTTCTCGGTGTGGGCCGACGACCACCGCGGTCACGGGCAGACGGGCTTCGAGCAGCACGGCGGCGACCTCACCAAGATGGGGCGGCCCGGGCCGGGCGGAATGCGCGCGGCGATCGACGCCGTCGACAGGTTCACGACCGTCATCCGCGACGAGAACCCCGACCTGCCGATCGTGCTCGTCGGGCACTCGTGGGGTTCGTTCATCGCGCAGATCCTGCTCAACCGTCATCCGCTCGCCTACTCGGCCGTCGTGCTGTCGGGCACCGCGTACCGGATGCCGGGCTCGCTCGACTCGGGCGACCTCAATCGCAAGTACAAGACGCTCGGAACGACGGGCGCGGAGTGGCTCTCGCGCGACCCGGCGGTCGCCGAGGCGTTCGTCGCCGACCCGTACACGACCCTCACGCCGCTCGCGAAGCTCTTCGGCATCGGGGGAGCGCTCGCCCTGCTCGGACGCCCCGCGCGCGACCTGCCCGACGTGCCCGTGCTCATCATGGTCGGCGACGACGACACGGTCGGCGGCGAGGCGTCGGCGCTCAAGCTCGTGCGCTCCTTCGAGTCGCGCTCGCACCTCACCGACGTCACGCTCATCGTCTACGCGGATGCCCGCCACGAGATCTTCAACGAGACGAACCAGGCCGAGGTGCGCGCCGATCTGCTCGCGTGGCTCGACGCGCGGGTGCCGTCGCGCGGCTGAGCCGTGCGTGCGCGGGGCCGCGCGCTGCCGCCTCCTCGCTCCCGCGCCCTCGTTCCCGCCCCCCCCCGGCCCCACGCGATGCGTCCGTAGGCTTTTCGGTCGAAAGTAGGCGCGAGCGGCCGGATTTTCCCTACACTCCGCTCGATCCCCTACCAACGGCGGCGGATGACGGGCGCGGGGCGGGCGGATGACGGGCGCGGGGCGGGCGGATGACGGGCGCGGGGCGGGCGGATGACGGGTGCGCGCGACATCCGCCCCACCCCGGGTGCGGCCGCCGTAGGCTGGATGCATGCACGGTGAATACAAGGTCCCGGGCGGCAAGCTCGTCGTCGTCGATGTCGACGTGGTCGACGGAGTGATCGCGAACGCGCGTGTCGCGGGCGACTTCTTCCTCGAACCCGACGAGGCGCTCGACGCGATCAACGGCGCGATCAACGGGCTGCCCGCGGCGACCGACGCGAAGACGATCTCGAAGGCCGTGACCGAGGCCCTTCCCGCCGGAACGGTGCTGCTCGGCTTCTCGGCCGACGCCGTCGCCGTGACCGTGCGCCGCGCGCTCACCGAGGCCCGCGGGTGGGATGACTTCGAGTGGGAGGTCATCCACGAGCCCGCCGAATCGCCCCTCATGCACCTCGCACTCGACGAGGTTCTCGCGACGCGTGTCGGCGAGGGCGCGCGGAAGCCCACGCTGCGCTTCTGGGAGTGGGCCGACTCGGCCGTCATCATCGGCAGCTTCCAGTCGATCAAGAACGAGGTCGACCCCGAGGGCGCCGCGAAGCACGGCTTCCAGGTCGTGCGCCGCATCTCGGGCGGCGGCGCGATGATGGTCGCGAAGGGCAGCGCCGTCACCTACTCGCTCTACGTTCCCGCCGAGCTCGTGCAGGGCCTGAGCTTCGCCGACTCGTACGCGTTCCTCGACGACTGGGTGCTGCAGGGCCTCCGCGCTCTTGGCATCGACGCGACGTACCAGCCGCTCAACGACATCGCGAGCCCGCAGGGCAAGATCGGCGGCGCCGCGCAGAAGCGCCTCGGCTCGGGCGGCGTGCTGCACCACGTCACGATGGCCTACGACATGGACAACCAGACGATGCTCGAGGTGCTGCGCATCGGCCGCGAGAAGCTCTCCGACAAGGGCATCGCGAGCGCGGCCAAGCGCGTCGACCCGCTGCGCTCGCAGACGGGCCTCAGCCGAGAGGCCATCATCGACAGCCTCGCCGCGACCTTCACCAAGCTCCACAACGCCACACCCGGCCGCGTCACCGACGAGGAGCGTGCCGCCGCCGAAGAGCTCATCGCGACGAAGTTCTCGACCCCCGAGTGGACGAACCGCGTTCCCTGACGCCGGCCCGGCCCCGGCCCCGTCGCCGAGTGTCGCCGTTTGTGTCGAGTCTCGCCACTAGACCGGCGACACTCGACACAAACGGCGACACTCGACGCAACGACGGCCGCGATGCGTTCGTATGACGCCGTCGGCCGACCCGTCTCGCCGCCCCGGTAGAATCTGCCGGGTGGACTGGTGGATCTGGCTCGGCATCGCCGCGATCGTCGTCGTGGCGATCGCGCTCGCGGTGAACCGCGGCTGGGTCGACTTCTCCGACAAGACCCGCCGAGGCGGAGGAGGCGGCGGCGCGCTCCTCATCGGCGATGAGGTCTTCGCGCCGCGCAAGCACGAGGCGCAGGTCGAGCTCGACCGGCAGACCCTGCTGCCCGCCCCGGCACCGCTCCCGGGCGACGGCGACAAAGGCATCGCCTTCGCCGACACGACGGATGTCTCGGACGACGCTCTTCCCGAGCCCGTCGCCGACCCCGTGAAGGTGCCGTCGATGCGACGTGTTCCCGTCGCCGCGCCTCGTGAGTCCGGTTCGACCCCGGCGGCCGCCCGCTTCGACGGACGCATCCGTCTCGATCTCGAGTGAGCGCGCCCGGCCGCGTCATCCATGCCGACAACCTGTCGGTGCTGCCGACCCTCGCCGACGGTTCGTTCACCATCGTCTACCTCGACCCACCGTTCAACACGGGCCGCCAGCAGGTGCGTGCGTCGAGCAAGAGCGTGCGCTCCGAGACGGGGCCGATCACCGGTTTCAAGGGGCAGCGCTACGAGCGCATCCGCGGTGATCTGCTGCGCTACGACGACCGCTTCGACGACTACTGGGGCTTCCTCGAGCCGCGACTCGTCGAGGCGTGGCGCCTGCTCGCCGACGACGGCACCCTGTACCTGCACCTCGACTACCGTGAGGCGCACTACGCGAAGGTGCTGCTCGACGCGCTCTTCGGACGGGAGTCGTTCCTCAACGAGATCATCTGGGCGTACGACTACGGAGCCCGCACGAAGAAGCGGTGGCCGACGAAGCACGACACGATCCTCGTGTACGTGAAGAACCCGACCGGCTACCACTTCGACTCGACGGCCGTCGACCGCGAGCCGTACATGGCGCCCGGACTCGTCACGCCCGAGAAGGCCGAACTCGGCAAACTGCCGACGGATGTCTGGTGGCACACGATCGTGTCGCCGACAGGCCGCGAGAAGACGGGGTACCCGACGCAGAAGCCCGAGGGGATCCTCCGGCGCATCATCCAGGCGTCGAGTCGCGAAGGTGATTGGGTGCTCGACTTCTTCGCGGGCTCCGGCACGACGGGTGCGGTCGCCGCGGCGCTCGGCCGCCGGTTCGTGCTCGTCGACCAGAACCCCGAGGCGATCGCGGTCATGAAGGCGCGGTTCGACGGCATCCCGGGCATCGAGTTCGAGGTTCCGGGTGTCGAGGTCGCGTCGCCCGCGTCATCCGTCGCCGCCCCCTCCATCGCCGAAAGGTCGATCGCTCGGGGTGTTTCGCGCGAAGACCCCGTCGAATCGACCGTTCGCGCTCTCTGACAGACTCGAATCATGCGATTCCGGATCTTCACCGAACCCCAGCAGGGCGCGAGCTACGACGATCAGGTCGTCGTCGCGCAGACGGCCGAACGCCTCGGCTTCGACGCGTTCTTCCGCTCCGACCACTTCCTCTCGATGGGCGAGGGCGACGGGCTGCCCGGCCCGACCGACTCGTGGGTCACGCTCGGCGCGATCGCGCGTGAGACGTCGACGATCCGCCTCGGCACGCTCGTGAGCTCGGCGACGTTCCGTCACCCGGGCCTGCTCGCGATCCAGGTCGCGCAGGTCGATGCGATGTCGGGCGGCCGTGCCGAACTCGGACTCGGCACGGGCTGGTTCGCCGAGGAGCACGCGGCGTACGGCATCCCGTTCCCCGAGAAGCGCTTCGGCATCCTCGAGGAGCAGCTCGAGGTCATCACCGGCCTCTGGTCGACGCCTGTCGGCGAGCGGTACTCGTTCGCGGGCGAGCACTACACGCTCGTCGACTCGCCGGCCCTGCCGAAGCCCGTGCAGTCGCCCGTGCCCGTCGTCGTCGGCGGTGGCGGACCGAAGCGCACGCCGCGCGTCGCCGCACGCTTCGCGAGCGAGTTCAACATCGGCTTCACGCTCGACCCGAAGCCCGCCTTCGATCGCGTGCGCGCCGCGTGCGACGAGATCGGTCGCGACCCCGAGTCGCTCCACTATTCGTCGGCCCTCACGACCGCGGTCGGGGCGGATGACGCGGAGTACGCCCGCCGCGTGCGAGCGATCGGCCGCGAGCCCGAGACGTTCCGCGAGAACTCGCTCGGCGGAACCCCGCAGCAGGTCATCGACACGATCGGGCGTCTCGCCGACGACGGTGTCGACACTCTGTACGTGCAGATCATGGACCTGCACGACCTCGACCACCTCGAGCTCATCGCCGCCGAGGTGCTCCCCGCCTTCGCGTAGCCCCCGCGCGCGTCATCCCGCCCCACCCCACCCCCACCCCACGGTCTCGGCGTCACGAATGTGCTGTTCGCGCGCGCCGAACAGCACCAACGTGACGCCGAGACTCCAGGGTTTCGGCGTCACGACACGCTGGCCACACCGGGTTGAGCCAGCGTGTCGTGACGCCGAGACGAGGGGGGTGAGGGGGTCAGAGCCACTTGCGGCGCTTGAAGACCGCGTAGAGGCCGACGCCCATGAGCACCATCGCGCCGATCGCGAGGGGGTAGCCGAACTCCCATGAGAGCTCGGGCATGTTCTCGAAGTTCATGCCGTAGATCGTGCCGACGAGCGTCGGGGCGAAGAGGATGGCCGCCCAGCTCGAGATCTTCTTGACCTCTTCGTTCTGGGCGAGCGCCGTCTCGGTCTGGCGCTGCGTCACGAGGGTCGAGTGCACGGTGAGCGCGTTCTCGAGGAGGGCGCGGAACGAGTCGACGCGCTCGCCGACTCGGATCGCGTGGTCGAGCACGTCGCGGAGAGACCGCCGCAGCTCGAGGTCGACGTCGTACTTCTCGAACCCGCTCTGCAGCGCCTCGAGCATCGTGCGCAGCGGATGCACCGCGCGCTGCAGGTTGATGACCTCGCGCGAGAGCTCGTAGATGCGGCGCGAGAGGTCGTCGCCCGCGTCGCCGAAGAGCTGGTCCTCGATCTCGTCGATGTCGTTCTCGATGCCCGCCGCGACGGGTGCGTACTCGTCGACGACCTCGTCGAGGATGGCGTAGAAGATCGCCTCCGGACCCTTCGCGAGCAGCTCGGGCGAGTCTTCGAGGCGGCGGCGCACTCGGGCCAGATCGGGCGACTCGGCGTGCCGGATGGTCACGACGAAGTCGGTGCCGATGAAGACGTGCACTTCGCCGAACTCGACGGTCTCGTCGGCGTCGAGGTAGCGGGCGGGGCGCAGCACGGCGAAGAGCGTGTCGCCGTAACGTTCGAGCTTCGAGCGCTGGTGTCCGGTGAGGGCGTCTTCGACAGCGAGCGGATGCAGGTCGAATTCGTCGGCGACGGCATGGATCTCGTCGGGCGACGGACGGTAGAGGCCGATCCAGGCGATTCCGCCGCAGGCCTGCATGACCTCGAAGGTCTCGTCGAGGCTCGTCGGGTCCTGGATGCGGGTGCCGGCGACGTACACGCCGATGTCGATGACGGGCATGGTTCACGCTCCTCGTTCGCGGCCGCGGCGTTCCGGGGCCGATCGATGCTACTCCGTCATCCGCTCGCCTCACCCACCCCACGTCTCGGCGTCACGAATGTGCTGCTCGCGCGCACCGAACAGCACAAACGTGACGCCGAGACGGAAGGGTTTCGGCGTCACGACACGCTGGCTAAACCTGTTTTAGCCAGCGTGTCGTGACGCCCAGACAGAAGAGAAGAGAGGGGGCCCGCGCGTGCGCACGGACCCCCTCGGGTGGAGCGGATGACTAGTTCGAACGCTGCAGCATCACGAAGCCGACCGGGTGACGGTCGCGAGCCGAGACGTAGACACGTCCCTTCTCGGAGTCGACCGAGACGCCGTAGACCTTGTTGCCGTTCGCGTGCGCCGAGAGACGCGTCACGAGCGAGAGGTCGGCGGTGTTCAGCACCGTCACGCCGCTCGCGTTGAACACCGTCGACGCGTGACCGATGTAGACGCGACCGGCGACGGGGTCGACCGCCACCGAGCGCATGTCGGGTGCCACGGCGGCGAGCGTGCGCACGAGTTCGAACGTCGTTCCGTCGTAGACCCGGAGGCCCTCGGTGCCCGCGCCGTTCTCGTTCGACACGTAGACGAGGTTCGCGACCGCGTCGTAGGCGATGCCGTGCGACGACCAGTTCTCGCCCGGCGTCTCGACGGTCGTGATGCGCTCACCCGTGACGGCATCCATCACGTCGAATCCGGTGCCGCGCACGGCTCCGAAGACGCGGTTGCCCGCGACATCGACATCCATGCCGCGCACGTTCGCCGGGAAGGCGAACGGGCCACGCACGAGCGACGAGTCGTCGAGGTTCAGCACGAACCACGACGCACCGTAGGCGACGTAGAGCTCGCGCTTCTCGGCATCGAGGGCGACATCGCGGAGCCCCTCGTCTGCCGCGTTCGGCACGGGCATGTCGATGACGCGCACGATCGTGTCGGTCGCCGGGTCCATCTCCCAGACGCGCGCGGGGCGCATCTCGTTGGCGACGAACACGTGGCCGGTCGCCGGGTCGACGACCGATCCGACGGGGCGGGCGTCGAGCTCTTCGACCGCGAGGGCCGAGGGGATGACGCTGAGGGGCGTCGCCGTGTAGTCGAGACCCATCGGAGGAGTGCCCGGGTCGGTCGGGTCCGTCGGGTCGGTCGGGTCCGTCGGGTCGGTCGGGTCCGTCGGGTCGGTCGGGTCCGTGGGGTCCGTGGGCTCCGTGGGGTCCGTCGGATCCGTCGGATCGACCGGCACGCCGGCGCCGACACGCGTCGACATCGTGACCGCAGCCGGGGCCTGGCCGTCGCCCGGAACATCCTGACGGAAGTTGCGGTTGGCGGCGAAGACGCGCTGGTTCTTCTCGTCGACGGTGATGCCGTAGAGGTTCTGTCCGTACTTCGGGTCGGGGAAGTCGCCCTTCATCTCACCGGTCGCGGCGTCGTGGACCGAGAAGCCCGCCGTCGCGACGCCCGTGTAGCCGACGTAGACGAGACCGTGGGTCGAGTCGAAGTCGAGCTGACGCGGGTTCGCTCGGGTCGGGATGGCCCACAGGCGTGAGAAACCGCTCGCTGCCGAGAACACCTCGACGTTCGTGACATCCGGAACATCGTTGAAGTGCGCGACTCCGACTCGGCCGTTGACCTCATCGGCGGCGACGTAGTACGCGCCGGCCGTGTTGTTGACGACACCGATCGACTCGCCCGTGACGGCGTCGAGCACCTCGACTCCTCGCGAGGGAACCGCGCCGTAGACGTACCCGAGCTTCGGGTCGACGTCGATCGAGCGGTTCGACTCGATGAAGGGGAACGGTCCGCGCACGATCTGGCCGAACGTGGCGTCCGCGATCGAGACGACGACCCAGTTGCGGTTCTGCTGGCCCACGTAGAGCAGCTCGCCGGCCTCGTCGATGCCGATGTCGCGGATGTTCTCCGGCAGGCTCGTCTCGCGCAGCACCGTGTCGGTGTCGGGGTCGATCTCGAAGATCTTCCGGCCGTTCTGGTCGCCGAGGTAGAGCAGGCCGCTCGTGTTGTCGAACGCGACGCCGGCGGGAAGCGCGGCGTTGCCCGGGTTGACCGAGTCGAGGTCGCCCGACGGGGTGTAGTCGAACGTCTCGGCACCCGGCTCGAGCACACGCTGCGACACGGTGACGGCCGAGGCCGCCTGACCGTCGCCCGGCACATCCTGACGGAAGTTGCGGTTCGCGCCGAAGACGCGCTGCTTCTCCTCGTCGACCGTGATGCCGTAGAGGTTCTGGCCGTACTTCGGGTCGGCGAAGTCGCCGAGCTCCTCACCGGTGCGCGAATCGTGCACCGAGAAGCCCGCCGTCTGGACGCCCGTGTAGCCGACGTAGACGAGACCGTTGGCGCCGTCGAAGTCGAGCTGACGCGGGTTCGCGCGGGTCGTGATCGCCCACGTCTGCGCGAAGCCGTTGTCGACGTCGAACGCCTGCACGTTGGTCTTGTCGGCGATGTCGTGGAAGTACGTCGTCGCGACGAGGCCGTTCTCGGGGTCGGCGGCGACGTAGTACGCGTCGGCCGTTCCGTTGATGACGCCGATCGATTCGCCGGTCTCGGCGTTCAGCACCTCGACACCGCGCGAGGGGACCGCGCCGTAGACGAAGCCGCGCTCGGGGTCGACGTCGATCGAGCGGTTCGACTCGATGAAGGGGAAGGGCCCCCGCACGATCTCACCGAACGACTCGTCGGCGATCGAGACGACCACCCAGTTGCGGTTCTGCTGGCCGACGTAGAGCAGCTCGCGCTCGTCGTCGATACCGAGGTCGCGGATGTTCTCGGGCAGGCTCATCTCGCGGAGCACGGTGTCGGTGTCGGGGTCGATCTCGAAGATCTTCCGGCCGTTCTGGTCGCCGAGGTAGAGCAGGTCGCGCGACTCCGAGAACGTCACGCCGGCGGGCAGCGCGGCGTTCGACGGGTTGACCGAGTCGAGTTCCTTGACGTGCTCGTAGGCGACGCTGCCGATCGGGTCGACGGGCGGCTCGGGCTCCTCCGGGCCGCCGGGCTCGCAGCCGAGGCAGGGGGACGGGGTGCCGGGGTCGATCTCCTGCGGCGCCTGGTCGTCGGTGACGGCCTTGCCCGCGTCGTTCTTGGTGATCGTGAATCCGTCGACGTAGACGCCGTCGGCACTGCGGGCTTCGAAGCGCAGCGTGTCGCCCGAGAGGTCGATGACCTGGTACATCTGCGTGCTCGTCACGAGGCGGCGCAGGTGCGCGTCGTTCTCGTTCCAGTGACGCGGGCCCGGCTGGTAGAACTTCGTGCCGACGCTCGAGCCCACGTAGACGGGGCCGTCGTAGTTGAGTTCGGGGTTCCACCATTCGGGGTTACCCGCCTCCGCGGCATCCGTGTTTCCTCGACCGTAGGCGTGGTCGTGACCCTGGAGAACGAGGTCGACGCCGTACTTCTCGAACACCGGCAGCCACGCGAGACGGATGCCGAGGTTGTTGCGGCCTTCGTCGAGCGAGAACACGGGGTGGTGGAAGAAGACGACCGTCCACTTCTGCGGGTTGTCGGCGAGCTGCTTCTCGAGCCACGCCGTCTGGACGCCGAGGGATGCCGGGTCGGACAGGTTGCTGTTGAGCGAGATGAAGCGCACGCCCTGGTAGTCGGTCGAGTACACCGTGCCCGCGAGGGCCGCGGCGATCTCGGCGGTCGCCGTCTGCCCGGCGACCGTCGACGGGTCGCCCGCGACGGGTCCGTTCGCCGGGAAGTCGAACTGGGTGCGCCAGTAGTCCGACAGGCCTGACTCGTACTCGTGGTTGCCGGGCGTCGCGAGGATGTTCTTCGTGCCGAGCACGTAGTCGCTCGCCGCGAACGCCTCGCCCCACTGCGCGTGCGAGTTGGCGTCGTCGATGAAGTCGCCGCCCTGCACGACGAGGTCGGCGTTCGGGCGGTCGTTGAACGCGGCGCGCATGACGCGCGAGCTGTCGGAGAGGATACCGTTCTGCACGTCACCGAGGTAGATGAACGAGAAGTCGCTCGCCCCGGCGGTCGCCGTCGTGAAGTGCTGCCACTCGCTGAAGTTCGTGCCGTCGCCGACGCGGTACTGGTAGGTCGTGTCGGCGGTGAGGCCGTCGAGCAGCACGGTGTGGAAGCGGGCGCCGTAGCCGAGGTCGGTCGAGACCGTGTCGGAGCTCTCGGCCGCGACGACCGTCGCAGCCGTGTACGGCGTCGCCGTCACGGTGCGGAACTGCGCCTGCGGGCTCGTGACCGACGCCGACGTCTGCCAGGTGATCTTCTGGCTCGTCGCGGGGGTGGATGTCGGTGTGAGCGCGATCCGTTCGGGGATGCGCGTCGGCGTCCACTGCTCTTCCGCCGAGGTCCCGGCAGCGAAGGCTGCGGGGGCTCCGGCGAGGGGGAGCAGCAGGCCGGCCGAGAGTGCCGCGACGGCACCCAGGGCGAGCGTTCGACCGGAGCGCCGGCCGAAGAACGTGCGGGTCATGGTGGGGGAGTCCTTCGTTCGAGAGGAGGAACGGTCGGTTCGGTGGATGCTCACGCGGATCCCTCCGCGCGATTCTGTGCGTCACCTTGCTCGGCGCGGTGGCGACGACGGGCGACGAGGAGGAGTCCGGCTCCCGCGGCGAGCACGAGCGAACCGCCCGTGATCCACGGCATCACGTCGGCACCAGTGGAGCTCAGTGCGCCGCCGTTCGTCGGGCTGAGGCCACCGGCGACCGGCGGGGTCGTCGGGTCGGTCGGCGCGGTCGTCGGCTCGGTGGGTGCGCCGGTCGGCTCCGTGGGCTGCCCGGTGGGCGGCGTCGCGGGGTCGGTGGGCTCGGGCGTGGGCTCTGTCGTCGGCGGCGTGGTCGGGCCGGGGGTCGGCTCGGTCGTCGGCGGGGTGGTGGGAGGCGTCGTCGGGGGCGTCGTCGGCGGGGTGGTCGGCGGCGTCGTGGGCGGCGTGGTCGGCGGAGTGGTCGGCTCGACCGGCTCGGCACCCGGCACGGTCGGGTCGGGCAGCGTCGGAGCGGCGACGCCCGAGCGTGCGGAACCCGGTCCCGACGAGCGCGGCTCGTCGGTGTCGGTCACGAGCTTCGTCGATGCGGCACGCGTCTCGGCGGGCGTCTTCGTGATCGTGAAGGCGTCCTGCAGGTCGCCCGCGACCGTCCACGACTCGACGTGCATCTCGTTGCCGACGACGTCGACGAGCTGGTAGAGCTGCGTATCACCGATCACCGAGCGCAGGTTCGCGCCGTTCTTCACCCAGTTGTTCGACTCGGGCGGGTCGACGACGTACATCTTCGGACCGCTCACCGAGACGAGGTAGACGGGGCCCGTCTGGCTCGTCGCGGCATCCGCTCCCTCGGGGAGGTTCTGCTCGTTGGCGAACAGGTTGCCGCGCCCGTAGGCGTGGTCATGGCCGTTCAGTACGAGGTCGACGTTGTACTGCTCGAGGAGGGGAAGCCACGCGTTACGCACGTGTGCGTTGTCGCGGCCCGACGTCACGGCGAAGACGGGGTGGTGGAACGTCACGACGGTCCACTGGTGCGGGTTCGACGCGAGCGTCTCTTCGAGCCACGCGGTCTGCTCGTCCATGAGGGCGCCGCTCGCTCGCATCGTGTTGAGCGAGATGAAGCGCACGCCCTGGTAATCGACGTAGTAGGTCGACTCGGTGAGCTCGGCGACGGCGGCGTCGCTCACGGGTCCGTTGTTCGGGAAGTCGAACTGGGCCGGCCAGTACTTCGAGAGACCGGGGCCCGGGTAGTACTCGTGGTTGCCGATCGTCGCGAGCTGGTTGATGCTCGTCTGCGAGTATCCGCCGGCGTAGTTCCACTCGCCCCATTCGGCGTCGGAGTTGTCGGTGTCGATGAGGTCGCCGAGGTGCACGACGAGGTCGGCGAAGGGCCGGGCCTCGGTCGCCGCACGGAACGCACGCGAGGCGTACGACTTGACGTCGTTCTGGGCGTCGCCCTGGATGATGAACGAGAAGTCGCTCGCACCCTCGGTCGCCGTCGCGAACTCGCTCCACGCGCCCCACGTCTCGCCGTCGCCGACGCGGTAGAGGTAACGCGAGTCGGGTGTCAGACCCGAGAGCGTCGTGGAGTGGTACTTGATCGGGTAGCCCAGATCGGTCGTGAACTCGTCGGTCGTCGCCGCGGCGATCGTCACGACATCCGTCGGCGTCGTGGGGCCGACCGAGGCGAGCTGCACCTGCGGAGCCGTCACCGCGGCCGACGTCCGCCAGCTGATCGCCTGCGTCGTCGCCGGGTCGCCCGACGGCGTGAGCGTGACGCGGTCGGGCATCGCGGTCGGCACGTGCACGAGCGCGGGGCTCACGGGCGGGGGTGCGAGGCCGCCGCCGTTGGCGACCGCGGCGATCGACCCGCCGAGGGCGAGGGTGCCCGCGACGACGAGCACGCCGCCCGCCCCCACGAGTCCCGCGGTCGATCGGCCCAGGCGAGAGCGCGTCGCGCCCCCGTCGGCCTCAGGACGTCGTCTGAACCAGCTCATCGATCACGTACTCCTCGTGTGTTTCCGGGCAGCACGAGACATCGCCGGGGTCGACGAGGGATGCTGCACGGATTCGGTGGGTGGTCGCGGCGCAGCAGGCGGCGCATCGAAGCGCTCGGCCCGCGGGCGACCTCTGTCAGTGAATCAGGCCGATGTGCGCGGATCGGCCGAGTTCGCCGAGAGTTCGCCCGCGCGCGTCATCCCTTCGCCGCCCGTTCACCACGCACCCTGACCCGCCCTCGGGGGCCTCCCGCCCCCGCCCCGGGCGTGTCTCGCCCCCTACTCGCGCGCGCCCCGGCGTCTCGGCGTCACGTTTGCGCTCTTCACCCCGCTCGAACAGCACAAACGTGACGCCGAAACCCTGGGTCTCGGCGTCACGACACGCTGGCTATGCGCGCGAATTCCAGCGTGTCGTGACGCCGAGACGGGAAGAGTGGGCGCGCGCGAGAGGCGGAGCGAGGCGGGCGGATGACGCGGGCGGGCGCAGCGCGCTCAGGCGGAGGCGCGCACGACGAGGTTCGTCGGCAGGAACGTCACCGATTCGACCGGGCGCCCCTCGATGAGGTCGACGAGCACGCGCGCCATGGTCGCACCCATCTCGATCGACGGCTGGTGCACCGTCGTGAGCGGCGGCGTCGCCGAGGCCGCATAGTTGTCGTCGTCGAAGCCCACGACGGCGACGTCACCGGGAATCGAGAGCCCCGCGGCGCGGATCGACGAGTACGCGCCGATCGCCATCTGGTCGTTCGCGACGAAGACGCCGTCGACGCCCTCGCCGCGTTCGAGCAGGCGTCGCATCGCCGAGGCGCCCGACGCGGGCGTGAAGTCGCCGACCTCGATGAGCGAGTCGTCGAGCCCGTGGCGTTCGAGCGCTCGGCGCCACCCCGCGAGCCGGTCGACGCCGGGCGGCATGTCCTGCGGGCCCGCGATCGTCGCGATGCGGCGCCGGCCGCGCTCGATGAGGTGCTCGACGGCGATCTCGGCGGCGTGCACGTTGTCGACGTCGACGAAGTGGTTCTCGGGGGCGTTGCCCTCGATCGGCCGGCCACCGAAGACGACGGGCAGCGAGTCGGTGAGCGACGCGTACGAGTGGTCGCCGGTGTGGTGCGAGACGACGAGCGCGCCGTCGACGTTGCCGCCGAGCAGGTAGCGCCGCGTCTTGCCGGGCTGCAGCTCCGACTCGATGAGCATCGTCAGGGTGTAGTCGGTCTCGCCGAGCGAGAGGGCGACGCCCTGCACGACCGACGCGAAGAACGGGTCGGCGAAGACGCGCGCGGCTGACTCGGGAACGACGAGGGCGACCGACTGGGTGCGGCGGCTCGCGAGCGATCGGGCCGCGCGGTTCGGCACGTACCCCATCGCCTCGATGGCCTCTTGCACGGCGTGCGCGACATCGGGGGTGACCTTCGGCGATCCGTTGACGACGCGCGAGACGGTCGCGCGCGACACCCCGGCGCGAGCCGCGACCATCTCGAGAGTGGGCACACCCGTCGGGGACTTCCGCACTGCGTCATCCCCTCTCGTCTGCCTACTTACATTAGCCCTGCGCCGCCCCTATGCCTCGACCTGCGAGAGCGTTGCGCGCGCGTCATCCGCGATCGCCTGTCGATCGGCTTCCTTCGACTGGCGGATGACGTCGGCGTACGCGAGCGCACTGGCCTTCGGGGTGCGCACGAAGGTGTCGTAGTCGACGTGCACGATACCGAATCGCTTCGCGTACCCCCAGGCCCACTCGAAGTTGTCGAGCAGCGACCAGACGAAGTACCCGCGCACATCGGCTCCCCCCTCGATCGCGCGAGCGACCGCACCGATGTGCGCGAGGATGTAGTCCCGTCGCTCCGGGTCGTCGACGGCCCCGTCGACTACGACGTCGCCGTCGTAGGCCGCGCCGTTCTCGGTGATGTAGAGCGGCGGGAGGTTCGGGTACTCGCGGCCGAGGCGCACGAGGAGCGTCTCGAGCCCGTCGGGGTTGACCTCCCAGTCCATCGCCGTGCGCGGCAGGCCGCGCGACGGGAACGAGACGTACTCGCTGCCCGGGAACGGCGAGCGGCCCGGCTTCGCGGTCGGCTTGAGCGAGGGGCGAGCGGATGCCGGTTGCGGATGACCCGACACATTGTCGTCGTGGTAGTGGTTGACGCCGAGGAAGTCGATCGGAGCGGAGATCGTCTCGAGGTCGCCCGGCTCGATGAGCTCGGCCAGACCGAAGTCGCGCACGTCGTCGAGCACATCGGCCGGGTACGACCCGAGCAGCAGCGGCTCGAGGAACATGCGGTTCCACAGGCCGTCGATGCGGCGCGCGGCCTCGAGGTCGACGGGGTCGGTCGGGTCGTTGGGCACGGCGTTCGTGAGGTTGAGCGTGATGCCGAGCTCGATCGGGCGGCTCGACGCGGCCGCGAGCTCACGGAGCCGGGTCGTCGCGAGACCGTGCGCGAGGTGCTGGTGGTGCACCGCGGCGAGGGCCGCTCGGGGGTCGGTGAGACCCGGGGCGTGCTCGCCGCCGGCGTAGCCGATGAGAGAGGAGCAGAGCGGTTCGTTGAACGTCGTCCAGTGCGAGACGCGGTCGCCGAGAGCCTCGTACGTCGCCTCGGCGTACTCGACGAAGCGGTGCGCGGTGTCGCGGTTCGTCCAGCCGCCCTTCTCCTGCAGGGCCTGCGGGAGGTCCCAGTGATAGAGCGTCAGCCACGGCAGGATGCCGGCGTCGAGCAGTTCGTCGACGAGTCGCGAGTAGAAGTCGAGACCCTTCGCGTTGACCGTGCGGCCGCCGGGAACGACGCGAGCCCAGCTCGTCGAGAAGCGGTACGAGTCGAGTCCGAGGCTCTTCATGAGCGCGACGTCCTCGGGCATGCGGTGGTAGTGGTCGACCGCGCGGTCGGGGGTGTCGCCTGCGGCTACGCTCCCGGGAACGCGCGCATAGGCATCCCAGATCGAGTCCTCCTTGCCGCCCTCGTGGGCCGCGCCTTCGATCTGAGCGGCCGCGGTGGCCGATCCCCAGAGGAATCCGGGGGGAAAAGTGTTCACCATCAGCCTTTCACTGCTCCTGCCATGATTCCCGAGATGAGCTGCTTGCCGGCGATGACGAACAGCACGAGCAGGGGAAGTGTCGCCAAGACCGCACCGGTGAGGACCACCGGGTAGTCGATGTAGTACCCCGACTGCAGCTGGCTGAGCGCCGTCTGCAGGGTCGGGTTGGTCGGGCCGAGCACGATGAGCGGCCACAGGTAGTCGGTCCACGCCATCATGAACGTGAAGAGGCCGAGGATCGCCATCGCGGGGCGGGCCGCGGGCAAGCCCACCGTGAGGAAGGTGCGGAACTGGTTCGCGCCGTCCATGCGCGCCGCCTCGATGAGCTCGTCGGGGATGACGTCGACGAGGTACTGGCGCATGAAGAAGACACCGAAGGCCGTGACGAGGGTCGGCACGATGACGGCGCCGAGGGTGCCCGTCCAGCCGAGTTCGCGCATGACCATGAAGAGCGGGATGATGCCGAGCTGCGTGGGGATCGCCATCGTCGCGATGACGAAGACCATGAGGCCGTCGCGACCCTTGAAGCGCAGCTTCGCGAAGGCGTAGCCGGCGAGGGTCGCGAACGTCACGACCGAGACCGTGATGACGCTCGAGACGATGAGCGAGTTCGCGAGGGCGAGCCAGAACGGGATGGCGTCGAGCACCTTCGCGGCGTTCGCGAAGAAGTTGCCGCCCGGGAGGAGGGGCAGCGTCTCGCCGCGTGTCGCGTTCGTGCCGCTGCCGACGACGACCGACCACCACAGCGGGTAGGCGCTGCCGATGACGAAGGCGGTGAGGAGGCCGTAGGTGAGGAAGCCTGGGCGGCTGCCGATGCCGGCGACGCCCATGGCGCCGCGGCGGCGCGGGGACTTCCGCTCCTCGGGGAGCACGTCGATGCGCTCGGCGGGAATCGGTTCGGGGGTCAGGGTGCTCATCGGTTCTCTCCTCGGGCACGGCGCCGGGCACGGTTGCTGGGTCTGCCCTCACCCGTCGCGATGCGCCGGGAGATGAGGAAGTTGACGAGGCCGAAGACCACGATGAGGAGGAAGAGGAGCCACGCGACGGCGGCCGCCTCACCGAAGTCGCGGCGGAAGAAGGCGAGCTCCCACATGAAGAGCACCGTCGTCTGGAACTGGCGGTCGCTGCCGCCGATGCCGCCCGCGGTCGACACGTCGAAGAGACGCGGCTCGGCGAAGATCTGCAGGCCGCCGATCGTCGACGTGATGATGACGAAGATGAGGGTCGGGCGGATCGACGGGATCGTGATCGAGAAGAAGCGGCGCACGGCGTTGGCGCCGTCGATGGCGGCCGACTCGTAGAGGTCGCGCGGCACCGACTGCATGGCGGCGAGCAGGATGAGGGCGTTGTATCCCGTCCAGCGGAAGTTCACCATCGTCGCGATGGCGACGTGGCTGAGGAACGTGTCGTGCTTCCACGCCTGGTCGGGGATGCCGATGAGGTTGAGCAGGTTGTTCGCGAGACCATCGGCCTCGTTGAAGATGCTCGAGAAGATGAGGGCGACGGCGACGGGGGTCACGACGAACGGCAGCAGAACGCTCATGCGCCAGAAGGTCTTGGCCCGCAGGCCCTGGTCGAGCAGGTACGCGATCACGATCGCGACGATGAGCTGGGGGATGGCCGACAGCAGGAAGATCGAGATCGTGTTGCCGATCGAGTTCCAGAACATGCTGTCGCCGAGGATCTTCGTGAAGTTCTCGATGCCGACGAAGTCGCCCTGGCCCTTGAGGAGGTCCCAGTCGTGCATCGACACGACGAGCGTGTACACGAGGGGGAAGAGGCCGATGAGGCCGAAGAGCAGGAAGAAGGGGGAGATGTAGAAGTACGGCGATGCCTTCACATCGAAGCGCGAGAGCCGCTGCCGGAAGTTCAGGCGAGAGGATGCCGCGGGGCGCGGCTTCTGCGCGGAGCCGTCGGTCGGCGCGTCGCGCTTCGGCGACGGCTGGAGTGTGGAGGTCATGGCGTTCCCTACGTGGGGGTGTGTTCAGGGGTGTCGACCGGCCGAGGAGCGCGGGGCTCCTCGGCCGGCCGACGGGTGATGCAGGGTGACTACTGCTTGACGAGCGAGTTCAGAAGCGAGATCGCTTCGTCCCAGGCCTGCTGCGTGGTGGCTTCGCCGCGGTCGAGCTTCTGGAGGGGCGGTCCGAAGACGTTCTCCTGGATGACCGAGTCGTCGGCGCCCTTGTACTGAGCCTTGATGCCGACGGCACGCTCGGCGAGGATGGCGCCGGTCGGAGCGTCGTTGAAGAACTCGTTCGGCGTGGCCTCGGCGGCGAGGGTCTCCTGCGCGTTGAGGGTGCTCGGGAAGTTACCGGCCGCAGCGGACTGCTTGACCTGCTGCTCGGGCTGCGTCAGCCAGTCGGCGAGCTTCGCCGCTGCTTCCTTGTGCTGCGACGTCTCGGGGATCGAGAGGAACGCTCCACCCCAGTTGGTCGGTCCGCCGGGGAAGACATCTGCGAAGTCCCAACCGTTGTCAGCGTCGCCGCCGCCGGCTTCGATCTGGCCCTTGGCCACACCGAGCATCCAGCCCGGGCAGACGAGCGTCGCGAAGGTGCCGTCGAGGAACGACTTTCCACCGTTCCAGTCCCAGGCCGTCTGAGCAGCCGAGAGGCCGTCGCCCACGGCCGAGCCGAGCAGCTCGAAGCGACCCTGCAGTTCGGTGTTGCCCTCGACGTTCAGCTCGCCGTCCGAGGTGTAGTACCCCTCGGGGAGCTGGTTGACCATAGCGTTCCAGACGAACCCGGAGTGGTCCATCCAGGCCTTGCCGGTGGCTGCCTGGTACTGGCGTCCGACATCGAAGTAGTTCTCCCAGTCGCCGTCGAGGAGGGTGGCGACCTCGTCGCGGTCGGTCGGCAGACCGGCAGCGGCGAACGCGTCGGCGTTGTAGCAGATGCCCGAGGGGCCGATGTCGGTGCCGTAGCCGATGACACGGCCCTCGGGGTCGGTGGCCTGGTCGTACTTCCATTCGACCCAGTCGCCCTTGCGATCGGCGATGCCGTACTCGGTGAGGTCGACGAACTGGTCGGAGACGTCCATGATGGCGCCGAGCCATCCTTCTTCGATGGCGACGATGTCGGAGAGACCCGAGCCGGCGGCGATCTTCGTGAACGCGTCGGTGCGGGCGTTTCCGCCGGTGTCGATGTTGGTCGCCTTGATGGTGACGCCCGGGTTGAGTTCCTCGTACTCCTTGTAGAGGTCGTCGTATCCGAACGTGCCGAAGGTGGTGACGGTCAGTGTCACGTCTTCCCCGGCCTCACCGGATGCGTCGTCGCCGCCTCCGGTCGAACAGCCCGATGCGAGTAGTGCGATGGATGCGGCGCCAGCGATCGCGGCGGCAACCGAGGTACGGCGTGAGAGTCTCACGGTCACTCCTTTGTGTGTACGAATGGGATTGCAGGGTTGCGTGAGAGCGCTCTCTTCACGGTGCGTGAGAGCGCTCTCACGATTCGCCACGATGCTAAGCACCCGACCTACGCCCTGTCAAGAGAGCGCTCTCACGATCTCGATTCGTTACCGTTCCGTGACACGTCGCCCCCGTCATCCCGGGCCGCGCGCCCCGCCCGCTCGCGTTCGTGAGACGCGCCTGGCCGTGTTCGTGAGGCTTAACCGCCCGTGTTCGTGGCAACCGCCCGCTGCGTCATCCCTCGCGTCATCCCTCGCCCACCCACCCCGGTCGAGAGGTCAATCTCTCGGGGTGCGGCGTGCCTCGCACCCCGAGAAATCGCCCACTCGGTGAGGGGGGGGCGGAAGCCCGCGGCATCCATCGCCACAGGCGCACGCCTCGAAAGGTCGATCTGTCGGGGTGTGGCGTGCCTTGCACCCCGAGAAATCGCCCATTCGGTGAGGGGGGCGGAAGCCCGCGGCATCCATCGCGACAGGGGCGGCCTCGAAAGGTCGATCTCTCGGGGTGCGGCGCGCCCCGCACCCCGTCGAATCGCCCACTCGACCCGGGCGAGGTGACCGCGGCATCGACGACGCGAGCGGATGACGGTGAGGGGCGGCGCTCAGGATGACGCGGGTAGGCTCGAACGGTGGCAGAAACTCGGGGTCGTCAGCGCGCTTCGCGCCGTGTGCGTCGCAATCGCACCATCGCCGTCGCATCCGTCCTCGTGATCGGCGGTCTCGTCGCGGGAGCACTCGCCCTCGGTGGCGGCGTCCTCGCCGGCACGCCGAAGGAGACACCGGCCGCGGCCCCGGAGACGCAGACCCCGACTCCTGACCCGACGCGCCCCGCCCCCGGAACGGCCGTCGACCCGGCCGCCGTCGACACCTTCGACCGCAACGCGCACTCGCTTGACGATCCGGCGAGCATCTGGGTCGTCGTGAACCGGGCGCGCAGCATGCCGTCCGACTACGTTCCGCCCGACCTCGTCGACGTGCCGATCGCGCACACCAACGTGCCCGTGCTCCGTCAGGAGGCGAGCGACGCCGTCGTCGCGATGGCGAACGCCGCACGCGATGAGGCCGGTCTCGAGCTCGCCTCGAACAGCGCGTATCGGAGCTACGACACGCAGGTCGGCCTCTACGGCGACGGCAGCGACCCGACGACCGCTCCTCCCGGCGCGAGCGAGCACCAGACGGGCTTCGCCATCGACATCGGAGCGGCCTCGGGCGAGTGCTCGCTCAACACGTGCATGGCAGATACCGCTGAGGGCATATGGCTGCGCGACAACGCGTGGCGCTTCGGATTCCTGCTGCGTTACCCCGCCGAAAAGGTCGACATCACGGGGTACCCGTTCGAGCCGTGGCACTTCCGTTACGTCGGCGTCGACCTCTCGACCGAGATGCACGACACCGGTTTCACGACGCTGGAAGAGTTCTTCGGGCTTCCCGCAGCACCGATGTAGCGGGTCGCAACGCCCCCTGAGGCGCCACGCAAAAACCGAGCGCTGACATGGTTTTCCCAGGCTTCGCCCGGGAAGCATACATGCGCATGTGATTGCGTAACGGGTCTTGTCCGACGACCTGAAATCCTCCCCGCGTGCGCAGACCTTCTCATCGACAGCCTTCCCGCCCCTTCGCAAAGACGCGCACCAACCCTCCCTCCGGCCGACGCCGTCGCGTCGCCGAACCGCTCAGCACCCGCCGCCGCTTCTCGGTGCACGCGGCTGCCGCGTCGACGTCGGTGCTCGCAATGGCGGCCGTCGTCGTCTTCGCCGGACTCGTCGCCCCCACCGGCCAGCCGGTCGAAGCCACGGCCGAGGCCGCGACGACGGATGACTCGACGATCGATGCCTCGGGCGTGACCGCCCCGTTCGAAGAGGCGAAGCCCGACGAGCCCCGCATCACGAGCGATCTCTCGGTCGCCGAGGCTCCCGTCACAGGTGGCACGGTCATCACCGTCGAGGGCACCGAACTGACATCCGTCGCCTCCGTGAGCATCGGCGGCCTCACTGCTCCGATCGTCGCCGCCACCGACGAGACGCTGAGCTTCGAGACGCCCGCCGTCTCGGCGGAATCCGTCGGGTCGCTCGCCGTGCAGTTCCTCGACGCATCGGGCGAGCCCGTGGTCGTCGGCCCCGCGACGAGCACCGCCTCGGTCGCCTCGGTCGGCGTCGCGCTCGACAATCCGGCGCCGCTCGCTCCGACGTCGAGCCCTGCGCCGCTCTCCCTATCGCTCACGCTGACCTACGTGCCCGACCCGCGGGTCGTCAGCCAGATGGACTACGTCATGGCGCACTGGAGCGACTACAACACGGCCGAGTTCACCGTCATCTCGGGCAACGACTGCATGAACTTCACGAGCCAGTCGCTGCTCGCCCGCGGCTGGGTCATGGACGCCGGCTGGTTCTACGACGCCTCGACGGGCGCGTACTCGCCGTCATGGGTGAGCTCGACGGCCTTCCGCGACTACCTCGCGACGCGCCCCGACCTCGGCGTCGAACTCGACGACTCGCAGCGCGACCTCGTCAAGGTCGGCGACATCGCCCAGTTCGACTGGGATTCCTCGGGCGACCGCGACCACACGGCGATCGTCAGCCGCGTCGAGCGCACCGAGTCGGGCACGCGCATCTGGGTCGCCGGTCACACGAAGGACTCGGACTACTGGGATGTCGACGAGGCCCTCACCACGGGCGGCGGCACCGTCCACTACTGGAGCCTCAACTAACCCCCGCGCCGGAGTACCGGTCGCGTACGTGAGTGCACTTCCTTCAGCACTCACGTGCGCGAGCGGCACTCCGGCGTTGACGACTCTCAGCCGCCGAGCGCGGCGTCGACGATCGCCTTCGCCTCGGCCTGAACCTCGCGGAGGTGGTCGGGGCCGCGGAACGACTCGGCATAGATCTTGTAGACGTCTTCGGTGCCGCTCGGGCGGGCGGCGAACCACGCGTCGGCCGTCTGCACCTTGACGCCGCCGAGGGCCGCGCCGTTGCCGGGCGCCTTCGAGAGCTTCGCGGTGATCGGTTCGCCCGCGAGTTCGGTCGCCGCGATCGCGTCGCCGTCGAGCTTGCCGAGGGCGGCCTTCTGCTCACGCGTGGCCGGGGCGTCGACGCGCTCGTACGCGGGGTCGCCGAACTCGGCGACGAGCTCGGCGTAGAGCTCCGACGGGGTCTTGCCGGTGACGGCGCGGATCTCGGCCGCGAGGAGGCACAGCAGGATGCCGTCCTTGTCGGTCGTCCACACTCCACCGTCGAAGCGCAGGAACGATGCGCCGGCGCTCTCTTCGCCGCCGAAGGCGACCGTGCCGTCGAGAAGGCCGGGCACGAACCACTTGAACCCCACGGGAACCTCGACGAGCTCGCGCCCGAGCGACGCCGCGACGCGGTCGATCATCGACGACGAGACGAGCGTCTTGCCGACGGCGGCGTCCGTGCGCCACTGGGGGCGGTGCGTGTAGAGGTACTGGATCGCGACGGCGAGGTAGTGGTTCGGGTTCATGAGCCCGGCGTCGGGGGTGACGATGCCGTGGCGGTCGGCGTCGGCGTCGTTGCCCGTGACGATGTCGTACTCGTGGCGGTGCTCGAGCACCGACGCCATGGCCGAGGGGCTCGACGGGTCCATGCGGATCTTCTCGTCCCAGTCGAGCGTCATGAAGCGCCAGGTCGGGTCGACGAGCGGGTTCACGACCGTCAGGTCGAGACCGTAGTGGTCGCGGATCGCGCCCCAGTACCCGACCGATGCGCCGCCGAGCGGGTCGGCTCCGATGCGGATGCCGCTCGTCTTGATGGCGTCGATGTCGATGATGTTCTCGAGGTCGCGCACGTACATGCCGCGATAGTCATACGTCTCGACGGCGCTCGCCTCGCGCACCTTCACGTCGATGAGTCCGCCCTCGATGAGCTCGTTCGCGCGCGCGGCGATCCAGCTCGTCGCATCGGTGTCGGCGGGGCCGCCGTGCGGCGGGTTGTACTTGAAGCCGCCGTCGGCGGGCGGGTTGTGCGACGGGGTGATGACGATGCCGTCGGCCTCGCCCTCGGCGCGGCGCTCGGGGTCGTTGTTCCACGTGAGGATCGCGTGCGAGAGGGCCGGCGTCGGCACGTAGTCGCCGAACTCGTCGACCAGCACGCGCACGTCGTTCGCGACGAGCACCTCGAGCGCGGTCGTGAGCGCGGGAGCCGAGAGCGCGTGGGTGTCGGCGCCGATGAAGAGCGGGCCGGTGATGCCCTGCGCGGTGCGGTACTCGACGATGGCCTGCGTGATCGCGAGGATGTGGTCTTCGTTGAACGCCGTCTTCAGCGACGAGCCGCGGTGACCCGACGTGCCGAAGGCCACGCGCTGACCGACGACCGAGGGGTCGGGCTTCAGCTCGTGATAGGCGTGGAGGAGGGCCTCGACGTCGATGAGATCGGATTCCTGGGCCGGTGTTCCCGCGCGTTCGCTCATGTGCCCAGTCTGACAGTCGTCGGGTGCCGACGGATAGGCTGAGCGCATGCAGACGGAGCCCGCCGCCGACCAGAACCGCGCGTATTCCTACCTCGGTCCGGCCGGAACGTTCACGGAGGCGGCCCTCAAGCAGGTCGCCGCCGCCGTCGGCCAGGAATGGCGGAGCGTCAACAACGTCGGCGAGGCCCTCGCGGATGTCACGAGCGGGCGTTCGACGGCAGCCATGATCGCCATCGAGAACTCGGTCGAGGGCGGTGTCTCGGCGACGCAGGACGCCCTCGCCACGGTCCCCGGCCTCCGCATCATCGGCGAGTACCTCGTCTCGGTGAACTTCGTGCTCGTCGCACGCCCGGGCACGACGCTCGCCGACGTCACGACGATCAACGCGCACCCCGTCGCGTACGCGCAGTGCCACACGTGGCTCGGCGAGAACCTCCCCGCGCACGCGCACCTCCCCGCGTCGAGCAACGTGCAGGCCGCGTCATCCCTTCTCGACGGCAGCATCGCCGACGCCGCCATCGCCCCGCCCGGCATCGTCGACCACTACGACGTCGAGGTGCTTGCGCGCGACATCGGCGACAACCGCAACGCCGTCACCCGCTTCGTGCTCGTGAGCAGCTCGCGTGTGCTCCCCGAACCGACGGGCGCCGACAAGACGAGCCTCATCATCGAGCTGCCGAGTGACGAGCCGGGTGCGCTCCTCGCGATGCTCGAGCAGTTCTCGACGCGCGGCGTGAACCTCAGCCTCATCGAGTCGCGCCCCATCGGCGACGCTCTCGGCCGCTACCGCTTCGTCGTCGACATCGACGGGCACATCCGCGACGAGCGGGTGGCCGACGCGCTGCTCGGCCTGCGGCGTTTCAGCCCCAACGTCATCTTCCTCGGCTCCTACCCGCGCGCCGATCTGCAGGCGGTCGAGTACCACGCGAAGTACGACGACGGCATCTTCATCGAGGCGCGCGACTGGCTGAGGGGTCTGCTCTCGGCGGAGCCCGAGGCATGATCGTCGACCCGCGCTTCGACCCCCGCTTCCAGCGCGGCGGCGAGAAGGCGGCGAAGGATGACGCTCGCGGGCCGATCGCCCGCGACCAGCGCGACGAGGCGCAAGCGAGCCCGGTGGGCCAGGAGCCCGGCACGGATGCACGCACGACGGCTCCTTCAGGCGACGACATCTGGAGCCGACCGCGCCGCGAGCGACTGAGACCGACGGAGCAGCGGCCCACGGAGCAGCGGCCGACGGCGCCGAGGCCGACCGAGCCGCGGCCCGAGGTGCTCGCCGTCCCGGGCGCCGTCGAGACGCGCGACGACGCCGGGCTCGAGTCGCTCTTCGGAGCAGCCGAATCGACCGAACCGCCTGCTGCACCGACCTCGCCCGAGTCCGAGCAGCGCGACGACCGCTGGCTGTGGGGCGCGATCGTCGGGTGCGTCGTTCTCATCGGCATCCTCATCGCCGCGTACTGGAGCTTCGTCCTCGACTCCACGACCGCCATGATGGGGTCGATGCTCCCCGAGCAGCAGATGCTGAACCAGCTCGTCACGAGCTTCGCACCCGCTGCCGTCCAGGCGCTCCTCATCGCCCTCGTCGCCCTGCTCGTGCTCGCGGCGTTGAGTCGCCCCCGGCGGGCCCGATGACGCGGCGCATCGTCATCCGGGTCGTGCTCGTCGTGCTCGCAGCGGCGGGTGCTGGGCTGATGTGGTGGTGCATCGACGACGTCTGGGGCCCGAGCGACCTCGGTATGGGCACGACGAGCATCAACTACTTCGGTCCGTCCGACCCCGACAGCGTCACGGTGGAGGCGCTCGCGCTCCGTTCCTCGCTCTTCGGCATGATCCTGCCCGGTGCCGCGACGCTCACCGCGGCGGCCCTCGTCGGCCTCGGTCTCTCGATCGTCATCCCGCGCTGGCGCGGAGAATCCCTTCCCGTTCGCTGAGCGGAACCGATTACGCTCGGGATACCTCACCCGCTCGACGGAACGGAGTACCGGATCGACGGCGACCCGGGCACCCGACATGAACGCACCTGCACCCTCCGACGGAGTCGATCCGCGCTTCGATCCGCGATTCCAGCGCGGGGGCAGCGGAGCCCCGCCGCCTCCGTCGCCCCACGTCTCCCTGCAGCGGCTCGACCGCACGGTGACGGATGACGCGAGCGAGCCGGTCACGCCGCCCGAGTCATCCCGGCGAGACGACCCGCCCACCCCCGAGACGCCTGCGCCTGAGGTGACCGCGCCCGAGGCATCCTCGCCGGGCGCCACCCGCCCCGACGTCCGCTGGCTCATCGGGGCCGCGCTCGCGTGCGCCCTCGCCATCGTCGGCGGCGCGTGGTGGATGTGGGAGCTCGTGAACTCCCGCACGCGCTACGTCGATTCGCCCGAGTCGTACGCCTGGCACGAGCTCGCCTCGCGCGTGTCATCCGCCTTCGTCGAAGCGGGGATCGTCGGCCTCATCGGGGTCGTCGTCGCGTGGGCGATCGTCGAGCGGAGGGTGCGCGCATGACCCGCCGCGACATCCCCCTCGTCGTGCTCGGCGCGCTCGTCGTGATCGGGGGTATCGGCCTGTGGTGGTCGGTCGGCGCGCTCGGCGACTCATCGCAAGCGGTCGCCGACGGCGACGGAGGTGAATCGCAGGCCGCGCGCTTCAACCGCTACCTCTGGCTGTACCAGGTCGCGACCCCGTCATTTGCGACGCTCGGTGCGCTCGCCCTCGTCGGCCTCGTGCTCGCCGTCGCGATCCCGGAGTGGTTGCGGGGGCGCGTGGCGACAGATCGTGACCCTCGATGACGAGAATCGACCGATCGACAGGGCATGACGACGTGGCGCCGTCGGCACCCGGCATCCGTTCGCCCCGGGTCGAGGGCGTCGCCTCCGAGCCGACGTGGCTGCGGGACTACTCCGCCGGGAGCGGCGGAGTCGACGGGGCCTCGGCGAGCCACTCGACGAGCCGCGTCACGAGCTCTCGCGTGAACGGCGCCTCGTACGCACCGACGTCGTGACCGAGCGCGTCGTATGCCGACCGCCGGCCGCCGCGGTCGACGATCCAACACACCGGGTGGACGGTGTCGTCGTGATCGTGCACGAGGAGCACCTCCGCGTCGTCCGCCACGCGCAGCCACGAGTAGGCCTCGTCGACGGTCTCGAGAGTGCCGAGGCCGGTTACGATCGGCGACGTCGACACCGAACGAAGGCCGAGCGGTCCCTGCGCGGGGTGCATCGACTCGCCGCGAACCCATCGCCCGCCCAGCCGCTGCTCCCACAGCTCGCCCGCCGGCAGCAGGGTCGCCGCGACGTGCAGGGCGAGGAGGGGCGTCGTGGTCGACGCGAGGATGGCGGCGAGGCGCTCGTCGTGCGGATGGGGTGCGGGGCCGCCGCCCGCGTTGACGAGGAGCACGTCGGCTTCGGGAAGGGCCGCGTTCAGGTCGTCGAGCGAGTCGACGACCGTGACGACGTGGCCGGCGTCGCGCAGGACGGCGGCCACGACAGCGCTCGTCTCGGCGAACGGATGCCACGGGTCGACGTAATCACCGCCGCCCGAGAAGACCAGGACCCGGCTCACGCGGGTGGAGCCGTCGACGCACGCAGGATGAGTCGCGGCTCGACCTGGATCTGCAGCGGCGGCTCGGCGCTCGGCTCGCGGATGAGGTCGATGAGCAACTGCGTCGCCAACGCGCCGACGCGGCGACGATCGGGAGCGACGGCCGAGATGGGAGGGTCGGCGTGAGCGGACACGTCGTCGTCGTACGCGATGATCGAGAGCCGTTCGGGCACGGTCAGTCCGCGCAGCCGCGCACTCTGCAGCAGGCCGAAGAGCGAGTTCTCGTCGCCGTGGCAGAACAGCGCCGTCGCGCCGACACGTTCGACGGCGTCGAGCACGACGTCGGCGCTTCCGCGATCCCAGGTGGGGCCCGCGCCGAGCTCGTCGGCGCCGAGGATGACGCTCTCGGTGTCGAACCCGAGACGGTCGATCGCGTCGCGCCAGCCGCGGCGGACGAACTCCGAGCTCTGCGACGTTCCGCGACTGACCATGACGAGGCGACGGTGGCCGAGCTCGTGGAGATGACGCAGTGCACCGAAGGCCCCGCGTTCGTGCGCCGAACGAACCGACGAGACGGTGCCGAAGCCTCCGCCGGGGCTCTCCCGCTCGACGAAGACGACGGGAACGCGGAGCCGTTCGATCGCCTCGAGGAGCCCGGGGACGACTTCGCGCTCCGAGACCGTCGGCACCCACAGAAGGCCATCGACGCCCGCCGCGACGAGCTCGTCGACGAGGCGGTACTCCTCATCGAGGTCGTACTCCGAGATGACGAGCTTCATCGAGCCGCCGTGGGCGAGGACGTCGTCGATGCCCTCGACGACGTAGCGGTAGTAGTACGAGGTCGGCATGACGACGCCGATCGTTCCCGCGAACTGATCGCGCGCACCGACGGTCGGCAGCGCGTGGTCGCCGCGCAGTACGGCTCCGCCGCGCACCTTGTCGAGGATCTGCTCGGAGACGAGGGCGTCGAGGTCTCGGCGGATCGTGACGTGCGAGACGCCGAGGTCGCCGACGAGGGTGGCGATGCGCACGGCGCCGTCTTGCTGAGCGCGGTCGAGAATCCGTGCACGACGCTCTGCTGCCAGCATGACGTCCCCTTCCTGCGACGGACTTCGGCCCCCGCCGAGCGGCGGTGCTCTCCTGATCTTATTGTCACCGAGCGATCAATCGCGAACACCTCGTGTTTCAGTCCTGTGCTAAACGATCGTTTTTGTGCCGATGCGGGCTGGCGGGGTCGGCGTCGACGACCTCTACCCGAACGGAGGGCGACGATGGGCCGACCACGGGGCTCAGGCGATGATGCCGAGCGATGCGCCATCGACGCGGTGGAGCGGTGGGCGGCCTGCGGCGAGGCGCTCGATCTCGTCGAGCGCCGAGTCGGCCAATCGGTACGTCTCGGTGTGCATCGCTCCCGCGATGTGCGGACTGAGCACGATGCCGGGCGTCGTGAAGAGCGGCGAGTCGGCCGGGAGGGGCTCGGGGTCGGTGACGTCGAGCACGGCACGCAGCGTTCCCGCCCGGCACCGCTCGATGAGCGCGCTCGTGTCGATGAGGCTGCCGCGCGCGGTGTTCACGATGACGGCGTCGCGCTTCAGCAGGTCCAGCCGGCGGGCGTCGATGAGGTTGCGTGTCTCGGGCAGTTCGGGAGCGTGGACCGAGACGATGTCGCTCGCGATCATGAGGTCGTCGAGCTCGACGAGGCGCGCACCGACGGCCGCCGCGCTCGCCGCGTCGACGTACGGGTCGGCGACGAGCACCTCGAGGTCGAAGGGTCGGAGCAGTTCGGCGACACGGCGACCGACGCGCGAGAGCCCGACGATGCCGACCGTGCCCCCGAAGTTCACGGCCGGCGGGATCGAGTTGCGCCACGATCCGCCGACCTCGCGGTGGCGCCGGTAGCCCTCGACGTACTGTGCGGTGCGTTTGCCTTCGAGGAGGATCGTCGCGAGTGTGAACTCGGCGACGGGGATGGCATTGGCGTCGGCCGCGCTCGTCACGATGATGTCGTGGTCCCAGAACGCCGCGGCGAGGTGGTTCTTGACCGAACCGCCCGTGTGCACGACGGCGCGCAGGCGCGGAGCCGCGGCGAGCACCGAGGCGTCGAGTGCGGGAGTTCCCCAGCCGGTGACGAGCACGTCTGCCTCGGCGAGGCGGAGCCGGGCCTCCGCGCTCTCGAGGTCGTCGAAGCGCAGGGATGCCGTCGGAGCGATGAGTCGAGCGAGTCGTTCTCGCCGTGCCGGGTCGAAGAGGTCGTCGAAGACCCACTCGGGCATCAGCAGCAGGGCGGACATCCGGGCATCGGTGACGCGGTCAGCGGCGACGTGTACAACCATGCGACAGATCTGACCACGAATCAGCCAAACGCACAAGATAGAAACCGAAAGTTAAAGAATTGATCGAAAATGCTTGCAATGTTCTGAACGCCTCCGCATACTGGGCGAGACGCACGAGGAGGTGCGACCGAGATTCGGTTCAGCCCTCCTCCGTCGTCATCGACGACCGCAGTCCGCGGTCGCGTTCGAACGGAGGAATCATGCACCAGCGCACCCGGCGTGCCCTCGCGGGACTCGTCATGGGCACCCTGATCGCAGGCACCGCAGCCTGCAGTGCGAGCGGCGGTGACGCCGAGGGGACCGGCGAGGCCGAGAACGTCACGATCACGATCATGGGCAAGCCCGCAGCAACCAACACCGCAGCCGTCGAACTCTTCGAGCGCCAGGTCGCGGCGTTCGAGGAGGCCAACCCCACCATCACGATCGAGGCGTCGGATGTGCCGTGGGATGCGAAGACCTTCGCGACCCGCCTCGCGGGAGGGAGCGCACCGACGCTGCTCCGTGTCCCGCTCACCGAGCCTCCCGCACTCATCGAACGCGGACAGGTCGCCGACATCACGGATGTCGCGAGCGAACTCGACAGCTTCGACGACCTGAACCCGCGCGTCATGCAGTTCCTCGAGCGGGACGGCGCCGTTTACGGCATCCCCGAGAAGAGCTACGCGTTCGGTCTCGTCTACAACCGCACCCTCTTCGAAGAGGCCGGCCTCGACCCCGACGCCCCGCCGCAGACGTGGGACGAGGTGCGTGAGTACGCCAAGCAGATCAGCGACGCCACCGGCAAGACCGGCTTCGGTGAGATCACCACCAACAACAGCGGTGGCTGGCACCTCACGGGCTACGACTACACCTTCGGCGGCCGCATCATCGAGCAGGAGTCGGACGGCACGTGGGTCGCGGCCTTCAACGACGATGCGTCGCGCGACGTCCTCGAACTGTGGAAGGCCATGCGCTGGGAGGACGACTCGCTCGGCGACAACGTGCTCGGCAAGCAGGAGGACCTCGTCGCCGAGTTCACCGCCGGCAACGTCGGCATGTGGGTGTCGGCTCCGCCGGACGTCTACCCGAACTACGTCGCTGCAGGCGGTGACCCCGCCGCCTTCGGCGCCGGACCGATGCCGCAGGGCGGAGCCGACGCGACGCTCGCCGGCGCAACCGTGCTCATGGTGAGCGCCCAGGCGACCGAGGCCGAGAAGGCCGCCGCCGTGAAGTGGATCGACTGGCGCGCGCTGCGCCCGAACTACGACCTCGAGGTCGCCGCGGAGACGGCCAAGGCCTCGGCGGCCGACGGGCTTCCCGTCGGAGTGCCCGTCGCGCCGATCTTCAGCGACGAGGCATACGCCGCCTACCGCGCGGCGATCGAGGAGTACGTCAACGTTCCGGTCGAGAACTTCGCTCCGTACGTCGAGTCGCTCACGGCGTTCGAGTACGTTCCCGAGCCGGAGGTCGCCTCGCAGGAGATCTACGCGGCGCTCGATCCGCTCGTGCAGGCGATCCTCACCGACCCGAACGCCGACATCGACGCGCTCCTCGACGACGCCGAGAGTCGGGTCAACACGATCCTCGCGCAGAACGCGTCATGACGATCGCCCCAGAACGCCTGCGCGGTTCGGCCCCCGAGGGTCGGGCCGCGCAGGCGGCGTCGCCGACACCGCGGCGTCGCCGGAACCACCGCGGACGGAACGCGGCCCTCGTCGGTTTCCTCTTCCTCCTGCCGTCGCTCCTCGTCTTCGGGTACTTCGCGTGGTGGCCGATCGCGCAGAGCATCGTGCTCGCCTTCCAGCAGACGAACCTCGTCGACCCCGCCGAGTGGGTCGGGCTCCGGAACTTCGAGATCCTGTTCGCCGATCCGCTGCTGGGGCGCGCAGCGCTCAACACCCTGTGGTTCACCGTGCTCTCGCTCGCGATCGGCCTCCCCGTGCCGCTCCTCTGCGCCGTCCTCATGTCGGAGCTGCGACGGGGCGGCACCCTCGCCCGCGTCCTCGCCTACCTGCCGGTCGTCGTGCCGCCCGTCGTGGCCGTGCTGCTCTGGAAGGTGTTCTTCAACCCGGGGGAGTCGGGCGTCGTCAACTCCCTTCTCGCCCTCGTCGGCCTCGGCCCGTTCCCGTGGCTGCAGTCGCCCGAGCTCGCGATGCCGAGCCTCGTGATCGTCGCGACGTGGTCGGGCGCCGGCACGGCGATCCTCATCTACCTCGCGGCACTCACCGGCGTGAGCACCGAGCTCTACGAAGCGGCCGAGCTCGACGGCGCCTCCGTCTGGCAGCGTGTGCTGCACATCACGCTTCCGCAGATGCGCGGCATCATCCTCGTGCTGCTCCTGCTGCAGATCATCGGAGCGATCCAGGTCTTCACCGAGCCGTACGTCATGACCGACGGCGGCCCCGCGAACGCGACGGTCACGATCCTCCTGATGATCTACCGCTACGCCTTCCTCTTCGGCAACTACGGCGTCGCCACCGCGCTGAGCGTGCTGCTCGCTCTCGTCCTCGTTCTCGTCTCCGCGCTGTATCTGCGGCTCACCCGATCCTGGAGTTCCCGATGACCGGCCCCGCCCTGCGCCCCGCCGCCGCGCGGCGCACTCCCGCCCCGCGTGAGCGCACGATCCTCTCGCCCTTCGACTGGCGCCGGCCCCGCATCTTCGTGGGATGGCGCGCGATGCACGTCGCCCTCTTCGTCGGACTCGTCGGATTCGGTGCGATCCCCATCGTCTGGATGGTGCGCGCGGCGATCTCGAGCACGACCGATCTCGTGCAGCGCCCACTCAGCCTCATCCCCGAGCCCGCCCGCTGGGAGAACATCCCGACGGCATGGAACCTCCTCGACATCGGCCACTACCTCGTGAACACCGTCGTGCTCGTGGGCGGATCGTGGATCGTGCAGCTCGTCGTGTCGGTGACGGCGGGGTTCGCCCTCGCCGTCATCCGTCCCTGGTACGGCCGATACGTCTACGGCGCCTTCCTCGTGACGCTCTTCGTGCCGGGCACGGTCACGCTCATCGCGCTGTACCTCACCGTGCTCGATATGCCGCTCCTCGGCATCAGCCTCGTCGACACCCCGTGGGCGGTGTGGCTGCCCGCCGGGGCGAGCGCCTTTACGATCCTGCTCGTCAAGCAGTTCTTCGAGGAGATACCGCGCGACCTGTTCGAGGCGGCGCAGCTCGACGGGGCCGGCTGGTTCTCGATCTTCTGGCGCATCGTGCTGCCGATGTCGAAGCCGATCCTCGCCGTGGTCTCGCTCTTGTCGATCATGGCGGCGTGGAAGGAATTCCTCTGGCCGCTCATCGTGCTCACCGACCCGACGACGCAGCCCCTCGCGGTCGCGCTCCCACGCCTCGCGCAGGCGACCGATCCCGCGTACCTCATCGCGGGAATGCTCATCGCGAGCATCCCGCCGATCCTCATCTTCCTCATCTTCCAGCGCTCGATCGTCAGCGGCATCGGCTTCACCGGCCTCAAGGGCTGAGCCGATCCGCTCGATGCACCCTCACCACAAGGAACACACGTGCCCGCACACCCTCCCGCCGACCTCGTCTGGCGCGACCTCAACGGCAACGGCCGACTCGACCCCTACGAAGACCCGCGACTGACAGCCGCCGAGCGGACGGCCGATCTGCTGGGCCGCCTGAGCCTCGACGAGAAGGTCGGTCTGCTCTTCCACACCGTCATCGAGGCGGGGCCCGGTGGCACCCTCCTCGAGACGCCGGGTGCGCTCAGCAAATCGCCGACGAGCACCGTCGTGCTCGGCAAACGGATGAATCACTTCAACGTTCATGCCCTCGGATCGCCGCGCGAGGCAGCGCGCTGGGCGAACGCTCTGCAACGTCTCGCCGCCGAGACGCCGCACGGCATCCCCGTGACGATCAGCACCGACCCGCGTCACGCGTTCGTCGAGAACGCCGGCACGTCGTTCACGGCGGGGTCGTTCTCGCAGTGGCCCGAGCCGCTCGGACTCGCCGCGCTCGACGACGAGACGATCGCCGAGTTCGCTGAGATCGCGCGCCGGGAGTACGTCGCCGTCGGCATCCGTGCCGCTCTGCACCCGCAGGTCGACCTCGCGACCGAGCCGCGGTGGGGCCGACAGCTGCACACCTTCGGTGCCGACCCCGGGCGCACATCGCGCGCACTCGCGGCGTACATCGGCGGTTTCCAGCAGGACGACCTCGGGCCGGGCTCCGTCGCGTGCGTCACCAAGCACTTCCCAGGCGGCGGCCCGCAGCAGGACGGCGAGGACGCGCATTTCCCGTACGGGCGCGAGCAGGTCTACCCGGGCGGGGCGTTCGACGCGCACCTCGAGCCGTTCCGCGTCGCGATCGCGAGCGGCACCGCGGGCATGATGCCGTACTACGGCATGCCCGTCGGGCTCGAGCGTCACGGCCGGCCGATCGAAGCCGTCGGCTTCGGATACAACCGTCAGATCGTCACCGAACTGCTCCGCGAGGAGCTCGGGTTCGACGGCATCGTCGTCACCGACTGGGAACTCGTCAACGACAACGTCGCACAGGGTCAGGTGCTGCCCGCGAAGGCATGGGGCGTCGAACACCTCTCGCCCGCCGACCGCCTCCTGACGATCCTCGACGCCGGATGCGACCAGCTCGGCGGCGAGGAGTGCGTCGAGCTCCTCATCGACCTCGTGCAGACGGGTCGGGTCTCCGAAGCGCGCATCGACGAGTCGGCGCGGCGCCTGCTCGACCTGAAGTTCCGGCTCGGTCTGTTCGACGACCCTTTCGTCGATGAGGACGCGGCCGAGGCGATCGTCGGAAGCGACGCGCACCGCGCGGCGGGGTTCCGCGCCCAGGCCGAGTCGATCGTCGTGCTGACCGACGACGCAGGCACGCTGCCGCTCGCGCCCGAGCCGGCTCGTCGCGTCTACGTCGAGGGGCTCTCCGCGGCCGCTGCCGCGCGTCTCGGCGTCGTCGTCGACACCCCAGAGCAGGCGGATGTCGCCGTCATCCGCCTCGCCGCCCCCTACGACCCTCGCGACGATCTGCTGTTCGAGTCGCTCTTCCACCAGGGGTCGCTCGAGTTCCGGCCGGGGCTCATCGCCCGTCTTGCGCGCATCGCCGAGCACGTGCCGGTCGTCGTCGACGTCATGCTCGAGCGCCCCGCGATCCTCACGCCCCTCGTCCCGCTCGCCGCCGTCGTCACGGGGTCGTTCGGGTCGAGCGACGAGGCGTACGTCGCAGCGATCAGCGGGGCGGTTCCGCCGCGCGGACGACTGCCGTTCGAGATTCCCCGCTCGATGGACGCCGTGCGCGCGTCGCGTGAGGACGTGCCGCACGACACCGTCGACCCGTTGTTCCCGTACCCCACGATCGGAGGGGCGACGCCGTGACCTCCCTGCACCGCACCCGCGATCGACTCGCGCGCTTCGTCGGCGAGAGCCTCGACGGCGCCGTCCGCGCGCGCACCGCTCCGCTCCGCATCGAGGCGTGGGAGGTGCCGGGCGAACCCGTGCCCTTCGCCTCGGCCATCACCCGTCCCTTCTCGCCGTTCGCGGTCGGCACGGAGTGGGGTCGGCCGTGGAGCACCCTCTGGCTGCATGTGCGCGGACGCGTTCCCGCGGACTGGGTGCGGACTGAGCGCCATCGCGCCGAGATCGTCGTCGACCTCGGGTTCGACGGTCTCGCTCCGGGATTCCAGGCCGAGGCCCTCGCCTTCCGACCCGACGGCACGATCATCAAGGCCATTTCGCCGCGGAACGCCTACCTCCCGGTCGAGGATGACGAGATCGACGTCTATCTCGAGCTCGCCGCGAACCCCGGCATCCACCCCGAATCGCACTGGGTGACGACGCCGCTCGGCGACCGGGCGACGGCGGGCGAGGCGCCGCTGTATCGCCTGCGCGAACTGCAGCTCGCCCTCGTCGACCGCGAGGTGTGGGCGCTCCAGCAGGACGTCGCCGTGCTCGCGGGCCTCGCCGACGAACTGCCCGCCGATCATCCGCGAACGGCCCAGCTCGCAGCGGCCCTCGACCGCATGCTCGACGCGGTCGACCCCGACGACGTCGCGGGTTCGGCGCTCACAGCGCGACGCTTGCTCGCGCCCGCGCTCGCCGCACCCGCCGCAGCGAGCGCGCACACCGTCATCGCGACGGGTCACGCGCACATCGACTCGGCGTGGCTCTGGCCCGTGCGCGAGACGGTGCGCAAGTGTGCGCGCACCTTCTCGAACGTCGTCGCCCTCATGGACGAGCACCCCGACTTCCGCTTCGCGTGCTCGTCGGCGCAGCAGCTCGCGTGGGTGAAGGAGAGCTACCCCGACCTGTTCGAGCGCATCCGCGAGAAGGTCGCATCGGGCCAGTTCGTACTCGTCGGCGGGCAGTGGGTCGAACCCGACACCAACATGCCGAGCGGTGAGGCTACGGCGCGGCAGCTCGTACTCGGCAAACGGTTCTTCCTCGAGCAGTTCGGGGTCGAGACGCGCGAGGTCTGGCTGCCTGACACGTTCGGCTACACGGCATCCCTCCCTCAGGTCATCCGGCTCTCGGGATCGGACTGGTTCATGACGCAGAAGATCTCGTGGAACCAGACGAACGCCATGCCGCACCATTCGTTCTGGTGGGAGGGCATCGACGGCACGCGGGTGTTCACGCACTTTCCGCCCATCGAGACGTACAACGCCGAGCTCTCGCCGGCCGAGCTCGCGCACGCACAGCGCACCTACCGTGACCACGACACGGGCACGGTGTCGCTCGCTCCCTTCGGCTGGGGCGACGGCGGCGGCGGACCGACGCGTGAGATGGTGGCCGCCGCGCATCGTCAGGCCGACCTCGACGGCTCGCCACGCATCGAGCTCGGCACACCCGCCGACTTCGCCCGCCGCGCGCGCGACGAGAACCCGGAACTGCCCGTGTGGTCGGGCGAGATGTACCTCGAACTGCACCGCGGCACACTCACGAGCCAGTTGCGCACGAAGCAGGGCAATCGTCGCAGCGAGCAGCTGCTGCACGAGGCCGAACTGTGGGCGGCGACGGCGGCGATCCGGGTGGGCACGCCGTATCCGGCCGACGCGCTCGAGCGAGTCTGGCAGCGGGTGTTGCTGCTGCAGTTCCACGACATCCTGCCGGGCAGCTCGATCGCGTGGGTGCATCGCGAGGCCGAGGAGGACCATGCGCGCCTCGCGCGGGAGCTCGAGGCGATCGTGCAGACGGCGCTCGCCGCACTGAGCGGCGAGGGTGACCTCGACCTCGTCGCGAACGCCGCCCCGCTCGCGCTCGCCGGCGTCGACGCGCTCGCCGTCGGGGTCGCGTCGCGCGATGCCGCTGCGGCGACGATCACCGAGACGGCCGACGGATGGCGGTTGCGGAACGGTGTGCTCGACGTGGGCGTCGACACCGCCGGCCTCATCGTCTCGCTGCGCGACGCGTCCGGTCGAGATGCTATCGCGCCGGGGGAGTCGGCCGGACTCCTGCGCCTCCACCGTGACCTCCCCGACAAGTGGGATGCCTGGGACATCGATCGGCACTACCGGGCCAACGGACTCGACCTGCGCGAAGCCGAGAGCATCGAGGCCGCGGTCGCCGACGGCGTCGCCACCGTGCGCGTTCATCGACGATTCGGCGCCTCGACCGTCATCCAGTCGCTCGCACTCCGCCCCGGTGCCGCGGCCGTCGACCTCACCGTCGAGGTCGACTGGCGCGAACGCCACCGCCTGCTCAAGCTGACGTTCCCGCTCGACGTGCACGCCGAGCGGTCGACGTCCGAGATCCAGTTCGGGCACGTCCATCGGCCGACGCACGTCAACACCTCGTGGGACGAGGCGCGCTTCGAGTTCACGGCTCAGCGCTGGATCCACGTCGGCGAGGAGGGGTACGGCGTCGCCGTCGCGAACGACTCGACGTACGGGCACTCGGTCACGCGCGAGACGCGCGCCGACGGCGGCACGACGACATGGCTCGGTCTCTCGGTGCTGCGGGCTCCGACCTTTCCCGACCCCGAGTCGGACCAGGGCGAGCACACGCTGCGATTCTCGATCCGCCCCGCGAGCACCCTCACGGATGCCGCCGAGGAGGGTCATCGGCTGAACGGCACCGTTCGATCCTGGCGCGGAGCGCGCGAGGTGGCGCCGATCATCCGGGTCTCCGACCCCGCCGTGCGCGTCGAGACGGTCAAGCTCGCCGAGGATCGCAGCGGTGATCTCGTCGTGCGGCTCTACGAGTCGAGCGGCGGGCGGCGACGGGTCGCCATCGAGGTCGATGCGGATGTCGCGGAGGCCACGATCGTCGACCTGCTCGAGCGACCCGTCGGAGAGGCGGCCGTGCCGGGCGACGCGAGCCGCGTCGAGCTCGAGCTGCGCGCCTTCGAGATCGTCACGCTGCGCTACCGGAGGTCGTGACGACAGGGGCAGGTGTCGATCCGAGCCCGAACTCCTACAATAGGTCCGACCTTTCGACCCAGGGAGCACCGATGACCCGCTCGACCGTTCCGCCCTTCGACCGTGCCTCGCTGGGTGCCCTGGGCCTCGGCGCAGCCCCTCTCGGCAACCTCTACCGCGCGATCGACGATGACTCGGCGCGCGCGGTCGTCGACGGCATGTGGGACGGGGGCGTGCGCTACTTCGACACCGCGCCGCACTACGGGCTCGGCCTCTCGGAGCGGCGCCTCGGCGCGGCCCTCGCCGAGCGGCCCCGCGACGAGTACGTGATCTCGACGAAGATCGGTCGCGTGCTCGAGCCGGTCGCGAACCCCGACGGCGCGCTCGACGACGGCTTCGTCGTGCCCGCCGATCGCGTCCGACGCTGGGACTTCTCCGCCGACGGTGTGCGCCGCAGCCTCGACGAGTCGCTCGAACGGCTCGGCCTCGACCGTGTCGACATCGTCTACGTGCACGACCCCGACGACCACCTCGAGCAGGCGATCGCCGAAGCCCTGCCGGCGCTCGTCGCCCTGCGCGACGAGGGAATCGTCGGAGCGATCGGCGTCGGAGCGAACTCCGCCGACGTCATCGCGCGCTTCATCGAGACGGGCGACCTCGACCTCGCGATGGTCGCCGGCCGTTACACGCTCCTCGAGCAGCCGGCCCTCGCCGACGTCTTCCCCGCGGCCGAGCGCCACGGTACGGGGGTCGTCGCCGTCGGCGTCTACAACTCCGGGCTTCTCGCGACGTCGACGCCGAGCGCCGACGCGCACTACAACTACGGGCCCGTGCCCGCCGACGTGCTCGCTCGCGCGCGTGAACTCGCCGCCGTCTGCGCCGCCCACGACGTCGAACTGCCCCATGCCGCGGTGCAGTTCGCGCTGCGTCATCCGCTCGTCGTCAACGCGACGGTCGGCGTCGGGAAGCCGCATCACGTCGCGTCGACGATCCGCTACGCGACCGCGGCCGTGCCGGACGCCCTGTGGGTCGACCTCGCCGATCGTGGACTCATCCCCGCGGGCCACTGATCCGACCTCTCGGGAAGCGTGAGTGCACGGATGCCTGGATTGACAGTCATCCGACCTCTCGCCTAGCCTCGCACTGACTCGATTAGTCGGATGAATCACGCTCGAAGGATGCGCCCATGACCACCATCACCTCCGTCGACGTCGTCGACGTCCGGTTCCCCACGTCGCTCACCGCCGACGGCTCCGACGCGATGAACAAGGACGGCGACTACTCCGCCGCCTACGTCATCCTGCGCACCGACGACCCCGAGCTCTCGGGGTACGGCTTCACCTTCACGATCGGTCGCGGCAACGACATCTGCGTGCTCGCCGCCGAACAGCGCGCGCTGCCGCTCATCGGCCGCGACGTCGCCGAGATCACGGGCGACCTCGGCGCGATCTACCGCGAACTCAAGAGCGACTCGCAACTGCGCTGGCTCGGCCCCGAGAAGGGCGTCGAACACCTCGCGATGGCCGCCGTCATGAACGCCGTGTGGGACATGGCCGCGCGCCGCGCGGGCAAGCCGCTGTGGCGCCTGCTCGCCGACATGACGCCCGAGCAGCTCGTCGACGTCGCCGACCTGCAGTACCTGACCGACGCCATCACGCGCGAGGAGGCGATCGGCATCCTCGCCGAGCTCGCGCCGACGCGTGCCGAGCGCATCGCCGAACTCGAGCAGACCGGCTACCCCTGCTACACGACGAGCGCGGGCTGGCTCGGTTACTCCGACGACAAGCTGCGCCGCCTCGCGCAGGAAGCCGTCGACGAGGGCTACCGCCACATCAAGCTCAAGGTCGGCGCGAACCTCGAGGAAGACATCCGACGTTGTCGCATCGCGCGCGAGGTCATCGGCCCCGACGCGAACCTCATGATCGACGCCAACCAGGTGTGGGACGTGCCCGAGGCGATCGAGTGGGTCACCGCCCTCGCCGAGTTCCGTCCGATGTGGATCGAGGAGCCGACGAGCCCCGACGACGTGCTCGGTCACGCCGCGATCCGGAAGGCCGTCGCGCCCATCGGCGTCGCGACAGGCGAGCACGGCATGAACCGCGTGCTCTTCAAGCAGATGTTCCAGGCCGGAGCCATCGACTTCTGCCAGCTCGACTCGGCACGCCTCGCGAGCATCAACGAGATCCTCTCGGTGTACCTCATGGCGAAGAAGTTCGGCGTGCCCGTGTGCCCGCACGCCGGCGGCGTGGGCCTCTGCGAACTCGTGCAGCACCTGTCGATCTTCGACTACGTCGCCGTGTCGGGGTCGCTCGAGAACCGCGTCACCGAGTTCGTCGACCACCTGCACGAGCACTTCGTCGACCCCTGCATCGTCGAGAACGGCGCCTACCGCGTGCCGAGCCTTCCCGGCTACTCTGCCGAGATGCACGAGTCGTCGCTCGCCGAGTTCGCGTTCCCCGAGGGTTCGTACTGGGCGGGCGCGCGGGTCTGACCGTGACTCTCATCGACGCCCACGTGCACGTGTGGGATCGGGCGGTGCTCCGCTACCCGTGGCTCGACGACGAACCCGAACTCGGCGTGCCGCGGCTGCCGGTCGACCTCGCCGCGGGAGCCACGCGGGCGACGGGCTTCGTCTTCGTGCAGGCCGACTGCGTGCCCGAGCAGGGGCTCGCCGAGGCGCGCTGGGTCGCGGGTCTCGACTGGCCGGCTCTCCGCGGCATCGTCGCGTTCGCGGCGCTCGAGCGGGGGGCGGATGTCGCGGGCGACCTCGACGCGCTCGCCGACGTTCCCGGTGTCGTGGGCGTCAGGCGGCTCCTGCAGGGCGAGCCGGTCGCCGCGTTCGATTCCGCCGAGTGGGATGCCGGTCTGCGCCTCGTCTCTCAGCGCGACCTCGTCTTCGACGCGTGCGTGCGGAACCCGCAGCTCGATGCCCTCGTGCGGCTCGCTCGCCGTCATCCCGACCTCTCGATCGTGCTCGACCACGCCGGAAAGCCGCCTCTCGCCGACGGAGCGCAGAGCGACGCCGGCCGGCGCTGGCGCGCGAACCTCGACGCGCTCGCCGTACTGCCGAACGTGAGCGTCAAGCTCTCGGGGCTGCCCGCCGAAGCGCCGCAGGCGTTCGAGGCGCACGAGTACAGCCCGTGGATCGACGCGGTGCTCACGGCATTCGGGCCGAGCCGCACGATGTTCGGCAGCGACTGGCCGGTCTCGGCGGTCGGGGCCGCAGGGCTCACGAGCGACGAGTGGGCCGCCGTCGCGCTCGACCCGCTCTCGCCGGGGGAGCGTGACGACATCGCGTTCCGCACCGCTCAGCGCGTATACCGACTCTCCGACGCGGCCCGCAACCCGACGCCGTAAACCGCCCGGTCGGTGCAGACTGGTCGAGAACGTGAGGAGAACGCCATGGCTCATGCCGTCGTCTACACCGAGTTCGGAGGGCCCGAGGTCCTCCAGCTCATCGAGTTCCCCGACCCCGTCGCGGGCAAGCGCGAGGTCGTCGTCGCCGTGCGCGCCGCGAGCGTCAACCCCATCGACTGGAAGCTGCGCTCCGCGATCCGCCCGTCGCCGCCCATCGAGGAGCCGCGCCGCGTCGGCTCCGACGCCGCCGGAGTCGTCGAATCGATCGGCAAGCGCGTCGAGGGCGTCTCGGTCGGCGATCACGTCATCATCACCGGTGCGAACGGCGCTTACGCGACTCACGTCGTGACGACGCCCGACAAGCTCACCCCGAAGCCGGCCGGCCTCGGCTGGGAACAGGCAGCCGCGATCGGCGTCGCGTGGGGCACCGCGTACCAGGCGCTCAAGTCGCTCGGCGTCGGCGAGGGCGACACGCTCCTGCTCCACGGCGGTGCCGGTGGCGTCGGCCAGGCCGCCATCCAGTTCGCGAAGCTCTGGGGAGCGAAGACGATCGCGACCGCGAGCGAGGCGAACCACGAGCGTCTTCGTGAACTCGGCGCCGTGCCCGTCGTCTACGGCGACGGGCTCACCGAGCGCGTCCGTGAGGCGGCGCCGCAGGGCGTGACCGTCGCTCTCGATGCCGCCGGCACCGACGAGGCGATCGAGTCGTCGCTCGAGCTCGTCGAGGACCGCAACCGCATCGGCACGATCGTGCAGGGTGCGCGCGCCGCCGACTGGGGCATTCGTGCGTGGTCGGGCGGAAGCCCCGAGCCGCTCACCGACGAAGAGCAGGCGTGGCGACACGAGGCTGTCGGAGTCACCGCCGAACTCGCCGCCGAGGGTCGCGTCGACATCGAGATCGCCGCGCGCTTCCTGCTCGATCAGGCCGCCGACGCGCAGTCACTCAGCCAGAACGGCCACGTCCGCGGAAAGATCGTCCTCGACATCTGAGCTCGCGCTTTCTGACCCCTACTCTCTCCGCATCTTCCGACCCACTCGCGCCTGCACCTCCCCGGCGGAGTGCCGGTATCGCGCGCGAGTGCCGTTCGCGTGGCACTCTCGCGCGCGAGCGGCACTCCTGCGAGGGGGGGAGGGGTGGGGGATGTCGCGCGCTCGCGTCATCCTTCCGGCGTTCGCACTTTGCTCATGCGTGCGCCCGCGTCATCCCCGCGGAGTCTTCGTCCCGGCGGAGTGCCGCTGTCGCGTGTGAGTGCCGTTCGCGTAGCACTCCCGCGCACGAACGGCACTCCTGCGGGTGGGGGAGGTGTGGGGGATGTCGCGCGCCCGCGTCATCCGCCCGGCGTTCGCACCTTATTCATGCGCGCGCCCGCGTCATCCCCGCGGAGTCTTCGTCCCGGCGGAGTGCCGCTGGCGCGCGTGAGTGCCGTTCGCGTGGCACTCTCGCGCGCGAGCGGTACTCCTGCGAGGGGAAAGAGGGGTGCGAGGAGGAAAGAGGGTGCGGGGTGCGAGGTGCGCGAGGAGAGGGGATGACGCACGCCCGCGTCATCCGTCGCCGGCGGACCTACGGGGAGGGGACGCGCACGACGAGACCGCCGGGGTCGACCTCGAAGACGGCGGTGGTGATCGCGCCGAAGTCGTCTCCGTCGATCTCGAACTGCTGCGGCTTGTCGATCTCGACGCTCACGCGGCGTCCGCGGAGGTAGATGACCTCGTTGCGCTTCTTGCCGCCCGTGAGTTCGACCCAGCGGCGACCGATCTCGCTCTTGCTCAGTTGGTTCTGCACGGCGACCCGTCGGAAGACGCGCAGCCAGCCGAAGGCTCCGCGGGGCTGCAGGATCGCGATGTCGAGGCGTTCGTCGTCGATCGACGCGTCGGGGATCAGCTCGATGTTGCCGGGCAGCAGGCCGAGGTTCGCGACGAGCACCGTCGATACGCGTGCCCGGCGTGACTGCTCGCTGTCGACGCGGTAGAAGACGCGGAACGGCTTCGATGCGGGAAGTACGCGCAGGCCGGCATCCACGTAGGCGAGCCAGCCGACGCGCTTCTTGAGGTCGGAATTCGTGTTGGAGATCATGTCGGCGTCGAAGCCGACTCCCGCCATGACGAGCGAGACGTGCTGCTCGGTCGCGCCGCCCTCGCGCGTGACCGCGACGGTGATGACGTCGATCGAGCGTTCGGAGTCGCTGAACGCGATGCGCAGCGCCGCCGTCTGGTCGTTGACGGGGATGCCGAGATTTCGCGCGAGCAGGTTGCCGGTTCCCTGGGGAACGAGTCCGAGAGGCATCCCGCTGTCGCGAAGTCCGGCGGCGACCGAGCGCACGGTGCCGTCGCCGCCCGCGGCGATGACGAGGTCGACTCCCGAGGTGAGGGCGTCGCGCGCCATCCCCTTGCCGGGGTCGTCGGCGGCGGTCTCGATCCAGACCGACTCAGCCCACCCGGCGCTCTTCTCGACGGCGGCGACCGCGGTGCGGAGCTCGGCGATGCCCTGCTTCGTCGGGTTGAAGATGATGGCGGCGCGCTTCCGGGCCGCGCCCGAAGCCGGTTCCCCCGGTGCCTCTGCTGCGCTCACGCTCTCACCGTAGTGGCTTTAAGTAGACTGACCGGGTGATCGATCCCGTACTCCTCCGCGATGATCCTGAGCGCGTCAAGCGTTCCCAAGAAGCGAGAGGGGAATCGACGGCTCTCGTCGACGAGGCTCTCGCCGCAGATGCAGCCAAGCGTCACGCGCTCGCGACGTTCGAGTCGCTGCGCGCCGAGCAGAACCTCTTCGGTAAGCGGGTCGCCCAAGCGGCGCCCGACGAGAAGAAGGCGCTCGTCGCCGAGGTGCAGCAGCTCGCCGCACGCGTGAAGGAGGCGAACCAGGCCGCCAACGAGGCCGGCGTCGCCTTCGACGAGATCGTGCGACGCATCGGCAACATCGTCGTTGACGGTGTTCCCGCGGGTGGCGAAGACGACTTCGTGACGCTCAAGGAGGTCGGCGGCATGCCGACGTTCGACTTCGAGCCGCGCGACCACCTCGAGATCGGCGAGCTCCTCGGAGCCATCGACATGGCGCGCGGCGCCAAGGTCTCGGGTGCCCGCTTCCACTACCTCGTCGGCATCGGCGCGCGCCTCGAGCTCGCGATCATGAACATGGGCCTCGACCGGGCGATCGCCGCCGGGTTCACCCCGCTCATCCCGCCGACGCTCGTGAAGCCCGAGATCATGCAGGGCACGGGCTTCCTCGGCGCGCACGCCGACGAGGTCTACTACCTGCCCGCCGATGAGCTCTACCTCACGGGCACGAGCGAGGTCGCGCTCGCCGGGTACCACTCCGACGAGATCCTCGACCTCTCGAAGGGCCCGCTGCGCTACGCCGGCTGGTCGACGTGCTACCGGCGAGAGGCCGGCAGCCACGGCAAGGACACCCGCGGAATCATCCGCGTGCACCAGTTCAACAAGCTCGAGATGTTCTCGATCGTCGCGGCCGACGAGGCCGAGGCCGAGCACGCCCGCCTGCTCGGCTGGCAGGAGGGCATGCTGCAAGACCTGGGTCTCAGCTACCGCGTCATCGACACGGCGGCCGGCGACCTCGGCTCGAGCGCCGCGCGCAAGTTCGACGTCGAGGCGTGGGTGCCGACGCAGGGCGCGTACCGCGAGCTCACGTCGACCTCGAACTGCACGACCTACCAGGCCCGTCGCCTCGAGATCCGTCACCGCGGTGAGGGCGGCAAGACCGCTCCCGTCGCGACCCTCAACGGAACCCTCGCGACGACGCGGTGGCTCGTCGCGATCCTCGAGACGCACCAGCAGGCCGACGGCTCGGTCGTCGTGCCCGAGGCGCTGCGCCCGTACCTCGGCGGCCTCGAGGTGCTCGAACCCCTGGGGCGCGAGGCGAACGGATGACGACGGCGGAGCGCCGCGCTGACAGGAAGCTCGTCGCTCTCGACATCGATGGAACCGTCATCCACGAAGACGAGACCCTGAGTCTCGCCGTCATCGATGCCGTGCAGCGCGTGCGCGACCTCGGCCACGAGGTGACGCTCGCGACGGGTCGCTCGTGGGAGACGACCCACCCCATCCTCGAGAAGCTCGAGATCGAGCCCCGCTACGTGGTGTGCGCCAACGGCGCCATGACCATGCGGCGCGCCGAGCCGGGCGAGGCCGACGATCACGGGTACGTGCGCGAGTACATCGAGACGTTCGACCCCGAGCCCGTGCTCGCCCGCATCCGCTCGTTCCTGCCCGAGGGCCGCTTCATGGTCGAGGACGCCTTCGGCTACCGCCTCTACACCGAGGGCATGCAGGACTGGAACCTGACGAACGCCCACCAGGTCGAGTTCGCCGAACTCTTCGGCGTCGAAGCGACACGTGTCGTCGTCGTCTCGCCCGACCACGAACTCGACGACTTCCTCGCGCTCGTCGACGAGATGGGCCTCCACCAGGTGAGCTACGCGATCGGGTGGACGGCGTGGCTCGACATCGCGCCCGAGGGCGTCAACAAGGCGACGGCCCTCGAGCGTGTGCGTTCGTGGCTCGGCATCGAGCTCGACCGCGTCGTCGCCGTCGGCGACGGCCGCAACGACATCGAGATGTTCACGTGGGCGCGCGCCGCCGGACGCCCCGTCGCCATGGGGCAGGCTCCCGCCGAGGTGAAGGATGCCGCGGGCGAGGCGACGGGAGATGTCGAGCACGACGGTCTCGTCACGGTGCTCGACTCGATCGACTGAGGCCTCACGCCTTCTTCTCCGCCCTCATCAGGTGCTCTCTCAGGGTGGTCTGTCAGTCTGGAATGACGCCTATCGGTAGAATCTTCCGGTGCGCGCACTCTTTCGTGCGTGCAAGGAGGGCTGTCCGAGCGGCCGATGGAGCTGGTCTTGAAAACCAGTGGGCAGAAATGTCTCGTGGGTTCGAATCCCACGCCCTCCGCACTGATTGACGTAGACCGAGAGGAATCGAGTGGCAGGCGACCTGCGTCACACCTCACGTCGAGCGGCGAAATCGCCCTCCATGGCGCGGCACGGCCGACTCGAGAAGTCGTCGCCCTGGCGCACCATCGCGAAGGTCGCCACGGCCGTCGTCGGTGTCATCGCTGTGAGCGGCGTCTCGATCGCGGCGTACGCGGTCTGGGACCTCTCGCAGACGATCAAGCCGTCGGTCACGCTCGGCAACGAGTCGGTGCTCGAGGGTCTGCCCGATGTCGGTGCGATCGATGGCGGAGTGAACCTCCTCGTCATCGGCAGCGACAGCCGCGAAGGCCAGGGCGACGGCTACGGCGAAGACGAAGAGGGCACTCTCAACGACGTGACGATGCTGCTGCACATCGCCGAGGACCACTCGCACGCGGCCGTCGTGAGCTTCCCCCGTGACATGTACGTCGACGTGCCCGAGTGCACCGACCCGCAGACGGGCGAGGAACTCTCGGCCTACAACGGCAAGATCAACTCGACCCTCGGTCGCGGCGGCATGGCGTGCGTCGTGAAGACCGTCGAAGACCTCACCGGCCTCACGATCCCGTTCGCGGGCGTGGTGCAGTTCAACGGTGTCGCGAACCTCGCGACGGCCGTCGGCGGCGTCGAGGTCTGTGTCGCCGAGCGCATCGAGGACGACCACACCGACACCTACCTCGACCCCGGAACGCATTCGCTCACGGGTCTGCAGGCCCTGCAGTTCCTGCGCACGCGTCACGGCGTCGGCGACGGCAGCGACCTCGGTCGCATCTCGAACCAGCAGGTCTACATGTCGTCGCTCGCGCGCACGCTGCAGAGCGACGGCACTCTCACCGACCCCGTCAAGCTCTTCGGCATCGCGAAGGTCGCGCTCGCGAACATGACGTTCTCCGACAGCCTCGGCAGCGTCGTGAACCTCGTCTCGATCGCGAAGGCCCTGAAAGACACCGACCTGAGCCAGATCGCGTTCGTGCAGTACCCGACCGCGTACTCGGGCGACGGCGTCGTTCCGGTCGAGTCGGCCCAGATCATCAACCTCGCGCTGCAAGAGGACCGCCCGGTCGTCTTCGACGCCGAGGCGCAGAACAACGTCTCGTTCGGAACCGTGCCCGACGCGAACCAGCCCGTTACCGAGGCCCCCGTCGAGCCCGAGGCTCCGGTCGACCCCGAGGCTCCCGTCGAGACCGAGGCCCCCGTCGACCCCGCTGCTCCGACCGTCGAGGCGCTGCCCTCCGACGTCTACGGCATGACCGCCGCCGAGTCGCGCTGCTCGTCGGGCCGCACGTTCGCCGACCAGTAGGTCGGTGGGCGGATGACGCGAGCTCGCGTCATCCCCGAATCGTGACTTCGGCGCGTGTGCGGTTATGATGACTGAGGCGATCGCGAGATTGCTTGGAGACGTCGCATAGTCCGGCCGAGTGCACCACCCTGCTAAGGTGGAGTCCCCGTAAGGGGACCAGGGGTTCAAATCCCCTCGTCTCCGCACTGAAACCCCCGCCCGAAGGCGGGGGTTTTCTCGTTCTGCGAAGCACTCATCCGCCGATCGCCCGAGGATGGTGCTCGGGTGAATTCGAGGGTGATCAATGCCTCGTGAGGCCCGTCTGCCACGAGAAATTGCCTCGGTTCTCGATATCGTTGCGCCGTCGACGGTGGCCGCTTCACCCGATTGCTCAGTTCAGACGCGTGCGGGCAAGCGGATGCTCGCGAGAGGAACCCCTATGCGGAATGTCTGGCGGGTCTTCACCCGAGACCTCAAGCGGCTCAGCACGGTGCCGCTCGCGTGGGTCATCATCGGCGGTGCGCTCATCACTCCGTCGCTCTACGCCTGGCTCAACATCGTGGCGTTCTGGAACCCGTTCGACAACACGAAGAACCTGCCGATCGCCGTCGTCAATCTCGACGAGGGCGCGTACTCGTCGCTGACCGGCGACCTCAACGTCGGTGATCAGCTCGTCGCCCAACTGAAGGACAACGACGACCTCGGCTGGCAGTTCCTGTCAGAGTCCGAGGCGATGGAGTCGCTGAAGAGCGGTAACAGCTACGCCGCATTCGTCGTACCCGCCTCGTTCAGCAGTGACCTCCTCAGCATTACCACGGGCGACTTCACGCAGCCGAAGCTCGAGTACTACGTCAACGAGAAGTTGAACGGTGTCGCGCCCGAGATCACCGACACCGGCGCGACGACGGTCCAGACGCAGATGATCGACGCCTTCACCGAGCAGGTCGCCTCCTCGGCGGTCGACGCGATCCGTCAGGGAAGCGAGACGGTCGAGGACGATCTGGCGCGCAGCCAGGCGCGCACGATCGGCCAGCTCGATCTCGCCGCCGAACGGGTCGCCGAGACACGGTCGTACCTCCTGACGCTGCAGACCGACATCGACTCGACGCGAGGCGGGCTGGCCTCGGCGCAGAACACCCTGCTCGACATGGAGACGGCGTTCGGCGATCTGAGCGTGGTGCTCGCCGAGGCGAGCGCCCTCGCCGATCGGGCACAGACGCAACTTCTCGACCTGACCGCCGCCGCGATGAGCGCGTCGGTCGACAGTGCGTCGCGCCTGTCGTCGGCGAGTGCCGCAGCGCAGACGGCGATCGGCAGCGTCGCGCAGGGGCTCGACCTGGCGAAGTCCCGCATCCAGACGCAGATCGCGTCGATCGACGACAGCACGGCCTCGATCGCGGGAGTGCGTTTGTTCCTCGAAGACCCGAACCTTCCCCTCGACCCCGCCGTGCGCGATTCCCTGCTCGCCGACCTCGACGTGGTCTCTGCACAACTCGATGGAGCCGTCGCCGCGCTCGACCTCGCCGATCAGGGTCTAAGTGACGGCGGGGCCGCACTCCAGGGTGCCGCCGACCGGGTGAACGCCGCGTTCCAGGAGGCCGCGAACGCCGTTCAGACGATGAATTCCGCCCTGACGACGCACGTGCCCGCGATGCAGCGCTCGATGGCCGAGCTGAACGCTGTGACGCGGTCGCTATCGGCCACCCTCGACACCCAGCGGGCGATCCTCACCGAGAGCCGGCAGCTCATCGGCGGGCTCGACGACCAGCTCGAGGCGACGTCGGCGGCACTCATCGTGCTGGACGGCGACCTCGGCGCGCTCCAGGGTGACATGGGCACCGCCATCACCGACCTGCGCGCATTGAGCGGCGCCGCGGCGTGGCAGCAACTCACCGAACTGACCTCACTCGACGCCGATCAGATCGCTCAGTTCATGTCGATGCCCGTGGTGGTGAAGCAGATCACCCTGTTCCCGACGAACTCCTACGGGTCTCTCATGGGGTCGCTGTTCATCAACCTCTCTCTGTGGATCGGCGCCTTCGTCTTGGTCGTCATCCTGAAGCTCGAGGTTGATAGGGAAGGAATTCCGAAGCTCACCGAACGGCAGGCCTACATGGGGCGCTGGCTGTTGTTCGCGACGATCGCGGTCATGCAGGCCATCGTCCTGAGCATCGGCAACCTCATCATCGGCGTGCAACACGTCAACGCCTTCGCGTTCGTCGTCACCCCGGTGTTGATCGGGCTCGCGTATCTCAGCATCATCTACGCGCTCTCTGTCACGTTCGGATACATCGGAAAGGGGCTCTGCGTCATCCTCGTCATCATGCAGATCCCGGGAGCATCGGGCATCTACCCGATCGAGCTGATGCCGCCGTTCTTCCAGACTCTCTACCCGTTCTTCCCGTTCACGTACGGCATCGATGCGATGCGCGAGGTCATCAGTGGCTTCGCCGGGTTCGCCTATTGGCGCTATCTCGGCGTGCTGCTGCTCTTCACCGGCCTCGCGTTCTTCCTCGGGCTCGTGCTGCGTAACGGCGTCTCGAATCTCACGAGGCTCTTCACCCAGCAGGTCGGCGCCACCGAGCTGTTCACCAATGAGGAAGTGACGCCGCCCGGTCGCGGATACCGCCTCAACCACCTGCTCGCCGCGCTGGCAAACCGGGCCAGCTACCAAGAGCGACTCTCGAGGCGGGTCCTCCCGTTCGCGCGCTCGTACCGCAAGGTGCGCGCGGCGATCATCGTCATCGGGGTGATCGGGATCGGCCTGCTGTTCACCCTCTCGGCGCTCGTGCCCGACATCAAGACCGCGCTCGTCGGCTGGTGGGTGCTCTGGTTGCTCATCGTGTTCGGAGCGCTCATCGCGCTCGAGTACATGCGGTACAGCCTGCGGTTGTCGACGGAGGTCGGCAACATGCCCGAGGCTGAGCTCCGGCGCGAACTGGCCGAGACGGAGGCGCAGCGATGAACGGCATCTGGCAGCTCTTCCGCGAAGACCTCCGCCGCGCCACACGGAACGTGATGTCGGTCATCGTCCTGTGCGGTCTCGTCATCATCCCGTCGGTCTTCACATGGTTCAACGTGATCGCCAGTTGGGAGCCCTTCGACAACACCAAGAACCTGAAGGTCGCCGTCGCGAGCATCGACGAGGGGTACACGAGCACGCTCGTCCCGCTGCACATCAACGTCGGCAGTATGGTCGAGTCGAATCTGCGGGCGAACGACCAGATGGACTGGATCATCACGTCGAAAGCGGATGCTGTCGCCGGCACCGAGTCGGGCGAGTACTACGCCGCGATGGTGCTGCCCGCCGACTTCAGCGAACGTATGCTCACGTTCTACGCAGCGGGCTCCCCGCAGACGCAGATCGATTACTACACCAACGACAAGTCGAACCCCCTCGCACCGCTCATCACGAGCGAGGGTGCCGACGACCTGTCGGCGAAGATCAACGCCGAATTCACCCAAGAGCTCGACACCGTCGCGCTCGCCATCCTGTCGTCGCTCGCCTCCTCTCTCGACGACCCGCAGTCGCAAGCGACGTTCCAGGCACTCGAGACGCAGATCGGGGCGATCAGCACGCAGCTGAGATCGGCGTCGGGCACCGCCGGCATCTTCTCGTCGCTCGTCGCGTCGTCGGTTCCCCTGGCCCAAGGCTCGCTCAACCTCCTCGGAGCTGTGGAGTCGGAGTTCACCTCGGCGACGGGCGCCATTCGGCAGGGCGTCGACGCCTCGGCTGGGGCGCGCCGCGCCATCAGCGATGCGACGGCGGCGCTCTCGAGCGCGTTCACGGCGACCGACGACCGCCTCGCGCGCGTGCAGGCCGACGTCGACACCCTGTTCGACCGGATGGGCGCAGAGACTGATTCCGCCGCCGCGGGGATCGACACGATCGCGGCGGATGTGGGAGCGCTGGCGGCCGAGGCCACACAGTTCCGTGACGCCTTCGCCGCGATCGAGCCCGACATCCCGGCCGAGTCGCAGCCTGAGTTCCGCGCGCTGCTCCGAGACCTCGACGTCACCGTCACCCGCATCGAGGGTGTCCAGTCGCGCTTGACGCAGGCCGCGATCGATGTTCGCGAGGGCAATGTGGCGGCGCAGTCGAGCCGCGCGGCACTCGATGGCGACGTCGAGCAGGCGCGGTCATCGCTCGCGCGCGCCGCGAACGTCTATACGGCCGACGTCTTGCCGCTCCTCGATGCGCTCGGCGCGACCCTCGCCGAGCTCGGCACCTCGTTCGGTTCGCTCTCGGGTGACCTCTCCTTCGTCGACGGTGTCGCGCAGGGCTCTGTCTCGATGCTCGAGCGGGCCGCCGTCGACACGGGTGCTCTCGCTGGGGTTCTCGCGACGTCGGCCGACGCGTTCGAAGTCGTCCATGACGACCTCGCGGCCGCCTTGGCGTCGGGTGACGTCGAGAAGCTCGCCCAGGTGATCGGGTCCGACCCAGCGACACTCGCCGCCGCCCTTGCGCAACCGATCGGTCTCGACCGTATCGCGGTCTACCCCGTCGTCAGCTTCGGAGCCGGTATGGCCCCGTTGTACACGGTGCTCTCGCTCTGGGTCGGTGCGCTGCTCCTCTCGGTGACGCTGCGTGTCGAGCCGCCGACCCGGGCGTACGACGGCGGCCCCGAGCTCACCCTGAACCAACAGTTCCTCGGCCGGTACGGTATCTTCGCGCTCATCGGCTTCCTGCAGAGCACCCTGGTGTTCCTCGGCAACATCCTGATCGTCGGGCTCGATCCGGTTCATCCGTTCTTGTTCATGCTCGTCGGCTGGTCGACCTCACTGGTGTTCACCTTCGTGATCTACACCCTCGTGGTGTCGTTCAGTGACGCGGGGAAGGCGCTCGCCGTCTTCCTGCTCGTCATTCAGGTGGCGGGCGCCGGCGGCGCATACCCGCTCGAACTGCTGCCGCAGTGGTTCCAGAACGCCAGCCCATTCCTGCCCGCGACCCATGCCATCGATGCGATTCGCGCCGCGCTGGCGGGCATATACCGGGCCGACTACTGGATCGCGCTCGGCTGGCTGTGGTTCTTGGTGCTTCCCGCGCTGCTGCTCGGGCTCGCGCTGCGCAAGCCCCTCATCGGTCTGAACAAGACGATGGAAGGCATGCTGCAGTCGACCAAGCTGATGTGACAGCGAACGGCGGGTATCCGATGGATCGGATACCCGCCGTCAGCGCTGCCGCGACTGCTACTTCTTCTTCGAGCCCACGAGCGACTGCACGGCCGTCGCGATGGCCTGGAACTCGTCCTTCTTCTTCGCGACGAACTCGAGCGCCTCGACGCCGGTCGCGAGCAGGTCGTCGATGGTCTCCCCGGCATCGGCGAACTTGTGGCTGACGTTGCCGGCCAGTCCGCCCTCGAGAGCGAGACGGCTGACGAGGTCGAGCTTCAGCACCTTCGAATCGTGGTTGAAGCTCATCTCGTCGAGGTCGACCCAGACGATTCCGGGGCGCGTGGTCGACTCGAAGACATAGCGCTTGTTGGTGAGGTCGAGCACGACCTGCCAGATCGTCTGCGAGGCGTCGGGCTTACCGGGCTCGGGCGTACGGAACGGCTGCGCCGCGTTGCGGATGATGCTGAACATCGCCGCGATCGCGTCGACCTGGGTCTTCGGCTGCACCTGGTGCTCGACGTAGAACGACGCGCGCGCGAAGCGGTCGCTGGCCAGGGTCGAGCCGGGCAGCGGCTTGTCGCCGCCGAGACCCTCGACCGTCTTGACGAGTTCGAGCTGCTTGTCGAACGTCGGGGAGTTCGTCATGACCTTGTAGTCGCGGCCGTGATAGACCTTCGGCTTGCCCTCGGTGTACTCGATGATCGCCGAGTCGCCCGAGGCATCGTTGATGGCCAGATGCAGTGTCGGCACCAGGTGCCCCGTCGGGTCGAAGAGCTGAGCGATCTCGACCTGGGTTTCGTTCGTCCATGCGACGGCCTCGTCGACCGTGCTGAAGTTGTCGAGGTAGTACTGCAGCCAGACGGCTTGGCTGAGCTGCGTGTCGGAGGGCGCCGGCTTGCCGTAGTCGGACTCGGCGAGCCAGAGGATGTGGCCGGCGAAGCCTGCCTCGTTGATGCCGTCGGTGGCGATCAGATCGAATGCCGTCGCGACGATGCTGCCGTAGGTCGACGTCCAGGTGAGGTTGCCGTCGACGCCGTCCGAGCGCTTCATGCCCCGCGGGTACTTCCACAGGTTCGTCAGGAGATCCATGTGGAAGTCCATATTGCGGCCGACGATGACCGATCCGTTGGCGTCAGGCCATACAACGCGTGTGCACATAGACGTCACGCATCCTTTCTTGGTTGTCGTGACGACGTCACCGAGGGTGCAGTCGATACAGATCGCAGGGCGCGCTTGGTGTCACGGGGACGATATGAATCACATTATGAAGCGCGGCGCAGGGCGTTCGAAAGGCGGCGAGGGGTGAACTGCGGATGACGGCGAGGGTGATTCTCGCGCGTGGTCAGCCCGCGCGGAATGGCGCGATGACGACGTCGATTCCGGCTGTACGGAACCGTTCGAGCTGTTCTTCGGTCGCTGACGAGTCAGTGACGAGGGTGTACGTCGCCAGCAACACATCGAGGGGCGCCGCGGACGCAGGGGAGCGCTTCGCGCGTTGACATATTCCCATCACGGGAATATAACTGGAGAAATGGCCTCCACGCTCACGCCCCCGTCGTTCTGGATCCTGACCGCGCTCGCGGGGCAGCGCCGGCACGGCTACGAGATCCTGCAAGAGACGGCGCAGTCGTCCGACGGGCGCGTGACGCTCAAGGTCACGACGCTCTACGCGGCGCTCGAGCGGCTCGAGCGCGAGGGGCTCATCGAGGCGGATGGCGACGAGATCGTCAACGGGCGGGCGCGCCGGTACTTCCGGTTGACGGATGACGGTTCGGCAGCTCTCGCCGCCGAGATCGCCGCGCTCGAAGAGCAGACCACGGTCGCGCGGGCACGCCTCTCGGCTGCGGGTCACGTCTTCGCCTCGCGTGCGGCGGTGTGGGCATGACGCGTGACGTCGAGGCGCGGTTCCGCGCCGTGCTGCGGTGGTACCCGCGCGCCTGGCGCGAGCAGAACGGTGAAGTGCTCGTCGCGACGATGCTCGACGCGGCCGAGGCCGAGGGGCGCACGGCGCCGAGCGCGAGCGACCATGGGAACGCCGCTCTTCACGGAACGGCTGCACGCATCGACCGTCGGCTCGCACTCGGGGCATCGATCGCGGCTCTCGTGCTCTCGGTCGTCGCGGGTGTGCTCTTCGTGTTCTTCGTGCCGGCGCCGGCGGGCCTCGACGGCGTGCTTCCCGCTCTGACGACGGCCGTGATTCCCGTGCTCGTCGCAGTCGGAGTCATCGCCCTGCTGCGTGAGCGAGGCACGTTCTCCGACGCGGGTGCCCTTCTCGCCATCGCGATCTCGGCGCTCGCGCTCATCGTCGGGGCGCTCTCCACACTCTCGTGGTCGCAGGGCTTCGATGCGGCCGATGCGGGAGTGCAACCGACCGCCTTCGCCGCCGCATGGATGCCGCTCGCCGCGACCGGTCTCGTGCTCGGAGGCGCCGCGGTTGCCGTGGTCGTCGACGCGCTGCTGCGTCGATCGGCACTCGCTCGGCCGGTGCGTCTGCTCATCGCGATCGTGTCGGGCGCGTGTGCCGCTCCGCTCATCGGCATCAGCCTGCTCACGCCCTATGCGGCGGCGCTCGCCGCCCTGGGGGTGCTCGTCGCCGCGAGTGTGCCGCGGCGGGAACCGGGCGCTCCCGTCGCTTCGCGCATCCCCGTGGCGCCCGGCCCGACGGCGGCGCCGCGCACCGTCATCCGCTCGCTGGCGATCGTCTCCGCCCTGATCGGTCTGAGCGGCATCGTTTACGCGTTCTCGGGTTCCACCTGGTCTCCGTGGGCGTCCGACGGCACCGTCGCCATGGCGCAGGGAATGATCCTGCTGTTCGTGTCGGGTGTGCCCCTGCTCGCGGCCATCGGGTTGCTCATGGTCGCCCGCGGCCGTGTGCGTGCGATCCACGTCTGGGGCCCGGTCGCGATGGCGACGGCCTCGCTCGCATTCATGATCGTCGCCTACACGCGGTCGCCGGTGTGGGCGGACATGATGCTCGCCCTGGTGATCTCGTCGGCGTTCGGCGGGGCGGCCATCGCATGGTGGATGATCCTGCGCGTGCACACGGCCGCCGTCCTTCTCGGCGGGCTCTCGGGACTCCTCTACGCCACGTTCTTCGGCATGCTCGTCGCGCCGATGCTCGCCTTCACGGTTCCCGTGCTCGCGATCCTCGTCGCGGTGCTCGGCGGGCGCCGACCTCGCGTGGTGCGCGAGATGCCGGTGCCCGTGACGGTGTGACCCGCGCGCCTCAGACGTCGAGGCGCCGGTCGCGCCAGTAGAACTCGCGGTCGTGCTCACCGATCTCGCGTACGACGCGGCAGGGGATGCCCACGGCGACGACGCCCGCGGGGATGTCTCGCGTGACGACGCTCCCGGCGCCGATGACCGAGTCGTCGCCGATGGTCACGCCCGGCATGATCTGCACGCCGCTGCCGACCCAGACGTTGCGTCCGATGTGCACGGGCAGGTTGAACTGGAGGCCGCGGGCGCGCAGCTCGGGCAGGATCGGGTGACCGGCCGTCGTGATGACGACGTTCGGCCCGAACATGACGTTGTCGCCGATGTGGATGTCGCCGTCGTCGACGAGGGTGAGGTTCGAGTTGGCGTACACGTTGCTGCCGACGTAGACGTGGCGCCCGCCCCAGTTCGCGTGCAGCGGGGGCTCGACGTAGCAGCCGTCGCCGATCTCCGCGAACATCTGGCGGAGGAGTTCGGCGCGCTCGGCCTGCTGCGACGGACGGCTCGCGTTGAAGTCGTAGAGCAGCTCGAGGGCTTCGGCCTGTTCGGCCATGATCCCGGCGTCGGACGGGTCGTAGACCTTGCCCGCGAGCATCCGTTCGTGATTGTCCATGCCTGAGCTCCTCGCGTCGGGTCCTGATGTGTACGGTTGTACATATCCAGTGTACGATCGTACACATGGTAACGGACTACTTCGCCGACGACCCTCGAACGAATCGCGAGCGCATGCTCGCGGGCGAGCTCTACATCGCCGACGATCCTGAGAGTGCGCGCGTCGCCCAGCGCGCCCTGCGGCTCACCGACGCTTACAATCGCGCGGTGATCGAGGGGGATGACACGGCGCGCACGCTTCTCGATGAGCTGCTCGGCTCTCTCAGCGCCGATGCATTCGTCAAGCCGCCGCTGTTCGTCGACTACGGCGAGAACATCCACATCGGCGCGCGCACGTTCGTGAACTACAACCTGACGGCGCTCGACGTCGCACGCATCGACATCGGCGAGGACTGCCAGATCGGTCCGAACGTGCAGCTCCTCACTCCTACGCATCCCGTCGAGCCAGGGCCGCGCCGCGACAAGCTCGAAGCGGCCCAGCCGATCTCGATCGGAAACAACGTCTGGCTCGGCGGCGGTGTCATCGTGTGCCCGGGCGTGAGCATCGGCGACGACAGCGTGATCGGTGCGGGCTCGATCGTCACCCGCGACATCCCTGCCGGCGTCGTCGCCGTGGGCAATCCCGCGCGAGTCGTCCGGCACATCCGATGACCGCCGAGGGGTCCACATCGGCGCGCCGAGCCGACCCGCATCGCCGAGACCGGATCGTCGACGCGTGCCTCGACGTCATCGCCGAGGTGGGCGTCGACGGCGCGTCGCACCGCCGTATCGCTGCGTCCGCCGACGTACCCCTGGGGTCGATGACCTATCACTTCGAGGGTATGAGTGAGCTGCTGCACGAGGCATTCAGTCGATTCGCCGACTCGATCGCAGACCGCACCGACCGGCGCATCGAAGCGGCGACGACGGCCGATGAGGCGCGTGACGCCGTGGTCGAGCTGATCACACGAGACATCTTCGCCAACCCGCGCGAGCTCGTGCTGACGCACGAGCTCTACACCCTCGCTGCGCGCGAGCCCGCGTATCGCGACATCACGCATGCGTGGATGCGGCGCAGCCGGACGACGCTCGAGGCCTGGTTCGATCCCGCGACGGCGAGGATGCTCGACGCGCTCATCGAGGGGCTCATCATCCATCGAGCGCTCGACAGCGAGGAGCCCGACGACGCGCTCGTGGGCGAGGCGGTGCGACGCATTCTCGGGTAGTCGGCCCTCGAGTTGGCTGATGCCGGCGACGAAGAGGCGCGTGCCCACTCCCCAGAACGCCCACCACGTACCGAACACGACGATCGGGTCGCCGCCGAAAGCGAGCAACTGCACGGTGCCCGATACGAGGGCGAGCACGATCATCTGAGCCACCACGAGAAGGGAGCGCACACAGGCAATGTCGCGCAACATCTCGGCAACCTCACGAGACGATCGCATGCCGGCACGCGCGCCGCGCGTCAAGGAGCAGCTGATCGCCCAGCGCTCGCGTAATCTGAACGCGATCGTTAGCGGAGCTGCGAACGACGAGAGACTCCGAAAGGGAGTGCGTATGCCGCTTTTCGAATTGGAGTCGTCGGCGCGCGGCCGGAGGCGTGTGTTCGCGCGGGCGCAGCTGCCCTTCTTCATCGGCAACGTCTTCGTCGCCCTCGTGGTCGCTCTCGCCGCGCCCGATTCGTTCGTCGACCCGTTCGTGCTCCTCGGCTTCGCCGTGATCACGGTCGCCACCGCTGCCGCGTGGTTCGTGCCGTGGGAACGGTTCGCGCCCGACTGGCTCATCCTCGTCGCGGTGGCCGACATCGTCGGCGTCGCGCTCATGCGCACGGAACTCCTCGCTGTGCTGCCGTCGGCGAGCATGCTCGCCATCTTCCCCATCCTGTGGCTCGCGTACGGGTTCCGGCGCTGGGCGATCGCCGTGGCCATCGCCGGTGCGCTCTTCATCACGTCGCTCGCCTTCGTGAGCCGGGGCAGCTGGCCGTCGTCGCTTCTCGACTGGGCGAACGTCATCACCTTGCCCGTCATCATCGTCGGCGTTGCGATCGTCGTGAACATCGCCGCCGCTCAGCTGCGCCGCAATCGTCAGCGTCTGATGGATTCGCTCGACGACCGATCGCGAGCACTGCGACAGTCCCAGGACGATGCTCTACTTCAGCGCGCGATCTTCGAGACCGTCAACGCAGGAGTCGCCTTCTACGGCGCAGACAATCGACCCGTGGTCGCGAACAAGCTGGCGCACGACCTGGTCGGTCTCGTGGGCTTCGAGCTCGACCGGCCTCCGTACGCGGGTGACGACGTACTGATGGCCGATCGCGAGACGCCCATTCCGCATGATGAGCAGATCATCCCCCGTTCGCTCCGCGGCGAGGAGATCCGCGATCACGTCGAATGGCTCGGTCCGGTCGATCGCCAGATCGCGATCATGGCGTCGTCGCGCCGAGTGCACCGCGACGACGGCGAACTGCTCGGCACGGTCATCGTGGCCTACGACATCACCGAGCTGGCCGATGCCATCGCGATTCGCGAGGAGTTCCTCTCGACCGTCTCCCACGAGCTGCGGACACCCCTCACCGGCATGGCGGGGTACCTCGAACTGCTCGAGGACTCGATCGACCCCGCCGATGCGGTGAGTGCAGCCCATCTCGGCGTGGTGAGCCGCGCGACCGATCGTCTCGTGGAGCGCGTCGACGAACTTCGAGCCGCGACGACCTCGACAGCTCCTCTCGACCTCTCACCCACGAGTATCGACAGCGTGCTCGATGAGGCCGTCGAGCGGTCGACCCGGGCCGCTGATGAACGCGAGCAGATCCTCGAGGTCGACCACGAGGGCGAGTCGGGTGTGCTCGTGCTCGCCGACGCCCCCAAGCTCGTGCGAGCCATCGATGAGGTCATCGACAACGCGATCAAGTTCAGCCCCCGCGGTTCGATGATCCGCGTCTCGCTCTCGGTGTCGGGGGCGGAGGTCTCGATCACGATCGCCGACGAGGGCCCGGGCATCTCCCGCGGCGAGATGACGCAGGTCTTCGATCGCTTCTATCGCACGGAGTACGCCCGGTCGCATGCGATCCAGGGCTTCGGTCTGGGGCTCGCGCTCGCCAAGGACGTCGTCTCGGCGCACGGGGGCAGGATCGCCATCGAGAGCGAGGAGCGAGTGGGCACGCGAGTGAGGGTGAGCCTGCGTTCTTATCAGTAGTAAGTTCGGGCCGATTCGTAGTATGTTGCGAGTAGCAACAATATGGTCGCCGCGGATGACGCGGGCGCACCGCACTCGATGAGGAGAACGATGAGCACCGCACCCATCTCGTGGATCGTCACGACGACCGACGCGGCCTGGCAGCAGCACGAGCCCGCCACGACGAGCCCGATCACGGGCATGCCCGACGTCTTCGTCGGCGTCGACGACCCGCGCCAGAGCATCGAGGGCTTCGGCGCCTCGTTCAACGAGCTCGGCTGGACGGCGCTCGAACTGCTCGACGACGACGCTCGCGAGGGCGTGCTGCGGAGCTTCTTCGAACCGGATGCCGGCCTCGACCTCACCCTCTGCCGCATGCCGCTCGGCGCCAACGACTTCTCGCGCGACTGGTACTCGTACGACGAGGTCGACGGCGACCTCGCGCTCGAGCACTTCTCGATCGACAACGACCGCGCGACGCTCATCCCGTTCATCCGTGCCGCGAAGCGGTACCAGCCGGAGCTCCGCCTGTGGGCCTCGCCGTGGAGCCCGCCGTCGTGGATGAAGACGAACGGCCACTACGCCGGGGCGCAGCCGCGCCTCGACCAGTCGGTCAAGAACGGGCTGCGCGACGATCAGGTCGGCCACGAGGGCACCGACATGTTCCGTCTCGACGACGACCACCTCGCGGCCTACGCCGCGTATTTCGGCCGCTTCATCGACGCCTACGCCGCCGAGGGCATCGAGATCGGCATGGTCATGCCGCAGAACGAGTTCAACTCGGCGCAGGTCTTCCCGAGCTGCACGTGGACCCCCGAGGGGCTCGCACGGTTCATCGGTCACCTCGCGCCGGAGATGGGGCGCCGCGACGTCGACGTCTTCCTCGGCACGCTCGAACGCCCGAACCCCGACCTCGTGCAGTTCGTCGTGAACGACCCCGTCGCCGGACCGGCCCTCTCGGGCGTCGGCGCGCAGTGGGCGGGTAAGGGCGCGCTCGCCGTCATCCACCACGACAACCCGGCCCTGCGGATCTACCAGACCGAGCAGGAGTGCGGCGACGGTCTGAACGACTGGCGGTACGCGCGTTACGCGTGGACGATCATGAAGCAGTTCTTCTCGAACGGCGCCTCGGCGTACATGTACTGGAACATGGCGCTGCTCGAGGGCGGCGTGAGCCGATGGGGCTGGGCGCAGAACTCGCTCGTCGTCGTCGACCCCGAGACGCGCACCGTGCGCTACACGCACGAGTACCACCTGCTGCGTCACGTCTCGGGCGCGGTCGCGGTGGGCGCGCGGGTGCTGCCGACCGTGAGCTACACGGGCTTCGAGAACCAGCTCGCGTTCGTGAACCCCGACGGCTCGATCGTGCTCGTCGCGCACAACGACCTCGGCCACGAGCAGTCCGTCTCATACCTGCTCGGCGACCGGTTCTTCGAGGCTGTGCTGCCGGCGGATTCGTTCAGCACGTTCGTGATCCCCGCGGTCTGACGCTCCTACACGCGCGCCCGCGTCGCCTCTTCGAGCGCCTCGAGCACATGTCGGTAGGGGCGGCCCGTCGCCTCGGTCATGCCGAGTTCGCACGTGCGGTTCGCCGAGAGGTGCAGGTCGTACTGCTCCGACACGACCTCGGTGGCCTCGCGCGCCGTCGCCGACGCCGTGAGCTCGGGGTGCAGCAGGCCACGATCGCCCGCGTAGGCGCAGCAGCCCCACTCATCGGGGATGTGCACCGACTCGGCGACCGCGGCGGCGATGTCGTCGATCGCCCCGTTGACGCCGAGCGCGGTCGTCGAGCACGTGCGGTGGACGACGGCGGATGACGCCCGCGACGTGACCTCGAGACGATCGAGCATGCGGTCGCGCACGAACTCGGTCGCGTCGACGAAGCGCAGCTCGGGGGCGAGGCCCGCGGCCGATGCGGCGATCGACTGCATCGTCTCGAGGCCTTCGGTGCACGAGGCGGCGTCGCAGACGATCGGCAGTCGCCCGCCGTCGCTCGCGGCGAGCAGGGCCGGAAGCACGCGATCGGTCATCGACCGGTAGCCGTCGAGGAAGCCCTTCGACTTCCACGGGGTTCCGCAGCAGAGCGAGCCGTGACCCTCGGGCACGACGAGCGAGACGCCCGCGCGCTCGGCGAGGCGGAGGAACGCGGCGGTCGCCCCGATTCCGCCCTCCTCGGGGCCGAACATCGTGCCGATGCACGCCGCGAAGAAGACCGCATCGGCCGTCGCCGGGTCGCCGCCCGGCTTCGGACGGGCATGGCCGCCGCCCGGCAGCACGTCGGTGTAGGCCGGCACGACGTCGGCGCCGAGCACGGCGCGACCCACGGTGGTCGCGGCGCGCACGAGGGGAGTGGGAACGGCCTTCGCGATGTCGAGGGCGACCGCACCGACGCGCGTCACGGGAGACCACGCCTTCGCGGCCGCGCCCCAGCCCGCGTTCAGCACGGGGTTGCGGTTCTCGGCGCGCAGCCGCCGCACGAGGTCGCCCGTGTTGATGTCGACGGGGCACGCGATCGCGCACATGCCGTCGACGGCGCACGTCTGCACGCCGTCGTAGTCGTAGTCGTCGCGCAGTTCGGCGGCGAGGGCACGTTCGCCCGCGGCATCCGCCATCGCCATGTCACGACGCAGGCCGATGCGCTGTCGCGGCGTCAGCGTGAGGTCCTTGCTCGGGCACGTTGGCTCGCAGTAGCCGCACTCGACGCAGCGGTCGACCTCGGCCTCGACGGTGGGCACGAGCTTGAGGTCGCTGAGGTAGGCGCGATCGTCGTCGGTGAGCACGACGCCGGGGTTCAGGATGCCGGTCGGATCGCACAGCCGCTTGACGGCCCGCATGATGTCGTACAGTTCGTCGCCGTACTGCCGACGCACGAACGAGGCCATGATGCGACCCGTGCCGTGCTCGGCTTTGAGCGACCCGCCGAGCCCCAGCACGAGGTCGACGAGGTCGGCGGTGAAGCGCTCGTAGCGCGCGAGGAGCGCCGGGTCCTCGAAGCGCTCGTTGAGCAGGAAGTGCACGTTGCCGTCCTTGGCGTGCCCGAAGATGACGGAGCCCTCGTAGCCGTGCTCGGCGAACAGCTCGATGAGGCGCTCGCACGCGGGCAGCAGCCGGTCGACGGGCACGACGATGTCTTCGAGCAGGGCGGTCGTGCCTGACGGGCGGGCTCCCGCGACGGCGGTGTAGAGCCCCTTCCGCACGTGCCAGAGCGCGGCGCGGCGATCGGCATCGGATGTCAGTTCGGGCGCACTCGCGAGCGGGAGCGCCGCGAACAGATCGTGCGTCGCCGCGATGCGCTCGGCGAGGGCGTCGGCGCTCGCCGCGTGGAACTCGACGAGGAGCGCGGCGTGGTCGGCGATCGTGATGTCGCGGATCTCGGTCGGCGCATCGGCGGCCGCTTGGGCGACTCGCAGCGACGCGGCATCCATGAGCTCGATCGTCGCGAGGCCGGCGTCGACGAGGGCCGGCAGCGCGCCCGTCGCGTCGGAGAGCGTCGGGAAGACGAGGAGTCCCGTCGCGACCGCGGGCAGCACCTCGACCGTGTCGAACGTCGCCTCGGCGACGAACGCGAGCGTGCCCTCGCTGCCGACGACGAGGTGGGTCAGGATGTCGAGGGGCTCGCTGAAGTCGAGCAGGGCGTTGATGCCGTAGCCCATCGTGTTCTTCATCGAGAACTGGCGCCGCACGACGTCGACCTGCGTCGGGTCGGCGAGGAGGCGCTCGCGGAGGGCGAGGAGCCCGTCGTGCAGGTCGGGCTCTGCCGCGGCAAATCGCTCGCGAGCATCGGGCTGAGCGGTGTCGATCACGGTTCCGCTCGGCAGCACGAGCACCATCGAGCGGATCGTGCGGTACGTGTTCTGCTCGATGCCGCACGCCATGCCGCTCGAGTTGTTCGCGACGACGCCGCCGATCGTGCACGCGATCTCGCTCGCCGGGTCGGGCCCGAGCTTCCGTCCGTGCCGACCGAGTCGCGCGTTGACCTGGCGCACCGTCGCGCCCGGCTGCACGCGCACCGTGCGCCCCTCGGGGCCGATGTCGATGCGGCGGAACGCGGAGCGGGTGTCGACGAGCACGCCGTCGGTGACGCCCTGGCCCGAGAGGCTCGTGCCGCCCGACCGGAACGTGATCGGCAGCCCCGCCTGCTGGGCGGCGGCGAAGACGCGTGCGACGCCCGCCGCGTCCTGCGGGGTGACGACGGCGCGCGGCACGAGCCGGTAGTGCGACGCATCGTGCGAGAGCGCGAACCGGTCGAGGGCGCGTGTCGAGACGCGCGTGGCCTCGCCGAGGATCGCGGCGTCGAGCACGGGCAGGGTGGCGGCCTCAGGCATGGTCTCCTCGGGGGCTGTCGGGTGAGCCGGTCGACGCGGGCGAGCCGGTCGACGCGGGCGAGCGGCGGATGACGGCGAAGAGCGCTCCGAGCACGGCGCAGCCGACACCCGCGAGGGCGAAGACGAGGGGAGCGCTCGGTGCCCCGCTCACGAACAGCGCACCGAGGGGGATGACGGCCCCGCCGACGGCACCGGCCGCGACGAGCACCCCGATGAGGCGCGACGCGTCGGCCGGGTCGGCGCGGTCGAGGGCCGACCCGATGAGCAGCGAGTACAGGGGAGCGATCGCGACGACGGCGACCATCGCGCCGGCGAGGGCCGCGAGCGGGGCATCGGTGCGGAGCAGCGCGGCGGCGACGAGGGCCAGGGCGGCGAGAGCAGCGAGAACCGCACCGAGCACCGTCGCGGTGACTCCGCGCGCGAGAGCGAGCCAGCCGAGCAACCGGCCGACCGTCATGAGAGACCAGAACACGGTCGTGCCGAGGGCCGCCGTGCTCGCGTCGAGCTCGAGGGCCTCGGCGGGGATCACGGCCGACCAGCCGGAGAAGATCGTCTCGACGCCCACCGTGACGACGAGGGCGACGCCGACGATCACGATCGTCGAGCGGTGACGCGGGGCCGGGCCGGACACGCGGCGACCGTCATCCGTCACGGGTGCGACCCGGGGCAGACCGATCGCGAGCAGCACCGCGGTGATCGCGTGCGCCGCACCGACGACGCCGAGGGCGACGGCGGGCGAGGCCGCGACGGCGAACGGCAGGGTCGCGGCGACGATGGCGACCGCAGCGGTGAGCGCGGCGAGCGGAGTCGTCGCCGACCCCGTCGCCTGCTGCTTCGCGGCGAGACTGCCCGCAGCCTCCGAGAGTCCGAAGCCGACGCCCGCGACGACGGCGAAGAGGATGACGAGGCCGGCGCTTCCCGCGAGCAGCACGCCCACGACGCCGACGGCCTGGGCGGCGCTGCCGAGCGCGAGCACGCGCGCCGTCGCGAACCGGGTGAGGAGCACGCGCGACGAGAGCACGCCGACGAGGAGCCCCGCGAAGAGCCCCGACGGCGCGATGGCGAGATCGGCGTCGAGCGCCGCGGCGAGGGCGGGAAGCGCTGAGGGGATGCTCGCGGCCGTCGCTCCGAGCCCCGCGAACGCCGCGAGCAGGAGCACCCCGGCGCGCCGGCTGCCCACCGCGGTGCCGGTCGTCATCGATCCTCGACGGCGGGTTTCAACCGGTAGGTCTCGCGGTAGTAGTCGCCGAGTTCGAGGTGCGATGCGGCGTCGTCGTCGATGACGAGCGTGACGTTCGGGTGCAGCTGCAGGGCGGAGGCCGGCCAACGGGCCGATACGGGGCCCTCGGCGGCCTGACGGATCGCCTCGGCCTTCGCCTCGCCGCGCGCGACGAGCACGAGGTGCTGCGCGTCGAGGATCGTTCCGATGCCCTGCGTGAGGCAGTGGGTCGGCACGTCGGCGACGTCGTCGAAGAAGCGCGCGTTCGCCTCGCGGGTCGCTCGCGTGAGGGTCTTGACCCGGGTGCGCGAGGCGAGGGATGACGACGGCTCGTTGAAGCCGATGTGCCCGTTCGCGCCGATGCCGAGGATCTGCACGTCGATGCCGCCCGCGTGACGGATCGCGGCCTCGTACTCGGCGCACGCGAGCTCGAGGTCGTCGGCCCGGCCGTCGGGGACGCGCACGAACGCGGGGTTCATGCCGAGCCGCTCGACGACCTCGCGGCGGATGACGGCGGCATAGCTCTCGGGGTGATCGGCGGGGATGCCCACGTACTCGTCGAGGGCGAACGCGCGCGTGCGCGAGAGGTCGAGGTCGCCCGCGGCGATCATCCGCTCGAGCGCCGCGTAGACGCCGAGGGGCGACGATCCCGTCGCGACGCCGAGCACGCCGGGGGAGGCGGCGCGCAGGTCGTCGGCGACGAGGCGAGCGGCCACGGCGTCGACGTCGTGGCTCGGAAGGATGATGAGCTCCATGTCGTCCTCTCGGGGTCAGACGGCGAGACCGGCGCCGGGGATCGCGGCGAGCAGCTCGCGCGTGTACTCGTCGCGGGGAGCATCGAAGATCTCGGCCGGGGTGCCGCTCTCGACGATGCGACCGGCGCGCATGACGTGCACGACGTGGGAGATCATCTTGACGACCGCGAGGTCGTGGCTGATGAAGAGGTAGCTGAGGCCGAGCTCGCGCTGCAGCTCGGCGAGCAGGTCGAGGATCTGCGCCTGCACGAGCACGTCGAGCGCCGAGACCGCTTCGTCGAGCACGACGAGATCGGGCGAGAGCGCGAGGGCACGGGCGATCGCGACGCGCTGACGCTGACCGCCCGAGAGCTCGTGCGGCAGACGGTCGGCGAGTTCCGCGGGCAGGGCGACGCGATCGAGCAGATCGAACATGCGGCGTCGGCGGTCGTCACGGCTGCCGACGCGGTGCACGCGCAGCGGCTCGACGATCGACTCCTCGACGGTGTAGCGCGGGTCGAGCGAGGCGAACGGGTTCTGGAACACCGGCTGCACGGTGCGACGGAAGGCGAGGAGCTCCCGGCCCTTCAGCGTCGCGACGTCCTTGCCCTGCATGACGACGCGCCCCTCGGACGGCGTCTCGAGGCCGAGCATGAGCTTGGCGGTCGTCGACTTGCCCGAGCCCGACTCGCCGACGACGGCGACGGTGCGGCCGCGGGGGATCGAGAACGACACGTCGCGCGCGGCCCAGAAATCGTCGCCGCCGCGCATGCGGTACTTCTTGCCGAGCCCCTCGAGGCGTGCGAGTTCCGCCGGCCCCTCGCCGGTGCCGGGCTCGATGCGCTCGGTGATCGTCGCCGTCGTGAGGCTCGGGGCCGCGGCGAGCAACTGCTTCGTGTACTCGTGCTGCGGCGCCGAGAGCAACTGCTGGGCGGGGCCCTGCTCGACGATGTCGCCGCGGAACATCACGACGACGCGGTCGGCGCGCTCGGCGGCGAGGGCGAGATCGTGGGTGATGAGCACGACGGCCGTGCCGAGTTCGGCTGTGAGCGTGTCGAGCTGATCGAGGATGCGGCGCTGCACCGTGACGTCGAGGGCACTCGTCGGTTCGTCGGCGATGAGCAGGGCGGGGCGGCACGCGAGACCCATCGCGATGAGGGCGCGCTGGCGCATTCCGCCCGAGAACTCGTGCGGGTACTGCTCGAAGCGACGCTCGGGCTCGGGGATGCCGACGAGTTCGAGCAGCTCGATGACCTGCTTGTGCGCGTCGGCTCCGCGCGCACGGCCGTGCACCTCGAGCGCCTCCTGGATCTGACGTCCGACGCGGTGCACGGGGTTGAGGTTCGACATCGGGTCCTGCGGCACGAAGCCGATGACCGACCCGCGCAGCTCGATCATCTGACGCTCGGTCGCGCGCACGAGATCGCGGCCGTCGAACTCGATCTCGCCGCCCGAGATGCGCCCGTTGGCGGCGAGCAGTCGGTTGATGCTCGACGCGATCGTCGACTTGCCCGATCCCGACTCGCCCACGATCGCGACGGTCTCGCCCGCCGCGACGTCGAACGACACGCCTTTCACCGCTTCGACGGGGCCGGAGCCCGTGTCGAACGTGACGCGGAGCTCGCGAACGCTGAGGAGAGGGGTGCTGGTCATGGGGTCATCTCCGAAGGGTCGACGGCCGCGCGGGTCGCGGCAGAGAGAAGGAGTTCGGTCGGTGCGAGTCGGTCGCGCGTCGGCGCCGATCGCCCGTGCAGTCGATTGGCGGCGAGGGCGAGAGCAAGAGGTTCGTACACTTCGTCCGCGGGAGCGAACGCGAGGGCGGTGCCCGTGAATCCGGGGTGCCCCCACAGGGTGCGCGTGGGGTGGATGACGCCCGCGGGGTAGTACCGGAAGCCGAGCGCCTGAGCCGGGTCGGCCGAGACGGCGAGGAACCGGTCGCGCGTCGCGCGGCTCCAGAGCCCGTGCTCGCCGGGATCGGCGGCGAGGGCGCGGCCGAGCGTGAGCATGTCGTCGACGGTCGCGAACCAGCCCGCGTGGCCGGCGGGTCCGCCGACGGCGTGGAACGCGTTGCCGTCGTTCACGGCGCCGCGCAGCGTCTCCGTGCGCCACGTGAATCCCTCGACGCCGAAGGGCACGGGGTAGGGCACCCCGTCCTCGACCATCGAGCGTTCGATCGCGTCGCCGTCGGCGCTCGCCGCAGCGTGGGCGGCCTCCGTCGTCGGGCCGGGTGTGACGCCCGTGAGCCCGAGCGGCCCCAGCACCTCGCGGCGCACGACGTCGGCGAAGGGGGCTCCGCCGGCCCGGGCGACAAGGGCGCCGAGCACGAGGAATCCGAGGTCGGAGTACACGCGAGCCGTATCGGCGGCGGCCTCGGATGCGCGCGCGAGCACGGCACCGATCGGGTCATCGGCCGCGGCCGGATCGAGGTAGAGCGGCCACCACGGCGCGAGTCCGCCGCGGTGCTCGAGGAGCTGACGCACCGTGCGGTCGGCGATCGGGCCGTCGCCGAGCAGCTCGCCGACTGTGGAGTCGAGCGAGATCGCCCCGGCGTCGACGAGGCGGAGGAGGGCGGTCGTCGTCAGGAGCTTGCTGACCGATGCGAGGTCGTGAACGGTCGCCCGCGTCATCCGCTCGCCCGTCGCGAGGTCGGCGCTGCCGACCGCCGCGGCTCCGATGGATTCGCCGATCGAGAGCGCGACGACCGCTCCGGGCGGCGGGTGCGGCGCGTCGATCGTCGTGAGCGCCGTCGCCGCGGCCGTCGCGCGTGCGTCGAGGTTCGTCATGCGGCGCTCCCGTCCGCGAGGGGTGCGGCGAGGCCGCGGATGCCGAGCCCGGCGCCCGTCGAGAGCACGATCGAGCCGCCGTCGTACCGGATGCCGCCGTCGACGGGGGAGGCGGCGACCCACGCTCCCGCGTCGAGGTCGTGCACGGCGTCCGCATCGAGTGCGGCTGCGACCGCGGCCGAGGTGCCGACGCCGACGGTCGACTCGAGCATGCTGCCGACGATGATGCCCATGCCCGCGGCGCGTGCCGCGCGAGCCAGGTCGAGTGCGGCCACGGGCCCGCCGCACTTGGCCAGTTTGATGTTCACGGCGTCGGCCGCGCGCCGCTCGACGATGTCGTGCAGATCACTCGTCGTCCACACCGATTCGTCGGCGAGGATCGGCGTCGAGACGGCGGACGTGACGAAGGCGAGGGCGGCGAGATCGCGTGCCGGGGTCGGCTGCTCGACGAACTCGAGGTCGACGCCGGCCTCCTCCCACGCGCGGATGACGCGGATCGCGTCGCTCGCCGTCCAGCCCTGGTTGGCGTCGACGCGCAGTCGCACGTCGGACCCGATCTCGCGGCGGACGGCGATGACCGCGTCGCGATCGGCATCGGCGTCGAGGCCGACCTTGATCTTGAGGGCGGGGAACGCGGCGCCCGCACGGGCGTCGGCGAGCAGCGACTCGACAGGGCCCGCGGCGAGTGTCAGGTCGGTCGAGATGCGAGTGGTTTCGGGTGCCGCACCGAGGAACCGGGCGAGCGTCGCTCCCGAGAGGCGAGCGGCGAGATCGACGACGGCCGATTCGACGGCCGAGCGTGCTGCCGCGTTGCCGACGACGGCGTCGATGATGCGTTCCGACGCGGCATCCGTGTCGAGCGGGTCGAGACCGAGCACGGCGTCGCCGAGCGGGCCGCGCACGACGGCGTCGACGCTCGCCGCGCTCTCGCCCGTCACGCGCCAGCTGGTCGGCGCCTCACCCCACCCCGTGACGCCGTCGGAATCGGTGACGGAGACGAGCACCGTGTCGAGCGTCGTCGCCCGCCGCCGAGCCGTCACGAACGGCCGCACGAGCGGGAGGCTCGTCCGGTGCACGGAGATCTCGGCGATGCGCGTCATCGGTCAGTCGACCACCCGGAGAGCCGTCGGCGCCGTGACGGGCGCCGGGAACGCGAGCGGGCGTGCGCCGGGCGTGATCGAGCCGAGCAGGCGCGAGCCGCGGGCACCCGTGGCCGTGGGGATCGAGGAGGGCACGCCGTGCACCGTCATCCAGCCGATGACGGCCATGAGCACGGCCTCTTTGTCGTCGCCGGGCAGGCCGAGGGCGTCGGTCGGGGCGAGGATCGCGCCGGTGAGTTCGGCGATGCCGCCGAGCAGCACGGGGTTGTGCGCCCCGCCGCCCGAGACGAAGATCTCGGTCACGCCGTCGGCCACGAGGGCATCGGCGACGGTGACGATCGTGAGTCGCGCGAGCGTCGCGAGGAGGTCGTTCGTCGCGATGTCCTCCCGGCCGCTGCGGCGCAGGGCGTCGTTCACGTAGTCGAGGTGGAAGAGCTCCTTGCCCGTGCTCTTCGGCGGAGCGACCCGGTAGTACGGCTCCTCGAGCAGCACGGCGAGCAGGGCCTCGTCGACCGTGCCGGCTGCGGCCAGGGCTCCGCCGTCGTCGTACCCCGCGGGGTGGGCCGACCGGTCGACGATCACGGCGTCGAGCAGGGCGTTCGCGGGACCGATGTCCCACGCGCGCACCGACTCGGGGTCGACGACGGTCGCGTTCGAGATGCCGCCGAGGTTGAGAGCGGCGGGGCGGCCGGGCCGCCCGGCGAGCAGCAGCGCGTCGATCGTCGACGCGAGCGGAGCACCGTGGCCGCCCGCGGCGATGTCGCGCGAGCGCACGTCGGAGACGACGGCGACGCCCGTGCGCTCGGCGATCCACGCGGGCTGTCCGAGCTGCAGCGTGCCGAGGGCGTGGTCGCCCTCGACCCAGTGGAACACCGTCTGGCCGTGCGAGACGATGAGGTCGACGGCTCCCGCCGCGTCGCACGCGGCCGCCGCGGCCTCGGCGAACGCCTGACCGATGAGGGTGTCGAGCGCGCAGACCTCGGCGAGGTCGACGGATGCCGGGGGCAGCGCCGCGATGATGCGGGAGCGGAGGCCCGGCTCGTAGGCGACCGCGTCGCGGTGGCGCAGTGCGAGTTCGAGAGTGCCGTCTCGCTCGACCAGGTCGACCACGGCGACGTCGATGCCGTCGTGCGAGGTGCCCGAGATCATGCCGAGGATTCTCATCGATTCGCCTCCAGAGCGATTCGGAGGCGGCCGCCCGCCTCGAGGAGTGCCGAATCGGCGCGGTCGGCGTCCATGCCGCGCGCGATCTTCAGCACCGCGCGCTTGACGATGTACCCCGACTCCTCGAGAGCCTCGCGCGCCGTGTCGACGTCGACACCGGTGATGCGGGCGACGATACCCGTCGCGCGCAGCTTGAGCTTGGCGTTCGAGGCCGTGACGTCGACCATGAGGTTTCCGTACGTCTTGCCGAGCTGGATCATGAGGATCGTCGAGAACATGTTGAGCACGAGCTTCTGAGCCGTGCCGGCCTTCAGCCGCGTCGACCCGCTCACGAGCTCGGGGCCGACGAGCACCTCGATGCCGTGCTCCGCCTCGGCGCTCAGCGCGGTGTCGGAGTTGCACGAGAGCCCGACGGTGAGGGCGCCGCGTTCGCGGGCACGGCGCACGGCCGCGACGACGAAGGGTGTGCGGCCGCTCGACGCGATGCCCACGACGGTGTCGAGGGGGCCGATCTGCGTCTCATCCATCGATGCGGCGCCGGCCTCCGCGTCATCCTCTGCGCCTTCGACCGCACCCGCGATCGCCTCGGGCCCGCCCGCGATGACCGCGAAGACGAGCTCGGGCGGCGTCGAGAACGTCGGCGGGCACTCGGAGGCGTCGAGCACGCCGATGCGCCCCGGCGTTCCCGCGCCGACGTAGACGAGCCGGCCGCCCTGCTGCATGCGTGCGGTCGCCGCTTCGAGCGCGGGCACGATCTGCGGCAAGGCCGAGCGCACCGCCGTCGGCACGACGTGGTCGTTGTCGTTCATGAGAGCGGCGAGCTCGGAGATCGACATGAGGTCGATCGCATCGAATCGCGGATCGACCGCTTCGGTCGTGAGGCCTTCGAGGCCGGTGCCTGTCGTCGTCATCGGCGTCCCCTTCTGGACGGGTCGAGCGCATCGCGCAAGCCGTCGCCGAGGAGGTTCAGGCCGATCACGAGCAGGATGAGGATGGTGCCGGGCGCGAACAGGGTCCACGGCGCGACGGTCACGAGGGTGCGGGCATCGAAGATCATCGAGCCGAGGGATGCCGCGGGCGGCGGTGTTCCGAGGCCGAGAAAGCTCAGCGACGCTTCGGTGAGCACGGCCCACGAGAGCGAGAGCGTGACCTGCACGATGATGATGCCGGTGATGTTCGGCAGGATGTGCCGCGCCATGATCGAACCCGCGCGCATGCCGGTCGCCTTCGCCGCGTTCACGTAGTCGATCTCGCGCAGCGAGAGCACGGGGCCGCGCGTCACACGCACGAAGATCGGCGTGTAAACGACGGCGATCGCGACGGCGATCGTGAACCAGTTGCGGGTGAAGACCGACGCGAGGGTCAGTGCGAGCAGCAGCGGCGGGAACGCGAACAGCACGTTGCTGAGTCCGCCGATGACACTGTCGGAGACGCCGCGCAGGTAGCCCGACGTGATGCCGCCGATCGTGCCGACGACCGCGGCGAACGTCACAGCGACGACGGCGACGAGCGCGGAGTTGCCGACGCCCGAGGCCGTGCGCGAGAAGATGTCGCGGCCGAACTGGTCGGTGCCGAACCAGTGCTCCATGCTCGGCGGCTGCAGTCGCGCCGCGGCGTTCTGCGCGGCCGGATCGTAGGGCAGCCAGCCGAGGAGCGAGAGGATCGCGAGTACCGCGAGGAGGCCGGTGATGATGAGCCCGGCGAGGCCGCTCGGGCTGCGGAGGAGGCCGCTCAGCGAGCGGTTCCGTCCCGCGCGGGGAAGTCGTCGTTCGGCGCCGTTCGGCGCGATGGTCTCGGTCATGATGCGCGCACCCGGGGGTCGATGACCCGATACAGCAGGTCGGTGAGGAGGTTGACGATGACGAAGAGGAGGGCGATCACGAGCACCGTGCTCTGCACGACCGCGAACTCCTTCTGGTTGATGCCGAGCAGCACCTGGCGGCCGATGCCGGGCAGCGAGAAGATCTGCTCGACGACCACGGCGCCGCCGAGGAGATAACCGAACTGCAGACCCGTCATGGTGACGATCGGCACGAGGGCGTTGCGCAGCACGTGATGGATCTGCAGGCGACGCGGGGGAACACCCTTCGCGCGAGCGGTGCGCACGAAGTCGAGCGAACGCACCTCGAGCACGGCCGTGCGGGTCGTCCGCATGATCGGCGCGGCGATGCCGAAGCCGAGCACGAGGGCCGGCATGAGCATCTGCTGGAGGTTCAGGAGCGGATCGTCGAAGAGCCGGGCGTAGCCGAGGCCGTTCGGGTTGAAGCCGAAGCTCGTCGCGGTGATGGCGAGGAGCGTCGTCGCAAGGAGGAAGGCGGGGATGCCGAGACCGGCGAGGCCGACGGCCTGGCCGAAGAAGTCACGGAAGCCGTTGGGGCGCGAGGCCGAGAGCATGCCGAGCGGCACGCCGATGATGAACGCGAGCACGATCGAGAGGAGCGCGAGCTCGAGGGTGACGGGCAGCGCCGCCGCCGTCATCTCGAGCACGCTCTGCTGCGCTCGCGCCGAGAAGCCGAGGTTTCCCGTGAGCAGGCTGCCGAGCCACGTGAAGAACTGCACGATGAGCGGCTGGTCGAGGCCGTAGTACGCCTCGAGGCTTGCGCGCTGCTCGGGGGAGAGCGCGGCGGCCTCGGTGCCGAACGCCGCCGTGATCTGGTCGCCGGGAATGGCGCGCAGCATGATGAAGACGGCGATGGCGACTCCGACGAGAGTCAGTATCGCGCCGCCGATCCGCCGCACGAGCGGATTCGCGAGCAGTTTTCGCATGGGTTCTCCAGGAGGGGGCGGTGGTGCGGGAGCGGACTCCCGCACCACCCGTGTCGAATCGCGGTCAGCCGGTGATGGTGGTGTCGCGCAGGTACTGCAGCGAACCGTTCGGCAGCGGCGTGAAGCCCTGCACGCTCGGCGCGGTCGCCGTGTAGTTGTAGCCCGTGAAGAGCCACACCCAGACGGCGTTGTCCTCGAGTTCCTTCGAGACATCCGCGTAGATCTGCTTGCGCTCGTCGAGGTCGTTGCTCGCCTTGCCCGCCGCGAAGAGGGCGTCGAGCGTGTCGGAGCTGTACCCGGCGACGGCGTTCAGATTGCCGGTGCTCGTGAAGTAGCGGCCGTACATGGCGTCGGGGTCGGGCTGTCCGCCGTTGAGGGCGAAGGCCGCGCCGAAGTCGCCGGCGACCCAGCGGTCGACGTAGGCGCCCGACTCGAGCACCTCGAGGTTCAGCGTGATGCCGATCTCGGCAAGCTGGGCCTGCACGTTCTCGGCCTCGGCGACGGCGGTCGAGTAGCCGTCCTGCATGACGATCGCGTCGATCGTGATGCCGTCGGCGTAGCCCGCGTCGGCGAGGTGCTTCTCGGCGGTCTCGATGTCGGCCTCGGGGCACGGGCGGGCGTCGGGGTCGGAGAGGAATGCGGGCGACGTGATCGGGCCGGTCACTTCGCCCTCGCCGAGAGCGGCGGTGTCGAGCACCTGCTGGCGGTCGATCGCGCACTGGATCGCGAGGCGCAGGTCGAGGTTGTCGAACGGGGCCTTCCGCGAGTTGAACTGCAGCGCGTGGTAGTTGAGCTGCGGGGTCTTCGCGACCTCCGCCGAGGCGCCGATCGTGTCGGCGACGAGGGCGTCGTCGAAGACGGCCATCTGCACGTTGCCCGACTGGAGAGCCGAGACGATCGCCGCCTCGTCGGGGATGACGCGGAACTCGATGCCGCCGAGGCCCGGGGTGTCGCCCCAGTAGTCGGTGTTCCGTACGAGCGAGATCGACTCGTTCGGCTTCCGCTCGTCGAGCATGTACGGGCCGGTGCCGTTGGGAGCCGTCTCGAGGGTCGCTGCGGTGTCGTCGGAGTCGAGGATCGCCATGGTGACGGGCGCGAGCTTCGACACGAGAGCGGCGTCGGGAGCCGAGAGGGTCAGCACGACGGTGCTCGCGTCGGGGGCCTCGATCGTGCTCACCGAGGCGAGGTTCGTGGCCGAGACGGCTGCCGTGTCGGGGTTCTTGATCGCGGTGAGCGAGGCGACGACGTCGGCCGAGTCGAAGGCGGCGCCGTTCGAGTAGGTGACGCCCTCGCGGAGCGTGAAGGTCACGGTGAGGCCGTCTTCCGATGTCTCCCACGACTCGGCGAGACCGGGCACGACCTCGAGGTTCTCGTCGAACTCGGTGAGCGTGCCGTAGATGTTCTGGAGCACGTTCGTCGCCTGGAACTGCGTCGTCGTCCACGGGTAGAGCGTGTTGGCGTCGGTCGTGACGCCGATCACGAGGGTGCCGTCGGCGTTCGGAGTGCCGCTCGGCGTGGCCGTCGACGTGCCGGTGCACCCGCTCACGAGGAGAGCGGTCGCGGTGGCGACTCCGAGGGCCGCGAGTCCGGCCTGCACGCGTCGTTTGCGTTGAGTCATGTTCATACCTTCCTTGGCGATGATGACCCTCTGCCGGGCCGGGGCTTGCGACTACCTTAGGTTATTTATTTCCCCGTTAAGGTTTCAAGTATGTAACTTCTATACCTCGCGGGTTCGAGGAAACATGTGTGGCCTAGGCTGCGAAGCACGTGAGGAGAGGAAGACCATGGCGTCGGACACGCGCAACGAACGCGATTCCCGGACGGTTCTCGTCGGCATCCGCTCGGCTCTACCGGGCCTGCGGCCCGCGGAACGGCGCATCGCGGAACTCATCCTCGACGACCCCGCCGGATTCGCCGCGCGGTCGATGGCCGAGATCTGCGACGCGGCGGGAACGTCGACGACGACCCTCGTGCGCTTCTACCAGCGCATCGGGTACACGCGCTTCCAGGATCTCCGCCTCGACCTCACGCGCGAATCGCTGCGTGAACGTCTCGAGAACGCCGACTTCCCCGACGAGGTGCGCGACATCGACCGCGACGACGACCTCGACGCCGTCATCGCGAAGGTCGCGCGCTCCGAGACGCTCTCGATCTCCGACACCGCCCAGGCTCTCGACACCGACGCGCTCCGCCGTGCCGTCGACCTCGTCGCGGGCTCGACACGCACCGACACCTTCGGAGTCGGCGCCGGCTCGATCGTCGCGCTCGACCTGCAGCGGAAGCTCAGCCGCATCGGCCGCGTCGCGCTCACGTGGCCCGACAGTCACGCGGCCTGGACAGCGGCCGCCGTCTTCACGCCCGGCACCGTCGCCATCGCGATCTCGCACTCGGGCGAGACGGCCGACACCGTCGAGTTCCTGCGCCTCGCGCAGGCCTCCGGCGCGAAGACGATCGCCATCACGAACCACGGCAGCTCGGCGCTCGTGCGGCACGCGGACGTCGTGCTGTTGACCGCGGCGCGCGAGACGCAGTTCCGCTCGGGCGCGCTCGGCAGTCGCATCGCGCAGCTCATGGTCGCCGACTGCCTCTTCATCGGTGTCGCCCAGTCGAACTACGACGCCGCCGTCGACGCCCTCAAGTCGACCTTCGACGCCGTGCAGCGCACCCGCACCGGGTGAGGCGTTACACGAGACCGAGCCGGCGGGCCTCGAGGATCGCGGCCGACGCTCTGTTGACGTCGAGCTTGCGATAGAGCGTGCGCTGATGCGACTTCACCGTATCCACGGACAGGTAGAGGCGTTCCGCGATCTCCGATCGACCGAGTCCCTCGGCGACGAGGGTGAGCACGTCGAGTTCCCTCGGCGTCAGGCGCGGCGTCGCGGACTCGAGTCGGTTCACCGGGTCGTCTGCGGTCGCGAGGCCGCTCGTTGTCATGAGGTCGGGGGCGAGCACGGTGAGCAGTGAATCGCTCACCGAGTCGCGGCGGCCTCGTCGGGCTGCCGCGGCGTCGGCGGCCGAGGGGACATCGCCCCGCGCGGAGTGCGCGACCGCGAGCACGGTCAGGCGCAGGTCCTCGGCTTCATCGAGCCCCCGGGTCTGCGACGCGAGCGAGCGCGCCGTGCGTATCGACTTGGCCGGCGTCGAGCTCGGGTGCAGTGCGTTCAGAAGCCTGACGAGCCAGAACCGCTGATCGATGCCGTCGAGTTCGGCGCGAACGAGGCCGGGCGTACCCGAGAGCAGGGCGTCGGTCGCCAGGATCATCCCGACGATGCTCCCCGCGTAGCCCGTACCCGGCGAGGTCGTGAGCCCCGTCGCGGCGAGCTGCTTCACGCGGGTTCGTCCCTCGACACGGTTGCCCATGCGAAGGGCGAGTCGATAGATGCCGTCGAGGTAGAACGGCCACATCTCACCCATCATCGACATCGGCAGCGTCGCGATGTCGTCGAAGGCCGAACGCGTGTCACCCTCCGGGGCGAGCAGGGCGAGCACCAGTCTCTCGTCCGCGTCGAGGTGCTCCTCGACCCAGCTGCGCGTGCGACTCTCGCGGGAAGCGTGCTCGAGGTGACGCCGCGCTGTGGCGTCGTCCCCGTACAGAGCGTGGATCATCGCGCTTCGCAGATGCGCGTCACGGCGGAAGAAACCCAAGGGGCCGGGTATCGGCCCGCTCGACGCCTTCTCGAAGAGGGTGAGCGCTTCGACGAATCGGCCGGCGAGCATCCCGCTGATCGCCGACTGGAGGAGGACGAACGCCCGCTGGCCTCGAGTGGGGTCGATGAGGCGCGGAACCGCCTCGGTCACGAGTCGGAGCCCGCGCATCATCTGGAACGCCGTGACCGGGTCGCCGGCGAGTCGCGCCTTGCCCGCCCTCACGAACGAGAAACCCTCCTTCGTGGGAACGTCGATTCCCGTCGACGGCGCCGAGGTGACATCGCTCGAATCGCCGAGTGCGGTGAAGCCGCGCATCATCAGGGCGATGATCGGGCTGAGGCGCACCGTGCTGCCCTGCAGTGAGCGCAGCATGATGTGGAACTCGTCCGACGGCATCCCGAACCACGTCTCGAGCGGGTAGTCGCTGATGAGGAGTGCGAGCTTGTCGAGCCGATCACGGCTCAGGGCATCCCGCGCCAGGGCGACAACGTCGACGCCTTCTTCCACAGCCGTGCACCATCCTCTACGCGACCGCCATCGCGCCGGGCGCTGCGATGGAGGTCCGCACCTCCTATCTTGGCCTGTCCTGCGAGCGCCCTGCTTGCTCAGGCCGGCTCAGACGACGAGGAACGCGCGTCGGCTCTGCCCGCGCGTGAAGCCCCAGCGCACGTAGGCGTCGAGGAGCTCCTCGCTCGCGGCGACCGTCGCGACGACCGACCCGGGCGGCAGGGAACGGATGACTCGGCGAGCGATCATCAGCGCCGAGAGGCGTGTGCCCGGAAGCTGTGCGAGGCCCGCGACCTGCCACAGCGGCCCTGTCCGCGGTGTCTCCGACCCGACGGGGAACGTGAACGCACTCGTCCGGCCGGTGAGCGTCACGATGCCGATGGCGAAGAACACCGAGACGACGGCGAAGACGCCGAGGAAGCCGAACACCGTGATCGACGACGCGGCGATGGCGAGCACGATGATGACGGCGTAGAGCGGGATCATGATCGCGAACGTCAGCGCGAAGTCGAGCACGAGGCGCCAGCGCGCGACGATGACCATGCCGGTGCGATCGTCGCTCAGATGGACCGTGCGCCGCAGGGCGTACGGCAGGAGCGTGAGCAGGGCGGTCGGCCAGGCGAGCACGGCGAGGGTGCGATTCTTCGCGAATGCCCGTGACATGACCCACGCCGCCCACGGAATATCGGTGAACTTCGCGCGCGTCATCCGTTTCAGGCTAACAAGCGGTTATTAATACAGCATTCCGTGTACTGTTGCGAGCATGACCGGAACGGCGACCCTCACCCACACGGCGGCTCTCGCGCGGTTGGGTTCTGCGCTCTCCGATGAGACGCGGGCGAGCATCCTCCTCGCGCTGCGCGACGCGCCCGCCACTCCGTCCGATCTCGCCGAGGCGCTCGGCGTCTCACGGCAGGTCATGTCGAACCAGCTCACGTGTCTGCGCGGGTGCGGCCTCGTCGAGGGCGTGAAGGACGGGCGCAACACCTGGTACCGCCTCGCCGACGCGGAGCTTGCCGACGCACTCGGCGATCTGCTGCGGCTCGTGCTCGTCGTCGACCCCGACTGCTGCTCGGGCGACGGATGCACGTGCGCATGAGCGTGGTCACGCCCGAGCGGCGGTCGGTGCTGCAGCGGCGCATCCGCTGGATCGTCGCGGCGACGATCGCCTACAACGTCGTCGAGGCGATCATCGCGCTCGCCGCGGGAACCGTGGCCTCGTCGGCCGCGCTCATCGGGTTCGGGCTCGACTCGATCGTCGAAGTGCTCTCGGCCGCTGCCGTCGCCTGGCAGTTCGCCGGTCGCGACCCGCAGCGGCGCGAGCGGGTCGCGCTGCGCGTCATCGCATTCTCGTTCTTCGGCCTCGCGGCGTTCGTGACGTTCGACGCCGTGCGTTCGCTGCTTGGCGTCTCACCGGCCGAGCACTCGGCCGTGGGCATCGTGCTCGCGGCGGTCAGTGTCGTCATCATGCCGGCGTTCTCGCTGTTCGAGCGCCGCACGGGTCAGGAGCTCGGCTCGGCCTCGGCCGTCGCCGACTCGAAGCAGACCCTCATCTGCTCGTACCTGTCCGCCGCCGTGCTGCTCGGACTCGTACTCAACAGCACGCTCGGCTGGGCGTGGGCCGACTCGGTCGCGGCGCTCGTGATCGCCGCCTTCGCCGTGCGCGAGGGCATCGAGGCGTGGCGAGGGGATGCCTGCAAGAAACCTCTCTCGTCGCTCACGACCGAGAACGCCGACACCTGCGCCTGCTGCTGAGGGCGGCAATAGCCTGGAGCGGTGACTGATTCCTCTACTCCTGAACACGGCATCCTCCGAGTGCACCGTATTCTCCGACCGGGCTTCGGCACGGAGACGGCGGTCTACGGAACCCTGCTCGTCAGCGGCCTCATCGCCGTGTCGTCCCTGCACGGCGAGAAGTCGGCCCGCGTTCTCATCACGATGGCCGTAACGGTCATCGTGTTCTGGGGCGCGCACGTCTTCGCGGGCACCGTTGCTCGACTCGGTGACCCCCAATCGGACATCCGGCAGATGCACATCGGACTCGCGCTGCGCGAGTCGCTCACGCACTCGCTCGGCATGTTGGGCTCCGCTGCGATTCCCGCGCTCGTGCTTCTCGCCGGTACCACCCGGATCATCCCGGACGATTCCGCCAACGAGGTTGCGCTCTGGTCGGGCGTCGTGATCCTCGCGATCCTCGGATACATCGCATTCCTGCGCCGAGGAAGCCCGATGATCGTGCGAATCGCCGGAGCGCTCGTCACTGCGTCGTTCGGCTTCGTCTTCGTCGTGCTCAAGGCGTGGGTGCACTGACCATCGGGGTGCTCGGCGGTGCGCGTCAGGCGGCGGAGGCGCATCGCCCGCCCGCGTCATCCCCCCTCGTGCCCTGCCCACTCCACGTCCCACGGATCTGTGTTGCCAGTAGTGGCGAGTTGCGCGGGCTTCACACTGGCCATGAGTGGCAACATGCGGAGATCGGACGGCCGGCCGGCCGGGAGGCGGAGCGGCCGCCGGGCGCAGAGTGGGTAGCGAACGTCGGTGGTCGCGACGATGATGTCGGCATGACTCGACCGCGCCCCATTCGCTACGACGGCGACACGTGGCTCGTCATGCGCAACGACCCCGTGCTGCCGAAGGCCATCATCCGTCGATTCCGCCAGAAGACCGGCGGTGACCTCTTCCACGTCGTGCGCTGGGCGCTCGATCCGGCCGAGCAGGTCATCATGGCGACCGCCACGAGCCTCGAGCGCGCCGACGAACTCGTTCTCTACGACCGCGTCGTGATGGGCCCGATGGGCGGCATCAACGGCCAGGGCGCGCAGCCCGGTTCGCCGCAGGGCGGTCAGCCGATACCGAGCAAGCGCCCCGCGACCGCACCGAAGAGCGCACGGGCACCGGGGGAGTCGTAGGCCGCCGCGTCGTGACCGAGCCCGACGTAGCCGACGTTCGCGGTGCCGAACCGGTGCACCCAGGCGAGCGGATGCGTCTCGCCCTCGTGCTCGTGCGTCGCGATGACATCTACGCCGGGCTGCAGTTCGAGCGCCGTGTAGCGCTCGTCAACGGTCTCGAACGACTCGCCGCCCGCCACGTCGATCGTGCACGTCGATTGCGGCGGGTGGAATGTCGTGCCGCGCACCCAGTGGCCGCCGAGCACGGTCGGCCAGACCGCCCACTGCGGGAACGCCGTCGCCGCCGAGTGCACGCCGAGCACGGCGCCTCCGCGTTCGAGGTGCGCAGCGAGACCCACGCGCGCGGCGAGAGTCGGCGCATCGTCATCCGAGTTGCCGATGTTCACGACGACGAGGTCGGCGGACTCGGTGTTGAGCCGCACGAAGGCCGCGTCGACGTCGTCGACGACGCTCACCTCGCCGAAGCCGGCGAGGGTCTCGGCGAGGCGCGCCGACGTCTCGGCGAACGGATGCCACGGGTCGGCGTACCGCCCGGAGCCAGAGATCACGACGAGGGAAGTCACGCCGCCAACCTACCGGAGCGATTCGCTAGGCTGGCAAACGATGTCCTGACGACGGAGGGGGAGGCCGCGTGGCTGAAGGTCGAAAGCCGAAACCGCCGACGCTGACCGACGTGGCGAAGCTCGCCGGGGTATCGATCCCCACGGCATCCCGCGCCCTCAACGGCGGGGTGCGCGGCTCGAACAGCGGCAGCGAAGAACTGCGTGAGCGCGTGCGCGACGCCGCCCGTCAGCTCGGCTACTCGGTGAGCCCCGCGGCGCAGGCCGTGAAGGGCGGCCGTGCCCGCACGCTCGCGCTCGTCGTGAGCGACATCGACGACTTCGGCTCGGCGACGATGATCGCCGGCGTCATGCACGCCGCTGAGAGCCGTGGCATCTCGGTCGCCGTCCGCGCGACCGGTGACGACGCCGAGCGCGAGCAGGGCCTTCTGCGGGCCCTCCGCGGTGAGCGGCACCGCGGCGTGATCTTCGCGACGAGCCGCACGACGGATGCCGCGCGCGAGCGTGCCATGGATGAGAGCCTTCGCGATCTGCATGACCAGGGCGCTCGGGTGGTCGTCATCGGCGATTCCGACCTGCCCTACCCGCGCGTCGTCGTCGACAACGAAGACGCCGCGTTCGCCCTCGCCCGAGGCCTCGTCGCGGCGGGTCACCGGTCGTTCTCGGTCGTCGCCGGACCCGACGATCAGATCACCTCGCGCGATCGCGTCGCCGGGTTCCTCCGCGGGCTCGCGGCCGACGGTATCGCCGCCGACTCGGTGCGCGTCGTGCACGCCGACTTCTCGCGCGACGGCGGGTACGAATCCGTCGCGCGCCTCGGCGAGACGCCCGAAGCGGTCGACGTCATCGCCGCGATGAGTGACGCGATGGCCGTCGGCGTCATCGCGGGCCTCCGTGATCGCGGGGTCGCCGCCGACGCGATGCCCGAGGTGAGCGGTTTCGACCACGTGCCGATGCTCGGCGATGTGCTGCCGTTCTTCTCGACCGTCGAGGTTCCCCTCGAGAAGTTCGGCGAGGCCGCGCTCTCGCTCATCTTCGATGCGGCAGCACCCGCCGCGACCGACGATCCGCCCGCCGTGCGCCTCCGCGCCCGCCCGATCGTGCGCGGCGTCGCCCTCGACCTCGACCTCGACTGATTCGCATCGTCGTGTCGGCACAGAGGCCGGTCACGACACAGACAGGGTATGGACCCCCGCCGCACGCTCATCGCCCTCGCGGTGTGCCTCGCACTCGCGGGGTGCTCCGGCCCGAGCGAACCGACCACGACCTCGTCGGAGTCGGCCGCGCCGGCGGCCGATGCGGCCGAGCGACTCTTCAGGCTGCACGTCGACCACGACCCGATCGCGTCGACGACCCAGCTCGCCGCACTCAGTGACATCGTCGTGCGGGGGACCGTCGCCGGCATCACCGACGGCGCCGTCGACGGCGGCCCGGATGACGCGTCCTTCGTCATCCCCATTTCCGTCGTCGAGATCGCGGTCGCCGAGACGATCAAGGGTGCGAGCTCGGGCACCGTCTACTTCGCGGACTTCGTCGGCCCCGAGATAATGCGCGATGCGCTGCCGATCGGCACGGATGTCGCCCTGTACGGGTACCTCTTCCTGGAGGAGACGCCCGACGGCGTCATCGCCCGCGCACATGCGAGCGCGGGGCGACCGCCCGGTGAACCGCTCTACCGCGAGGCTCACCCCCAGGGTTTCGTCATCGAGCTCGACGGCACCCTCGTGTGGCCGTTCACGAGCGTGACCGCGCGCGGCACTCTCGCCGACGCGCTGCCCGGCGGCCCGCTGACCGGCTCAGAGCGCTGACGGACGCCGCTCGGCCGCGGCCTGCGTGGCCCGATCATTTCCGCGCTTGACGATTGCCGGTCGCTGTGTTTGGATAACGTTATCCGGACGGAGGTCCGGACGCCGCGCAAGCGGGAGCACGCAGCGTCGCGACGGATGTCGGTGGCGCGAGACAAAGGGGTTCAGCATTACTGACACGGCTCTTCGCAGCGCGACCGACTCGGTGTCCGAGATCGGTCTCGACCTGCGCATCACCGATGCCGCCCCCGTCGCGATCACAGGGATCGACGGCAACGCATTCGTCGGAACCGGTGCCGCCCCGCTCATCGAGATCTTCGTCGCCGCCGAGCAGCGTGCACGCACGAGTCAGGGCTACTTCCGCTCCGCCGTCGGCGAGCGCCTGCGGTACGTCGAGCACTCCGTCGACGACGGTTCGATCCGCCTCGTCCAGCGCGACGACGTCTCGGGCCTCGAAGCCACGACCACCCTGATCCGCCCCGAGGCAACCCGCGCCGTCCGCGTCGAGACGACGATCACCAATACCGGTTCGACTTCCGTGGTCGTGACGGCCGTGTCATCCCTCGGCCTCGCGTTCGGCGAATCGGAGCACGATCTCGACGACGTGCTGCTCCTCTCGGGCGAGAGCGAGTGGCTCGGCGAAGGCCGATGGAGCGAGACCCCGCTCCGCGACGAACTGCCCTTCCTCGACCTGCCGGCGCACGCGCAGGACGGCCGCGGCCGCCTCGCCCGCACGAGCCACGGCGCCTGGTCGACGGGCGAGGTGCTGCCGACGGGTGTCGTCAGCCGCCCCGACGGCACCGCGCTCGCGTGGCAGATCGAGACGAGCGGACCGTGGCACTGGGAGATCACGCAGTCGCTGCGGAGCGGCGTGCTCACCCTCCTCGGCCCGACCGATCTCGAGCACCAGTTCGCCCACCGCCTCGAGGCCGGTGCCTCGTTCGACGCCGTACCGGTCGCGTTCGCCGCGTCGACCGAGGGTCGCGACGGCGCGCTCGGCGAACTGACCCGCTACCGGCGCACGCAGCGCCTCCGCCGCCCGGTGGATGCCGCATTGCCCGTCGTCTACAACGACTTCATGAATACGCTCATGGGGCAGCCGAGCACCGAGAAGCTCCTCCCGCTCATCGACGCCGCCGCCGACGCGGGGGCCGAGTACTTCTGCATCGATGCCGGCTGGTTCGCCGACCCGACGATCGGTGACTGGTGGACGACGGTCGGCGAGTGGCGCGAGGCGCCCGGCCGTTTCAGCTCGGGGCTCGCGGCCGTCATCGACCACATCCACGCGCGCGGCATGCGGAGCGGCCTGTGGCTCGAGCCCGAGGTCGTCGGTCACGACAGCCCCGTCGCCCGAACGCTGCCCGACGACGCGTTCTTCCACCGGTTCGGCGAGCGCGTGCGCGAAGACCGTCGCTACCACCTCGACTTCCGCCACCCGGCCGCCCGCGCCCACCTCGATGCGACGGTCGATCACCTCGTGGCCGACTTCGGCATCGGCTACTTGAAGCTCGACTACAACATCAATCCGGGCGCGGGAACCGACGTCGCCGCCGAGACGGCGGGAGACGGCCTGCTCGGCCACACCCGCGCGTTCCGCGACTGGCTCGTCGACGTGCAGCGTCGGCACCCCGAGCTCCTCATCGAGAACTGCAGCTCGGGCGCGATGCGCATGGACGGCTCGCTGCTCTCGGTGACGCACCTGCAGTCGACGAGCGACCAACAGAACTACCGCCTCTACCCGCCGATCGCGGCCTCGGCGCCGGCGTCGATCGCGCCCGAGCAGTGCGGCAACTGGGCGTACCCGTCGGTCGACATGACCGATGAGGAGACGGCGTTCTCGCTCGTCTCGGGCATCGTCGGGCGTCTCTACCTCGCGGGCTTCCTCCCGCAGCTGCGCGCCGCCCAGTCGGCGCTCGTCGACGAGGCGGTCACGGTGCACAAGGCGTGGCGCGAGCGCATCGCCGAGTCGATGCCGTTCTGGCCCCTCGGCCTGCCGGCGTGGACCGACGACGTCATCGCCCTCGGCCTGCGGAGCGGCGACGACACCCTCCTCGCGGTGTGGTCGCGCGGCGAGCTCGCCGACGAGCTCAGCATCCCGCTCGACGCGAGCGGGGTCGAGCAGCTCTACCCCGCGACGCCGACGGATGACTGGAGCATCGGCATCACGGCCGACCGGCTCATCGGCACGACGGCGCCGGGGGCGACGGCGCGCGTGTTCCGCGTCATCCCCGCCGCGGCGACCGCCGCCGCACCCGCCGCCGAAGCGACGGCGACCCCACCCACCGACTTCCCCACGGAAACCCCTGTCCACTCCGGGCTCTCGCCCCGTGTGGCACCCTGAAATCACCAAGAAGGAGCAAGAAATGAGTGCAACGAAGCGCTGGCTCGCGGGCAGCGTCGCCGCAATCGCCGCGGTCGGTCTCGCCGGCTGCTCGGCGGGCGACGGAGGTGGCGGAACGGCCGACGAGCCGACCGTCGTCGAGTTCTGGGGCTGGAACCAGGGGCAGGACCTCATGGTCGACGCCTTCAACGAGGCGAACGAGACCGTCCAGCTCACCTACACGCAGTTCCCTTCGCAGGCCGACCTGCTCACGGGCCTCTCGAACGCCGTCACAGCCGGCACCGACGTGCCGTGCCTCGTGCAGGCGCCCGGCAGCCCCGTGAGTCTGCTCTCGAAGGGACTCATCCAGCCGATCACCGAGCAGTTCGCCGGCAACGAGGACGCCTTCATCGAGACCGCCGTGACGAGCCAGTCGGCGAACGACGAGATCCTCGGCGTTCCGTTCAGCGGCGGCCCGGGCTTCGCCATGATCAACAAGGCCGTCTACGACGCCAACGGGCTCGAGGCGCCCACGACGTGGGACGAGCTCATCGAGACGGGCAAGACCCTGAAGGACCAGGGCGTCTCCGTGCTGAACTTCGCGGGAGAAGACCCGAGCACGCTCGTGAGCTTCTCGAACCAGGCCGGTGCGACGTGGTTCGAGATCGACGGCGACTCATGGGTCGTCGACATCGATAGCCCCGAGACGCAGAAGGCCGCCGATGTGCTGCAGCAGTTCATCGACAACGACCTCATCACGCACGAGACCTTCGCCGACATCCCCGCGATGTCGCAGACGTACGACGCCGGCAAGATGGTGACGATCCCGCTCACGACGTGGAACCTCGCCGCCTGGCAGGAGCGCCTGTCGACCTCGCTCGGCTCGTGGCAGACCATCGACCTGCCGCAGTTCGCCGACGCCGACGAGTTCGTCGTGCCCGGCTCCTTCGGCGGGTACAGCGTTCCCGAGGGCTGCGAGTCGGTCGACGCGGCCGTCGACGCCGCCGTCTTCCTCGCGACCGACCCGACCACGGTCGGTATCGCCGCGAGCCCGTCCGAGGGTGCGGGTAACTACCCCGCGATCCCGGATGCCGGCGAGTACGTCGACGGGCTGCTGCCCCCGACGCTCCTCGGCGACACCGTCGGTGAGACCCCCGCGGTCATCGAGCGCGCGGCGAACGCGGCTCGCGTGCAGTGGATCGACAGCCCCTCGGCGACGTACTTCGACGAGCTCGTCTCGCAGTGGGCGAAGGCCGTCAACAAGGAGATCACGCTCCGCGAAGCCGTGACGCACATGCAGGACTACGTGGTCTCCGACCTCGAAGCCCAGGGAATCGACGTCACGGAACGCTGAGTTTCGCGACACGAGTGAAGGATCGATCATGTCCACCGAGACACTGACGGCCCCGACGACGGGGCGGGCGGCTGAGCCCGCTCGCCCCGCCCGGCGGCCACGTCGACAGCCGAGCTGGCGACGACTGCAGGCACTGAAGGGTGCGGCCTTCACTCTTCCGTTCTTCGCGGGCTTCGCGCTCGTGACGATCATCCCGCTCCTCATCGCGCTCGTGCAGAGCGTGTTCCAGGAGCGGCGCACGGGCCTCGGGCTCGGCAAGGGCGAGATCGTCTTCGCCGGTTTCGACAACTACCTCCAGGGCCTCACGTCCGAGGTCTTCTGGATGGGCATGCTGCGCGTCGGCCTCTTCGGCGCCGTCGTCATCCCCCTCGGACTCGTCGTCTCGCTCAGCATGGCGCTGCTGCTCGACGCCGTCACGGGCAAGAAGGCGAAGTTCTTCCGCGTCGGATTCCTCGTGCCGTACATGGTGCCGGGCATCGTCGCGACGCTCATCTGGATCTACCTCTACAGCCCGAAGGTCGGCCCGCTCACGCCGTTCTTCGAGCAGTTCGGGCTCGACCTCAACTTCTTCGCGCCCGGATCGGTGTGGCCCTCGATGGGAAACATCATGGTGTGGGGCGGTATCGGCTTCAACATGCTGCTCATGTACGGCTCGCTCCGCGCCATCCCGGGCGAGATCTTCGACGCGGCCCGCGTCGACGGTGCGTCGGAGTGGCGCATCGCGTGGGCCATCAAGGTGCCGCACCTCCGCGGCATCATCGTGCTCACGACGATGCTCTCGATCATCGGGTCGCTGCAGATCTTCAACGAGCCGCAGCTGTTCCGTTCGGTCTCGCCGCAGACGGTCTCGGCCGACTGGGTTCCCGTGCAGATGATCTACAACCAGGCCTTCGTCGCGAACGACCCGTACTACGCGGCGGCTCTGTCCGTCATCCTCGCGGTCGTCGTCGGAATCGCCTCCGCCATCTTCTACAAGTTCACGAACAGGCCGGTGTCATGACAACCACAGGGATGCCCGTCGGCGAGGCGGTGCCCGCACCCGTCGTCGACGAGATCATGGGGCGCGAGTCGCGCGCCGAGCGCCGTCGCCAGCGCCGCCTCGAGGAGGATGCGCCCGTCGGCTACAAGAAGTCGAAGTGGTCGCAGATCCTCGTGCTCGTCGCCCTCGGCGCGATCGCGTTCTACTCGATCGCGCCGGTGTGGTGGCTCATCGTCTCGGCGACGAAGAGCGGCTCCGACCTCTACAACTCGAACGGCCTGTGGTTCTCGGAGTTCACGCTGTGGGACAACCTCGTGCAGCTCGCGACCTACAAGGACGGCATCTTCTTCCGCTGGCTCGGCAACTCGATCTTCTACGCGGGCACGACGGCGATCGTGACGACGTTCATCTCGATCGCGGCGGGCTACGGGCTCTCGAAGTTCGTCTTCCGCGGCCAGCGCCTCGGCATGGCGATCGTCATCGGCTCGTTCCTCGTGCCGGGCGCCCTGCTGACCGTGCCGCTCTACGTGCTGTTCGCGAACCTCGGCATCCTCAACACCCCGTGGGCCGTGCTGCTGCCCGGCTTCATCAGCGCCTTCAACGTGTATCTCGCGAAGGTCTACGTCGACGGAGCCGTGCCCGACGAACTGCTCGAGGCGTCGCGACTCGACGGCGCGGGCGAGCTCCGCATCTTCTTCTCGATCGTCATGCGCCTCATGGTGACGGGCGGGGCGACGATCTTCCTGCTCTCGTTCGTCGGCAGCTGGAACGGCTTCTTCCTGCCCCTCACGATGCTGCGCGGTCAGGACCAGTGGACCGTGAGCCTCGGTCTCTACTCGTGGCTGCAGACGCGCGCCGACCAGACCGTCGACCTCACGTCGCTCACCATCACGGGTGCGCTGCTCTCGACGATCCCGCTCGTGATCTTCATGGTCTCGATGTCGCGCTACTGGCGGACGGGCGTCACCCTGGGTGCCGTGAAATGACGGGCGTCATCCGCCCGGGCGAGGTCATCGTCGACGAGGCCGGCGCGATCGCCCAACTGCACGGCATCGGTGTGCAGCGGGTCGGCGACCGTTTCTACGCGTGGGGCGAGAACAAGGCGGCGGGCTCGACCTTCACGGCGGTCAGCTGCTACTCGTCGACCGACCTCGCGACGTGGCGGTTCGAGGGCGAGGCGCTCACCGCTGGGGAGGGCGACCTCGCCGCCGATCGCATCGTCGAGCGGCCGAAGGTGCTCGAGCACCCCGACGGACACTTCGTGATGTTCCTGCACATCGATTCGGCCGACTACGCCGACGCGCGTGTGGGCTTCGCGGTCGCCGATGCGCCCGCCGGGCCGTACCGCTACCTCGGCAGCGAACGCCCGCTCGGCAACCTCAGCCGCGACATCGGCGTCTACCAGGAGGACGGCGTCGGCTACCTCCTCTCGGAGGACCGCGTCAACGGCCTGCACCTCTACCGGCTCGCGCCCGACTACCTCTCGGTCGAGGCGATCGTCGCGACGACCCTGAAGGATGACGGTTCGCACGGCTACGAGTCGCCGACCCTCATCCGCGAGGGCGGCCTCTACTATCTGTTCGGCTCCGACCTCACCGGCTGGGCGATGAACGACAACATGGTCTCGACGGCGACGGATCTTGCCGGGCCGTGGTCGCCGTGGGCGGGCATCGCGCCCGCCGGGTCGGCGACCTTCGAGTCGCAGATGAGCGTCGTCGTGCCCGTCGACGGCGGCCACGTCTACATCGGCGACCGCTGGACCCCCGACGACCTCCGCACCTCGCCCGCCGTCTGGCTGCCGATCGAGATCGGCGACGGGGTCGCGACGCTGCGCTGGCGTGATGAGTGGACGATCGCCGATCTGCGGGGCGCGGCCGCGCCAGGGGATGACGCATGATGCGCGCCGCTCTCGCGATGGATGCTCATCTGCCCGAGCGCTTCTTCACACCGAACGCCCGGGCCGCGCTCGCCACGCAGCTCGAACTCGCCGGTGACGCTGCGCCGACGGTCGCCGCGGCTCTGCGTTCCGACCTCGAGGTGCTCATCACCGGCTGGGGGGTGCAGGCCCTCACCCGCGACGACCTCGATGCGATGCCGAAGCTCCGCGCGATCATCCACGCGGGCGGCGGCATCGGCTGGATCGACGGCGCGGCGTGGGAGCGCGGCATCCTCGTCGCGTCGGCCGCCGACGCCAACGCGATCCCCGTCGCCGAGTACACGTTCGCGATGATCCTCCTCGCCGCGAAGGACGTGCCGTGGGTGTCGCGCCGCTACGTGCAGGAGCAGAGTGACATCGATCGCGAGGCCGACTACCCGTCGATCGGCGCCTACGGCACGAGCGTCGGCATCGTCGGCGCGTCGCGCGTCGGCAGCCGCGTGCTCGCCTCGCTCGCGACGACGGCGTTCGAGACGAGCCTGTTCGACCCGTACTGCTCCGCCGAGCGCGCGGCCGAACTCGGTGCGCGGAAAGTCGACGACCTCGTCGAGGTCGCGTCCGCGAGCCGCATCCTCTCGGTGCATGCGCCGGCGACGGATGCCACGCAGGGCCTCATCTCGCGGGAGGTGCTCGCCGCGCTGCCCGACGGCGCGACGCTCATCAACACCGCGCGCGGGGCGCTCGTCGACCAGGATGCCCTCGTCGACGAGCTGCGCTCGGGGCGGCTGCGCGCGATCCTCGACGTCACGACTCCCGAGGTGCTGCACTCCGGTCATCCGCTCTACGAGCTGCCGAACGTCGTGATCACGCCGCACCTCTCGGGCTCGGCCGGCAACGAGCTGTTCCGCCTCGGTGACGCCGTCGCCGAGAACGTCGCCCGTCTCGCGGCGGGTCAGTCGCTCGTCGGCGCCGTGAGCGCTGCCGATCGCGCGCGTCAGGTGTGAGGCGCCGCCCGCGCCCTCAGTCGTGCGGGGTCTCGGTGAACTCGACGTCGCCGATGTCGGCCGTCCACGCGCCGTCGACCGTGTCGATCGCCGTCACGCCGATCATCGGCCCCGTGAAGCGCAGGCGCCCGCGGTAGTCGTCGGTGAAGCGGGCGAGGTCGATGGCGTCGCCGATCGGGGTGACGTGCCCGGCGTCCGCGGCGCACGCGAACCGCACGCCGTCCTCGTCGACGGTCGCGCGCAGTGTGACGTCTCCCGGCGGCAGCGCGACCGAGGCGAGGTCGACGGGTCGCTCGCCGTCATCCCGTGAGCGCAGCACGACGTGCCGCGCGCCCGACTCGTCGATCGTCACGAGCAGGGCGGCGTAGGTGCTCGTGTCGTACCAGACGACGAGGCCCGCGGCGTGCGCGATGTCGGTCGGGGCGGCGTCGAGCGTGACCGCGAGGGTCGTCGGCAGCTCGCGCACGCGCCGCGCGATAAGGCTCTGCTCGAAGCGCGAGTGCAGCGAGTCGCCGCCGCGGAGGCGCAGCCAGCCCGGCCGTGCGCCGAGGTCGGCCCACGAGCGATCGGCGGGCCGGCGCAGCGTGCTCCAGGGCCAGGCCGGGGTGCTGCCGCCGCCCCATCCCTCGGGCTCGGCCGCGCGCCCGTGGGGAGCGGGAAGGGAACCGGGAACGGTGAACCGTTCGGCGGGAAGCGTCGTGCCCGACGCGAGTCGCGGCCAGCCGTCATCCGTCAGCTCGACGTTCTCGGCGAACGTCTCGCGACCGAGCACTCCGTGGCGGTCGTCGCCCCGGCGCAGCACGCGACTACCGAGGTGCACGAGCACGCGCTCGCCGTCGTCGAGCGTGACGATCTCGCCGTGACCGGCCTTCTGCGCCCAGTGTTCGGGCGCCTCACGCGTGGTCAGGTAGCTGCCGATCGGGTCGCGTTCGTAGGGGCCGTCGATCGAGTGCGAGCGGAACATCGTGATGCCGTGCTCCCACCCCGTGCCTCCCTCGGCGACCGAGAGCCAGTACCAGCCGTCGCGGAACTCGAGGCCGGGGCCCTCGATGAGGGTGCCGGTCGAGAGGATGACGCGGGGAGTGTCACGGGGCGCGAGCGTCGCCGCGTCGAGCTCCTGCAGGGTGATGCCGCCGAACGAGGGGCGCTCGGGGGCGGCATCCCATTTCATGTTCAGGAGCCAGACGCGACCATCCTCGTGGAAGAGGGCGGGGTCGAACCCGGTCGAGGGCACGCGCGTCGGGCGTTCCCACGTCGCGCCGTCGTCGCTCGAACGCGAGATCGCCGTACGGATGTCCTTCTCGCCGCCGTCGTTCGTGTACACCGTGCTGAAGACGAGCCACACGCGATCGCCGTCGGTGCTGAGCGAGGGCGCCCAGATGCCGCACGAGTCGGCGACGCCGCGCAGGTCGACGAACTCGGCGGGGAAGGAGCCGGCGGGTTCCCACTCGACGAGGTTGTCGGAGCGGTGCAGCGGGATCGCCGGCATCCACTCGAACGAGCTGTTCGCGAGCAGGAAGCCGTCGCCGATCCGCACGACGGAGGCATCGGGCATGAACCCGCGGCGGACCGGATTCTGAACGTCGCGGGTCATGCGTCGAGCCTAGCGCCGGGGGATGGAAAACGCTATCCAGTCGGTCGCGCGCCGTTCACGATGACCGCGACCTGAACGCGACTGTTCGCGTCGAGCTTCGCCATGACGCGGCCGACGTGCGACTTGACCGTCGCGATCGTCAGGTAGAGGTCCGCGGCGATCTCGGCGTTCGACAGCCCGCGGGCCACGGCATCGGCGACCTCGCGTTCGCGAGCGGTGAGCGAGTCGAGGGCGCGCCGCTCGTCGTCGGACCGCGGGCGAGTCGAGTGCGCGGCGAGGCGGATGACGCGTTCGAGCACCGCGGGGGCGAGCGTCGGCGTGCCCGCGGCTGCCGCGCGCACCGCGGCGACGAGGTCGGTCGGGGCACTGTCCTTCAGGAGGTACCCGCGGGCTCCGGCCTGCAGGGCCCGCACCACGTCGTCGTCCGCGTCGAACGTCGTGAGCACGAGCACGGCGAGGTTCGGGCGGGCGGCGATCTCCCGCGCGGTCGCCGCGATGCCGTCGCAGCGCGGCATGCGGATGTCCATGAGCACGACGTCGGGTCGGCCGCGGGCGATGACGGCCTCGGCGTCCAGCCCGTCGACGGCTTCGCCGACCACCCGGATGCCGGGATCCGCGCCGAGCAGGAGCACGAGGCCCTTGCGGACGAGGGCGTCGTCGTCGACGATGACGACGCGGATCGGGGAGTCGTTCGCCTCGGTCATGATGTCGGCCACGGCAGTGTCACGGTGACGGTGTGCGCTCCGGCGTGCGTCTCGACCGATGCCGTCCCTCCGAGTGAACGCGCTCGTTCGTCGATCCCCACGAGACCGAAGCCGCCGCCCGATTCGTCGACCGTCGACCCGCCGGGGGCGAGGGTGTTCCGCACCACGATCGTCAGGGACTCGCCCGCCGTGCCGATGATGTCGACCGTGACGGGCTGGCCCGGCGCGTGCTTCCTCGCGTTCGTGAGGCACTCCTGCACGATCCGATAGGCGTGGCGGCCGACCGTCGCGGGGATCTCGAGCGTCTCGGCGGTGATGGTCAGGGTCGCGAGAGGCTCGGCGTGCACGAGGGAGGCGACGTCGTCGAGCGAGGGCTGCGGTGCGTTCGCCGGCGGATCGAAGGAGTCGCCGGGTGAACGCAGTACGCCGAGCACCTCGCGGAGGTCGCCGAGCGCGAGCCGCGTGGTGTCGTGCACGATGGCCACGGTGTCGGCGCGGTCGGCGGCATCGAGGTCGGTGCGATAGCGCAGCACGCCCGAGTGCATCGCGATGAGCGAGAGTCGGTGGCCGAGCACGTCGTGCATCTCGCGGGCGATGAGGGTGCGTTCGTGCTCGCGAGCGTGGGCGATACGCAGGTTCTGCTCCTCGACCACGAGGTTCGCGCGTTCCCGGAGCGAGGCGACGAGCTCGCGTCGATTGCCGATCGAGACGCCGATGGCGACTCCCGCGAAGACGAGCACCGCGCCGACGAGCAGCGCGAGCAGGGCGTCGCCCGGGCTCGACGGGCTGAGCATGAAGTGCAGGCCGAAGATCTCGACGAGGGTGAGGCTCGTGAGCCACGCCGCGACCGTCATCCCGATCTCGAACCAGCGGCGCCGCGTCGAGATCGAGACGAGCACGAGGAAGGCGGCGGGAGCGGCGAAGGCCGAGAACCCACCGGCGAGGCCGAGGATCACGGCGATCGGAAGCGGTGCGAGGCGCCGGAAAGGCAGGAGTGCGAGCGCCACGAGGCCCATCGCGACGTCGGCGACGAGGGTGCCGCCGAGACGTAGGTCGCTGTCATCCGCCCCCGCATCGATGCTCAGGCCGAAGCTCACGACGAGCAGCAGCGCGCCGAGGAGGAGAGAGGCGAGCAGGCGCCAGACCTCGCCCCACACGCGTTGTCCCACTCGGCGCGGAGGGTGAGCCGCGCCCGGCGGACGCGGCGGCGTCGGCGTCGCGCCGGTGTCACGGGTGTCGAGGAGTGCGCTCATGGTCTCAGCGTAAGGAGCAGCGGTGACCCTCCGCGTCAGCCGAAGGTCGAACATGTCGCCGCTCGGCTGCCTCGCCGCCGTGCCGTGTCAACCCTGGGATGCCGTCGGTGCGCGGTCGTAGACTCGGGGCCTGCACGGTGATCGTGCAGACCAGATACGCGCGGGCCGCGAGGCGCTGCGGGGCGGGAGTCCATCATGTGGCGCAATTCAGACAAGCGCACCGACGAAGCGATCGACAGGCGCCCCGAGCCGAAGCGCGTGGTCGTCTCGGGCGTCCAGCCGTTCCAGTTCGGACTCGTCGGCGCCCTCGGCGTCATGGTCGCCCTCCTCATCGGCAGTGTGCTCGGGCAGCTCTCGACCGTGCTCGTCTACATCGGCCTCGCGCTGTTCCTCTCGCTCGGGCTCGACCCGATCGTGTCGCTCATCGAGCGGAAGCTCCCGCGACCGGCCGCCATCGCGATCGTCGTCGGCGGCGTCATCCTCGCGTTTGCGGGCATCGTGCTCGCGATCGTCCCCGTGCTCGTCGAACAGGCCACGAACCTCATCACCGACCTGCCCGACATGGTCAAGGACGCGCAGGCGAGCCAGTGGTACCACGACCTCGAGGCGCAGTACGGCTCGACGATCCAGGACGCCTTCGGCAGTGTGCTGAGCTTCGTGCAAGACCCGGGCAACCTCGCGACGATCGGCGGCGGAGTCGTCGCGGTCGGCGCGGGAGTCGCCGGCGGGCTCACCGGTGTCACGATCGTGCTCATCCTGACGCTGTACTTCATGGCGTCGCTCAAGAACATCAAGCGCATGGCCGCCCGCTTTGTGCCCGCGTACCGTCGCCCGCGCTTCACCGAGCTCACCGACGACGTGTCGGGCGCCGTCGGCCGTTATGTGATCGGGCAGGTGGGTCTCGCGCTCATCAACGGCATCCTGAGCCTCATCTTCCTCTCGATCATCGGGGCGCCGCTCCCCGCCCTGCTCGCGCTCATCGCGTTCATTGGCTCGCTCATCCCGATGGTCGGAACCCTCATCGGCGCAATCATCAACACCCTCATCTGTCTGTTCGCGTCGCCGCTGACCGCTCTCGTCGCCGGTATCTACTACCTCGTGTACATGCAGGTCGAGGCGTACATCCTGAGCCCGCGCATCATGAACAAGGCCGTGGCCGTGCCGGGCGCGATCGTCGTCATCGCAGCCGTCGGCGGCGGAACGATCGGCGGAGTGCTCGGCGCCCTCGTCGCCATCCCGGTCGCCGCGTCGGCGATCATCATCATCCAGAAGGTCGTCTTCCCCGCGCAGGACCGCAAGGCCGTCCCGCCCGTGGGTGTGCACACCGGCGAGTAGGCGGCGGGCGTCGTCTCGAACGGATGACGCGGGTGTGCGGATGGCGCAGGTCTGCGGATGACGCGGGTCTGCGGATGACGCAGAAGAGCCGGACTCCCCGCGGGGTGTCCGGCTCTTCGCTCTGCGCGGTGTTATTGCTGCTGCTGGTGCTCGCGGTGGTGCTGGTCAGCTCTTCGCGCGCGCCGGGGTGCGGTTCTCGGCGCTGACCATCCAGGCGTACTGCTCGAGCTGTTCGATGACGGCGTGCAGGATGTCGGCGCTCGTCGGGTCCTCCTCGTCGACGGCGTCGTGCACGTCGCGGATCGTGCCGACCGTCGCTTCGAGGCGATCGGTGATGAGGTCGACGGTCTCGCTCGTGTCGATCTCGCCCTGCGGGTACTCCGACAGGGTCGTCGTCTCTGCGACGGTGTCGCTGCGCCCGTCGGGCACCGCGTGCAGGGCGCGCATGCGCTCGGCGACGGTGTCGCTGAACTCGCGCGTCGAGTCGATGATGTCGTCGAGCTGACGGTGCGTGTCGCGGAAGTTCGTGCCCACGACGTTCCAGTGCGCCTGCTTGCCCTGCATCTGCAGCTCGAGGAGGTCGACGAGCACCTTCTGGAGGTTGTCGGCGAGGCTCTTCGAGGCCGTGAAGCCGCGTTCGGCGTTCTGGCGCCGGGTCTCTTTCGCGCCCGTTCCGCCGCGGGCGTTCCTCTTCGTCGTCTCAGCCATGCTCACACCTTTCGTCGGTGGTTGTTCGGGGTTCGGATATCAGCGACGTTACGCTCGCGTGCGGCTTCGCCCTAGTGGGTTGTGCGCGGCGGGGGAGTGTGCTGGGTGATGGGTGTGCGCCTGCATCTGCGTGCTCTCTCGGGTGCATCTCTCATGAATTATCTTCGATATCCACATGTGGATAACTCGCTCAGTGTCGTACCTCTCTTCTACAATATGAGTATGGCCATCACCGCTCCCGCTGCCGCTCTCTGCGGCATTGACGAGGCGCTCACCGCGCTCGTCGCGGAGTGGGACGGTGCGCTCGTCGGGGTCGTGCGCGGTGCTGTCTCGGGTTCGGGCGCGGGCGCGGGCGCGGGTGCTGGTGCGGTGTCGATGGATGTGCGGTCGATGAGCGACGCCGGGCTGGTGCGGGTCAACGACGCGATCGCGTCAGCACGGCGCACCCTGGCGACGGTGCATGCACGGATCGCAGCCGAGCTCGCCGAACGCTCCACGACAGTGGGCGAGGAGAACATCGCGAAGACGCAGGGGTTCGCCTCGGTCGAACGGTTGATCGCGCACTCCACCGGCGACGGGTTCTCCGCCGCGAGTCGCCTCGTCTCCGTGGGGCGCGCGACCGCCCCCCGTGCCTCGTTCACCGGCGAAGTGTTGCCCGCCCGCTACCCGCACATCGCGGCCGCGCTCGACGCGGGCACGATCAGCATCGACGCGGCCGCCGCGATCACCAGCTTCCTCGACAGCGTCCGGGTGAAGGCCACCCCGAACGATCTCGACGACGCCGAACGATTCCTCATCGACCGCGCCCCGCACGTCGGCGTCGACGGCCTCACCCGCCTCACGAAACGACTCACCGCGCACCTCGACCCCGACGGAGTGAAACCCCGCGAAGACGAACTCCGCGCCGGCCGCAACCTCCACATCTGGGAAGACCACCGCGGCTATATCCGCATGAAAGGCGCCCTCGACCCCGCCACCGGCGCCCCGATCAAGATCGCCATCGACGCCCTCGTCACCGCCGAACTCCACCGCACCCGCGGCACCTGGACACCCACACCCGACCACACCACGCCCGACAGCACCACGCCCGACAGCACCACGCGCGGCACCGCCCGCCCCACACCCGACCCCGCGACTGCCGAGACCCGGTCGATCCCGCAACTCAACGCCGACGCCCTCGCCGACATCGCCCGCCTCGCCCTCGGCTCGGCCGACTCCCCGCCCGCACTCCGCACCACCACCGTCGTCGCCCGTATCCACCTCGACGACCTCCTCGAACGCGCCAGCGCCTCAGACTCCGGCGACGGTGCACACGCCGCCGCCGCCGCCGCCGCCTCCGGCACTGCCTCGACCTCCGGCACTGCCTCGAACTCCGGCACTGCCTCGAACTCCGGCACTGCCTCGAACTCGGGCACTGCCTCGAACTCGGGCACTGCCTCGAACTCGGGCACTGCCTCGAACTCGGGCACTGCCTCGAACTCGGGCACTGCCTCGAACTCGGGCACTGCCTCGAACTCGGGCACTGCCTCGAACTCCGCCTCTGGCTCCGCCTCTGGCTCTGGCTTCCGGTCCGGGTTTGAACGCACCAGCACGCCCACCGGGTGGGGCACGATCGACGGCATCGACCACCCCGTCAGCGCCGCCACGATCCGTCAACTCGCCGCGGCCGCGGGCGTCATCCCGATGATCCTCGGCGGCCCCAGCGAAGTCCTCGACCTCGGACGCACCACCCGACTCTTCACCACCGCACAAAAACTCGCCCTCACCGAACGCGACGGCGGCTGCGCCTTCCCCGGATGCACCCGACCACCCGGCTACACCCAAACACACCACATCCACTGGTGGAAACGCGACACCGGCCCCACCGACCTCACCAACGGCATCCTCCTCTGCGCCTTCCACCACCACCGCATCCACGACGACGGCTGGACCATCACCATCCACAACAACCACACCTGGTTCACCCCACCCCCACACATCGACCCCACCCAAACACCACGCCCCGGCAACACCAACCCCACACTCAACCCACCCACGCCCACGCCCGCACCCGCGCCTGCACCTAAACCCGCGCCCGCACCCGCACTCGCACTCGCACCCGCACCCGCGCCTGCACCCCCGCACGCGCCTGAACCCGCGCGCACACCCGAACCCGCGCCACCCCTCACGCCACCCCGCCCGTCCCGGCACGAATCACCACCACGACCAGTCGACGACACCCCGACACGCCCCCGGCACGGCACCGCTACGCGTCCACCGCAGGACACCCCGACGCGCACCCACAACGACACCGCAACGCACCCCTCGCAGCCACCGCACGACCCCGCGTCGCGCAACGGAAACGGCACGTCCGCCCGCCCACTCCGACCACCGCGTGACGCGCCACCGCCGCGGCCCGACTACGCGTCCGTCGGCTGATCGGGGCGACGAGGTGAGCGGCGCGGATGGCTGACACGGGGCTGGCGGCGCGGAAGTCAAGGCCCTCGTCCGATCCGACGCACGCGCCTAGCCTCAGGCTTATGACATCGATGACTCGACCTGTGAGTCTGGGTGCGACTCCGCGAGCGCTTCCCGCGCTCCCCACCGACCTTCCCCGCACCGAAATCGCCGACCTCCTGTCGTGGGCCGTCGACTACTCCCACCAAGCTGAACTCGACACCCACGCCGCACGCTGGGAGGCCCTCGCCACGGTCGCCGCGGCCGACGTCACCGCCGCCCGCGTGCTCGAACCGCACCTCGACGCGCTCGAGATCCTCCGGCAGGCGGGTGCACTCGCCGGCAACGACCCCAGCACCCACGCCCCCGCACTCGAAGCCCTCGAAGCGGTCGACGCCGACGAGACATCCTCCTGGGGGGTCTTCGCGGCCGAAGGCCCCGGACTCCGCGTCGTCGCATCCGACTCGGAAGAGGGCTGGACACTCTCCGGAGAGAAGCCCTGGTGCTCCCTCGCCCGTCGCCTGTCGCACGCTCTCGTCACGGCCCACACGTCCGACACCACACGCCGTCTCTTCGCGGTCAACCTCCGCGGCCCCGGAATCGCGGCGCATCACGGCCCGTGGGTCTCCCGCGGACTCACCGACGTCGTGAGCGCCCCCGTCACGTTCACGGCCGCCGCCGCGATCCCCATCGGCGACGACAGCTGGTACCTCGACCGCCCGGGCTTCGCGTGGGGCGGCATCGGCGTCGCCGCGTGCTGGTGGGGCGGAGCGATCGGCATCGCGCGCACCCTCGCCGACTCCTTCGACACCCGGGAACCCGACCAACTGGCTCTCGCCCACCTGGGCGCGATCGACGCCGCGCTCGACGGTGCGCGCACCTCGCTCGTCGCCGCAGCTCGCATCGCCGACGGTGAGGAGAGCACCGACATCCCGCCGTCGATCATCGCCCGCCGGGTGCGTGCGGTGACGGTGGATGCCGTCGAGCGAACGCTCCGCGGAGTCCGGCACGCCCTCGGCCCGGCGCCCCTCACGACCGATCGAGACTACGCGCGACGCGTCGCCGACCTCGAGATCTATGTGCGGCAGCACCACGCCGAACGTGATGACGCCGCACTCGGCCGGGCCGTCCACGAGCACGGCGTCGCTCCATGGTGAGCTTCGACCATCGAGACCCCGGCACCCGGGAAGACGAGTGGCGCCCGCTCCTGACATCCGTCGCCGTACTCGATGACGACCGGTTCGACGCGCTCGACCGTGTCGTCGTCGTCGCCGCCCACCCCGACGACGAGACGCTCGGGGTCGCCGGTCTCGTCGCGAAGCTCCACCGCGAGGGCGTGCACGTCGAAATCGTCGTCGCGACCGACGGCGAGCGGTCGCACCCCGAATCGCCGACGCGTTCGCCGCGCACCCTCGCCCTCGAGCGCCGCGTCGAGCTGCTCCGTGCGATCGACCGGGTCGCTCCCGGCGCCTCGGTCGAGTTCCTCGGCATCGCCGATGGTGGGCTGAGTGACGGGGCCGACGTGCTCCACCGCGCGCTGTCGACGCGACTCGACGGAGCGCGCCGCACGCTCGTGCTCGCACCGTGGCGGGGTGACGGTCACCGCGATCACCGCATCGCCGGTGAGGTCGCTGCCGCCGTCGCCGCCGAGCGCAGCGTGCTCTTCGCCGAGTACCCGATCTGGCTGTGGCACTGGGGGAGCGCCGCCGACGTGCCGTGGGCCGAGCTCCGCGCGATCCCCATCGCCGAGGCCGACCGCGAGGCGAAGGCCCGCGCGCTCGACGAGCACACGAGTCAGACCGCCCCGCTCTCTCCCGCCGCGGGCGACGAGGTCATGCTCCACGCGGGCATGCTCGAGCACTTCCGGCGTGACCACGAGTACATCGTCGTCGCCGAACGCGCGGCTCCCGCGAGCCTCGACCCCGAGTTCTTCGACCGGTTCTACGCGGGCAAGTCCGACCCGTGGGGCTTCGAGTCGCGCTGGTACGAGGAGCGCAAGCGCTCCATCACCCTCGCCGGCCTGCCGCGACGCACCTTCCGGTCGGCGCTCGAGATCGGCTGCTCCACGGGGGTGCTCACCGCGTCGCTCGCCGAACGCTGCGATCACCTGCTCGCCGTGGATGCCGCGTCGGCACCTCTCCGCGCAGCCGCTCGACGCTTCATCGGTCGAACCGATGTCGTTCTCGAGCAGCGCTCCCTCCCGGGCGACTGGCCCGAGGGGGAGTTCGACCTCATCGTGATCTCCGAGGTCGGCTACTACTGGGGCGACGACGATCTCGACCTCGCCATCGACCGGTCGATCGGCAGCCTCACCGACGACGGCATCCTCGTCGCCTGCCACTGGCGCCACCCCGTCGACGACTACCCGCGCTCGGGCGACGACGTGCACGCCCGCCTGCGCGATCGCGGCGATCTCGCGCTCCTCGCCGAACACCGCGAAGAGGACTTCCTGCTCGGCGTCTACTCGCACCCGGGTGCGCGCTCCGTCGCCCGCGAGACCGGGGTGATCCCGTGATCGTCGGCCGACAGCGCATCGCGACTCTCGCCATCGTCATCCCCGTCCACGACGAGGAGCAGCTGCTCGCGCGCTGCCTCACGGCGATGGATGACAGTGTGCGCCTTCTCGCCGCCCGACGCCCCGACATCGAGGTGCGCGTCGTCGTGGTGCTCGACGCGTGCTCCGACGGCTCGGCAGAGATCGCCGCGCGGTTCCCCGTGGCGGTCGAGACCATCGACGTCGCCCTCGTCGGGGCAGCTCGTGCTCACGGCGTCGGCATCGCACTCGCGGGCGCCGACCCCGCGACGACGTGGATCGCGAACACCGACGCCGATTCGGCCGTGCCCCTCGGCTGGGCGACGGTGCACGTCGACCTCGCCGAGCGCGGCGCCGACCTCGTGCTCGGCACGGTGCGTCCCGACTTCGCCGATCTCTCCGACGCTCAGATCGCCGACTGGATCGCCACCCATGAGCCGGGCGTTGCCTACGGGAACACCCACGGTGCGAACCTCGGCATGCGCGCCGATCGGTACCTCGCCGCGGGCGGGTTCGAGTCTGTCGCGGCGCACGAAGACGTCATCCTCGTCGATCACCTCCGCGAGGCCGGCGCGCGTACGGTCGCGACGGCGGACTGCGAGGTGCTCACGTCCGGGCGTGCGGAAGGCCGCGCACCCGAGGGGTACGCGGCCTTCCTCGCGGCGAACTACGGCTAGTAGGCGACGCCGAACTGCTCGCCGTGGTGCGTGGGGGTCTCGATCTCGTCGACGATCGCCGTCGCGAAGTCGACGCCCGAGACGGCCGATTCGCCGTTCGCGTCGAAGAGGGCGACCTCGCCGCCCGTGCGGTAGGTGCCGAGCTTCTCGCCCGGAGCGTACGAGCCGTAGTTGGCCGCGGGGCTCACGAAGAACCAGTCGAGGCCGTCGGGGGCGTCGGCGAGCAGCGTCTCGAGCACGCCCGTCATGACGCGAGCCTCGTGCGCGAACTGCGGCGGAAGGTCGTCACCCTCGGCGAAGCGCGGTGCGCCCTCGGCGGGGCGCAGGCCGCTGAAGCCGCCGACGACGCCGAGGCGTGCGCCCGATGCGGCCGCGAGTTCCGCGATGCGCGCGTAGATGCCCGCGAGCTCGTCCGCGAGTTCGCCGCGCGGGGCGAGGGCGAGGATGACGGTGTCGGCGCCCGCCACGGCACGCTGACGGTTCTCGTCGTCCTGCAGCGAGCCCGTCTCGTAGGTGACGCCGTCGATGGGCGCTTCGGGGGCGTTTCGGCTCCACGAGGTGACGTCGTGACCGCGCTGGGCGGCTTCTGCGACGATGTTCCCTCCGGTGTATCCGGTTCCTCCGATGACGACGACAGTGCTCATGGTGTTCCTCCCGATTCGACTGGTCCGATCTCGGACTGATCCGAGGTAACTGTAGGCACCGATGTCGCGAGCCGGGAAGTACGCACTTTTCGGTAAGTCCGTCACAATTCGGGTGTTCCGCACTCTGGCATTCTCCCGAAACATCCGCGAGAATACTGCGAGAGAGCGCTCTCAGCTGTTTGTCAGACACTCGCGTCATGATCGAGCGTCCTCCCCGTCTCTTTCTCTGGGTGCGAAGATCGCGCCCTGAATGCCGAGGAGCTCCATGTCCCGCACCCGTACGGACGCCGACATCCCACTGCAGTCCCGCACCGACGTCACAGCCACAGCCGCCCACGCCTCGGCCGCCCGGCTCGACATCACCGTGCGCCGGGCGCCCGCCATGCGGGCCACGCTGACGACCGGCATCCTCGTCGGAGCACTCTCGCTCGGCCTCTTCGCCCCGTCGCCGGCGTTCGCCGATGCGGACGGGGCGGGCGTCGGAAGCGCGCATCCTCGTGTCACGACCGCGCCCGCTGTCGTCCCCGCCGAACGGCACCGTGCCGACGGTCAGGGCACGCTCGTCATCCCGCCCGCCGACCGCCCCGCGCGCGTGCGTGTCGTGCCGACGCTCACGACCATCGCCGATGTGACGCCGTTCCTCGCCCCCGCTGGCATCCTCGCGCTCCTCTTCGCGGCCGGCGCGGTCATCGTCACCCGGGTGCCCGCCGGCGTCCCCACCTCAGCCCTCGGCTCGGTGGGCATGGGGCGCGGCACCGACGGCGGAGCGTGAACCGAGCCGGGGCACGACGAGCCACAGCACCGCGACGACCGCGAGTCCGACGCCCATCGCGGTGAAGCCCGCCGCGCGACCCGCGGTGAAGTCGAAGATGAGGCTCGTCACGCCCACCGCGAGGAACGCGACGACGACGAGGTCGGCGACGAGTAACCGGCTGCCGATGCGCACGATGTACTCCTTCCGCTGCCGCGCGAAGTAGGTGCGGTGGAGGCTCACGGGCGCGAGTCCGAGCGCCGTCGCGATGCCGGCGAGTGCGACGAGCACGAGGTAGAGCCCGAGCTGATACGCGTCGACCTCCTCGAACCGTGGCTGGAACGCGACGGCGAGCAGGAAGCCGACGATGATCTGCGTGCCGGTCTGAGCGACGCGCAGCTCCTGGAGGATCTCGTTCCAGTTGCGATCCGCCCGCTCGTTCGGGGTCTCGTCGCGCCCGTCGGCGGGCAGGGCGTCGGCGTCGGCGTGAGTCGGCATACCGCGATGGTAGTGATCGGCGCCGACCGCGCAACCCCCTTGATTTCGGGCCGACAGAGAGTTGAATGACAGGATGACGCGCCGAGACCGACCCCGCTCCACCCCCGCCCGCACGATCGGGCGTCTCTTCCTCGCGAGCGCACTCGTGTTCGCCGGGGTGAGCCATCTGTTCTGGGCGCGCGAGGAGTTCCGCGCGCAGGTGCCCGAGTGGGTGCCGATGGACCCGGATGGCGTCGTCGTCGCCTCGGGCGCCGTCGAGGTCGGCCTCGGAGCCGCGCTCGTCGTGCTGCCCAAGGAACGTCGTCGCATCGGTGCGATCGTCGCCGCGTTCTTCGTCGCCGTGTTCCCCGGCAACATCGCACAGTACGCCGACCGCCGTGATGCGTTCGGCCTCACGACCGACCGAGCCCGGCTCATCCGTCTCTTCTTCCAGCCCGCGCTCGTCGCGCTCGCGCTCTGGTCGACCCGCGAGCCTCGCGCGTAGGCCGCGCCCGCGTCATCCGTCAAGCCCCTGTCGTGCACGGGCGAGGCTTGACACCGTAGAAGCATGACCGACATGCAGCAGGACCCCCGTTCGAAGCACGACGACGGCGACTTCCCCGCGCAGGAGCAGTCGCAGCCGGGCCTCACCGGCGACATGACGCCGACGCCCAACCACGGCGAGTCGAGCTATCACGGCCACGGACGCCTCGTCGGGCGACGCGCGCTCATCACGGGCGGCGACTCCGGCATCGGCCGCGCCGTGGCGATCGCCTTCGCGCGCGAAGGCGCCGACGTCGCGATCTCCTACCTTCCCGAGGAGCAGGCCGACGCCCAGATGACGGCGGGCTTCGTGACGGATGCCGGTCGGAAGGCCGTGCTCCTTCCCGGTGACATCCAGGACGAGCAGTGGAACGAGCACCTCGTCGCCGAGACGATCGCGCAGCTCGGCGGGATCGACATCCTCGTGCCGAACGCGGCGTACCAGAAGGATCGTGACGGTGTCGAGACGATGACGACCGCCGAGTTCGATCGCGTCTTCCGCACCAACCTGTACTCGCCGTTCTGGCTCACGCGTGCGGCCGTGCCGCACCTCGCTCCGGGGTCGTCGATCATCGTGTCGGCGTCGATCCAGGGCTTCCAGCCGTCGCCCGCGCTGCTCGATTACGCGATGACGAAGGCCGCGCTCGTCGCTTTCACGAAGGCGCTCGCCGAGGAGCTCGGACCGAAGGGAATCCGCGTGAACGCCGTCGCGCCGGGGCCGATCTGGACGCCGCTCATCCCCGCGACCGGATGGGACGAGAAGGTGCAGAAGTTCGGGCAGGGCACCCCGCTCGGTCGTTCGGGTCAGCCCGCCGAACTCGGAGGCGCGTACGTGTACCTCGCGTCGGAGGATGCCTCGTACACGTCGGGCGCTGTGCTTCCGGTGACAGGTGGCAAAGGGCTGTAGAGGAGCGTTCGCCCCGACTCGCCGCGTGATGTGTCGTCCGTGCTCGATAGGGTCGAGCCGTGGAGCATCCCCCGGTCGTCGATCCCCGTCATCCGCTCATCGAGCGCGTGCGCGCGATCTGCTCCGCACTGCCGGAGTGCACCGAGGTCGGGGCGTGGGGGAGGCCCACGTTCCGCACGGGCGCGAAGGGCAAGATCTTCGTGCACGTCTCGTCGTCGATGGACGACCCGTTCTCGGTCGTCTTCACGACCGACCCCGACGAGCACCAGGCGCTCGCGCAGGACCCGCGTTTCTACGCACCGCCCTACTACGACAAGAACCACTGGCTCGGTATCGGGCTCGACGGCGTCGACTGGGACGAGCTCGCCGAACTCATCGAGACCTCGTATCGACAGGTCGCGCTCAAGCGCCAGATCCGTGCCCTCGACGAGCTGCGACCCGACCACGCGCGCTGAGCATCGCTCGAATTGGCAAGAGGCCCGAGTCTGGGTTAGAGTATCCGGGTTGCCCGCGTTCACTCGCAGGCAGTGAATTGCGCCCGTAGCTCAACGGATAGAGCATCTGACTACGGATCAGAAGGTTGGGGGTTCGAATCCCTCCGGGCGCACAGTGCTCACGCACTGATTACTGGTTGAGACAGTAAGAAAACGGCTCGCGACAGCGGGCCGTTTTTGTTTGCCCTCACGCACGTTCACGCACGAAGAACGGCGACGGCCACGCACCGAGCGCGAGCACCGCGACGACAGTCTGCGCGAAGCCCGCGGCGAAGAAGATGCCGTGCAGCGGCGCCCACTCGAGCATGATCGCGATCTCGACGAAGATCCACACCATGAGCACGAGACCGGCCGCCGCGTGCAGTCCCCACGCGAGGCGCAGCCGCCGGAACTGCGCGACGAGCGCGAGCGCCTGCGAACCGCCGACGACGACGCCGAGGATGACGCCCGGCACGACGTACGACGAGAAGACGCTGCCCTCGATCCACTCGGGCGGCAGGCCCATGCCGCCGCCGACCGTGAGCCCGGCCATGCCGACGAGGGCGCCGACGAGGGTGAACCCGGCGAGACCGGCGAGGATGACGCGCACGAGGCGCCGCGGACGCGAAGGGGCGGACATGCCCCGATGCTAGCGGCGCCCCGCGCGGCTCAGCACGCCTCGAGCTTCACCCACGGGCCCCATGCCGCGGCGTCCGGCGTCTGGTTGCGGGTCCCGGTCAGAAACGGCGTGCGTAGGGTGGACTGATGACGGAAGCGAATCGCACGGATTCCCGCCGCGTAGTCACAGTCGTCGCGACAGGGGTGATCGCCGCGGCCCTGGCGGTCGCGTTCGCGACGTTCTGGATCACGCAACTGCTGACCCTCGAGGGCAGCGACCGCTTCCTCATGCTCAACACGCTCGTCGCCTTCGTCGTGCTCGTGTGGATCTGGGTGGCGCTCGCGATCGTGTCGCTCGTCGTCGCGCGTCGGGTAGCGGGCCGTCCGCGTGCCATCCTCACGCCGGCCCTCGTCGCCCTCGGCGTCACGGCGCTCTGCATCGTGCTGTTCGTCGTGACGCTCTTCATCTGAGCCCGACGTCCCCTAGGCGTCGACGCTCAGCCTGCTCGGCACTCGCGACCCCGCCCGCCACACCGCGACGACCGCCCAGCCGAGGAGCACCGCCTCGAGCAGGGCTCGCAGCGTGAGGATGCCGACGACGAGCGGATCGGCGGCGAGCAGCCACGCATACGTGTACGGGTAGATCACCTGCGTCAGCACGGCGATCACGAGGGCGAGGATCGCCGGGAGCTCGAACCGACGCCGGTCGAGGCAGATGCCGAGGATGACGGGAACGGCGATCCACGAGACGAACTGGGGCGACCCGACCTTGTTGACGAGGATGAGCGCGACGACGAGCGCGAGCGCGAGCGGCGGCACGAGTCGTACGAACGTCGCGCCGCGGAGCGCGGCCCGCACACCGAGGGCGGCGATCACCGCGACGACGAGCGCGAGGAGCGGGGTGGCGACGGCGATCGCGGTTCCGACGCCCGGCCCCGTGACCTGGAAGGTCAGGATGTCGTGGTCGTAGTACGCGCTCGAACCCGTGTCGCCCGCGGCGATCCGCCAGAGCGTCGGCACCGCGAAGATCGACTCGACCTGGATGCCCCGCCCGGTCTGCTGCGTGATGAAGCCGAAGACGTTCCAGCCCGAGCCCGCGAAGAGGCTCACGACGATGAACGCGGCGCTCGTGATCGCGGCGGCGACGACGATACGCACTCGCCCGCGGCCGCCGATGACGAGGGTCGCGACGAGGGCGGCGGGCCAGACCTTGACCCACGCGGCGATCGTGAGGAGCACTCCCGCGAGGTGCGGTCGGCGTGCCGCCCACAGCAGACCCGCGATCGCGAGCGGCACCGTGATCGCGTCGATCCGACCGAGCGACACGGGGCCGAGCGCGAGCAGGAAGACGAGCCAGAAAGATGCCGCGATGGTGCGCGGTCGCGAGAGCGCACGGCGCCCGAGCAGCACGGCGAAGGCGCCGGCGTTCAGCAGTACGGCGATGCCGAGCCAGACGTACACGTAGAGATCGGTCCCGAGCAGGCCGGCGATGCCGATCGGTACGGCCGCGCCGATCGGGTAGACCCACGCGACGTCGATGCCCATGCGCAGCGTGCCGGCGGCGGCCTCTTCGGCCCACAATACGTACACGCCCTCGACGTCGCCGAGCTGCCAACCCGGTCCGTAGATGCCGACGACCGCGAGGATCGCGTGCGCGAGCACGAACCCGCTCCACAGCACGGTGCGTGCTCTCATCCGCGCGTAGCCCCTCCGCTCGACGATCCCCTTACGTTACGGGGTCGACGGGCCGAGAGAGGTCACCCGACACGCAGGAGTGTGCGCTGCCAGCCGCTCGAACCGTCGGGGGCGATCGGGGCGCGTTCCTCGATCTGCAGGTTGCCCTGCTTGTCGGTCGCGCGCACGGCGACGTAGTGGGTTCCCGCGGTGGCCTCCCAGTCGACGAACCACTGCACCCACGTGTCTTCGTTCACGGGCATCGAGAGCGTCGCAGGCTGCCATCCGCCCTCGTCGATGTTCACTTCGACCTTCTCGATGCCGATCGTCTGTGCCCACGCGACGCCCGCGATCTTCGTCGGACCCGCGGCGATCTGCTTGTCGACGCGGGGGGTGTCGATGCGCGACGACATCTTGATCGGAGCCTCCGCGGAGTATCCGCGGGGCGTCCAGTACGCTTCGTCCTTCTGGAACGTCGTGACGGTGATCTGCGTGAGCCACTTGGTCGCCGAGACGTAGCCGTAGAGGCCGGGCACGACCATGCGCACGGGGAATCCGTGCTCGAGGGGGAGGGGCTGGCCGTTCATCGCGACGGCGAGGATGGCGTCGACGCCGTCATCGGTCACGACCGACAGGGGAGTGCTCGCGGTGTAGCCGTCGATGCTGCGGGAGAGCGCCATGTCGGCGCCGTTCTTCGGGCCGGCGAGCGCGAGCACGTCGCGCAGCGGGACGCCGAGCCACTTCGCCGTGCCGACGAGTCCGCCGCCGACCTCGTTCGAGACGCACGTGAGGGTGATCGAGTACTCGTCGAGACCCATGTCGAGCAGGTCCTGGAAACTCAGCTCGACCTTCGTGTCGACCATCCCGTCGATCACGAGCCGCCACGTCGCGGGGTCGATCGACGGCACCGTGAGTGCGGTGTCGACGCGGTAGAAATCGGAGTTCTTCGTGTACAGCGGCGTGAGGCCGGGGATGTCGAGTTCGGCGCCCTCCGGCACGGTGACCGTCGAACGCGGAGCGGGGATCGTGAGTGCGTCACGGATGCTCGCGATCGACGACGTCGCCGCGGTGATCGCGCGTGAGCCCGCGCCGATGATGGCGGCTCCGGCGGCGACGACGCCCGACATGATGAGGAATCCGCGGCGGTCGACGTTCTTGAGGGGCGCACCCTCGGTCGGCTGTGCGGACGGTGCGGCGGGCGCGCCCGGTGCCGTGACCGAGACGGATGCCGGTCGCTCGATGTTCGCCCACACGCCGTCGCGCCACCGGCGCAGGCGACCGATGAGCAGACGCAGCGCGATGATGCCGACGATCGTTCCGACGATGCTCGGAACCGACGCGAGGGGCGACGCTCCGGCGCGAGTGACGACGGCGACGACCGCGAGGGCTCCCGCGACGCCGAAGAGGATGGCGCCGATCGGCGGGCGCACGAGTTCGATGACGCCGATCACGGCGGCGGCCACGACGACCGCGAGGCCGACCGAGCCGAGCAGCACGATCTTGTCGGCCTCGCCGAACAGCTCGATCGCGAGTTCCTTCGCCCACCGCGGCACGATGTCGATGACGAACGATCCCGCGGCGATGACGGGGCTCCCGTCGCGCGGGGCGACGAAGAGAGCGACGAGTTCGACGGCGGCGAGGAACGCCCCCGCTCCGACGATGCCGGTCAGGGCGCCGAAGGCCCAGAACCGTTTGCGCGGCTTCCGCGCCGCGACCATCTCCGCGCTCTTCGTCTTCATGTCGGTTCTCCCTCGGCCTGCTGTGGGCACAAGAGTGATTCGTCACCGACGATCAGTCGGATTGCCCCGGTATTCCGCATCTTCCGCCGGAGGCTGCTCTCCGCTACTCTCGGCTCTCGAGGGACGACCGCTCCCTGTTTCCAACGTCGGGGAGAAGTCGTACGTGGAGTCGTCATCGTGGGGAATCGCGCCTCGGCGCGCCGTTCGTTCATCGTTCGTCGGGGCCGTCGCCCTCGGCGCCGTCCTCTTCCTCGCGGGGCCGGTCTCACCGGCCGCCGCCGAGCTCGAACCGGATGACCGCGCGAGCCTGTCGGGAGTGGTCGAGCGTCTCGCCGGCACCCTCGAAGACCCGTCGACCGATGAGTTCGCCGCCTCCGAGGGACTGCCCGCCGACGGCATCCTGAGCCTCCAGGTCGACGACGCGGGCCGACTCGCCGTCTCGATCACGACCGACGGCGCCGATGTCGTCGCCGTCTCCGAGGCGGTCGCCGCCCTCGGTCTCGTCGTCGCCGTCGACCCTGAGCACGCGACCCTCACCGCCTTCGTCGCGCCGTCGGAGCTCGACGCCCTCTCCCGACTGGCGGGTGTGACGTCGGTCTCGCACGCACCGCAGGCCGGTTCGGGCTCGTTCGCCGCGGCGGCCGCCGACGACATTCTGCCGATCCCGACGGGCACGTGCCGATCGATCCCCGCCGACGCGGCGATCCCGCTCAACGTCGTGAAGGCCCGCTCCGACTTCGGCGTCGACGGCGGAGGCGTCACCGTCGGCATCATCTCGAACTCGTTCGCCCTCAAGGGCGGCCCCGAGGCGGGCAAGGCCGCGTGGGATGCAGATGTGCGGAACGGCCTGCTGCCCGGGCCGGGCAACCCGTGCGGCTACCTCGAGCCCGTCATCGTGCACGACCTCCCGACGACCGTGGCCGGTCAGGACGACGAGGGTCGCGGCATGGCGCAGCTCGTGCACGCGATGGCTCCCGGAGCGAAGCTCGCCTTCGCCACGGGCATCACCGACGAGACCGCCATGCGCGCGGCGATCGATCAGCTCATTGCCGATGGTGCCGACATCATCGTCGACGACGTGCTCTTCCCGACCGAGCCGTACTTCCAGGAGTCGCTCCTCACGCAGAAGATCGACCGTCTCGTCGACGCCGGTCTCGTCTATCTCACCGCCGCGGGCAACTTCAACCAGGTCGCCGAGGTCGACGGCGAGGTGCGCCCCATCGGCTCGTGGATGTCGGCGGAGTACCGGCCCATCGACTGCCCCGACGGCATCGCCGCCGCGAGCGGACTCGAGGGCGCCGTCGACTGCATGGACTTCGACCCGAGCGAGGCCGAGGCGTACTCGAATGCCTTCACGGTCATCGGCGTGCCGGACGGCGACGACCTGCAGGTCGAGGTCCTCGCGCAGTGGGCCCTGCCGTACGGCACGGAGTTCGGCGACTTCTCGCTCGTCGTCACCGACCCGGCGGGCACTCCCGTCGAGGTGAGCGAGCTGCAGCTCGGCTTCCCCGGCCTCGGGGTCGTCATCTCGGGGGCCTCGACGGAGCCCACGGCCTACGACTTCTTCATCGTGCGAGCGAAGGACCGCACCGACGCCCGGCCCGCCGTGCGCATCTCGTCGGTCGAGAACGGCCTGCCCGCCGTCTTCCACTCGCTCGAGTACGACACGACCCAGGGCGACGACGTCGTCGGCCCGACGGTCAACGGCCACAACGGCGCGCGCAAGGCGATCACGGTCGCCGCAGCGCCCTTCACCGAACCGACCGGCCTCGAGTACTTCAGCTCGCTCGGCCCGGTCTACACGGGTCTGCCGCCGATCGGCAGCGAGACGGTGCTGCCGTTCGCCGAGCTCGAGACCTACTCGAAGCCCGACATCCTCTCGCTCGACGGCGAGCGCAACTCGGTGCTGTCCGCGCCCCCTGGAAGCTCCGGCGGCGTGTACCAGTTCTTCGGTACGTCGGCCGCATCGCCCACCGCGGCGGGCGTCGTCGCGCTCGGACTCCAGGCGCACCCCGGCCTGACGCCCGACGAGGTCAAGGCTGCGCTCTTCGGCTCGGCGATCCCGCGCGGTGCGACCTACGTCGGGCACTCCGCTGAGAACACGACCGGTGCGGGTCTCATCGACGCGTACGGGTACCTCTCGCGCGTCGCCGAGCTCCCGGTTCCGCCCGAGCCGAACCCCGCGGCTCCCGCACAGTTGCCGTCGACGGGCATCGACCCGACGACTCCCGCGCTCGTCGGTCTCTTCGCGTTCCTCGCCGGTGCCGTGCTGCTGCGTCGACGGGTGATTCTCGGCCGCTGAGTGGTACCTCCCACTTCGGGGGCAATTCCTTTCCCCGGGCAAAAACCTGGGCTATGGTCGGCTTGGATCTTCGCTCCGGTGATCACCCGGAGCGGTCCGCGCTGGGCGACCGGCGAGGCTCCCCCCTCGCTTCGTCGGTTGCCCATCATCCTCTCGATCGGGCCGAGGAATCGCGGCCTCAGGCGATTCCGCGCGCCGCGAGCGCATCGGCGAGATCGTCGGCGTGCTGGGCCGACAGCACGAGCAGGGGCACGGCCGTCGTGCGCGCCGCCGGACGGATGCCGCGTGCGCGGTGAGCGTCGCCGACCCTCCGCGCGAAGTCGGCGATGAGGGGCACCGTGCCGAGGGCGATCGTGAGCATGAGCGCGAGGACGTCGGGGTCGATGAGACGTCGGAGAGGCCTCGCTGCGCGCACGATCGCGTCGAGCAGGTCGATCGTCGCGGTCGTCTCGGTGACGACCCCGGCGAGAAGGATGACGGCGAGCACGCGACCGGTGTTGGTGAGTGCGTCGACGGGCGGAAGGAAGAACAGCTGCGGGGCGAGCGTCAGCACGATCACCCAGCGATAGCCGACGAGCACCCGCCCGAGGTGACGCAGCCCGCGCCCGGCCGCCGCGAACGCGATGCAGACGCTGATACCCGCTGCGGCGAGCGTGCCGGGCTCGCGCGCGCCGAGAGTGACGACGAGCGCGACGATGGCGAAGCCGACGAGTTTCGTCGCGGCCGGCATCCGGTGCAGGACGCTCGACCCCGGTCGGTAGAGGGCGATCATCGGTGCTCCTCGTCGTAGCGCGCGACGACGTCGGCCGCCGGGCCGCGCGCGACGAGGCGGCCGCTCTCGAACCGGAGGGCGATGTCGCACTCGGCGGCGAGCCGGAGGTCGTGGGTGACGACGACGACCTGCTGGGGGAGGGCGCGGATGAGCTCGCGGATGCGACGCGCATTCACCGCGTCGAGCGAGGCGGTGGGCTCGTCGGCGACGATGAGTGCGGGCTCGGAGACGGTCACCGTCGCGAAGGCCAGCAGTTGCTTCTGGCCGCCCGAGAGGGAGCGCGTCGAGGCGTCGGCGAGACCCGCGAGACCGGTGCGCTCGAGCGCGTCATCCACGCGCTTCGCCGTCTCCGACGCCGTGAGGCGCAGTCGGCGGAGTGACAGGGCGACGTCCTCGCGCACCGTCGGCATGACGATCTGGGCGTCTGCGTTCGCGAAGACGAACCCGACGCGCTCCCGGACGAGGCGGCTCTGGCGCACGGGGTCGAGTCCGTGCACGCGCACCTCGCCCCGTGCCGGTCGCGTGAGCCCGTTGAGCAGCCGCGCGAAGCTCGACTTGCCCGACCCGTTCGACCCGATGACGGCGACGCGATGCTCGTCGAGGCTGAGCGTCGTCGTCTCGAGCGCCGTCCTGCCCTCGTAGTCGATGCTGACGTGGTCGAGCTCGATGGTGCGCGGCCGCACACCGGTCACCGGCGACGGCTCGCGCGCCACGGACCGAATGCTCGGGGGTAGGCGCGCCAGAGTCCTTGGGTGACGGCCGCAGCGACGACGACCTTGATGACGTCGCCCGGCAGGAAGGCCACGCTGCCGAGCGCGGCGGCCTCGAGGGGAGCGCCGGTCACAAGGGACTGGAAGGGGATGCCGACGGCGTAGATGACGAGGATGCCGCCGACGAAGCATCCGAGCAGGGTCGTGCCCCATCGCGGGCGATCCGCGCTCGAGCGCACGATGAGGCCGATGACGATGGCGCCGAGGATCCAGCCGATGAGATAGCCGACGGTCGGTCCGAAGAAGACGCCGAGTCCCCCTCGTCCGCCCGAGAGCAGAGGGAGCCCGGCTGCGACGAGCACCTGGAGCAAAACGACGGACGCCGCGCCCGCCCACGGCCCGAGCACCGCGCCCGCGAGCATGACGCCGAGGGTCTGCGCGGTGATCGGCACGGCTCCGCCGAAGACGGGGATGGCGCCGGGAAGGCCTAGCACGGCGATGAGTGCGGTGAAGACGGCGACGCGGGCGATGACGCGGCCGTCGATCGTGCGTGCGGGGGCTGTCGTGGTCACGAAGAGGTCCTTTCGGATCGGTGGCGATCACCGTAACCTGAACGGCGTTCACCTGAACAGCGTTCATGATACCGATACGATGGGCTCATGACGACACGACACAGTCGCGATGACGTCGTCGCGACGGCGCTCGACCTCCTCGACGAGCACGGACTTGCCGACCTCACGATGCGTCGCCTCGCGGCCGCGCTCGACGTGCAGGCGAGCGCGCTCTACTGGCACGTGCCGAACAAGCAGTCGCTGCTCGCGCTCGTCGCCGACCGCATCCTCGAGCGGGCGCGACCCGTCGAGCACGACCTCGACTGGCCGGAACGGGTGCGCGCCGAGTCCGGGGCTCTCCGTGATGCCCTCCTCGCCTACCGCGACGGGGCCGAGGTCGTCTCGAGCACGATCGCGCTCGGCCTCGGAGCGTCGGCGGCCTGGGTCCGACTGCTCGAGGCGACCGCGACGAGCGACGCGACCGTCGACGAACGCGAGCTCGCTGCATCGGTGCTGCTCGAGTTCATCGTGGGTCACGTCTTCCGCGAGCAGCAGCAGTCGCACGCCGACGCTCTCGGTGCGGCGGCACCCGATCGCGCGCTCGACCGAGACCCCGACGGAGGCCGTGTCTTCAGTTTCGGCGTCGACCTCATCGTCGACGGCTTCCGCGCGCGCGTCGGCGCTCGCGCCTGATCAGATCGCGCTGATCGTCCACTCTGCCGACGACTGTGCGCCCGGCTCGATGACGATCAGGTCGGTGCCCGAATTGAAGGCGTCGGGCGGGCACGTCATCGGCTCGACGGCGAGTCCGAGACGATCGAACTCGGGATCGGGCTGGTCGGCCGTGTGGATCTGCACCCAGGGCAGTTCACTGCCCCACGTCATCGACACACCCGTACCGGCATCCGTCACGACGCGCACCGTGGCGACGCCGTCGGCGTCCCGCGAGAGCCCCGTGAAGGCGTGGTCGATGAAGGTCGACTCGATCACGCGCGGGGCGCGGAAGTCGAAGACGCCGTCGCCCGAGACGGCGACGTCGGCGAGGCCGGTGGGCAGCAGGCGGTCATCCGTCACCTCGAGCACCTCGGCGGCGGGCAGCTCGAGGCTCCAGTCGCTCACCCGTCCGGGGCCGGCGACCAGGTAGGGGTGCGGCCCCGTGCCGTACGGAGCGGGGCGCGACCCCGTGTTCGTCGCGGTCACGCGCTGGTGGAGACCCGAGTCGTCGAGCCAGAAGTCGACGTCGATGAGCAGGCGGAACGGGAACCCGCTCCGGGCCTCGATCGTCGCCGACAACCGAACGGATGACGCGGTCTGCTGCGACACCGCGAAGTCGAGCCAGGCGCCGAAGCCGTGCAGCGCATTGCCGCGGCCGGGCTCCGACAGGTCGACCTGGAACTCCTCGCCGTCGAACGTGTAGCGGCCGTCGGCGATGCGGTTCGGCCACGGCACGAGCGTCGCTCCACGGAACGCGGGGCGCACCTCGTCGGCGTCGAAGGGTACGACGAGATCGCGACCCTCGAAGCGCAGGGAGCGGAGGCTCGCGCCGATGCTCGCGAGGGAAGCGGTGTACCCGCCGTGTTCGAGGTCGACGGTCTGGCCGCTCAGGGGAATGCTCATCCGACCATCTTCCCCTGTCGAAGCCGATGACCCTGGGATTGGCGGTACCCGACGAGCGTCGGAAATGAGACGATAGTCCAGAAGTATGCGCCTCCTTTTCTCCTCCTCGTCGAATGATCGAAGATGTCTCTCCCTCTGTCGGGCGGCATCGGTGTCACACGTGACCCCGTCAATCCCGCCCTCACGCACGGCTCGGTGTTCCGTCGCGCCGTGACATTGGCGGTCGCACTCGGCTTCGGCATCTCTCTCATCGGCCTCTCGCAGACGGTCATCGACGGCCCGTTCGCGCTTCTCGTCGCCGTCATCGGCTCGATCGTCGTGGCCGTCACCGGCACGGCGATCTCGTTCAGCCGCTCCTCCCTCGACTGGCTCGTGCACCGCGGCCTGCCCCAGCTCATCGTGAGCCCCCGGTCGCTCGCCTTCTTCAACGGATTGCTGTGGGCCGTGCTCGCGGCCGCCATCGTCTTCGGAGCCCGCGGCGCGTTCGTCGACGTGCCCGTGCCCGCCGTCATGCTCGCCCTCGTCGCCGGGGTCGCGCTCGGCGTGGGAACGATGCACCTGCACCGCGTCGCCCACGAACACGACGCCTACCGCACATTCAACCTCGTCGCGATGCTCCTCGCCTGCGGCTCGCTCGCCTCGATCGCCTTCACGAGCGACACGGCCTGGTACGCCGACGGCTTCAGTCAGCTCGGCACGGCGGGCGGATGGTCGGCCATCCCGTTCAACGCCGCCGTGACCGGCGCGGGCGTCGGCGTCATCCTCCTCAGCGGATCGTTCACGCGCATCCTCCGTACGGCGACGTTCCGCGCGCGCCGCGGAGGAGTCGCCACGCTCCGCGTCCTCATCGCCCTCATCGGCGTCTCTCTCATGGGTGTGGGAGCCTTCCCGGTCGACGCCGTCCCGATCGCGCACAACCTCTCGGCGTGCTCGGCCGCTCTCGCCTTCGCCGCAGCGGCCGTCATGATCCGCTTCCTCGTTCCCGGCCTTCCGCGCAGCATGGTCGCCCTGTCGGGAGCGTTCCTCGCGGCCGAGGTCGTCGCCGGCGTGCTCTACCAGGGCATGGGGATCCTGAGTCTCACGATCTTCGAGGTCGTCGCCTTCACGCTCGTCTTCGCGTGGCTCATCGCTCTCGTCGCCACGACGGCCGGTGTCGCGTCGCCCGTGATCGTTCCCGTCTCCGAACTCATCGCACCCGAGCGCCTCGAGTGGGCGCGACGTCCCGCCGCACGCATCGCGAGCGGCGACAGCGTGTGCGTTCCCGAGCGTCGCGTCGGCGTTCACACCGTCATCCGCCCGCCCAACCGCGTGCACATGCGGGTGCGCGCGTCGGCGGCACCCCCGCTCACGCTCGCGGCGTAGGGTCGGCGCATGAGCGAATCGACCGTCACCCTCAATCCGTCCGCTGCGCAGTACGAGATCCATGTCGACGGGGTCCTCGCCGGCATCGCCCGCATCCGCGAGAGCGACGACGAGGTCGTCTTCACGCACACCGAGGTGTTCGATGAGTTCGGCGGGCAGGGGCTCGCCCACGTGCTCGCGGCCGAGGCCCTCGCCGACGTCGCCCGGCGCGGCAAGACCGTCGTGCCGATCTGCCCGTTCATCGCGTCGTACCTCACGAAGCACCCCGAGGCGGCTCCCTCCGTGCGCTGGCCGAACGCCGCAGGCTGAGTCCCTCCTTCAGGGCACTTCACGGCGCGGTGTATCCCGTGTAGCCTGACGAGGCCGGGGAATCACCCGCCCCGACGCTTACCCGAAATCGTCGATCCTGCCGAATCCCCCCTCGGCGGTCGACGCCGTTGCCAACCCGAAAGGCAGAACGGCATGGAGCCCGAACTCCAGTCCTTCAGCGAACCCCTGCGGCGCCTCAGTGGCCGCGGGGTTACTCGTGTTCTTCCTCCCGCCGGAGCGGCCACGGTTTCCATACTCACCGGGCAATGTTCGGGTCGCTCGGTAGAGAGGGCTCCTGCGGGAGTACCGCGGCGGAGCGGGAGGTAGGGCTCTCGCTCCGCCGTCCCTCCACGGGACGGCGGGGTTCGCCGCGCGCCTCTACTCCGGGTCGACGGCGAGCCGCAGCTTGTCGCACAGCGCCGTGAGCGTCTCGAGCTCGTCGGTGTCGAGCGCCGCCATCTGACGGTTGATGCCGCCCATGTGCGCGACGGCGACGGCGCGGTAGACCTCGAAGCCGTGCGGCGTCATGCTGACGATCGTGCCGCGCCCGTCGGCGGGGTCGTCGCTCTTCTCGAGCAGACCGCGCGAGACGAGGCGGTCGACCATGCGGCTGACGCTCGGCTGCGTGAGCAGTACATGGCGGTTGAGGTCCTTGAGGCGGAGCCGGCGACCGGGCTCACGCGAGATGTTGAAGAGCACGTCGTACTCGTTGAGCGACATCGTGTCGGAGGGGAACTCGCTTCCGAGGGCTCGCATGACCGTGACCTGCGCCCGGAAGAGCGCTTCCCATGCCGCGACACTCAGTGCTCGATCAGTCACCGTCGTTCTCCTCTTCCCCCGTGTTCGACCAGAATACGGAAGATCGACGCGTCTTCTGAGCGGGGGCGAGGTGTGTGCGAGGGGCGCCCGTGCGTTAAACGGTCGAAGGCCGGTCGTAGAGGCTGACGACCGGCCTTCGCCCTTGCACCAAGAGTGTCCTGCAATCACATTCCGTACCAACCGCCACAGCAAACAGTTGGTACATAAGGAATATATAACGAAGAGATAACGAGCGCTAGTTACCAATCCGTTATTTTTCTGACGAGTTTCTGAGAGCGTGCATCACCCCCGTTCTCGGGGCAGGAGAAACCCCAGGATGACGCGGAAAAACCCTGTATTCACGCGGAAGTCGAGTAGTATTCATTTGAATTACTCAAAATAACTCGTAGGGTGGGATCATGCAGGCAGAACTCGAAGCGCAGCTGCGCGGCACCGGACTGCGGGTCACCGCGGGCCGTATCGCCGTGCTCGATGCGCTCGACACCCTGCCGCACACGGACGCCGAGAGGCTGTTCCGAATCGTGTCTCACTCGGTGCCGACGACGTCGGTGCAATCGATGCACAACATCCTCAGCGACTTGACGGCGGCCGGACTCGTCCGCCGCATCGAGCCCGCGGGGTCGGCGGCTCTCTACGAGCGCCGCATCGGCGACAACCACCACCACGTGGTGTGCTCCCGGTGCGGGGCCGTCGCCGATGTCGACTGTGCCGTCGGCGAGGCGCCCTGCCTCACGCCGTCGACGACGAGCGGGTTCGCGATTCAGACGGCCGAGGTCACTTTCTGGGGCATCTGCCCGGATTGCCAGACCGTCTCGGTGTGACCCATCGGGCCGCGACCCCCGTCACGGACCGATCCACGCCGAAGGAGCACGATGACCACGCCTCACACGAACACCCCTCCCACGACGACCCCTGCGACGACGACGCAGTCCGGTGCGCCCGTCGCGAGCGACGAGCACTCCCTCACGGTCGGCGCCGACGGCGCCACCGCGCTTCACGACCGCTACCTCGTCGAGAAGCTCGCGCAGTTCAACCGCGAGCGCATCCCCGAGCGCGTCGTGCACGCCAAGGGCGGCGGCGCATTCGGAACGTTCCGCGCCACCGCGGACGTCTCCGCGTACACGCGTGCGGCCGTCTTCCAGCCCGGTGCCGAGACCGAGACGCTGCTGCGCTTCTCGAGCGTCGCCGGTGAGCAGGGCTCGCCCGACACATGGCGCGACCCGCGCGGCTTCGCGCTCAAGTTCTACACGACCGAGGGCAACTACGACCTCGTCGGCAACAACACGCCCGTCTTCTTCATCCGCGACGGCATCAAGTTCCCCGACTTCATCCACTCGCAGAAGCGCCTCCCGGGCTCCGGCCTCCGCGACGCCGACATGCAGTGGGACTTCTGGACCCTCTCGCCCGAGTCGGCCCACCAGGTGACGTGGCTCATGGGCGACCGCGGCCTGCCGAAGTCGTGGCGCCACATGCAGGGCTACGGATCGCACACCTACCAGTGGATCAACGCCGAGGGCGAGCGTTTCTGGGTCAAGTACCACTTCGCGTCCCGCCAGGGCGTCGAGCGACTGGATGCCGCGGACGCCGAGCGCATCGCGGGCTCCGACGCCGACATGCACCGCCGCGACCTGCACGACGCGATCGAGCGCGGCGACTTCCCGACCTGGGACGTCTCGGTGCAGATCATGCCGTACGCCGAGGCGAAGGACTACCGCTTCAACCCGTTCGACCTCACCAAGGTGTGGCCGAAGGCCGACTACCCGCGTATCCCGCTCGGTGTGCTGACCCTCGACAAGAACCCCGAGAACTTCTTCGCGCAGATCGAACAGGCGACGTTCTCGCCGTCGAACACGGTTCCCGGCATCGACCTGAGCCCCGACAAGATGCTCATGGCCCGCGTCTTCTCGTACCCCGACGCGCACCGCTACCGCGTCGGCACGAACCACGCCGACCTGCCCGTGAACGCCCCGCACGCCGCACCTCGCAACGACTACACGCGTGACGGTTCGGCCCGGTACTCGTTCCCGCCGGCATCCGCCCCGAACTACGCGCCCAACTCGTTCGGCGGCCCCGCGGCCGACCCGGCCGCGGCGGGAGCCGGATCGTGGCAGAACGACGGCGAGCTCGTGCGCGTCGCGGCGACGCTGCACGCCGAGGACGACGACTTCGGTCAGGCCGGAACGCTCTACCGCGACGTCTACGACGAGGGCGAGAAGGCGCGCTTCACCGACACCCTCGTCGGCCAGGGCGAGTCGATCACGATCGACGAGATCCGCGAGCGGTTCTTCATCTACTGGACGAACGTCGACGCCGGCCTCGGCGCCACGCTCCGTGCGCGGGTGAACGCCGCGAGCTGAGTCTCGTGAGCTGAACGGCCCGGTGCCGGTGTGCATGCGCACCGCCGCCGGGCCGTTTCTGTGTGCCTCGAAACTTTCTGTGCGAGCCGTGCAAGACTCGCGACGGGTGCGACATAGACAGGGTGTGAGGATCGTGAGCACCGCAGCAGACACCGACGTGACCGAAGGGGTGGCGATGCCCGAGCCCGCCGACGCGACCGAGCCCGAGAACGCGACTGCCGCGCCGGCCACCGCGGAGGAGGTCGCGTGGTTCACCGCCGCGGTCCGTGAGCACTCGACCGCGCTCGTGCGCTACTTCGCCCGTCGCGGCCCGCGTCAGGACGCCGACGACCTCGCCGCCGAGGTCTTCGCGACGGCCTGGCGTCGACGTGCCGACGTGCCGCGTGAGGCCGTGCTCCCGTGGCTCTATCGCACGGCCGGCTTCACGCTCGCCAACCATCGCCGAAAGACCGTCGACCTCCCCGTCGACGAGGTGCCCGAGAAGGGCGCCGTGCGCGTCTCGGACGATCCCGAACTGAGCGCCCTCTTCGACGCCGAGCTGCGCGGTGCACTCGAGAGCGTGGGGGAGCGCGACCGCCAGATCCTGCTCCTGCACGCGTGGGAGGGCCTCGACGGGGAGGGCCTCGCCCACGTGCTCGGCATCTCCCGATCCGGCGCGGATGCGGCACTCTCGCGTGCACGCAAGCGCCTCCGCGAGGCGTGGGGCGAGCGCCTGTCGTTCTGACGGATGACGCCCTGAGCGTCTCGCTCGGTGCAAGTTTCCCGCCGGCCCGCACACATACAGAACAGAACAGCACTCTGCTCCGTGAGAGAAGATCACGGCGAGCAGCCCGAGAACAGCAAGGGTGATCGACATGAACGATGACAACGACCTCGACCCGGTAGCGCGTCTCCGCGCCGCCGACCCCGCCGCCGACGTGGAGCCGCGCGCCGGCTTCGCCGACGACGTCATCGCGCAGGCCACGGCCGAAGCAGCGGATGACACGGCTGGCGTCGCGGCTGCGGGCGCGACCGTCACGGACCTCGGTGCCGAACGCGCACGCCGTCGCCCGCGCTGGCTGCCGATCGCCGCCGTCGCCGCATCGATCGCGATCGTCGGTGGACTCGGCTACGGCGTCGGCGCCTCGACCGGTGGCACGACCGACCTCGCCGGTGGCGCGGGTGACCGCTCCGGAGCTGCTTCCGCGCCCATCACACTGCAGCCCGCAACGGGGGGCGGACCCGAGTCGGGGGCCGCGTCGCAGCTGTATGACAGTCGCCTCGCCATGCCCCAGGCGGCGGTTGGCTACCCCGACGTTCTCCTGCCGTGGGGTTCCGGCAGAACGGCGTTCACCGGCTCGGGCTTCTCTGACTCCGATGGTAAGGCGCTCGCCTTCGCATACGATTCGCGATCTGTGTCGAACGTCGAGACCATCGCCGCACTTGCAGCAGCATTCGGGGTCGAGGGTACGCCTGAGTTGATCGACGGCTCCTGGATCGTCGGACCTGTGGACGGTTCGGCCCCCCAGCTGTCGGTGAGCCTCTTCGACGGAACGGTGAGCTTTGGGTACTCCGATCTGGCCATCAACCCCGGTAAGTGCGGCGACGAAGCCGGCGTTGGTGTGCCGTGCGAGCCCGTCGGGCCGATTCCCGATGAGGACGCCGCGATCGATGCGCTTCGAAAAGTGATTGCCGATACCGGGCGCGACGCGTCGACTTTCGAGTTCACGTCGGAGACCTACGAGGGCGCTGTAACGCGCAGCGCGCAGGCGTGGCCCGTCGTCAATGGTCAACGACTCGCGCAGCCGTGGAACCTCGAACTGAGTGACGCCGGCATCGTCGGCGTCTCCGGATCACTTGCCCCCCTCGTCGAACTCGGAGACCTGCCCATCATCAGCGAGCAGGCAGCATTCGAGCGGCTCTCCGACCCGCGCTTCTCGGCGATCATGACGCCGTCCGCGGAGTCTCTCCGTGAGCAGTCCGCCGGTATGCAGACGATCGAGTGGGTTCCTCCGACCGAGGCCCCGGCGACGCCGACCTCGGACGTGAACATTTCATGGCCCGTGACGTCGGTTGATCTCGAGAGTGTACGTCTCGGCCTCACGACTCAGTGGCAGCCCGACGGCAGCGTCATCGTCATTCCTGCCTACGAGTTCACCGATGGCGCGGGCAGCACGTGGTCGATCATCGCTGTGGCCGACTCGAGGATCGACTTCTCGCCACTTCCCCGTGCCTGATACTGAGCTTTTCACGGCCTGAGAACAGAAAGGGTGATCGACATGAACGATGACAACGACCCCGACCCGGTAGCGCGCCTCAGCGCAGCCGACCCCGCTGCCGACGTCGAGCCGCGCAGCGGCTTCGCCAACGACGTCATCGCGCAGGCCACGGCCGAAGCGCTCGCTGGCCCGGCGGATGACATCGCGCCCGCAACTGATCTCGGCGCCGAGCGCGCTCGTCGTCGCCCGCGCTGGTTGCCGGTCGCTGCGGTCGCTGCGTCGATCGCGATCGTCGGCGGACTCGGCTACGGCATCGGCGCCTCGACGGGCGGATCGACCGACCTCGCCGACGGAGCTGCGCCCCCGATCTCGCTGCAGCCCGCCACGAGCGATCGGGTGGGCCCAAGTGGCGGAGTCGAGATGGGAGCTGCAACGCCGGGTATGCGCGTCGGCGGGTTCGCAGCCCCCGAGTCGACGGGCTCCATGGCTGACCGCACGATCGGGTGGGGCTTCGGCCGCAACAGCTTCAGCGCGTCGGGCCTGTCGACCTCCGACGGTTCGGCTCTCGCCTACACCTACGACCCCCGCTCGGTCTCCAACGCCGAGACCGTCGCCGCCCTCGCCGCGGCCCTCGGCGTCGAAGGCACGCCCGAACTGAAGGACGGCTCCTGGCTCGTCGGACCCCAAGACGGATCGGCTCCCCAACTCGGTGTGAGCCTCGACGGCACCCTGAGCTTCTGGTACTCCGACCCGCGGATCAACCCGTGGCAGTGCGTCGAGGGCACGGATGTCGCCGAGCCCTGCCAGCCCGTCGGCACCCTTCCCTCGGAGGACGCCGCGATCGACGCTCTTCGCTCGATCATCACGGCGAGCGGCCGTGATGCGTCGACCTTCGAGTTCACGTCGGAGACCTTCGAGGGTGCCGTCACGCGCTCGGCGCAGGCGTTCCCCGTCGTCGACGGTCAGCGACTCGACCAGTCGTGGTACCTCGAACTGAGCGATGCCGGCATCGTCAGCACCTCCGGAACGCTCGCGCCGATCGTCGAACTCGGCGAGTACTCGATCGTGAGCGAGCAGGAGGCGTTCGAGCGTCTCTCCGACCCGCGCTTCGGTGCACAGATGACGGCCATGCCCTTCGCGCTCCGCGAGCAGCCGGTCGACGGCACGGTGACCGAGTGGGTTCCGCCGACCGAGCCGCCGGCGACGCCGACCTCGGGCGTCTCGCTCTCGTGGCCGGTGAACGACGTCGAGATCGTCAGCGCCCGTCTCGGGCTCACGAGCCAGTGGCAGCCCGACGGAAGTGTGCTCGTCGTTCCCGCCTACGAGTTCACCGATGCCGACGGCGGCACCTGGTCGGTCATCGCTGTCGCCGACTCAGCGCTCGATTTCGCGACCGAGTAGCCGCGGACCACCCCTCACGCAGAAGCCCCGCCTCACCGGAATCCGGATGGAGGCGGGGCTTCTCGCGGTGACGCAGCGTCTTAGAAGACGTCCGGGCTCGGGGTCGATGCCTGGCGGATCGAGACGTCGGCGTGACGGTCGAAGCGGTAGCCGACGCCGCGCACCGTGCGCACGATGTCTTCGTAGTGGCCGAGCTTCGAACGCAGGCGACGGATGTGCACGTCGATGGTGCGCTCGCTCGGAACCTCGTCGTCGCCCTCGCCCCACAGGCCCGAGATGAGCTCGGCGCGGTCGATCGTGCGGCCCTCGCGCAGCACGAGGTACTGCAGCAGCTCGAACTCTTTGTAGGTGAGGCCCGCCGAGTCGCCGTCGAGCAGCACACGCTTGCGGGAGATGTCGATGATGACCCCGGCGGGGTGACGGTCGATGTCGCTGTCCTCCTCGACATCGCGGTGCTTGGCGAGAGCCGCCGGGTCCTGCAGGGCGAGGCGCACGACGTCGACGTCGCGGCCGCCCGCACCCTCGGGAGCGAGGGCGACGGCGGCGTAGGTCTCGGCGCTCGGGGCGATCTCGCCCGTGAGCTGGCGGAGCGCCTCGACGATGCGGTGCAGGCTCGTGCCGGCGGCAGCGGCCTTCGCCTCGTCGATTCCGACGTAGAGAACGAAGCCGCGAGCCTCGGTTCCCTCGGGCACGGCGCGGATGCGCGGTGCCGTGGGAGCGGCGGCGACGGGGCGGGGCGTGAGCGAGAGCTCGGCGCGAGGGGCGGGACGGGTGGGGAGCTGTGCGAGCGACATGATGAATCCTTCAGGGATGACGATGCGAGTCACCGGCGGACGACGGAAGGTCCGGAAACCGGTGGAAGAGATGTGGCCGGGCTGGCCGGTACGGGCTCGACGTGGATGTCGGCCGGGAGTCATGGCTCAATGCGCGGATCGCGCACGCCTACTCGACGGAGAGGTTCGAGTTAGCTGCACATTCGACAACACGCGGCAGCTCCACCGGGCATCATCATGCCGGTTGTCCTGAAGGCCTCGGGGGCGGTCAGGGAGCGCGTGTTCTCGGTCATGGGGTTAGTAAATCCGATGCCGTGAAGGTGTGTCAATTCATGACGCCACGATGACGCACTGTGACGGCGCACCATGTGCGACCCCCCGACCCGCCCTGATCGGGTCCACCCGGGATGATCACGATTTCTGCAGAACCTGCGAAATAGGCATCCGGAAAAAAATCTTCCGCGATCGAATCGTCGAAATCGGCGATTCAAGCGAAGAATCTTCGCCCTATACCGTCTGGCGCGCTCAGACCGTGCCGTAGAGGCGGTCGCCCGCGTCGCCGAGACCCGGCACGATGAAGCCGTGCTCGTTGAGGCGCTCGTCGACCGCTCCGAGCACGATCGTCACCTCGCGTCCGTGCAGCGCCTTCTCGACGGCCTCGAGGCCCTCGGGCGTCGCGAGGATGCAGACGGCAGTGACATCCGTCGCCCCGCGGTCGAGCAGGTAGTTGATCGCCGCGATGAGCGAGCCGCCCGTGGCGAGCATGGGGTCGAGCACGAAGCACTGGCGATCGGAGAGGTCGTCGGGCAGCCGCTCGGCGTAGGTCGTCGGCTCGAGCGTCTCTTCGTTGCGTGCCATGCCGAGGAAGCCGACCTCGGCGGTCGGGACGAGCTTCACCATTCCCTCGAGCATGCCGAGGCCCGCGCGCAGGATCGGAACGATGAGCGGCTTCGGGTCGGCGATGCGCACTCCCGTGGTCACGGCGACGGGGGTGCGGATCTCGAGGGGCTCGACGCGCACGTTGCGCGTGCCCTCGTAGGCGAGGAGCGTCATGAGCTCTTCGACGAGCTGACGGAAGATCGGAGACGGAGTGTTCTCGTCGCGGAGCACCGTGAGCTTGTGGGTGACGAGCGGGTGGTCGGCTACGTGTACTCGCATAGGCTCGAGTCTACGGTTCGGCGGCCCCGTGCCGATACGAGAAGCCCGTACCGATACGAGGAGGGAGGGCGAGATGCACTCTCGGCTCGCCCTCATGGCCGAAGCTATCGACGAGGCCCGGCTGGCTCTCGAGACCGGCGACGTTCCCGTGGGTGCGATCGTGACGGATGCCGCGGGCACGGTCATCGCACAGGCCCACAACGAACGCGAGGCGCAGGACGATCCGACGGCGCATGCCGAGGTGCTCGCGATCCGCCGCGCGGCCGAGGCGACAGGCGACTGGCACCTCACCGGATGCACTCTCATCGTCACCCTCGAACCCTGCGTCATGTGCGCCGGTGCCATCCTCGCCGCGCGCGTTCCCGTCGTCGTCTTCGGTGCGTGGGACGACAAGGCCGGAGCCGCGGGCTCGGTCTTCGACCTCCTGCGCGACCGCCGGCTCAACCATCGCGCCGAGGTCATCGGCGGTGTCGCCGAAGCGGAGTGCGCCGCGCTCCTCACCGATTTCTTCGAGGCCCGCCGGCCCTAGTCCCAACGGCCGATCTGCACGTCGAGTCCGATTCGCACTCAGAGACACGAGGAGCACCGCATGACCGACTACGAAGTGACCGACATCGGCGCGCTCGACGCGTGGCGCGACCACCACGGCGGGTTCGATCCCGCGCGCGCCCGTGACGGCCGTCGCGTCGTCGACCACGAACTGACGATGGACTACATCGGGATGACGGCCAACGCGCTCGAGCCGGGCGAGGAGGCGGGCTACTGGCATGCGCACTCGCGCGTCGAAGAGCTCTACGTCTTCCTCGGCGGTCACGGCCAGATGGGCCTCGACGACGATGTCGTCGACGTGCGCGCAGGAAGTGTCGTGCGGGTCGGCACCGGGGTGTGGCGCACGTGGAGGGCGATCCCGGCGAGCTCGGACGTGCCGGGAAGCACCGAGCAACTGCGGTGGCTCTGCATCCGAGCGGGTGGCGAACGCCTCCCCGCCCTTCCGGATGACAGCCAGCGCGCTCCCGAACGCCCGATGCCGTGGAGCGACGCGCCCTCGGCCTCTTAGTCGAGACCCTTGATGACGATCGCGTCGGTCGGCGGCGCGACGATGTTGGGGTCGACGTAGACATCCGGCTCGATGTAGATGACGCGAGCGGCGGGAACAGCCGCGCGGATGCGCGACTCGATCGCGTTCGTCTCGGCGGCGACCTCGAGCAGACGGTCGTTCGCGGGCATGCCGAGCTTCGCGGCGACGAGCAGTTCATCGGGGCCGAGGTAGAGCGTCTTCATGTGGATGATGCGCTCGACCTCGGGGCCGTCCATGATCGCCTTCTCGATGAGGACGAGGTCGGAGTCGTTCGCTCCCTCGCCGACGAGGAGGCTCTTGGTCTCGATGCCGAGCACGATCGCGACGACGATGAGGAGCGTTCCGATGAAGAGCGTGCCGATGGCGTCGAAGATTCCGTCGCCTGTGATGACGGTCAGCCCGACACCGATGAAGGCGAAGACGAGACCGAGGAGGGCCGCGACGTCCTCGAGCAGCACGACCGGCAGTTCGGGCGCCTTCGCGCGACGGATGAACTGCACCCACGACTGACCCGCGCGCACCTGGTTCGATTCCTTGACCGCGGTGCGGAGCGAGAACGACTCGAGGATGATCGCGATCGTGAGAACGAGCAGCGGGAGCCACCACACGTCGAGCGGGTGGGGGTGCTGCAGCTTCTCGATGCCCTCGTAGATCGAGAAGACACCACCGACCGAGAACAGGATGATGGCGACGACGAAGGCGTAGACGTAGCGCTCGCGGCCGTAACCGAACGGGTGCTCCTTGTCGGCCTTCTTACGCGCCTTGCGCCCGCCGAGAAGGAGGAGGAGCTGATTGCCGGCGTCCGCGACGGAGTGCACGCCCTCGGCGAGCATCGACGACGAACCCGAGAAGAACCACGCGATGAACTTCGTGATCGCGATGCCCGTGTTCGCGAGGAAGGCCGCGATGATGGCTTTGTTTCCGCCGGAAGCACTCATGGGCCAATCCTAGGATGGTCGCATGTCTTCTGAGTCGGATGTCACACTTCCCTCGATCGCATTCCTCGGCACGGGCTCGATGGCCCGCGCCGTGCTCTCCGGGCTGCTCGTGCCGGGGGTCACCGTCGAGGGCGGCATCCGCACGACGAACCGCAGCGCCGAGAAGGCGACGGAGCTCGCCGACCTGCCCGGAGTCACCGCTCTCGCGACCGAGACCGACCCCGACGCGAACCTCCGCGCCGTCGCGGACGCCGGCATCGTCGTCGTCGCCGTGAAGCCCGCGATGGTGCCCGACCTGCTCCGCGAGATCGCCCCTGCACTCGCGCCGGGAACCCTCGTGCTGAGCGTCGCCGCCGGTGTGACCGTCGCGACCTTCGAGTCGCTCCTTCCCGAGAACGTCTCGGTCATCCGCACGATGCCGAACACCCCGGCCGTCGTGGGCCGTGCCGTCACCGGCATCTCGGCCGGCACGCGCTCCAGCGACGCCGATCTCGCGCTCGCGACCGCACTCTTCGAGACCGTGGGCGACGTCCTCGTCGTGCCGGAGTCGCAGCTCGACGCGCTCTCGACGATCTCGGGCTCGGGCCCCGCCTACGTCTTCTTCCTCATCGAACAGCTCGAGGCCGCCGCCGTCGCGAAGGGCTTCACGGCCGAAGAGGCGGCGACCATGGTGCGGGGTACGTTCCGCGGGGCGAGCGAACTGCTCGCGGCATCCGAGGGCGTCGACCCCGCCGAACTGCGGCGGCGCGTGACGAGCCCCAAGGGCACGACCGAGCGTGCGATCGCGGTGCTCGCCGACGCGGGCCTCGAGGAGACGTTCACCCGGGCGACCGACGCGGCGCTCGCACGCGCGAAAGAGCTCGCCGCAGGGAGCTGATCCGCGGCGAGCCCTGGTATCGCGCCTGCTTACTTGAAGGCGTCCTTAACGTTCTCGCCCGCCTTCTTGACCGAGGCCTTCGTCTGGTCGGCCTGGCCCTCGGCTTCGAGCTTCTCGTTGCCGGTGACCTTGCCCGCGGCCTCCTTGGCCTTGCCGGTGAGGTCTTCGGCTGCGTTCTTGATCTTGTCTTCCGCGCTCATGGTTCTCTCCTTCTCTCGGCGACGGCGGGGCGGGTGCTCCGCCGGTTCAACGGGGGGTGCTTTTCACGCTACGCGCCGAGTTTGTGCATAACGTGAAAGCCCCCGGTTCTTTGCCGGGTGGGTGTGCTTACATGAGTGAGACGGATGCCGCGGCGCATTCGTCACGGAATTCCTCGAGATTCTCGACGAGAGGCGAGTGCATGGTCGGCGGCCACGATGCTTCGAGCGGCGAGAGCGCGCTCGACGCGGCGCCCGACGCGGTGCTCGCGCTCCGGTCGGCCGACGGCGACTCGACGGCCTTCGGCGTGCTCGTCCGACGGCACATCTCGGTCATGCGCGCCTACGCGTGGCGACTGACCGGTTCGCAGGCCGATGCGAGCGACGCCGTCCAAGAGGCGCTCATCACGATCTGGCGGAAGCTCCCCGAACTCGAGGACCCCGACCGCGTGCGCGGGTGGATGATGCGGATCGTGAGTTCGCGCTCGTTCGACCTCATCCGCGCTCGTCGACCGCACGACGACATCACCGATGTCGACCCCGCCGATCGCGACGACTCGGGCCCCGAGCGTCGCGCCGAATCGAGCTCCGCGATGCGCGCGCTCGCCGCGGCACTCCGCCAACTGCCCGAGACGCAGCGGCAGTGCTGGGTGCTGCGCGAGGTCGGGGGAGAGAGCTACGACGAGATCGCCGAGCACCTCGGCACGACGACGGCCGCCGTGCGCGGTGCCCTCGCCCGAGCCCGAGCGACTCTCGTGACGACCATGGAGGAGTGGCGATGAACGATCTGACGCCCATCGACCCGCCCGGCCCCGATGCCGATGACGAGAACGACGCGGTCGAGCGCATCTCCGAGTACCTCGAGGCGGGCCGCGTGCCCTACGACCCGTCGATCGAGGAGGACCCCGAGGCCCGGGCGATCCTGCGCTCGCTCATCCGTCTCCGCTCGCTGTCGGGCGAGCTGATCGAAGCGGATGCCGCGTCGCTGCCCGCTCCCGACGACTCCTGGCTCAAGGGGGTGCTCGGCGCCGTGACCCGTGAGGCGCGCTCCGGCCGAGACATCCCGTTCTCGTCGACCGAACCCGGTGACCGTTTCCTCATCACCGAGGGTGCCGTGCGCGGTCTCATCCGCGATGCCGGCGACAGCGTCGAGGGCGTGCTCGTCGGGCGCTGCTCGATCGAGGGCGACGTCACCGACCCGGGCGCCGAGGTCACGATCTCGCTCACGGCGACGGTGCTCTACGGCATCTCGATCACCGATTCCGCCGAGCACGTCCGCGCCGCCGTGCACTCGGCGCTCCTTCGTCACACCGAACTCACGGTCGTCTCGATCGACGTCGAGATCACCGATGTCTTCATCGCCCGAGCCCCGAAGGCCGACACCGAGGGAGCACCGTCATGAGCGACGTCCAGCCGATCGCCGCGAGTGTCGCCCAGGGAATCCGCTCGGTTCCCGGCGTCGTCGGCATCTACTCGCCTCGACCCGCCGTGCTCGAAGCGGCACGCACCGCCGCGGCGGCCGTCGCCGGCGCCGTGCTCGGAGTGCCCGAGCCGACCACGGAGGTCGTCGTCGACATCCGCGACGACGTCGCCGTCGTGCGCGTCGACATCGCGGCGGATGCCCGTCATCGCGCGGGCGAGATCGCTCGCGCCGTCGCCGCCGACGTGCGCTCACGGTTCGCGGCCGAGGCGCCGGGCCTGCCCGTCGAGGTGACGGTGCGCATCGCCTCGCTCGACAGCTGAGCCGCGCGTAGGGGAAGCGTGAGGATCACGCACGGAGCCGTAGGGAAACCGTAAGGACTCGCGTTCGGCGACCCCGCGCGGCGTTGGATCGGAACGTGCCCGTGACCGGGCATCCGTGCCCGATCGGGCACCGGCATCCGTCTGTGGGAGTCTTCCGTGCTCGACCTCGTCTGGGTTCTCGGCATCTTCGCCGTCTTCGCCGTCGTCGGCCTCGTCGTGCGAGGGGTGGAGAAGCTGTGATCTTCTTCGAACTCCTCGCCGCGGGCCTCGGCATCGCCGCTGTGGTGTACCTCGTGTGCGCCCTCGTCCGACCCGGGCGATTCTGATGGAGGTGCTCCTCGCGATCCTGCCCGTCGCGACACTCGTCCTCGTGCTCGCCCTCCTGCACCGCCCGCTCGGCGACTACATGGCGCGCGTCTTCACCGGGGCGAAGGACGCCCGCATCGAGCGTGTCGTCTACCGGCTCATCGGGGTCGATCCGCGTGCCGAGCAGTCGTGGGGCGCGTACGCCCGCGGCGTCATCGTCTTCTCGATCGTCGGCGTGCTCGCGCTCTACCTCCTGCAGCGCACGCAGCAGCTGCTGCCCGGTGCACTCGGGCTGCCTGCCGTACCCGAAGGCCTCGCGTTCAACACCGCGATCTCGTTCGTCACGAACACCAACTGGCAGTCGTACTCGCCCGAGCTCACGATGGGCTATACGGTGCAGCTCGCGGGGCTCGCCGTGCAGAACTTCCTCTCGGCCGCTGTCGGCATCGCCGTCGCGATCGCCCTCGTGCGTGGTCTCGCGGCCCGGCGCAGCGGCACGATCGGCAACGTCTGGGTCGACGTGTTCCGCGCGACCTTCCGGCTCCTCCTTCCGCTCTCCGTCATCGCCGCCGTCGTGCTGCTCGCCGGCGGTGTCATCCAGAACCTCACGGGATTCACCGAGGTCGGCACGATCGCGGGCGGAACCCAGAACGTGCCGGGCGGCCCCGTCGCCTCGCAAGAGGCGATCAAGCTCCTCGGCACCAACGGCGGCGGCTTCTTCAACGCGAACTCCGCGCACCCGTTCGAGAACCCGACGCCGTGGACCAACCTGTTCGAGATCGTGCTCATGCTCGCGATCCCGTTCTCGCTGCCGCGCACGTTCGGCCGCATGGTCGGCGACCCGAAGCAGGGAACCGCGATCCTCGCCGTCATGGCGACGCTCTTCGCGGTGTCGATGACCCTCCTCGGCATCCTCGAGTCGGCGGGGGCGGGAACCGCGCCCGCGCTCGCCGGGGGAGCGATGGAGGGCAAGGAGACCCGCTTCGGCATCCTCGGCTCGACGCTCTTCGGTACGACCTCGACCCTCACCTCGACGGGCGCCGTCAACTCGATGCACGACTCGTACACGTCGCTCGGCGGCATGCTGCCGATGATCAACATGATGCTCGGCGAGATCGCGCCGGGCGGTGTCGGCTCCGGTCTCTACGGCATGCTCGTGCTCGCCGTCATCGCGGTCTTCATCGCGGGTCTGCTCGTCGGTCGCACGCCCGAGTACCTCGGCAAGAAGATCGGGCCGCGCGAGATGACGCTCGCGAGCCTCTTCATCCTCGTGACCCCGACGCTCGTGCTCGCCGGTACAGCGCTGAGCTTCGCGATCCCGCCGCTCCGCGAGAACGTCGAGGCGGTGTCGATCTGGAACCCGGGCCTCCACGGCCTCTCGGAGGTGCTCTACGCGTTCACGTCGGCGGCCAACAACAACGGCTCGGCCTTCGCCGGTCTCACGGCGAACACCGACTGGTTGAACGCCGCGCTCGGCGTCGCCATGGCGCTCGGCCGCTTCGTGCCGATCGTGATCGTGCTCGCGCTCGCCGGTTCGTTCGCCGCCCAGGACACCGTGCCCGCGACATCCGGAACCCTGCCGACGCACCGACCGCTCTTCGTGGGTCTCCTGCTCGGCGTCACGGTGCTCGTCACCGCACTCACCTACTTCCCCGTTCTCGCGCTGGGTCCCCTGGCTGAAGGGCTGAACTGACCATGACCACCGTCCTCTCCGGATTCGCACGGGCGCTGCCCGGCGCACTCCGCAAACTCGATCCGCGACTCATGTGGCGGAACCCCGTGATGTTCCTCGTCGAGATCGGCGCCGTGCTCACGACGGCGATCGTGATCGCCGAGCCGTTCCTCGGCGTCGCCGAGTCGGGCGGAGCGTCCGTGCCCGCGTCGTTCACGTGGGGGATCGCGGTGTGGCTCTGGCTCACCGTGCTCTTCGCGAACCTCGCCGAGTCGGTCGCCGAGGGACGCGGCAAGGCGCAGGCCGACAGCCTGCGGAAGACGCGCACCTCGACGGTCGCGCATCGGGTCGCGTCGTACGACGCGGCGACGGATGCCGGTGCCGAGCGCACTCCGTCTCTCGACGTGTCTTCGGCCGATCTCGCCCTCGGCGACGTCGTGGTCGTCTCGGCGGGCGAGCTCGTACCGGGCGACGGCGACATCGTGTGGGGCATCGCCTCGGTCGACGAGTCGGCGATCACGGGCGAGTCGGCACCCGTCGTGCGCGAGTCGGGCGGCGACCGCTCGGCGGTGACGGGCGGCACTCGCGTGCTCTCCGACCGCATCGTCGTGCGCATCACCTCGAAGCCCGGCGAGACCTTCGTCGACCGCATGATCGCCCTCGTCGAGGGTGCGAGCCGTCAGAAGACGCCCAACGAGATCGCACTCAACATCCTGCTCGCGAGCCTGTCGATCGTGTTCGTCATGGTCGCGCTCACCCTCAACCCGATCGCGTCGTACGCCGCGAGCCCCGTCTCGGTACCCGTGCTCGTCGCGCTGCTCGTGTGCCTCATCCCGACGACGATCGGCGCGCTCCTCTCGGCGATCGGCATCGCCGGCATGGATCGCCTCGTGCAGCGGAACGTGCTCGCCCTCTCGGGTCGCGCCGTCGAGGCCGCGGGCGATGTCACGACCCTCCTGCTCGACAAGACGGGGACGATCACGTACGGCAACCGACGGGCGAGCGCGTTCGTGCCGCTCACGGGCGTCGGCGAGCACGAACTCGCCCGCGCGGCGTCACTGGCCTCGCTCGCCGACCCCACTCCCGAGGGCGTCTCGATCGTCGAGCTCGCCGCAGCCGCCGGCATCCGTTTCGGGCAGTCGCCCGCGGGCGACCCCGTGCCATTCACCGCGCAGACGCGCATGAGCGGCATCGACCTCGGCGACGGCGCCCGCGTGCGGAAGGGTGCGGGATCCGCGGTCGCCGCGTGGGTCGAGGAGGCCGGACGGATGCCGTCGACGCTCGTCGCCGAACTCGACGACCGCGTCGGTGAGATCTCGCAGTCGGGAGGCACGCCGCTCGTCGTCGCGGAGCGGACCGTCGACGGCACGGCGCGCGTACTCGGCGTCGTGCACCTGAAGGATGTCGTGAAGGACGGCCTCGCCGAGCGCTTCGGCGAACTCCGTTCGATGGGAATCCGCACGGTCATGATCACGGGCGACAACCCGCTGACCGCGCGGGCCATCGCGACCGAGGCGGGCGTCGACGACTATCTCGCCGAGGCGACGCCCGAGGACAAGCTCGCCTACATCCGCTCGGAGCAGGCGGGCGGGCGACTCGTCGCGATGACGGGCGACGGCACGAACGACGCCCCGGCGCTCGCGCAGGCCGACGTCGGCGTCGCGATGAACACGGGCACGTCGGCCGCGAAGGAGGCCGGCAACATGGTCGACCTCGACTCCGACCCGACGAAGCTCATCGACATCGTCGGCATCGGCAAGCAGCTGCTCATCACGCGCGGCGCGCTCACGACGTTCTCGATCGCCAATGACATCGCCAAGTACTTCGCGATCATCCCCGCGCTCTTCGCGGGCGTGCTGCCGGGGCTCGCGGTGCTCAACATCATGCAGTTGCACTCGCCCGCCTCAGCGATCCTCTCGGCGATCATCTTCAACGCGCTCGTCATCGTCGTGCTCATCCCGCTCGCGCTCCGCGGCGTGCGGTACCGGCCGGGCTCCGCATCCGCCCTGCTCGGGCGGAACCTCCTCGTCTACGGGCTCGGCGGCGTCATCGCCCCGTTCGTCGGGATCAAACTCATCGACCTCGTCGTGAGTCTGCTGCCCGGATTCTGACCCACCCTCCGACAGAAAGAAGAGCCACCATGGCCTCCCCTCGGCAGACCCTGCGCACCACCGGCGTCGCGATTCGACTGCTCCTCATCTCGACCCTCGTCCTCGGTGTCGGCTACACAGCCGTCATCCTCGGCGTCGGCCAGCTCGCGTTCCCCGCGGCGGCGAACGGATCGACGATCACGCAGGACGGAGAAGTGGTCGGTTCGGCCCTCATCGGTCAGTCGTTCACCGACGCCGACGGAGAGCCGCTGCCCGAGTACGTCCAGTCGCGCCCCTCGGCGGCCGGGGACGGCTACGACGCGGGTGCGTCGAGCGGCTCGAACCTCGGCCCCGAGAACGCCGACCTCATCGCGCTCATCGAGGAACGGCGCGCGAACGTCGCCGAGCTCGAGGGTGTCGACCCGACGACCGTGCCCGTCGGTGCGCTCACGGCCTCGGCGTCGGGTCTCGACCCGCACATCAGCCCCGAGTACGCGCTGCTGCAGGTGCCGCGCGTCGCCCGCGAGCGCGGTCTCGACGAGGCGGAGGTGCGTGAGCTCGTCGAGTCTATGATTCAGGGACGAGACCTCGGCTACCTCGGCGAGCCGACCGTGAACGTGCTCCGCCTGAACCTCGCGCTCGACGAGCGCTCACGCTGAGAGGAACGGACAGGGAGATGCGACGCGGTCGCTTGAGGGTGCTGCTGGGGGCCGCGCCCGGCGTGGGCAAGACCTATGCGATGCTCGCCGAGGCCCGCCGCTCGCTCGCCGAGGGCCGTGACGTCGTCGTCGCCGTCGTCGAGACCCACGGCCGGGTCGCGACCGCCGCCCTCCTCGACGGACTCGAGGTCGTGCCGCGTCGTCGCGCTGCGCACCGCGGCGTCGAGCTCGACGAGATGGACCTCGACGCCGTCATCCGCCGCGCCCCCGACGTCGCCCTCGTCGACGAGCTCGCCCACACGAACGCCCCGGGCGGCGCGCACGAGAAGCGGTGGCAGGACGTCGAGGCGCTGTTGGATGCCGGTATCGACGTCGTCTCGACCGTGAACATCCAACACATCGTGTCGCTCGGCGACGTCGTGCAGCAGATCACGGGAGCACCGCAGCGCGAGACCGTTCCCGACGCCGTGCTGCGCGCCGCCGACCAGATCGAGATCGTCGACCTCGCGCCCGAGGCGCTCCGCGATCGCCTCGCGAGCGGCCAGGTGTACCCCGCCGAGCGCATCGACGCGGCGCTTTCGAACTACTTCCGGCTCGGCAACCTCACCGCCCTCCGCGAGCTCGCGCTGCTGTGGCTCGCCGACGAGGTCGACAGCGCCCTGCAGTCCTATCGCAGTGCGCACGGCATCGAGTCGAAGTGGGAGGCGCGCGAGCGCGTCGTCGTCGCCCTCACGGGCGGCGCCGAGGGCGAGACGCTGCTACGCCGAGGTGCGCGGATCGCGGCGCGGTCGGCGGGCGGCGAACTGCTCGCCGTGCACGTGTCGACGCAGGACGGGCTGCGCGCCGCCGATCCGGGTGCCCTCGCCGAGCAGCGCCGCCTCGTCGAGTCGCTCGGCGGCAGTTACCACCAGGTCGTCGGCGACGACATCCCCGACGCCCTCATCAGCTTCGCGCGCGCCGCGAACGCGACCCAGCTCGTCGTCGGTGTGAGTCGTCGCGGGCGACTGGCCGCGGCGCTCACCGGCCCGGGGATCGGGGCGACCGTCATCCGCGAGGCCGGCGAGATCGACGTGCACATCGTCACCCACGCGCGCGTCGGCGGGCGCTTCGCTCTGCCCCGGCTGCGTGCCGGAGCGCTCACCGTGCGGCGTCGGGTCCTCGGCTTCGCGCTCGCTCTTCTCGGTGGGCCGCTTCTCACGGTGCTGCTCGTCGCGTTGCGGAGCGATGAGTCGATCACGAGCGATGTGCTCGCGTACCAGCTGCTCGTCATCCTCGTCGCGCTCGTCGGCGGCATCTGGCCGGCGCTCTTCGCCGCGGTGCTCTCGGGCATCACGCTCGACTACTTCTTCGTCGACCCGGTGCACACGATCACGGTCGACGAGCCCCTGCACCTCTTCGCCCTCGGGCTCTACGTCGCCAATGCCCTGCTCGTGAGTGCGATCGTCGACCGTGCCGCTCGCCGCGCCCGCGCCGCACAACGCGCCTCGGCCGAGTCGGAGCTGCTCGCGACGATCGCGGGAAGCGTGCTGCGCGGCGAGGGAGCCCTGCAGGCGATGATCGGTCGCACGCGCGAGGCGTTCTCTCTCGCCGGTGTGCGGCTCATCGCGAGCGGCGCCGTGCTCGCGACCGATGGCGAGCCCGCGGGTGCGCTCTCGACGATCGCCGTGGGCGACCGCGCCGTGCTCGAACTGTACGGGCGCGACCCCGCGGCGTCCGAGCGACGGCTGCTCACCGTCATCGCCGCCCAGATCGATGCGACGCTCGAGCACGGCGACCTCGCCGAGACCGCGAAGGAGGTCGGCCCGCTCGCCGCGACCGATCGCGTGCGCACGGCGCTGCTCTCGGCGGTCAGTCACGACCTGCGTCGCCCGCTCGCCTCGGCGACGGCCTCGGTGTCGGCGCTGCGTTCCTCGGCGGTCGTGCTCTCCGATGCCGACCGCGCCGAGCTCCTCGAGACCGCCGACGAGAGCCTCGACATCCTCGCGCGACTCGTGACCGACTTGCTCGACGTGAGCCGCGTGCAGGCCGGCGTGCTCGGCGTCGCGATCTCTCCGGTCGACGTCGACGACGTCATCCTCGCCGCTCTCGACGAACTCGGGATCGGCCCGGCCGACGTCGACCTCGATCTCGACCGTGAGTTGCCGCTCGTCGCCGCCGATGCCGTGCTCCTGCAGCGCGTGCTCGTCAACCTGCTGACGAATGCGGCGCGCTACGACCCGCCGGAGACGCGTGTGCGCCTCTCGACGAGCACGTTCGCCGACACCGTGCAGGTGCGCGTCACCGACCACGGCCCCGGCGTCGCGCCCGAGCGTCGCGACGAGATCTTCGTGCCGTTCCAGCGCCTCGGCGACACCGACAACCAGACCGGCCTCGGCCTTGGGCTCGCCCTCTCGAAGGGGTTCACCGAGGGAATGGGCGGCGTGCTCGACGGAGAGGACACCCCCGGCGGCGGGCTCACGATGGTCGTGACGCTGCCGGTCGCGGGTACCGTGTCGACGGGTTCGACGGGTTCGACCGAGAGGGATGACGCATGAAGATCCTCATCGCCGATGACGACACCCAGATGCTGCGGGCGCTCCGCGTGACCCTCGGCGCACGGGGATACGGCGTCGTCGTCGCGCACGATGGCCGCGCGGCCGTAAACCTCGCCGTCGAGGAGCGCCCCGACCTGTACCTGCTCGACCTCGGCATGCCCCACCTCGACGGCATCGAGGTCATCCACGCGCTCCGCGGGTGGACGAGCGCGCCCATCCTCGTCGTCTCGGGACGCACGGGATCATTCGACACCGTCGACGCGCTCGACGCGGGAGCCGACGACTACGTCACGAAGCCCTTCTCGATCGATGAGCTCCTCGCGCGCATCCGTGCGCTCGCCCGGCGCGTCGCTCCGCCCGAGTCCGACCCCGTCGTGACGTTCGCCGACGTCACGATCGACCTCGTCGCGAAGAGCGTCTCGCGCGGTGCGGGCGCCGGTGTGCACCAGGTGCGGCTCACGCCCACCGAGTGGCGCATCCTTGAGCTCCTCGTGCGGAACGAGGGGCGCCTCGTCACGCGGCAGACGCTGCTCACCGACATCTGGGGCCCGGCGCACGTGGCCGACAGCGGGTACGTACGCCTCTACATCGCGCAGCTCCGCAAGAAGCTCGAGCCCGACCCCGCGCACCCGCAGCACTTCCTCACCGAGGCCGGCATGGGCTACCGCTTCGTGCGCCCCTGACGCTGCGCGCCCCCGCGCCATCCCTCGCCCCTCACACCCCACCCCACGCACCTCCTCTCACCCGCAAGGAGTACCGTTCGCGCGCCGGAGTGCCGCGCGAGGCGCACTCCTACGCACGAGCTGCACTCCGCCGGGCGTGTGCGCCACGCGCGTCAGTTTCGGTACGAGTGACGAAGCGGATGACGGTGTGCCGTGTCATCCGCCATCCTGACCCCCACCCACTCGCGGGAGTGCCGTTCGCGCGCCGGAGTGCCGCGCGATACGCACTCCCACGCACGAGCGGCACTCCGCCGGGCGGGTGCGCCGCGCGGGGTGATTTCGACACGAGTGACGAACACGAATGGCGAAGCGGATGACGGTGCGCCGTGTCATCCGCCCCCCTGGCCCGCACCCACCCGCAGGAGTGCCGTTCGCGCACTGGAGTGCCGCGCGAGGCGCACTCCTACGCACGAGCTGCACTCCGCCGGGCGCGTGCGCTCCGCGGCCCGGGTGCGCCGCGCGCGGGCGACGCGCCCCTACTCGAGCGACGCGAAGCGCTCGATGTCGCCTTCCTTGCCGGTCACGATGATGAGGTCGTGGTTCGACACGACCGTCTTCTCGGTGGCGTAGGTGAAGTCCTTGCCGGGGCTCTTCACGCCGACGACGGTCACGTTGTACTTCGTGCGCACGCCCGACTCGGTGAGGTTCTTGCCGCGGATCGGCTTCGGCGGGTACATCTTCACGAGGGCGAAGTCGTCGTCGAACTCGATGAAGTCAATCATGCGCCCCGAGACGAGGTGCGCGACGCGCTCGCCGGCCTCGGCCTCGGGGTAGATGACGTGGTTCGCGCCGATGCGCTCGAGGATCTTGCCGTGCGACTGCGAGATGGCCTTCGCCCAGATCTGCGGGATCTTCAGGTCGACGAGGTTTGCGACGATGAGCACGCTCGCCTCGACCGACGAACCGACGGCGCACACGGCGATCGAGAAGTCCTGGGCACCGATCTGACGCAGCGCATCGATCGACTTCGCGTCGGCCTGCACGGCGTGCGTCACGCGCTCGGCCCACTTCTGCACGAGGGCGCCGCTCTCGTCGACGGCGAGCACCTCGCGGCCGAGACGATCGAGCTGGCCGGCGGTCGCCGCCCCGAACCGGCCGAGGCCGATGACGAGTACGGGCGCGTCGTGCTTGATGCGATCAACCAACGATGGGCCTCTCTTCCGGTCGCCGGAAGAGCTGCCTCTTCTGGCTCGCCGCGAGCGCTGCGGCGAGTGTCACTGTACCAACGCGCCCCATGAACATCGTCGCCGCCATGATGTAGACGCCGCTCGGCGGGAGGTCGGCCGTGAGTCCCGTCGTGAGACCGCACGTCGCGAATGCCGAGATGACGTCGAAGAGCACGTAGTCGAACGGCTCCTTCGTGATCTGCAGGATCGCGATCGAGGCGACCGCGACGATCGTGGCGCCCCACAGCACGACGCTGACGGCGAGGCGAAGGATGTCGCGGGGGATGCGACGCCCGAAGGCCTCCATCGCGGGCGCACCGCGCGCCTCGGCGAACGCCGCGAGGAAGAGCACAGCGAGCGTCGTGACCTTGATTCCACCGGCCGTCGAGGCCGAGCCGCCGCCGATGAACATGAGCATGCCGCTCACGAGCAGGCTCGAGCCGTTGAGGTCGGCCATGTCGATCGTCGCGAATCCGCCCGATCGCGTCATCGCCGACATGAAGAACGACTCGAAGATCGTGGGCCCGGCCTCGAGCTGTCCGTAGGTGCGTGGATTGTTGTACTCGAGCAGCAGGAACGCCGCGGCGCCGGCGACGAAGAGGATGACGGTCGTGACGAGTGTGAGCTTGACGTGCACCGACCACTTGCGCGGCTTCCGCCACGAGCGCGCGAGGGTGTAGATCACGGGGAAGCCGAGGCTGCCGAGGAAGACGCCCACCATGAGCAGCGAGAGGAACCAGAAGTCGTTCGCGAACTGCGCCGTGCCCTCGATGTTGGGACTGAAGCCCGTGTTCGTGAACGCCATCGCCGAGTAGTAGAAGCTGTGCCAGAGCGACGACCACCAGTCGAAGCCCGCGGCGAGCATGCTCGGGATCATGAGCACGGCGATGACGATCTCGATGATGAGGGCGCTCGCGGCGACGGTCACGAGCAGGCTGCCGACCTCGCCGAGGCGGACGGCCTGGCCTTCGTTGACCGGTCCGGCGTGGATGCGACCGGGGTTCGAGTCGCTCGCGGCGATGAGGCGGGCGCGGAGGCCGAGCTTCCGTGACACCGCGAGACCGAGGATCGACGCGATCGTGAGCACGCCGATGCCGCCGATGTTCACGCCGATGTAGACGAGCACGTTGCCGAACGCCGACCAGTGCGTCGCCATGTCGACGGTCGCGAGACCTGTCACGCAGATGACCGAGACGGCGGTGAAGAGGGCGTCGTGCAGCGGCGTCACGGAGCGGTCGGCCGTCGCGATCGGCAGGGAGAAGAGCAGCGTGAAGAGCAGGATGAGCCCGGCGAAGATGACGATCGCGAAGCGCGGGGGAGAGGTGCGAACGAAGGCGTCGAGACCGTCGCGGATCATGCCGAGGGCAGAGCGTGGTGCCGACGAGGAGTACCCCCGTGAGTCCGCCCGCATCCGAGCCCCCTTCCGACGCGTACCGGTTCAGCGCCCTGTCATGGTACTCCTCGCGCGGAATGACTAGCCTTGACCCTATGGCGGACATCTTCGACGTTGTGGCGGACACGACCAGACGTGACATCCTCGGCGTTCTCCTCGACCGTCACCAGGCGGCGACGGAGGGCGTCGGCGAGATCAGCGTGTCCGATATCGTCGCCACCCTGGGCCTCAGCCAGCCGACGGTGTCGAAGCATCTCAAGGTGCTGCGCGAGGCCGGGCTCGTGGGTGTGCGCGAAGAGGGTCAGCACCGCTACTACCACCTGGTGCAGCAGCCGCTCGAGGTCATCGAGGACTGGCTCATCCCGTTCCTCTCCGTCGACATCGCGGCCGATGCGGCAGCGCTCGTCGAGGCGGGCCTCGGTGCCGAGCAGCGCGCCTTCGCCGAGTCGATCGGCAAGACCTTCGCCGACACGGCGTACAAGGTCACGAGCGTCGTGAAGTCCGTCGGCCCGAAGAAGTAGCGGGGTTCAACCCGTCGCGCGGCAGGCGGTCGCGGAATCGGCTAGACTACCCCGAGGCATTTAGCCTCCGGCTCGCGATTCGCGCGACCATTCGACTTCACTGTGAGGTATACGTGGGTTCCGTCATCAAGAAGCGGCGCAAGCGCATGGCGAAGAAGAAGCACCGCAAGCTTCTTCGCAAGACGCGCCACCAGCGTCGCAACAAGAAGTAGACACTACTTCTGCAGTGAGCGTCCGGCCTCGGTCGGGCGCTCTTTTGCATGCCCGGGCGCGCACCTTCACCTCTGCGCCTGCACCCGCCGAGTGTCGCCGTTTGCGTCGAGAGTCGCCGGTAGAGGGGGCTGACTCGACGCAAACGGCGACACTCGACTAACCGCGCGCTGCCTAGGCTGGGGGGATGACCGCTCTCACCCTCATCGGCAAGCCCGGATGCCACCTGTGCGACGACGCACGGGAGGTCGTGAACCGCGTGCTCGTCGACTTCCCCGACGTGAGCGTCGACGAGGTGTCGATCCTCGACGACGACGTGCTCTTCGAGCGGCACGTCGAAGAGATCCCGGTCGTCCTCATCGACGGAGCCGTCCACACCTTCTGGCGCGTCGACGAGAACCGTCTGCGCGCGGCTCTGACGACCGCCTCGTGATCGCGACCCATTAACGAACGAGAGGCGAATGGATGCCGGCATCCATTCGCCTCTCGTCGAGAGCGGGTGACTACGCGGTGTGCGCGAGTGCCTTCGCCTTCAGCAGGTTGTACTCGTCCTGCGTGATCGTGCCGGAGTCGAGGAGGCCCTTGGCCTTCGCGATCTCGTCGGACGGGCTCGCGCTCGTGCCGGCGGCGTGGCGGATGTAGGCGGCCTGAGCCTCCTGCAGGTGCTGCGTGTCCTTCGCCTGGCGCTCGGCCATGCCGCGGCCGCGCGCGATGAGGTACACGAGCGCCGTGATGAACGGCATGAAGACCAGGAAGATGATCCAGACGGCCTTCCACCAACCGTTGAGCTTCGTGTCGCGGAAGAGGTCGCCGATGATCGCGAAGAGTGCGAAGAGGTAGGCGATGAAGACGAACGCCCACAGGAACCAGCCGATGATGTCCCAGAAGTTTGCCCAGAAGCCCATGATGAACCTTTCGATGATGAGGAGGTGCGCGGGAAACGGAACCGCCGCCCCCGTCCACCGCTGAACCTACCGCTGATCGCGCTCTCCGGTCTAGGTTGGGGGCAGCGACGCGCGCCTGCGCCCGCGAAAGGGGGGTCCCGTGTCGACTGCTCTGGATTCGTGGCGGCCGGGGGCCGCGCGATCGGCCATCGAGTCGTTCGTCGCCGCGGTGACGACGGGCCCGAATGCGGTTCCCGTCGCCGAGCGCGTCGCCGTCTTCGACAACGACGGCACGCTCTGGACCGAGAAGCCGATGCCGACCCAGCTGCACTTCATCGTCGAGCAGTGGGCGCGGATGGCTCGTGATGACGCCAGCCTCGCGGGGCAGCAGCCCTACAAGGCCGCGCTCACCGGTGATCTCTCGTGGCTCGGCCACGCCGTCGAGAAGCACTACGCGGGTGACGACTCCGATCTCCACCTCATGATCGGCGCGATCGTCGCCTCGACGGCCAACGAGTCGGTCGAGGACTACCAGGAGGCCGTCGAGCGTTTCTACGCCGAGGCGCACCACCCGACCCTCGGCCGCCCGTACAGCGAGGCCGTCTACCGTCCGATGGTCGAGCTCCTCCGCTACCTCGAGGAGCATGGCTTCTCGTGCTATATCGTCTCGGGCGGCGATCGCGACTTCATGCGGCCCATGACGGTCGGCAACTACGGCATCCCCTCCGAGCGCGTCATCGGATCGGCACTCGGCCTCGCCTACGACGCCGACACCAACGAGATCCGCTACGGCACGTCGTTCGACTTCATGGATGACGGTCCGATCAAGCCCGTGCGCATCTGGAGCCGCATCGGCCGGCGTCCCCTCCTCGCGGTCGGCAACTCGAACGGCGACCTCCCGATGCTCGCCTACGTGAAGAAGCACCCCGTGAGCCTCAGCCTCCTCGTGCACCACGACGACGACTCCGGGCGGGGCGATGCTCCCTACGACTCGGGCGCCGAGACGGCGCTCGCCGAAGCAGACGAGCGCGGCCTCGTCGTCGTGAGCGTCAAGCACGACTGGGCGAACGTCTTCCCCGAGGGCGCAGGGTTGAATCAGTAGTGCTCGCGGCCGATCTCGCTCACGTCGATCGGTTCGGTCGCGAGCAACGACGACTCCCAACGCGAACCGGTCGACGAGTCGAGCAGTGTCGTGATGTCGATCGGCACCGACAGGGTCGGGGCGGTGACGATTCCTGCGGGGTCCACGATGTTCATGTTGAGCCTCTCGATCGACGCGGCATGACGATGCCGTCATCAGGGTTGTTGCCACGAGAGGCCGAAATGTGACACCCCAGTTCGGGTGTCATCCGTGTGGATCGAGCTCGGGCCGCGTCGGATCGCGGCGCGAGATCAGGGCAGCAGGCGCGTCGGGCCGCGGAAGAGGTAGGTCACCTCGCGGATCGACGACTCGTGCAGCAGCAGCATGAGCACGCGCGCGAGGCCCATGCCGAAGCCGCCGTGCGGGGGCACGCCGTATCGGAAGAAGTCGAGGTAGAAGCCGAGCTCCTCCGGGTCCATGCCCTTCTCGCGAGCCTGCTCCTCGAGCACCTCGACGCGGTGCTCGCGCTGGGCGCCCGTCGAGATCTCGACGCCGTTGAAAAGGAGGTCGTACGAGTTCGTGAGGCCCGCATCGGCGTCATGACGCTTGTGGTAGAACGGGCGGATGCTCGACGCGTAGTCGGTGAGGAACACGAACTCGTGGCCGAACTCCTCGGCGACGTAGGCGGCGATCTGGCGCTCGCCCTCGGGGTCCATGTCGGCGTCGGCGCGGGGCACGACGTAGCCGCGGCTCGCGACGATCTCCTTCGCCTCGGCGAGGGGGATGCGCGGGAACGGGGTCGTCGGCACGGTGACCTCGACGCCGAAGTGCTCGCGGATCTCGTCGCCGTGCTTCTCCTTGACGGCGGTGAACCCGGCGACGAGGAGCTCCTCGTGCAGCTTCATGACATCTTCGTGCGAGTCGACCCAGCTGATCTCGGTGTCGACCGAGGTGAACTCGGTCGCGTGGCGCGACGTGAACGAGGGGTCGGCGCGGAATGCGGGGCCGACCTCGAAGACCTTGCCGAAGCCCGCAGGCTGGGCCATCTGCTTGAAGAACTGGGGGCTCTGGGCGAGGTACGCCTTGCCCTCGAAGTAGTCGACCTCGAAGAGTTCGGCGCGCGACTCGGAGGCGCTCGCCATGAGCTTCGGCGTCTGGATCTCGATGAAGTCGTTGTCGACCCAGTAGGAGCGGAGCGCGTGCAGGAAGGTCGTCTGGATGCGGAAGACGAGGCTCTGCTTCGGCTGGCGGAGGTCGAGGAAGCGCCAGTCCATGCGCTTGTCGGGGCTCGAGTCGGCCGCGATGGGGGTCTCGGGGTTCGCGGCGGCGACGACGTCGAGGCCGGCGATCTTGATCTCGATGCCGCCGAGCTTCACGCGCTCGTCGTGCTTGAGTTCGCCCGTCACAGTGATGAACGAGCCGTGCGCGAGCGCCGAGATGGCCTCGGTCGTCTCGAGACGTGCGGCGTCGCCCTCGGCGGACTCCTCGCCGAGTTCGCGGAGGGCCGGGTTCACGAGCTGAACGGCGCCCGATTCATCGCGGAGGATGACGAACTGCACCTTCTTCTGATCACGCACGGTCTCGACCCAGCCGGAGACGCTGACGGGGCCGTCGGGAAGGGCGGCGAGGTTCTTGACGAGTACGCGAGAGGTCACGGGAGAACATCCTACCGGCGCATCCTCGGCGAACTCGGAGGGAGGGCCTCCGTAGACTGGAGATCGTGTCGGCCCAGCTCCACCTCGTGCGCCACGGCGAGGTCTTCAATCCTCAGCGCGTGCTCTACGGCCGCCTGCCTGGATTCGGCCTCTCCGACCTCGGCCGCGAGATGGCCGCCGCCGCCGCGGACGATCTCGTCGCGCGCGGACGCACCGTCGCCGCCCTCTACTCGTCGCCCCTCGAGCGCACGCGGCAGTCGGCCGAGCCGATCTCTCGGGCGTTCGACCTCGAGCCCGTCATCGACGAGCGCCTCATTGAACCGACCAACCGCTTCGAGGGGTCGCGCCTCCGCGGTGCGGGCGGCGCGCTCCGCAACCCCGCCAACTGGCCCCTGCTCGTGAACCCGTGGCGCCCCAGCTGGGGCGAGCCCTTCACCTCGATCGCTCGCCGCATGATCGCTGCGATGACGGATGCCGCGAGCGCTTCCGACTCGGACGGCGATCTCGTCTTCGTGAGCCACCAGCTCCCGATCTGGATGGCGCACCGCTCGATCGTCGGAGCCCGTCTCGCCCACGATCCGCGCCAGCGCCGGTGTGCGCTCTCGAGCATCACGAGCTTCGAACTGCAGAACGGCCGCCTCCACGAAGTGGGCTACGCCGACCCCGCCGCGCGTCTCGGCGCCCAGGCGACCGATCTGGGAGCCGTGTGATGACCTCCGTCCGCCTGCGTACCGCCGCCGTGCTCGCCGCGGCCGCCCTCCTCCTCGTCGGGTGCACGAGCGATCCCCTCGCCGACGACTACCGCTCGGGCAGCGGCAAGGGCTACATCTCGGGCGACGGTTCGCTCACCGAGGTCGCGGCCGACGACCGGGGCGAACCCGTCGAGTTCGAGGGCACCGCGATCGACGGCTCGGCGATCAGCTCGGCCGACTACGCGGGCGAGGTGCTCGTCGTGAACTTCTGGTACGCCGAGTGCGCCCCGTGCCGCGCCGAGGCGGGCGATCTGCAGCAGCTCAACGAGACTTTCGAGGGCGAAGAGGCCCACCTGCTCGGCGTCAACGTCCGTAACCAGGCCGCGACAGCCGCGTCGTTCGAGAAGCAGTACGGCGTGACCTACCCCTCCGTGCTCGACATCAACGACGGCACCGTGCAGCTCGCGTTCGCCGGCGAGGTGCCGCCGAACGCCGTGCCGACGACGATCGTGCTCGACCGCGAGGGCCGCATCGCCGCGCGCATCCTCGGTCAGCTGCGCGATCCGAAGATCGTCGAGACGATCGTGGGCGACCTGCTCGTCGAGGCCGAGTGACGTGGGCGTCGGTGAAGTCCTCTACAGCGGTCAACTCCTCTTCGCCCTCCCTCTCGCGCTCCTCGCGGGACTCCTGTCCTTCCTCTCACCCTGCGTCCTCCCGCTCGTGCCGGGTTACCTCGGCTACGTCGGAGGGTTCGCCGAGGCATCCGACGACCCCGCGATCGAACGACGCAACCGTCGCCGCCTCCTTCTCGGCGTCTCCCTCTTCATCGCCGGCTTCACCGCGGTCTTCCTCGTCTACGCGACCCTCGCCGGGGGAGCGGGCTCGTGGCTCTCGGCCTACCAGGGTCCGATCACGCGCGTGCTCGGCGTCGTGCTCATCATCATGGGCTTCGTCTTCATCGGGCAGTTCACGTTCATGCAGCGCTCCTTCAAGCCGGCGTGGCGCCCCGCGACCGGGCTCGGCGGTGCACCCCTCCTCGGCATCGTGTTCGGCATCGGCTGGACCCCGTGCATCGGTCCCGCCCTCACGGCCGTGCTCTCGCTCAGCCTCAACTCGCAGTCGGTGTGGCGCGGCGCGCTCCTCGGCCTCGTGTACTGCATCGGTCTCGGCATCCCGTTCCTGCTCGTCGCCCTCGGCTTCGGCTGGGTCACGGGATCGCTCGCGTGGCTGCGCCGTCACATCCGCGTCATCAACATCATCGGCGGCGCGCTCCTCGTCGCAATCGGAGTCATCATGGTGAGTGGACTGTGGACGGCATGGATGAGCGAACTCCAGGGGGTGATGATCGGTTTTGGCACGATCCTCTGATCACGACCCGCTGCGGCCGTCCGACCACGTCGACGGCACGCCCGATGCACGGCCGTCCGAATCCTCCATCACGCAGCCGAAGCTCGGCTTCGTCGGCACCCTCCGATTCATCTGGCGCCAGCTCACGAGCATGCGCACGGCGCTCTTCCTGCTGCTGCTGCTCGCGATCGCGGCCGTGCCCGGCTCGCTCGTGCCGCAGCGCTCGAGCGACCCCAACGGCGTCGTGCAGTACTTCGACAACAACCCCGATCTCGCGCCGTTCCTCGACAGCATCCAGATGTTCGACGTCTACTCGTCGGTCTGGTTCTCGAGCATCTACCTTCTGCTCTTCGTGTCGCTCATCGGCTGCGTCATCCCGCGAACCAAGCACCACTACGACGCCCTGCGCGCGCGGCCTCCAAAGACGCCCGCCCGCCTCGGGCGGCTCGCCGGGTACACCGAACGTGTGGTGTCGGCGGATGACGCGAGGGGCGTCACCGCCGACGATGCCGTCGCCTCGGCGACGACGGCGCTCCGCGGGCTCGGCTACCGCGTCGAGCCGTACCCCGTCGTGCGCGGCGCCTCGGTCTCGGCCGAGCGCGGCTACCTGCGTGAGACCGGCAACCTCGTCTTCCACATCGCCCTCCTCGGCATCCTCGTGACCGTCGGCATCGGCGGCGGCTTCGGCTTCGCCGGGCAGCGCGTCGTCGTCGAGGGCCAGTCGTTCGTCAACACGCTCTCGGCCTACGACTCGTTCAACCCGGGCCGCTTCTTCCAGGACTCCGAGCTCGACCCGTACCGCCTCGAACTTGAGAAGCTCGACGTCGAGTACGAGCTCATGAACGCCGACGCCTACGGCCAGCCGATCGACTTCACGGCGAACGTCGTCATCGAGGCCCAGGGCGAAGACGCCGAGCAGGGCCGCGTCAAGGTCAACGACCCGCTCCGCGCCCACGGCACCGACATCTTCCTCCTCGGCAACGGCTACGCGCCGACCGTGACCGTCCGGAACCCCGAGGGAGAGGTCGTCTATTCCGACTCGATCCCGTTCCTGCCGCAGGACGCGAACCTCTACTCCATCGGCATCATCAAGGTTCCGGACGGCCTCGCCGAGCAGGTGGGCATGGTCGGCCTCTTCTACCCGACGCAAGCCGAGGGCACGTCGGGCGCGTACTTCTCGTCGTTCCCCGACCTGCTCTACCCGATGCTCACGATCAACGTCTACCAGGGCGATCTCGGCATCGACGGCGGTGAGCCGAAGTCGGTCTACACGCTTGACACCGACAGCCTCGAGCAGTTGAGCGGCCGCGGAACCGGCGTCGACTCGATCGAGCTGCAGCCGGGCGAGACCGCCGACCTGCCGAACGGACTCGGCACGATCACCTTCGAGGACGCCCGCGGCGACGCGGCCGTCGACAGCGACTACGAGGGCAGCGTCTCGCGCTTCGCCTCTCTCGACATCCACCATGACCCGACTCAGGGCTGGGTGCTCGCCTTCGCGATCCTCTGCATCGGCGGGCTCGCGACGTCGCTCTTCGTCCCGCGACGCCGGCTCTGGGTGAAGGCCTTCGACGAGGCCGACGGATCGCTCCGCCTCGAGTACGCGGGCCTCGCCCGCGGCGACGACCCGACACTCGTCGACGCCGTCACTTCGCTCGCGGACAAGCACTCCGCGAGCCTCGAGCGTAAGGTTGATCTGTGACATTCGATCTCGGCGGATTCTCGATCCTCAGCGTGTACTCGGCGATGGCGCTCTATGCGCTCGCCTTCATCGCCTACTCGATCGACCTCGCCAAGCGCTCCGCCGTCGGCGGTGCGGCGGGAGCCGTGCCGGCCGAGGCCGAACAGCGTGCCGCCGCTCGTGCGATCGCGGGCCGTGGCGCCGCTGTCGTGACCGAGGCCGAGGCGCCGACATCCATCTCGAACCGCCCGTACACGACCTCGGCCGCACTCCGCGTCGGCGTCGCGCTGACGGTCCTCGCGTGGGCGCTGCACCTGACGGCGACGATCCTCCGCGGTCTCGCCGCCGGTCGTGTGCCGTGGGCCAACATGTACGAGTTCGCCCTCACCGGAACGCTCGTCATCACGACCGTCTACCTCGTCGTGATCACCGTCTCGAAGAAGACCGACCTGCGCTTCCTCGGAACGTTCATCTCGGGTCTCGTACTCGTCTTCCTCGGCGTCGCGACGACGAACTTCTACGTCAGCGTCATCCCCCTCCCGCCGGCGCTGCAGTCGGTGTGGCTCATCATCCACGTCTTCGTCGCGACCGCGGGCACAGGCTTCTTCGCCCTCGGCTTCGCGCTCTCGATCGTGCAGCTGCTGCAGTTCCGCCGCGAGAGCCTCATCGCGCAGGCGAAGGCCACGAAGCTGCGCTTCCTCGCGACGCTGCCGACCTCGGAGCAGCTCGAGAGCCTCGCCTACCGCGTCAACATCGTCGGCTTCATCCTCTGGACCTTCACGCTCATGGCCGGCGCCATCTGGGCCGAGCGCGCGTGGGGCCGCTACTGGGGCTGGGACACCAAAGAGGTGTGGACCTTCGTCATCTGGGTCGTCTACGCCGGCTACATCCACGCTCGTGCGACGCGCGGGTGGCGCGGTTCGCGTTCCGCCTGGCTCGCGATCATCGGCTTCTCGGCCGTGCTCTTCAACTTCACGGTCGTCAACCTCTTCTTCAAGGGCCTGCACGCCTACTCGGGTCTCTAGGATTCGCCTCACCCTTCACCCCTCACACCTCGCAGTTTGTGACTGCGTGATGCCGTTATAGCGCGCGCATACCGACATCCCGAGGTCACAAACCGCGGACGTGCCGGGGTGCCGGGGCGGCCGGGCGCGCGGGAGACGCGAGAAGGGCCGGGGATCGCTCCCCGGCCCTTCCGTCTACCCGCCTCCTACTTGAGGTACGGGCTGCCGTTGCCGACCTTGCCCGGTGCCGGGTTACCCGGCAGCGAGAGCACGTAGGCGCGCATGTTGCCCTTGCCGTTCGCGCTGATCGAGAGCGATCCGTTCGTGACGGTCTTCACATCTCCGGTCACCGCGTCGGTGTACGTGCCGTTCGGGATGCCGCTGAAGGATGCAGACCCCGAGATGGTGACGAGCACGAAGCTGTCGACCGACCCCTCCGTGAAGCGCTTCTTGAACGCCATACCGCCCGAGACGCCCTCCGTCGAGTACTGACCCTTCTGGAGGGCCGGTACCGCGCGACGGATCTGGTTGAGCGTCTGGAGGTGCTTGACGAGAGGCTTCTCGAAGGTCGCCGCGACGGCACCCGTCGCCGACTGGACCTTGCCGAAGTCGCTCGCGACGACGGTGCCCTGGATCTGGTCGCCGAAGTACGCACGACCGGTCGTCGCCAGCGGGCACGAGGCGCCGCAGTCGATCTTCACGCCCTTCTGGAACTCGATCTCCGAGCCGTAGAAGAGCGTCGGGATGCCGCGGAAGGTCCACATGAGGCTCATGTTCTCCGCCCACGCGTCCGTGCCGCCGGCGAACCGCTCCGACGACTTGTTGGGGCCGTAGTCGTGGCTGTCGACGTAGACGGTGTTGAACGTCGCATCGTTCGTGATGTCGTCCGAGTCCATACCCGCTCCGAAGGCGTTGCCCGCCTCGGAGAAGTTCATGTGCATGCGCATGTCGATGATGTTCATGCCCGAGAACTTCGAGTGGTCGGGTGCGTGATAGGTGTTGCCGCGCAGGCGGGCATTGTCGCTCGTCGGCTGGTTGGCGGTACCCATCGTGTTGTTCTCGTACGTGTAGGCCTCGGCCGCGGCGACGACGTCGTCGAGGCTGTACTCCTTGCGTTCCTTCCACGTGTAGAACGGTGCCGAGTGGGCGACCGAACCGCGGTTCCACTTGTCGTGCACGAACTGGGCGACCTCGCCGAAGACGTAGAAGTCCTTGCCCTTCTCGCCGTGGGTGGCGACAGCGTGCTCCTGGATCGCGGGAAGGAACACACGGTTCCAGGTCACGCGGGGGATGTGCACGGCCGTGTCGATGCGGAAGCCGTCGACGCCCATGTCGATGTAACGGTTGTAGGCGTCGATGAGGTACTTCTGGACATCCTTGCTCTCGGTGTTGAAGTCCGCGAGGTCGTCGTGGATCCAGCAGTTGATGGCGGTGATGTCCTCCCAGCCCTTGTTGTAGCACTGGTGGTAGTACTTCGCGGGCCACAGGCCGAGCTCTTCGACCTCGCGCTTGCCGTTCGGCCACTGGCAGTTGTAGAGCTTGTAGCCCTCGGGCGAGAATCCGCCCGTCGGGGTTCCGAAGTTCTTGCAGTCCTGGCCTGCCGGCTGCGTGCTCGACCAGACGTCGCCGTTGTAGGCGCGGCCGAGCTCGTTCTCTTCGAGCGGGTTGTACTGCTTGCCGGCGACCTTCTCCGAGTACATCCAGTCCCACTGCGCGTCGCGCGTGCCGTAGACCGTCGGAGTGAACAGGCCCTTCGCGCCCCAGCGCGACGAGTGGTTGTAGACGACATCCTGGTAGATCTTGATGCCCTTGGAGTGGGCGGCATCGATGAGCTCCTGGTACGTCGCTCCCTGCGACTCGAGGCGGGGGTCGACCCGGAAGAAGTCCCAGCCGTGGTAGCCGTGGAAGTCGTAGTCGCTGCGGTTGAGCACGACCGGAGTGATCCAGACCGCCGAGAACCCGAGGCCCTTGATGTAGTCAAGCTTGTCGATGACTCCCTTGAAGTCGCCTCGGAAAGCGGGGTCGTTGTTCGCGGCGTTGCCCGACGTGATGTGCTGGCTGCCGCCCCGGTTGTTGGAGGAGTCGCCGTCGTTCCAGCGCGCCGTCATGATGAAGTAGATCGAGTCTTCACGCGGGTCGCCGCCGAGCGGTGAGCCCGTCGTCGTGACCGGTTCTTCTTCCTTCGGGAGCGTCGTCGTCGACACGGGGCTCGTGTAGGCGGAAGTTCCGCCGGTGCCCGTCGCCGAGACCTTGATCGCGTAGGCGGTGCTCGCCGTGAGGCCCGAGATCGTCGCCGAGGCGGTGGTCGACTCGAGCGTCTTGGTCGTGCTGCCGGTCGTGTACGAGACGGTGTACTTCGTCGCGTTCGCGCTGGCCTTCCACGTCACGGCGATGCTCGTGATGTCGGGCACGGCCTTCAGCTCGGTCGGAACGGCCGGAGCGGTCGGGGTCGTCGTGCCGCCGCCGGTCGTGGCGTTCACGCGAGGACCGTATGCGGACTGAGCGGATGCTGTCTCGGCGCGCACCTTGAGGCCATAGAGAGTGTTCGCTGCCAACCCGGTCAGGGTCACTGACGTCTTCGTGGAACTGATGGTCTTCGTGCCCGTGGGTGCGGCGTAGGTCAACGTGTACTTCGTCGCACCGGCCGAGGCGTTCCAGCTCGCGGCGATCGTCGTTCCGGTGACGGTCGCCTTCAGGCCCGTCGGCACGGGCGGAGCCGTCGTACTGCCGGTCGATGATGTCGTGGCGTTGATACGCGGGGAGTAGCCGGACGACTTGCCCGCGTCGTTCGAAGCGCGCACCTTGAGGCCATAGAGGGTGCTCGCGGTGAGGCCCGAGATCGTGGCACTGGTCGAGGACGTCGTGACGGTCTTGGTTCCGGTGGGGCCGGCGTAGACGAGCGTGTACTTCGTCGCGCCTTCGGCCTTCGACCACGTCGCGGTGATCGACGAGCTCGTAACGGTGGCTTTCAGGCCTGTCGGCACCGCAGGAGCGGGGGTGGGGCAGGGGTCGACGGTGCTGATCTGTCCGCCCTTGACGGCCTGGATGCCGGCGGCGAGCGAGTAGTCGCGGCTGCCGTTGTTGTCCCACGTGCCGGAGCCGTTGTTGAAAGCTGCCTTCCACGTGGTGGCGGTGCCGAGATCGATCTCTCCCTTGACCCAGCCGGTGCAGGCTGCGGTGAGTTCCTTACCGGGCACGGTCGTCCAGGCGCCCGAACCGACTTGATAGTGCACGTTGTACTTCGACCAGTTCTTCTCGGTCGAGTAGAAGATCGTGGAGGTGTTCGACGTAGCGGCCTCGGCTTCGACAGCGGGCGACAGTGCGACGGCGAGTGACGAGACGAGAAGGGCGGCGCCCAGTCCCGCCACGAATCGGGTGAATCTCGACCGGCCGGCGGTGCCGGTCGTCGGATCGGGATCAGCAGAGCTCATCGCCCATGCTCCTTTGCATTCGAGTGAGTGGTGGTGGGTGAGGGGTGGTGGGCAGAAGCCCACCACCCCTCGGATCATGCGGTGGATGTGTTACTTGCCGACGCGTGCGAACTTCGCCGTGAAGCCGTCCCAGTCCTCCTTCTCGGCCGACGTCGACTCGTCAGCCGAGTACGGCTTCGTCGCGTTGTCGAGCGTCGCCGGGTCGTACGGGAGCGAACCGATGGCCGACTGTCCGAACGTCGTGATGAGCATGACGCCGAGACCGTTGGCCTCGAGCTGCGCCTTCGTCGTTCCGAGCTTCGCGAGCGGGATCTTGATCTCGTAGATCGTGTCCTGCTTCGTCGAGTGCCCGGCCTTCAGGAGGTCGGTGAACTTGCTCGCGTCCGTGAGGTCGGCGGGCGTGTAGCCCTCGTAGCCGTTCTTCTTGATGCCCATGAGGGTGGTCGGGAAGAAGCCGTCGCCGTAGGCGAAGCTGATTCCCGAGGCCTTGAACGCGGCGACGTTCGCCGGCTCGTAGTCGAAGGCATCGTTGGCGTTGAGCGAGAACAGCGCGGGCTGGCCCACGCCGGGCTTGCTCGAGAAGAGGGCGAGGTGATCGACCTCCTTGTTGTCGAACTTGTAGCGCATGCCCCAGATGCCCTTCTCCTCTCCGTCTTCGAGTCCGTCGCCACCGCGGCTGTTGACGTCGAAGGCGAGAGCCTGGGGGATGTCGCCGTTGGCCGGCTTTCCGTTGTCGCTGATCGGGTAGCCCTGTGCGGGGTCGACCACATCGGTGACGTTGGTGAACTGCCACATGAGGTAGAGGTTCTCCGCGTCCCACGCGCCGTACAGCGAGTAGGGGTCGTAGACCGGTCCTTCGTGGCTGCCGCGGAAGATGCGCGGGTCGTCGTTGGCGACGCCCTGAGCGATCAGCATGTCGGCCGTCCAGTCCGACGGGTTGCCGTCGACGGTGATCGTCTTCGACTTGCCGACCTGACCGTTGGGGTTGGTCTTGTACAGAGCCACCGAGTGGTCGGTTCCGACCGCGGTGCCGGGCCCGGGAGGGGTGGTCGGCTGCGGGGTCGGGGTCGGCGTGGTCGTCGGCTGCGGCGTGGTGCCCGCCGTGGTGGCGTTCACACGTGCGCTGTCGGCCGAGGAGCCGGCGCTGTTGGTGGCGCGGACCTTGAGACCGTAGAGCGTGTTGGCGGTCAGGCCGGTGAGGTTCGCACTCGTGGTGGTCACATCGACGGTCTTCGTGCCGTTGGGGGCTGCGTAGGTGAGCGTGTACTTCGTGGCTCCGGGTGACGCGTTCCACGTCGCGGCGATGGTGGTGCCGGTGACGGTGGCCTTCAGTCCGGTCGGGACGGCGGGCGTGGTGGTGGTGCCACCGTTGGTGCCCGTCGTCGCGTTGACGCGAACCGAGTAGGGCGAAGATGCACCCTGGGCGTTCGCAGCGCGGACCTTGAGACCGTAGAGGGTGCTCGGCGCAAGCCCCGTGAGGTTCGCGCTGTTCGTGGTGACGTCGAGCGTCTTGGTGCCGGTGGGGGCAGCGTAGACGAGGACGTACTTCGAGGCGCCGGTGGTCTTGTTCCATGTCACGGCGATGGAGGTGCCGGTGACGGTGGCCTTCAGGCCTGTGGGTGCTTCGAGGGTGGCGGATGCCGTGGTGGTCGCGTTGACACGGGCCGAGTAGTCCGAGGACTTTCCGGCGTCGTTCGCGGCGCGCACCTTGAGGCCGTACAGGGTCTTGGCGGTCAGGCCGGTGATCGTCGCACTCGTCGAGGACGTCGTGACGGTCTTGGTTCCGGTGGGGCCGGCGTAGACGAGCGTGTACTTCGTCGCGCCGGTCGAGGCGGTCCAGCTGGCCGTGATCGTGGTGTCGGTCACGGTCGCCTTGAGTCCGGTCGGAACACTGGGCGTGACGGGCTCGGGAGCGGGGCAGGGGTCAACGGTGCTGATCTGTCCGCCCTTGACGGCCTGGACGCCGGCGGCGAGCGAGTAGTCGCGGCTGCCGTTGTTGTCCCACGTGCCGGAGCCGTTGTTGAAGGCTGCCTTCCACGTGGTGGCGGTGCCGAGATCGATCTCTCCCTTGACCCAGCCGGTGCAGGCTGCGGTGAGTTCCTTACCGGGGACGGTCGTCCAGGCGCCCGAACCGACCTGGTAGTGGGCGTAGTACTTCGTCCAGTTCTTCTCGGTCGAGTAGTAGATCGTCGACGAGCCGCCCACGGGAGCGGCTCCCGTCTTCGCCGTCGCCTTGCTCGACGCCCCCGACCGGTTCGTGCCGTCGAACGCCTTGACCGTGTACGAGTACTCGGTGTTGGCGGCGAGGCCGGTGTCGGTGAACGACGTGCCCGTTCCGGTGGACTCGAACTGCTTCACGGTCGTGCCGTTGGTGCGCTCGATCGTGTAGCCGGCGATCTTCTTGTCGTCGGTCGATGCGGTCCACGAGACCGTGATCGACGTTCCGTTGGCCGTGGCCTTCACGTTCGTCGGCACGGTGGGTGCCTGCGTGTCGACGGGGTCGGGGTCGACGATGACGCCGCCCTTCTTGGCGTCGACGTGGATCGCGAGCGACTTCTTGCCGCCCACGGTCGCCGTGAACTTGCCGCCGGAGACGACGACGGTGGCGCCGCTCCAGGTCGAACCGCTCTTCGTGGCCTCGGACACGTTGTAGTACTCGCCGTCGGGCAGGCTCGTCGTGAACGTGCGGTTCACTTCTCCGCTGCCGTTGTTGATGACGACGTATCCCTTGGCGCCGCGGCCGAACGCGATCGCGTTGCCGCCGTTGTCCCACTTGTTGGTGATCTCGGTGCCGTAGGTCGTGTTGCGGAAGCCGACCATGTTCTTGATGTTGTTCTGAGCGTGCTTGAAGGTCCAGTTGCCCTGGCCCTGCACGGGGTCGATGACCTTGCCGGAGCCGTCGGTGATCGGTCCCTTGTCCTTCTCGGTCTCATTCGACGGGTGCCCGAAGGTGTAGCCCGAGTGGATCGAGGGCGAGCCGTAGTTCCAGGCCAGCGTGAAGATCTGGGCGAGGTCGTACGAGGCGCCGTCGCGGTACGACAGGGTCTCGAGGTTGCGCTCGGTGTCGTGGTTGTCGACGAAGACGGCGGCATCCTTGTTCTGGAGGAAGCCCTGCCAGGTCGAGCCGATGCCGGGGCCGGCGATCAGCCAGTTGATGCTCGAACCGCCGAAGGCCTCCTTGAGCTTCCGCGCGTAGGCGAACTCGTGGATGTCACCGATGCCGATGTACTCCTCGGGCTGGATGGGCTCGTTCGCGCGGATGACCTCCTGCACGACGTAGAGCGATTCCTTGTTCTTGACGCGGTTCCAGATGCCCCACATGTCCTCTTTGGAGATGTGCTTGACGGCGTCGAAGCGGAAGCCGGCGGCGCCGAGGTCGACGAGCTTGTTGAGGTAGCCCGCGATCTTCTCCTGCACCGAGGCGGAGCCCGTGTTGAGGTCGGAGAGGTTCACGAGGTTGCACTCCTGCACCTCCTGGCGGTTCTGGTAGCTCGCGATGTCGCGGCGGCACGAGTGGAAGTCGCTCGACGAATAGAGGCCCGGGTAGTTGTAGTGCTGGAAGGACGAGCCGGCCCAACCGGTGCCGCCGTCGGTCTTGCCCGACATGTGGTTGATGACGGCGTCGACGATGACCTTGACGCCCGCGGCGTTGCAGGTGTCGATCATCTGCTTGAACTGGGCCTCGGTGCCCATGCGCGACTCGAGCTTGTACGAGACGGGCTGGTAGTAGGTCCACCACTGCTGGCCGAGGACGTGCTCCTGCGGGGGCGAGGTCTGCACGTAGCCGTAGCCGGCCGGGCCGAGGGTGTTCGTGCACTCGCGGGCGATCGCGTTCCACGTGTAGGAGAAGAGCACGGCGATCGTGTCCTTCGGGCCCGGCGCGGCCGCTTCGGCCTTGGGCGCCGGCGCGATGAAGACCGCGAGCGACGAGACGAGGAGGGCCGCGCCCACCGCCGCCAAGAATCGGGTGAGCTTCGAACGGCCGACGTCGTCGGTCGTCGAAGCGGGATCAGCAGAGCTCATCGCCCATGCTCCTTTGCATTCGAGGGTTGTTGTGCACGACCCGAACCGCCGGAACAGAAACGCGAGGCGGCAATGACTCGTGCTTCCCTGACCGTAAAGCATGCATCCCGTACCTTGCAAGCGCTTCCAGAATATACGAGCGTCTAGGATTCGGCGTCGACAACGGAGAGGTAACGGTTGACTGGAAACGCTTGCATGCATCCCGTCGTCGCTGATACCGTGCTTCAGTTCGGCCCGTCTCGGCCGTGCATCACCCCCGACACACGGCCGTGCCGACGAGGAGTCACCCATGACGCGGATCCCCCGCCGCTTGATCGCATTCGGGACGGGAGCCGTCGTGCTCGCGTCCGGGCTCGCGTTCTCCGCCCTACCTGCGACCGCAGCCGACGAGCGGGTCTTCACCCTCGTCGGCGATCTGCAGACCGAGATCGGCTGTGCAGCCGACTGGGCACCCGAGTGCCTCGAGTCTGAGCTCGCACCGACCGACGTCGCCGGCGTGTACTCGGCCGACGTCACGCTCCCGGCGGGCTCGTTCAACTACAAGGTCGCGGTCAACCGCACGTGGGACGAGGCGTACGGCCTCGCGGGCGAGAACGTCCCGCTTACTCTCGCGGGCGAGAGCACGGTGCGCGTCACCTTCGACGACACGACCAAGCGCATCGGCCTCCAGCCGCTCGACCTCCGCGGCGAGTACACGGCCGAGGACGACGCGCTCATCGAGGCCCCGGTCCGTCAGGCCGGCGCCGACCAGAACTTCTACTTCGTCATGACCGACCGCTTCGACAACGGCGACCCGTCGAACGACGAGGCCGGCATCGAGGGCGGCCGCCTGCAGAGCGGGTACGACCCGACCGACAAGGGCTTCTACAACGGTGGCGACATCGCGGGCCTCCGCAACCGACTCGACTACATCCAGGGCCTCGGCACGACGGCGATCTGGCTGACCCCGAGCTTCAAGAACCGCCCCGTCCAGGGCGAGGGCGAGAACGCGTCGGCGGGCTACCACGGCTACTGGGTCACCGACTTCACGCAGATCGACCCGCACCTCGGCACCAACGAGGAGCTCTCGGCCCTCATCGACGAGGCGCACGCCAAGGGCATCAAGGTCTACTTCGACATCATCACGAACCACACGGCCGACGTCATCGCGAACGAGCAGGGCCAGTACTCGTACATCGAGAAGAAGGACGCCCCCTACAAGGACGCCGACGGCAACGAGTTCGACCCCGCCGACTACGCGGGAACCGACACCTTCCCGGCGCTCGACCCGGCGACGAGCTTCCCCTACACCCCGAAGGTGCAGGAGGCGGATGTCGACCTCAAGGTTCCGGCCTGGCTCAACGACACCACGCTGTACCACAACCGCGGCGATTCGATCTGGTCGGGTGAGTCCGAGACCTACGGCGACTTCAGCGGTCTCGACGACCTCATGACCGAGCACCCGACGGTCGTCGACGGATTCGTCGACGTCTTCCAGGACTGGGTCGACTTCGGCATCGACGGCTTCCGCATCGACACCGTCAAGCACGTGAACTTCGAGTTCTGGGAGAAGTGGACCACCGAGGTCCTCGACTACGCCCACGCTCAGGGCAAGGACGACTTCTTCATGTTCGGCGAGGTCTACAGTGCCGACCAGAAGATCCTCTCGCCGTACGTGCGGAAGACCGACATGAACTCGGTGCTCGACTTCGCCTTCCAGGACGGCGCCGTCGGCTACGCGACCGGCAACTCGGCCCGCGGCCTCCAGTCGCTCTTCGCGGGCGACGACTACTTCACGACGCCCGAGAGCTCGTCGACCGCGCTGCCGACCTTCCTCGGCAACCACGACATGGGCCGCGTCGGCTACTTCGCGAACAACACGGCGAACCCGCTCGAGCGCGACGAGCTCGCCCACGAACTGCTCTACCTCACGCGCGGACAGCCGGTCATCTACTACGGCGACGAGCAGGGCTTCGCGGGTGTCGGCGACGGAAAGGACAAGAACTCCCGTCAGACGCTCTTCGGCACGCAGGTCACCGAGTACGCCGAGCAGAAGCTCGTCACGGGCGAGGTCATCGGCACCGAGGACCGCTTCGACACCGATGCGCCGCTCTACACGCACATCGCCGAGCTCGCCGCACTGCGCGCAGCGCACCCCGCGCTCGCGCAGGGCGCCCAGATCCAGCGCTACGCCGAAGACGGCGCGGGCGTCTACGCCTTCTCGCGTGTCGACCGCGATGAGAAGGTCGAATACCTCGTCGCCCTCAACAACTCGACCGACGAGAAGACGATCGACCTCACGACGCTCACGGCGGACGCCTCCTACGCCCCTCTCTACGGCAGCGACACCGGCATCTCGAGTGACGCCTCGGCCGCGGCATCCGTCACCGTGCCGGCTCTCGGAGCGGTCGTCTACCGCGCCGACGGCACCGTGACCGCCCCGGAGGCGGCCGCGCCGATCACGCTCACGGCCCCGGTCGCGGGCGCGAAGCTCGAGGACGCGTCGCCCGTCTCGGCCGACATCGACGAGAATGTGTGGACCGAGACGAGCTTCTCGTACCGCGTCGTCGGTGACGACGAGTGGCAGCCCCTCGGCACCGCCGAGTCGGGCCAGCCGCGCGTCTTCCACGACGCCGCCTCCCTCCCGAAGGGCGCGCTCGTGGAGTACCGCGCCGTGACGACGGATGCCGCGGGCAACCACAGCGCCGCATCGACGTACGGCTCGGTCGGCTTCGCCGTGACCACGACCGAGATCGAGGAGCCCGAGACCGAGATCACGATGGTCTCCGTGCCCGGAAACCACAACGTCGCGATGGGCTGCGCCGCCGACTGGCTGCCCGCCTGCGAGGCCGCGAAGCTCACGAAGAACGAGGACGGCATCTACGTCGGCACGTTCGACATCCCCGCCGGTTCGTACGAGTACAAGGTCGCCATCAACGGCACCTGGGACCTCGCCTACGGCGCGAACGGCGACTCGACGGGCGGTGCGAAGAACATCACGTACACCCACACGGGCGGCCCCATCACCTTCTACTGGGACCCGGTGACGAAGCTCGCGCAGAACACGGCGCAGGCTCCGATCGTGACCCTCGCGGGCAGCTTCCAGAAGCAGCTCGGGTGCAGCGCCGACTGGAAGCCCTCGTGCTTCGGCACGTCGATGCACGACACCGACGGTGACGGCGTCTATGAGTTCGCCACCGAGAAGCTCGCGGCCGGCAACTACGAGGTCAAGGTCACCCACGGTCTCAGCTGGGACGAGAACTACGGCCAGAACGGCGTGCGCGGAGGCGACAACATCGCCTTCTCGGCGAGCGAGGGCAAGCAGGTCGTCTTCCGCTACACCCTCGCGACGCACGTGCTCGAGATCGAGGTCTCCGACCCGCCGCTCGCCGGCACGGGAACCCTGCAGGCCCAGTGGATCGACGAGTCGACCCTCGCGTGGCCGACGACGCTCCTCGGCGACGCCGCGGCGACGGATGCCTCGTGGCAGCTGTTCCACTCGGCCGACGCGGGTCTCGCCGTGAGCGACGGCGCCGTCACGGGTGGTGAGTCGATCGACCTCGCCTACGACGCGGCCGGGTTCACGCCCGAGCAGCTCGCGACGTTCCCCGCGCTCTCGACCGGCTACGTCGTGCTGCGACCCACCGGCCTCGACCGTGAAGCCGTCGCCGACCTCGTCACCGAGCAGCTGCACGTCGCTCAGACGACGGGCGACGCCCTGACCGCCTTCACGGGAGTTCAGCTGCCGGGCGTGCTCGACAGCCTCTACGCGGGTGCCCTCGCCGACCGCACGCTCGGAATCGACTGGGCGTCGGGAAGCCCGAGCTTCACGCTCTGGGCCCCCACGGCGCAGACCGCGTCGCTCCTCACCTGGCCGGCCGACGGCTCGGGCGAGCCGACCCGCGTCGACGCCGAATGGGATGCCGCAGCGGGAACGTGGACCGCGTCCCCCGACGCGATCGTCGAGAACGCCCAGTACCTCTGGGAGGTCGACGTCTACGCCCACTCGACGGGGAAGATCGAGACCAACGCGGTGACCGATCCGTACTCGATCGCCCTCACCACCAACTCGACGCGCTCGATCGCGGTCGACCTCGACTCGGCCGCCTGGGCGCCCGAGCTGTGGGAGAACACGGTCGCACCCGTCGTCGAGAAGCAGGTCGACCGCTCGATCTACGAGCTGCACGTGCGCGACTTCTCGATCGGCGACGAGACCGTCCCCGCCGAGGAACGCGGCACGTACCGGGCGTTCACGCGCGACAGCGCGGGCACCGCTCAGCTCCGTGAACTCGCGGCCGCGGGCATCAACACGGTGCACTTGCTGCCGACGTTCGACCTCGCGACCATCGAGGAGGACCGCTCGGCGCAGAAGACGCCCGATTGCGACCTCGCCTCGTTCGGTCCGGCTTCGGAGGAGCAGCAGGCCTGCGTCGCCGCGGTCGCCGATGAGGACGGCTACAACTGGGGCTACGACCCGTACCACTTCCAGACGCCCGAGGGCTCGTACGCCGTCGACCCCGAGGGTGGGGCACGAGTCGAGGAGTTCCGCGAGATGGTCGGCGCGCTCCACGCGACGGGCCTGCAGGTCGTGCTCGACCAGGTCTACAACCACACGACGTCGTCCGGTCAGGCCGAGACGTCCGTGCTCGACAAGGTCGTGCCCGGGTACTACCAGCGCCTGAACGCGATCGGCACCGTCGAGACCTCGACGTGCTGCCAGAACGTCGCGACCGAGCACAAGGCCGCCGAGAAGCTCATGGTCGACTCGGTCGTGCTGTGGGCTCGCGAGTACAAGGTCGACGGCTTCCGTTTCGACCTGATGGGTCACCACTCGAAGGCGAACATGCTCGCGGTGCGCGCGGCCCTCGACGAGCTCACGCTCGAGAAGGACGGTGTCGACGGAGAGTCGATCTTCCTCTACGGCGAGGGCTGGAACTTCGGTGAGGTCGCCGACGGCGCCCTCTTCGAGCAGGCCTCGCAGGGCAACCTCGGCGGAACGTCGATCGGTACCTTCAGCGACCGTCTCCGCGACGCGGTGCACGGTGGCAGCCCGGTGGCCGGTGAGACGAAGTTCCAGCAGGGCTTCGGAACCGGTCTCGCGACCGATCCGAACGGTGCGCCGATCAATGGCACGCCCGAGCAGGCGCTCGCCGACCTGCGTCACCAGACCGACCTCGTGAAGCTCGGGCTCGCCGGCAACCTCGCCGAGTACCAGCTCCCGACGTCGGACGGCGCGGTCACCCCCGGTGCGGAGATCGACTACCGCGGTGCGGCGGCCGGTTACGCGACGCACCCCGACGAGATCATCACCTACGTCGACGCGCACGACAACGAGACGCTCTTCGATCACGGAGTGCTCAAGCTGCCGGCCGACACGACCATGGCCGACCGGGTCCGCATGAACACGCTGTCGCTCGCGACCGCGACGCTCTCGCAGACGCCGTCGTTCTGGCACGCCGGAACCGAGCTGCTGCGCTCGAAGTCGCTCGATCGCAACAGCTACAACTCGGGCGACTGGTTCAACCGCATCGACTGGACGGGACAGGAGTCGACGTTCGGCTCGGGTCTGCCGCCGAAGGCCGACAACGGCGACCACTGGGCTGCGATGAAGCCGCTGCTCGAGAACGCCGCGAACAAGCCGCAGGCGGCCGACATCGCGGCGGCGGAAGCCGGTGCGCTCGACCTGCTGCGCCTGCGCTCGTCGATCGACCTGCTGCGCCTGGGCTCGGCCGAGCTCATCGAGCAGAAGGTGTCGTTCCCGAACAGCGGACCCGACGCGACTCCCGGCGTCATCGTCATGAGCATCGACGACCTCGTCGGTGACGACGTCGATCCCGCTCTCGACGGTGCGCTCGTGGTGTTCAACGCCTCGACCGAGGAGACCACGCAGACGGTGTCGGCGCTCGCCGGCCGCGACTTCGCGCTCTCCGACGTCCAGGCGAAGGGTGCCGACGCCGTCGTGAAGTCGAGCGCCTGGGCGACCGAGACCGGTGCCGTCACCGTTCCGGCACGCACCGTCGCGGTCTTCGTCGAGACGCAGACGACCGAGCCCGGCGAACCCGGCGAGCCCGGAGAGCCCGGTGAGCCCGGTGAACCTGGAGAGCCCGGAGAGCCCGGTGAGCCCGGCGTCGGCGACGCACGCGTCACGCTCAGCGCGGGAACGGTCCGCCCCGGCGACTCGCTCACCGTGTCGGGAACCGGCTTCGGTGCGAACGAGCTCGTCCAGGTCTGGCTCGAGTCGACCCCGCGTCTGCTCGTGGCTCAGGCGGCCGACGCGAACGGAGCGCTCACGGTCACCGTGACGATCCCGAACGACACGGCGTCGGGCGACCACCACATCCGGCTCACGGGTCTCGACAGTGAGCGCTCGGCGAGTGCCGCACTGGTGGTGCTCGGCCCGCTCGGTGTGACCGGTGTGCAGCTCGGTCTCGCGATCTGGCTCGCACTCGCCCTGCTCGGAGCGGGTGCGGTGCTCGCCGCCCCGCGCCTGCGACGCCGTCGGGTCATGGCCGAGTAGGCCGCACGACCGGCGAACGACGACGCGCGCCGTGCTCGGGATCCCCCATCCTGAGCACGGCGCGCGTCTCTCGTTCGGGCGCCGACTCGGTCAGTGAACGGGTCGCTCGGTGCCGTCGAGGTGCGCGTCGGGGTCGGGGTCGGCGTGTTCTGGCGTCGACATGAGACCGCGGCGCAGGAGTGCAGCCTCGACGACGAGGAGCACGATGACGATCGCGGCACCGAGCACGAAGAGGCCGAGGGCGCCGGGCCACCCGGTCGACGGCGGCATCAACGCGCTGTCGTCGCCCTGCCACGGCCAGACGAGTCGTAACGAGCCCGCGAGAAGGCCGGTCATGATCACGAGCGAGATCCGGCGCGCGTTCGCGAGCAGCCACTGCAGCACGGGCACGAAGAGGCCGAGGCCTGCGATGGCGCCGAGCGCGAAAACGCCGAGGTAGGCGAGGTCGCGGTCGTTGACCGCAGCGAGGGTGGGTGCGTAGAGGCCGAGCGCGAGCAGGAGGTACGAGCCCGAGACGCCGGGGAGCACGAGGGCGCACACGGCGACGGCGGCGGCTGCTCCCACGAGCAGCAGATGCGGTTCGGCCGACGGCGTGAGAGCGGGCAGGCCTGAGGCGTAGAAGCTCAGCGCGGCTGCCGCGGCGGCGATGACGACGTCGACGGGGCGCCACTTCTGACCCGTCATCCGGATGGGCACGATGAGCGACGCCGCGATGAGGCCCGCGAAGAGCGCGCGGGTCTCGATCGGGTGGTTCTCGACGAGTGGTGCGATGACGCGAGCGCCCGCGATGACGGCGATCACCATCCCGAAACCGACGGGCAGGACGACCGACCACCGCACCGCCCGGACGTGTTCGCCGGCTCGCCCGAGTCCGCGGCCGCGCAGGCCGTCGCCGACGAGGCGCGCGGCCGCTCGGGCGAGGTGGCCGGCTCCGTCGATGAGGGTCTCGTAGACGCCGACGATGAGGGCGATCGTGCCGCCGCTGACACCGGGGATGACCTCGACGACGCCGATCAGCATGCCTCGGATGGCGTCGACGAGCACACGCATCACGCGTCGGATCGGAGAGGGGGTGGTGGGGGACAGGGGCGGGGTCGCAGCACTCATACCGACTTCGAGCGTAACCAGTCGACCGCCGACCGGCACCATCGAGCGGGTTGCTACTCCCCGGCCGACGCCTCCGTGAGAGCGGCGTGTGTGCGCGTCAGACGATCGAGCCACCACTCGCGTCGCTCGGGCGGAGCGGCCCATCGCTCGAGGAGGTCCGCGTCGACGTCGACGCGCTCGACACGGATACGGCCGTCCTCCACCGCGAGCGGTCTCGACGCGACATCCGCTCGGAGGAGCGAGGCCGTACCGAGTCCGCAATCGAAGTCGAGAGCGGGCAGCGCACCGGCGAGGAATGCGCCCATCGAGAGGCCGACGCTTGTGTCGAGAGCGCTCGACACGACGGCGGGCAGGCCCGCCTCGGCGACGATCGCGAGGGCGTTCCGGATGCCGCCGAGCGGCTGGGCCTTGATGACGAGCAGGTCGGCGGCTCCGGCCCGCGCCACGGCGAGGGGGTCGTCGACCCGGCGCACGCTCTCGTCGGCGGCGATCGGGATGTCCATGTAGTGCGTGCGCTCGCGGATCTCGGCGAGTTCGGCGATGCTCGCGCACGGCTGTTCGACGTACTCGAGGTCGAACGGAGCGAGGGCGTGGATCGCGTGCTCGGCCTCGTCGACGTTCCAGCCGCCGTTGGCGTCGATGCGGATGCGCCCGTCGGCACCCATCGCCTCGCGCACGGCGCGCACGCGCGCGACGTCGTCGGCGAGCGTCTCGTCGGAGGCGGCGACCTTGATCTTCGCCGTCCGCGCGCCGGGGAACCGCGCGAGCAGATCGGCGACCCGATCGGGATCGATCGTCGGAACGGTCGCGTTCACGGCGATCGAGTCGCGGTGGAGGGCAGGGGTCTGCCGCCAGCCGAAGTCGATCGCCGCCGCCAGCCACGCCGCGGCTTCCTCGTCGTCGTACTCGACGAACGGTGAGAACTCGGTCCAGCCCTCCGGTCCGCGCAGGAGCAGAGCCTCGCGCACCTCGATGCCACGGAACCGGGTGAGCAGGGGGAGGGCCACGACGTGAGCCGTGCGACGCAACTCTGCGATATCGACGATCATCGGCCCAGTCTGTCAGTCGGCGCCTCGCCTAGGCTGGAGGTATGTCCGCCGACGTTTCCGACCTCTTCGATCCGAACGAGTGGACCGAGGTCCTCGAGCTCGGTGAGCTCACCGACATCACCTACCACCGTTCGCTCGACGGGCGTATCGTGCGCATCGCGTTCGACCGGCCCGAGGTGCGGAATGCCTTCCGGCCGCACACCGTCGACGAGCTCTATCGCGCGCTCGACGACGCCCGCACCGACCCGAAGGTCGGCGTCATCCTCCTCACGGGCAACGGCCCGAGCGCACGCGACGGCGGCTGGGCGTTCTGCTCGGGCGGCGACCAGCGCATCCGGGGGCGCGACGGCTACCGCTACGCGGAGGGCGAGACGGCGACGACGATCGACCGCGCGCGCTCGGGTCGACTGCACATCCTCGAGGTCCAGCGCCTCATCCGCTTCATGCCGAAGGTCGTCATCGCCGTCATCCCCGGCTGGGCCGCCGGCGGCGGGCACTCGCTGCACGTCGTGTGCGATCTCAGCATCGCCAGTCGCGAGCACGGTCGGTTCAAGCAGACGGATGCCGATGTCGGAAGTTTCGACGCCGGCTACGGCAGCGCCTACTTCGCCCGACAGATCGGCCAGAAGTTCGCGCGCGAGGTCTTCTTCCTCGCCGAGGAGTACTCGGCCGACCGCGCCTACGAGATGGGCGCCGTCAACCGAGTCGTGCCGCACGCCGAGCTTGAGCGTGATGCGATCGCGATGGCGCGCACCATCCTGACGAAGTCTCCGACGGCCATCCGCATGCTCAAGTTCGCCTTCAACGCCGTCGACGACGGCATGGTCGGTCAGCAGGTCTTCGCGGGCGAGGCGACGCGTCTCGCCTACGGCACCGACGAGGCTGTCGAGGGGCGCGACTCCTTCCTCGAGAAGCGCGACCCCGACTGGGGTCCGTACCCGTGGCACTACTGAGCACGGGGCGCCGGCCCGTCACGGCGGTCGACGCGTCCGACATCCCCCTCGTGCTGTCGCGGCTGCGCGAGGCGCTCTTCGACGACGGCGACACGATCTTCCCGGCGACCGCGGAGCGACTGCCCCACGCGCCTCTCGATGCGCCGGCGACCGTCGCGCTCGTCATCGAGACGAGCGGTTCGACGGCTTCGCCGAAGCGGGTGGCGCTCTCGGCCGACGCGCTCATCGCGAGCGCCGATGCGACGCACGACGCCCTCGGCGGGCCCGGCCGCTGGCTCCTCACCCTTCCCGCGCACTACATCGCCGGGGCCCAGGTGCTCGTGCGTTCGCTCGTCGCCGGTACCGAACCTCTCGTACTCGAGGGCAATCGCTTCGATGCGGCATCCTTCGCCGAGGCCGCCTCGCGGCTCGATGCGCGCACCCCGCGCTACACATCCCTCGTGCCCGTGCAGCTCGCGCGCATCGTCGAGGCGGCCGAGCGCGATGCGTTCGTCGCCGCCGCTCTCACCTCGTTCGACGCCGTCCTCGTCGGCGGACAGGCGCTCGCCGCGAGCCTCGCCGCACGAGCCGAGGCGCTCGGCGCCCGCATCGTGCGCACCTACGGATCGAGCGAGACCTCGGGCGGCTGCGTCTACGACGGGCGCCCTCTCGGCGGTGTCGACGCGCGCATCGTCGACGGTCGCATCGAACTCGCGGGACCCATGCTCGCGGAGGAATATCTCGACGACGACGCGCGAACGGCCGAGACGTTCCGCGTCGAGAGCGGCCGGCGTTGGTACCGCACGGGCGACATCGGCGAGCTGCGCGACGGTCTGCTGAGGGTGACCGGCCGTGCCGACGACGTCATCATCTCGGGTGGGGTGAAAGTGTCGCTCGGCGAGGTCGAGAATCTCGTACGCACCGTCGACGGCTTCGTTGACGCGGTCGTAGCGGCCGTGGATCATCACGACTGGGGGCAGTCTCCGGCCGTCGTCGCCCGCCGTTCCGAGATCACCGAAGCGCCTGGCGCCCTCGGTGAGCTCGCGGCCCGCATCGGCGACATCGCGGGCCCCGCCGGGCGCCCGTCGAGACTCTTCCTCGTCGACACGATGCCGCTCCTCGCGTCGGGAAAACCCGATCGTCGGGCCATCGAGGCTCTCGTCTCGTCCTAACATGGCGGAGTGTCGACTCCGAAACGCTCAGGTCATCCCGCTCGTCGTGGTGCGTCATCCGTGCGCCCCGCTCCGCGGAAGGCGACCGCTCGCGACTGGGTCTCCGGCGCACGTCTCCGCACGCTTCCGCTCGCCGTCGCGCCCGTGCTCGTCGGCACGGGGGCCGGTGTCGCCACGGCGGGCGCATCGGGGTGGAGCCCCGTGCTCGCGCTCCTCTGCCTCGTCGTCGCGCTCTGCCTGCAGATCGGCGTCAACTACTCGAACGACTACTCCGACGGCATCCGCGGCACCGACGAGCACCGCGTCGGCCCTGCCCGCCTGACGGGTTCCGGCGTCGCGAGCCCGAAGCGCGTGCTCGCCGTCGCGCTGGCCTTCTTCGCCCTCGCGGCCATCGCTGGTCTCGTCATCACGGTCATCACGCAGGCGTGGTGGCTCATCGCCGTCGGCGCCGTCGCGATCGTCGCCGCATGGTTCTACACGGGCGGAAAGCGCCCCTACGGGTACTTCGGGCTCGGCGAGCTCTTCGTCTTCGTCTTCTTCGGTCTCGTCGCGACGTGCGGGTCGGCCTTCGTGCAGTCGGGCACGATCGGCGACGAGGCGTGGATGTCGGGTATCGGCGTCGGGCTCATCGCGTGCGCCGTCCTTATGGCCAACAACCTGCGCGATGTCGAGCAAGACCGCATCGCGGGCAAGCGTACGCTCGCCGTGCTCGTCGGACCGACCGCCGGGCGCGTGCTCTTCTGCGTCTTCCTGCTGCTGCCGTTCGTGCTCGTCCCGATCGTGGCGCTCATCTATCCGCTCGCATCGTTCACGGCGTTCGCGCTGCTCGCGGCGCTGCCGGCGTGCATCATCGTCGTCACGGCGCGTCAGCCGCGCGAGCTCATCCTCGCGCTGCAGCTCGCGAGCATCACGGCGCTCCTGTACGGCGCCGGCCTCGGGGCGGCGTTCGCCTTCTAGGAGCCGCTCGGCCGCTGCTCGTCGGTCTTCGCCTGCTGTTCGGCGTCGATCGCCGCATCCTCGGCGTCGTCGTCGACGTGCGGGACCGTCTGCGAGCGGTGACGCGCGTCGTAGAGCTCCTGCGACATCGCCTCACGGGGGCGGCGGAGGAAGATGAACGACGTGCTGAAGCCGAAGAGCGCGGCGACGAGGGCGGAGACCCACGGCTCGACCCCGGCGATCAGCAGGATGGCCAGGGGTGCAGCGAAGAGCACGATGCGGAGCGCCGTGTAGTAGACCCAGACCGGCACCGATTTCATGACTCCAGTGTAAGCAGGGTCCTGCTCCGCTCCCGGCCGCTCTCAGCCGACGCGGAGCGGAGCGAACTACACTGGGGTCATGCCGCGCTTGGCCATCATTCTCATCGTCGCCGCTGTGATCTTCACGGTGTACGCGGTGGTCGACTGCGCCTTCTTCGATCGGGGCCGCATCCGCGCCCTCCCGCAGTGGGTCTGGATCCTGCTGATCCTCCTGCTGCCGATCCTCGGTGCGGCCCTCTGGTTCGCCATCGGCCGCGGCCGCAAGCCGAAGCAGGGCGCACGACCCACTCGCTCGCTCGCCCCCGACGACGACCTCGAGTTCCTCGGTCGCCTCGGCCGCGACGCGGCTCAGGAAGAACGCATCAAGAAGCTCGAAGAAGAGCTCGCCGACCTCGACGACGATCGTGAGCGTGGCGACGGGCAGACACCCCCCACGCGCCCGAACGGCTGAGCCGTGGCCACGGCCTCCCCGGCGACCGACGTCTCGGTCGCGATTCTCGGCGCGTTCATCGACGCCGGCGTCACCGACATCATCGTGTGCCCGGGCTCGCGCTCGCAGGCTCTCGCCCTCGCCGCCGCGGCGTACGAGGCGCGCGGTTCGGTGCGGCTGCACGTTCGCCTCGACGAGCGCGGCGCGGGGTTCCTCGCGCTCGGTCTCGCCGTCGAATCGGGTCGACCGGCACTCGTCATCACGACATCGGGCACCGCCGTGGCGAACCTCCACCCGGCCGTGCTCGAGGCGTATCACTCGGGTGTGCCGCTCATCGCGCTGACGGCCGATCGTCCGGCCGAACTGCGCGGCATCCGCGCCAACCAGACGACGATCCAACCCGGCATCTTCGCGCGGGCGCTCCGACTCGAGCGCGACGTCGCCGCTCCGAGCGGCGAGCCGAGCGAGACGGATGCCGCGGGCGAGCTCGCTCGCGAGGCCTACCGTGCCGCAGTGGGCGCCGACGAGTCCGGCGTCGCCGTCGCCGATCCCGGCGCGGGGCCCGTTCACCTGAACCTCCAGTTCCGCGAGCCGCTGAGCGCACCGCTCGATGAACTTCCTGCGGTGACCCCGCCCGCGTCATCCGCCCCGCTGCCCGCCGACCTGCCCGTCGCGACCCTCGCACACGGCCCGCGCACCGTCGTCATCGCCGGCGCGGGTGCCGGCCCCGCCGCCGAGGAGTTCGCGCGAATTGCGGGCTGGCCGCTCCTCGCCGAGGTCACGAGCGGCGCGCACTTCGGCCCGAACCTCGTCGTCGCCTACCGCGCCCTGCTCGCCGAGGACGACTTCGGTGCCCGCATCCAGAGGGCCATCGTCTTCGGTCACCCGACGCTCAGTCGCGAGGTGCCCGCGCTCGTGCAGCGCGATGACGTCGAGACGATCGTCGTCGCGCCGAGCGGCTTCGAATGGTACGACCCGGGTCACGCGGTCGACCGCTTCGAGCGCGCGGTCGAGACCTCGCCGCACGAGCCCTCGCGCGACGAGCGTGCGTGGCTCGGCCGCTGGGTGCACGCGAGCCGCGCGCTGCTCGACGACGAGCTGACCGGCGCCGAGCGACGGAGCGGTGTCGTCGACGGCGGGCACGTCGGCGACTTCGCGAAGCAGCGCGACTACGTGCGGGCGGAGTTCGCCGCGGTGCGTGCACCCGTGACCCGACGCCTCCTCGCGGAGAGGGTCTGGGCGACGACGTGGCCGCACGACCGCCTCGTCTTCGGAGCGTCGCGTCTCATCCGTGACGCCGACCGCGTCGTGCCGGGCAAGCGCATCACGGTGCACGCCAACCGCGGACTCGCCGGCATCGACGGCACCATCGCGACCGCCCTCGGCATAGCCCTCGCGAGCCAGGCCGGCGACGGCGCGGGGGTCACGCGTGCCGTCATCGGCGACCTGACCTTCCTGCACGACGTGGGCTCGCTCCTGCTCGGTGCCGGAGAACGCCGGCCGCGGTTGCAGCTCATCGTCGGCAACGACGGGGGCGGCACGATCTTCGATTCGCTCGAGGTGCACCAGACGGCGCCGGCCGACCACTTCGATCGCGTGCAGTTCACGCCGCAGGCCGTCGACCTCGCCGGGCTCGCGGCGGCCTACGGCTGGGCGTTCTCGCGCGCGACGACGAAGGGCGAACTCGATCAGGCGCTCACGGCGCACATCGACGGCCCGACGATCCTCGAGGTGCCGCTGCCGCGCTGAGCGTCGGCTATCTCGCGTCATTCAGTGTCATCATCGTGTAAGCGATTGCATACCGTGAACCTGCTACGTACGATGATCGAGTCGGAGGGGGTCTCCGGCAAAAGAATTGGGGGAAAAGATGAAGAGGAAGAACTCTGCCCGTGCGGCGGCGATTGCGACAGTGACGGCAGCGCTCCTTCTGGGCGGCTCGGGAGCGGCCCACGCGGTGACCGAGTACCCGGAAGGCGGCGTGTGGACCTACGGAGTGTACGAGCCCGGGTCGACGCCTTACGCATACTCGACGTACAAGCACTCGTACAAAACGCACGGTTCGAGTGTCCGGACAACGAGCGGCATACTGTACCGCTCGCCAGATAAAGCTCCCGGGCAGACTGCCCATGTCGAAGAGGCGACGGGCTACTTGAACAACAAGTTCTTCTATCGGGTGAACGGGTGAGCTGGCGGCGCGGGCGTCGAATCGTCGGGCTGGCGTTCGCGACGACAGCGACTGCCGCCCTTGTGGCATGTTCGGCTCCCGCGCCCGCACCCGATGGTCTCGGTGGAACTCCGATGTCGAGTGTCGAGGCGCCGAAGTTCTCGGGACCGTTCGCTGCGGAGTATGGCGATGCCTGGGAGAAGTCGGGAACCGAGTTCGTCCACGGGGTGCTCGTCGACGAGCAGATCTCCGATCAGGAGTGGGCGGAGGTCGCCCAGCGCATGACGGATTGCTTCGAGCGCAACGCCACGGCATTCGGCGGATATGAGAGTGACGGTGGGTATTCGATAGATCCGGACGATAGTTCGATGTCGGACGACGATCTCAATGCGCTCGCGGACGGTTGTGAGATCGAGTCGGGGCATCGGTGGATCGGGATACTGCGCGGACTCCAACGTATGAACCCCGAGAACCGCGACATCTTCACGATCATGGCGGAGTGCCTCGTTCGTGAGGGCGCAGTCGCGTCGGGTTACACTGCCGAAGACTATAGGCGGGATTTCGAGGCGGACACTTTCCCTTTCCTCGAGGCGGAGACGGGGCGCGCCATCTACCTCGCGTGCAATGACGATCCACTCGCGCTCGGGTTGAAATGACACGTGTGCGGCTATCACGGGCAGCGCTCCTCGGGGTCGGCGTCGTCGTTTCCGCAGCGCTCGGTGCAGCGAGTGCCGCACTGTGGCTCGCCCCCGATCAACCACCATCTCTTCGTTCGACGACCGAGATCGACTCTGTTCCGGTTATCGAGCAGAAGTACGACGACGAGCGATCGGTCGAGCTTGTGATCGGCGCGAGTGAATCTGTCGAACTGACGACCGCCATGTCGGGACGGGTCACGTCGGCGAGGTGTACGGTCGGCTCCGAGCTTCGGTCGGGGGAATCGACGTTCTCTATCGACGGAGTTCCGCTCGTCAACCTCGCGACGCGGCTGCCGCTGTGGCGCGATCTCCGCGTCGGCGATCGCGGTGACGATGTTCAGGCCGTGCAAGACGAACTCGTGAGGCTGGGAGCGCCTATCGTCGCCGATGGGCTTCTCGGGGAGGCATCCGTTCGCGCACTCGCGCAGCTTGCCGACAGTCCGTCGAATCTGAGCGACGGGGTGATACGGGCGAGCCAGATCGTCTGGCTGCCGGCCGCGACAGCCGTCGTTGCCTCCTGCGATTTGTCCGTCGGGTCGATGACCGAGATCGGGGGGCTACTCGGCTCGCTGGTCGGCCCGGCAGCGAGCGTGCGGGTCGCCGCGCTTCCGACAGACCTTCTCGACGGAGACCGTCTGCTGATGGTCGATGGAGTCGCCGCACCAATTAGTGAATCCGGCAGCGTCGATGATCCGATCGCGCTTGCAGCGCTCGCTCTCACCCCGAGTATTCGTGCTGCGATCGTCTCGGGCGACGAGGCGATGCCCATGTCGGGGAGCCTCGTACTAGCCTCCCCGGCAGATATCGCCGTCGTGCCGCCGAGCTCCGTCTACGACATCGAAGGAGCAGCGGGGTGCGTCCTTTCGGAGGGCGCGGCGACCGCCGTCGAGATCGTCGGTTCTCAACTCGGTCAGACCTTCGTGAGCTTCGTGACGTCTGAAGTCCCTCGTTCCGTCGATCCGCAGCCCGGCTCCGAGGCGCCCCCGTGCCGGTAGAACTCACAGCACTCGGCCATCGGTTCGGTAGTGAGCCCTGGCTGTTTCGCGCGATGGATTTCACCTTTCGGGAGGGCGCCGTGTACGCACTCACAGGCCCATCGGGGTCGGGGAAGAGTACCCTCCTCGGCATCCTGGCGGGTTGGATAGCACCTACCGAAGGGTCTGTCGTCACTCGACGTGATCGATCCGCGACATGGGTGTTTCAGAACCCGCATGGTGTTCCGGGTCGCTCGGCCCTCGATCACGTCGCGCTTCCACGCCTTGCGCGCGGAGCAGCGCCCGATGTCGCTGATGAGGAAGCGCGGCACCTCCTCGACCGCTTCGCGCTCGGGCACGTCGCGAGTCGTGAGTTCCGTGCTCTGTCCGGTGGCGAAGCTCAGCGATTGATGCTCGCTCGAGCGATAGCCTCCGATCCCGAAATTCTGTTGATCGACGAACCGACGGCCCAACTCGACCCGACGACGGGGGATACGGTGAATGCCGTCATCGGAGAACTGTCGCGGGATGACACTGTCGTGATCGTCGCCACCCACGACACCCGAACCCGCGACGCGTGCTCCGCTGTGCTCGATCTCGGTCGGTTCTCTCCCCAGGTGGAAGAATGATGCGCTTTCGAGCGGTCCTTCGCGAAGTCTGGCGTGATGTCGTCTCCGGGACAGCGCGCACAGCCTTCCTCGCATCCGTGATGTCGCTACTCGGTCTGTCTCTCATCGTCGCGGATGTCAGCGTGGTGCGTGCATTAGTCGACGAAGGCGAGCGGTTTCGCGATGCTCGCGGAAGCGTGCTCACGATCGCTGCCGAGGGCCGTATCGACGGGCAGGCGTGCGACAGTCTGGTCGAGATCGACGGGGTAGCGCACGCTGGGGCGCTGCGGGAGGGAGATTCATTCGCCGCAGCGTCCCTGCCCGGAACTCCGTTCGATGTCTACGAGGTCTCGGGCGGGCTGCGCGCAATCCTGCTCAGCAGCCCGGTTGAGCCATCGGGGCTCGTCATCGCCCGCGACATTGCAGATACGCTCGGACTGGTCCAGGGAGGACGACTCGCGACGACCGCCGGCGAGGCGCCGATCGCCGGGATCTTCGAATCCCCTCCCGATGGGCGGCGGAGCGGCTTCGGCTGGGCTCTGCTCGAGACCGTCGACTCATCGAAACCGTTCGACGAATGTTGGATCGACGTCTGGCCCACCGATGCTCGACTTGCTGCGCTCCTTCCTCTTGCGATGGCGCCGGGAAGCGACCTCGCCGACGAGCCGCCGCAGTTGTCGCAGCTGAACGCATCACTCGGTCGGGAGTTCGCGGGTGCCGCGAGGTTCGAATCGCGTCTCACGGCACTTGCTCCCGTCGTCGCCCTCGTCGCCGGCGCTGTCGTCGCGACTCTTGCCGTACGACGCCGCCGGATCGAGCTTGCTTCACACCTGCATGCCGGAGTCACCCGACGGGACATGACCCTGGTCATGGGAATCGAGGCCGCCGTGTGGGGTGTTGCGGCTACCCTGCTGACCGCCTCGGCCGGTGTGATCGCAGCACACACGATGAGTTCCGACGACCGCGCGGCGATCGTCGTGCTGTCCGCGCGCATCGCCGTCGCCCTCTTCGGCGGCGTCATCGGAGGAACCCTCGCCGCATCAGCCACGATCCGAGAGAGACACCTGTTCGCGTACTTCAAGGATCGAACCTGAGGTATTGCACGGAGCCCCCACCCGGCAGGATGGGCGGATGACGAAGCACGAGGGATTCTGGACGACCGACCCCGCCGACATCCTGAAGGTGGGCCCCGGCTTCCGACTGACCGACGTCGACCCCGACGCGCACCCGGGTTACGACGGCGACAAGAAGAGCGCCGTGCGTGCGCTCGCCGAGGGCGCCGACATCCTCGCCGAGCTCCAGGAGCTTCTCACCGCGAACGCGACCCTCGGCGACCCGCGCCGGGTGCTCCTCGTGCTGCAGGCGATGGACACGGCGGGCAAGGGCGGCATCGTCAAGCACGTCGTCGGGTCGGTCGACCCGCAGGGCGTGCACCTCGCGGCCTTCAAGAAGCCGACGCCCGAGGAGCTCGAGCACGACTTCCTCTGGCGCATCCACCGGCAGGTGCCCGGCGCGGGGAAGATCGGCGTCTTCGATCGCTCGCACTACGAGGACGTGCTCATCGGCCGGGTGCGTTCGCTCGCGCCCGCCGACGAGATCGAACGCCGCTACGGAGCGATCGTCGACTTCGAGCGCGAACTCGTCGGAAGCGACACGACGATCGTCAAGGTCATGCTGCACATCAGTCCCGACGAGCAGAGGGCTCGCCTCGCGGACCGCCTCGACCGCCCCGAGAAGCACTGGAAGTTCAACCCCGGCGACATCGACGAACGCGTGCACTGGCCCGCCTACATGGAGGCGTACCAGGCGGCCTTCGAGCGCACGTCGACGCCCGAGGCGCCGTGGTTCGTCGTGCCCGCGAACCACAAGTGGTACGCCCGGCTCGCTGTGCAGCACCTCCTCATCGACGCGCTGCACGCGATGAAGCTCGAGTGGCCGCCCGCCGACTACGACGTCGAGGCGGAGAAACGGCGCCTCGCCGCGACCTGAGCGGGTCTACCCGAACGCGTCGACGATGGGGCGGAACTTCATGACCGTCTCGGCGAGTTCGGCTGCCGGGTCGGAGTCGTGCACGATGCCGCATCCGGCCCATGCCGTGATCTCGCCCTCGGGCGAGACGTGCGCGCAGCGCAGGGCGATCGCCCACTCGCCGTCGCCGTCGGCGCCGATCCAGCCCACCGGGGCGGCGTAGCGCCCGCGGTCGAAGCCTTCGAGCTCGGCGAGCACGCGCACCGCCGCTTCCCGCGGAGTGCCCGCGACGGCGGCCGTCGGGTGGATGGCGGCGACGAGGTCGAGAGCGCCCGAACCGTCGTCGACCGTGCCCTCGAGATCGGTCGCGAGGTGCCAGAGGTTCGGCAGTTTGACGGTGAACGGCTCGGCGCTCGCCTCGAGCGTCGACGTGTGCGGTTCGAGGGCATCGACGGCGCTGCGCACGGCGAGGGCGTGCTCCTCGGCATCCTTCTCGGAATGGGTGAGCGCCTCGGCGTTGCCGCGGTCGGCCGCCGCGTCGACCCCGCGCGACGCCGTTCCCGCGAGGACGCGGGCGCTCACGGCGCCGTCGGCGACGCGCACGAGGGTCTCGGGGCTCGACCCGACGAGCCCGTCGACCGCGAAGGTCCACGTGTCGGGATACCCGCGCGAGAGATGATCGAGCACGCGGCGGATGTCGGCGTCGGGCGAGACATGCCCGCGGATCTGACGGGCGAGCACGACCTTCGACAGCTCGCCGGCGTCGATGCGGGCGACGGCCTGGGCGACGGCATCCTGGTAGGCGGCGGGCGGAAGTTCGCCCGGCACGAGCCGCACGCGGAACTCGTCGCCGAACGCGCGCTGCGCGACCTCGACGGATGCCGCGGGCTCGCCCTCGGCGTGCACGAGGGTGACCCACGACCGGTTGCCGCGGTGCCCGACGACGACGCGCGGCACGATGAGCACACTCGTCTCCGCCGAGTCATCGGCGAAGGCGAAGGTGCCGAAGGCGATGAGCCCCGTGCCGGGAACGCCGACCTGATCGACGATGCTCGCCTCGCCGACGAGTTCACGCCACGCGCTCGCGGCGTCGCTCACCCGGTTCGGTCCGGAGAACTCGAGGCGCAGCACCTCTCCGATCCCCGCCATGCCGTCGCCCGAGCGCGACCACAGGAGCGGCGCGGAGGGGTCGAGGAGCGGAAGAAGAGGGCCCGAGTCGGCAATCTCGCTCGTCTCGACGCGGAGTCGCGTGCGTGCGAGCGGATGCGCGAAGGTCGGGGCCGTTTCGGTACCCGGATTCGTCACCACAGCAGCCTACGCCCGCGCGGCTGGGCGGCGGCTGCGGGGCGGGGCGACGCTCAGGCTCGGCCGGTAGGCTGGCGGGGTGAGAGCAGATCTCGGCAAAGAGCCGAACCAGGTCGCCGCGATGTTCGACGAAGTCGCGCCCGGCTACGACCGCACGAACGCCGTCCTGTCGATGGGCAATGCTGCGTTGTGGCGAATCGCCACGACGCGCGCCGTCGACCCGCGTCCCGGCCAGCGCATCCTCGATGTCGCCGCCGGGACGGGTACGTCGAGCGCGAGCCTCGCGAAGTCGGGAGCGGCCGTCGTGGCCGCCGACTTCTCGCCCGGGATGATCGAGGTCGGCCGGCGTCGCCAGGCTCACGTGCCGAACCTCACCTTCACCGAGGCGGATGCCACCGACCTGCCGTTCGGCGACGACGAGTTCGACGCCGTGACGATCTCGTTCGGCCTCCGCAACGTCGTGCGCCCCGAGGCGGCTCTCGCCGAGTTCTTCCGCGTGACGAAGCCCGGCGGTCGCGTCGTGGTCTGCGAGTTCTCGACGCCCGCGACGGCGATCGTGCGCACGGGATACGACGTCTACCAGCGCTTCGCGATGCCCGCTCTCGTCAAGCTCTCGAGCTCGAACGACACCGCATACGACTACCTCAACGAGTCGATCCGCGAGTGGCCGGCCCAGCCGGAGCTCGCACGATGGATTCGCTCGGCCGGCTTCGAACGTGTCGCGTACCGCAACCTCACGGGCGGCATCGTCGCCCTCCACCGAGGATTCGTGCCGGCGGCTTAGCCGTCCCACGGTCGATAGGCTAAGAGAGTGAATCCGAGCGTTCCCCTCGCCCGCCGCGGCTCCTCGCTGGCGGCCAATCTGGGTTTGAGCGAGCGCGTTTTCGCGTCGTCGTCCGACCGATCGATGGCCAGGGCGATCGATGCCGGCCTCGAAGCGGTCGAGGCCGCACTCGAACACGAGGTCAGTTTCGCCGACGGCATCGCCGACGTCTCGACGCGTTACCTGCTCGACGCGGGCGGCAAGCGCGTCAGGCCGATGCTCACCCTGCTGACCGCTCAGCTCGGCAACGGTGCGACCGACGACGTCGTGACCGCGGCGACGGCGATCGAGATCACCCACCTCGCCTCGCTCTACCACGACGACGTCATGGATGAGGCCGAGAAGCGCCGCGGCGTCCCGAGCGCGCAGACCGTGTGGGGCAACTCCGTCGCGATCCTCACGGGCGACCTCCTGTTCGCCCGCGCGAGCCAGCTCATGGCGCGTCTCGGCGAGCGGGCGATCAGGCTGCAGGCCGACACCTTCGAGCGACTCGTGCTCGGTCAGCTGCACGAGACCGTGGGCGCCCAGCCGGATGACGATCCGGTCGCTCACTACATCCAGGTGCTCTCCGACAAGACCGGCTCGTTGATCGCCTCGGCGGCGCAGTCGGGCATCGTCTTCTCCGGAGCCGACCCCGCGCTCGAGCAGCCGGCCGTCGAGTTCGGCGAGCGCATCGGCGTCGCCTTCCAGCTCGTCGACGACGTCATCGACCTCTCGCCGCAGACCGAGAAGACCGGCAAGCTCCCGGGCACCGACCTGCGCGCCGGCGTCGTCACGCTCCCCATCTTGAAGCTCCGCGAACTCGCGACCTCCGACCCGGCATCCGCCGATCTCCTCGAGCGCATCGAGCGCGACGTCATCGCGGGAGCGCCGCCCGTCGGCACCTTCGACACCAACACGGGCGAGGTGCGCGTGCCGCCGAGCCGCAGCGCCGTCGACGCGCTCGTCGCCGAGCTGCGCGAGCACGAGGCGACCCGTCAGACGATCGCCGAAGCCCACCGCTGGGCACGCGACGCCGTCGCCGCGCTCGCACCGCTGCCCGACGGCAGCGTCAAGAAGGCGCTCACGCGCTTCGCCGACACCATCGTGGAGAGATCGAGTTGACTCGCAACAAGCTGCGCCTGGCCATCGTGGGGGCGGGGCCCGCGGGCATCTACGCCGCCGACATCCTCTTGAAGGCCGAGCGGAACTTCGACGTTTCGATCGACCTCTTCGACCACCTTCCCGCGCCCTACGGCCTCGTGCGGTACGGCGTTGCTCCCGATCACCCGCGCATCAAGGGCATCATCACGGCGCTCCGCGAGGTGCTCGACCGCGGTGACATCCGCATCTTCGGCAACGTGCACTTCGGCGAGGACATCACCCTCGACGACCTGAAGAAGCACTACAACGCCGTCATCTTCGCGACGGGTGCCGTGCGCGACGCCTCGCTCCCCATCCCCGGCATCGAACTCGAGGGATCGTACGGCGCCGCCGACTTCGTGAGCTGGTTCGACGGCCACCCCGACTTCCCGCGCACGTGGCCGCTCGAGGCCGAGTCGGTCGCCGTCATCGGCAACGGCAACGTCGCGCTCGACGTCTCGCGCATCCTCGCGAAGCACGCCGACGACCTCCTCACGACCGAGATCCCGGCGAATGTCTACGAAGGCCTTCAGGCCTCGCCCGTCACCGACGTGCACGTCTTCGGCCGTCGCGGCCCGACCTCGGTGAAGTTCACCCCGCTCGAGCTGCGCGAGCTCGGCGAGCTGCGCGACGTCGACATGATCGTCTACGACGAGGACTTCGACTACGACGACGCGGCTCGTGCTGCGGTGTCGGGCAACAAGCAGGTCTTCGTCATCGACAAGGTCCTGAACCAGTGGCGTCAGCGCGAGACCGGCAACGCGTCGCGCCGACTCCACCTGCACTTCTTCGCGAAGCCCCTCGAGATCGTCGACGACGGCACCGGCCGGGTCGGAGCCATCCGCTACGAGCGCACCGCCCCCGACGGCGAGGGCGGAGTGGTCGGAACCGGCGAGATCCGGGAGATCCCCATCCAGGCGATCTACCGCGCCGTCGGCTACTTCGGCTCACCGCTCGCGGGCGTGCCGTTCGATGACTCCTACGGCGTCATCCCGAACCACGAGGGCCAGGTGCTGACGCACGACGCCGAGACGGGCGAGGCGCGTCAGCTCTACGGCGTCTACGCGACCGGATGGATCAAGCGCGGCCCCGTCGGCCTCATCGGACACACGAAGTCCGATGCGATGGAGACCGTCAAGCACCTCATCAATGACCTCGGCAACTGGTGGTCGCCCGAGTCGCCGTCGGAGGAATCCGTCGTCGAACTGCTCGAGTCGCGCGGTATCGCGTACACGGATCTCGACGGCTGGCACCGCCTCGACGAGCACGAGAAGGCACTCGGCGAGCCCGAGGGGCGCGCGCGCATCAAGGTCGTTCCTCGCGACGAGATGGTCGAGATCTCGCGCGGCGAGTAGTCGCGCGGGGCGATCGCCGGAGTTATCCACAGTCGCCCCACCCCGTTCCCTGCTGAGGTCGCGCGGGTTACGCTCGCCGGGTGAACTCGATCCCGACGATTCGCGCCGTGGTGCGTGCGCCCGGCGCTGCTGCCCGCATCACGCTCCGCGTCGTCGTGGTCATGTGCGGCCTCGCGGCGCTCATCGGTCTCGTCGCCCGCCTCGGAAATGACCGGGCGCTTCCGGTCGTCGTGCTGCTCGCGGTCGTCGCGGTGCCCCTCGCCATCGTCGATCTCGAAGAGCACCGCCTGCCGAATCACCTCGTGCTCCCCACGACGCTCGTGGCCGCCACCCTGCTCACGGCGGCGGCCGTCGCGACGGAGGCGTTCGACGTGCTCGTGCGCGCCCTGCTCGGCGGGGCCGTGATGTTCGGCCTCTACCTCGTGGGTGCTCTCGCGTCGCCCCGATCGGTCGGCATGGGCGACGTCAAGCTCGCCGCACTGCTGGGTCTCGTGCTCGGCTGGTTCGGCTGGTCGGCGTGGGTCGCGGGTCTCACGCTCGCGATCGTCATCGGTGGCGTCGTCGCCGTCCTCGCAGTGCTGCTGCGGCGAGCGACGCTCTCGAGCGCCCTCCCGTTCGGCCCGTCGATGCTCGCGGGTGCGCTCGCCGCCGTCATCCTCATCGCTTGAGCGTGCCGAGCCTCGGCCCCTAGGCTGAGTGCATGTGGGGGGATGTGGGGCAGGACTGGCAGCCCGACGTGCTCGGAGATCGCTTCGAGCAGCTCACGTTGCCGCTCGGGATCGACGGCGAGGGAGACGTCGTCGCGACGCTCGTGCGGCACAAGGGGCGCCCGCGGCTGACACCCGGTCTCGGTGTCGACGTGCTGTACGTGCACGGGTGGAGTGACTACTTCTTCAACCGTGAGCTCGCCGATTTCTGGACGAGACGCGGCGCGCGCTTCTTCGCCCTCGACCTCCGTAAGTACGGGCGGAGCATCCGCCCCGGTCAGACACCGGGGTTCATCACGAGCCTCGACGACTACGACGCCGATATCGAGGCCGCGCTCGATGCGATGGGCCACGGGCTCCCGGGCAGTGGCGCCGACTGTTCGCGCGGCCGGCCCCTCGTGCTGCTCGGACACTCGACGGGCGGTCTGACGCTCAGCCTCTGGGCGTCGCGGCACCCCGGTCGCGCGGCCGCCCTCATCCTCAACAGTCCGTGGCTCGAGTTCCAGGCGACAGGGCTCGCGCGCGGCGCGATCACGCCACTCGTCGGCCTGCATGCCCGCGTCGATCCGAAGGCCGAGTTGCCGAGCGTCGACGCCGGTTTCTACGCGCGTTCGGTCGACAAGGCGCAGTCGGGGTACTGGGAGTACAACCAGGAATGGCGCCCGCTCCGCGCCTTTCCGACGCACCCCGCGTGGCTCGCCGCCGTGCTCGCCGGTCACGCGAAGGTGCAGGCCGGTCTCTCGATCGATGTGCCCGTCCTCACGCTCATCTCCGCGCGCTCGACGTTCGCGACGCGCTGGAGCGACGACATGCTCTCGAGCGACATCGTGCTCGTCGTCGACGACATCGCGCGCCGTGCTCTGAAGCTCGGCCCGACGGTCACGATCGACCGCATCGACGGAGCGATCCATGACGTCTTCCTCTCGGCGCCCGAGCCCCGCGCCCGTGCCTACGCCGCCGTCGCGTCCTGGCTCGCGGGCTACGCCCCCCGCTGACATCCGCCCGCGCGCCCGCCACCCCGCACCCTTCCCCTCCTCCCACACTCCTGCCCCCCTCGGAGTGCCGTTCGCGCGGCAGAGTGCCACGCGAACGGAACTCCGGCGCGCGCAGCCACCTCTCCTGCACCGAAGAGGGGTGGCGCGATTCCCTCACCGCTCACACGAGTGCCGGTGCTCACGAGGCGTGCGTCGCGAACACTGTGCTCATGACCCCCGGCCTCCCGATCTCTCCGCACGGCTTCATCCTCAGTTCCGACGTGACTCGCCTCGGTCTGTCGTCGCGATTGCGCTCGGCGATCGCCCGCGGCGACGTGCGCTCCGTGCGGCGCGGCGTCTACGAGCCCGTCGAGACACTGACGGATGGCGGTTCGCCGGCCGCGCGAGACGCGCGACGCTACCGCAGCCTCGTGATCTCGGCGGCGCTCACGCTCGATGCGCCCGTCTTCACGAGCCACTCCGCTCTGGCGCTCCTCGGCGTGCCGATCCTCGGTCGGTGGCCGGACGAGGTGTTCGTCCTCTCGCGCGACGCCCACGGGCACCGCCGGCGCGGCATCGTGAAGATCGCTCGGGTCGCGCCGGTGACCGAGCGCGTCCTCACGGGGACCCCGGGATTCCCGGGGCTCACCCTGACCTCGATCGAGTACTCGCTCATCCAACTCGCGAGACGCGCGAGCCTCGCCGCCGCGCTCGTCGCGATGGATGCCGCGGTCACCGAATCGCGTGATGCGGGCGCACCGGCGCTGACCTCGATCGATCGCCTGATGAGCGAGCATCGCAGACTCCTGCCGTACCCGCGCAGTCGACGTGTCGAAGCGGTGCTGAGCCGCGTGCGCGTGGGCGCCGAATCACCTCTCGAGACGCTCAGCCGGCTCGTGATCGAGCAGTGCGGCTTCGCCGAGCCGACCCTGCAGCATCGCCTCGAGCTCTCCGGCAGCGACGCCTTCCTCGACTTCCACTGGCGCGAAGCGGATGTCGGTGGCGAAGCCGACGGGCACGCGAAGTACCGGTCGGGAGCAGGCGGCGCGGCACCCGTCGAACGGGTCGTCGCCGAGAAACGACGGGAGGACGAGGTGCGCGAGCGTGTGCGTGCGCTCGCGCGGTGGGACTGGGCGGATGCCTGGAACATCACCCCGCTCCGGCGGAAGCTCGAACGCGCGGGAGTGCCGCTCGTGCGTCATCCGGTCACCCTCTTCGACCCGCGGAACCTGTGATTCGCCCCGCGATTGCCTCACCGGAGTGCCGCTGGCGTGCCGGAGTGCCGCGCGAGTGGCACTCCTCCGCGCGATCGGCACTCCCGGCTGCGCACCGACGGAGGGGAAGTCAGTGAGGGGAAAAGGGAGAAGAAGGAGAGAAGAGATAGGGGAGGGTGCGTGCGTCAGCGCGCGAAGGGGCCCGTGAGCGCCGCCCACTGCAGCAGCATGATCGTCTTCGCGTCGATGATGTCGACGCCGATACGCGCGAGGGCGTCGTCGATATCGACGATGAGCACCTCGATCTCTTCACCCTCGTCCTCGAGGCCGCCGCCGACACTCGCGCGGACGTCGGCGTCGAACGGGGCCGCGTAGAAGTGCAGCATCTCGGTGACGGAGCCGGGGCTCATGTACACGTCGAAGACGTGCTCGACCTCGCCGATCGCGTAGCCGGTCTCTTCTTCGGCCTCACGTCGAATCGCGGCGAGCGGCTCGTCGTCGTCGAGCAGTCCTGCGGGGGTCTCGATGAGATTGCCGTCCGGATGCCCGTTGACGTACGCCGGATAGCGGAACTGGCGCGTGAGCAGCACGGTGCGCGCCGACCGGTCGTAGAGCAGCACGCACGCGCCGTTGCCGCGGTCGTACGTCTCGCGCTCCTGCTCGGTCCACGTTCCGTCGGCGCGCTGGTAGTCGAGCTGCGTGACGCGCGTGACGTACCAGTTCGAGGTGAGCAGACGTACGTCGCGCACGCGCACGCGCGGGTTGCCGGTGAGGTCGAGACCCACCCGATCGAGGCCCGTGCGGCCGCGCCGGTCGGGCACGTCAGCCCCGGGCAGACCAGCACCGGGCAGACCGGCACCGGGCAGACCAGCGCCCGAAACCTCAGCGCTCGGAACGCCCGCCCGCGTCATCCGCTCGCCGTTCAGCGGAAGTTGATGAACTGCAGGTCGAGATCGAGGTCGGAGCCGCGCAGCAGCGCGATCGTCGCCTGGAGGTCGTCGCGGTTCTTCGACGAGACCCGCAGTTCGTCGCCCTGCACCTGGCTCTTCACCGTCTTCGGCGCCTGCTCGCGGATGATCTTGCCGATCTTCTTCGCGTTCTCCTGATCGATGCCCTGCTTGAGCTCGATCTCGATGCGGTACTCCTTGCCCGAGGGGTAGGGGTCGCCGTCGTCGAGGCTCTTGAGCGAGATGCCGCGCTTCACGAACTTCGACTGCACGACGTCGAGGACGGCCTTGACGCGCTCCTCGGTCGAAGCCTTCAGCAGGATCTTCTCGCCGCTCCACTCGGCCGAAGCCCCGACATTCTTGAAGTCGTAGCGCTGCTCGAGCTCTTTGCGCGCCTGGTTGACCGCGTTGTCGGCCTCCATCTTGTCGATCTTGCTGACCACGTCGAACGTTGAATCTGCCATGACGATCAGCTTAACGCGTCAGCTCGGCGGACTGGCCGTGCTCGAGCGCACGATGAGCTCGTAGGGGAGGAGCTGGTTGGCCGCGGCCTGCGGCGTCGAGCTGGGCTCGAGCTGGTCCATGAGCACGGCGACGGCCTCCTCGCCCTGTGCGCGGGGGAACTGCGACACCGTCGAGAGTCCGAAGAAGTCGGAGAGGTCGTGACCGTCGATTCCGATGATCGACACGTCGCGAGGAACGACGAGACCGAGGTCGCGTGCGGCGAGGATCGAGCCGATCGCCATCTCGTCGGACGCGGCGAAGATCGCGGTGGGCCGCTCGTGCGGCACGCCGAGAAGCTGCTTCGCCGCGTGGTACCCGCCGCGGATCGTGAAGTCGGCGGGGGCGAAGAGGTGGGGGTCGGGCGTGATCCCGGCCGCGACGAGCGCGGTCTCGTAACCCAGACGACGGTTCGTCGGCAGGTGGAAGTCGAGGTCGAACTCGAGATCGCCGCCGATGTGGGCGATGCGACGGTGCCCGAGCCCGAGGAGGTGTTCGGTGGCGAGTCGCGCGATGGCGGCGTCATCCACCATCAGGGTCTGAACGCCGGGGATCGGACCGCCGACGCCCACGAGCGGCTTGCCGATCGCGTGCAGGCGGGTCACTTCCGACTCGGTGAGCTCGAGCGAGATGGCGATGACGGCATCGACGCGCTGGCGCAGCAGGAAGTGCTCGAAGACGCTGCGGCGCTCGTCGCCGACTCCGGCGAGGTTGTAGAGGGTGAGGTCGTAGCCGTGGCGGAGCAGCGACTGCTGAGCGCCCTCGATGACCGAGGAGAAGAACCAGCGGTTGAGGAAGGGGACCACGACGCCGATGTTGCGCATGCGCCCCGAGGCGAGGCTCGATGCGTTCGACGAGACGACGTAACCGAGGGCGGATGCCGCTTCGACGACCTTCTCTTTCGTCGTGGGGGAGACGTGACCGCGGCCGCTCAGTGCTCGTGACACCGTCGCCGTCGACACGCCCGCGAGCTTTGCGACTTCTTCGATTCCTGCCATAGCTCCCTCGGTTTCCTCGAAAGCCTATCGAGGACTGGGTTTCCGGTTTGTTATTACCCCTGCCGATTCTGTCGGACGACGGCGTCCGCGTCATCAGCCGCGCACGACCAATCGTGAGATCGGACCCGATTTCTCGCGCGGCAGGTTCGTGAGTATTCTTGTGAGGCCCCCGGTTGTGTGCAGAACTCGGTCGGGTGCAACCTGGCGAGTTACCCAAGCGGCCAAAGGGATCTGACTGTAAATCAGACTGCTCAGCATTCGGGGGTTCGAATCCCTCACTCGCCACCACGTTCCACTAGGTCATCGACCCGTCGCCCGTTCAGCCGCCCTCAGTAGGGTGTCAGCATGTCGAGCACCGAACTCCTGGCCATCGCCCGTGATGTCGCACGCACCGCGGGAGCCTTCGCTCTCGAGCGCCGCTCGCACGGCGTGAGCGTCGCCGCGACGAAGTCGAGCCCGGTGGATGTCGTGACGGAGGTCGATCGCGACACCGAGACCCTCATCCGCTCCCTTCTCGCTGACGCGCGACCGGACGACGGCTTCTACGGCGAGGAGAGCGACGCGACCGGCGGCTCGAGCGGAGTGACGTGGGTCGTCGACCCGATCGACGGCACCGTCAACTTCCTCTACGGGATCCCCGCGTGGGCCGTGAGCATCGCGGCCGTCGAGGGGCCGGTCGACACCGACGAGGCACGCACCCTCGCGGGTGCCATCGCGAACCCGTCGACGGGCGAGCTCTACTGGGCGTCGGTGGGCGACGGCGCGTTCCGCGACGGCGAGCGGCTGCACGTAACGCCCGATGTCACTCTCGACCGCGCACTCGTGGGCACGGGCTTCGGATACCGGCCCGAGGTGCGTCTCGCCCAGGCGGCGGTACTCGGCCGTCTCATCGGCCAGATCCGCGACATCCGCCGTATCGGGTCGGCGGCTCTCGATCTGTGCGACCTCGCGTCGGGCCGTCTCGACGCCTACTACGAGCGCGGGCTGAACCCCTGGGATCACGCGGCCGGAGGCCTCATCGCCCGCGAGGCCGGCGCTGTCGTGACGGGTCGCGACGGGCTTCGCGAGAGCAGCGATCTCTTCGTCGCGGGCGCGCCCGGGGTGCAGGCCGAGCTGCTCGCGGCACTCGCGCTCGCCGACCCGCGGGGCTGAGGATGGAGCTTTCACACAGGGTCATCACGTAGCGTCGAAGCGCTCGTTCGGGTTAGTGTTTACCAATCCGTTATTTTGGCGCTGGCCAGAATGAGCATCTCCCCCCGGTTGCCTGACTATGCCGAAAGCGACGATTTGACTCAGATCACCCCTGCGCAGAGCGGTTCCCCGCTCGGTGCCGAAGACCCCACGGGGTCGGGGTTGACGCGACGACAGTTGCGCGAGCGAGAGCGGCAGGCCACGCCGTCGCAGCCGCTCACCCGTGCCGAATTGCGCGCCGCAGAGCGCGCGGCGGCTGCAGCGTCCACGGCGACGGATGCCGGCGAGTCCGCCGCACCCCGAGTGCAGTCAGCCGAGGCAGAGGTGCCGACGGTCACCATGGGGACCGCCGTCGTTCCCGTGATCATCGGGGCCGCGTCCGATCAGCCGCTTCGCCGCCGCTCACGCCGCAGCGCCGAGACGTCCGATGCTGCTGAGCCCGGCCACCTCGACGTTCCCCTCTCCTCTCTTCCGGCCGAGCACGTCGATGCCGACGAGTTCGATGCCGTACTCACGGCGCCGAGCGAGCACCACCGTGACATCGCAGCGGCCTCCGAGCCGGTCGACTCGCTTCCCGTGCTCGGCCTTCCCGAGGCGCGCACGCGCGTCACCGAATCCGTCCCCCCTGCGGCGAGTGCTGCGGCCGCCGCTCCGCGGAAGTCCTTCACCCGCTCGGTCGCCGGTCGCGCTCTCAGCGGCGTCGCCATGACGTTCGTCGCGCTCATGGCCGTGGCGACGACCGTGCCTGCCGGTTCGCTCGTGAGCCCGTCGGAGGTGCTCGCTTCGGCGACGGTTCAGTCGACGGCAGCGGCGAAGGTCGCCGAGGCCACACAGTCGATCCAGGTCGCGGCCGACTCCGCGCCGATCCCGGTCGAGCGTGACGGCTATGCCGCGGCATCCGTCGCCGAGTACGCCGCCGAGAGCGGCATCCGCCTCGAGGCGACGTTCACGAACAACCCGAACGGCACGATCCAGTGGCCGTTCCCCGTCGGCGTGCACATCGGTGACCGTTTCGGCTACCGCAACTGCGCGGGCTGCTCGAGCGACCACGGCGGACAGGACTTCAACCCGGGCCTCGGCGCTCCGATCCAGTCGATCGCCGACGGCGTCGTGAGCATCGCCGAAGACGGCGAAGGCAGCCTCGGCGTGTACATGGCGATCGATCACGTCATCGACGGCCAGACCGTGACGAGCGTCTACGCGCACATGGAGCACGGCTCGATGCGCTTCGCCGTGGGCGACGTCGTGAGCGTCGGCGACGTCATCGGCACCACGGGCTCGACGGGCATGTCGACCGGCCCGCACCTCCACTTCGAGATCCGTCTCGGCGGCGTCACCGGCACCAAGGTCGACCCGCTCGAATGGCTCTACGCCAACACGAACTAGTCGCGTACACAGAACCGGGTGAGGCCGAAGCCCCACCCGGTTCTTTCGTGCCGTCGGTCGTGCCGTCGACTCAGGCGCGCAACCACACGGTCGTGTCCGGGGGAAGGATGCTGTCGGACACGGGCGAACTCGCGACGACGATCTCAGCGCCGTCGGGCAGGCTGATGGCCTCCGAGCCCGCATTGCCGATGACGACGAACCCGCCGCTCGTCTGGAATGCGACGATGTCGTCGCCGTAGCCCGGCAACCACGTGAGCTCGCTCAGGCCGAGGGCGTGCTCGCGGCGGAGGCGCAGCAGGTCGGTGTAGAGCGAGAGCGTCGAGTCGGGATCGTCGACCTGCTGGTCGCGCGCGAAGTGCGCCCAGTCCGCGGGCTGGGGAAGCCACGACCGTGCTGACGGGCCGAAGCCGTAGGACGGCGCATCCGCCTCCCAGGGGATCGGCACGCGGCATCCGTCACGGCCGTATCGTTCGCCGTTGGTGCGGAACCACGTCGGATCTTGCCGCGCGTCATCGGGCAAGTCGATCGCTTCGGGCAGGCCGAGCTCCTCGCCCTGGTAGAGGTACGACGATCCGGGGAGGGCGAGCATGACGCTCGTCGCGGCGCGAGCGCGGCGGAGGCCGACGACCGGATCGGGGAGTCCCGTGGTCTTCGGTCCGATGCCGTGCCCCTGCAGGTTCTCGGCGGTGAGAGCGAGCCTCGACGCGTGCCGGACGACGTCGTGGTTCGAGAGCACCCACGTGCTGGGGGCGCCGACCGAGCGGAACGCCGCGATCGAGGCATCGATCACGGTGCGCAGTGCGGCGGCGTTCCACGGGGTCTCGAGGTAGGCGAAGTTGAACGACTGGTGCATCTCGTCGGGGCGCACCCAGCGGGCGAGCTTCTCGAGGGGGTCGACCCAGGCCTCGGCAGCGAGGATGCGGTCGCCGGAGTACTCGTCGAGCAGTGATCGCCAGTCGCGGTAGATCTCGTGCACGCCGTCCTGGGCCCAGTACGGCGGGGTCGCGGGCGCCTCGGCGGTGATTCCGGGCTCGAGGGCCGTTCCGCCGCCCATGCTGCCTCCCTCGGCGGGAGGCGTGTAGTCGGGCAGCCCGTCGGCCTTGATGAGCCCGTGCGCGACGTCGACGCGGAATCCGTCGACCCCGCGGTCGAGCCAGAAGCGCAGGATGCGCCGGAACTCCTCGCGCACGTCCTCGTTCGTCCAGTCGAAGTCGGGCTGGGTCGTATCGAAGATGTGCAGGTACCACTGGCCGGGCGTGCCGTCGGCGTCGGTCGTGCGCGTCCACATGCCGCCGCCGAACACCGACTCCCAGTTGTTCGGAGGCAGTTCGCCGTTCGCACCGAGGCCGTCGCGGAAGATGTAGCGAGCGCGTTCCGGGCTGCCCGCCGGGGCGGCGAGAGCGGCCTGGAACCAGACGTGCTGGTCGGACGAGTGGTTCGGCACGAGGTCGACGATGACCCGGATGCCGCGGGCGTGGGCCTCGGCGAGCATGGCGTCGAAGTCGGCGAGCGTGCCGAAGAGGGGGTCGACGTCGCAGTAGTCGGCGACGTCGTAGCCGGCATCCCGCTGCGGCGAGGTGAAGAAGGGCGAGAGCCAGATCGCGTCGATGCCGAGCGCCTGGAGGGACGGCAGCCGACTCGTGATCCCCGCGAGATCTCCCATGCCGTCGCCGTTCGCATCGGCGAACGATCGGGGGTAGATCTGGTAGATCACGGCGGAACGCCACCACTCTGTAGTCATGACGGAACACTCTACGCGAAAAAGAAAGGCGTGGAAGCGCTTGCAGATGTCCTTGATCCCGTCAAGTATCACGAAGATATATCGAATCGGCATTCCCGAGTTGTCAACATCGCTCGGGCAGGGTATACCTGTAATCGCTTGCAGAATTGTGAGCACTCCATCGGAAGAACGGCCTTTCGTGCCGGTGCACGGTTCCCCGTAGGGAACGGGGACCACAGCTCCCTCACCATGGCGAAGGCGCCGGACTCGAGCACACTGAGAAGGGCACACCAATGAGGGTGAACAAGAAGGGCCTCCTTGTAGCTGGAGCGTTCGCGATTGCTGCGACGCTCGGACTCGCCGGCTGCGCAGCCGGCGACAGCGATGCAGGCGGCGAAACGTCTGCTGAGGGCGGCTCGCTCACGGTCTGGGTCGACTCCGAGCGTCTCGACGCTCTGAAGGGCGCAGCCGAGTCCTACGAGGAGAAGACGGGCATCTCCGTCAAGCTCGTCGGCAAGGACACCTCGACCATCAAGGACGACTTCATCCAGCAGGTGCCGACGGGCAAGGGCCCCGACGTCGTCATGGGTGCGCACGACTGGCTCGGCGAGCTCTCGACCAACGGTGTCGTCGCTCCCCTCGAGCTCGGTGACAGCGCCGCTGACTACCTCCCGGTCGCCATCCAGGCCGCCACCTACGAGGGCACCGTCTACCTCCTCCCGTACGCCGTCGAGAACATCGCCGTGCTGCGCAACGCCGACCTGGTTCCCGAGGCTCCCACGAGCTTCGACGACATGGTCGCGAAGGGCACGTTCGTCGTCCAGCAGGGTGCTGAGGGCGACCCGTACCACCTCTACCCGTTCCAGACCGCGTTCGGCGCACCCGTCTTCGGCTCGACCGACGCCGGCTACGACCCGACCGACCTCCAGATCGGCAACGCCGGCGGCGAGCAGTTCGCTGCATGGCTCGGCTCGCAGGGCAAGAACGGCACCGGAGTCTTCAACACCGACATCGATGGCGACATCGCGAAGCAGCAGTTCCTCGACGGCACCGCGGCCTTCTGGCTCACCGGTCCGTGGAACGTGGGCGCTGCGGTCGACGCCGGCATCAACGTCGCGATCGACACCGTCCCGAGCCCGACCGACCAGCCTGCATCGCCGTTCGCCGGCGTCAAGGGCTTCTACGTCAGCTCGGAGTCGAAGAACAAGGTCGCCGCGAACGACTTCCTCGTGAACTACCTCGGTACCGAAGACGTGCAGCTCTCGCTGTTCGAGGCTGGCAACGTCCTCCCCGCCCTTGCGTCGGCTGCCGAGACCGCTTCGGCCGACCCGATCATCGCCGGCTTCGCCGCCGTCGGTGCTGAGGCCGTCCCGATGCCCGCGATCCCCGCGATGGGCGCCGTGTGGCAGTACTGGGGCATCGCCGAGGCCGAGATCATCAACGGAGCCGACCCCGCCACCACGTGGCAGAAGCTCGCCGCTGATGTTGCGGCAGCGATCCAGTAACAACTCGTGAATCCGGGGCGGGCGCCGACAGGCGTCCGCCCCGGACCACTACCTCAGCCCCGGAAGAGCGAGCACAATGAGTTCCATGATCGACGACGACGTCAGGACCGATCCGAAGCCGACGCGTCGACAGAAGCAAGCGGCCCGTATGGCCGAAGCCGCTTCAGGAGGATGGCGAACGCTTCTCGTCAAGATCGTCCTGCTCGGCATCGTCGATGCGATCGCGATCTACGGGATCTTCGTTCTCCTCCTGCACGATCAGTGGCTCGTGATCGGCGTCATCGCCGTCGTCACCGTGATCGTGAACTGGATCTACTTCTCGCGCACGCAGTTGCCGGCGAAGTACCTCACCCCGGGCGTCATCTTCCTCATCCTCTTCCAGGTGTTCGTCCTGGGTTACACGGCCTACATCGGCTTCACGAACTACGGCACGGGCCACAACGGCTCGAAGGAACAGGCCGTCTCCGCTCTCATGAGCTCCGCGCTCGAGCGCGTTCCCGATTCTCCGACCCTGCAGGTGAGCGTCGTCGACCAGGCGGGCACCCTCGGACTCCTCGTGACCGAGCCCGACGGCGATGTCCTCGTCGGTACGAACGACTCGCCTCTCGAGCAGGTCGACAACCCCCAGATGGACGGCGACAAGGCCGTCGGCGCCGACGGGTGGACCACCCTCAGCTTCGCCGAGGTCATCGCGCGCACCGACCAGATCACCTCGCTCGCCGTACCCGCCTCGGACGACCCCAACGACGGCGCCGTCCGCACGCCCGACGGCCAGAGCGGGTACCTCTACGTCTCGAACCTCCAGTACGACGCCGAAGCCGGCACCATGACCGACGTGACGACCGGGGTCGTCTACACCGACACCGGCGTCGGCGCGTTCACGGCGGATGACGGCGAGCAGCTCCTCCCGGGATGGCAAATCGTCATCGGCTGGGAGAACTTCGGGCGTGCGTTCACCGAGGAGTCGATCCGCGGTCCGCTCGTCTACGTCACGATCTGGACCTTCGTCTTCGCCGCCGTCTCGGTCGCGACGACCTTCTTCCTCGGCCTCTTCCTCGCGATCGTCTTCAACGACATGCGGATGAAGGGACGCAAGTACTACCGCGTGCTGATGATCCTCCCGTACGCGTTCCCCTCATTCCTCTCCGCGCTCGTGTGGGCGGGAATGATGAACGAGAGCTTCGGCTTCATCAACCAGGTGCTCCTGGGAGGTGCGTCGGTCCCCTGGCTGACCGATCCCACTCTCGCGAAGGTGTCGATCCTCATCGTCAACCTCTGGCTCGGCTACCCGTACATGTTCCTCGTGTGCACCGGTGCTCTGCAGTCGATCCCCGACGAACTCACCGAGGCGGCGACCGTCGATGGCGCCAAGCCGTGGGCCATCTTCCGCCTGATCAAACTTCCGCTGCTGCTCGTCAGCATCGCACCGCTCCTGATCTCGTCGTTCGCGTTCAACTTCAACAACTTCAACCTGATCTACATGCTCACGAACGGTGGTCCTCGAGATTCGTCGACGAGTATCGCCGTCGGCCATACCGACATCCTCATATCCATGGTCTACAAGGTGGCGTTCACCGGCCAGACGCGTGACTACGGTCTCGCGAGCGCCTTCTCGATCATCATCTTCCTCGTCGTGGCGATCATCGCGATCATCAGCTTCAGGAAGACCCGCGCGCTGGAGGAACTGAACTGATGAGCACTCCCAACGTTGTTCCCGGAACCGATACCGGTCTCCTCGCGGCCGAACTCCTCGAAGAGGAGCGCGTGAAGAACGCGACGCCGTACGTCCCGCCGCGGAAGCCGTTCAACGTCGGCCGCTGGATCCGTGCGACGGGCTGGCGGCACATCGTCGGCATCGTCATGGTCGTCTTCTCGCTGTTCCCGCTGCTCTTCGTGCTGTCGTCGTCGCTCAACCCGCAGGGCACTCTCACGGGATCGAACGCCCTCTTCTCGGCGATCGGCATCGACAGCTACGTGCGCATCCTGTCGAGCCCCGACATCCCGTATGCCGCGTGGTTCATGAACACGCTCGTCATCGCGAGCGTCACGGCCGTCGCGACCGTATTCCTCGGAGCGCTTGCCGCCTACTCGTTCTCGCGCATGCGCTTCACCGGCCGACGCTTCGGTCTCATCACGATCGTCGTCGTGCAGATGTTCCCGCAGCTGCTCGCCGTCGTCGCGATCTTCCTGCTGATGAGCGCCATCGGCGACTGGTTCCCGGCGATCGGCCTCAACACGCACCTCGGTCTGATCATGGTCTACCTCGGCGGCGCGCTCGGTGTGAACACGTACCTCATGTACGGCTTCTTCAACACGGTTCCCGCGTCGATCGACGAGGCCGCGAAGATCGATGGCGCGGGGCACGCGCGGATCTTCTTCACGATCATCCTCCGACTCGTCGCGCCGATCCTCGCCGTCGTGGCGCTGCTCTCGTTCATCGGAACGGTCAACGAGTTCGTCGTCGCGAGCGTGCTGCTCATCGACCCCGAGAAGCAGACGCTCGCCGTCGGCCTCACGAAGCTCGTGTCGAACCCGCGCTACGCCGACTGGAGCGCGTTCACGGCCGGTGCAGTGATGGCGGCGCTTCCGGTGATGGCACTGTTCCTCTTCCTGCAGAAGTACATCGTCGGTGGTCTGACAGCCGGCAGCGTCAAGTAGCCGGTAGCGTCGACCCCATGAGCGAGGACCGTCGAGCGAACCGTCCGCACCACGATGGATCGGCGCTCTACGTGTCGAACTCGACGCCCGAACTCGGCGACTCCGTCGCCGTGCGGGTGCGTGTGCCGGTCGGGTACGGCCCGCTGCACGCGGTGCGGGTGCGGTCGAACCCCGATCACGAGCCGCTGTGGAGCGAGGCCACGCTCGTGTCATCCGATGTCGACGGCTGGGACTGGTGGCAGGCTGACGTCGTCGTGGCGAATCCCCGTCACGGGTACCGGTGGGTCTTCATCCACGCCGACGACGAGGGGCGTCCGGCGGGCGCCGAATGGTTGAACCAGTCGGGCCTCAGCCGTATCGAGCAGCTCGACGGCGAGGACTTCGCGCTGCTCGCCTACGACGCGCCGCCGGAGTGGTTGTCGTCGAGCGTCCTGTATCAGGTGTTCCCTGACCGGTTCGCGCGGTCGGCTGCGGCCGACGAGCGGCCCGTTCCCGAGTGGGCGATCGCCGCCGACTGGTCGGACCCCGTCGATCCTGTCGTGCCCGGGCGATCGCAGCAGTACTACGGGGGAGACCTCGACGGCGTCCGGGAGCGTCTCGGTCACCTCGTGTCGCTCGGCGTGAACCTGCTGTATCTGACGCCCGTCTTTCCGGCGGCGTCGAACCACCGCTACGACGCCGCGAGTTTCGCCGAGGTCGACGAACTGCTCGGCGGCGACGAGGCGCTCATCCGGCTCGTCGAGGAAGCACACGCACGCGGCATCCGGGTGATCGGCGATCTGACGTCGAACCACTCGGGTCATCTGCATGAGTGGTTCCGCGCTGCGTTCGGCAGCCCCGATGCGCCCGAGGGCGATTTCTACTACTTCTCGAACGACGCGCACACCGAGTACGAGTGCTGGATGGGCGCGGTCACGCTGCCCAAGTTCAACTGGAAGTCCGCAGAACTCCGTCGACGCTTCATCGAGGGACCGGACTCGATCGTCGGCCGCTGGCTGCAGGCGCCGTACTCGCTCGACGGGTGGCGCATCGACGTCGCCAACATGACCGGGCGCTTGCATGACGAAGACCTCAACGAGTCGGTGCGGCAGCAGATCCGCCGCACGATGGTCGAGGTCAACCCCGACACGATCCTGCTCGGCGAGTCGACGAACGACGCCGCGAGCGATTTCCAGGGCGATGCGTGGCACGGGGCCATGACGTACACGTGTTTCACCCGGCCGCTGTGGGGATGGCTCAGCGAGCCGACCCATGCGCCGCGACTCGACTGGGACGGAAGCACGACGACCGAGCCGTGGTACTTCACGCAGCCGATCGGGGGTATCCCGAAGCTCGATGCGCGCGAGTTCGTCGCGCAGCACCAGCGATTCACGGCCGCGTACCCGTGGCGAGTGCGGCTCGGCACGATGAACGCCCTCGACACCCACGACACGGCGAGATTCGCCTCGAACGCCGCGCCCGGAACGGTGCCCCTCGCGCTCGGGCTCTCGGTCACGCTTCCCGGCATCCCCGTCGTGTTCGCCGGTGACGAGTTCGGGCTGACGGGCGGAGACGGCGAGGAATCGCGTACGCCGATTCCGTGGGGCAGTGAAAGCGAGCCCGCTGTGCGCCACGTGCTCGACACGTATCGCGCGACGATCGGCCTGCGTCGCGACCACCCCGTGCTCGATACGGGCGGCATGCGCTGGATCGCCGTCGCCGATCAGGCGGTCGCCTTCGTGCGCGAGAGCGTCGACGAGACCTTGCTCATCGTCGCGGGCCGCGGCTCGCTCGACCTCGAGTGGGCGACGGATGCCGTCGGCGGGCCGATCACGGTTGCTTCACGCTTGTTGGGTGAGGCCGAACTCGTCGAGCGTGACGGCGTCTGGGCCGCGGTCTCGGCGGACAGCACCTTCACGGTGTGGTCGCTGCCGGGCGCTTCGGCGCCGGCGTGGGGTGCGTGACGCGCGACGTTTCGGCGGTGCCGGGGCCGGGAGCCGAGTGTCGGTTCAGTGAGTTGTGAGCTGGTCTTCGTGATGGGTGCTGCACACTGCGGCTCACGATCGCAGGTCGCTGGATAGGTCGGTCGCTTAGGTCGATCGCTGGAGTGAGCGGGGTTCCGTCGGATGGTCCGCGCTGCACCGAGGCCCGTCGGCAGGCATCGACAGGCGTCGGCAGGCGTCGGCAGGCATCGACAGCTGTGGGCCCGTGCGCGTAAGCGGCGACTCATCTGAACACCCGCGCGTCGGAGCGTCCACTCGTCAGAACGGTGGGTGTTCGGCGGGGTCGGTGTCTGTCGTGGGCGCGCCTGACGCCGCGAGGGGCGGTGCAGGTGCTGCGGTCCTGGCGGGTGGCGCGAATGGTGCGGGTGGTGCGGGTGTGGTGTCCCGTGGCACGTCGGGTGGCGCTCCCGTCTGGTGCGGGCGCATGGGCATGGCGTTGGTGGGGTGGGTTGTGTAGGTGTGGCCGAGGGGTGAGGTCCAGGTGAGTGTGCCGTCGCTCGTGTTCGTGCTGTGGCTTGGGTTGTCGTCGCTCTGGCCGGTGTGGGTGGCGGTCCATCCGGTGTGGTGTTTGAGGGTGTGGTGTGTGCGGCAGAGGTGGGCGAGGTTGTCGAGGGTGGTGGGTCCGCCGTGTTGCCAGTCGGTGGTGTGGTCTATGTCTGAGGTGAGGGCGGGTTGGTTGCAGCCGGGGAAGCGGCAGGTGGTGTCGCGGTGGTGGAGTGCGGCTTTGAGGTCGGGTGGGACGGTGTAGCGGTCGCGTCCGACGGAGAGGGTGGTTCCGGTTTCGGGGTGGGTGAGGATGCGGATGAAGCTTGTCGCGTCGCCGGCGAGTTCCCTGGCGGTCTCGATGGGGATGGGTCCGTAGCTGTCGAGGGTGGCGGGTTCGTCGGTGTGTCCGAGGAGGGTGAGGGCGGGCACGGTGATCATCACGGTTGGCCGCGGCCCCCGGCGGCGACGCGGCGAGCGCTGGGCCGTGCGCGTGCCGCCGGAATCACGAGCCGTAATTCCCGACACGTCACCCACGTTGCCTGCAGTGCCCTTCGGCGAGCCCGCGCCGGCTGCTGTAGCGGTCGCGTCAGCGTCAGCGTTGGCGTTGGCGTTGGCGTTCGCGTCGGCGTCGGCGGTGGTGTCGGTGGTCAGTGCGGGGCGGGCTTGGTCGGTGAGGAGGTCGATGAAGACGTCGGTGCGGAGTTGGGTGAGGGTGCGGGTCTCGTCGTCGGCGGTGGCGAGGTGTCCGGCGATGTCGGAGAGGTGGGTGTCGATGGTGATCGCGGTCGCGGCGGGCAGGTAGGCGTTCAGCCAGGACATGCCATCGTGCGTGTGGGTGAGTCCGACGCGTCGTTTCGCGACTGCCGCCTGGCGGCGGGTGGTGATCGAGTCGGGGTGCAGGCGTTCACGCAGGGTGCGGGCGCGACGCTGCAGTTGCGGCGGGGTCGAGCTTTCCGCGACGGGGAGAACGGCATCGATGAACGCGGCACGGTGTTCGCCGGGCAGGGAGGAGGTGTGGTCGAGGAGGATCTGCGCCTGCCGGAACCCGAGCCGCCCCGCCGTGACATGGTCGAGGAGGGTGGGGGTATCGGTGTGGAAACGTTCCGCGTCATCGAGACGCATCTGGATGAGCCGTTCGGACACCGTCAGTGCGCACGCGATCTCCGCGATGATGGATCGGCGCGCCATCTCGATATCGCGCGACGTTCCCCGCGTCGGCTCCGCAGCCTCGATCGCATCGGTCGTGGCGGCCATGCGGGCCAGGACCCGGGCACGGTCGGCCGCGATGCGGTTCTCCTCCGCCTCGAGCTGCCGCAGGGTGCGCAGATCGAACTCGAGCGACGCCCGCGGCGACCACCCCACACCATGCGGCAAACCCTCGACGGCAGCGGCAGCGGCAGTGGCAGCGCCAGCGGCAGCAGCCGAGGCCTGGACAGTGGCAGAGGTCGAGGTCGAGGTTGAAGTCGTGGCAGTAGCAGTGGCAGTGGCAGAAGTGGGGGAGGGGGACCTCGAGAATGACGGGCCCGCGCCACGAGTGGCGTCATCGGCGAAATCCTCATCTGCTCGCCAACCGGCGATGAGTTGGTCGGCAATTGCCCGCTCGGCGGCGGTGAGCGGCGGATCGAACCCGTCCTCGTCGCACGCCATATCGATGTCGACCTCGAGCAGGATCGGCAGCGATCGCCGCTCGCGGGAGGGGGCTGTGCCCGGGAGTTGAGGTGGCAGCTCGGCATCCGACCGGGGACGCGGACCGGCAGCACGACCGCGCTCGGGCACACCATCGGCACCGTGGCCGGTCGGGGTGTGCCGTGCTGTCATGAGATAACTCTGCAGGCAACCACCGACACTCGAACCGGGTGCCTGACCACCGCGATCTGGCTCGGTCGGGCAGCCTTCGGGAGGGCGAGAATGCCTCGGCCGACGTCATCCGCAGGGCTTCTCGATGGGGTGGTTCGGGAGCGGCTCGCGGAGGTGATATTCTCGTACGGTTGCCGTTCGCGCGAGCGTGTGGTTGCGCCCCGATAGCTCAGTGGTAGAGCACTTCCATGGTAAGGAAGGGGTCGTCAGTTCAATCCTGACTCGGGGCTCTGGTTCATCCGGCTGACGCTGGAGGCCTGCCCGGCGGGGTAGCTCAGGTGGTTAGAGCACACGGCTCATAATCGTGGTGTCGCGGGTTCGAGTCCCGCCCTCGCTACAGTGAGTGCTTTCCGAAATCGCGGATCGCGAGTTCCGGAATCGATGCGGTCGAGCGCCTGCCGCACCGGCCCCGCCTCGGCGAAAGTCGCGGCTGCTAGCTTTGGTGCATGTCGGAAACCGTCAGTCTCGACGATCTCTACACGGATCTTCACGCGCATCCCGAACTCGGCTTCCAGGAGCATCGCACCGCCGCCATCGCGGCCGAGCGGATGCGTCTGTTGGGGCTGACCGTCACCGAGGGCATCGGCGGCACGGGTGTGGCCGCCGTGCTCGAGAACGGCGCCGGCCCCGTGGTCTGGCTGCGCGCCGACATGGACGGCCTTCCTGTCGAGGAGAAGACCGGCCTCGAATACGCGAGCACGGCGACAGTGGTCGGTGCCGACGGCATCGAGACGCCGGTCATGCACGCGTGCGGTCACGACATGCACGTCACCTGGCTGATCGGAGCGATGGAGAGGCTCGCTGCGGAGCGCGCCGACTGGTCAGGTACCGTCGTCGCGATCTTCCAGCCGGCGGAAGAGACGATCGTCGGTGCGAAGGCCATGATCGACGACGGCCTCCTCGATCGTGTGCCACGGCCGTCGATCGTGCTCGGTCAGCACGTCGCCCCGTTCCCCGCGGGAATCATCTCGCTGACGTCGGGTGCGGCGATGGCCGGTGTCGACGACCTCACCGTCACCCTGCACGGCCGGGGTGGTCACGGCTCGCGCCCCGAGACCACGATCGACCCGGTGCTCGCCGCGGCGTCGACGGTCGTGCGCCTGCAGTCGATCGTGTCCCGAGAGGTGACCCCGGGCAAGCTCGCGGTGCTCACCGTCGGGCGCCTCCACGCGGGCACCAAGTCCAACATCATTCCGGATGACGCGACGCTCGACATCAACATCCGCACGATCGATCCGGAGATCCGTGACCGCGTGCTCGGTTCGGTGCGGCGGATCGTCGAGGGTGAAGCCGCAGCGAGCGGGATGGCGACGCCGCCCACCATCACCATGAACATGAGCGCCCCGGCCACGGTGAACTCGGCCGAGCACACCGAGATTCTGCGGGCGAGCTTCGCCGATGCGTGGGGGAGCTCGATCATCGACTACGGGACGGTGTCGGGCAGTGAGGATGTCGGTCAGTTCGCCACCGCGGCAGGTGTGCCTCTCGTGTTCTGGATCACCGGCGGATCGGACCCCGAGACCGTGATGACCGCGCAGGCAGCCGGTCGGTTCGAGCAAGACATCCCCAGCAACCACTCACCGTACTTCGCGCCGATCCTGCACCCCACGATCGAGCGCGGCGTCGACGCGCTCGTGCTCGGCGCGCAGACCTTCCTGGGCGCGCGGTAGGCGGCTCGCCGAGCCCGGCGCGAGGGAAAGTCATGAGCAGTTCATCGAACGAAGACGGTGCAGAGAAGCCGCGACGTCGGTGGCGGTACGGACCGCTGCGGCTGATCCTGCCGTGGGTCGGAATGACCGTCGGAATCCTGCTGACCATCGGAGGATCGACGGGAAGCCGGAGCCCGATCTTCCTGCTCGTGGGCCCGGGCCTCATCGCGCTCTCGGTGGCCGCGTTCCTCCTCTACCGGTGGATGGCGAGGCGCGGGATCTGAGCCGAATTCGTCAGCGGCCACCGCCGCGGCGCGCGATCCAGGGGAACGCGACGAAGATGCCGGCGATGAAGATGATGGCGATGATGCCGCTCGAGCCGGGGAAGACAGCACCGATCGTGTAGGTCACGACGACGCCCGTGACCATGTAGATCAGCCCGCCCCGCGCGCCGCTGATGAGTGGCCGCTTCGAGCCGTCATCCGCGTCCGGCCGATCGTCATCGTGCTGCGTCATACGACGACCGTACGGGGTGCCAAGCCGTCGCTCCTCTCCGACCCGCGACCTGTGTCGATCACTCCTGCTCGGCGCGCCAGGCGAGATGCACGTCACCGCTCTGCACGACCGTCCAGGAGCCGCAGACGAGGCCCTCCGACGGAAGCGCGTCGAGCGACCAGTCGGCGTCGAGATCGGGCTCTGACGTGACAGGTTCCTCGACGCAGTGGGCTGAGGTGAAGCTCGTCGGACTCGTCCAGCGCATCACGGCCGCGTGACCGTCGAGTTGCGCGAGCAGCCGGACATCGGTCGCGTCCTCGGGCAGGAACCCCTGGAAGCGGAAGGACTCGCGCGAGGCGTCGGCATCGGCCGCCGTCTCGTACGTGAACTCGCGTTGGCCCACCTGGAGCACATCCTGCGCGATCGTGCATCCCGTCAGAGTGAGGGCCGCGAGACCGGCCGCACCGAGGAGGGGGAGTCGGCGTCGAGAGATCATGGGTGATTCCTTTCCGAGAAGGGGAGAAGTGTCGTGGGCCGTCACGCGGCCAGACCGATCGCCGGCTGCACGCGCCCGGCACTCCGCATCGGCGCCGCAGCAGCCACGATGGCGGCGACCACCACGGCGACGACGAGGGCGACGAGTGCGCCGAGAGGCGGCGTGCCGGCAGGCATCCCGAGCACACGCAGAGCGATGAGCCCGAACACGCTGCCGACGACGGCTCCGGTCATCGCGCCCACGAGGGCGGCGAGGGCGGCCTCGGCGGCGATCGAGCGGCGGGCGCCCGAACGGCTGACTCCGAGCGCTCGGAGCAGCGCGATCTCCTGACGACGTTCGGTGACGGAGAGGGCGAGCGTCACCATGACGCCGATCATCGCGACGAGCAGCGTCACCCCGATCATCGCCGCTCCGACGACCTGGCCGATGAGGATCGTCTGCTCGATGCCCGCCTGCACGTCGACCGCCCAGTAGACCGGCGTGCCGGCATCCGTCGAAGCGAGCACCGCCGCACGCAGATCGGCCGAGCTCGAGCCGGGAGCCGGGTCGATGAGGATGTCGGTTCCCGCGATACGCGCGTCGACCGCGGGGTCGGCCGCGAGGCGATCGACCACGGCACTCGCATCGGTGACGAGGTCGATCGGAATGATCGCCTCAGCGGGGAAGGTACGGGCGACACCGTCGCGGGCATCGGCGGTCGCTCCTGCCACTCCGACGATCAGCGCCGCCGTCATGCCCACGCCGAGCATGAGCACCGTCGTCATGGCGGCTGTGCGGCGCGACGCCCGCACCGCATTCGACACCGCCAGCCGCATCGCGACCGAGCCGGAGACGAGGGGGCGCAGCAGCGACGCCGACCACGCGACGAGGAAGGGACCGACCGCGACGAGCGCGACGAAGACGAGAGCGCCGCTGAGTGCGGCGAGCGCGAGCCCGAGGAACTGGTCGGTTGCTGAGACCGCGACTCCCGCCGCTCCCGCAGCGACGGCGCTCAGGGTGAGCGCGCTCGCGACGACGAGACGCACCCCGAGGCGCGCGGCACGGCCCTCCGAGGAGCGCGCCTCGCCGAGCGCCGCGACCGGCGGCGTGCGTCCGGCTGCACGAGCGGCGGGAATCGCGGCGACGACGGCGCTGAGAACGGCGAGGATGACGCAGACGACCAGTCCCGCGGGGGCGGAGACGAACGGGGCCGACAGCAGGCCGGCGGCACGCGCACTCGCGACGAGGCCCGCCGCGACACCGAGTCCGAGGGCGACCCCGACGATGCCGCCGAGAAGCCCGATGAAGGCCGCCTCGATGAGCAGCGAACGACTGACCTGCGCTCGGCTCGCACCGACGCACCGTAGTAGCGCGAGTTCGGCGGCTCGGCGGGCGAGCAGGATACGGAACGTCGAGGCGACGATCACGACGGCAGCGAGGACGGCGAGGCCGACGAAGACCGAGAGCGCGCCGATCACTCCGACGAGGGTGTCGGTGACCGAGCGTTCCTCCTGCGCCCGCCGCTCGTCACCGCTCATGACGACACTGCCGTCGGCGACCGAGCGGAGCACATCGAGGTCGGCATCGCCGGTCGTGAGGATCTGCACGGGCATCATCGCGTCGCCCAGGGCGATCGCATCCTGTTCGCGGATGAGCGCGACGTCCTGACCGAACTCGGTGACGGGGCCGATCGCGGCGACGGTGAACTCGAGACCGCCGGCGACGAGCGAATCACCGACCGTCAGCCCAGCGCGCTCGGCGGTGCTCCTGCCGAGGACGACCTCGCCGATCGCCGGCGCTGCTCCGGAGTACAGTTCGGGAACCGCGCTCAGCGGGCCCGACCCCGGATCGCTCGTGAGCTTCCACGTCGAGGTGGCGCCGCCGGCCTGCACGTCGACATCGCCGAGGTACTCGACGGCGATCTCGTCGACGCCGGGCAGGGCACGGATACTCTCGGCGATCTCTGTGACGGTCGCCGGTGCGACATCGCCGCGCGGCACGATGACGGCATCGGCCGCCGCGGGAGTGCTCATGCCGAACGCGACGAGGGCGCCGCGTGCGTTGATGGTGAGAAGAAGGGAAGTCGCGGCGAAGGCCGTCGCCGCGACGATCGCGATGCCGATGAGGAACGCCTGGCCCGGGCGACGACGGACGCTCCGCACGGCGGTTCGCAGGGCGATCATGCGGTCGCCGCCGAGAGAGCTCCGACGCGTTCGAGCACCGAATCGTGGGTTGGGTCCGTGAGGATGCCGGCGACGCGGCCATCCGTCAGCAGGATCACCTCATCGGTGATCGCGGCCGCTGCCGCGTCGTGCGTCACCATCACGACGGTCTGCCCGAACTCGTCGACGCACGAGCGGAGCAACTCGAGCAGGGCTCGGCCCGACGTGCTGTCGAGCGCGCCGGTCGGCTCGTCGGCGACGATGAGGTCGGGGCGCCCGAGCAGGGCGCGGGCAACGGCCACCCGCTGGCGCTGACCGCCCGACAGTTCCGCGGGGAGGTGGCGGAGCCTGTCGGAGATGCCGAGCCGGTCGACGAGTTCGGACCGCCATCCGCGATCCGGCCGCCGCCCGGCGAGCGACGCGCCGAGGTCGATGTTCTCGCCCGCGCTCAGGTGGGGAAGGAGGTTGCCGTCCTGGAAGACGAAGCCGATCCGGTCGCGTCGCACCCGCGTGAGTGCCGCATCGTCGAGGCGGCCGAGTTCGGTCGCGCCGAGCATGATGCGACCCGACGTCGGCTGATCGAGGCCCGCGAGGCAGTGCAGCAGGGTCGACTTGCCCGACCCGGAGGCGCCCATGATCGCGGTGAATCGCCGCGGGCGCAGCTCGATGCTGAGCCCGTCGAGTGCGCGGACGCGACTCGTGCCGGATCCGTAGTCGCGCACGACATCGATCGCGCGCGCAGCGGGACGGGCAGATGAGTCGGTCGGAGCGGGCCGGGTAGCGTCGACGGGAGGAATCATGGATCCAGGCTCGCGGCCGGCCAGTGCTCGGCGCCTCGACCGTGCGAACGGTCGCGCGACGAGCCCCTCCTCCTTTCGGACGATATGTCGGCGAGACCGGGGTCGCCGCGCGAGGCCTCCGTAGGATGAAGTGCATGCCCGCCGCGAACGAGCACGAGACCTCGCGGCACGACTCTCTCGCCGATCGACGACGCATCGCGGCGACGATCGCCGAATTCGTGGCCCTCGCGCTGCTGCTCGTGATCGACTTCGAGGTCGGCTCCCGGGTCCTCATCGCCCAGCCGGGCACGGAGTTCATCGCCGGAGCATTGGCGACGGCGATCGTGGCGATCGTCGTCGCGGTGCTCGTGCTCGCACGCCGTCGGCTGCCGACGCGTGTGACGGTGACGGCCGTCTTCGCGGTATCGCTTGCGGCATCCGTCGTCTCAGGGCTCGTCGGCAGCCCGGCTCTCTCGCTGACCGAGACCGCTGCCCTCGCGGTCATCACGGTGTTCGGAGTGCGCGAGTCGTCGGTGCGCGGCTCGGTCGTCATCGGTGCGTGCGCGCTCGTCGTCGCGCTCGCCGCCGTGCTCCTGCGGGTCGGACTCGACACCACCGTCATCCTGACCGCACTTCTCCTCTGGGCCTGCGCGATCGCCGGTGGCGTCGCCGGGCGATATCTGCTGCGGAGACGCGAGTCCGCCATGGATGCGGCGCGACGCGAGGAGCGCATGGAGCTCGCGCGCGAACTGCACGACGTCGTCGCCCACCAGGTCACCGGCATCGTCGTGCAGGCCCAGGCGGCGATCGCCGTCGCCCACACCGATCCCAGCCGGGTGTCGGAGGCGCTCTCGACGATCGAATCAGTTGGAACCGAGGCGCTCGCCGGGATGCGCCGGATGGTCGGGGCGATACGCGACGATGCCGATCGTGGCGCCCCGCTCACCGTGCGCTACGACCTGGGCGACATCCCGAGCCTCATCGACCGATTCGATCCCGGGCGGGAGCGCACGACGCTCCGCTTCGACACCGCGGGCGTGACCCTGCCGCCGGGCACGGGGGAGTCGGCGTATCGCGTCGTGCGCGAAGCGCTCACCAATGTGCGCCGCCATGCACCGGAGGGCGTCACTCGCGTGACGGTGCGTGTGATCGATTCCGACCTCGTGCTCGAGATCGGGAACGATGGCGTGCGCACCCGCTCCGGCGAGCCGGGCGCGCGCGGCTTCGGTCTCACGGGCATGGCGGAGCGGGTCGCCGCGCTCGGCGGCCGCATGCGCGCGGGCGCCGACGAGCCGGGCAGCTGGAACGTGTGGGTCGCGTTGCCGCTCGAGGTGACGCGATGATCACCGTCGTGGTGGCCGATGACCAGGACATGGTGCGCGCCGGCTTCCGGATGATCCTCGAGGCCGAGGGCGACATCTCGGTCGTGGGGGAGGCGGGCACGGGGGAGGACGCGGTCGCCGCGGTCGCGCGGGCGCGACCCGATGTCGTGCTCATGGACATCCGTATGCCGGGGATGAACGGACTGGATGCCACGCGCATCGTCACGACGTCGCCGGACGCGCCACGCGTCGTCGTCGTCACGACGTTCGACACCGACGAGTACCTGCGCTCGGCGCTGCAGGCGGGGGCGTCGGGCTTCCTGCTGAAGGATGCCGGACCCCGGCTGCTCGTCGAGGCCGTGCGCGCCGCCGCGGACGGCGACGCACTCGTGTCACCGTCGATCACCGTGCGTCTGCTCGGCGAGCTCGCGGGCGGATCGGCGGCGGCGGATGTCGCGCACGACCTGTCGCCCCGCGAAGTCGAGATCGCCGCGTCCATCGCCCGGGGCGGCACCAATGAGGAGATCGCGGCCGACCTCTTCGTCTCGGTCTCGACCGTGAAGACGCACGCGCGGAACATCAGCGTGAAGCTCGGTGCCCGCAACCGCGTCGAGATCGCCGCGTGGGCGTGGCGGGCGCGCGTCGTGCGGTGAGTGGGCGCGGGAGCGTGCGCGGGCGCGCGCGTCAGTCGCGCACGGCCGCGACGGCCTCGATCTCGACGAGCTGCTCGTCGTAGCCGAGGACGGTCACGCCGAGCAGCGTGCTCGGCACGTCGTGGTCGCCGAACGCGTCGCGCACGACCTCCCATGCGGTGACGAGGTCGGCCTGCCGGGTCGAGGCGACGAGCACGCGTGTGCTGATGACGTCGGTGATCGATGCGCCCGCGGCATCCAGGGCCACCCTCATGTTCTCGATGCAGCTCGCCGCCTGCGCCGCGTAGTCGCCGGGCGCGACGGTCGAGCCGTCCGCGGCGAGCGGGCACGAGCCCGCGAGGAAGACGAGCCGCGCGTCGGCGGGAGCCGTCGCGGCGTAGGCGTACTGGGCGGCGTCGGAGAGCGCGGCGGAGCGGATGAGGGTCACGGCGGACGGCATGGGGAGTCTCCATCGAAGTCGTGGGCGGTCCGTCCATGCTCTCATCGGCGATCGGCCGAACGCTGTCAACCACCAGGCGGACATCGGGTTCACACGGAAGAATGGGAACCTCGCGAACCGGAAGGCAGTGATGGCTACCAACCACCGCAGGATGCGATGCACGAGCGAGGACGTCTTTCGCGTGCTCTCGAACGCTTGGCTCTACCCGAGTTGGGTGGTGGGCGCGACACGGATGCGCGATGTCGATGAGACCTGGCCCGCGGTCGGCGCGCGACTGCACCATTCGGTCGGCGTGTGGCCCCTCTTCATCGACGACACGACGAGCTCGGTCGAGTGGCAGCCTCCGCACCGCATGGTCATGCGGGCGCGCGGCTGGCCGATCGGCGAGGCGCGCATCGTGATCGAGGCGAAGGATGTCGCGGGCGGATGCGTCGTGCGCATCCACGAGGAACCCGTGCGCGGGCCGGCGACGCTCCTCGTCCGAGCGCTCACCGATCCGCCGCTGTACTGGCGCAACACCGAGACTCTGCGCCGGCTCGCGTACCTCGCCGAAGGCGGAGCGCAGTAGCCCGGCTACTGCTTGTAGGAGGACAGGAAGTTGCCGAGCCGTTCGACGGCCTCGGTCAGCACCCGGGCCTCGGGCAGCGTGACGATGCGCAGGTGGTCGGGGTTCGGCCAGTTGAAGCCCGTGCCCTGCACGAGGAGGATGTGCTCGGAGATGAGCAGGTCGTAGACGAGCTTCGCGTCGTCACGGATCTCGTGGACGTTCGGGTCGAGACGAGGGAACGCGTAGAGCGCGCCCTCGGGCTTCACGCACGAGACGCCGGGGATCGACTGGAGACCCTCCCACGCGGCATCCCTCTGCTCGTGCAGTCGACCGCTCGGCGCGATGAGCGCGTCGATCGACTGCACTCCCGAGAGTGCTGCCTGCACGGCGTGCTGTGCGGGGACGTTGGGACAGAGGCGCGTCGAAGCGAGGAGGTTGATGCCTTCGAGGAAGCCCGCCGCGTGCTCCTTCGGGCCGGTGATGACCATCCAGCCCGAGCGGTAGCCCGCGACGCGGTAGGTCTTCGAGAGGCCGTTGAACGTGAGGCACAGCAGGTCGGGCGCGACCGACGCCATGGGGATGTGCACGGCGTCGTCGAAGAGGATGCGGTCGTAGATCTCGTCGGAGAGGAGCAGCAGCGAGTGCTCGCGCGCGATCTCGGCGATGCCCTCGAGTACCTCGCGCGAGTAGACGGCACCCGTCGGGTTGTTGGGGTTGATGATCACGATGGCCTTGGTGCGCGGCGTGATCTTCGAGCGGATGTCGTCGAGGTCGGGCTGCCAGCCGTTCTCCTCGTCGCACAGGTAGTGCACCGGAGTGCCGCTCGAGAGGCTCGTCATTGCCGTCCAGAGCGGGTAGTCGGGGGCAGGGATGAGCACTTCGTCGCCCTCGTCGAGGAGCGCCTGCATGGTCATCGTGATGAGCTCGGAGACGCCGTTGCCGAGGAAGACGTCGTCGGGATCGACGCGGGGGAAGCCCGGGATCTCCTCGTAGCGGTAGACGACGGCGCGGCGCGCGGCGAGGATGCCGCGGCTCTCGCTGTAGCCGTGGGCGGTGGGGATGGCCGCGATCATGTCGCGGACGATCTGGTACGGCGCCTCGAAGCCGAACGTCGCGGGATTGCCCGTGTTGAGCTTCAGGATCGTGAAGCCGTCGGCCTCGAGTCGGGCGGCCTCGGTGAGCGCGTTGCCTCTGATCTCGTAGAGGACGTTCTTGAGCTTCGACGACTGGTCGAGGGTGCGCAGGGTGGCCATCCGCTCAGATTACCGGCCGCACGATTCGTCGGTCGGCCACGCCGACCTGATCAGGTGCGTACGCGATCGCGCACCGCAGCCGTCGCATCGTCGAGTGCCGGCCGCACGTCGGCGCCCGTGACGACCCTGGCGACGCACACCGCGGCGGCGTGAGGTACGCCGACCTCCTCGGCGCTCGCTCGGAAGAGGTCAGTGACCGTCGATTCGATCGACGACGTCGCGGTGCCGCGCGGCAGCATCGCGTGAGCCGCGACGAGATCACCCCGGAGCGTCGTGACGACACTTCCCGCGGGAAGGGTGTCGATCACGGCCGCCGTCAGGAACTTCCGCACCTCGTCGCCGCGGACGCGCCCGAGCGCGCTCGAGAGCGTCGCGAACGACTCGACGCCCGCGACGACGAGCAGCGCGCCGCGCTCTCCGTTCGCCCGCTCGTTCGCCCCGCGCAGGAACGCCGAACGGGGCACGAGATCGACGCGCGCGACCCGCTCGCCGAGGGCGTCCTCGTGCGAGCGTGCGATGAGGATGCCGATCGTCGCGACCGTGATGACCGCGACGAAACCGACGTTCAGGAGCGTGGTGGCGATCGTGTTGAAGTGGCGCTCGAAGATGCCCGACGTCGGGCCTTCGAGGAGGAAGACGACGAGGCGGGCGCTCACGTAGACGCCGTGCGCGATGACGGTCGCGGCAACGAGGTACGACATGCGGTCGCGGCGCAGCGGCAGGCTCAGCATCTCGATCGCGATGAGCACAGAGAACACCGCGAGGAGCCCGAATCGCAGCGGTGCTCCGGCCCAGATCGGCGGCTCGTCGGCCCAGATGTGAGGCGATGCGACCAGCGGCACGGCGGCGACGATCGAGATCCAGAGGTGGGGCGGATGACCGTTGTAGGCGCGCGCCCCCGACCAGTACGACGTGATCGTGAGCATCATGAAGCCGTTGGCGAGCGCGAACATCCACCAGTCGTCGAGCGTGAGCGCGATGAGCAGATAGCACGTCGAGGTGCCGATCGTGCCGACGAGCGAGACCCACCACGGGCCGATCCAGCTGCCGAGTCGCGATCCTCGTGCGGCGATCGCGAAGCACCCGGCGCACACGCAGATGATGACGAGCGCTAACCCGAAGACGGGGAGGAGGTCCGGCATCACCCTTGAAGAGTAGGGGGATGCCGGCCTGCGCCGCGTCCCCCCACGCGGGGAACTACTCAGCGAGTGCGCTGGCCACGCGGCGGCGGGCACGCGTGATCGCCGCGGTGACGCCGCCCGTGCTCGTGTCGCGCGAGGGGGCGTCGACGACCGGCTCGGCAGCGACCGCCGCGGCGAGCACGGGGATGCCGTTCTCCGCGGCGCTCGCCGCGAAGAGTCGGGCCACGGTGTCTTCGATGGACGCGGTCGACGTGCCGTGCGGCCGGGCGGACGCCGCGACGACCTCGCCCGAACGTCGCTCGCTCACGAGACATCCGGTCGGGAGAGTATCGATGAGGGCGGCGACGAGGTGCTGCTGCACCTCGTCGATGCGCGGTCGGCCGTAGGCCGACACGAGGAGACGGTGCGACTCGATCGACGCGACGACGACGAGCCCGATCGCGTCCGGTCCCCGCCGCTCGGCGAGCCGCACGAGCTGCCGCATCGGCACGATCGACGTGCGCTCGACGCGGGAACCGAGCATGGCGTCGTGCGTGTAGCCGATCTTGATAGCGATCGTGCAGCCGGTCACGACGAGAACGAGAGCGACGTTCAGGACCGTCGTCGCGAACGTGCTGAAGATGCTCGTGAAGACGTCGGACTCGGGGCCCGCGACCAGGAAGACGACGAGTCGAGCGGCCGAGTACACGGCCTGCACGAGGAGCGCCGCAGCGACGATGAACGAGGCGCGGACGCGGCGCAGAGGGCGGCGGAGCGCTTCGACGGCGACGAGCACCGAGAAGACCACGATCGTTCCGAATCGGAGGGGTGCTCCCGCCCATTCGACACCGGACGGCGACGGAAGTGCCGAGACGATGAAGACCGCGAGGGAGAGCGGAACCGTGATCTCGAGCATCGCCGGTCGCCCGTTGAACGCGCGCGCACCCGACCAGTACAGCCCGACGGCGGCCGCCATGAATCCGTTGGACGCCGCGACGATCCACCACTCGTGACCGAGGAAGATCATGAGGGCCGAGGCGATGCTCGCGAACGCCGCCGCGGAGAACGCCGCCCACCAGAGCCCGCGCGACGGCGAGCGGGTCGTGCGTCGCACCTGCACGACGAACGCGCCCGCGCAGGCGCACACGACGATGAGTGCTATTCCTGAGACGAGCATCACATCATTGGGCACCCTCGTAAGTATGCGACTGCTAACGTCTCCCCGACGCCACCCCGCCGATTCGAAGGAGAATCCGTGACCGACTCCGCACCGGCATCCCGCCCCGCACCGAGCGCCCCCGCGCGCTTCGCCGCACTCGGCGACGTCGAACCGCTCTCGGGCGGCGACGGCGTCGCGCTGCGGGTCGTCTCGGGCACCGACGTCATGCTCTCGCACGTCACGCTCGAGCCGCACGCGGTCGCCGCGGTGCACGTGCACGAAGAGGAGCAGATGGGGCTCGTCATCGCCGGCTCGATCCTGTTCTCGCTCGACGGGGTCGAACGCGAACTCGGGCCGCACGACGTGTTCGTCGCGCCGCCGTGGGTGCCGCACGGCGGCGTCGCCGGGCCCGATGGCTGCACGATCGTCGACCTGTTCTCGCCGCCGCGCGCTGCTTTCGTCGCCCAGCTCGCCGAGCGCGAGGCTCGCTCATGAGCCTCCCGATCGTGCCGGGCTTCCACCCCGACCCGTCGATCTGCCGCGTCGGCGACGACTTCTACCTCGTCAACTCGACGTTCGAGTACCTGCCGGGCGTGCCCGTGCGGCACAGCCGCGATCTCGTGGACTGGCGCCTCCTCGGCCACGCCATCGAGCGACCGAGCCAGATGCAGCGCGCCGATACGGGCGGCGGCATCTTCGCGCCGACGATCCGTCACCACGACGGCCGCTTCTGGATGATCACGACCGACATCGACCGCGTCGACGACGGCCACCTCATCGTGTGGGCGGAGGACGCGGCGGGCCCGTGGTCGGAGCCCGTCTTCGCCGCCGGCGCCGTCGGGATCGACCCCGACCTCGCCTGGGATGACGACGGCGACTGCCACCTCACGTGGGCACGCTTCGGAGAAGCGGGCACCGAGATCGCCCACGCGCGCGTCGACCCGGCGTCGGGAGAGCTGCTCTCGGAGCCGCGCCTCCTGTGGCAGGGCACGGGGCTCGCCGCGACCGAGGGCCCGCACCTGTACCGCCGCGGCGACTGGTGGTACCTCCTTGTCGCCGAGGGCGGCACCGAGCGCGGGCACGCCGTCTCGATCGCCCGATCGCGATCGATCGAGGGCGTGTGGGAGAGCTGCCCGGCGAACCCGATCCTCTCGCACCGCAGCACCGTCCACCCCGTGCAGAACACCGGCCACGCCGATCTCGTCGAACTCGCGTCGGGGGAGTGGGCCATGGTGCACCTCGGGGTGCGCCCGCGCGGCATGACGCCGGGATTCCACGTCAACGGCCGCGAGACCTTCCTCACGGGGATCGACTGGGTCGACGACTGGCCCGTCGTCGTCGAGGACCGCTACGTCGTGCCGCCCGTCGACACGGCGTTCACCGACCGCTTCGATGCGCCCGCCCTCGACCTGCGCTGGGTCTCGCCGGGCCGGTGGCCCGCCGGGTTCGCGGCACTCGCACCGGGCGGCGGTCTCGACCTGGCGGCGACGGATGACGCGGGCGCGGGTCTCCTCGCCGTCCGGGCGAGCGACGAGGCGTGGGAGTTCGACGCCGAACTCGAGGGCGAGGCAGCCGTCGTCGTGCGCCTCGACGACGACCACGGGGTGCGCATCGTCGCCGGAAGCACGTCGCTCGTCGCTGTCGCGCTCATCGGCGGCATCCGTATCGAGCTCGGCGAGCGGGCGCGGCCGGAGGGCGCCGTGACCCTGTCGGTCCGCGCCCGACCCGGCGCCGGCGGACTGCACCCGCGAGGCGGCCCCGACGTCCTCGCCCTCGGCGTCGTCGAGGGCGAGGACTTCGAGGAGATCGCAGCCATCGACGGCCGGTACACCGCGACCGAAGTCGCCGGCGGTTTCACCGGACGCGTCGTCGGAATCGCGACCGGCGCGGTGCCCGCGCACGTCGCGCGCGTGGACTATCGAGTGCCTCTCAGGAGGGGGCACTACCCTGGAGTGTGACTTCCCACGATTCTGCGGCCCCTTCTGCGGCCGATGAGGCACCTGCTGTGCCCAACTTTACCGAACTCGGCCTCGACGACGCAGTGCTCCGCGCGCTGAAGGACGTCGGCTACGAGACCCCCTCCGCGATCCAGGCCGCGACGATCCCGACCCTGCTGGCCGGGCGCGACGTCGTCGGACTCGCCCAGACCGGCACCGGCAAGACCGCGGCCTTCGCGCTCCCGATCCTGTCGCGCCTCGACGTCTCGCAGAAGACGCCGCAGGCGCTCGTGCTCGCGCCGACCCGTGAGCTCGCCCTGCAGGTGTGCGAGGCGTTCGAGAAGTACGCCGCCCACATGCGCGGCGTGCACGTGCTCCCCGTCTACGGCGGCCAGGGCTACGGCGTCCAGCTGTCGGCACTCCGTCGCGGCGTGCACGTCGTCGTCGGCACGCCCGGCCGCATCATGGACCACCTCGAGAAGGGCACGCTCGACCTCTCCGAGCTCAAGTACCTCGTGCTCGACGAGGCCGACGAGATGCTCAAGATGGGCTTCGCGGAGGACGTCGAGACGATCCTCGCCGACACCCCCGACGACAAGCAGGTCGCGCTCTTCTCGGCGACGATGCCCGCTCAGATCCGTCGCATCTCGAAGCAGTACCTGAACGATCCCGAAGAGATCACGGTCAAGGGCAAGACGACCACGTCGGCGAACACGACGCAGCGCTACCTCGTCGTCTCGTACGCGCAGAAGGTCGACGCCCTCACGCGCATCCTCGAGGTCGAGAACTTCGAGGGCATGATCGTCTTCGTCCGCACGAAGAACGAGACCGAGACGCTCGCCGAGAAGCTCCGCGCCCGCGGATACTCGGCTTCGGCGATCAACGGTGACATCAACCAGGTGCAGCGCGAGCGCACCGTCAACCAGTTGAAGGCCGGCAAGCTCGACATCCTCGTCGCGACCGACGTCGCGGCGCGCGGACTCGACGTCGAGCGCATCAGCCACGTCGTCAACTTCGACATCCCCACCGACACCGAGTCGTACGTGCACCGCATCGGTCGCACCGGTCGTGCCGGCCGCTCGGGCGACGCGATCAGCTTCGTGACCCCGCGCGAGCGCCGCCTGCTCACGGCGATCGAGAAGGCGACGCGCCAGCCGCTCACCGAGATGCGCCTGCCGAGCGTCGACGACGTCAACACCACGCGCCTCGCGCGCTTCGACGACCGCATCACCGCGGCACTCGAAGACGCCGATCGCATCTCGGCGTTCCGCGACATCGTCGGCCACTACGTCAAGCACCACGACGTGCCCGAGGCCGATGTCGCCGCAGCGCTCGCCGTCGTCGCGCAGGGCGACACCCCGCTCCTCCTCGACCCCGCCGCCGAGCGCGCCGCCCGTCGTGAGGAGCGCCCCGAGCGTCCCGCGCGCGATCGTGACGACCGTGGTGACCGTGGCGACCGCCGCGATCGCCCGGAGCGCCGTGACCGTGACCGCGACGATCGCCCCGAGCGTCGCCAGCGCCCGGGCGACGTGCGCCTCGCGCCGTACCGCATCGCCGTCGGCAAGCGCCACAAGGTCGAACCGCGTCAGATCGTCGGAGCTCTCGCGAACGAGGGCGGCCTCAGCCGCGCCGACTTCGGAGCGATCCAGATCCGCCCCGAGTTCTCGATCGTCGAGCTGCCCGCCGACCTTCCGGACGACGTGCTCGACCGTCTGACGGGAACGCGCATCTCGGGTCGACTCATCGAACTCCGCCCCGACTCGGGCGGACCGAGCCGCCGCTTCGACAGCGACGACCGCCCGCCGCGGAAGCCGCGTCACACCAAGGGCAACTAGACCCCGCCGAGTTCTGACAGGCGCCGGTCTCGCGACCCCCGGACAGGGGCGCGAGACCGGCGCCTCTCTGCGTCTACGCTGACGAGGTTGCGCCTCGCGAACGAGCGACGCGGATGACGGGGGAATGTCAGTGGGGGATTCAGAGGCGTCGGCCGACGCGCGCCGTTTCGGCACGCTCGAGAAGGTCATCGCCGGCGTGAGTATCGCCGTGCTCGCGCTCGGATTCGTGGGCGTGCAGGTCGTCGCCTTCGACGCCGCGGCGCGCGACGAGGCCGCGGCGCAGGAACAGCACGCCGCCGAGGACGTCTCCCTCGCCGCGTGGGAGTCGGCGGTCGAGGGGGTGCGTGCGGAGGCACGGGCGGGTCTCGATGCCGTGCACGGTGCCGGCGAGACGCTCGGCGGGCTGGGCGACGACGCCGCGCAGGTCGACCTCGATGCTGCACTCGTCTCGCTCGGTTCCGCGCTCGAGGGGCGTGACATCGCCGCGACCGATCGGGCGCGCGACGCCGTGGACGATGCGCTGATCGCCCTCGCCGAGAGCGTCGCCGCCGAGCTCGACGTCGCCGTGAGCGCTGCGCCGAAGGCCGGGCAACCCGAGAAGGATGCCGTCTCGACCGCCGCGACCGCGGTGCGCACGGCGCTCGACCCGGCCGAGGGCGCCGTGTCGATCTCTGCCGTCGTCGGCGCGTTCGCGGGAGCGAAGGCGACGGTCGACGCGGTCGCCGCGAGTCACGCCGCAGCCGAGGAAGCCGAGCGCGTCGCCGAAGCGGCGAGGGTCGCGGCCGAGGCGCCGGCGGAATCGTCGGGCTCGATCGGGTCGGGCACGGGCTCGGGCACGTCGAGGGATGACTGGCAGTTCGTCCTGACGCCCGTCACCTTCGTGCCCGCGGGCGACTACCGGCCGGGGTGCCCAACGAACTTCGGAGGCTACTCGGTCAGCGGCAATCCCGGAGAGACCGTCGTCATCGACCCGGGCTACCCCTATACCTACGGCTCCTCGACCCTCGGTGCGATCGTGTTCGCGTGCGACTTCGACGGCAACCCCGAGACCCCCGAGTAAGCAGCACGGGCACGCGTCATCCGTTCGAAACCCGCACGCAGCTTTCGTTCATCTGTGCTCATTAGCGTTACCCGTGTTCTGACGACATCGACCACCCCGGGGGACCGCCGTGATCACCGCTGCCGCAACCACCTCCGACCACGGTTTCACGGGGCTGACCGGGTTCGCCGCCGATGTGCTCACCGCTCTCGGTGACGTCGGTGTGGGCCTGCTCGTCTTCGTCGAGGTCCTCATCCCGCCGATCCCGAGCGAGGTGATCCTGCCGTTCGCGGGCTACCTCAGCCAGTCGGGCGAACTCAACCTCGTCGCGCTCATCCTGTGGGCGACCCTCGCGTCGGTGCTCGGGGCGCTGCTGCTCTACGGCCTCGGCGCCTGGATCGGCATGACGCGCGCCATCATGATGATCGCCGCGACCCGGCTCGTCAGCCGCTCCGACCTCGAACGCGGTGCCGAGTGGTTCGCGACGCGCGGCCAGTGGTCGGTGCTCGTGGGTCGCATGATCCCCGGCATCCGGAGCCTCATCTCGATCCCCGCGGGGGCGGCTCGCATGAATCTCGTCGTGTTCGTGCTCTACACGGCGATCGGTTCGGGCATCTGGAACTCGCTCCTCATCGGAGTGGGCGCGGCGCTCGGCACGCAGCACGAGGCCCTCGAGCAGTACCTCGGCTACATCGACTACGTCGTCTACGCCGCGATCGCGGTGGGACTCGTCGTGCTCGTCGTGCGCCGCTACCGCGAGGTGACGCTCGCGAAGCGCCAGGGCATCCTCGAGTGAGCTGACCCGCGCGAACGAGCTGTCAGGGGCTCGGTCCGACCGTGTCGCCCTCGACAGCATCGCTCAACGTCCGAACCGGCACTCCGCGAGGATCTCCGGCCCATTTCGAACGTTTTCTGTTCCCCTGTGCTCACCGTAACGGAGGGCGGCGGAAGAGCCACGCCTCCCCATCGGGGGCTTGCGCACGCCCGTGGGCATGCGCTTACCCGAACATCGCGTGCGCTGCGAGAGCGATGACCGCGACGCGTGCGAGGTCTCGAGAGGACGGCACCACCGTGACGCCGTGCGGCCCTCTATGACACGGCGTGACGCTCTCTGACGCGCCGATGACACGGCCCTCGCCGCACCCCGCACGACCCGCCTAATCTCTCGACAACGCCCGAACCGGGCGACGAGAAAGGACAGGCGATGACTCTCGACACACCCGCGCGGGCCGCGGCCCCCAGCGTGGCAGCGGGGGCGACGGATGCCGCGAGCGGACCACCCGCTCGTGCGAGCCAGCCCGACAAGAACCCCTTCTCGCCGCCCGAGCTCCAGGTCGTGCCGACGAAGCACTGGGGCCGCTGGATCTTCAGCGCACTCGCGATCTTCGTCGCCGCACAGTTCATCTGGTCGCTCGCGACGAACTCCCTCTACGAGTGGAACGTCTTCGGCGAGTACTTCTTCAGCCCGATCGTCACCGACGCCCTCGTGCTCACGCTCGTGCTCACGCTCATCTCGGGATCGCTTGGGTTCATCATCGGGGCGCTCCTCGCGATCGCCCGGCTGTCGGGCTCGCCGCTCCTCAACTCGCTCGCGTGGAGCTTCATCTGGTTCTTCCGCTCGGTTCCCCTCGTCGTGCAGCTGCTCGTCTGGTACAACCTCGGATACCTCTACCCGAAGCTCGGCCTCGGTACTCCGTTCACGACCGACTTCTGGCTCGTCTCGTTCGACACGGTGACGCTCATCTCGTCGTTCGCCGCCGCGACGCTCGGACTCTCGCTCCACCAGGCGGCGTACTCCGCCGAGATCATCCGCGGCGGCATCCTCTCGGTCGATCAGGGGCAGCTCGAAGCCGCGGCGGCCCTCGGTCTGCCGCGCCGGGTGCGCTTCTTCCGCATCATCCTGCCCCAGGCCGCGCGGGCGATCCTGCCCAACGCGTTCAACGAGATCATCGGACTCGTGAAGGGCACGTCGGTCGTCTTCATCGTCGCCCTGCCCGAGCTCTTCTACACGGTGCAGGTGATCTACAACCGCAACCAGCGCGTCATCCCGCTGCTGCTCGTCGCGGTCGTCTGGTACGCGCTCATCACGACGATCCTCTCGGTCGCGCAGTACTACATCGAGCGCCACTACGCCCGCGGTTCGGTGCGCGTGCTGCCGCCGACGCCGATCCAGCGTGCACGATTCTGGGTGCGCGAGCAGTGGGCGCGCCTCGACGACGACGAGAAGCCCGCCTCCGGCACCCCTCCCTCCGACGCGAAGGACACCCGCTCATGACCGACACCCGACTCGCCCCTTCCTTCGACGGGATCGCCGTCGCCGCTCCGCCCCGGCGTGCGGTCAGCGGGCTCATCGAGATCCGCGGCGTCTCGAAGTCGTACGGCTCCCACGAGGTTCTGCACGGCATCGACCTCACGGTGCAGCCCGGCCAGGTCGTCGCGCTCCTCGGCCCGTCGGGGTCGGGCAAGTCGACGCTCCTCCGCGCCATCAACCATCTCGAATCGATCGACCGCGGGTCCATCACGATCGACGGTCAGTTCATCGGATACGAGCTGCGCGGCGATCGCCTCTTCGAGCTGCACGAGGCCGAGATCCTCCGCCGGCGCACGCAGGTCGGCATGGTGTTCCAGAACTTCAACCTGTTCCCGCACCTGACCGCGATCGAGAACGTGACCGCGGCGCCCATCGCCCTCAAGCGTGCGACGAAGGCCGAAGCGCTCGCGCAGGCACGCACCCTGCTCGAGCGTGTGGGCCTCGGCGACAAGGCCGACCACTACCCGCGTCAGCTCTCGGGAGGCCAGCAGCAGCGTGTGGCCATCGCCCGAGCGCTCGCCCTCAAGCCCAACGTGCTGCTCTTCGACGAGCCGACGAGCGCCCTCGACCCCGAACTCGTGGGTGAGGTGCTCGACGTCATCCGCGAGCTCGCGAAGGAGGGCACGACGCTCGTCATCGTGACCCACGAGATCGGCTTCGCCCGCGAGGTCGCCGATCGCGTCGTGTTCCTTGACGAGGGACGCGTCATCGAAGAGGGAGCCCCCGCCGCGGTGCTCTCGAACCCGAAGAACGCACGCACCAAGGAATTCCTGCGCAAGGTGCTCTAGCGCAGGAGAGCCCGGCGCCGCCCTGGCCGGCGGCGCCGGGCCGAACCGATCACCGAACCCGGCATCGGAACATCAAGAGTAAGTAAGCGAGACACGACATGGCAATCAACAAGAAGAAGGTGGCGGTCATCGTCGGTGGCGTCGCCGCCGTCGCGATCGTCGGCGGTGCGATCACCGCATTCGCACTCAACAGCGGCAACTCGGCTGAGGCGGAGGCGGCTCCTGAGGCGACGGAGGCCGCCGCAGAGACGTCGATCGTGCAGTTCGACCTCACGAGCAAGAACGCCGACGACCGGCCGCGCATCGACCCCGTTCCCGAGGCCGTCGAGGCGCTCGAGGCGAGCGGCTTCACGCCCATCGACCCGGGCAAGCTCACCGTCGTCGGCAGCGCGTACATCCCGCCGCTGTCCTTCCTCGCGGAAGACGACAACGTCACCCGCCTCGGCAGCGAGGCCGACTTCGCGCAGCTCATCGCCGATGGTCTCGGCCTCGAGCTGAAGACCGAGATCGCCGCATGGGCCGACTGGCCCCTCGGCATCCAGTCGGGCAAGTACGACCTCATCACCTCGAACGTCACGGTCACCGAAGAGCGCAAGGACCTCTTCGACTTCGCGACCTACCGCGATGACGTGCTCGGCTTCTACGTGAAGGCCGACAGCGATATCGACTCGATCTCCGAGGCGAAGGACGTCGCCGGCCTCTCGATCGTCGTCGGCTCCGGCACCAACCAGGAGAAGATCCTGCTCGCGTGGGACGAGGAGAATAAGGCCGCCGGGCTCGACCCCGTGGACTTCCAGTACTACGAGGACGACGCCGCAGCGACGCTCGCCGTGCAGTCGGGACGCGTCGACGCGACGTTCGGTCCGAACGCGACGGCCGCGTACAAGGCCGCGACCGACGGCAAGACGAAGCTCGTCGGCCAGCTCAACGGTGGATTCCCCGACAACGCGCAGATCGCTGCGGGTACCGCGAAGGACAACGGCCTCATCGAAGCCGTCAACATCGTGCTGAACTACGCGATCGAGAACGGCGAGTACGACGCCATCCTCGAGCGCTGGGGCCTCGAGAGCGAGGCCGTGAAGACGTCCGAGATCAACCCTCCCGGATTGCCGCGCCCGTAGCATCCGCATGACTCGGAACCCCGCCCGCGACGTGAGCCGCGTGGCGGGGTTTCGTGTGCGTGGGGGCGTGTGGCGGGAGTTTCTCGGGCGGGGGTGATTCTCGGGTGGGGGTGATGCGGCGGCGTGCTCCCGCACGTCTCTCGGGGTCGAGAGGTCAATTGCTCGGGGTGCGGGTGGGTGCGGACCCCGGTGGATTGACCTTTCGGTGGGGATGACGGGGATGACGCGGGATGGCGTGGTCTGCGGCGGCGCGCTTCGGGGTCGAGAGGTCAATCGCTCGGGGTGCGGGTGGGTGTGGACCCCGGGGATTGACCTTTCGGTGGGGATGACGGGGATGGCGTGGTCTGCGGCGGCGCGCTCGCGCACGTCGCTCGGGGTCGAGAGGTCAATCGCTCGGGGTGCGGGTGGGTGCGGACCCCCGGGGATTGACCTTTCGGTGGAAGGGCGCGGGGCGACGGGCGACGCGGTCAGATGATCGAGCGGGCGAAGCAGCGCGAGAACGTGATCGGCTCGTAGGGGGCGAAGATCGGGATGGGTTCGTAGCCGAGCCACTCGTAGAGGCGCACGGCATCGGGCTGGCGGTCGCCGGTCTGCAGGATGACGCGGGTGCCGCCGCGCTCGCGCGCGATCGCCTCGATGCGTTCGATGAGCGCACGCGAGATGCCGCGGCCGCGGTAGCCCTCGAGGGTCACGAGGCGCTTCAGCTCGAACTCGTCGCCGAGGGCGCGGAGCGCAGCATGACCCACCGGCACGCCGTCGACGACGGCGATGACCGTCGCGATCATGTCGTCGGGGTCGATCACGAACGCCGTGAGCGCCTCCTCGCCGAGATCGGCGAGTGAGCGGTCGCCGTAGCGCTCGCCCATCTCGACATCCATCGCGGCACGCAGCTCGACGGCGCGCGGATCGAACCAGTCGACGTCGAGAAGCTCGGCGGCGGGTGCGGCGGTGGATGTCGGCGGGGTGTCGATCGTCATGCGAACCTCTGCAGAGAGAACGTGCCGGGCGCGGGTCGCCCGTCGGTGAGGTCGGCGAGAACCCGGCCGACCGCGGGAGTGAACTTGAAGCCGTGGCCCGAGAACCCGGCGCCGACGGTGATCGGGCCCGAGCTGTCGAGCACGAATACCGAGTCGGGGGTCGTCGTATACGTACAGCTGATCCAGGTCGCCGAGTCGGCGTCCGCCCCCGGAAGCCACTCGCGCGCGTAGCGGCGCAGTGCCTCGGCCTGCGCGGGTTCGGCGGTGTAGTCGCGTCGGTCGGGGTCGACGACGGGCCCCGTTCCGTGCCAGCCGGCCTTGACCCCCTCGCCCGGAGTGAACATGCCGTAGACGCCCGAGTACCACCAGTCGTCCTCGGTCGCCGTAGGGCGATGGTTGAAGCCGGGCCACTCGAACGAGTCGTCGAGGAGCGCGAAGTGGGCGGGCTGCTCCTGCGTGACGACGAGCGCCGGCAGGTCGACGATGCCGCCGAGCAGGCTCGAGGTCCAGGCGCCGGCGGTCACGATCGCGCGGCGCGCATCGATCGTCTCGGTCTCGGTGGTCACGCGCACGTGATCGTCGCCGATGACCTCGATGCCGAGCACTCGCGTGTCGTGACGCACGTCGGCGCCGTGCGCGGCGGCCGCCCGCTGCAGGGCGGCGACCGACGCGTCGGCGTTCAGCCGCCCCGCCGTCGGCGTGTGCAGCACGCGCGTCGTGAAACGGATGCCGGGCCAGCGCCGCGCCGCTTCCTCGGCGGGCAGGAACTCGCTCGGGATGCCGGCGGCGGCGAGTGACTCGTGCACTCCGTCGATGTCGGGGAAGTCCCCGTGGTTCACGATGCCGACCTGATCGAGCAGGTGTGCCCCCGTCTCGGCCTCGAGTTCACGCCACAGCGGGAGGGACTCGACGAGCAGCGCGATGTGGTCGGGGTCGCCGTAACTGACGTTGAAGTTGCGTGATGCGCCGTGCGATGCACCGTGCGTGTGCCCCGGCGAGAAACGCTCGAGGAGGGTCACCGAACGGCCGCGGCGGGCGAGTTGCCAGGCCGCGGAGGACCCCATCGCGCCACCACCGATGACGACGACGTCTGTTGAACTCATCCCGCGATCTTCTCATCGAGCCGGAGGCGCACCGGAACGTCGATCGTGAAGGCGAGCAGCAGGAAGCTGCGGCCGCCGACCTCGATGATGCGCTCCCGTTCGCTCAACCGACCGAAGCCGACCTTCTCGTAGAGCCGATGGGCGCCGACCATCTGCGGGCCCGAGTTCATGACGACACGTTCGAGGCCGCGGAGTCTCGCGATCTCGATCGTGTGACGGGTGAGGATGTCGCCGATGCCACGCCCGCGCGCGACGGGGTCGACTGCGAGCAGCCGGAAGTCGAGCTCGCCGTCCTGGGCGAGCGGCGAGATGGTGTTGCCGCGGCGCGGCGTCGCGACGGTTCCGAGGAGGGCTCCGCTCGCGGCGTCCGCTGCCACCCACACCTGGTGCTCGATCGCCCGCGACTCGATGTCGCGGATCGACGCGAGGTAGTCGTCGGAGATCTCGTACTCGATCGTGTAGGCGCGCTCCGAGAGGTCGGCGACGGCCTCGTATTCGTCGGGGCGCACGAGACGTACGACGACGTCGTCTCGCGCAGCGAGGGGCAGCCGGTAGTCGACGTGCGTGATGCGACCGTCGGGGTCGGCGTGGCTCCGGAGCCGCTCGTAGCCGAGGCTGTCGTAGAGCGACTGCGCGGTGAGGTTGAGCGACCCCGTGTCGAGCACGATCGCGGGGGCGCCCCACTCGAGGGCGACCTCCTGAGCGGCATTCGCGAGGGCGCGGCCGAGACCGAGTCCGCGTGCGGCGGGCGAGACGGCGAGGAGTCGGAGTTCGGCCTCGTCGCCCGTCGCGAGGCGCGCCTGCGGCGTACCGGCGCGCACGACGGTGACGGTCCCGACGAGAGCACTGTCGCTCTCGGCGACGAGCACGACGCCCGACGCGGCACGCGCGGCGACATCCGTGACGAGGCGGCGACGCTCCTCCGAGACCGGCAGGTGGCCGTACGGTCCGGTCGCGAAGCCCTCTTCGGTCAGTCGGCCGACGGCGTCGTACTCGCTCGGCTGCGCTTCACGAATCAGAACGGGGGATGTCACGATGATTTCCTCTCCGACAGGTCTAACGGCTCGGGAAGCCGAGTTCTTCCAACCAGGACCGCAGACGGTGGCGGCCGTTCAGCCCCGCCGCGTCCTTCCAGCGGCGCGCGACGCTCGCCGTCCACTCGTGTTCGATGCCGTAGGCGTCGTAGTAGTCCGAGAGACGTGCGCCGTAGACAGCCACTCCGTCGGCGCTCGCCGCGGGGTCGTACTGCTCGCGGTGCACGACGGCGCTCTGCGGCAGGCGGGGCTTGACGCCCGCCTGCTCGTCGGGGTCGGGGCGACCGATCGCGAGGCCCACGACGGCGAAGGCGCGCGGCGGCAGGCCGAGCTCGGCGGCGATCGCGACCGGGTTGTTGCGCACGGCCCCCACGTAGACGGTGCCCCAGCCGAGCGACTCGGCCGCGACGACGGCGTTCTGCGCGGCGAGGGCGGCATCGATCGAGGCGACGAGGGTCGACTCGAGGTAGTCGGCCCCACCGAGCTCGTGACCGGCACGGGCCGCGATCGTCGCCGCGCGATTCAGGTCGGCGACCCACACGAAGAACGCCGCCGCATCGGCGATGAACGCCTGGTCGCCCGCGAGATGGGCGAGCCGCGCGAGGCGCTCGCGGTCTTCGACCACGACGACGCTCCACGATTGCTGGTTCGACGACGTCGCCGCCGATTGCGCGGCCGCGACGATCGCCGCGAGATCGCCTTCGCTCACGGATGACGGCAGGAAGCGCCGCACCGAGCGATGAGCGAGCTGCCCCGCGATCGTCTCGGTGAGGGTCACCTCGGGAACATCGGTCGTGCCGTAGCGCCGGTCGAGTGCGGCGGATGTCGTGGTCGTCATCAGCGAATCCTCTCAGGCCGCGGCGACGAGTCTGCCGTGAGCGGAGACCGCGCTCGCGGCATCCTTCTCGGTCGCCCCGTGCACCGCGGGGCGCGTGGCGTACGGGTCTCCCTCGCCCCACAGGGTCGTCGGGAACTCGCGGCGGACGACCGGCACGACCTCGGCCGCGAACCGCTCGAGGATCTCGTACTGCTGCTCGATCGGCAGCGTCGTCGGCAGACTGATCGACTGCAGGTCGTGATCGAATGCGCCGTGGAAGCGCGCGATCTTCTCGATGACCTGTTCGGCGGTGCCGACGAGGGCCGGGCCCTCCGCGATCGCGTGGTCGATGTCGCGGAACGGCGAGTTGTTGCCCGGCACGTTGGTCGCCGCGACGATCGCCTCGTAGACCGGGCCGTAGAGCTCGCGCGCCTCGGCCGTCGAATCGGCGATGAAGAGAGAGCCGGAGCCTGCGCCGACGTAGGCGAACCGGGGGTCGTGTCCGTGGCGCTCGAACTCGTCGCGGTAGTGGCGCACGAGAACCTCGTAGTTGCGGAGCGGCTGGATCGCGTTGGCTGAGAACAGCGGGTCGCCGTGACGCGCGGCGAGGGCGGCCGACGCGAGCGTCGTCGCCGAGCCGTGCCAGACGCGCGGGGCTCCGGCGAAGGGTCGCGGCAGCGTCGTCGTCGCGTGCTGCGCGCGCGTGTAAGGAGTGGCGTCCCAGTCGACATCCGTCTCGCGCCAGAGCCGTCGGAGGAGCGCGTACTTGTCGGCGAGGAGTTCCCACTGGTCGTCGATCTCGAGGCCGAAGAGCGGGAACTGGGCGACCTCGTTGCCCTTGCCGATCGTGATCTCGAGGCGGCCGCGCGAGAGCTGATCGATCGTCGCGTAGTCTTCGGCGACGCGCACGGGGTCGAGCACCGAGAGCACCGTGACGCCCGTCTGCAGGCGGATCGTCGACGTCTGGCTCGCGATCGCGCCGAGGATGACGCTCGGAGCCGACGACAGGAAGCGCCCCGCGTGACGCTCGCCGACCGAGATCGCATCGAAGCCGAGGCGTTCGGCGCGGCGCGCGAGCTCGAGCGTCTGGTCGAAGCGCTCGGCGGGCGAGACCTGGCGGCCCGTGACGGGGTTCGCGAGGTAGGGGATGATGTCGAGGATCTGGAATCGCACGTCAGTGCCTTTCGAGCGGGGTCTTCTCGCCGGCCTCGATGCCGATGGGCAGCCGGTTCTCGGCGGGAGGCAGCGGGCACGTGGCGAAGTCGGTGTACGCGCACGGCAGGTTCACGGCGCGGTTGAAGTCGAGCGTGACGGTGCCGTCGGCGGCGGGAGCATCGATCGCGAGCGACCGGTTCGCCGCATACGTGGTGAGCCCGCTCGTGGCATCCGTGAAGAGGGCGAAGAGGCTGCCGGGGGCGTAGCCGGGGAAGACCGTCAGGCGGAACGTCTCGCCGCGCAGCTCGAACTCGACCTCGCCGGGGGCGTCGTAGACGTGCTCGAGACCGGGGGCGGCCGAACCGACCGTCGTGGGGCGCGGCTCGGCGAACGGCAGGTAGCGGCCCTCGGCGAGCCAGCGCGGGTTCGGCACGTAGGTGGGGGTGCCCGTGTAGTTCACGAGCAGGGGGTGGGCGGGATGACGCGGGCGCACGATGTCGTTGCCGCCGCGTCGAGCGACCTCGATGTGCGTGTCGCCCGAGACGAGCGTGAATCCGCCGCGCTCGATGAGCGGTCCGAACTCGACGCGGCCGGTGAGCGACTCGCCGTCGCGCGTGAGCTCGTCGCCCTCGGTCAGCTCGACGACGGGGCCGTTCTCGCCCGTCGACCAGAGCCCGGGGATTCCCTCGATCGACTGCGGTTCGTCGCCGAGCCACGCGATGGTCGTGACGGCGAGGAACCCGTGGTCGTCGGCCCGTCGTGCCTCGTGGCTGCGGTGCCATTCCTCCCAGTCGCGTCCGAACGCGGCGCGGTCGAGGGTCGGGCGGCTGGTCGTAGCGGTGTCGGTCATGGAGCGATGGTAGGCACCGGTGCCGACACCGCGTCGGCCTCTCGTCGCCCTGCGTCTCGAACCGTCACGGAGTGCAACATGGGGGGGGTCAGGCGGGGTAGCGCTCTCGGAGGAGGGCGCCGAGGTAGCGGGCGATCGAGGCGGGGCCGGACGAGTCTGCTTCGGCCTCGACGTCGGCGTTGTAGTTCGTGTTCGTGTTGATGTCGTAGACGACGCGGCGGCCGTCGGCGCTCTCGATGAACTCGATCCCCGCGATCTCGATGCCGAGGTCGCGAGTGAACTGCGCGAGACGCTCGGCGAACGCGGTGTCGACGTCGCGGCGCAGGGTGAAGAGTCGCTGACCCGGTTCGGGCGCCGCCTCGGCCCCGGGAGGGGCGATCGGCAGCCCGGTCGTCGCATCGATCGCGCACGCGTCGGCGGGGCAGAGCTGGAAACCCCCATGGATGGTGTCGGCGGCGATCGCGTAGACGAACTCGCCTCCGACGATCTCGACGCGCGTGATGAAGCCGCCCGCGGGGCGCACGTACTCCTGCAGCAGCGTGATGCCGTCGACGGGCTCGTCGAGCTCACCCGCGTCGAGCGCCGTCTCGAACTCGGCGACCGAGTCGAAGCGGCGGACGCCGAGGCCCTTGCCGCCCTGGTTGTGCTTCGTGATGAACGGTCGCCCCTCGAAGCGGCGGGCCGCGTCACGCAGACCGCCGGCGCCGATGACCGCGACGGTCTCGGGGGCATCGATGCCCGCGGCGCGGAGTGCCGCGAGCTGCGCGACCTTGCTCACCTCGAACTCGATCGTCGACCGACCGTTGACCGTGCGACGCCCCGACGACTCGAGCCACGAGAGCACCGAGCGGGCGTAGTCCTTCGAGTGGTCGTGACCGCGGCTCGGCGCCGACGCGCTGATGCGCGACCAGAAGATGCCCTCGGGAGGCGCGGAGGCCGGATCGAACGACCCCTCGACGAGATTCCACTCGCGCACGGGAACGCCCGCCTCGCGGAAGGCGCGCTCGAACGGCGGCCACCAGTCGGCGTTCTCGTGCAGGGCGTAGACGACGGGGGTGCCGCCGGGTTCGTCGTCGAGAGTGCTCATGAGAAGTACGCTTCCACATCGATGGGGCCGCCCGCCGCCTGGAACTCGGCGGCGACGGCGGCCCGGAGGTCGGGGTCGGACAGGAAGTCGGCTGCGGTCGCCGCGAGACCCGCGATGGCATCGGTGAGCGCGGCGTCGGAGTCGGGGGATGACGCGTGCGCCGCGAACTCGCGCGTGTGCAGACTCACCTCGGGCGGGGAGATCGCGATGACGGGGTGGATGCCGGGGATGCGGACGCTCACGTTGCCGAAGTCGGTCGACGCCGCGAGGTGCGACGGAACGGCCGAACTGCGCCGCACGGCGCGACCGCGTGCCGCTTGGGCGACGGCCCAGCGCTCGCCGAGGGCGGCGTTGTGGCGGATCGGCAGGGTGAACGGCTGCGGGTCCCACACGATCTCGACGCCCGTGCCCGTCGCGAGGGCGATGCCGTGCGCGATGTCGTCGACGCGCGACGAGAGCTCGCGGAGCCCGGCGGGATCGGGGGAGCGCACGTAGTACTCGAGCTCGGCGCGCTCCGGCACGACGTTCGGGCGCTCGCCGCCGTCGACGACGATCCCGTGCAGTCGATCGCCCGGCGGGAGGTGCTGGCGCAGGAGACCGACGGCCTGATAGTTGAGCACGGCCGCGTCGAGGGCGTTCCGGCCCTGGAACGGCGAGGCCGAGGCGTGGGCGGCGACTCCGTTGTAGACGATGCGCACGATGCGTCGCCCGATGAACGGCTGGTCGACGACGTCGTAGCCGAACGGGTGCACCATGATGGCCGCATCGACGGCGTCGAAGGCCCCGGCGCGCGCGAGGAGCTCCTTGCCGTTGCCGCCCTCCTCGGCGGGCGTGCCGTAGAGCAGCACGCGGCCGGGCAGGGGGATGCCGGCGGCTGCGGCGCGGACGAGGGCGAGGAAGGACCCGATCGCGGATGCCGCGATGAGGTTGTGCCCGCACCCGTGACCGATGCCGGGCAGAGCGTCGTACTCGGCGAAGATCGTGATCGTCGGCGCGTGCGCGGTGTGACCCGGTGCGCTGAGCTCCGGCTCGACCGGAACGCCGTCCCTCAGCTCGGCGACGAACGCCGTGTCGAGACCGAACACGCCCACGCGCACCGGTACTCCCTCGGCCTCGAGGAGCGTGCGGATGGCGTCGACGCTCCGATGCTCGGCGAACCCGGTCTCGGCGAGGTCGAAGATCGTGCGCGCGAGTTCGGAGGTTCGGGGCAGCAGCGTCGTCGTGGCCGACTCGATCGCGGTCAGGAGCTCGGCCGATGCCCCCGCGAACGACGACTCGAACGGTTCGGCCCGACTCGCGGCGACCTCCGCGTCGGCCGCGGCGCGGTCGAGATACGCCGTGCTCGGACGGGTCGGTGCGGGGCCGACGCGGATTCCGTGGACGGCGCGCACACCGTCATCCGTTCGGGAGGCGAGCGCCTCAGAGCGTTCCGGCATCGCCCCAGGCCTCGGCGAGCAGACGGTACGACTCGACGCGAGCGGCGTGGTCGTGGGTGATGGTCGTGACGAGCAGTTCGTCGGCACCCGTGACGCGCTGGAGCGTCTCGAGGCGCCCGACGACCGACTCGGCGCTGCCGACGAGTCGCGTGTCGAGGCGATCCTGCACCGAGGCGAGCTCGGCGGCCGAGAGGGCATCGATGCCTCGCGCCTCCTCGGGCGTCGGGTAGACGATCGCGCCCTGACCCTCGCGGATGGAGAGCACCCAGTCGGCGTAGCCCGCCGCGAGGCGCGTCGCCTCGGCGTCGGTCGCCGCGACGACGACATCGACCGACACCGTCGTGTGCGGGCGGTCGAGGGTCGCCGACGGCTGGAAATGAGCGCGGTACTCGGCGAGGGCGTCGAGGACGCCGCTCCCCTGCACGTGGTAGTTCGCGCCGAAGCGCACCCCGAGGCGACCCGCGATGCGGGCGCTCTCGCCCGCCGTCGAGCCGTGCACCCAGAGCTCGACGTCGCTGCCCTCGGCCGGCTGCACCGTGACGGGCACGTCGCCCGCGTCGTAGCTGCCCGCGAAGAAGTCCGCGAGGTCGGCGACCTGCTGGCTGAAGCGGTCGGCGTCGCCCGGCGTGCGGCCGAGGAGTCGCGCCTGCACCGCGAAGCGCTCGGTGTTGAAGCGGAAGGGCCGGTTCGGCGGGATGACGAGCCCGTCGACGAGGCGGTTCGTCGTCACGGGCGGCTCGGCGGGCGGCGCGGGTGCCGTCGACGGCGAACCGGAGCGACCGAGGCCGAGGTCGGTGCGACCCGGGTAGAGGGTGCCGAGGGTGCCGAACGCCTCGGCGACCTGCAGGGCCTCGTAGTTGCCGAGGATCGTCGCTGCCGTGCCGACCCGGATCGTCGACGTGCGTTCGGCGAGGATGCCGAGGAGGGTGTGCGGCGCGGAGCCCGCGACACCCGGGTTCAGGTGGTGCTCGGCGAGCCAGTAGCGCGCGAAGCCGAAGCTCTCGGCCCGCTGCGCGAGGTCGATCGTGTTGCGGAGCGCGTCGCCGCTCGACTCGCCGCTCGAGATCGGTACGAGGTCGAGCACCGAGAGCGGTACGCGCTGCGCGGTGCGCGCGGTCGTCGCGGGCGGGGCGGTGAGGGTCTCAACCGACATGACGGGCCTCCTCGGCGTCGGACTCGAGCGCCGGCAGCCCGAGGTTCTCGCGCAGCGTCGCTCCCTCCGGGTACTCGGTGCGGTACACGCCGCGCTCCTGGAGGAGCGGCACGACGCGGTCGACGAACTCGTCGAGGCCGTAGGGGTTCGTCGTACCGACGACGACGAAGCCGTCGGTCGCGCGGCTCTGCACGTAGCGGTCGATCTCGCTCGCGATGTGGTCGGGGGTGCCGACGAAACCGCGACGCGACGACAGGCTGATGACGAGGTCGCGGATCGAGAGGTTCTCGGCCTCGGCCTTCTGCCGCCAGGCGGCGACGACGCCGGGGATGTCGGTGACGTGACGCACGCGGCCACGCGTGATGTTCTGGCCCTCGATGTCGGGTTCGACGTCGGGCAGCGGGCCCTCGGGGTCGTAGGCCGTGAGGTCACGGCCCCACACCTGCTCGAGGAAGGCGATCGCGGTCTGGCCGCTCACCTGGGCGAGTTCGACCTCGCGGGCGCGCTCGGCGGCATCGGCCGCGGTGTCGCCGATGACGAAGCCCACGGCGGGGAGGATCTTGAGCGAGTCCTCAGTGCGACCGCGGCCCGGGAGGCGTCCCTTGACGTCGGCGTAGAACGCCTGGGCGTCCTCGAACTCCGTGTGGAGCGAGAAGATCACCTCGGCGTGGTGGGCGGCGAAGTCACGGCCGTCGGGGGAGTCGCCGGCCTGCACGATCACGGGGTAGCCCTGCGGGCTCCGCGGCGTCGTGAAGCGGCCCGCGACGTCGAAGTGACGACCGCGGTGCACGACCTCGCCGATGGCGTCGTCGGAGGAGAGGAAACGCCCGCTCGCGGCATCCGCTGCGACGGCGTCGGCCCGCCAGGAGTCCCACCACTCCTTCGCGAGCGAGACGAACTCGTCGGCGCGCGTGTATCGCTCGGAGTGCTCGAGGAACCCGCCGCGACGGAAGTTCGCGCCGTGGAAGGCGTCGGAGCTCGTGACGACGTTCCAGCCCGCCCGGCCGTTCGAGAGGTGGTCGAGGCTCGAGAGCGCGCGGGCGAGCTCGTACGGTTCGTTGAACGTCGAGCTCAGGGTTCCGACGAGGCCGATGTGCTCGGTGACGGCGGCGACCGCCGCGAGGATCGCGAGCGTGTTAGGGCGACCGACGACGTCGAGGTCGTGGATGCGGCCCTTGTGCTCACGCAGGCGCAGTCCCTCGGCGAGGAAGAGGTAGTCGAAGAAGCCGCGCTCCGCGTTCTTCGCGAAGTGCTCGAACGACGAGAACTCGACCTGGCTCTCGGAGCGCGGGTCGGTCCACACCGTCGTGTTGTTGACGCCGGGGAAGTGCGCGGCGAGGTGGACCTGGCGCTTCGCGGTGCTCATGCTGCGTTCTCCTCGGTGTCGGTGTAGCGGTTCGCGGCGGGCTCGAAGCCGAGTCGCTCGCGGAGCGTGGGGGCGTCGGCCGGCGCCGCGACCCGCGGGCGCACGTGCTCGACGATCTGGCGGAGGTCGTCGGGAAGACGCGCGGGCCGCAACCGGAATCCGGTGTAGCCGACCGCCCTCCAGCTCTCGAGCAGGTCGACGAGGTCGGCGGGCGTGCCCGCGAAGACGAGGGCGTCGGAGGCGAGCGGAGCACCCGCGCGCTCGTCGAGGCGATCGAGCACGGCGCGTGCCGCGGCCGTCGTCTCCTCGAGCACGACGACGACATCGGCCCAGGCCTCGAGCGGTCGGCCCGTGCGCCCGACCCGCGACTCCGCGTCGCGGATCTCGCCGAGAATGCCGCGGGCACCCGCCTCGTCGAAAGGCGTGCCGAACACGATGTCGGCGCCGCGCGCGGCGAGTTCGTAGGGGATCGTCTGGTGCGCGAGCACCGCGACGAGGGGCTGACCCTGCGGGGAACGCGGCGTGATCGACGGGCCCTTCACCGAGAACCGCTCGCCCGCGAAGTCGATGTAGTGGAGCTTCTCGCGGTCGATGAAACGGCCCGTCGCGGCGTCGCGGATGATCGCGTCATCCTCCCAGCTGTCCCAGAGTCGGCGAACGACCTCGATCGCGTCGGCCGCTTCGTCGAAGAGCTCTCGGAGAACCGCTTCGCCCGCGGGGCCGCGCAGCGACTCGATCGTGAACTCGGGGAACTCGCGGCGGCCGAAGTGCTTCGCCTCGAACGGACTGCCCGAGACCTGCGCACGCCACCCCGCACGACCGCGGCTCGCGTAGTCGAGCGTCTGCACGGTCGTCGCGACGTGGAACGGCTCGGGGTGCGTCGTCGTGATCGTCGGCACGAGACCGATGCGGTTGGTGAGGGGAGCGACGAACGACGCGATGAGCGACGCGTCGAGGCGACCGCGCACCTGGTCGACCCGATCGTCGGGGCGGCCGAAGGCCGACGACTGCAGCCCGAGCGAGTCCTCGATCGTCACGAGGTCGATGCCGCCGTCCTCCGCGGTGCGCACGAGGTCGGCCCAGTAGCGCGCGGTGAAGAGGTCGCGCGGTCGGGCGTTCTGTTCGCGCCACGCGGCAGGGTGCCAACCGGCCCCGTCGAGGGCGACGGCGAGAGGAAGCGTCATGGGTGTCGTTCTCCTGATCGGGGCCCCGGCAAGACCGGAGCGTGACTCGTGCGAGCTCCCACTCTGCGCTCACCCGCCGTCACGCGCGCGAAGGAACGTCATGATTCGCCGCCGCCCGACACACGTCTTCATGTGACGTCATACGCGGTTCACATTCGGTCATCGGGCGTCGCGCGGCTTGGTCGCGCGACCGATCGGGGCGAGCGTTGACCCCGCTGCCGTCAGCCGACGGGGCCACGACCGAGGAGGAGGACGGGATGACGATCACGACGCCCGCACCAGAGACGCACGCCGAGACCGGACCACGGGTCGCCGTGCGCTCGCTCGCCTTCCTCACGCCCGGCAACTACGACGACGACGCCCCCGCCGTGGGCCTCGACGAGACGCTCGCGCTCTTCGAGCACGGCGAGGCCCTCGGCTTCGACGGTGCGTGGGTGCGCCAGCGCCACCTCGAGCACGGCATCTCGTCGGCCGTCGTCTTCCTCGCCGCGGCGTCGCAGCGCACGCGGCGACTCGAACTCGGAACGGCCGTCATCCCCATCGGCTACGAGAGCCCGTTCCGCCTCGCCGAGGACCTCTCGACCCTCGACGTGCTATCGGGCGGCCGGGTGCAGGCCGGCTTCAGCGCGGGCACCCCGCCGCACGCCGACCTCATCGGCGAGCGCGTCTTCGACGCCGACTGGCGCTCGAACGACTTCTCGCACGCCCGCATCGAGCGGCTCCTCGACAACCTCCGCGGCGACTTCCTGGGTGACGGCGACACCGTCATCCACTCGCCGGGCAACACGCAGCGGCCCCGCCTCCAGCCCTACAGCCCCGGTCTCGCCGGACGTCTCTGGTACGGCGGCGGCTCGCTCGGCTCGGCCGAGTGGGCCGGCCGCCACGGCCTCGGCCTGCTCGTCGGCAACATCGTCGCGGGCGAGACGAGCGACGACTTCGCGACGGCTCAACGCGCCGTCATCGACCGGTACCGGCGGGCCGCGGGCGACCGCGTCTCGCGCATCGCGCTCGGTCGCGTGATCGTGCCGACCGACAGCGCCGACCGGGCGACGCGCGCGAAGTACCGCGAGTACGCGGCATCCCGCTACGAGCGCACACTCGCTCCGCACGGCGAGCGGCGCACGCTCTTCGCGCGCGACCTCATCGGGCCCGCCGACGAGATCGCCGAGGCACTCGCCGCCGATGCCGCGCTCGCCGAGGTCGACGAGCTCCGCATCGAGCTGCCGTACGAGTTCGGCATCGACGACTACCGCCAGATCATCGCCGACGTCGCGGGGCTCGTCGCCCCGCAGCTCGGCTGGACGCCGGCGGAGGAGCGCGCGTGATCCGCTATCTCGCGGTGCGGCTCGCTCAAGCCGTCGGTGTGCTCTGGGCGGCGTACACCGTCTCGTTCCTCGTGCTCTACGCCCTGCCCGGAGATCCCGTCCGCCTCCTCGCGGGCGCCGACGCCAACGACCTCACCGAGGCTCAGCTCGACGCCCTCCGCGCCCAGTTCGGCCTCGACCGACCGCTCATCGTGCAGTACGCCGATCAGCTCGTCGGCGTGCTGCGCGGCGACCTCGGCACCTCGCTCGTCACCGGTCGGCCCGTCACCGTCATCCTCGGCGAGGCGCTCGGTCCGACGGCGGTGCTCGCCGCGGCCGCACTCGTGCTCGCGGTCGTCCTCGGCTCCCTCATCGCGATCGCCGCGAACTACACGCGGCACCGCTGGCTCGCGAACACCCTCCTCGCGCTCCCGCCGCTCGGCGTCGCGATCCCCGGATTCTGGTTCGGCCTCCTCCTCATCCAGTGGTTCTCGTTCGGCATCCCGCTCTTCCCGGCCGTCGGCGACTCCGGTTTCGCGTCGATCGTGCTGCCCGCCATCGCGCTCTCGCTGCCGACCGGCGCGATGATCGCGCAGCTGCTCTCGAAGAGCCTCTCGACGACGCTCCGCGAGCCCTACATCGACACGGCATGGTCGAAGGGCGCCGATCGTGCGCGAGTGCACCTCCGTCACGCGCTGCGGAACGCGGCGCTCCCGGCACTGACCGTGACGGGCCTCGTCGTCGGGCAGCTGCTCTCGGGCACCGTCGTCACCGAGACGGTGTTCTCCCGCCCCGGCATCGGCCGGCTCACGGCGAGCGCGGTGCAGCAGCAGGACATCCCCGTCGTGCAGGGCGTCGTCGTCTTCGCCGCGGTCGTCTTCGTCGTCGTGAACCTCCTCGTCGACCTCATCTATCCGCTGCTCGATCCGCGCATCGTGACCGTCGGTCGTCGGTCGCGGAAGACCCGCGCGACGAACGGCGGAGGGCCGACGACGGATGACGGTGCGCTGCCCACGGCGGCTGCCGAACGACCCCGCGAACTCGTGGAAGGAGTCCGCTCGTGAGCGAGACCGCCGCCCTCGCGCCGCCGCGCGCCCAGACCTCGAGCGACACGTTCGCCGCGACATCCGCCGACCGGTTCGGTGACGCCGTCGCCGAGCGCCGCGGACCGGAGCGCCGCGACGCAGCCCGCGACCGCGTGCGCTGGTTCGCCTCGCGCCCCGTGCTCGTCGCCTCGCTCGTGTGGCTCGCCGTCGTCATCGTCGCGACCCTCGCTCCGTGGTTGCTCGCGCCCGGCGACCCGCTCGCGGGCGTTCCCGCCGACAAGCTGCAGGGCCCGTCGGCCGCGCACTGGTTCGGCACCGATCAGCTCGGCCGCGACCTCTACACGCGCGTCGTGCACGGCACGGCGCTCACCGTCCAGGCCGCGGCGATCGCCGTGGGCGTCGGGCTCGTCGTCGGATCGGCCCTCGGCCTGCTCGCCGGTTTCGTCGGCTCGTGGGTCGACGACCTCATCATGCGCGTCGTCGACGTGCTGCTCTCGATCCCGAGCCTCCTGCTCGCCCTCGCGATCATCACGGCGCTCGGCTTCGGCACCGTCAACGTCGCAATTGCCGTCGGCATCTCGTCGGTCGCGGCCGTCGCCCGCATCCTCCGCTCGGAAGTGCTGCGCGTCCGCAACTCGGTCTACGTCGAAGCCGCGCGGGCCTCGGGCAACGGCTGGGGCCGCACCCTCGTGCGTCACGTGCTGCCGAACTCGGCCGGGCCCGTCATCGTGCTCGCGGCTCTCGAGTTCGCGACCGCGATCCTCGCCGTCTCGTCGCTCAGCTTTCTCGGCTACGGCGCCCAGCCGCCCGCGCCCGAGTGGGGCTCGCTCGTCGCCGCCGGCCGTGACTTCCTGCGGAACGCGTGGTGGCTCACGACCCTCCCCGGCGCGACGATCGCTCTCACCGTGCTCGCCGCCAACCGGCTCTCGCGAGCCCTCGACGCCGAAGGGCGGAGCCACCGATGAGTGCTCTCGAGTCATCCCCCCGCCCCGTGCTCGAGGTCGCCGACCTCGCCGTGTCGTACCGGCCCGGCCGCACCGTCATCAGTGCCGTGCGCTCCGTCTCGCTCTCGATCGACGCGGGCGAGACCGTCGCGATCGTCGGCGAATCGGGGTCGGGCAAGTCGACGACGGCGCACGCGATCGTGCAGCTGCTCGCCCCGGCCGCCCGGATCGAGGCGGGACGCGTCGTGCTCGAGGGCGACGACCTCGTCGGGGCCTCGCGCGCTGACCTGCGTCGCGTGCGCGGACGCCGCATCGGGCTCGTGCCGCAGGACCCGACGGTGAGCCTCAACCCCGTCACGCGCATCGGCGCGCAGGTCGGAGAGGTGCTCCGCATCCACGGCCTCGCCGACCGCACGAACGCCCGCGTGCGCGCGATCGACGCGCTCCGCGCCGCAGGTCTCGACGACCCCGAGCTGCGGGCCGACCAGTACCCGCACGAGCTCTCGGGCGGCATGCGTCAGCGCGTGCTCATCGCCATCGCGATCGTCGCGCGGCCGGCGCTCCTCATCGCCGACGAGCCGACGAGCGCGCTCGACGTGACCGTGCAGCGGCAGATCCTCGACCACCTCGACGACCTGCGCCGCGAGCTCGGCATGGCCGTGCTCCTCATCACGCACGACCTCGGCGTCGCGGCCGATCGCGCCGACCGCATCATCGTCATGCACGACGGGGTCGTCGTCGAGACGGGCACTCCCACCGAGGTGCTCGAGACGCCGACGCACGAGTACACGCGGGCGCTCATCGCGGCCGCCCCGAGCCTCAACGCGCGCTCGGCTCCGCTCATCGTGACGGATGACGCCGCAGTGCCTCCCCGCGATTCGGTGCTCATCGTCGAGGACGCCGTCAAGGAGTTCGCTCTCCCGCGATCGAGCGGCGGCGGCACCCAGCGCGCCGTCGACGGCGTGAGCTTCGAGATCCCCCGTGGTCGCACGCTCGCGCTCGTCGGCGAATCGGGTTCGGGCAAGTCGACGACCGCGCGGCTCGCCCTGCGACTCACCGACGCGACCGCCGGACGCATCGTGTTCGATGGCGAGGACATCACGCACCTCTCGGGGCGTGCGCTCCGCGAGTTCCGTCGCCGGGTGCAGGTCGTGCACCAGAACCCCTACGCCTCGCTCAACCCGCGCCTCTCGGTCGGCGACATCATCGCCGACCCGCTCGACGCGTTCGGCATCGGCTCGCGAGCCGAGCGGCGGGCGCGGGTCGCCGAACTGCTCGACGTCGTCGCGCTTCCGGCGGCCGCGGCATCGCGCCCGCCCGCCGAGCTCTCGGGCGGCCAGCGCCAGCGCGTCGCGATCGCCCGAGCGCTCGCCATCTCGCCCGAGCTCGTCGTGCTCGACGAGCCCGTGTCGGCGCTCGACGTGCGGGTGCAGCACCAGATCCTCACGCTCCTCGCCGACCTGCAGCGCGAGTTCGGTCTCAGCTACCTCTTCATCTCGCACGACCTCGCCGTCGTCCGCCAGATCTCGCACACCGTCGGCGTCATGCGACGCGGTCGCATCGTCGAGTCGGGCACCGTGACCGAGGTCTTCGAGAATCCCCGACACGACTACACGCGCGAGCTCCTCGACGCGATCCCCGGGGCACGCGTCTGACGCGCGGCCTTCGATTCACAGCACAACAGACATCCCGCATCCCACCAGATCCCGCATCCCACCAGGAGGAACACCATGACCCGACGATCCCGCATCGTCCTTGCCGCGCTCGCGGCGACGGCCGCCGCCACCCTCGCCCTCACGTCGTGCGCGAGCACCGAGGGCGCACCCGCCACGGAGTCGACGGGCGCCGTCGTCGAAGGCGGCGCGCTCACGTTCGCCGTCGCCAACGACCCGATCTCGCTCAACCCCTCGGGCACGGGCTCGGGCAACGACACGCTCTACGTCACGCGCCAGCTCGTCGACTCGCTGCTCTACCAGAACCCCGAGACGGGCGAACTCGACCCGTGGCTCGCCGAGTCGTACACCGTGAACGACGAGGCGACGGTCTTCACCTTCGTGCTGCGCGACGACGTCACGTTCTCCGACGGCACGCCGCTCACGGCCGACGACGTCAAGGGCACGTTCGACGACATCATCGCCGCGGGTGCGCTCAGTCAGGCCGTCTCGGCCTTCGTCGGCTACTCCGAGACCGTCGCCGTCGACGAGCACACCGTCGAGGTGCGCTTCTCGTCGCCGAACGCGGCCTTCCCCAACTCGACCACGTCGGTCGGCCTCGGCATCGTCGGGGCGGCGACCCGCGCCGTACCGTTCGACCAGCGCGCCGACGGCGCCGCCCTCGTCGGCACCGGTCCATTCACGCTCGAGTCGTACACGAAGGACGTCGAGACGGTGCTCGCGAAGCGCGACGACTACGCGTGGGCGCCCGCGGCCCTCGGCAACGACGGCGCGGCGCACCTCGACTCGGTGACGTTCCAGATCGTGCCCGAGCCCGGCGTGCGCACGGGAAGCCTGACCTCGGGCCAGGTCGACGTCATCGGCGGCGTGCAGCCGCTCGACGTCGACACGATCGAGGCGTCGAGCCTCGATGTCATCTCGCGGGCGAACCCGGGAATCCTCTTCGGCCTGAACTTCAACCAGGCGAGGCCGGTCGTCGCCGACATCCGTGTGCGCGAGGCGATCTCGGCCGCCGTCAACGCCGAAGAGGTGCGCGACACCGCGCTCAACGACCTCTTCGCGGTCGGAACGAGCGCTCTCGCCTCGACGACCCCCGGCGCCTCCGACGAGAGCGAGTACTTCGAGTTCGACCCCGAGCGCGCGGCCGAGCTCCTCGACGAGGCCGGCTGGACGGAAGGCTCCGACGGCATCCGCGAGAAGGACGGCGAGCGACTCTCGCTCACGATCGCGTGGATCACCAACTTCGGCCCCAACCAGACGTCGCTCGAACTCATCCAGCAGCAGCTCAAGGCCGTCGGCATCGAGATCGAGCTCGTCGGCGGGGTCGTGCCCGAGTTCCTCGAGCGCCAGAAGAGCGGCGACTTCGACATCGCGTGGCACAACGGGTCGCGCGCCGACGGAGACATCCTGCGCACCTCCTTCTCTACGGCCGCGACCAACTACCTGAAGATCGACGACCCCGAGCTCGAGGCCCTGCTGCAGAAGCAGCTCGCCACGGCCGACCCCGTCGCCCGCGCCGAGGTGCTCGCCGAAGCCCAGGAACGCATCGCGAGCCAGTACTACCAGATCCCCGTGCACGAGCTCACGTCGATCCTCGGCGCGCAGACCACGGTGCACGGCATCACGTTCGGAGCCGACTCGCGTCTCGACTCGCTCGTCGCGGCCTGGAAGGCTGAGTAGTCATGAGTGAGTACTTCGAGAAGTCCGACAAGACCTTCACGCGCGTCTACAAGAAAGAGACGCCCGACATCCTCGCGGCGTTCGCCGCCTTCGACGAGGCCGTGTTCCAGGCCGAGGGGCGCGAGATCCCGCTCAAGTACCGCGAGCTCATCGCCCTCGCGGTCGGCATCACGACGCAGTGCGTCTACTGCATCGACGCGCACAGTCAGAACGCCGTGAAGGCCGGGGCGAACGAGGCCGAGCTCGCCGAGGCCGCATGGGTCGCGACCGCGATCCGCGCGGGCGGCGGGTACGCCCACGGGCGCCTCGCGTTCAAGCTCGCCGGCACCCACGACCACGGATGACGGCGGCGCTCGAACTCCTCGAGGCGGAGTCGCTCGCGTTCATCCGCGACCTCATCCGCATCGAGAGCGTCAACACGGGCGTGGCCGAGACGATCGGCGACGGAGAGACGCGCGCAGCGCGCTTCGTCGCCGATCGGCTCGCCGAGGTCGGCCTCGAACCTGAGCTCGTCGAGTCGAAGCCGGGCCGGGGGAGTGTCGTCGCGCGTCTCGCCGGCTCCGACCCGAGTCGCGGCGCCCTCGTCGTGCACGCCCACCTCGATGTCGTACCCGTCGAGGGGCAGGAGTGGACGACGCCGCCGTTCGGCGCCGAGATCCACGACGGCTGGCTCTACGGGCGCGGCGCCGTCGATATGAAGAACTTCGCGGGCACGATCCTCGCGATCGCACGTCACTTCCGTCGCGAGGGGATCGTTCCCGAGCGCGACCTCATCTTCGCGTTCTTCGCCGACGAGGAGGCGGGCGGAGTGTGGGGTGCGCGCTGGCTCGTCGAGAACCGGCCCGAGCTCTTCGCCGGGGCGACCGAGGCGATCAGCGAGGTCGGCGGCTTCTCGGTTCCGATCGAGGGCGACCGTCGTGCATACCTCGTCGCGACGGGCGAGAAGGGCGTCGCGTGGGCGACCCTCACGACGCGCGGCCGGCCCGGGCACGGGTCGCGTCCGACCGCCGACAACTCGGTCGTGCGTCTCGGTCGTGCCGTCGCGGCCGTGGGCGATCACCGCTTCCCGATCGTGCGGTCGAGGTCGCTCGAGGGTTTCCTCGATCGGTTCGGCCGTGAGCGCGGCGTCGATCTCACGGACCTCGACGACGACGAACTCGATGCCCGGGTCGCCGAGCTCGGTGTCGTTGCACCGCTCATCGGTTCGGGGCTCCGCCAGACGATCTCGCCGACCGTGCTCTCGGCGGGATCGAAGACGAACGTCATCCCCGCCGAGGCCTCGGCCGCGCTCGACGTGCGGATGATCCCGGGCAGCGAAGGCGAGATCTCCGCAGCCCTGCAGGGTATCGTCGGAGACGACGTCGCCGTCGACTGGGTGTCGTGGATCCCGCCCATCGAATCGCCGGCCGACAGCCCGCTGCTCGACGTGCTCGCCGACGCGATCGGTGCCGAGGACCCCGACGGTGTCGTCGTGCCCTACCTCCTGCCCGCGAGCACCGACAACAAGCACCTCGCGCGTCTCGGCATCGCGGGCTACGGCTTCGTGCCGCTGCGCGTGCCGCAGGGCTTCGACGTGTTCGCGCAGTTCCACACGAGCGACGAGCGCATTCCCGTCGACGCGCTCGCGTTCTCGGCGCGCGTGACGGAGCGGATTCTGCGTCGGGCGTGAGGGCCCGTCGTCGGCGCACATGACTCCATGTTGCGCCGCGTGTCGACGTGAGTATCTCGCCATTGTCGGCACGCGGCGCCGGTCGTAGCCTCGGGGCACCACACCCACGGCGCACGGCGCCGACTCCGAGGAGACACCATGGACGACCGCACCCGCACCGCGCCCCTTTCGACCCGGCGCACCGCGATGATGCGCTGTCCGAGCGGGAGGCGTGCGGCGTGACCGCGGTAGCGCCGGTGCTCACCTCGAGCGGCAGGGTCGAGCCCCTGGCGACGCTCACGGATGCCGCACTCGACGTTCCCGTGCTCGGCGGCGCTCGCGTGCGCCACGTCAACCTCGACCTCGCGGCATCGGCGCCGGCCCTCGACGCCGTCGCTCGCCGCGTCGTCGACGTGCTGCCCTGGTACTCGAGCGTGCATCGCGGCAGCGGCTACCCCTCGATCGTGTCGACCGATCTGCTCGAGAGTTCCCGTGACGTCGTCGGCCGCCACGTCGGTGCGCGTTCCGACGACACGGTCGTCATCACGCGCAACACGACCGACTCGCTCAACCTTCTCGCGTCGGCCGTTCCCGGCGACGTCGTCGTGCTCGACATCGAGCACCACGCGAACCTCCTGCCGTGGCGCTCGCGTCGCGTCGTCGTGGGGCGTTCGACGATAAACGAGACCCTCGACGCGCTGCGCGCCGAACTCGCGTCGCGCCCGGCCGCGCTTCTCGCCGTCACCGCCGCCTCGAACGTCACGGGCGAGGTGCTTCCGCTCGAGCGCTTCGCGGCCCTCGCCCATGAGCACGGCGCCCGCATCGCCGTCGACGGCGCGCAGTTCGTGCCGCACCGCCGCATCGACATCGCCGAGACCGGCATCGACTACCTCGCCGTCTCGGGTCACAAGGCGTACGCACCGTTCGGTGCCGGAGTGCTCGTCGGGCGCCGCGACTGGCTCGACGCAGCCCCGGCCTACCTCGCCGGGGGAGGCGCCGTCGACACCGTCACGGCCGACGCCGTCTCATGGAAGCGCTCACCTGAGCGACACGAGGCCGGCACGCCGAACGTGCTCGGCATCGTCGCCTTCGCCGCCGCGCTCGTCGAATTCGAGAGCCTCGGCGAGGAGCGCCGCGGGGCGCATGAACGGGCTCTCCGTGAGCGGTTGCTGACCGGCATCCGTTCGCTCGACGGCGTGCGCGTACTGGGCGGCTTCGACGACGCGACCGACGCCGTCGGCATCGTGACGATCGAGCTCACGTCGCTCTCGGTCGGTCTCGTGGCCGCGGCTCTCGCCGCCGAGCACGGCATCGCTGTGCGGGCCGGCCGGTTCTGTGCGCACCCGTTCTTCGACCGCATCGCGACGCGGCGCAACGGCCTGCGTGCGAGCATCGGTCTCGGCACGTCGAGCGACGACGTCGACCGGTTCGTCGACGCACTCACGAGCATCGTCACGAGCGGTCCACGCGCCGAGTATGCGCGCGGCGCCGACGGCTGGCATCCCGTCGCCGACGACCGCCCGGCGCCCGAATTCGGAGTGCGCCCGGTCGCGCGCTGACGCGCGCTGCGCCGCGCCCTCGGCGGAGTGCCGTTCGTGCGATCGAGTGCCGGTCTGAGGGCACTCGTGCGCGCGAACGGCACTCCGGCGGGGTGGTCACCTCGACCCGGGGTCGAGGCCGGGTGGGGCGGATGACGGTGCGGCGCGTATTCTCAGGGGGCAACCGCAACGGGCGACAGGTACCGGGCGAAGGGAACGCGATGCCGATCACCACTGCTGCCGACATCGATCGTCGGGGCCTCCGCGACCGCGTCTACGAGTCGATCCTCGGCATGCTCGTCGACGGCGCTGTCGAACCGGGGGAGCGGCTCTCGATCGACACCGTGGCGAAGGTCCTCGACGTCTCTCCGACCCCGGTGCGTGAGGCTCTTGTGATGCTCGAGCGCACGGGTCTCGTCACACGCGTCGCGCTCAAGGGGTACCGCGTCGCGCCGCAGCCCGACGCCGCCCAGCTCGAGGAGCTCTTCGAGGCGCGCCTGATGCTCGAGGTCGAGGCCGTCAGACTCGCGTTCCCGCACCGGGTGTCGCTCCGACCGCGGCTCGCCGAGCTCATGGCGGCGCACCGGGCGGCGGCCGCTGCCGTGCGCAGTCATGTCGGCGCGGAGGTGCCCGTCGAACTGACGCAGCGCTACTTCCAGAGCGACAGCGACGTGCACCGCGTCATCGTCGAGCACTCCGGCAACCGCTACCTCCGCGACATGTACGACTCGCTCGGTGCTCTCACCCACCGGATGCGCCAGGCCGGAACGCGGGGGCCGAGCGACGCCGCCCAAGCCCTCGACGAGCATCGCGCAATCGCCCTGGCGTTCGAGGGCGATGATGTCGACGCCGCGGTCGCCGCGATGCGCGCTCACATCGAGAACGTGCGCGGCCGGGCGATCGCCGACGCGTCTTAAGCTTCGCTCGAGTCGTCGAAACCTATTTCCTATAGGATATTGACGACGGGAACGGCGTGGTCCGAGCGCTGCTCTCACCGAATGCGACGGAGCAGACGTGAGCAATGACTTCACCTTCACGGCCGACACCTGGCCTATTGCAACGTGCCTCCACGGCATCCCCGCGGTCGGCCGTGACGGCACGACCTTCCACGACGCCCCTGCCGAGGTATGGGACGACGCCTTCGCGCAGGTCGAGCGCGTCGGCTTCACGCTCGCCGAACTCGCCGACAGCCACATTCGGCCCGCCGATCTCGAGCCGTCGCGGCGCGAGGAGTTCCTCGCGATCGCCGCTTCGCACGGCGTCGGCATCCCCTCGGTGCACGTGCAGCGGCAGAGCGTCATCCAGCCGGGCCGCGGCGAGCAGAACCTCGCGTATGCGCACCGCACGATCGACGCGGCCGCCGAATGGGGCATGTCGGTCTTCTCGACCGGCCTCCATCAGCCGTTCACCGCCGCCCAGAAGAAGGCGCTCTGGTTCTGGACCGCCGAGGGGCCCGTCGATCCCGACGATCGGGATGTCTGGGACCTCGCCGTCACCCGCCTCCGCGAACTCGGTCGGCACGCCGCGGAAGTCGGTCTGCCGATGTCGCTCGAGATGTACGAGGACACGTACCTCGGAAGCGCCGACAGCGCCGTGCGTCTCGTCGAGGACATCGGGCTCGACAACGTCGGACTGAATCCCGACATCGGCAACCTTATCCGCCTGCACCGCCCCGTCGAGGACTGGCGTGAGATGTTCGCGAGGACCCTGCCGTACGCCAACTACTGGCACGTCAAGAACTACATGCGCGACGAGGACGCCGCACGGACGTGGTTCACCGCGGTCCCGACGACGATGGAGGCCGGCCTCATCAACTATCGCCAGGTCGTGCGCGATGCCGTCGACCTCGGCTTCCGAGGCATCATCCTCATGGAGCAGTACGGCGGCGACAGCCTCGGGGTGTGCGCGACGAACCGCGACTACCTGCGTACCCTGCTGCCGCTCGACGAGCCCCGCTGAGGCGCGACTCCGCGGCTACTCGCGGTCGTCCGACAGGGGGAGCGCGAAGGAGGCGCGCAGGTCGCTGCGCGTCTGCTGCAGGTGCTTGCGCATCGCATCGGCCGCACCGACGCGGTCGCGCGCGCGGATGCGCTCGAAGATCTCCTCGTGCTGGGCGATGAGGTCGTCGAGCGAATCGGGATGACGCTGGCGGTTGCCGCGCAGGCTGCGGACGCGACTGTCGTGGAGCGGCTCCTCCATGGCCTCGACGAGGAGGCTCAGGAGGCGGTTGCCGCCGGCCGAGGCGACCGCGGCGTGGAAGCGGAGGTCGGCGTCGTTGAACGACTCCTCGTCGTCGGCGGCCTTCATGGCGCCGAGCATCATCTCGATCGTCGCGAGGTCGGCCCGGGTGGCGTGGCCGGCGGCGAGGGCGGCGACGTGCACCTCGATCGCGAGGCGCACCTCGACGAGCTCGAGGAGGCCCCCGGCATCGCGTCGCACGGCGGCGGAGAAGTAGCCGCTGAGAGGTGCCGCCGTGGGGTGCGCGACGGTGGGGCGACGCCCCTGCTTGATCGAGACGAGTCCCTGCGCCTGCAGCGTGCGCAGCGCCTCGCGCACGCTCAGCCGGCTGATCTCGAGCGTCGCGGCGAGCTCGGTCTCGGACGGCAGGGTGTCGCCGGCTTCGAGCTGGCCGCTGAAGATGAGCTTCTCGACGTGATGGACGGCGTCCTCGGTGACCGAGGACGACGAGGGGACTGTCACGTCAGTGTTGGAGTTCACGCGACAACTCTGCCAGAGCGACGGCACTCTCGCCAGATCATTTTCTGCAACTCATCAGATGAGTTGCAGAAGAACCCGCAGCACTGAGCGTCAAAGTGGCCGCAGAATCAAGCAAATCCGAGATCTCTTCGTCTATTCATTGCATTACTCATCTGACCGGTGTTAGCCTCACCGTGACGAAGCTCAGATCGCTGAGGCGTCCACCAGCCCCCAACACAGTGAAGTGCTCCGCGGCATCGCAGCCGCGAGCGGGAATGGAGAATCATGGCCAGCACGTATCGCAGCCCTCGCCGGGCTGTCGCTTGGGGCGGCGCCCTCGCCGCCTCGGCACTGCTCCTGACCGCGTGCGGAGCGTCCACGCCCGAAGAGGGCGCCGACGGCGAGCCCGCGACGGTGACGATGTGGGCTCGCGCCTCGACCGCGAGTCAGTCGCAGCTCCTCGTCGACGCGTTCAACGCCGAGCACGAGACGCAGATCGACCTCACCGTCGTGCCGACCGACAACTACCTGCAGAAGGTCGGAGTCGCAGCCGGCGCCGACGAACTGCCGTGCGTTCTCGCCTCCGACGTCGTCTACATGCCGAACTTCGTGCGTCAGAACCTCTTCCTCGACGTCACCGATCGCGTCGAGGCGCTCGAGTTCGCCGACGCCCTCGTGCCCGGCCACATGGATCTCGGAACCGAGGACGGCGTCATCTACTCGGTGCCGCACACGATCGGCATGTCGGCGATATTCCAGAACGACGTGCTCCTCGAGCGTGCCGGCATCGACCCCTCCGCCGAACTCGGCAGCCTCCGCGAACTCGCCGACAACGCCGCAGCGGTCGCGGCACTCGGACCGGAGTTCAGCGGCCTGTACTACACCGGCAACAACGCCGGCAGCATCTCGTTCACCCACTTCCCGGCCATCTGGGCCTCGGGCGGTGAAGCCCTCAGTGAGGACGGAACCGAGTCGCTCCTCTCGAGCGACGAATCGGTCGAGGTCTTCGAGATCTTCAACGAGATGTTCGTCTCGGGTGCGACGCCCGACAGCGTGCGCAACGAGAGCGGCGCGACCCGCAACGACGTGTTCGCCACGGGCAACGTGGGCTACGTCCTCGCGAGCAACTCCGTCCTCGAAGCCGTCGCCGAGAACGAGGCGCTCACCATCGGCGTGCAGGGAATCCCCGGCGTCGACGGGGGAGTGAGCACGTACGTCGGCGGCGACGTCGTCGGCATCTCGTCCTCGTGCGACACCCCCGACGCCGCGTGGGAGTTCCTCGAATGGACGCTCGGTGAAGAGGCGCAGGTCGACGTCTTCGCTCAGAACAACATTCTGAGCGTGCGCACCGACCTGGCCGACAACGAGTTCTCCGCCGAGGACCCGCGCGTCGTCCGCCTCGGCGAGCTCCTCGCCGACGGCCGCACGCCGAAGGCTCTGAACTACGGCCAGACGTTCAACGACCCGAACGGGCCCGCGCTCACCGCCTTCCGCGAGGCACTGTTCGGCAGTGACGCCCGCGCCGCCCTCGAAGCGAGCGACGACGCCATCAACAGCTCTCTCGCCAACTGAGTCCGATCGGTCCGGCTCGCGCTCGTGAGCCGGACCGATCCCTCTCATCGACCTCGACGAACCCGGAGAGAAACCATGCCGTCGTCCACCGCTGCGCCTGAGCGCAGCACCACCGATCGCGCTCGCGCTCGCCGCAGGCGGGAGGCGACAGCGGGATGGCTGTACGCCCTGCCGAGTGCGGTCATCATCGTCATCCTCTTCCTTGTCCCACTCGGTCTCGCGTTCTGGATGTCGCTCAACGACTGGCCTCTCATCGGCCGGCCCGAGTTCAACGCTCCCGACAACTACGCGGCCATCGGTCAGAACCAGCTCTTCCTCGACTCGGTCGGGTTCACGCTCAAGTACACGGTCGTGACGACGGTCATCTATCTCGTCATCGGCCTCGCGCTCGCCCTCCTCGTGCAGAATGCGCGACCCGGGGTGGGCTTCTTCCGCACCGCGTTCCTCCTGCCGTCCGCGGTGGGTCTCGCATCGGCATCCCTGCTCTTCTATGCGCTCTACAACAACGACTACGGCCCTCTCGGCGACATCTTCGGCTTCTTCGGACTTCCGGTGCCCGACTTCCTCGGCACTCCCGACAACGCCTTCGCGTCGACCGTCGTCATGGTCACGTGGCGATTCGCCGGGTTCAACATGATCATCCTGCTGACGGGTCTCCAGGCGATCCCCGTCGAGGTCTACGAGGCGGCGCGTGCCGACGGCGCGAACTGGTGGCAGATCCTCCGGCAGATCACGCTCCCGCTGCTGAAGCCCACGATCGCCCTCATCCTCGTGCTGACGATCACCGGGTCGATCCTCGCCTTCGAGCCGTTCTACGTGCTCACCGCGGGCGGCCCGAGCAACAGCACGGTCACCATGGTCATCACGATGTTCCGTGAGGCGTTCTCGCTCTACGACCTCGGCAGTGCCGCGGCGATCGCGATGGTGCTGCTCGTCGCACTCGTCGCGATCAACGCCCTGCAGCTCGCGCTGTTCCGCGACCGCGACACCGCGGGCCGCCGACGTTTCTTCGGCCGTCGTGCCGCGATCACCGAGGAGGAGCGCCGATGAGCGCCCGCACCCGCCGCGGAGCGGCGAACACCGCCTTCTACGCGACGGCCGTGCCGCTCGCGATCCTCTTCCTGGCGCCCCTCGTCTGGTCGGGCTTCACTTCCGTCTATGGTTCTCGCGCCACGGGCGGGGAACCCGGCTTCGGCGTCGACAACTACCTCCGGCTCGTGGAGTACGGGGCGGGTCTCGAGACGTACGTCGTCAACAGCGTCATCGTCGCGGTCGTCGCCGTCGTCGGAACCCTCGTGGTCTCGGTGCTCGGCGGGTACGCGTTCTCTCGCTTCTCGTTCCCGGGCAAGAACCTGCTCTTCCTCGGTGCCCTCGCGATCCTCATGGTGCCGCACCCGACGATCCTCATCCCGATCTACCAGATGCTCCGCACGTTCGGGCTGCAGAACTCGCTCATCGGCGTCGGCCTCGTCGTCGTCATGTTCCAGCTGCCCTTCGGGCTGTTCATGATGCGGAACGCGTTCGACGGCCTGCCGCGCGAACTCGAGGAGGCCGCGCTCATCGACGGACTGTCGCGCTTCGGGGCGCTGCGCCGGGTCCTGCTGCGCGGTGTCACCCCCGCGATGGTGACGGTCGGCATGTTCGCGTTCATCGCGTCGTGGAACGAGTTCCTCACACCGCTCCTGTTCCTCACGAACGGCGACTCGTTCACCCTGCCCGTGGCTCTCGTGAGTCTCCGGAGCGGTGAGTTCGGAGCGATCGACCTCGGTGCCCTCCAGGCGGGAATCGTCGTCGCCGCCGTTCCGTGCCTGCTCATCTTCATCCTCCTCCAGCGCCACTACGTGCGCGGCTTCACGGCCGGCGCCGTGCGCGGCTGACCCCTCAACGACTCGGAGACCCCTATGACCTCGCAGCACCGCATCGCGCCCGCCGCACCCGTCGCCCGCACCGTACTCACCCCGCTCGACACCACGTCGGTCACGATCGACGGCGGCTTCTGGGCGCACCAGCAGAGCATGAACCGCGATTCGTTCATCCCGCACTGCGACTCGTCGCTCGAACGCGTCGGGTGGGTCGAGAACTTCCGGGCCGCCGTGCGCGGCACGCTCGAGACCGATCGCGTCGGTCGGCTCTTCACCGACTCCGAGATCTACAAGACGATGGAGGCGATGGCGTGGGAGATCGTGCGCGAGGAGTCGACCGAGCTGCGTGCGCGTCTCGCGGAACTCGTCGATCTCGTCGCGAGCGCGCAGGCGGACGACGGCTACCTCAACACGTTCTACGGGTACGACGGCGGGCCGGATCGGTACACCGACTTCGAGTGGGGTCACGAGCTCTACTGCGCCGGTCATGCCCTGCAGGCCGTCGTCGCGGTCGAACGCGCACTCGGTGCCTTCGACCCGACGGCGATGCGGTTCACCGAGGTCGGTCGGCGACTCGCCGACCACATCTGCCGCGAGTTCGGCGAGGGAGGGCGTGAGGCGATCTGCGGTCATCCCGAGATCGAGACGGCCCTCGTCGAGCTCTATCGCTCGACGGGCGAGGAGCGCTACCTCGAACAGGCCCGCCTGTTCGTCGAGCGCCGCGGTCACCAGAGCCTCCGCGACACGATGTACGGCGGGCGCGACTATTACCAGGACAACGTGCCCGTGCGCGATGCGGAGGTGCTCGTCGGGCACTCGGTGCGCGCCCTGTACCTCGCCACGGGCGCCCTCGACGTCGCCGTCGAGACCGGGGACCGCGAGCTCCTCGCGGCCGTCGGGCGTCAGTACGACCGCACGCTCGAACGGCGCACGTACCTCACGGGCGGCATGGGGTCGAACCATCACGGCGAGGCGTACGGCGAGGACTTCGAACTGCCGTCCGACCGCGCCTACGCCGAGACGTGCGCGGCGATCGCGTCGATCCATCTCGCGTGGCGGCTCCTCCTCGCGACGGGCGAGGAGTGGTACGCCGACATCATCGAGCGCACGCTCTACAACAGCGTCATCTCGTCGCCCTCGCTCGACGGCCTCACCTTCTTCTACGTCAACACACTGCACCGCCGCTCGCCCGGCGTCGAGCCCGAGCCCGGTCAGAGCCTCCGCCGCACCGACGGCACCCGCGCCTCCTGGTACACGACGTCGTGCTGCCCGACGAACTTCGCCCGCACGATCGCGAGCCTCGGCGGGTACGTCGCGACGGTAGACGGCGAGGGCGTGCAGCTCCACCAGTTCGTGCACGGCACCGTCGACGTCGTCTTCGGCGAGGAGCGCCGGGCGCGCCTCGCCGTCGAGACCGGCTATCCCTTCGACGGCACGGTGTCGATCCGGGTCGTCGAGACGGATGACGCGGAGTGGACGTTGTCCGTCCGGATTCCGGGCTGGGCCGACGACGTCGCGGTCATCACGCCCGACGGAGCCGACGTGCACGGCCCGGGCCGGGCGTCCTTCACCCGGGTCTGGCGCGCCGGCGACGTCGTACGCCTGGAACTGCCGATGGAGGCGCGGATCGTGACGGCCGACCCTCGGATCGACGACGTGCGCGGCAGCGTCGCCGTCGAGCGCGGGCCGCTCGTCTACGCGATCGAGTCGGTCGATCAGCCCGACCTCGACCTCGACCGCGTGCGATGGAGCGGTGCGGACGCCCTCTCGGTGCAGCCGGGTAGCGGCGTCCTCGACGGCATCCCGACCCTCACGACGACGGCCGCCGTCATCGACGAGCCCGAGTCGGCTTGGCCGTACCGGATCGCCGCGGGTTCCGAAACCGGCGACCGGTCGGTGCCGCTCACCCTCATCCCGTACTACGCGTGGGCCAACCGGGGGTCTTCCTCGATGCGCGTGTGGATTCCGGCCGTGCGATGACGCTGCTCGTGCAGGCGCGCGGGGTCACCGACCTCGCCGACCTCCGCACCCGTGTCGACCGGTGGGAGGCGCTCGGCCTCGACGGGGTCGTCGTCACCGATCACCTCTTCTCGCCGGGGCGAGACCGGGAGTCGACGCCGAGACCGCCCGATACCTTCGTGCTGCTCGCGGCCATCGCGACCCTGTCGACCCGGTTGAGCGTCGGCTCGCTCGTCGCCAACATCGGCATCGTCCACCCGGCGCTCGTGCTGCGGCACGCGGCCCAGCTCGCCGCCCTCGTCGGAGGAGACCGCGTCGTCGCGGGCCTCGGCGCGGGCTGGAACCCCGAGGAGTTCGAGGCGCTCGGCGACACGATGCCGGGTTATGGCGAGCGGATGACGCGTCTCGAGTCCGCCGTGCGCTTCGCCCGCGAGCAGTTCGACGCGGGCATCGCATCAGCGAGCGGGAGCGGCTTCGTCGCCGACCGTGTGCCGTTGTCGCCGGAATCGAGTGTTCCGCCACGCCTCCTCGTCGGCGGCGGTTCCGAGCGGCTGCTCCGCCTCGGCGGGCGCTACGCCGACCGCATCGACCTGAACGCTCCGAGCTCGGCGGGCCGCATCAGCGCGAGCGACCCCGCGGGCGACGACGGGCGTCGTCGACTGCGCACCACCGACACCGATCTGCTCGCCTCCATCGACGTCGTGCGCTCGGCCGCGCGCGACGCCGGCCGGCCGATGCCCGAGCTCTCGGTGTTCGTCGACACCGTGATCGTCACGGATGACACGGACGTCGCCGCCCACGAGGAGGCGCTCTGTCGCACGCGGTCGATCGAGCCGCGCTCCCTCGCCGAGTGCCCGTTCGTGCTCATCGGCTCGGCCGACGCGATCGCGCGCTCGCTCGGGTCGCGCATCGCCCGGCTCGGCCTCACCCGCGTCATCCTGCCCGACGGGCCGCATCTCGAGGCGCTCGTCGCCGCGCGCGGCCGGGCCGTCACCACCATGAATCGAAGGAGTGAAGAATGATCGAGAAGATCGAGTCCGTCGCCGTCGTCGGAGCGGGCTACATGGGGGGCGGGATCGCCCAGTCACTCGCCATTCGAGGTATCGACGTCGTCATCGCCGACGTCGACGCGGCCGCGACGCGTGCCGCCCGGGAGCGCCTGCTGCGAGAATCGGAGGAGTTCGAGGCGAAGGGGATGTTCGCGGCCGGGAGCACCGATGCCCTCGAGTCATCCCTCACCATCGCCGCGTCGATCGAGGAGGCCGCCGAACGGGTGGACTTCATCGAGGAGGCCGTGTTCGAGGTGCCCGGCGTCAAGCACGAGGTGCTCGCGCGCATCTCGGCGGTCGCCCGGCCCGACGCGATCATCGGCAGCAATACCTCGACGATCCCCGTGCACGTCATGGAGACGGCGGTCACCGGGCCCGAGCGCTTCCTCATCGTGCACTGGAGCAACCCTGCGCCGTTCATCCCCGGGGTCGAGCTCGTCACCGGTGCGCACACCGATCGGGCCGTCATCCCCGTCGTCAAGGATCTGCTCGCCCGCGCCGGTCGGGAGAGCGCCGAGGTCGCCGACGTACCGGGCTTCGTGCTCAACCGGCTGCAGTACATCCTGCTGAAGGAGGCGCTGTCGATCGTCGACGAGGGCGTCGCGACTCCCGAGGACGTCGACACGATCGTGCGCACGACCTTCGGGTTCCGGCTGCCGTTCTTCGGGCCCTTCGCGATCGCCGACATGGCCGGACTCGACGTCTACGAGAAGGGCTTCGCCATCCTCGAATCGGGCCTCGGCGAGCGATTCGCGACGCCGCCGCTGTTGACCCGCACGGTCGAGGCCGGCGGGCACGGTACCAAGAACGGCCGCGGGTTCACGGGCGAGCACTCGCCCGAGGAGGTCGCACGCATCGTCGAGTACCGCGCCGAGGCGTACGCACGCCTGCAGGCGCTGCTCGCCGACCTCGGCCCGTCGCCGTTCACGCCGGGCCCCCGCGGTCGGTGAGTAGGCAGTAGATCGGCCTCTGCCGGGTGCATTCGCCGATCTACTGACCCCTCACGGCCGGCGTGGGGTGGGGTAGGCAGGGCGGATGACGGTCAGGAGCCGATCACGGAGCCGACGAAGCCCGCTGCACGGCGTGCGAGGCCGGCGGAGCGGGCGGTTCCCCGTGCGCGCACCTCGAGAGGGGTGAGCGGAGTGGGCAGGTGCACCGTGTCGGAGCACGAGAGGTCGGCGCAGATGTAGGTTCCGACGGAGTCGCCGCGCTCGCCGGCGGGGCCCGCGCGACGGGCCGAGAACAGCGAGACCTGATCGGCGGGCTGCAGCGTGTGGCAGAGCGAGCACTGGGCGCTGCGCCCGCGCGGCATCGTGGTCTCCGCCGCGCGCACGACGATGCCGTTCACTTCGCCGTCGCGTTCGACGAGGAGGTAGCCGCGCTGCCGGGCCTTCGGGTCACGCCAGCCGACGACGTCGACGTTCTCCCACTCGGTGAGCATGATGCGCACGGGCAGCGCGAGGTGCTCGAGCTCATCGGCCGAGCCGTTCACGAACGACGCGCGGATCTCGTCTTCGGTCAAGGGGCGCACGGTATCGAGTCTACGTACCGGTGCGCGGCGCTGGTGGGGAGTGCGTTCGCCCGCGTCATCCGTCGTCGCCGCGTCATCCGCTCGCTTCGCCGGCTCGCCTGACGCGCGCCTCACCCGCCGGAGTGCCGTTCGCGCGCGGGAGTGCCGCGCGAGCGGAACTCCGCCGCGCGAACGGCACTCCCGCGGAGGGGATGACGACGCCCGCGCCACCGCCCGCACAATTGGTATCGCTCACATGTGTCACGATTTCGAGCCTTAATCAGTTGCTCGCTCAATCCTGTTAGCGATAACATCCTGCTCGGCGGTATGCCGAAACACTGCGCGCAGCACCCCCCTTCATGCGCGCGCAGAACTCACAAAGGAGTGTGTCCATGTTTTCTCGCACCCTCGCGATCGGGGCCGCGCTCGCGGTCTCCGTGAGCCTGCTCAGCGCGCCCGTGCCCGCGGTCGCCGAGCCGACGGATGGCCTCGTCGCCTGGTACGAGCTCGACGAGACGAGCGGCACGGTCGCCGCCGACTCGTCGGGTCACGGACGCAACGCCGCCATCGAGGGTGCAGCGACCTGGAACGGCGGCTCCGGCTTCACCTTCGGCGGAGGAGGGGCATCGAGCGGCAACGCCGTGAAGCTGCCCGACAACATCATCGCGGGCCTCTCCTCCGTCACCGTCGCCCTCGACGTCTGGACCGACCCGGCACTCACGGGCAACCACTTCGTCTACAACCTCGGCAACCTCGCCGTCGGCTCGCCTGCCTCGGGCTCGGGCTACCTCTTCACGACCACGACGCCGTACCGCGCGACGATCTCGGGCCAGTGGTGGAACAACGAGAAGGTCACCACCAAGGGCCAGAACCTCCAGAAGGGCATCTGGCGCCACCTCACGTACACGCAGACCGGTACGACGGGCGTGCTCTACGAAGACGGCGTCGAGGTCGGCCGCAACGCGAACGTCACGGTGACGCCCGCGCAGATCGGCAACGGCACGACGACCCGCAACTACATCGGTCGCTCGGCCTACGCCGCCGACAACTCGTTCCGCGGCGTGGTGCGCGACTTCCGCATCTACGACCGCGCGCTCGCGGCCGATGAGGTCGGTGCGCTCGCGACCGCGGCCCACCAGGCGACCGTCGACGCGGATGCCGCGTGGACCGAGACCGCCCTCGGCGATGTCAGCGCCGTGATCGCGAACCTCACGCTGCCGTCATCCGGCCCCGCGAAGGCCGCGATCACGTGGTCGTCGTCGAACACGGCCGTCATCGCGAACAACGGAACCGTCACGCGCCCCGCGACGACCGCCGTCGTCGACCTCACCGCCACGATCACGGCGGGCACGACCTCGACCACGCGCGTCATCTCGGTCACCGTGCCCTCCGTCGCGAACCCCGACCAGGACGCCGTCGACTCCGCCGCAGCATCGCTCGTCGTCCACGACGTCGACGACGTGCGCGGCGACCTCGTGCTGCCGACCACCGCGACGGGCGACGTCGCCATCGCCTGGTCGTCGTCGAAGCCCGCCGTCATCTCGACCGACGGACGCGTCTCGCGCCCCGCCCACGGCGAGCCCGCCGCGACGCTCGAACTCACCGCGACGCTCACGCGCGGGGAGGCGTCGACCGTGAAGACGTTCCCGGCGACGGTTCCCGCCCTGCCCGAGGCCGTCGACCCCGAGGCCTACCTCTTCACGTACTTCACCGACAACACGATCGAGGGCGAGAAGATCTACTTCGGCGCCTCGAACGGCAACGACGCCCGCAACTGGATCACCCTCAACGGCGCGGCGCCCGTGCTGTCATCGGATCAGGGAACCACGGGTCTGCGCGACCCGTTCATCATCCGCTCGCCCGAGGGCGACACCTTCTACCTCATCGCGACCGACCTCTCGATCGGAGGCGGCACGAGCTGGGACGCCTCGCAGCGCAGCGGCAGCCGCTACATCGAGGTGTGGGAATCGCACGACCTCGTGAACTGGTCGGAGCAGCGCCACGTGCAGGTCTCGCCCGAGAACGCAGGCAACACCTGGGCGCCCGAGGCCTATTACGACGAGTCGCTCGGCGAGTACGTCGTCTTCTGGGCGTCGAAGCTCTACGCCGACAACGACCCGAACCACACGCTGGGCACCCACAACCGCATGCTCTACGCGACGACGCGCGACTTCCGCACGTTCAGCGACGTCGAGGTCTGGCAGGACACCGGGGTCTCCCGCATCGACTCGACCGTGCTCAAGGTCGGCGACACGTACCACCGCTTCACGAAGGACGAGGCGCAGCAGACCGGCTGCCTCGACATCTTCGAAGAGACCTCGACCGACCTGACGGCTCCCACGACCGAGACGTCCGAGTCGGGCGCCTGGGCGCTGCAGGAGACCTGCATCGGCCGCGGAGCCGGCACCGCCGCCGTCGAGGGACCGACGATCTTCGCCGCGAACCCCGGCGACGTCAACGGTGAGGGCTACTACCTCTTCGTCGACGAGTTCGGCGGGCGCAAGTACATCCCGCTCTTCTCTGAGGAGCTCGGCGAGAACGCCGACTGGTCGGTGCCGAGCGGCTACTCGCTTCCGTCGCCCGCACCGCGTCACGGCACGATCCTGCCGATCACGGCCGAGGAGCAGGCCCGTCTCTTCGACGCCTACCTGCCCGCGGCGCAGTCGGCCGCTCCCGTGTCGGTGCGCACGGCCCTCGGCACCCCCGCCGAGCTGCCCGCCCGCGTCGCCGTGACCTTCGCCGACGGTTCGACCCAGGACCTCGCCGTCACGTGGGACGCCCCCTCGCCCGCCGACTACTTCGAGCGTGAGGGCACCGTCCAGGTGTCGGGCACGGTCACCGGCTTCGGCATCGCGGCGACCGCGACGATCGAGGTCGTCGACGCGAGCGGACCCCTGCAGCTGCACTACGACTTCTCGCAGGTCACCGGCACGACCGTGCCCGACTCGTCGCCCTACGGCAACGACGGCGTGCTCCGCGGAACCGGCGCGAGCGTCACGGGCGACGCGCTGAACCTCCCCGGCGGCGCGGCCAACAGCAGCGCGGCCTACGTGCAGCTTCCGACGGGCATGTTCGACGGCGAGAACACGCTGACGATCTCGGCGTGGCTGAAGAACGACACGACGCCCGGCAACTACGCGGCGCTGTTCTTCGGTTCGGCCTCGAACCCGCCCGCCCAGTACTGGCTGCTCAACCCGCGCACCGGCTCGAACCGCTTCAAGTCGGTCATCACGAACTCGCTCAACGCGGGCGCACCGTGGGGCACCGAGGCCGGCATCACGCCGACGACGGCGAGCAACGGCATCGCCGGACCGATCACGTCGTCGGCCTGGGGCCTCTACACGACCGTCATCGAACCCGGATCGATCACCGGCTACTTCAACGGTGAGAAGATCGGCACGGTCGCGACCACCCGAACGGTGAGCGACTTCGGACGCAACCTCGTCGGCTACATCGGCCGCTCGTCGTACTCCGACATCTTCTACAAGGGAGGGATCCGCGACCTGAAGGTCTACACGAGCGCACTCACCGATTCGGATGTCGCGGGCGAGTACTTCGCCGGAGTCGACGACCCCGCGGCCGTCGATGCGGCTCTCGCCGCCGATGCCGCGGCACTCGACCTCGGACCGTCGACGATCATCGCCGACATCGACCTGCCGGCGCGCGGAGTGAAGGGATCGGCGATCACGTGGTCGTCGAGCGACCCCGCGCACCTCGCCGCCGACGGCTCGGTCACGCGGCCGACGGATGCCGATGCGAGCGTCACCCTCACGGCGACCCTCACGATCGGCGAGCGCAGCACGACGCGCGACTTCGTCTTCACCGTGCTCGCCGACGACCCGCAGAAGGACCTCGACTTCGTCGCCGACGGTTTCGACCTCGCGATCACGCACGTGTCGAGCGACATCGTGCTGCCGACGAGCATCGACGGAGTCGACGTCTCGTGGCAGTCATCCGACCCCCAGGTCATCGCGGCCGACGGATCGGTGCTGCGCGCACCCGACCAGCGAGCGGTGACCCTCACCGCGACGTTCAGCCGCGGCGGCCTCACGGCGACGCGCGAGTACGCCGTCACGGTGCTCGCCGTCGACACGGGCCGACTCGGCACGTACATCGCCTCGGGCAACACGACGCGCACCGACGTGCTGCACCTCGCGACGTCGTCGTCGACCTCGGCGGATGACGCGAGCTACGCCGCGCTCAACAACGGACGCGGCGTGCTCTACCCGACGCTCGGTTCGCAGAAACTCGGCTCGCCCGACGTGTTCCGCACCCCCGGCGGGGCCTTCGGACTCGTCGCGACCGACGACTCGGCGGGCAACCGCATCCACGTCTTCGACTCGACCGATCTCGTGCAGTACACGAACCCGCGCCTCGTCGCCTTCGCCCCCTCGGGCGTCGACGCCGCACGCGTCTCGGTGCGCTACGACAACGGCCGCGCCGCCTACGTGCTGAGCTACGTGAACCGCGCCGACTCGAACGCCTACACGGTCGAGACGAGCGACTTCGTCTCGTTCTCGTCGCCCGAGCGCGCGGCATCCGTCACCGCCCCGGCGGCCGGGTCGTTCCCGTCGGGCGCGATCGAGACGGCGAGCATCGCGCTCACCGCCGCCGAACTCGACCGCGTCGAGTCGAAACTCAGCCGCGTCGTGAACACGGGCGTCGACGCGTTCGCCGACATCGAGATCGCCGCGGGCGAGTCGTTCGAGCTGCCGGGCAGCGCCGTCGGGCGCTACTCGAGCGGATCGACGTCGAACCTGCCCGTCGAGTGGTCGGCGGATGACGCCGCGAACGTCGACACGGCGACGCCCGGCACCTACACGGTCGAGGGCACGGTCTCGGCGAAGACGTACTCCGACCCGCTCGTCGAGCGTCGAGCCGACCCCGACGTGACCCTCGGCGACGACGGCTGGTACTACTTCACCGGCTCGTACCCGATGACCCGCGCCGACGACCCCGACGGCTACGACCGCGTCATCCTGCGCCGTGCCGAGACGATCGAGGGTCTGAAGACGGCCGAGGAAGTGACGATCTGGCACGAGAACACGAGCTCGGAGCTCAACCGCTTCATCTGGGCTCCCGAGCTCACGAAGATCGGCGACGACTGGTACGTGCTCTTCACGGCCGCTCGTGGCGGGGGAGTGTGGGACATCCGACCCGCGATCCTCAAGTTCACGGGTGACGAGTTCGGCGGCGAGGCCGCGATGGACCCGGCCAACTGGACGAGCCTCGGCCAGATGGTCGCGGCGCCCGGCGACACCGAGGCGTTCACGCACTTCTCGCTCGACATGACCTACTTCGAGGCCGGCGGCAAGCACTACGTCGTCTGGGCCGAGAAGCCGGCGGGCGGTTCGACGCTCCGCATGGCCGAGATCGACCCCGCGAACCCGCGCCAGCTGACGACCCCGTCGATCCTGCTGTCGGCTCCCGAGTTCGCGTGGGAGAAGGGCAACGGCGACGCCATCGACGAGGGCCCCGCGGTCATCGTGAACAACGGGCGCATCCTGCTCGCGTTCTCGGCGTCGACGGTCGACGACAAGTACTGCGTCGGACTGCTCTACGCCGACGAGGGCGCCGACCTCATGGACCGGTCCGCCTGGACGAAGGTCGGCTACCCGCTCCTCACGAGCGCCGACGTCCCCGGACAGGTCGGCCCCGGCCACAACTCGTTCACGGTCGACGAGCTCGGCAACCCCGTGATCGTCTACCACTCGCGTACGGTGAACGACTCGTCGCTCCCCGGTGAGGCGACGGATGCCGGTCTCTTCGACCCGCGCCGCCACGCGCGTGCGGCGACCGTGCACTGGGACGTCGACGGCATGCCCGTCTTCACCCTCACCGAAGCCGAGCAGCTCGACCCGGCGAACGCCGACACCCAGGTGCGCGTGGTCGTCACGGGCGACGACGTCGACCCGGTCGACCCCGTCGTCTCGGCGAGTGTCACTCCCGCCTCGCCCGACGGCGACGAGGGCTGGTACCGCCAGGCGGTCACGGTCGAGCTCTCGGTCATCGAGGGTGCGACGGCCGACATCGAGTACCGCGTGGATGCGGGCGAGTGGGTCACCTACTCGGCCCCCGTCACGGTCACGGCCGACGGATCGCACGTCGTCGAGGCGCGCGCCGTCGTGGCGAACGAGCCCGTGGCCGACTCGGATGCACGGGTCGAGTTCGCGATCGATGCGACCGCGCCCGTGGCGACCGCGACGGTGACGCCCGAGTCGGGCGCCGTCGATCTCGGTGAGACCGCGAGCGTGACGTTCACGGGCCGCGACACGGGCTCGGGCGTGCGCGTCGTCGAGTACCGCGTCGACGGTGGAGCGTGGATCGCCGCCGAGGGCGAGCTCTCGATCGCGGAGCTCGGCTCGCACCTCGTCGAGTACCGTGCCACCGACCGGGCCGGCAACGTCTCGGCCGTCTCGAGCACGACGGTCGTCGTGCGGGACATCGAGCGCGTCGCCGAGATCGACCTCGCGTCGCCGACGGTGCGCGCCGGTGAGTCCGTGTCGTTCACCGCGTCGGGCTTCGATGCGGGCGAGCGCGTCGACGTGACGCTCTACTCCGACCCGATCCTGCTCGGATCGGTGACGGCCGACGCCGACGGACTCATCGAGGCATCGCTCCTCGTGCCCGCCGACGTCCCGCCGGGCGAGCACACGCTGCGCGTCGCGGGTGCGGAGTCGGGTGCGTCGGGCGAGGCCGCGCTCACCGTGCTCGCCGCCGCGGTGCCGGGTGGGCCGGGCACGCCGGGTGCGCCGGGAACGCCGGGCGGAGTCGCCCTCACGGGTATCGAGCTGCTGCCGGGCATCGCGCTCGCGCTCATGCTGCTCGTCTCGGGCGGACTGCTCTGGTTCGGACGCCGCCGCTCACGCCTGAGCTGAGTGCACTGACATATGCCGCTCCCGGCATCCCCGCGCTTCGCCGTGGTGGATGCCGGGAGCGCGGTGTTTGCGGGTGGCGCTGGGAGCGGGGATGACGCGCGCTCGCGTCATCCGCCGGAGTGCCGTTCGCGCGCGTGAGTGCCGCGCGAGGGGTACTCCTGCGCGCGAGCGGTACTCCTGCGTGGTGATGGAGGGGTGAGGGGCGCGGTGTGGGTGAAGACGCGTGCGAGGGGAGTGACGCGGGCGAGGGGAATGGCGCGGTGAGGGGAATGGCGCGGGTGAGCGGATGACGCGCGCCCGTGTCATCCGTCGGAGTGCCGTTCGTGCCGGGGAGTGCCGAGCGATAGGTACTCCGGCGTGCAAGCGGTACTCCGGCGCGGTGATGGAGGGGTGAGGGCGCGCGGTGTGGGTGAAGACGCGTGCGAGGGGAGTGACGCGGCGAGTGGAATCGCGCGGGTGAGGGGATGACGCGTGCTTGTGTCATCCGTCGGAGTGCCGTTCGTGCGGGGGAGTGCCGCACAAGAGGCACTCCGGCGCGCAAGCGGCACTCCTGCGTGGTGTGGGTGAAGACGCGGGCGAGGGGAGTGACGCGGGCGAGGGGGAGGGTGCGGTGAGGGGAATGGTACGGGTGAGCGGATGACGCGCGCCCGTGTCATCCGCCGGAGTGCCGTTCGCGCGCGAGAGTGACGCGCGAGGGGTACTCCGGCGCGCGAGGGGTACTCCGGCGCGGTGATGGAGGGGGAGTGAGACGGAGGGCGCGGGGAGCGGATGACGCGGCCGGGCGTCAGCGGATCGTCGCGACGGTCTCGAGCACGCGCGCGGCGAAGTCCGACGAGAGCGGCGCCGAACCGGCCTGCTTCTCGGCGAGAGCCTGACCCTCGGCGCTCACGACCCACTCGATGTACGCGCGGGCGAGCTCGCCCTCCTCGGCGTCGGCGTACTCGGAGCACGCGACGACGTAGCTCACGAGCACGAGCGGGTAGACGCCCGGTTCGGAGCTTGCGCGGTCGATGTCGATGACGATGTCGTTCTCGGCGCGGCCGCTCTCGAGCGGGGAGACGTCGACGACGGCCGCGGCGGCCTCCGACGAGTACTCGACGAACTCGTCGCCGACGAGCAGCTTCGCGACGGTGAGGTCGGTCGCGCGCGACGCGTCGATGTACCCGATCGAGTCGACGCCGCCGGTGACCGCGTTGTAGACGCCCGACGTGCCCTGCGCGGCCTCGCCGCCGCTCACGGGCCACGTGTCGGACGGCTCCCACGGCCACGCCTCGGGCGCGACCTCGTGCAGGTAGTCGGTGAAGTTCTTCGTCGTGCCCGAGTCGTCGGACCGGTGAACGGCCGTGATGCGCGAGGACGGCAGCGCGGCATCCGGGTTGAGGGCGACGATCGCGGGGTCGTCCCAGTGCGTGATCTCGCCCGAGAAGATGCCGGCGATCGTCGCCGCGTCGAGACCGAGGTCGTCGACCCCGTCGATGTCGTAGGCGAGCACGATGGGGGAGAGGTAGACGGGCAGGTCGATGCCCGGCGTGCCCGGGGCGCAGCGCACGAACTCGCGCGCGAGCTCTTCCTCGTTGAGGGCCGAGTCGCTGCCCGCGAAGCTCACGCCGCCGGCGATGAACTGCTCGCGGCCCGCGCCCGAGCCGGCGGGCTCGTAGTTGACGGTGACGCGCCCGTTGTCGCGTTGGAACGCCGCGATCCAGACATCCTGCGCCCCCGCCTGGGCCGACGACCCGGTGGCGTCGAGCGTGCCCTTCAGCGGGCTCCAGGCATCCCCCTGCTCGTTCGCGGCGCAGCCGACGAGGACGGAGGATGCCGCGATCACGGCGAGTGCGGAGAACAGGCGGCGGCGGGTCATGGCCCTCTCAGGCTACCCGGCGACCCCGACCGTTCCCGAACCGTTCACCGAACGCCCCTGTTTGTGACTCGTTCGTGCGGGTATGAACCCGCCAGAACGACATCGATCAGTCACAAACGGGTGGGTGGGGGGGGCTAGACGAGCACGACGGGTTGGAGGGTCGGACGCTTCGCGGTGCGGCCGTCGCCGGAGGAGCGCCCCGTGAGACGGCGCCCGATCCACGGCACGACGAACTGCCGGTAGTACGCGGCGGAGTTGCGCGAACGCCGGCTCGGCGGCTCGGCCGCGAATTCGTCGACGCCCCACGCGGGCGGCACCTCGACGCCGAGCCCGCGCAGCACATTGGCCGCGGCGTGCGCGTGGCCGGCGGCGTTGAGGTGCAGCTTGTCGGGCGACCAATAGCGGATGTCGGTGAGCGTCTCATCACTCCAGTTGTCGACGAACGTGACCGACTCGAGATCTCCCCACGCACGCACCTCGGCCGCGAGGGCGTCGCCGCGACGCTCGAACACGGGCCCCATGGGCAGGTGCCGCGCCGGGTTCGCCCCGCTCAGCATGAGCACGTGGATGCCGGTCTCGCGCGCACGCTCGACGGCGTTCCGCAGTCGGTCGGCGACCTCCGTGATCGAGATGCGCGGACGCAGGATGTCGTTGCCGCCGCCGTTGAAGCTCAGCAGCTCGGCGCCGAGCGCGAGGGCGGGTTCGAGCTGTTCGTCGATGATCGGGCTGAGCTTCTTGCCGCGGATCGCGAGGTTCGCGTACGTCACCGTATCGGGCTCGGCCGCATGGGCGAGGCCGAGGGCGACGAAGTCGGCCCATCCGCGTGCCGACCCGTCAGGAAGGTCGTCGCCGACACCCTCGGTGAAGCTGTCGCCGATGGCGACGTAACTGCTGTACATGGTTCAACGCTAGCGTTGACGCATGTCAGACACCCCCCGAATCTGTGTGATCGGTGACGCACTCGTCGATGAGATCCGCGACGCCGACGGAATCCGCGCGTTCCCGGGCGGAGCCGCCCTCAACGTCGCCGTGGGACTCGCCGTGCTCGGGGTGCCCACGACCCTCATCACGATGCTCGGCGCCGACGAGGAGGCCGACCTCATCCGCGAGTTCCTCGAGGGCTTCGGAGTCGAACTCATCGAGACGACGTCGACCCTCGGCACGGCCCGTGCGATCTCGCACCGGGTCGACGGCGAGCCGCACTACGAGTTCAACGAGGCCGCGCGGGGGCGTCACATCGCCTTCACCGCCGCGGCGCACGTCGCGCTCGAGGAGGCTCCGCTCATCGTCGTGAGCTGCGTCGCCCTCGATTCGGCGGCGCAGTTCGAGGAGCTCGTCGCCGCGACCTCGGGCCGCGCCCCGCTCATCGTCGACCCCAATCCGCGCACGGGCATGATGCACGATCGCGACGCGTTCCTCACGAACCTCGAGGCGCTCGCCGCCGAGGCCCTCCTCGTCAAGGTCGGCGACGACGACGCGGCCGTGCTCGCCGACGAGTCGCTCGACGTCTTCGCCGACCGGCTGCTCGCGACGGGTGCGCACGCCGTGCTGACGACCGCGGGTCGAGACGGCGCGGGCGTGCGGACGAGCGACGGCGTGCGCGTCAGCGTCGGCATCAGCGACCTGCCCGGCCCCATCGTCGACACGATGGGTGCGGGAGACGCCGTGCTCGCCTCGGCGGTCGCGACGATCCACGCGTCGGGTCAACCGACGGATGCCGCGGGCTGGGTGGCACTGCTCGGCGACGCCATGCTCGTCGCCGCGGCGACCTGTCGGTCCGAGGGTGCGCTGCTGAAGAAGCCGTAGCCCCCGGCATCCCCGGCGGATGACGGAGGCTGCGGTCAGGCCTCGTCCGCCATGAACGCGGCCCAGAGGTCGGCGCGCGCGGGGAATCCGCCGAGGTCGCGGGCGAGCACGCGCTCCGCGAGGGCGATGCGGGCCCGCACGGTGTGGCGGTGCACGCCGAGCGCCGTCGCTGCGGCGTCGAACTGAGCGCCGTTCTCGAGCCACACGTGCACGGTACGGCGGAGCTCGGTTCCACTCGTCGCATCGTGCTCGTCGAGCGGCGCGAGCGTCGCCCGAGCGACCTCGCGCACGTCGGCGTGGGCGAGGAGGCCGAGCACGCCGACGCTCGCGAGGCTCGTGAAGTCGACGACGCCGCGGCTGCCCTCCCGGGCGCGCCCGAGCGCCGAGCGACCCTGGGCGTACGCGCGGGAGAGCGCCGAGTAGTCCGCGGGCCCGCCGACGCCGACCGCGGCGTCGAACGACGTCGCGACCTCCTCGAGCACCGCGCGGCTGCGGGGTTCGAGCACGATCATGACCGAGTCGTCGTGGAGGGCATGGAAGACGTCGTGCGATCGGCGTTCGAGCGACTCGAGCAGCGCCTCGCGGTGGTCGGCCGCGACGTCGACGACGGCGACGAGCGCCGGTGCCTCGGGCAGACCTCCCCAGAGCTCGTCGGCGACGCGGTGCGCGACGGCCGGATCGTCGGCGAGGAGGGCGTGCGCGAGGCCCGAGCGCAGCACGCCGCGCGCCCGGTCGAGGTCGCGGCCCTGTTCGAGCGCGGCTCCCGCGAGGGCGATGACCGACGTCACGACGTCGCGACCGGCCGGGTCGAGCGCTTCCCCTCCCGCGACGGCGAGCACTCCGCGCAAGTGCCCCCGGCGCCCCAGGGTCTGCAGGGTGACGGTGCGGTCGCCGACGCGCGCGTGCACGCTCGCTCGTTGCCCGCGGCGGAGGAGCGCATGGGCGTCGGTCTCGAGCGCGGCGATCGCGACGTCATCCGCCGCCTGTCCCCGCCCCGACGGGAACTGGCGCGGCGCCCCGCCCGCCGCGTCGAAGAAGCCCACCCAGGCGGGCAGCTGCCGCGCGAGCTCGGCGAAGGTCGCGTCGAGCCCGTCGGGGTGCAGTGCCGCGAGCGAGATGCGGTGCTGCGCCTCGAGCGCCCACGAGCGACGCGCGTTCTCGGCGGCGGCGTGCAGCTCGGCTGCCGCCCGGGCGATCGCGATGAAGGGGATGCGGTACGGCACCTCGACGAGGGGAACACCCGCCTCGCGGCACGCGGCCACGAGTTCGTCGGGCGTGCCGTCACGCACGACCTCCGTTCCGAAGCCGATCGCGACGATGCCGCGTGCGCGCAAGCGCTCGACGTAGTCGGCGACGAGGCCCGCACCCGCTCCCTCGAACTGGGTGCCCGTCGTCAGCAGCACGACGTCGTCGGCGAGGAACGGCGTCGGGTCGGCGAGGTCGGAGCTGTGCACCCAGGCGACCGGGCGATCGAGTGCGCCGGCGGCGAGGTCGGTCTCGGTGAAGAGCGGTTGCAGTGCCAGATCGGGAAGGGCGAGCACGGTTCGCAGGGTCGCGGGCACGGCGGGTCCTCTCGGTGGTGCGGGAACACGGCCACTGTACTCCGAGGCACGGTCTGGGCGGGTGCGTGTACGCGATGGACAGCGACAATCCGCTCGGCCCGCGCCTAGCATGCGACCATGACCCTCATCGATGAGCCGCGGGCGGTGCACGCCGGCGGACCCACGCTTCCGCAAGAACGACGACTCGTCACCGCCATTCCGGGCCCCGAGTCCGAACGCCTCCTCGCACGCAAGGCGAGCGCCGTCGCCGCGGGTGTCGGGCACACCGTTCCCGTCGCGGTCGTCGCCGCGGGCGGCGGTGTCGTCGTCGATGCCGACGGCAACTCGCTCATCGACCTCGGCAGCGGCATCGCCGTCACGGGCGTCGGCAATTCGAACCCGCGCGTCACGGCCGCCGTCGCCGCGCAGCTCGACGCCTTCACGCACACGTGCTTCACGATCGCGCCCTACGAGGGCTACGTCGCCGTCGCCGAGGCGCTCAACCGCCTCACCCCCGGCGACCACGAGAAGCGCAGCGCCCTCTTCAACTCGGGCGCCGAAGCCGTCGAGAACGCCATCAAGATCGCGCGGCACCACACCCGCCGCAGCGCCGTCGTCGCCTTCGACCACGCGTACCACGGCCGCACGAACCTCACGATGGCGCTGACCGCGAAGAACATCCCGTACAAGAGCGGCTTCGGCCCCTTCGCGCCCGACATCTACCGGATGCCGCTGTCGTACCCGTTCCGCGACGGCGGCCTGACGGGGGCGGATGCCGCAGCCCGCGCCATCTCGCAGATCGAGAAGCAGGTCGGGGCCGAGAACCTCGCGGCCATCATCATCGAACCCATCCAGGGCGAGGGCGGTTTCATCGTTCCCGCCGAGGGTTTCCTCGCCGCGCTCGTCGACTGGGCGCGCGCGAACGACGTCGTCTTCATCGCCGACGAGGTGCAGACGGGCTTCGCCCGCACCGGAGCGATGTTCGCGAGCGAGCACGAGGGGATCGTGCCCGACCTCATCGTCACGGCGAAGGGCATCGCGGGCGGCCTGCCGCTCTCGGCCGTCACGGGCCGCGCCGACATCATGGACTCGGCCCACGTCGGCGGACTCGGCGGCACCTACGGCGGCAACCCGCTCGCGTGCGCGGCCGCCCTCGCCACGATCGAGGCCTACGAAGAAGACGGGCTCGTCGAGCGTGCCCGTGAGATCGAAGCAGTGCTCTACCGCGAACTCGGTTCGCTCCAGGCGAGGGATGCGCGCATCGGCGACATCCGCGGTCGGGGTGCGATGGTCGCGATCGAGCTGGTAGACCCGGAGACCGGCGTACCCGACGCCGGCCTCACGGCGCGTGTCGCGCGCGAATCCATCGCGCGCGGTGTCATCGTGCTCACATGCGGCACGTACGGCAACGTCATCCGTTTCCTGCCTCCGCTCACGATCGACGACGACCTGCTGGTCGAGGCGCTCGGCGTCATCGGCGACGTGCTGGCCGCCTGAACCGACTGCATCCGACCTCGCCTGACCTCCGAAGGAGCCCCATGACCGAGCAGACGACCCACGAGAGCGAACTCCTCGCCTCCGTACCGACCGGCCTCTACATCGGCGGGGAGTGGGTGAGCGCCGAGGGCGGTGGAACGCTTCCGGTGATCGATCCGTCGACGGGCGAGGTGCTCGTGCGGATCGCCGACGCGAGCGTCGCCGACGGCACCCGGGCGCTCGACGCGGCCGTCGCCGCACAGGAGTCGTGGGCGGCGACGCCTCCGCGTCAGCGCGGAGAGATCCTCCGCCGTGCGTTCGACCTGCTGCAGGAGCGCGCCGACGACTTCGCGCTGCTCATGACGCTCGAGATGGGCAAGCCCCTCGCCGAGGCGCGCGGTGAGGTCACCTACGGCGGCGAGTTCCTGCGCTGGTTCTCGGAGGAGGCGGTGCGCATCTCGGGCCGGTACGGCCTGAACCCCGAGGGCACCGGCCGCATGCTCGTCTCGCAGCGCCCCGTCGGCCCGTGCTTCTTCATCACGCCGTGGAACTTCCCGCTCGCGATGGCGACACGGAAGATCGCTCCCGCGCTCGCCGCGGGCTGCACCGTCGTCGTGAAGCCCGCCGAGCTCACGCCCCTCACGACCCTCGCGTTCGTCAAGCTCCTCGAAGAGGTCGGGCTGCCCGCGGGCGTCGTCAACGTCATCACGACGTCGCACTCGCAGTCGGTCTCGGCGCCGATCATCGCCGACCCGCGTCTCCGCAAGCTCTCGTTCACGGGCTCGACCGAGGTCGGCCGGAAGCTCATCGCGCAGGCCGCCGAAGGCGTGCTGCGCGTCTCGATGGAGCTCGGCGGCAACGCCCCGTTCGTCGTCTTCGAGGACGCCGACCTCGACGCCGCCGTCGAGGGCGCGCTCGCCGCGAAGTTCCGGAACATCGGCCAGGCCTGCACGGCGGCCAACCGCTTCATCGTTCACTCTTCGGTCGCCGACGAGTTCGCCCGCCGCGTGACCGAGCGCGTGAGCGCCATGCGGCTCGGTCGTGGCACGGATGACGGTGTGCAGATCGGTCCGCTCATCGACGACGCCGCGGTCGAGAAGGCCGAGAAGCTCGTCGCCGACGCCGTCGCGCGCGGGGCGAGCGTCACGACCGGCGGGTCGCGCGTCGACCGGGCCGGCACGTTCTTCGAGCCCACCGTCGTCACGGGGGTCACGCCCGGCAGCGACATCCTGACCAACGAGATCTTCGGGCCGGTGCTCGCGATCGCCACCTTCGACGACGAAGACGAGGCCGTGCGCCTCGCGAACGACACCGAGTTCGGTCTCGTGTCGTACGTGTACACCCAGGGGCTCGCCCGCGGCCACCGCATGATCGACCGTCTCGACACCGGGATGATGGGCCTGAACGTCGGCGTCATCTCGAATGCCGCTGCGCCGTTCGGCGGCGTCAAGCAGTCGGGAATCGGCCGCGAGGGCGGGCCGGAAGGCATCCACGAGTACCTCTCGACCAAATACACCCTCATTCCGGGGTAAGCCTCGCCCGCTCGGACGGGCCATGATGAGCACGTGTGCTTCACGAATGCAGACAAGGAAGACTGATGACTGACATCGAACGTGACGTCGTCGTGATCGGCGCGGGGGCCTCGGGCCTCACCGCCGCGAACGAACTGAAGAAGGCCGGGCTCTCGGTCGCCGTGCTCGAAGCGCGCGACCGCGTCGGCGGGCGCCTCTGGACCGAGACGATCGACGGCGCGATGCTCGAGCTCGGCGGCCAGTGGGTCTCACCCGACCAGGACGCGCTCATCGAGACGATCGACGACCTGGGCCTCGAGACCTACTCGCGCTATCGCGAGGGCAAGAGCGTCTACATCGGCCGTGACGGCGAACGTCGCGAGTTCGAGGGCGAGATCTTCCCCGTCGCCCCCGAGACCGAGAAGGTCATGGTCGACCTCATCGAGAAGCTCGACGCCCTCGTCGCCGAGATCGACCCCGACCGCCCGTGGGACCACCCCGACGCCCGCGCCCTCGACGCGATCTCGTTCGAGTCGTGGCTCGCCCGCGAGACCGACGACGAGGAGGCACGCGAGAACATCGCCCTCTTCATCGCCGGCGCGATGCTCACGAAGCCGCCGCACGCGTTCTCGACCCTGCAGGCCCTGCTCATGGCGGCATCCGCCGGAAGCTTCTCGCACCTCGTCGACGCCGACTTCATCCTCGACAAGCGCGTCGTCGGCGGACTCCAGCGCGTGCCGATCCTGCTCGCCGAGCGCCTCGGCGACGACGTCTTCCTCGGCCAGCCCGTGCGCACCGTGCAGTGGGGCGACAGCGGCGTGACCGTCATCGCCGACGGGATGACGGTGCGTGCGCGCCGCGTCATCCTCGCCGTTCCTCCCGTCTTGCTCACCCGCATCTCGTACGAGCCGCCGCTGCCGCGCCTCCAGCACCAGATGCACCAGCACCTCTCGATGGGCTTCGTCATCAAGGTGCACGCCGTCTACGAGACGCCGTTCTGGCGCGACAAGGGCCTCTCGGGCACGGCGTTCAGCCCGTACGAGCTCTCGCACGAGGCGTACGACAACTCGAACCACGAGGACCCGCACGGCACGCTCGTCGGGTTCGTCTCCGACCGCCACGCCGACGACGTCTTCCGCCTCTCGGCCGAGGAGCGGAAGGCCCGCATCCTCGAGTCGCTGTCGCACTACTACGGCGACGAGGCCACGAACCCGATCGTCTACTACGAGAGCGACTGGGGCTCCGAGGAGTGGACGCGCGGCGCCTACGCCGCGAGCTTCGACCTCGGCGGGCTCTCCCGCTGGGGCGGCGACCTGCGCGTTCCCGTCGGGCCGCTGTACCTCTCGTGCAGCGACGTCGCCGGCAAGGGCTACCAGCACGTCGACGGCGCCATCCGCGTCGGCCGCGAGGTCGCCGCGCAGATCCTCGCCGAGTAACGCCCGGCACCACCCCGAGCTGTCCCACCCGAACCATCGAGAGGACCGAGCATGAGTGAAGCGAGTTACGTCGTCGGCTACACGGCGACCGAGAAGGGGGCCGACGCCGTCGCGCTCGGCGTGCGCCTCGCGCGCGGCACCGGCGCCCGACTGGACGTCGTGATCGTGCTGCACATCGAGCAGCGCGGTGCGGTCGTGCCGACGGATGCCGGTTACGAGCGTTTCGTGCGGGAGCAGGCCGAATCGTGGCTCGCCGAGATCGACGTGCCGAGCGACATCGAGGTGCGCCGGCACGTGCGCTACGCCGACTCGTCGTCGGAGGGCCTCACCGAGGCCGCGCACGAACTGGGCGCGGCGCTCATCGTCGTCGGCGCCGCTCGCGGCGGACTGCTCGGCCGGCTCTCGATCGGCAGCGTCGCGAACGAACTGCTGCACTCGAGCGACGTGCCCGTCGCGATCGCTCCCGTCGGTTCCCGGTCGATCGGCGAGGGGCACGGCATCAGCCGCGTCACGGCCGCCGTCGGCACACGTTCGGGGTCGGATGCGCTGCTCGCGTCATCCGTCGCCCTCGCCGGGGCCGCGAGTGCCCCGCTCCGACTCGTGTCGCTCGTGACCCTCGACCTGCCCGGCAGCGTCGACACGCGCCTCGCGAACCGCACGGGCGCCGCCCACGCGGAAGAAGTGCTCGAAGCCGCGCGGGCCGCACTGCCCGCCGACGTCGCGGCCAGTGCGAGCGTCGCCTCCGGCGACAGCATCGCCGAGGCCATGGGCGAACTCGACTGGGAGTCGGACGAGATCGTCGTCGTCGGCTCGAGCCGACTCGCGCAGCAGGGGCGGTTGTTCCTCGGAGCGACCGCCGCGAAGGTTCTGAGAGAACTGTCGGTGCCGCTCATCGTGGTGCCGCGATCGACACGCGAAGGAGACCGCTCATGAGCCAGGACACGCAGTCGCCCGGCCCGGGCGGATCGTCCGAGATCGGCACGCCCCTCGACGGAGGGCTCTCGAAGAAGGGGCTCTCGGCCGGGTCGGTCGGCCTCATCGGCGCCGTCGTCATCGGCATCTCGTGCATCGCGCCCGCGTACACCCTGACGGCGGCCCTCGGCCCGACCGTCTCGGAGGTCGGCGTTCAGGTGCCGGCGATCATGCTCGTGGGCTTCATCCCCATGCTGCTCGTCGCTTTCGGCTACCGCGAGCTCAACCGCATGATGAGCGACTCGGGCACCTCGTTCACGTGGGCGACCCGCGCGTTCGGCCCGTGGATCGGCTGGATGGCCGGCTGGGGCCTCGTCGCCGCGACGATCCTCGTGCTGTCGAACCTCGCCGGAATCGCCGTCGACTTCCTGTTCCTGCTGATATCGCAGATCACGAACAACCCCGACATCGCCGGGCTCGCCGCGAATCCGTTCATCAACGTCGTGGTCTGTCTGCTGTTCATGCTCGGGGCGACCCTCATCTCGTATCGCGACATGCAGACGACGCAGAAGCTGCAGTACTTCCTCGTCGGCTTCCAGCTGCTCGTGCTCGTGCTGTTCGCGATCGTCGCGTTCGTGCGCGTCGCCGACGGATCGGCGTTCGACGCGACGGCGATCGACGCGTCGTGGTTCAACCCGTTCGCCGTCGAGTCGTTCTCGGCGTTCGCCGCGGGCCTCTCGCTCTCGATCTTCATCTTCTGGGGCTGGGACGTCACGCTCACGATGAACGAGGAGACGAAGGGCGAGAAGACGCCCGGCCGCGCCGCGACGATCACGATCATCATCATCGTCGCCCTGTACCTGCTGCTCGCCGTCTCGCTCATCGCCTTCGCGGGCGTCGGCGAGGGCGAGTTCGGTCTCGGCAACCCCGACATCCAGGACAACGTGTTCTTCGCCCTCGCGACCCCGATCCTCGGGCCGCTCGCGGTGCTCGTCTCGCTCGCCGTGCTCACGAGCTCGGCGTCGTCGCTGCAGTCGACGTTCGTGTCGCCCGCTCGCACGCTGCTCGCGATGGGGCACTACGGCGCCCTTCCCGAGTCGTTCGCGAAGGTCAGCCCGCGCTTCTTCACGCCGGGCTACGCGACGATCGTCTCGGCCGTCGTGGCGTCGGCGTTCTACGCGATCATGCGATTCATCTCGGAGAACGTGCTGTGGGACACGATCACGGCCCTCGGCATGATGATCTGCTTCTACTACGGCATCACGGCGTTCGCGTGCGTGTGGTACTTCCGCAAGCAGTGGTTCGACTCGGTGCGGAACGTCTTCTTCACGTTCCTGTTCCCGCTCGTCGGCGGCGTGATCCTCGCGGTGCTCTTCGTGACGACGCTCATCGACAGCATGGACCCCGACTACGGATCGGGCTCCAACATCTTCGGTCTCGGCCTCGTGTTCGTGCTCGGTGTCACCGTCATCCTCGTCGGTGTCGTGATCATGATCATCCAGGCGGTCAAGCGCCCCGCGTTCTTCCGCGGCGAGACCCTCTCGATGGACGCCCCCGCCTCCCTCCGTCGCCGCCGCTAGCGCGCCCCGCTTCCTTTCGTCTCGGCGTCACGTTTGTGCTCTTCAACCTGGTTGAGCAGCACAAACGTGACGCCGAGACGTGTTTGGGCGGTCCTGCACAGGGACGGGACGCGAGTGAGGAGTGCACAGGGGCGTGAGTGCGCGGCATGCGGCGGCGTGAAGGACGAGAGCATGACGGATGCCTCGTGCTCGTTATCCTCTTCCCCTGCGCCTCCGGGAGCTCGGCTCCTTCACTCCGGCTGATGCGCGCCGCGACGGTGTCGGACGGCGCCGACTCACGTCATCCGATGTGGTTCGACCGTTCACGGGTGTTCGAGCGGTTCATGACCACGATTCGATTCATGCCCTCGTCGAGGCGTATGCGAAACGGATGCCCTCGTCGCAGTTCTTCAGCCATGCAACGGCTGCGGTTCTCTGGGGCGCGCCGCTGCCGTACCGCTACTCGGTAGCTCCGGCCGAGGGCCGCGCCGACATCCACGTGTCGGCGTTACGGCCCGACTCGAGGCCGCGGCTCGACGGTGTCATCGGGCACACGCTATCGCCGAAACGTACACGGGTCGTCGAGCTGAACGGGCTTCGCGTGACCGACCCTGCGTCGACGTGGGCCACTCTCTCGACGCTCCTCCGCCTCGATGATCTCGTCGCGGCGGGAGACTTCTTCGTGACGGGAGAGGAACCGCTTGGGCGCGCCCCGGCACTCACGACCCTCGATGAACTGCGCGCGGCGCAAGCGCGCTATGGGCGGACGCCGGGGGCGACGCGCCTGCGAGAGGCGCTGCCCCTTGTGCGGTTCGGGCCGCTGTCGCCGCAAGAGACGGTCGTACGATTGCGACTTCTCGACGCGGGGTTGCCCGAACCGCAACTCAACTGGGACGTGCGGAATGAGTGGGGCGAACTCGTCGCGATGATCGATCTGGCCTACCCCGATCAGCTCGTCGGCATCGAGTACGAGGGCGATGGGCATCGTCAGCGAGAGAGGTTCCGCGCCGACATCCATCGCCGGGAACGCCTTGAAGACCTCGGCTGGACCATCGTGCGCCTCACGGCCGACGATGCCTCGATCGATCGCGACCCGCGCCGGGTGCGGGAGATGACGAACCGCGTCGCGCGTCGCCTCCGCGAACGCGGCTGGACACCTGCGTAGCCCGTTTCGGCGTCACGTTTGTGCTGTTCGGGCACCGCCAACAGCACAAACGTGACGCCGAGACTGAAAGTAGGGGCGCTGAGGAGGTCAGGGGCGGAGGGCGGCGCCCTCGGGGAGTTCGACGGTCTCGAGGGCGGGGGCGGCGCGGAGCGCGTCGACGAGGGCCGCGCTCCCGGCGATGAGCGTGGAGTCGAGGTCGACGTCGGTCGCGAGAACCCACGCGCGGTCGGCGGGCCACACGAGGCTCGGCGACGCCGTCCACTCGGCGACCTCGTCGGCCCACGGCACGAGCGCCGCCCACGACGGCTGGGCGAACTCCGCGAGCGATGCGCGGAACAGCACGTGGTCGCGGCTGGGCAGCGCGAGCCGGGGCCCGCGGGAGATCTCCTCCGAGAGGATGCCGGGCTGCCACGACACCTTCGCGAACGGCGAGTTGAACGGGTCATGGATGCTCTGCGCGAGGAACTCCGCGTGCCGCCGGCGCTCGTCGTCGTCGGTGCCCGCGGGCGATCCCGCGAGCGTGAGCGTCGCCCGCGACGGCGCGGATCCCATGAAGCCGAGCACGCCGCCCCAGCCGTCCCAGATGCCCGCGACGATATCGTCGCCCGTGCCCGTGAAGCGCGCGAGCACTCGAACGATCGAGGCGAGGGATGCCGCGTCGAGACGACCCTCCTCCGGCTCGGTGTACCGCCAGCCGGCGTCATCCCGCGCCTGCTCGCCCGAGTGCGACTCGTCGAATCCGACGAGCTCGTGCCACGGCCCGCGCGGGTCGACACGCGAGTCGAAAGCGTCGGCCGTCTCGGCCCACGTCACCGCGGCGCTGTCGAGCGAGTGCCCGGCGCGCGAGAACGCGTCCCACTCGGCGCGGTGCCGTTCGACGGGCTCGGGCGGCCAGGCTGCGCCGACCGGGCGCTCACGCGTCGCGGGGTGCAGCACACGGGCGTAGGCCTCGAACCCGCGCGGCACGAGGGCGTGGATGCTCGCGGGCAGTCGGTCATCGAGTCGTTCGCGAATCCAGTCGCCGCGTGCGACATCCGTCGTCCATTCCATGCCCTCACGCTAGTGGCGCGACCTGCGCAGAGCCTCGGGGCCGCGCCTAGACTGACGGGGTGCCAGTGAACCCCGAATTGCAGGGTCGCGCGTTCCCGCCGACCGCACCGTATCTCGTGGGTCGTGAGAAGGTGCGCGAGTTCGCCCGCGCCGTCTTCGCGACCGATCCGATCAACCTCGACGTCGACGCCGCGCGCGCGGCCGGCCACGCCGACGTCGTCGCGCCGCCGACGTTCCCCGTCGTCGTGCAGGAGCAGACTCTCGCGCAGCTGCTCGCCGAACCCGATGCGGGCATCGACTTCTCACGCGTCGTGCACGGCAACCAGCAGTTCACGTACTCGCGTCCGATCGTCGCCGGCGACGTCCTCGTCGCGGCCCTCACGGTGTCGAGCGTCAAGACGCTCGGCGCGCACGCGATGGTCACGGCCGAGTCGCGCATCTCCGACGAGGCGGGCGAGCACGTCGTCACCGCCATCTCGACTCTCGTCGTGCGAGGTGACGAATGAGCACCGCACCCGACCTCACGAGCCTGACCGTCGGCGATGTCATCGCCGAGCAGACCTACGCCCTCACGCGCGACTCGCTCGTGCGCTACGCGGGCGCCTCGGGCGACTTCAACCCGATCCACTACCGTGACGACGTCGCCGCGTCGGTCGGCCTTCCGGGCGTGCTCGCCCACGGCATGCTCACGATGGGCCTCGCCGTGCAGCCCGTCGTCGCCTGGGCCGGAGACCCCGCCCGCGTCGTCGACTACCAGGTCAAGTTCACGCGCCCCGTCGTCGTCGACCCCGAGACGGGCGCCGACGTGCACGTCGTCGCGAAGATCGGCCAGCTCGCGGATGACGGTGTGCGCGTCGACCTCACCGTGACGTACGAGGGCGAGACGGTGCTGGGCAAGGCCCAGGTACGCGTCTTCCTCGCGTAGAGGCCTGCTCGTGTCATCCGCCCCGCCTCTTGCCGAGCTCACGACGCTGCGCGTCGGCGGGCGTCCCGAGCGACTCGTGACGGCGACGACGCAGCGCGACCTCGTCGACCTCGCGCGCGACGTCTGGGCGAGCGAGGAGCAGTGGCTCGTGCTCGGCGGCGGCTCGAACGTGCTCGTCGGCGACGACGGATTCGAGGGAGCGGTCATCCGTGTCGCGACGCGCGGCATCGAGGTGCTTCCCGTCGACGAGCCCGGCCGCGCGCGAGTGCGCGTGCAGGCGGGCGAGCCGTGGGACGAGTTCGTCGCCTACTCGGTGCAGCGCGGATGGAGCGGGCTCGAGGCGCTCTCGGGCATCCCGGGCCTCATGGGCGCGGCTCCCGTGCAGAACATCGGCGCGTACGGGCAGGAGCTCTCGGATCACCTCGTCGCGATCGAGTTCCTCGACGCGGACGACGGCGAGGTGCGGCGGATGACGGCGGCCGAGCTCGAACTCGGATACCGCAGCTCCGTGCTGAAGTCGGGCCTCGAGGGCATCGTCCTCTCCGTCGAGCTCGACCTCGCCGACACGACCGCGGAGCGCGCCGTTCTCGGCGAATCGCTCGGCGAACCCATCGCCTACGCGCAGCTCGCGACGGCCCTCGGCGTGCAACTCGGCGACCGGGTTCCCATCGCCGATGTGCGTCGGACCGTGCTCGAACTGCGCGCGGGCAAGGGCATGGTGCTCGACCCCGACGACCCCGATTCGGTGAGCGCGGGTTCCTTCTTCACGAACCCCGTCGTGACCGAACGCGTCGCGCGCACGCTGCCTGCCTCGGCTCCGCGCTGGTACCTCGCGCCCGAGGTCGCCGACGAGATCGTGCCGCTCGGTTCGGTCGCGGCCGAGAGCCCGCTCGACGCTTTCCTCGCCTTCCAGTCGTCGGATGAGCCGGCGCCCCAGCCCGTCGCCCCCGGCGAAGAGCTCGTGAAGCTCTCGGCCGCGTGGTTGATCGAGCAGTCCGGCATCCGTCGCGGGTTCGCGCTGCCGGGTTCGCGCGCGGCGATCTCGTCGAAGCACACGCTCGCACTCGTGAACCGTGGGGGAGCCTCGGCCGAGGAGATCGCGCAGCTTGCGCGCTTCGTGCAGTCGCGCGTCAACGCCGAGTTCGGCATCACGATCGTGCCCGAGCCCGTCTTCGTCGGCATCGAGCTCTAGCGCCGCGCTCCGCTGCGCCGCCGTGCTCCCGCGCACCCCGCACAACAGTCTCGGCGTCACGTTTGTGCTGTTCGCGGGGCGCGAAGAGCGCAAACGTGACGCCGAGACGGGGGTTGGTTGGCGGGGGTGGTGGGGTGCTAGGGGGTGCGGCGCTGCAGGCGACGGATGACTCCCACGAGGCCCGACACGAGGATGATCGCGCCGAGCGCGAGCAGACCGTAGAGCGCGATCGTTCCGGGGGTCTGCGTGCGGAGCCACACATCGGCATCGTCGCGACGCACGGGGTCGACGAGCAACGCGATCGCGATCGCGGCGGTCGCTGTAAAGACGAGACCCCAGAGGATGCCGGCCCACCGCACGCGCGGGCGCTCGACCGGTGCCGCCGCGGCTACCGGGGTCGCCGCCTCGACGTACGGCGGCTGTGCCCACGTCTGCTCGGTCTCGGCGGCCGGCTCGAGTACGAGGGTCTCGGCATCGTCGACGCCCGAGTCGACGCCGGTGTCGAGGCGCTCGGTGTCGAGCGGTCGCGTCGTGTCGTCGCTCATCGGGTCACTCCTTCCGGGGTCATCTGAAGCTGAACTTCCGGGGTCATCTCGAGCTGGGCACCCGGCGACATCTGCTGCGAGGTGCTCGCCTCGAGCTCCATGTACTGGATCCAGACGGAACCGGTCGATTGCGTGAGGTCGATGGTGAGGTCGGGCACGCGGGTCGGGTCGCCGAGCACGACGCGGTGACGGTCGACGCCGTTGACTGATTCGCGGGTGATCTCGCCCGCCTCGATGGGGTTGCCGTCGTAGTCGGAGCTGAACATCGAGAGGTTTCCGTTCTGCAGAGTGGCGGTGATGACGACCGTGAGGTCGCCGTAGACGTTGATGTTGGTGTCGCCCCAGATTTTCTGCACCTCGAGCGACGACGGGTCGCCGTTCACGCCGTTCCGTGCATCGGCGGTGATCGACAGGCTGCCGAGGGGCTGCACGAGGGACCGGGTCTCGCCGGCGACCGGCTGCACCCACGCGGTCACGCCGACGAGCTCGCCGGTGCGCGGGATGGCGGCCGCGATGAGGCCGATGACGAGCAGCGTCATCGAGATCCACGCGAGGAATCCGCTGCGACGGCGGATGACACCCGCGATGACCATCGCGAATCCCGTCACCCCGGCTGCGACGAGCACTCCGAGCGTTCCCGCGTAGTCGGCGACCGGCGATTCGCCGAGGGAGAAGAGCGCGACGGCCGTTCCCGCGACGAGGGCGGTTCCGAGCGCGAGGGCGACGAACGCGAAGCTCGTGCGCGGGTTCGCGGCGCGACGGGCCGCACGCGCGGCGTCTCCGGCGACGCGGAGCTCCGCCGCTCGTGCGCGGTTCTCGGCGGCCCACTGGGCTCGGGCCGCACGGTCGGCATCGGCCTGGCGTCGCTTCCAGTCGGCGACATCCGCTCGCCACGCGTCTTGCGCGCGCTTCCACTCCTCGAAGTCGGCGTAGGTCTCGCCCGCTGCGCCCGGCTCGGCGGGCGGGGCGGGCTCGGCGGGGGCGGGCTCGACGGGTGCGGTGAAGGCGACGGATGACGGTGCGGGAGTGGTACCCGGAGCGGCGGCGGCACCGGGCGCGGAAGCCGTTCGCGCTGCGGGCACAGACCCCCCGCCCCGGGAGTTCTTGGTCGCAGTGACGATGACCCAGATGATGAGTCCGACGATCGCGAGAGAGACGAGCACATTCCAGAACCCGACCGCTGCGGGCGCGATGACCGACGAGATCGGCCACCACGGGCCCGAGAGCACGATCGGTGAGGCGACGCTCCAGAACGCCTGCGTCACCGGGAAGAAGCTCGCGAGGAGGAGCAAGCCGATGCCGATGAGAGCGGGGTCGAACTTCCCGCGCAGCAGTCGTTCGAGGTGGATGCGGCCGTCGGTGTCGGGCAGCAGCAGCCACCCCGCGGCGTAGAGGAAGAACACGGGGGCGGCGAGCACGGCGGCGACGACGGCGACACCGCGGACGATGAGCGGATCGATGCCGAGACGCGCGGCGATTCCCGCGCACACCCCGCCGAGCCAGCCGGCCCGGCGCTCGATGCCGAAGCTCCGCAGCCCGTCGTAGAAGCGGGAGCCGGTGCCGCCCGCGGTAGCGTCGGGGCCCGCGGCGCCCGCGGCCTCCGGGGGGATGCGGCCCGTGCCGGGTGCGCCGGACTGCTCGCCGCGAGGCGCGTCGTCGGCGGATGCCGCTGCGTCGTCGGGGCGCTCGGTTCCGGCGGCATCCGCTTCGGGGTCGGAGGGTGCTGTGTTCGTCATATCTCGATCGTGCCCGCCGCGCCGTGCCCGCCGCTATGGGGTGAATCCCTGAACGCCCCCTGATCCTCGGGCCTCGGGGCACCCGGAGTCGGACGCGCGTGATTGGATGCTGGAATGGTCACCGTTCCCGCACGACTGCGCGCGCCGCTCGAGCGTTCGCGCGAGTGCCTCGTGTCGGGCACCGCGGCGGGCCTCGCCCGGCACCTCGGCTGGTCGCCGACGCTCGTGCGTGTGGCGTTCGTCGTCCTGAGCGCTGCAGCCGGCGCGGGTGCACTGCTCTACATCTGGCTGTGGGCCTTCATGCCGTGGCAGGCCGGTGCGAAACCGACCCACCGCCGCGTGCCGGTCGCCTGGAGTCTCGTCGCGCTCACGGCGATCGCGGTGCTCGTCGCCCTCATCGCCGACCGCTCGTTCCTCCGCACCGACGTGCCGGTGCCGCCGTGGCTCGCGCCCTCGCTCGCCGCCGCGACGCTCGCCGTCGCCGCGAGCACGTGGGCGACCTTCATCGACCGCGCCGATCCGGTGCGGGGCCCGCGCTCCGAGAAGGCCGTGCGCGTGACGGTCGCCGGCATCCTCGTGGCGCTCCTCATCGTGCTGCTCACGAGCCCGGCGTGGGGCGACCTGCGGGTCGTCGTCATCGGGGCCTTCGTCGTCCTCGTCGCGATCGGGCTCGTCTTCGCGCCGGCACTCGTCCGTCAGTGGCGGGAGCTCACGGTCGAACGCACGCGATTGATCCGCGAGGAGCAGCGCTCCGAGATCGCGGCGCACCTGCACGATTCGGTGCTGCAATCGCTCGCCCTCATCCAGAATCGTGCGGGCGCCTCGACCGAGGTCGCGCGCATCGCGCGCGCCCAGGAACGCGAGCTCCGCGCCTGGCTCTACGCCGCCGACAGCCCCGCCGACAGCGACCTCGGCACCGACCTGCGCGACTTCGCCGCAGCGCTCGAACTCGACTACGCCGTGCGCGTCGACGTCGTCGTCGTCGGCTCATCGACCGAGCGCGCGAGCGGCGAGCTGGCATCGGCCGCCCGCGAGGCGATGCTCAATGCGGCCCGGCACGCCGGCGGCGACATCTCGGTCTACATCGAGGGCGCGGGCGACACCGTCGACGTCTTCATCCGCGACCGCGGCCCCGGCTTCGACCCCTCCGACGTGCCGAGCGACCGGCTCGGAGTGCGCGAGTCGATCATCGGCCGCATGAAGCGCGCGGGCGGTTCGGCCCGCGTCGGTCCGGGTGCGGGGGATGCCGGTACCGAGGTCCACCTGTCCTTCGAACATTCCGGAGATCGACGTGCCTGATTCACTTCCGCCCACGACACGTGTCGTCGTCGTCGACGACCACTCGATCTTCCGCTCGGGTCTCAAGGCCGATCTCGATGCGTCGATCGAGGTCGTCGGCGAGGCGCACGACGTCGACTCGGCCGTCGCCGTCATCACCGAGACGGTTCCCGACGTCGTGCTGCTCGACGTGCACCTGCCCGGAGCGGCGACCCCCGCGAGCGGCGGAGCCGACGTGCTGCGCAGGGCTGCGCCCCTCGTGCCGGGCACGCGCTTCCTCGCGCTGAGCGTCTCGGACTCTGCCGAAGACGTCGTGGGAGTCATCCGTGCCGGCGCGCGCGGGTACATCACCAAGGGCTCGTCGGGGTCGGACGTCAGCTCGGCCGTGCGCGCCGTCGCGGGCGGCGACGCGGTCTTCTCGCCTCGGCTCGCGGGCTTCGTGCTCGACGCGTTCGGCGTCGTCTCGGGCGAGACGGCGACGACGACCGACGAACTCGACCGGTTGTCGGCGCGCGAGCAGGAGGTCATGCGCCTCATCGCGCGCGGCTACGCCTACAAAGAGGTCGCCTCCGAGCTCTACATCTCGACGAAGACCGTCGAGTCGCACGTCTCGGCCGTGCTGCGGAAGCTCCAGCTCTCGAGCCGGCACGAGCTCACGGCGTGGGCGACGGCGCGGAAGCTCTTGTAGCACCCTCGCGCTCAATCCTCCCCGGAGGAGTGCCGTTCGCGCGCGAGAGTGCCGCTCGAGCGGCACTCGTGCACGGAATCGGCACTCCCGCACGCCGTGCCCGCCGCGCCGTACCCACCGCTCAGAGCAGCCCGAGCTCCATCGCGCGCGTCACCGCACGCGTGCGGTCGTTCACCTCGAGCTTCTCGAAGGCGTGCACGAGGTGCGTCTTCACGGTCGCCTCGCCGATGAAGAGCTCGGCGGCGATCTCGGGGTTCGAGCGCCCGGCCGCGACGAGCCGCAGCACGTCGAGCTCGCGCGGCGAGAGCGACACGGGCGTGGCCGATTCCGTGCGCACACGCCGCACGAGCCGTGCCGCGATCGACGGAGCGAGAACCGTCTCGCCGGCGGCGACCGAACGCACACCCGCGAGAAGTTCATCGTGCGGGGCGGCCTTCACGAGGTATCCGCTCGCGCCCGCCTCGATCGCGCCGACGATGTGCTCGTCGGTCTCGTAGGTCGTCAGCACGAGCACGTGCACCGCAGGGTCGGCCGCGATGATCGCCGCCGTCGCCTCGACACCGTCGAGTCCCGGCATGCGGAGGTCCATGAGCACGAGGTCGGGGCGGAGATCCGCGGCGAGCCGCACGGCCTCGTGACCGTCGGCCGCCTGACCGACGACGTCGATGTCGGACTCCGCCGCGAAGAGCCCCGCGATCCCAGCCCGGACGACGGGGTGGTCGTCGGCGACGAGAACACGGATGACACTCATGCGTCCATCCTCGTCGACAGGGGAGCGACGACGGTGAGGGTCGCTCCGCCACTCGGCCCGGACGCGAACGAGACGCGTCCGCCGACGAGTTCGAGGCGGTCAGCCATGCCCGCGAGCCCGAAGCCGCCGCCCGAGACCGCGGCGCCCGGCCCGACGCCGTCGTCGACGACCGTCAGGCGGGCGTCGTCGCCCGTGACCTCGACGGCGATGCGTGCCGACGTCGCCCGGGCGTGCTTCCGTACGTTCGCGAGCCCCTCCTGGGCGCAGCGCAGGAACACGACTTCGAGTTCGCGTCCGAGAGCGTCGCCCGTGACATCCGTCTCGACCCGCACCCCGGTCTCGCGCTCGAAGGAGCGGGCGAGGCGTTCGAGCGCCTCGGCGAGGGTCGAATCGACGCCGACGGGTGTGAGCGTCGCGACGAGGCCGCGCGCCTCGGTGAGCGCGTCACGGGCCATCGTCTCGATCAGGTCGATGTCGGAGCGCGCGCCCGCGACATCCGCCTCGCCGTCGAGCCGGGTCGCCGTGCGCTGCGCGACCATGACGAGTCCCGTGAGGCTCTGAGCGATCGTGTCGTGGATCTCGCGCGCCAACCGTGCCCGCTCGCTCGTCACTCCGGCCTCGCGATGCAGCACGGCGAGCTCGCCTTGCGCGGCCTGCAGCTCCTCGAGCAGTCGCGCGCGCTCCTCGCCGAACTCGCCGATACGTGTGATCCAGAGGCCCATGGCGAAGCTGAACGTGATCGAGAGGGCGCCGACCGCGAGTCCCGACACCACGCCATCGACGCCGAAGCGCACGATGTACCCCGCGACGACCGCGAGGGCGACGCCGACGTTGCCCATGATCGCGCCGCGCATCGAGTCCGCGAGCACCCAGACGAGCGGGTAGACGACCGTCTGCAGCGTCGCCGCGGCCGGCTCGAGCGAGACGGCCGCGAGAACGAACGCGATGAGGATGACGGTGTACACGACATCCCCGCGGCCCGGCGCCGCGCCCACCCGCGAACGGCCGTAGACGAACCAGGCGGCGACGAATCCGGCGAGCACGGCGGCGAGCGCGTACTCGCGCGTGCCGTAGGGCGGGTCGAGGGCCGCGATGCCGGCGACGATGAGTGCGACGCCGGTGAGCGCGAGGTCCCACCAGATGCGGCTCACCCGTCGAGCGTCGTCGGCGACGACCTTCCACCCGTCGCTCACGCGTCGCGCCGGATCCAGCGGAACGTGATGCGGCTCACGACGACACCGATGACGAGCCAGACGAGGAGCGCGATGCCGACGGCACCGAGATCCCACACGCCGTTCTGCTCGAGCGCGGCGAACTCCTCGGGGAGGAAGACGGCGCGCATGCCCTGGGCCATCCACTTGAGCGGGAAGATGCTCGCGATGTTCTGCATCCACTCGGGCAGTGCGTAGAACTGCAGGTAGACGCCCGAGATGAACTGCAGGATGAGCAGGATCGGCACGACGACGGCCGTCGCGCTGCGGCCCGACCGCGGCAGCGCCGAGAGGGCGATGCCGAGCAGTGCCGATGTGATGACGCCGAGCACGAACACCCACGCGAACGTGAGCCACGACGACGCTTCGGTCGGCAGCGAGATGTCGAGAACGACGACCGCGACGACGAGCAACAGCGCGGCCTGCGCGATGCCCGTCACGAAGACCTGGCCCATCTTGCCGAGGAAGTACGCGGTCGGCGAGAGCGGGGTTCCGCCGAGTCGCTTGAGCGTGCCGTCGCTCTTCTCCATGGCGATGTCGACGGCGAGGTTCTGCACGCCCGAGAGCAGCATTCCCGCGGCGAGCATGCCGGGCAGGTAGTAGGCCGCGACCGAGATGCCCTCACCGTCCGGCCCCGCCGTGATGTCGCCCGACGAGCTGAACGCGGCCGAGAAGATCGAGAGCATGATGAGCGGGAAGAGGAACGTGAAGAACACGGTGTCGAGCGAACGGAAGTAGCTCTTCACCTCGTAGCCGACGCGCGAGGCGGCGACGGCTCCGAGCGGGCGGTGCGTGATCGCGCGGGCATCGGCCCGGCTCGTGGTCGTGGCGCTCATGCGGTCACCTCCGAGACGGATGACGGTGCCGCGACGCTCGCGACGAGATCGAGGTAGATGTCTTCGAGGCTCGGTCTCACGATCTCGAGGTCGTCGGGTTCTCGGCCGATCTCGCGCACGATCGACGCGACGAGGAGGCCCGGTTCGTCGGTGCGCTGCTCGTGACGCGCGCCCGCGACATCCCGCCATCGCACGATCGGAATGCGTGCCTCCTGCCCGCCGATCTCGTCGATGCTGCCGATGTCGATGAGGCGGCCGCCGGCGATGACGCCCGCGCGATCGCTCAGCTGTGCGGCCTCGTCGAGGTAGTGGGTGGTGAGGAGGATCGTCGTGCCCTCCGATTTCAAGAGCCGGATGAGGGTCCAGAACTCACGGCGCGCCTCGGGGTCGAAGCCCGTCGTCGGTTCGTCGAGGAAGAGCAGTTCGGGACGGCCGATGATGCCGAGGGCGACGTCGACGCGGCGGCGCTGGCCGCCTGAGAGCTTCGAGAGTCGGGTCTTCGCCTTGGCCTCGAGGCCGACGGCGGCGATGACCTCGTCGACGTCGCGCGGGTTCGGGTAGAAGCCGGCGAAGTGGCGCAGCTGTTCGGCGACGGTCATGACGCCCGCCTCGGCGGTGGACTGCAGCACGATGCCGAGCTTGGCCTTCCAGTCGCGGCCGCCGCGGGCGGGGTCGGTGCCGAGCACGCTCACGTCGCCGCCGGTGCGGTGCCGGTAGCCCTCGAGGATCTCGATCGTCGTCGACTTGCCCGCGCCGTTCGGGCCGAGGAGCGCGAAGGTCTCGCCGCGCTCGATGTCGAAGCTCACGCCGTCGACGGCGGAGAGAGGGCCGTACTCCTTGCGGAGGTCGCGCACACGCACGGCGGGGTCGGTTTCTGTCATGGCTCAAGAGTGTCACTGCCGGTGCCCGCCGACCAGAGTCCGCTCGGCCGACCCCGGCATCCGCCGATCGATGGACCCCCGGCAACTCAGTCTCGGCGTCACGTTTGTGCTGTTCGACGGCCGTGAACAGCACAAACGTGACGCCGAGACTGAAGAGGGCAGGGCGCGGCGGCGGCGGACCAGCGCGGGTCAGTGGGGGATGACGAGGAGGAGGCCGAGCGTGATCATGATGAGCGCGATCGCGCCGTCGACGATGCGCCACGCGCGCGGGGTGCGCACCACGCGTCCGAGGTGCCGGGCGCCGAAGCCGAGAGCCGCGAACCACACGATGCTCGCGATCACCGCGCCCGCGCCGAACACCCAGCGCGCGTCTCCGTGCGTGTTCGCGACCGACCCGAGCAGGAACACCGTGTCGAGGTAGACATGCGGGTTCAGCCATGTGAGCGCGACGGTCGTGCCGATGACCGAACCGAGGGTCGCGGTGCGCGTCGCGACGAGGGTTCCGCCCGGGCTCGAGGCAGTGGATGACGGCTGCGACTCCCCCGCGGCATCCATGAGTCCGCCGCCGCGGATCGCCCGGCGGGCCGCGAGGATGCCGTACCCGACGAGGAAGGCCGCGCCCGCCCAGCGCACGACGTCGACGAGCCACGGTACGGCGGTCACGATCGCGCCGATGCCCGAGATGCCGAGGACGATGAGCGCGGCGTCCGAGAGGGCGCAGACGAGCACGACGGCGAGCACGTGCTCGCGCCGGATGCCCTGCCGCAGCACGTACACGTTCTGCGCGCCGATGGCGATGATGAGCGAGAAGCCGAGGCCGATGCCGGCGAGCAGGGAGGTGGTCACGGGTCGAGGCTATGCGGGCGCGCATCATCAGTACAGCTCATAATTCTTCCGAACCATTAGAGTTTCTTACGATGCCGATTCCCGTCGATCTCGCCCGCACTCTCGCCGTCGTCGTCGACGAGGGCACGATCGACGCGGCCGCACGCCGCCTGCGCGTCACCCCGTCGGCGGTCAGCCAGCGCATCAAGGCGCTCGAGCAGCAGCTCGGCCGCGTGCTGCTCGTGCGCTCGAAACCGGCGCGCGCGACCGAGGCGGGCCGTGCGGTCGTGCGTCTCGCCCGTCAGCTCGCGCTGCTCGAACACGATGCGCTCGCCGAACTCGGGCAGAGCGACGACGACACCGTCTCGATCCCGCTCGCCGTCAACGCCGACTCGCTCGGCACGTGGTTCCTCCCGGCCCTCGCGCGGCTGTCGGCGGAGCATCCGGTCGTCTTCGACCTCCACCGCGACGACCAGGACTTCACGGCGGGGCTGCTCGAGTCGGGTGTCGTCATGGGCGCGGTCACCTCGCAGGAGACGCCCGTCGCGGGATGTCTCGTGAGCGCGCTCGGGGTCATGCGGTACGAGGCCGTCGCGACCCCCGACTTCGTCCGGCGCTGGCAGGCGGATGACGGTCTGGACCGTGCACCCGTCGTGCAGTTCGACCGTCGCGACGAGCTGCAGAACGTCTACCTCGCGCGCCGCGGCATCGACCCGGCTGCGCCGCCCCGGCACTTCGTACCCGCGTCGAACGATTTCGCGACGGCCGTGAAGCTCGGCCTCGGCTGGGGTCTGCTGCCGGGCTTCCAGTCGACCGCCGAGCTCGAGTCGGGCGAGCTCGTGTGCCTCGGGGGCCCGCCCGCCGATGTGCCGCTCTACTGGCAGCAGTGGAACCTGCGCTCGCCGCTGCTCGATCGCATCGCCGAAGTCGTCGCCGACGAGGCGCGCCGGGCCCTGCGGGTCTGAGCCTCTGTCTTCTCTCCCTCGCCCCCTGTTCGCAATTCAGGAGAGGAGCGGCGAGTCGTGATCGCCGGGTGGCCGCGGCGGGCCGCGACACGGTCGCCCGCCTGAATTGCGAACAGCGCTTAGGCTGGATGACCGTGGAAGCCGAACACGTAGAGCCCGAGATCCTCGTCGAGACCGTCGACCGCGAGGGACACCCGATCGGGTCGCTCGAGAAGCTCGCCGCGCACACGAAGCCGGGCACGCTGCACCGCGCGTTCTCGCTCTTCGCGTTCGATTCCGACGACCGGCTCGTGCTGCAGCAGCGCTCGGCCGACAAGTACCACTCGCCGCTGCTCTGGACGAACACCGCATGCGGTCATCCGTTCCCGGGCGAGACGCCGGCCGACGCCGTCCGCCGCCGCGCGCACGACGAGCTGGGCGTCGAACTCGCCGACCTCGTCGAGGTCGGCACCGTGTACTACCAGGTCGACGACCACACGTCGGGCCTCGTCGAGCATGAGTTCAACCACGTCTTCACGGCGCGCATCGAGTCGGCGCCCGTCCCCACGCCGCACGAGGTCGCCGACGTGCAGTTCGTCGACGCCGAGGCGCTCGCCGCGCTCCGCACCGAGACGCCACTCACGGCCTGGTTCGACGACGTCTACGGTGCGATCGCGCCGACGCTCGCCGAGAACTACCCCGGCTTCGGGGCGACCCGCCCGTAGCTCTCCCGGGCCGCGCCGAGCGACGTTGATCGCCTCGGCGACCGCGTTCGGCTCGACGTTCAACACGCGTTCCATCCCCCGTCTCGGCGTCACGAATGTGCTCTTCGCGCCCCGCGAACAGCACATTCGTGACGCCGAGACGGATCTGTAGCTGGGGGGAGGGGCTAGCCGTCGGGGAGGGAGTCGGTGAGGTGCTCCCAGGCCGAGTGCGCGGCCTCGCCGATGATGCCGAGCTGCGTCACGACGAGGATGCAGCGCCACGACGCGTCGTAGAGTTCGAGGCTCGTCGTCGGGCCGTGCACGCCGTGCGAGCGCACCGCCCAGCACTCGACGGCGCTCGCGCGGTCATACGTGACCGTGCACGATCCGGCCGACATCGAGACGGTTCCGGCGTGGTGCTCGACGGCGGTGAGCCGCGAGCGGTGCAGCTGCACGAGAGTGGTCGTCGGCACACCGAAAGTCACGACGAGGCCCACGGTGCAGAGGTGCGAGAGCACGAGAGGCACGACACCGGGATCGATGCGACGGGCGACCGACGGATCGACGAGCGCGAGTCGGCGCCGCCGGTCGACGCTGTCGACGACGATCGAGTCGAGGTGGGCGAGCTGATCGCCCGTCTCCCAGCGCGTCGCCGAGACGGGCTCGGCGTCGATGCGGGGGGATGACGGCAGCAGGCCTCCGTCGCGCGCGATGCCGTCGATCACGAGCGCGTCGCCCGTCGACGTCGCGTAGGCGCGGTGCGTGCTCGCGCCGGCGGCGTCGAAGAGGTGCAGTGCCGCCGGGCGGCCCGCATCGGGGTCGGCATCGGCCGCGATCGCGACGCTCAGGCCCGGCGCGTGCATGCGCACGTTGATGTGGCTCTCGCGGTAGGGGAGCGCGCCCCCCGTGAACGACGGGATGACGTAGGGGCCCGCTTCACTGATGATCGCGGCGCCGTTCGACGTGACGGCGACGGCGCACTCGAGGAGCGAGAGGCACGCGGCGACGTCATCCGCGCGTCCGGAGATGCGCCGGCCGGTGACGTCGCCGAGGAACGCCTCGAGGTCGCTCCGCCTGCCGGTGCCGGCCTGTGCGCGCCGACACGCCGAATGCCCGCAGCGGCACTCGCCGGGCTCGTCGCGATCGCTCATCAGTACACGTCCCTCACGTAGCGCTTCTCGCGTTTGAGTGTGTTGACGTACTCGGTCGCGCCATCGTGATCGAGCCCGCCGTGCACCTCGACGATCGCGTGCAGGGCGTCGTCGACGTCCTTCGCCATGCGCGACGCGTCGCCGCACACGTAGAAGTGCGCCCCGTCCTCGAGCCACGCGAAGAGGTCGGCGCCCGACTCGGCCATGCGCGACTGCACGTAGACCTTCTCGGCCTGGTCGCGCGAGAACGCGAGGTCGAGGCGGTCGAGCACGCCGTCCTGCCGGTACGTCTCGAGCTCCTCCTCGTAGATGTAGTCGCTCGAGCGGTGCTGGTCGCCGAAGAAGAGCCAGTTACGGCCCCGCGCCCCGCGCCCGGCGCGCTCCTGCAGGAAGGCGCGGAAGGGGGCGACGCCCGTTCCCGGCCCGACCATGATCATCGGAACCGCATCGTCGGCGGGCACGCGGAACGCCGTGTTGGGCGAGACGAACACGCCTGCCGTCTCGCCCGCGCCGACGCGATCGGCGAGGAACGTCGACGCGACACCGCCGTGGCGTCGGTGCGCGCCGTCGAAACGCACGCTCGCGACCGTGAGGTGGATGCGATCGGGGCTCGCGAGCGGGCTCGACGAGATCGAGTACGCGCGGTGCTGCAGGGGGCGGAGCAGCTCGACGAACTCTCCGATCGGCCAGCGCACGCGGGTGCCGAGCAGGAGATCGAGGATGTCGCGGCCCCAGAGCCACGCCTCGAGAGTCTCCTTCTGCCCAAGGGCGACGACCTGGCCGAGCTCCGACTCGGGGTCGTCGTCGGCGAGGCGGGCGATGAGCTCCTTCGACGGCGTGCGGATCTCATAGGCCTCGACGAGCGCGTCACGCAGCTCGCCGTGGGGCGTCGCCTCGCCCGCGTCGACGCCGAGCGCCTCGATGAGGGCGGCGACGAGTGCGGGATCGTTTCGCGGCACGACGCCGAGCGCATCGCCCGCGGCGTACTCGATGCCGCTCTCGGCGAGCGCGAACTCGAGGTGGCGGATCTCCTTCGCCGACGTCGGGCTCGACAGCAGTCGGTTGACGGCGAGCTCGGCCCCGAACGGCGTCTTCCGATTCCAGGGCGAGCGCGCGCGGCCGACGGGTGCGGCGACGGATGCCGGTGAGCCGGCCTGATCGGGAGCGAGGGCGACGAGACGCGCGATGACGTTCGCGGTCCACTCGGCGGCGGCATCCTCGTAGTCGACGTCGCAATCGACGCGCGCCTCGAAGCGTTCGGCGCCGAGCTGCTCGAGCCGGGTGTCGATGAGCTTGCCCGCCTGGCAGAACCCGTCGTAGCCGCTGTCGCCGAGGGCGAGCACCGCGAAGCGCGCACTCTCGAGGCGGGGCGCGGTCTCGGAGGCGAGCGCCTCCCAGAAGAGCTCGGCGTTGTCGGGCATCTCGCCCTCGCCGTACGTCGACGTGACGACGACGATCGTCGTCATCGCGGCGAGGCGCTCCATCGAGACGTCGTCGAGCGCGGTGAGGTTCGCGCCGAAGCCGGCCGCACGGGCGGCGGCGGCGACGTCTTCACCCGCGTACTCGGCGTTGCCGGTCTGGGTGCCGACGAGGACGTCGACGGTCAACCCGGACGACGTCTCCGCCGAGTCGGTCGCCGCGGCGTGGGCGCCGAGACCCGAGAGGAACCCCATGAGCCAGGCCCGCTGCTCGGGGCTGAACGGCGCATCGGCCGGGAGGAAGGGCGCGGTGAGAGTCATCCGCCCACCCCCTGCATCGCGGCCCGCGCGAGGTCGGGGATCGCCGCCGTCGCGAGCAGGTCGTCGAAGCGCACGTGGCCGAGGCGGGCGTCGTTCTTGGCGTTCTGGAACAGGATCCAGCCGTAGGTGCCCGGTGCGTCGATTCCGCGAACGTTCCTCTGACGGAGCGCGCTCTTGTAGTCGGCGAGACGCTTCTGCGCGATGAGGGCGGCGAGCTCGCCGTCGTCGAAGCGCTCGAGCACGCCCTGGGCGTACTTCTGCACGCGCTGGCGCACGAAGAAGTCTTCGGTGAGCACGAGGGTGCGCGCGACCTGCTGCGCACGCGGGTCGTCGGGGCCCGTCGCATCGGGAACGCGCGCGAGCGCGATCTCCTGCGCGAGGCTCAGCACCGTGTAGCTCGTCACGAGCGACGCGAGCAGTCCGCCGTCGTCGCCGAATCCGGGAGCACGGCCGCCCTGCACAGGGCGGCTCGCACGGTAGTCGGCCGTGAACGCGTGCAGCGTATCGGCCGCGACGGCGCCCGCGAGCTCCTCGAGGAGCTCCTTCCGGCTCTTCGCCGCGAGGATCTCGTCGCTGTCCTGGTAGAGCAAGAGCGCTCGCGGCATGCCGAAGAAGAAGTGCTCGCGCGCGGTCGCCCAGTCGGCGAGGAGCGCCGCCGCGCGCGGGGAGCCCGTCGCCTCGACGTGCCACTCGAGCAGGAGGCGGACGGCCGCCTCGTGGTAGGCGCCGTGGGTTTCGTCCGTCAACGCCGTGACGACGACCGAGTCGACGCTCACGTTCGTCGACCGCAGGCCCTCGGGGTCGTACTGGTAGAGGAAGCCGCCGCTCATGCCGTTGCCGAGGCCCGTGCCGAAGCCGCCGATGTTGAGCACCGCGCCGTTCGTCATGTACTCGGCACCGAACTCGCCGATGCCCTCGACGACGGCGCTCGCACCGGAGTTCCGCACCGCGAAGCGGTCGCCCGCCTGGCCCTGCACGAACGTGCGCCCGCCCGACGCCCCGAAGAGCGCGAAGTTGCCGATGAGCACGTTGCCGCCGGCATCCGTCGCCCCGCCGCCGGGCGAGACGATCGCGATCGTGCCGCCCGACTGGCCCTTGCCGACCCCGTCGTTGCACGTGCCGGAGTGCGTGAGCACGACGCCGTCGTTGGTGAATGCCCCGTACGACTGGCCCGCCGAGCCGTGCGTGCCGATGCGCACGCTCCCGGGGGCGAGGAAGCCGCGTCCGCGGTCGTCGACGCTCGCCGCCGGAAGGGCCGCGACGGCCTCGCGCGAGAGCTCGTGGTTGAGTAGTCGCTCGATGTCGATCGAGAGCTGCCCGCCGACCGACTTGTGCCGGTTGCCGAGGGCGACGCCGTCGATCGTGACCGTCGCGGCGCCGTCGTCGACGAGGGCCGCGCGTACACGCTCGATGAACGCGTCGTCGATCGAGAAGTCCTTCTCGAGGTAGATCGGGTCCTCGACGATCTTCTCGGGCACGTGCGTGAGCATCGCGCGCACGTCGAGCTCGCCGACGCTCGACGGGTGGTCGAGAAGCTGCAGCAGATCGGTGCGGCCGCGCGCCTCCCGCAGCGAGCGGAGGCCGAGCGTCGCGAGGATCTCGCGCGTCTCGTGCGCGATGTTGAGGAGGTACTGCGCGAGCGCGCGCGGGTCGCCGTCGAACGTCTCGGGGTTCGTCGTGAGGCCGGCGGGGCACTTGATGTTGCAGTTCTTCGCCATGACGCACTTGAGCATCATGAGAGCCGTCGTGCCGAACTCGAAGCTGTCGCCGCCGAGCAGGGCCGAGACGACGACGTCGCTCGCCGTCTGGTGGGCGCCCGAGCAGCGCAGCACGACCTTCTGGCGGAGGCCGTTCGCCGAGAGCGCCTGGTGCACCTCGGCGACGCCGATCTCGGCCGAGCGGCCCGCGTACTTGAGGCTCGTGACGGCCGCGGCACCGGTTCCGCCGGTGTTTCCGGCGACGTTGATGACGTCGGCTCCGGCCTTCGCGACGCCGACGGCGATCGTGCCGATGCCCTCCGACGAGACGAGCTTCACGACGACGCGCACGCGCGCGGCCTTGCAGTCGTGGATGAGCTGCGCGAGGTCTTCGATCGAGTAGGTGTCGTGGTGCGGCGGGGGCGAGACGAGCTCGACGCCGGGGGTGCCGCCGCGCGCCGCCGCGATGTCGACCGTGACCTTCGGTGCGGGCAGCTGGCCGCCCTCGCCGGGCTTCGCTCCCTGACCGATCTTGATCTCGATCTCTTCGAGCATCGGGTCGGCGAGGTAGCCCGCCCACACCCCGAAACGCCCCGAGGCGAACTGCTTGATGCGCGACCCGCGGATCGTGCCGTAGCGCGAGAGGTGCTCGCCGCCCTCGCCGCAGTTCGACATGCCGCCGACCATGTTCGTGCCGTGCGCGACGGCCTCGTGCGCCGTCGCGACGAGGGCGCCGTGACTCATGGCGCCCGACGCGAGCGTGCGCGTGATCTCGTGCGCCGGCTGCACCTCGTCGAGCCCGATCGTCTCGGGCGCGCTGTCGAGGAGGTCGAGGTAGAGGGCGGCGCGACCGGTGGCGACGACGACGAGTTCGTCGCCGTCGAGGTGACGAGAGCGGATGTCGGTGCCGAAGCCGAACTCGAGGAACTCGCCGAACGCGTCGAGGCGTGCGGCGTCGCTCGCGAGCGGCCCGGTGAGGCGGAGCCCCACGCCGTCGGGCCGGGTGCGGCGTTCGAGCCCGCGCACGAGGATCGAGTTGTTGCCCGTCGCATGGAACGGCCCGATCTCGCGGGCGAAGTCGGCGGATGTCGTCGCGAACGTCACATCGGCGGGCAGCGCGAGCACGTCGCGGAGTGCGGCGGGGCGCCGCGAGCGCTCCTCGGCCGTCGTCTGCACGAACGCGCGATAGCCCGGCGTGATGTGGAAGGCGTCGATCGTCTCGGGGCTCAGCACTCCGTAGCTCGTGTTCTGGTACGCGTCGTCGTCGATGCCGAACGCGTCCTCGAGGCGACCGAGCGTGAGGAGCCGCAGCGAGTCGTCGTCGGCCGCGCCGAACTGCAGCGGCTCCTCGGTCATGTCGACGAAGCCGCGCACGGCCGTCGTGCCGTACGAGTGGCCCGCGCCCTCCGCACGTTCCTTGAAGATGCCGAGCAGGGGGATCTCGGTCTCGCTCTCGACCTCGATCGCCCGTGCGTGCCAGTCGGCGACGGCCTGGGCGATCGGCGCGAAGCCGACGCCGCCCACGGGTGCGTCGAGGTGGGGGAAGTAGCGCGCGAGCACGGGGTCGCGCGTGTCGAGGTAGTTCGGCTCGAAGAACTCGCCGCCGATGTAGCTCTCGACGGTGCAGAGGCCGACTCGGCCCATCGTCTTCATGAGCGACTTCTCGGCGGCCTTGCGGAACCGGGCGAACGCCGCGTCGGCGGGGCTCATGCCGCTCGCGTCGACGCCGCCGGGGTACTTCTCCTCGGCGCGCACCTGCACACCGAGGGGGTACACCGCGGCCGCACCGAAGCCGAGGGCCGCGGCGATGTGGTGTGACGACGGCAGCTGGCCGCTCTCGGCGACGAGCGAGACGCGGAGGCGGAGCCCCGCCTCGATGAGACGCTGGTTGACGGCCGCGACGACGAGCACGAGGGGCAGCGCCGCGCGCTCGCGCGAGACCTGCCGGTCGCTCACGACGGCGATGCCGCCCTCGGTGCGCGCGAAGGCCTCGACGTCGTCGCACAAGCCCTCGATCGCCGCGAGCAGCGCGGCCTCGTTGGCCGCCGCGTCATGGACGACGGGGGAGTAGAGCGCCGCGAAGCGTCGGAACGGCGTGTGCGACTGTTCGGCGAGCTTCACCATGTCGACGTGCGACAGGATCGGCGAGGGAACGACGATCTGCGTCATCCGCTCACTGCCGCCGCGCGGCTTCGCGCCGAGCGCGACCCGCAGGCTCATGCCGTCCGCCTCGCGGATCGAGTCGAGCGGCGGGTTGGTCACCTGGGCGAAGCGCTGCGAGAAGTACTTCGCGATGCCGCCCTCCTGGTCGGTGAGCGCGTTGATCGCCGTGCCGTAGCCCATCGCCGAGATGCGCTCGGCTCCGGTCTGCAGCATCGGGTCGGTCATGAACCGGAAGCTCTCCTGGTTGAGTGAGTACGCGACGAAGCGGGCCGCCGTCGGCAGGTCGCCCGTGTAGGGCTCGGGCGAGTCGACGAGGTCGACGGATGACGCGGGAAGGGCGCCGATCTCGACCCGTGCCTCGCGCACGAGGCTCGCGTAGTCGCGACGCGCGGCGAGCTCGACGAGGGCCTCGCGCGTGCGGAGGACGCGACCCGATCGGTGGTCGACGTAGAGCATGCCGCCGGCCTCGATGCGGCCGCGCGACAGGATCGTCTCGGGCGGGAACGCGATCTGACCGGCCTCCGAGCTCACACACACGTACTCGGCCGTCTCGACGGTGCGCAGCGGCCGGAGGCCCAGTCGGTCGAGGCGTGCACCGACGATGTCGCCGTTCGAGAAGATGACGGCGGCGGGGCCGTCGTTCTTCTCCTCGTAGAGCGAGAAGTACTCGAGCATGTCGCGGACGGCGCCCGGCAGCGAGCGGTCGTTCTCCCACGCGGGCGGCATGAGCGAGACGACGGCCTCGACGAGGTCGAGCCCGTCGTCGAAGACGCGGCTCTGCAGGGTCTGGTCGAGGCGCGAGCTGTCGGACTGCCCGGGCGGGCGCACGATGCTGCGGCTCCGAGCCGTCGCGAGGGCGTTCTCGGAGAGGCGGTTCTTGCGGTCGGTGTTGAGCTCGCCGTTGTGCGCCATCATGCGGAACGGCTGCGCCATCGTCGGGTGCGGCTCGGTGTTCGTCGAGAATCGCGTGTGGAAGTAGAGGGTCGTGACTGAGTGCGTCGGGTCGACGAGGTCGGTGAAGAACGGGATGACCTCGTTCGAGTTCAACCGGCCCTTGAGCACCTGGGTGCGCGCGCTGAGCGAGAGCGGGTAGAGGCCGACGAGACCGGCGTCGGGGTAGGCGGCGGCCTCGATCGCGAGGAGCGCGCGGTTCGCGGCGTCGTCGAGATCGACGTCGGCGGCGGGCACGACGATCCACTGGTGGATGGCGAGCTGAAGCGCCCGGGCGGCGGGGCGCGCGACCGAGTGGTCGACGGGTACCTCGCGCTGCGCGACGACCTCGAGGCCGGACTGCTCGAGCACCGCGGCGATGAGCTGCCGTGCTCGCGCGTCGCCCGCGGCATCCGGGGGCAGGAAGAAGTTGCCGACGGCGAAGCCGCCGCGCGCGAGCGGGCGGCCGACGAGCCCGCTGAAGAACTCGGCCGAGAGGTCGACCGAGACGCCCGCGCCGTCGCCGACGCCCTCCGACGACATGCCGCCGCGGTGCGGGATGGCGCAGAGCGCCTCGTTGCCGAGGTCGATGACGGCGTGGCTCGGCACGCCGTCTCGCCGGGTGATGAAGCCGACGCCGCAATCGCTCGATTCGAGCGTGGGGTCGTAGAGGCCGGTGGGGCGGATCATGGCACTCCTCAGACAGAGCTCACGGCGCATGCTCGTGACGGTGATGAATAGCGGTGACTCTGCTGCGCTGGAGATCTCGCCGGGCTGCGGATGCGGGGTGCGGCATCCGGCGCCGAAGTGGAAGGGATGATTGATATTAGGTCAGGCTTACCTACATCACAAGCGCAGGGGCGTGAAGCGCACGCTCGGCGTGGTCGGCTTACGATTGCAGACGTGCGTATGCATCTCCGACGGATCGATCCCCGACCCGTCGTCCCCGCGAAACCGGAGCTGTCGATGACTCGTTCCCCGTCTGGAGACGGCCGCCGCGCAGTCGTCGCTACCGAGACCGGCGGCATCCGCACCATCGGATCGGGCTACGGGTCGGCGCACGCGAAGTTCATCCTGCTCGGCGAGCACGCGGTCGTGCACGCGCGCCCCGCGATCGGCATGCCCCTCCCGCACCTGCGCGTGCGCGCGGAGGCACGCATCGCCCCCGGCCCCCTGCGCCTCGAGACCGAGATCCACTCGGGGCCGCTGTCGGCCGCGCCGCCCCGGCTCGATGCCCTGGGCACCGCGATCCGCACGGCGCTCGCGCACTTCGGCCACCCCGAGGACGACATCACCGTCGGCGTCCGCAGCGGCATCCCCATCGGTCGCGGCCTCGGTTCGAGCGCCGCCGCCGCGCACGCGATCATCGAGGCGATCCGCTCCCTCCTCGAGGTCGAGCTCGACGACGACGAGCGCTTCGAGATCGTGCAGGCCGCCGAGCGCATCGCCCACGGCAACCCCTCGGGCCTCGACGCGCGCGCGACGCGCGAACCCGGCCCTATCCTCTTCGAGAGCGGAGCGGTCACGCGCCTCGACGTCCGGTTCGGCGGTGCCTTCGTGATCGCCGACACCGGCATCCGCGGCTCGACGAAGGACGCGGTCGACGACGTCGGCGCCTTCGTGCGCGTCGAACCGGTGCGCTCCGCCGTGCTTCTCGACCGGCTCGAGGCGCTCACGCGCGACGCCGCCGTCGACCTCGCGAGCGACCGACGCGGCGAACTCGGCGAGCGGATGACGGAGGCTCAGCGCATCCTCACGGAGCTCGGCGCCGGCCACGAGGCCATCGACCGCCTCGTCGACGCCGCTCGCCGCGGAGGGGCCCTCGGCGCGAAGCTCACGGGCGGCGGACAGGGCGGCTGCATCGTCGCCCTCGTGCGTTCCGCCGACGACGCGCAGCCCGTCGTCCGCGCCCTCGAAGAGGCCGGAGCCGTCGGCTCGTGGGTCGTCACGCACGGCGGGCAGACCGCGTGAGGGCGACGGCGGAGGCCAACCCGAACATCGCCCTCATCAAGTACTGGGGCAAGGCGGATGTCGAGCTCAACCTCCCCGTGACGGGAAGCCTCTCGCTCACCCTCGATGCGGCTCCGACGCGCACGACCGTCGCGCTCGATGCGGGTCTCGACGCCGACGAGGTCGTGCTCGGCGGGGCCGTGCTCTCGGGTCGGCCCGCCCAGCGCGTCGAACGGTTCCTCGACCTCGTGCGCGCCGCGAGCGGTCGCACCGAGCACGCGCGCGTCGACTCGGTCAACCTCATTCCGACGGGTGCCGGTCTCGCGTCATCCGCCTCGGGCTTCGCCGCGCTCGCCGCCGCCGCAGCGGCCGCCTACGGACTCGACCTCGACGGCCGCGCCCTCTCGCGCCTCGCCCGCCGCGGCTCGGGCTCGGCCTCGCGCTCGATCTTCGGCGGGATCGTGCGCTGGCACCCCGGTGACGACGCCGCGTCGTTCGCCGAGCCCGTCGACGCACCGGGGCTCGACCTCGCCATGGTCGTCGCGATCATCGCCGCAGGCCCCAAGTCGATCTCGAGCACCGAGGCCATGAACCGCACGACCGCGACTTCGCCGTTCTACGCGGGCTGGGCCGAGTCGACGCCGCGCCAGCTCGACGAGATGCTCGAGGCGATCGCGCACGCCGACTTCACGGCGGTCGGCGAACTGACCGAGTCGAACAGCCTCCGCATGCACGCGACGATGGCCGCCGCGTGGCCGCCCGTGCGTTACCCGACGGCCGCGAGCGTCGCGCTCCTCGACGCCACCCGCGACCTGCGCGCCGACGGCATCGAGGCCTACGCGACGATGGATGCCGGCCCGAACGTCAAGGTGCTGTGTCGCCCCGCCGACGCCGCCCGCGTCGAAGCCCGCCTGGCCGAGGTCGACCCCACGGCCGACTTCCTCTCGGCCCGCGCCGGCGAGGGCGTGCGCCTCATCGACGAGCCGGCGGCATGATCGAGGCGAGTGCACCGGGCAAGCTCTTCGTCGCCGGAGAGTACGCCGTCGTCGAGCCCGGCGGGTCGGCGATCCTCGTCGCCGTCGACCGGTTCGTGAGCGTCTCGGGCGTCGACGCCGAGGTCGGCTCGGTGCAGAGCTCCCACTACGGCGCCGAGCCGCGGCCCTGGGGAGTCGAGGCGCACGACGTCGTCTCGGCCGCCATCGAGGTCGTCGGTTCCCTCGCCCGTGACCACGGGCGGACGGCCCGCCCGCTCGCGCTCACGATCGACAGCGGGCTCGACGACTCCGACGGCTCGAAGTACGGACTCGGCTCGAGCGCCGCCGTCGTCGTCGCGATCGTGCGCGTGCTCGCCGAGGCGAACGACGTGCCGCTCGACGCGCAGACGACGCTGCGCCTCGCACTCCTCGCGACGTGGGCGGTGAACCCCGCAGCCTCGGGCGGAGACGTCGCCGCGAGCTCCCTCGGCGGGTGGATCCGCTACCGGTCGGCCGACGCCGCCGAACTCCTCGACCGCCGCGAGCGCTTCGGCGTCGCCGAGGCCCTCACGGGCGAGTGGGGCTCGCTCGCCGCGACGCCGCTTCCCGCACCCGAGGGCGAGCCGCTCCTCGTCGGCTGGACGGGTTCGCCCGCGTCGACCGCCGCGCTCGTCGGGCGTTCGCGTCAGGGCCGCGCCGTGCGCGACGCCGACTACCGTGCCTTCTTCGCCGAGAGCGATGCCGCCGTCTCCGAGCTCGGCGCGGCGATCGCGAGAGGCGACGACGACGCTCGCGCCTCCGGCATCCGCCATGCCCGCGCGGCGCTCGCGCACTACGCGACGCTCACGGGCATCGAGATCGAGACGCCCGCGCTCACCGAGCTGTGCGCGATCGCCGAACGCCACGGCGCTCCCGCCAAGAGCTCCGGCGCCGGCGGCGGCGATTGCGGGATCGCTCTCGCGGGCCGGGCCGTCGACCGTGAACGCCTGCGCGCCGAGTGGCTCGCCGCCGACATCCGCCCGCTCGATCTGCGCGCCTGGCCGCACGCGACGACCACGACGGAGGCGCCGGCCGGCGTCGCCGCGACACCGAGGAGAACACCATGACCGACTCCTTCGCCGCCGTACCCCTGCGCTGGGTGGGCCCGATCCGGCTGAGCGGCAACGTCGTCACCGGCGAGCAGGAAGTGCCTCTCGCGACGTACGAAACGCCGCTCTGGCCGTCGGTGCGTCGTGGCGCGCGCATCTCGACGCTCATCGAGGGCGGCATCCGTTCGACCCTCGTCGACGAGCGCATGAGCCGCTCGGTGTACTTCGAGCTCGACAACGCGGGCGTCTCGCTCCGCATCCTCCGAGAGATCCAGGCCCGCATCGACGAGCTGCGCGCCGTCGTCGGCGAGTCGAGCCGCTTCGCCGAGCTGCTCGAGATCAACAGTCAGATCGCCGGTCGCCTGCTGTTCCTCCGCTTCGAGTTCCGCACGGGCGACGCGTCGGGCCACAACATGGTGACCCTCGCCTCCGACCGGCTCATGGCGCACCTGCTGCACGTGTGGCCGGAGCTGCGCTACGGATCGATCTCGGGCAACTTCTGCTCCGACAAGAAGGCGACCGCAGTCAACGGCATCCTCGGCCGCGGCAAGAACGTCATCACCGAGGCGATCATCCCGCGCGAGGTCGTCGAACGGCGCCTGCACACGACGCCCGAGAAGATCGCCGAACTCAACACGCGGAAGAACCTCGTCGGATCGATCCTCGCCGGAGGCCTGCGCACCGCGAACGCGCACTACGCCAACATGCTGCTCGCCTTCTACCTCGCGACCGGCCAGGACGCCGCGAACATCGTCGAGGGCTCACAGGGCATCACGCAGGCCGAACTCATCGACGGCGACCTCTACTTCTCGTGCACCCTGCCGAACCTCATCGTCGGAACCGTCGGCAACGGCAAGGGACTCGACTTCGTGGAGGAGAATCTTCAGAGGCTCGGATGCCGAGAGGAACGTGAGGTGGGTGAGAACGCCCGCCGTCTCGCCGTGCTCTGCGCCGCAGCGGTGTGGTGCGGCGAACTGTCGCTCCTCGGTGCACAGACCAACCCGGGCGAGCTCATGGCCGCCCACTTGAACTTCGAACGCAACAGCGCATGAGCGCGACCACAACGGCAGGAGCAGCAGCCATCACTACGTCAATCGGCATCCACGACATCGCCTTCGCGACGGGCTCGTACCGCATCGACCTCGCCGAGCTGGCCGCACGGCACGGCGTCGAGGCGAACAAGTACTACATCGGACTCGGGCAGAGCGAGATGAGCGTGCTCGCGAACGACGAGGACGTCGTGACGATGGCCGCGACGGCTGCGCAGCGCATCCTCGACCGCGGCGACTCGCGCCCGATCCGCACGCTCATCTTCGCGACCGAGACGGGCATCGACCAGTCGAAGGCCGCGGGCGTCTACGTGCACCGACTGCTCGGCCTCGGCTCGGACGTCCGCGTCGTCGAGGTCAAGCAGGCGTGCTACTCGGCGACGGCCGCGCTGCAGTTCGCGACCGCCCTCGTCGCGCGCTCGCCCGAAGAGGCCGTGCTCGTCGTCGCGAGCGACGTCGCCCGCTACGAGATCGACTCGAACGCCGAAGCGACCCAGGGCGCCGGCGCCGTCGCGATGCTCGTGACCGCCGACCCCGCGATCCTCGAGATCGAACCCGTGAGCGGCCTCTTCACCGAGGACGTCATGGACTTCTGGCGCCCGAACCACCGCTCGACGGCCGTCGTCGACGGCAAGCTCTCGATCGACGCGTACATCAACGCGACGACCGGTGCATGGGCCGACCTCGCCTCGCGCGGCGGACCCGCGTTCGAGTCGATCGAGCGCTTCTGCTACCACCAGCCGTTCACGCGTATGGCCGTCAAGGCGCACCGCAAGCTCGCGGCATCCGTCGCCGAGCTCGGCAACGACGAGGCCGACGTGCAGCTCGACGGCACGTTCGACTACAACCGGCGCATCGGCAACAGCTACACGGCGTCGATCTACCTCGCCCTCGCGGCGCTCCTCGACACCGACGACGACCTCGCGGGCAAGCGCCTCGGGTTCCTGAGCTACGGCTCGGGCGCCGTCTCGGAGTTCTTCACGGGAATCGTGAGCGCGGGCTACCGCGAGCACGTGCGCGCCGACGAGAACCGTGCGCTCCTCGACGGACGCACGCCCATCGGCGACGAGCAGTACCTCGCGCTGCAGCGCTTCACGCCCGCGGACGTCTCGAACTACGAGACCACCCGCGAGACGCCCGGGCGCTTCCGTTTCGGCGGCGTCGACGGCGACAAGCGCGTCTACGAGGTCGTCTAGCGTTCTCCGCCCCGCGGGAGTGCCGTTCGCGCGCGCGAGTGCCGCACGGGCGGCACTCCGCCGCGGGAGCGGCACTCCGGCGGGCGGGTGCGTACGTGCGCGCGGGCGCGCCGACGGATGACGCGGGCGCGCGCCGCGCCTACGCGAAGAGTCGCTGCAGGCGCTCGACGCCCTCGAGCAGGGGCTCGTCGGCGAGGGCGTAGCTGAAGCGCAGGTACCCGCTCGGACCGAAGGCCTCACCGGGAACGGCGGCGACCTCGGCCTTCTCGAGGATGAGGTCGGCGAGCTCGAGCGACGTCGTCGGCGTGACGCCCGCCCACTCGCGGCCGAGCAGGCCGCTCACGTCGGGGTACACGTAGAAGGCGCCCTTCGGCGTCGGCACCGTCATCCCCTCGATCGCCGAGAGTCCCTCGACGATCGTCTTCCGGCGGCGGTCGAAGGCGAGACGCATCTCTTCGACGGTGTCTTGCGGGCCCGTGAGAGCCGCGATCGCGGCCCGCTGCGAGATGTTCGAGACGTTCGACGTGAGGTGCGACTGCAGATTCGCCGCGCCCTTGATGGCGTCGGCCGGGCCGACCATCCATCCGACGCGCCAGCCCGTCATGGCGTACGTCTTCGCGACGCCGTTGACGAGGATTGTCTGCTCGGCGAGCTCGGGGACGGCCTCGACGATCGACGTGGCCTTCACTCCGTCGTAGGTGAGGTTCTGGTAGATCTCGTCACTCACGACCCACAGGCCGTGCTCGAGGGCCCAGCGGCCGATCTCGGCGGTCTGCTCAGGCGAGTACACCGAACCGGTCGGGTTCGACGGCGACACGAAGAGCAGCACCTTGGTACGCGGCGTGCGCGCGGCCTCGAGCTGTTCGACCGTGACGAGGTAGTCCTGGTCGGCGCCCGCGAAGACATCCACCTGGCGGCCGCCCGCGAGCTGGATCGCCTCGGGATAGGTCGTCCAGTAGGGGGTCGGCACGAGCACCTCGTCGCCGTCGTCGAGGAGCGTCTGGAACGCCTGGTACACGGCCTGCTTGCCGCCGTTCGTCACGATGACGCGGCTCGGCGAGACCTCGAGGCCTGAGTCGCGGAGCGTCTTCGCGGCGATCGCCTCACGCAGGTCGGGCAGGCCCGCCGCGGGCGTGTAGCGGTGGTTCTTGGGGTCGCGCACGGCCGCGAGGGCCGCCTCGACGATGTGCTCGGGCGTCGCGAAGTTCGGCTCGCCCGCGGCATACGAGATGACCGGTCGACCTTCCGCCTGGAGGGCCTTGGCCTTGGAGTCGACCTTGAGGGTCGCCGACTCGGCGATGGCGTTGATACGGGCGGAGAGACGGTTCGTCGCGGTCACCCCCCTAGCCTAGGGTTCCGGAGCGGTGGATGACAGGAGCGATCCGCCGCGTGGAGGATCGCGCCGCGGTCAGCGGCAGGAACCGGTCGAGACGGTGTCGGAGAGGTCGGGCGCCTGCGCGGCGACGGGCAGCAGCTCGCTCATCGTCATCGCGAACCCGATCTCCTCGCTGTCGCGCGCCCGGGCGAAGACGACGCCGACGACCTCGCCGCTCTGCGAGACGAGCGGACCGCCCGAGTTGCCCGACTGCACGCGCCCCGCGAGCGTGTAGCTCTCACGGTCGTTGGCGCCCGAACCGTCGATCGCATCGATGGGGATGACGCCGACCGAGTCGATCGACGCGGCGTCCGTGCGGAGCGGGCCGCCGAGCGGGTAGCCCTGCACGGCCGCGATGTCGCCTGCGCCGAGCGTCTCGCCGAGGGGCAGGGCTGCCGTGTCGAGGCCCGAGACGGCGAGCACCGCGAGGTCATCGATCGGATCGAAGTACACGACGCGTCCGGTGAGCGGCATGCGACCGGGCAGCTCGACGACGGGCGAGACGACACCGGCGACGACGTGCGCGTTGGTCACGATGCGGTTGTCGGAGATCACGAAGCCGCTGCCCGTGATGCCCGTTCCGCACTGGATCGCGACACCGCTCACGCGAGCGACCGACTGCGACGCTCGGGTGAGCGCGTCGCTCGCGCCGTCGAGGCTGCCGGCCGCCGGCGCCTCGCCCGTCGTGACGGGAAGGCCGAGGGCGTCGAGCACCCAGGGAGCGCCCTCGTCGACCGCGAGCCCGCGCACCGCGAGGGCGGCCTGACGCAGCGGCTCGGGGGTCAGCGCGTCGATGCCGCGCAGCACGCTCGAGTTCGCGAGCGGCTGGGTGATGATGGGGGCGCCGAGCCCCGTGAGGCTCGAGGCGACGACGCCGAGGGCGAGTGCGCCGACGACGACGGTCGCCGCGGCTCCCGCGAGCCCGTCGATGACGCGCAGCTTGATGCGCTTCGCTCCTGTGCGCACGAGCGAGCCGATCGCGGCGCCGAGCGCGTAGCCCGCGCCGAGCAGCACGAGCCCCGCGATCACGACGCCCGGGATGCGCCAGTCGGCCGACGGCAGCACCTGTACGACCCACGGGATCGCGAGATACGCGGCGAATCCGCCGAGCACGAGGCCCGCGATGCCGAAGGCGCTGCGCAGGATGCCCGCGCGGTAACCGCCGACCGCGAGAGCGATGAGCAGCAGCCCCGCGAAGATGTCGACGGCGACACCGCCGCCGTTCATCGGCCGTCTCCGTGCTCCCGCGTCATCCGCCCATCTTCGCCGATCGGCCCGCGCCTTCGCTGAGAGCTCGCCGCACCGTCATCCCCGCTGCCCCATCCCTCGCCCCTGTTCGCAATTCAGGAGTGCAATGGCGTGTCGCGGTGCGTGGAGCGCGAGAACCGGTCTCGACACGATGGTGGACCTGAATTGCGAACAGGGGCAGGTGGCAGGGGTAGTGGCAGGCGAGCCAGTGCGATCTCGGGGCCGCGTTTTACTCTCGCGCCGGGGTCGCATACACTTGCTGAGGTTGCGTAACTCAGCCAAGCTTTTCTGCGCCAATTTTTGGCAGTCCTCCGGGTGAAGAAGAGAGTGGATGACGCGGGCAACTCTTTCGGTAGCGAATGCGTCCGAAGGGCGGTGGCTCAATTGGTAGAGCAGCGGTCTCCAAAACCGCAGGTTGCAGGTTCGAGTCCTGTCCGCCCTGCGAGTCGGCAACAGTCGGCCCATGAAAGGTGTACGAAGTGGCACGAAGAGTAGTCGACGAACCGAGCGAAGACGTCGTCGCCAACGCGAAGAAGGAGCGCGCCGCACGGCGCAACCCGTTCGCGCGCATCGCGCTCTTCATTCGCCAGGTCATCGGAGAACTGAAGAAGGTCGTCACGCCGACCCGCAAGGAGCTCTTCAGCTTCACGGGCGTCGTCCTCGTCTTCGTCGTCATCATGATGGCGATCGTGTGGGGCCTCGACCAGTTCTTCGGGTGGATCGTGCTGTTCGTGTTCGGAACACCGGGAATCTAATCGGGGCGATCCCCCTTCTGCGGCTTCGTCCGCACCGTAATTCGAAAAGGATTGTGAAGAGTGTCTAAGAGCGAGCGCGAAGACGTCGATTGGGCGACCGCTGCAGAGCAGTCGTCGGAGGACGACGAGGCGCAGGAGGGCAACACCCTCGCGCACGACGAAGAGTCCGTCGAACCCGCTGAGCAGAGCGCCCTTCACGTCGTCGACGACGAGGGAAACGACATCGACCTCGACGCCGTCCTCGATGCTCTCGCCGAGGCGCCTGACGCCGAGGCCGACGCGATCGTCGACGACGCACTCGAGATCGACTCCGTCGAAGAGGCTGACGCCGCACTCGAAGCCGTGACCGAAGAAGAAGAGGTCGACGGCGCCGACGACGAGGACGACGATGTCGCTCCCTACGTCGAGTCGATCGAAGAGCTCGAGGCCGACGTCGTCGCCGAGGCCGAGGAAGACGAGGCAGAGGTCGACCCGTACGCCGAGTTCCGCGCCGAGCTCCGCTTCCTCCCCGGCAAGTGGTACGTCATCCACTCGTACGCCGGTTTCGAGCGTCGCGTGAAGGCGAACATCGAGCAGCGTCGTGAGTCGATGGCCATGGCCGACTACATCTTCCAGGTCGAGGTCCCGATGGAAGACGTCGTCGAGATCAAGAACGGCCAGCGCAAGATGGTCACTCGCGTCCGTATCCCCGGTTACGTGCTCGTCCGCATGGACCTGAACGAGGAGAGCTGGTCGGTCATCCGCCACACTCCCGGTGTCACGGGCTTCGTCGGCAACGCGCACAACCCGACCCCCCTCCGCTTCGAAGAGGCCTTCGGAATGCTGAAGAGCCTCGTCGAGATCAAGGAGGTCGCACCCGTCAAGGGCGGCAAGACGACCGGTGGAGCGCAGGCCGCTCGACCGATCCCCGCCGAGATCGACTTCGAGGTCGGCGAGACCATCACCATCAAGGACGGCTCGTTCGCCGGCCTTCCCGGTTCGATCAGCGAGATCAAGCCCGAGAGCGGCAAGCTCACGGTCCTCGTCTCGCTCTTCGAGCGCGAGACCCCCGTCGAGCTCAGCTTCGACCAGGTCACCAAGCTCTAGAGCTTCCCCCGAATCACCGCCTCCCGGATCCGCCGGGGGAGCGGGAGAGTGCTCCGCCCGCGGAGCGTTCGCACAGAAAGAGAGAAAGACATGGCAGCAAAGAAGAAGGTCACAGGTCTGATCAAGCTTCAGATCAAGGCCGGCGCAGCCAACCCCGCGCCGCCCATCGGCCCCGCGCTCGGTCAGCACGGCGTCAACATCATGGAGTTCTGCAAGGCCTACAACGCGGCGACCGAAGCCCAGCGCGGCAACGTCATCCCCGTTGAGATCACCGTCTACGAGGACCGCTCGTTCACCTTCATCCTGAAGACCCCGCCCGCTGCGGAGCTCATCAAGAAGGCCGCCGGCGTCGCCAAGGGTTCGGGTGTCCCGCACACGACCAAGGTCGGCAAGCTGACGAACGCCCAGGTCCGCGAGATCGCCGAAGCGAAGATGGTCGACCTCAACGCGAACGACCTCGACGCAGCGTCGAAGATCATCGCCGGCACCGCTCGCTCGATGGGCATCACGGTCGAGTAATTCGGGTTCCGCGCCGTCGACATCGTCGAGACGCAACCCGCGGATGACGCTCCTCGCGTCATCCGCCCACCAGAACGTATTCGTGGCAGCGCCTGCCAGGCGCAGATGACCACACTCTCTCAAGGAGAAAAACATGGCACAGAAGTCCAAGGCCTACCGCGCCGCGGCCGAGAAGATCGAAGACGGCAAGTTCTACGCACCGAACGACGCAGTCGTTCTCGCGAAGGAGACCGGTTCGGCGAAGTTCGACTCGACCGTCGAGGTCGCGCTCAAGCTCGGCGTCGACCCCCGCAAGGCAGACCAGATGGTGCGCGGCACCGTCATCCTGCCCCACGGAACCGGTAAGACCGCCCGCGTCATCGTGTTCGCGACCGGCCCCGCCGCTGAGGCAGCCATCGCCGCCGGTGCAGACGAGGTCGGCGGCGCCGAGCTCATCGAGAAGGTCGCCGGCGGCTACACCGCCTTCGACTCGGCCGTCTCGACGCCCGAGCTCATGGGCCAGGTCGGTCGTCTCGGTAAGGTCCTCGGCCCGCGTGGCCTCATGCCGAACCCGAAGACCGGAACCGTGACGCCCGACGTCGCGAAGGCCGTCTCCGACATTAAGGGCGGAAAGATCGAGTTCCGCGTCGACAAGCACTCCAACGTGCACTTCGTCGTCGGCAAGGCCTCGTTCTCGGCCGAGCAGCTGGGCGACAACCTCAACGCCGCCCTCGAAGAGGTCGTGCGTCTCAAGCCGTCGAGCTCGAAGGGCCGCTACATCCAGAAGGGCGCCGTCTCGACGACCTTCGGACCGGGCATCCCGCTCGACGTCAACGCGATCTGATCTCGCTGTAGAACACTCGATCTCGCTGTAGATCACAGAAGGCCCGCCGGTTCGCCGGCGGGCCTTCTGCGTACGCGGGCGGGCTTAAGGTGTGTGGCGCGCCTCGTGGCTCACGACGCCGACGGTGTTGCCCTCGCTGTCGCGGAGAAACGCCATGATCTCGTCGGTGTCGGTCGGTCCGATCGCGTCGGAGTCGTGGCTGAAGACGACGTGCGGTTCGCCGAGGATCTCGATGCCGTCGGCTCGAGCCCGTTCGATGAAGGCGCGCGCATCGTCGACCTGCAGGTAGAACAGCGATCGCGGCGCGTTCGGGTCGAGGAGGAGCCGCGAGATGCCGACGTTGAAGAACACGAGACCGGGCGGATCGAAGACGGCCGCGGCGCGTTCGCCGAGCAGCCGTTCGTAGAAGAGCCGGGCCCTCTCGAGGTCGGCCGCGTAGAGGGCCACCTGCATGATCTCCATCGATACCTCCTGCGTTCGGGGGTGCTCAGGCTCAGCGGAGGGCGGCGGCCTCGGTCAGCACCGAGCGGAGGATGCCGCCGATCTCGGCGAACTCCGCGGGGCCGATCGTGAGCGGGGGAGCGAGCTGCACGACGGGGTCGCCGCGGTCGTCGGCGCGGCAGTAGAGCCCGGCCTCGTAGAGCGCCTTCGAGAGGAAGCCGCGCAGCAGCCGCTCGGACTCGTCGGCGTCGAAGGTCTCGCGGGTGTCCTTGTCCTTCACGAGCTCGATGCCGAAGAAGTAGCCGTCACCGCGCACGTCGCCGACGATGGGGATGTCGAGGAGCTTCTCGAGCTCGGCTCGGAAGGCGGGCGAGTTCTCGCGCACGTGCTCGTTGAGGCCCTCCTCCTCGAAGATGTCGAGGTTCTCGAGAGCGACGGCGGCGCCGACGGGGTGACCGGCGAACGTGTACCCGTGGGGGAACGACGTGTGACCGTGTCGGAACGGCTCGTAGATCGCATCGCTCACGATCGTCGCGCCCATGGGCACGTAGCCCGACGTCATGCCCTTGGCGCACGTGATCATGTCAGGGCGATACCCGTAGGTGTCGGCGGCGAACATGTTGCCGATGCGGCCGAACGCGCAGATGACCTCGTCGGAGACGAGCAGCACGTCGTGCTTGTCGCAGATCTCGCGCACCCGCTGGAAGTAGCCGGGCGGCGGCGGGAAGCAGCCGCCCGAGTTCTGCACGGGCTCGAGGAACACGGCGGCGACGGTCTCGGGGCCCTCGAGGAGGATCATCTCCTCGATGCGGTTCGCGGCCCAGAGCCCGAAGGCATCGATGTCGTCGGCGGGGGCGCCGACCTCTGCCGCTCGGTAGAAGTTGGTGTTCGGCACGCGGAAGCCGCCGGGCGTGACGGGCTCGAACATCTCCTTCATCGCCGGGATTCCCGTGATCGCCAGGGCGCCCTGGGGCGTGCCGTGGTACGCGACGGCCCGCGAGATGACCTTGTGCTTGGTCGGGCGCCCGACGAGCTTCCAGTAGTGCTTTGCGAGCTTGAACGCCGTCTCGACCGATTCACCGCCGCCCGACGAGAAGAACACGTGGTTGAGGTCGGCGGGCGCGTAGTTCGCGAGGCGCTCGGCGAGTTCGATCGCTGCAGGGTGGGCGTACGACCAGATGGGGAAGAACGCGAGCTCCGAGGCCTGCTTCGCGGCGGCCTCGGCGAGCCGGCGTCGACCGTGACCCGCGTTGACGACGAACAGTCCCGACAGGCCGTCGATGTACTTCCGGCCCTGGGCGTCCCAGATGTGATGGCCCTCGCCCTTGACGATGATCGGAATGCCGTTCTCCATCGTCGACTGCCGGGCGAACTGCATCCAGAGGTGATCGCGCGCCTTCTGCTCGAGAGCGGCGACGTCGTACTCGCGGGTCATGGTCTCGCCCCTCAGCCGATGCGAATGAGCTTCTTGTTGACGAACTCGTCGGCGCCGAGGCGACCCATCTCGCGGCCGGTGCCTGAGCGCTTGACACCGCCGAACGGCAGTTCGGCACCGTCGGCGAGCACGAGGTTCACGAACACCATGCCCGCCTCGATGCGGTCGGCGACACGCTCCGCCTGGGCGGCATCCGTCGTGAAGAGGTAGGAGCCGAGGCCGAAGGGGGTGTCGTTCGCGAGGGCGATCGCCGCGTCCTCGCCGCTCACGCGGTGGACGGTCGCGATGGGGCCGAAGAACTCCTCGTGGTACGCGTCGTTGCCGGGGGCGACGTCGGTCAGCACGCCCGGCGAGACGAAGTTGCCCGACCGCTGACCGCCGACGAGTGTGGCGCCCTGGGCGACGGCCCGCGACAGCTGGTCTTCGATGCGGTCGGCCGCGGCCGTCGACGAGAGCGGGCCGAGTTCGGCGCCGTCGGATGTCGGATCGACCGCTTCGACGGCGGTGAGGGCCGCGGTGAACTTCTCGAGGAACGCGTCGTAGAGGTCATCGGCGACGATGAAGCGCTTGGCGGCGTTGCACGACTGGCCGTTGTTGTCGAGGCGAGCGGCGACGGCCGATTCGACGGTCGCGTCGAGGTCGTCGGTCGAGAGCAGCACGAAGGGGTCGGAACCGCCGAGCTCGAGCACGACCTTCTTGAGGTGACGGCCGGCGATCTCGGCGACGGCGGCACCGGCGCGCTCGGAGCCCGTGAGCGAGACACCCTGTACGCGCGGGTCGGCGATGACGGTCGCGATCTGGTCGTTCGTCGCGTAGACGTTGACGTAGGCGCCCTCGGGGAAGCCCGCGTCGCGGAAGATCGTTTCGATCGCCGCGGCCGACTCGGGGCACTGCGGCGCGTGCTTGAGGATGATCGTGTTGCCGATGACGATGTTCGGGCCGGCGAAGCGCGCGACCTGGTAGTACGGGAAGTTCCACGGCATGATGCCGAGCAGCACGCCGAGCGACGAGCGGCGGATGACGGCGCTGCCGTCTCCGGCGAGTAGCCGGATGGGCTCGTCCTCCAGGAACGACGCCCCGTTGTCGGCGTAGTAGCCGTAGATGTCGGCGGCGAAGTCGACCTCGCCGAGCGCCTGCTCGCGGGTCTTGCCCATCTCGCGCACGATGATGTCGGCGAGCTCCTCGCGACGTTCGGTGTGCAGCTCGGCGACGCGCGCGACGAGCGCTGCACGCTCGGCGACCGTCGTGTCGCGCGACCACCCGTCGTGGGTGTTCGACGCCGACGCGATGGCACTCTCGAGCTCTGCGTCGGTGATGGTCGGATACGTCTCGACCGTCTCACCGGTTGCCGGGTTGACCACTGCATAGTCGCTCATGAGGCTCCTTCTCCACGCTGTCAGGCGGCCCGTCGTGCACGGCGATGTCGACCGGCTCACGTCAGGCCAGCCTAGAGGTCGGCGGGCGCGAGGTGAATCGCCCTCGTGGAGATCGATGCCCGAGCGTCGTACGACGTGTACATCGCGACGGCCCGGGTGCCGACCGATCCGCCGACGCGCAGTAGCGTTGAAGGATGGCGGCCGGCGTGACTCACCGTGAGCGCACGGCGCGCCGCATTCTGGGAGCCTTCCGCCTGCTGATCGCGGCGGTCGAACTGACCGCCCTCGTCGGCAACTACGAGTACGTGCAGGGCTTCCGTCTCTTCGCCACGGCGAACTTCTTCGGCTACTTCACCGTGCAGTCGGCGATGATCGCCGTCGTCGTGCTCGTCTTCGCGGGAGTGCTCGCGCTCACTCGCGATCGCGACCCCGCGTGGCTCGGCACGCTCCGCACGATGGTCACGGTCTACGTGCTCGTCTCGGGCGTCGTCTTCGCCGTCATCGTCGTGCAGGCGTCGACCATCTCGTACCGCGTCGACGTGCCGTGGTCCGACGTGCTGCTGCACTTCGTGGTGCCGGGCCTCGCGCTCGTCGCGTGGGTCGCCGACAGCGTCATCGGCGTGAATCCGCGGGTGTCGTGGGCGACCTCGTGGTGGGTGCTCATCTTCCCGAGCATCTGGCTCGTCGGTACCCTCTGGCGCGGTGCCGAGGTCGGCTGGTACCCGTACTTCTTCCTCGACGAGACGCAGGTGGGCGGCTACCTCGGCGTGACGCTCTACTGCGCGATCGTGCTCGTCATCTTCCTCGCGATCACGACCGCGCTCGTCGCGCTCAACCGCAGGCTCGTGACGCTCGCCGAGCGTCGTCGCAGCACGCGGGCGGAACGGGCGGATGACGCGGAGGAGCGGTCGGCTCAGCTCGAGTCGGTCGGCGCGTAGCCCTCGAGACCCGGCAGGATCTCGGCCAGGAAGGCGTCGTCGTCGAGCCCCGCGAGTCGTTCGGCCGAGCCGTCGGCGAACACGGCGAGGAGGATCGGATCGTTCGTCGGCCGACCGATGTCGACCCACGCCGCGACCGCGCTCGTTCCGCCGACCTGCGTCAGGACCGTCGGAGGCTCCGACGCGTCGCCGCGCCAGAACGCCTCGTCGAAGCGCAGCCACGCGACATCCACCGCCCCCGCGCCGAGCACGGAGATCGCTCGGCGCTGTCGCGGAGGCAGCTGCGGCTCGAAGGTGATCGTGTCGCTCTTCAGCACACCGAGGGGGGCCGTGACGATGACGCGGTCGACGGCGAGCGACTCGCCCGACTCGAAGCGGAGGCTCGCGCGGTCGTCAGTGCGCGTGATCTGCCGCACGGGTGAGGCCAGCACGACCTCGAGGTCGGCCGCGAGCGCGTCGATGTAGTCGGCGAGACGGCCGGTGACGAGCCGGACGGCGGGGGTGGGCGGCGCGACGTAGCGCGTGGCCGAGAGGCGATTGGGCGCCGCCCCGGTCATCGGCTCGACGCTCGAGCGCAGCGCGTACGTGAGCCACGCGGCGGGGCTCACGCCCGTCTCGTCGGGTTCGGTCGAGAGCTCTCTCGCTCCCGATCGGTCGAGGGCGACCGACAGCGACGTGTCGAAGGAGCGTGCGCGGGCCCAGTCGCCGGCCGTGGCGATGGCCGCCGCGCCGACGGGGTCGATCGGCAGCGCCTGACCGTCGCTCGTGCGCGACTCGACGAGCCAGTCGAAATCGCGCGTCGCGACGCCCGCGTCGCCGAGTTCGGCGAGGAGGTCCTCGGCGTTCGCATCGACGAACGAGGGGCCGAGCTCGATGATCGCGTCGTCGTCCTCGACCGACTCGATGCGGCCGCCGAGCCTGTTGCGGGCCTCGACGACGAAGACCTCGTGACCGCGCTCGCGCAGGAGGCGCGCCGCGGTGAGCCCCGCGATCCCGGCTCCGACGACGGCGATGCGTTCGCCGAGCACCGCGATCTCGTCGATCTGCAGGGCGACGCGTCGACCGCTGTCGAAGGCGCCGTGAAGAGTGCCGGGGGCGTCGACCGAGGTGGCCTCGCCCGCGAAGAACAGTCGGTCGTCGATCGGTTCGGTGAGCGACTCGCGGATGGCGTCCGTCGTTCCCACGCCGTCGAAGCTCAGGGCGCCGCGCGCGAACTGATCGGCGGTCCAGTTCGAGCGCACGAACGCCGCCGGAGCGGGCACACGGCTCGTCGAGGTCGGCACGGGCGTGGGTGTCGGCGTGGGGGTGGGCGTCGGCGAGGGTGCGGGGGGCGTCGGTGTGCAGCCGGCGAGGGAGAGGGCGGCTATTCCGCCCAGCGCGCCGAGGAGGAAGGAACGTCGATCCATCCCGCCGGGGGTGGCCCTGGCAGTCATGCTCTTCAGGCTAGCGCGCTCACACCGGTTCGAGGGGTTCGTGGGGTTCGGCGGGCAGCTCGATGCGGATGTCGTCGCCGGGCGCGACGCGTCCGCCCGTGACGATGACCGCCATGACGCCCGCGAGGCGCTCGACCGATCCGTCGTCGTGGCGGCGGATGAGCCGCTTCATGAGTCCGGCGCCGAGCGCGTCGATCTTCGTGCAGGGGCTCCGGAGGCCCGTGAGCTCGATGACGGCGGTCTCGCCGAGATGGAGTCGGGTGCGGAGGGGGAGGTGGAGGAGGTCGACGCCGGCGGTCGTGACGTTCTCGCCGAGGTCGCCGGGCGCGACGTCGAAGCCGTCGGCGGCGACCTCGTCGAAGAGCTCGGCGTGCATGAGGTGCACTTGCTTGTTGTTCGGCGCGTTCGGGGTGCGGCGCTTGTCGTAGCGGTGCTGCACCGTCTCGCCGAAGTGCGCGTCGCCCTCGACGCCGAGTCCCGCGACGAGGGTGATCTCGTGCTGCACGGGCTTCGAGAAGCGGTGCCGCGCGTCTCGGGCGACGGCGACGACGGAGGGCTCGGTCATGGCCCCGAGAGTAGTCGACGTCGGCGACCCCGGAGCCTCGCCGCGATCGGCTGGCCGAGCAGCACACCCGTCAGCACGAGGAGGAGACCGACGACCTGACGACCCGAGAGCACCTCGCCCGCGACGAGAGTGCCGAGCAGCACGCCCGTGACGGGGTTCAGAAGGCCGATGAGACCGACGCTCGCGGCATCCAGGTGGGCGAGCCCACTGAACCACGCGACGAACGCGACGGCCGTCGCGATGATGCCGACGTAGGCGAATGCGCCGAGTTCGATCGGGGTGAGGGCGGGCACGGGCCCCTCGACGACGAGCGCCGCGGGAACGAGGAGCAGGCCGCCCGCGATGAGCTGCCAGGCCGTGACCGTGACCACGTCGACGCCGCTCTGCCAGCGCTTCGCGAGGATGTAGCCGAGCGACGACAGCGCCATCGCGGCGAGCGAGGCGGCGACGCCCCACGCGTCGATCGAGACCGGCCCCGTGAGCACGAGGAGGGCGACGCCGACGAGGCCGACCGCGGCTCCGGCGAGGGGGAGGGCGCGCAGCCGTTCCGAGACGAGGGCAGCGGCGAGCAGCATCATGGCGAGGGGGGACGTCGCCATGATCGTCGCGGCGATGCTCGAGGGCAGCAGCTGCGCGGCGACGTAGACGAGCGCGAAGAACGCGCCCATGTTGAGGGTTCCGAGGACGAGGGCCTTCAGCCACCACGAGCCGCGCGGCAGGCCCGGGCGCAGTCCGAGCAGGAGGAGGCCGGCGGGCAGGGCGCGGAGCGCGGCTCCCCACAGCGGGATGTCGGCGGGCAGGAGTTGCCGGGTGACGACGTAGGTGCTGCCCCACGCGATCGGTGCGATGGCCGTGATGAGAACCCAACGCCATTTAGCTTCCATGGAAGCTAGTATAGCTTCCCGGGAAGATAGAGTGGGCGGATGGATGACTCGACCGACCGCGTTGCCCGCATCATGGCCGAGTGGCGGCGCGAGCGCCCCGACCTCGACGTCTCGCCGCAGGGCGTCATCGGGCGACTGCATCGTCTCGCCGCGCACCTCACGGGTGAACTCGTCGGCGTCTACGCGCGATTCGGTCTCGGCGAGGGCGACTTCGACGTGCTCGCGACCCTCCGCCGCGGGGGAGCGCCCTTCGAACGCGCGCCAGGCGACCTCGCCTCGGCGACGATGGTGACGACGGGCGCGATGACGAAGCGCATCGACCGCCTCGAGAGCGCGGGGCTCGTCACGCGCCGCGCGAGCGAGGCCGACGGTCGCGGCCGCGTGGTCGCGCTGACGGATGCCGGTCGCGACCTCATCGACGATGCCTTCTCTGCCCACATCGAGAACGAGCACCGCCTCGTCGGCGAGCTGTCGGCGGACGACGCGCGCGCACTCGAGGTGATCCTCACACGGTGGCTCAGCGTCTACGAGGGGCAGTGAGCCGGCGCGGTACAGTGCGAGAGTGACCCACTCGATCCGCCGTGCCACGGCGACGGATGCCGCGAGCCTCGCGGAACTCGCCGCCGAGACGTTCCCGCTCGCGTGCCCTCCGCACACGACCCCCGAAGCCATCGCCGACTTCATCGCGACGCACTTCACCGAAGCGCGTTTCGACGAGTATCTGAGCGATACCGATCGCGAACTCTTCGTCGCGGTCTCCGACGACGCGCTCCTGCTCGGCTACTCGATGATCGTGCGAGGCGAGCCGAGCGACCCGGACGTCGCGGCCGCCGTGACGCTCCGGCCGACCGTCGAGCTCTCGAAGTTCTACGTGCGCCGGGCCGCACACGGTGCGGGTGTCGCGGGCGAACTCATGCGGGCGACCCTCGACGCCGCGGCCGTCGGTGCGAGCGGCACCTGGCTCGGCGTCAATGAAGAGAACGCGCACGCGCTCCGCTTCTATGCGAAGCACGGTTTCGAGAAGGTCGGTCGGAAGCGCTTCCTCGTCGGAGCGCGCTACGAAGACGACTTCGTGCTCGAACGCTCGTTCTGAGCGTCATCCGCGCGCTCGCCGCGTCGACGATCAGCGCATCGGCACGCCGACGTCGTAACCGCCCTCGGGGGTGAGTCGCTCGCCCATCTGGACGAGTGTCGGCGCGGGCACGAAGCCGCCCGCGAAGAGGGCCTCGCCTTGTCGGAACCACGGCGACGCCGCGAGCATGCCCTCGGGTGCGAAGCCGAAGTAGGTCGCGAGGCCCTCGAGGTCGACGGGCGACGACATCTTCATGAGGGCGAGGTTGTCGCACTGCGACAGGATGCCGGGGTGGATCTTCGACGGCCGCTGCGTCGACAGCAGGAGCCAGAGGCCGAACTTCCGCCCCTCGGCGGCGATCTGGATGAGGCGCTCGCGCAGGGCGACCTGGAGTTCGGACGTCGCATCGGGCGAGCACAGGTTGTGGGCCTCGTCGATCACGAGGAGCACGGGTCGACGTTCCTCGCGGCGCTCCCACAGCTCGTCGAGCACCGAGAGCGCGACGACGAGCTGCTGCTCGGGTGTCGAGAATCCGCCGAGGTCGAGCACCGTGGCATCCGGGCGCTCGGCGATGACCTCGGTCGCCGCACGCCGCGGGCCCGCCCAGACCTCCCAGTCGAGCAGCCCCAGGTTCTCGAGGCGCTGTCCGAGCTGCACCTGGTCGGGGCCGCCCGCGTAGAGGCCCGTGAGCAGCTCGTGCGGGTCGGTGCCCCCCGGCCCCGTGCCCGTGGGCGAGTACTTCGCGTCGGTGTGCAGGAGGGTGTTGAACTCGTCCCGATCGCGGATCGGATCGAGCTGGAGGATCGCCTCCTTCGCCGAGAGCGTGAGGCTCGTGAACCGTGCGCGGAGCGGCTGGTCGTCCGACTGCGGGCGGAGCACCCGGATGTCGCGGTCGGCGAGCGCGTCGGCCGTCTCGCCCGTGACGCCGTCACGCAGTTCGCCGAGGCGCACGAAGTCGGAGTTGGGGTCGAACACGACGACGGGCAGCGCAGTGTGGGCGATGAGCTGTTCGAGCACGACGCCGAGGGCATAGGTCTTGCCCGAGCCGCTCTGACCGCACCAGAAGGTGTGTCGGTTGAAGCGCGTCGGGAGGAGTCGCGCCGGGCCGCCGGGCGCCACGCGATTCGTTCCGATGACGAGTTCGGCGCGCGTCGCCCGGTGCAGTGCGTCGGCGGCATCGCTCGACGCGGCGCCCACGACGGCGTTGTCGAAGGCCACCATGTCGCGGCTCGCGAGGCCGTCGCCGCCGAGGGTGCCGAGGAGTCGACCGCGGGCGGTGCGGGCGTCGACGTCGACCGACTCGATGAGGCCGAGTTGGCGCACACCGTCGTCGGAGTCGAGCGTCACGAGTCCGCCGGCGACGAGCCGGTCGGCGGCCGAGACGGTGAAGGAGCGGGCGTCGTGCGAGCGGGCGGTGGGCGCCGTCATGGGGCTCCTCTGATTAGTCGGACGAAGGGGCTCTCTTCACGCGATCGTAGGCTGCGAGGGCCGCTCGCCGCGACTCCCCGAGATCGACGATCGGCTCCGCGGGCGGCGTGAGGGAGTCGCTCGCGTACTCGGGGACCCAGTGAGTGATGTACGCGCCCTGCGGGTCGAACTTCTTCGCCTGGAGCTCGGGATTGAAGACCCGGAAGTAGGGCGCGGCATCGGCGCCCGAGCCCGCGACCCACTGCCAGTTGAAGGCGTTCGCTGCGGTGTCGGCGTCGACGAGGGTGTCCCAGAACCACTGCTCGCCCTCACGCCAGTCGATGAGGAGGTTCTTCATGAGGAACGACGCGACGATCATCCGCACGCGGTTGTGCATGATGCCCGTGTGCCAGAGCTCTCTCATGCCGGCATCCACCATCGGGTAGCCCGTCCGCCCCTGCTGCCAGGCGGCGAGGGCGTCGTCGTCGAGCGGCGGCCAGGGGAAGGCGTCGAACTCGCTCCGCCAGTTCTTCGTCGCGAGGTCGGGGAAGTGGAAGAGCACGTGCCACGCGAACTCCCGCCAGCCGAGTTCGCTCAGGAACTTCGCCGAGCCCGACCGGTGGATGGCCTCGTGCCAGATCTGATGGGGGCTGATCTCGCCGAATCGGAGATGCGGCGAGAGCCGCGAGGTCACGTCGGCCGAGGGGGTGTCGCGGCCGTCGTCGTAGTCGCCGAGATCGTCGTCGAGGAAGGCGAGCAGGCGCCCGGCCGCGCTCTCTTCGCCCGGGGTCCACGACTCGCGGAGCCCGCCAGCCCAGTCGGGCCGTGTCGGTTCGAGCTCCCACGAGTCGAGGTCGTCGCTCGCGACGCGTGCCGCGGGACCGGTGATCTCGCGGGGTGCGGCGAGCGGTTCGCGGGGTGCCGGCTCGGCGCGGCAGGCGCGCCAGAAGGGAGTGAAGACCGAGTACGGCGTGCCGCTTCCCGTGCGGATCGTCCACGGTTCGAAGAGGAGGGACGCCGCGTGGCTCTCGGCGACGACGCCCTCCTCGCGGAGGCTCGCCTTGAGCGCGGTGTCGATCTCGCGTTCCGCGCCGCCGTAGCGACGGTTCCACATCACGGCATCGGCGCCGGTCTCGGCGACGAGCTCGGGGATGACGGTCGCGGCCGCTCCCCGGCGAAGCACGAGTGGGCTGCCGAGGTCGGCGAGCCGGGCGCCGAGGTCGGCGAGGCTCTGGTGCAACCACCAGCGGCTCGCGCCGCCGAGCGGGCGGATGCCGGGGGACACCTCGTCGAGGAGGTAGACGGGGATGACGTCCGACCCCCGATCGACAGCGGCTCTGAGCGCGGGGTTGTCGGCGATGCGGAGGTCGTCACGCAGCCAGACGATGGTCGTCATGGTGGCACCTTACCCGCGAGTGGGGGGTGCCTATCGGCTAGGGTTCTCGTGTGTTCGAGTACCCACCCACTCTCCGTGACGGCGAGATCGGTTTCGCGATCGTGACCGACCGCTTCGTGTGCCTGTTGGGCGCCGAGGCCGATGCAGCGACGGGGGCCTCGCTCTACGCGCTCCTCGACGCCGACGAGACGCGCATCGCCGATGCGCTCGACGTGCTGCAGACCGGGGTGAGCCTCCAACGGTTCGCGATCGTCGAGGTCATCGACCCCGTCGAGCGCACCTTCCACGTCGCGGTGCGCGGTGACGTCGACGTCACGATGTCGGGCGTCGCCTCGACCCGGATGACGGGTCCGGCGGGTACCGCGTGGGTCATCGGCGAGGCCGTCGGCGTCGACGGCCTGAGCCTCTCGCTCGGCGGAGAGCCGGGGGATGACCGCCTTCCCGTCCGACGAGGAGTCGTGCGCACCGGCATGATCTCCGTCGCCGAACGCCGCCCGGTCGCAGCGACGGTCGCGGCCGACGACGACATGGCGACGCGACCGATCGAGCTTCCGCGCGCGGCCGACGTCGAGGCGTCCGGCGACGTTCCGCGACCCGCGAAGCGCTCGGCGGCGACCGCCAAGCACGTCGAGACCGAGCAGCCCGCGCGCACCCTGAAGCCCGCCCGTAAGCCGCGCGCTGAGGCGACTGCTGTTGCCGAGAAGTCCGCTCCCGTCGAGGATGCGGCGCCCGCACCCGCGCCCGCCGAAGCCCAAGCGCCCGCGGAGGCGCCGGCGTCCGCCGACGTGGTTCCGGCGAAGCCCGCCGGTCCGACGTGGCGTCTCCTCCTCCCCGACGGCAGCGAGATCGAGCCGCCCGTCGTGTTCGGCCGTCGGCCGTGGAAGGGCGGCCCGAAGAACACGCTCCACGTCGTCGCTCCGTCGCCCAATCGCGAGATCTCGGGCGTCCACATCGAGGTCGACGTCGACGGCGGAGGGCTCTCCGCGCGCGACCTCGATTCGACGAACGGCACCGTCGTCTACACGCCGTCGCGAGCACCTCGTCTCCTGCACGACGGACGTCGGATTCCGCTGGTCTCCGGCGATATACTCGACTTGGGGGAGTCATATCGCGTGACGATCGATGTTCGCGACGAATGACGACCTCGCGCGTTCACGTCGGGACTGTCAGCAGCCCGAGCTGACAGAGAGGATTCCAGCGTGGCGAGACGGATGACATCTGCCCCGCCGATCATCGCGGGGTACAGCTACGTACGTCCGCTCGGATCCGGCGGATTCGCCGACGTCTACCTCTACGAACAAGACATGCCGCGCCGTGTCGCCGCCGTCAAGGTGCTCTTCGCCGACGCGGTCGACCCCGAAGTGCGTCGCACCTTCAACGTCGAAGCCGACATCATGGCCAAGCTCTCGGCCCACCCCGCGATCGTCACGATCTACCAGGCCTCGATCTCCGCCGACGGCCGCCCGTACTTCGCCATGGAGTACTGCCCCGACACCATGAGCGCGCGCTACAAGAAGCAGCCGCTCGGCGTCGCCGAGGTGCTCGACACCGGCGTGCGTATCGCGGGTGCCCTCGAGACCGCCCACCGCGCGGGCCTCCTGCACCGCGACATCAAGCCGTCGAACGTGCTCATCAACTCGCTCGGCGCTCCCGTCCTCGCCGACTTCGGCATCGCCGCCGCCGTCTCGGCCGACGAGGGCGAACCCGAGGTCTTCGCGATGTCGATCCCGTGGTCATCCCCCGAGGTCCTCCAAGAGAAGGTGTCGGGCTCGATCCCGAGCGAGATCTGGAGCCTCGGCGCGACGCTCTACACGCTCCTCGCCGGACGCAGCCCGTTCGAGGCCGACAGTCGCGAGAAGAACACGCGCGATCAGCTCGTGCGCCGCGTCATCAAGGCCAACTACACCGCCCTGCCGATCGAGGGGCTGCCGCCCCGCATCGACGACATCCTCTCGACTGCGATGAACCGCGACCCCTCGAAGCGGTTCGCGTCGATGGCCGACTTCGCCGAACAGCTCCGCTGGGCCCAGTACGAACTCGGCATCCCCTCGACCGCGTTCGAGGTCGCCGCTCCCGAGTGGGCCGCAGCCTCACCCGTGCGCTTCAGCGACACGCGCGTCCGCGGGCCCGTCATCTCGACGGTCGACCCGAACTCCCGCCGCGCGGCCCGTGCGGCCAAGCAGGTCGAGGCGGGTGTCGTCGATCGTGACGGCCTTCCCGTCGCCGCCCCGCGATCGTCGTCGCTCCGTGCGGGTCTCCTCGGCGCAGGGATCGGCGCAGCGGTGCTCGCCGTCCTCGGCGTCGTCGCTCTCGTCGTGACAGGAGTGCTGTGATGGCCCGGCCCACCGCCGTTCGCCGCGGCCCGCGCGGCGCCCTCATCGCCGCGATCTCGTCGATCGCGGTCATCGGCGTCGTCGTGACGCTCGCCGTCACGGCGCAGGGGTACGAGTCGCAGCAGGTGCCGCGCCTCGAATCGATGGTGTGGGTCACCCGCGATTCGGGTCAGTACGCGCGCGTCAACACCGAGCTCGCCGAGATCGACACGGTGCGCGCCGTCGACGACCCGAGCGCCGTCGTGCAGTCCGGTGCGACGAGCGTCGTCTACAGCCAGGGATTCCGCCAGCGCTGGGCGGTGGATGCCGCGAGCCCGATCGATCTCGTCTCCGACACCGAGACCGAGGAGGCGCCCGACGACGCCCCCGCCGAATCGGCTCCGACCGGCTCGGAGGCGACCCCTGCGGGAACGCGCGAGATCATCTCGGCGGGCGGCTACGTCGTCTATCGCACCGACACCGGCCAGGTCTTCCTCGGCACCGTCGACCCCGACTCCGGCATCCTCCCCATCGACCCCTTCGCGACGGTCGAGACCGAAGAGGGCGAGGAGCCGCCGACGTACGTCGCGAGCGCCGTCGCCGTCTCGCCCTCGGGCCTCGTCGCCCTGTACTCCGCCGACGAAGGCGCCGTGCGCGTCTACGACGGTGCGACGCAGGAGTTCCGCGGAGACCCCGAGCCCGTGGCATCCGGCCCCGATGCCGAAGCGCGACTCGAGTTCTCCTTCGTCGCCGGCCGCTGGATCCTCGGCGAACCCGCGGAGGACCGTCTCTGGATCGCCGGCAGCCCCGACCCGGTGACGGTCGACCTCGGCACCGAGGCGCGCTTCCAGTCGAGCGCCGACCTCGGAACCTCGCTGCTCATCGCCGACGGCGCCGGCCTCGTCGAGGTCACGCTCGACGATGGCTCGGCCGAACGCATCGCCGACGCGTCGGGTACGCCCGCGGCCCCCGTCGTGACGGGGACCGACGCGTACGCCGCGTGGTTGACCCCCGAGACCGGAGCGCTCTGGTCGAGCTCGACGGGAGAGACGATCCCCCTCGACACCCCGGGCGACGTGCTCGAATCGGCCCAGGCTGTCGTGCCGGTGCTGCGCTCGAACGGCGACCGCGCCGTGCTCAACGAGACGGTGACGGGTCTGCTCTGGACCGTTCCCGACGGCGCGATCATCCCGCTCGAGCAGTGGTCGGTCGACGACCAGAACGACGAAGATCAGGGAACGATCGTCGTCGAGGACGTCGCCGAACCCGAGCCTCCCGTCGCGGTCGACGACGCCTTCGGCGTGCGTGCGGGCGACCTCGTGCTGCTCCCCGTGCTGCTGAACGATCACGACCCGAACAAGAAGGACGTGCTCACGATCGAGCCGACGTCGCTCTCGGGTCTCAGCGATCCCGGCTTCGGCGAGCTGTCGATCATCGGCAACAGCCAGTCGCTCGCCGTGCGCGTGGCGGCCGAGAGCGGCCAGGCGACGTTCACCTACTCCGTCACCGACGGATCGGCGGTCTCACCGCCGGCGACCGTGACGCTGACGGTCATCGATCCGTCCGAGAACTCCGCTCCCGAATGGTGCGGCGTCGAGGCGTGCCAGCAGGAATGGCCGTCGCCGCAGCTGCTTCCCGGCGGAACCGTGATCGTGCCCGTGCTGAACGCCTGGGTCGACCCCGAGGGTGACACGTTCATCCTCTCCGATGCCCGCGCCGTCGACACCGAGGCTCCCGTGAGCGTCGTTCCGATGTCGGACGGCCGCGTCGCCATCCGCCACACCGACGCCAACGCCTCCGACGCCGTCATCTCGGTCCAGATCACGGTGACCGACATCTTCGGGGCGTCGGCCGAGAAGACCCTCGAGGTGCTTGTGACGAGTGCGCCGTCGCTCGTCGCCGCGCCCGTCGCCGTGACGGCCGGAGCGGGCGAGGCCGTGAGCGTGCGCGTCGCCGAACACGTCACCGGCGGCTCGGGCTCCTACCGACTCGTCGACGCCGTCGAGACGTCGGCCGACGCAGCCGGCCTGCTCGTCTCTCCGAACGCCGCCGCGGGCGAGATCGACCTGAGCGCTCCCGAGCCGGGGCAGTACGTCGTGACCTACTCGGTCGTCGATGCCATCTCGCTCGCCGAGCAGTCGGCCATCATCCGTCTCACCGTCGTCGGAGAGGGCGTTCCTCTCGCGGTCGCTCCGATGACCGCGTTCGTGCGAGCGGGCGAAGACACCTCGGTCGACGTCTTCGGTGCCGTGCAGAACACGACGGGCCGCGTGCTCCTGCTCTCGGAGGCGACGAGCTCGACCCCCGAATTGAGCGTCGGTCTCGTCGGTCAGTCCCAGTTGCGGGTGAGCGGCACGACCCCGAACGGCCAGCCCGGTCTCGTCGGCGAGGCACGCGTCACGATCGCCGACGGCGCGGGTGCCGCCGTCACCGGAACCGTCGCCGTCTTCCTCGCCGCCTCGGCCAACGACGTCGACCCCATCGCACTGCCCGACACCGTCACCGTGCGCGCCGGCGAACTCGTCCGCATCCCCGTGGCCGAGAACGACGTCAGCCCGCGCGGCGCGCGCCTCGTCGTCCACCCCGAGGTGAGCGGTTCCGGCACCGAGGGCGAGCTCGTCTTCGCGGCGGGCAACAGCGTGCGTTACCTCGCGCCGACCACACCGGGAACGTACCGTCTCGGCTACTCCATCGCGCTCGAGAGCGACCCGTCGCGCACCGACAACACGTCGATCACCGTCACGGTGCTGCCGTCGGGCGTCAACCGGCCGCCGAAGCCCGCCGTGCTGAACGCGCGTGTGCTGAGCGGTCAGAGCGTGAAGATCCCCGTGCCGACCTACGGCGTCGACCCCGACGGCGACCGCGTCGTGCTCGTCGGAGCCGACCAGCCCGGTGCGAACAAGGGCACGACGTCGGTCTCGGCCGAGGGCGACTCGATCATCTACACGGCCCCCGCCGCAGGCGTGAGCGGAGGTCAGCTGACCTTCGCGTACACCGTGCGCGATTCGGGCGGCGCCGAGGGCACGGGCTCCGTCAGGGTCGGCGTGCTGAACGCCGAACTCGCCGACACCGCACCCGTCACGTTCAGCGACTACGTGCGCGTGCAGCGCGGTGCAGCAACACCCGTCACGATCCAGCCGCTCCTCAACGACCGCGACCCCGCGCAGGGCACGCTCGAACTCGTCGACCTCGTGCCGAACGCCCCGGCGGGCACGACCGAGTACGCGCGACTCGCCGAACTCGTCGACTCGGGCACCTCGCTCGAATCGGGCCGTGTCATGCTCCGGGCAGGAGACGTCGCCGGGACGAACTCGTTCGTGTACACCGTGCGATCGTCGGTCTCATCGAGCACCGCTCAGGGCCTCATCGTCGTCGGTGTGAGCGATGACGCGGCTGCCGACCAGCCCGTCGTGACCGACACCATCCTGACGGCGCGCAATCGCGGCGACCTCGAGAAGAGCGGCATCGACGTCGTCACGGGGCGCGTGCAGTGGGCCTCGGGCGACGTGTCGACCCTGCGACTCAGCCTGTGGGGGCCGAACTCCTCGCGCTACGACGTCTCGGGCTCGCGCATCACGGGCACTCTGCCCGAGAAGGGCGACCTGGTCCCCTTCCAGCTCACCGGCCAGGATGCCTCGGGCGGCGACGTCGTCTCGTACGGCTTCCTCCGCATCCCCGCCTTCGACGACATGCGTGTGCAGCTCGCCGGGTCGGTCGAACCCCTCGACGTCGACGAGGAGAAGTCGGTGACGATCGAGGTGCGTGAGCTCGTCGACCTCGCCGCCTCCGATCGCATCGAGCTGCGCGAGGGCGACTTCACGACGCAGCGCGCTGCGGCGTCGTGCACGCCGAGCGGCCCCGAGAAGGCGGTCTACGCCGCGGGCCGTGAGGCGCCGTGGTCCGATTCGTGCCTCATCCCGCTGCGTCTCGACGGTCAGACGACGTGGTCGTACGTCGTCGTGCCGATCGACATCCGCCCCAAGAATCCGCAGGCCATCCTCTCGGCGCTCTCGCGCACCATCGCGCCCGCGGCGTCCGAGTCGATCGACCTGTACAGCGCCATGACGACGTGGGAGGGCGGCCGTGAGGGCGACCTCTCGAAGCTCGACTACCAGGTCGCCTACGCCGGCTCGGCGTTCACGATGACGCAGGGCGGCGGTCAGGTCTCGTTCGAGGCCCGCGCCGACGCGCCACCCGGCACCCGTGAGACGGCTACCGTCTCGGTCTCGTCGTTCGGAGGCCTCTCGGCGACCATCACCCTCGTCGTCGGTGCTGCCCCGCCCGACGCTCCCCGTGGAGCGACGTTCTCGCGCGAGTGCACCGTGAGCGCGGGCACGTGCTCGATCCCCGTCGTGGGAGTCGGCGGCGAGTACGACCCGTTCGCGGGCAAGACCGGTTCGGGCCTCAAGCTCGTGAGCGTCGGCGGCGGCGGAGCCGTCACGTGCGACGTCACGACCGTCACGGCCGCCGGCGAGACGAGCGTCTCGGCCGTCTTCCCCGCCGGTCAGGCCGCCTTCGGCGGACAGTGCGTCGTGCCCTTCACGGTCGCCGACGCGCAGGGCCGTACAGGCCCCGGCACGCTCACGATCGACGTGCAGGGTTACCCGCAACGCCCCGCGAGCGTCACGACCGTCGACTACTCGGGTTCGAGCGTCACGCTCGAAGTGCCGCTCGGCGAGGCCGCTCGCGCGCAGCCCGCCGTCACCGGCGTCGCCATCTACAGCGGCGGACGATCGACGGGCGCCTCGTGCTCTCCGTCGGGAACCGTGTACCGCTGCGTCGTCTCGGGACTCACGAACGGCGAACGGCGCGAGTACACCGCGCGCGCCGTCAACAGCGTCGGCGAGTCGACCGATACGTCGGCCGTCACCTCGTGGGCCTACCAGGCCCCCGAGATCTCGTCGGCGACGGCGAGCCCGGTCTACGAGCGCGGACGCACGTCGCCGTCGAACGCCGTCGTCGAGATCGTCGTGAAGTCGAGCGACGACACCCGCCAGTTCCGCATCGACGGCGTCGGCCAGTTCGATCGTCAGGGCGGCACGACGACCTACCGTCTCGACACGGCGCCCGGTGGTCAGGTCTTCACCGTCGTGCCCATCTCGCGCTTCGAGCCCCCGATCGCGGGCTCGACCGACGGCGCGGCCAAGACGCTCACCGTGAACGCCGCAGGCGGCCCGATCTTCTCGAACGGAGTCTCGGCGTCGGCCGCGACGTCGACGAGCATCACGGTCTCGGGCGGCGACCTCGACATGAACGGCAGCGGGCGCGAGCGCCAGCGCATCTACGTCGCGTGGCGCGGCGGCAACGAGCCCGAGTGCCGTGTGAACGGCGAGGGCGGCGGCCTCTCGATCGCCGGCGGCGAGGAGCAGTCGACGTCGTCGAGCATCACGGGCCTGCAGTCGTACGAGCTCTACAACGTCAAGGCCTGCGGATCGAACGGCTACGGCGTGGTCTCGTCGAACGTCGCCCAGGTGTTCACGTTCGACGCGAACCAGCCCCCGGGAACGGGTGGCGAGGCGAGCTACACGGTCGACACCAACCCGTCGCAGGACGGCCGCGTCTACAACTACGGTCTCGCGCAGGGCCCGTCGGTCACCCCTCCCGACGGCCGCTTCACGGTGCAGTACCGCACCTACGGTGACTGGAGCGAGAGCTTCCAGCTGAGCCCCGATGCGATCCCCGACGCCAAGGCGCGTGCGTGCCGCAACGGCTTCCTCGGCCAGTACTGCTCGAACGAGCAGGGACTGGCGGCGAACACGGCTCCGACGACGGTCAGGGTCGAGTTCCTCGACCGTCGTCCCGTCGTGGGTCCGCCGAGCGACCCGAACCGGTTCGCGAACCTCGACCGCGATGTGCGCGACATGATCCGCGTGTCCAACGCGGCGAGCGGCTCCTGGTCCTTCGTCGCCACGCCGAACGCCGACGGATCGCAAGCCGAGGTGATCATCACGTGGAGCGGGGCCTTCGCCCAGCTGACGTCGATCTCGCGCACGATCGACCTCGACCCGCAGCCGGAGCCCGAACCGGAGCCGGAGCCGGAGCCCGAGCCCGAGCCGGAACCCGAACCCCCGGCCAACCCCAACCCCTGAGCTGACGTCGCCCGCGACATCCACCCCCGTCTTTCCCCTTCGAGAGGATCCACTGATATGACGATCGCCCCCGAGCAGACCGCCTGGTTCGCCGAGACGTTCTCCCTGCTCGCCGACAACGTCGAGCAGGCGATCCTCGGCAAGCGGCACGTCGTCGAGCTCGTGCTCGCGACCGCCATCAGCGATGGCCACGTGCTGCTCGAGGACTTCCCGGGCACGGGTAAGACGGCGCTCGCGCGATCGATCGCGCAGACGGTCAAGGGCACGAGCACGCGCATCCAGTTCACGCCCGACCTCCTGCCCGGAGACGTCACGGGCATCACGGTCTACGACCAGAAGAAGGGCGAGTTCGAGTTCCACGCGGGCCCGATCTTCGCGAACATCGTGCTCGCCGACGAGATCAACCGTGCGAGCCCGAAGACGCAGTCGGCGCTCCTCGAGGTCATGGAGGAGTCGAACGTCACGACCGACGGCGTCACGCGTCCGGTCGGCGACCCGTTCCTCGTCATCGCGACGCAGAACCCCATCGAGCAGGGCGGCACGTACCGTCTGCCCGAGGCCCAGCTCGACCGCTTCATGATCAAGACGTCGATCGGCTACCCCGACGAGGCCGCGACGCTCCGCATCCTCCAGGGCGTCGCGAACCCCAAGCGCGAGCTCTCGAGCATCGTCACGACTGACACGATCGTCACGATGTCCGACATGGCGCGCGGCGTCTACGTCAACCCGCTCGTCTCCGACTACATCATGCGGATCGTCGACGCCACACGTCGCGCGACCGAGGTGCGGCTCGGCGTGAGCGTCCGCGGTGCTCTGGCACTGTCGCGCATCGTCATGACGTGGGCCGCCGCCCACGGGCGCACGTTCGTCACCCCCGACGACGTCCGCGAGCTGGCCGTGCCGGCGCTCGCCCACCGACTCGTCCTCGAGCCCGAGGCCGAGTTCGACGGCGTCACCGCGATCGCCGTCATCAACCAGATCCTGCTCGACGTCGCTCCGCCCCGCGAGAACGGCGCTGCGTGAGCTTTCAGACCGAATCGCGGATCAGCCGCACGACGGCCGGCACGGGTACCCACACCCGGGCCGAGACCGTCACGCGCTATTCGCAGACCCGTCGCGGCGCCGTCTCGGGGGCCGTCTTCGGCCTCCGGCGCGCCGCGCGGGGAACGGCGAGCGTCGTCCGACGCTCGGTCGCGTGGGTGCGCGAGACGGTCTCGCCCGCGGGACTGCTGCTCGCTGTCGCGCTCATCGCGGGTGTCGCCACGGGCCTCGGCTTCGGCTGGATCGAGGGCTGGGTCGTCGCGGGCATCGCCTTCGTGCTGCTCGCCCTGTGCGTGCCGTTCCTCATCGGAGCGCACGACTACCGGCTCGACCTCCAGCTCGACCGTGACCGCGTCGTGGCCGGCAACGAGGTCGGCGGTCGCCTCGACCTCGTCAACAAGGGCGAGCGCGTGTCGCTCCCGGGCGTCGTCGACATCCCCGTCGGTGCGGGCCTCGTCGAGGTGCACGTCCCGCTCCTCCGAGCCGGCGGCCACCACCGCGAAGAGCTGACGATCGCCGCCCAGCGCCGCGGCGTCATCGATGTCGGCCCGATGACCATCTCGCGCGGCGACCCGCTCGGCGTGCTGAAGCGCGAGCTCAGCTGGCCCGAGGTGCAGCGCATCTACGTGCACCCCATCACCGTGCCGATCCCGCCGACGAGCGCCGGTCTCATCCGCGACCTCGAGGGCACCCCGACGAACGCCCTCGTCGACGCCGACCTCTCCTTCCACGCCGTGCGCGAGTACGTCGTCGGCGACTCGCAGCGTCACGTGCACTGGAAGTCGACCGCGAAGATGGGGCGCCTGATGGTGCGCCAGTACGAAGAGTCGCGCCACGCGCGCATCGCGATCCTCCTCGACCTCGACGACGAGGAGTTCGAGACGGAAGACGAATTCGAGATGGCCGTGAGCGCCGCGGCATCCCTCGGTGTCCAGGGGGTCCGCGAGGGCCGCGACGTCCTCATCGCCGCGAGCGCGCCGATCCCTGAGTTCAGCCGCAACGCGGTGCAGTCGATCCGCACGGTGCCGACGCGCACGCCGAAGGCGCTCCTCGACGGCATGGCCGCGATCGAGTCGGGCGGGCACGTCATGCGACTCGAGGCCGTCACCAACCTCACGGCCCAGTCGTTCTCCGACCTCTCGATCGCCTTCCTCGTCACGGGCCAACGGATGCCGCTCATGAGGCTTCGACAGGCGGCCATCGCGCTGCCGCAGGGCATCGAGACGATCGCCGTGCGCTGCGAACCGGGAGCCGAGCCCACGATCAAGGCGACGCGTGAGATCACGGTCGTCACGATCGGTGCCCTCGGAGACCTCACCCAGCTCCTCGCCCGCGGAGTGATCCGATGAGCCGCCGCCGCCGAGCCGCGCCCGTGCGCCCGAGCGACGACCAGATCATCGTGATCTGGGGTCTCGCGTACCTCGTCGTCGGTGTGGTGCTCGCGGCGTTCGCGGCCTGGCCGGTCTACCAGTCGCCGCGGATGATCCTCGTCGCGGCCGTCGGACTGCTGCTCGGTGCGGGCACGATCGTGCTGTCGCGCTACCTCAAGTGGACCGGGCTGACCGGTGCCCTCACGACGGGTCTCGTTGCCTTCGTGCTCTACGTCGTCGCCGTGGTGCCCGTCGCGATCCCTTCGGCGTTCTCGTCGCCCGGTGCGTTCTTCCGCGGCATCCTCGACGGCCTCGTCGGCATCGTCGTCGGCTGGAAGCAGCTGCTGACCCTCGATCTTCCCGTCGGCGAGTACCAGGCGGTGCTCGTGCCGTTCTTCATCGTGGTCTTCGTCGGCTCGATCGTCGCGAGCGCGCTCATCACGCGCGAGAACCGGTGGACGCCGCTCGCGGCCCTCGCCGTGCTCCTCATGACGGTCTTCGGCATCGCCTTCGGATCGAGCGAGACGAGCGCGCCGATCACGGTCCTCGGCGTCGAGGTGCCCGCCCCGCGCGAACTCGGGCTCGGTGTGCTGAGCCTCCTCGCCGCGGTCGTCTGGCTGCTCGGCCGCGCCCGTCTCACGCGTGCGCGAGCGCTCGCCCGTGCGCGTGCCGGCACGGTCCGTCAGGGCGGCGAGTCGATCGCGATCGCCGTGCGCCGCAACGCCCTCGCCGTCGGCATCGTCGTGATCGCGCTCGTCGGCGGCATCGTCGTCGCACCCGCCGCCGCATCGCTCGGAGAACGCGGCGCGCTCCGTGACACCATCGACCCGCACGTCGTCGTGCAGCAGCAGCCGAGCCCGCTGAGCGGTTACCGGTCGTGGTTCCAGTCGACGAGCTTCGACACCGAGACCTTCAGCATCACAGGCGACGTCGATCGTGTCGGGCGACTGCCGATCGCCGTGCTCGACGAGTACGACGGCGAGGTCTTCCACGTCGGAGCCGACACGCGATTCTCGCGCCTGCCGCGGAGCGCCGGCCCCGGGTCCGACCGCATCGACCTCGACGTGCAGGTCGGTGAGGGCTTCGGCGGCATCTGGGTGCCCGCCCCGACGCTTCTCGCCGCCGCCCCGTCGTTCGGAGGCCCGCGCGCCGAGGCCCTCGCCGATGGCTTCCACATCGCCCCCGACGGCGGGGGAGCGGTCGACGTCGCGCCGACGGATGACGGTCACGGGCTCGTACCGGGTGACTCGTACACGGTGCTGGCCGACGAACCCGTGCCGGATACGTCCTTCGCGACGGCCACCGGCGGCGAGTCGACGATCGATCCCGAGCTCTACCCCGCGCTCACCGAGTGGGCGGCCCTGCAAGAGCTGCCGCGCACGGGAGCCGGGTTCGAGGAACTCATCGATCGGCTGCGCGCCCGCGGCTACCTGAGCCACGGTCTGCTCGAGGACGACGCGTCGTCGGCATGGGTCGCCGCGCTCTCGGCCTCCGGTCGCTACGCATTCCTGTCGAGCTACGCGGGCCATTCGCGCGCCCGTCTCGAGACGCTCTTCACCTCGATGATCGACCAGCAGCGTCGTGCGGGGCCCGGCGCGGACGAGGACATGCTCGTCTCGGGCGTCGGCGACGACGAGCAGTTCGCGGCGGCAGCGGCCCTCCTCGCGCGGCACTGGGGCTTCGAGTCGCGCGTCGTCGTCGGCGTCCGACTCGCGGGTGCTGAGGAGGTCCCCGGCATCCCCGCGTGCGACGACGCCTGCACGGGCGGCTCGATGTCCGCCTGGATCGAGGCTCGGCCCGCGGGCGGCGAGTGGACGGCGATCGATGCGACCCCGCAGTTCGCCATGCTGCCGACCGAGATCACCGAGGGCGAGCAGCTGCCCGAGAACCCGACCGTGCCCGACGAGGTCACGAGCGAAGCCGTCGATCCGCCCCAGGCGCAGAGCGATTCGAGCGATGAGGAGGTCGTCGCCGACGATCGCCCGTCCGAGGCGCTCGACGCGTTCTGGCCGATCATGCGCTGGGTGCTCATCGGCACGGGAGCGCTCCTGCTCCTCCTCCTGCCGTTCGCGACGCTCTTCTTCGCGAAGCGCATCCGCCGCTCCGTGCGACGCGGGTCGCCCGACACCGAGGTGCGGGTCGTGGCCGCGTGGGAGGAACTCGTCGACCTCTACACCGACTACCGCATTCCCCTCGAGTCGACCCCGAGCCGCATCCTCGCTGCCGAGTCGTCGGGACGCGCTGCGGCGCTCTCGCTCGCGGCGGGCGTCGACCGGGCGGTCTTCTCCGAGCACCCGCCGGCCAAGAAGTTCGCCGAGTGGGCGTGGCAGCTCGTCGACGACGAGCGCAAGCAGCTCGCCGCGTCGGCCGGCTTCCGCGGTCGTGTCCGCGCGGCGCTGTCGCTCCGCTCGTTCACCCGGCGTGCCGGCTCCCGCCCCCGAGTGTTCTCCCTGCCTGACGTCTTCCGAAAGGAGATCGCCCCGTGAATCCCTACTACGACCCCTCCGCCGCGATCGGAGCCGTGATCGCGATGCTGGCGATCTCGAGCCTCATCGGCGTCGGAATCTACGTGTGGTACGCGCTCGCGCTCTCACGTCTGTTCCCGCGCCTCGGGGCGGAGTCGTGGAAGGGCTGGGTGCCGATCCTCAACACGTCCGAGATCTTCGCGCGCGGCGGTGTGCCCGCGTGGTCGGTCGTCTTCCTCTTCATCCCGATCGTGAACCTGTACGGGCTCTACCTGTACGTCATCGCGACGCATCGCATCAACGTGCTCTTCGGTCGTGGCGCGGGCAGCACGGTGCTCGCGGTGCTGATCGCGCCGCTGTGGGCCACGCTCCTCGCGTGGGGCAGCACCAACCCCGATCCGGAGCGCGGTCGTCTTCAGGCGACGACCGGTGCGGCCGATCGGGCGACCGGGCCGCTCGCCGAGAGCGCGCCGACGGCACGGGATGCCTCGGGCTATGCGATCCCCGCAGCAGCGGGAGCCGCAGCTTACCCGCCTCCGTACACGGGCCCCGACTCCGACGCCGGAGCGCCGGTCTCGGAGTACTCCGACTCGGTGAGCAACTACATTCCGTCGCCCGCATACGCCGCGCGACCCGCTGACGATGCTGCGCCGTTCGGTGCATCGGCGCCCGCGCCCGCCGTCGCGGGCAACCCGTGGGCGCCGCGTCCGACCGACGCGCCGCCCGCGCCTCCCGTCGCTTCGCCGGTGCCCCCCGCGGCCCCGGCCCCCACCGGATTCGACGAGCTGCCTCCGCCGCCGATCCCCGCGCGCATCCCCGCCCCGGTGCCCGTCGCTCCCGAGCCCGAGTTCCTCGCGCCCACGCCGCTGCCCGAGCCGATTCCCGTGCCGATCGTCGCTCAGCCGCCGGCACCTCCGGCGCCGCCGACCCCGGCCGAGCCCGTCGCCGCACCGGTCGTCGCCGCGCCGCCGGCACCTCCTGCGCCTTCCGCGCCCGTCGAGGCCCCGATCGAGGCCGCGCCCGCCGAGGCGCCCGCGTCGAACATGCAGGCGCTCTTCGCCTCCGACCCCGCCGCCGTCGCACCCGGCACGGAGGACCTCGACTTCGCGGTCGCCCAGACGATCATCACCTCGCCTCCGCCCGCCGCTCCCGTCGAGGACGACGAGGATGACGACTTCGAGTCGACCGTCGTGGTCGACCGTCGACCGAAGATCCCCTGGCGGCTCGTGCTCGACGACGGCACGTCGTTCGATCTGACCGGTGCGCGCGTCGTGCTCGGTCGCAACCCCGCCGCCGCCGATTCCAGCGAGCAGCGACTGCCCGTTCCCGACAAGACCCGCACCCTGTCGAAGACGCACGCGCGTCTCGAGCTCGACGACGGTCGCTGGAGCATCACCGACCTCCGTTCGACGAACGGCGTTCTCGTGGTCGACGCGTCGGGCGAGGAGACGCTCGTCGAGGCCGACGTGCCTATCGAGGTGACGTCGCGCTTCGTGCTCGGCGAGGTCGGCATGCGCGTCACGTACGGCGAGGACGACTGAGCATGCCGAACGCCCCCGTCGTGGTGACCGTCGCCGCCGTCACCGATCGAGGCCAGAAGAGGCAGGCCAACGAGGACTCCCTCCTCGCCGAGTCGCCCGTCTATCTCGTCGCCGACGGCATGGGCGGATACGACGCCGGAGACCTCGCGAGCCAGGCCGTCGTCGCCGCGTTCCGCGAGCACGTCGTCGGCGATGAGATCACGACCCTCGACGAGGTGCGCGATGCGCTGTCCGCCGCGGATGACGCCGTCGAGGTCGTCTCGGGCACGACGAAGCGCGGTGCGGGCAGCACGGTCTCGGGAGTCGCTCTCGTCGAGCACGACGGCCTGCCGCACTGGCTCGTCTTCAACGTCGGCGACTCGCGCGTCTACCGTCACACGGGCAGCGACCTCGAGCAGATCACCGTCGACCACTCGCTCGGCCAGGAGCTCGTCGACGAGGGCGCGCTCCGCCCCGAAGACCTCGCGACCTTCGCCCGACGCAACGTCATCACGCGGGCGATCGGCGCCCCCGATTCGACCGCCGACAGCTGGCTCATGCCCGTCACCGACGGCGAGCGTCTGCTCATCTGCTCCGACGGACTCACGTCGGAGGTCAGCGACGAGGCGATCCGTGCGACGCTCACGATGAGCGGTCGCCCCGAGTCGGCGGCCGAGGCGCTCGTGCAGCGGGCGAACCAGGCCGGCGGACGCGACAACATCACGGTCATCGTCGTCGACGTCGTCTCGGGAGGCGGACGTCTCACGAACGACGACACGACAAGCCTGCGATTCGCGAGCCTCGGCCTCGGCGACTCGATGATCGACGACACGACGATCCCCGTGCGCGTGGTGGTCTGACGATGGCGACCGATCGATCCTCCCAGCCCGAGTCTCCGGAGACCGTCGACAGCCCCGACGACGACGTCGACGGCACCGTCGTGGTCGACCGCGAGACGGATGTCGACGAGGGGACCGTCGTCGTCGACCGTCCTGCGCCGGTGGATGAGGGCACGGTCGTCGTCGACCGTGCTGCGCCGGTGGATGAGGGCACGGTCGTCGTCGATCGTGCTGGGCCGGTGGATGAGGGCACGGTCGTCGTTGATCGAAGTGCGCCCGTGGATGAGGGCACTGTCGTCGTAGATCGTGCTGGGCCGGTGGACGAGGGCACGGTCGTGGTCGACCGAGGTGCGCCCGCTCCCGTGGATGACGGGACCATCGTCGTCGACCGGGATGCTCCCGTGGCCGATGACGGCACCATCGTCGTGGATCGCGATCGAGCGCCGGCCGATGCTCCGACCACCGAGGACGGCACGATCGTCGTCGGTCGACGCGCGAAGCGGGATGCCGCGGATGCGCCCGACACGTCGGCACCGGCTCCGACGAGCGACGGCGACCGCCCCGTCAAGAAGTCGTCGGCACCCGCTCTGCGGCTCCTCACGCGTCGCGGTCGACGCGCCCTCACGCCCGCTCCCATCGACCCGGCGCTGCTGCGATCGTCGGTCGTCGCACCAGGACCGGGAGCGATCGACCCGTACGCGCCGCGTGAGGTTCCCGAGCCCGCGGCCCCGCCCGTCGGGCTCGCCCCCGCTCCGCCCGCGACGCGCGTCGTCGACGGCAGCCTGCCCTCGGTCGAGCGTCGCTCACGTCGCGTCGGTCTCATCGCGCTCGGCGCCGTCGCTCTCGCGAGCGTCGTCTCGGTCGTGGGTCTCGCGGCCCTCGTCGTCACCGCTCTCGCCGTCTGACGCCCCGCCCTCAGTTCCAATGCCGCGCCCGCGGCCCCACACCGCACCCGCGGCATCCGCCCGCGGCATCCACCCCGCACCCGCTTGCCGCATCTGCCAGCCGCGCCGCGCCTGCGTGCCGTTCTGGCGGAACTCAGCGCGACACACCGCTGACGAGGCATCCCTGGTCGGCGCGTCGTCGGAATCTCCGCTGTAACGGACAGAGAGGGGAGAGCGAGGAGCGGGGCGCGGAAGGTAGGGGCCAGGGAGCCAGGGAGCCAGGCAGCCAGGGAGAGGTCAGGAGCAGGCAGGGGCCAGGGAGCAGAGGCCAGGGAGCAGGCAGGGGTCAGGAGCAGGCAGTGAGCAGGGACAAGGCAGCAGAGAGCTGCGACTACTCGTACTCGTCGACCGACTCGCGCTCGAGGAGGCCGAGACCCGTGGGCGCGGCGACCGCCGCAGCGACGGTCTCGCGCTCGGTCTGTCGGCGACGACGCAGGATGATGACGGTTCCGATCGTGCCGAGGGCGGCAGCCCCCGCGACGGTCAGGAGCGCGGTCGCCTCGGCCGTCAGCACGAAGGGCGACGGGTCGGAGTTCGGGGTGACGACGGCGCCGCCCGGGCGCACGGCACTCGCCGAGGTGTCGAAGAACGGTCCCTCGGGGCCGCGCGTCGTCGCGTCGGGCAGCAGCGTGATCGCACTCGCGGGCTGGATGAGCCCCCAGCCGTTGACGTCGTCGCGGCGGTCGGGGTCGGTGCGCGCGGCGGTCGCCTCGAGCCGGTAGGCCCACTCGTCGGGGCCCTCGCCGGGGTGGGCGGCGGCGACGAGTGCCGCAGCCGCGCTCGTGTACCCCGTCGCGAAGCTCGACGACGGCGCATCGGACGCGTAGATGCAGTCCCCGGCACCCGTCGCCGACGTCGCGACCTCGGCGCCGGGAGCGGCGACATCGACGTGCGGGCCGTGGATCGAGTCATCCGTCACCACACCGCTGTTGTCGGTCGCCGTGACCGCGAGCGCCGCATCGTACGCCGCGGGGTAGCGCGGGCCGTCGGTGGTGTCCTCGCTCGTCGCGCGGTTGCCGGCGCTCGCGACGACGAGGCTGCCGCGCGAGTGGGCGAAGTCGACGGCGTCACGCAGTGCGCCCGAGTCGGCGTAGTCGCTCAGCGAGACGTTGATGATCGTCGCGCCGTTCTCGGCGGCGTAGCGGATGCCGGTCGCGAGGCGTTCGGTCGTCGGTCCGAAGCCGTTTCGCACCGATTCGTCGTCGGTTCCGCGGAAGACGCGCACGGGCATGACCTTCGCATCGGGCGCGAGGCCGATAACCCCCGAACCGTCGACGGCACGCGCGGCGATCTGCCCGGCGATGGCCGTGCCATGGCCCTGCGGGTCGCTCAGACCATCGGCGCGTTCGCCGTCGCCCACGAGGTCGATACCGCCGACCACGGCGTTCTTCAGGTGCGGGTTGGAGCCGTCGATACCCGAGTCGACGACGGCGACGACGATGCCCGCGCCCGTGCTGCGCGCCCACGCGGCATCCGTCTGCAGGAGCGGGAACGCGAGGGGCGCGTCGGGGGAGAACGCGATGTTGCCGGGCGCGCATTCGTTCGAGGCCGCGATCGCGACGGTCGTCGGTGCCGGCGCCGCGATGAAGCCGGCGAGAGCCACCGCGCCGAAGGCCGCACTCGCAGCGAGTCGCGCGAACCTCATCGTGAGCTCGACGCGTCGGTGCTCGGGCTCTGGCCGGCGGCCTCGGGGGTGAGGCTCGGGCCGGCGGCGAAGAAGTCGATCCACGAGGGGATGACGGGGCCGACGTCATCCGCCGCATAACCGAGGCGTTCGATGAGGTCGGTGTTCGTGCCGGGGATGGGGAACGCGGTGCCCGACTCGTCGAGGAGCACGCGCGGCGCGGCGGCGCCGGCCTGGACGAGTGCGCCCGCTCCGATGTCGACGGTGACACCGGGGGAGTCGATGGTGGCGCTCGGAGCCGATCCGAGCGAGGTCGTCGCGACACCGAGTTCGTCGCCGAGCACGGCGCACGGCACGGTCTCGGCGTCGAGCTCGGTGAGCACGGCGCTCGGCCAACCGGTGCCGCCGGCCGGCGTCGACGCCGTCGGGAGGTTCGCGATCTCGGCGGGGCTGACCTCGCGCTCCTCGGCATCCGCTCCGGTTCCGAGGAGGTAGAGCTGGTAGGCCAGGGGCGAGAGCGGTGCGAGCTCGCGCGACTTCAGGACGACGTAGCGCTCGTCGTCGGGGGTGCCCTGGGCGTGCACGACGGTGCCGACGGTGAGGTCGGTGCCGCGGAGGCTCGCGCCGGCGTCGGAGAGCTCGATGGCTTCGAGCTCGTCGCCGGGCTCGAAGAGGTTGAGCCAGCGCCCCTCGACGGCGACGGGGCTCGCGGCGCCGAGGCCCACGGCTCGCAGCACCGCGTTCGCCTCGTCTTCGGCGACCGCATAGCGGAAGCCTCCGGAGACCACGAAGAGATCGCCGTCACGCGAGACGACGGCGCCGTCGCCCGCGGCGGGCGTCGCGTCGGGTGCCGCGGAGATCGAGACGGCGGTCTGGGCGTCGCCCGAGACGCACGCGGTCCAGCCCGAGTTGATGAGGTCGTCGGGAGCCGGCAGATCGTCGGGCGCGCCCACGATTCCGATCGTGTCGCCGATCTCGATGCCGGCGAGCGTGCCCTGGTCGGTGCTCACGACCGTGAAGTCGCCCGCGGGAATGAGGAGTCGCGCACTCGCCGTGTTGATGACGGGGTGGAGCACGCCTTCGACCGAGAGGTAGCGGGCGCCCGTGTCGCTCGCGAGCACGAGCCGGTTGTTCTCCCAGCCCTGGGGCAGCCCCGGGCGGATGAGTCCGTAGAACACGCCGCCGAGGATGACAGCAGCGGTCAGCGCGATGCCGGCGATGACGGCCCGGAGGGGCTTTGCGGGGTCGAGTTCTTTGCCGCCCGGTGCACCGCCCGTGAACGCCGACAGCAGACGGCGCCGGCTGAAGCCCTGCGCCTCGATGAGATCTTTCTTGGTCGCCATCGCTCAGGCGAGCCCGGCGGTCGCGACCCCGAGGGGCAGCAAGAGGGCGAGCGCGATGACCTCGACCGTGTCGGCGACGCGGCCGATACGGAGACGAGCGCGAGGCGACAGCAGGGTGAGGCCGACGAGGAGCGCCGTCGCCACGAGGAGCACGATGAGCAGGCCGATGCGGAGATCGGGCTGGGTCAGGATGACGGTGAGCCCCGTCGCCGCGAGGCCGAGGGCGCCGAGGGCCATGAGCGTGAGGACGCCCGCGCGAGCGTAGGTCTGGCGCGACTGGAACATCATGCCGACGAACGCGAGGGTCGTGAGCAGCGCGCCCGTGACGCCGTTCGCGGCGATGAGCGGGGTCGCCGCGAGAGCCGCGAGCCCGAGGGCCATGCGCAGCGCGACGAGCACGCGGGCTCCGGCCGCCGCGCGGCGCTTGACCTCGTCGGCGTCGATGGGGTCGGGAGCGGCGAAGATCTCGGCGTCGGTCTGAGCCGAGACCACGCGGATGCGGGTCGTGCTGAGCGCGAGCCAGGGCAGACCGTTCGCGAGCGTCGCCGTCACGGCGAGCATGATGGCGTACGGGCCGACGGGGTCGAGGCCGAGGCCCGCCGTGATCGTCGCCGTCAGGCCGATGCTCGCGCCGAGCACGACCGGTACGAGGTGGATCTCGGGCTTCTGCGGCGTGAACGCGAGGCTGATCCCGCCGACGACGATGAGACCAGCGCCCGCCGCGGCGAGAGGCCAACCCCAGATCACGTCGCCGGGAACGGCGAGGAAGCCGGCGATGCCGCCGTAGGTCGCGGCAGCGAGCCCGAGAGCGGCACTCGCCTCGGGCTGGCGCAGACGGCCCAGCACGGCGGATGTCGCGACGAGCACGACCGCGCCGGCGGCGGCGAGGATCGCCGAGAGGCCGAGCTCGCGACCGGTGCCGAGGAGGAGCAGGGCGCAGAGGGCGAGGAAGGTCACGCTGATGGCGAGAGCCGTGCGCGAGCTGTCGTTCGGGGTCCAGGAGTCGTGCTGCTCCTTGGTCGCGTCGATGACGGCCTCGACGACGTCGTCGTAGACGCGCGCTTCTGCGAGGAGGCCGCCGCGGACGAGGGTCAGGAGTTCGCCGTCGTGGACGCCCTGAGCGCCGGCGCCGCGCGCGGGATCGAGGACGCCGCCGTCGGCGCGATGGAGCGCGTATCCGCCATGGGCGAGCGTCGGGTCGAGCAGCCCGAGGCTCCGTGCGAAGCCGGGCAGCAGCTCGACGAGCGGAATCTGCGCGGGCACGGCGACATCGAGACGTCGGTCTTCGCTGACGACGGACAGCCGAAGGACCGCCCCCGCCGCGATCGCGGTCTGGCTCATGATTCTTCCCCACTCGAATCGATCGCTCGGCACGGCCGACGATCGCGTTTCACTCTAGAGGATTCCTCCGACGATCTGAATCGAGCGGGCCCGCGCGCGTGCAGGATTCATACAGGTTTGTCCACCGGGAATTGCCGAGATCGGATTCGTCCTCTACTTTGTAGGAGGTGACGCATTTGGGGGGCAAATCGCGGCCGGATGTCGGTCCGTTCCCCTCAAGACGTCTTTTCCAGACGATTGAGAGGAGTGAGTCATGGCAGAAGTCATTTCCGCTGAAGAAGGCGCCCTGCGCAAGGGCGCACAGGCGGTTCGTGAGACGAAGACCGGCATCGATGGCCAGGTCAAGAAGGTTCGCGGCGAGATCGAGCAGCTGCGCGGCTACTGGTCGGGTGCGGCCGCCGTGTCGTTCACGACGCTGATGACCCGGTGGGACGAGCAGACCCGCAAGCTCAACGAGGTGCTCGTCACTCTCGAAGACGCGCTCTCGGGCACGGAGCGCGACCAGGCTGCGACCGAAGAGCAGCACCAGTCGACCATCTCGGGCCTCGGCTCGATGATGTCCGGCGCGTAGGTTTTCGAGAAGACGAGAGAAGGAGTTCAGCATGCAGTCGATGTCAGTTCGTCCGGAGCAGGTCCAGGCGCTCGCCGGTCAGATTCGCGGTGGAGCCCAGGGCATTCGTGCCGAGCTCGACCGCCTCGAGTCGGAGGTCGGCAAGCTCCGCTCCGCATGGGGTGGTGACGCTCAGCAGTCCTACGACGTCGCTCAGGCGCAGTGGAACAAGTCGCTCGCCGAGCTGCAGCAGCTGCTGCAGCAGATCTCGGGCAAGACCGAAGAGATCGCCTCGCAGTACGTTCAGAGCGACAAGTCGTCCGCAGGACGCTTCGCGCTCTAGCAATCCCCCTGCGCCTTATGCCCGGTCGGTGACGACCGGGCATAAGGCGTCGTCGGCGGAAGACCGCCGCCGGAAACCGAGAACTCAGGAGTAGGCAGCATGGCTCTCATCAACGTGATGATGGATGATGTCGTCAGTGGACTCAACGATCTGATCGAAGGCTCCAGCAGCCTTCCGACGCCCGGCGAGGTATCGAGCCAGGGCACGGGCGTGGGGGTCACGTCACCGTTCCGCGCCGAAGTGAGCGCGACCGCGACGTCGGTCAAGGCCGCTCTTCGCGCCGTCGCTGCTCAGCTGCGTGCCTCCGACGAGGACATTCGCGCGACCGTCGCCGCGTTGCTCGAGAAGGACGAGACTCTCGCCGACGAGGCGAACCAGCTCCTCACCTTCCTCGATTCGATCCCCGACGTCGTCGTCACGCCGGCCGATCGCGCTCTGGGCGCGAACAACCCGAAGACCGGTCAGGTCATCGCGTGAGTCGTCCCGGCCGTCGCTGGGCAGCGGTGCTCGCCGCTGCTGCCCTCGTTGCTCTTCCCGCCTCGGCCGCTGCGGCCGCCTCGGTGGACGACGGCTTGTGGTACATCGACGCGTTCAAGGTGCCCGCGGCATGGGACGCCGGACTCACGGGCGAAGGTCTCACGATCGCCGTCATCGACACGCCTCTCTACACCGGGCTCCCCGCTCTCGCTGACGCCGACATCACCGTGCGCGAGCCGTCCTTCTGCTACGTCGACGGAGAGGCCGTGCCGGCGACGTCGTCGGATGCGTTGACCGCGTCGCACGGCACGAATGTGCTCGCGCTCCTCGCGGGAAACGGTGTCGGTGCCGGCGGCAACCCGGGCGTGACCGGTATCGCGCCCGATGCGAAGTATCTCTTCTACACGGCTGCTATCGACGTCCCCGAGGATGGTTCGGGTTTCGACAACTCCGGCATCGAATGCCTGGATGAGAACGGTGACAAGCAGGCCAGTATCGTCCGCGCCATGGAGGAAGCGATCGACGACGGGGCAGACATCATCTCGATCTCACTCGGCGGCAGCGGCGGTACCGGTGCCGACGACGTGATCCTCCGCGCGCAGCGCGAAGGCGTGATCATCGTCTCCGGCGTACCGAACACCCTCGTCGAGGACTTCGAAGAGATCTGGCCGGGCCGTGCCAATAGCGTCGTCGCCGTCAACGCCATCGGGGCGGACGCGACCGTGCAGACGACCGACGGCGTGACGAACAGCTTCTCACGCGTGACCGTGGCCGGCCCCGGACTGGGAATGCTCTGGTACGGCGGGGACGCGACCGACGACTGGGACGTGCCGGTACTCGCCGACGGCACGTCACTCGCCACACCCGTCACCGCGGGGTTCATCGGGCTGGTGAAGCAGAAGTACCCCGACGCGACGTCCAATCAGATCCTGCAGTCGCTCATTCACAACACGGGCACGGGCAACCCCGACCTCAACTACGACGACGCCTACGGCTACGGGATCGTCTCGCTCACGACGATGCTGGCGACCGACCCGTCGTCCTATCCTGACGAGAACCCACTGATCGATGCTTCGGGTGACCGGATGCCGCTCGCCGTCGACTTCGCAGACGACGCGGAACAGCCGCAGCCGAGCGCCTCCGACGCACCGACCGCGGGGGAGGACACGCCCGCAGCGGACATCACTCCACTCGTGATCGGTGGAGTGGTCATCGGGCTCGTCGTGCTCGCCGCGCTCATCATCACGATCGTCGTGCTCGCGCGGCGCAAAACGACTTCGCCGACTTCGGCATCACGCAATTCGGGAGGGGAATGACCATGGGTGAGTACGAGAACCAACTCAACAACATCGCTGCCGGGCAGAACTGGGACATCGAGAAGCTTCGTGTCGTTCAGATCGCGCTCGCGAACCTCAGCCGAACGATGAGGACGCTCGCCGACTCTCCGGGGTGGGAGGGAACGTCGGCCGACGCGGCGCGCGAGCGATTCCAGCTCATCGGCAAGCACTTCACGCGCATGGAAGATCTTGTGAGCGAGGTCGAGAAGACCATCGACAACGCCAACCAATTCCGCAACGAGGTGGCGAGTCAGGCCGGAGACCTTCCGTCGACGAACATCGACCCGTTCTGGCGCAATGCCGTCAAGGGGGCATCCGTCGTGGTGCACCCGATCCTCGGCCCTCTCGCGTCGGAGAACGCCCTCGGTGCGATCGAGAACCTCCTCGGCAACCAGCGGGAGGCGAAGGCGAAGGAAGCCGTCGAGAAGCTCGACAAGGGGCTTGAGGGTCACCGTGACTCGCTCGCCGCGCGCCGCGCCGCTCTCGACGACGAGACGCGTCGTGTGAGCAGCTACCGCAACGACGGCCCGTATCCCATCCCTGACCCCATCCCCGATCCCACGCCCGGCGGCACGGGCGGGCCTGGCGGCCCCTCGGGCCCCCGAGTTCCCAGCGTGACCGGCCCCGGTGGCGCGGGCGGCAGCGGCGGCCCCGGCGGAGGTTCCGGCGGCGGCGTCGGCACCGTTCCGAACATCCCTGGCGGGCCCGGACCTGTCCTCCCGCCGGGCTACCCGGTGTACCCCGGCGGCGGCGGCGGAGGTGGCGGTGACTACGTACCCCCCGTTCCCGGAGTGAACCCTCCGGGCGGCGGCGGCGGAGGCCCGTCGGTCGATGACGGTGGTCTCGGCGTTCTCCCCGGTGGCGGCGGAGGCGGCGGTGCCGGCGGAATCGGCGGCCCCGGTGGAATCGGTGGCCCGGGCGGAATCGGTGGCGGCGGAGTCGGCTCCGGTGGCCTCGGCGGCGGCGCTGCGGGTCTCATCGGTGGCGGCGCAGGAGCTGCGGCTCTCGGCGTCGGTTCGAAGATCGCCGGCGGTGGCGCCGGCGGCTTTGGCGGCGGCGCTTTCGGTGGCGGCAGCATCGGTGGCGCGTCGGGTGCCGGCGCGGGTGCCGGTGGAATGCGTTCCGGCGGTCTCCTCGGTCAGGCCGGTGCCATCGGTGGCGCCAACGGCGCAGGCTCGGCGAGCGGTGCAGGCGCCGGTTCGGGCGCGGGCTCGTCCTCCGGTTCGGGCGCGGCCGGCGGCCGTCCCGGCGGAATGATGATGGGTGGCCAGGGCGCCCCCGGCGAGTCCGAGAAGAACAAGGGACAGGGCCTCGGCGGCCCCGTCGCCCCGAAGCTCGAAGACGACGAAGAACGGGGACCGCGCTCGAAGGGCGCCGGTGCCGGAGGTCGCGGCTAGAGCGACATCCTCTTCTCCACTCATCCGGCCCCGGTTCTGTCGTACCGGGGCCGGATGAGGTGGCAGGATCGACTACGGGGGCGCAGCCCCTTTTCGGAACTTTCGGGAACGATGCGGGGCGAGCAGGTGATCGATGAGTAACCCGACGGTCGAACGACGTCGACTCGCGCTCGTCACCGACCTCGGACGCTACGACATCGCCGTCGCCGTGGGCGAGACCCTCGGCTATGCTCTCCGCGCGGGCGGCATGCCCGTCGCCGACGGCCGTCATGTCGTGCTCGATCGCGATGGCCGCGAGATCGCTCCCGAGACGCGCGTCGGCGACCTGGTCGATGGAGGGCTTCTGACGGTCGTCGACCTCCTCGCGCCGACCGACGATCCGGTCGCTCGGCGGGCCCGCGAACGGCGAGAGTCGCGCGTCGACTACGGCAGCGCCTGGTGGCTGCTCGCCATCATCGGGCCGCTCGCGTGGGCCGCCGTCCTGCTCGGCTCGGTCGACGCGGTGCTACGCCTGACCTCGAGCGTCGTGCTCGGCGCCGGTGCGATCGTCGCCGCCGTCATGTGGGTGCTCCGAGCCCGGACGGGCCTCACCGGCTCGGTCGCGCTCCTCGCTCCCGTCGCACTCGCCTTCGCCGCGGGCGCCCTCGCGACGCCCGCGGGCCTGGAAGACGGGATGCGGCTCGCCGTCGTCGCCGGTTTCGTCACCGCGGCGATCGTGACCGCGGTGCTCACGGCGACGTCCCGCTCGTCCGATCTCGCCGCTGCGGCGGGTACCGTGACGATCCTGCTCGCTTCGCTCGCCGCGGTCTGGGGCCTCGCGCTCCTGCTGCGCTGGGAGGGCGCCGCCCCGGCGGCACTGACGCTCGGCATCGTCCCGCTCGCTCTCCGCGCCGTGCCGAGCACCCTCGTGAACCTCCCCGAGGGCTACTTCATCGACTACAAGCACTTCATCGGCAACCGCTGGACGGTCCGCGGCGCGATACCCGAGTCGCCGGCATCCATCGATGTCGACACCGTGCGCTCGATCGTCGACGGATCCTCCGCCCGCCTCGTCGCCGGCACCATCGTGCTGAGCCTCTCCGCCGCGGTCTTCGCCCCGATCGCCTTCCTCCGCCCGTGGGGCGACGATCCGTTCGTCGTCTCGGGCGGCATCGCGCTCCTCGTGTGCCTCGGCATCACGCTCGTGCTCACTCCGCGGCACACCACCGGCGTCCTTCTGCGGTGGATGCCGCGAGCTGCGGCCGCGGTCGTGCTCGTCGTCGCCGTGCAACTGACGCTCACGAGTCTTGATGCGCTCGGGCTCGCGCTCATCGCCGCCGGCCTCTTCGTCGTCGCGGTCGTCGCGGCCTTCGTCATCGTGCCGGTGTCGCGCGGATCGGCGTCGCTCGCCTGGTCGCGGACGGGCGACGTGATCGAATGGATCGCGGTTGCCCTCGCTCTGCCGGCCGCGCTCCTCTACGCCGATGTGTTGACACTGCTTCGTGGAATGATGGCAGCATGAGCGACCGCGGTGGATTCCCCGGCCGCCCGGGGGTTCCGGCTTTGCCGCCTTCGGGCGTGCCCTCCCTCCCTCCCGGCCTCCTCGCGCCGCAGCCCGGTCTCGAGGGCACGGCACCTCCCGCGGCAGCTCCCGCGGCAGCTCCCGCTGCCGCTGCTCCGGTGGCGACCGTCGATGCCCCTGTCGCAGAGTCCGCCGAGCCGGCAGCGCCGCGACCGCCGATCACCGAGGCGCGCCCTCGTCGTGCCGCGCCGTCGCTGCCCCCGACGTTCAGCGGTCGACCGGCGACCCCCGGAGTCCGCCTCGGGGCGTTCAGCATCGACGTCGCCGTCGTCTCTCTCATATCCGTGATCGTCTTCCTCGCCACGGCGAGCCCCGTCTTCGCAGCCCTCGCCGCCGTCGAACTCGCCGTCGCGCTGTGGGTCGTCGAGTCGCGCACGGGAGTGACCGTGGGCAATGCGATCCTGCGCATCCGCACCGCTCGTGAAGAGGGTCCTTTCTCGCCCGGCGTCGGTCGCGGATTCGTCCGCTGGTTCCTCACCGGCGCCGGATTCCTCGTCGCGATGGTCGGTGCGTGGGCCGTCGTCGCCTCGAGCGCCTGGGATGCCTCGGGCCTCCGCCGCACATGGGCCGATCGCGCCGCTCGCACCGTGGTCGTGGCCGTGCCGCGTCGCGTGCGGGTCGCCGCAGAGACCCCCGTGCGCTCCGACGCCGTCGTGCTGCAGGCTCCGCACCTCGTCTCGACGAGCACGCGCGGGGCCGCGGTCGACGACGACTCGGCGAGCGTCTCGTTCACCGGCGCTCCGGGCTCGACGCCCATCGCGACCGAGGCGGCAGCCGTGCGCGGCGCCATCACCGAGGCTCCGGGCAGACGCGCCGCAGAAGCCCCTGCGCCGGAGCAGGCACCCGTGGCTCCGGCCGCGCCCGCTCCTCAGCAGGGACGCCGTGCGGCAGGCGTGCCCGTCGCGGCCGACCAGGCCGCACCGCCCGCGGAGATGGCTGTCGCGGCCGAGCGCGGAGCGCTCCTCCTCATCTTCGACACCGGTCAGCGCGAGCAGCTTCCGACGCCGGTCGCCGTGAACCTCGGCCGCAACCCCTCGGCGACCGAGCAGTCCGACCGTCTCATCACCGTGCGCGACCCCGAGTCGACGGTCTCGAAGACCCACCTGCGACTCGAGCACTCACGAGGGCGCACGTGGGTCACCGACAACGGCTCGACGAACGGTACCGAGATCCGCAGCGACGACGGCGACTCGGCCCCCCTGCTGCCCGGCAATCGCGCGCTCCTCGACGAGGGCGATCGCGTACGCATCGGAAATCGCACATTCACCGTCAGCCTCCTCATGGCGCACGACGACGCCGGAGGAGAGAAAGCATCATGAGCGGACCACGACTCGCACCACCCCGGGTGCCCTCGGGCACCATCACCGTGCAGGCCCCTCCCGAGCTCACCCCGGGTGACGGCGCCGGCGGCATGCTCACGTCGATGCTGCCCATGCTCGGCTCGATCGGTGCGATCGTCATGGTGAGCGTCTCGAACACCGGCCCGACAGGCTTCCTCACCGGTGGCATGTTCCTGCTGTCATCCCTCGGCTTCGTCGCCGTCAACGGATGGCGGCAGCGCTCGCAGCGCACGACGGCGACGCTCGCTGCGCGCCGCGAGTACCTCGCCTACCTCACCGAGCTCCGCAAGACCGTGCGCGTCGCTGCCCGGCAGCAGCGCCGATCGGCCAACTGGGCGCTGCCCGCGCCGTCGACGCTGCCCTTCATCGCCGAAGAGCGCACGCGTGTGTGGGAGCGTTCGCCGGGCGACACCGACTTCCTCTCGGTGCGCGTGGGAACCAGCGACCAGCCGCTGTGCCTCGCGCTCGAAGCGCCCGAACTGCCGCCGCTCGCGCAGCTCGACCCGGTCGCGGCATCGGCCGCGCACCGCTTCATGCTCACGCACGAGACGCAGAAGAACCTTCCCGTCGGCATCACCCTGCGCGACTACGCGCGCATCGAGGTCACGGGCGGCGAAGCCGAAGCGCGCGGTCTCGCCCGGGCGATGCTGCTGCACGCCGCGACGATGCACGACCCCGACAGCCTGCAGATCGTGATCGCGGCCGAGGACGCCGCGCTCCCGCAGTGGGAGTGGGCCAAGTGGCTGCCGCACGCGCACTCGCGCCGTGTGAGCGACGCTCTCGGGCCGGCGCGCATGATCGGGTCGTCCGTCACCGAGCTCGGCGAACTGCTGCCGTCCGACGTGCGCGAGCGCCCGCGCTTCGCGCGCGACGGTTCGCCCGCGAAGACCCCGCACGTCGTCTTCGTGACCGACGGGGCGCACATCCCGATGAGCGACATCCTCCTCGCCGGCGACGGCACGAGCGGCGTCACCGTCATCGACCTTCCCGCTCGATGGGGAGAGCTCGACGATCCCGACGCGCTGCGCATCGCCTTCGACGACTCGGGCGACGCGGCCGAGCTCATCACCCTCCAGCTTCCCGCGCGCCGGTTCACGCCCGACACCGTGAGCATCGTCGAGGCCGAGGCGACGGCTCGTCGTCTCATGCCGCTCTACTCGATGACGAGCACCGAGAAGACGACGCGCGGATCGACGAAGCAGGAAGAGCTCATCGACCTGCTCGGCCTGCCCGACGTGCGCGACATCGACTTCGACGTCGCGTGGCAGCCGCGCCTTGAGCGCGACCGCCTGCGCGTGCCGATCGGTCAGGACACGACCGGCCTGCCGATCGTGCTCGACATCAAGGAGTCCGCCCAGCAGGGCATGGGTCCGCACGGTGTCATGATCGGTGCGACCGGTTCGGGTAAGTCGGAGGTGCTCCGAACGCTCGTGCTCGCCCTCGCGCTCACCCACTCGCCCGAGCAGCTGAACTTCGTGCTCGTCGACTTCAAGGGTGGCGCGACCTTCGCCGGCATGGCCGGCATGCCGCACGTCTCGGCCATCATCACGAACCTCGGCGACGAGATCTCGCTCGTCGACCGATTCCAGGACGCCCTGCAGGGCGAGGTCGTGCGCCGCCAGGAGCTGCTGCGCGCGTCCGGCAACTTCGCCAACGTCTCCGACTACGAGAAGGCGCGTCGCGGTGGCCGCACCGACCTCGCACCGCTGCCGGCCCTCCTCATCGTCGCCGACGAGTTCTCCGAGCTGCTCGCCGCGAAGCCCGAGTTCGTCGAGAGCTTCGTCAACATCGGTCGCGTCGGCCGTTCGCTGCAGGTGCACCTGTTGCTCGCGTCGCAGCGCCTCGAAGAGGGCAAGCTCCGCGGCCTCGACACCTACCTCTCGTACCGCGTCGGTCTCCGCACGTTCTCGGCGGCCGAGTCGCGCTCGATCCTCGGTGTGCCCGACGCCTACACGCTTCCGCAGCAGCCCGGTGTCGGATTCCTGAAGAGCGACACCGAGACGATGACGCAGTTCCGTGCGGCGTACGTCTCCGGACCTCCGCCCCGTCGACGCCGGGCCATCAGCTCCGGCACGAGTTCGTCCGGTTCGAGCGAGGCGTCGGTCGAGCTCTTCACGGCCGCCCCCTCGGCCAAGCCCGAGCCGACCGACGACGCGCCGGCCATCGAGCCGACCGTGAGCGAGCCCGAAGAGAAGCGATCGACGTTCGAGATCGCCGTCGAGCGGATGTCGGGTCGGGGCCCCGTCGCCCACCGCGTGTGGCTGCCGCCCCTCGAGACTCCCGCGACGCTCGACCAGCTCTTCGGCGACCTCACCGTCGACCCCGCACTCGGCCTCGTCTCGCGTCAGTGGCGCGCCGTCGGCGGACTCACGGTGCCGCTCGGCATCGTCGACGTCCCGCTCGAGCAGCGCCGCGAGAACCTCGTGATCTCCCTCGGTGGTGCCGCCGGACACATGGCGATCGTGGGTGCGCCGCTCAGCGGCAAGTCGACGCTCGCCCGAACGACCATGGTCGCGCTCGCGCTCACGCACACGCCGCTCGAGGTGCAGTTCTTCGTGCTCGACTTCGGTGGCGGTAGCTTCTCGGGCCTGCAGAGCTTCCCGCACCTCTCCGGGCTCGCGACGCGCTCCGAGCCCGACGTCGTGCGACGCACCATCGCCGAGGTCATGGGTCTGCTCAACGCCCGCGAGGTGTACTTCCGCCAGAACGGCATCGACTCGATCGACACGTACCGTCAGCGCCGGGCCACGGGTCAGGTCGACGACGGCTACGGCGACGTCTTCCTCGTCATCGACGGCTGGTCGACGCTCCGCGGCGAGTTCGAGGCGCTCGAGGCTCAGATCCAGACGATCGCCGCGCGAGGCCTTACCTACGGCATCCACATCGTCATCACGGCCGCGCGCTGGATGGAGGTCCGCGCGAACCTCAAGGACCTCATCGGCACGCGCGTCGAGCTGCGTCTCGGTGACTCGACCGACTCCGAGATCAACCGCAAGGCTGCGGCGAACGTGACCGCCATCCCCGGACGCGGTCTGAACGCCGCCGGGTTGCAGATGCTCACGGCGCTGCCGCGCATCGACGGTGTCGACGACGCGTCGAGCCTCGCCGACGGCGTCGACCACGTCATCGAACAGGTGACCGCCGCGTGGACGGGGCCGGCCGGCCCGAAGCTCCGTCTGCTGCCCGAGAGCATCTCGCTCGACGAGATCCGCCCGCTCCTCGCGCCCGACTCGCGCGAGATCGTGCTCGGCATCGACGAGGCAGACCTCGCGCCCTTCACGATCGATCCGCTCGAGGAGCCGCACCTGTACCTGTACGGTGACTCCGACTCGGGCAAGTCGTCGATGCTGCGCGCGTACGCCCACGAGATCATGCGCCTCTACACGCCGAAGGAAGCGAAGATCTTCGTGCTCGACTACCGTCGCGCACTGCTCGGCGAGATCCCGCAGGAGTACCTCGGGGCGTACCTCACGGCTCACGACATGGCGATGAGCGGTGTGGCCGAGCTCGCCGCGTTCTTCCAGAGCCGCATCCCCGGACCCGACGTCACCCCCGAGCAGCTGCGGTCACGGTCGTGGTGGACGGGCGCCGAAGGCTTCATCCTCGTCGACGACTATGACCTCGTGTCGACGTCGCTCGGCAACCCGCTCGCCGCGATCGCCCCGCTCCTCGCCCAGGCGAGCGACCTCGGCCTCCACGTCATCCTCACCCGACGTGCGGGCGGTGCGAGCCGTGCGGCCTACGACCCGATCATCCAGCGCCTGACCGACCTCGGCACGACCGGCATCCTGCTGAGCGGAAACCCGGAAGAGGGCCAGCTCATCGGCAAGGTCAAGGCTGCACCCGCCGTGCCCGGCCGCGCGCAGATCGTCAGCCGCAGCCGCGGTGTCGTCGCCGCTCAGCTCGCCTGGGTGCCGCCGCACTTCTCCTGAGCGGCGGCGCGCGGGGCGCTCTGACCGTTCCGGCGGATGTCGGATGCGACGCGCCGCGCACACGCCGTCGCGCTTCGCGTGTCGCACCCGTGTTCCGCCGTAACGGTCACACGCGTCTACGACGTCGGTGAATCGCCGGAGCGCGCGGCGCGGATGCCGAGGGCAGTCATCAGCACGCCGAAGACCGTGACGACGAGCGAGAGGAACGTGATCACCGAGATCGCGAACCACGCGGGTACGCCGGACCTCCGACTCCCGACGTGTTCGGTGAGGTCTCCACCCGTGCGTGCGGAGATGTAGACGGCGCCCGCGGCGAGGAGGAGACCGACGACGACGACGATCCCGCCGCCGATGACGGACTGCCGGATCGTGGGGTTTCGGCGCGGGCGTGGTGCGGGATCGTGCTCAGACATCCCTTCCATTATTGCGAGCGTGGCGCGCTCTCGCAGCCGCCGCTAGGCTTCGACGACACCCGAGGGAGGGCCCGTGAAACCGCTCGTCATCGTGCTGCGCATCGCCGCCGCGGCCGCCATCGTCATCGCGATCGTCGGTCAGTTCGTGCAGAGCTGGAGCATGGTGCCCGACCGGCTCGCTTTCGTCGTCAACTTCTTCAGCTTCTTCACGATCCTCTCGAACGCGCTCTCGGCGATCGTGCTCGTCGTCGGAGTCGTCTACGCGGTCGCCGGTCGCGTCGACCCTCCGACCTACAACCTCGTGCGCGCGTGCATCGTGACGTACATGGCGACGACGTTCGTCGTCTACAACCTCCTGCTGCGCGACATCTCGCTCGACCAGGCGACGACGGTGGCGTGGTCGAACGAGATCCTCCACGTGTGGGCGCCGCTCTACCTCGTCGTCGACTGGCTCATCGCACCGGGTCGCACGCCCATCGCGTGGCAGCGGTTCTGGCTCATCGCCGTGTTCCCTCTCGTGTGGGCCGTGTACTCGATGATCCGCGGGCCGATCGTCGGCTGGTACCCGTACCCCTTCCTCAACCCCGCGAACGGCGGCTACGGGGCGGTCGCGGTCTACGTCATCGCGATCGCGGCGTTCATCCTGCTCGTCGGCGCGGGTGTCGTCGCGCTCTCGCGCACGCGGCTGCCCGCCGCGCGACGGGGCTGAGTTCACGACGAGGCTGAGCTCGCGACGGGGCTAAGCGGGCGCCGGGGCTGAGCGCGCGATCGCCCGAGCGCGCGTCATCCGCTCGCCGGGCGCGCGTCAGGCGAGGTGCCGCGCGACGAACGTGCGCAACGCCTCGGTCTGCGCGGCGAGCCCGTCGTCGCGCGCTGGCAGACGCTCGAGCGGCGCCCCGAGGCCGCCGGCCCATTCCTCCGCAAGGGCGAAGGGGTGCACGGGGTCGCGGGGTGCGCCGATCACGGCCGTCGCGACATCGCCGAGGCCGGTGAGTTCGGCGGATGACGCGTAGGCGCGGTTCCGCGGAACCTCGATGAGTCGGATCGACCGGCCCGTGGCATCCGTCGCCCGGAACTGCGACAGGAGGCCGCGCCCGCCCGCGGGGGAGGCGAGCTCGATGCGGTGGTATGCCTCGCTCTGGCGGAACACGCGGGCGCCCTCGACGGGGCCGCGCGAGCGGAGGAGCTCGCCGATGACGGGGAAGGGCGCGAGATTGTCGGCGAGGGGCACGCTGCCGAAGGCGGGCCGCACGAAGATCGCGCGCTCGATCGGTACGAGGCGACGGAGCGCGATGCGGAGGGCGATCGCGGCACCCATCGAGATGCCGATGAGGGTGACCGGCCCGTCGAGCGTGCCGACGCGGGAGAGCGCGTCGTCGGCGAGTCGGTCGAGGGCGTAGTCGGCGGCGGTTCCGAGCGAATGGGCCGCGGTGCCGTGAGCGCGCACGTCGGGGGCAGAGACGTCGTCGTGGCCGAGCGCATCGAGCACGGGGGAGAAGAGGCCGAGCGGCTGAGTGCTGTCGGCTCCGAGCCCGTGCAGGAGGAGTGTCGTCACACGTCGGTCCGGAGGACCATCGGCCCCCGGGCCGGCCGCGGCGGGCGGCCGAGGGCGGCGAGGAGCGAGTCGGCGAGGTGCACGAGCAGCTCGATCTGCGAGTCGTCACGATCGACCCACCGGCATTCGGGGTCGCCGACGGGTCGGAATCCTTCGTGCTGCTCCCACACGACGAGGGTGCGTTCGGCGCCGAGCACGTACTGCTGCCACCACACCTGTCGGAGGTAGGCGCGGGGGATCGAGCGCCACGGCTTCGACGTCGTCTTGATCTCGGCGAGCTCGAGGCGGCCGTCGGCGCGTTCGACGAGGCCGTCGGGCGTCGCGAGGTGTCGCCGATCGGCCTCGGCGTGGAAGAGGAGCGAGCTCGCGTCGATGCCGTGCTCGCGCAGCACCCACTCGGCGATGACGGGTTCGCGCTCGCGGCCGTGCTGCGTGTACGAGTTGCCCGAGAACGAGCCGTGGAACTTCTCCCACGCGGCCGTCTGGATCGAGGCGGCCGACGAGAGCTTCGCGACATCCGTCGCCGTGATGCCCTGCGCGCGGGCACGGAGCCACGCGACGCGATCGCCCGAGTCGGCGACGATCCGCTCGCGGTGCGAGAGGCGGGGCGCCGGGTCGCTCACGAAGAGCGAGAGCGGCACCTGTTCCATGCCTTCGAGACTACTCGCGCCCGCCGTCGCTCCTCCGGCGCCTCACCGCGCACGCGCACCCCCGCCCCCGCGAGCCCAGTCTCGGCGTCACGAATGTGCTGTTCCGACCCCGCGAACAGCACATTCGTGACGCCGAGACTGAAGGCCGAAGGGGGAGGAGCGCGAGGGAGGGGCGGAGGGAAGGAGCGGCGAGGGTTGACCTCGGGGGTGGATGTCGGGGAGGATGGAACCCGGGCCGGGAAAGCGATTTCCCGATCCGGCTCGTCAGTGTCGACAGTCGAAGGAGCGCTCCTCACCGACGAGAGCACACCACTCATCCCTTCCGAAACACGTGCCGTCACCGCCTCACCGACGGCCCCGTTCGTCGCGCCTCGCGAAGCGTCCCTCCGGCGCGCCGTGAACATGCCTGCGCGAGCGGAAACGATCACAGGAGATCACATGAGACCCACGCCGCCCGGCCGAACCCGGTCACGATCACGGTCGCTCTTCGCGACACTCACCGCCTCGGTCGTCGCCGCGGCCCTCGTCCTCGTTCCGACGGCTGCACACGCCGACGAGAAGGTCGACCTCGCGTTCGACTTCGGCGGACCGTCATCCCCCGTCGAACCCGGCTGGATCGGCATCGCCGCCGGCTCCACCTACTCGGCCGACCTCGGCTACGGCTTCCTCTCGGGCGGCACGAGCTTCCGCGACCGCGGCGGCAACGGCTCGGCGATGCTCCGCGACTTCGTGAACGGCGCGTGGGAGTTCGCCGTCGACCTGCCGAACGGCACGTACGAGGTCACGACGTGGGCGGGCGACCTCATCGCCGCCAACCGCACGAACCTCACGATCGAGGGTGTGGCGTTCACCGGTCCGCGGACGAACGCCCCCGACATCCACGAGGAGTTCTTCCCCGCCGTCGAGGTGAGCGACGGGCAGCTGAACATCGTCGGCGCCGCCGACGGGCGCATCAACGGCATCCGCGTGCAGACGCCGCTGCCCGCACCCGCCGGACTCGCCGCGACCGTCGACGCCTCGGGCGACCTGTCGGCGACCCTCACGTGGGATGCCGCGCCCGACGCCGTCGAATACAGCGTGCTGCGCTCGGCTCCGGGCGGCGCGCTCACCGAGATCGGCCGCACCGCGTCGACCGACTACACCGACGACACCGTCGGGCTCGGCGAGAGCTACCAGTACGCCGTCGCGACCGTGAGCGCCGAGCGCACCTCGCGCCCGTCGGCACCGATCGACGTGCAGATCGTCGACCCGAGCCTCGAGCGCCCCGCGGCGCCGACCGGCCTCGTCGCGACCGCGACCGAGCGCAACAGCGTGTCGCTCGCGTGGGATGACGACGAGGACGTCGCGCTCTGGAAGGTGTTCCGCTCGACGCGTGAGGACATCCCGTTCGAGGAGATCGCCCTGCTCGAGGAGCCGGCCTTCACCGATGCATCCGTCCTCACGACGCGCCCGTACCTCTACCGGGTCGTCGCGCTCAACGGCGGCGGGACGTCGGACGAGTCGGCGACGCTCGCGACCGAGGCCGTCACGACCCTCGTGCGCGAGGCCGAGTACCTCGACCGCTCGCCCGTCGCCGTGGCCGTCGACGAGGGCGTCTACCTCGGGTGGCGTCTGCTCGGTCTCGACGACCGCGGCCTGGGCTTCGACGTCTACCGCGACGGCGCGAAGATCACCGATGCGCCGATCACCGGTGCGACGAACCTCGTCGACCCCGACGGCACGACCGAGTCGAGCTACCTCGTGACCGCGCACATCGGCGACCGCGAGGTCACCGTGACCGACGAGTTCGGCGTGTGGGAGGACCAGTTCCTCGACGTCGCGCTCGACAAGCCCGCCGACGGCGTCACTCCGTCGGGTGAGAGCTACACGTACAGCCCCGGCGACGCGAGCGTCGGAGACCTCGACGGTGACGGCGAGTACGAGATCGTCATCATCTGGAACCCGTCGAACACGAAGGACAACTCTCAGTCGGGCTACACGGGCATCGTCTACGTCGACGCGTACAAGCTCGACGGCACGAAGCTGTGGCGCATCGACCTCGGCAAGAACATCCGCGCCGGCGCGCACTACACGCAGTTGCAGGTGTTCGACTACGACGGCGACGGCCGCGCCGAGGTGGCGTTCAAGACCGCCGACGGCACGGTCGACGGAACGGGCGCCGTCATCGGCGACCCTTCCGCCGACTTCCGGAACTCCGCCGGGTACATCCTCTCGGGCCCTGAGTACCTGACCCTCTTCGAGGGCGCGACGGGTGCGGCGCTCGACACGATCGAGTACAAGCCCGCCCGCGGCAACGTCGGATCGTGGGGCGACACGTACGGTAACCGGGTCGACCGGTTCCTTGCCGGAACCGCCTACCTCGACGGCGAGAGCCCGAGCCTCATCGTGAGTCGCGGCTACTACACGCGCACCGTCATCGTCGCGTACGACATCGTCGACGGCGCTCTCGTTGAGCGCTGGACATTCGACTCGAACCAGGCCGGCCGTCAGTACGAGGGTCAGGGCAACCACCAGCTCTCGATCGCCGACGTCGACCGCGACGGACTCGACGAGATCGTCTTCGGTGCCCTCACGATCGACCACGACGGCTCGGTGCTCTACAACACCGACCTCAAGCACGGCGACGCGCTGCACGTCGGCGACTTCGACCCTGCGCGTCTGGGCCTCGAGGTCTTCGGCGTGCACGAGTCGCCCGGCACGAACGGCAATCGCATCGCGACGATGCGCGACGCCGAGACGGGCGAGGTGCTCTGGGCGAACTCGGGCTCGCGCGACACCGGTCGCGGCGCGGTGGCTGAGATCGACCCGCGTCATCCCGGATCGGAGGCGTGGTCGCTCTCCGACGGCGGCGCGTGGAACGCCCGTTCCGGCACGCTCAAGACGGCGGCCGGCGAGGAGCTCGGCTCGACCATCCCCGCGGCGAACTTCGTCACGTGGTGGGACGGCGACCTCCTCCGCGAGATCACCGACCACGCGTGGGATGCGACGGCGCTCACGGGCGTTCCGACGATCTCGAAGTGGGATTGGGAGAACGAGCGCGAGGTCGAGCTGTTCCGTGCCGACGGCATGCTCTCGAACAACGGCACGAAGGGCACCCCGGTGCTGCAGGCCGACCTGTTCGGCGATTGGCGTGAAGAGGTCGTCGTGCGGCACGCGTCGGGCGACGCCCTCCGCATCCTCACGACGACGACTGGAACGGAGCACCGCATTCCGACGCTCATGCACGACCCGACCTACCGGCTCGGCGTCGCATGGCAGAACACGTCCTACAACCAGCCCCCGCACCCCGGCTTCCACCTCGGGGTCGGCATGGAGGAGCCGCCGGTTCCGTCGATCGCCTACGTGGGCGCTCCCGACGAGGATGCCACGGCGCCCGTCATCGCGGGACTGCCCGAGGGTCTCGTGAACGCCGCCGACGGTCTGACGCTGTCGATCACGGCGGATGACCCGGAGTCCGGCATCCGTTCGCTCGACGTGACCTTCGACGGCGAGCCCGTCTCGCCCGACGCGGTCATCGACCTCGCGGGCCTGTCGGGCGAGTTCGAGGTGACGGCGACCGCGGTGAACAACGCCGGCCTCGTCGCCGAAGCGCGTTCGAGCGTGCTCGTGGTGCCGGCCGATCAGGCGACGTCGAAGCCCGGACAGGGAACGCTCTCGAACACGAGCGGCTGGGCGAACGGGCTGCACGACGGCAACTTCGACGTCGTGATGAACCTGTGGTGGGGTACCCCCGGCACGCTCTTCCGGCTCTACGAGAACGGCGAACTCATCGAGACGCGCGTGCTGCCGGCGACGGCCGGCATGTCGCAGACGACGGGCGTCACGTTCGACGGCAAGCCCAACGGGCGGTACGAATACACGGCTGAGCTCGTCAACTCGAAGGGTTCGACCGCGACATCCTCGACGGTCGTCGTCGTGAACGCGGCGAACCCCGGCGCGCCCGTGCTGAGCCACGATAACTGGGACGGCGACGGCGCCTTCACCGTCACCGCGAACCTGTGGTGGGGCACGAACGCGACGTCGTACCGGTTCCTGCTGAACGGAGCCGAGGTGGGTTCGGGCGACCTCGTCGCGCGGAGCCCCGGTGCGCAGCGCGCGAGTGTCGAGCTGTCGGGCATCCCGGTCGGAACCCACACGGTGACGGCGGTCTTCGCCAACGCCGCGGGCGAGACCGAGAGCGCACCTCTCACCGTGGTGGTCACCCGCTAGCCGCCCGCCCCACCTGCCCGAGCACCCCGTCTCGGCGTCACGACACGCTGGTTATCCGCGCGATAGCCAGCGTGTCGTGACGCCCAAACGGACGGGGGGTGGGGGTCAGCGGGCGGCGAGGGCGTCGACGCTCGGGGCGTCGAGCACGCGGTGCAGCACGAGGATCGCGGCTCCGAGCACGCCCGCCGTCTCGCCCGTGTTCGACGAGACGATCGACAGGTGCTGCGTCGCGAGCGGGATCGAGCGCCGGTAGACGACCTCGCGCACCCCTGCGAGCAGATGCTCTCCGGCGCGCGAGATGCTTCCGCCGATGATGATGACCGAGGGGTTCAGCAGGTTCACGACCGTCGCGAGCACCTCGCCGACCTCGCGGCCGGCCTGGCGCACGGCGGCGACGGCGGTCGCATCGCCCGCCCGCACGAGCTCGACGACGTCTCGACTGGATGACGCGGCCAGACCGGCCTCGGAGAGCTGGAGTGCAAGTGCCGAGCCGCTCGCGACCGCCTCGAGGTCGCGCTCGTCACCTGGCTGTCGCGGCGAGTCGTGGCTGTACGGCACCTGCACGTGGCCCATGTCGCCCGCCGACCCCTGCGCGCCGCGTTGCAGACTGCCGCCCGAGATGACGCCCGCGCCGATACCCGTCGACACCTTCACGAAGACGAGGTCGTCGACGGCGGGCCAGCTCGAGGCGCGCTCGCCGAGGGCGAGGAGGTTGACGTCGTTGTCGACGAGGATCGGCACGGGGAAGCTCTCGTGCAGGTGTCCGGGCACGTCGAAGCGATCCCAGCCGGGCATGATCGGCGGGTTCGTCGGCCGACCCGACGCGTGTTCGACAGGGCCGGGCAGTCCGATGCCGACTCCGAGCAGCGGCACGGAGCGGTGGGCGTCGAGCAGTCGCGCGCCTTCGGCCTCGACCGCGCCGAGCACGACCTCGGGGCCGTCGGCGACGTCGATCGACTCGGTGGCCGAGCTGAGGATGGTGCCCGCGAGGTCGGCGACGGCGACGGTCGCGTGGCTCGCTCCGATGTCGACGGCGAGCACGACGCCCGCCGCGGGGTTGAACTCGACGCGGGCCGGGGGTCGGCCTCCCGTCGATGCGGCTTCGCCCGCGGGGCGGAGGAGCCCGACCGCGAGGAGCGACTCGACGCGAGCCGCGACCGTCGACCGGGCGAGGCCCGTCGATTCGCCGAGCTCCGAGCGCGTGCGGGCGCGGCCGTCACGGAAGATCTGGAAGAGCTCGCCCGCGCCCGAGGTGCTCGCCGTCGTCGGCCGGGTTCGATCGCTCATCGCGCCAGTAAAACACAGGATGACGGTTCTCTGACGAACACCTGGCAACTTTTGCCGAATGAGTAGCAAAAGTCGCTCAGCCTGTGTGAGAATCGAAGTCGGTGGGCAATACCGACCGGCATTCGCAATTTCGACCTCGCTCGATGTGCGCTCGCCGCGGCAGAGCCCCTCGCCACCGCCGCCGAGAAGCAGAACAGGAACACCGTGACCCCACCCGCCCTCTCCGTCCAGCTCTACTCCGTCAATGCGCCGCTCACGGCCGACCTCGAGGGCACGCTCGCCCAGGTCGCCGCTGCGGGCTTCACGAACGTCGAGGCCTTCTTCTTCGTCGAGCGCGCCGCCGAGCTGCGCGCCGCCTTCGACGCTGCGGGCCTCCGCGCCCCGACCGGACACGCGTCGTTCCTCTCCGACTCGCTCACGGTCGGCGACCAGGTCATCGAGCTGCCGTCGCTCGAGACGGTCTTCGCCGCCGCGAAGACGCTCGGCGTCGACGTGCTCATCGACCCCTTCGTCGCACCCGAGCGCTGGGCGAGCGTCGAGGAGATCACCGCGACCGCCGAGCGCATCAACGGCGTCGCCCGTCAGGCCGCCGAGCACGGCCTCCGCATCGGCTACCACAACCACGCGCACGAGTTCGCGCACAGCTTCGACGGCGTGAGCGGCTACGAGGTCTTCGCCGGCCTTCTCGACCCCGCCGTGCTGCTCGAGGTCGACGTCTTCTGGGCGGCCGTCGCCGGTGAAGACGTCCCCGCGCTCCTCCGCCGTCTCGGCGACCGTGTCGTCGCGATCCACGCGAAGGACGGCATCCTGCCCGAGCCCGGAACGCGCGCCGCCGACGCCCGCATCGACCCCGAGAAGCTCAACCAGCGCCCCGCCGGCGAGGGCGACGTGCCCCTCGCCGAGATCCTCGCCGCCGCACCGAGCGCCGAGTACGCCATCGTCGAGTTCGACCACTACGACGGCGACATCTTCGAGGGCATCGCCGCGAGTGCCCGCCACCTCGAGACGCTCGGAGTCAAGTGATGACGAAGACCGGACCCGTCGGCGTCGGTTTCATCGGAACCGGCATGATCAGCGACACCTACCTCGAGCACCTCACGCGCTTCCCCGACGTGCGCGTGCTCATCCTCGGCGACCTCGACGAGTCGCGTGCCGCGGCCCAGGCCGCCAAGCACGGCGTGCCCGAGTCGGGTTCGGCGGCCGACGTGCTCGCCCACCCCGACGTCGAGATCGTCGTGAACCTGACGATCCCCGCCGTGCACGCCGAGGTCGCCTCGGCGGCCATCGCGGCCGGCAAGAACGTCTGGACCGAGAAGCCCATCAGCGTCGACCGCCAGAGCGGCATCGACCTGCTCGCGCAGGCCGCCGCCGCCGGACTCCGCGTCGGCGTCGCCCCCGACACCGTGCTCGGCCCGGGCGTGCAGACGGCCCGCCGTGCCATCGCGCGCGGTGACATCGGTGTGCCCCTCTCGGCCCAGACCGTCATGCAGTACGCCGGCCCGGACATCTTCCACCCGAACCCCGAGTTCCTCTTCGCGCGCGGCGCGGGCCCGCTCTTCGACATGGGGCCGTACTACGTCACGACCCTCATCTCGATCTTCGGCGCCGTGACGCGCGTCGGCGCCGTGGGCTCGCAGGCCCGCGCCATCCGCACGGTACTCGCGGGCGACCGGGCCGGCACCGAGTTCGCCGTCGAGGTGCCCACGCACGTCAACGCGATCGCGCAGTTCGACGGCGGCGGGGTGAGCCAGAGCGTCTTCAGCTTCGACTCGCCCCTCGCGCGCACGGGCTTCGTCGAGATCACCGGCACCGAGGGCACGCTCGTCGTGCCCGACCCGAACATGTTCACGGGCGAGGTCAAGATCACGCGCGCCGTCAGCTCGGTCGACGCCTTCCGCGGCGAGACCGAGTGGGAGATCGTGCCGACGACGGGCGTCGAGGCCGGCCGCGGCCTCGGTGTGCTCGACATGGCTCGCGCGATCCGCTCGGGCGGCACGCACATCGCGACGGGCGAGCTCGGCTACCACGTGCTCGACACCCTCGTCTCGATCGACGAGTCCGTGCAGACGGGTGCCATGGTCGACGTCGAGAGCACGGTCGCCGACATCCCCCTCGTTCCCGAGGACTGGGACCCGTTCGCCGCAACCATCGACGCGCGATGACCGCGGGAGCGACCACCCCGATCGGCGCCGGCTTCCTGGGCGGCGGCTTCATGGCCGCCGTGCACAGCCGCGCCGCTCGGGCGGCCCGCGCCCGTCTCGTCGCCGTCGCATCGTCAGCCCTCGACCGGTCGGAGGCCGCTGCCGCACAGCTCGGCATCGAGAGCGCCGACGCGTCGGCCGAGGCGCTCCTCGCGCGCGACGACATCGATGTCGTGCACGTGTGCACGCCGAACGCGAGTCACGCCTCGCTCGCGAGCGCGGCGATCGCGGCCGGTCGCCATGTCGTGTGCGAGAAGCCGCTCGCGACGTCAGCCGCCGACGCCCGCCGCCTTGCGGACGAACTCGCTGCGAGCGGACTCGTCGGCGGAGTGCCCTTCGTCTACCGCTACCACCCGCAGGTGCGGGAGGCCCGCGCCCGGGTCGCTCGCGGCGAACTCGGCGCGCTCCTCACGCTCGACGCCGCCTACCTGCAGGACTGGCTGCTCGGTGAGAGCGACGGCAACTGGCGAGCGGATGCCGTCGCCGGAGGCCCCTCGCGGGCCTTCGCCGACATCGGTTCGCACCTCGCCGACCTCATCGAGTTCGTCACGGGGGAGCGGATCGTGCGCCTCTCGGCGCGCACCCGCACCGTCTACTCCGAGCGCGGTGGCGTGAGCGTCTCGAACGAAGACATCGCCGCCCTCGTCGTCGAACTGAGCGGCGGTGCCCTCGGCACGCTGCTCATCTCGCAGATGTCGCCGGGCCGGAAGAACGGTCTCGTTCTCGAACTCCACGGAGCGGCCGAGTCGCTCCGCTTCGAGCAGGAGCGCCCCGAAGAGCTCTGGGTCGGCCGACGCGACGGATCGAGCATCCTGCTGCGCGACGCCGCGACGGCGGCTCCCGAGGCCGAGCGGTTCTCAATCGTCCCGTCGGGTCATCCGATGGGCTATCAGGATGCCTTCACCGCTTTCGTGGACGATGTGTACGCCGTCATCCGTGGCGAGGAACGCGAGGGCATGCCGACGTTCGCCGACGGCGCCCGCGCCGCTGTCATCACCGAGGTCGTGCTCGAATCGGCCGCCACCGCACAATGGATCGAGGTCCCCGCATGAGCACCGACTCCCGTCGGCCCGTCACCCTCTTCACCGGCCAGTGGGCCGACCTGCCCTTCGAGGAGGTCGCCCGTCTCGCCGCCGAGTGGGGCTACGACGGCCTCGAGATCGCGGCGTCGGGCGATCACCTCGACCTGCGTCGGGCCGACGAGGATGACGCGTACGCGGCATCCCGTCTGGAGATCCTCGACCGTCATGGCCTGAAGGTCTACGCGATCTCGAACCACCTCGCGGGCCAGGCGGTCTGCGACAGCCCGATCGACTTCCGCCACGAGGCCATCCTGCGCTCATATGTGTGGGGCGACGGCGACGCCGAGGGTGTGCGCCAGCGCGCCGCGGAGGACATGAAGCGGTCGGCTCGCGTCGCCCGGAAGCTCGGTGTCGACACCGTCGTGGGCTTCACGGGGTCGAGCATCTGGCCGTACGTCGCGATGTTCCCGCCCGTTCCCGCATCGGTCATCGAGGCGGGGTTCGAGGACTTCGCCGCCCGCTGGAACCCGATCCTCGACGTCTTCGACGACGAGGGTGTGCGCTTCGCCCACGAGGTGCACCCCGGCGAGATCGCCTACGACTACTGGTCGAGCGTGCGTGCCCTCGAGGCGATCGGTCGTCGCGAGGCGTTCGGCTTCAACTGGGACCCGTCGCACATGATGTGGCAGAACATCGACCCGGTGGGCTTCATCGTCGACTTCGCCGACCGCATCTACCACGTCGACTGCAAGGACACGCGCCTCCGCCCGCAGAACGGCCGCGCCGGCGTGCTCGGTTCGCACCTGCCATGGGGCGACCCGCGACGCGGCTGGGACTTCGTCTCGACCGGTCACGGTGACGTGCCGTGGGAGGACTCGTTCCGCGCTCTCGAGTCGATCGGTTACGCGGGCCCCATCTCGGTCGAGTGGGAGGATGCCGGCATGGACCGCCTGCACGGAGCGGCCGAGGCCGTCGACTACATCCGTTCGCTCCTGTGGAAGCTGCCCGAGGCATCCTTCGACGCCGCGTTCTCGTCGCAGGACTAGGCCCCACCCCGCCACCTCCCACCCTGGTCCCTCCCTGTTCGCAATTCAGGCTCACGCACGTGTCGCGCCCGCATCTGCCCACGGGCAGATGCGACACACCGTGTGCTGACCTGAATTGCGAACGGGAGGAACGGGAAGGGGGCGTCAGCTGCGCTCGGTGACCGTGCCGTTCTTGAGGTGCAGGCGCCGACCCGCGCGACGCGCGACCGCGGAGTCGTGCGTCACGATGACGAGCGTCAGACCCCGGTCGCGCCACATGCCCTCGAGCAGTTCCATGATGTCGTCGCGCGTCTCCTCGTCGAGGTTGCCCGTGGGCTCGTCGGCGAGGAGCACGTCGGGGTCCTTCACGAGCGCGCGCGCGATCGCGACGCGCTGCTGCTGCCCGCCCGAGAGCTCGCTCGGCATGTGACCGCCGCGATCGGCGAGTCCGACCGACGCGAGGGCCCCGGCCGCTCGCTGCCGACGGGCGTCGGCCGAGACGCCGAGGGGTTCGAGCGCCGCCTCGACGTTCTCCTGCGCGGAGAGGGTCGGTATGAGGTTGAAGCTCTGGAACACGAAGCCGATCTCCCGGGCACGGATCTCGGTCAGTCGACCCGACTTCGCATGCGAGATCTCGGAGTCTCCGAGAGTGATGCGGCCCGACGTCGGCCGGTCGAGGGCTCCGAGCATCTGCAGGAAGGTCGATTTGCCGCCTCCCGTCGGCCCTTGGATCGCGACGAACTCTCCCGAGCCGATGTGGAGGTCGACACTCTTCAGCGCCGTCACGGTGCGGTTCTGCTTGCGGTACGTCTTGGTGGTCTTCTCGAGGGTGTACATGATCTCTCCGATCGCAGTGGGGGTGGGGGTCAGGCGTTCGAGCGCAGCGCTTCCGCGGGTTGCAGGCGCGCGGCGCGCCACCCGCCGACGGCGCCCGCGACGAGACCGCCGAGGACGGCGAGACCGATCGCGACGGCGATGACGCCGACCGTGACGGGGGCGCTCAGTACGACGTCGACACTCGCTTGCGTCGCCGCAGCACCCGGGCCGCCCATCGTCATGCCGCCACCCGGGCCGCCCGCGCCACCAGGCCCGGCTCCGAGGGCGGTGGTCGCGGCCGACGTGCCGCCGAGCACGGGCTGCACGAGGTTGATGACACCGATGCCGACGAGGCCGACGACGAGACCCGCGGCTCCGCCGATGAGGCCCTGCACGAGCGACTCGCCCGTCACCTGGCCGACGATGCGGCGGTCGGACCAGCCGATCGCCTCGAGCGTGCCGAATTCGCGCGTGCGCCTCGTGACGCCCTGCACCGTGAAGAGGATCGCGATGAGGAACGCGGCGGCGAGTACCGCGATCGAGAGCCACAGCCCGAGCGTCGAGACGAGCGACGAGGCCGTGCCGAGCGAGCCCGAGACGCTCGAGGCGAGCTCGTCCTGTGTGCTCACGGTCGTGTCGGGCAGAGCCGCCTCGATCTCGGCGCGCACAGTGTCGATCTCGGTCGACGACGTCGCCTGCACCGAGATCGAGCTGATCATGCCGGCCTCGCCCGAGATGTCCTGAGCGACGTCGAGGGGGAGGTAGACGTCGGCCGCGCTCGCCGCATCCGCCGCGTTCGAGGTGACGACACCGACGATCGTGATGGTCTCGCCGCCGACGTCGATCGTGTCGCCGACCGCGAGCTCCGAGGCCGTCGCATACGTGGAGTCGACGAGAGCGACGCGCTCACCCGCATCCGAGGCGTCGAGGGCGCGGCCGTCGCTGATGGTCGCCGACGAGAGCGGGCCGAGAGCGGATGACGCGGGGTCGAGCCCGAGCACCGAGAACGAGTCGACGTCGAAGGCGCTGCCCCCGGCTCCGTCGGGGCCGCCGCCCACCGGGGGAGCACCCCTCTCATCGGTGGCACCGGCATCCGTGCCCGTATCGGCACTGCGTTGGGGAAGCTCGCCGCTGAAGGTCATGTTGGTCAGCTCGAGGGTCGCGGAGGCGTCGGAGACGCCGTCGAGCGCGAGGATGCTGTCGAGGGCGCTCGCGTCGAACGTCGACTGGCCGAAGCCGGCCGTGAGCCGCGACTGACTGATCGCCGTCGTTCCGTCGGTCGTCTCACCCTCGCCCGCCTCGAACTCGAAGCGCCCGCCGCCGGGTGCCTCGCCCTCGGTCGGCGGGGTCGGCGTGGCCGCGACGGTGATGTCGGTGCCGACGCCGTAGAGCGACTCGAGCACCGAGGCCTGCGCGTCGCGCACACCCGCGGCGATGGAATTGACGATCATGACGAGCGCGATGGCGAGGGCGAGTCCGATCGCGATGATCGTGGTCTGCCGTCGCCGGCCCGACAGCTCGCGACGGAGGTAGGTGAAGAACATGGATGCTCCTGGGGGTCGATGTACGCCAGACGCTAGGCATCGTCGCTATGCCCGCACTCGCGAGCCGCTATCGATCGCCTATGCCCCGCTGCTGCGATGAACCACAGAAAGAGTTGAGGGAATGCATAGGAAGCGCATAGGCCTCGGGGTGATACTGATCGCGTGAGCACCGATATCCGTACCATCGCCAAGGCCGACGGCACTGCCGTCCGCGTTCTCGTCGTCGATGACGAGGCCTCGCTGACCGACCTCCTCAAGATGGCCCTCCGCTACGAGGGCTGGGAGGTGCGTACGGCCGACGACGGCCAGAGCGCCATCCGCATCGCGCGGGAGTTCCGCCCCGACGCCATCGTGCTCGACATCATGCTGCCCGACCTCGGCGGACTCGAAGTGCTGCAGCGTGTACGCGCCGACGGTGCCGAGACGCCCGTGCTCTTCCTCACCGCGAAGGACTCGCTCGACGACCGCATCGCGGGGCTCACCGCGGGCGGAGACGACTACGTCACGAAGCCCTTCAGCCTCGAGGAGGTCGTCGCGAGACTCCGCGGTCTCATCCGGCGCTCGACCCTCACGGCCGCCCGCGAGCCCGTCATCGCCGTCGGCGACCTCACGCTCAACGAGGACAGTCACGAGGTGCACCGCGACGGAGAGCTCATCCCGCTCACGGCGACCGAGTTCGAACTGCTCCGCTACCTCATGCGGAACCCCCGCCGCGTGCTCTCGAAGGCCCAGATCCTCGACCGCGTGTGGAGCTACGACTTCGGCGGCCGTGACAGCGTCGTCGAGCTCTACATCTCGTACCTGCGGAAGAAGGTCGACGCCGGCCGCGAACCGATGATCCACACGGTGCGCGGGGCGGGCTACCTGCTCAAGACGGCGGAAGGATGACGGCGCCCGGCGACCCCGGCTACGCGGCGCGTGCCCGTGCGGCGGCCGGCGCGGGGGAGACGATGAAGCCGCGGGTGGCGCGTCAGCCGTGGACGCTCCGCAAGCGCCTCCTCGCGATCCTGCTCCTCTTGCTCGCCGCGGTGAGCCTCGCCGTCGGCGTACTGAGCGTCGCGATCCTGCATGCCTCGCTCGTCGATCGCGTCGACGAGCAGTTGCGCTCGGCCGTCGATCGCGGTCGTGGAGCCGACATCTTCACCGCCCCGGGCGACCCGGGGAGCGACGCCGGCCCGCTGCTGCGGGTGCCCGGCCAAGCGCCGGGAACGATCGGCGCACTCGTGTACGGCGGAGTCACCGTCTCGTCGGGCTACCTCGACGAAGCGGGACAGGTCACTCGCCTCGACGACGCCCAGCAGAACGCGCTCGCCGAAGTCGTCGGCACCCTCGAGCCGACGACGGTCGACCTCGGCGAGCTCGGCTCGTACCGCGCGTCGTACCGGCCCATCCTCACGAACGGCACGGATGTCGGAAGCAACGGCGCCGCGCTTGTCATCGCGCTCCCGCTCGCCGACGTCGAGTCGACGTCCATGCAGCTCGCGATCACGATCGCCGTCGTCGGCTTCCTCGGTATCGTCACGGCCATCGTCGTCGGCTCCTGGCTCATCAACGGGTCGCTCGCGCCGCTCCGCCGACTCACGCAGACGGCGCGCGAGGTCTCGGAGCTCCCGCTCGACCGCGGTGAGGTCGCGCTCTCGCAGCGCGTCCCCGAGTCGACGACCGAGGTCGGCCAGCTCGGAGCCGCCTTCAACCGCATGCTGGGGCACGTGTCATCCGCCCTCACCTCGCGCGAGGCGAGCGAGCGGAAGGTGCGCCAGTTCGTCGCTGACGCGAGCCACGAACTGCGGACGCCGCTCGCATCGATCCGCGGCTATTCGGAACTCACGCGTCGCAGCGGCGAGACCCTTCCGACCGACGCCGCACACGCCCTCGGCCGCATCGAGTCGGAATCGGTGCGGATGACGGAGCTCGTCGACGACCTGTTGCTGCTCGCCCGACTCGACGAGGGGCGTGAACTCGATCGCTCGGCCGTCGACCTGTCCGCGATCGTCGTGGACGCCGTGAGCGATGCGGCCGCCGCCGGTCAGGATCACCACTGGGACCTCGATCTGCCGCCGGAGCCCGTCGAGGTCGTGGGCGATTCGCCGAGGCTCCGCCAGGTGCTCGGCAACCTGCTCGCGAACGCCCGCGTGCACACGCCCGCCGGCACGCGCGTGACGACGACGCTCGCGGTGGATGACGGTGTCGTGCACCTCGTCGTCGCCGATGACGGCCCCGGTATCGACGCCGCCGTGCGCGAGAGCCTCTTCGAACGGTTCGCGCGCGGCGACTCGTCGCGTTCGCGTGCGGCGGGCTCGACGGGACTCGGCCTCGCGATCGTCGAAGCCGTCGTTCACGCCCATCACGGCACGGTCAGCGTCGAGAGCGAACCGGGCGATACGAGATTCATCGTGAAATTGTCAGGTTCAGGACTGGACGCTTAGGTAAGCCTTACCTAGAGTAGAGACGTGCCCTTCTCTCAGAACTCCGATCCTGCCGTCTGCGACCAGCGTTCGCGCTACGTGCTCGTCGCCGGTGACATCGGTGACATCGACGAGATCCGGCAGGTGCTGTCCGACCTCCCGCGCGATGCCTACGGTCGCGTGATCATCGAGATCGCCGCTCCGTTGCAGGTCGTGCCGCTCGATGCCCCTCCGCGCGTGGCCGTCACGTGGCTCCGCCGCGACGAGCGCTCGAGCGTGTCGAAGGTTCGTGCGGCAGCCGAACGCGGCGAGACGCTCGTGCGTGCCGTCGATGCGTGGCTCGACGAGTGGATGCGTGCGTCAGACGACCCGTCGAGCGAGTACGTGCTGTGGATCGGTTCGCACGCGAGCGAGGCTGTCAACGAGTTCTGCGTCTCGCTCGCCCACGAGCTGCGGGCATACAGCGCTCCGGGTGCCACCGCCTGATCGGACGAGCCGCACCGGTAGCATTTCGGGCATGACGAACGTCCTCGCCCAGCCCGTGACCGCATTGCTGGGCAGAGCTCGTCGGCGATGGATCGTGCTCGCGGTGGCCGCACTTCTGGCGCTTGCTGCGATCTACGTCGCAGCAGTTCTGACCCCGCTCGGTCAACAGCTCGAGAATGCCGCGCTGCGCGGTGCGGATCAACAGGCCGCGGAGACCTTCCGAGAAGCGTCGGAGCGACTCGGCCTGATCACGGTGTGGAGCCTCGCTGCGGCGACACTGGCCGTCGGCGCGATCGGTCTGCTGCGCAGGAAGCCGCTCCTCGCTGCCGTCGCCGTGGGTGTGATCGTCGTCGGCCAGATCGTCACGCAGACCCTCAAGCGCTTCGTCCTGCCGCGCCCCGAGCTCGTCGAGGTCGTCGGTGACTACACGGGAAACTCGTTCCCGAGCGGACACACGACGATCGCGATGACTGTGCTCGTCGCCGTGATACTCGTGGTTCCATTCCGCTTCCGCGGACTCGCATTGCTCGTCGTGATGACGTGGGCGACGAGCATCGGTGCGTACACGATAGCGGCGAAGTGGCACCGTCTCTCCGACACTCTCGGTGCCGATATGGTCGCGCTCGGTCTCGGGTGCGTCGCTGCGCTCGTCCTCGTCCGAACGGGCCGGGTCGTCATCGTCGACGAGAAGCGGAGACTGCGCGTCGTCTATGTCGTTCTCATCGGCGGACTCGGTCTGCTCACGCTCGGGCTCGGGCTCGTCCTCGGCTGGAGCGCCTTCGCCTTCGACATCACCGATCCGACGATCGAGTGGAATGCCTACCTCGCGGCAGCCGCACTGGCTTCAGCCGGATCGATCGGCACGGCACTCGTCTACTGGTGGTCGTGGCGGAGGCTTGAGGCGGCGTGACCCGCGGGGTCATCGCTCACCCCAACCCCACGGCGGCCCGTCGAGCACGCCGAACCCGTCGATCGTCGTCTCGCCGAGCTCTTTGACGAGTCGACGTTCGACCCCGCCAGCCGCCGTGAGGGCATCGATGAGCGTCGCCGCGTGCGACACGACGAGCACCTGGGTGTCTGCCGCCGCGGCGGCGATCAGTTCGCCGAGCCGGGGGAGCAGGTCGAGGTGCAGGCTCGTCTCGGGCTCGTTGAGCACGAGCAGTTCCGGCGGCCGCGGTGAGAGCAGCGCGGCGACGAGCAGCAGGTAACGGAGCGTGCCGTCGGAGAGTTCGTCCGTCGCCAGATCACGGAGCATGCCGGGCTGAGCGAGGTGCACGCTGAAGTAGCCGTTGTCTTCGCGGACCGACACCGTCGACCCGGGGAACGCCCGATCGATCTCGGCGTCGAGCCGATCGCGGCGACCCGATTCGATGATCGTCTGCACCGCCGCCGCGAGATCGTCGCCCGAGTGGTCGAGCACTTCCGTGCGGGTGCCGAGTCGGGGCGAGCGGACCGGAGCATCGCGGTCGGTGCGGAAGTTGTCGTAGAAGCGCCAGCCGCGCACGCGGCGCCGCACCGAGAGCACTTCGGGGGCCGCGTCGTCGTCGGCGATCTCGGTGAGCACGCTCTCGAACGGCGCGATGCGTCGGGGCAGGGTCGACCAGGCATCATCGCGTACCCGAACGGCGGCGTTCGCACGATCGACGAGGAGTGTGGCCGGGCGGGCGACCGCTCCCGCGAAGATGAGCTCGCGCTTGATCTCGGGGTCTCGGGCGAAGAGGCTCCGCGGCCCGTTCTGCGTCGGGAGGCCGAGATCGATGAGATAGCCGAGGTCGTCGCTCGCGAAGCCGAGCTTCAGCTCGATGGGGCGTGAGCGCCGCGTGCCCTGCACGGGAACGTCGCCCGCGCGCATCGCCCGGCTCACGTTCTCGGGGCCGGCCCAGAGCGTCGACCCGAGGCCGCCCTCACGCGCGAGCCCCGCGACGATTCCGCCCGCCGCCGTGCTCGCGAGCAGGCGGAGCGATCGATAGAGGCTCGACTTGCCCGCGCCGTTCGCGCCCGTGATGACGGTGAGCCCGTCGAGGGGCATGACGAGGGAGCGGAGGGATCGGTAGTTCGCGACGGCGATCGTTTCGAGCATGCCGTCAGTCTGCACGAGGCATCCGACAGGGATCGGGCCCGCTCCGACGGGGAGCGGGCCCGATGCCGCCGCGCTCAGTCGCGAGCGATGCGGGGAATGGGCGTCTCGGCGAGCCGGCCGAGCATCTCGGCGAAGTGCTGCAGCTCCTCGGGAGTCCACTCGTGCAACCGTTGGTTCAGGAGCGCCTGGTTCGTGGCGCGCACCACGCCGATGCGTTCGCGGGCGAGCGGGGTCGGGCTGAGGATGCGGGCTCGGCCGTCGGACGGATCGGGTGTCGACTCCGCGAGGTCGAGCTCTTCGAGGGTGCGCACCTGGCGGCTCATGACGCTCTTGTCGATCGCGAGGAGCTCGGCGAGGGCGCCGGCGTGGGCGGGGCCCGAGTTCACGAGCGACGCGAGGATCTTGTACCCGATCGGCTGCAGATCGGGGTGGATCGCCGCCGCCGACTCCTTCCACATCGAGCGGGCCCGACGGAAGAGTGTTCCGAGCTCTTCCTCGACCGAGGCGATCGCTCGCGCGTACTCGGCCTCGGTCGGGGTCTCGCTCGTCACAGTCGACATTCTACGAACGCCCGTCGCCCGGGTTGCGCCCGAAGGTGGGGACGGAACCCGTCAGGGGGATGCCGACGCTCCCTTCGGCGACCTCGACGAGGTTCTCGGCACCGTCTTCGACGATCTCCTCGCGCGGGGTGTCGCCCTCGGCCTTCGCGCGCTCGACGGCGTTGAGCGTGCCGAGTTGGGCGTTCGGCAGGAAGACGACGGCCAGCAGCGTGACGATCGCGAGGGGGACGGCGGCGAGGAAGACCGCGCCGACACCCGTGCCGTACGCCGACTCGACGACGACGCGGAGGAAGTCGGGAAGCTGGGAGATCTGTGGGATCGCACCGCCGGCGAGCGCCTTGGCGGCCTCGGCCTGCTGCTCGGGGGGAAGCCCGCCGATGCCCGACGTGATGTTCTCGGCGACGACCGTTCCGAGGATCGAGCCCATGACCGAGACGCCGACCGTTCCGCCGAGGCTGCGGAAGAAGGTCACGGCGCTCGTGGCGACGCCGAGGTTCTTCAGCTCGACCTTGTTCTGCACGACGATGACGAGGTTCTGCATGAGCATGCCGACGCCGGCTCCGAGCACGAACATCGAGATCCCGACGTAGAGGAACGGCGTGTCGTAGTGCAGGCGGCTGAGGAGGAACGAGCCGGCGATCATCAGCACGCTGCCGATGACGACGTACATCTTCCACTTCCCGCGGCGGCTCACGAGGTTGCCGATGACGGTCGACGCGATGAGCAGACCGGCCATCATGGGGATCGTGAGGAGGCCCGACTCGGTGGGGGTCGCGCCACGGGCGAGCTGCATGTACTGGCTGAGGAAGACCGCGGTACCGAACATCGCGACACCGACCGAGACGCTCGCGACGACCGCGAGGGTGAAGGTGCGGTCGCGGAACAGACCGAGGGGAATGAGGGGCTCCTTGGCCTTCATCTCGGCGACGATCGCGAGGGCGAGCAGCACGACGGCGCCGCCGACCATGAGGTAGGTCGTGAGCGAGTTCCAGTCAAACTGGCTGCCCGCGAGGCTCACCCAGATGAGCAGCAGCGAGACGCCGCTCGAGATGAGCACGATGCCGAAGTAGTCGATCGAGACCTTGCGCTTGGGCTTCGCGGGAAGGTGCAGCGTGCGCTGCAGGAGCACGAGTGCGACGACGGCGATCGGCAGGCCCACGAAGAAGTTCCACCGCCATCCGAGCGAGTCGGTGATGACGCCGCCGAGCAGCGGGCCGCCGACGGTCGCGACGGCCATGACGGCGCCGAAGAGGCCCGCGTACTTGCCGCGCTCGCGCGGGCTGAGGATATCGGCCATGACGATCTGGCTGAGGGCGCCGAGGCCACCCGCACCGATGCCCTGGAACACGCGCATCGTGATGAGGGAGGCGGGGTCCTGCGCGAATCCGGCGATCGCCGAGCTCACGACGAAGATCACGAGCGCGAGCTGCAGCAGGAGCTTGCGGTTCATGAGGTCGGCGAGCTTGCCCCAGATGGGAGTCGAGACGGTCGTCGCGAGGAGGGTCGCCGTGACGACCCACGTGAAGGCGCTCTGGTCGCCCTTGAGGTCGCTGATGATGAGGGGCAGTGAGGTGCCCACGACGGTCGTCGCGAGCATGGAGACGAACATGCCGAGGAGGAGGCCGGAGAGGGCCTGCATCACCTGGCGGTGGGTCATGCCGGACTCGGTGAGCCCGGGAGCGGAAGCGGTAGAGCGTGACATCGGCGGGGATACTCCTGATTAGTTGACGACGATCAACTATATGTAACTAGTTGCTCTTCGTCAACTATTCCCGCCCTGCGCTCTCCTCCCCTCGTCTCGGCGTCACGTTTGTGCTCTTCGATGCCGGTGAGGAGCACAAACGTGACGCCGAGACTGCTTGTCGGTGGGGGAGGGCGCATCAGGCGAGGGAGGGGTGCAGGTGGTGGGTTGTGAGGGCGCCGGCGGCCGAGACGGATGCCGCGGACAGCGCTTCGTCGATCGCGGCGCCGCGGAGGGTCGCGACGAGGAAACCTGCGAAGAAGGCGTCACCCGCGCCATTGGTGTCGACGACCTCGACGGGAGTCGCCCGCACCTCGTGCCATCCGTCGGCGTCGAGTGCGACGGCGCCCTCGGCGCCGAGCGTGCAGACGACCGTCGTGGCGCCGTTCGCGACGAGGCGTCGCATGAGCGCGCGGTGATCATCGGTGCCGTCGGCGTTCAGGAAGATGCGGGCGGCGGCTTGGGCGAACGGCGCGTGGAACTCGCTCGCGCCGTCGTAGTCGTGGAGGTCGGTCCAGATCTCGACCCCCGAGCGGACCGCCGTCGGTAGCAGGGCCCGCGAGCGTTCGGAGAGGTCGAGCACGGCGGCGCTCGCCGAGGCGAGGGATGCCTCGACGCGGGGGTCGATCTCGCCCGAGGCGTCAGCCGTGTCGAGGTAGAGCGACACCCGCTCTCCGGCCGGGGTCATGAGGTTCAGGTGGCGTTCGGTCGTGCCGCGGCGCTCGGCGATGAGCTCGACGCCGACGGCCTCGAGCCGGCTGCCGACACGCTCGCCCGCGTCATCCGTGCCGAGGATCGTGTGCAGCACGACGGGAACCGCTGCGGCGGCGAGATTCAGGGCCTTGCCCGCTGACGTGCCGCCGATGGTCTCGACGTGCGATGTCGCGAACTGCATGTGCGGGCGGGGTTCGGGGAGGTGGTCGAGGTAGACGATCTGGTTCCAGGAGGCCGGGCCGCTGATGAAGACATGGTCGCTCATGGCGTGAGTCTTCCACGCGAGGCGACGCGATTTGGCGTCATCCACAGGTTCGGCTACTCTGATCGAAGCCAAAGACCGCCGGTCATCCGTGTGCGCGAAAGCGAACACCGATCGAAGCAGTGCGAAAGCACGGGCCCGCGCAGGTGTGAAGAAGTCTTCCTGAGAAATCAGATCGAGCTCCGAGCGCTTGCGCCGGAGCTTTTTTCATGTCCGGATGTCGGCGGCTGTGTACCGCCACCGTGGTGCACAAGAAGACATAAGGAGTGGCTATGGCGAACAAGGAAGCCACGGTTGCCGAGCTCTCGGAGAAGTTCGAGACGTCGACTGCCGTTCTGCTGACCGAATACCGCGGCCTCACTGTTGCGAAGCTCAAGGAGCTCCGCAAGTCCATCAGTGCAGACGCGAGCTACGCCGTGGTGAAGAACACGCTGACCAAGATCGCGGCCAACAAGGCCGGGATCACCGCTTTCGACGACGCCCTCGCGGGCCCCTCGGCGATCGCATTCGTGCACGGTGACCCTGTCGCCGTCGCGAAGGAGCTGCGCACCTTCGCCAAGGCGAACCCCCTCCTCGTGGTCAAGGGCGGCTATTTCGATGGCAAGCCCCTGACCGCTGAAGAGGTAGGCAAGCTCGCCGACCTCGAGTCCCGTGAAGTGCTCCTGGCGAAGCTCGCCGGTGCATTCAAGGCCTCGCTGTTCGGAGCCGCATATCTGTTCAACGCACCGCTGTCGAAGGCCGTTCGCACGGTCGACGCGCTGCGTGAGAAGCAGGAGTCCGCTGCGTAGGCGAGAGCCTCTCTAGCGGTGAGTAGACAGAAAAACTAAGGAGAAAATCATGGCAAAGCTTTCCACTGAAGAACTGCTCGAGCAGTTCAAGGGCCTCACCCTCATCGAGCTCTCGGAGTTCGTCAAGGCGTTCGAGGAGACCTTCGAGGTCACCGCCGCTGCTCCGGTCGCCGTTGCCGGCCCCGCTGCCGCTGGTGGCGCCGCTGCTGAAGAGGTCGAGGAGAAGGACTCCTTCGACGTCGTCCTCGAGGCTGCTGGTGACAAGAAGATCCAGGTCATCAAGGTCGTCCGCGAGCTCACCTCGCTCGGCCTCGGCGAGGCCAAGGCTGTCGTCGATGGCGCCCCCAAGGCTGTCATCGAAGGCGCCAACAAGGAGACCGCCGACAAGGCCAAGGCTGCCCTCGAAGAGGCCGGCGCCACCGTCACCCTCAAGTAGTCGGGCCCCTCACGGGGACCTTCTGAGGCGGCGTGGCACCCGTCGCGGCTTCGGCCGTGACGAGCCCGAACGCATCATCCGAGAGCGTCGCACCCTACGGGGTGCGGCGCTCTCGCGCGTTTAAACCGATACGAAGGAATCCCATGCTTCCCCTCTCAGAAATAGCCCGACTGCGTGCCACCGTCGACACCGAGTGGCGGAGTCCCGTCGCCGATGCGGTCGGCGTGACATGGAGCATCGCTCCGGGTCGCTCCCGCTGGTGGCGATCGAGCGCGAGTCACGTCTTCGTGGTTCCCGGCTCCGAGACCGAGCCGCGGCGCTACCTGCGCTTCGTGCCGACGGGCACTCCGCAGGCGCTCGCCCTCGCGCAGGGCGCGAGCCAGCTCGTCGAGTGGGCGGATGACGGCCTCGGCGCCGTGCGTCCTCTCGTGTCGATCGACGGCACGCTCACCCCGACGGTGACGACGTCGCTCGGCGAGATGATCGCCATGCTCGTCGACGAGGTGCCCGGCGAGGAGGTCGACGCCGACGATCTCGACGAAGCCCGTGCGCGCGAGTGGGGCGCGGCGCTCGCCCGGGTCCACCTGTCGCCCTCGACGGGCGCCGATCGGCCGGTATCCCGATCGGCCGGCATCCTCGACGATCCCGTCCACGATGCCGTCGTCGCACTGCAGTCCGCGGTCGACGAGCTCACTCTCGCCGATGCGCCTCGGGGTGCCGTGCACGGCGACTTCGAACTCGACAACGTTCGCTTCGACGCGTCGGGCGTGACGTTCTTCGACGCCGACGACTCGGGGTCGGATCTTCTCGCGGTCGACATCGCGCACGCCCTCCGCGACATCGACGGTGGGGCCCTCGGCGCAGAGACGTCGCCGTCGCTCGTGGCGGCGTTCTTCGCGGGCTACGACGCCGTGCGCCCGCGCACGCAGACAGAGCGAGGCCACGAGCGATTCTTCTCGCTCGTGGCCTCGGCTCGGTTCGTCTGTCGGTTGCCTGATGCGCTCGATGCCCGCGGCGACGACGGCTCAGCGTCGTGGCTGCGGGATCTCCGCGGCGACCTCGATGCTCACTTCGACTGGCATGCGGCGCGGATCGTCTCCGAGGCACCGGCCGCCATCGAGGCGCTGCGTGTTACTTGTCGAAGCGCGCCCCAGCCGGGTCGGAGGGCAGAAGGAAGAAGATGAGCACGATGATGCCGCCGACGAAGGGGATCAGTCCGAGGAAGTAGAACGCGCCCGACTTGTTCGTGTCGTGCAGGCGGCGCCAGGCGAGCGCGAGCCACGGCACGATCGTCGCGAGCACCCACAGGCTGTAGGGGAGGAACCCGGCTCCGTAGACGATCTCGGGGATGCCGGATGCATTCGTGAGCACGGTGACGCCGCCCGTGGCGCCGGCGACGCCGTACAGCACGCCGCTGATGATGAAGTTGGCGAGGAACCACCACCAGAACTCGCTGCGGCTCGCGCGGCCCGAGAAGGTGGCGTACTTCTTGAAGAACCTCGTGAAGGCCTGTCCGAAGGAGGCTCCGTAGAGCGGGGCCGAGAGAGGTGCGGTGGTGCTGGTCATGGTGAATCTCCATCTGTCGTCGGTAGGGCGACACCCCCGGTGATGCCGATGTCGTGTTCCACATCATGCCGTCAACTCGACCCTGAGTGTTAGATGTGAGTCGATAGTGTCGCGGCGTGTCACTTATATAGCCAAGCTATGTATAGTTGACACATGCCCCTTCTTCATGAAACGGGCACCGTCGTGCCTCCGAGCGAACTCGCCGACACCCTGGGTGCCCTCGTATCCGTAACCCACCGCCTCACGCGACTCGCCGCACGCGCGGCCGGCGGCACCGAGTCGCCCGCCGTCTGGCGAACCCTCAGCGTGCTGCGTGAGGCGGGGCCACTGCGCCTCGGTGAACTCGCCGAGTTCAGTCGCGTGAGCCAGCCCACGATGACGAAGATCGTCCGCTCGCTCGTCGAGCGCGAGTGGGTGCGCCGCATCGCCGATGTCACCGACGCGCGCGCCTGGCAGATCGACCTCGCCGAGAGAGGCTCGACCGCCCTCGACGGGTGGCGCGACCAACTCGGTCGGGCTCTGCTTCCCACCTTCGCCGACGTCGATGAAACGGATGCCGCCGTGCTGCGCCGCGCGACCGACATCCTCTCGGCCCGCCTCGAAGCGAGCCGCGTCCGCTCTGCCGAGGTGACCGCATGAGCGGCGCGTCCGGAACGATCCGCGCCGCCTTCCGCCAGCCGAAGTCCGTGTGGGCCGTCGCGTTCGCGTCGGTCATCGCGTTCATGGGAATCGGACTCGTCGACCCGATCCTGCCCGCGATCGCCGAGAGCCTCGAGGCGACGCCGACCGAGACCGAGATGCTCTTCACGAGCTACCTCCTCGTCACGGGTCTCGCGATGCTCGTCACGAGTTGGGTCTCGAGCCGCATCGGTGCGCGGCGCACGCTGCTCATCGGTCTCGCGATCATCGTCGTCTTCGCGACGGCGGCCGGCCTCTCGGGCAACGTCGAGTCGATCATCGGCTTCCGCGCCGGTTGGGGCCTCGGCAACGCGCTCTTCATCTCCACCGCTCTCGCGACGATCGTGGGGGCGGCGAGCGGAGGGCGCGGAGCCGCGATCGTGCTCTACGAAGCGGCACTCGGCCTCGGCATCGCGATCGGGCCGCTCCTCGGCGGGCTGCTCGGACACCTCTCGTGGCGCGGGCCGTTCTTCGGCACCGCCGCGCTCATGGCGATCGGATTCATCGCGATCGTCGTGCTGCTGCGAGACGACGGTCCCCGGCCCGAGCCGACGAAACTCTCCGCTCCGATCCGTGCCCTCCGCCAGCCCGCACTCGGCGTGCTCGCGGCGGCGGCCCTCTTCTACAACATCGGCTTCTTCGTGCTGCTCGCCTACTCGCCGTTCCCGCTCGGGTTCGACGTGCTCGGCCTCGGTTTCACGTTCTTCGGGTGGGGCATCGGGCTCGCCATCACCTCGGTGTTCGTCGCGCCCCTGCTCACCCGGTGGATGCCGCGCACGCGCGTACTCCAGATCGCCCTGCCGCTCCTCGCGGTCGATCTGCTCGCGGCCGGCCTGTTCATCGATGACGCGGCAGCGCTCGTCGTCTGCATCGTCGTCGGCGGACTCGTCCTCGGCGTGCTCAACACCGTGCTCACGGAGTGCGTCATGGAGGCGACCGACCTGCAACGCTCAGTCGCCTCGAGTGCGTACTCGTCGGTGCGTTTCCTCGGCGGCGCGATCGCACCGCCCGCCGCGGCCGAACTGGCCCACCTCATCGCGCCGTCCGCGCCCTACTACGCCGCTGCGGGAGCCGTGCTCGTCGCGCTCGTCATCATCGTGATCGGGCGCCGCGCCCTCGCTCGCGTCAACGGCCCCGACCTGGGCGCCCAGGCCGAGGCCGAGGCCCTCTCGGTCGCCGACGCCACCTGACCGTCATCCCCCCGCCGTCTTCTGAAGTCTCGGCGTCACGACACGCCGGTTACAGTCCCGTAATCCGGCGTGTCGTGACGCCGAGACGGAGGGCGGGGGATGACGCGGGTGGGGCTCAGCGGGCGGGGGCAGCGGTGCTCGAGCGCACGACGAGGCGTACGGGCATCGTGGTGTGCGGCGGCGGCACGGTGTCGTCGTGCGGATCGAGGAGCGTCATCGTCGTCGCGACCGCGGCGCGGCCCTGGTCGCCGGGGAACTGCTCGACGGTCGTGAGCCCGTACATCTCGGAGTACTCGTGCCCGTCGATCCCGATGACCGAGAGGTCGCGGGGGATCTCGAGGCCGAGCCGCTCGGCGGCGAGGAACACCCCGAACGCGATCTCGTCGCACGCTGCGAAGATTGCCGTCGGTCGCTGGCGCGGGTCGCCGAGCACCTGAAGGGCCGCGGTGTATCCGCCCGGCATCGACATCGCCGCGAGCGTCGTGGACCCGTCGATGCCGGCGTGCTCGAGAGCGGACCGATATCCGCGCCAGCGCTGGCCGTGCACGCTGAGCGGTTCGGTCGCGGCGTCCTCGCCGCCGATGTGCGCGATCGTGCGGTGCCCGAGGTGGATGAGGTGCTCGGTCGCGAGCCGCCCGGCTGCGACCTCGTCGATCGTGAGGGTCGTCGACCCGGGAATCCACCCGCCGATCGCGACGACGGGCTTGCCCTGCTCGATGAGCCGATCGGATTCGGGCTTCGTGAGCTCGACCGAGACGGCGATGATCGCGTCGACGCGCTTCCGGGCGAGGAAGAACTCGAAGATGCGGTCGCGCTCGGCGCCGCCGAAGGTGAGGTTGTAGAGCGTGAGGTCGTACTTCGCATCGAGCAGCGCCCTCTCCACGCCCTCGAGCACCTCGCCGAAGAACCAGCGGTTCACGAACGGGATGATGACGCCGATCGACTGCGTGCGCCCGGTCACGAGACTCGCGGCATTGGGGGACGCGATGTACCCGATCTTCGTGGCCGCGGCCGTGACCCGCAGGCGTGTCTCGTCGGAGACGTAGCCCCGGCCACTGAGGGCCCGAGAGGCTGTGGCCTTCGAGACGCCCGCGAGTCGCGCGACGTCGGCGATTGCCGGCATACAGCCTCCCTTCGTTGGGTAGGCAGCCGCCGTCAGCGGCTGCGCAGTGCCGAGTGTACTGCGAGATGCCGCTCTTATGGAACCGTTCTCATGCTCGTCGGTCTGCCGCGGGCCGCGCGTGGGGTGGAGCGCTCTCACGCAATGAACAGGCTGCTCATATGAGCGGGGAGTGGTAGTGATCGATTCGTGATGTTCGGCGGTTGTGCACCTCTGAGCGCGTGCCGTAACGTGGCGGCTGGAACCGGTTCCCCAGTTCCCACACAGCATCACACTCAATGAGGAGGAGCAATGCGCTCAGACGTTCATCGTCGGATCACCTTGCCGCTGGCCGTACTCGCCGCCGCGGGACTGGTTCTGACGGCCTGCGCAGGCGACACGCGAGGCGGAGGCGGCGAATCCGCCGGCGACAATGTCGTCACCGTCTACGGCACGATCGCCGACACCGAGGCCGAGCTGCTCGAAGAATCGTGGGCCGATTGGGCCGCCGAGAACGACATCGAGGTGCGCTACGAGGCATCGAAGGAATTCGAGTCGCAGATCGGCATCCGTGCCCAGGGCGGCAACCCGCCCGATGTCGCGATCATCCCGCAGCCCGGCATCATGGCCGACCTCGCCAAGCGCGGCTTCCTGAAGCCCGCACCCCAGAGCGTGCAGGACAACGTCGCCGAGGGCTGGTCGGAGGACTGGGCCGCCTACGGCACCGTCGACGGCACCCTCTACGGCGCGCCGCTCATGGCGAGCGTCAAGGGCTTCGTCTGGTACCAGCCGGCGAAGTTCGCCGAGTGGGGTGTCGAGGTTCCCACGACGTGGGATGAGCTCGTCACGCTCACGCAGACCATCCAGGAGAAGACGGGTGCGGCGCCCTGGTGCGCCGGCTTCGGCTCGGGCGACGCGACCGGCTGGCCGGGCACGGACTGGGTCGAGGACCTCGTCCTCCGCCAGCAGGGACCGGATGTCTACGACCAGTGGGTCACCAACGAGGTGCCCTTCACCGACCCGCGGATCGCCGAGGCGTTCGACGCCGTCGGCACGATCCTGCTCGACCCCGCGTACGTCAACGCGGGATTCGGTGACGTCAAGTCGATCAACTCGACCGAGTTCGGCGACGTCGCTCCGGCGCTCGTCGACGGAACCTGCGCCCTGCACCACCAGGCCTCGTTCTTCTCGGGCTTCATCGAGGACGCGGGCGGAACGGTCGCCGAAGACGGCGACGTCTGGGCCTTCGTGACGCCGGGTATCGAAGCGGGCAGCAACGCGGTGACGGGCGGCGGCGAGATCGTCGGAGCCTTCTCCGACGACGAGGCCACGCAGAAGTTCATCACCTACCTCTCGAGTGCCGAGTGGGCGAACAAGCGCGTCGAACTCGGTGGCGTGACGTCGGCGAACAAGGGTCTCGACCCGTCGCTCGCTTCGACGCCGATCCTCGAGCAGGCGATCTCGATCCTCCAGAACCCCGACACCACGTTCCGCTTCGACGCATCCGACCTCATGCCGGGCGCCGTCGGTGGTAACGCGTTCTTCAAGGGAATCGTGAACTGGGTCAACGGCGCACCGGTCGCCGATGTCACCACAGAGATCGAAGCGGCCTGGCCGTCTGAGTGATCCGAGAGCGGGTGGTGCCTCGAGCGAGGCACCACCCGCTCCTCTCTCCCCGTGACGAGTCGGGCCCCGCGGCCCGCTCCGATCACCCGACGAGTTCGACGTGGCACTCGAAAGGAAGCCGATGTCATCGACCACCCTCCGCGCTCAGGAGTCTCCGGGGTCAACCCGACCACCCCAACCCGACTCCGGTTGGCCGCCCACACCGAAGCTCGTTATCGGCGGCATCATCGCCGTCGCGGGCATCGCGCTCGTGCTGTACCTGGCCTACTTCTTCAACCTGACGCGTGTCCTCAACCTCGTCGGCGAATTCCACCCGTTCGTGCAGGTCGTCCTCGTCGTCGTCGGCTTCGTCGCCTTCGTCGCGGGAATGCTGTACCTCATCGACATCGCGCCGCGCTCGGGCAAGATCTACACGCTCGTGCGACTCGGCATCTGCGTGCTCGTGCCGTTCGCCGTGCTGCTCTTCCTCAACTCGTTCGAGTGGGCTGCAGCGGTCGGTGCCGTGCTCGGCGCCGGGCTCTTCCTCCTCGACTACCGGTCGCGGAAGGGCAAGGGCTATCTGATCCAGCTCGTCGGCTTCCTGCTGCCGGCCTTCCTGCTCCTCGTGATCGGACTCATCCTCCCGTCGATCCAGACGGTCGGAGCGTCGTTCATGAACTCGTCGGGCGAACGCTTCGTCGGCTTCGACAACTTCATCTGGGTCTTCACCCAGCCCGCCGCGATCCGCACCGTGCTGAACACGATCGTCTGGGTGCTCATCGCCCCCGCGGTCTCGACGGCCGTCGGCCTCGCGTACGCCGTCTTCATCGACAAGTCGCGCGGTGAGAAGTACTACAAGGTGCTCGTCTTCATGCCGATGGCGATCAGCTTCGTCGGCGCGTCGATCATCTGGCGCTTCATCTACGCCTACCGCGGCCCCGGCGAGACGCAGATCGGTCTGCTCAACCAGATCGTCGTGTGGTTCGGCGGCGAACCGCAGCAGTGGCTGCTCGACTCGCCCATGAACACGTTCTTCCTCATCGTCGTGCTCATCTGGGTGCAGACCGGTTTCGCCATGGTGATCCTGTCGGCCGCGATCAAGGGTGTTCCGACCGAGCAGCTCGAGGCGGCTGAGCTCGACGGCACGAACGCCTGGCAACGATTCATCAACGTCGTCGTCCCCGGCATCCGTTCGTCGCTCATCGTCGTGCTCACGACGATCTCGATCGCATCCCTCAAGGTCTTCGACATCGTGCGCACGATGACCGCCGGCAACAACGACACCTCGGTCATCGCGAACGAGATGTACACGCAGTTCAAGAACTTCGAGGGCGGCCGGAGTGCGGCCTTCGCCGTCATCCTGTTCCTGCTCGTGCTGCCGATCGTCATCTACAACGCGAGACAGATCAAGAAGCAAAGGGAGATCCGCTGATGAGCGAGGTAATGCCCGTCGAGGTCCCCGTCGACGAACAGACGAAGCGCCAGCTGCAGCGCGGAGAGCGCCGCATCGAGGCGACGGCTCGCAAGATGAAGCGCGGAGCCACGAGTAAGTGGGCCACGGTCGTCGCGATCATCATCGCCGCGCTCTGGACCGTGCCGACGTTCGGTCTCTTCGTCTCGTCGTTCCGCCCCGAGCAGCAGGTCAAGACGACCGGCTGGTGGACGTTCTTCGCCGACCCCGAGGTCACGCTCGACAACTACGTCGAGGTGCTGCAGTCGGGCAACTCGACGCTCGACCTCGCCGGGTCGTTCATCAACTCGATCGCCATCACGATCCCCGCGACGATCATTCCGCTGATCATCGCGTGCCTCGCGGCGTACGCCTTCGCGTGGATCGACTTCAAGGGCAAGAACTTCCTGTTCATCCTCGTGTTCGCGCTGCAGATCGTGCCGATCCAGATGGCCCTCGTGCCGCTGCTGTCGACGTTCTCGCGGGGCCTCACGATCTTCGGGGTGCCCGTCGGGTTCGGCCTCGACGCAAGCGGCGGCTACGCGCAGGTGTGGATCGCGCACTCGATGTTCGCCCTCCCGCTCGCGATCTTCCTGCTGCACAACTTCATCGCGGAGATCCCGGGCGAGGTCATCGAGGCGGCGCGCGTCGACGGCGCCGGGCACGGCGGGATCTTCTTCCGCATCGTGCTGCCGCTGTCGATGCCGGCGATCGCGTCGTTCGCGATCTTCCAGTTCCTCTGGGTCTGGAACGACCTGCTCGTGGCGCTCATCTTCGCCGACGGGCCCGTCGCGCCGATCACGAAACTGCTGGCCGAGATCACGGGAACACGCGGCAACGAGTGGCACCTCCTCACGGCCGGTGCGTTCGTGTCGATCATCATCCCGCTCATCGTGTTCTTCAGCCTCCAGCGCTTCTTCGTCCGCGGCCTCCTCGCCGGTTCGACCAAGGGCTAGAAGCATCGACGCCGGCATCCGTTCGCCCTCCGCGAGTGGATGCCGGCGTCTCTCTCATACTTCCTGCCCTGTTCGCAATTCAGGTGCGGAGGTGTGTCGTGGCCGTCCCTCACCACTTGCGCACGCAACACGCCGTGTGCTGACCTGAATAGCGACCATGACAGCGCGCTAGTGCGTGCGGATCGACCCGTCGAGGCTGGCGCGCACGGCGGCGATCACGATGTGCCACTCGTCGAGCACGAGGCGATAGCTGAATCGAAGGACGCGGTATCCCATCGCGGTAAGGAGCGCATCACGTCGCCGATCGGCTTCGTAGGAGTCGACGTGCTGGCGGCCATCCCACTCGATGACGAGCCAGTCGTCGATGACGAGATCGACCCTCCCGACACCGTTGATCTGCACCTGGTGCTTCCCCACGATCCCGACTCGCTCCAGTCGTTGGCGACCGATCGACTCGAGGTAGCTCTCACAGCCGCTCGAGAGGGTGCAGAGCTCGCGGAGAACATGGTCGGGCAGTGATGCGAGCCAGGCGTTCAGGTCGGCGGAGTGTGCGGGCTCGCGCTCGAGAAACGAGTCGAGGGCTGCGACAGCATCCTCGGGGCCGAGGCAACCGACGAGATGAGTCACCGTCTCGAACCTGCTGGTGATCAACCGAGGGCGGCCCGACGTGAGCGCCGAGCCCCAGTGGATGACGGCGGGCCGGCGTGGATGGCGGAGGCGAGACGCGTTCTCGGGAACGCAGACGTGCACCGCGTAATGTTCGGGCGTCGCCCAGCCGTAGTGCGCGGCCGCAGAGACACACGCGAGACGGCCGCCGATGTGTATCGCGGTGATGAGGTCGTCCGGCGTCGACGGGAGCGCATACCACCCGCGTCGAACACGGAGCACGTCGCCGCAGGCCGCAGCGATCGTGAGCTGTCGTGGTTCGATCCCCGCGCGCACGAGTTCACGGGTTTCGGCGACCCCGTCGAGGCGTGCGAGCGTCGGTAGGAGAAGAGGCATGACCAGACGCTCGCGGGCTTCCGGCCCGCGTCGCTCGTGGCGCAAGGATCGCTGTGGACTACCGGCTTCGACGTCGCGCTCGGGAGGGGGAGTGTCGGAGCGTCAACGGCCCGTCTCCTCGTTCGCAATTCAGGTCGGCACACGGCGTGTCGCAGTCGTGGCTGGGGAGTAGGGCCCTCGACACGCCTGCGCACCTGAATTGCGAACGGGGACAGGTGGAGGAGCAGGGGGCAGGGCAAGGAGGAAGGGAGTGAGGGTGGGGGCGGCGTAGGGTGAGCGCATGAGCATGACGAGGCCGCGCGGCGGGACGGGGGCCGGTCACCCGCCGGGCGTTCGGCGCATCGGCTCGGCCGACGAGGGCACGCAGCGAGCGCAGAACGCCGACGCGCCCTACATCCCGCATCTGCTCCGTCGCATCGGCGGCCTGTTCGCGCCGCACCGGGCGGCGCTCATCGTCACCGTCATCCTCGTGCTGATCGGTGCCGCGCTCGCCGTCATCCCCCCGCTGCTTACCCAACGGGCTTTCGACGACGGGCTCTTCCCGGTCGACGGCGGGGGTCCGAACCTCTCCGCGCTCGCGGTGATCGTCGGCCTCATGGTCGCGATCTTCCTCGTGAGCGCGGCACTCGGTGTGTGGCAGACCTGGCTCACGGCTCGCACCGGTAACCGGGTCATGGGGGCGCTCCGCGTGCGGCTCTTCTCGCACCTGCAGTCGATGGAGCTCTCGTTCTTCACACGCACGAAGACGGGCGTCATCCAGTCACGGCTGCAGAACGACGTCGGCGGCGTCGCGGGCGTGCTCACCAATACGGTCTCGAGCGTGCTCGGCAATACGGTCACGGTCATCGCGGCGTTCGTGGCCATGGTGCTGCTCAACTGGCAGCTCACGATCGTCGCCCTCGTGCTCATGCCGTTCATGGTCATCGCGCAGCGACGCGTCGGTCAGGTGCGTGCGCGCATCGCCGCGAAGACGCAGGAGTCGCTCTCGGAGATGACGGCGATCACGCAGGAGACGCTCTCGGTCTCGGGCATCCTGCTGTCGAAGAGCTTCACCCGCCAGCAGAGCGAGATCGCGCGCTACGCCGACGAGAACCGCACGCAGATCGACCTGCAGGTGCGCCAGCAGATGAGCGGCCAGTGGTTCTTCGCGATGGTGCAGATCTTCCTGTCGTCGATCCCCGCGATCGTCTACCTCGTCGCGGGATGGCTCATCGTGGGCGGGGCGACGGATGTCACGGCCGGCACGATCGTCGCCTTCACGACCGTTCAGGCGCGACTGCTCTTCCCTCTCCTCGGGCTCATGCGCGTCGCGCTCGACCTGCAGACGTCGACGGCCCTCTTCGCCCGCATCTTCGAGTACCTCGACCTGAAGCCCGCGATCACGGATCGCCCGGGTGCGACGCCGCTCGCCGAGCTTCCGTCGACGGGGCCGCTCGTCGCGTTCGACGGGGTCACGTTCCGCTATCCCGACCAGGCGGATGACTCGCGCCCGACTCTCGACTCGGTGTCGTTCGAGATCGAGGCGGGGCAGTTCGCCGCGTTCGTCGGGCCGAGCGGGGCGGGCAAGACGACCGTCTCGTACCTCGTGCCGCGTCTGTACGAGGCGTCGGACGGGCGGGTGCTCGTCGCCGGGCGCGACGTCCGCGACGTGACGCAGGAGTCGCTCATGGCGCACATCGGCATCGTGAGTCAGGAGACGTACCTCTTCCACGCGACGATCGCCGAGAACCTGCGGTACGCGCGGCCCGAGGCGACGGATGCCGAGCTCGAGACGGCTGCCCGCCAGGCGAACATCCACGACACGATCGCGTCGTTCCCCGACGGGTACGCAACGGTCGTCGGCGAACGCGGATACCGGCTCTCGGGCGGCGAGAAGCAGCGCATCGCGATCGCGCGCGTGCTGCTGAAGGACCCGCCGCTGCTCGTGCTCGACGAGGCGACGAGTGCGCTCGACACGATCTCGGAGCGCATCGTGCAGGAGGCGCTCGACGACGCCGCGCGCGGGCGTACGACGATCGCCATCGCTCACCGACTCTCGACCGTCGTCGATGCGGACGTCATCTTCGTCGTCGATCACGGACGTATCGTCGAGCGCGGCACGCACGCGAGCCTTCTCGAGGCCGACGGCGTCTACGCCTCCCTCTTCCGCCAGCAGTCCGAGCGCTAGCCCCGCGCGCCCGCCCCCGCGCTCGCGCTCGCCCGGCCCGCGTCATCCGCCTGCGCCCCACCTGACCCCCGCTCGCCTCGGTGACTTGCCAGAAATGGCCCGTGTGAGACCCTCCGCACGGGCCATGTGTGGCAACTCGCGAGTCGCAGAGGGCGCGTAGTGGGGACGTGCGTGCAGGCGAGGGAAAGCCTGGGGTGGCGCAGAGCGCGAGCGGCGTCGCGGCTCAGGTGCGATCGGCGAGCATCGACTCCATGAGCGAGATCTCGGCGGTCTGACTCGTGACGATGCCGTTCGCGAGGGTGAGGAGCGGTACGTTGTGCGCCCGGTCGAGAGCGGCCTCGGCCATCTCGACGGCGCCCTTGTGGTGGGCGATCATGAGCTCGAGGAACAGGATCTCGGCATCGACACCCGTCGAGGCGCGCAGCTCGTTCATCTGCTCGGGCGTCGCGAGGCCGGGCATGGGGTCTCCGGGCTGGTGGCCCTCGTCGGAGTGCGCGTGCGTCGCGCCGTCGACGGGAACCGTCATCCACGTCATCGCGGGCTCGCTGCCCGCTTGCGAGAGGCCCCACTGGCTGAGCCAGCCGTACAGCTGGCCCGCCTGCTGCGCCTGCGTCGTCGCGATGTCGTAGGCGAGCAGCCGCACGTCGTCGCTGTCGCTCAGGTCGCGGATGATCATCGCCATCTCGACGCCCTGCAGGTGGTGCACCTGCATGTCGCGCGAGAAGCCCGCGTCGGCGCTCGTGTCGCTCGGGGTGCCGAGCGAGGCGACGGTCAGGCGTCCGATCGAGAAGGCGACGAGGGCCGCGACCACGACCGCGATGATCGCGACGATCGCGATGACGGCACGCGAACGCGGCGGGCGCGCAGGAGAAGCGGGCCCTTCATCGACGTCGGTCATTGCGGGAACCTAGGACACCTTGCCGGGGGCGTCGAGCGCTCCCGAGCAGAGGGCGCCGGGCTCGGGCACCTTGTCGCTCTTCCAGTACTCCTCGAAGAACTGCTCGAAGCGCTCGTCGGAGGCCGACTCGAGCTGCAGCTGCGAGTTCCAGCCGCTGATCACGATGGGCGAGGGCAGGCCCTCGAAGGGCGAGAGGATGACGTAGGTGGAGGGGAGCTTCTCCTTGATGATCGCGAGCTCGTCGTCGCTGATCGAGGGGTCGTAGGTGACCCAGAGCGCTCCGTGCTCGAGCGAGTGGACGGCGTTCTCGTTCGGGACGGGCTCGGTGTAGACGCCGCAGTTCAGCCACGTCGGGTTGTGCTCGCCGCCCGCCGGGGGCGTCTGCGGGTAGGTCACGGGAGTCGTCACGTGGTTCGAACCGTTGTCGAAGAGCTCGACGCCGTCGATCTCGGCGCCGGCGCTACCGGCCGAGTAGGTCGCCGGGCGCGGCATGAGGAAGACCGAGCCGGCGACGAGACCGAGGACGGCCACACCACCGACGATGCCGGCCCACAGGCCGATACGCTTGTTGCGCTTCGCCTTGGCCTCGCGCTTCTTGTACTCCTCGAGCTTCGCGGCGCGCTGTGCTGCGCGCTGCTGCTTCACGGTCAAGTTCGCGGAAGGGTCCGGTCGCGCCATCAGGGGCCTCTCGTGCAGGGATTGGGGGAGGGTCTCCTCTATGCAAGCGCATGAGACGAGATCGGGATTCCTCCAGTCTCCCATTCACAGTCAGCTGTCAGACAGATTATGGCGGCGCGGGCGGCTAGGCTGGGCGCATGCTCCTGCGCGCCGCCTGTTGTCGTCACTGACGACCCACCCCATCGGCTCCGGCGCACCGCAGCGCTGCACAGACCCACAAGGAACAGGCATGCACTACGCAGAAACCATCGTCGACCTCGTCGGCAACACCCCGCTCGTCAAGCTCAGCCGCGTCACCGAGGGCATCGAAGCCACGGTGCTCGTGAAGCTCGAGTACTTCAACCCCGGTGGTTCGTCGAAGGACCGCATCGCGACGCGCATCATCGATGCCGCCGAACGCGAGGGCAAGCTGAAGCCGGGCGGCACGATCGTCGAACCCACCTCGGGCAACACGGGTGTCGGTCTCGCGCTCGTCGCGCAGCAGCGCGGCTACCGCTGCGTCTTCGTCTGCCCCGACAAGGTCGGCGAAGACAAGCGCAACGTGCTCACGGCCTACGGTGCCGAGGTCGTCGTGACCCCGACGGCCGTCGCCCCCGAGAGCCCCGAGTCGTACTACTCGGTCTCCGACCGGCTCGCCGCCGAGATCCCGGGCGCCTTCAAGCCCAACCAGTACTCGAACCCCAACGGCCCGCTCAGCCACTACGAGTCGACCGGCCCCGAGATCTGGCGCGACACCGACGGGCGCATCACGCACTTCGTCGCGGGCGTCGGCACGGGCGGAACGATCTCGGGCACGGGCCGCTACCTCCGCGAGGTGTCGAACGACTCGGTGCGCATCATCGGCGCCGACCCCGTCGGTTCGGTCTACTCGGGCGGCACGGGTCGCCCGTACCTCGTCGAGGGCGTCGGAGAAGACTTCTGGCCCGAGGCCTACAACCCGGCGATCCCGCACGAGATCATCGCCGTCACCGACGCCGAGTCGTTCGACATGACGCGACGCCTCGCCCGCGAAGAGGGAATCCTCGTCGGCGGATCGAGCGGCATGGCCGTCGTCGCCGCGCTCAAGGCCGCGGCTTCGGCCGGCCCCGACGACGTCTTCGTCGTGCTCCTTCCCGACGGCGGCCGAGGCTACCTCGGCAAGATCTTCAACGACAAATGGCTGCGCGCCTACGGCTTCACCAACTCGCCGTCGGGTCACACGGTCGCGAACATCCTCGCGGCGAAGGCCGACCGCACGGCGCCCCTCGTCTACGCGCACCCGAACGACACCGTGCGCGAGGCCATCGACACGATGACGCGCACGAACGTCTCGCAGGTGCTCGTGCTCACGGCCGAACCGCCCGTCGTGCTCGGCGAGGTGCTCGGTTCGGTGCAGGAGGAGCAGCTCATGGAGCTCGTCTTCTCGGGTCAGGCCGAACTCACCGACAAGATCTCGTCGGTCGTCGGACCGGCCTTCCCGCTCATCGGCGTCGGCGAGCCCGTCGCCTCGGCGCGCTCGGCGCTCGGCGACGCGTCGGCGCTCCTCGTCACCGATGGCGGAAGCGCGCTCGGCGTCATCACGCGAGCCGACCTGCTGAGCTACCTGAGCGGTTGAGAGCGAGAGACGCCGCGCGCGTCATCCGCACCTCTCGTACCGCTCGTGAATAGGACACCCCCATGACTCACTCTGAGAACTTCGACACGCTCGCCATCCACGCCGGTCAGGCGTTCGACCCCACGACGGGCGCCGTCATCCCGCCCGTGCACCTCACGACGACCTATGTGCAGGACGGCATCGGCGGCCTCCGCGGCGGCTACGAGTACTCGCGCGGCGGCAACCCGACGCGCACGGCGCTCGAGACGCAGCTCGCCGCGATCGAGCACGGCGAATCGGCCCTGTCGTTCGCGTCGGGTCTCGCGGCGGAAGACGCACTGCTGCGTGCGGTGCTGACTCCGGGTGACCACGTCATCATCGGCAACGACGTCTACGGCGGCACGCACCGACTCATCCGCCGCATCCACGGTGCGTGGGGCATCGAGCACTCGACGGTCGACACGAGCGACCTCGACGCCGTGCGGGCGGCCGTTCGACCCGAGACGAAGGTGCTGTGGGTCGAGACGCCGTCGAACCCGCTCATGAAGATCAGCGACGTCGCCGCTCTCGTCGAGCTCGGTCACGCGGCCGGTCTCGTCGTCGTGGTCGACAACACGTTCGCGTCGCCCGCGCTGCAGCAGCCCATCAAGCTCGGTGCCGACGTCGTCATCCACTCGACGACGAAGTACCTCGGCGGCCACTCCGACGTCGTCGGCGGAGCCGCGGTCTTCGCGCCCGGTCGTGCCGAGCTCGCCGAGAAGGTGCAGTTCATCCAGTTCGCCGCGGGCGCCGTGTCGGGGCCGTTCGACGCGTTCCTCACGACGCGCGGCATCAAGACCCTCGCGCTCCGCATGCAGCGGCACTCGTCGAACGCGCAGGCGATCGCGGAGGCCGTCGTCGGCCACGCGGCCGTCTCGCGCGTGCTCTACCCGGGCCTGCCGACGCACCCCGGCCACGACCTCGCGGCTCGGCAGATGTCGGGCTTCGGCGGCATGATCTCGCTCGATCTCGTCGGCGGGGAGGCCGCGGCGCGTCGCTTCGCGGAGTCGATGACGTTCTTCCAGCTCGCCGAGTCGCTCGGCGGCGTCGAGTCGCTCGTGAACTACCCGTCCGAGATGACGCACGCGTCGGTGCGCGGCACCGAGGCCGAGGTGCCCGTGTCGATCGTGCGCCTCTCGGTCGGCATCGAAGACGTGGCGGACCTCACGGGCGACGTGCTCGAGGCGCTCGACCGCCTCTGAGCTCGCGTTGGCAGAAAATCACTGAGGGTTGGCTTTCTGCCAGCTACGGTCGGCCGTCGCCGAACGCCAGAGTAGGGGAGTGACCTCGACAGACCCCCGCCTCCCGATCGCGGATGACGCGAGCGCGCCGCCGCGCGGTCGGCTCGGGCTCGGACAGGGCACGGCGCTCTACATCGCGAGCGTGCTCGGCACGGGCCTCCTCGTGCTGCCCGGTCTCGCCGCGGCCGTCGCGGGGCCGGCCTCGATCGTCGCCGTGCTCGCGGTCGCGGTGCTCTCGATCCCGCTCGCGGGAACGTTTGCCGCGCTCGCGTCGCGCTTCCCCGATGCGGGCGGGGTCACGAGCTACGTGCGGCGCGCGATCGGCGACACCGCGGCCCGGATGACGGGCTACTGGTTCTCCATCGGCGTCTGTGCCGGGGCGCCCGTCGTCGCGGTGCTCGGCGGCGAGTACGTCACGGCGATCCTCGGGGTCGACCGTGCCGCCGTGCCGATCATCTCGGCCGTCATCTTCCTCCCGCCCTTCCTTGCCAACTTCTTCGGCGTGCGCGTCGCCGGGTGGATGCAGTTCGTGCTCACGGGCCTCCTCCTCGCGGTCGTCATCGGCGTCGTCTCGGTCGCGCTCCCCGCGGCCGACGCCCGGAACTTCGAACCCTTCCTGCCGCACGGCTGGCTCGGCGTCGGCGCCGCCATCAGCCTCTTCGTGTGGGCGTTCGCCGGCTGGGAGGTCGGCACGCACATCGCCGGCGAGTTCCGGAACCCGCGCCGCACGATCCCCCTCGCGACGGGCATCGCCCTCCTCGTCACGAGCGCCGGTTATCTCGCGCTCCAGGTCGCGACCGTAGGCGTTCTCGGCGAGGGCGCCGGCGACGGAGTCGTGCCGCTCCTCGAACTCGTCGAACGCACGGCGCCCGGCGTCGGCCCCGTCCTCGTCGGCACGGTCGCCGCGATCGTCTCGGTCGGTGTGCTGAACGCGTACTTCCCGGCCTTCGCGAAGCTCGGTGCTTCCCTCGGGCGCGACGGCGACCTGCCGCGCTGGTTCGCCCGCGGCGTCGAACCGGGCCGCGTGCCGCGGCGTGCGCTCGCGGCGACGTTCGCGCTGACCCTCGTCTACTTCGCCGTGATGATCGCCACGGGCCTCGAGCTCGCGCCGTTCATCCTCGTGCATACGAGCAGCATGGTGGCGATCTATGCCCTGGGAATGGTCGCTGCCGTCATCCTTCTGCGCACCTACTCGTTCGGCTGGTGGCTCGCCGTCATCGCGACGGTGCTCACCGCGGGCCTCCTCGTGCTCGCGGGCGGTAATCTTCTCGTCCCGGCGGTCCTCGCCGTGGCCTCCCTCCTCGTCACTCTCGTTCGAAGGGTTCGTGCATGACCGATCACACCTCACCCCGTTCCGCGGATCGTCGCCTCGTCGACCTCAGCCACCCGATCCGCGCGGGCCTCGTGACCTACCCCGGTCTGCCCGCACCGCGCATCACGCCGCACCTCACGCGCGAGGCGTCGCGCTCGGCGTATGCACCCGGCACGGAGTTCGCGATGGACGTCATCGAGATGATCGGCAATACCGGCACCTACATCGACAGCCCGTTCCACCGGTACGCCGACGGCGGCGATCTCGCGAGTCTCTCGCTCGAGACGCTCGTCGGCCTCCGCGCCGAGGTATTCCACCTGACGGATGCCGCGGAGCGCGGCATTCCGGCCGAGGCATTCGCCGGTCGCGAGCTCGCGGGCTCCGCCGTGCTGCTGCACACCGGGTGGGACCGGCACTTCGGCGCGCCCGAGTACCGCACGGGCTCGCCGTTCCTCACCGAGGCCGGCGCGCAGCACCTCGTCGACGCGGGTGTGACGCTCGTCGGCATCGACGCGCTCAACATCGACGACACCGAGAGCGGAGGAGAGCGTCCCGCGCACACCCTTCTGCTCGCCGCGGGCATCCACGTCGTCGAGCACCTCACGAACCTCGGCGAGGTCCCGGCCGAGGGCGCACGGTTCACGGCCGTGCCGCCACGAGTCGAAGGCTTCGGCACCTTCCCCGTGCGGGCCTTCGCCGAACTGTGAGGTGAGGGGACTGCGGTGCGCGACTGTCGGTCGTCGGCCGTAGGCTCGTGCAGTGACTGATTCGCCGCTCGCCTCCGCGCCCGAACGAGCGCCGCGGCGCGCACCGGGCCCGCTCTCCGCGCCCTACCGGTGGCTCAGCATCGGTATGTTCTCGCTCGTGTTCCTCGCGGCCTTCGAGTCGCTCGCGGTCACGACGATCATGCCGCTCGTCGCCGACGATCTCGATGGGGCGTCGCTCTTCGCCGTCGCGTTCTCGGTGCCGCTCGCCGCGGGCGTCATCGGCATGGTGCTCGCGGGCAACTGGAGCGACCGCAAGGGGCCTCTCCCGCCCCTCATCTCGGCGGCCGTGCTCTTCATCGTCGGCCTCGTCATCGCGGGAACGGCGACGACGATGGAGATGCTCGTCGTCGGCCGGTTCGTGCACGGGCTCGGCGGCGCGGCCGTCACCGTACCTCTCTATGTGATCGTCGGCCGCGTGTACCCGCTCGAGATCCGGGCGCGTGTCTTCGCCGGGTTCGCGGCGGCTTGGGTCATCCCCTCGATCATCGGACCGGCGATCGCGGGCGCGATCGCCGAGGCGTTCACGTGGCACTGGGTCTTCCTCGGCGTCATCTTCCTCGTGCTCCCGGCCGGCGCGATGATGCTTCCTCCGCTCCTCCGCGTGCGGGCCCAGGTCGAGGGCGACAGCAGTGTGCCGTGGAGCGTGTCGCGACTCGCGTGGGCCGTGCTCGCGGCCGCCGCAGCGCTCGCGCTCTCGCTCGCGAAAGAGCTGCCCGAGCCGGGCCGGTGGATCCTCGCCGCCGCGTCGCTCGTCGTCATCGTCGTCGCGGTGCGCCCGCTCCTGCCGCGCGGCACGCTCCTCGCGAAGCCGGGCATCCCGGGCACCGTGCTCGTGCGCGCGATCGTCGCCGGTGCCTTCTTCGGCAGCGAGATCTACCTCCCGTACTTCCTCATCGAGCAGTACGAGTTCTCGCCCTCGCTCGCGGGAGCCGTGCTCACGGGCGCCGGCGTCTCGTGGGCCGTCGCGTCGTGGCTGCAGGGGCGCCTCGTCGGGCGACTGTCGAACGTCGCCGCGGTGCGCATCGGCACGGCCGTGCTCGCCGTCGCGCTCGGCGTCGTGCTTCTCGTCGCGGCGTTCGGCCTCGCGCCGTGGGTCGCGTTCATCGCGTGGACGATCGCGGGCGGCGGCATGGGCTTCATGTACCCGCGGTTCTCGGTCTCGGTGCTCGAACTCTCGCCGACGTCGGCGCAGGGCTTCAACTCGGCGGCGCTCACGATCGGAGAATCGCTCGGATCGGCATCCGTCCTCGCGATCACCCCGCTCGTCGCGGGCGCTCTCGCGGCCGGGGCGTTCACCGCGGACTTCTCGGTGACGCTCGCCGTCGCGCTCGTCGCCGTCGTGCTCGCCGGTCGGGTGCGGCCCGCGGCGGCAGCAGCGGTCTAGCGCCCGACGTCGTCATCGCGGCGTAGTGCCCGCGGGCCACGTGCCTCGTCCGTCGAAGAAGCGCACGATCTCGAGAGCCGTGCCCTCGAGTACGGGACCGTAGCCGATCTGCCAGTCGGCGTCGGTCGCGCGCAGGGTGCTGCCATGCACGACGGCCTTCTGCGGGAAGCGCACGCGGCCCGAGCGATAGAGGGCGACGGCGCCCGTCGTGAGTCCGTCGATCTCGGGATCGGTGTCGAGCGCCTCGGCGAGGTCGAGCAGCGCGTACAGCGCGCGGTCGAGGTCGCGGATCGATGCGTCGCGCGTCGTCGTCGCGGGGGAGTGCGCGTCCGAGAGCGCGTCCCCCTTGAGGCCCGCGCTCGCCAGGAACGCGGTCGCGAGCGACTCCCGCTGAGCGAGCGGTGCGGAGTCGATGAGTTCGCGCGCGGTCTGGACGAGGACGTCCACCTGGGCTCCGCGGTCGCCGACCGTCGATTCGTCGCGACGTCGGCGAGAGCTGAGCGGCAGATCGTTCAGGAAGTCGGCCATGGCGCACAGCCTAAGCCCGGAGGGGAATGTGAACGTCACATGCGCTTGTCACATCCTCTGTCACATCGGGAGCGCGGGAGTCATAATGGGAGCGACACGCATGTGACCGTGAACATGAATCGAAGTCGAGGAACCCGTGACGTCAGAGCCGACGAAGGGACGACCACCCAGCATTCGCGATGTGGCGAAGGCTGCAGATGTGTCGCACCAGACGGTCTCCCGCGTGCTCAACAACCACCCGAGCATCCGCGACTCGACGAAGCAGCGCGTGCTCGAGGTCATGGAACAGCTGCAGTACCGGCCGAACCGCGCGGCACGGGCCCTCGTCACGAGTCGCTCGCAGACCTTCGGCATCCTCTCGGCGTCGAGCACGCAGTACGGGCCCGCATCGAGCATCGCCGCGATCGAAGCGGCCGCGCGTGAGGCGGGCTACTGGGTGAGCACCGCGAACATCGACGCGGCCTCGCCCGCGTCGATCGCCGACGGACTCGCGCACCTCACGGCGCAAGCGGTCGAGGGTCTCGTGGTCATCGCTCCGCAGATGCGCGTGTTCACGGCGCTCGCCGAGCATCAGATCACCGTGCCGTACGTGACCCTGCAGTCGATCTCCGACAGCGAGCACGCCATCACCGTCGACCAGATCGCCGGGGCGCGACTCGCGACGCGGCACCTCATCGAGCTCGGGCACCGCAACATCTACCACCTCGCCGGGCCGCAGGACTGGATCGAGGCCGAGGCGCGCATGCGCGGGTTCCTCGACGAGATGAGCGCGCAGGACGTTCCGACGACCGCTCCGATCCTCGGCGACTGGACGGCGGACTTCGGGTACTACGTCGGCCGCGAGCTCATGCAGGTGCGCGATTTCACGGCGATCTTCGCCTCGAACGACGCCATGGCGCTCGGTCTCATCCACGCGTTCCGCTCGGGTGGCCTCGACGTTCCGAACGACGTCAGCGTCGTCGGATTCGACGACGTCCCCGAGGCCGCGCACTACTGGCCGCCGCTCACGACGGTGCGCCAGGACTTCGCCGAACTCGGCCGACGTTGCGTCGCGCTCCTGCTCGGCAACATCGATTCGACGACGCCCGACTACACGGGTTCGATCATGCCGGAGCTCGTCGTGCGCTCCTCCACGGGGCGCCCGTCGTTCTGAGTGCCGGATGGGGTGCGGTGCGGGCCGCCGTTACCGAGACGTGACACATCGCGCTTGACACCCCCTCGATGTCTGTGGCTTACTCTTACTCAATGTGACCGGTCACATCGGAACACGCAGACAGAGAGGTCTGGCAGCATGAGCAACTCACGACACGTCGAGACGCCCCGTCGGGCGCTCGGCACCCGCGCCGGCGAGGCGCACTCGTGAGCACGTTCAGCGCCCGCGTCGAAGTCGCCATCGCCCGCATCCGGGCCGATGTCGCGCACGTCCACGCCGAGCTTCCCCGCCACGGACTCGTGTCGTGGACCGACGGAAGCGTCTCCGCCCGCGTGCCGGGCGCCGACCTCTTCGTCATCAAGCCGTCGGGCGTCGCCTACGCCGAACTCGCCCCCGAGAACATGGTGCTCTGCACCCTCGACGCCGGCATCGTCGACGGAACCCCCGGCGGCGACGGCTCCCTGCCGATCGACGTCGCGATGCACGCCGCGATCTACCGCCACGTGCCGGAGGCCGGAGCCCTCGCCCACACGCACTCGCCCTACGCGACGGCGTGGGCGACACGCGCCGAAGCCATCCCGTGCGCGACGACCGCCATGGCGCGCGAGTTCGGCGGCCCCGTGCCCGTCGTCACCGCGAGCCCGGTCGACGCGGAATCGCTCGGCCGCGCCGTCGCCGCGACGCTCGCCGAGCAGCGCAGCCGCGTCGTCCTCGTGCCGAACACCGGCCCCTTCGCCATCGGCACCGACGCCCGTGACGCCGTCCGGCTCGTCGTGCTCACCGAAGACGTCGCCCGCACCGTGCAGCTCGCGCGGCAGGACGGCGCACTCTCCACCCTCGACCAGTCCGTCATCGACGCACTGTTCGGCGGCGCCCACGGCGCCGCCCGCGGTGGTGAACCCAGACTCCTGGCTCACGCAGCCGGAAGCGGATCCGGTCAGGTCGGCCGGGCCCGAACCCCCCGAAAACCACAACCGAACACAGCACCACAGGGCCCCACGGGCCCGTGACGGGTGACGTCGTCGTCGATGACGACGGACCCGACGCGACAACCAAGGCGTCCATGACGGACACAGTGAAAGGAAAAACCGTGAAGAAGATGAAGAAGGTCATCCTCGCCACCATGACGGCGGGTGCGATGCTCGCCCTCGCCGCGTGTTCCAGCGGAGGCGGTGGAGACACCGGCGGCGACGGCGGCGGAGACGGCGGACTCATCGGCGTCGCGATGCCGACGAAGAGCTCGGAGCGCTGGATCCAGGACGGCAACGCCGTCAAGGAGCAGCTCGAGGAGCAGGGCTTCACCGTCGACCTCCAGTACGCAGAGGACGACATCCCCACCCAGGTCTCGCAGATCGAGAACATGATCACGAAGGGCGCCGAGGCGCTCATCATCGCGTCGATCGACGGCACCACGCTCTCGCAGGTGCTGCAGGACGCCGCCGATGCCGACATCCCGGTCATCGCCTACGACCGCCTCATCCGCGACTCGGAGAACGTCGACTACTACGCGTCGTTCGACAACTTCAAGGTCGGCCAGCAGCAGGCATGGTCGGTCCTCAACGGACTCGGCCTCGCCGAGCTCGACGGAACGCCGATCGACGGAGCCCCCGCCGGTCCGTTCAACATCGAGCTCTTCGCCGGTTCGCTCGATGACAACAACGCGTTCTTCTTCTTCGACGGTGCGATGGACGTCCTCCAGCCGCTCATCGACGACGGAACGCTCGTCGTGAAGTCGGGTCAGACGTCGATCGAGCAGGTCGCCACGCTCCGCTGGGACGGTGAGACCGCTCAGAGCCGCATGGAGGACCTCCTCACGGCGAACTACTCCGACGGCTCGCAGGTCAACGCGGTGCTCTCGCCCTACGACGGCATCTCGCGCGGCATCATCTCGGCCCTCGAGGGTGCCGGCTACACGGTCGGCGCCGAATGGCCGATCATCTCCGGTCAGGACGCCGAGCTCGACTCCGTCAAGGCGATCAACGCGGGCGAGCAGTACGCGACGATCTTCAAGGACACCCGCAAGCTCGCCGAGGTCGCCGTCGCGATGGCCACGGCACTGCTGAACGGCGAGGAGCCCGAGGTCAACAACACCACCGACTACGACAACGGAGTGAAGGTCGTCCCGTCGTACCTCCTCGAGTCGCAGATCGTCGTCAAGGACAACATCACCGAAGTCCTCGTCGACAGCGGCTACTGGACCGAAGCCGAGATCAGCGGCTAACGAAGCAGGTGCGAACCGGCCGGGCGACGATCGTCGCCCGGCCGGTTCACCCGAGAGAAGCAGGAGGCACGATGACCAACCACATTCTCGAGATGCGCGGCATCACGAAGACGTTCCCGGGAGTGAAGGCGCTCGCCAACGTGACGATCGCCGTCGGTCGCGGGGAAGTCCACGCGATCTGCGGGGAGAACGGCGCCGGCAAGTCGACGCTCATGAAAGTACTGTCGGGCGTCTACCCGCACGGCAGCTACGACGGCGACATCGTCTTCGAAGACGAGACGGTCGCGTTCAAGGACATCTCCGACTCGGAGGCCAAGGGCATCGTCATCATCCACCAGGAGCTCGCGCTCAGCCCGTACCTCTCGATCGCCGAGAACATCTTCCTCAACAACGAGCAGAAGGGTCGCGGCGGCCTCATCGATTGGAACAAGACCAATCACGAAGCGCGCACACTCCTCGCCCGCGTCGGCCTGAAGGACAATCCGACGACGAAGATCCTCGATCTCGGCGTCGGCAAGCAGCAGCTCGTCGAGATCGCGAAGGCGCTCTCGAAGCGCGTCAAGCTCCTCATCCTCGACGAGCCCACCGCGGCGCTCAACGACGAAGACTCCGACCACCTGCTCGACCTCATCCTGCACCTCAAGGAGCAGGGCATCACGTCGATCATCATCAGCCACAAGCTGAACGAGATCAAGAAGGTCGCCGACTCGGTCACCGTCATCCGTGACGGCAAGACCATCGAGACGATCAAGAAGACGGATGTCACGGAAGACCGCATCATCAAGGACATGGTCGGCCGCGACCTCGAGCACCGCTACCCGGATCACGAGTCGAACATCGGCGAGGAGATCCTGCGGGTCGAGGACTGGACCGCCTACCACCCCCAGGACACGAGCCGCATCGTCGTCGACAACGTCTCGCTCAACGTGCGAGCGGGCGAGATCGTCGGCATCGCGGGCCTCATGGGCGCCGGGCGCACCGAGTTCGCGATGAGCCTGTTCGGCCACTCGTACGGGTCGAAGATCTCGGGGCGCGTGTACAAGCGCGGCCAGGAGATCAAGACGCGATCCGTCGCCGAGGCCATCCGAAACGGCATCGCCTACGCGACCGAGGACCGCAAGACCTACGGCTTGAACCTCATCGAGGACATCAAGCGCAACATCTCCATGGCCTCGCTCAAGAAGCTCGAGAAGTTCGGCCTCGTGCACGACAACGAGGAGTACAAGGTCGCCAACGAGTACCGCAAGTCGATGAACATCAAGGCGCCCAACGTGCTCGTGAAGACGGGCAAGCTCTCGGGCGGCAACCAGCAGAAGGTCGTCCTGTCGAAGTGGATCTACTCCGACCCCGACGTCCTGATCCTCGATGAGCCGACGCGCGGCATCGACGTCGGCGCCAAGTACGAGATCTACTCGATCATCAACCGGCTCGCCGCCGAGGGGAAGGGCATCATCGTCATCTCCTCCGAACTGCCCGAGCTGCTCGGCATCTCCGATCGCGTGTACGCGATCTCCGAAGGACGCATCACCGGCGAACTGCCCATCAGTGAGGCGACACCCGAGACCGTCCTCAAGCTCATGACCATGGAAAAGCCGCGCTAGCGCCGCGCGCAGCTCGACGACACAGGAGACAGCATGTCCACTCCCACATCCACCCCACCCACTGACTCGACGGCGGTCGGCGCCACGGTCAACCCCATCGAGAACAAGTTCACCGAGCGGCTGAGCCACATCCTCGCCGACCTCGGCAAGAACGGCATCTTCATCGCGCTGATCGCGGTCGTGGTGCTCTTCTCGATCCTCACCAACGGCATCCTTCTGCGCCCGCAGAACATCTCGAACCTCATCGTGCAGAACGGGTACATCCTCGTGCTCGCGATCGGCATGGTGATGGTCATCATCGCCGGCCACATCGACCTGTCGGTCGGCTCGGTCGCGGCGTTCGTCGGAGCGTGTTCGGGCGTCTTCGCCGTGCACTGGGGCATGCCCTGGTGGCTCGCCGTCATCCTCTCGCTCGGAATCGGTGCCCTCGTCGGCGTCTGGCAGGGCTTCTGGATCGCCTATGTCGGCATACCCGCGTTCATCGTGACCTTGGCGGGCATGCTGATCTTCCGCGGTCTCGCGCTCGTCGTGCTCGGTAACTCGAACATCGGATCGTTCCCGGCGGAGTACCGTGCGCTCGGCAACGGCTTCCTCTCGGATGTGTTCGGTGATTTCGAACTCGATCCCTTGACGCTCGGCGTCGGAGTGATCGCCGTCATCGCGCTCATCGTGCAGCAGGTGCGCACCCGCCGCGGACGTCAGAAGTACGGTCAGGACACCGAGCCGATCATCTGGTTCATCGTGAAGCTCGTGCTCGTCGCCGGTGCGATCGGCCTCTTCGCCTTCGCGCTCGCGTCGTACAAGGGCATCCCCGTCACGCTCATCATCCTCGCGGTGCTCGTGCTCGTGTACGGCATCGTCATGAACCGCACGGTCTTCGGCCGCCACATCTACGCGATCGGCGGCAACCGTCACGCCGCCGAACTGTCGGGCATCAAGACGCGTCGGGTCGACTTCTGGCTCTTCGTCAACATGGGCCTCCTCGCCGCACTCGCCGGACTCATCTTCACCGCGCGACTGAACCTCGCGGGGCCGAAGGCCGGTGACGGCTTCGAGCTCGAGGCGATCTCGGCGGCGTTCATCGGTGGAGCCGCGGTGCAGGGCGGCGTCGGCACGATCGGCGGCGCGATCATCGGTGGTCTTATCATCGGTGTGCTGAACAACGGTATGTCGATCATGGGCATCGGAATCGAGTGGCAGCAGGCCGTCAAGGGTCTCGTGCTGCTCCTCGCGGTCGCCTTCGACGTCTACAACAAGCGTCGCTCGGGCGGTCGCTGAGTCTCGCGGTCTCTCGCGTGAGCGGGGTCGGACGGGTCCCTCCGTCCGGCCCCGCTTCTGCTTTTCTCTCCCTCCCCGGGTCCTCCTCCCCCTGCTGCGGATGACGCGGTGGGCGTGTTCACGGACGCTGCGGATTCGGGTGACACGCCGGCCCGGGGCCTCCGACACGCGGGCGCGGGCCCGGATTGCAGCATCCGTGTACGGAGACGTTGCGGCGGATAAGGAGTTCTGGGCCGACACGCCGGCTCGCGTCATCCGCCGCGCCGGGGCTGCGGTCATTTCTCCGTATCCGGACGCGGAGCAGGAGGGCGGGGGTGGGGACGGCCCAGACGGAGAGTCGGCGGGGGCGGATGACGGGGTGGGCGTGGTCACGGATGCTGCGGTTGGGGTGACACGCCGGCTCGGGGCCTCCGACACGCGGGCGCGGGCCCGGATTGCAGCATCCGTGCACGGCGTCGCTGCTGCGCACCTCTTTCCCCTCTCGCAATTCGTGCTCGTTAGCGCTAACATGAGTTCTCGTTAGCGCTAACGAACGAGCGACGAAGGAGTCATCCGTGGCAGAGAACACGCCCGCAGCGAGCACCTCGGGCGAGACCCGCCCCGCAGGCACGCCCGCACACTCGGCAGGGGACCAGTACACGATCGGTGTCGACTACGGCACACTCTCGGGCCGCGCGGTCGTCGTGCGGGTCTCCGACGGAGCCGAGCTCGCGAGCTCCGTCTACGACTACCCGCACGCCGTCATGGACACGACGCTCACGGCGGGCGGGCGCAATACCCCGCTGCCTCCCGACTGGGCGCTGCAGGTTCCGCAGGACTACGTCGACGTGCTGAAGCACGCGGTTCCCGAGGCCGTGCAGAAGGCGGGCATCGATCCGTCGCAGGTCATCGGCATCGGCACCGACTTCACGGCCTGCACGATGGTTCCGACCATCGCCGACGGCACCCCGCTCAACGAGCTGCCCGAGTTCGCCGACCGCCCGCACGCGTACGTGAAGCTCTGGAAGCACCACTCGGCCCAGCCGCACGCCGACCGCATCAACGAGCTCGCGCACGAGCGCGGCGAGGCCTGGATCAACCGCTACGGCGGCCTCATCTCGAGCGAGTGGGAGTTCGCGAAGGGCCTGCAGCTCCTCGAAGACGACCGCGAGCTCTACGACCGCATGGACCACTGGGTCGAGGCCGCCGACTGGATCATCTGGCAGCTCTCGGGCCGCTACGTGCGGAACGCCTGCACCGCGGGCTACAAGGGCATCTACCAGGACGGCCAGTACCCGAGCCACGACTTCCTCGCCGCTCTCAACCCCGACTTCGCGTCGTTCGCCGACGACAAGGTCGCGCACGAGATCGGCGAACTGGGTGCTGCGGCCGGCACGCTCACCGCCGAAGCCGCCGCCTGGACGGGCCTGCCCGAGGGCATCGCCGTCGCGGTCGGCAACGTCGACGCGCACGTCACGGCGCCCGCCGCGCAGGCGACGCAGCCCGGCCAGATGGTCGCCATCATGGGCACCTCGACGTGCCACGTCATGAACCACGACCACCTCGCCGAGGTGCCCGGCATGTGCGGCGTCGTCGACGGCGGCATCGTCGCGGGCCTCTACGGCTACGAGGCCGGTCAGTCGGGCGTCGGCGACATCTTCGCCTGGTACGTCAAGAATCAGGTTCCCGCCCGATACTTCGAGGCGGCGGATGACGCGGGCACGAGCATCCACCAGCACCTGACGAACCTCGCGTTCGAGGAGCCCGTCGGCGCGCACGGCCTCGTCGCCCTCGACTGGCACTCGGGCAACCGCTCGGTTCTCGTCGACCACGAGCTCTCGGGCGTCATCGTCGGTGAGACCCTGACGACGCGCACGGAGGAGATTTACCGCGCGCTCCTCGAGTCGACGGCGTTCGGCACGCGCGTCATCGTCGAGACGTTCGCCGAGGCGGGCGTCCCCGTGACCGAGTTCATCGTCGCGGGCGGCCTGCTGAAGAACCCGCAGCTCATGCAGTGCTACTCCGACGTGCTGCGCCTCCCCATCTCGACGATCGCGAGCGAGCAGGGCCCGGCGCTCGGCAGCGCGATCCACGCCGCCGTCGCGGCGGGCGCCTACCCCGACATCCGTCACGCCGCCGACGCCATGGGCAAGCTCGACCGCGCCGTCTACACGCCGAACGAGGAGGCCGCGCTCGCCTACGACCGTCTCTTCGCCGAGTACTCGCTGCTGCACGACTACTTCGGTCGCGGCGCGAACGACGCCATGAAGCGTCTGCGTGCGCTCAAGCGCGAAGCCCATCTGTCGAAGGAGACACCGTCTGAGAAGGAGACCCGCGCATGAGCGCCTACGATTCCGATCCCGCCGTCCAGAAGGTGCGCGAGGACGTCGCACGCCTCCACGGTGAACTGACCCGCTACGGTCTCGTCATCTGGACGGGCGGCAACGTCTCGGGTCGCGTGCCCGGCACCGACCTCTTCGTCATCAAGCCGAGCGGCGTGAGCTACGACGACCTCGCCCCCGACAACATGATCCTCTGCACCCTCGACGGCGCCGTCGTTCCGGGTTCGCTCGGCAGCGAGCGTTCGCCGTCGAGCGACACCGCGGCGCACGCCTACGTCTACCGCAACATGCCGGATGTCGGCGGAGTCGTGCACACCCACTCGACGTACGCCGTGGCATGGGCTGCGCGCGGCGAGGAGATCCCGTGCGTCATCACGGGCATGGCCGACGAGTTCGGCGGCCCGATCCCGATCGGTCCGTTCGCGATCATCGGCGACGAGTCGATCGGCGAGGGCATCGTGAAGACGTTGACCGGTCACCGGTCGCGTGCCGTGCTCATGCAGAACCACGGCCCGTTCACGATCGGCGTCGACGCGAAGGATGCCGTGAAGGCCGCCGTCATGGTCGAGGACGTCGCGCGGACGGTGCACATCGCCCGCGAGGCCGGTCCGCTCATCCCGATCCCGCAGGACAAGATCGACTCCCTCTTCAACCGCTACCAGAACGTCTACGGCCAGTCGTCCGACGCCCGCCGCTGACATCCCTCTCTCTTAAGGACCACAGAATGACTCGCACCCCGCTCTCCACCACGCTCGACTCGTACGAGGTCTGGTTCCTCACCGGCAGCCAGGACCTCTACGGCGAGGAGACCCTCCGCCAGGTCGCCGAGCAGTCGCAGGCGATCGCCGAGACGCTCGGCTCGGCCGTGCCCGTGACGGTCGTCTGGAAGCCCGTCCTCAAGAGCGCCGACGCGATCCGTCGCCTCGCGCTCGAGGTCAACGCGGCCGACAACGTGATCGGCGTCATCGCCTGGATGCACACCTTCAGCCCCGCGAAGATGTGGATCGGCGGCCTCGACGCGCTGCGGAAGCCGCTCCTGCACCTGCACACGCAGGCGAACGTCGAACTGCCCTGGGCCGACATCGACTTCGACTTCATGAACCTGAACCAGGCCGCGCACGGCGACCGCGAGTTCGGCTACATCCAGACCCGCCTCGGCGTCTCGCGGAAGACCGTCGTCGGCCACGTGTCGAACCCCGTCGTGCAGGGCCAGGTCGCGACGTGGCAGCGCGCCGCCGCCGGCTGGGCCGCGTCCCGCACCCTCAAGCTCGCCCGCTTCGGCGACAACATGCGCTTCGTCGCCGTCACCGAGGGCGACAAGACCGAGGCCGAGCTGCGGTTCGGCGTGCAGGTCAACACGTGGGGCGTCAACGAGCTCGCCGACGCCGTCGCCGCGGCGACCGAAGCCGAGATCGACGCGCTCGTCGCCGAGTACGACGAGCTCTACGACGTCGTCCCCGAGCTCCGTGAGGGCGGCGAGCGTCGTCAGTCGCTCCGCGACGGTGCCGCGATCGAGCTGGGCCTCCGTTCGTTCCTCGAAGAGGGCGGCTTCGGCGCGTTCACGACGAGCTTCGAAGACCTCGGCGCGCTCAAGCAGCTGCCGGGTCTCGCGGTGCAGCGCCTCATGGCCGAGGGCTACGGCTTCGGCGCCGAGGGCGACTGGAAGACCGCCATCCTCGTGCGCGTCGCGAACGTCATGGGTGCGGGCCTGCCCGGCGGTGCGAGCCTCATGGAGGACTACACCTACGACCTCGTCCCCGGTGACGAGAAGATTCTCGGCGCTCACATGCTCGAGGTCTCGCCGTCGCTCTCGAGCCAGAAGCCGACCCTCGAGATCCACCCGCTCGGCATCGGCGGCAAGGACGACCCCGTGCGCCTCGTCTTCACGGCCGACCCCGGCCCCGCGCTCGTCGTCGCGATGAGCGACATGCGCGACCGCTTCCGCCTCGTGGCGAACGTCGTCGAGAACGTCGAGTCGCCCGAGCTGCCGAAGCTGCCCGTCGGCCGCGCCGTGTGGAAGCCGGAGCCCTCGTTCGAGGTCTCGGCCGCCGCGTGGCTCACCGCGGGTGCCGCGCACCACACGGTCATGACGACGGCCGTCGACATCGATGTGTTCCGCGACTTCGCCGACATCGCGAAGGTCGAGCTGCTCACGATCGACAACGACACGACGCTCCGCGGCTTCCAGAGCGAGGTGCGCTGGAACCAGGCGTACTACCGTCTCGCGCAGGGCCTCTAGGCCCGGCGACCCTAGGCTGCCGATATGACGACGACGGATGCCGCGGGCGAGACCCTCGCGGCATCCGTCGCGCCCTCGGCAGATCCTGGCCCTTCGGGCGTGCCGACGATGTTCGACGTCGCGCGCCTCGCAGGGGTCTCGCACCAGACGGTCTCGCGCGTGCTCAACGACCTCTCGGGCGTGCGCGCATCGACGCGGGAACGCGTCGAGAAGGCCATCGCCGACCTGAACTACACGCCGTCGCCCGCCGCGCGCGCCATGGCGAAGCGGCGCTCGGGGTCGATCGGCCTGCTGCAGGCCGGCCGCCCCGACTACGGCCCGTCGAACGCGGCGCTCGGCTTCAACGAGGCGGCGCGCGGCGCGGGCTACACCGTGAGCCAGGCGAGCATGCGCGACCTCGACGCCGACACGCTCACGCAGGAGGCGCACCGTCTCGTGCTGCAGCGCGTCGAGGCGATCGTGCTCATCGCGGGTGAGCGCGAGGCCGTCGAGGTGCTCGGCGGCATCGACGTCGGCGTTCCGCTCGTGACGGTCGCGTCCGAGCACGCCGCGGGCATGCACCGCGTCTCGATCGACCAGTACGCGGGCGCGCGGCTCGCAACCGAGCACCTCATCGGGCTCGGGCACCGCGAGATCCGGCACGTCGTCGGACCGGCCGAGTCGATGGATGCCGCGGAGCGACGCCGCGGCTGGAACGATGCGCTCCTCGCGGCGGGTCTTCCCGTCATCCTGCCCATCGAGGGCGACTGGTTGGCTGCGGGCGGGTACGCCGCGGGTCTCGCGCTCGTCGACGACACGGCGGCCACGGCGGTGTTCGTCGGCAACGACCAGATGGCGCTCGGCGTGCTGCACGCGTTCCGCGATGCCGGGGTGCAGGTGCCCGGCGACGTCAGCATCGTCGGCTTCGACGACATCCCCGAGGCCGCGCACTTCGCGCCTCCCCTCACGACGATGCGGCAGGACTTCGACGCGCTCGGCCGCGACGTCATGGCGACCGTCGTCGACGTGCTCGGACAGGCGGCCACGACGCGGGTCGACCGCGTGCCCGAACTCATCGAGCGCGCGAGCACCGCGGCGCCGCGCAGCTGAGGGCGCCGCGCAGCTGAGGGCGCCGCGTCTTCTGCGCGCCCATCGTCACTCGCGTCGCGCCTCTCTTCCGTCTCGGCGTCACGACACGCTGGCGATGACGGCGATAGCTAGCGTGTCGTGACGCCGAGACGGCGCGGGCGGGCAATGTCAGTGGTGGGTGAGACCCTGGAGGCACAACACAACATCTAGGGGTCGGCAGTCCGTGCACCACTACGCGGCGACACGCCGGGGCTGCATTCCACAGGCACATTGGGCGAGAAATTCCGCCTGTGGATAACTCGCTCGAGAACCGCGAGAAATGGCCTCTCGAACTTGGTCGGCCTGTTGATAAACCCGGTAAAACCGGTGGAGAACTACATAAATGTAACTACATCATCTAGTGGCCATTCAGTTCCGTGAACACTAGATGTAGTATCGGATGACCGGTGATCGCGAGACGCAGTTTCTCGTGTTCCGGCTCATGTTTTGGCCTCGATTCAGAGGCAGTGACGGCCTCCAGAAGAGGCACAGAAAGAGGGGAATCTCATGACGGTTACGGTCTACACGAAGCCTTCGTGCGTTCAGTGCACGGCAACCTACCGCGCGCTCGACAGCAAGGGCATCGAGTACGAGATCCTCGACCTCTCGGCCGACGAGACCGCGCTCGAGACCGTCAAGGGCCTCGGCTACCTGCAGGCACCCGTGGTCATCACCGATGAAGACCACTGGAGCGGCTTCCGCCCCGACAAGATCAGCGAGCTCGCCGACCGCCTGGCCTGAGCCGCACCACTCGAGCCGACAATCTCGGAGCACGACATGACGAACCTCGTCTACTTCTCCAGCGTCTCGGGCAACACCCATCGTTTCATTCAGAAGCTCGGCCGCCCCGCGGCACGGATTCCTCTTCACGCGCGCGACGAGCCGCTCAGCGTCGACGCTCCCTACGTGCTCGTCCTCCCCACCTACGGCGGGGGCGACGGCAAGGGGGCGGTCCCGAAGCAGGTCATCCGTTTTCTGAACGACGAGAAGAACCGCTCGTACATCCGCGGCGTCATCGCCGCGGGCAACACCAATTTCGGAACCGCGTACGGCCTCGCCGGCGACATCGTCGCCGCAAAGTGCCAGGTTCCTCACCTGTACAGATTCGAAGTATTCGGAACCCCTGACGACGTGCGCGCCGTCGAAGAAGGATTGGACGCATTTTGGCCAGCACAACAGCAGACGGTGTCGCCGTGATCGAGGCCCCCCGCACGGGCATGGACTACCACTCGCTCAACGCGATGCTCAACCTCTACGGAGCGAACGGCGAGATCCAGTTCGACAAAGACAAAGAGGCGGCGCGCGAGTACTTCCTGCAGCACGTCAACCAGAACACCGTCTTCTTCCACTCCCTCAAGGAGCGCCTCGACTACCTCGTCGAGAAGGAGTACTACGAGCAGGCCGTCCTCGACCAGTACTCGTTCGACTTCATCACGAAGCTCAACGACCTCGCGTACTCGAAGAAGTTCCGCTTCGAGACGTTCCTCGGTGCGTTCAAGTACTACACGAGCTACACGCTCAAGACGTTCGACGGCAAGCGCTACCTCGAGCGCTTCGAGGACCGCGTCGTCATGACCGCCCTCGGCCTCGCGGGCGGCGACGAGAAGCTCGCCGTCAACCTCGTCGAGGAGATCATCGCCGGCCGCTTCCAGCCCGCGACCCCGACCTTCCTCAACACGGGCAAGGCGCAGCGCGGCGAGCTCGTCAGCTGCTTCCTCCTGCGCATCGAAGACAACATGGAGTCGATCTCGCGCGGCATCAACTCGTCGCTGCAGCTCTCGAAGCGCGGCGGCGGAGTGGCCCTCCTGCTCTCGAACATCCGTGAGTCGGGTGCGCCGATCAAGCAGATCGAGAACCAGTCGTCGGGCATCATCCCCGTCATGAAGCTCCTCGAAGACAGCTTCTCCTACGCGAACCAGCTCGGCGCGCGCCAGGGCGCCGGTGCCGTGTACCTCAACGCGCACCACCCCGACATCCTCCGCTTCCTCGACACCAAGCGTGAGAACGCGGACGAGAAGATCCGCATCAAGACGCTCTCGCTCGGTGTCGTCGTTCCCGACATCACGTTCGAGCTCGCCAAGAACGGCGAAGACATGTACCTCTTCAGCCCGTACGACGTCGAGCGTGTCTACGGCAAGCCGTTCGGCGACATCTCGGTGACCGAGAAGTACCGCGAGATGGTCGACGACCCGCGCATCAAGAAGACGAAGATCAACGCGCGCGAGTTCTTCCAGACGATCGCCGAGATCCAGTTCGAGTCGGGCTACCCCTACATCGTGTTCGAAGACACGGTCAACAAGGCGAACCCGATCAAGGGCCGCATCAACATGTCGAACCTCTGCAGCGAGATCCTGCAGGTGAACACGCCGACGACGTACAACGAAGACCTGTCCTACCGCGAGATCGGCAAGGACATCTCGTGCAACCTCGGTTCGATGAACATCGCCCTCGCGATGGACTCGAGCGATTTCGGCCTCACCGTCGAGACGGCCATCCGTGGTCTCTCGGCCGTGAGCGACATGAGCCACATTGCCTCGGTGCGCTCGATCGAAGACGGTAACGACAAGTCGCACGCCATCGGCCTCGGCCAGATGAACCTGCACGGCTACCTCGCTCGTGAGCGCATCCACTACGGCTCGGCCGAGGGCATCGACTTCACGAACATCTACTTCTACACCGTGCTGTTCCACGCGCTGCGGGCGTCGAACACGATCGCGATCGAGCGCAAGCAGTCGTTCGAGGGCTTCGCCGACTCGACCTACGCGTCGGGTGCGTTCTTCGACAAGTACACGGATGCCGAGTGGGTTCCCGAGACCGAACGCGTCGCCGCTCTCTTCGCGGATGCCGGCGTGCACATCCCCACGCAGGCCGACTGGGCCGAGCTCAAGGCGAGCGTGCAGGAGCACGGCATCTACAACCAGAACCTGCAGGCCGTGCCGCCGACCGGGTCGATCTCGTACATCAACAACTCGACGTCGTCGATCCACCCGATCGCGTCGAAGATCGAGATCCGCAAGGAAGGCAAGCTCGGTCGCGTGTACTACCCGGCGCCGTTCATGACGAACGACAACCTCGAGTACTACACCGACGCGTACGAGATCGGCTACGAGAAGATCATCGACACGTACGCCGCGGCGACGCAGCACGTCGACCAGGGCCTCTCGCTCACGCTGTTCTTCAAGGACACCGCGACGACGCGCGACATCAACAAGGCGCAGATCTACGCATGGCGCAAGGGCATCAAGACGATCTACTACATCCGCCTGCGCCAGCTCGCGCTCGAGGGCACGGATGTCAGCGAGTGCGTCTCCTGCATGCTCTAACCGTCGCCCGACCCGCAACTCTGATCTAAGGAAGTCATGTCCGAGAAGCTCAAGCTCGTCGATCACGTTCAGGCGATCAACTGGAACAAGATCCAGGACGAGAAGGACGTCGAGGTGTGGAACCGCCTCTGCAACAACTTCTGGCTGCCCGAGAAGGTGCCGCTGTCGAACGACATCCAGTCGTGGAACACGCTCACCCCCGAGGAGCAGACCCTCACGATGCGCGTGTTCACGGGGCTCACGCTCCTCGACACGATCCAGGGCACCGTGGGCGCCGTCTCGCTCATCCCCGATGCGCTCACCCCGCACGAGGAGGCCGTCTACACGAACATCGCGTTCATGGAGTCGGTGCACGCGAAGAGCTACTCGTCGATCTTCTCGACGCTCTGCTCGACGAAGGAGATCGACGAGGCGTTCCGCTGGTCGGTCGAGAACCCGAACCTTCAGAAGAAGGCCGCGATCGTCATGGATTACTACCGTGGCGACGAGCCCCTCAAGCGGAAGATCGCCTCGACCCTGCTCGAGTCGTTCCTCTTCTACTCGGGCTTCTACCTTCCGATGCACTGGTCGAGCCGCGCGAAGCTCACGAACACCGCCGACCTCATCCGCCTCATCATCCGCGACGAGGCCGTGCACGGGTACTACATCGGCTACAAGTTCCAGAAGGGCCTCGAGCTCGTCGACCAGGCGACGCGCGATGAGCTGAAGGACTACACGTTCTCGCTGCTCTACGAGCTCTACGACAACGAGGTGCAGTACACGCAGGACCTCTACGACGGCGTCGGCCTCACCGAAGACGTCAAGAAGTTCCTGCACTACAACGCCAACAAGGCCCTCATGAACCTCGGCTACGAGCCGATGTTCCCGAAGACCGTCACCGACGTGAACCCGGCGATCCTCTCGGCGCTCTCGCCGAACGCCGACGAGAACCACGACTTCTTCTCGGGTTCGGGTTCGTCGTACGTCATCGGCAAGGCCGTCAACACCGAAGACTCGGACTGGGACTTCTAAGCCCCGGACTGCGTCGCCGAGAGTCGCCGTTTGTGCCGAGATCGCCCGCTGTAGCGGCGATTCTCGACACAAACGGCGATTTTCGCGTGTGGGCGCGGCGTCTACGAGTACGCGAGCGCCCCGAGTACGAGCACGGTGCCGCAGACGAGTCCCGAGATCGTGAGACGGATGACGCGGAGCGGCAGGCGCTTCCGAGTGCGAAGCCACGGCAGGTCGCCCGAGCGGAGCACGAGCCCCGCGACACCGGCAGCCGCGAGAACGACGGCGATGATCCAGAGAGCGATCGGCACGCCCGCCCAGCCGGTGAAGACGGCGAGGAGCGAGAACAGCGCGGCGAGGCCGACGCTCTCGGCGATCGCACTCACGCGGTCTCGGACGCCGAACCGACCCCGCTTCCACGAGCGGAACGCGTAGAGCGCGGCGAACGCGACGAGGACGATCGCGAGGACGAGGGAGAACGAGGCGGTCATCGGTCGATGCCTTCCGTGATGAGGTCCACAGCGACATCCGGTAGCTGCACGGCGGTGTTGGAGAGCACGATCGAGCCGACGCCGGCCTCCCGATCGAGCACGAGGAACGACGCGAAGCCGCCGGTCTGGCCGTTGTGGAGGGTGAGGGTCGAGCCGTCCTCCTGGTCGAGGATGAGCCACGCGTAGCCCTCCGCCCCGCCGTCGCCGTCGAGGTTCCGGTCCATCGCGCCGGCACCCGGGGCGGTGCCGTCGAGCAGCGCGCGCACGTAGAGGGTCATGTCGGCGAGGGTCGAACGGATGCCTCCGGCCGGCGCGTACGCCGCGATCGACCACGGCTCCTGGGGGATGCCGGTGGGGGAGTACCCCGTCGTCGGTGCGCCCGCGTCGCTCGCGTCGAGGTCACCGTTCTCGAGGACGATCCTCGTGTGCGTCATCCCGAGGGGTACGAAGATGCGCTCCTCGACGAGGCGCTCGTAGGTCGTTCCGGCGCGCTCGGCGAGCGCGTGGCCGAGGAGTGACATGCCGAGGTTCGAGTAGACGTAGCGGCCGGGGTCGCTGACCTGCTGGGGCGCGGTCTGGGCGATGAGTTCGTGGACGCTCGTGCGATAGGGGTTGCGGTTGAGGATCGCGTCGGCCAGTGCGCTCGCCTGCAGTTCGAGGGGTAGCCCCGGCAGTCCCGACGTGTGGTTCGCGAGGCTCGCGAGCGTGACGCCGCCGGCCGGTGTGTCGGCGAGGCGAGGGAAGAATGCGTCGAGCGTCTCGTCGATCGTGACTTCACCGCGCTCGATCGCGATCTGCAGCAGGTTGCCGGTGAAGGTCTTCGTCACCGAGCCGATCTCGTACTCGGTGTCGTCATCGGCACCGAACCCGGCGGTCACGATGTCACCCTCGGCGGTCACCCGGGCGACGCTCACGCGATCGAGCGAACCGGCGTCATGAACGGCGTGCTCGACGCTCGCGGCCAGAGCGGCATCGCCGCTCGAGTGCGACTGGAGGGAAGGGGATGGCGGTATCGAGAGCAGCCCGGCCGCGAGCACGACACCCGCGGCCAGGGCGGCCGCTCCGATTCTGAGGGGGGAGGTCATGCTCCCATCCCACTCGGCTCACGCCGAACCCGGCAGTGGCGAGACGTCACCGATACCGGTGACATCTGTCACCGTCGCGGTGCGACCCCCGCACTGCACTCGACGCACAGATCGCTCGTGGGTCGCGCTTCGAGGCGGCCCTCGGGGATCGCGCGACCGCACGAGCGGCAGATGCCGTAGGTGCCGTCGTCGAGGCGGGCGAGCGCGGCTTCGGCATCGGCGAGGTTCGCCGTGACCATCTCGACGATCGCGACGGCGCGCGACCAGTCGAGCGACAGGGTCGAGCCCTCGGGGTCGTGCTCGTCGTCGATGCCGCCGTCGCCGCGCGATTCGCGGAGCACCCGCACGGCGTCGTCGGCGGCGGCGAGATCGGCTCGCCACTCGCCGACGAGCGCGTCGAGTCGCTCGCGGTGGGTGGTCATGCCGCCGAGCCTAGGCGCAGCCGCCGACACGACCCCCGCCGGCACCGGTTCAGCGCCGACGCGCTCCCGCCTGAAGCTCGGCCGCGTGAGCGCGGGCGGTGTCGAGCGTGACGTGACGTTCGAGCTCGCCGACCCCGCGGTGAGTGACGCCCTGACCCGTGCGTTGCACGCGAAGTACGACCTTGCCGGGGTACTACGAGTCGAGCGTCGAACGGCGGCGCAGCCGGACGAACCCGAGGAGCGCGACGCCGACGAGGAGGGCGATGCCGCCCGTCATCCCTGCCGTGCTCTCGGAGAATCCGGTCGCGGCGAGCTCGCCACGCGGGGTGCCGTCGTTCGGGGTGCCGCCTCCCGGAGGAACGGCGCCTCCCGGAGGAACGTTGCCGCCCGGCGGAACTCCGGGTCCGGGCGGAACTCCCGGTCCCGGCGGAACGGTCGGCTGGGGTTCGATCGAGATCGTGTAGGTCGCTTCGTCGTCGGGCTCGTCGCCGTTCGAGACGATGATCGTCACCGTGCTCGGGCCCGGCGTCGTCGGTGTGCCCGAGATGACCCCGGTACCTTCGTCGAGCACGAGACCGTTCGGCAGGTCGCCGTCGATGATCGTGTAGCGGCCGTCGGGGTTTCCGTCGGACGTGATGGTGTGCGAGTACGGCGTTCCGACGATGCCGTCGGGCGGGTTGTCGGACGTGATGGTGGGAGGCACGGACTCCGAGGGAGTGCCGACCGTGGGGCACGCCGCGGGAACCGTGAGCGTGTTCGTGTCGAGCGTGACGGCGCCGTCCCTCGCGAGGAGGCGACCGATGACGGTGGCCCCCGTCGTCGCGGTGATCGACTCGTCGGCCATCACGGTGCCGCGGAACTGCGCCCCGCTGCCGATCGTCGCCGAGCTGCCGACCTGCCAGAACACGTTGCACGCGCTCGCGCCGCCCGAGAACGTCATCGTCGTCGCGGCTCCGATCGTGAGGGTGCTGGCCGCCTGGATGACCCACACCGATTCGGCGGAACCGGCGAAGGCGAGGGCTCCCGTATCGGCGAGATTGAGTGCGCCGCCCGAATACACGCCGGGGCTCAGCGAGCGCCCGTTGAGTTCGGTGATGCCGCTCTCTTGCGGGGTGAGGCCTGCGGCGGTGTTGTACGCCGCGCCCAGGTCGCCCTGCGCGAGGGCTGCCGTGTCATCCTTCACGTGGAGTGTGCCGCCGACGATGCTGCCGGGGCCCTCGGTGAAGCCCGTGACGGAGGTGCCAGGGCTGAGGCCGACATCGCCACGGACGACAGTGGGGCCGGTGTTCGTGATCGTCGAGCCGGCGAGCACACCGTACGAGGTGGCTGCACCGAGACCGACGGGACCGTCGATGATCGTTGCCGCAGAGGCGGCCGATGCTGCACTGAGCGCGAAGAGGCCGGTGGCCCCGAGAATCGCGAGGCCGGAGAGAAATGGACGTGAAGATGTCGTGCGAGCCACAGTGGCTCCTGACTAAGAAGAGGTGCCACAGATTCGAGCAAGAAATGAGCCCGCGTGTTCCCCGTTACCTGAGATATACGGCAGATGTCGGGGAACCGCAACGGAGCCAGGCGGTTTGCCAGGTGCGGTGCTCAGGCCGGGTGCGCCGCGAGGGGCGCGAATACCGGCCGCCGGTGGAGCGCGGGTGCGAGAGAGATGGCGAACGCGACGAGCACGAGGATGCCGCAGATCACTGTTCCCGTCGCGAGCGAGGTGCGTGAGGCGCCGGCGCCATCGGCGGTGAAGAGCACACCCGTCAGGAGGGCGAGGAAGAACGTCGCGGCGAGACGTTGGGTGAGTTGCAGGAACGACGCCGCGACGCCGTGGAACCCGGCCGGAGCGAATCCGAGCGTCGTCGCACGGAGCGGCGGCTCGAGAATGCCGCTCGCTGCACCCAGCACGATCTCGACGAGCACGATCGCGATGACGAGTGTCGTTCCGTCGAGGGTGAGCACGACAGCGGTGATGCCGCCGAGCGCCAGCACGTTGATTCCGAGCGCGAGGGGGATCGTCCGCGAGCCGATGCGCGCGTGCAGGCGTGAGGTGAGCGAGGAGGCGACGATGCGACTGAGCGCCGAGGGGATGAGCGCGATCGCGACGGCGAGGGCCGCGAGCCCGAAGCCGTCGAGCAGGAAGAGCGTGATGATCGTGCCGTGGCCGACGACCGCGCCGAACCACAGCAGAGCCACGAGGTTGCCGCTCACGAAACCGGCCGAACGCACGAGCTCGGGGGCGAAGAGCGGCACGCGGCCCCGCGCGCGGTAGCGGATCTCCCACACGACGAGCGCGCTCACGAGCACGAGCACGACGGCCGCGACGAGCCAGGCCATCGACCGGCCGACGCCGGGATCGATCACGGGCAGCGTCACGATCACGACGATCGCGCCCAGGAGGATGACGGCGGGGAGGTCGAGATCGATGCGCCGAGCGCTGCGCGGCACGGCCGGGATGAACCGCCACGCGAGCCCGAGCGTCACAGCGAGGAACGGTGCGCTCAGCATGAGGAGGAGTCGCCACGACCAGTCATCCGGAGCCAGGGCGAGCACGACGCCCGCGAGTATAGGACCGACGACGGCCGCCGTCGCCCCGGCGATCGTGTACGCCGCGAGCGCCCGCACGCGAGCGGGGCCCGCGAAGCGATCCTGGATGATGCCGAGCACCTGGGCGCTCACGAGGCCGGCCCCGAACCCCTGGATGAATCGGCCCGCGACGACCCACAGCACGTCGCCCGCGAGACCCGCGGCCGCGCTGCCCGCGAGGAAGACGGCCATGCCGACGAGGAAGAGCCCGCGTCGACCGAAGGCGTCGCCGAGCCGGCCCCCGGGAACCAGCCCGAGACCGAACGTGAGCGAGTACGCCGCGAGGAGCCACTGCAGGTCGGCCGTCGACGCGTCGAGCCCCCGTGCGAGCGCGGGAACGGCGTACCCGATGACGGCGGAGTCGAGGAGTGTCGCGAATCCGGCGCCGATGCAGCAGAGGAGTGCGAGTCGATCGGCGCGGTTCACGCGCCGTGCCGGCGGGTCACGCCGACTCCAGCGCTGCGACCGATCCCGCCGCCTCGACGGCGGGCAGGCCGAGCTCTTCGCGGAGGGTCGTCGACTCGTACTCGGTCGGGTAGATGCCACGTTCCTGCAGTTCAGGTACGAGCCCGTTGACGATGTCGTCGAGCCCCGAGGGAACGAGGTACGGCGAGATGTTGAAGCCCTGGACGACGCCGCGCCGCGTGTACTCGCGGATCTGGTCGGCGACCTCCGAGTAGCTGCCGATGAGGCCGCGACTCGAGGTCAGGTGGATCACGAACTCGCGGATCGAGAGCTTCTTCTCGACCGAGATCGCGCGCCACGACGCCGCGAGCTCGCGTGCCTTCTGCGCTCGGAAGGGGCTGCCGCGCGTCTCGTTCGTCTCGTCCTGGACCGGATCGATGTCGGGGAGGGGACCGTCGGGATCGTACGCCGACAGGTCGGTTCCCCAGATCTGCTCGAGGTAGGCGAGGGCCGTCTGCGGGGTCACCTGGCTGTGCCTCACCCAGTCGGCCTTCTCCGCGGCATCCGTCGCCGAGTCGCCGAGGATGATCACCTGCCCCGGGAAGAAGGCGAGTTCGTTCTCGGCTCGGCCGAAGCGGAGGAGCCGCGCCCGCACATCGGCGGCGAACGTCGTCGCGTCGTCGAGCCCGGGGTGGGCCGAGAAGATGACGTCGGCGTGCTGCGCGGCGAAGTCGCGACCCTCGCTCGAATCGCCGGCCTGGAAGAGCACGGGGCGGCCCTGGCTGCTCGGCGGCAGCACGCGATCGGTCGAGAACGTCACGTGACGACCGGCGACGTCGACGTGCTGATCGGGCCACGCGCGCCAGAGCGCCTTCGCCGCATCGATGAACTCCGCGGCGCGCTCGTAGCGGTGCTCGTGGGCGAGGTAGCCGCCGCGGCGGAAGTTCGCGCCCGTCCAGGCATTGTCGGTCGTGACGATGTTCCACGCCGCGCGCCCCTCGCTCAGGAGGTCGAGCGAGGCGAGTCGGTAGGCGAGGTCGGCGGGGTCGTTGTACGTCGTGTTCTGCGTCGCGACGAGACCGATGCGTTCGGTGACGGCGGCGAGGGCCGCGAGCTGCGTCTGAGCGTCGGGACGACCGGCGATGTCGAGGTCGTGCAGGCGGCCGAGGTGCTCGCGGAGGCGGAGACCCTCGCCGAGGAAGAAGGCCGAGAAGAGTCCGCGCTCCGCGGTCTGGATGACGCGTCGGAACGACTCGAAGTCGTGCTGCGAGCCGCTGTTCTCATCGGTCCAGATGGTGTGGAAGTTGACGCCCTGGAAGAAGACGCCGAACCGGATGCGGCCGTCGGGGTAGCGGGGATCGTGCTGCTGAGAGCTCGTCATCGGTGCTCCTAGGCGACGTAGCGGTTGGCGGGAACGGGCAGGTCGAGGCTCGAACGCAGGCTCGCACCCGGTCGCGGGGGAGTGAAGACGCCCCGTGCGACGAGCTCGGGAAGGACGAGACGGCCGAGCTCCTCGAGGTCGACGTCGACGACCGCGGGGTGCAGGCGTACCCCGTCGACCGTCGCGGCGAGACGGAGGACGAGGTCGATGAGACCCGCGGCGTCGCCGATGTAGCGGAGGCGTGCCGACTCGTCCCACGGCTGACGTGCGTCGAGAGCGGCGAGGCGGTGTTGAGCGCTCTCGCCCGCGGCATCGAGCACGACCTCGAGCTCGACGATCACGCGTGCGATCCCGGCGGTGCGGGTCGCGGCGACCGCATGGCCGAGCTCCGTCTCCGTCGATGCCGAGACGAGCGCGACGTCGATGAGCTGGGCGTCGGCGATCGCCGGGTCGGCGAACACGACGGGGTTGCCCTGCGGGGGCCGGGGGATGATCGACGGACCGATCACGCTCGCGGAGTGGCCCTCGAAGTCGATGTGGTGGACCTTCGACCGGTCGAGGTACCGCCCCGTCGGCACGTCGCGGATGACGGCGTCGTCCTCCCACGAATCCCAGAGGCGCCGGCCGATGTCGATCGAGTCGCTCGCCTCCTGACGGCGTGCCGCGGTCTCGACGGGTTCACGCCCGACGGTCGCGCTCGCCCTGTCGTCTTCGGCGACGGCGATCCAGCCCGCTCGGCCGAGGGAGGCGAAGTCGAGGCTCGCGATCTGCGTCGAGATGTGGAACGGCTCGGTGTAGAGCGTGTCGACGACGGGCACGAGCCCGATCGACGTCGTGAGCGGAGCGGTGAACGCCGCACGCTGCACGGGATCGAGTCGCGCAGGAGTGCCGTTCGAGCGGGGAGCGTGCGCCGACCCGTCGAACGTCGCCGCCGTGAAGCCGAAACGTTCCGCCGTGGTGACGACATCGCGGAGGCGTCGTGCGCTCAGGGCGTCATCCGCTGATCGGGTCGCCGCGTGACTCGCGGGATGCGCGCCGTCCCCGTCGAGTTCGACGGCGATGATCAGTGAGCGTTCGGTCACGATGTCCTCCTCCTCGCGCCCGCTCCGACGGCGAGCGCGTGTCGGAAGCCAATCAGGCGCCGACCTCTCGCGGGGCCTGGCAGACAACAGGCGTCACAGAACGTCGCGGGGCGTCTCACGCGGCGGTCGCGACGCCGAATGTGACGCAGCATGAAGGAGACGGACACGGAGAATGGACTCATGCCCCACCGCGGAACCCTCGCCCAGCAGACGACCGAGCTGCTGCAGCAGCTCATTCGCAACCGGTGCGTGAACGACGGCACGCCCGATTCCGGCCACGAGATCCGCACCGTGCGCACCCTGCAGCAGTTCTTCGCGGGTTCGGGGCTCGAGGGAATCGTCGTCGAGCCCCATCCCGGGCGGGCGTCGCTCATCGTGCGCATCGAGGGCAGCGACCGTTCGGCTCCGACCCTCGCCCTCGTGGGGCACACGGACGTCGTACCCGTCGAGGAGGCGGGCTGGGAGCACGACCCGTTCGCGGCCGAGATCATCGACGGTGAGCTGTGGGGTCGCGGGGCCATCGACATGCTGAACCTCACGGCGTCGTACGCCGTCGTGACGCGCGCGCTCGCCGAGGGGGTTCCCGGGGCGGCGCGCTTCCGGCCGCGCGGCGACCTCGTCTTCGCCGCCGTCGCCGACGAGGAGAACGGCAGTCGATTCGGTGTGCAGTGGCTGACCGAGAATCGACCCGACCTCATCGACGCCGACTACGTGCTGACCGAATCGGGCGGAGCGCACGCCGGGCCGCAGCCGTCTCTCACCGTCATGGTCGGCGAGAAGGGCATCGCCACACGTCGGCTGCTCGTGCGCGGCACGCCCGGTCACGGGTCGGCGCCGTGGGGTGCGCGGAACGCGGGAGTCATCGCGGCCGAGGCGGTGACGCGCATCGCGCGATTCCGGGGCACGACCGTCATCTCGCCCGAGTGGCGCGCCTATGTCGACGCCCTCGCCTACGACACCGAGACGAGTGCGGCGCTCACCGATCCCGATCGCTTCTACGACGCGCTCGGGTCGACCGGCGCGCTCGCCGGATTCGCCCACGCGTCGACGCACACGACGATCTCTCCGAACATCGTGCGGGCGGGGGAGAAGGGCAACGTCATCCCGGGGGAGGCGAGCATCGATCTCGACATCCGGATCCTCCCCGATGTGTCGGCCGACGACGTCGAAGGGTACCTGCGCGAGGCGCTCGGCGATCTCATGGACGACATCACGATCGAGGGAGACCTGTACGGGGCGTCGACCGTATCGCCCCTCGACACCCCGGTCGTCGAGGCGCTGCGCTCGGCCGTGCGTCGCGCGTACCCCACGGCCGAACTGCTGCCCATGCTCGGCGTCGGCGGAACCGACGGGCGCTTCTTCCGGCGGCGAGGCGTGCCCGCCTACGGCTTCGGCGTCCTGAGCGAACGGTGGGACTACGGACGCTTCCGCCGGCTCTTCCACGGTCACAACGAACGCATCGACCTCGACTCCATCGACCTCACGGTCTCGGCGCTCGACCGCGTCGTGCGTGAGGTGCTCGGCGAGTAGCGCGCACCTCAGAACTGCCCTGTGGAGAACCCACCGGCGTGAACATGTTCATCGCAGAATCGGATGGTGTCTGAATCCGTCGAGTCGCGAAAGAGCATCGAGCTGAGTTGGGGGTGGCGTCGCAAGCCGGTCGAGACCGGCGAGCCGCATGACGACGCTGAGGTCTTCGTCGGGAAGCACGACGACTACTGGCGGGGGATGCGAATGACTCTCCTTCGAGCGTCGATCGTGGCCACCGTCGCTGTCGGGGCAGTGTTCCTCCTCCGTGAAATCGCTGCGCTGACGAACACCGGTACCAGCCCGATCCGCATCCTTCTTCCCCCGCTGCCCGCCGAGGTCTTCCTCGCGACTCTCGGTGTTTCGGTGACGATCGCCATCGCTCTGCAGGTCGCGGTGCGTGCAGAGGTCTCCGGTGACAGGTCCCGCGATGTCTCTGGCGCGGCCCGCCGGTATGCCCTCGCGCAGGTCGCCGATGCGCTCGCCATCGCGACTCTCGCGCTCGGGCTGTATCAGTCCGTCCAGAACGTGACCGGGCCGACGTCGATCGACGTCCTTCGACTGTTCGGGCCGCTCATCGGAGGAGTCCTCGTCGCGCTCGTCGCTTCCGATGCAGCCGTGGCGGGCGATGAGTTGCGCAAGGGTCGCGACCTCGTCCGCGAGTGGCGTCTCCGACGTCGAGAGGCGGCCGCTCGTCCCCTTCTCTCGGTGACAACGGGCACACGGCGACCCAGCGGGAGGGCGAAGACCCGGCAGTGGTCGACTCTCGTGATCGCATCGGTGCTGGCGGGACTCATTCCCCCGATCGTGATCGATTCGTGGGAGGGTCTGGGTGCTCGGGCCGCGGCGGTGCTCATCAGTCTCGCCGCAGGTGCTGTGGTCGTCGCCGTCGCTACGTACTCGTACCAGCTCTCTGTGCAGGGCGACTGGGTGACGCTCGTGATCGTGTGCGTCGTGATCACTCTGATCAGCGTGCCCGTCGTCATCCTCGTGTACATCGTCGTGTGGGACGCCGCGGTGGTCTACGGCTCGCCGTTCGGTGCGGCGATGCTTCTGACGTGGGTCGTCGTCTCGATCACCGTGCCCTCGGTGCTCGCGTCACGATATCTCGGCGTTACTGCCTCGATCCGCGGCCGAGGGGTGCTCCGCGAGATCGTTGCTCGTCATCTCGCGCGGGCGCTCGCGCGCCGGGTCGCCGAGGCGGCGCGGCAGCCGGACGAGCCCCCCGTTCCGCTCAGCGCCCTCGCCGTCGTCGCCTGCATCTTCTGCGTCATCCCACCGGTCGGCCTCGCGCTCGCGGAGGCCGCGCGTGTGCGGATCGTGCACTCACACCGGGGCGCTCAGGTGTTGCGTGGCGCGAGGGTGGCGACCTTCGCACGGTGGGCATCGATCGCCGTGCTCGCACTCGGGCTGTGCGGCGGCATCGCACTCATCGCGCTGACTGCGGACTCCGCCGGTGGCTGACCGCGAGTGAGGCCGCGCCGTGCAGCGAGAGCCATCTGACCGGGTCGTCGCCGGCGCAGCTCACACCCCGATACCGAGGCGCACCGTGACGACGTCGTCGAGCTCGATGCTCTCGGCGCGACGCACGTCGGCCTTGAGGGGAACGATGTAACCGTCATCCTTCGGCCAGAGGGATGTCGACCACGACGTCACGCCGATGGTGACCGTCACCGGCACCATGCCCCAGCCGTAGGTGACGTGGGCCGCGACCTCGCCGATCGAGTCGGCCTCGTCGACCGGAACGGTGACGAAGTGGAAGGGCGCCGGCCCGCGCCAGTACCAGACGGGACCGGTGAACTCGAGATCCATGGGTGAGGCTCAGATGTCGTCGATGTTGCCCGTCACGACGTCTCCCGCGCGTTCGTAGACGAGCGATACCGATCCGCCCTCGAAGCCGCGGGGCGGCTCGGTCAGTCGGAATGCGGCGGGGAGGGTGCCCGTGCCGAAGAGCCGCTTCCCGCTGCCGAGCGTGAGCGGGTGGAGCCAGAGGTTCAGCCGGTCGACGACGTCTGCTTCGAGGAGCGAGTTCAGCAGGTCGCCGCTACCGATGAGGTGCACCTCGTTGAAGTCGTCGCGAAGACGCCCCGCTGACGCGGCATCCCGCAGCACCGTCGTGCCCGCCCAGGTCGGGTCGACGAGCTCTCGCGAGACGACGAACTTGGGGATGCGGTTGAAGCGCTCCGCGATGGGGTCGGAGTCGCCGTGACCGGGCCAGTACGACGCGAAGATGTCGTAGGTCTTCCGGCCGAGCAGCAGCGCGTCGATCTTCGCGATGTTGGCGAGGATCGTCTCGCCCGCATCCTGACCCGGGAACCCGGCCTGCCAGCCGCCGTGCTCGAAGCCTCCGCTCGGGTCTTCGTCGATCCCGCCCGGCGCCTGGTACACGCCGTCGAGGGTGAGGAACAGGTCAGCAGCGATGATTCCCATGAGATCTCCCGGTGCGGGCGCCTGCGGACGAGAGCGCCGCTCTCCCCATCTTCGGCCTGCGGCCGAGCGGAGTAAACCGTCGGAGGCCTGCGGAGGTCAGAGGGCGAGGCGCATGAGCACGCGGGGGAAGCCGTTCAGCACCGAGTCGGTGTCGGCGGCGTGTGTGAATCCCGCCTTCTCGAAGAGGTTCCGCGTTCCCACGTACGCCATCGTGAGGTCGACCTTCGCGCCGCGGTTGTCGACCGGGTAGGCCTCGACGGCCGGTGCTCCGTGATCGCGCGCGAACGCGACGGCTCCCTCGACGAGTCGATGCGAGATTCCCGAGCCGCGGTGCCCGGGGCGCACGCGCACGCACCACAACGACCAGACGTCGAGGTCGTCGATGACGGGGATCTTGCGGTTGCGCGCGAAGCTCGTGTCGGAGCGCGGATGGACGGCCGCCCACCCGACGACCTCGTCGCCGTCGTAGGCCAGCACACCGGGCGGTACCGTCTGGCGGCACAGTGCGCGCACGCGATCGCCGCGCGCGGGGCCGACGAGCTCGCGGTTGTCGGCCGACGGGATGCGGTAGCTGAGGCACCAGCACACGTTCGCATCGGGACGCTTCGGCCCCACCATCGTCGCGACATGGGCGAACACCGTCGCCGGCCGAATGTCGATCGCCATCACGCCACTGTGCCACTCGTCGTGCCCCGCGTCGAGATACCCGTGGAACCACGGATACCGGAGGCGGCGGTCCGCTTCATAGCATCGTGAAGCCGAGTGCTTACCCCCGTTCGGGGTGTGAGCCGCGACCATGGGGAGACCACACCACGATGACATTCATGCCGACACGACCGAGAGCGAAGCGTGGCCTGTGGGCCACAGCGCTCGCCGGAGCCGGGGCCCTCGCGCTCACCGCGGGAGGGATCGCCGGTGCCGCGTTCGCCGCATCACCCGTGCCTGCCGGGCAGTACACGGGTACACAGGACGACCTCGATTCGCCCGTCTCGTTCGAGGTGAGCAGCGACGGACTCGTCAGCGGCTTCTCCACGCAGAGCGCGATCTACTGCTTCGGCATGCCCGCGATCACGCCGTGGGCCGACATGCCGCCGACTCCCGTCGAGGAGAACGGCTTCTTCGGAGCCGACTGGTACGTCGGAGATCCGGGCGCGCAGATCCGATTCGTCGTCGCGGGAATCATCGAGGCCGACGGAACCGCGAGCGGCCAGGGCGTCGCGACGATGCCCGACCTCGGCTGCTCGGGCAACACGTTCGAGTGGGTCGCCGAAGTGAGCGGGCAGCCCGAACCCGAGCCGGAGCCGGAGCCGGAGCCTGAGCCGGAGCCGGAGCCGGAGCCGGAGCCTCAGCCCGAACCCGCCATCGCCCTCTCGGCCACGAGCGTCTCGGAGTCGGCCCTCGTCGACGACGGCATCGTCGTGACCGCCTCGGGCTTCCTCGCCCAGTCGAGCGTCGAGCTCGCGGTCGATGGGTCGCCCGTCGCGACCGAGACGGCGACGGATGACGGTGAGGCGCGCTTCACGTACTCCGGCCCCCTCGGCGCGGGAACGTACTCGCTCGCCGTATCGAGCGGTGCCGCGAGTATCGCGACGACGCTGACCGTCACGGCCGATGTGCCTGCGCCGGAGCCGGAGCCCGAGCCTGAGCCTGAGCCTGAGCCTGAGCCGGAGCCCGAACCTCAGCCGCAGCCCGTCGTCGTGCCGTCGACCACGACGCCGACCGTGAGCGACCTCGCTTCCGGCATCACGATCACGGCGACCGGATTCGGTGCCGACGAGTCGATCGACGTGCAGTGGGACACCCAGAGCGTCCTGACGCTCGACGCCGACACCGACGGTGCCGCGACGGGAACCCTGACGATCGCGAACGCCGCCCCGGGGCAGCGCACGCTCAGCCTCGTCTCTGCGACGCGATCGGTGAGCATCCAGCTCACCGTGGTCGCCGAGCCGGTCGTTCCCGAGCCCGAGCCCGAGCCCGAGCCCGAGCCGGAGCCCGAGCCCCAGCCGGAGCCGGAGCCCGCGCCCGAACCTGCGCCCGAACCGGCACCGGAGCCCGCGCCTGCACCGGCGCCGGCACCTACGCAGGGTGACGCACCGCGCGAATCGCTCGCCGAGACCGGAATCGATGCCGCCGGTGCGGCGACGCTGTTCGCGGGAGGGCTGATGCTCCTCGTCGCCGGCGGATTCCTCGTCCTGCGCCGCCGAGTGGACTGACGCACACGCAGCACCAACGTCGAAGCGCGCCCCGGGAGCATTCCCGGGGCGCGCTTCCGTCGTCTCATCAGGCGCGTCTCGCTAGGGTGGCGGCATGGCCACCCCTGACTTCATCCTCGAACTCCGTCGGCACGTGGGAACCGTTCCGCTCTCGCTCGTCGGCGTCACCGCCGTCATCCTGCGGGGCGACGACGTGCTGCTCGGCCGCCGTTCCGACAATGGTGCGCTGACGCCCATCACGGGCATCGTCGATCCCGGCGAAGAGCCGGCGGACGCGGCGCGTCGCGAGGCTCTCGAAGAGGCCGGCGTCGTGATTCGCGTCGAGCGCCTCGCCTCGGTCAGCACCGTGCCGCGGATCACCTACGCCAACGGCGACCAGGCCGACTACCTCGATCTGACGTTCCGCTGCGCATGGGTCGAGGGTGACCCGTACCCGGCCGATGGCGAGATGACCGATCTCGCGTGGCATCCGCTCGCCGATCTGTCGGCGGTCGCCGCCGAGCACCGCGCCCGAATCGAGGCGGCGCTCGACGACACCGTCGCCGCGCGATTCCTCGGCGGCCGCTGAGCGACGCCGAGCACCGCGACTACGGCAGGCGGTTCGCCTTCGCGAGGTTCGCGACGAGCTCGTCGCGGTTCTGGCGCACGACGTAGGCCGGGCGGTCGCGCTCGACGCGCCACGAGTCCTCGAGGGCACCGATGTTGACGGTGTCGAAGCCGAGCTCGTCGTAGAAGCGGGTGATGAACTCGATCGCATCGGCGTGGTCGCTCGCCGTGGCGAGGGCGCGGCGGTCGGGCGTTCCCGCGGGAGTGCCGTCGGTCGGGATCGTCGCGGCGACGATGTGGTTGAAGCCCTTGACGACCTTCGACTCGGGCAGGTGCGCCTGCAGGAGCGACGATGTCGTCGTCTCGCCGCGGTCGAGGGCGTCGATGTGACCGTCGCGCTCGAAGTAGTAGTTGTTCGCGTCGACGACGATCTTTCCGGCGAGGGGAGCGACGGGAACGTCGCGGTAGTTCTTGAGGGGCACGGCGACGAGGACGACGTCGCCCGCCGCTGCGGCTTCCTCGGCGGTCGCGGCTCGCGCCTTCCCGCCCAGTTCGCCGATGAGGTCGCCGAGCGTCTCCGGTCCGCGCGAGTTCGAGATGACGACGTCATATCCCGCCGCGATCGCGGCCCGCGCGACGTTCGATCCGATGTGTCCTGCTCCGATGATTCCGAGTGTTGTCATGTTCGGGACAACGGTGCTCGCGCGCATGAATTCCTGGATGTCGGCAGATGACAGCAACCTCTCGGGAAGAAATCGACGCACGCCGGGAATACCCTCGCCCCGCTCGCGTTGAAGTTGAGCGTAAGGCACTCAAGTTTCAACCCAGGAGGTTTCGTGCCCGAGAACTTCACCCCCGAGAACGCTGATTCCCGCCCCGACGACGGCAACTCGTTCGACGACTTCCTTGCGCGCTACCTCGACGGCGAGCGTGCTCGTGCGGCACGATCCATCGACCTGAGCCGCTTCCTCACCGCGCGGACGCAGAGCATCCTGCAGCAGGCCGGGCGCTTCGCGCTCGAGCGCGGTCAGACCGAACTCGATGCGCTGCACATCGTGCGCGTGATCGTCGAGGACGAGACGGTGGCGCAGGCCATCGCACGAATCGATGTCGATCCCGAGCGCATCGTCACGGCCGCCGAGTCGCGTCTGCCCGCGGCATCCGAGGGCTTCGAGGCCGGCGACCCCCGCGCTCGGGCCGCGACGATCACCCCGTCGGCGAGCCGTGCGCTCTTCCACGCGTACCAGGTGGCGCGCTCGTCGGGATCGACGTACATCGACCCCGAGCACCTCTTCTTCGCGCTCGTGCTCGGTCAGGATGCCCCCGCGGGCCAGGTGCTCGCGCGCGCCGGCGTCACGGCTGAGGCACTCACTCAGGGACTTCGCGACGGCGTCGGCGACGAGCAGAACTTCACGGCGACGGATGACGGTGAGGCCGCCGCGCCCTCGGACACCCCGATGCTCGACCAGTTCGGCACCGACCTCACGGCGCTCGCCGCGCTCGGATCTCTCGACCCCGTCATCGGGCGCACCGACGAGATCGAGCAGGCCATCGAGATCCTCTCGCGACGCACGAAGAACAACCCCGTGCTCGTCGGCGAGGCGGGAGTCGGTAAGACCGCGATCGTCGAGGGGCTCGCTTCGGCGATCGTCGACGGCGAGGTTCCCGAGCAACTGCGCGACAAGCGCGTCGTCTCGCTCGACCTGCCCGCGATGCTCGCCGGCACGCGTTACCGCGGCGACTTCGAGGAGCGACTCACGAAGCTGATGGACGAGATCTCGGCGCACCGTGACGAACTCATCGTCTTCATCGACGAGGTGCACACCGTCGTCGGTGCCGGTGGAGCGGGCGATGGCGGAATGGACGCCGGCAACATCTTGAAGCCGCGTCTCGCGCGAGGCGAGCTGCACCTGCTCGGCGCGACCACGCTCGCGGAGTACCGCCGCATCGAGAAGGACCCGGCGCTCGAGCGTCGCTTCCAGCCCGTGCGCGTGGGCGAACCGTCGATCGAGGACGCCGTGCTGATCCTTCACGGACTGCGTCCTGCATACGAGGAGCACCATGGTGTGACCTACACCGACGAGGCGCTTCGTGCATCGGTCGAACTCTCGGCCCGGTACCTCGGCGACCGCGTGCTGCCCGACAAGGCCATCGATCTCATCGACCAGGCGGGGGCACGACTGCGCCTGCGCCTCGGGCGTCAGGTCGACGTGAGCGGGCTCATCGAGCAGCTCGCCTCGCTCGAGGGCGCCAAGAATGCGGCCGTCTCGGCCGAGCACTACGAGGAGGCGTCGCGGCTGCGCGACGAGATCGCCGGAGTGCAGGCGAAGCTCGACGAGGCCAGTGCCACGGGTCGCGCTGCGGCGTCGTCGCCGGAGGCCGTCATCGACGAGGCGCAGATCGCTGCGGTGATCGCGCGTGCCACCGGCATCCCCGTCAGCCGTCTCACCGAGGGTGAGCGCGAACGTCTCGGACACCTCGAGGCCGAACTGCACGCCCGCGTCGTGGGGCAGGATGACGCGGTCGCCGCTGTCGCGAAGGCCGTGCGTCGCAACCGCACCGGCATGGGCGACGCGCGTCGACCGGTCGGGAGCTTCCTCTTCCTCGGCCCGACGGGTGTCGGCAAGACCGAGCTCGCGAAGGCTCTCGCCGAGTCGCTCTTCGCTGACGAGTCGGCCGTGATCCGCTTCGACATGAGCGAGTTCGGCGAACGGCACACCGTGTCGCGTCTCGTCGGTGCCCCTCCCGGATACGTCGGATACGACGAGGCCGGACAGCTCACCGAGCGCGTGCGGCGCAACCCGTACTCGATCGTGCTGTTCGATGAGATCGAGAAGGCGCACCCCGATGTGTTCAACCTGCTGCTGCAGGTGCTCGACGACGGTCGCCTCACCGACGGCCAGGGTCGCGTCGTCGACTTCAGGAACGCCGTCATCGTCATGACGTCGAACCTCGGTTCGGAATTCCTCGCTTCGCGTTCGGGTGCACTCGGATTCGTCGCGCAGGCGGATGCCGCCGCCGGAGGTTTCGCGTCGGAGAAGGACCTGCGCGATCGCGTCATGGGCAAGCTCCGCGAGGCGATGCGACCGGAGTTCCTGAACCGTATCGATGAGATCGTGCTGTTCAGGAAGCTCGACACGGCACAGCTCTCGTCGATCGTGCGCCTGCTGCTCGGTGCGACGTCGGCGCGGCTCGCCGCTCGAGAGATCGACTTCTCGGTGACGGATGCCGCGGTCGACCTCATCGCGGAGATCGGATACGAGCCCGAATACGGCGCCCGGCCCCTGCGTCGCGTGATCCAGCGCGAGGTGGATGACCGCATCGCCGAACTCGTCGTGAGCGGTGAGCTCGGAGACGGTCAGGCGGTCACCGTCGACGCGCACGAGGGAGCGATCTCGGTTCGTGTCGCGCGCGCTGGCCGGTTCGCGAGCGGTGCGCAGTTCGGGGCACTCGCCGCGTAGGCGTTTCGCTCCCGCGAGAGGGTGCTCGTCGCCGGCGACTCGGTCGCCGCGACGGCACCCTTTCGTCGTCTCTGCTCCGTCATCTCCATCTTTTCGTCTTTCCGTTGCCGTCACGTCGTCGCCATCATGTCGTCGCCATCACGTGGGCACGGTCATTGCGGGCGCGCCTGCGAGCATCGGCGCGTGCTGGCGCTCGGGCTGCGGCTGAGACCGTGGCGTGGACTGGCGGTGGTTGTGCTGCGGCATTGTCTGGTGCTGCGGGGTTGCCTCGTACTGCGGGGTTGCCTGGTGCTGCGGGGTTGCCTGGTACTGCGGGACGGCGGCGGGTGGAGGGCGCGCGCGTGAGGCCTGAACCTCCGCGCCGTGGAGTGCGTGATGGATCAAGGTGGACCGGGGGTGTGAACCAGGTCTGGTTGCCGTCGATGTGAATCTTCCAACCATCCGCATGGACGCGATGGTGATGGAACGAGCACAGCATGATGCCGTTGCTGAGGTCGGTCGGGCCGTTGTCGCGAGTCCACCATCTGATGTGGTGCGCTTGGGTGTGCGAGGGCGGCATTCCGCAGTCGGGCCACGCGCATCCGCCGTCGCGCTCGGTGAGTGCGATGCGTTGCGCAGGGGTGAAGAGGCGGCGATCTCGTCCGAGGTCGAGCACTTCGCTGTCGCCCCCGAGGACGAGCGGGATGACTCCGTGCGACGCAGCCATCCGTCGTGCCGTCGCAGCGGACACCGGGGTGGAGATGCCGTCGATGGTGGCGTACCCCGAGCCGCGCTTGTCGATCGGTGTCGACGAATCGGCCTCCGGTGCGAGCGAGTCGAGCGAGTCGATGAGGTCGGCGTAGTCGATACGTGCGACGACCGTCGCGGCGCGCAGAGCGGGTGGTGCATCAGTAGACGCGAGCGAGAGCAGTGCGATCGCCGTCAACGCATCGGCCCTGATCTGACCGAGGGAGCGTGTCTCGCGAGTCGTGGGATCGGTGTCGCCGTCGTCGCCAGTACCGAGAGGGGTGGGAACGCTGCCGCCCTCAGGGCCTGTCGATGGCCGGGGTTCACCGCGACTCTCGTGCAGGGCTGCTCCGACGAGAGCGTTGATGGCTGTCTGGATGGGCGCGCCGTTCTCGGGGTCGAAGGTGCCCGTGAGGCGGATGAGTCCGTTGCGGTCTTCGCGAATGGTGAGGCTGCGGGCAGCGCGGAGCGCGTCTTCGCGCGGCTCCACCCCGTCGGGGTCGAGGTGCGCCTCGAGACGCTTGATCAGGCGTGTGATGCCGTCGGGCCCGACATGACGGGCGCGTTCGACGAGGAAGCCTTCGGCGTCGTTGAGTTCGTCGGTGCTGGCGCGGAGCGCGATGCGGTCGAGGAAGGTGCTGATGAGCGCGGCGACCGCGAGAGTCATCCGCCCGCCTGCCAATGCGGCAGCAAGGATCGGATGGCGAGCGGGTAGCCGTTCGCCGGTGAAGGACTGCCGCGGCGCGGTCGCGACTCCGACGGACACGATGCGAGAGGCGGCCCCGAACCCGGTGCCGAGGGTTGCCGCGATGAGTCGCGTAGCCGACGAATACCCCTCGGAGCGGGCCAGATCGTCGTCGTCGCCGGTGGAGCGCTCTGCGATGCCGTGCGCGACGCGAACCTGCAGCGCGTCGAGCTGTCGAGAGAGGTGGGACAGGGACCGCTGCACCCGGAGTAGACCCGCCGCGCTCATCGACATCACGTCGTCAGAGGCATCCCACTCCGACGAGCCCCACGGGTCAGAGTTCACTCGCACGCCGCCGATGAGCGCGCCGGCCCACGCATCGGCGACCGAACCGCACGCGTCGAGCAGCGGGTCGACCGCCTCGGGTGTGGTGCTCATGCGTGTGCCATCCTCTGATTTCAGAACAGATACGACAGGCACGACGTACTTTCAGTGTACCAGATAATGGAGATATGTTCTATTGGATCGCAAGATTAGAGCGTCTAATTAGAAGATGTATACGAAGAATCGCACCGAAGTACGAGCGGGTTGGGGCGGAAGAGATGGCGCTGCTGGCAAGGGTGGAAAAGATCGACAGTAGAGCGGGCGACGCGGTGAGGTGATCTGAGCTGCCAACCCAGCCGCCCAGCGCAACCGCCCCCAGTCGCCCCGATTCCTACAGGCTCTGACCGAGGCTGTCGACGACGGCCGCGATTCGCTCTTCGTTGCGGCGGTAGTGCGTCCACTTGCCGATGCGTGTCGACGTCACGAGCTGCGCCCTCTCGAGGACGCTCATGTACGACGAGACGGTGGACTGCGCGAGTCCTGCCTTCTCGGTGATGTGGCTCACGCACACGCCGACTTCATCGGGATCGGCGATGGCCCGCTCGGCGTCGAAGTGCGCCCGAGGCTCGCGCAGCCACTGCAGGATCTGCAACCGCACGGGATTCGAAAGCGCCTTGAAGACCTCAAGGGTGTCGTCGGTGAGTCCGGCCGGTGCTTCGTCGACGGTGACGCGCGGGGGCATGGGTGTCCTTCGTGGTGGCTCGATCAATCGGAATATATCGATTCATAGATTACACCGAGGCGGGCGATGGTTCGCCGTCCTCCCGGGAGAATTCGGGCCGTCCGCCAGTGACGCCGTCCCGCGCCGAACGGCCCGGCTCCGACCCACCCGCGAACGAGAACCGCCCCAGCACCCCCGGTTCCACGCTGTCGGGTGCTCGCATCCGCAACGCCCACCCCACGAGGGCGTGGTCGAGCATGTAGAGGCGCGCTGACTCCATCCGACCGCCGGGGGAGAGGTGATCGACGACCCAGTCGTACGGCGCGCGCCCGCCGTACGCGGGGTGCGGCGAGGAGAACAACTCGCCGGCCCCGAGTTCGGCCGCGATGTTGAGCGCATACGCGAACGGATACGGGCGATTGGCGCGCCCCTCCGCTGTGAGTTCGAGCGACGGGAAGGCGCCCACCATCCGGTCGAGCATCTGCTCGGTGATGAGGTCGGCGCGTCCCGTGAAGTACGCCAACTGTGCGAGGTACGGATACGAGATGCCATACAGGAAGTAGTCGCGCCCCGGGTCGATCGTTCGCCACTGCGCGACGAGCGGTTCGACGAAGGCATCCAGATCGGGCACGTCGTCGTCCAGCCGGCCGAGGTTGTGCAGTGCCACCACGTAGTAGAGCGCCATGTGCGTGCGCTCGACGGGCTCAAGCTCGGCCATCAGTCGGGAGGCCTCGGCGATCCGATCCCGCGGCACCCGACCTCCGCCCGCCACGGCGACCGCGTTGAGCATCGTGAGCAGCGGGTAGATCGCGACGAACTGTGCACTCATGGGGCTCGGGAACGCCGGGTGGATGCCGATGCGATCGGCGTCATCCAGCGCGGCGAACACGCCACCCACGGCATCCGTTTCGCCGCTACGTAGGGCATCGCCCCGCCTCAGGAGGGCGATCGCGGAGACGAGCGTCGCCCCGCCCCTCCCGCGGAAGAACGGCGCAGGGATGCGGGGGAGGGATGCCACGGCCTCGGCCACGCGATCCCGGCCGGGGGTGACGAGCCGGTGTCCGATGTCGGCCTGGCCGAAGGCGAGGAAGACGGCCGTCCAGGCGGCGACGCGCTCGTAGTCCCCGTGCCGCCCGTGATTCTCGTCCTGGATGCCATCGGGCTGGATGAGGTCGACCGCGGCGAGGATCTCGGCGGGCAGATCGCGTGCACCGGGCGCGTCGATGACGAGCGACGCATCGACGCCGAGTTTCGCCACCGCGCTGAGCAGGATGCAGCCCGCCGTCACCCGCGAGTACGGGTTCGCGATGGCTCCGAGCGCGACCCTCGCCCGCTCGACGCGAACCGCGACCTGCGCCCGGGTGAGCGACTGCGCGGGGTCGGTCACGTCGAGAGCGAGCTCCGCCACGGCGCGCGAGAACGTCGAGTACGGGCTCGCATCATCGAGCCGCGCGCCGAGCACGTCGAACGACCGCCGGATCTGCGCCGCCGCGACGCTGTCGTACCCGACCGGGTGCTGACCGAGACCGATGCCGCGCACGATGCGGCTCCAGGGCGTCGCGAGCACGCGCGCTTCGACCGACAGGTCGGCGAGCCCGGAGATTGGCGGTGAGATGAGTCGCGTCATCGTGCGAACACCTCCGAACGGACATCCACCCCGAGGAACTCGGTGCGGGTGCCCTCGAGCATCTCGAGTGCCCAGTTGAGCCACTTGATGCCCTCGCAGTAGATCGCGATCGGTCGTCGCTGCACGTCGGGCGAGTCGACGAGAGTGCCCTCGATCTCCGAGCTGAAGTGAAACGGCGGCATCGCGGTGAAGTGCGTGCCCATCGTGAAGACGAACCGCGTGATCCAGTGCGGGTCGTCCGCATCGTGATCGGATGACTCGCCGGCCCGCACGTACACGGTCGACATGACGTCTGCGAAGTGGTCCTCGATCCCGCGGGGGTGATCGCGGTCGATCGGTCGCCCGTGCTCGACGGCATCGCTCACCCGGTACGCACGCTGGTACGGGTTGTCGTCGTGGAACGCGATCGAGATCGAGGGTGTGCCGTCGGCCGCGGACGAGACATCCAGATCGAACAGCTCGTTGTGCATCTCGTCGTAGTGCCCGATCGAGTTGTGCCACGGCTTGTTGTCGTACATCGGATCGTCGCGGGTGTCGGCGCCATCGCTCCGATAACCGATCGCGCGCGGGTCGAGGAACTTCAGGCGGATCGACTCGGCGGTGATGTCCGAGAGCGCTCGGGCGACGCGGTCGTCGCTCGCCCCCGCCTGCATCAGCTCCTGAGCGCGGAGGAGGGGAGCGCTGTCGCCGATCTTGATGTTCTCCGTGTTCGTGTCGCCGATGACGAGCGAGTGGAACCGCGACTCGAGCACGCTCGCATAGGCGGGGTTCGCTCGGAACTCCGACAGCAGCGCGCGGTAGTTGCGGTACGGGCGCCCGTTGATGACGATCCGCTCCGAGTCGAGCAGAGCAGGCCCGAACGTGCGGGGCGCGGTCTGGCGACAGAGGTCGAGGCGGTCTTCGATCTTCCGGAAGTACTGCTCCTCGATCGTCGCGCCCGGTGACGGCGTGCGGCGTTCGGAGTGCACGTTGCGGTGCACGAAGCCGATGATCTCCTCGTACAGGCGCGCGATGATCGCGGCGGGCGGCGTGTGCTCCCGCACGTACTGACCGACCTCGTCGCCCGCGACGTAGCTCATCTCGTAGATGACCTCGCGGCAGACCCGCTCGCCGCGGGCCTGATCGGGCAGGGTGATCTCGCGTTCGACGACGTCGTAGACCTCGGGGAAGAACGGACGGAGCGCATCAGGCAGCGCGGCCAGGTACTCCGCCTGACGCTTGGCCTTCGTGAAGGGAGGAAGCATCGGACCGGTTCCGGCCGGGTCCCAGCGCGCGGTGGTGAGCGCCTCGCTCAGCACCTTGCGAACGAGCACCTCATCACCGCCGTCGCGTCGGAAGAAGATCGTCATCGATTCGCTGCCGCCCTCGCCGAAACCGACGACCGTCTCGCCGGCGTTGACGTAGGAACTCACCGTCGTGTGCAGGAGGTTCCGGCGCCGGGCGTACGCGGCGGTGGCACGCCGTTCCGGCGACGAGGTCAGGAGCACGCGCGAGTCGGCACGATCGAGCGCGGGATTGAGGCCCGCGTGCCAGAACTCGTCGGCGGCGCGCACCACGATGACGGCGTTCGCGTGCGGGGCCGTGTCGAGACGGGCGAGGCGGCTCGCCGATCCGAGCGCGATGACCGTGCACGACGCGTTCAGGTGGATCGACCGACGCCCGCCGCGTGCGTGACCGCGTTGGAAGACGGCGACAGTCGCCGCGTGGAGGTCGTGTCGTGCGAGGACGGGCGCTCCGTCGGGTGAGAGCAGAGGCAGGGTCGCGTCGCGAATCCGTTCGCACAGGCGAGCGACGAGATCGCTCGTCCGGCTCTCAGGCGAGCGCGGCGCGATGACGTGGGCCCCGAGCTCGATGACGTCACCGGGGTCGACGGCGCCGCCCGCGACGAGTGCCAGCAGCCATCCGACGGGGTCGCTGCCGTCGAGGAACACGTGACTCTGACCGACGAGCCCTCTCCGGTGCTGCTTCAGCAGCTCGAACATCGTCACCTGATGGATGATGACGTCGATCATGTCGGCGTGCGCGATGGTCGCACCGAGGCTTCTACTCGGTCGGTCCTCGCGGCGGAGGTGATCGACGATCGCGTCGCGCAACCGCTGGGCGGCCGGCTGCGAATCGAGGAGCTCGCGAGCGGCTCGCGCGGTCTCGCTCGCACGCGCTCGCCGAGGTCGTTCGAAATGGATGACGAGCGCTTCGGTGTCCTCGGTGGCCGAGACCTCGCGGTCGCGTATCGTGCCGCGCGCCGTGAGTATCCGCAGTTCGGTGTACGCGCGTCCGAGGCTCCGCCGCGAGCCCACCAGGCGCTTCTTCTGCCGGGCGTTCACCACGAGTTCGCCCGCGCCGAGGTGATGGCGGTGGGCGAGTGTGAACTGCAGCGTCTCTCGGAACTCGCGGAAGGCGGACGGCTCGGAGTCGTGTTCGGCGGAGGCGGCCAGGGCGCACGCCGTCGTCGTCAGATAGCGGGCGAACGCCGGCTCGTTCGCGGCGAGGCTCGTGAGATCGCGGAGCAGGGTGATGTCGCGACCGTCGGGGTGCGCGGTTGCACCGGAGCGCAGCGCGTCGATCGTGTGTGTCAGCCGGCCCGCGAGCGCCGCTCCTGAGACGATCCGCGAACTGTCGGCGGCGTCGCTCCCCATGACGGCTGCCGGACGTGACGCGTTGTCGCGCAGGAGGTCGAGCGACTTGCCGCCTCGACCGATCTCGATGACGAGGTCGGGGCGCAGGTCGTCGATGAGTTCGACCGTGCGCTGCGAGTGCATGACCTCGTTCGTCATCGCGAGCACGGCGCCCCGAACGTGGTCGCCCGTCAGCAGGAAGCCGCCGCCGCTGTTCGAGATGAGCGGGGTGTGCGGAGCCCGGATGTCGATTCCGTGCGCATCGATGAAGCGATCGAGCGCCTCGCGGGCTCGCGTCATCTTGCGCGAATGGGCGAGGAACCGCGTCGGTTCCTTGAGCTCCTCGGCCGAGACTTCGGGGAAGGACCGCAGGATGTCGGCGAACGACGGAATGAAGCTCGAGCGTACGTAGACGTTCGCCTGGTGACGGGAGTACCGCTTGTGCAGTTCGATGCTGTCGTCGTGGTGTTCGACGGCGTACGCCAGCACGCGCTCGAGAGCGTCGGGAGCGCCTCGCAACGCGATGACGTGCGCCGGTTCCGCGACCGGCGGATGCGACGACGAGTACGTCGGCATGTACTGCTCGAGGGCGTCACCGAACGTGCCCGACGCGCGCTGGTTCGCGGCGGCGAGCAGGAGCGGAGTGAATGCGCGGGCGAGGATGACGCCGTTGCCGATCGTCAGAGAGCCTGCCGCGACCGCCGAGGCGAGCATGCCGAAGCTCTCGCCGGTGAACGCCGTGAAGATCGGGTGGCCCGCGCGGCGGCCGCGCTCGACCAGATCGGTGTGGATCGCGATGTTGTGTGTGAGGACGGCGGCCCCGATGAAGCCCTGGCGCTCGACGGGGTCCGCCGGCAGATTCGCCGGGGTCAGTGCGAGCGACGATGCGGACGAGAGTCCGAGCGCCGCAGCCGCTTCGTCGTAGACCGCCCCGACGCTCGTGAACCCCGACCCGATCGTCTCGAGTCCGACTCCCCGGTAGGCCGCTCGACTGCCGAGTCCGGGGAAGAAGCCGATCGCCGTGAACCGCGCGCTGTCACCCGACGCTCCCGCACCACGGTCGACCGGCGTGATCGTCGAACTCGTCGTCTGAGAATGCCCGTGCGGGTCATCCCGTCTCTCGGTGTGCAACATGGTGTTCCCCTTTTCTCACCAGATGTGTCGTGAATGGATGACGGCCGGAACGCGTTCCGACAGCGGGTTCGATCAGTGCGGCTGCTGCTCGCGCGCCGGGTTCGCGCCGACCGAGACATCCGGACCGGCATCCCTCGGCTCGGCGGACGCGGCGGCGATACTCGCCGGAAGGAGCACGAGCAGTGCGGCGACGGCGAGGCCGGCCCCGACCCAGAGCGGCGACACGAAACCGAGGCCGGCCGCGATGGTCACCCCGCCGAGCCAGGCGCCGAGCGCGTTGCCGACGTTGAGCGCCGCGATGTTCGCGCCCGACGCGACCGTCGGCGCGTCTCCGGCGAACCGCATGACGCGCAACTGCAGACCGGGAGCGGTCGCGAATCCGACCGTGCCGAGCAGGAAGATCGTGACGAGCGTCGCCCAGATGCTCGCTGCCGTCAGGGCGAAGACGACGAGCACCACTGCGAGGAGTGCGATGACGATGAGCAGTGAACGGTCGAGAGCGCGGTCGGCGAGGCGACCTCCGATGAGATTTCCGATGAACGTGCCGACGCCGAAGAGGAGCAGCAGCCACGGCACCGCGGCGACGCCGAAGCCCGTGACCTCGACGAGCGTGAACGCGATGTAGGTGTATGCGCCGACGAGCCCACCGAACGTGAGGATGCTGACAGCCGCCGAGAGCAGCACCTGCGGGCGACGGAGCACCCCGATCTCGGAGAGCAGGCCCTTCGACTCGGGTGCCGGCGAGCGCTTCACGAGCAGTTGGATCCCCACGAGCGTGATGACGCCGATGGCCGTGATGGCCCAGAACGTCGCGCGCCAGCCGTACTGCTGGCCGACGAAGGTCCCGAAGGGGATGCCGACGACGTTCGCGACCGTCAGGCCGGCGAACATGAGAGAGATCGCTCCGGCCCGGCGATGGGCGGGCACCATGTCGGCGGCCACGACGGCGCCGACGCCGAAGAACGCTCCGTGGCAGAGCGCAGCGATGATCCGCCCGACCAGCATGATCGCGTAGGTCGGTGCGATGGCCGAGATCAGGTTGCCGATGATGAAGAGCACGACGAGCCCGACGAGAACGCCCTTCCGCTCGCGCCGGGAGACCGCGGCGGTGAGGGCGATGGCGCCGACAGCGACGCTCAGCGCGTAGCCGGAGACGAGGTGCCCGGCGACGCTCTCGCTGACGGCGAAGTCGGTCGCGATCTCGGGAAGGAGGCCGACGATCCCGAACTCCGTGAGGCCGATGCCGAACCCTCCCAGCGCGAGAGCGATGAGCCCCGCGGGTAGAGCCGTGGTCTTCTGCTGGGTCATGACATGTCCTCCGTGTGTGCGGCGTTCGCCGATATCGACAAATCGGAGATTAGCGATATGTCGATCACGAGGCAATGGTTTCGCTCGATGTGTGACGTGCCGCGTCGCCCGGTGACGGCGCTCGCGACCGATCGCCTCGAGTCGTTGACCTCACATCGTCATATCGGTAATCTCCGATGCAATCACTCACGCCTCGAACGGAGATCCCTCGTGACCACGCCCCATCCGACATCCGCCCTCCCCGCCGCCCCGGCGTTCTCGCTCGTGAGCGAGACGGTCACCGCGGGCGGCTCGTGGCCCGAACCGCAGTTCTCCGGCATCTTCGGGGTTCCCGGCGGGCAGGACCGCTCGCCGCAGCTCGAGTGGACGGGTGCGCCTGCCGAGACGAAGAGCTATGCCGTGACGATCCACGACCCCGATGCGCCGACCGGGTCGGGGTTCTGGCACTGGGCGGTCGTCGACATCCCGGCATCCGTCACCGAACTCGCGGAAGGCGCCGGCGGTGAATCGGGGGAGGGGCTCCCGGCCAGTGCGTACCAGCTGCGGAACGACGCGGCGGTCGCGCGCTACATCGGTGCGGCGCCGCCCGCGGGCGATGCGCCGCACCGCTACGTCGTCATCGTGACGGCTCTCGACGTCGAGCAGATCGGCGTCGGGCCCGACGCGACGCCCGCGCTCCTCGCGCTCACGCTCAATGCCCACGTTCTCGGGCGCGCCGTGCTCGTGGCGACGGCTCAGGTTCCGGCGCTCGTCTGACCCGGGTCAGTGCTCGTCGTGAACCCAGAGCGGCAGGTCGTCGGCTCCTGATCGCCAGGCGCCGGCGCCCTGCAGCCATTCGTCGTCGGTGAGTGCCGCGGCGTCGAGGGCCGTGCTGAGGCCTGCGGCATCGAGGTCGAATCCGGTGAACGCGATGTCCTGCCCGATGGCCGCGATCTCGGCGACGACCTCGTCGGCCGGCAGCGGGTCGAAGGCGATCACGGCGCCGACCTGATTCCAGAACGCCGACCGCTCGGGCCGGGTCGAGAAGCGGCAGAAGCCGCCCGAACGGATGACGCGGCCGAAGCTCTCCGATCCCAGGTCGTCCTCGATGAGCTCGAGCAGTCGCCCCGTGTGGAACGGTCGCAGGTTCTCGTAGCGGAACGTCGTCACGCGCGGGTGCGTCAGGTGCGGGTCGGCGGTTCCGCTGAGCACACGGCTCCAGCCGGGGCGCTCGGCGTGCGGCGTGGCGCTCTCCGTTCTCACGAGCCGATGCAGCGATCGGTGGCCGGGTGCGATCACGACGTGCGCCGTCGGGTTGAGGGCGCCGAGGAGTGCGAGCGTCGCCCCGCGTTCGTCGTCGCCGAGCCGTGTGATTCCGTCGACGACGAGGAGGTCGGCGAATTCGACCTGCGCGGCGAAGAGGTGTGACCGCGCAACGACCTCGCGTTCCGCGACGGGTTCGTAACGGCTGTCGTGCAGACGGTCGACGAGGGTCGACGCTTCGATGGCGGTGATGATCGTCGCCGGCATCCCGTCGGATCTCTCGCGCAGCTCGCCGATGAGGCTCGTCGACTCGGCGAGGCTGCTGCACGAGACGACGTGGTTGCCGGGTGCCGAGCACGCCTCGACGACCATCGCTCCGATGTCGGCTGCCGTCGCCGGAATGCGGATGACGGAGAACGCGTCACGCGGATCGAGGCGACGGATGAACCGCTCGCGGGCGTCGCGATCACCGAGGAGCAGGACGACGTGTTGCGACATGGGCGACCGCCTTCTAATCTAATGAGAAACGTTCTCATTAAGGAGAGACTAATGAAGGTCCGCGCATCACTCAAATCACTGAAGAACCAGCCCGGGGCCCAGGTGGTGCGTCGCCGCGGGCGCATCTACGTCATCAACAAGCTCAACCCGCGCTTCAAGGGTCGCCAGGGGTAGGCGTCGCGCCGGCGCGCCCGGGGGAGTGCCGTTCATGCGTGCGAGTGCACATCGTGAGTGACTCGCGCGCGCGAACGGCACTCCAGCGGGTGGGAATCGCGGGTGTGTGGGTGGTGGAGGCGCGAACGGCACTCGGGCGCGAGGAGTGCGCGGGGGCGCAGGTGCGCTGGCGCGAGTGTGTGAGCGCGAGTGCGCGCGGCGCTCAGCCGAGCGCGTCGAGGAGGTCGGCGCTCAGGTCGTCGATGTGCTCGAGGCCGACCGAGAGTCGAACGAGTCCGGCCGGGATCGTCGGCGCTTCGGCGGGCCAGCGGCGACGGCGTTCGAGCGTCGACTCGACCCCGCCGAGACTCGTCGCGTGCACCCACAGGTGCGTGCGTGACACGACGGCGTCCGCGGCGTCGGCCGCGGCCGCGTCATCCGCTCCCGCGACGACGATCGAGACGATCGCGCCGAATCCGGGGTAGCGCACCTCGGCGAGGGCGGGATGACCGTCGAGCCGCCGCACGAGCTCCTGGGCGTTCTGCTCGGCGCGTTCGAGGCGCACGTGGAGCGTGCGGAGCCCGCGCAGCGCGAGGAACGCGTCGAGCGGGGACGGGATGGCGCCGCCGAGCGTGCGACGCCCGGTGATCGCCGTGGCGTCGTCGTCGTTCGCGGTGATGACGGCGCCCATGAGCACGTCGGAGTGTCCCGCGATGTACTTCGTCGCCGAGTGCACCGAGAAGTCGGCACCCGACTCGAGCGGGCGCTGCAACAGGGGAGTGGCGAACGTGTTGTCGACCGCGACCCGGGCGCCCGCGGCGTGCGCGGCGGCGGTGATCGCGGGGAGGTCCGCGACCTCGAGGGCCGGGTTCGTGGGCGACTCGATCCACAGCAGAGCCGCGCCCTTGCAGGCCGCGGCGACGGCAGTCGTGTCGGCGATGTCGACATAGACCGCGCGGATCAGCCCGCGCGACTCGAGGTCGCTGAGAAGGCCGACGGTTCCCGTGTACGAGTGCCGCGGTGCGACGACGACTCCGCCGACGGGCACGAGGTCGAGCACGGCGCCGATCGCCGCGATGCCCGAGGCGAACGACACGCATCGTCCGCCCTCGAGAGCGCCGAGCGCGTCTTCGAACGCCGTCCACGACGGGTTCACGAAGCGGCCGTACTCGCGCGACCCTCCCGCGACGTACGTCGACGCGAGGTGCACGGGCACGTTGAGGGGTTCGTCGACGTCGTGCGGCGGACGCCCGGCGATGACGGTGAGCGTTTCAGGACGGAAGGCGCGCTGCTCGGTCATCCGTTCGCCTCAGGCCGCGAGGACCGCGTCGAGGCTCTCGCGCACGATCGCGAGGCCGCGGTCGAGCTCGTCGGCCGTGATCGTGAGTGCAGGGAGGAACTTGAGCACCTCGTCGAAGGCTCCCGAGGTCTCGATGACGAGTCCGCGCTGGAAGGCCTCGGCCGAGACGCGACCGGCGAGGGACGTGTCGCCGTCGCAGACGAGGCCGTACATGAGGCCGCGGCCGCGCGTCGTGAGTCCGAGCTCGGGGTGGGCGGCGACGATCTCGTCGAGCGCGGCACGCAGCTGCGCGGAACGCTCGTCGACCCCGTCGGTGAAGGCCGAGTCGGCCCAGTAATTCTCGAGTGCCGCGCGCGCCGAGACGAACGCGAGGTTGTTGCCGCGGAACGTTCCCGTGTGAGCGCCCGGCTTCCAGACATCCACCTCGGGCTTCAACAGCACGAGCGCCATCGGCAGTCCCGACGCGGAGATCGACTTCGACACCGTCACGACGTCGGGAACGATGCCCGCCGCCTCGAACGCGAAGAACGCGCCCGTGCGACCGATGCCCGACTGGATCTCGTCGAGGATGAGCAGGATGCCGTGCTCCTCGGTGATCGCGCGGAGCCGCTGCAGCCACGGGATGCTCGCGACGTTGATGCCGCCCTCGCCCTGCACGGCCTCGACGATGACGCCCGCGGGGAGGTCGAGACCCGAGCCGGTGTCGTGCAGCATCTTCTCGAAGAGGTCGAGCGTGTCGAACCCGTCACCGAGGTAGCCGTCGAACGGCAGCCGCGTGACGTCGCCGAGCGAGACGCCCGCCGCCTGGCGGTACTTGGCGTTGCCCGTCGTCGCGACGGCGCCGAGGCTCAGACCGTGGAAGCCGTTCGTGAAGGCGACGATGTTCGTGCGACCCGTCGCCTGACGGGCGATCTTGAGGGCGGCTTCGACGGCGTTCGCACCCGTCGGGCCCGTGAACTGCAGCTTGTAGTCGAGGCCCCGGGGGGCGAGCACGTACTGCTCGAACGCCTCGATGAAGGCCTTCTTCGCCGACGTCGCCATGTCGAGTCCGTGGATGATGCCGTCGCGCTCGAGGTAGTCGATGAGGGCGCGCGTGAAGAGCGGGTTGTTGTGGCCGTAGTTGAGGGTGCCGGCGCCCGCGAAGAAGTCGAGGTAGTCGCGGCCGTCGGCGGTCGTGAGGACCGAGCCGCGAGCGCGGTCGAAGACGACGGGGAAGGACCGGATGTATCCACGGACCTCCGACTCGCGGCGATCGAAGACCTCGAGAGACGCGTCACTCATGCGTTCACCTTCTGTTGCTCGGCTGAACGCGGGCTCGACACCGCCCGCGATCGATGTATCGAGCTTAGGTTGCCGCGCGGTGACAACTGTTCGCGTTCGCTCCGCGCGTCATCCTGCCGAGGCGGTGAGGGGCGGATGACGCTGGCGGGCGACGTACTCTGGAGTAATGGTGCTTGCTCTCATCCGTCACGGTCAGACCGACTGGAATCTCGCCGAGAAGATGCAGGGGTCGAGCGACATCCCCCTCAACGACACGGGTCGTGCGCAGGCGCTCGTCGCCGCCGCGGTGCTCGCCGAGGGCGACTGGTCGGCCGTCGTGAGCTCGCCGCTGCAGCGTGCGCGCGAGACCGCCGCGATCATCGCCGGTGAGCTCTCCCTCGAACTGGGCCCGACCTACGACGACCTCCGCGAGCAGAATTTCGGCAGCGCCGAGGGGCTCCCGATCACTGAGGTCGACGAGCGGTGGCCGGGCCGATCGATCCCCGACAAGGAGCCCGACTCCGTCGTCGGCGAACGCGGGCTCCGTGCCCTCGAGGAGATCGTCGACGCCTACGGCGACACCGACGTCGTGGTCGTCGCGCACGGAACGCTGCTGCGGTGCATCTTCGCGACGATCGACGGTCGCGACCAGCACGACTACCCCCGCCTCGACAACGCCTCGTCGTCGCTCGTCGGGCGCGGCCCCGACGGATGGCGCGTGCTCACGATCGGCGGAGTGCCGACGATCGCCTCGGAGCAGCGCCTGCTCTGACGAGGGTTCACCGAAGCGACCGTCCTGACTCAACCGAGGTGAACGGCCCCCTCGGCGCCCGCGGGCGGGAGGAGCTCGTCCTTCTTCCCGCGGATGAAGACGATCGCGATGATCGAGGCGATCACGAGGCCGATGGCGGCGCTCGCGAACGCGATCGAGTAGCCGGCGGTGAAGGCCGCGAGCTGTGAGGCCGAGTCGGTGACGACCTGCGCGCCGGCGACCGATGCGTAGAGCGTCGTGAACACCGAGAGACCGATCGATCCGCCGATCTGCATCATCGCGTTCGCCGTCGCCGAGGCGGCGCCCGCGTCGTGCGGCGCGACACCCGCGAGGGCGAGGTTCTGCAGCGGTACGAAGACCATCGCCATGCCGATGCCGAGCACGATGAGTGCGGGCAGCACCTGCACGAAGTAGTCGCCGTCGGCCGTGATGCGGCTGAGGTAGAGGAGCCCGGCCGCACCGATGAGCGGGCCGCCGATGAGCAGCGGGCGCGGCCCGATCGCGGGCAGGAGCCGCGTGGCGATGGGCGCCGTGATCATGATCGCGGCCGTCATCGGCAGCGACGCGAGACCGGCCTCGAGCGGCGGGAAGCCGAGCACGATCTGCAGGTGGAACGTCAGGTAGAGCATCGCGCCGATCATGACGCTGCCCGTGATCGCCTGGATGAGGAACGCTCCGCCGCGCACGCGGTCGACGACGATGCGCAACGGCAGGAGCGGCTGAGCGACGCGGCGCTCGATGAGCACGAAGACGACGAGCAGCAGCACGCCGATCGCGAGGAACGCGATCGTGTCGAGCGAGCCCCAGCCGCCCTCGGCGAGCGTGAAGCCGTAGACGAGCGACCCGAGACCGAGGATGACGGTGACCGCGCCCCACCAGTCGTAGCGGTTGTCTCCCTCGGCACGGCTCTCACGCACGAGCAGCACGCCGGCGACGAACGCGACGATCACGAAGGGCACGTTGACGAGCAGGCACCAGCGCCAGTCGGCGAACTCGGTGAGCACCCCGCCGAGCACGAGGCCGACGGCGGCACCCGCACCGGCGACGGTTCCGAAGACCGCGAAAGCGGTGTTGCGGTCGCGGCCGCCGGGGAACGTGACGGTCAGGAGAGCGAGCGCAGCCGGCGCCATGAGCGCCGCGAAGACGCCCTGCAGGCCACGGGCGATGATGAGCTCGGTGCCGCTCTGAGCGATACCGCCGAACGCGGACGCGAGCCCGAAGCCGACCATGCCGACGAGGTAGGTGCGCTTCCGGCCCCAGTAGTCGGCGATGCGACCGCCGAGCAGGAGAAGCGCGCCGAACGCGAGCGCGTAGGCCGTGACGACCCACTGGCGCTGGGTGTCGCTGAGGCCGAGCTCGGTCTGGGCGGCGGGCAGCGCGATGTTCACGATCGTGCCGTCGAGCACGACGATGAGCTGTGTCGCGGCGAGCACGAGGAGCACCCACCATCGGCGACGGCCGGAGGCCGTGGTCGGAACGGACGACGTGGGCACCGAACCGGTGGCGAGAGGGGAGCCGGATGACGGCATAGGGGTGACCTTCCAGAGAAGAGGGGAGTTGTTCCAGGGGTTTCCAGCCCCGGATCGCCACCCCGCTCTCGCGGATGACCGACCACCTCGACCCCGGGGTCGAGCAGAGGAAGAGTCTACCCCGGGGGTCGGCCGTGAGTGATCTGCACACATGTGCAGCCCGATTCGCTGCCTCCGTCACCGCGGTCGACCTAGAGTCGGCAGTGCATCCGCATCTTCGGATCGGTGCGTGTACGGCGGCGTCCGACGGCGAAGTGGGATGCCGCATTCGCGTGCCCCGACGGTGCCGCTGTGCGACGGTCTTGACCGTCGATACCCTCCGCGGCAGAGCCGCGCATCCCCTGACTAAGGAGTCCTCGACCCATGCGAAACGGTCTATTGCGACGCAACAGCTTCTGGCTGGTCTGCTCGCTCGTCCTCTTCCTGATCTCGGCTGTCGGTGCATCGCTCGTGCAGACGAACGCCGGCAGTGTCACCGTGAAAGACCTCAAGTGGGAGACGTCGTCGGGCCGCATGCTCAACGCACTCCTCTTCAAGCCGGCGACGGCCACGGCAGAGAACACCGCGCCGGCGATCGTCGTGAGCCACGGCTGGTGGAACAACCGTGAGATGCAGGATGCCAACTACGTCGAGCTCGCTCGCCGAGGCTACGTCGTCATCTCGATCGACATGTACGGCCACGGCAATTCGGACGATCTACCGAATGACGAACTCGCTGTCGGCGGCACCGGAATGTACGACGCCGTGAAGCTCATCGCCGATCTTCCCTATGTCGACACCGATCGGATCGGCGTCACAGGCCACTCGAACGGCGCGCGCGCCGCGAACTTCTCGGTCGCGATCGACAATGAGGCGGAAACGCCGCTCATCTCTGCCGTCGTGCTCGTCGACAACGACCCCGTCTATACCAACGCAGACAACGACAACGCGTACTTCAACCTCTACGGCGACCGTGACGTGGCCGTCGTGCAGGCCGAATACGACGAGTTCTTCTTCCGCAGCTACAGTCCCGAGGGCGTGGCCCTGACGGCGCCGCGCGACTACATCACGACGCCCAACGCGCAGTCCTTCCTGCACTTCGGCGAAAACCCCGCCGACATCACCGATGAGCGTTCGGCCGACGAGATCTACACCGAGGACATCGACGGCACGGAAGCGATGCGTGCCATCTACCCGCAGTCGCAGACGCATCCCTGGAGCACGATCTCGAAGGGCGCCGTTACCGACACCCTCACGTTCTTCGATGAAGCCCTCGGTACGCCGAACGAGATCGATCCCGCCGCTCAGGTCTGGCAGTGGAAGGAATTCTTCACGACTCTCGGACTCGTCGGCTTCGGTATCTTCCTCGTTGCGTTCACTCGTGCGCTCCTCGAGACCCGCGCATTCCGTGCCCTCAAGGCGGCTGCTCCGGTGACCGCTCTCGCGCCCTCGCGCCGAGGTCTCGCCTGGTTCTGGGGCGGACTCGTCGTGTCGGCCCTGTTCTCCGGCTGGAGCTACATCGCTCTCAGCCAGGCGAGCTGGCTGTCACCGATCGTGTTCAACGGTGCGCCGTCGATCGTGCCGCAGGGCGCCGTGTTCTTCATCGCGCTCTGGGCGGCGATCAACGGTCTCGCGGGTCTCGTGATCATGACAGTGTCGTACCTCGCCTTCGGCCGCCGTAACGGAGTCGATCTCCGACAGAACGGCGTGCTGCCGGGCTGGAAGGCCTTCTTCCACGCGATCGGTCTCGCCGGGGTGACGACCGCCGCGGCGTTCACGATCGTCTTCGTGCTCGACTACTTCTTCACGACCGATTTCCGCTTCTGGGTCATCGCGGTCAAGTGGTTCCCCGCCGACAAGATCTGGCTCGCGTTCTTCGTGCTCCCGCTCTTCCTGATCTACTTCGTCGCGAACTCGGTGGCGATCAACGCGTTCAACCACGTGTCGCTTCGTAACAGGGAGTGGATCAACACGGCAGTGCTGGCCCTCTTCAACTCGCTCGCGCCGATCGTGCTCGTCGTCGCCCAGTACGTGACGTTCTTCACGTCGGGTGAGCTGATTCCCGGCTTCGGTGGAATCTTCAGTATCTGGCTGTTCCCCGTCATCGTGATCCTCGCAGTCACCGCCGTGATCAGTCGCAAGATCTATCGCGCGACGAACAACCCCTACATCGCCGGATTCCTGAACGCTCTCGTCGTGGCGCTCATCTCGGCATCCAACTCGCTCGTCGTCACTTACTGAACGAGCACCGCACGATGCCGCCCCCGCTCCCGGAGCGGGGGCGGCATCGCCATTCAGGCGACGAGGCCCCGCGCGGTCGTCTCGTCGATGAACAGATCGGTCACGAGTCCGGCGGCGAGAGCGCCCTGGAGGCTCGGGAGCTTCGAGATGCCGGCGACGACGCACACGCGGCGTGGCGCGCGGCGAAGGGTTTCGAAGCTCGGCCCGCTCGCGCGGGCGTTCATCGCTATGCCGTTCGTCGACCCGTCGGCGCGGTAGAAGACCGTCGCGATGTCGCCGACGACCCCGTCGTCGACGAGAGCCGAGTAGTCCGGTTCGTCGAGGTAGCCGCCCATGTACACGCGGCTCGGCACCTCCGCGAGCGGGGAGCCCACACCGAAGAGCACGATGTCCAGGTGGCTTTGGATGTCGAGGAGGCGCCGCGTCGAGCGCTCCCGCCACATCATCTGCTTCGTCGCGGGGTCGTCGAAGAACGCGGGCACAGGGAACTGCTGCACGTCGGCGTCGAAGTTCGAGCCGAACCGGTGCAGGATCTCGCTCGCGTAGGCGATGCCCGTCGTCTGCGTGTTGCCCGCGCCGTTCAGCTGCACGATCGACGAATTGTGAGTGGGTTTCGGGGTGAGATGACGGCTGATCGCGCTCACGGTCGAGCCCCAGGCGATGCCGAGCGACATGTTGGAATCGACGAAGCTCGTGAGCGTTCGTGCAGCGGAGAGCGCGACGCGTTCCAGCCGATCGACGTCGCTCGTCGAGTCGGGCACGGGGATCACGTGAGCGGTGACGCCGAATCGCGCTCGCACGGCCGCCGCGAGACGTCCGGGCACTTCGAGTGGGGAGCGGATCTGGATGTCGACGAGGCCCGTCTCCCTCGCGAAAGCGAGCATGCGTGAGACGGATGACCTCGATGTGTGCAGCTCCGAGGCGATGGCCTCCATCGTCAGGTCCTGCATGTAATAGAGGTGCGCTGCTCTGAGAGCATCACGGGTGCGTTCCGGGGCATCGGGCGATGGCATGCGTGCCAGTGTGCACGTATGTGCACCCGGCTTGCAACTTCTCCACCGCGCACGGAAGAGTTGTCTGTGCACGCTCCCCGAACTGCCTCCCCGCACCGCACACAGAGACGATCACCATGGCTCACACCTCAGCCCGCACCGACCTCGACACCCTCCGCGACCGGCCCCGCGCCGACGTGCTCATCGTGGGCGCGGGCATCAACGGCATCGCGACGTTCCGCGATCTCGCCCTGCAGGGTGTCGACGTCGCGATCGTCGACCGCGGCGACTTCGTGTCGGGAGCGTCGGCGGCGTCGTCGCACATGATCCACGGCGGCATCCGTTACCTCGAGAACGGCGAGTTCCGACTCGTGCGCGAATCGGTGCAGGAGCGGAACGCGCTGCTGAAGACCGCGCCCCACTACGTGAAGCCACTGCAGACGACGATCCCGATCTACTCGACCTTCTCGGGAATCCTGAGCGCCCCCTTGCGCTTCCTGACCCACCGCTCGGGCAAGCCGCAGGAGCGCGGCGCCGTGCTCATCAAGCTCGGCCTCGCGGCCTACGACTCGTTCTCGCGCGACGGCGGTTCGGTTCCCCGCCACCGCTTCGTCGGGCGGAAGAAGGCGCTCGCCGAGCTTCCCCGCCTCGACCCGTCGCTGAAGTACACCGCGACCTACTTCGACGCCTCGATGCACGATCCCGAGCGTCTCGCCCTCGACGTGCTCGCCGACGGCCTCGCCGCGGGTGCGAACGCCCGCGCGGCGAACTACGTCTCCGCCGTCGGTGCGTCGAGCGCCGGAGTGCGACTCCGCGACACCGATTCCGGCGAAGAGTTCGACTTCTCGGCCTCCGTCGTCATCAATGCGTCGGGCCCCTGGACCGACCTCACGAACGACGCGATGGGCACCGCGAGCCGTTTCATGGGGGGCACGAAGGGCTCGCACGTCGTGCTCGACAACCCCGAGCTGCTCGCCGCGACGGGCGGCCGCGAGATCTTCTTCGAGCACAGCGACGGTCGCATCGTGCTCATCTACCCGCTCAAGGGCCGCGTGCTCGTCGGCACGACCGACCTTGAGCACGACATGACCCAGCCGATCCGGTGCACCGAGACCGAGGTCGACTACTTCTTCGAGCTCGTGAAGCACGTCTTCCCCTCGATCGCCGTCGACCGCTCGCAGATCGTCTTCCGCTTCGCGGGCGTCCGCCCCCTGCCCCGCCACGAGGACGAGGCGCCCGGCTTCGTCTCGCGCGACTACCGTCTCGAGCGCGGCGAGCTCGCCGGCGGTACCCCGCTCGTGAGCATCGTCGGCGGCAAGTGGACGACGTTCCGCGCCCTCGCCGAGCACCTCGCGAACGACGTGCTCGGGCTGCTCGGTCGCACCCGCACGACGAGCACCGACGGCCTCGCGATCGGCGGCGGCGCCGGATACCCCGCGACCGAGTCGGCGCGCCGCGTCTGGACGACGTCGCACGGCGACGAGATCGGCCGCGAGCGGGCCGACGCGCTCCTCGAGCGATACGGCACGCGCGCGTCATCCGTCATCGAGTACCTCGTCGAGGGCGACGACGAGCCCCTCGAGGGAGCACCGACCTACACGCGCCGCGAGATCGAGTGGCTCGCGAGCACCGAACGCGTCGTGCACCTGCTCGACGTCGTGCTGCGCCGCACGAGCCTCGCTTTCGTCGGCGCACTCGACCGTTCCCTTCTCGAGGAGCTCGCCGATATCGTGGGCGGAGCGCTCGACTGGAGTGCGGAGCACCGACGCGACGAGGTCGCCGAGGCGATCCGCTTCCTCGGCGAGCAGCACGGACTGACGTTCACGGCCGACGAGGCCGCCCGCGCTCTCTGAGCCCACACCCCGCCGCTCGCGGCTGAAAGGACCACCGTGCACGCAGAGGTGCAAGGCGACTACGTGATCGCCCTCGACCAGGGAACGACGTCGACGCGAGCGATCATCTTCGACAAGGCCGCCTCGATCGTGTCGACGGGTCAGCTCGAGCACGAGCAGATCTTCCCGCGCGCGGGCTGGGTCGAGCACGATCCGCGCGAGATCTGGAACAACACGCGCGAGGTCATCGGCCAGGCGCTCTCGAAGGCGAACCTCACGCGCCACGACATCGCGGCCGTCGGCATCACCAACCAGCGCGAGACCGCGGTCGTCTGGAACCGCGCGACGGGCGAGCCGGTCTACAACGCGATCGTCTGGCAGGACACCCGCACGCAGGACCTCATCGACGAACTCGCGGCCGACGAGGGCGTCGACCGGTTCCGCGAGACGACGGGCCTGCCGCTCGCGACCTACTTCGCGGCGTCGAAGATCCGCTGGATCCTCGACAACGTCGACGGCGCGCGAGAGGCGGCGGATGACGGCGAGCTCGTCTTCGGCACGACCGACACGTGGGTGCTGTGGAACCTGACCGGCGGCGCCGACGGCGGTGTTCACGCGACCGACGTGACGAACGCGTCGCGCACGCTCCTCATGGACATCCGCACCCTCGACTGGGACGACGCGCTGCTCGAGGCCTTCGACATCCCGCGGTCGATGCTGCCCGACATCCGCTCGTCGTCGGAGGTCTACGGGCACGTCGAGAGCCACAGCCTGCTGCGGGAGACCCCCGTCGCCGGCATCCTCGGCGACCAGCAGGCGGCGACGTTCGGCCAGGCCGCGTTCGAGGCGGGCGAGGCGAAGAACACCTACGGCACGGGCAACTTCCTCATCGTCAACACGGGCACCGAGATCGTCTCGTCCGAGAACGGGCTCATCACGACCCTCGCCTACAAGCTCGGCGACGAGCCCGCGCGCTATGCCCTCGAGGGCTCGATCGCCGTCACGGGGTCGCTCGTGCAGTGGCTGCGCGACAACCTCGGCATCATCCAGAGCGCATCCGAGATCGAGGAGCTCGCGCGGAGCGTCGACGACAACGGCGGCGCCTACATCGTGCCCGCGTTCTCGGGACTCTTCGCGCCGTACTGGCGTGCCGATGCGCGCGGTGCGATCGTCGGTCTCACGCGCTTCGTGAACCGGGCGCACCTCGCCCGTGCGGCTCTCGAGGCGATCGCGCACCAGACGCGCGACGTCGTCGACGCCGTGAATGCCGACTCGGGCGTCGAACTGACCGAGCTGCGCGTCGACGGGGGAGCGACGGCCAATGAACTGTTGCTGCAGTTCCAGGCCGACATCCTCGGTGTTCCGGTCGTCCGCCCCGAGGTCGTCGAGACGACGGCACTCGGCGCCGCCTACGCGGCGGGGCTTGCGGTCGGCTTCTGGGAGAGCCGCGACGAACTCCGCGAGAAGTGGCGCGAGGACGAGAGATTCGAGCCGTCGATCTCGGAGGACGAACGCGCCCGCCACCGCCGCAACTGGGCGAAGGCGATCTCGAAGTCGCTCGACTGGGTCGACGCCGACTCGCGCTGAGCTTCACCGCCCGTCATCTCCCCGGTTTGTGACCGGTTGATGTCGTTCTGCTCCCGAAGTACCGACATCAACCGGTCACAAACCGGCGCGTCGGGCGGTTAGCCGCGTCGCGGGGCGTCGGGCGCTATCGGGTGGCGCGCGCGCACGACCTCGTCGATGAGGGGTTCGGGTGCGAGGGCGCCGGCCAGGCGGAGCGATACGGCGAGGAACCGGAGCGGTTGGCTTCCGAACGATCGGTGCTTCCGCCTCTGCACGAACGCGAGCCCGATCATCGTCGTGAGGAAGTCGCCCGCCGCCTCCGTCGGGTTCGTGGAGGGATCGACCTCTCCGAGCGCGATCCCCTCGACGAGATACGACTCCACGATGTCGCGCCAGAACGGAAACGTGTCGGGGAGCGCGAGGTCGAGAGCGACGGGGTCGACGCCCACCGTCGACGCGGCGGCGTAGATGGGGTCGACCGCGTTGTTCTCACCGATCATGAGGATGACGTCGATGAGGCCGCGCAGGCCCCCGCCCTCGTACGTTGCCCGGGCCTGCTCGTTCGAGAGCGAGAGCAGGGCGATCTGGTGGTCGATGAGGGCGACCGCGATGGCCCGCTTCGACGGGTAGTGGTAGGCGTACGCCCCCTTCGTCATTCCGAGTCGCGCCGCGATGGAGGCGAGGGTCGACGCCGAGTAGCCGCGCTCCAGGATCTCGAGCGATGCCGCATCGAGCAGCCGTCGCTGCGTTGCGCTGAGATTCGAGGGCTTCGCCACACTCAGTCACACTACGACCCCGTTCGAGCGTGTGACGACGGCCGCGATTGCAAGTCTCGGCGCACGATCGATAGTCTCGCCTAGACGATCGTCTAGTCGAGTGCCGGGTGACGGCCGCCGCGGTCGGGAGAGGCAGGCGCCCGTGGCCTCGTCGTCGCGCGACTTCACCCCCGACGAGCTGTCGACCTGGTTCGCGCGACTCGGCGGACTCCGCGGTTCGAACGTCGCCTCGGCTCCCGATCCGTCCCGCCTGACCTTCCTCGCCGGGGCCGACGGGCTCGCCAAGCTCTCCGCCATCTCGCGGATCGCCGACTATTCGGCGCTCCCCGCCGGACGGTTTCGCGCGGTCGCCCTCGACTGCCGACTCGGGTCGATCGCTCTCTTCGCGCGCTTGCAGACCGATGTCACGGCGACGCGCACCGTGCAGAACATCGACCGCGACGGTCGGGCGTCGATCGTCATCGGTTCGCAGCGCCGCGGAACCGTCCAACTGCGTCAGGGTCCGGGTAGCCGAACGCCCGTGGGTGACCGTCGTGTGAGTTTCGTGCTCACGACCCAGCCGTTCGTCGTCGACTACGCCGGCGTCAACGAACCGAGCGGCATCGCCGTTCCCCTCGACCTCCTCGGCATCGCCGAGCGCGACCTCCTCGCCGCGATCGGTGAGCCCCTGCCCGACACGGCCCTCACGCGCGCCGCGATGACGTACATCGACGCGTTCATCTACGAAGCCTGCGCACTCTCCGGCGCCGTGGTCGGGCCCGACGCTGAGCTCGCCCTCGTCGACCTCGTACGCAGTCTCGTCTCGCAGGTCTCACGTCGCACCCGGCCGCTTGAGGACCGCTCCGTCGTCGTGCGCGCCGCCGTCCATGACCTGATCGACCGGCACCACCGACGCCCCGACCTCACGATCGACGCGATCGCGCGCCTGCTGAACCTCAGTCGACGTCAGCTCTACCGCTACTTCTCCGACGCCGAGGGCGGCATCGCGGGGCTCGTCGCCGACCGCCGGATCGAGACCGCGCGGCAGCTGCTGCGCACCCGCACCGACCTCTCGGTCTACGACATCTCGATGATCGCCGGGTTCACGAACTCGAACACGTTCCGCGCGCACTTCCTCCGCCGCCACGGTGTGACGCCCTCCGACTACCGCGACGCCGCGATCGCGGGTCTCACCGTGGCTCGATCCGCCTGATTCCGGCGAGGGGTGCTCCGGAGGCGGGTAGCGTGGTGAGGGATGTCTGACGCGAACGCCACCCCCACGACCCCGCCCGCCGACCGGCCCGTGCGCCGGCCCAAGCCGCAGCTCGAGCTCGAGGTGATCGACCGCCGCTCGGTCTCACCGCACCTCGTGCGTGTGACGCTCGGCGGCGAGGGCTTCGACGCCTTCGAGGATCGCCCCGAGACCGACAAGTACGTCAAGCTGCACTTCACGCAGCCCGCCGGTGACGTCGTCCGACGCACCTACACCGTGCGGAGCGTCGACCACGATCGTCGCGTCATCGACATCGACTTCGTCATCCACGGCGACGAGGGCATCGCGGGGCCCTGGGCCGCGCGCGTCGAGCCCGGCGCGACCATCACGATCGCCGGGCCGGGTGGCGGCTACGCGCCGAACCCCGACGCCGACTGGTACCTCTTCGCCGGCGACCTCGCGGGTCTTCCCGCGATCGCCGCGGCGCTCGAGGCGCTTCCCGCCGACGCCGTCGGCACCGCCCTCATCGAGGCCGACACCGTCGACGACGTCATCGCGCTCACGGCGCCCGCGGGTGTCGAGGTGCGCTGGCTCACGGGCGACGAGCCCTCGACGGATCGCCTCGCCGACGTCATCCGCTCGCTCGACTGGGCCGAGGGTCACGTCGACGTCTTCGCCCACGGCGAGCGCGAGTCGATGAAGGTGCTGCGCCGGCACCTCTTCGACGAGCGCGGCCTCGAGCGCGCGCAGGTCTCGCTCTCGGGCTACTGGGCCCGCGGCCGCACCGAGGACCGCTTCCAGGCGGAGAAGCGCGAGCCGATCGGCCAGATCTTCCCCGAGGGCTGAGCGTCGCCCGCTACTCGGTCGGCACCTTCACCGGTGCGCGCTTGATGCGACCGCCGACGAGCCGACCGGCCTCCTCGAGCGAGACACCCTTCGTCTCGGGGATGAACGTGAAGACGAACACGAACGAGAGTGCCGCGAAGAGCGCGTACAGGCCGTAGGTGAGCACGAGCGAGATGCCCGCGAGCTGCGGGAACGACACGGTGATCGCGAAGTTCGCGATCCACTGGGCCGCCGCGGCGACGCCGAGGGCACGGGCGCGGATCTTCGTCGGGAAGATCTCGCCGAGCAGCACCCAGACGACGGGGCCCCACGAGACGCCGAACGAGATCACGAAGACGTTCGCGGCGACGAGGGCGATCGGTCCCCAGGCATCCGGCAGGACGGGCGCGTCCTTCACGATCTCGGCCTGACTGAACGCGATCGCCATCGTCGCGAGCGAGACCGTCATGCCCACCGAACCGATGAGGAGGAGGATGCGGCGGCCGATGCGGTCGACGAGGGCGATGGCGACGAGCGTCACGACGATGTTCGTCACCGACGTGAAGACCGAGATGGTGAGCGACGCGCTCTCGTCGAAGCCGACCGACTTCCAGAGCGTCGTCGAGTAGTAGAAGATGACGTTGATCCCGACGAACTGCTGGAAGACGCTGAGCGCGATGCCGACCCAGACGATGGGCTTGAGCCCGAGGGCCGCACCCTTGAGGGTCGCTGTCGCCTCGTTCTGCTTGTCCTTCGCGATGTCGGCCTTGATCTCGGCGATCGCCTCGTCGGGGTCGTGCGTGCCGCCGATGCGCTCGAGGACGTCGCGCGCGTCGGTGTCGCGCTCCTTGAGCAGCAGGTAGCGCGGCGATTCGGGCAGAGTCAGTGCGATGCCGCCGTAGACGATCGCGGGCACGGCGCAGACGAGGAACATCCAGCGCCAGGCCTCCCACGACAGCCAGAAGGGTTCACCCGCGCCGCCCGCGGCGTTGGCGAAGAGCGCGTCGGAGAGCAGGGCGGCGAAGATGCCCGTCACGATCGCGAGCTGTTGCAGCGACGCCAATCGCCCGCGCAGCCGGGCGGGCGAGATCTCGGCGATGTACGTCGGCGCGATGACCGACGCGAGACCGATACCGAGGCCGCCGACGAGTCGCCAACCGATGAGGTCCCACACCGAGAAGGCGAGGCCCGACCCGATCGACGAGACGAGGAAGAGGATGGCGCCGATGACCATGGCGGGGATGCGGCCGTAGCGGTCGGCGATGCGCCCCGCGAAGTAGGCTCCGATCGCACAGCCGATGAGGGCGCTCGCCACGGCGAGGCCCGTGAGCGTCGGATCGAGATCGAACTGCTTCTCGATGGGATCGACCGCTCCGTTGACGACGGAGGAGTCGAATCCGAAGAGGAACCCGCCGACGGCGCCGGCCGTCGCGAGTCCGATGACTTTACCGTTGCTCGCGCGCCGTTGCGTGTTCATGGGGGAGTCCTTCCGCCGTCGGTAGGCACACCCTATTCCTGCGAAGGCTCCGTGTCATTCATCCGTTGCGGGGTTGCGCGAGCGTGTCGCGCGGAGTACTCGACCGGCGTCTGCACCGGGCGCACGAACGGGGACCCGCGCCTGGCGGGTCCCCGTTCGGAAGTGCGGGTGCGAGGCCTACGCGGCCTCGGTGATGGCGAATCTGACCGATCCGTCGTCGCCGACCTGCGCGTCGAGGATCTTGTCGTCGAGCGCCGTGACGGCGTTCTCGCCGACGAAGACGCGTGCTCCGTCGTGCTCGACGACCGCGTCGGTCGTCTCCGGGGCGGGGGTCACGGCGACCGTGAACTGCGTGCCGCCGACGGCGTCCGCGTTGATGCGGAGTCCGCCGTTGCCTGCCTCGCTCTCGTTGGCGATGATCGTCTTGACGACGGTGCTGGCAGTTTCGGTGAGTGTGAGCATGATGCTCCCTTCCTGTACTGGGCTCGGCGAGTGGCCCACTCTTCCGAGATGCGCGGATGATCGCAAGCCCGCAGGCCGGGGTTCGCTCTCGGCGATGAGGGTCATCCCGCGCGCGTCGCGGGCGTCACTCCGCCATGAGCCGCGCGGTGACGGGGGTGACGAGGCCGCGCGGGAGCACACGTGCGATCGCCGAACTGATGCTGTTCTTCGCGCCGGCGACGATCTTCGACGGGGTGCGGCGCGCGTCGAGGGCGCGCATCGCGACGGCGACGACCTCGGACGGCACGGCGAAGTCGCCGACGCGGGCGCCGTCGCCCGCGATGTCGAAGAACTCGGTTTTCGTGGCGCCCGGGCAGAGCGCCGTCACGCGGAGCCCGGTGTGGCGCGTCTCGTAGGCGAGGGCGTGCGTGAAGTCGAGCACGAAGCCCTTCGTCGCGCCGTACACCGCCATGAGCGGAACGGGCTGGAACGCCGCCGTGCTCGCGAGGTTGACGAGCACGCCCCGGCCCGACGCCGTCATCTCGGGCAGGAACGCGCGGGTGAAGGCGACGACGGCGCCGACGTTGAGACGTACTTCCTCGTCGAGTCGCGCAGGGTCGGTCGTGATGAACTCGCCGTGCGTCGCGAAGCCCGCGTTGTTGATGAGCGAGTCGATCGTGAGGCCCTTCTCGCGTACGAAGGCGACGAGAGTCTCGGTCGCCTCGGGCGACGCGAGGTCGAGCGCGAGAGTGTGCACGTCGACGGCGTGGGCGTCACGAAGCTCCTCCGCGAGGGTCTCGAGGCGGTCGCCGCGGCGGGCGACGAGCACGAGGTTCGCGCCCCGCCCGCCGAGTGCCCGCGCGAACTCGACGCCGAGTCCGGCGCTCGCCCCCGTGACGATCGCGGTGGTTCCGGTGTAGTCGCGCATGGTGCTCCGATCTCGGCGTGAGGTACCATCATGCGTCGTCGGGCTGTGCATCCCTCACTCGGCGCGGGAGAACTCCGACGCTCGGGTGATCTGGTCGTCGGTCAGGAGCACGCCCGTGTACCGCTCGAACTGGCGCGCGGCCTGCAGGGCGATGACCTCAGCGCCCGTGATCACGCGAGCGCCGCGTGCGCGGCCGGCCGCGATGAGCGGCGTCTCGGCGGGAAAGGCGACGACGTCGAAGACCGTGTCGGCGCGTTCGATCTGCGCCTCCGAGAAGGCGAGCTCGTCGGCATCCGTTCCCGCCATGCCGATCGGGGTGACGTTCACGATGATGTCGGCGACGTGCTCGGGCTCGGTGCCGACCCACTCGTAGTCGTACTTCTCGGCGAGGCGGCGGCCTGCGGCCTCGTTGCGCGCGAGCACCGTCACGCGGTCGAAGCCCGCGCCGCGGAAGGCGGCGACGACGGCCTTCGCCATGCCGCCCGAACCGCGAACGAGGACGCGATCGGTCGGCGCGAGCCCGTTGGAGGCGATGAGGGCGGCGATGGCCTCGTAGTCGGTGTTCGATGCCCGGAGCACTCCGTCGTCGTTGACGATCGTGTTGACCGATTCGATCGCGGCGGCCGACGGCTCGACGATGTCGACGAGCGGGATGACGGCCTCCTTGAAGGGCATCGATACGGAGCAGCCGCGGAACCCGAGCGCCCGGACCCCGCGGATGGCGCCCTCGATGTCATCCGTCGAGAAGGCCTTGTAGACGAAGTTCAGGCCGAGCTCGTCGTAGAGGAAGTTGTGGAAGCGGGTTCCGAGGTTCGACGGGCGCGCCGAGAGCGAGATGCAGACCGACATGTCCTTGTTCAGGATGGGCATGCCGCCAGTGTGCCAGACCGTCTTCGATGCTCGAAAAAAGGGGATGCGGCCTCAGCGGTTGCAGCCATAGAATCTCGTCACGCGTGCTCACGGCGCGCGAGAAAACGGCCACGAAGGGGTGTTCAGATGTCGTTTCAGGCGTATCTCGACGCAATCGAGAACAAGACGGGGCTGACGCCGCGCCAGATCGTCGAACGAGCCAAGCAGAAGGGCTTCGACGACCCGAGCGTGAAGGCCGGAGTCATCGTCGCCTGGCTCAAGGACGACTACGACCTCGGCCGCGGGCACGCCATGGCGCTCGTGCACGTCATCAAGAAGGGGCCGGTCATCGACGCGAAGCACGTGAACTCCGGGGGAGTGCACAGCGACGCCTCCGACACGCTGTGGCTCGACGGCGTCGCCTCGAAGCCGCGCGACTGAAACCGAACGATCAGCCGGCCGAACCGCCGAGCCGCTCCGTGATGCGGAGCGCGGCGGCAGCGGCGGCGGCACCGACCTCGGCGTGCGAACGCCGACTGTACGACGTGGCGACGTAGGGAACGGTGAGGGCCGCCACGACGCGGTCTCCTCGCCGCACGGGCGCGACGATGTCGGTCACCGCCGCGTTGAACGGGTCGGTGCGCGCGTGATAGCCGAGTTCGGCGATCTCGGCCGCGGCGCGCGACTCGCCCGCGAGCACGGCACCCGAGGCGGAGTCGAGGGCGAAGGCCGCCCCGACGCGCACGGTGAAGCCGAAGTCGGCGGGGGATTCGGCCTGCGCGATGATGCGCACAGTCCCCGTCTCGGCGACTCCCAGGTTGCACGACTGCTCCGTCTCGGCCGCGAGGGCGCGAAGGGGTTCGGCGGCCGCGGCGATCAGTCCGCGGAGCGGTGCCTGTCGGTGCGCGAGGTCGAACAGTGCCGTCGAGAGCGTGTAGCCGCCGGTCGCCGGGTCGCGGAACACGTAGCCGCGGCGTTCGAGCGTCGTGAGCACGCGGAAGATCTGCCCGACGGAGCGCCCGACGCGTTCGGCGACGAGCGTCTGCGAGAGACTCGCGGGTTCGTCGGCGAGCAGCTCGAGGATGTCGAGCGCCTTCTCGAGTGCGGGCGCGGAGTAGTCGTTCTGCGGGTCGGCCATCGAGCGGAGTCTAACGATCGGCCCCGAGCGCGGCGAGGAAGGCGCGGGCGATCGTGCGCTCGATGTCGTCGGGGACGCCGTGGGCGCCCGCGCCGAGGCTCTCGGGCGCCGTCGCCACGCGTTCGAGCGAGAGCGACTGCAGGAGGAACCCGAGGTCCATCGCCTCGAGCGAGTTGCCGCGCGGCGAGGGGCCTGCGAGATTGACCATGCGGCCGCCCGCGATGAGCACGAGCTCGCGGCCGTCGGGTCGGCGGACGACCTCGATCGCCTGGTCGATCTCGGACGACTCGGAGTCGCGACGAAGCGCCTCGGTGTCGATCTCCCACGGGAAGTGCCCGGCGTTCACGAGGATGCTGCCGCTCGCGAGGCGATCGAACACGGCCTCGCCGATGACTCCCGGCTGTCCCGTCGCGGTGATGAACACCTCGCCCCACTCGGCGAGGTCGTCGAGCGCTCCGACACGGTACCCGTCGAGCGCGCCCTCGAACGCCTTGAGCTCGTCGACCTCGGCGACGGCGACCTTGCCGCCGAACGCGCGCAGGTACTGTGCGATGCCGCGTCCGCACCAGCCGTAGCCCGCGACGACGAAGCGCCGGCCGGGGATCATCAGGTTCGTGATGCGCATGATCGACTCGACGACCGACTGCCCGACGCCGTGCCGGTTCTCGCCGATCGCCTTCAGCATGCTGTCGTTGATGACGATCACCGGGAACGGCACCTGCCCCGCGAGCTCCCCGCGCAGGCGCAGCCCGCCCGACGTCGTCTCCTCCGTGCCGCCGATGATGCTGCTCGCTGCACCCGACCGGATGACGTGCGCGGCGAGGTCGGCGCCGTTGTCGAGCAGGATGTCGGGATGCGAGTCGGCGACGGCCGCGACGTTCGCGAGGTGATCGTCGAACGAGTCATCGCGTCGGCCGTGCACGGTCATGCCCTGGGAGCGGAGGAAGGCGACGATGTCGTCCTGCGTCGAGCCGTGGTTGCCCGTCGCGACGATCTCGGCGCCGCCTGCGGCGAGGGTCTCGAGCAGGACGGCGGTCTTCGGTTCGATGTGCAGCGACATGCCGACGCGTCGACCCTCGAAAGGACGCGTCTCGGAGAAGGTGCGCCGCGCATTGGCGAGGAGCGGCATGCGCGAGCGGATCCATGCGGTGCGGGCGCGGCCCGAGTCGAGATCAGTCATGCAGCGAGTGTTTCATATGCGAGAGAAAATATCACCTATGAAAACCGAGCGTTGACTCGCCGTCGGCATCCGGTCGGAGTACGGTTGTCGCAGATCGGGGGACGGACGGGGCTCAGTCGGAGGCACATGGTCCAGCAAGAACGCGCACGCATCACCCGGGCGAAGATCATCGTCGGCGCGGCCGAAGTGTTCGAACGCGTCGGCTTCGGTGGTGCGTCGATCAGCGACATCCTCGACCGTGCGGGCGTCGCGAAGGGCGCGCTCTACTTCCACTTCGCGACGAAGGACGAGGTCGCGCGCGCCGTCATCGAGCGCCAGCACGAGATCGCGCGCGCGGGCAGCAACGCGATCCTCGCAACGCCGCGACCGGCGATCGAGCACATGGTGCTCGTGAGCATCGACTTGGCGGAACTCCTCGTCTCCGACCCGGTCGTGCGCGCCGGAATCCGCCTCACGACCGATACGTCGGCGTTCGACGCGCCTCTGCGTTCGCCCTACGAGGACTGGATCGACCTCTTCGTCGTGCTCGCGACGCGCGCGCGGGCAGAGGGCTGGCTCGCCGATGACGTCGACCCCGCCGTGCTCGCCCGGTTCATCGTCCCCGCCTTCACGGGCGTGCAACTCGTCTCGGAGCTCTTCACCGCGCGCGTCGACATCGTCGACAGGGTGCGGGAACTGTGGTGGTTCCTGCTGCGCTCCGTCGTGCCCGTCGACCGGCGCGGCGAGGCCGAGGCGCTCCTCGAACGTCTCGTGCCGCGAGCCTGAGAGGTACTGGCAGGCACTCCCGCCCGCCGCGACGGGGCGCGTAGCGTTCAGGCATGGACACTTTCACCCTGAACAACGGCGTCCGCATCCCCGTCGTCGGGCTCGGCGTCTTCCAGACCCCGCCCGACGAGACCACCGCGGCCGTCACGTCGGCCCTCGAGGTCGGATACCGCCACATCGACACCGCCGCGGCCTACGCCAACGAGCGCGGAGTCGGCGACGCGATCGCCGCATCGGGCCTCGCCCGTGACGAGGTATTCATCGAGACGAAGATCTGGATCAGCGACTACGGCTACGACGAGACGCTCCACTCGTTCACGAAGAGCGCCGGCAAGCTCGGTGTCGAGCAGCTCGACCTCCTCATCCTCCACCAGGCGCTGCCCGGCGAGTTCGAGAAGACGCTCGGTGCGTACCGCGCCCTCGAGAAGCTCTATGCCGACGGTGCCGTGCGAGCGATCGGCGTCAGCAACTTCATGGTCGACCATCTCGAACGCCTGCTCGACGAGACGAGCGTCGTGCCGACCGTCAACCAGATCGAGGTCCACCCCTACTTCCAACAGTGCACGGTGCAGCAGTTCGGCGACGAACACGGCATCCTCACGCAAGCCTGGTCGCCCATCGGCGGCATCACGTCGTACCGCGACTCGGCTCGCCGCAGCTTCGACGAGCCTGTCATCCTCTCGATCGGCGAGAAGTACGGGAAGTCGGCCGCGCAGGTCATGCTGCGCTGGCACATCCAGGAGGGTCGCCAGGTCATCCCGAAGTCGACGAAGCCCGAGCGCATCGCCGAGAACATCGACGTGTTCGACTTCGAGCTGAGCGCCGACGAGCTCGCCCAGATCGACGCTCTCGAGACCGGCGTGCGCGGCGGGCCCGAGCCCGAGGCCATCACCCTCGAGTCGTTCGGCCGCGAGATCCCCGACGCGTAGTCAGCGCAGTTTTGTGACGTGGACGCGTCGCACTGTGACGCCGGATGCGCCGTGGTTGAGAACCGACCGATCGGTCTCTAAGCTGTCCCTGGCACATGCTGAGGCTTCTCGCATGCAGGGCGGCGCGTTCCGGGGGGGATGCGCCGCCCGTGCTCTTTCTCCGGGCGGGTTCCCCGTTCGCGTTCGGGCGATGCTCACGTCGTCGATCGGTGACGCATAGGCGATCGAGGGTCACGCCCGAGGGTGCGGCGGTCAACTCGACGGATGACGATCACCACACGCATCCGATACCGCGCCGGGCTCCTCGCCGCCGGCTCCCTCCTCGTCGTCGGCTCCCTCGCGGGCTGCACCGCGATCACCCCGACGACCGACGCATCATCGACCGCCGTCTCGGCCGTCGACCTCCAGACGACAGGCGACTTCTGGGATTCGGGCACGGTGCACACCATCTCGGTCGAGCTCTCGGACGACGCTCTCGACGAAGCCCTCTCGACCTACCTCGACTCGGGGGAAAAGGTCTGGGTGAGCGGCACGGTCACGATCGACGGCGAGACGTTCGAGAACATCGGCCTGAAGCTCAAGGGCAACTCGAGCCTCCGCGGCGCGAGCGTCGACAGCGACCCCGTGACGCTGCCGTGGATCATCCGCCTCGACGAGTTCGTCGACGGGCAGAACCTCGACGGCGAGACCGAGTTCGTCGTGCGCGGCAACAGCTCGGAGTCATCCCTCAACGAGGCCGTCGCCCTCGACCTGCTCGATGCGTCGGGGCTCGCCGCCGAGCAAGCCGTCGCCACGCGCTTCTCGGTCAACGGGTCGGACGCGACGCTCCGGCTCGTCGTGCAGAACCCCGGTGAGGAGTGGGTCGACCAGGTCTTCGGCACGGACGGGCTGCTCTACAAGGCCGACAGCAGGGGCGATTACAGCTACCGGGGCGACGACGCGGCGGCCTACACCGACGTCTTCACGCAGAAGGCGGGCGACGACGACCTGACGCCGCTCATCGACTTCCTGCAGTTCATCAACGAGTCCGATGACGAGACCTTCGCCGCCGAACTCGGAGAGCACCTCGACGTCGAATCGTTCGCGACCTACCTCGCCTTCCAGGACCTCGTCGACAACTTCGACGACATCTCGGGGCCGGGCAACAACTCGTACCTCTACTACGACCCGGCGACGGGCCTCATGGAGGTCGTCAACTGGGACCTGAACCTCGCGTTCGGATCATCCCCGGGCGACGGGGGTGGGCAGGAGGGCGCGGGTCAGGGTGGCGCGGGTCAGGGCGGTGCGGCTCCGGGTAGCGCGGCTCAGGGCGGTGCGCGGGACGGGCAGGGCGGGATGCCGGTGGGCGACGACACCCGCGGGGCAGGCGCCGCGCCGGGTGGTGCTGCCGGCGGCATGGACTCGTCGAACGTGCTCGCCGAGCGGTTCCTCGCCGACCCCGGCTTCAGCGCGCTCTACGACGCCGCGGTCGCCGAACTGCAATCGAGTCTCGTCGACTCAGGGCAGGCGAGCGCGATCATCGACGCGTGGGTCGCGGTGCTGGGCGACCAGGCCTCCGACCTCATCGGGGTCTCGACTCTCGAGAGCGAGGCGGCCGGGATCCGGGCGTATGTCGAGTGAGTGCTGACCGTTCCGGCGGACATTCCGGCGACACGCCGTGGCTTCGGGCCGTCGCGCGGCGCGTCGCCCGCGTCATCCGCCAGAACGGACAGGCGGGCGCGGATAAGGCGGGCGCGGGCAGCGGGCTGTGGCCCGCGGGCACGGGTTAGGGGAGGCGGCGGTGCGCGGTGTCGCCCGTGTCGTCGGCGAAGACGGGGGAGAGGAAGCGGCGCTCGTAGCGGCGGATGCAACCCGTCTCGCGGGCGAACTCGAACGCCGCGAGGCACTCCGCGTCGCTCGCCGCAGCGATGCGGTACTGCTCGTACGCCGCGAGCGACTCGAACGTGAAGAGCGCGTATGCCACGTCGTTGTCGCCCTCGCTCGGCAGGAAGTACCCGTGGTGCACCCCGCCGAAGCGCTCGACGAGGCGGATCCAGATACGGCCGTACCGCTCGAAGGCCTCGACCTGGTTCGGGTCGATCTCGTAGCGCAGGTGGATGGTGATCATGCGACGATCCTACGGATTCGACAGAGGCGCCCTCAGCGGGCGATGTACGGCCCCGTCGACTGGCGCACGACGAGATCGGTCGAGAGCGTGCGTACGCCCGAGGGCACCTCGCGGCCCTCGATCGCGTCGAAGAGGAGGCTCATCGCCTGTGCTCCCGCACCCGCGAAGTCCTGGTGGATCGTCGTGAGCGGAGGCCAGTACTCGGCCGACTCCTCGGTGTTGTCGAAGCCCACGATGCTCACGTCCTCCGGCACGCGGCGGCCCGCTTCGTGGAGCGCGCGCAGCACGCCGAGGGCCATCTGGTCGTTGGCCGTGAAGACGGCCGAGATGTCGGGGTTCGCGGCGATCTCGAGTCCCGCGCGGTACCCCGAGTCGGCGCCCCACGTTCCGCGGAGCACGGGGGGAACCGTGCGTCCCTCGGACTGCAAGATGTTCCGCCAGCTCGCCTCGCGCATGGATGCCGAGTTGGAGCTTTCGGGGCCGGCGACGTGCCACACCGTGGGGTGGCCGAGGTCGAGGAGGTGGCGCACGGCGAGGGCTGCGCCCTGCTCCTGGTCGGCGTTCACCGACGGGTAGTCCTTGCGCAGCTGTGAGTCGACGATGACGACGGGGATGCGCGTGGGGAAGTGGATCGCGCTCTCCATGAGCTCGTGCGTCTCGAGGATCACGATGATGCCGTCGACGGCCTCTTCGTCGAGACGGGAGAGGGCGGTGGAGATGGTTCCCGTGCTCGGATCGAGCATTGAGATGAGGTCGATCGAGTAGCCCTTCTCGGCCGCCGCGACGGCGATGGCGTCGAGTGTGCGGATGTTTCCGAGGGTCTCGAGCGTGAACATGAGCACGCCGATGGAGTGGAATCGGCCGCTCTTCAGGGCGCGCGCTGCGCTGTTCGGGCGGTAGCCGAGTTCGTTCATCGCGGCGACGACCCGGTCGCGCGTCTCGGTCGTGACGCTGTCGCTGTTGTTGGAGACGCGCGAGACGGTCTGGCTCGACACGCCGGCCAGGCGGGCCACATCGCTCATCGACGCGGCGCGCGCGGTCATCGTGCCGTGACTGCGCCGTCGGCGATCTCCGCGCGGCTCGTCGACCGTCTCGGCCGACGTATCGTGGATCGGAGCCATGTTCACGTTCCCCCCTCAAACTCGCTCGGACGTCGTCGTTACCAGATCGTAGCTTGACCGGTGTTTACGTAAACATGTTACGCTCACATCACCAACGATGTTTACGCAAACATTTTGACAGAGAGCGCTTGACAACGATGTCCGTAACGACTGCACCACCTCCGCCCGTCCGACGCAGGGGCCGCCCGGGACGCACCCAGTTCCGCACCTCCCTCGCGGGGCTCGGATTCATGGCGCCGTTCCTCGTCGTCTTCGCGCTCGTCTTCCTGGCGCCGCTCGCGTACTCGATCTACCTCAGCCTCTTCCGCGATCAGCTCATCGGCGGCAACTCGTTCGTGGGCTTCGAGAACTACCTGCAGGCGTTCGGCGACCCGAAGTTCTGGGACGGCGCGCTGCGCGTCGCGATCTTCCTCGTCGTGCAGGTGCCGGTCATGCTCGTGCTCGCCCTCGTCGCGGCCCTCGCGCTCGACAGCGGCCGCCTCCACGGTTCGAGCTTCTTCCGCATCGGCATCTTCCTTCCCTACGCGGTTCCCGCCGTCGTCGCGGTGCTCATGTGGGGCTTCATGTACTCCGAGCGCCTCGGCCTCGCGGGCAACATCAACTCGTTCGTCGGCTTCGACCTCGTGACGCCGTTCACCCAGCAGTGGATCCTCGTCGCGATCGGAAACATCGTCACGTGGTCGTTCGTCGGCTACAACATGCTCATCTTCTACTCGGCGCTTCGCACGATCTCGCCCGACCTCTACGAGGCGGCGGGCCTCGACGGCGCCGGCCAGTTCCGCATCCTCTGGTCGATCAAGATCCCCGCGCTCCGCGGCGCCATCGTCATCGCCACGATCTTCTCGATCATCGGAAGCTTCCAGCTCTTCAACGAGCCGAACATCCTCAAGACGATCGTGCCGAACCTCATCCCCACCTACTTCACGCCGAACATGTACGCGTACAACCTGAGCTTCGTCGGCCAGCAGTACAACTACGCAGCCACCATCGCGATCATCATGGGCCTCATCACGGCGATCATCGCCTATGTCGTGCAACTTCGCGGCAACCGGAAGGAGCTCTCGTGAGCACCGAGGCCGTCGTCACCCAGGACTCCCGGGGCGCCAGCGCCCCCCGCCGCAAGCGTCTCACGACGCTCCGTCGCCCCGACCTCGATCGCAGCGACCGCAGCCCGAACCGCAGCAAGCGTTCGATCATCCTCACGATCGCGATGTCGCTGTTCATCATCTACTCGCTCCTGCCGCTCGTCTGGCTCTTCATCAACTCGACGAAGACGCAGGCCGACCTCATCAGCACCTTCGGACTGTGGTTCTCGGGAGACTTCGTCTTCTTCGAGAACGTCGCCCAGACGCTGACGTACGACAACGGCATCTTCGTCCGCTGGCTCGGCAACACGCTCCTCTACGTCGTCCTCGGCGCGGGAGGCGCGACGCTCCTCGCCACGCTCGGCGGCTACGGACTCGCGAAGTACAACTTCCCCGGCAAGAAGGCGATCTTCGCCGTCATCCTGGGCGCCGTCGCCGTTCCGGGCACGGCCCTCGCGGTGCCGACGTTCCTCATGTTCAGCCAGCTCGGCCTCACGAACACGATCTGGGCGATCATCATCCCGTCGCTCATCTCGCCGTTCGGCCTCTACCTGATCTGGGTCTACGCGGCCGACTCGGTGCCCACCGAGATCCTCGAGGCCGCCCGGGTCGACGGAGCGAGCGAGCTGCGCACGTTCTTCACGATCTCGATCCGCCTCCTCGCTCCCGGCATCGTGACCGTCGCGCTCTTCGCGATCGTCGCCACCTGGAACAACTACTTCCTGCCGCTCATCATGTTGAGCGAGCCCAACCTCTTCCCGCTCACGATCGGTCTCCAGCAGTGGAACCTGCAGGGTACGGGGGTCGGGGCCGACCCGATCTTCAACCTGGTCCTGACGGGATCACTCCTCACGATCGTCCCGATCGTGGTCGCGTTCCTCCTGCTGCAGCGGTTCTGGCAGTCGGGGCTCAGCGCAGGAGGCGTGAAGCAGTGACGGAGAGCCTGCCGATCGTTGACACACCCCTATCTCCCACACCCCCTCAAAGAAGAAGCGGAAGGAACACCACAGCATGAAGACACGTAACATCGGCCGGGTTGCCGCCGGTGCCACGGCTCTCCTCCTCGGAGTCAGCCTCGTTGCCTGCTCGGCCGACTCGGGCGACAACGGCGGCGGAGAGGCCAGCGCCGACTCGATCGAGGCTGCACTCGAAAAGGGCGGCGAGATCACGTACTGGACGTGGACCCCGTCGGCGGAGGCTCAGGTCGCCGCGTTCGAAGAGGCCTACCCGAACGTCACCGTCAAGCTCGTCGACACCGCCGCAGCTGCCGACCACAACCTCAAGCTGCAGAACGCCATCACCGCCGGTTCCGGCGCGCCCGACGTCGCTCAGCTCGAGTACCAGTCCCTTCCGCAGTTCGTCCTCCCGGGCGCGCTCGTCGACCTCACCGAGTACGGCTTCGCCGAGCACGAGTCGCTCTACACCGCCTCCACCTGGGGTGCGGTCACGACGGATGACGGCATCTGGGGCCTCCCGCAGGACTCGGGCCCCATGGCCCTCTTCTACAACACCGAGGTGTTCGAGGGTCTCGGCATCGAGGTCCCGACCACGTGGGACGAGTACATCGCCGCGGGCGAGGCGATCCACGCCGCCGACCCGACGAAGTACATCACCAACGACCCGGGTGGAGACGCGGGCTTCGGCACGAGCATGATCTGGCAGGCCGGCGGACGCCCCTTCCAGACCGAGGGTGAGACCGTCACGGTCAACCTCCAGGACGAGGGCTCGAAGAAGTGGGCCGACACCTGGAACACGCTGCTCCAGAACGACCTCCTCGGCGCCATCCCCGGATGGAGCGACGAGTGGTTCCAGGCTCTGAGCGACGGAACCATCGCGAGCCTCCCCATCGGCGCCTGGATGCCCGGTGTGCTCGAGTCCTCCGCTCCCGACGGTGCGGGCAAGTGGCGCGTAGCTCCCATGCCGACCTACGACGGTGGCGAGCCCACCACGGCGGAGAACGGCGGCAGCTCGCAGGTCGTCCTCGAGCAGTCGAAGAACAAGGCACTCGCCGCAGGCTTCCTGCAGTGGCTGAACGCCAGCCAGGACTCGATCGACGTGTTCCTCGCCAGCGGTGGCTTCCCCGCCACGGTCGCCGACCTCGAGTCGGACGAGTTCCTCAACTACGAGTCGGAGTACTTCGGCGGCCAGAAGATCAACGAGGTCCTCGTCGACGCGGCCAACTCGGTCTCGACCGGCTGGGAGTACCTGCCGTGGCAGGCCTACGCCAACAGCATCTACTCCGACACCGTCGGACAGTCGTACCTGAACAAGGGCGACATCAACGAGGGTCTCGCCGAGTGGCAGGCCCAGAACATCAAGTACGGCTCGGAGCAGGGCTTCACCGTCTCCGAGTAAGTCGGGTTCCCGCGGGCGTCGTCGGTCCCCTCCGGCGGCGCCCGCGGCCTGCCCGCTCCTCTTCTTCCCCTACGTCCCGAATCGGATGGCCATGCCTCAGTTCTCGATCGGCGAGCGCGACTTCCTGCTCGACGGTGAGCCGTTCCAGGTGATCTCCGGAGCACTCCACTACTTCCGTGTGCACCCCGGCCAGTGGCGCGAGCGCCTGCGTGCCGCGCGCCAGATGGGTCTCAACACCATCGAGACGTACGTGCCGTGGAACGAGCATGAGCCCCGCCGCGGCGAGTTCGACGCGAGCGGACGGCTCGACCTCGCGGCCTTCCTCGAGCTCGTGCACGACGAGGGCATGTTCGCGATCGTGCGCCCCGGCCCCTTCATCTGTGCCGAGTGGGACGGCGGCGGACTCCCCGCCTGGCTCTTCCTCGAGCCCGGCATCGGCATCCGTTCGAGCGAGCCCCGCTTCGTCGCCGAGATCACCCGCTACCTCGAGCGCGTCCTCGCGATCGTCGAACCGCTCCAGGTGCAGAGCGGCGGCCCCGTCATCCTCGTCCAGATCGAGAACGAGTACGGCGCCTACGGCTCCGACAAGGCGTACCTCGAAGAGCTCGTGCGCGTCACGCGCGCCGCGGGCATCGACGTACCCCTCACGACCGTCGACCAGCCCGCGGGCACGATGCTCGACGACGGCAGCCTCCCCGAACTGCTGAAGACCGGATCGTTCGGTTCGCGTTCGGCCGAGCGCCTCGCGACACTGCGCGCTGCGCAGCCCACGGGCCCGCTCATGTGCTCCGAGTTCTGGTGCGGCTGGTTCGACCACTGGGGCGCCCACCACCACACGACGACTCCCGCCGAATCGGCCGCCGAGCTCGACACGCTGCTCGCGGCCGGGGCCTCGGTCAACATCTACATGGTGCACGGCGGCACCAACTTCGGTCTCACGAACGGCGCGAACGACAAGGGCGTCTTCCAGCCGACGATCACGTCGTACGACTACGACTCCCCGCTCGACGAGGCCGGCCGCCCGACCGAGAAGTTCCACCGCTTCCGCGAGGTCATCGCGCGCTACGCCCCCGTGCCCGACGAGACCCCCGCCGGTGCCGTGCCCGCGCCCACTCCGACGGCGCCCCTCCGTACGGTCGCCGCCCTCCGCACGCTCGCCGAGGGTGCGAACGAGTGGATGCCGGCCGCCGGCCTCCCCACTCTCGACTCGATCGGTCGGTACCGCGGATTCGCGTACTACCGCACTCTGCTCGAGGGCTCGGGCGCTCCCGCCGTCTTCACCGTCGACGAGGTGCGCGACCGTGCCACGGCGACCCTCGACGGCGCCTACATCGGCACGCTCGCGCGCGAGCTGCACGAGAACGCGCTCACCCTGCCGCGCACGAGCGGCGAGTTCGCCCTCCTCATCGAGGACGAGGGTCGCGTCAACTACGGCACGCGCATCGGCGAGCAGAAGGGGCTCATCGGCCCCGCGAGGCTCGACGGTTCCGAGCTCACCGGTTGGCAGACCCTCGACGTCGACATCGACGCCCTCGCCGCCGAGGCCGGCGCGCTCGAGTCATCCGTCGACGGCGTGCTCGCCGAGCCCGCCTTCCTCGTCGCCGACGTCGAACTCGACGAGGCGTCCGACCTCTTCCTCGACACCCGCCACTTCGGCAAGGGCCTCGTCTGGGTCAACGGATTCGCCCTCGGCCGGTACTGGCGGAAGGGCCCGCAGGGCACCCTCTACGTGCCGCGCCCCGCGACGCGAGCGGGCTCGAACCGCATCGTCGTGCTCGAACTCGAGACCCTCGCCGACCCGACCATCCGCTTCGCCCCCGACCTGATCCTCGGTCACACCGACTTCTAGGAGCATCATGACCTCCCTCTTCCCCTCGATCCGTTTCGGTGGCGACTACAACCCCGACCAGTGGCCGCTCGACGTGCAGATCGACGACGTGCGCCTCATGCAGGGCGCGGGCGTCACGACCGCGACCGTCGCCGTCTTCGCGTGGGCGAAGCTCGAGCCGCGCCCGGGCGAGTACGACTTCGCGTGGCTCGACGAGGTGCTCGACCGACTGCACGCCGGCGGCATCCGCGTGTTCCTCGCGACCGCGACCGCCTCGCCGCCCGCGTGGCTCGCACGCCTGCACCCCGAGTCGCTGCCCGTCACGGAGGACGGCGTGCGCTTCGGATTCGGTTCGCGCCAGCAGTACAGCCCGTCGTCGCCCGTCTACCGCGAGCACGCCATGAAGCTCGTGCGCGCGATGGCCGAACGCTACGGCTCGCACCCCGCGCTCGAGGCGTGGCACACGAACAACGAGTACGGCTGCCACATCGCGCGCAGCTACGACGACGCGTCGGTCGAAGCGTTCCGCGTGTGGCTCGAGGCCCGCTACGGCACGATCGAGGAGCTCAACCGCGTGTGGGGCACGGCCTTCTGGTCGCAGGCCTACGGGAGCTTCGACGAGATCGACGCCCCGCGCACGGCGCCGAGCTTCCGGAACCCCACGCAGCTGCTCGACTTCGACCGCTTCTCGTCGAATGCGCTGCTGTCGCTGCACCGCGCCGAGGTCGAGATCCTCCGCGAGATCACGCCCGACGTGCCCATCACGACGAACTTCATGGGCTTCTTCCGCGACGTCGACTACTGGGCCTGGGCCGAGCACGTCGACTTCGTGACGGATGACGCCTACCCCGACCCCGCCGACCCGAAGGCGTACATCCGTCTCGGTGCGTCGCGCGACCTCATGCGTTCGCTCGGCGGCGGCCAGCCGTGGCTCCTCATGGAGCAGTCGACGAGCGCCGTCAACTGGCGTGAGCGCAACGCCCCGAAGCCCGCGGGCATGAACCGCCTGCACTCGCTGCAGGCCGTCGGCCGCGGCTCCGACGGAGTGCTCTACTTCCAGTGGCGCCAGTCGAAGGCCGGCGCCGAGAAGTTCCACGCGGCCCTCGTGCCCCACGCGGGCGAGCACTCCCGGGTGCACCGCGAGGTGCAGGCCCTCGGCGCCGAACTCGCGGGCCTCGGCGACGTGCTCGGCACGGGCGTCGACGCGCGCGTCGGCATCGTCTTCGACTGGGCGAGCTGGTGGGCCGTCGAGCAGCCCGCGACGCCCGGCCGCATCGACTACGTCGAGACCGTGCTGTCGTGGTACGCCGCATTCCAGCGCCGCGGCGTGACGATCGACTTCGTGCGCGAGGGTGCCGACCTGTCGGCGTACTCCGTCGTCGTCGCACCCGCGTTCCACGCCGCATCGACCGCCGCGGCCGACGAGCTCGCGCGCTTCGCCGATGCCGGCGGACACCTCGTCATCGGGCACCAGAGCATCGTCCTCGACGAGAACCTGCACGTTCACCTCGGCGGCTACCTCGGCGGAGAGGGCAGCGCACTCCAGGCGACCCTCGGCGCCCGCGTCGAGGAGTTCGCACCCGGTCAGGAGGGCTCGACGTTCGCCCTCGCCGGCGAGCTCGCCGGACGCGCCCTCGACTGGCAGGAGTTCGTCGTCGTCGACGACGCCGAGGTGCTCGCGCGCTTCGACGACGGCATCACGGCGGGCGAGGCGGCCATCACGCGGCGGGCCACGACCGGCGGCGGAGCAGCCTGGTACGTCGCGACCCAGCCGGATGACGCCCTCGCCGACGCGATCATCGCGCGCGTGCTCGCCGAATCGGGCACGGATGCCGACTTCGACGAGCCGCGCTTCGGGCTCGAGACGGTCGTGCGCGGCGGTCGCCGGTTCGTCTTCAACCACACGTCCGAGACCGTCACGGTCACGGTCGGAGGTCGCGACGTGACGCTCGGTGCCTACGGCGCCGAATCGTGGCGCGACTGACGCCCGCACCCGTCATCCGTTCTCGGGGCTCGTTCGCGGATTCAGCGCGCCTCCGTTCGCAATAAGGTTGTACTCATGTCCAAGGTGCTCTCCTCCCTGCCCGTCGGCGAACGCGTCGGCATCGCCTTCTCCGGAGGGCTCGACACCTCCGTCGCCGTCGCGTGGATGCGCGAGAAGGGCGCGGTGCCCTGCACGTACACGGCCGACATCGGCCAGTACGACGAGCCCGACATCGACGCCGTCCCCGGCCGCGCCCTCGAGTACGGCGCCGAGATCGCGCGCCTCGTCGACGCCAAGTCGGCACTCGTCGAAGAGGGCCTCGTCGCCCTCGCGTGCGGCGCGTTCCACATCCGTTCGGGCGGCAAGACGTACTTCAACACGACGCCCCTCGGCCGCGCCGTGACGGGCACGATGCTCGTGCGCGCCATGAAGGAGGACGGCGTCGACATCTGGGGCGACGGCTCGACCTACAAGGGCAACGACATCGAGCGGTTCTACCGCTACGGCCTGCTCGCGAACCCGCGCCTGCGCATCTACAAGCCCTGGCTCGACGTCGACTTCGTCGGCGAGCTCGGCGGCCGCACCGAGATGAGCGAGTGGCTCGTCGCGCGCGGCTTCCCGTACCGCGACTCGACCGAGAAGGCGTACTCGACCGACGCGAACATCTGGGGTGCGACGCACGAGGCGAAGCGTCTCGAAGAGCTCTCGAGCGGTCTCGACATCGTGCAGCCCATCATGGGTGTCGCCTCGTGGCGCGACGACGTCGAGGTGAAGACCGAAGAGGTGTCGGTGCGTTTCGAGGCCGGTCGCCCCGTCGCGATCAACGGCGTCGAGTTCTCCGACCCCGTCGCCCTCGTGCTCGAGGCGAACGCCATCGGCGGCCGTCACGGCCTCGGCGTCTCCGACCAGATCGAGAACCGCATCATCGAGGCGAAGTCGCGCGGCATCTACGAGGCACCGGGCATGGCCCTGCTGCACATCGCCTACGAGCGCCTGCTCAACGCGATCCACAACGAGGACACGGTCGCCAACTACCACGCCGAGGGTCGCCGTCTCGGCCGCCTCATGTACGAGGGCCGTTGGCTCGACCCGCAGTCGCTCATGCTGCGCGAGTCCATCCAGCGCTGGGTCGGCTCGGCCGTCACGGGCGAGGTCGTGCTGCGACTGCGCCGCGGCGACGACTACACGATCCTCGACACGACCGGCCCGCACCTCAGCTACCACCCCGACAAGCTCTCGATGGAGCGCGTCGGCGACGCCGCCTTCGGCCCCGACGACCGCATCGGTCAGCTCACGATGCGCAACCTCGACATCGCCGACTCGCGCTCACGTCTCGAGCAGTACGCGGCCGCCGGCATCATCGGCGGCGCGACGGCCGAGCTCGTCGGTCGCCTCGAAGCGGGCGAAGCCGACGAGATCCTCGAGGGCGGCGAGAGCGAAGCGCTCGACCGCGCGACGGATGCCGCGAGCGAGGGTGCAGCCTTCGACTTCGGCGCCGACTGAGCTTCGGCCCCCGCTCTTCCGTCTCGGCGTCACGAATGTGCCCTTCGCCGGGGCGCACGAGCACATTCGTGACGCCGAAACTATCTGCGCGGGACGCAGCGACTGCGGAGTAGTGGGGTGGGGCACGTGACTAAGCGATGGTGGCGAGCGGATGCCGGCGGCGTCGTCGTCGGGCTGCTCGGCGTCATCGGGTCGCTGACCCCCTCGCTCCTGCCGCGGCCCGCGCTTCTTCAGGGCGTCGTCGCGGGGCTGGCCTTCGCGGTCGGTTACCTCGTCGGCGCCGCGCTGTTCGCGGTCGTTCGACGGCTGGTGCCGTGGCGCCCGCCGACGCGTCTCGTCCGCGGGGCGTGGATCGCGCTCGGCGCGCTCGTCATCATCGGTGTGATCCTGCTCGCGCCCATCGCGCTCGGCTGGCAGAACGAGGTGCGCGGACTCGTTGAGATGCCCGAACTGACCGCGGCCGATCCCGCACTCTTCGTGCTCGGCGCTGCACCGGTCGCGGTGCTGTGCGTTCTGCTCGGGCGCGGCGTTCTCGCACTGCAGCGTCGCTTCGCACGGACGGTCGGTTTCGGTGTCGGCCTGCTCGGCACGACGATCGTCGTCGGGCTCGGCGGGTTCCTCGCCGGTGCGGTCGTCATGGGAGTGCTCGACGGTGTGTATGCGACGCGCAACGGGCCGCCCGCACCATGGATTGCCGAACCCGACTCCGAGTACCGATCAGCCGGCGACAGTTCTGCGATGGACTGGGCCGACCTCGGTCGACATGGCACGGCGTTCGTCGGAGGCGGGCCGACGGCGGCCGAGATCGAGACGCTCACGGGGCAGCCGGCGCTCACGCCCATCCGCGTCTACGCGGGCCTCGGCTCGGCTGATTCGATCGCCGAGCGTGCGCGTCTCGCGGTCGACGAGCTCGTGCGCACGGGCGCGTTCGAGCGCGACGTGCTCGTCGTCGCGACGGCTACGGGCTCCGGTTGGCTCGAGCCCCAGACCGTCGATGCGATCGAATACGTGCACGGCGGCGATACGGCGATCGTCTCGATGCAGTACGCCTACACGCCGAGTTGGGTCTCGTTCGTCTTCGATCCCGATGCCCCGGTCGAGGCGGCGCGCGTGCTCTTCGACGCGGTCGAGGAGGAGTGGCTCGGCCTCCCGGCCGATGACCGGCCCGAACTCATCTCGTACGGCCTGAGCCTCGGCGCACACGGAAGCCAGGCGGTCTTCGGCGATCTCGCCGACGTGCGCTCACGCACCGACGGAGCACTCTTCGTCGGAAGCCCGAACGGCTCGGAGCTCTGGCGCGAGCTCACCGCCGCGCGCGATGCGGGCAGCCCCGTCTGGCAACCCGTCGTCGACTCGGGCGAGGCTGTGCGTTGGCTCTCGCAGGCGGGCGACGCGGGCGCGCTGCCCGGGCCGTGGCGCGAGCCGCGTGTGGCCTACCTGCAGCACGCGACCGATCCCGTCACGTGGCTCGGCACCGAGCTGCTGTGGAGCGAACCCGAGTGGCTGCGTGAGCCGCGAGCGGATGACGTGAGCCCGGCCATGCGCTGGATGCCCGTCGTCACGGGCGTGCAGGTGACGATCGACATGCTCATGGGCGAGAGCGTTCCCGCACGGCACGGACACAACTACGGCGATGTCGTCGTCGATGGCTGGGTCGCCGTCACGGGCGACGGCGGGCTCGACGCCGAAGCCCTCGACCGCGTGCGTCGCGAGATCGAGTCGTACGCGGTCGTGCAGCCCGCGTCATCCGTCAACTAGCGTCGCCTGCCCCCTCGATCCCTCCGCGCGCACCTGCCCCTTCTCCTCGTCTCGGCGTCACGAATGTGCTCTTCGTCGGGGCTGAGCAGCACATTCGTGACGCCGAGACTGTTCTGCGCGGGCGCGGGCGCAGGGGCGCTCGCGGGTCAGAGGTGGAGGACGGCTCGGGCGATCGTGAAGTAGATGATGAGGCCCGTCGCGTCGCAGAACGTCGAGATGAACGGCGTCGAGAACACCGCGGGGTCGACGCGTATCGACTTCGCGACGAGCGGCATCGCGCCTCCGACGGTCGCCGCCATCGTGCAGATCGCGACGACCGTGAGCCCGATGACCCAGCCGATCTCGATGCCGTACACGAGGGTCGCGACCGTGAAGCCGATCGCCCCGAGCAGGGTGCCCATGAGGAGGCCCGTCGTCGCCTCCTTGAGGGCGACGCGGCCGATGTCGCGCCCGCGTGCCTCGCTCATCGCGATCGCGCGCGTCACCGTCACCGCCGCTTGCGATCCGGTGTTGCCGCCGATGCCGGTGAGCAGCGGGATGAAGAGGGCGAGCGCGACCATCTGGTCGAGCGTCGCCTCGAAGATCTCGAGCACATTGACGGTGAGGATCGCCGAGACGGCGAGCACGAGCAGCCAGACGATGCGCGAGCGCGTGAGCGTGAAGACCGAGGTGAGGAGATACGGACGCGTGAGCGGTTCCGCGGCTCCGGCGCGAGCGGCGTCCTCACGGTGGGCCTCGTCGATGATGTGCGCGGCGTCGTCGATGCGGAGGAGCCCGACGAGGCGATCCTCGTGGTCGACGACGGGCAGCGACAGCAGTCGGTGGTCGAGGCACTCGCGCGCGGCCTCCTCCTCGTCGGCGTCGGAGACGACCTGGATCGCCTCACCCATGTGGGCTCCGACGAGCTCGTCGCCGGGCGTCGTCACGAGTTCACGCAGACCGATGAGCCCGACGAGTCGGCGCTGCCGGTCGACGACGGGCAACGTGTAGAGGCTCTCGTCGTCGTTCGGCTGGGCGCGCACGCGATCGAGCGCGGCGCCGATCGTCTCGTCGGCGAAGACGCGCACGTACTCGGGGCTCGCGCGGCGTCCCACCGAGCCCGCGGGATAGCCGAGCACGACGGCCGTCTGCGCGCGGTCGGCGGGAGCGAGCGACTGGATGAGGCGCTTCGCGACCTTCGCGGGCAGCTCCTCGACGACGCGCACGCGTTCCTCCGCATCGAGCGCGGCGAAGACGGCCGCGACCTCGGCATCGGCGAGCGTCTCGATGAGGTCGCGCTGCAGGGCGGGATCGACACGCTCGAACACATCGAGCGAGCGGTCCTTCGGCAGGAGCCGGAACGCGACGGCTTGAGCGGCGCGCGGAAGTCGGTAGAGCGCCTCGATCGTGTCGTCGACGTCGAGCGGGGCGAGAAGGGTGGATGCCTGCACGAGCCGCCCCTCGTCGAGGGCGTCTCGCAGGTCTGCGGCGGTCGTCTCGGCTGCCATGGCGACTTCTCTCGGTGAGGGGCGGGGGATGACTCTGGCCGGAGGCCACCCCCGAGTCTGCCCTGTCGGGGCGAGCGTAGGCTGGATGAGGCGGCACCTGTCGTCACGAGGAGGTACCGAACATGTCACGAATCCTGATCATCGGCGGACACGGCAAGATCGCGTTGCTCACCGCCCCCCTGCTCGCCGCGCGCGGCGACGAGGTCGATTCCGTCATCCGCAACCCCGACCACGCCGCCGATGTGCGCGCGGCCGGAGCGAACCCGATCGTCGCCGACATCGAATCGGCGAGCGTCGACGAACTCGCCGACATCATCGCCGGGCACGACGCCGTCGTGTGGTCGGCCGGTGCCGGCGGAGGAAACCCCGAGCGTACGTACGCCGTCGACCGTGACGCGGCGATCCGATCGATCGATGCCGCCGCGAAGGCGGGCGTCTCGCGCTACGTGCTCGTCTCCTACTTCGGTGCGAGCACCGACCACGGCGTGCCCGCCGACAACTCGTTCTTCGCGTACGCCGAGGCGAAGGCCGCGGCCGACGAGTACCTGCGCGCGAGCAGCCTCGACGCGACGATCCTCGGCCCGAGTGGTCTCACGCTCGACGAGCCGACGGGGCTCATCTCTGTCGACGACGACGAGAGCGCGACCGTCGCGCGCGCCGACGTCGCCGCGGTCATCGCCGCCGTGCTGCGCGAGCCCGCCACCATCGGCCGTACGATCCGCTTCAACTCGGGCCGGACCCCGATCGCCGACGCGATCAGGCCTGACCGGGCCCGGCTCAGCCGGTCTGCGTCCAGTCGAGGTTGATGACCTGGCCGATGTAGACGGTCTCGCCGAAGTCGTGGATCTGCGGGTTCATGCGCAGCAACTGCTGCTGCGGCAGGTCGAAGCGCTGCGCGATGTCGAAGAAGCTGTCGCCCGAGACGACTACGTAGCGCACGAGAGACCCGTCGCCCGCGGTCTCGGGTGTGCCCGTCGCGCCCGCGATCGATCCCGTGTCGTACGCCGGACCCCATTCGATCTCGGGTGCGGGGGCATTCGGCACGGGCTCGGGTGCGGGCGGGGCCTCGGGCTCGGGAGCCGGGGCGGCCTCGGGCGGGGGAGTCGGTGTGGGTGTCGGCGTGGCCGTGACCGTCACGTAGATCGTCTCGGCGGGTGGGGCGGGCGGCGCCGAGCACCCCGCGAGCGCGAGCACGCTCCCCGTGAACACGACCGCCGCGACGTGCGGCCCCCGTCCTGCGCGCGCCATCGTTCCCCGCTGTCGCATGCGCGACCCCCTCGCATCGATACAGACATCCCTCGGCCCACCCCTCGCGGACACGCGTTCCACCCTATGCTCCCGCCGACTCGCCGCCGAGAATCGCCCGTGGTGTCGAGATGACCCGCTCTACCGGCGATTCTCGACGCGAACGGCGATTCTCGACGACCGTGGGGGTGCGGGGTGGGTGTGGGGGGACGAGGCTCAGCGGCACCAGTCGGGGAAGGCGCCGGGGCTCGACGCGATGACGGCGCCGGTCACGGCGTCGACGATCGTCGTGAGGCTGTCGGCGAAGCCCGGGGCGACGCCATCCGAGTCGGGAACCGCACCGAGCGGCACCGTCACGACCGCGACCGATCGACCGTTCGGCGCCGGGCAGTACTGGTCGACGCGGCTCGACGTCGTGGCGGGGGCGAAGAGCTCGGTCGTCGTGCCGTCGGCGTCGACGCGCGCGACGCTCGAGAACAGCCGCGTCGACCCGGTCGAGTAGTCGGCGACGGAGAACGACTGCACATAGGCGCCGTCGGGGGAGAGCAGGTGCGTGCGCCCCGCGTAGGTTCCGTCGGCGAGCTCGCTCAGCGGAAGTTCGAGGCGCGTGACGCTGCCGGTAGCGAGGTCGATGAGCGAGCCGGCATCCGGATCGGCGACGACGAGGGTCGTCGTGCCGGGGATGAACCCGCGCATCTCGTCGAAGCGGCCGAGGGGCTGCGGCGGTCGGAGTCCGAGGGCATCGACGAGGAAGAGTGAGAACTCGGCATCCTGCACGACGACGCTCGACGTGCCCGGCACGAACGTCCAGTGCAGCACGCTCGCCGGCTTGTCGCCGAAGACGCCGACGAACCGCGCGGCCCCGTCGGACGTACCCGAGAGATCGTGCAGCACGAGGGCGTCGGTGAGCCCCGGCGCCTCGGGCGTGCCCGGCGTCGAGACGGTGTAGCCGACGAGAGGGTTCGTCGGCGAGGCGTGCAACTCCGACATCGTCGCGCCGACCGCGGCCTCGGGCGGCGGCACGAGCTCGGCGGCGCCGTCGGGCCCGCCGACCCACGCGCGCGTCGAACCATCGGGCTCGACGGTGAGGGCGGCGACGAGGCCGTCGCTCGTCATGTCGAACGAGCGGATGACGGGGGCCGAGAACAACACGGAGCCCGCCGCTCCGCCGTGGAGGTCGCGCACGAGCACACGGTCGTCACCGCTGGCCGAGCGCGAGAGCACGCCGATCGGGCGGTCGGGGGTCGAGAAGCTGTATGTCCACTCCGAGTGCGTCGGCTGGATCGTGCCCACGACGCCCGAGAGGGTCACGTCGTAGTCGGTCGCGTCGGCGAGGGGCCGCTCGAAGGCGAGCGAGACCGTGCGACCGTCGATCGCGACGTCGACGGCCTCGTCGGGCGAGACCCGCACGTCGGCGATCGAGTCGATCGGCTGGTTCGCGGTGAGCACGAGGGTCGTGCCCGCGCGATCGGTCGCGAGACGCGTGTCGATCGCGGCGTTCGTGAGCTTCGCGCCCTGCAGCATGTTGAGCACCGCGAAGGCGCCCGTGAGCAGAGCGAGCACGAGCAGGGTCACGAGGAGGCGCCGACCGAATGCACGCGAACCGGACGCCGGAACCTCAGTAGACATACGGTTCCGCGGGCTGTTCGACGGGCTCGATCGTCTCGGGGAGGAGCGTGAGGGGCGTCGCGCCCGTCGCATCGGGGTTACGGATGAAGGCGCCGCTCGCCTCGACCCAGTCATCCGTCTGGAACTGCTCCTGCCAGCCGGGGAAGTGCACGGGCACGCCGACGGGCTGGGCGTCGACCGCGCAGCACGTGACGACGAAGCGCGCGATGTAGAAGACGTCGGCCGAGCCCGCGGGGTCGGCGGTGACGAAGCCGACCACGTCGACGGGGGTTCCGGCGACATCGTCGGGGCTCGGGTTCTGCGCGAGGAGCGACGCCCAGTCGCGCACCGTGAATGCTGCGGTGTCGGCGCCGACGAGGTCGGGCGCATCGACCGCGGCCGACCCGCTGTTGAGCTCGCGCTGCTCGACCGTCGCCGAACTGAGTGCCGCGGGCGGGAGGGCGAGGAGGGCGATCGCGGATCCGATGATGATGGCCGCGCCGCCGAGCATCGCCCAGCGTCGGCCGCGGGGCGCCGGCGTGGCGTGGCCCTCGTGCTCGTCGTCCTCGTCGGTCGAACCGGGTACGAAGGCGAACGCCGCGAGGCACAGCACGGCGGCGAGCACGGCCATGATGACCGTGAAGCCGTAGTAGCGCGGGTGGATGTAGAGGCCGAGCTGATCGGATGCCGCGAGCCACAGCGTCGCGACGATGCCGAGGAGGCTCAGCACGACGCCCTGCCAGCGCGAGAGGAGTCGACTAAACCGCATAGTTCACCGCCAGTCCGAGGGCCGCCGACGAGAGTCCGACGACGGCGGTGACGATCACGAGGGTGCGTGTCGTGAAGGTCGTGCGCATGAGCGCGAGCATCTTGACGTCGATCATCGGCCCGAAGACGAGGAACGCGACGATCGCGCCGGGGAGGAACGTCGAGCCGAACGCGAGCACGAAGAAGGCGTCGACGTTCGAGCAGATCGCGATGACGAACGCGAGCACCATGAGCGCGAGCACCGACCAGATCGGGTCGGAGCCGAGCGTCGTGAGCAGGTCGCGCGAGACGGCGACCTGAATGAGCCCGGCGACGGCCGAACCGACGAAGAGGGCCGGGAGCATCGCGCCCGATTCGCGCGCGAACATCTGCACACTCTGTGTGAACCGGCTCGCCGTCGAGGGGTGGGCGTGGTCGCGCTCGCACGCCGCCTGGAACCGCGGGGTCAAGAGCTCGCTCTGGGCGGGATGACGGCTGAAGAGCCATCCGATGAGGTTCGCGATGACGAAACCGCCGAGGATGCGGGAGACGAGGATCCCGTCATCCCAGCCGAAGGCCTGGTAGGTCGTGATGATCGTCACGGGGTTGAGGATCGGGGCAGCGAGCAGGAACGTCATCGACTCGGCGGGCGAGAGGCCGCGCATGATGAGGCCGCGCGCGAGGGGCACGTTGCCGCACTCGCAGACGGGCAGGAGCACGCCGAGGAGCGAGAGCACCATGCGGCGGAGCGGTGCGCTCTTCGGCAGGCGGCGGAGCAGCAGGCCCTCGGGCAGCCAGAGCTGCACGAGGATCGAGAGAAGGATGCCGAGGAAGACGAACGGCAGCGACTCGATGACGACCGAGATCGACAGGGTGACGAAGTCGCGCGTGCGGTCGTCGAGTGCGGCGCCGAACTCGGCGGGTGCGAACAGCCGGATCGAGAGGATCGCGAGCAGGAGTCCCGCCCCGATGACGAGACCGGTGCCCGTGCGGGTGGGTGCGCCGGTGCGGGTCGCGTGTCGCACCGGGGGATGAGGCATGCGATCCATGCTAACCGCGAATCGTTCTCAGGAAGCGCGGGGCGCGGGGCCGGCCGGGTGACCGGCCCCGCGGGCGGGATCAGGCGATCGCGCGCAGGCCGTCGACGAGGGGCGTGGTCGGGCGGCCGATGAGGCGGGCGAGCGTCGGGTCGGCGTCGGCGAGTGCACCGGCACGGATGCCGGAGTCGATCGCCGCGACGAAGCCGGCCGTTCCTGCATCGAGACCGACCGACTCGAGGATCGCGACGTGCTCGTCGGTCGAGACGGGCGTGTACTCGACGGGAGCGCCGATGACCTCGCCGATCGCTGCGGCGAGCTCGTCGTAGCTCCACGCGGTGTCGCCCGAGAACTCGTAGACCTGGCCGATGTGGCCGTCTTCGAGCAGCACGACCGCTGCACCCTCGGCGAAGTCGGCGCGGCTCGCGCTCGCGACGCGTCCCTCGCCGGCGCTCGACACGAGGCGACCGCTCGTGCGGGCCTGGGCGAGGTCGCCCGCGTAGTTCTCGGTGTACCAGTTGTTGCGCACGATCACGGCGGGAACGCCCGAGGCGGCGATGAGCTCTTCGGTCGCCTTGTGGTCGGGGGCGAGCACGAGCTCGGACGTCGTCGCGTACGGCGCGCTCGTGTAGACGAGCTTCGCGACACCGGCATCCTTCGCGGCGTCGATGACGTTGGCGTGCAGTTCGGCGCGGCCGCCGGGCTCCGAACCCGAGATTAGGAGGACGCTCTCGACGCCGTCGAGTGCGGCGGCGATCTGCTCGGGCTTCGCGTAGTCGAGGGCGACGGTCGCGACGCCGCGCTCGGCGAGGTCGGCGATCTTCTGCGGGTCGCGTGCTCCGGCGACGATCGAGGCGGGTGCGGCTCCGCGGCCGAGGAGCGAGTCGATGACGAGGCGGCCGAGCTGTCCGCTGGCGGCGGTGACGAGGATGGTCATGAGTGTCCTTTCGGTTGACATCTGAGCCAACGGGCCGCGCCGCCGAAACCTTCCCGAGAGTGGGTACCCACTTTGCGGTAAGGTACCCACATGTCGGTAAGTATTGTGGATTTCCGGGAGAGCGAACCGAAGTCGTTCACCGAGGGGTGCCCCACGCGCGTCGTGCTCGATCACGTCATGAGCAAGTGGGGCGTGCTCGTGCTGCTCGCGCTCTCCGACGGAACCTTGCGCTGGGGTGAACTGCGCCGCGCGGTCGACGGCATCTCCGAGAAGATGCTCGCGAGCACGCTGCGCACCCTCGAGGCCGACGGCATCGTGCACCGCTTCGCTCACGCGACCATCCCGCCGCGCGTCGACTACAGCCTCACCGAACGCGGCTCGGAGCTCATGGCGCGCATGCGGCCGCTCATCGACTGGGTCGAAGACAACGCGGGAGCGATCGTCGACGGATCGTAGTATTGGTCAACCGGTTGTCCGCGAGTATGCTGTCGCTGACCCATCCATCGAAGGAGATGCCATGACCGATCGCCTCACCGGCAAGACCGCACTCGTCACCGGAGCAGGATCGGGCATCGGCCGCCAGGTCGCCGAGCGCTTCGCCCGCGAGGGTGCACGCGTCGCGTTCACCGACCGTGACCTCGCCGCCGCACAGGATGCCGCCTCGGCCTTCCCGACATCCGTCGCCGTCGAACTCGACATCGCCGACGAGGCGAGCGTCGCGGCGGCCTTCGAGGGGCTCGCCGTCGACGGCTTCGACGTCGACGTCGTCGTCGCGAACGCGGGAGTGCAGCTCTTCGGGCAGGACGCGAAGATCGCCGACCTCGACCTCGACGTGTGGCGTCGCACGATCGACATCAACCTCACGGGCGCCTTCCTCACCGTGAAGTATGCGGTGCGCGCGATGCTCGGTCGCGGCGGCTCGATCATCCTCACCGGCAGCCCGACGGCACTCAACGGCGAAGGGGCCGACTTCACGGCCTACAGCGCCTCGAAGGCGGGTATGCACGGCCTCACGCGCACCGTCGCGGCGGCATATGCCGCCGAGGGAATCCGCGTCAACACCGTCGCTCCGGGCTACACCGAGACCCCGCTCGTCTCCGCGATCTCGGGCGACCCCGAGAGCCGCGCGGCGATCGTCTCGCGCATCCCGCTCGGCCGTCCCGGCACGCCCGCCGACGTCGAGGGCATCATGGTGTACCTCGCGAGCGACGAGGCGACCTTCGCGACCGGCTCGACCTTCCGCGTCGACGGCGGCATGACGACGCTCTGATGACGACGGCGCCCCGCGACCTGCTCACCCCTCTCGAGCGCGAACCGATCGCGTTCGCGGCCGGCCCGTGGAGCGCGGAGATCCGCGGTGGCGAGGTCGACGACATCCGCTTCCGCGGGCGACTCGTCGCGCGGAGCATCCGCTTCGTCGTGCGCGATGCCGACTGGGGCACCGTGCCGCGCAGCGTCGTCGGCGTCGACACGACAGATCACGGCCTCGTGCTGCACGGACACAGCGCGGGCGACGGGCCGGAGGTCGCGTGGCGGCTCGAGATCGGCGCGGGCGACACGGTCTTCGAGGCGCGGGTCGACGCGAGCATCGAGTCGCCGTTCGACCGCAACCGCATCGGACTCGTGCTGCTGCACCCCACGGGCGTCGCGGGATCGTCGCTCCGCGTCATCCACCCCGACGGCACCGAGACGGCGACCGAGTTCACCGTCGCGATCGCGCCGCACCAGCCGGCCCACGACATCGCCGCCCTCGAATGGTCGACGCAGGGTGTCGCCGCGCGAGCCGTCTTCGCCGGAGACGTCTTCGAGATGGAGGACCAGCGCAACTGGACCGATGCCTCGTTCAAGACCTATTCGACGCCGCTTTCGCGTCCGTTCCCGGTCGCGGTGCGCGTCGGCGAGACGATCAGCCAGTCGATCCGGCTCGAGTGCCGCGCGGGTGATGAAGGTGCGGCGACGGATGACGGTCGGCCGGCGCTTCGACTCGGAGCGACGCTCACCGGGCAGACCATGCCGCGCATCACGGCTCTCGCGAGTTCTGTGCACACCGGCACCCCGTCGCCGGCCGCCGGACTCGTCGTCGAGGTCGATCCGCAGCACCCGGGCTGGCGCGAATCGCTCGCGAGCGCGCGACGCGATGCGGGGGAGCGACCGCTCGACGTGCGCATCGTCGTGGGCGAGGTAGCCGAGCTCGCGCCCGTCGTGGCCGTGCTCACCGAGTGGAGCGTGCCGCCCGCGTCGGTGGCGGCGTTCGACCGGGTCGACCACGTCGCGACGCCCGATCTGCTCGACGCGCTCGCGGCCGCCGTGCCGGGTGTGCCGGTTCTCGGCGGCGTGCGCGCGCACTTCACCGAGCTGAACCGCGAGCAGGCGCGCATCACGTCGTGGCGCGGCCCCCTGACCTTCAGCATGACGCCGATGATGCACGACCTGAGCGGGCATCAGCTCGTCGAGGCGCTCGACGTGCAGCGCGACGTCGTGCGTGACGCGCGCTCGATCGCCGACGGGCGCCCCCTCCGCATCGGACCCATCACGCTGCGTGCGCGGTTCAACGCCGTTGCGACGAGCGAGGCCGGTCTCGCCGCCGAACCCGCGACGGACGATCGACAGGGCGCCGACTCTCTTGCGGCCTGGGTCGTCGCGAGTGTCGCGGCGCTCGCGGGCGACGGCGTCGAGTCGCTCTGCTACTTCGAGGAACGCGGCCCGCGGGCGGCGTCGGGCGCTGCTGCGGTCGCGCTCGGCTGGCTCGCCGCGCTCGAAGGGTGCGACCTCGTCGACGTGAGTATCGGCGAGCCGCTCGCCGCGATCGGGGTGGATGCGGGCGACGAGGTCGTCGTGCTCGTCGCGAATCCGACGGACACGGATGTCGCACTGCCGCCGATTCCCGGGCTGCGGAGCGCGGTCGATGCACGTGGTTCCGCGCTCGAGCCGGGCGGCGATCTGGTCGTCGAAGCGGGTGCCGCGCTGAGCCTCGTGCTTGCTCGATAAGGGTCGGCTCAGTTAGGCGAGCCTCACCTGTAAAGGGCTTCTGACCAGCGAAAAGAGTGGTCGACGATGCTGGATTCTCGACTGATCGCGGCGTAACATCGGGGCACCCGTCCGCGTCGACGCGGACCCCGAGCACGGAGGTCGCCATGACAACCATCGCCGAACTGCCCGCCGTCACGGAGTGTTCCGTCGCCGGATGCTCGTACAACGACCATTCGCACTGCCACGCGGCCGCGGTCACGATCGGCGGCTCGGGCCCCGACGCCGAGTGCGCGACGTTCATCCCGCTCGGGGCGAAGGGCGGCCTCGACAAGGTGCTCACGCACGTCGGCGCGTGTCAGCGTTCGGACTGCTCGCACAACACGTCGCTCGAGTGCTCCGCGCCCTCGGTGCGCGTCGGCGCCGGCCGCGACTCGGCCGACTGCCTCACCTTCGCCCCGCGCTGAGCGCCCGCCCGCGTCATCCGTTCGCCTGCCTCATCCCCTCGCCGGAGTGCCGTTGGTGCGCGTGAGTGCCACTCGAGTGGCACTCCGACGCGCGAACGGCACTCCGCCGGTGAGATCGGGTGTGAGCGAGCCGGCAAGCGTAGGGCAGGGGATGCTGAGCGCGCGCGCTTCACTGCAGGCAGAACTCGTTCCCCTCGGGATCCTGCATCTGGTAGTAGTGCTCGGGCAGCGGGCCCCAGCTCTGGTCGACGAGGCGCACGATGGTCGCTCCGAGCGCGATGAGTCGGTCGCGTTCGGCGTCGAGCTCGTCGGGTGACGGGCGTCGGCCCGGCGTCGCCTGCACGTCGAGGTGCACACGGTTGCGCATCTGCTTCGGCGCTGACGCGTGGTGGAAGAAGAATCGTGGGCCGACACCCTCGGGGTCTTCGGCGATCGCGCGATTCGTGAAGTCGGCTTCGGTGAGTCCGCCCGCGAGGAGCATCTCGCGGAACTCGCCCTCGATGCGCGAGGGCGGGTATCCGAAGACCGCCGACCAGAACTCTGCGAGGGCCGGCGGGTCATCCGCGTAGAAGACGATGTTGCCGAGCTTTCCCGCCATGATGCCCTCCTGTCGCGGGCTCCGCCGTCGGAATCCCGCCGTCACCGTCCAGTCTGCGCGCGACCCCCGACACGTACAAGCACGGCGTGATCAGCCCTCGGCGGGATGTGCCTCGATCGTCGCGGAGAGGCGCGCGCCCGCGGTCTCCATGTGGTGCTGCATCGCGGCCTGGGCCCGCGCAGGGTCGTGGGTGCGGAGCGCCTCGAGCACCTCGCGGTGCTCGTCATAGGCGAGGTGCGCCTCGCTCTCGCTGCGGAGCCCGCGCTCGACCCAGATGCGGAGGAGGGAGCGGATCGACTGCAGCAGGTCGAAGACGACCTTGTTGCCCGACGACTCGGCGACCTGCAGGTGGAACTTCAGGTCGGCTTCGATGAAGCGCACGGGGTCGTCCTGGTGGGTGCGCATCGCGTCGAGGTGCTGTTCGAGCAGTCGCAGTTCGTCGTCGCCGATGCGCGTGGCCGCGAGGCGTGCCGCGGCGATCTCGAGCTCGCCGCGCGTCTCGATGAGGTCGCGCGTCTGCGGCTCGCTCAGCAACATACCCCAGCTGAGGGTCTGGGGGAGGAGCTCGGACGCCCCGCCGCGCAGGTAGGTGCCCGACCCCGGCTTCACGTCGACGACGCCGAGGATCTCGAGCGCGGCGAGCGACTCGCGGATCGCCGAGCGGCCGACGCCCATCGACTCGGCGAGTGCGCGCTCGGGCGGAAGCCTCGTGCCCTTGTCGATCTCACCGCTCGTGAAGAAGTCGAGCAGGCGCTTCGTGACGCCCGCGACCGACGAGTCCGTCGCGGGAACCCTCGCGAGCGCGGCGGCGATGCGTTCTGCGCTGTCTCCGGGATAGGCGGGCATAGGCCCAGGCTACAACCGGGCGACCGGTTGCCAGGGAAGGCCCGCCCGCGGAAACCGGCCAACCGGTTGACGTGTTCTCGTTCGCGAGGCAGAATAAGGGCGACGATCGAAGGAGCATCCGTCGCATGACCCGTCTGTACAACGACCCCACGGCGTTCGCCGACGAGATGATCGACGGATTCGCCCGCGCGAGCGCTCGCTGGGTGCAGCGCGTTCCCGGGGGAGTGACGCGCTCGACGCGCAGTGAACCCGGCACCGTCGCCCTCGTCATCGGCGGCGGCTCGGGCCACTACCCGGCATTCGGCGGACTCGTGGGCCCCGGCCTCGCGCACGGTGCCGCCCTCGGCAACCTCTTCGCGTCGCCCTCGGCCCAGCAGGTGCGCCACGTCTCGGAGGCGGCCGACCAGGGCGGCGGCATCCTGCTCTCGTTCGGCAACTACGCGGGGGATGTCGCGAACTTCGGCCGCGCCCGTGACGAACTCATCGCGCACGGCGTCGACTGCCGCATCGTGACGATCACCGACGACATCTCGAGCGCTCCGGCCTCCGAGCGCCACAAGCGCCGCGGCATCGCGGGCGACTTCACCGTCTTCAAGTGCGCGGGCGCCGCCGCCGAGCGCGGCGACGACCTCGATGACGTCGAGCGCATCGCCCGGAAGGCCAACGACCGCACCCGCTCGTTCGGCGTCGCCTTCTCGGGCTGCTCGCTGCCCGGTGCGGCCGAGCCGCTCTTCACCGTTCCCGAGGGCCGGATGGCCGTCGGCATGGGCATCCACGGCGAGCCGGGCATCGACGAACGCGACGTGCCGACCGCCGACGAGCTCGCTGAGCTCTTCGTCTCGTCGCTCCTCGCCGAGCTGCCCGATGACATCGAGGATGTCCGTGGTGCGCGCGTCGCCGTCATCCTCAACGGTCTGGGGTCGGTGAAGTACGAAGAGCTCTTCGTCGTGTACTCGGGTGTCGCGCGTCGTCTCGACGCGGCCGGCATCGAGGTCGTCGAGCCCGAGGTCGGCGAGCTCGTGACGAGCTTCGACATGGCCGGTGCCTCGCTCACACTGTTCTGGCTCGACGACGAGCTCGAGGAACTCTGGCGCGCACCCGCCGATGCGCCCGCCTACTCGAAGGGGAGCGTCGGCCCGACCGTCGCGGCCGACGTGTGGCAGGCCGACGACGAGACCGTGCCCATTCCGGAGGCTTCCGAGGCCTCGCGTTCCGCAGCGCTCACCGTGCTCGCCGCGATCGAGGCCCTCACGACGATCGTCGACGAGCACGCCGATGAGCTCGGCCGCATCGACGCCGTCGCGGGTGACGGCGACCACGGCATCGGGATGCAGCGGGGTTCGGGCGCCGCGCTCGTCGCCGCCCGAGACGCCGTCGAACGCGGAGCGGGGGCGGGCACGGTGCTCGCGCTCGCCGCCGATGCCTGGTCGGACCGCGCGGGCGGCACCTCGGGTGCGCTCTGGGGTGCCGTGCTCGCCGCCCTCGGCGACGCCCTCACCGACGATGCGGCACCCGACCGCGCGAGTGTCGCAGCCGGTGTGACCGCGGCGACGACCGCCGTGCTCGGCTTCGGTGCGAGCCCCGGCGACAAGACCATGGTCGACGCGATCGTGCCGTTCCGCGACGCGCTCACGGCCGCGCTCGACGAGGGCGACTCGCTCGCCGAGGCCTGGTCGGACGCCGCCGACGTCACCGAGCTCGCCGCCGCGGCGACCGCCGACCTGCTTCCCCGCATGGGCCGGGCCCGCCCGCACGCCGAGAAGAGCCTCGGCACGCCCGACGCGGGCGCCGTCTCGTTCGCCCTCATCGTCGTCGCCGTCGGAGCCGTGCTCCGCGACGCGGCCACCGACAACTGACCCCCCCGGAGGACACCATGACCGATCAGCTTCGCCTCGTCATCGGAAGCGATGACGCCGGGTTCGACTACAAGGAGATCCTGAAGGCCGACCTCGAGGCCAACGCGCTCGTCGCGTCGGTGCACGACGTGGGCGTCGACGCGTCGTCGCACACGCCGTACCCGAGCGTCGCGATCGCCGCCGCCGAACTCGTCGCCTCGGGCCAGGCCGACCGGGCGCTGCTCGTCTGCGGAACCGGCCTCGGCGTCGCGATCGCGGCGAACAAGGTCGCCGGCATCCGTGCCGTCACGGCCCACGATTCGTTCTCGGTCGAGCGCTCGGTGCTCTCGAACGACGCGCAGGTGCTGTGCTTCGGGCAGCGCGTCGTCGGCATCGAACTCGCCCGCCGCCTCGCGCGCGAGTGGCTGACCTACCGTTTCGACACGTCGTCGGCGTCGGCCGAGAAGGTCGCCGAGATCGTCGCGTACGAGTCATCCGTCGCCGGCTCCGCCGAGCCGGGCGCGAGCGGATCGAGCGCGTGTTGAGCGAGCCGCTCGCCGCACCCCTCGCCGCACCCTTCACCGTCGGCGTGAGCCTCAAGATGTACTTCGGACACGCGCAGACGCTCGCGTGGGCGGGCGCCGTCGCCGACATCGCGCGCCGCCACCCGGCCGTGACCGGGGGCGTCGTCGACCTGTTCGTCGCGCCGTCGACCGCGGCCCTCGCGCCCGTCGGCGCGCTGCTCGCCGGCACCGGAGTGCGCCTCGCCGCGCAGAACGCGTTCTGGGAGGACGCGGGCGCCTTCACCGGTGAGACGAGCCCCGCCGAACTCGCCGAACTCGGCTGCTCGCTCGTCGAACTCGGCCACGCCGAGCGCCGTCGGCACTTCGGCGAGACCGACACGGTCGTCTCACGAAAGGTGCGGGCCGCGATCCGCAACGGACTCGCCCCCCTCCTCTGCCTCGGCGAGAACGACCGGTCGACGGATGCCGCGAGCGAGGTCATCGCCCAGCTCGACGCCGCGCTCGCCGACTCGGGCGATCTCGTCGGCCCGATCGTCGTCGCCTACGAGCCCGTCTGGGCGATCGGTGCCGCCGAACCCGCGCCCGTCGAACACGTCGTCGCCGTCGTCCGCGCGCTCGAGGAGCGTCTCGCGCTCGATCCCGCGCGCGCCGGAAGCCGCGTCATCTACGGCGGGAGCGCCGCGCCCGGACTGCTCACGGCGTTCGATGGTGCGGTGCGGGGCCTCTTCCTCGGCCGTTTCGCCCACGACCCCGCGGCCGTCGAGCTCGTGCTCGATGAGGCGCTCGCACTCGCGGGCACGCCCGCGCCGCAGGAGGTGCTCTCATGATCGGTCTCAGCACGTACGCGTTCTTCTGGCGCTGGTCCGACCGCGTCGACGAGCCGCTGTCGCTCGCCGACATGCTGCGCGCGACGGCGGCTGACGGCGTCGGCGTCTTCCAGATCTGCGACTACCCGCCCCTCGACGCGCTGACCGCGAGCGACCTCGCCGATGTGCGGGCTCTCGCCGACGACCTCGGAATCGTGCTCGAGGTCGGCACGAAGGGCACCGACCCCGCACTGCTCGAGCGCTACCTCGGCATCGCCGAAGCGCTCGGCGCCTCGCTCGTCCGCAGCATGTGGACGGCGGGTGACGACCGGCCGACGCCCGCCGAGGCCGAACGCCGCGTGCGATCGGTGCTCGGCGCCTACGAGTCGGCGGGCATCACGCTCGCCCTCGAGACGTACGAGCAGGTACCGACATCCGACCTCGTCGCCCTCGTCGAGACCGTCGGCAGCGCGAACCTCGGCATCTGCCTCGACCCCGCGAACCCCGTCGCGAACCTCGAATCGCCCGTCGACGTCACGCGCGCATGCGCCGAGTACACGGCGAACTGGCACGTCAAGGACTTCGACTTCACCCGGTCGCCGGGCTGGGTCGGCTTCGTGCTCGCGGGCGCACCACTCGGCACCGGTCGACTCGACTACGACGACATCGCCCGCCAGGTGCGCACCGAGGAGCGCGGCATCAACCGCATCGTCGAGCACTGGCTGCCCTGGGCCGGCGACGCACACACCACCACCCAGCTCGAAGCGGCGTGGACCGCGACGAGCATCACCTATCTGCAGGAGAAACAGCCATGACGACCCTCACCCGCCCCACGACCGTCGCGCTCATCGGAGCGGGCGGCAAGATGGGCATGCGCGTCTCGAACAACCTCAAGAAGAGCGACTTCACGGTCTTCTACAGCGAGGCGTCTCCCGCCGGCCAGGAGCGCGTGCGCGGTCTCGGCCTCGACATCACGCCGACCGACGAGGCCATCGTCGACGCCGACGTCGTGATCCTCGCGGTGCCCGACGTCGTGCTCGGCGCCGTCTCCGAGGACGTCGTGCCGAAGCTCAAGGACGGCGCGATCGTGCTCACGCTCGACCCTGCCGCGGCCTACGCCGGACTGCTCTTCGCGCGCGACGGCATCGAGTACGTGTGCGCTCACCCGTGCCACCCCTCGGTCTTCCTCGAGCGTCGCACCGACGAGGAGTACGCCGACACGTTCGGCGGCATCGCGGCCCCGCAGGAGGTCGTCGCGGCCATCGAGTCGGGTGACGAGACCGCTCGCGTGCTTGCCGAATCGGTCATCTCGACGATCTACGCGCCCGTCATCCAGGTGCACTGGGTGACCGTCAAGCAGCTCGCCGTGCTCGAGCCGACCCTCGTCGAGACCATCGCGTGCATGATCGGCGAACTGCTGCAGGAGGCGCTCGACGAGACCGTCAACACCGTCGGCGTTCCCTACGAGGCGGCCCGCGCCATGCTCTGGGGCCACGTCGGCATCGCGCTCACGAACGCCCTGCGCGGCTCGAACCCGTTCTCGGACGCGTGCCACATCGCCATGGACTACGGCCGCGAATCGATCATCAAGGACGACTGGAAGAAGATCTTCGACGACTCCGAGCTCGACTACGTCATCGCGCGCATGCTGAAGATCGACGCCGTCAAGCGCTGATCGTTCCGCGCGGGGCCGATGCGCGGGCGGATGACGCGGGGTAGCGTGATCGCGTGACCGACGACGTTCCTCCGCCCGCGGGTGTGCCCTCGGGTGTGACTGTGCCCGCGGGCCAGGCCGTGCCCGGGTCCGCGCTCGCCGCGACGGTCGTGCTCGTGCGCGACTCCGAGACCGGGCCCGAGGTGCTGCTGCTCGAACGCCCGAGCGACCGCGGCTCGTTCGCGGGGGCGTGGGTCTTTCCGGGCGGCGCCGTCGAGGCGGATGACGCGGGCCTCGGCGCCGCGGCCGTGCGCGAGACCCGCGAGGAGACGGGACTCGTGCTCGGGGAATCGGATCTCGTCGAGCTCTCGCACTGGACCCCGCCGGCCGACACCCCACGCCGCTTCGACACGTGGTTCTTCGTCGCGCGGGCGCCCGGCGGCTCCATTGCCCTGCCCGCGGCCGAGATCGTCGGGTCGCAGTGGCTGCGGCCCGCCGATGCGCTCGCACTGCACGCCACGGGCGCCCTCACGCTCTACCCGCCGACGTGGGTGACGCTCGCCGGACTCAGGGGCGACGCCGATGTCGACGCGCTGCTCACCCGGATCTCCGCCCTCGAGCCTCCGCACTTCGTCGGCCGTTTCGCGCCCGGCCGCGTGCTCGTCTGGTCGGACGACGTCGCATTCGCCGACGACGCGCTGCTCGAGGCGCCGGGCGCACGCCACCGGCTCGACCTCTCGGCCCTCCCCTGGAGCTACGAGCGCTCCTGAGGCCTGCCGCCTGTCGCCTGCCGGCGCCCTGCCGTCTTCTCGGGCCTGCTGCGTGGAGGGACCCTGCCGTTACGGCGGATCAGCGCGCGACGCGCCGTCGCGGCACGCGCGGGGGCGGCGTGTCGCGCCGTGCATCCGTCAGAACGGTCGCGACGCGTCATCCGTCGAGGGGTCGCGCGGGCCCGCGTCATCCGTCGCGGGGTCGCGGTGCTCGACGTCGGCCGCGCTGACCTTCGGCATCGCGAGGGCGAAGACGAACGTGACGACGGCGGAGATCGCGACGGCGAGGAAGACGGCGTTCGCTCCGGCGACGATCGCGGGTTCGAAGGTGTCTCCGCGGCCCGCGTCGGCGATGATCGCGTTGGCGATCGCGCCGAAGATCGCGACACCGACGGCGCTTCCGGCCGAGCGCGCGAACATGTTCGTGCCCGTGACGACTCCGCGTTCACGCCAATCGACCGAGGCCTGGGCCGCGACGAGGGTCGGCGTTGCGACGAGACCCATGCCGAGCCCCACGACGAAACAGCTGATCGCGACGGCCGCGACCGACTCGGCGGGTGCCGTGACGAAGAGGGCGATCGCGCCGACCACGGTGATCGCGAGGCCGATGAACGCCGTCGCGCGGAACCCGATACGCAGGTACAGCCGCCCCGACTGCGACGCCGAGATCGGCCAGCCGAGGGTGAGCGCCGCGACCGCGAGACCCGACACGATCGGTTCGACGTGCAGCGCGGCCTCGAGGAAGGTCGGCACGTACGACGTCAGGCCGATGAGGATCGCGCCGATCCCGACCGAGATGAGCGACGTCGTGACGATGAGCCGTCGCCGGAACAGCCCGAGCGGGATGATCGGTTCGGCCGCACGGCGTTCCACGAACACGAAGGCGATGAGCAGCAGCCCGCCGAGCGTGAACGCCCCGATCGACTGCCACGAGTTCCACGCCCATGCGAGGCCGCCCTCGAGCACGGCGAGGATGAGGAGTGTGAGCGAGAGCGTCAGCAGCACGGCACCCGCGTAGTCGATGCGGTGGCGTCGGTGCTCGATCGTCTCGTGGTGGTTGCGCCACAGCACGTACGCGGCGATGAGGCAGAGGGGGATGTTGATGAAGAAGATCCACCGCCACGTGAGGAACTGCGCGAAGACGCCGCCGAGGCTCGGCCCGACGACCGACGAGATCGCCCACACGCTCGCGAGGTAGCCCTGCGCCTTGGCGCGCTCGGCGACCGTGTAGATGTCGCCCGCGATGACGATCGCGATGGGCAGCACGGCTCCCGCGCCGAGGCCCTGGATGGCGCGGAATGCGATGAGCGACGTCATGTCCCACGCGAATCCGCAGAAGATCGAGCCGATGAGGAAGAGTCCGATGCCGAACAGGATGATGGGCTTCCGGCCCAGGGTGTCGGCGAGCTTCGAGTAGATCGGCACCGACACGGCCTGTGCGAGCAGGTAGATCGAGAAGAGCCAGGGGAACTGCGTGAAGCCGCCGAGATCGCGCACGATCGTCGGAACGGCCGTCGCGAGGATCGTCGCCTCGATCGCGATGAGACCCGTCGCGAGCATGAGCGAGATGAGGATGGGGCCGCGATCGGAGCGGAAACCCACCGAGAGCTTCTGACTGTTCACGCGCCTCCTCGAGCCTTCTGGGTGCAACGCGCGGGGGCCGTGGGCATTCCCGATCGGATGACACGGGCGGGTGTCGGTGGGGCTGCGTAGCGTGTCGTGCATGAGTGAAGCGGGGTGGCGGGCGTTCCTGTCGAGCGAGGGCGTCGACGACTGGGTCGTGCTCCACGGCGGGCCGACGGCGGTCTTCCGGGTCGAGGGTCTCGGTGAGGCCGCGCGACTGGCCGCCGCGATCGCCGAGGTGCCGGGCCTCGGGCCGCGCACGGTGCTCACCGCGACATCCGATCGCCTCACCGTCAAGCTCACCCGCGAGCTCTGGGCGACGGAGGACGACGACGTGGCCCTTGCGCGAGCGGTCTCGGCGGTCGCGCGTGAGCACGCGGCACCGCCCGACACGAGAGCCGTCCAGGAGGTCCAGCTGGCGATCTCGGCGAAGCCCGACGCCATCGATCTGCCGTTCTGGCGCGCCGTGCTCGGCTACGCGCCGATGGCGGGCGACAACGCGATCGACCCGCTGGGGCAGGGCTCGACGGTGTGGATGCAGGACCTCGACCCCGCGAAGCCCCTGCGGCACGCGATGCACCTCGATGTGTCCGTCGCGCGCGAGCACGTCGATGCACGTCTCGCCGAGGCGCTCGCCGCCGGTGGGCGGATCGTCGACGACTCCGAGGCTCCCGCCACCTGGGTGCTCGCCGATCGCTCCGGCAACAAAGTGTGTCTCGCGTCGTGGCCCGACGGGGCGACACCCGCGTCCGCCGACCCGGCCGAGCGCCCGGCGAGCGGATGACGGTTCAGACGCCTCGCAGATAGTCGAGCTGAGCCCGCACCGAGGCCTCGGCTGCGGGGCGGACGCCCGGCGCGATGTCGGAGTACACGGCATCGGTGACAGCCTCGACGCCGGCATCCTCACCGAGCTCGGCGAGGGCGGCGCGCACCTGCTCGAGTCGCTCGCCGCGGTGGGCGAGGTACTCGTAGACGACCGCTCGGAGGTTCGGGCGGCGCGGCCCGTGGCCCGGCAGCACGGCGGCGCGCGGGAAGTCGAGCAGCCGGTGCAGCGAGGCGAGGTAGGGGCGGAGCGCGCCGTCGGGCCACGCGATGATCGTCGTGCCCTGCCCGAGGATCGTGTCGCCCGTGAGCATCGAGCCCGTCGCGCCGTCATCCGGCAGGTGGAACGACACCGAGTCGGCCGTGTGCCCCGGCGTCGCGACGACCTCGATGCGCGTGCCCGCGACCTCGATCACCTCGCCGTCGACGAGAGGATCGCCGCCGACGCAGAACTCGGGAGAGACGGCCCTCACGGGCGCACCCGTCCGCTCGACGAGGCCCGCGATGCCGTCGGTGTGATCCGGGTGCCGGTGCGTGATGAGGATGAGCGCGACGTCGCCCGCCGCGGCGATGCGATCGAGGTGCGCGGCGTCGGCGGGGCCGGGGTCGACGACGACGAGTTCGCGGCCTCGACCGACGAGATAGGTGTTGGTGCCCTCGAGGGTCATCGGGCCGGGATTCGGCGCGAGGAGCGTGCGGGTGAGGGGTGTCTCGTCGGCGGGGGTCACACGCGGCACGTTACCCGGTCGGGCTCAGCCCGCGTCATCCGCCGGAGTGAACTGGCATGCCGTCGCCGTGAGCCGGCCCTCGGGGTCGAGCTTCTCGAGCACGGTTCCGGCGATGTCGTAGAGCTGGCGCAGCTGCTCGGCGCTCAGCGCGTCGAGCACGATGCCGCGAGCGGTGTCGCGGTGCGCGGGCGTCGCCTCGGTGAGCGCGTCGAGGCCCGCGGGAGTGAGGCGGGCATTGGTCGCGCGGCGGTCTTCGGGGCACGGGAAGCGCTCGATGAGGCCGCGGTCCTCGAGTCGGCGGGCGACATGCGAGAGGCGGGGGAGCGTCGCGTTCGTCTGTGACGCGAGGGCCGTCATGCGCATCGTGCGCGTGGGCGCTTCGGCGAGCACGAGGAGGGCGCCGTACTCGAAGTGCGTGAGGCCCGAGTCGCGCGTGAGCTGGGCGTCGAGCGCCGTCGGCAGCAGCTCCGTGAGGGCCACGAGACGCACCCACGCCGCGGATTCCTCGGGAGTGAAGGCGTTCGACATGGTTCTAGTCTACCGGCAATGGTTGACGAAACAAGTAAAAGGGTCTAGCGTCATTGATTGTTGGAACAACTAAATCCGACATCCCATCTTCGAGAACGCAGCGGCCCCACCGGGCCGGAGGAGGAATCATGACGAACGTCAGCATCATCGGCACCGGAAACATGGGCAACGCGATCGGAGCGATCGCCGCAGCGGGCGGTCACTCGGTCGAGCACATCGGCCGCGACGCGCAGGCGATCGCCGGTGACATCGTCGTGCTCGCGGTGCCGTTCCCCGCGGTCGACGACATCGTCGCCACGCACGGCGCAGCCCTCGCGGGCAAGATCGTCGTCGACATCACCAACCCCCTCGACTTCTCGACGTTCGACTCGCTCGTCGTGCCCGCCGATGGCTCGGCCGCTCAGGTCATCGCCGAGAAGCTCCCGCAGTCGACCGTGCTCAAGGCGTTCAACACGAACTTCGCCGCGACGCTCGCCTCGAAGACCGTGGGCGACGCCCCGACGGTCGTGCAGATCGCCGGAGACGACGACGCCGCGAAGACCCTCCTCGCCGACATCGTGCGTGCGGGCGGCCTCGGCGTCGTAGATGCCGGTGCGCTCAAGCGCGCTCGCGAGCTCGAGGCGATCGGATTCCTGCAGCTCACGCTCGCCGCGAGCGAGAAGATCAGCTGGACCGGCGGCTACTCCCTCAGCGCCTAACCCCCGCCCGGCGCACCCCCACACCCCTGTCTCGGCGTCACGTTTGTGCTCTTCGCGGCCCGCGAAGAGCACAAACGTGACGCCGAGACGGGTGGGGAAGCACGGGTGGGGCGCTCGCGCAAGGGGTGGTGGGGTGCCGGGGCGGTGCCTAGCGTGGAGGCATGAGCGATCCGCGAGAGACCACCGAAGGACCCGACGACGCGAGCGACGGCACCGAACAGGTGAACGACGTCGTCGCCGACAACGACGCCGAGCAGGAGACGGTCGACCTGCTCGATCCGGAGAACCCCCCGGCCTGACGGGCCGACCCGCTCAGTGCCGGTCGCGCGCCCGCGCGTACTGCGCGCGGATCTCGGGCCGCGTGTCGACCGCGAGCTCGGCGTCGACCGTGAGCGGCCACGACGGACGCTCACCCGTGAGTGCCCACGCCGCCTGACGCGCGGCACCGTCGGCGACGTACTCGCCCGCGGCCGGAATCACGACGGGCACGTCGAACACCTGCGCCGCGACGGCACGCACGGCGGGGTTCGCCGCAGCACCGCCGATAAGCAGCAACCGCTCCGCGGTGACGCCCTGCGCGCGCACGGCGTCGAGTCCGTCGGCGAGGCCGCACAGCATGCCCTCGATCGCCGCGCGGGCGATGTTCTCGCGCGTCGTGCTCGCGAGCGAGAGGCCCGAGAACGCGGCCGTCGCGTCGGGCCGGTTCGGGGTGCGCTCGCCCTCGAACCACGGCACGAGCACGGCACCGGATGACGCGGGCGGCGCGCTCTCGGCGAGTGAGCCGAGCTCATCGTGCGAGACGCCGAGCAGGCCCGCGACGGCGTCGAGCACGCGCGCGGCGTTGAGGGTCGCGATGAGCGGCAGGAACTCTCCGTCGGCCGAGGCGAAGCCGGCGACCGTGCCGCTCGCATCGTTCGAGACCGTCGGCGTCACGGCGAAGACCGTGCCGCTCGTGCCGATCGAGACGACGACGTCGCCCGCGCGCGCATCGAGGCCGAGACCCGCTGCGGCGTTGTCACCCGCACCCGCACCGACGATGACGCCCGACGGCGTCGTTCCGGCGTGTTCCGCGGGGCCGAGCACGCGCGGCAGGACGGCGTCGTGACCGAGCGCGCGCACGAGCAGCTCGCGGTCGTAGTCGCCCGTCGCCGGTGACCAGTACGCCGTGCCGCTCGCGTCGGAGCGGTCGGTCGTGAGCGCGTCGAGCACGGGGCCCAGCTCGGAGGAATCGGCGGGGCCGTAGCCGAGCAGTCGCCACGACAGCCAGTCGTGGGGGAGGGCGACGGCCGCGACGCGTGCGGCATTCTCAGGCTCGGCATCCCGCAGCCAGCGGAGCTTCGTCGCCGTGAACGACGCGACCGGCACGACGCCCGTGCGCCGCGCGTACTCGTCGGCTCCGACCTCGGCGATGAGCTCGCTCGCGGCATCCGCCGACCGCGTGTCGTTCCAGAGCAGGGCGTCCCTGATCACCCGACCGTCGGAGTCGAGCACGACCATGCCGTGCTGCTGCCCGCCGATCGAGATCGCCGCGACGTCATCCAGCCCGCCGGCCGCCGCGATCGCGCTCTCGAGTGCCGTCCACCACGCCCCGGGGTCGACCTCGGTTCCGTCGGGGTGCGCCGCGCGGCCCGAGCGCATGAGCTCGCCGGTCTCGGCGTCGCGCACGACGACCTTGCAGGACTGGGTCGACGAGTCGACTCCGGCGACGAGAGGCATGGCGATTCCGTTCGTTGTCGGCCCGTCATCCCCCTCGCTCCCGTTCGCAATTCAGGTCGGGAGCGGCGTGTCGCCCGGGCCGAGTGGCCGACCGGAGCCGCGACACGAGTGCGGACCTGAATTGCGAACAGGGGAGGAGTGAGGAGGGGGAGAGAGGGTGCGAGGGGAGGGGGATGCGGGTCAGCGCGCGCCGAGGAGGTGCTCGGTCGCGAGCTGCTGCAGACGCACGAAGCCGAAGCCCTTGCCGCCGAGGTAGGCCGAGGCGTCGAAGTCCTCGTAGGCCGAGGCGTCGCCGAGCAGGTCGTCGTACGACTCGGCCGCGCCGAGTGTCGGCTCGGAGAGCTCGAGCACCTTCGAGGCCGCGAGGGCTTCCTGCACCTCGGGGTCGGCCCGGAAGGCCGCGGCGCGCTCCTTGAGGAGGAGGTAGGTGCGCATGTTGGCCGAGACCGAGTCCCACACGCCCGACTCGTCTTCGGTGCGGCTCGGCTTGTAGTCGAAGTGACGGGGGCCGTCATAGGCGGGCGTGCCGTTCGGGCCGCCGTTCTCGAGGAGGTCGACGAGCGAGAACGCGTTGTGCAGGTCGCCGTGACCGAACACGAGGTCCTGGTCGTACTTGATCCCGCGCTGGCCGTTGAGGTCGATGTGGAAGAGCTTGCCGTGGTACAGCGCCTGAGCGATGCCTGCGGTGAAGTTGAGGCCCGCCATCTGCTCGTGGCCGACCTCGGGGTTCACGCCGACGAGCTCGGGGCGCTCGAGCGAGTCGATGAAGGCGAGGGCGTGGCCGAGGGTCGGCAGCAGGATGTCGCCGCGGGGCTCGTTCGGCTTCGGCTCGATCGCGAAGCGGATGTCGTAGCCCTTGTCGGTGACGTAGTCGCCGAGGAGGTTCACGGCCTCGCGGTAGCGCTCGAGCGCCTGGCGCACGTCCTTCGCGGCGTCGTACTCGGCGCCTTCGCGGCCGCCCCACATGACGAACGTCTTCGCGCCGAGCTCGGCGGCGAGGTCGAGGTTGCGGAGCACCTTGCGGAGCGCGAAGCGACGCACGGAACGGTCGTTCGACGTGAAGCCGCCGTCCTTGAAGACGGGGGCGCTGAAGAGGTTGGTCGTGACCATGGGCACGATGACGCCGGTCGCCTCGAGGGCGCCCTTCAGGCGGTCGATCTGCTTCTGACGCTCGGCGTCGGTCGAGCCGAACGCGAAGAGGTCGTCGTCGTGGAAGGTGAGGCCGTAGGCGCCGAGCTCCGAGATCTTCTCGACGGCGTGCACGACATCGAGGTCGGGGCGGGTGGGGCCACCGAACGGGTCGGTGCCGTTGTAGCCGATGGTCCAGAGGCCGAAGGAGAACTTGTCGGCGCGGGTGGGGGTGAGGCTCATGCGTGCTCCAGCATCGTCGGTGGTTTTGTTCTGACTAACAACATAGTGCCACCGAATCGTCGCGAATCCAAGTGCACCCCAGCTTTTCGTGCATCACGATTTGTTGACCCTTGATACATAAGGGTTGCAAACGGAGCGCCGCTGACGTAGCGTGCTGTCCGTCGCCCCTGTCGAAACGTTTAGACAGCGAGCGGATGACAGTGACAAGCACCGAGCAGCACGAGACGAGGGAGTCGCCGATGGCCAACATCCATGACGTCGCCCGTGCTGCCGGGGTCTCGATCTCGACGGTCTCGTACGCCCTCAGCGGCAAGCGGTCGATCGCCGAGTCGACGCGACGCCGGGTCGAAGAGGCCGCCCGCAGTCTCGGCTACCAGCCGAACGCTGCCGGCCGCATGCTCGCCGGGACCCGCACGCGCATCCTCGCGCTCACCGCGCCGCTCCGCGAAGACACCTACGCCCCGGCGCACATGACGTTCGTGCTCGCCGTCGCCACGGCCGCGCGGCGCCATGACTACGACATCCTGCTGCTCACCGAGGACGAAGCGACGAAGGGCCTCCGCCGCGTCGCCTCGAGCCGTCTCGTCGACGGCATCATCGTGCTCGACGTCTCGGTGCACGACGAGCGCGTCGCCCTCGTGCGCGAGCTCGGTGTGCCGTCGGCCCTCATCGGAATCCCCGACGACCCCGACGGCCTCTACTGCGTCGACCTCGACTTCGAGGCTGCCGCGGCTCTCGCCGTGGACCGGCTCGCGGATGTCGGTCACCGGCGTATCGCCCTCGTCGGCCACCCGCAGGAGATCTACGACCGCGGCTCGAACTTCCCCCTTCGCCTCCGCGACGGCTACCTCGCCCGCATGCGGGAACGCGGACTCGAGCCCGTCGTCGTGACGCCCGACACCTCGAGCCCCTCGGTGCGCGCCGCGACTGCCGAGCTCTTCGACGGGCCCGATGCCCCGACGGCGCTGCTCTTGCACTGCCAGGAGTCGGTGCAGACGACGATGCTCGACCTGCTGCGCGAGCGCGGGCTCTCGGTTCCGGGTGACGTCTCCGTCGTGACGGTCGCCTCGACCTTCGACACCACGCGGCTCGATCCGCCGCTCGACGTCATCCCCCTGCTCGCCCCGCCGTCGTGCGAGGCCGCCGTCGACTACCTCGTTCGCGCCCTCGAGGGGGATGCCGCACCGCGCATCGAACTCGTCGCGCCCGAGTACCGCGCCTTCGGGTCGGTCGCCCCGGCGGCGGCGCCCGCACTGCCGGCGACACCGGTGCTGCCCGCGGCCCCCGCGACGCCCGCAACGCCCGCGGCCCCCGCGACCGCCGCCGCACCGGCAGCCACTGCGACCTCCGACCTCACCCCCGCCCTCTGATCGACCGACCAAGGACCCGCATGTCAACTATCGAAACGCTTCGACACGGCGAGCTGCCCGCGTGGGGGTCGCGCCTCGTCTACGGCGGCGACTACAACCCCGAGCAGTGGCCGCGCGAGGTCTGGGCCGACGACGTGCGACTCATGCGCGAGGCGCGCGTCAACACCGTGACCGTCGGCGTCTTCGCATGGTCGTCGCTCGAACCGCGTGAGGGCGAGTACACGTTCGAGTGGCTCGACGAGGTCATGGACCTCATGGCGGCCAACGGCATCCACGTCGTGCTCGCGACCCCGACCGCGTCGCCCCCGCCGTGGATGAGCCTCGCGTACCCCGACGCCCTGCCCGTCACGCGCGAGGGCGTGCGCCTCATGCACGGCAGCCGCGACACCTATAACCCGGCCTCGGCCGACTACCGCCGCCTCGCCCGACGCATCACGCGTGTGCTCGCCGAGCGCTACGGCGACCACCCCGCACTCGCGATGTGGCACCTGCACAACGAGTACGGCACCGTCTCGTACGGCCCGGTGACGGATGCCGCGTTCCGCATCTGGCTGCGAGAGCGCTACGGCGACCTCGAGACGCTCAACCACACGTGGAACTCGGGCTTCTGGTCGCAGGGCTACGGCGCGTGGGACGAGATCCACGCCCCGCAGGCGACTCAGTACCTGCCGAACCCCGTGCACGCCCTCGACTTCAAGCGATTCAGCGCCGACCAGCTGCTCGAGTGCCTCATCGAGCAGGCCGAGATCGTGCGCGCCGTGAGCCCCGGCGTGCCCGTCACGACGAACTTCATGCTGCCGACGTGGAACCACATCGACCAGTGGGACTTCGCGGCCGAGCTCGACGTCGTCTCGATCGACCACTACCCGAGCGCGCGCGACATCGAGGGCGAGACGCACGTCTCGTTCGGCGCCGATCTCGCCCGGTCGTTCAACGGCGGGCGGCCGTGGGTGCTCATGGAGCAGGCGACGAGCCTCATCTACGACTACGCCCAGGCGCGCCTGTTCGCCAAGGAACCCGGTCGTCTCGCCCGCAACACCGTGCAGTACCTCGCGAAGGGCGCGACGGGCTCCCTCTTCTTCCAGTGGCGCTCGCCGCGCACGGGCGCGGAGTTCTTCCACTCGCCGATGGTGCCGCACGCGGGCGAGGACTCGCGGGTCTTCCGCGAGATCGTCGACCTCGGACGCCTCCTCGAGCAGCTCGGCGAGCTCGCCGAACCGGCGACGGATGTCCGTGTGAACGAGAACCGTGTGGCGATCGTCTGGGACGCCGACTCGTGGTGGTCGGTCGAGACGCGCGCCCTGCCGTCGGACGACCTCGCGTTCCTGCCCGCCGTGCGAGCCGCGCACCGCGCGCTCTGGTGGGAGGGCATCAACGCCGACGTCGTGCGACTCGACGCCGACCTGAGCGGCTACGACGTCGTGCTCGTCCCGAGCAAGTTCGCGGCATCCGACGCCGAGGCCGACGCCCTCACAGAGTTCGCGGAGAACGGCGGCCACGTCGCCTTCTGGTACACGGCGGGCTCGACCGACGAGAACCTCTCGGTTCGCCTCGGCGGCTTCAGCGGAGCGTTCGCGTCGCTCGCCGGCATCCGTGTCGAGGAGCACCACCCGCTCGCTCCCGACGAGACGATCGCCCTCACCGACGGCTCCGTCGGCGAGGCATGGTCGGAGGACGTGCAGCTGCGCGGTGCCGAGAGCATCGCCGACTACGCGTCCGGTCCGCTCGCGGGTCGCCCCGCGATCACGCGCACCGATGTCGGCGACGGCGTCGTGCACTACCTCTCGACGCGGCTGAGTGCCGGCGACCTCCGCCGTCACCTCGCCCGCATCGCCGAGGCGGCCGGCATCACGCGCGACCACCCCGACGCGGGAGACGGCCTCGAGGCCGTACGCCGCGTCGGCGCACACGGAACGCACCTGTTCCTGATCAATCACACCGATTCGCCACGCACGCTCGACGTGTCGGGCGAGGACGTTCTCACGGGTACCCGCCTCGCGGGTGCCACGACGATCCCGCCCCACGGCTGGCTCGTCGTCCGAGAAGAGACCGAGGCCCGCGCGCCCCGCGCGTAAGCCCTGAACCGGCGCACCCGAGAGGGCTCGCCACCCGGCCACTCCGGTGGCTCGCCAAAGAAAGGATGCCAATGATGGCACGGAAACGCACGAAGAAGTGGTTCGTCCCGACACTCGCTGCAGCGGCGACGTCGGCCCTGCTCCTCGCGGGATGCTCCACCGGTCCCGCTGACACCTCCGCCGACGGCCCCGTCACGCTCGAGTTCTGGGGCTGGGCCACCGGGCTCGAGTCCGCCGTCGAGGCGTGGAACGCCGAGAACCCCGACATCCAGGTCGACTTCTTCCGTATGACGGGTGACGACGGCGCGAAGGTTCCGCCGGCGATCGACGCCGGAACGGCACCCGACGTCGTGCAGATGTCGATCCACTCGCTCGCGGGTCACATCGTCAACAACCGCCTCACCGACATCACCGACTACGTCGGCGACCTCGGCGACGAGTTCACCGAGAGCTCGTGGGGTGGCGTGAGCTTCGACGGCGCCGTCTACGCCGTGCCGCAGGACTCGGGCCCCACCGGCCTGCTCTACCGTTCCGACATCTTCGAGAAGTACGGCGTCGCCGTGCCGACGACGTGGGCCGAGTACCTCGACGCCGCTCGTGCGCTCAAGGCCGCCGACCCGAACGTCTACATCGCGCAGTTCTCGCCCAACGAGACGGGCCTCTGGCTCGAGCAGGTGTGGCAGAACGGCGGCACCTGGAACACGATCGACGGCGACGCGTGGACCGTCGAGGTCGACAACCAGCAGAGCCAGGAGGTCGCCGCGATCTGGCAGACGCTCCTCGACGAAGACCTCGTCAAGGTCATCGACATGTGGACGCCCGAGTACTGGGCCGAGATCAACGCGGGAACGATCGCGTCGATCAACTACGCCGCCTGGTTCCCGGCCCTCCTCGAGGAGAACGCCGGAGGCCTGTCGGGCCTGTGGAGCGTCGCTCCGACCCCGACCTTCCCCGACAGCGACGCCGCCGGTGAGACCGGCGGAAGCGTCGACGTGGTCCCCGCGGGAACCGAGAACGTCGAGCAGGCCGTCGAGTTCATCACGTGGCTCAACAGCTCGCCGGAGTCGCTCGAGATCCTCATCGGTGAGGGCGGTCTCTTCCCGACCGCCATCACGGGCCTCGAGAGCGACGTGCTGCTCTCGGAGGAGGAATACTTCGGCGGCCAGGTCATCAACGAGGTCTTCGCCGATGCAGCACAGAAGGTGCCGAACACGTGGGTCGACGGCCCGAACTACGACCTCACGCAGGACGCCCTGAAGGACGCCTTCGCCCAGGTCGCCAACGGCAACTCGACCTTCGCCGAAGCCCTCGCTTCGGTTCAGACCCAGACCGTCGGCATCCTGACCGACATGGGATTGAACGTGCGATGACCGCCGCGCCGCTCACTCAGGGAACCCGAGTGGGCGATCAGACTCCCCGCCGTCGACGTAAAGTCGGCGGCGGGGGAGTCCGCATCGCTCCCTACGTCTTCCTCGCTCCGTTCATCCTTCTCTTCCTCGTCTTCCTCGTGCTCCCGATCGTGGTCGCGCTCTACACGAGCTTCTTCCAGGTCGAACGCAGCGGACTGGGTTTCGGCGGCTCCAACGACCCCGTCTTCGTGTGGTTCCAGAACTACGAGCGCGCGCTCGCCAACAGCGCGTTCCTCGAGAGCTTCGGACGGGTCTTCCTCTTCGGCATCGTGCAGGTGCCGGTCATGCTCGGGCTCTCGCTCGTGCTCGCCCTCCTCTTCGACTCGGCCGTGACGAAGTGGAAGCGCTTCTTCCAGCTGAGCGTCTTCCTGCCCTACGCCGTGCCGAGCGTCGTCGCGGCCCTCATCTGGGGCTTCCTCTACCAGCCGAAGGTCAGCCCGATCGTCGAGGGCCTCGCGTCCATCGGCATCAGCGCCGACTTCCTCGCGCCGGGCACCGTGCTGTGGTCGATCGCGAACGTCTCGGTCTGGTCGGTCACGGGCGTCAACATGATCATCCTCTTCTCGTCGCTGCAGACCGTGCCGCGTGAGATGTACGAGGCGGCTCGCATCGACGGCGCGGGCGAGTTCCGCACCGCGATGCAGATCAAGGTGCCGATGATCTTCCCCGCGCTCATCCTCACGACCCTCTTCTCGATCATCGGAACGCTCCAGCTCTTCAACGAGCCGATGACGATGCGCTCCGTGACGTCGAACATCTCGGGCAACTACACGCCCAACATGGCCGTCTTCCAGGCGACCACCCTCGGCGGCGACATCAACATGGGCTCCGCGATGGCGATCCTCATCGGCGTCGTGACGTTCGTCCTGTCGGTCGTCGTCTCGGCGCTGTCCAACCGCAAGCGGGGAGCCGCATCATGACGCAGATACCCACGCAGATCCCCGTCGCGACGGCTCCGGCAGACCCCGAGAAGGTCATGTCCCTGAAGAACGGTCGGAAGCCGAAGGCGTCGACCGTCTACGCCGAGGGTGAGCGGCCGAGCCTCGCCGCGCGCATCGCGACGTGGGTCTTCATGATCGCGATCACGCTGTACTTCCTCGTGCCGGTCTACTGGCTCGTGGTCGCCTCCACGAAGACGACGACCGACCTGTTCGGCACGCCGGGCTTCCTGTTCGCCGACATGAACTTCTTCGAGAACCTGCAGAAGCTCTCGACGTACGACAACGGCATCTTCTGGCGGTGGATGGGCAACTCGCTCATCTACTCGGGCCTCGGCTCGGTGCTCATGACGTTCATCAGCCTCATCTCGGGGTACGCCCTCGCGATGTACCGCTTCCGCGGCCGGAGCGTCGTCATCGCCGCCGTCCTCGGCAGCATGCTCATCCCGCAGACGGTGCTCGCGCAGCCGACGTACCTGCTGCTCGTCGAGCTCGGCATGAACAACACGATCCTCGGCGTCCTCCTGCCGAGCCTCGCGTACCCGTTCGGCGTGCTGCTCGCGTTCGTGTTCGCCCAGCAGGCGGTTCCCCTGGAGCTCCTCGAGGCGGCACGTCTCGACGGTGCGAGCGAGGCGCGAGCGTTCTTCTCGATCGCGCTCAAGCTCCTGAGCCCCGGCGGCGTGACGATCCTGCTGTTCGCGTTCATCGGCAGCTGGAACAACTTCATGCTGCCGCTCCTCGTGATCAGCGACGCCCGACTCATGCCCGTCACGGTGGGTCTCAGCGGCTGGAGCCAGGCGTCGATCACGATCCCGGGTCTGCAGACGCTCGTCGTCATCGGCGCGCTCATCTCGATCATCCCGATCATCATCGTGTTCGTCTCGCTGCAGCGGTACTGGCGTTCCGGCCTCGCCGCCGGCGGCGTGAGGTTCTGATCCATGGGTGAGCTCCGCTACCGCCGGCCCTCGGTCGACTGGCTCGATTCGCTGCCGCTCGGCAACGGTCGCACGGGCGCGATGGTCTCGGCTCGCGCCGAGTCCGTGCTCCTCTCGCTCAACGACGGCACCGCGTGGTCGGGGTCGGCGTCGAGCGAGGACCGTGACGAGCGGGTGTCGCCCGAACGGGCCGCGGCGGCGCTCGCCGCGGCCCGCCGGGCGATCGAGCTCGGTCGGCCGGCGGATGCGGAGCGCGAGCTCGCCGTGCTGCAGAACCGGTACACGCAGGCCTACCTGCCCGTCGGCGACGTGCGGCTCGAGATCGCGGGGGTCGCCCCCGAGACCCCGCTCGAGCGTTCGCTCGTCCTGGATGACGCGGTGCACGCCATCACGGTCGCGGGTGTTCGCGGCGACATCGAGCACGAGTCGTTCGTCTCGACGCCGCAGAACGTGCTCGTGCACCGACTGACCTCGGCGACGCCGATCGACGTGTCGCTCACGGCCGCGACACCGCTCGCCGTGCTCACGGATCGCCGCACCGCGCGCCGCGCGCGGCTCGCGTTCCGGCTGCCGGCCGACGTCGCACCGGGCCACGAGCCCGACGAGCCGGCGGCGATCGACCACCTCGACGGCATCACCCCGCTCGAGGGCGCGATCGCCCTCGGCTGGGAGCACGACGGCGAGGCGAGCGTCGACGGCGACCGCGTGAGGCTCTCCGGGATCACCCGACTCGTGCTCGTCGTCGCGACCGAGACGACGTTCGCCGGCATCGGGCGCGAACCGATCGGTGACGCCGACGGCGCGGCCGCCCGGGCCGGCGCCCGCGTCGAGGTCGCCCTCGCGATCGGCATCGACGCCGTGCGCGAGCGTCACGTCGCGACGCACCGCGCGCTCCTCGGAGGGGTGTCGCTGTCGTTCGGCGGCGACGATCCCTCGGGCCCCGCGGCACTCGATCCCGACGAACGCGTCCGGCGCGCGTCATCCGCCGTCGACCCCGTCACGACGACCGACCCCGCGCTCCTCGCCCTGCTCTTCGAGTACGGGCGCTACCTGCTCGCGGCCTCGTCGCGGCCCGGCGGCCTGCCCGCGACGCTCCAGGGCATCTGGAACGCCGAGATGCGCCCGCCGTGGTCGTCGAACTACACGCTCAACATCAACACCGAGATGAACTACTGGGCGGCCGAGCCGACGGCGCTCGCCGACACCCAGCTGCCGCTCCTCGACCTGCTCGACGCCCTCGCCGATCGGGGCCGCGCGAACGCGGCCCGTCTCTACGGCGCGCGCGGCTGGGTCGCGCACCACAACTCCGACGCGTGGGCGTACTCGTCGCCGACGCGCGGCGACGCCTCGTGGTCGCAGTGGGTGCTCGGCGGAGCCTGGCTCGTGCGCCAGTTCGACGAGCGCCGCCGCTTCGGCTCGCTCACGACGCACGAGGCCGAGCGCTTCTGGCCGATCGTCGCGGGCTGCGCCGCCTTCCTCGTCGACTGGCTCGTCGAGGCCGGCGACGGCGCTCTCGACACGCGCCCGTCGACGTCGCCCGAGAACCAGTACGCGAGCGACGCCGGGCCCGTCTCGGTCACGACGTCGAGCGCGATGGACCGCAGCCTCATCCGCGAGGTGTTCGCCCTCGCGCCCGCCGTCGCGCTCGCCGCGGGTGCGGGCGACGACGCCCTCCTCACCGAGATCGCCGCAGCGGCGGCGCGGATCCGCCCCGTCGACGTCATCGACGGCGACGTCGTCGAATGGCATGCCGGAGCCGTCGCCATCGACCCGCACCACCGGCACGTGTCGCACCTCTTCGCCGCGTTCCCCGGCGACAGCGGGCTCCCCGACGCGGCCGCCCGGCACGTGCTCAACGCTCGCGGTGACGACTCGACGGGCTGGTCGCTCGCGTGGAAGCTCGCCCTGCGGGCTCGCCTCGGCGACACCGATGCCGTCGGACGCCTCCTCGAGCTCGTCACCCGGCCCGCCGCCGATGGTCACTTCCGCGGCGGTCTCTACGCCAACCTCTTCGCGGCGCACCCGCCGTTCCAGATCGACGGCAACCTCGGCTACACCGCCGCCGTGGCCGAGATGCTCGTGCAGAGTCACGGCGACGCCATCGTGCTGCTACGCGGTCTGCCGGCCGCACTCGCTCACGGCTCGGTGCGCGGACTCGTCGCACGCCCCGGCATCGTCGTCGACCTCGACTGGTCGGGCGGTGCCCCGACCCGTGTCACGCTCCGCGCGCGGCACGCCTCGGCCGCCGGCATCCACGTCGTCGAGCACGACGGCGAGCGACGATCGATCTCGATCGGCACCGACGCGCCCACGGTCATCGACTGGCGCACCCCACCGACATCCCCCGACCACCCCTTTCGTTCACGAGGAGCAGTGTGAAGTTCACCGACGGATTCTGGCAGGCCCGACCGGGCGTCGAGGCGCTGTATGCGCAGGAGGCGTACGCGATCGACGCACTGCCGAACCGGCTCGTCGTCGAAGCACCCACGCGTGTCATCACGCGGCGCGGCGACACGCTCAACCGGCCCCTCCTCACCGTGACCCTCTCGAGCCCGCTCGAGGGCGTCATCGGCGTGCGCATCGACCACCACGTCGACCCGGGTCACGAGGGCTTCGACCTCGTCGGCGCTGACTCGCCGCTCGTCGAGATCGAGACGGATGACGCGGGCGCGAGCCTCACGTCGGGAAGCCTCACGGCTCGCGTCGGCCGCGGCGCGCCCTGGTCGCTCGACTTCACCTCCGGCGGACGCACGCTCACGCGCTCGGGCCCGAAGTCGCTCGCGCACCTCCGACTCGCCCCCGACGCGAACGTCGCCGTGGAGCCCGCGGGAACCACCGGCGTCAGCGAGGACGGCCGGCCTCCGGCATCCATCTACACCCACGCGCGCCTCGGACTCGGCGTCGGCGAGCAGGTCTTCGGACTCGGCGAGCGGTTCGGTCCGCTCGCGAAGAACGGCCAGACGGTCGACGTGTGGAACGCCGACGGCGGCACGTCGAGCGAGCAGTCGTACAAGAACGTGCCCTTCTACCTGACCGACCGCGGCTACGGCGTGCTCGTCAACCACCGCGGGCACGTGTCGTTCGAGGTCGGCTCCGAAGCCGTCGAGCAGGTGCAGTTCGCGGTACCCGGCGAGACCCTCGAGTTCTTCGTCATCGACGGCCCGACGCCCGCCGACGTGCTCGAGCGCTACACGCGCCTCACCGGTCGCCCGCCCGTCGTGCCCGCGTGGTCGTACGGCCTGTGGCTCTCGACGAGCTTCACGACCGACTACGACGAGGCGACCGTCACGAGCTTCATCGACGGCATGGCCGAGCGCGACCTGCCGCTCAGCGTGTTCCACTTCGACTGCTTCTGGATGCGCGAGTTCCACTGGACCGACTTCGAGTGGGACCCGCGCGTGTTCCCCGACCCCGAGGGCATGCTCGAGCGCCTGCACGAGCGCGGCCTCCGCGTGAGCGCGTGGATCAACCCGTACATCGCAGGGCGCTCGAAGCTCTTCGACGAGGCCGCCGAGTTCTTCGTGCGCCGCGCCGACGGCTCGATCTGGCAGTGGGACATGTGGCAGTCGGGCATGGCGCTCGTCGACTTCACGAACCCCGCGGCCGTGTCGTGGTTCCAGGAGAAGATCCGCGCGCTGCTGCGCCAGGGCGTCGACGCGATCAAGACCGACTTCGGCGAGCGGATCCCCACCGACGTCGTCTGGCACGACGGCTCGCGCGGCCCCGACATGCACAACTGGTACACGCAGCTCTACAACCAGGCCGTCTTCGACGTGCTCGTCGAGGAGCGCGGCGAGCGCGAGGCCGTGCTCTTCGCCCGCTCGGCGACGGCCGGCGGGCAGCAGATGCCCGTGCACTGGGGCGGCGACAACTCGTCGTCGTTCGAGTCGATGGCCGAGACGCTGCGCGGAGGGCTCTCGCTCGCGCTCAGCGGCTTCGGCTACTGGTCGCACGACATCGGCGGCTTCGAGGGACTGCCCGACCCCGCCGTGTTCAAGCGCTGGGTCGCGTTCGGCATGCTCTCGAGCCACTCGCGCCTGCACGGGTCGACGAGCTACCGGGTGCCGTGGGCCTTCGACGAGGGCGGAGAGGCGCCCGGGCAGAGCGCCGTCGAGGTCACGCGCTTCTTCACGAAGCTCAAGCTCGGACTCATGCCGTACCTGTTCAACGCCGGGCTCGAGGCGAACCGCGTGGGCCTGCCCGTCATGCGCGCTATGCAGCTCGCGTTCCCCGGCGACCCCGCGGTGACGCACCTCGAACGCCAGTACATGCTCGGCGGCGACCTTCTCGTCGCCCCGGTCTTCTCGGCCGACGGCGACGTGCAGTACTACCTGCCGGCGGGGGAGTGGACGAACTACCTCACGGGCGAGCGCGCCACGGGCGGATCGTGGCGTCGCGAGACGCACGGCTTCGACAGCATGCCGCTGTGGGTGCGGGAGGGCGCCGTGCTCGTCACGGGCTCCCGTGACGATCGCCCCGACTACGACTACCGCGACGACGCGCTCGTCACCGTGTATCCGGGCGGAGCCGACGAGCGCCGCGTCACCGTCGTCGACCCGGCCGACCCCGAGACGGGTGCGGTCGAGTTCACGGTGCGCCGAACGGATGCCGGCCTCGAGGTCACGTCCTCCGACGGTCGCGTCTTCCGCGCGCGCGTCACCGGCGGCACGACCCACGCCGCCTCCGGCTCCGTCACCCTCCCCCTCGCCTAGCCGCCCCGTCCTCTCCACCCCCGTCTCGGCGTCACGACACGCCGGTCATCTCGCGTGTGGCCAGCGTGTCGTGACGCCGAAACCGGGTCGGTCCCTGTCGTCTCGGCGTCACGAATGTGCTCTTCGCGGGGCGCGAGCAGCACATTCGTGACGCCGAGACGGGTGGGGGAGAGTGTGCAGGAGCGGGGCGAGGGAGCGGATGCCGCATAATTGTGCGTCAGACCAACAAAAAGGGTGGGGGTGCGGAATGACGACGATCACCGAGAGCGCGCTCGGCAACAACAACGAACTCGTGCGGCGTCGCAATCTCGGCGTCATCCTGAGCCTCGTGCACGCGAGCGGCGGACTGTCGCGCTCGACCCTCACGCGCGAGACCGGCCTCAACCGCTCGACGATCGGCGCGCTCGTCGGCGACCTCGCCGAACACGGACTCGTCGAGGTGCTCACCCCCGACTCCGCGGGCACCGTCGGGCGCCCGTCGCCGATCGTGTCGCCCGCGCCCGGCGTCGTCGCCCTCGCCGTCAACCCCGAGATCGACGCCGTCACGATCGGCATCGTGCGGCTCGGCGGCGAACTCGTCACGCGCGTGCGCTACCCGACCGATGCCCCGCCGACACCCGTCGAGGCCGTGCGCATCTCAGCCGCCGTCATCGACGGCATGCGCGGCGAACTGCAGGCGAACCTCGTCGCGGGCATCGGCGTCGCCGTTCCCGGACTCGTGCGCGCGAGCGACGGACTCGTGCGCTGGGCGCCGCACCTCGGCTGGCGCGACGTGCCGTTCGCCGAGATGCTCGCCGAGGCGACGGGCTACCGCGTCGTCGCCGCGAACGACGCGACCCTCGGCGCGATGGCCGAGCGGGCATTCGGTGCGGCGCGCGGCATCGACGACTTCATCTACCTCAACGGCGGCGCGAGCGGCATCGGCGGCGGCATCGTCGCCGGCGGCGTACCCGTCGCGGGTAAGGCGGGCTACGCGGGAGAGTTCGGACACGTGCGCGTGACGGGCGAGGTGAACGCCGGCGGCGACCCCGAGGCGGGCGCGCTCGAGAGATCCGTGAACCGCGCGGCGCTCCTCGCCGCCGTGGGCCGCACCGACGCCGAGGCCGACGGACTCGAGGCCGCGCTCCTCGCCTCGGACGACGAGCACGTGCGCGCCGAGGTGCGTCGCCAGCTCGATCACCTGAGCGTGTCGCTCCGCAACGCGATCGCCGTGCTGAACCCCGAACGCATCGTGCTCGGCGGGTTCCTCGCGTCGCTCTTCGCCGTCGACCCCGAGCACCTGCGCTCGCGCGTCGCGGCCCAGGTGCTGCCCGTCGCCGACGAGGAGGCCGAGATCGTGCGGGCCGAGCTCGGCCAGGGCATCCTCATGATCGGCGCGGCCGAGCTCGCCTTCCGCGATCTGCTCGTCGACCCGCTCGGCATCGTCGCCCGCGTCTGACGCGCGTCACCGGATGACGCGAGCTCGCGTCATCCGCCCATCCCAAGAGTCTCGGCGTCACGTTTGTGCTCTTCGAGTGAGTCGAACAGCACAAACGTGACGCCGAGACGGTGGGTGGGGTGGGGTGCGGATCAGGCGAGGGCGGGGGCGACCTCGCGCTCGAAGAGCTCGATGCCCGAGCGGTCGTACGCGGCCTCGGGGAAGTAGTGGATCGAGTAGCCGAGGCCCGCGTCCTTCCAGGCGCCGAGCTTCTCGACGACCTGCTCGGGGGTGCCGACCGCGGGGCTCGACGCGTAGTCGCCGAGGAACCGCGCCGTCGCCTCGTCGCCGAGGAACGGGCGCACGCGCGCTTCGACGACGGCGAGCCGCTCGGCGACCTCGGCCTCGGTCGCGCCGACGATCGTGTTGAAGTTCGACGAGCGCACGATCGAGGATGCATCGCGCCCGAGCTTCTCGCAGTGACCGGCGAGCACGTCGTTCTTGTGAACGAACTCGTCGAGCGTGTTGCCGTAGTTCGTGTACGACGCGTACTTCGCGGCGATCTTGAGCGTCACCTTCTCGCCTCCGCCGGCGACCCACATCGGGATTCCGCCGGCCTGCAGCGGCTGAGGCTGGACGATCGCACCGTCGACCTGGTAGTGCTTGCCGTCGAGGGTCGCGCTGCCCGTCGTCCAGGCCTGGTGCATGATCTCGACGCCTTCGCGCAGGCGTGCGAGGCGCTCGGGCGCGTCGGGGAACCCGTACCCGTAGGCGAGCCACTCGTGCTCGTACCAGCCCGCGCCGATGCCCATCTCGGTGCGTCCGCCCGAGATGAGGTCGACCGTCGCGGCGACCTTCGCGAGGTAGGCGGGGTTGCGGTAGCTGATGCACGTGCACATCTGGCCGAGGCGCACGCGCTCGGTGCTCGCGGCGAAGGCCGACATGAGGGTCCAGGCCTCGTGGGTCGCCTCGGTCGCGCTCGGCACGGGAACGGTGTGGAAGTGGTCGTAGACCCAGATCGACTCCCACGTCTCGCCGCGGTCGGCGTGCTGCGCGAGGTCGTTCATGGTGGCCCACTGCTCGGCGGGATCGATGCCGACGAGGTCGTGCCGCCAGCCCTGGGGAATGAAGAGTCCGAATCGCATGGAGTCGAGCCTACGCGTCGTGAAAGCGATTCCCCGAGATTCTTTCGCAGCGGATGACGCGGAAGCCGGTGTGGTCAGAGAGCATCGATGACAGACTTGTCGAGTGACTGTGAAAGCGCATTCCCGCATCGTCGACGAGGTCGACTGTCGCCACCCGACGCGCTCGATCTTCCGCCTGCTCGGGCGCCACAAACGGGGCGTCGCGTTCGCGGTGTTCTTCTTCGCCCTGAAGGAGACCCCGGTGTGGCTGCTGCCCGTCATCACCGGTGCCGTCATCGACATCGTCGTGTCGGGCGGGCCCGCGTCATCCCTTCTGCTCTGGACCCTCATCGCGTTCGTCGCGCTCGCCCAGAACTTCCCGAACCACCTGCTCTACACGCGCTTCTTCATGCGCGCCGTGCGGCAGACGGGAGCCGACCTCCGCAACGCCCTCGCCTCGCGGCTGCAGAGCCTCTCGATCGGTTTCCACACGCGTGCGTCGAGCTCGATCGTGCAGACGAAGGTCGTGCGCGACGTCGAGAACGTCGAGGTCATGCTGCAGCAGGTGACGCACCCGCTGCTGTCGGCCGTCATGGTCATGGTCGGTGCGCTCGTCATGACGGCGATCAACGTGCCCGCGTTCCTTCCCGTCTACGCCCTCACGATCCCGATCGCCGTGATGCTCCGCGCGGTGCTCGCGAAGCGGTCGCGGGAGCGCAACGAGAAGTTCCGCCGCGAGGTCGAGCACTTCTCGGCGCGCGTCGGCGAGATGGCGACGCTCATGCCCATCACGCGTGCCCACGGCCTCGAGTCGACCGCCGTCGACCGCGTCGCGCAGGGCGCCGAAGGTGTGCGCACCGCGGGCTACAGCCTCGACCTGTTGAACGGACGCTTCGCGTCGCTGTCGTGGGTGAGCCTGCAACTGCTCGGCGTCGGTTGCCTCGTGCTCGCCGCGTGGATCTCGATCTCGGGCTGGCTGCCGATCACGGCCGGTCAGGTCGTGCTGCTGAGCTCGTACTTCGCGCTCCTCACGGGTGCCGTCACGGGCCTCCTCATGCTGCTGCCGATCGTCGCGCGCGGCACCGAATCGGTGCGCTCGATCGCCGAGGTGCTGCAGGAGCCCGACATCGAGTTCAACGAGGGCAAGTCGCCCGTCGATGCCGTCGCGGGCGGTATCGCCCTCGAGTCCGTCGGTTTCCAGTTCCCCGATGACGACGTGCCGGCGATCACGGGCATCGACCTCGAGATCACGCCCGGCGAGACGATCGCGTTCGTGGGGTCATCCGGCTCGGGCAAGTCGACGATGCTGAACCTCGTGCTCGGGTTCCTCCGCCCGACGTCGGGGCGCATCATGCTCGACGGCGTCGACATGGAATCGCTCGATCTCCGCTCGTTCCGCCGGTTCGTCTCGGTCGTGCCGCAGGAGTCGGTGCTCTTCGAGGGGTCGATCCGAGAGAACATCGCCTACGGACTCGGCGACGTGAGCGACGAGCGCGTGCTCGCCGCCCTCCGCGATGCGAATGCGCTCGAGATCATCGAGGCGCAGCCCGACGGCTGGAACACCGTCGTGGGCGAGCGCGGCGCGCGGCTCTCGGGAGGTCAGCGTCAGCGCATCGCGATCGCTCGGGCGCTCGTGCGCGACCCGCGCGTGCTGCTGCTCGACGAGGCGACGAGTGCGCTCGACCCGGCATCGGAGGCGAAGGTGCGCGATGCGCTCGGGCACCTCATGCAGGGTCGCACGACCCTTGTCGTCGCGCACCGGCTCTCGACGATCCGCTCGGCCGATCGCATCGTCGTGCTCGAGAAGGGCCGCATCGTCGAGGTGGGCCCGCACGACGAGCTCATCGCCCGCAACGGCCGCTACGCCGAGCTGCACCGCGTCCAGACCGGCTGACCCGCCCGCGCTGTCCCACGTCCCGCCCCGGCTCACGCCGTCCGAGCCCTCGGTCTCGGCGTCACGTTTGTGCTCTTCGCGAGCGCTGAAGAGCACAAACGTGACGCCGAGACGGAAGAGAGTGGCGGCTAGAACCAGAAGCCGAGGTGGGGGGCGCGCTCGGGCGCGAAGAGGCGATCGAGCGTCGCGGCGACGCCGGGCGTCTCCTCCGCGAGCCGGCCGGCCGCGGCGAGGGCGCTCCACCGCACGTCGCCGAGGAGCAGGGCCGACAGTTCGCCGACGCCGAGACGGATGTCGCCCGCCGGGGCATCCTCGCGCGCGGCGTCGATCGTCTCGACGCGCGCGTCGCCCGCGTCATCCGTCACGAGTTCGTAGCGACCGGACGCGAGCCCGAGCGCATCGTCGACGTCGATCACGACGCGGCCCGCGGCGGCGTAGCGGCGCGACTCGAGCGCCGCCTGCACGTCGAGGATGCGGAGCCACAGGTGGTCGCTCGCGCTCGACGTCGCCACGGCGCGGGGGTCGTCGAGCATCCACGGCACGCGCTCGTCGCTCGCGCGAAGACCCGCCCGGATCGACCCGACGAAGTCCTGCTCGAGGAGGAACCGCCAGAGCGCGGCCTCGGCGTCGTCGGTCGCGGCGACGAGCTCGTCGAACTCGACGCGACCGGGCGACGGGGGAGTGCGCACGACCCGGTAGACGGCGAAGCCCTGCAGCTCGCCGTGCTCGTCGTCGTAGCGCACGACACGCGCCTGACGGCTCGACTCGCTCTCGGGGTCGTGGAGGCCGAGCAGGTGGCGCACGTGCGACTCGGGTCGCGTGACCGCTCCCGGGGTGCGGAGGGCGGCGCGCTCGGACACGGCGGACGCCTCGGCCGCGAACGTCGCGGGGTCGGCGAACTGCACGCGCCCGGCGGGCCGGGGGCCGCGCCACGAGACCCGGCGCCGGTCGATGTCGAGCGTCGTCACGCGCGCGGCGGGCGCGAAGCCGTAGCGACCGTAGATCGTCGCCTCGGTCACCGTGAGCATCGCGAGCGGCAGTCCCGCGGCGGCCGCCGTACGGAGTTCGCCCTCGAGCAGCGCCCGGGCGATGCCGCGACGGCGGTGCGTCGGCGCGACCGTCACCGAGCTGATCGCCCACGCCGGAATGCGACGCTCGGGCGAGACGGTGAGGGATGACACCCACGAGCTCACGGTCGCGACCGGGGTCGACGCGTCGGCGATCGTGGCGTCCCAGACGCCCGTCGTGCGACGCTCCGCGAGATGCTCGACACTCTCGGTGAGCTGGGCCTCGGTCGACCGCGGCTGGTGGAAACCGCGGGCATCGGCCTGCAACCACGCGACGAACGCGGCACGGTCGTCGGTCGCGACGCGTCCGTAGTCGAGGTTCTGCGACGCGAGCGCCGCGTGCGAGGTCGTGTCGTCGGGCAGGGTCGATGCGTCCAGAACCGTCATGCGTCCAGCCTACGAGGGCAGACGGATGTCGCGGGCCGGGGTCACCGGCCCGCGACGAGAGCGAGACCGCTCAGACGCTCGCGGTGAAGCGCACGAGCGACCACGACTCGGCGGGAAGCGTGAGCGACACGATGCCGCCGTCGACCGAGACGCCGTCGAGCGCCTTCGGGGTCGCGGCCTCGGCGTCTTCGCGCGTCTTCCGCGGGCCGGCGTGGTCGGCGATGATCGTCTGCGCGTCGACGAGGGTGAGGCCCGAGAAGGCGCTCGCGTCGATGGTCGTCTCGCTCGCGGCATCCGTTCGGTTCGAGAGGATCGCGACGAGCGAGCCCGTCTCGGCGTCCCACGTGATGGTCGAGGCGACGCCGTCGACGTCGCCGTACTTGCCGGTCGTGAGCGTCGGGGCCTCGATGCGGGCGTCGAGCGTGACGCCGCGCGCGTGCTCGGCCGTGAGGGCGATCGGGTAGAACGTCGTCTGCTTCCACGCCTCGCCGCCCGGTTCGGTCATGATCGGGGCGATGACGTTGACGAGCTGCGCGAGGCACGCGATCGCGACGCGGTCGGCGTTCCGGACGAGGGTCGCGAGCAGGTCGCCCGCGACGACGGCGTCGAGCACCGAGTAGACGTCTTCGATGAGGCGCGGCTGCTCGAGAAGCTCGAGGTTCTCTTCACCCGCGAAGCGCGAGAGGTACCAGACGTTCCACTCGTCGACCGAGAGCTTCAGGCGCTTCGTCGAGTGCTTGCGCGCGGCGACGGCGTCGGCCGTCGCGATGACCTCGTGCATGAACGCCTCGAAGGCCGCGGCCGAGGCGAGGAACGACACGCGGTCGCCGTCGTGCTCCTCGTAGTAGGCGTGCATCGACAGGTAGTCGGCGTCGTCGAAGGTGTGCTCGAGGACGATGCGCTCCCACTCGCCGAACGTCACCATGTCGCGGCTCGAGGAGCCGCACACGACGAACTCGATCGTCGGGTCGACGCGGCGCATGGCCTGGAGCGCCTGGCTCGCGATCGTGCCGTACTCGTCGGCCGTCTTGTGGCCGATCTGCCACGGGCCGTCCATCTCGTTGCCGAGGCACCACGTCTTGATCGCGTAGGGCTCGTCGGCGCCGTTCGCGCGGCGCTTCTCCGACCACGTCGTGCCGCCGGGGATGTTGCAGTACTCGACGAGGTTCGCCGCGGCGTCGGCCCCGCGCGTGCCGAGGTTCACGGCCATGACGGGTTCGGTGCCGGTCTTCTTCGTCCACGCGAGGAACTCGTCGGTGCCGACCGTGTTCGGTTCGAGCGTGCGCCACGCGAGGTCGATGCGCGTCGGGCGCTCCTCGCGGGGGCCGACGCCGTCCTCCCAGAAGTAGTTCGAGACGAAGTTGCCGCCGGGGTAGCGCACGACCGTCGTGCCGAGCTCGTTCGTGAGGTCGGCGACGTCCTGCCGGAAGCCCTGCTCGTCGGCCGTCTCGTGCCCGGGCTCGTAGATGCCGGTGTAGACCGCGCGCCCGAGGTGCTCGACGAACGAGCCGAAGATGCGGCGATCGATCTCGCCGACGACGTAGGACGGGTGGACGACGATGCGGGTGGACGGCGACAATGCAGGCTCCGGTTCGATGGGGGGGACTAGGTCGTCAGGACCGACAGGTGCGGCGCGACGACGTCGGCGAAGGATGACGCCGTGCGCGCGACCACGGTCGGCCACGCGTCATCCCAAATTGTCTCATTGAAGATCTCGACCTCGATGTCGCCGGCGTAGCCCGTCGCGTCGACCGCGCGCGTGAGCGCCGAGAAGTCGATGACGCCGTCGCCCGGGTAGTGCCGCGCGAGCAGCACGTCGGCGGGCAGCGGAGTGGCCCAGTCGCACACCTGGTAGCTCGCGATGCGGCCTGCGGCGCCCGCGCGCTCGATGGCGGCGAAGACCTGCGGGTCCCACCAGATGTGGAACGTGTCGACGACGACGCCGACCTCGGGCCCGAACTGCAGCGCGATGTCGAGCGCCTGGTCGAGCGTCGAGACGACGGCGCGGTCGGAGGCGTACATCGGGTGCAGCGGCTCGATCGCGAGCGTGACCCCCGCGGCCCGGGCCTCGGCCGCGAGCTCGCCGATGGCGTCGCGCACCCGTTCGCGCGAGCCCGCGAGGTCGGTCGTGCCCGCGGGGATGCCTCCTGCGACGAGCACGAGCACGGCGGCCGAACCGTCGGCACCCGCCGCGGCGAGCACACGCGTCTCCTCGATCGCCCGGCGGTTCTCGTCGATCGCCGCACGGCGCTCGGGGCCCTCGGGCAGCGTGAAGAAGCCGCCGCGGCAGAGGCTCGAGATGCGGAGGCCCGAGTCGTTCAGACGGCGGGCGGCCTCGGCCAGTCCGACATCGGCGACGGGCTCGCGCCACAGTCCGATCGACTCGTAGCCCGCACCGGCCGTGAGGCGGAGCGCCTCGTCGAAGGGGGCGTACTTGATCGTCGCCTGGTTGAGCGAGAGGCGCGGGTGGGCGCTCATACGAGCACCTCCTCGAGGGTCGATCGTGCGGGTGCCGAGCTGACCTCGACGCCGTTGAGGGTGAGGAGCGAGTGCCAGCGCGCCGCGGCGAGTTCGGGCCGCTCGAGAGCGCCCGACTCGTTCGCGAGACGCACGATCTCGGAGAGGTGCGGCAGGCTCCGCGCGGCGTGCAGGCCACCGACCATGCTGAAGGCGGGCTGGTGCCCGTTCAGCCACGACATGAAGGCGACGCCCGTCTTGTAGTAGTAGGTCGGGGCGGCGAAGATCTGCCGCGAGAGCGCCTCGGTCGGGCCGAGGATGCGCCGGTACTCGGCGACATCGCCCGCGTCGAGCGCCTGGATGGCCGCCGAGGCGTGCGGAGCGATCGTCGTGAACGCGCCGAGCAGCGCATCGGAGTGCGATCGCTCGTCGCCCTCGATGAGGCCGACGTAGTTGAAGTCGTCACCGGTGAACATGCGCGCCGACTCGGGCAGTCGCTCGCGCACGGCGATCTCCGACCCCGCGTCGAGCAGACTCATCTTGACGCCCGCGACCTTGTCACGGTTGTACTCGATGATCGACACGAGGGTGTCGCTCGCGGCATCCGTCTCGGTCGAGCCGAAGTACGACGCGAGGCTCGGGTCGAAGGCCGCACCGAGCCAGTGCAGGATGACGGGTGTGCCCGCCGCGGCGAGCACCTCGCGGTACACGCGGCGGTAGTCGTCCGCCGTCGTCGCGGCCCGCGCGAGGTGGCGGCTCGCCATGAGCACGACGCCCGCGCCGGCATCCTCGGTGAAGTGCAGCTGCTCCTTGTACGCGTCGATCACCTGATCGAGCGAGATGGACTCGTCGTCGACGTGGTCCGTATTCACGCCGACGACGAGGTTCGCGCCCACGGTGGCCGCCTCGGCGGCACTGCGGGAGATGAGTTCACGCGTCGCGGCGGCATCGAGGCCCATGTTGCGCTGCGCGGTGTCCATGGCGTCGGCGACGCCGAGCCCCCACGACCACACGTGGTGGCGGTAGGCGAGCGTGCGGTCCCAGTCGATCTCGGCCGGCTGACCGGGGGTGTTGTCGGCCCACACTTTCGGCACGACGTGCGCCGCGGCGTAGGCGACGCGGCTCTCGAGGGGCCGTCGCGGCTTCGAGAACGACGGCGCGGCGGCGAGCGGGATGACGGTCGTCGAGCCGTCGGCGGCGAGGAGCGTGAGCCCGGTCATGTCAGGCCTTGGCCCCGTCGAGGGTGACCTCGGGCAGGTCGATGCGGCGACCGGTCGTCGACGACTCGAGACCGAGTTCGGCGAGCAGCACACCGCGCGCACCGGCGAGGAAATCGAAGTGGTTGGGGGCGTCGTCGGCGACGTGGCGGATGAACTCCTCCCACTGCGTCTTGAAGCCGTTCTCGAAGACGTCGTTCGACGGAACCTCGATCCAGTCGCCGTCGTAGTCGTGCTGGTCGGCGAGGTCGGGGTTCCAGACGGGCTTCGGGGTCGCGTTCCGCGGCTGGATCTTGCAGCCGAAGAGACCGACGACGGCCGAGCCGAGCGTGCCATCGACCTGGAACTCGACGAGCTCGTCGCGGTTGACGCGGGTCGTCCAGCTCGAGTTGAGCTGGGCGACGACGCCGCCCTCGAGCTCGAAGATCGCGTAGGCCGCGTCATCCGCGGTCGCCGTGTAGGTGTTTCCGGCCTCGTCGACGCGCTCGGGGATCTCGGTGACGGCGCGGGCGTAGACCGACTTCACACCGCCGAAGAGGTTCTCGAGCACGTAGTTCCAGTGCGGGAACATGTCGACGATGATGCCGCCGCCGTCTTCGGCGCGGTAGTTCCAGCTGGGGCGCTGCGCGGGCTGCCAGTCGCCCTCGAACACCCAGTAGCCGAACTCGCCGCGCACCGAGAGGATGCGACCGAAGAAGCCCGAGTCGATGAGGCGCTTGAGCTTCTGCAGGCCCGGGAGGTAGAGCTTGTCGTGCACGACGCCGTTCTTGATACCGGCGGCGTCGGCGAGACGGGCGAGTTCGAGCGCCTCCTCGAAGCTCTCGGCGGTCGGCTTCTCGGTGTAGATCGCCTTGCCGGCCGCGATGGCCTTCTTGATCGCGACGGCGCGCGCCTTCGTGACGAGGAAGTCGGCGTAGATCTGCCAGCGGTCGTCGGCGAGCGCCTCGTCGAGGTTCGTCGTGTAGTGCTCGATGCCGTGGCGGTCGGCGAGCTCCTTGAGCTTCGCTTCGCTGCGGCCGACGAGGATCGGCTCGACCTGCACGCGCGTGCCGTCGGCGAGTTCGACGCCGCCCTGATCGCGGATCGCGAGGATCGAACGCACGAGGTGCTGGCGGTAGCCCATGCGGCCTGAGACGCCGTTCATGATGATGCCGATGGTCGGTGTGTTCTGCGGCTGGGGAGCGCCCGAGGGAGCGGCACTCGACGATGAGTCGTTCACGGTGGTTCTTTCTGTCAGGCGAGCGGGAAAGCGTTTACCCGAGTGTAGGGCACGCAGAGACGCCGCGCAATATCGGTGGAGGTGTCAGGCGACGGTGGGTGCCCCGCGGGCCGGGGCGTCGCCGCCCTGGCGTTCGATCGCACGGAGCGAGCGCGCGACGAAGGCGGCGATACGGCGTGCTCCCGCGCGGCGGAAGTGCGTGTCATCCCGGAGGCCGTCGGGCCACATCGCGGTCTCGCCCGGCGCGAAATGGCAGAACAGGTCGCGCGATGCGGCGTCGCCGAGGTCCTCGTAGAGCCACATCGTGAACGCGGTGAGGTCGATGAGGGGAACGTCGCACTCCGCCGCGAGGTCGCGCACCGCGTTCGGGTAGTCGCCGTGCGTGGGCGTGACCCGATCGGCCTCGAACCACCTCCGCTCGCACGACGTGCAGAGGACGGGCGAGCCGCCTCGTGCGCGGACGTCCGCGATGAAGCCGCGCAGCCGCTCGGAGTAACCGCCGCGCGAGTCGAGCGCCGCATCCTTCTGGTCGTTGTGACCGAACTGGATGACGACGGTGTCGCCCGGCGCGAGCGCGTCGAGCGTGGCCCGCCAGAGGCCGTCGTCGATGAAGCTCTGCGTCGTCGCGCCGCCGCGTGCCCGGTTCTCGACGGGCGCGTCGACGAACTCGGCGAGAGCCCCGCCCCAGCCCGACATCGGCGACGAGTCGACGGGTGACTCGACCGTCGAGTCACCCGCGAGATGGTAGGTCACGATCGCTCCTCGGGGAGGGCATCGCCGATGAGGGCGAGGTTCTGGATGAGGGCGAGCCCGTACTGGGCGGCGTCGTTCGTGGAGACCGACGGCACCTCGTCGACCGGTCGGAGCGTCGCGGGGCCCTCGACCCTCCGCAGCGTGAAGTCGCGCCGGTGCACGAGCCACTCGCCGACGCCCTCGAACTCGCGCCACGCACGCGCGGCGAGTTCGGGGTCTCCGGAGCGCGCCGCCGCGTACGCGGTCAGTCGACTGTGCGCCTGCTCGAGATGGATGCCGCTGAGCGGTGCGCCGACCGCGCGCTCCTGCTCCTCGGGCGAGGCCAGGAACAGTCGGCAGTAGTCCGCCCACGCATCGGCGAAGCCCGGCACGTCGACGAGTGAGATGAGTTCGCTGCAGACCTCGACGAGGCCGAAGACGGCGCTCAGGTGCGACACCGAGACGCGGTCGCGCGTCGTGTCGAAGCGGCCCGACTCGAGGTCGTAGAGCGCCTCGCCCGTCAGGAATCCGTGCGGAAGCTCCGCGATGTCGGCCATCGTGCCGAGCAGGCGGTCGCGCGAGCGGGTGTTGCCGGTCCGCTCCCAGTCGGCGAGCCACGTCGCCGCGAGCGCGCCCCAGTCGGTCCCGAGCCCGACGGCGAGGGCGTGGCGATCGGGGCGGTACGTCGCCGCGTCCTCACGCACCTTGCGCGTCGGATCGGTGTCGAGGAAGCGCTCGTCGCTGTCGCGGAGCTCCTCGAGCAGGTCGCCGATCCGCTCGTCGGCGGTCAGGTAGTGCAGGAAGCGACGGTAGATCGGGCTGCTGATGCGCAACTGCTTGGCGCTGCATCCCCAGTGCTGCACGTTGTGCCGCGAGCCGAGTCCCTTCCAGCGACCCGAGTGGTAGACGTCGACCTCACCGGTGTGCCGGGTCATCGCCTCGGCGAGACGGAAGACGTCGGCGCGGCCGCTCCGCAGGTACGAGTACCAGAGCCACAGGTCGGGCGAGAGCTCGCTGTTGTCCCATGCGTAGCCGCCGACGTCGTAGCGCCACACGTGACGGTCGAGGTCATAGGCGTGCATGACGTCGCCGTAGTTCCAGAATCCGTACCAGCGTCGCTGGTCGATCTGGCCGAGATAGAACGAGAGCAGGAAGTCGTTGCTGTCCTCGATCTCTTCCTGCATCGGGGTCGAGCGGCTGACGGGGGACCAGTCGCCGAAGACCCCCACCGCGTGCAGGTGCTCGGGCGTGGGTTGCAGCAGCGGCGGGCGCTGCAGGTGCTCCACGGCGCGCGCGACGCTCTCGATGGCCGGCGTCGCCTCGAGGGCGAAGAGGGTCAGTTCGTGCGTGCGGGCGATTCCGTGCGCGTCGCCGAAGCCCGGCTCGTAGTCCTCGTAGGTGATCTCGAGCGCATCGAGCTGACTGGCGTAGTCGTCCTGCCCGAGGCCGTCGTGGTAGAACCGCATGTCCATGGGGCGGGCCTCGGGGGCGTGCAGCCAGGCCGTGAGGGTCGCGGTCGCGCCGTCCATGCCGCGGATGTCGAGCTGCCCGGGGTGCGACTGCCAGAACGAGCGCACGCCGATGCCGAAGCCGCCGGCCGGGTCGCTGACCGCGACGTAGCCGTCGGCGCGCGTGCCGGCGCCCGCGTCGATCCATGCGTGGCCCGGCGCGGTGCGCTTCCGGATGCTGAAGCCGTCGGCACTGAGCTGCGTGAGCGTGATGTCGCCCCACGTCGGGATCCAGCGCAACCGAGTGCTTACCGTGGCATCCCACTGCTCAAGCGGCGGGGTCGGGCGTCCCGCGATCTGCGCGGATCGCACGTCGGCCCCCGGATCGCGTCGGAGCCCGGTCAGGCCGCGCACGGCCTCGGAGAAGAACCCTCCGTCGGAACCGGCGAGACGGATGTGGCGGTCGTGGGGCTCGGCCCGCAGCGGTACGTCGGCGCGCACGCCGAGGCCCGCGAGGAAGTCGGAGTCGGCGTCGCCGTCCCAGAGGAATGTGTGCACGACGCGCACGCTCTCGGCGCCCGCGAGGATCACGAAGCGCACGGTGAAGGTCAGCCACTCGCGGTCGCCGGCCTCGGCGCGGTGCGTGCCCTCGACGCGGATGACGGCGCGCACGGGCCCCGCCTGCTCGACGTCGACGGTCTGCACGTGCGAGGCGAAGTGCGCACGTGGAGCGCTGCCGCCGTCCTCCGGGATGTCGGACTGCAGGAGGCTCACGAGCCGGATGTTCTCGGCGACGATCTCGCCGCCACGGCGGATGCTCCGGAGGAGGGAGGAGGAATCGGGGCCGCCGGGCTCGGAGAACTCGACGCGCAGCCCTCCGGTGGAGACGACGATCGCGTCATCCGTGCGGGTCACCGACACCTCGGCGGTCGACGACGGAGCGGGTTCGGCGGCCGTCACGATCTCGTAGCGACCCGGGTGATCGGTCGCGCCGAGGGCGCATCCCACCCACTTCACGGAGCCGTCGGGCCACGTGGCGAGCGGCCAGAACTGTGCCGGCACGGCGTCGCCGTCGACCTCGCGCAGGCGCACGTCGTCGAGGGAGTGCACGAGGCCGCGCGGCAGCGGCGCCCCCCAGGTGACCCCGTCGATCGTGTCGGGCGCGTCGCCGTCGAGCCAGCGGAGCGGAACGCGGAGCGTGTCGTGCGCGGTCATAGTGAGTGCACCTCCAGGTTGCGGTAGCACGCGATGAGAGGTGCCATCTGTCGGAATCCGAGCCGCCCGCCGCCGACGCGCGGGCCGGTCGATCCGTCGTCCCGCCAGCGGAACAGGGTGAGGTCGTCGATCGAGAGCTCGACCTCGCCCCGGTCGTGCACGACCGACATCCGGTAGAACGCCTCGCGGGCGTCGACGACGGGAGGCAGCGGGTCTGCCCCCTGTGCGACGAGGTGGAAGCCCGGCGACTTCCGGAGGTTGCACGTGTGGAACGCGCGCTCGTCCTCCCAGCGCCGCCGGAAGTACGACACGTGGAGGGTACGGATGTCGCTCGAGTGATACTGCGGGTAGCTCCCGGAGCGCTCGGCGAGGCCCTCGTCGAAAATGCCTCCGCCCGCGACCGACGACGCCCCGAAGAAGAGCATCGCGAGCCCCGGCTCCGCGCGCGGCGAGAACTCCCACGTGATGCGCACGCGGTCGCCGAACACGTCGGGGCACCAGATCGTCCAGTGGTCGTCGATGCCGCCGGCACCCGAGAGCAGGAGCCCGTCGTCGCCCTCCGCGATGTCGACCGGCCCTTCCGCGATCCAGTCGTCCAGATCGGAGAGGTGCGTGAGCGGATTGGCGTACAGCAGCGTCATCCCTTCACCGAACCGATCAGCATGCCCTTCGCGAAGTGCTTCTGGAGGAAGGGGTAGAAGAGGAGGATCGGCAGCGTCGCCACGACGATGACGGCGAACTTGATGCCCTGGGCGGGCGGCAGCTGACTCGGATCGGCGTCGACGATCGACAGGTCGGTCGCGACGGTGACCTGCCGGAGGAACATCTGCAGGGTCCACATCGAACTGTCGTTGAGATAGAGGAGCGGCGACATGAAGTCGTTCCAGATGCCGACGGCGTAGAACAGCGCGAACGTCGCGAGCACGGGCTTCGACAGCGGCAGGACGACGCTCCAGAGCGTCTGCATCTCGTTCGCTCCGTCGATCATCGCCGATTCCTCGAGGCCCGCGGGCAGCTGCTGGAAGAAGTTCTTGATGATGATGAGGCTGAACGGGTTGATCGCCATCGGCAGGATGAGCGCCCAGTAGGTGTCGAGCAGGCCGAGGTCCTTGACGACGAGGAACGTCGGGATCATTCCGCCCGAGAACACCATCGTGAACACGATGAGCGCGAGGATGACGCGTCGCCCCGGGAAGTTCAGCTTCGAGAGCGGGTAGGCCATCGACGCGGTGAGGAGGAGCTGGATGACCGTGCCGACGACCGTCACGCCGATCGTGGTGACCATCGCGCGGATGAACGCGTCGCTCGTCAGGATCGACTCGTAGGCGCGCAGGCTGAACGTCTCGGGCCACAGGAAGAACGAACGCGTCGCGAGCTCGGCCTCGGTCGCGAACGACCCGGCCGTCACGAAGATGAACGGCAGGAGGGCGAGGACGCCCACCGCGATCAGCAGGACGACGTTGAAGACGTCGAAGGCGCGCCCGGCGCGGGTGTTGAAGCGGTACTTCTCGCGAGGCATCAGAAGATTCCCGTCTGGTTGAAGCGGCGCGCCAGCCAGTTGGCGCCGAAGATCAGCACCACGCCGACGATCGCCTTGAAGAGGCCCACCGCCGTGCTGTAGCTGTACGACCCTTGCGTGATGCCCATGAAGTAGACGTAGGTGTCGAACACGTCGGCCACACTGCGGTTGAGCGCGTTCGTCATGAGGTAGATCTGCTCGAAGCCCGTGTTGAGCACCTGGCCCATCTGCAGGACGAGCATGACGATGATCGTCGGCATGATCGAGGGGATCGTGATGTGCCACACCCGCTGGAAGCGGCCGGCGCCGTCGATGATGGCCGCCTCGTACTGCTCCTGATCGACACCCGCGAGCGCGGCGAGGAAGATGATCGTTCCCCAGCCCGTGTTCTTCCAGATGTCCTGCAGCACGATGATCGGCCGGAACCATCCCGGATCGGTGAGGAAGTCGATGTTGGTTCCGAGCACGCCGTTGATCAGCTGGAAGAGCGGACCGATGTCGAGGGCGAACAACAGGTAGGTGAGCGACGCGACGACCGTCCACGACAGGAAGTGGGGGATGTAGATGAGCGTCTGCACCGAGCGCTTGACCATCGTGACGCGGAGCTCGTTGAGGAGGAGCGCGACGACGATCGTGAGCGGGAAGGCGACGAGGAGGCTCAGCAGCGCGAGGATGAGGGTGTTGGCGAGGAGCCGGGGGAAGTCTGGGCTCGCGAAGAAGTCCTCGAAGTGCGCCCAGCCCACCCACGGACTGTCGTTGATGCCGAGGAACGGCACGTAGTCCTTGAACGCGATGACGGCGCCGTACATCGGTCCGTACCGGAAGAGCGCGAAGTAGATCGCGCCCGGCAGCAGCAAGAGGTACAACCACTTGAACTGTGTGAAGTGGGCGCGTGCGCCCCGGCGGCGTGCCGGCGGTCTCGTGTCGAGCGCCGTGCTCGCCGCGACCGCAGTGTCGAGAGCGACCATGGGAGTTCCTGTCGGTCAGCGGGGCGGATGCCGCGTGGCATCCGCCCCGAGGTGACTCAGTTGTTCTGAGAGGCCAGTTCGTTGATCTCGGCGATGACCGCGTCGCCGCCGCTCGAGCGCCACAGGGCGATCGCGTCGGTCAGGCCGTCGCGATCGATCTGACCGGCGATGTACTGGATGCGCGCGTCGGCGATGATCGTGTCGAGCTGGGCGCCCTTCGAGACGTACGTCTTCGAGACGAACGCCGCAGCGGGGTCGTACTCGGCGGACTCGAGGTCGGACTCCTCGATCGCCTTGCGCTTGTCGTACATCTCCTGCTCGTACTCCGTGGGCTGCTTCGGGAGGTAGCCCTGGAAGCCGGTCACGTTGGTGCCGAGCTGCGAGTAGCTGAGGACGGCGTCCTTGAGGGCCTGGGGGGCGCTGTCGACGGCCACCGCGAGGTCGCCGTCGAGGGTGTACGTCGTTCCCTCGATGCCGTTGTTGAGGAGCGCACCGGCTTCGGTCGAGTTCATGTTGTTGAGGACTTCGAGCACGGCGCGCAGCTCGGCCTCGGTGCGCACGTTCGTCTTCGGGATGGCGAGGAAGCCGCTGTACCCGGTCGTCGGGTGCGCGTGGAGGACGCCGTCGGGGCCCTCGAGGTTGCCCGTGATCTCGACGTAGTTCTGGAACGAGTCGGGGTCGGACTCCTTGAGGAGGCTCATCAGCACGCCGGCGCGCGAGTGCACGTCGATGATGATGCCGCCCTTGCCGTTCAGGAACGGCTCGTTCCAGTTCGCCGAGTCGAAGGTGGCGTAGTCGGGGTTCACGAGGCCCTCGTCGACGAGGCGCTTCTCGTAGTCGACGGCCTCGAGCCATTCATCCGTCGTGAAGCTCGGGACGAGTTCGCCATCGCGCTCGGTCCAGCGGTTGCCGGCGCCGTGCCACGTCTCGATGACGTCGTAGGGGCTGTTGCTGCCGATCGCGCCGGGCCACTTCGGGATGATGAGGCCGTAGGTGTCGTCGGCGCCGTTGCCGTCGGGGTCGTTCTGGGTGAACGCCTTCGCCACCTCGTAGAGGTCGTCGGTCGTCTTCGGGACCTCGAGGCCGAGGTTCTGCAGCCAGTCCTTGCGGAGGATGACCGCGGCACGCATGCCGTCGCGGGCGCGGAACACGCCGTACACCTCGCCGTTGATGCTCGCGGCCTTCTGCACCTCGGGCAGCGTCGTCGCGAGGTTCGGGTAGTCGGGGAGGTACTCCGAGAGCTCCCAGAACGCGCCGGCCTGGGCGTTCCGCACGAAGCCCGGGTCCTTGCCCTGCACGACCATGACGTGCGGGATGTCGTCGCCCGCGAGGGTGATGTTCGTCTTGTCGAGGTACGACGAGTTCGGCACCCACGTGATGTCGAGCGTGACGCCGGCGATCTCTTCGAGCGCCGTGTGGATCTCGTTGTCGCCCGAGGGGGCGTTCGTCACGAGGTACGGGGCCATGATCGACACCGTCGTGAGATCGGCGGCCTCGCCGCCGGTGTCGCTCGCCGAGCAGCCGGCGAGGACGACGGCGCTCGTCGCGATGAGAGCGGCTGCGGACAACTTGGTTCTGTGTAGCACGTGAACTCCTTCGTTCGGACGGGGTGCGCGCCGAAGCGCGCGGAGATGCAAGTGGAGGGGGTCAGACGTCGCGCCGAGAGCGACCGCTGAGCACTGCGGTCGGCTTCGCGGACGGACCGACCGGCGTGGGCGGCACCTTCTCGTCGCGGAGCATGCGGTCGTTCGCCGTGAAGAATCCGACGCACAGCGCGGTGCTGATCGAGAGCCATGCCCCGATCGACACGAACGGGATGAGACCGGGAAGGGCGAGGCTCGCGCTCGTCACGCCGGTGGCGGCGACGCACAGGAGGAGCGCGTGAGCGATGTTGCGCGTCATCCATCGCGACGCCGTGGGCAGGTAGGCCGAGAGCGGCAGCTCGTAGTGCGCGTAGAGCGGCGCGATGAGCGTGGTGATGACGAGGGCGATCGCCGTGGCGACGGCGACCGTGATTCCGAGGGGGGTCGTGAGCGTGTCGCTCGTCACCACCGAGATGAGCTGGAGGGCGAGCAGGGTCGAGACGAGGAGCGGCGCGGCGAGGATGCCGTTCGCGCGCCAGAATTCGCGTCGCCAGGCGGCCGCGAACTCACGGAGCGTGGAGGTCTTCTCGTCGCGGAGTCGCCGCCGCGTCAGTTCGGTGGCCGCCACGGTCGCCGGAGCGGCGCCGAGGACGATGCCTCCGGCGGCGGTGAAGAGCAGCCAGAGGGCGTTCATGACCATCGCCCACCAGATCCAGTCGCAGACCGAGTGGATCCGCAGAGCCCACGTGCTCGGGGTCGTCTGCGAGGTCATCGTCATCTCCATCGATACGTCCGGAATGCGTTTTCCGGCCAACACCTGGAGAGTGTATGTCGACTTTTGCGAGGGTGTCAAACAATTCAGTGAATCGTTTTAACCGGTTGAGCGGATGTGGGGTCGAGCGTCGCGCGCGCGTGCGAGAGGGTGGTGCGAGGGTCTCGGTGGGGTCGTCGGCGACTCTGTCGGGCTCGCTCGCGGGCCCGCGCGACGGGCGGGTTTCTGGCACGCGCGACGGGTCCGGAAATCCGCTCTGATCAGGCCGTGCGACGCGTCAGCGGCGGGGCGTGCTCGCGCGCAGGACGACGGCGCCGTCGACCGTGACGACAGCGCGGGAACCGCCGCGCTCGCCGAGGGCGAGTTCGATCGCGGCCTGGCCGACGTGCTCGAGCGGCAGGCGCACCGTCGTGAGTGCGGGGGTCACGTCGCGCGCCGTGAGGATGTCGTCGAAGCCCGCGATCGCGAGCCGGCCGGGAACGTCGATGCCGGCATCGCGGAACCCCGACATCGCACCGATCGCCATGACGTCGTTGACTGCGAAGACGACGTCGAGGTCGTCGATGCCGCGTTCGATGAGCTGCCCCGCGGCCGCGTATCCGCCGTCGCGCGTGAAGTCGGTCTGCATGACGCGATCGTCGGTCAGGTCGATGCCGTGAGCGGCGAGCCCCTCGCGGAATCCGCTCAGACGGTCGCGGCTCGTCATGAGCGAACTCGCACCCGTGAGTGCGGCGAACGAGCGGTAGCCCTCGGCCACGAGCGCCTCGGCGAGGGCCTTCGCGCCCGCGTGGTTGTCGGTCTGCACGGTGTCGAAGGGGAGCTCCCGCTGCGAGATGATGACGACGCGGCCACCCGTCTCCTCGAAGGCGGTGAGCTCCTTGACGAGGGCACCCTCGAGTTCGGCGCCGACGTAGCGCGATCCCGAGAGGATGAGCACGCGCGGGCGCTGGCCGCGCAGGGTCTTGACGAGTTCGAGCTCGCGTTCGGCGCTGCGCTCCGTCATGGCCATCGTGACGATGAGGCCGGCCGATTCGGCGCTGCGGATGACGCCCGCGGCGATCGACGAGAAGTACGGGTCGGCGATGTCGCTCACGACGAGGGCGACGGTCGAGGTCGAGCCCTTCGCGATGGCCTGCGCCGAGAGGTTCGGGGTGTATCCGAGGCGCTCCGCCGCGGCGACGACGCGCGCGCGGTACTCCTCGTTGACCTTGCGGGTGCTGCCGTTGAGCGAGCGCGAAGCGGTGGCGAGTGAGACGCCCGCTTCTCGCGCGACGTCGTGCAGTGTTGCGGGGCTACGGCCGGGTTCAGCCACGGGGCGCCTCCATCGGTGTCGACTCCCTCGCGGGCGAGCCGAGGGCGATTCCGACTCTAGCGCCGGGCATACGCTTTCCGACGTATTGTGCTCGAGCTTTGCCTCCCAGGGCGGGGCCTGATACAACTGATACAGACCTGAGATAGCGCTTTCCCGAAATCTCGACCGGTCGACGCGCGAAGAGAGTAGACGAGCAATGACGCACATCGAGCGATACGCCCTCATCGGCACGGGAGGCCGCGCCGACATGTACGTGCGCGCCCTCACTGGAACGCACTTCGGGGTCGAGAGCCTCGCCGACGTCGCCGAACTCGTCGCCTGGAGCGACGTCAACCCCGGCCGCCTCGACGTCTACGAGCGACAGGTCGTGGAGGCCGGCATCCCCGCCCCGGCGCGGTACGCGCCTGACGACCTCGAGACGATGATCCGCGACGAGCGGATCGACCGCGTCATCATCACGACGCCCGACTACACGCACGCCGACCTCGTCTCGCGCTCGCTCCTCGCGGGTGCCGACGTCGTCGTCGAGAAGCCGCTCACGATCGACGCCGACGGTGTGCGCCAGATCGGTGCGGCCATCGCCGAGTCGGGCCGCGAGGTCATCACGACGTTCAACTACCGGTACAGCCCGCGGAACTCGGCGCTCCGTCAGGTCATCGCCGAGGGACGCATCGGCGAGGTCACGAGCGTGCACTTCGAGTGGGCGCTCGACACGGTGCACGGCGCCGACTACTTCCGCCGCTGGCACCGCCAGAAGTCGAACTCGGGCGGACTCCTCATCCACAAGGCCTCGCACCACTTCGACCTCGTCAACTGGTGGATCGACGCCGCACCCGTGCGCGTCTTCGCGAGCGGCGGCCTGCGCTTCTACGGCGCCGACAACGCGGCCAAGCGCGGCCTCGGCGAGCGGCCCGAGCGCGGAACGGGCACGACGGGTGACCCCTTCTCGCTCGACCTCACGCGCGACGAACGGGCCAAGGCGCTCTACTACGACAACGAGCACCACGATGGATACCTGCGCGACCGCGATCCGTTCGATGCGGGCATCACGATCGAGGACAACCTCGCGGTGCTCGTCGACTACGACTCGGGCGCGACGATGAGCTATTCGCTCAACGCCCACGCGCCGTGGGAGGGTTACCGCGTCACGGTCAACGGCACCGAGGGCCGCGCCGAGCTCGAGGTCGTCGAGCGCGGCGCCGTGCTCATCGGAGAGGACGGCTCGGTCGTCGTCGACCCGAGCGCGAACCCGGGATACTCGCCCGAGGACGACGTGCGCCCCGACTCGGAGCGCCTCGTGCTGCAGCGGCACTGGGAGGGCGCGCAGATCGTCGAGATCCCCGAGGGGATCGGCGGTCACGGCGGAGGCGACGCGTTTCTCGTCGATCACCTCTTCCACCGCGTCGCCGTCGACGCGCCGCTCGGGCGCATCGCGCGCTACGACGACGGCGTGCGTGCCGTCTCGGTCGGCATCGCGGGCAACGTCTCGCTCGAGACGGGCCTCCCCGTCACGATCGACGCCCTCGCTCTCCGCTGACCCGCCCCGCCCCCGTCATCCCGCGCGCCTGCGCCCCCGCACCCCAACGTCTCGGCGTCACGAATGTGCTGTTCGGGACGCCCGAACAGCACATTCGCGACGCCGAAACGAAGAGCGCGAGTCGCCCCGGCAGCGGCGCTCGCCCTCGCCCGCGCTCGCCCTCACGCCCGCTCTCGCCTACCGTTTCGGCGTCACGACACGCTGGCTATCGCGCCGATAGCCAGCGTGTCGTGACGCCGAGACGGGAAGGGAGGGTGAGGTTTAGCGCGGGGATGACTGGAGCGGGCGCCTCAGAGGGTGAGGATGCCGTCGATGCGACGGGGGATGCCGAGCACGTTGTCATCGCGGAGTTCGACGGGCAGTGCCGCCTCGGGCGCCGACTGGTAGGCGACGGGGCGGAGGAAGCGGCGCACGGCCGTCGCTCCGACCGAGGTGTGCAGCGACGAGGTCGTCGAGGGCCACGGTCCGCCGTGCTGCTGCGCCCAGTTGACGGCGACGCCCGTCGGCCAGCCCGCGAAGAGCACGCGCCCGGCGATGCCGCTCAGCACCGCGACGATCTCGCTGATGTCGTCGCCGAGCTCCGAGTGCACGGTCGCCGTGAGGCTGCCGCCGATCGCGCGGATCGCGTCGAGCGCCGAGGTGACGTCGCGGTAGCGCACGATGAGCGTCGTCGGCCCGAAGCACTCGGCGAGGAGCTCATCGGGGCGGGCGAGCACCGCGGCGACATCCGTCTCGAGCACGACGGCACGGCCCGTGCCGGCGTCGTGCGACGGCGAGCCGGCGACGACGCGCACGTCGGGGTCGCCCGCGAGAGCGCCGAGCCCGTCGGCGAATGCCGCGGCGATGTGGTCGGTGAGCATCGGCACGGCCTCGGCCGATGCGACGGCGGCGCCCACACGGTCGGCGAAGTCCGAGCCCTCGGGCACGAACACGACGCCGGGCTTCGTGCAGAACTGGCCCGCCCCGAGGGTGAACGAGCCCGCGAGACCGGTCGCGAGTTCGTCGGCGCGGGCGTCGAGTGCGGCCGCCGTGATGAGAACGGGGTTGATCGCACTGAGCTCGCCGTAGAACGGGATGGGGTCGGGGCGCGAGACGGCGAGGTCGAAGAGCGCGCGTCCGCCGTGGAGCGAGCCGGTGAAGCCGACGGCCGTGATCTCGGGGCGCTGCACGAGCGCGACCCCCGCCTCCCGGCCCTCGACGAGCGCGAAGACGCCCTCGGGTGCGCCCGCCGTGACGAGCGCCTCGGTCACGAGTTCGGCGGTTCGGCGCGAGAGCCGCGGGTGCGCCGAGTGCGCCTTGACGACGACGGGGCAGCCGACCGCGAGGGCCGAGGCGGTGTCGCCGCCGGCGACCGAGAACGCGAAGGGGAAGTTCGAGGCCGAGAACACGGCGACGGGGCCGAGCGGGCGGAGGATGCGGCGGAGATCCGGTGACGGGGGAGTGGCGCCCGGGTTCGGGTGGTCGATCGTCGCCTCGAGGTACGAGCCCTCGGTCACGACGCTCGCGAAGAGGCGCAGCTGCGCGGTCGTGCGGGCGACCTCGCCCGTGAGACGCGCGGTGCCGAGGTGGCTCTCCTCGTCGGCGATCGCGATGAGTTCGTCGGCGTTCGCATCGAGGATGTCGGCGACGGCCGTGAGCCACGCGGCGCGCTCGGCGGCCGTGGAGATGCTCGTCACGGCGAAGGCGGCCTTCGCGCGGGCGGTGACGGTCTCGAGTTCGTGCGTCATGGTGTCTCCTCAGGGTCGAGCGGGGGTCGAGCGGGGCGAAACGGGGTCGAGCGGGGTGGAACGGGGCGAAACGGGGTCGAGCGGGGGGCGAGCGGAGAGGGATTCAGGCGAAGTGCAGGCCGAGACCGGCGCGCGGATCCACGACGAGACGCGACCCGTCGACGCTCACGGGCGACGGCTCGGCGAGAGCACCGAGGTCGGTGAACGACGCGTCCTCGACCGATTCGACGAGCGTCGGGTGCGTGAGCGTGACGGCGAGCTGCCCCGAGAGGTCGAGCAGCAGGTGCGGCGCGAGGGTCGTGCCCGTCGCGTCGGCGAGCTCCGCGATCTGTCGGAACGGCGTGATGCCGCCGACGCGCACGATGTTCGGCTGCACGATGTCGACGGCACCCGCGGCGATGAACTCGGCGAAGCGGTAGCGCGTGTGCACGTTCTCGCCGAGCGCGATCGGCACGTCGATGCGCGAGCGCAAGGCCACGTGTCCCGGCAGATCGTCGGCGCGCAGCGGCTCCTCGATCCACGCGAGGTCGAACCGCGAGAGCTCACCGATCGCGCGTTCGGCGCGATCGAGGTCCCAGCGCTGGTTGGCGTCGATCATGAGTCGCCGGTTCGGCCCGAGTACCGCGCGCACGGCCGCGAGACGCTCGACGTCGCGCGCGAGGTCGGGGCTGCCGACCTTGATCTTGACGGCGTCGAACCCCGCCGCGACCCAGCGCTCGGTCTGCGCGACGAGGTCGTCCTGCGAGTAGTGCAGGTTGACGCCCGAGCCGTAGACCTCGACGCTCTCTCGGGTGCGTCCGAGCAGATCGACGACGGATGACTCGGCGCGAACCCCCGCGAGATCCCAGAGCGCCAGGTCGAGACCGGCCATCGCGATCGTCGTGACGCCACCGCCGCCGGCCTCGTGCAGGTGCGCCCAGAGCGCAGGCCAGAGGTCGACGGGCTCGATCGAGCGACCGAGCGCGAAGGCCGTGATGTCGTGGTCGATCAGGGCCCGCACGGCGTGCGCGCCGATCGTCGGGGTCCACGAGAAACCGCGCCCGCGGCATCCGTCGCTGTCGGCCACGACGACCTCAACGAGGCTCATCGTCGTGACGTCGGCGCCCCACGGGCGCGCGAGCGGAAGCGTGACGAGTCGTGTCTCGACGGCGGCGATCGTGGCCATCGTCACGCGGTGAGTTCGTCGGCGAGGGCGAGGCCCGTATCGAGGATCGCGCGGAGGCGTTCGGTCTGCTCGGGCGTCGGGTCGACGAGCGGCGGGCGCACCGAGCCGACGTCGAGCCCGCGCAGTCGGAGGCCCGCCTTCACGAGTGAGACTCCGAAGCCCGGCGTCTCGTCGCGGAGCGAGACGAGCGGGCGGTAGAACTCGGCGAGCAGCCGCAGCCGCACGGCCTCGTCGCCCGATGTGTAGGCCGCGTAGTGCAGGCTCGCGAGCTCGGGGATCATCGCGAACGCAGCCGACGAGTAGAGGGGGATGCCGATGCCGCGGTACGCGCCCTGGCTGAGCTCGGCCGTGAGGAGGCCGTTGAAGAAGTGCAGCCCCTGGCCCTCGGTCGCGAGCACGATCTCCTGCGCGAGGCCGATGTCGCCGAGGCCGTCCTTGAAGCCGACGACCTTCGGGTTCTCACCGAGCCGCCGCATGGCCTCGGCCGTGTAGCGCGCGGTTCCCCGGTGGTAGACGATGACGGGCAGTGCGCTCGCGTCGGCGATCGCCTCGATGTACGAGACGAGGCCCGCGGTCGTGCCCGCGACGAGGTAGGGCGGCAGCACGAGGAGGGCGTCGGCGCCCGAGGCTTCGGCGGCTCGGGCGAGTTCGATGGCGTGCCCGAGCGGGCCGCCCGCGCCGGCGACGACGGGCACCCGCCCCGCGACGACGCGCGCCGCGGCATCCGTCACGTGGGCCGCCTCGGCGGCCGAGAGGGCGTGCAACTCGCCCGTTCCGCACGCCGGGAAGACCGCGCCGGGGCCCAACGGCAGTCGCGATTCGATGTGCTCGGCGAGCACGTCGGTGTCGACGCGGCCGGCCTCGTCGAACGGCGTGACGGGGAAGAAGAGGACTCCGTCGAAGTGGAGGGGGTTCATGCGGTGCTCCCGGTCGGGGTCGAGGGTCGGAGTTCGGTGCGCCATGAGCGGGTCGGACGCCAGCCGAGAAGGCGGTCGGCCTTCGCGATGCTGAAGACGGGTTCGTCGGCGGTGAGCGCGTCGGCACCGTCGCCGAGGCTCGGGGCGTAGTCGCGCCAGAGCTCGGCGACGGGTGCCGTCGCGAGGGCGTCGGCCGCTCCGACGAAGAACACCTCGCCCTGGGGCAGGTCGGGTGCGGCGTCGATCCACGTCGCGGTGAAGTCGCCGGCGTCGCGCGCGTCGACGTAGTTGAAGAGGCTCACGGCGGCGAGCGACGGGTCGGCGAGGCGCTCGGCGACGGTGTGGCCCTGCTGGGTCGGGGCGCCGGCCCACTCCTCGGGCGAGATGACGTAGCAGGGGCGGAAGGCTCCGAAGACCGGGCCGCCGGGGCCCGCGATGCGGCCGAACTGCGCGATCTCCTGCTCGATGACGAGCTTCGAGAGCGCGTAGGCGTTCCAGGGCTCGGTCGGGTGGGTCTCGTCGAGGGGAACGGATGACGCGCGCCAGCCCGCGCGCCCGTAGCCGATGATCGTGGGGCTCGATGCGGCGAGCACGCGCGGGGTGCCGTGGCGCAGGGCCGCGGCGGGCACGGTGAAACCGAGGGTCGTGTTCGTCACGAGGATGTCACGCTCGGGCGCGCTGAACGGCACGGCGATGGCCGCGAGATGGATGACGGCTTCGGGTCGTTCGCTCGAGAAGAGGGCGTCGACGGCCTGCTCGTCGGCGAGGTCGAGGATGTGCTCCGACGCGGGGCGCGTCGCGGAGCCCGCGGGGTACGCGACGCGGTCGGCCGCGACGACCTCGTGGCCGGCGTCGGCGAGCCCGTCGACGACGCTCCGACCGAGACGGCCCGAGGCTCCGGTGACGAGTACCTTCATCGCGTGATCCTGTCGTTTTCGAGGAAATGAGAAATCGCTTTCTCGTTTCAGGGTAGGCCAGCACAGCGAACTTCGCCAACCACGTGTCACTATTGGTGAACCGATTTCTGAGCTGAGAGGTGCGCCGATGGAACGCGCGAGACCCACGACCATCGCCGACGTCGCCCAGCACGCCGGCGTCTCTCAGGCGTCCGTCTCGCGGGTGTTGAACGGCAAGGCGTCGGTCGACCCCCGCATCGTCGAGGTCGTCACCGCCTCGATCGCCGCCCTCGGCTACACCCCGAGCACGGCTGCGCGCTCGCTCGTGAGCGGGCGCAACAACACGGTCGCGATGATCGTGCCCGACCTCGAGAACCCGCTCTTCCAGGGCATCCTCAAGGGCCTGAGCCGCGCCGCCGCGCTCGACGGGTACCGCGTGCTCGTCGCCGACACCGCCGAGATCGTCGCCGACGAAGAGGTCATCGCGATCGAGGCACGACACCGTACCGACGCGATCGTGCTGTGCGCGCCGCGCATGCCCGAGAAGAAGCTGCGCGACGTGCTCTCACGCGTCGCCCCGGCCGTCGTCGTGAACCGGCCCATCGACGAGACGGGAACGCCCGTCGTGGGGGTCGACTACGTGCGCGGCATCCGTGATCTCGTCGAACACCTCGCCGGTCTCGGCCACACACGCCTCGTCTACCTCGCCGGCCCGGCCCCGAGCGCGTCGAATCGCGAGCGCGAGCGTGGTCTCGCCGAGATCCTCGCGGCGCGGCCCGACCTCACGATCACGACCATCGCGACCGGTTCCGCGCTCGATGACGGGTACCGCGCGACGGCCGAGGTCATCGACGCCGTGCGGGGCGAGGTCGGCGCGACCGCCGTGCTCGCGTTCAACGACCTCGTCGCGCTCGGCCTCATGCGCGGCCTCTCGGAACACGGCGTCTCGGTGCCGGGCGAGGTGTCGGTCGCCGGTTTCGACGACGTGCCGCTCGCGAGCTTCTCGAGCCCGCCGCTCACGAGCATGTCGGTTCCGCGCAGCGAGATCGGCGAGCAGGTGTGGCAGCGGTTGCGCGCCCTCATCGCCGGCGCGGCCGTCGACCACGCGGTGCTCTACAGCCCCCGCCTCGAGGCTCGGGAGTCGACCGGTCCGGTGGATCGCGCGTGAATCGTCTCGCGCCGTCATCCGTCGATCGCGCCGTCAAGCGCGCGCGACTCGTCGACGTGCTCGACCGGCACGGCGCCGACCGGTTCGTGCTGCGGTCGCCCGGCGCCCTGTCGTGGTACCTCGACGGAGCCCGCGTGCACGTCTCGCTCGCGGGCGACCCCGTGCTCGCGGTCGTCGTCGGGCGCGATCGCGATGAGTGGCTCGCGTTCAGCAACGAGGCCGAGCGGCTCGTCGCCGAGGAGCTTCCGCACGATGACGCCGCGACGCTCACGCGGGTGCCGTGGTTCGAGCCGCTCGATGCGGCGGTGGGCCCTCGTGCGGGCGCTCTCACCGAGGCTGACGTCGCGCTCGAGCTGCGGGCGGCGCGGGCGAGTCTGCTGCCGACCGAGCTCGACCGCTACCGCGCCCTCTGCCGCGAGTCGGCCGAGGTGCTGACGGATGTCGCGGGCTCGGTGTCGCCGACCGACTCCGAGCAGCACGCAGCGGCGCTCCTCGCTGCGGGGCTCGTCGACCGGGGCATCGATCCTCTCGTCGTGCTCGTCTCGGGGCGGCAACGCGTGGCTCACCGGCATCCGTTGCCGACCGCGGCCGCTCTCGGGCGCCGGGCGATGCTCGTCGTGTGCGGGCGGCGGTCTGGCCTCATCGCCAACGTCACGCGCTGGGTGTCATTCGGTGCGGTGCCGGAGGGGGAGGCCGACGCCGACCGGCGCATCCTCGACGTCGAGGCGGCGTTCTTCGCGGCGACCGTGCCGGGGGCGGCGCTCGCCGAGGCGTGGCGGTCGGGGGTGGCGGCGTACGGCGCTGCGGGATTCGCCGCCGACGAATGGCGGAACCATCATCAGGGCGGTGCAGCCGGGTACGTGGGCCGCGATCCGCGCGGGACGGCGGATGTCGCCGACAGGGTTCACGAGGGCCAAGCGTTCGCGTGGAATCCGAGTGCCCCGGGCGCGAAGGTCGAGGACACCGTCGTCGTGCGGTCGGATGCCGCGGTCGAGGTGCTCACGCGAGATGAACGCTGGCCGACGGTCGACGTCGCGGGCGTCGCGCGGCCCGTGGTCTGGGAGCGCTGAGCGGCGGGTGAGTGGCTCGTGGGCTGCGTGGTTGATGGGGTGCGCGGCTGGTGGGCTGCGCGGTTGGTGGGCTGAGCGGTGCCGTGGCTTCGGTCCGGCTCGCGGTGTGCCGGAGTTTCGACGATTCGCCGGAACCTCTCGGTAGAGACGTCCGGCCAATCGGCGAAGTTCCGTCGAACTCGGAGTGCGCACGCCGCGAGGTCTACTAGGCGTGGGCGGCGCGGTGTGGCGCGGCGTGGCGCTGTGCGACGTGGTGTGGTGCCGCGTGGCGCGGTGCGACGTGACTGCCGCCGTGCCCCGCTGATCTGTTCGCCCGCGCTGCCGCAGCACAGATTCCCGCCTGCGCGCAACCCCTGATCTGGTTGTCATCCAGGCTGCACAATGAGATAGCTAGACAATCTAGAGATCGGGGAGGTGGGTGTGATGGTGGAGCAATTCTCCGGTGGTCCGCCCCTCGATGGATTCGTCCCTTTCGGTGACGAGTCAGGATCGGCCGACTCGCTTCCCGTGGCACCTCCGTCCGCATCGACGCCGTCACTGACCCCGCCGTCATCGAGCCCGTCGTCACCGACCCCGTCGTCGTCCACCCCGTCACCGCCCCCGTCATCGCCGACCCCGTCGTCACCGACCCCGTCGTCACCGACCCTGGCTGCATCGACCCCGACGCCATCGACCCCGTCGTCGTCCGAGGCTCCCTCGCCGGTCGACCCGAGCGACCGCGTGCTGCTGTCGCGCGCAGCCCGCGGTGCGGCCGACGCGTTCGAGGAGCTCTACGACCGGTGGGCGCCCGTCGCGTACGGCATGTGCGTGCACGTCGCCGGCGACGAGACCCGTGCGGCGCGCGCCATGGAGTCGATCTGGCTCGAGTTCTGGCAGAACGCGCCGAGTCTCGCCCGACGGGCCGACGACGTGCGACGCGTCCTGGCCGACCTCGTCTGGGCGCACGCCCGCAACTGACGCGCCCTGCGAGATGGAACCCGACGACCGTCATCCGCTCGCCCCCACCCCGCCCACCCCCGCCATCCCCTCTCAACTCGCCCCCCTTCCCGCACACCGTGTAGACTGCGGGATAGCGCTTTCCCGAACGCTCGGGAACGAGTTCGAGGAGGAACCGTGGACCAGATCAGCATCGAGACCCACGACGACCGCTTCGTCGTCAGCGACGGAACCACGGTGCTCGCCGAGTACGTCGTGCAGCCGACCGATCCCGTGCTCGAGTCGCCGCGCCCCTTCTTCAGCCCGATCCGCACGCGCTCGGGCGAGGTCGTCTCGCTCTTCCGCCCCCACGATCACGTGTGGCACAAGGGCATCGCGTGGTCGCTTCCGGTCGTCGGCGACGAGAACTTCTGGGGCGGCCCGACGTTCGTGTCGGGCGAGGGCTACGTGCAGCTCTCGAACAACGGAGTGCAGCAGCACCGCCGCGGCGACGTCACGATGGCGAAGGGTCGCGGCCGCATCGTCGAATCGCTCGACTGGATCACCGAGTCGGGTGTGCGCATCTTCGACGAGCAGCGCACCATCGAGGCGGCCCTCATCGATGAGGACGCGTGGGCGCTCCGCTTCGAAACGCACCTGACGAACACGAGCGACACCCCGATCTCGATCGGCTCGCCGACGACGCGCGGCCGCGAGAACGCCGGCTACGGCGGGCTCTTCTGGCGCGGCCCCCGCTCGTTCACGAACGGCACGATCCTGGCTCCGGATGTCGCGGGCGGCGACGAACTCCGTGGAATCCGGGCGCCGTGGATGGGCTTCACCGGTCGACACGACGGCAACGACACCGCCTCGACCGTCGTCATGGTCGACGACGAGGCCAACATCCAGCACCCGCCGCAGTGGTTCGCGCGCACCGAGGACTTCGCGTGCCTCTGCCCCGCACCGTTCTTCTCCGAGGAGTACTCCGTCGAACCCGGCGACACGCTCCGCCTCATCTACACCGTCGTGATCGCCGACGGTGCGAGCGACCCCGCACGCGCGGCGAGCCTCGCCGAAGCGAGTCTCGTCGCCGTCTCGGCGAGCCCGGTCGTCGAGGTCGAGTGATGGCGGTCGCGTTCCCCGGCGGCACGTCGATCAGCGCTCTCCGCGTCTACACGAGCGCGGCGCCCGACGGCGTCATCGGGGGCTCGCCGCACGTGCACGTCGTGTCGACCGAGGCCTACGTGGTCGTCGGCGGTTCGGGCGAGCTGCACACGCTCGATGCGTCGGGCTACCGCGAGCGCCCGATCGCGGCGGGCGATGTCGTGTGGTTCTCGCCCGGCGTCATCCACCGCGCCGTCTCCCACGGAGACCTCGAAGTGCGCGTCGTCATGCAGAACGCGGGGCTGCCCGAGGCGGGCGACGCGATCATGACCTTCCCCGACGAGATCCTCGCTGACGCGGAGGCCTACCGCGCGGCCGCGGCCCTGCCGACCGGAGCGGATGCCGGTGCGGCGGCACTCGCCCGGCGAGACCTCGCCGTGCGCGGATTCGTCGTGCTGCGAGACGCCGTGCTCGCGGGCGACCCCGATGCACTCACGCGTTTCTACGATCGCGTGACATCACTCGTCGCCCCGCGGGCGGCCGAGTGGCGGGCGACCTGGGACGCCTCGGTAGCCGAGGTCACGCGCGCCACCGACATCCAACTCGACGACCTCGCGGCCGGCCGTGCACCCCAGCTCGCCGGCGGCCGGGTCGCGACCGCCGACCCGATCGACGCGTTCGGCATGTGCGGACGACTCACACGTTTCGACACCCTGCACCCTCGGGGAGCAGCCCACGAGACCACCGGCCCGTCGGGCCCCGAAAGGATCTGACCGATGACCGACACCCTCCAGCGCGCCGTCATCGTCGGCACGGGCGCGATCGCCCACGCGCACGCCCATGCGATCCAGGCCTACGTCGATGCCGACGGCGCGCCCGCGGCCCGGATCGTCGCCGTCGTCGACACGAGTGCGGAGCGGGCGACAGCCTTCGCCGAGCAGTGGGGTGTCGCGGCGACCTTCGACTCGCTCGAGGCCGCGCTCGCTGTGGGCGGAATCGACGTCGCGCACATCTGCACGCCGCCCGGCGTGCACGCCGACCAGACGATCCTCGCGCTCGAGGCCGGCCTCGACGTCGTCGTCGAGAAGCCGCCGGCCCTCTCGCTCGAGCAGCTCGACGCGATGACGGATGCCGCCGAGCGCACGGGTCGTACCCTCGCGGTCGTGTTCCAGCAGCGCACGGGAACCGCCGCGGCCCACGTGCGCGGCCTCCTCGACTCGGGCGCCCTCGGGCGCCCGCTCGTCGCGAACTGCCAGACGCTCTGGTACCGCGACCCCGCGTACTTCGAGGTGCCGTGGCGCGGAAAGTGGGCCACCGAGGGCGGCGGGCCGACGCTCGGTCACGGCATCCACCAGATCGACCTGCTCGCGTACCTGCTCGGTGCCTGGTCGAGCGTGCAGGGCCAGCTCTGGCGACTCGCGCGCGACGTCGAAACCGAGGACGTCTCGACGGCCGTCGTGACGTTCGAGTCGGGCGCCGTCGCGTCGGTCGTCACGAGCCTGCTCTCGCCGCGCGAGACGAGCTCGATCCGCATCGACACGGAGCTCGCGACCATCACCGTCGACCACCTCTACGGCCACGGCCACGAGCACTGGTCGATCACGCCGGCTCCCGGCGTCGACGTGCCCGACTCGTGGGCGCTTCCCGCGGTCGAGGAGCCGAGCGGACACGACCCGCTCGTGCGCGACATCTACGACGCGCTCCGCTCCGGAGCCCCGCTGCCGTCGACCGCCGCCGACCCGTCGCGCTCGTTCGAGATCGTCGCCGCGGTCTATGCGTCGGCCGCGAGCGGATCGGTCGTCACCCCCGCGACCCTGCGCCTCGACCCGAGTCGGCGGGGCAGCCTCGAAGCGCCCGTCCAGGTTCTGGCTCCGAGCGCCGACGGATGACGGTGCGCACGCCGCGCGCCGTCTTCCGTGACCCCGTGCACGACGGCGCGACCGACCCCGTGGTCATCGCGGATCGCGCGAGCGGCGAGTGGGTCATGTTCTACACGCAGCGCCGCGCGAGCGTCGACGAGCCCGGCGTCGCGTGGGTGCACGGCAGTCGAATCGGGGTCGCGCGTTCGGCCGACGGCGTCGACTGGACGTACGAGGGCGTCGTCGACGGGCTCGACGCGGGTGCTGATGCGGGCCCCAACACGCACTGGGCGCCCGAGGTCATCTGGGACGGCGAGCGGTACCGCATGTACCTCAGCTTCATCGCGGGAGTGCCCGATCGGTGGGAGGGCCACGCGCGCGTCATCCGCGAGTTCGTGAGCGACGACCTGCGGGCGTGGGCTCCGGTGCAGGAGCTCCGTCTGTCGTCCCATCGTGTGATCGATGCGTGTGTCGCGCCGTGCCCCGATGGGCTGTGGCGCCTCTGGTACAAGGACGAGGGGCGCGGGTCGACGACGTGGGTCGCGTCGAGCGCCGATCTCGCGTCGTGGACCGTCGAGGGCGTCGTGATCGACGGGCGACCGCACGAAGGCGTGAACGTCTTCGAGCTCGGCGGGTACTGGTGGCTCCTCGTCGACGAGTGGCGCGGCATGGGGGTGTACCGGTCGCCCGATGCCGTGACGTGGACGCGTCAGGGCGGGCCCGACGCCGTCATCCTCGGGGGAGTGGACCCGGCCGACGCCGATCGTCTCGCTCCCGACGATCTGACCTTCGGGCGTCACGGCGATGTCGTCGTGTGCGGCGATCGCGGCGTGCTCTACTACTTCACCCACCCGCACTGGGACGGCAGCGAGCTGGGGTCTGCGGATGACGCGGCGGCACGTGTCAGCGCGGTGCACACGGCCGAGTTGTCGGTCGTCGACGGCGTGCTGATCTGCGATCGGGAGGCGCGGCCGCGGCCCTTGCCGGCGGGTGGGGTGCTCGCGGGCTGACCTTGGGGTGCTGCGATTGGCCCGAGCGCCATGCCGCGAGTGGGCGTCGGGCTGCGGAAGATGAGAAGCTCGACGGATGCTCCTTCACATCGGCGAGTGCCGGCGATCCGGGTGATTCCGAGCGTCGATGCGTTGCCTGGCCCGACCCTCGATAACAGATTGAAACGATTTTCTGGATTCTGTTGACCGAAGCCGATGCCCTCGGTTACCGTAGGGGAAACGCTTTCCCGAATCCGAGTTCTTGATTCGAGACCGAGAGGGCGTCGACACAGCAGGAACCACAGACGTTTCCAGGAGGACAACGATGTTCAACATTCGCTCGAGCCGTACCGCGGTCACCGCGGTGGCCCTGACCGCGGCCGCTGCGCTCGCCCTCACCGGGTGCGCATCGGGTAGCGGAGACGCCGCCACGACCTACGACCCTGACGAGAAGGTCACGCTCAACTTCGCCTTCTGGGGCAACGACGTGCGCGCCGCGATGTACGACGAGGCCTTCGCCGCGTTCGAAGAGGAATACCCGAACATCACGGTCAACTCCTCCTTCCTCGGCTTCCCCGAGTTCTGGGAGAAGCGTCAGACCGAAGCCGCCGGTGGTGGCCTCCCCGACGTGATGCAGTTCGACTACTCGTACCTGCGCCAGTACTCGCAGAACAACCTGCTGCTCGACCTCGAGCCCTACCTCGGCAACATCATCGACACCGAGCCGCTCTCCGAGAACATCCTCGGCATCGGCGTCGTCAACGGTGTGACCACCGGCATCGCGACCTCCACCAACGCGTGGGGCCTCTACACGAACCCGAAGCTCCTCGAGCAGGTCGGTGTCGAGGAGTTCGCCGGCGGCGACTGGGAAGACTACGACGACTGGATGAAGTCGGTCACCGACGCCGGTGGCGGAACCGTCTGGGGCGGCACCGACTACACAGGTCGCATCCAGAACTTCGAGATCCAGCTCCGCGCCGAGGGCTCGTACCTCTTCAACGACGACGCCGAGCCCGGCTTCGACGAAGCGCGTCTCGCCGAGTTCTGGGAGTCGGGCGTCGCGGCACGCGACGGCATCGTCATCCCGCAGCAGCGCCTCGAAGAGGTCTACCCGCTGTCGGGCTTCGACTCGGCCCTCACGGCGAGCGAGCTCACGTGGGACAACTTCGGTGCCGGCTACCTCGGCAACCTCGGCGCCGACTACACCGAGCTCGGTCTCGTCGCGCCGCCCGTCACCGAGGAAGGTGCGAAGGACCTCTACCTGAAGCCCTCGATGCTGCACACGATCTCGTCGAAGACCGACCACCCCGAGGCCGCCGCGACGCTCCTCAACTTCCTCGTCAACAGCCCCGAGGTCGGTGCCGCATTCGGCACCAACCGTGGCCTCCCGGCCTCGACGACGCAGCTCGAGGGTGCAGAGCTCGACCCGCTGGGCGAGCAGATCCGCGCCTACGAGGAATCGATCGCCGACCGTCTCGGCGACGCCCCGCCCGTGCCGATCGTCGGCTTCGGCACCCTGGAGGAGAAGTTCCGTCTCATCGGTCAGGAGCTCGCCTTCGGCACCCTGAGCGTGGATGACGCCGTGAGCCAGTTCTTCGGCGAGATGGACGTCGTCCTCAACCAGTAATCCCGACCCGGGGACTACTGTTCGAATCAACGTAGGAGATCCACTGTGACTGAGACCCGTTCGGTCGTCACCGCGACCGATCGGTACGGATCGAAGGCGGCCCGCTCGGCTCAACGCCGAGCGGGCGGCCCCGGCCGCACCGCACCCAAGTCGACTCTCATGAGTCGCCGCGAAACGCGCGCCGGGTACGCATTCCTGACGCCCTGGCTCATCGGATTCCTCGGGCTCACGCTCGGGCCGATGATCTACTCGCTGTACCTCGCCTTCACGAAGTACAACCTCTTCCAAGACCCTCAGTGGATCGGTCTCGACAACTTCGTTCGCATGTTCACGAACGACCCGGTCTACATCCAGTCGGTGCAGATCACGCTCGTCTACGTGCTCGTGGGAACCCCGATCAAGCTCGCCGCCGCTCTCGGCATCGCGATGCTCTTGAACTACCGCGACAAGGGCGCCGGCTTCTACCGCTCGTCCTTCTACGCCCCGTCGCTCATCGGTGCGAGCGTCTCCGTCGCCATCGTGTGGCGTGCGATGTTCTCGACCGACGGCCCCGTCGACAACTCGCTCAGCCTCTTCGGAATCAACCTGGGCGGCTGGGTCGGCAACGTCTCGCTCGTCATGCCGATGATGATCCTCCTCGCGGTGTGGCAGTTCGGCGCCCCGATGGTCATCTTCCTCGCCGGCCTCAAGCAGATCCCTCGTGAGCTGTACGAAGCGGCCGAGGTCGACGGCGCCGGTCCGTTCCGGAAGTTCCGCAGCGTCACGCTGCCGATGCTCTCGTCGGTCATCTTCTTCAACCTGCTGCTCGAGACGATCAACGCCTTCCAGGTCTTCGCGTCGGCGTACATCATCTCGAACGGTTCGGGTGGCCCCGCCGGCATGACGAACTTCTACACCGTCTACCTCTACAAGCGCGGTTTCCCCGACGGACAAATGGGATACGCCTCGGCCATGGCCTGGGTGCTCGTCATCGTCGTCGCGATCATCGCTTTCGTCCTCTTCAAGACCTCCAAGTCTTGGGTCCACTACGCGGGAGAGAACCGATGAGCACGATCGAAGTCCCTCGGGCCGAACTGCTCGAGGTGTCCGCCCAGCCGAAGCCGAAGCGCCGTGCGCCGAAGCGGAAGACGATCAACACGATCATCTGGTTCGTCGCCCTCACGGCGCTCACCCTCATCGTGCTGTACCCGCTCTTCTGGTTGTTCCTCTCGACCTTCAAGCCCTCGGGCGAGTTCGGTCAGAACCCGGGACTCATCCCCAACAACCCGACGATCGACAACTACATCAAGGTGCTCGAGGGCATCGGCGGCACCCCGCTCTGGCGCTTCTTCGCGAACTCGCTCTTCATCGCCGTCATGGCGGTCATCGGAACGATCGCGTCGTCGGCCCTCGCGGCGTACGCCTTCGCCCGCATCCAGTTCAAGGGTGTCGGACTGCTGTTCTCGGCGATGATCGGAACGCTGCTCCTGCCGTTCCACGTCATCATCATCCCGCAGTACATCATGTTCAACCGGCTCGAGCTGGTCGATACGTACTGGCCGCTCATCCTGCCGAAGTTCCTCGCGACCGAGGCGTTCTTCGTCTTCCTCATCGTGCAGTTCATCCGCAACATCCCGCGCGACATGGACGAAGCGGCGCGCATCGACGGAGCGGGCCACGCGCGCACGTTCTTCTCGATCATCCTTCCGCTCATCAAGCCGGCTCTCATCACGAGCGCGATCTTCTCGTTCATCTGGACGTGGAACGACTTCCTCGGCCCGCTGCTCTACGTCAACTCGCCCGAGATGTACCCGCTGCCGATCGCTCTGCGTCTCTACAACGACACGACGAGCACATCGGACTACGGGGCCACGGTCGCGGTCTCCTTCCTGGCTCTCTTGCCGATCCTCATCTTCTTCATCGTGTTCCAGCGCTTCCTCGTCGACGGCGTGGCGACGCAGGGACTGAAGGGCTAGCGAGCGGATGTCGCGAGCGAGCAGTCGCGCAGCCCGCCGGGCCGACCGGACGGGAAGCGGACCGACCCTGGATTCCGCACCTCCCGCGCGGTTCCCGGGTGCGACGAGCTGGTTCGCGCTCCTCGGCGAGGTCCTCCTCATCGGTGTGCTCGTCGCTCTCGTCGCCCTGCCGATCATCACGCTGCCGATCGCTCTCGCGGCGGGCGTACGACACCTGCGGCGGTACCTCCTCGCCGAGGACTCGAACATGAGCTTCTTCTGGGCCGACGTGAAGAGCGGCGTGCTCGGCGGCATCGGTATCGGTTTCGCTGCGGCGTTCCTCCTTCTCGTGCTGATCCTCGACATCGACATCGCGCAATCGGGAGCCCTCCCCGGCGGCGAGTTCATCGCTGTCGTCGGATGGGTCGGACTCGCGGTGCTCGCCGTCGCGCTGCTCGTGGCCGCGGGCGCCTGGAGCCCCGAGACGCGCTGGCGCGGCGCCGTGCGTGCGCTGCCCCGCCTCGTGCGAGCCGATCCGATCGGTGCGCTATACCTCGTGGCGACGGCGATCTTCGCGGTCGTCGTGACCTGGCAGCTCTTCCCGCTCCTCATCCCCGCACTCGGGTGCGTCGCTCTCGCCGTCGTGGCGGTGCCCGAGCGCCCTCGTCGAGGGCAAGACGAGCAGCTCGAGGATCACTGAGCCATGACCGCACCGAACAACTCTTCCGACGCGCCCCATTCGGCCGTCGCCGTGCCCCGACCCGACGGCCTGCCCCGGTGGGCCCGTGACGCGAGTCTCGGCATCTTCATCCACTGGGGCCCGTATTCGGTGCCCGCGTGGGCGGAGCCGACGGGCGCCCTCGGCGAAGTACCCGACGACGAGTGGTTCGCTCACAACGCTTACGCGGAGTGGTACGCCAACACCATCCGTATCGAGGGCTCGCACGCCCGCGCTCATCACGATGCGACCTACGGTGGGGCTCCGTATCTCGACTTCCTCGATGCGTGGACGGCCGAGGACTACGACCCTCGCGCGTGGGCGGAGCTGTTCCGCGCCGCGGGAGCCGACTACGTCGTGCCCACGACGAAGCATCACGACGGCGTCGTGCTGTGGCCCGCGCCGGGTGCGGACGATCGCTCGACCGCGACGCGCGGACCGAAGCGCGACCTCATCTCGCCGCTCGCCGATGCGGTGCGCGACGCCGGCCTGCGCTTCGCCGTCTACTACTCGGGCGGTCTCGACTGGTCGTTCGAGGAGTTCCCTCCGCATCTCTCGAGCGACGACGTCCACACCCTGCGACCGACCGGCCCCGACTACGCGGAGTACGCGTACACGCACGTCATCGATCTCATCGATCGCTATCGACCGTCGCTCATCTGGAACGACATCAACTGGCCCGACGCGGGCAAGGCAGACGGGCCGCACTCGCTCGACAGGCTCTTCGCGCACTACCGCAGCGTCGTTCCCGACGGAATCGTCAATGACCGTTGGGGCGTAGAAGCGTGGGACTACCGCACGAGCGAGTATTCGCACGGCACCGAGAATGAGTCGACCGACGGCTGGGAGCAGTGCCGCGGTCTCGGCTTCTCGTTCGGGTACAACTCGCTCGAAGACGAGTCGCTCACTCTCAGTGCGCGGGAACTCGCGCGTCTCTACAGCGACGTCGTCTCGCGCGGAGGACGGCTGCTCCTCAACGTCGGCCCGACCGCATCGGGCGTCATCCCCGAGGTGCAGCGCCGCACACTCGAGGGCTTCGGTGAGTGGATGACGCGGGTCAAGCCGCTCACACTCGGTCGATCCGTGCTCGATCATGATGAACTCGAGATCACGTCATCGACCGAGGGCGCGTGGTGGCGCGCATGGCGACACGGCGAAGAGATCGTCATCATCACCGATGACGCCGAGCTCGATGTCATCGGTACTCCCGCCGGTGAGACCGTCACCGTCATCCTTCTTCCTTCCGAGTAGTCGCTCGCGTCACCCCGCGGCGGTTTTCGCCCGCGCCGGATCCTCCGCGAGACTGGTCTGATGGATCGCGCTTCCGAACACCTCACCGCAGCGCTCGAGGCCCCCGGCGGTTCGTCCGCTCGTCGCCTGCTCCGCCGTGTGTGGTCGATCGTCCGTGTTCTGTGGGGCGATGTGGACCTCGACGTCGATCTCGTGGTGCGACGCCGCGAGACCGGCGTCGAGGTGCTTCGTACAACGGCCGATGTCGGCGAGCCGGACCTGCTGCTGCAGACCGTGCGTGACGACCTCGCCACGAAGACCGTCGAGGAGTTCATCCGGGAATGGCGCATCGTCGACTGATTCGCAGTTCGCGATTCGCGATTCGCGTGCGCGATGCGCGATCCGCGATCCGCGATCCGCGATCCGCGATCCGCGATCCGCGATGCGCGATGTGAGATTCGCGCAAGCGCCACGGCCATCCGACACCGGGTGAGACCTCGCGAGACCTCGCGAGACCTCCCACCGTCGTCACTCCCGCGTCACCTCTCGTGTCGCGGTGGGCGGCGGCGGAGGGACGCCGAACACCGAACTCAGGGTCGCCGAGCGCGATCGTCGCCTCGACAGGCCTGGCCCTCGATTGCCGGGCCGCGGCACACGATCGGGGTCGAGATGCGCCGGTGGGATGAACCACGTGCGGCCGTCGCGCACGCGGATGGTCCACCCGTCGTCGTGAACCCGATGGTGGTGGAAGCTGCAGAGGAGGATCCCATTGTCGAGATCAGTGCGACCGCGATCACGCGTCCACCACGAGATGTGATGCGCCTGCGTGTACTGCGGCGGGCGCGTGCAGCCAGGAAACGCGCACCCTCCGTCGCGCTCGGCGAGCGCCAGGCGCTGGGCGGTGGAGAAGTAGCGTTCTGATCTGCCGAGGTCGAGCACTTCACCCCGGCTGCCGAGGATTATCGAGGTGATCCCCGCCGCACTCGCGAGTTCGCGGACAGATGCCGCGCTGATCGGTTGATCGACGCCGTCGAGCGTTCCCCAGCCCTGACCGCTGGCCGATTCGGACCCGTCCCTCGACCCCGAACTCGGCCAAGAAACCCGACGCGACCCGGTATCCGCACTGGTGCCCTCGTGCGTGTCCGCATTCACCGCGCTGCCGTCGTCCGACCGGAGAGCGCGGTTCGAGCGATCGCCCGTGGCGAGAAGATCATCGAGCTCGATGCGTGCCACGACAGTTGCGCTGCGCAGCGATGGCGGCGACGCGGAGCTTCCGAGCGCGAGCCGGGCGATGTCGGCGAGCGCATCGGCATTCATCTGAACGATCGTTCGCGATTCCGCGACGACCGGGTCGGCCTGCTCCGTGTCGCTCGTGCCGACTTCCGAGGAACTCGCGGTCGATGTTCGCCGTTCGTCACGCTCTCGATGAAGCTCGGCCCCTACCAGTGCGTCGACGGCCGTCTTCAGATGCGCTCCGTTGACCGGATCGAACGCTCCCGCGAGCCGGATGAATCCGCGCCGATCCTCCCAGAGGCGGAGGCTTCGCCCCTCCCGCAACTCGTCTTCGCGGAGCTTCACTCGGGCGGGATCGAGGTGTGCGGTCAGATTCTTGACGAGTCGATGGATGCCGTCGGCGCCGACGAGTGGTGCGCGCTCGACGAGCAACCGCTCGGCATCGGCGAGATCGCGAGCGTCGGCTCGAAGGCGAACACCGTCGAGGAACGACGCGATCGCCGCGGCCGCCGCGACGCTGACTGTTCCCTCGTCGAGCGCAGCAGCGAGGAAGGGATACCGCGCGGGCTGCTGCTCACCCGACAGTGATTCACGGGTGGACGTCGCTGTGCCGACGGTCATCAGCCGGCTCGCCGTCGCGAACCCCTCTCCTGTCGACTGGGCGATCAATCGGGCGGGCGACGAGAAACCCCGCTGCGCGGCAAGGCTCTGTGCGGCATCCGTCGGTGAGCGCTCCGCGACCTCGGCGGCCAGCCGTGCCTGGAGCTGCGCGACACGTCGCGCGAGCGCCGAGAGCGCATCGAGGCAGCGCACGAGCCCGTCATCGCTCAGTGCGCGGATGTCGCCCTGCACCGAATCGCTCGGGCTCGACGTCAGCGACTCGACCCATGCCGTCAGCGCGGCAGAGTGCGCATGGGCGAGCGCAGCAAGAGCGGGAGGGGTCGTGTGCATGTCCTGAGTCTAGGAAATACATACGACGCAGCGTGAGTTATCCACAGGTTGAAATCGAAGATTGATTCGATCTCATCTGCATGGTGTGATGGTGCCCCACACGGACGAACGGAAAGGACACCGATGCGAGCAGAACGTCGATGGGCGCGCGTGCAGCGGCCCCGCGGCCGAGCCGCAGGGCCGTCCTTCGCGCTAGACGACGCCGATGAACGAGTCGCGTCGCAGCTGCGCGTGCGTCGCGTGGAACTTGCCGTCGGCCGTCCACCACGCTTCTTGACCCTCCGCGTTCGGCGCGTCCTCGACGACGGGCCAGTGCGCCTTGATGTTCTTCACGTAGTAGCGAAGTTCGCCGCCGATCGTGCGTTTCTCCAGGTGTTCCGAGTTCTCGAGCTGTTCCTGCGTGGGATCTTCCATGTCGCGATGCTAGCGAAGCGGTGTTCCGGGCGGAAGGGTCGTACGACCGCCGTCGTCTCCCGATATCAGCGAGCCAGCGACGAACGCCACACAGCCGTTCGCGTCATCCGCACGCCGTCGAGTGAGACGAGAGGTCCGGCGCTCTCGGCCCGACGGGCTTCTGCACCATCGGCCAGGCTGATCGCCGCAGCCGGGTGCAAGGGCACGATCCGAATACTCGTCGTCGACGATTCCGAGATTCCGAGGGAGTCGGCATCGACGATCCACGGGGTGCCGTCCCAGAATCGATCGGCGACCGCTGCACCGTCGACCTCGAGCACGGCGACATCGCCCGCCCACTCGATGGTGAGTGTCCGCCGGGTGTCCGTGGCAGAGGCGCCCAGGGACTCCACCGACCAGACGGCGGCGAGTTCGGCGATCGCGGCGGATGACGGTGACGACGCTCGTCCGTTGAATTCCCCGTACGTCGCCGGAACCTCCGCCGCGCCCCGCAGCGGGGTCACGATCACGGAAGCGGTGCCGTGCGAGTCGCTCGACGGTGCGCTCTCGAACGAAACCGGCGTGAACGCAGCGGCCTCCGTGTCGTACCGACGTACGTCGGGTCGGGTCGCGCTCCGCACGGCCAGGAGAACGCCGTCGTTCGGGGTGAGAGCTGTGCCTCTGGAGGGGCGCTCGAGCCACACCGGTTCGTCGCTCAGCACGAGAACGCGGTCGTCATCGCCGAGTACCCAGGCCCGGTCGCTCTCCGCGTCGGTGAGCACGAGCAGATCGATGGCGGCACCGTTCGCGTTCGTCACTCGGTGCGTGCCGGCGCCGAGTCGCTTCGACCCGGCGACGGGCTCACCATCGACGAGGTGTCCGTCACCGAACGCGACCTCGACATCGATCCGCGCCTCGGCCGCGAGGACGAGTGTCGACCGATCGCGTCCGGGCAGAACGGTGAGGGCCGATGCCGTCGCCCACCGCACGGTGACTCCGTCGAGTTCGAGACCGACGGGCCAGTGGGCGAGGGTCCCCTCGGGAATGGTGATGGCCTGCGTGGGGAACTCGGTGATCCCTTCATCGAGTTCGAGGGCGAATCTCACGCCCGGCGCATCGGCGAGGGGCTCGTACGGCTGGGTCCACGAGATGAAGACGAAGCCTGCTGAGCCATCGCTCCGCAGAGCCCACCGCAGCGTCGTCGAATCATGCACTCCCGTCGGGCGCTGCTCGGGAAGACTCGACGGCATCGTCGCGAGCCGGTCGCCGAAGGCGGCGAGGAAGGCATGCTGACGACGCAGCGTGGCATGCGAGGGCGCGAGAGTGCCTGCGGCTCCGACCGGCGCGTGGAAGTCGTAGTCGAAGCGCGGCAGGTCGTTCGGATACCCCGTCGCCTGCGATTCCTGCACCCCGTCGACCGGGTTCGAGCCGCCCGCGTACATGTAGAAGCCCTGCCAGGCCGAGCCGTTGCCGATCTTCGCGAGCCCGACGGCGCCGATCGTGCTGGCACTGAGCACCGGCCGACGGTGGTACGCGGTCGCCATGCCGCCACCGATCTCGCACGTCGCGGCGGGGAAGAGCGACGACGGAAGCCGGGGCGGTTCGACGGGAAGGTCGGCACGGAGGTCGGCTCCGATGCCCGGGTCGTCCCACACGTGAGAGAAGAGGAAGTGCTCGCGGAAGGTCTCGTCCCAGGGCCCGCCGGCATCGACCCAGAAGCCGTCCGCGTAGCCGCCGAAGAGCGGAAGCACGTCGCCCTCGGGCAGGTCCGCTCCGCCCCACGCCGTCGCCGTGTACAGGGGCGCGGTGATTCCGAGTCCGCGCACGAGCGACTTCAGCGTCGAGATGTGCTCCGGCTGGTCGTAGAGTTCGTTCTCGATCTGGACGCCGATGACGGCGCTCGTCGGTCCGCAGAGCGGTGCGAGCTCGGCCGCGAGGCGTTCGAACCATGTCGTGACGACCGCGAGGTAGGCCGGGTCGTCGGTGCGGTGCTTGACCGGCAGCGCGTTCACCCAGTCGGGGAAGCCACCGTTGCGCACCTCACCATGGCACCACGGGCCGAGGCGAACGACGACGTCGAGCTCGAGCTCGGCGCACAGTCCGACGAATGCCGCGAGGTCGAGTCCATCGTCGAACGAGATCGACCCTCGCGATGGTTCATGGTGGATCCAGAAGACGTAGGTCGCGACGACGGTCACGCCGCCGGAGCGCATCAGGTGAAGGCGCTCACGCCATTCCGAGCGAGGTACCCGTGAATAGTGCAACTCTCCCGAAACAGGTACGACAGGGCGCCCGTCGCGCTCGAGGTAGCGGTTCGTGAGCCCGATGCGCTCGTGCCGATCGACGTCGTTCGCCATGGCGGGCCGGCTCAGGGGAGCCGCCCACGGCGAGTGGATGACGCGAAGTGCCTGCCCTGCCGGCGTGCGTGCCTCAGACATCGAGCACCTCCTCGTTGATCGAGCGTTGCCAGGCGACATCCGCCCACATCGGATGGTGGGGCGCCGCATTCGAGCACGCGACGACTCCCCACGCGCCGTGCTCGAGAGCGGTGCGAATGCCGTGTTCGGCGAGGGCGCGCCCGCGCGGCCCTTCCTCGAACCGTCCGCGCAGCGGCGTGTAGCCGATCCAGCCTTCGCCGACGACCATCGGAACCCCGCGCCAGCGGGCCCAGGCGGCAACGGCGATGACGCGCGATTCGATCTCTCGCATCATGACCTCGTGGAACGCGGGGTAGTGCTCGTCGAGCCAGGCATCCCACGCGGCCGCGTCGATCGTGTCGTAGCCGTAGAACATCTGATCGGTCACGACGGTCGCATCGAGCTTCCACGCAGCGGGCCGACCGTAGGCCTCGAACGTCGGCGCATCCGCGACCTGGAGGGCGCGCAGCTCGGCGTTCGGGAAGCCCTCGGTTCCCTCGGAACGGATGTCGAGCCGCTGCTGCAACGCATCGAGCACGCCGTAGCTGTAGATATGGAACTGCGCGACATCCGGCCCGGCGGGAACGCGGTGCATCGCGAGGTGGGGCGGCTTGCCGAACGACACGGTCACGAGCTGGCCGGGATGCTCGGCGCGCAGCCACTCCATCGAGGCGAGCGCTCCGTCCGGCGAGTCTCCCTCGAGGCCCGGGAGGATCGAGAAGTCGATCTCGTTGTGCAGCTCGGTGAACGCGATCGCGTCGCCGAGACCCTCGGCCTCGACGGCGGTGAGCATGCGGTCGAAGGCCTCGGCGAGCACGCGGTGACGTCGATCGAGCGGCACGGCATCGATCGCGCGGAACCAGCGAGGATCGGCGGCATATGCGGGCGACTGCTGGTACTCCCAGCTCGCGAGGACGACGACGATGCCGCGTTCGTGCGCGCCGCGGATGAGCGACAGGAGCCGCTCCCGCACGTCGATGGTGTATCCGCCCGGGGTGTCGTACCAGCGGGTGCCGTCGCCGAAGTATCCGCCGTCGGCCCGGGCGCCCATGCCCTCGATCTCGAGCGCCGCGGCGAGGTCATCGAGGCCGAGCTCGTCGCCTCCGTAGGTCAGCAGCGGCGCCGCGCAGATGCGCACGGCGTTGTACCCGCGAGCGGCGGTCTCATCGAGCGCGCGGTCGAGGTCGGCGTAGGGCTCGCCTGCCCCGGCGCGGGTGTACCACGAGAAGTCCCAGAGGCACACGGTGAGGCGGGAGGGCAGATGGGACGGAATCGCTCCCGTCAGGCTCGAGGTGTCGTCGACGGCGTATCCGGAGCCGAGGTAGCGGGTCATGCGGGGGCGCCTTCCGTGACGGGAGTGGTCGCTCGGTCGAGCTCATCGGCGAGGCTTCGCAGAACGTCGGCCCGTCGTGCCCGATTCTCGTCGGAGTGCAGCGAGAAGAGCAAAAGCTCCGGCAAGGAGGTGGCGAAATAGTCGACAGGATCAGGGCGGGCTTCGAGTTCAGCGGCGCGATCATCGAGTTCGAGGCGGATGGCGCGTGCGGCGGCTTCCTCCCCGAGGCGTGCGTACGCGAGACCGACGGCGAAGCGGTCAGCGTCGATCGGTCGCTCACCGACCGCGAGGGAACCGCCGCCCTCGACGGCCCGTCGCCACGCCGCGTGCGCGGCAGCCGTATCGCCCGCGACCAGCGCGGCATCGCCGAGCGCGACGAGACGTGCGGCGAGAGGAGCGGCAGGATGACGCCCTTCGCCCAGATTGAGCGGTGCGTCGATGCCATCACGCAGAAGCTCGACGGCCTCGGCCGCGCGGCCCGACTCCACGAGATCACGTGCGACGGCGATCGTGGCCCGGTCGAAGACGGCGATGACCTGCCCCTCTCCGCCCTCGAACGGGGCGAAGCTGCGCTCGCCGAGGATCGCGAGGGCATCGGCATGGCGCCCGATGTCGACGAGCAGTCCGAGCATCGAGATCGCGAGGTCGTCGCGCTCGGGAACTCCGGGCACCGCGCCTTCGATGAGGGCGAGACGCTCGGCCGAGCCGATTCCGCGGAGGGCGGCGAGCTGGTCGCGCTCGAACACGACGCGTTCATCGCCGCCGAGTTCGAGGGCACGCGCGAGCAACTCGTCAGCGCGCGACGTGTCACCGCCCGTGTTCACGAGCGCGATCGCCGTGTTCCGCCATGCGACGGGGTCGGTCGAGCCGAGGGCCAAGGCCCGTTCGAGTTCGACGAGGGCGTCGGGGGTGCGGTCCGCGTCGAGCAGCCAGCATCCGAGAAGTGCTCGCGCCACGGCATCGTCGGGGTCGGCGACGAGGGCCGCGCGGAGGGCGTCGTGCTCGTCGAGGCCCGCGGGGAAGGCGAGTCGCACGTCGGTATGGCGGGCCGCTTCCCTCTCATCACGAGCGGCAGAGTGCTCGCCGGCCGCGTCGAGCAGAGCGGCGGCGACGTAGTGCGCGACGGGCGCGGGATTGCCGAAGACCCCGGCCGAGGCCGAAGCGGCCCGCGTCGCGACCTCGAGAGCATCCGAGGTGCGGCCGAGTCGGCCGAGCTCGACGGCCACGAGCAGCAGCGTGCGAGGGTCGACCGGTTCGAGGCATCCGTCGAGGGCCTGCAGAAGGGGATCGAGCGGATCGATCGAGCGGGCGGTGCCGAGCGCTTCCCGAGCATCGTCCGCCCGGCCGAGGTCGAGGAGGGCCGCGACACGAGCGGCGACGGCGGTCGTGTTGCGGGCATCGATCGCAAGGGCGGCCTCGCTCGCGTCGAGCGCGGCAGCCGCGTCTCCCGTGCGCAACGCGATGCGCGCCAGCCCGAGTCGTGCGGGCAGGGCGAACGATCCGTCCCACGCCGCCTTTCCGAAGTCGCGCGCAGCTTCAGCGTCGCGACCGAGACGCTCGAGGACGAGCGCTCGCACGTAGTGCGCTCCTCCGCTTCGCGGGTTGAGGTTCCGGCGCGTCTCACGGGCGAGGGCCGCGTCGAGGTGATCGAGAGCGACCGTGTACTCGCCCCGGCGCAGCGCGAGGCGAGCGAGCGCCTCGTTGGCTCGTGTGTCACCGGCATCGCGAGCGATGATCTCGGCGAAGTACGGCCCGGAGGCGCGCGTGGGGTGACGGTACTGCTCGAGGTGAAGTCCCGTGAGGTAGAGCTCGTCCGACGAGTCGATCTCCGCCGGCAGCGGCGGCTCCGTCGCGACCCACGGCTCGGCCCCCGCGTCGCGGTGGCGGCCGATCCACTCGACGAGGAGCCCGTCGCCGCACTCGACGCGCACCGTGAGGTCATCGCGCGACCGCGCGCCGGGCACCTCGGTCTCGACGGTGAACGGCACGCCCGGTGCGAGCGATGCCGACCACGCGTTGATTCGACGCCCCTCGAGCTCGGCGGTGATCGTGACGTCGACGACCCGTGTCGACACGACGCCGATGCGAGTCACGCCGCCGTCGACGTCGACGCTCACCGCGGCATCCCGCGTCGCCTGGTGGGCCGCGCCGATCGCCTGGATCGGGTACCAGTACTGGCTGAACTCGCGGGTCTCTCCCGGCGCGAGGTAGCTGAAGTCGGGCTGGTTGTCGGTGTACACACCGGCCATGAGCTCGACGTAGGGCCCGTCGTCATCCGTCAGCAGACGGTCCCACGCGCGACCGATCGCGCCGTCGCCCCACGTCCACTGCTTCTTGCCGGGCGAGATGCTGCGGTCGGCCCAGTGCACGAATCCGGCCTGAGCGGTGTGGTCGTAGCCGCCGAAGAAGTCGTCGTCGGTGTCGGTGATCATGTACGAGCTCGGCACCGGGATGTTCGCGTAGAGGTCGATGCGGTCGGCACCGGGGCGTTCGGCGGCGAGAGCCGGGTAGTCGACCCCGTAGTACGGCCGGTCGGCGTTCGGGAAGGCCGTGATCGCGCGCCGGGCGTGGTCGGCGACGTAGTTCACATCCGTCGGGAAGAAGGACTGGTAGTCGTGGTCGGAACGCGCGGCGACGTTCGCCCACCACAGGAACGTCTGCTCGACGTCGGTGCGGTTGAAGAGCTTCGCGCGCACTTCGATGAGCGACGAGTCGCCCGTCAGGCGCACGCCGTGCGTGCCGCGCATCCGCTGCAGGGGGTCAATGTCGCTGTGCCACACCGTCACAGCGCCGTCGTCCTCGCGCTCGATGCAGGCCTCGACCGGCAGGAACGTCGCCGGGCGGTGGTGCTGCGGCCAGTTGAACTCGACGCCGCCCGAGATCCACGGCCCGCCGAGGCCGACGAGCGCGGGCTTGATGACGTTGTTGCGGTAGAAGAAGTCGTACCCGTTGGTCTTGTCGTAACCGATGTGGATGCGACCGCCGATCTCGGGCAGGAGCGTCAGACGCACCCACTGGTTCTCGAGATGGATTGCCTGCCACAGCCGCGGGGCCTTCGTCGTCGCGATGCGGTCGACGAACGGCAGCGGATAGATCTTGCCGCTCGAACCCTGGTAGACGCGACGGTCGAGAAAGAGCGGGTAGCGGTCGGGCTGGGCCGGCTCGTACGTGTCGATCTCGATCGCCTCGCTCCAGCAGGCGACACCCCCGGCATGGAGGATCTCCCGCTGATCGGCGGGAGCATCGGGCAGGGCGATTCGGCTCGGTGAAGTCTCTGACACGAATCCAGGCTAGGAGCGCCCGCACGAGGGGTGAATGGCGGATCGACCGGGTCGCATGGAGAATCCGCCGGTCTCGTTCGCGACGGCGTCTGAGAAGATCGACGGCATGGAACGTCGTGACGGATTCGTCAATCAACGCCTCGTCGTCGTGCCGCAGCCTCTCGTCGAGGCCGCGCTCGTCGCACCCGTCACGCGGCGGCTGCTCGTCACCGACGCCGGCAGCTTCCCCGCGGCCGAGGGCCACCGGCGCGAACGCCCCGAAGGCAGCGCCGAGGCGATCGTCATCGTCTGCACCGCGGGCGAGGGCTGGGTCGAGACCGCGGGGCAGCGTCACCGCGTCGGGCCGGGCACCGCCGTGCTGCTCGCTCCGGGCACGCCGCACGCGTACGGCACGAGCGATCGCCCCTGGACGATCTGGTGGTGCCACGTGCGCGGCACCGACCTCGCCGACCTGGCCGAGGTCGCCGGCGTCGACGCCCTGCATCCGGTCATCTCGCTGCGAGGCGTCGATCGCGTCGTCGCCTCGATGGACGAGATCGTCACAGCTCTCGAACGCGACCAGTCGCCCGCGCGCCTGCTCGCCGTCTCGGGCATGGCGTGGCGGCTCCTGACGCAGCTCGCCGTCGATCGTCGCCTGCCCGAGCAGGGCGAACCGCTCGAACGGGCGATGAACTATCTCGCCGAACGCATCGACGGTCAGATCACCGTGCCCGAGCTCGCGTCCCTCGTCGGCATCTCGCCGTCGCACCTGAGCGCGCTCTTCCGGCACGCGACGGGCGGGGGAGTGACGGCGCACCACACGGCGCTCCGCATGGCGCGTGCCCGCTCGCTCCTCGACACGACTGAGCAGCCGATCGCCGAGGTCGGACGGGCCGTCGGCTACGCCGATCAGTTCTACTTCTCGCGCCAGTTCCGCCAGGCGCACGGCGTGAGCCCCACGATCTACCGCGCCCAGCGCAAGGGATGACGCCCGCCCGCGTCATCCGCCCCGCCCGCCCCGCACCCGAAAACACGTCTCGGCGTCACGTTTGCGCTGTCCGGACGGGCCGAACAGCGCAAACGTGACGCCGAGACAGAAGAGCGAGGGTTACTTCGTGGAACCCGCCGCGAGGTCGGCCTTCCAGAAGCGCTGCAACGACACCATGAGCGCGACGAGCAGGATCGTCGACACCGCGGCACCCGTGACCACGAGCTGGTAGAACGCGGGGTCGCGCTGGGTCTGCGAGTTCCACAGCGTGAGGCCGAGCGTAATGGGGAACGACTTCGTGTCGTTCAGCATCACGAGCGGCAGCAGGTAGTTGTTCCAGATCGTCACGAACTGGAACAGGAAGATCGTCACGAGCGCGGGCGTCATCATGCGCGTCGCGATCGATCCGAAGATGCGCACGTCGTTCGCTCCGTCGAGACGCGCGGCCTCGATGACCTCATCGGGCACCGACGCATTGGCGTGGATGCGCGCGAGGTACACGCCGAACGGGCTCACCATGCTCGGCAGCAGCACGCTCCAGTAGCTGCCCGTGAGTCCCACCGTGTTGAGCAGGAAGTAGAGCGGCAGAGCGATGATCGTCGCCGGCACGAGAACACCGCCGAGGATGACGGAGAAGAGCGTCTCGCGCCCGCGGAAGCGGTACTTCGCGAAGGCGTAGCCGGCCGCGGCCGAGAGCACCATCGCGACGAAGGCGCCGACGCCCGAGTAGATGACGCTGTTGAGCATCCACAGCGAGAACGTCCCGCCGTCGCGCGTGAAGAGCTGAACGAGGTTCTGCCACGCCTGCGGTGAGTCGGAGAACCACAGGCCGAACGTGCCGAACAGGTCGCTCGTCGACTTCGTCGCGGCGAAGAGCACCCAGACGACGGGCAGGAGGAAGTAGAGGGCGGCGAGCATCAGGGCGCCGTTGACGAGCACGCGGCTCGTGAGACTCGCGCGGGTATCGGTCACCATGCTCGGTTCTCCTTCCGGTTGACGAGGCGGAGGAAGCCGAACGAGAACGCGAAGCCGAGGAGGGCGACGATGACGGCCATGGCGGCCGCGAGGTTCGGGTTGCCCTGCGCGAACGCCTGGTTGTAGGCGGCGAGGTTGGGGGTGAAGTCGGAGTTGATCGCGGTCGTGAGCGGGCGGAGCACGAGCGGCTCGACGAAGAGCTGCAGTGTTCCGATGATCGTGAAGACCGTGATGAGGATGATCGAGGGGCGCACGAGCGGCAGCTTGATGTGCCAGATCATGTGCCATTCGCTCGCGCCGTCGAGGCGCGCGGCTTCGTAGAGCTCCGAGGGGATGGCGTTGAGGGCGGCGATGAGGATGAGCATGTTGTAGCCCGCGAAGCCCCAGAGGGCGATGTTCGCGATCGCGAAGAGCACCGCGTCGGAGCTCAGCGGGTTGATGCTGATGCCGATGTTCGACAGCCCCTGAACGATCGGGCTCGTCGCGGGGATGTAGAGGAAGCCCCAGAGGAGGGCGGCGATGACGCCGGGAACGCCGTAGGGCATGAAGTACATGACGCGGAAGACGCGGGGGAAGGCGGCACGACCCGACTCGAGGAGGAGCGCGAGCACGAGTGCCGTCGCGACCATGAGCGGCACCTCGATCGCCGAGAACACCAGCAGACGCCCGAGGCTCTCGACGAACGTCGGGTTCGAGAGGGCCGTGACGTAGTTGTCGAAGAACACGAAGACGCGCTCGGGCGGGCCGAAGCCGAGTCCGCCGCTCTTCTGTGCGAAGAGGCTGTCGACGACGGCGTAGACGATCGGCGCGATGAAGAACGCGGCGAACATCACGAGGAAGGGGACGAGGAGGATCCACAGGGCGAACGGTGCTCGTTGCCGGGCGCGGTTCGGCGGGGCCTCTGCCGGTGCGGTGCTGGTGGTCATGAGTGCTTTCGGGTTCTGCGTGAGAGCGGGGGCGGGGCGCGGTGTGCGCCCCGCCCCCGACGGATGACTACTTCGCGACCGAGATGCCGCGGCCCTCGAGGGCGGCGACCATGTCGGCCTGAGTCGCGACGAATGCGTCGGCGATCGGCGTCTTGTTCTCGACGGCGGCCTTCACGTTGTCGGTGAGGTCGGCGAAGAGCGTCGACGACAGCGGCGGCCACTGCCAGGTGGCTGCCACGGCGGCATCCGATTCGGCGAAGACGTCCCAGATGTTCTGGCCGCCGAAGAAGGCGAAGACCTCGGGGTCGTCCTGCAGGGATGCCACGGAGTCGAGGTCGCGGATCGCGGGCCAGCCCGCACCGATGCTCGTGAGGATCGACACGCTCTCGGGGTCGCTGTTGAGCCAGAGGGCGAATTCGGCCGCTTCCTTCGGGTGCTTCGAGCCCTTGAGCACCACGCTCGCGGAGCCGCCGGCCCACGTCGCCGACGCGGTCTCGCCGTCGCTCCACTGCGGCATGGCGCCGACGGCCCAGTTGCCGGCCGTGTCGGGCGCGGTGCCGCTCACGATTCCCGCGGCCCAGGAGCCGGAGATCCACGAGACGATGTTGCCGTTCTGCACGTCGGCGTTCCATTCGCTTGACATGTCGGCGACGATCTTCACGAGATCCTCATCGATGAGCTTCTGCCAGAAGTTCGCGACCTTGAGGGTCTCTTCGTCGTCGATCGCGACCTTCCACGAGTCGCCCTCGGTCGCGAACCACTCGGCGCCGCCCTGCTGGGCGAGTCCGATCATCCACGGAGCCTGGTTGAAGGCGAAGGCCGCGATGTAGCGGTTCGGGTCGGATGCGCGGATGACCTTGGCGGCCTCGTAGTACTCGTCCCACGTCGTCGGGTGCGAGAGCCCGAGCGAGTCGAAGATGTCCTTGCGGTAGAACTGGCCGAGCGGTCCGCTCGCCTGCGGCACCGAGTAGACCTGGCCGTCGAAGACGCCCGTCTCCCACTGCCACTCGGTGAAGAGGTCGGCCGAGTCGGCCGTGTACTCGGTGATGTCCTCGAGGGCGTCGGCGACGAGGAAGTCGGGGATGGAGTCATAGCCGAGCTGTGCGACATCTGCCGGGTTTCCCGCCTGGACGGCGGAGAGCATCTTGGCGTAGCCGCCGTCGGGGCCTGCGGTGATGGTCTCGAGGGTGACGTTGATGTCGTCGTGGGACTCGTTGAACGCATCGACGGCGCGGTCGATGTTCGGCACCCACGACTGGAACGTGATCTCGACGGGCTCGCCGGAGGCGGAATCTCCGCCGTCGGACGCCGCGCACGACGAGAGCAGGACGACCGCGGCGACCGCGGCACCGAGTACGCCGAGGCGTCGTCGGCTGGAGGATGGGCTGTGCGACATTGCTGGTAGCTCCCTGGTTGTGAAACGGTTCATAGCTGCTGCGGCTCTTGAACCTACGCCGTGCTCGGCCGCGTCCCCATGGTGAAAAGTGTCGACTTCATGGAGGATTCGCTGATCTCGTGGCACGCTCGTCGTATGGAGTTCACCGAGCGCGTCATCCGCACCGACGGGGCCGAGATCGCCGTCGCAGAAGCGGGGGAGAGTCGTGCGGTCGTCGTGCTGCACGGTCTTGCGGGGTGCCGCGACGAGTTCATTCCGACGGCCGAGGCCCTCGCCGACCATCGTGTCGTGCTCGTCGACCTGCGCGGTCACGGCCGCAGCACGCGCCGCCCCGAGGATCTCTCCCGGGCGGCGTTCGTCGCAGATGTCGTCGCGGTGATCGAGTCGCTCGGGGTCGCGCCCGTCGTGCTCGTGGGCCAGTCGATGGGTGCTCACACGGCGATGCTCGTCGCGGCTTCGCGCCCCGACCTCGTCGACCGGCTCGTGCTGCTCGAGGGCGGGGCCGGGGGCGAGAACGGTGATGAGAGCGCGGCCCTCGGCGACTACTTCCGGTCGTGGCCGCTGCCCTTCGCCGACGTCGCCGCCGCCCGCGCGTTCCTCGGCGAGGGTGTGCTGCAGGAGGCGTGGATCGCCGGCCTCGAGAGCGGAGTCGACGGCCTCCGCCCGAGATTCGACGCGGATGTCATGGAAGCGACGGCCTCGGCGGTGGCCGAGCCGCGCTGGGCGGAGTGGGAGGGCGTCACGACGCCGACGCTCGTCGTCTTCGGGGAGCACGGCATGTTCTCGGAGGAGCAGCGCGCCGCCTTCGTGGATCGCGGTCGATCCGTCATCCGCCTCGATCTGCCGGGCGCCTCGCACGACGCCCACCTCGACGCGCACGACGCCTGGATCGCCGCCCTCCGCTCCGCCCTCTGACCCGCCCCCCATTCCGTCTCGGCGTCACGACACGCTGGTCATCGCGCAGAATCCCAGCGTGTCGTGACGCCGAGACGGCGCACGGAGTAGCGAACAAGGGCGGGCGGGAGGCGTGGCACAGTGGAAGGGCACATTCGAACCGGAGGAACCATGCGCATCGTCATCGCTCCCGACTCGTTCAAGGGCACGATCGACGCCCCCGACGTGGCCCGGGCGCTCGCCGCGGGCTGGGCATCGGTGCGGCCGGACGACGAGATCGTGCTCGCCCCCATGGCCGACGGCGGCGAGGGCACCCTCGAGGCGTTCGAGGCCGCGGTGCCCGGTTCGCGGCGCATGCCCGTCACAGTGCAGGGGCCCGATTCCCGACCGGTCGACACGTACTGGCTGCTGCTGCCGGGCGACGGCGCAGGCACGGCCGTCGTCGAACTCGCCGCGACGAGCGGCATCACGCTCCTCGACCCCCTGCAGCCGCTCGACGCGCACTCGATCGGATTCGGCGAGGCGATCGCCGACGCGCTCGATCACGGCGTCGACCGGCTGCTGCTCGCGATCGGCGGCAGCGCGTCGACCGACGGCGGAGCAGGCGCGCTCACGGCCCTCGGCGCGCGATTCACGGATGCCGCGGGCGAGCCGATCGCGTCGGGCGGAGCCGCTCTCGCGAACATCGCCGACATCGACCTGTCGGAGCTGCGCGCCCTTCCCGCCGGCGGCGCCATCGTGCTGAGCGACGTCACCAATCCGCTGCTCGGCGACCTCGGCGCCGCCGCCGTCTTCGGGCCGCAGAAGGGCGCGACCGCCGAGCACATCTCCCAGCTCGACACCGCACTCGCCCACTTCGCCGCCGTGACCGGGGGCGACCACGCCGCGCCGGGTGCCGGCGCCGCGGGAGGAGCAGGGTTCGGCCTGCTCGTCTGGGGTGCATCGATGGGCGGAGGCGCTCGTGCCGTCGCCGAGGCCATCGCGCTCCCGGAGTCGGTCGCCGGGGCCGAGGCCGTCATCACCGGCGAGGGGCGTTTCGACGGCCAGTCCGCGGCGGGCAAGGTGCCGAGCGAAGTGCTGCGCCTCGCCGAGGAGAAGGGCATCGCCGCGTTCCTCGCGGCGGGAGGCATCGATCGCGACGCGGTCGCGGCAGCGGATGACTCGGGAGACACCGACCCCTCGGCGATCGCCGGCTTCGCGGCATCCGTCGCCCTCGTCGATCTCGCCGGGGGAGTGCCCGCGGCGATGGACGACCCCGCTCGGTGGTTGCACGCGGCGGGCGAACGGCTCGCGGCGTCCTTCGGTTCGCGCTGACCGTTCCGCGGTCGTCGCACGTCGACGAGCCGGCCTGCGTGAACGATCGAGGAACTCTCCCGAATCGATTCGATTTTCCTCGGTGAAACGATGCACGACGTCGTATGACGCGATAGACTTCAGCTTGTCGAATCGATTCGAGCAGGGCGCACGCGCTCGAGCACGATCACCCGGACGGCACTCATCGAGTGTCGTCCTCCTCTTTTCCCGGACGCCCCCGCCTGACGCGCGGCCGAGCCGGTGCTCCCTCACTCACCCCGCATATTCGTTCCAGGAACTTCGTGACTCAGACCAACTCCATCCCCGTCATCCTGCCCGGCGACCTCGCTCCCGGCCGCCACCCCGGCGACCTCCTGAGCCGTCGCCAGCGTCTCGTCTACATCATCGTGCTCGGCGTGCTGACCGCACTCGGCCCGTTCACGATCGACCTCTACCTGCCCGCCTTCCCGGTGCTGCAGGGCGAGTTCGGTGTGGGTGCCGCGGCGATCCAGCTGACGCTCACGGGGACGATGGTCGGATTCGGTCTCGGCCAGCTCATCGTCGGCCCGTGGAGCGACAAGGTCGGGCGTCGTCTGCCGCTCATCCTCGCGACACTCCTGCACATCGCGGCCTCCGTCGGTGCGGCGCTCGCGCCCGACATCACGTGGCTCGCGGTCTTCCGCGTCCTCCAGGGCTTCGGAGCCGCGGCCGGCGGTGTCGTCGCGATGGCGATGGTGCGTGACCTGTTCGGCGGCAAGCCGCTCGTGCGCATGCTCTCGCGTCTCGCCCTCGTCAACGGCCTCGCGCCCGTGCTCGCGCCGGTCATCGGTTCGCAGCTCCTCCTCGTCATGGACTGGCGCGGCATCTTCTGGGTGCTCGGCGCCTACGGCGCGATCGTCGTGGCGGCGGTGCTCTTCTTCATCGTCGAGACCCTCCCCGCGTCGCACCGCCACGCCGCCGGTCACTCGACCGTGCGCGACCGATACCGCGTGCTCTTCCACGACCGCGTCTTCGTCGGCGTCGCGATCGTCGGCGCCATGAACTTCACGGGCCTCTTCGCCTATCTGTCGAGCTCGTCCTTCCTCTTCCAGGAGGTCTACGGCTTCGACGCACAGCAGTACGGCCTGCTCTTCGCCGTCAACTCGCTCGGCGTCGTCGCCGGTGTGCAGATCTCGTCGCGCCTCATGTCGCGGCGCGGGGTCGGTCCGCAGTGGATCCTGGTCGGCGTCACGTCGATCCAGATGCTCGCCGCCATCGCGATCATCGTGCTCGACCAGACCGGCACGGGCCTCTGGGGAACCGTCATCCCGCTCTGGGTCTTCATCGCGTCGTGCGGCTTCGGTTTCCCGGCCGTGCAGGTCCTCGCGCTCGCGAACCACGGAGCCGAGGCGGGTACCGCCGCTTCGCTCCTCGGCGCGATGAACTTCGGCCTCGCCGGCATCATCTCGCCGATCGTGGGTCTGCTCGGCGTCGCCGCCGCCACACCGATGGCCATCGTCATGGTGGGCGCGGTCGTCATCGGCACGGTCGTGCTCTGGACCGTGGTGCGCCCGCGCACCGTGCCGGCGCTGCCGGAGTGAGGCGAAGCCACTAGTTTGGGGGGATGACCGAGCCCGTTTCGCCCGCCGTGCGCCGTCTTCGACGACGTGTTCCGCTCATCAGTGGAGCGGCTGCGATCGTGCTCGCCGCCCTCCTCGGAGTGCTCATCGGTCTGCGCGGCGGCCTCGTCGACATCGATGAGGAGTGGATGCAGGAGATCCTCGAGGTCCGCGGCCCGATCGGCGAGACGCTCGCGCTCGGCATGAACTACCTCGGCGGCGGCATCATCGGCGTCTTCGTCGTGCCGATCGGGGTGGCCGTCATCCTGCTGCTCGTGAAACGACCGTGGGCGTCGCTCTTCTTCGTCGTCGCCTCGGCGGCGAGTGCGGGCGTCGTGCAGATCCTGAAGCACACGTTCGGTCGAGCGCGCCCCGACGAGATCCTCGTCGTCTCCGACTTCGGCTCATTCCCGTCGGGGCATACGGCGAACGCGGCGACGATCGCCGTGGCCCTCGGCATCATCTTCCCGCGCGTCTGGGTGTGGATCGCGGGCGTCGCGTACACCGTCCTCATGCTCGTCAGCCGCACGTACCTCGGGGCCCACTGGCTCACCGATACGCTCGGCGGAGTGCTCGTCGGAGCGGGCGTCGCCCTCGTGCTCTGGGCGCCGTTCGCGAACAAGCTCTTCGACGAGACGCACCGGCACCAGACCACCTGACATCCGGATTATCGACGGCGTCGACCGGGCTCGCTCTCGGGTAACGCGGGTACGCTCGACACATGGCCCCGCGCATGCGCCCCGAAGAGATCGTGATCGTCGTGATCACCGTCTCCGATCGCGCGTCGAACGGCACCTACGTCGATGAGTCCGGTCCGGCTGCGATCGACACCCTCGCGACGTCCGGCTTCACGGATGTCGCCCTACGCGTCATCCCCGACGGCAGGGCCGCGGTCGCCGATGCGCTGCGCGACGCGGTCGACGGCGGGGCTCGCGTCATCCTGACCCTCGGCGGCACCGGACTCGGCCCGCGCGACGAGACCCCCGAGGGTACGCGCGCCGTGATCACGGCCGAGGTGCCCGGAGTGGCCGAGGCGCTTCGCGCCCGCGGACTGCAGGCGACCCCGACCGCTGCCCTCTCACGAGCCGTCGCGGGTGTCGTGACGACCGGCTCGCACCGCGCGTTCGTCGCGAACCTGCCCGGCTCGCCGCGAGCCGTGACCGAATCGCTCGAGGTGCTCACGCCGCTTCTCGGCCACATCGCGAGCCAGCTCGCCGGGGGAGACCACGGATGACGATCGCACGCGTGACCGATGCGCCCCTGAGTCTCGACGAGCACCTGCGTGCCGTCGACGACCCGCACTGCGGCGCCGTCGTGTCGTTCGTCGGTCAGGTGCGCGATCATGACCCCGCGGTCGACGGAGTCGTCGACGCGATCGAATACAGCGCGCACCCCGATGCCGAGCGCGTGCTCGCCGGACTCGTCGAGCGCTTCGGCGGCCCCGATGTGAAGATCGCGATCAGCCACCGCGTCGGTCGTCTCGGCGTCGGCGACTACGCCCTCGTCGCGTGCGTCGCGAGCGCTCACCGGGCCGAGGCCTTCGAGACGAGCCGCGCGCTGATCGAGGCCGTCAAGACCGACCTCCCCGTCTGGAAGAAGCAGCACGACGTCGCGGGCGGCGCGCACTGGGTGGGACTATGACCTCCGTTCCCGTCACGATCGGTCGGCGGCCCGCGGCCGTCGCCGCACACGTCGCCGGCGAGCCGCGTGAGCTCGTCGACGGGTTCGGGCGCGTGCACCGTGACCTCCGCATCTCGCTCACCGACAAGTGTTCGTTGCGCTGCACCTACTGCATGCCCGCCGAGGGCGTGGAGTGGCTCGCGAAGTCGAGCATCCTCTCGACCGACGACATGGTGCGCATCGCGCACATCGCCGCCGACTGGGGAATCACGACGATCCGGCTGACGGGCGGTGAACCGCTCCTCCGCCCCGACGTCGTCGACATCGTGCGCCGGATCGCGGCGATCGAGGGCGCCAACGGACCCATGCAGGTCGCGATGACGACCAACGGCATCCGCCTGCCCGAACTCATGGAGCCCCTCGCCGCCGCGGGACTGCATCGCCTGAACATCAGCCTCGACACCGTGCGCCCCGACCGGTTCCACGAACTGACCCGTCGCAACAAGTTCGACGCCGTCGCCGAGGGTATCCGCGCCGCCCAGAAGTCGGGGCTGCGCCCGCTCAAGATCAACGCCGTCGCGATGCGGGGAGTCAACGACGACGAGCTCGTCGACCTCGTCGAGTTCGCGCTCGAACACGACGCCCAGATGCGCTTCATCGAGCAGATGCCGCTCGACGCGGGGCACACGTGGGACCGTCAGACGATGGTGACGCAGGAGGAGATCCTCGCGACGCTCCGCTCGCGCTTCCGGCTCACACCGGTGCCGGGTCGCGGGGGAGCCCCGGCCGAGCTCTGGACCATCGATGACACCCCGCACACCGTCGGCGTCATCGCGTCGGTTACCGCGCCCTTCTGCGGCGCGTGCGATCGCCTGCGTCTCACGGCCGACGGGCAGCTGCGCAACTGCCTCTTCTCGCTCGGCGAGTACGACCTCATGCCGATCCTCCGCGCGGGAGGCGGCGACGACGAGCTCGCCGAGATGCTGCGGCTCTGCATCGCCAACAAGCTCCCGGGCCACGGCATCAACGACCCGAGCTTCCTCCAGCCCGACCGAGGCATGAACGCCATCGGCGGCTGACCTCGCCCGCGTCATCCCCCCTCTTTTTCTCCTCCCTCACTCCTCCGCGCCGCGAGACTTCCGGCGGAGTGCCGTTCGCGCGCCCGAGTGCCGATCGTGCGGCACTCCGGCGCACGAACGGCACTCCTGCGTGACGGTCGAGACGGCGAGCGGATGACGCACAGCGCGCGTTTCGCGCAATCGAACGTTTCAGTTGTCCACCGATGACGCGCGCCGGTTGACACGAACTGCAAACCCTTACATGCTTGCCCATACGCAGGTGATCTTCCTGCGTGAGTTCGGTTCATCAGCGAGCCGCACGGTCGACGGGGCGGGGGCACCTCCTCGGCGATCGCGCGTGCCCGACACAGCGAGAGGAGGTGCACATGCAGAAGGAGCAACTCGCTCTCATCGAACCCCTCGAGGATCTCGAGGCCCCGGGTTGGGGTGAATGGGCTGTCGGAATCGGCGTCGGAGTCTGGGCGACCGGTGGTGCGGCATGGGCCGGCGTCGTCATCGGCGTCGCCATCACCTGATCAGGACCCGTCGAGACCTCGGAAGGAGGTGACTACATGACCATCGAGAACCGCATCCACACGGATGCCGCGTTCGCCTCGATCGTCGCCGGCATCGAGCCGCTCGAAACACTCGAGGCGGCGTGGGACTGGGGAGCGTTCTTCGGCGGCGTCGGAATCGGCGTCGGCCTGGGTGGTGCCGCGCTCGGCGGCATCGGCATCGGCATCGCGATCACGTAGTACCCGCACGACCCTCTGACCGCGCATCGCGGTCGCGGACGCAACTCCCGACCCGCGGCCGCGGTGCGCGCGGACAGACCCTTCGAATGACAGAGACACAGATTGGAACCCTCATGAGCAACCCGCCTCCGGCCCGCACAGCCGCTCAGTACGCCGCCATCGCGGGTGGAGTCGTCGCGATCATCGGCGGTCTCGCCGCGGTCGCCGTCGCGACGGGCCTCTCGGGGGTCGCGGTCGGGATCGTCATCGCGCTCGGGGTGCTGCTGAGCCTCGCGGGCGGAATCGTGTTCGGAGTCGCGCTGCGAGGTCGCCGATGAGTCGCGCGACCTCCGAGGCGCTGCGCTTCGACGCGGTGACGAAACGCTACGGCGCTCTCACCGCGGTCGACGACATCTCGTTCACCGTCGAGCAGGGCGAGACTGTGGGGCTCGTCGGCCCGAACGGCGCCGGCAAGTCGACGCTGCTGAAGTCCCTCATCGGTGCGATCAGGCCGACATCCGGCGCCGTGCGCATCCGCGGCAGCCGCATCACCGAGCTTCCCGCGCCCGGCCGCACCGTCGGGTTCGTGCTCGATCCCGACGGACTGACGCCCGGCCTCAGCGTGCTGACCGCGCTGCGGCTCGAGGCGCGAGCGCTCGGCGTCGACCGTGTCGCCGTCGACCGCGCGCTCGAACGACACGGCGTCGCCGACCTCGGCCGCCGCCGCGTCGGAAACCTCTCGACCGGCCAGCGTCGCCGTGTGGCCCTCGCCGCCGCGACGCTCGCCTCACCCGGCATCCTCGTGCTCGACGAACCCACCAACGGACTCGACATCGAGGCCGTCATCGATCTGCGCACCCACCTCGTCGCGCGCCGCGCCGAAGGCCTCACGACGCTCGTCTCGAGCCACGACCTCGGCGAGCTCACGCGACTCGTCGACCGCGTCGTCGTCGTGAACCGCACCGTGCGCTACGACGGTGTGCTGCCGGCGAGCTCGGCGGAGGAGGCGGAAGCCTGGTACCTCACGCTCGTGGGCGGCGTCGCCGACCCGGTCGCGCACCCGAGTGAGAGGAGCGCGTCGTGATCCGCGCCGAACTCGGGCGACTCGTCTCCGGCATCACGCTGCCCGTGCTGCTCGTCGTCGCCGCGCTGCTCAACGCCCTCGCTGTGTACGGCATCGCCGTCGGCATGAAGCTCGACCAGATCGGCGATGCAGCGCCCGCGGCAACGCAATCGCTCGTGACGCTCGGGTTCGGGGCGACGCTCTTCGCGATGATCTTCGGGGCGCTCTCGGTCACGCGCGACTTCGGCACGACGGCGATCAGGCGGAGCGCGTTCCTCGCGCGAGGGGCCGACCGACTGCTCGGTGCGCGACTCGTGGCGCTCTCCGTGCCCGCCGCGGTGTTCGCGGTCGTCGGAGCCGGTTCGGCCGCTGCCGTGACCGCGATCGTCTTCACGGCGAACGGCACCGAACCCGACTTCTCCGGAGACACGCTCACCGCCCTCGGCGGAGTCGCCGCGAACATCGTCTTCGCGACGTACATCGGCCACCTCGTCGGATGGCAGTCGAGGCGGAGCGTCTGGACGATCCTCGGACTCGTCGGCTACACGCTCGTGCTCGAGACGCTCGTCATCTCGATCCTGCCTTCCGTCGGCCGATTCCTTCCGGGCGGTGCGGGTCAGGCGATGATGATCGATTCGTCGACGACCGACGAGATCCTTCCCCTCGGTGCGGGCTACGCCGTGGCGGCGGCATGGATCGTCGTGCTCATCTCTCTCGGAGTCCTCCGGCTGCGGAAGACCGACCTGTCGTGAGCGACCGGTGGGACTGGCTCGACACCCTCGAGCTCTCCCCGCCCGACGAGTTCGATCGCATCGTCGTGAGCGCGGGCGGGCGACCGATCCTGCGTCTCGCGGGCGATGCGGCACTCGTGCTCGCCGCCGCACAGCGCGTGAACCCGCGCACGATCGACGCCGTGACGTCGAGCCTCGGCGGCCGGGTTGCCATCGAGGCGGCGACGGCTCTGCTCGATGCGGTCGGCAGCGACCCGGCCGTCCTGCGGTCCCTCGAACGGAGACCGCGGCGCCTCCAGGTCGACGGGCCGACCGCCATCCGTCTGACGGTCGTCGATCCGATGCGGCTCCTGGCGCGTGCGATCCCGCTCCACCGACTTGCCCGGTCGCGCGCGACGTGGGGGGCGCTCGCGGTGCTCACCGTCATCGGCATGGCGGGCACGGGCGTCCTCGTCCTCGACCCGACGAGCGCCCTGCACCGACCGATGGACCCCTACGCCTACCTCGGTATCGCCGTGCTCTTCACGGTCGTCGTGATCCTCCACGAACTCGCGCACGCCCTCGCCCTCATCGCCCACGGCGGTGCGAGCCGACGCGTGGGCGTCATGCTCTTCTACTTCGCGCCGGCCTTCTTCTGCGACGTGAGCGACTCGTGGCACCTCAGCCGGCCCGAACGCGTCATCGTCGCGCTCGCCGGAACGCTCGTGCAGGGCGCGATCGGCGCGGCCCTCACCCTCGCCGCACTCCTCGGTGTGCCCTTCGCTCCTCTGCTTGCGGCGGTCGGTCTGCTGTGCTCCGTGTACGTGTTCGCGAATCTCCTCCCGTTCGTCAAACTCGACGGCTACGTCGCGCTCGTCGGCTGGCTCGACCACCCGAACTTCCGCGCGCACGCTCTCGTCGCATTCCGTCGGTGGGCGACGCATGTCGTCGCTCCCTCCGCGCCGCCGGTGCTCCCCGGTTCACGCGGACTTGTCGCGTTCGGCGCCGCGTGCGCGGTGACCCCGGTCGTGCTCGTGACGGCCGTCGTCAGCGGGCTCTGGAGCAACGTCGGCCACCTCCAGCTCGGCGCGATCGCCCTCCTCGTGATCGGGGCGCTGCTGCTCGCGTGGGTCGTCGTGCGCGTCATCCGTCTCGCTCGCCACCTCGTGCGAGCCGGCGCCGCTCCTGTGCGCGTGGTGCCCGCGGCTCTCGTCGTCGCGGGCATCGCGGCCGCCGTGCTCACCGTGCCCATAGCGACGAGCGTGCGCGGCGGCTACACCGCCGAGCCGTCGCCGAGCTTCGTCGCACTCGGGCCCGTCGTCGCCGAGCCCGGGTCGCGCGTCACGGTCTTCGCCCCGGGACTCCTGCCCGGTGCGCGTCTCGGGGACGGAGTCATCGCGGGCGGCCCCGAGCCCTGCACCGTTCCGGTCGAGTCGATCGCTCCCGTCGACTTCCCGGGCGCGCCGGTCGATGCCGAGTGCTGGCCCGTGGAGGTGAACCTGGCGGGCGTCACGCGCGGCGTCGCGATCCTCGAGACCCCGCCGACGAGCATCCTCGATCGCATCGGCGCGCTCGTCGACACCGCGTTGGGCCGCGCGGAGCACGCCGACCCCGCGACCCCGAACCCCTCTGCACTCCCGCTCCGTGAACCCGACAAGAGAGAGACCTCCCGTGGCTGACGACCGACTCCTTCACGCGATCAACCGACTCCGCCACCTGCTCGAAGGGTCGCCCGAACACGCCTCCGACGTCATCCGGCGCGAGGGAGCGGGCGCGCCGCCCGTGCCCGGCGCACTGCGATTCGTGCCCGAGGGCTCGGCGCCCGCCGATGAGGCGACCGTCGTCTACCGGGGTGACCTTGCGGCGGCGGGAGGTGAGATCACGCTCGGAGACGACGTCTTCGTGCAGTTCGAGACCTACGCCGCCGGCGGCTACATCGGGGTCGGCTGCCCGACCGTCTTCTCCGTGACCGACGACGTCGACCGGGCGATGCTCGTGCGCGATGCGGCGCACGCCGAGCGCACCGGAGAGTTTCCCGCCCACGTGCTGCACCCGCTCGCGACGATCCTCGGGCAGGACGACTGGATCCGCGGTACGACCGCGAGCGTCGATGATGGTGCGTCGCCGACGCCCCCGAGCGACGTGGTGGATGTCGGTGCGTCGGTCGCACATCAGCGTGAGGCGTTCTCGGGCGACGAGGCGGCGCTCGTCGGCGGGTACATCGCCGCGGCGACCGTGCTGCGTGCGGCGACGGGCCGCTTCACCGAGCCGATCCGTGTGCGCGGCTTCGGTGGTGCCGCCTCTGTCGCGCGCCGTCGGCCGGGCGACCACTCGCTCGTGGTGCTCGACGTCGGCGAACGCTCCTACGTCGCGGACGCCGTCACCGGGGGACTGTGCGCGGTGCCCGCGGCGATCGCCGATGTCGTCGGCGCGTCCGTGCGCGGAGACGTCGACGACGCGCTGCTGAGGCGCGCCGGTGCGACGGACGTCGACACCGTGCTCGCTGCCGTGCGCGCCGCGCTCGGCGGGACGGCACGCGTCTCGGCCGAGGAGCCCTCCCATGACTGACCTCCTCGGCGACCCGGTCGCGCGATACGCCGGAGAGTCTCTCTACTCGGGCCGGGGCGCCGTGGTCTACGACGACCTCGTGCGCCGCGACTCGGCCGAGCTCCGCGAGTTCATCGGGCTCGTGCGAGGCAAGCGCTGGCGGGTGCTCGAGATCGCCGCGGGCTCGGGCCGGGTCACGCTCCCGCTCGTGCCGTTCGTCGCCGAGCTCGTCGCGGTCGACATCTCGACCGATCTGCTCGACCTCCTCGACGAGCGAGCCCGGACCGAGCTCGACGACGACCTCGCGCAGCGGCTCACCCTCGTCGCCGCCGACGTGCGGCAGGGCGTACCCGAGCACGCGTCGGGCTTCGACGCCGTCGTGATCCCGACCGCATCGATCACGCTCTTCGACGCCGCCGAGCGTGCCGCGCTGCTCACCCGCCTGCTCACCCGCCTCCGCCCGGGCGGCACGATCGCCCTCACCGTGCGCACGCCGCACCTCGCGGGTGAGCGACGCGAGATCGAGGTCGACGAGGGCCTCCGCATCGTCGAAGAGTCCGACGAGGCCACCGGTCGACACCGATCGACCGTGTTCGAACGGGGCGGAGCGGGGCGGTGGGCCGCCTACTCGGTCGACTCGTTCGTGCTCCCGCCCGCGCTCGCCGTCGCAGAACTCGAGCGCGCGGGCTTCGAGGCGATCGAGCGTCGCCGTATCCGCCGTGACGCCGCGGGCGAGTACGAGTTCCTCACCGCGCGCGTGGCCGAGCTCCGCTCTCCCTACATCGAGTTCTTCACGCCCTCCTCCGCGTGGGGGCGGCTCGAGGCCGTCCGCGCGACGGGGGTGCGCGTGGAGTTCGCCGACGGCTCGGAGGCCCTCTGCGCGACGAGCGGGCTCTGGAATGCGAACCTCGGATACGGCAACCCGGCCGTGGCCGCCGCGATCGACGGAGCGAATCGCGAGGCCTCGACGCTCCCGCTGTTCCGTCGGGGCAGTTCGTACGCGCGGCTCGCGGCCGAGCGTCTGCTCGACTTCACGGGTCGCGATCGCTTCGACGCTGTCCTCTATTCGACGTCGGGCAGCTCGGCTCTCGACGCCGCGATCAAGCTCTCGCGGCACCTCCACCAGGTGGGCGGAGATCCCGCGCGGAAGCGCATCCTGTCGTTCCGCGGCTCGTATCACGGCATGACGATGAGCGCGATGTCGCTCACCGGGGCCGCCATCGGCCAGGGGCCCTATGCCGTCGACGAACGCTGGAGCGTGCGCATCGACCACGACGACCTCGACGCCCTCGCGGTCGTGCTCGATCGCTTCGGCACGAGCATCGCCGCCGTCATCCTCGAGCCCGTGCTCGGGTCAGGTGCCCTACCCGTGCCCGCCGCCATGATCGACGCGCTCGGCGTTGCGGCCGACGTGCACGGCTTCCTCGTCGTCGCCGACGAGGTCGCGACGGGCTTCCACCGCACCGGACCGAGGTTCGCGAGCGACGAGTGGCACCGAGCCCCTGATCTCCTCGTGACGAGCAAGGCACTCACGAACGGTACGTCCGCCGCAGCGGCGATCCTCCTCGCGCGGGGCCCGGCCGACGTGTTGCGAAGCGACGAGAACTGGTTCTGGCATGGCGAGACCCAGGCGGGATCGCCGCAGTCCTGCGCGGCGATCATCGCGACGATCGACGAGTTCGAACGACAGGATGTCGCCGCGTCCGCTGCGCGCGTCGCGCGACGGCTCGGCCGGTACCTCGACGGTGTCGCCGCACGTTCGACCCGAGCCGAGAGCGTCGGCGTCGGGTCGTTCCGTGCGCTCCACCTGGTCGGTCGCGACGGCACGCCTCTCGGCGGGGCCGAGGTGACCGAGCTCGTGGAGCTCTACCGCTCGTACGGCGTGCTCGTGCAGCCGGGGCCGTGCGCCGTGCAGTTCGTGCCGGCGCTCACGTACAGCGACACCGATCTCGACGAGCTCGAGCGCCGGTCCGACCTCGCGATCGACGAGTTCCTCGCGTGATCGCGGTCGACGGGGCTCGGGCGTCGGCGCGCGCGACGCGGCCCGAGGCGCACGTCGGTGCGGGTACGGCCGTGCACCTCGCGCATCGCGCCCTCGCGCGTGGGCCCGCCGTCATGGTCGTCGACGCGCACGTCGAGAGCAGGCTTCCCGGTTCGCTGACGGGGGCCTTCGCCGCGCGCCTCGTGCACCGCGGCCGGGCGACGGTCGACTCGGCGCGGCATCTCGCCGCCCTGCTCGAACGCACCGGGGCCCGCTCCGTCTTCATCGCGGGCGGCGGGAGCGTCATCGATGTGGCGAAGCTCGCCGTCGCGTCGCTCGACGACTCGCGTCTGCTCGGAGCGATCGCCCGTCACGGCCGTGACCGCGGGGTCATGCACCGGGGAGCTCCCGGAAGCGAGGCGTCGCTCTTCGTCGCCCCGACGACGGTCGGCACGGGAGCCGAGAGCTCGACGGGGCTCGTCGTCGAGGTCGCCTCGGGCGGTGAGCGTTTCGCCGTCCTCGTCGTCGCCCCGGGGACGGGCATCGAAGCCATCGCCTTCGACGACGACCTGCTGCGGCTGCCCGACCCGCTCCTGCGCGACGGCGTCTACGAGGCGATCACCCGCGTCGCCGCCGCGGCGTTCGAATCGCCGAGTTCGCTCCCTCTCGCCGACCGCGAGGCGTACGACCTCCTCGCGGCGCTCGCCGCGGTCGGACGCCGCATCGGCGAGGGCGGGCGGGATGACGGCCGGCACGCAGCCTTCCCGCGCGACTCGATCGCGGTCGACGCGGCGCTGCTGAGCAGTGCGTCGCACAGCGGGTGGGCTCTCGCCGGCCGGGGGTTCGCACCGTCATCCGCCTGGTTCATCGCGACCGAGCTGTCGATGGCGCTCGGCGTGCGGAAGGCCGCCGCGCTCGGCCTCGCCTTCCGGCCCTACCTCGAGACGTTCCTGACTCCCGCTCGAGCGACCCGGCTGCAGAGCATCGGTGCGGCGCTCGGCGTCGCCGGCGAGCCGAGCGCGATCGACGACGCCCTCACGCGACTCCTCGCGCCCGAGCCGGTGACCCGAGCGATCGATGCGGAGTACGTCGCCGATCGCGTCGTGCGTCGCTTCGGTCGCGCGGGGCCCCTGAGCCCCGAGCTCGCGCGCGAGCGCATCGTGGCGATCCTCGCCGCCGCCGAGACCCGACGGCGGACGTCGTGATCGACGTCGCTGCGACGCTCGATCCGGCGAACGGGCTCGTGCGTCGGGTCATGGTGCGACCGCCGAGCGGCGACGCCGACCCGCTCTGGACGATCGGCGCCGACATCGGCAACAACGACGCCGTCGCGATGCCCGACGGTTTCGACATGACGTGGGTCGGTGCAGCCGGATTCCGCCGGGGGAGGACCCTCGCGCGAGCGGCGGGCGAGGCCGTCGAACGTTTCGCGCTCTCGCCGCGACAGGGCCCCGAGCGACCGCGTGCCGACCGCCACGACCCCGACCGGCACGACCCCGACCGCCACGACCCGCCCCTCATCGCTCGCTCGCTCGCCGACGGCAGCCTCACCGAGGTCGACGCCGCACTCGTGAACTATCCGCCGCGCGATGCCGTCGCCCACCCCGACGCCGGCCCCTCGGGAGCCGCGGCGGGCGCGACCCTCGCCTCGGCCGTCGACTCGGCGTGCCGCGAACTCATCGAACGCGACGTCGCCCAACGGGCGTGGTGGGAGAGGGCGTCGGTCGAGCGCATCGCCGAGGCCGAGGTGCGAGCGGCCTCGCGCGACGTCGCGCGACTGCTCGACGCGACGCCGACGCCGACGACATCGACGACACCGACGACTCGCGCGAGCACTCGCATCGAACACCTCGAGCTCCGTCGCGACGGCCTTCCGCCCGTCATCCTCTGCGCTCTCGTCGACGATCGTGCGGGGGTCGCGTGCGCGGGTCTCGCGCTCGAGGTCGACCCGGCGCTCGCGATCGAGAAGGCGACGCAGGAGGCCCTGCAGGTGCGCTCCCTCCTCGCCGATCTGCGGCGGCTCGAGGGCCGAACGAATGCGCGCGTGCCGCTTCCCGTCGTCGGCGAACTGCATCGCGCGCGGTACTGGGCCTCGGATGCCGGCGTCGACGCCCTGCACGCGTGGCTCGATAAGCTGCCCGCCTCGAGAGCCGTTCCGGCGCGCCCGCCAGCGACACCGTTCTCCGCCGCCGTGCCCGATGCGGTGGTCGTCGATCTCACGCCGAGGCTTCCGCGGGCCATCCGCGACATGGGGTGGCATGCCGTGCGCGCCTTCTCGGCGTCGCTGCAACCCCTCCGCATGACGGATGCGCCGTCGTCGAATCTCGCGCCCGATCTCCGCGGCGATCGCGCGGTGCTCGACTACGGACGGCGGCATCCGCACCCGTTCGTCTGACGAGGCGGCGGCTCAGCCTCCGGCGAACGGGGGCAGCACGTCGACCGTGCCGGTGACGCGCGTCTCGGCGTCGGCCGCACGCACGCCGTCGACGAGGAACGAGCAGCGATCGAGCACGGGGGCGACACCCGAGCCGAAGTCGGCGACGAGCCTAGCGACGAGGTCGCCGAGGGTCGTGACGTCCGCGAGCGTGACCTCGTCCTGCCCGATCGCCTCGGCGGCGCCGGCGAACAGCCGAACCCGAACCGTCATGACGTGTGCCGCGCGGCGAGCTCGCTCACGGCCGCGGCGAGGCGATCGAGTTCGGCGGCACCCGCGTCGCCCGTGAGGCCGGCCCGACCGAGTGCGAGCCCCAGCACGAACGTGCTGAGCGGAGCCGCGGGGCGGGCGACATCGTGGGCGACATCGCGCGCGACGTCGAGCACGGTGCCGATCGCGATCGTGTCGTCGACCCCGAGGTGCGCGGTCAGTTCGGCGAGCCAGGCGTCGAGCGCCTCGGGCGGAAGTCGTCGTTCGTCGGTCATGGTGCCTCCTCGGTGCTCTCCCTGCCGATGGTAGTCGAGCGCGCCCGCACGAGATCGGCGGGGGTGTCGACGTCGAGGGTCGCGTCGCCCGGCTCGTCGACGTAGCTGGTCACGAGGTCGCCCACGAGCTGTCGCATCGACGCGCCCGCGACGCCGCGCCCCGCCGTGAGGCGCGTGATCGAGTCGCGCAGGGCCTCCGCGCGGTACGCCGCTGCGAGCCACTGCGCGCGCCCGTCGCCGTCGCGCACGACGACCGCGTCGACCCCGGATGCCGGGGAGAGCGCAGCTCCCAGACGCCGGGCGAGGGAACCCGCGAACGGCAGGTCGCACGCGAGCACGATCACCCACGGGGCGGACACGAGCGGAAGGGCCGCCGCGATACCGGCGACGGGGCCGCCGAAGGCCGGTTCCTCACGCACGACGGCATCGGGGCGCGCGGCATCGACGCCGTCATCCGCCCCCGAGACGATCACGCGCACGGCACCCGCCGAGCGGGCGGCGGCGAGAGCGATGTCGATGAGGTGCTCGCCGCCGACGTCGAGGGCGCCCTTGTCGACGCCGCCGAGCCGAGACCCGCGGCCGCCCGAGAGCACGATGGCGTCAGTGCCGTGCGGCATCCGTCAGCCGTTCCGGTGCCACTCGCCCGACTTGCCGCCCGTCTTCGACTCCAGACGGATGTCTCCGATCGAGACCGACTTGTCGAGCCCCTTGACCATGTCGACGACCGCGAGCGATGCGACGGAGACCGCCGTGAACGCCTCCATCTCGACGCCCGTGCGGTCGGCGGTGCGCACCGTCGCACTCACGCGCACGCCCGTGTCGGTGAGCTCGAGGTCGACCGTCGCGCCGTGGACGCCGATGACGTGGGCGAGCGGCAGCAATTCGGCGCACTTCTTCGCACCCTGGATGCCGGCGATGCGCGCGACGGCGAACACGTCGCCCTTCGGCACGCTCTGGTCGCGGAGCGCGGCGACGACGACGTCGCTGCAGAAGACGAAGCCCGTCGCCGTGGCCGAGCGCACCGTCGGGGTCTTCTCGGTCACGTCGACCATGCGGGCTTCGCCGCGCCCGTCGAGGTGGGTGAATCCGGTCATCTCTGCTCCACTTCCACGACGCTCACCGTGTCGCCCGCGTGTACCTCCGCGACGCTCGGATCGACGATCGCGTAGCCGTTGGCGCCGGCGAGACTGCCGACGAGGTGTGATCCCGAGCCGCGCTTCGACGCGGGGGTGATCGTGCGCCCCGAACCGTCGTCGCCGATCCGCCCGGGCAGGTACTGCGTGCGGCCGCCGGGGGTGCGCCAGCCCTCGGTCGCGACGGCCGAGACGACCGGGCGGAGGACGTCGCTCTGCCCGAGGAGGGTGAGGAGCGCGGGCCGCACGAACACGTCGAACGAGATCCAGACGCTCACGGGGTTGCCCGGCAGCCCGAAGACGAGGGCCCCGCCGGGCAGCGTGCCGAAGGCCTGGGGCTTGCCCGGCTGCATCGAGACCTTCGCGAACTGGATGGTCGCCGAGCCGGTGAAGAGCGCCTTGACGGGGTCGTACGCTCCGACGCTCACACCGCCCGTCAGCACGACGACGTCGGCGACGGCCTCGGCGCGCTCGACGGCCGCGGCCAGGGCATCGACGTCGTCGGCGACGCGTTCCGCCGACACGACGAGCGCACCCGTCTCGGTGACGAGACCGGCGACGAGGAGCGAGTTCGAGTCGGGGATCTGCCCGCGCCCGATGCTCTCGCCCGGGGCGACGAGTTCGCTTCCCGTCGCGATCACGGCGACGCGCGGGCGCCGCACGACGTCGGCGCTCGCGTGCCCCGCCGAGGCGAGGGCCGAGACGGCGCGTGAGCTGAGGCGCGTGCCGGCGCGCGCGATGAGGTCGCCGACGGCGCGGTCTTCGGCGCGGCGACGCACGTGCGCCCCAAGCGGCCGACCACCCTCGATCGAGACTCGCACGGTTCCCTGATCGGTGAGTTCGAGAGGGATGACGGTGTCGGCGTCACTCGGGACGGGGGCGCCCGTCATGATGCGCGCCGCCTGTCCGCTGCCGAGTGCGGGGTCGAGGCCGGTGCCCGCGGGCAGGTCGGCGACGACGTCGAGCACGGTCGGGTGCTCGGGGCTCGGCGAGCCGAGGTCGGTGAAGCGCACGGCGTAGCCATCCATGCCCGAGTTGTCCCACGGGGGCAGCTCGAAGCGCGACGTGACGTCGTCGGCGAGCACGCGCCCGAGCGCATCGACGAGCGGTACCGTCTCGGTCGGCAACCGGTGGCTCGCGGCGAGCACGCGATCGCGATGCACCTCGATCGGGACGAGCTCGGAACTCATGCGTTGGCCTCTCCGCGTGCACGCAGCACATCGACGACATCGGTTTCGAGCACGCGCGCGACGTGCCCCCGGCGGTTCAGGAGCCGCGCGGCCCGGTGAGCGCGTTCGCCGCTCACGCAATAGAGCAGCAGGTCTCCGCTCGGCAGCTCGAGGTCGTCTCGCGCCCGCAGCAGATCGCTCAGCGGCACCGAGATCGCGCCCGGCAGCGGATCGACGGCGAACTCGCCGGGCTCGCGCACGTCGACGATGACGTGACCGCCCCGGTCGACGTCGGCGAGGGATGCCACGGGCGCGGGTTCCTGAAGGAGCGAGCGCGTCGGCGTGGTGACGCTCGGAGCGACATCCGTCGGCGCCTGCGCCCGGAGCGGGATCTCACTCACGCGTGCCGAGAGCCCGTCGACCACGAGGATGCGGCCGAGCAGCGCGTCGCCCGTGCCGACGATGAGCTTGACGGCCTCGGCGGCCATGAGAGACCCGGCGACGCCGCACACCGGCCCGAGCACGCCCGCCTCCGAGCACGAGGGAACGCTGCCCTCGGGCGGGGGAGCGGGGAAGAGGTCGCGCAGCGTCACGCCCTCGGCGGGCGCGGGCGGAGCCGACCAGAAGACCGAGACCTGGGCGTCGAAGCGGAGGACGGAACCCCACACGAGCGGGATGCCGAGGGCCGCTGCCGCGTCGGCGACGGCGTAGCGGGTGTCGAAGTTGTCGCTCCCGTCGAGCACGAGGTCGTACCCCGCGAACACCTCGCGCGCCGAGGCGTCGTCGATGCGGACCTCGTGGGGGATGACGGTGAGCTCGGGCGCGATCTCGTGCAGTCGTTCGGTCGCGCTCTCGACCTTCGAGCGGCCGACGTCGGCCGTGCCGTGCACGATCTGGCGCTGCAGGTTCGACGCGTCGACCGTGTCGTCGTCGATGATGCCGATCGTGCCGACTCCGGCCGCGGCGAGATAGAGCAGCGCGGGGGCACCGAGACCGCCGGCGCCCACGACGACGATGCGCGCGGCGGCGAGGCGGCGCTGCCCGAGCTCTCCGATCTCGGCGAGCCGAGCTTGCCGCGCCGTGCGCCGCGCTTCGGCCTCGCCGAGGGGCGGGCCGGGTTCGACGAGCGGGGGGAGTCGCATGGATCAACGCTACCGCTCGCCGCCACGGCACGGTCCGCCCGCGGGACCGGGAAAAACCGCCGCCGTGTTGCCGCTCGTGGTGGGTGCGAAGACCCGCACACCCGCCACGAGTGGCAACACCGCCGGAGCGGGTGCGCGAGTAGCATGGGTCGATGGGACGAATCATGGTGAGACGTCAGGTGACACGGGTGTCCGTCGGCGGGCGCTCCGCGAGCCGTTCCGATGTCCTCGCCGCGGAAGAGCCCCTCGAGATCCGCGTCGGCGGCCGGCAGCTCGCCGTCACGATGCGCACGCCCGGCCATGACGTCGAACTCGCCGCCGGATTCCTCGTCTCGGAGGGCGTCGTCGCACACGCGGGAGACGTCGCCGCTGCCCGGCACTGCGCTGGAATCGACGGTGAGAACACCTACAACGTGCTCGACGTGACCCTCGGGCCGGGCATCGCCGCTCCCGCCCCCGAGCTCTCGCGCTCCCTCTATACGACGAGTTCGTGCGGAGTCTGCGGCAAGGCGTCGATCGAGGCCGTCGAGACCGTGTCGCACTTCGACGTCGCGGGCGACCCCGCGACCCTCGACCTCGCGGCCCTCGTCGGCTACCCCGATCTCCTCCGCGCCGAGCAGTCCGTGTTCGACAAGACGGGCGGGCTGCACGCCGCGGCCCTGTTCGCCCCCGACGGCAGCCTCGTCGTCGCCCGGGAGGACGTGGGTCGTCACAACGCCGTCGACAAGGTCATCGGTCACGCGCTCCTCGCCGGACTCCTGCCGCTTCGCGGCCACACGCTCGTCGTCTCGAGCCGCGCGAGCTTTGAACTCGTGCAGAAGGCCACGATGGCCGGCATTCCGATCTTCGCGGCGGTCTCGGCACCGTCATCCCTCGCCGCCGACCTCGCCGAGGATCGCGGCATCACCCTCGTGGGGTTCCTCCGCGGCGAATCCCTGGTCGTCTACGCCCACGGCGAGCGTCTCGTCGATTCCACCGCGCCGGCGCTCGTCGCCGCACCCTGATCACCGTTCGACGTCGAAGGAGACCGCATGGCCGACAAGCCGCTCGCCGAGGATTTCACCGACGCGAAGATCGATGTGTCACCCGCGAAGGACTGGGCCGTGGGCCCGCCCGCGATCCTGCACTCGATGGTTCCCGCCTTCACCGAGATGGGGCCGGCGCGCACGCTCAAACTCGCGTCGACGATCAACCACACGGGCGGGTACGACTGTCCGAGCTGCGCGTGGGCCGACCCCACGAAGCGCAGCCCCTTCGAGTTCTGCGAGAACGGCATCAAGGCCGTCACGTGGGAGGCGACGCCGACGACCGTGCCGAGCGCGTTCTGGGAGGAGCACTCCCTCTCGAGCCTCGACGACAAGTCGGAGTACTGGCTCGGCATGCAGGGCCGCCTCGTCGAGCCCGTCTACAAGCGCGCGGGCAGCGACCACTACGAACCGATCGGGTGGGATGACGCGTTCGAGGTCATCGCCCGGCACTTGAACGCCCTCGAATCGCCCGATCGCGCCGCGTTCTACACGAGCGGCAAGATCATGAACGAGCCCGCGTTCCTCTATCAGCTGTTCGTGCGCGCGTTCGGCACGAACAACCTGCCCGACTGCTCGAACATGTGCCACGAGTCGACGGGTGTCGCGATGGTCGAGACGATCGGCGTCGGCAAGTCGACCGTGCACTACGACGACTTCGGCGAGGCCGACCTCATCATCGTCATGGGTCAGAACCCGGGCACGAACCACCCGCGCATGCTCACGGCGCTCGAGGAGTGCAAGCGCAACGGCGGCTCGGTCGTCGCGGTCAACGCCCTGCCCGAGGCCGGGCTCATCCGATACAAGAACCCGCAGCACGTGCGCGGCATCCTCGGTCGGGGCACCGAGATCGCCGACCAGTTCCTGCACATCCGTCTCGGCGGCGACCTGCACCTGCTGCAGGCCGTCGCGAAGCGCGTGCTCGCCGCCGAGGCTGCGAAGCCCGGCACCGTGCTCGACCACGACTTCCTCGACCGGTACACGGCGGGCTTCGAGGCGTTCGCCGAGCACCTCGAGACGCTCGACGAGGCCGACGTGCTCGCCGCGACGGGTCTGTCGAGCGCCGACATCGACGAGCTCGCCGAGCGGTACATCCGAGCCGATCGGGTCATCATCACGTGGGCGATGGGGCTCACCCAGCACAAGAAGGCCGTGCCGACGATCCGCGAGGTCATGAACCTCCTGTTCCTCCGCGGGAACATCGGGCGACCCGGTGCGGGAGCCTCGCCGATCCGCGGCCACTCGAACGTGCAGGGCGACCGCACGATGGGCATCTGGGAGCAGATGCCGGACTCGTTCCTCGACGCCCTCGGCCGGGAGTTCTCGTTCGAGCCGCCCCGGCCCCACGGGCTCGACTCGGTCGACGCGGTGCGCGCGACGGCCGCGGGCGACATCGACGTGTGGTTCGGTCTCGGCGGCAACCTCGTCGCGGCGATCTCCGACTCGAACCACGTCGAAGCCGCGATGCGCGGTACGAAGCTCACCGTGCAGGTCTCGACGAAGCTCAACCGCTCGCACGTCGTGACGGGTGAGGAGGCGCTCATCCTGCCGACGCTCGGTCGCACCGAGATCGACCGTCAGGCGACCGGCCCGCAGTTCGGCACCGTCGAGGACTCGGTGTGCTCGGTGCACGCGTCGGCGGGTCAGGTCGAACCGGTCGCCGAGGGGCTGCTCTCCGACGTCGCGATCATCTGCCGCACCGCGCGCGCCGTGCTCGGCGACCGCGGCCCGGCGATCGACTGGGAGGGATTCGAGCGCGACTACGACCTCATCCGCGAGTCGATCGCACGCGTCGTGCCCGGTTGTGACGACTACAACGCGAAGGTGCGTCTGCCCGAGGGCTTCATCCTGCCGCACCCGCCGCGCGACAGCCGCACGTTCATCACGCCGAGCGGCAAGGCTGTCATCACGGTCAACGAGCGCGAGACGATCGAGCGCCCGGCGGGCCGACTGCTGCTGCAGACCGTGCGCTCGCACGACCAGTTCAACACGACGATGTACAGCCTCAACGACCGGTACCGCGGCATCAAGAAGGGCCGCTTCGTCGTCTTCGTGAACCCCGACGACCTCACCGAGCTCGGCCTCGCCGACGGACAGACGGTCGACGTCTTCAGCGAATGGCCGGGCGAGCCCGACCGGGTGCTGCGCGGCTACCGCATCGTCGCGTTCCCGACCGCGCGGGGCTGCGCCGCCGCGTACTTCCCCGAGGCCAACGCGCTCATCCCGCTCGAGTCGGTCGCCGAGGGCTCAAACACCCCGGTGTCGAAGTCCGTCGTCATCCGCCTCGAGCCGAGCTCGACCCCCGCGGCGACGGGCCGCCCCGTGACGGTCTGACCGTCATCCCCCCGACCGTCATCCCCCCGCCGCACACGTGCGCGGATGCTGCGATTCCGGCACCCGCCCGGCGCGTCGGATGACGCGGGCGGGGTGTCGCGGCGATCGGCAGCATCCGCGTACGAGTGACCTAGCGGTTCGACGCGTGCGGCGCCCCCATTCCCGGGTCGACCTGGAACGGACCCGACGCCGACGGTCGCACGTCGAAGTCGAAGATCGCCGTCGGGATGTAGACCGTCGAGCACGAGTTCGGGATGTCGACGACGCCCGAGAGCCTGCCCTCGATCGGAGCCGCACCGAGCAAGAGGTAGGCCTGCTCCGGGGCGTAGCCGAACTTGGTTAGGTAGTCGATCGCGTGCAGGCATGCCCGCTGGTACGACAGGTGCGAGTCGAGGTAGCGCTGCTCGCCGTCGAGGGTGACCGAGGTGCCCGAGAACGCGATCCACTCGCTGAAGCGCGGGTCGACCGTGCCGGGCACGAAGATCGCGTTCTCGTGAACGCCGTAGGTCTCCATGCCGCCGGGGATGACGTCGACGTGCAGGTCGATGAACCCGCCCATCTCGATCGCTCCGCAGAACGTGATCTCGCCGTCGCCCTGTGAGAAGTGCAGGTCGCCGAGCGAGAGGTTCGCGCCGTCGACGAAGACGGGGTAGAACACGCGCGAACCCTTCGACAGGTTCTTGATGTCCTGGTTTCCGCCGTTCTCGCGCGGGGGAGCGGTGCGCGCCGCTTCACCCGCGACGCGGTCGTAGTCGGATGCCGCGAGGGAGCCCAGTACGGCTTCGCGCGGCTCCGGCGGCAGGGCGAGCGGCGGCACGCGATTCGGGTCGGTCGCGATGAGGTCGCCCTCGCGCTTGTTCCACTTCGCGAGCAGTTCGGCCGAGGGAGCGGTGCCCATGAGACCCGGGTGGATGAGGCCCGCGAACGAGACGTTCGGCACGTGGCGTGAGGTCGCGACCTGGCCGGTGAAGTCCCAGATCGCCTTGTACGCGTCGGGGAACTGTTCGGTGAGGAAGCCGCCGCCGTTGTTGCGGGCGAAGATGCCCGTGTAGCCCCAGCCCTGACCAGCGAGAGGGCCGCTGTCCTCCTGCGGGATCGGGCCGACGTCGAGGATGTCGACGATGAGCAGGTCGCCGGGCTTCGCGCCCTCGATGCGGAACGGGCCGCTCAGCTTGTGGACGGTCAGCAGCGGTGCGTTCAGGATGTCGTCGGCGGAGTCGTCGTTGACGATCGCGCCGTCGAACCACTCGCGACAGTCGACACGGAACGACTCGCCCGGCTTCACCGTCGCGACGGGCGGAATCTCCGGATGCCATCGGTTGTGGCCGACTTTCTCCTGATCTTCGAATTTCTTCGACGAGTCCAGGGGGAACAGGACGTCGGGCATGGGATCTCCTTTGATCGTGAGCGATGGGTGGGCAGAGGTCAGAGGCGCGGCAGTTTCTGATGCGCCGGGTTGTCGGTGTAGCGCGTGGGGCGACGGGACGAGGCGCCGGGGATCGCTCCCGAGACGACCTCGGGGGCGTCAGCGCTGCGGGCGGCCCGGTCGATGAGGCCGAACGCCGCGCTCCCCGTGCGGCCGAGGTGCGGCGCCGTCGGTCGGCGGGAGGCATCCGCTCCGCACTCGGTGCACGGGCTCCGGTCGGGCACGTCGGCCATGGCGTAGATCGCGTCGAAGGTGTGGCCTGCCGTGCAGCGGAACTCGTAGCGGGGCATGTGGTTCTCCTCGGTCGGTGAGTGCGACGGATCAGGCGGGGGCGGATGTCGGTTCGGACGCTCGCACGGGAGCGGGGCGTCGTCCGAGTGCGACGGCTACGACGAGCGAGAGGATGCCGACGACCGCGACGACGATCGCCCCGAGCGGCGTGCTCTCGAACGTGCCCGTGAGCAGCAGGAACGCCGGGATCGTGCCGGTGAGGAACGACAGGAAGATCGTGAACCAGCCGGTCAGGCGCTGGATGCCGGCCCATCCGCGCGCGAGGAGCAGGAAGAAGAGCGACCAGAGCACGGCCCACAGGAGCCAGATCACCCCGAACACGGGGTCGCCGATGACGAAGTTGATGAGGCCGATGGTGACGGCCGAGATCGCGACGAAGAGCGAGAACCAGCCGAGGCCCTCGCCGCCGATTCCCGTCCACTGGTTGATCGCGACGTAGAGGTAGGTGAAGCCGAACAGGTAGATGCCGGCGGCGCCGAGCACGACGGACGGATCGTTCCCCGACTGCGCGAGGACGATCGTGGGAAAGATCACCTGCATCCCGCCGACGAAGAAGTTGAGCACCGCGGCCGGGCGACCGCCGACGATTCCGAGGAGCATGAGCCCGTTCAGGAAGAGAACCGCTCCGACGTACAACAATCCGACATTTCCCATGGTCGCTCCATCGCGTCAAGGGGTGCCCACCGGCGTCGGAGCGATCGAGAGGCGCGACGAATGCGCCTCGTCGATCGCTGTCCCGACGTCGGTGGCGGGGAGGGAATCTGCGAGCAGATACGGCCGGGGCCGTGAGCCTCACGGTAGACCTCGGCCTTCGCGCGAGTCAACGAACGGTGTTCAGGAGGTCGACTTCACCGAGACGCGAACACGGCTGTGAAGAGTATGTGATGCCATAGTCACGGCTTATCTCGACGAAAATATCCGCATATGCGGAATGATGGGCCTATGGCTTCCCGCACCTACCGCGTCTCCGACGCCGCTGCACTCATCGGAGTGAGCGACGACACCATCCGCCGCTGGGCCGCCGCCGGCCGCGTGCGCATCGATACCGGCGCCGACGGCGTGAAGGCGATCGACGGAGTCGAGCTCGCATCGCTCGCTCGCGAGGTGGCGACCACTCATCGCGCCGATGAGCTCGGCGGTCTCCCTCCGGCATCCGCCCGCAATCGTCTGCACGGCATCGTGACGGCGATCGTGCGCGACACCGTCATGGCGCAGGTCGATGTGCAGGCCGGACCGTTCCGTCTCGTCTCCCTCATCAGCCGCGAAGCCGCCGACGAGCTCGACCTCGACGTCGGCAGTCTCGTGGTCGCGAGCGTCAAGGCCACGAACCTCGGCATTGAAGCGCCCGCTTCTGCCTTCGGAAGGGACTCCTCCGCCCATGCGTAAGTCGATCATCGCCGTCGGCGCCGCCGCTCTGCTCCTCCTCACGGGATGCCAGTCGGCCGAGCCTGCTGCGACCACCGCGCCCACGGCGACCGCTGACGCTCTGAGCGGCGAGGTCATCGTCTTCGCCGCGGCGTCGCTCACCGGTTCGTTCGAGGAGCTCGCCGCAGATTTCGAGGCCGAGCACCCGGGTGTGACCGTCACCCTCAACTTCGGAGGCAGCTCGGCGCTCGCCGAACAGATCACGAGCGGCGCCCCCGCCGACGTCTTCGCCGCTGCGAGCCCCGCGACGATGCAGACGGTCGTCGATGCGGGAGACGCGGCCGGTGAGCCCGAGGTCTTCGTGACGAACATGCTCGAGATCGCGGTACCCGCGGGCAACCCCGGCGGCGTCGAGGGTCTGACCGACTTCACCGACGAGTCGCGCACGATCGCGCTCTGCGCCCCCGAGGTACCGTGCGGTGCCGCGAGCGAGAAGGTCTTCGCGGCCGCCGGTCTGACCCCGGCCCCCGACACGCTCGAGCAAGACGTCAAGGCCGCGCTCACGAAGGTGCGTCTCGGCGAGGTCGACGCAGCACTCGTCTACCGCACCGACGTGCTCGCCGCGGGCGACGAGGTCGAGGGCATCGAGTTCGCCGAAGCCGAGGGCGCCATCAACGACTACCCGATCGTGCGCCTCACCGAGAGCCCGACCCCTGACGCCGCCGACGCCTTCATCGCGTTCGTCCGCGGTGAGCGCGGCGCCGAGGTGCTCGGAGCCGCAGGGTTCTCGGCACCGTGAGTCGCGAGCACCGCGCCGCCCTGCGAACGGAACGAGTGGGGCCGCCGCGCGCCCTCGTTCCGCTCGCGGTCGTCGCGGTGCTCTTCCTCGTCCTGCCGCTCGTCGCCCTGCTCGTCCGGGCGCCGTGGGCGGATCTCGGCACGATCCTCGGACAACCGGCGGTCGCCGAATCGCTCGGGCTCTCGCTCCTCTCGGCGGGCAGCGCGACGGTGCTCTGCATCATCCTCGGCATCCCGCTCGCGTGGTGCCTCGTCGCCCTCTCCGACGCCGGTCACGACGCCTGGCATCGCGTCATCCGCGCGTTCGTGCTCGTGCCGCTCGTGCTGCCCCCCGTCGTCGGCGGTGTCGCCCTCTTGCTCCTCCTCGGGCGCCGCGGTCTCCTCGGAGCCCCGCTCGCCGAGGTCGCGGGCGTCACGATCCCGTTCACGACGGTCGCCGTCGTCATCGCCCAGACCTTCGTCGCGCTGCCCTTCCTCGTGATGGCTGTCGAGGGCGCGCTCGCCGGTGCCGATCGCCGGCTCGACGACGCCGCGGCGACGCTCGGAGCGTCGCGCTGGTACACGTTCCGCCGCGTCACCGTTCCTCTCGTCGCCCCCGGGATCGTCGCGGGGGCGGTCCTCGCCTTCGCACGGGCGCTCGGCGAGTTCGGCGCCACGATCACCTTCGCCGGCAGTCTTCCCGGGGTCACCCGCACGATGCCCATCACCGCATACCTCGCGATGCAGAACGATCCCGACGCCGCGATCGCGCTGTCGCTCCTGCTCATGCTCGTCTCCATCGTGATCCTCGTCGCTCTGCGCGGCCGCTGGGTCGGCGGGAGTGCATCGTGAGCGCCGCGGGAGTCGCCGTCGACATCGGCATCGAGCGCGGAGCGTTCACGGCCGACGTGAGCTTCGAAGTCGCGGCCGGCACGGTGACGGCGCTCCTCGGCCCGAACGGTGCGGGCAAGTCGACAGTGCTCCGTGCGTTGGCCGGGCTCACTCCCGTCGCCCGCGGCTCGGTAATCATCGGCGGGGATGTCGTCGAAGCGCCCGAGCGCGGCATCCGACTGCCCCCGCAGGACCGCCAGGTCGCGTGCGTGTTCCAGGACTACCTGCTCTTTCCCCACCTGAGCGTCATCGAGAACGTCGCGTTCGGACTGCGTGCCCGCGGTACCCCACGAGCCGATGCCCGGCGCACCGCCGAGGTCGCGCTCGAGAGGCTCGGGCTCGCAGCGTTCGGGGAGTCGCGCCCGCGCCGCCTCTCGGGCGGACAGGCGCAACGCGTCGCCCTCGCGCGCGCCCTCGTGACGGAGCCCGCGCTGCTCCTGCTCGACGAACCGCTCGCGGCCCTCGACATCGAGACGCGCGGCGACGTGCGTGCGAGTGTGGCCGAGGCGATGCGCGCGTACGGCGGCACGAGCATCGTCGTGACCCACGACCCCGTCGACGCCCTGAACCTCGCCGATCGCATCGTCGTGATCGAAGACGGTCGGGTGAGCCAACAGGGCACGGCCGCCGATCTCGTCGCGGCCCCCGCGAGTCGGTACGTCGCGCGCCTCGTCGGTCGCACGGGCTTCGTCGACGGCGACGAGTTCGTGAGCTTCCCGGCGGATGCCGTGCGGCTGCGCGACACCGACGAGGGCGGCGGGTGGCCGGGTACCGTCGTGCGTGTGGATCGCGACCTCGCCGCGGCTCTCGTCGAGATCGACCTCGACCGCGGCGGCCGCATCCGAGCGTCGCTCCCGGCCGGAGCCGACATCGTCGCCCGTCTCGAGCGCGGCTCGCGTGTCGTGGCGAGTACGGATGACGGCGTCGTGGCGCGGCGGGCGCGGTGATGTCGTCGGTGCGAGATCCTCTCCATCGCGTATTTACAACGTTGTGATATAGGCTGACTGCGTCGGTTCGATTCGGACGGGGGAGGCATGGCGGTCACGCTCCACGACGTCGCCTCGCTCGCGGGCGTCTCGATCAAGACCGTGTCGAACGTCGTCAACGAGAGCCCGAACGTCACCGCCTCCACTCGTGCGCGTGTGCTCGCCGCGGTCGATGAACTCGGCTATCAGCCGAACCTCTCGGCCCGGAGTCTGCGCTCGGGGCGCACCGGGGCGATCGGCCTCGTCGTGCCCGAGCTGAGCCTCAGTTACTTCGCCGAACTCGCCGACGCCGTCATCCGAGCCGCCGAGGCCCGGCGTCTCGCCGTGCTCATCGAGCAGACGAACGGCGATCGGGAGCGCGAGATCGAGGTGCTCTCGAGCCCGCGCATGAAGTTCACCGACGGCGTGCTCTTCAGTCCGCTGGGGATGGGGATGGACGACGCCGATCGGTTGCGCGTGCCGTACCCGCTCGTGCTCCTCGGCGAGCGCATCTTCGGTGGTCCGACCGACCACGTGACGATGCACAACGTCGAAGCGGCGCGTGCCGCGACGGCGTACCTCATCGCATCGGGCAGGCGGAGGATCGCCGTGCTCGGTGCCCACCCGGGAGAAGTGATCGGGTCCGCGGGCCTCCGACTCGTCGGCTACCGGCGTGCGCTCGACGACGCGGGCATCGCCTTCGACGCCGACCTCGTCGCCGCGACGACGTTGTGGCACCGCGCCAACGGAGCCGTCGCGATGCGCGACCTGCTCTCGCGGGGTGTCGACTTCGACGCGGTGTTCGGTCTCAACGACACGCTCGCTCTGGGCGGCATGCGCGTGCTGCAGGAATCCGGCCGACGAGTGCCCGACGACGTCGCCGTGATCGGGTTCGACGACCTCGACGAGGCCGGCTACTCGCTGCCGAGCCTCACCACGGTCGACCCGGGGCGTCGCGAGATCGCCGAGCGCGCCGTCGCAGCGCTCGTCGAGCGCATCGGCGGGGCTGCTGTGCCGCCGCGGGAGATCCTCGCGGAGTACCGCGTCGTCGAACGCGAATCCGCCCGGGCGCTCGCCCACTGACGGAGGAGTGCCGACGCCGGAGGGCGCCGGCACTCGCGTCGAGTCAGGCGTCCGACGAGAGGCGGATGCTGATGGCCGTCCACGACACGGGCGGCAGTTCGATGCGACCGGTGCCGCCGTCGATCGTGAGCGTCGTGTTCTCGCGCAGGCCGACGCGCTCGGGGTCGGTGAGCGAGTTCACCGCAGCGACATCCTCGTCGAAGAGAGTCTGCGCCGAGACATCCGTCGCCGTACCGAGCCCGCCGAGGCCGACGATGTCGAACTCGAGGCTCGTCGTCTCGGTCTGCGACCGGTTCACGACGAAGATGCTCGCGGTGCCGGCTCCCTCGTCGACGGTCGTGACGGCGTCGATCACGGGAACCGATCCGTAGGCGGTCGTCTCGTAACTCTCGCTCTCGATCGTCGTCGCGACGGTCGATCCCGTGGCGAGGGCGGAGGTGACGGCGAAGGGGAAGAAGGTGGTCTGCTTCCACGCGATCCCGCCGGGCTCCGTCATGATCGGCGCGATGACGTTCACGAGCTGAGCGAGTGACGCGCTCGTGACCCGGTCGGCGTGCTTCAGCAGCGAGATGAGCAGATTGCCGACGACGACCGCATCGGCGACGGTGTACGAGTCCTCGAGCAGGCGCGGAGCGACGGGCCAGTTCTGCGCGCCGGTGATCTTGTCGACCGTCTCGAAACGCTCGTTGTACCAGACGTTCCACTCGTCGAAGGAGATGTTGACGACGTGGTCGCTGCCGCGCACGGCCTTGACGTGGTCGATCGTCGCCACGACCGATTCGATGAAATGGTCCATGTCGACGGCCGAGGCGAGGAACGAGCCGAGGTCGCCGTTCTTCTCCTCGTAGTAGGCGTGGCAGGAGATGTAGTCGACGTCGTCGTAGGTGTGGCTGAGCACGACGCGTTCCCACTCCCCGAAGGTCGGCATGTGGGCGCTCGACGACCCGCACACGACGAGTTCGAGGTCGGGGTCGAAGGCTCGCATCGCCTTCGCGGTCTGCGAGGCGAGCTTGCCGTAGTCCTCCGCGGAGCGGTGTCCGAGCTGCCACGGCCCGTCCATCTCGTTGCCGAGGCACCACATCCGCACGTCGAACGGTGCGCGTCTTCCGTTCTCCGCGCGGCGATCGGCGAGGCTCGTGCCCTCGGCGAGGTTCGAGTACTCGAGGAGCTCGAGGGCCTCGAGCGTTCCGCGCGTGCCGAGGTTGACGGCGAGCATGAGTTCGCTGTCGACCGACTCGAGCCACTCGGCGAACTCGTGCAGACCGATGCGGTTCGACTCGGTCGAGTGCCAGGCGAGGTCGAGGCGCGTCGGCCGCTCGTCGACGGGCCCCACGCTGTCTTCCCAGCGGAAGCCCGAGACGAAGTTGCCTCCGGGATAACGGATGGCGCTGACTCCGAGCTCCCGCACGAGGTCGATGACATCGGTTCGGAACCCGCGGTCGTCGGCGTTCGGGTGACCGGGTTCGTAGAGTCCGTCGTAGACGCTCCGCCCCAGGTGCTCGACGAAGGAGCCGAAGAGGCGGCGGTTGACCGAGCCGAGCGGTCGGCGGGTGTCGATGACGAGTCGTGCGGTGGGCATGTGCGATTCCTTTACTGGTCAGCGGTGAGCTGTCGTGGGGTCGGCGGGGGAGCGGTCGCGAGGCGGACCGGCGGGAGGGATGGCTCGGGCCTACTTGAGCCCCGTGCTCGCGACGCTCTCGATGAAGCGGCGCTGCACGAACAGGAACATGACGGCGAGCGGGATGACGGCGATGAGCGAGCCGGCCATCATGACGCCGTAGGGCACGATCCCGCTCGGCCCCGTGAGGAGTGTCAGGCCCGACGTGATCGTCCCCATCTCCTGGTCGGTCGTGAACACGAGCGGCCAGAGCAGATCGTTCCAGTTGTTGACGAAGATGTAGATGCCGAGGGTGAGCAGTGCGGGCACGGCGTTCGGCAGCACGACGCTGCGGAAGATGCGGAACTCCGATGCGCCGTCGATGCGGGCGGCATTGTCGAGGTCGCGAGGGAGCGAGAGGAAGAACTGCCGGAGGAAGAAGATGCCGAAGGCGTCGGCCGCGCGGGGGATGATGAGCCCCCAGAACGTGTTGACCCAGCCGAGGTCGGCGACGAGCTGGTAGATCGGGATGAGCGTCGCCTGGAACGGGATCATGAGGCTCGCGACGATGACGATGAGGAGCAGTCGGCTGCCCCGGAAGTCGATGCGCGCGAGCACGTAGGCCGCGAGCGAGTCGAAGGCGAGCGCGAGCACCGTCACCCCTCCGGCGAACACGAAGCTGTTGAGGATGAGGCGGGCGAACGGGAGGTCCGTGAAGATCCGGGTGAAGTTGTCGAAGGTCCACTCGGTCGGCACGAGCGACGGAGGGAACGCGTTCACCTCGGCGATCGGCTTGAACGCCGTGAAGGCGATGATGAACACGGGGAGCAGCACGATGAGGGTGACGACGAGCATCGCGAGGAAGAAGAGGCTCGGGCCGATCTTCGCGGAGAAGGCGCTCGCCGTGCGGCGGCGGACAGGAGCGGTGTCGAGCGTGGTCATCAGTGGGCATCCTTCGCTTTACGGCCGGTGAGGAAGAACTGCACCAGGCTGAGCACGAGCGTCGCGACGAGCAGCACGTAGGAGAGCGCCGAGGCGAAGCCGAGGTCGAGGTCTTTGAAGCCGGACTGATAGATCTGCATGACGACGGTCTGCGTGCTGCGGTAGGGCCCGCCGCCGGTCAGCACGTAGATCTGGTCGAAGGCCTGGAGTGCCGCGATCGTGGCGATGATGAGCACGAAGCCGGTCGTGTTGCCGAGGAGCGGCAGGGTCACGTTGGTGAACCGCGAGAGCGGGCCCGCGCCGTCCATCTTGGCGGCCTCGTACAGGCTGCTCGGAATGTCCTGCAGGCCGGCGAGGAACACGATCATGTAGAACGCGAAGCTCTTCCAGACAGCGACGAACACGACGGTCGGCATTGCGAGCACCGGGTCCTGCAGCACGTTTCCGAGCTGGATCCCGAGGCCGCGCAGCCAGAAGTTGAGGAGGCCGACCTGCGGATCGAGCAGGTATTGCCACGCGAAAGCGGCGACCGCGAGCGAGACGATGAACGGCAGGAAGAGCCACGTGCGGAACACGCCCCGCAGAGGAAGGCGGGGGCTGTTGAGGGCGAGGGCCAGGGCGAGCGCGAGGATGACGGAGAGCGGGGTGAAGAGGACCGTGTAGAGCACCGTGTTGCCCATGGCGCGCACGATGTTCGGATCGGTGAAGACCTCGACGTAGTTGGCGAAACCGATGAACTCCTCGCGTCCGAAGCCGCTCGCGTCGGTGAACGACAGTCGCAGCGCCGAGGCCATCGGCCAGAAGACGAAGAGCGCGAGAATCGTGAGCGCGGGCACGAGGAAGGCGATGATCGTGAGCCGTCGGCGGGCCGAGCCGCCGAGGGGGCCGCGGCCCCCGAGCTGTGCGGGTGGGCGATATCGGACGGTTCGTCTGTCTGTCGTCGTGGTCATCATCGATCTCTCTGCGGGCACATCAGAAGTACAACGTTGTAACGAACCATAAACGCGTCACGCGACTCCGTCAAGCAGGTCGGTGTTCGACCGGTATTCCGGGGCTGCGCCCAGGCTCCGACGACATACTTGACATCTCGATCGGCATCGGCGAGCATATGCCTGCAACGTTTACTTACAACGTTGTACAGTGCGATGACGAGGGTGTCCCGTCCTTCGCTCCGACAACGCAGTCGCCCAATGGAGGGAATCACACAGATGAAGAAATCGATCGCCGGTGCCGCACTCGCGAGCGCCATGCTCCTCGCGCTGACCGGCTGTTCGACCGGAACGCCCGAATCCGACGGCACGGTGGAACTGACGTTCTGGCACGGCTACACCGAAGCCGACGGCGACGTGCTCAACGCGCTCGTCGACGAGTTCAACGAATCGCAGGACGAGATCGAGATCACCCCGGTCGTGAAGCCCTGGGCGACGCTCATCGACACCGTCCTTCCCGCACTCACTTCGGGGACGGGCCCGCAGCTCCTCGCGATGCCGCCCGAACAGATTCCCGTCTACGCCTCGAAGGGTGCGCTGCTGCCGCTCGACGACTGGTACGCCGAGCCGGAGAGCGGCTCCGACACGCTGAACGCGGAAGCCGTCGCGACCGGCACGGTGTCGGGCGAGAAGTTCGGTGTGCCGCTGAGCTTCACCCCGCTCACGATGTTCTACAACACGGCGCTCTTCGACGCGGCCGGCGCGACCGTACCGACGACGTGGGACGAGTGGGTCGCGACGGCGAAGACGCTCACCGTCGATTCGAACGGCGACGGCACGCCCGAGCAGTACGGCCTCGCGCTGCAGGACAACGCGACCGTCGGCAACGGAGTCTGGCCCTCGCTCCTCAAGAGCGGCGGCGGAGACGTCGTCACTGCCGACGGCGAGGTCGTCGTCGACTCGCCCGAGAACATCGCGACCCTCCAGTACTGGGCCGACGCCGTGCAGAACGACAAGATCTCGCCGACCGGTCTCACCGGAGCAGACGCCGACGGTCTCTTCAACTCGGGCAAGGCGGCGATGACGCTCGGCGGTCCCTGGCTCGCGACCGCGTCGGAGGCCGCCGGGATCGACTGGGGCATCGCGACGATCCCCGCGGGCCCCGACGGAGTGAAGGCGTCGGCACTCGCCGTCGACATGAGCGTCACCTCGCAGGCGAGTGACGAAGAGCTCGCCGCGGCCGAGACGTTCTTCACGTGGTTCTACCAGCCGGAGAACATGGTGACGTGGTCGCTCGGTTCGGGCTGGCCGCCCCTCACGACCGACGTCACGCCCGACCAGGTCGCCGAGAACCCCGTCGTCGCCGCCCTCACCGAGCAGTCGCAGTACGGAGTCGCACTGCTTCCCGGAGTCATCCCCTCGACCGACATCCTCACCGAGCTCGACACCGCGGTGCAGAAGTCGCTCGCCGGCGGTGACCCGGCCGAGCTGCTCGGGACGGCTCAGGAGGAGATGACCGCGACCCTCGCGGACTGAACCACGACGCTGTGGCCCGCCTCGCTCCGAGAGGCGGGCCACAGCGCAGCGAACGACAGAGATATCGTCGGCCGAGGGCCGACCGAGGAAAGAGGCACACGTGGTGAAGTGGTTCGATGACGGGAAGCTCCGCTTCGCGGTCGGTGTGGAGGACACGTTCATTCCCCAGACGAGACCGGGGGAGCGTGCGCTCGACGAGTACGAGCTCATGCAGCACTACCGTTTCTGGAGCGACGATCTGGGCTACTGCGCCGAGGCCGGGGCCGACATGGTGCGGTGGGGAATCCCCTGGTACCGGATCAATCCCGAGCCGGGCACGTGGGACTGGAGCTGGCTCGACCGCGTGATCGACCGCTTCGAGGAGCTCGACCTCTCGCTCGTCGCCGACCTCGTGCACTACGGAACACCCCTCTGGCTCGAGGGCGAGTTCCTGAACCCTGACTACGCGCAGCGAGTGGCCGAGTACTCCGCGGCCGTCGCCGAGCGCTACGCGGGACGAATCCACAGCTACACGCCGCTCAACGAGCCGCTGCTCAACATCATGTACTGCGGCGAATTCGGTCAGTGGCCGCCCTACCTCACGGGTGACCGGGGCTTCGTCGACATCCTGCGTGCGATCTCACGCGGAATCGTCGAGACTCAGTCGGCCATCGCCTCCGTCGACCCGCGGGCCGACTTCGTCCACGTCGAGGCGTCGTTCCGCTTTGCGGGCGATGTCGCCGCGCACCCCGAGACCGTCGAACACCTCCGTCACCGCGCCTACCTCGTGCAGGATCTCGTGATGGGCCGGGTCGACCAGGCGCATCCCCTCGTGCCCTTCCTCACCCGGAACGGATTCTCGGAGCGCGACCTCGAGTGGTCCCGAGACAACATCGCCGATCCCGACGTCGTCGGCGTCAACTACTACCCGCAGCACTCCACCGAGCTGTTCGTCGCCGGAACCGATCCGAGCGGCGGGCCGAACGACCTGCGACCGCGGCTCGACGCCGGCACCGAGGGCCTCGCCGATGTCGTGACCTCGTTCGCCGAGCGCTACGGCAAGCCCGTCTTCCTGACGGAGACGAGCTACACGGGCACCGTCGACGAGCGCATCTCGTGGATGGACGAGTCGGTCGCCGCGATCACCGACCTCCGTGCGTCGGGTGTGCCGGTCATCGGCTACACATGGTGGTGCATCACCGACATGGTCGAGTGGTCGTACCGCCCGGCGACGGGGCCGGCGTTGGACCACCGGCTCCGCATGGGGCTGTGGTCGCTCGAAGAGGACGCCGACGGCACGTTGCAGCGCATCAAGACGCCCGTCGCCGACCGCTTCCGCGCCCACGCGACGGCGGCTCAGACGCCCGTAGCCGCCGAGTCCTGAGACCCGGGTCGCGCGCCCTCCACGCGGGGCGCGCGACTCTCCGGGCCCCGCGTCGACTCGCGCTCGACGACCGCGAAGTCGACGAGCACCTCGCGGGGCTCCGACGGTCTGCCGCCGCCCTCGCCGATGCGTCGAACGAGGATCTCGACCGCTTCGGCGGCGATCTGCGTGCGGCCCGGATCGATGCTCGACAGGCTCGGCACGGTGAACGCCGATTCCTCGATGTCGTCGAAACCGATGACGGCGACGTCCTCGGGAACGCGGAGACCCTCTTCCTGCAGAACGCGCAGCGCCCCCAGGGCGAGGGCGTCGTTCAGGCCGAACACCGCGTCGAAGGGTGTGCCCGACTGCACGAGTTCACGCATCGATGCCGCGCCGTTCGCACGGTGCCAGAGCGTCGTGAACGTCACGAGATCGGGATCGAGAGCGATCCCGGCTGCGGCGAGCGCCTCCTCGTAGCCGGCGAGACGCAGCGCCGCCGACCCGACGACCTCGCCCTCGTGCGCGCCGATCACGGCGATGCGTCGGCGTCCCGCCGCGATCAGCGACTCGGTCGCGGCTCGGGCCGCCTCGACGTTCCGCATCGTCACATGATCGACGGGGCCGCCGAAGATGCGCTCGCCGAGCAGCACGAGCGGGTAGTCGACGGCGAGGTGTGCGACATCCTCCTGCCCCATGCCGAGCGGGCTGAAGATGAGGCCGTCGGTCAGACGCATGCGCGGACTCGAGAGCACCGCGATCTCGTGATCGCGGCTCGCCCCGGTCTTCTCGATGAGCACGACGAGTCCGTGCTTCTCGGCCTCGGCGATGACCGCGTCGGCGAGTTCGGCGAAGTAACTCAGGCTCAGCTCAGGGAGCACGAGGCCGATGACGCCGCTGCGACCGGATCGCAGGCTGCGCGCCGAGATGTTCGGCTGGTATCCGAGCTCGTCGATCGCGGCCTGCACGCGTTCGCGGGTCGCCGGGCGAACGTGCGGATACGCGTTGACGACGTTCGAGACGGTCTTGATCGAGACGCCCGCCAGCTTCGCAACATCGTGCAAGGTGGCGGCCATGGGTTCTCTCCTCGTGGTGCTCGCGCAGAGGCATCCGTCGAATGCCCTCCCAGCGGATGCTATCGCGCCGCGTTCGACGTCGAGGGGACGGAGTCGTGGTGCGGCGCGACACGCTTCGAGCGCGCGCCCTCCGGCCCGACGCGAGAAGATAACAGGATGACGCAGACGAACTGGGCCCAGAACCTCGAGTACCGCGCCGCGACGTTCGAGTCGCCCGGAACCGTCGACGAGCTCGCGAACCTGCTCGCCGAGTCGACCGGGCCCGTGCGAGCGCTCGGCACGCGGCACTGCTTCAACGACATCGCCGACACCGACGGCACCCTCGTCTCGGTCGCGTCCCTCCCCGCCGTCATCGAGCCCGACGCCGAGCGCCGTGTCGTGCGCGTCGCCGCAGGCCTCCGCTACGGCGACATCGCGCCGACCCTCGACGAGGCGGGCTTCGCCCTCGCGAACCTCGCCTCGCTCCCGCACATCTCGGTCGCCGGAGCCGTCGCGACGGGAACGCACGGATCGGGTGACGCCGTGGGCTCGCTCGCCTCCGCCGTCGCCGCCCTCGAGTTCGTCACGCCCGCGGGAGAGCTCACCCGCCTCGAACGCGGCGACGCCGACTTCGACGGAGCGGTCGTCTCGCTCGGCGCCCTCGGCATCGTCACGACGATCGAACTCGACATCGAACCCCGCTTCGAGGTCGCTCAGACCGTGTACGAATCGTTGCCGTGGAACGACGTGCTCTCCGACCTCGACGCCGTCACGTCGCTCGGATACAGCACGAGCCTCTTCACGACGTGGCAGGACACCGACGTCATCGACCAGCTGTGGGTCAAGGCGCGCGTCGACCAGCCCGCGAGCGACGTGCCGTTCCGCGCGGCGACGAGCCCGCGTCATCCGCTGCCCGGAGTCTCGGCCGAGAACTGCACGACGCAGGGCGGCGTGCCCGGAGCCTGGTACGACCGCCTGCCGCACTTCAAGCTCGGCTTCCTGCCGTCGGCGGGTGAGGAACTGCAGTCGGAGTACCTCGTGCCCCGCGCCGACGCCGTCGCCGCGATCGAGGCCGTGCGCGGACTCGCCGATCGCATCGCGCCGCTGCTGTTCGTGAGCGAGGTGCGCACGCTCCGTCGCGATGCGCTGTGGCTGAGTTCGGCGTTCGAGACGGATGCCGTCGGCCTCCACTTCACCTGGAAGCAGGACCAGCCCGCCGTCGAAGCGCTGCTGCCGGTGCTCGAGGCCGCGCTGCCCGCGACCGCGCGCCCGCACTGGGGCAAGCTCTTCTCCCCGAACATCGACCCCGCGGCCCTCTACCCGCGCTGGGCCGACTTCGCCGCGCTCCGCGACCGCCTCGACCCGCAGCGCACCCTCGTCAACCCCTACCTCGCCCGCCTCGGCCTCTAGCCCCGCCCGTTACCCACCCCTTCTTCCCACCCTTCTTCCCGTCCCCGACTCGACCCCCACTCCGCCCGCCCCTGTACACGGATGCTGCGGATTGCCGGGCCTCCCGGTGTGTCGAGCTCGACACGCCGGACGGGGCACCGTTCTGCAGCATCCGTGACCGCGCGTCTCCTCCTCCCGAGCAGAGCAGGAGACCACCGGATGCCACAGAGCGGCCGCCGGTCAGGGATGCTCGGCGGGTCGTCGGCAAGAGTCGACGGATGTCGCACCTCACCTCGATCGTCAGCCGAGCCGGTGAAGTGGTGCATGTGCGGCAGCTCCAGCACGCAGGTGTGCGTAGGCGCGCCATCCTCGCGGCGATCGAGCGCGGAGAGCTCATCCGCATCCGTGTGGGCTGGTACGCGAGTCCGCGCGCTGACGTCGATCAGTGGAAGGCTGTCCTCGCAGGCGGCGCACTCGGCTGCGTCTCGGCACTCGCCCGTGACGGGGTGTGGTCGGGCATCGGCCGCGATCTCCATGTCTCGGTGAGTAGGGCCGCGCATCCTCGTCTGATGACGTCGGCGCCGGGCGGCGTGCGGGTGCCGGTGTGGGGTCCGCGGGCCAGCGCGGATGTTCGACGCAACCGGAGCGTGCGGCTCTCGACGGGTGAGATGCCGACGGTGCATCGCCATGAGGGTGGCATTCCGCTCGGGCACCCGACGTGGGCCGTGCCCGCACCGATCGCACTCGCCCAAGCGCTCCGCTGCCAGACGTCGGAACACGCTCTCGCTGTTCTCGACTCGATCATTCGTGAGGGCGTGATGGCGAGGGACGAGGCCATCGCCGTCGCTCGACGGGTGCCGTCGGTCGCGCGACTCGTCGCCACCGATCCGTTCATCGGCATCCCCGAGTCGGGTGTCGAGTCGATCTTCCTCCGCCGTGTCGCCGCGCTCGGCCTCTCGGTGCGGCCGCAGTTCCGTCATCCCGTCGGCGGTCGGTTCGACGGAATCATCGAGGGGTGTCTCGCGTACGAGGTCGACGGCTTCGCACATCACGCGAGCGCCGATGCGTTCGCCGCTGACCACGACCGTACGCTCCGCTCGCTCGCGTTCGGTCTTCCCGTCATCCGCGTCACCGCGCGGCACGTGCTCGCCGACTGGCCGATCGTGGAGAGCGCGATCCTCCGTGCCGTGGCGGACGCCCGGCTTCTCCGAGACATCCGTCATCTCCCGCCGGCCGGCTGACGACTGCTGCGGCCGATCACGGATGCTGCAGATCGAAGCCCCGGTCGGCGTGTCGGGCCCGACATGCCGGGCCCGACGAGAATCCGCAGCATCCGTGATCGGAGCATGCGGGAGGAGGGGGACGAGGGAGGGGCAGGAACCCGGAGGAGCAGACGGATGACGGGTGCGGGGCAACCCTGGAGTTGGGCGGCGGCGCGCGGTAGCGTCAGGTCATGAGAATCCTCCTCGTCGGTGCGGGCGGAGTCGGTGACGCGATCGCGAAGATCGCCGCCCGCCGCGACTTCTACGAACAGATCATCGTGAGCGACTACGACGAGGCGCGAGCGCATCGCACCGTCGACTGGATCACCGAGAAGCACGGGCCCGACGTCGCGGCCAGGTTCGACACGGCGCAGATCGATGCGAGCGATCCCGAGGTCGTCGCGCGTGTCGCCCGTGAGCACCGCGCGACGCACGTCATGAACGCCGTCGAGCCGAAGTTCGTGCCGTCGATCTTCGCGGGAGCGCTCGCCGCGGGGGCCGACTACCTCGACATGGCGATGAGCCTGTCGGAGCCGCACGCGACCGACCCGTACAGCGAGACGGGCGTGAAGCTCGGCGACGACCAGTTCGCGCAGGCCGGCGACTGGGAGACCGCGGGGCGCCTCGCGCTCGTGGGCATGGGCGTCGAGCCTGGGCTTTCCGACGTCTTCGCGCGCTACGCCGCCGACCACCTCTTCAGCGAGATCGACGAGCTCGGCACGCGCGACGGTGCGAACCTCGTCGTGACGGATGACGCGGGCAACGAGATCTTCGCGCCGTCGTTCTCGATCTGGACGACGATCGAGGAGTGCCTGAACCCTCCCGTGATCTGGGAGAAGGACGCGGGTTGGTTCACGACGCCGCCGTTCTCCGAGCCCGAGGTGTTCCACTTCCCCGAGGGCATCGGCCCCGTCGAGTGCGTCAATGTCGAGCACGAAGAGGTGCTGCTCATGCCGCGCTGGGTCGATGCGAAGCGCGTGACCTTCAAGTACGGCCTCGGCGAGGAGTTCATCAACGTTCTCCGCGTGCTGCACCTGCTCGGCCTCGACTCGACGACGCCCGTGCGGGTGCGCAGCGCGAACGGCCCCGTCGAGGTCGCCCCGCGCGATGTCGTCGCGGCGGGCCTTCCCGACCCGGCGACGATCGGCCCGCGGATGACGGGCAAGACGTGCGCCGGACTCTGGGTGACCGGCACGGGCACCGACGGGCAGCCGCGCGAGGTGTACCTCTACCACGTGAGCGATAACGAGTGGACGATGCGCGAGTACGAGAGCCAGTGCGTCGTGTGGCAGACGGCGCTGAACCCCGTCATCGCGCTCGAACTGCTCGCCCGCGGCACGTGGTCGGGCCGCGGCGTGCTCGGGCCCGAGGCGTTCGACGCCGAACCGTTCCTCGAACTCATGCGCGCCCCCGAGGCCGAGGGCGGCTACGGGCAGGCGTGGGGACTCGAAGACCGACTGGCGTCGTGAGCGACGAGCGAGCCGTCGACGACGCGTTCCGTCTCGCCGACGAGGCGGCGTCGGCGGCGGGCATCCGTATCCGCCCTGCCGCGGAGGCCGACTTCCCCGCGGTCGTCGCGCTCTTCGAACGTACGTGGGGTCCGGGCCGGAGCCCCGACCGTTCGATGCTGCAGGCGATGGACTACGCGGGCAACACGGTGCTCATCGCGCTCGACGAGTCGGGCCCGGTGGGCGCGACCCTCGGCTTCCTCGGCTGGGACGAGGGCGTGCACCTGCACTCGCACATGAACGCGGTCGTGCCGTGGCGGCGCAGCGGGGGAGTCGGCTACGCGCTCAAACTCCTGCAGCGCGCGCTCTGCCTCGAGCAGGGCGTCACCGAGATGCGCTGGACGTTCGATCCGCTCATCCGCCGCAACGCGCACTTCAACCTCGTGAAGCTCGGCGCCGACGTCGTCGGGTTCCTGCCCGACTTCTACGGGCGGCTCGACGACGCGATCTCGGGCGGCGACCGCACCGATCGCTTCGAGGTGCGCTGGCGGCTCGCCTCGCCGCGCACGGCCCGCTCCCTCGCGCGGCACGCGCTGCCCGAGTGGGCGGCGGATGAAGCGTTCGAGCTCGCCCCCGACTTCGAGACCCTGCGGGCGGATGACGCGAGCGAGGCCACGCGCCTCCGCGACGCATCACGCACGGTATTCGAACGCACGAGCGCCGCGGGACTCCGCCCCGAGTTCGACGCGTCGGGCCGGTACGTGTTCACACGCGACGACGTCGATCGCGAGCCGTGATGCGTCTCGAGGCGATCGAGCTGCACCGGGTCGCGCTTCCCCTCGTGCGACCCTTCGAGACGTCGTTCGGCCGTGAGACCGAGCGCGACGTGCTGCTCGTGCACGTGCGCACCGACGCGGGCGACGGCTGGGGCGAGTGCGTCGCCGGTCGCGATCCGTTCTACAGCTCGGAGTACGTCGAGGGCGCGGCTGCGGTCATCGAGCGCTATCTTGCGCCCGCGCTGTTCGCGGCACGGCAACCCGCGACTCGGCCGACGACGGCCCGCGCGGCGCGCAATCGTGAGATCGCCCCGCTGGCGTCATCCGTCGCCCCCGCGCTCGCCGGCATCGCCGGCCACCGCATGGCGAAGGCCGCGCTCGAGGCTGCGGTGCTCGACGCCGAGCTGCGGGCGAGCGGCACGTCGATGGGCACCTTCTTCGGCGCCGAGCGCTCGTGGGTCGACTGCGGCGTCTCGGTCGGCATCGCACCGTCGATCGACGACCTGCTCGACGAGGTCGCGGGGTACGTCGCCGAGGGGTACCGGCGCATCAAGCTCAAGATCAAGCCCGGGTGGGACCTGCTGCCCGTCGCCGCGGTGCGGGAGCTCCTCGGGCCGCGCGGGCTGCTGCAGGTCGATGCGAATACGGCGTACTCGCGCGCCGACGTCCCCCTCCTCGCCGAGCTCGACGCGTTCGGCCTGCTCCTCGTCGAGCAGCCGTTCGCCGAGGAGGACATCGCGTCGCACGTCGCGCTCGCCGCAGCGAGTACGACGCCCGTGTGCCTCGACGAGTCGATCCTCGACGTGACGACGGCGCTCGACGCGATCGACCGCGGAGCGACGTCGGTCGTGAACATCAAAGCAGGGCGCATGGGCGGATACCTCGAGGCACTCGCCGTGCACGACGCGTGTCGCGAGCGCGATGTGCCCGTGTGGTGCGGCGGCATGCTCGAGTCGGGTATCGGCCGGGCGGCGAACGTCGCTCTCGCGGCCCTTCCCGGGTTCACGCTCCCGGGCGACACGTCGGGCTCCCGCCGCTACTTCGCCGAAGACCTCACCGCACCGTTCGAACTCGGAGAGGGCGAGCACCGCGGCCAGCTCGCCGTTCCGGCGGGTGCGGGCACGGGAGTGACGGTGCGCTCCGACCTCGTCGAGCGCCTCTCGTCGCGTTCGGTAACGATTCTCGAACGCTGAGTTGCGGCCCGAACGCGGGCTCGCGAAATCTCAGCCAAGTGTGATGGGCTGGACGGGCGACGGCATCGTGCCGTGATGCGGAAGGGATGCCGGTGCCGGGGCTGCGCTCACGAGGAATCGACGAAGCCACGAGGCACGGGCGGTTGCCGCGACAGAACGGTGCACTCGACGCTCTCAAGGTCGTCGCGATCTCGCTCTCGGTGGTGCTCGTCGCCGCGGTCGGCATCGTCGGGTACGCCGTCCTCGACACGTGGAACTCGGTGCAGTCGAACGCCGTCGACATCACGAGCGACGGTGTCGTCCCTCCCGCGCCCGCGAGCATCGGCGCCCTCGAGGGCGGCTTCGACATGCTCATCGTGGGAACCGACAACGACGCCGATCAGGGCGATGCGTTCGGCGCCCGCGACGCGACCCTCAACGACGTCAACATCTGGCTCCACGTCGCGGCCGACCACTCGACGGCCGTCGCCGTGAGTCTTCCGCGCGACCTCGTCATCCCGCACCCCGAGTGCACCGACCCCGCGACGGGCGAGTCGTTCAGCGCGATGTCGGCCCAGCCGCTCAACGTCGCCTACTCGCGCGGCGGCCTCAGCTGCGTCGTCGACACCGTCGAGAGCCTCACCGGCGCCGAGATCGGCTACGCCGGAACGGTCTCGTTCAACGGCGTCATCGCGCTCACCGACGCGGTCGGCGGCGTGCCCGTGTGCCTCGTCGAACCCATCAACGACCCGCTCGCCGACCTCGACCTTCCCGCGGGTACGAGCATCGTCGAGGGCGAGACGGCTCTCGCGTTCCTGCGCACCCGCCACGGCGTCGGCGACGGCAGCGACCTCGCGCGCATCTCGGTGCAGCAGTCGTACCTGTCGTCGTTGCTCCGCACGGTGAAGTCGGACGCCACCTTCTCCGACCCGCTCACGCTCTACCGCATCGCCCGCGTCGCGGCCGACCACATGACGCTCTCGACGACGCTCGCGAACCTCACGACGATGGCGTCGATGGCGCTGACGCTCAAGGACATCGACCTCGAGAAGGTCGTCTTCGTGCAGCTGCCCGTCGTCGGCGACCCCGACAACCCGGGCAAGGTCATCCCCGATGAGGCGAAGACCGAGGAACTGCTCGCGCTCGTGCTCTCGGACCAGCCGTTCACGCTCGCCGGCCCCGTGGGATCGGGAGTCGTCGTGACCCCCACCGAGGAGCCGGCGCCGCCCGCCGAACCCGAAGAGCCCACCGAACCGGTCGACCCCGAGGCACCGGTGACGGAGGAGCCGCCCGTCGTGGCCGCACCCCCGACGCTCGAGGTGCCGGGCACGAACGCCGCTCAAGAGACCTGCGCGACACCGTTCGGAGGCTGAGAACAGGGCGAGCGCGACGACCGCGCCCGCCCCGACCGCTCACGCGATGATCGTGAGCGGGTTCTCGATGAGCGACGTCAGCGTGGCGAGGAACTGCGCCGCGAGGGCTCCGTCGATGATGCGGTGGTCGGCCGAGATCGTGTAGCGCAGCCGATGCCGCACGACGATCTCGCCCGCGACGACCGTCGGCTCGGCCCGGGCGGCACCGACGGCGAGGATCGCCGCCTCGGGCGGGTTGATGATCGCCGTGAACTGCTCCACGCCGAACATGCCGAGGTTGCTCACGGTGAAGGTTCCGTTCGACATGTCGCCCGGGCCGAGCTTCTTCTCCTGCGCGAGGCCGACGAGTCGCTTCGACTCGATGGCGACCTGCGAGGCGGTCTTCTCGTCGGCGTCCTGCACGACGGGCACGACGAGACCGGCCGGTGAGGAGACGGCGATGCCGATGTTCACGCGGCCGTGCAGCAGCGTCTGACCGTTCGCGTCGGGCGAGTACGACGCGTTCACGCCGGGGTGGGCGCGCAGCGCGATCGCGACGGCGCGCACGATGAGGTCGTTGACGCTCACCTTCGCCCGCCCCGCGCTCTCAAGGCTCGCGTTGAGGGTCTTCCGCAGTTCGAGGAGCGCGTCGGCATCGGCCGCGGCCGTGACGGTGAAGTGCGGCACGGTGCTCTTCGATTCGCTGAGACGTCGTGAGATCACGCGCCGCGCGCCGTCGAACGGCACGGCCGTCGAGCGGCGTCCATCGGTGTCGGCGGCGGGCTCGACCGGCGGTGCGGCAACGGATGCCGGTGCGGGCGTCACGACGGGAGCCGCATCGATGATGTGCTCGATGTCGGCGCGCACGATGCGACCGCCGGGGCCCGATCCGGTGATCGCCGACAGGTCGATGCCGTTCTCGCGGGCGAGGCGGCGCACGAGGGGCGAGGCGTAGTGGCGCTCGCTCGCACTGCGGTTCGCGAGCGCGGGCGTGAGCTCGGGGGCGGGAACGGGGGCGGGCTCGGGAGTGACCTCGCTCGCGTCATCCTTCGCCGGGGCGGAAGGCGCGGCGGGCGCGTCGGGCGACCCGTCGTCGAGGCGCGCGATGACGGTGCCGATCGTCGCGAGCTGACCCTCGGGCACGAGGATGTCGCGGAGCACGCCGGCGTCGTACGCCTCGTAGTCCATCGTGGCCTTGTCGGTCTCGATCTCGACGAGGATCTCGCCGATGCTCACGGTGTCGCCGGGCTTCTTGTGCCACGTGGCGATCGCGCCCTCCTCCATCGTGTCGGAGAGGCGGGGCATGAGGATGTCGATCATGATGGCGGCTTTCTACGCGCGACGGCCGACGGCCGCGAGGGTCTGACGGATGGCCTCGGCCGCATCGGCGGCGGAGGGGAGGGCCGCGGTCTCGAGCGGCTTCGAGTACGGCATGGGCACTTCGGCCATCGCGACGCGCCGCACGGGGGCGTCGAGGTGGTCGAAGGCGCCGTCCGAGATCGTCGCCGCGATCTCGGCGCCGATGCCGTACGTGAGCCAGTCGTCTTCGAGCACGACGGCCGAGTGCGTCTTCAGCACGGAGGCGATGATCGTCTCGCGGTCGAGGGGGCGCAGGCTTCTGAGGTCGACGACCTCGACGTCGATCCCGTCCGACTCGGCGAGCTGTTCGGCGACCTGGAGGGCGACGGCGGCCATGCGCGAGTAGGCGACGACCGTGATGTCGGAGCCCGTGCGGGTGACGGCGGCGCGACCGATCTCGGCGGGCACGTCGTCGTCGGGCACCTCTCCCTTCGTGTTGTAGAGCGCGAGGTTCTCGAGGAAGAGCACGGGGTCGTCGTCGCGGATCGCGGCCAGCAGGAGGGCCTTCGCGTCGGCCGGGCTCGAGGGGGCGACGACCTTCATGCCGGGCACGAACGCGTAGTAGAGCTCGATGTTCTGCGAGTGCGTCGCACCGAGCTGCTGGCCGCCTCCGCCGGGGGTGCGGATGACGAGGGGAACGCGCGCCTGGCCGCCGAACATGCCGTAGATCTTCGCCGCGTGGTTGACGATCTGGTCGAGCGCGAGGAGCGAGAAGTTGATCGTCATGATCTCGACGACGGGGCGGAGGCCGAGCATCGCGGCGCCGATCGCGGCGCCCGTGAACCCTTCCTCGGCGATCGGGGTGTCGCGCACGCGCTTCTCGCCGAACTCCTCGAGAAGCCCCGCCGTGATCTTGTAGGAGCCCTCGAAGACGCCGATCTCCTCGCCGAGGAGCAGCACGTTCTCGTCGCGCAGCATCTCGGAACGGAGCGTGTCGTGAAGCGCCTGGCGGTAGGTCTTGATGGTCATGCTCGGGCTCCAGTTCCGGGGAAGGGGGCGGGTTCGAAGAGCGGCTCGCCCGGCAAGCGGCGGGAGTCGTTCGGAACGGGCGTCGCGTAGGTGTAGTCGAAGAGCGTCTCGACACCGGGGTGCGGGCTCGCCTCGGCGAACGCGACGGCGTCGGCGACGATGCGGAGCGCCTCGGCGTCGATCGCTGCGGCGTCGTCGTCGGTCAGAGCGTCGGCCTCGTGCAGGCGGCGGAGGAGCGCCGCGAGGGGGTCGGACTCGGCGAGGGATGCGGTGACCTCGGCGCCGCGGTACTTCGCGGGGTCGACGACCGAGTGGCCCTTGAGCCGTTCGCTCACGGTCTCGAGGAGGTAGGGCACTCCCGCGCGAGCGCTCTCGAGAGCGGTGCGAGCAGCGGCCTCGACGGCGACGGGGTCGGTGCCGTCGACGCGTGCCGACGGCATCCGGTACGACGCGGCGCGTCGGTAGATCTCGGGTTCGCCCGACGACCGTTCGACGGTCGTGCCCATGCCGAGGCCGTTGTTGACGACGACGAAGACGACGGGCAGCCCCCAGATCGCGGCGATGTTGAGCGATTCGTGGAAGGCGCCGATGTTCGTCGTGCCGTCGCCCATGATGCAGACGACTGCTTCTTGGCCGCCGCGGTAGTCGATCGCGAGGGCCGCGCCCGTCGCGAGCGGGAGCTGCCCGCCGACGATGCCGTACCCGCCGAGAAGTCGCGCCTCCATGTCGAAGAGGTGCATCGAGCCGCCCCACCCCTTCGAGACGCCGTCGCTTCGGCCGTAGAGCTCGGCCATGATGCGGCCGGGCGCGATGCCGCGTTCGAGGGCGTAGCCGTGTTCGCGGTAGTTCGTGAAGAGGTAGTCGTGGGGCGTCATCGCCGACATGAGCCCGACGACCGTCGCCTCCTCGCCGAGGTTGAGGTGGCAGTACCCGCCGATCTCGGCCTGCGTGTACGAGCGGGCGGTGCGCTCCTCGAAGCGGCGGATGAGCACCATGCGCCGGTAGTAGTCGAGCAGCCGCTCCGTGTCGACGGCGGGCCGGGTCGTGAGCTTCCGCGAGACGCGTGGCGCCCCTCCGGACTTCTTCACCGCCGGGGCGGATGTGCGGGTGGCCATCGAGTCCTCCTTGAGCGGGCAGGGGTTCGGCCCGGGTCGTGCATCCGCGGCGGTGATGCCGTCGCGAATAATGAAACGATTACGTTTCATTATAGGATCGACGACGGATGCCGCTCGCCGAGGGGCCGTGAATAATGGGGCCTCATGAGCGACGAGCGAGAACCGACGCGCCGACTCGGTCGACCGACCGCGGCCGACCGCGAGCGTCGTCGCGACCAGATCCTCGACGCCGCCATCGCCCTCTTCGTGACGAACGGCTTCGGGCACACATCGATCGACGAGATCGCCGCGACGGCGCGCGTGACGAAGCGCACGATCTACACGTTCTTCGGCGACAAGCCCGGAGTCTTCACGGCGGGCGTCGAGCGTTTCCGCGAGCGCGCGCTCGCCGCCGTCGGGGCCGACCACGAGACACTCCACGAACTCGCCGCACGCATCGTCTTCGTGGTGCACTCCGACGACGTCGTCGGCCTCCACCGCGTCATGATCGGCGAGTCGCGCCTCTTCCCCGAGCTCGCCCACCGCTTCTACGAGAGCGGGCCGCGGAGCTACATCGCCCTCCTCGCCGACCGACTCTCACGCGACGCTCCCGATTCGACCCCGCGCGCCGAGGCGCTCTTCGGCCTGCTCCTCGGCGAGCCGCATCGCCGGCGCCTGCTCGGTCTCGCTCCTGCGCCGAGCCGTGCCGAGGCGCACGACTACGCCGATTCCGTGCTCGACCTGCTGGGAATCGCTTCCGACGCTTGAGTGCGCGTCACCCCCGGCCCGTAGGATCGAGGGCATGACGGAGACCGCGACCGCCACACGCGGTCTCACCAGTGCTGAAGTCGCCGAGCGGCGGGCCGACGGTCGTGTGAACGATTTCGTCGCACCGACGAGCCGATCGATCGGCAGCATCCTCCGCGCCAACGTCCTCACGCTCTTCAATGCGATCGTCATCGGCTGTTTCGGTGTCCTCCTCGTGCTCGGCCGCTGGCAGGACGCGCTGTTCGGGTTCGCCGCGATCTCGAACGCCCTCATCGGCACGATCCAGGAGTTCCGCGCCAAGAGCGCCCTCGACAAGCTCGCCCTCCTCGATGCTCCGAACGCGCGCGTCTGGCGCGACGGCGAGCTGAGTGAGATCCGAGTCGTCAACGTCGTGCTCGACGAGACGCTCGAACTGCGTGCCGGCGACCAGGTGCCCGCCGACGGACTCGTCGCCGAGGCATCCCGCCTGCAGGTCGACGAGTCGATGCTCACGGGCGAGTCCGAACCCGTCGACAAGGGCCCGGGCGACCGCGTGCTGTCGGGTTCGGTCGTCGTCGCCGGCCGGGGCACCGCCGTCGTCGATCGCGTCGGAGCCGATTCGTTCGCCAACAAGCTCGCGAGCGAGGCCAAGCGCTTCTCCCTCATCGCCTCCGAACTCCGCGGCTCGATCGACCGCGTGCTGAAGTGGATCACGTGGATCATCGGCCCGATGGCCCTCCTCGTGCTCAACTCGCAGATGGTCGCGCAGGGCGGCTGGGCCGCCGCGATCGAGTCGGGCCGCTGGCAGGAGGCGGGCGTCGGCACGATGGCGTCGGTCATCGCGATGATCCCGCTCGGCCTCGTGCTCATGACGTCGATCGCCTTCGCCGTCGGCGCCGTGAAGCTCTCGGGGCACAAGGTGCTCGTGCAGGAGCTCCCTGCCGTCGAGGTGCTCGCCCGCGTCGACCTCATCTGCCTCGACAAGACGGGCACGATCACGACGGGCGACATCCGCTTCGACGAAGCGCACCCCGTCAGCGAGGTCGACGGCTGGCAGGCCGTCCTCGCGTGGAACGGCGCGGCCGACGACGCCAATGCGACGACGCAGTGTCTCGTCACCGCGTACCCCGTCGACGACGCCCTGCCCGTCGCCGAACGCATCCCGTTCTCCTCGGCCCGCAAGTGGAGCGCCGTCTCGTTCGGCGGCACCCCCTCGATGTCGACGGCGGGCACCTGGGTGCTCGCCGCACCCGAGATGGTCTTCGACGAGACCTCCGACCGATGGGGCGTCGTCGAGCGTGCGGGCGAGCTCGCGGCATCCGGTCGCCGCACGCTCGTGCTCGCGCACACCGTCGTCGCCCTCGACGCCGACGACGTCGAGCACGAGCGCTTCCGCGGCGATCTCGTTCCCGTCGTGCTGCTGACGTTCCGCGAAGAGGTGCGGCCCGACGCGAAGGAGACGCTCGAGTACTTCGCCGAGCAGGGCGTCGCCGTCCGCATCATCTCGGGCGACAACCCCGAGACGGTCGCGGCGATCGCGAGGGACGTCGGACTCGACGTGCCGCACGGCGTCGACGCCCGCACCCTGCCGACGGATGTCGACGAGCTCGCGACGGTACTGGCCGAGCACTCGGTCTTCGGGCGCGTGACACCCGATCAGAAGAAGAACATCGTCGTCGCGCTCAAGAAGGCCGGGCACACCGTCGCGATGACGGGCGACGGCGTCAACGACGCCCTCGCCATCAAGGAGGCCGACATCGGCATCGCGATGGAGTCGGGCTCGGCGGCCACGAAGGCCGTGTCGCGCCTCGTTCTGCTCGACGGCCGGTTCTCGCGCCTGCCGGGCGTCGTCGCCGAGGGCCGCCAGGTCATCGCGAACATCGAGCGCGTCTCGATGCTCTTCCTCACGAAGACCGCCTACGCCGTCTCGCTCGCGCTCGTCTTCGGCATCCTGCTGCTCGAGTTCCCCCTCCTGCCGCGCCAGTTCTCCGTGACCGACGGCCTCACCATCGGCATCCCCGCGTTCTTCCTCGCCCTCCTGCCGAACGCGCAGAAGTACGTGCCGGGCTTCCTGTGGCGGGCGCTCTCGTTCTCCATCCCCGCGGGTCTCATCGTCGCCGTGTGCCTCACGACGCTCTCGCTCTACGGGCGCAACACCGGCATCGATCAGTCCGAGGTGCGTACGGCGACGACGATCGTGCTCGGTCTCATCGGCATCGCCGTGCTCGCCGGACTCTCGTGGCCCTTCACGATCAAGAAGGTGCTCATCGTGATCGGCATGATCGTGGGCCTCGCGGTCGTGCTCTACGTGCCGCTCTCGGCGCAGTTCTTCGAGTTCGTGCCGCTCTCGGAGCCGCTCATCGTCATGGGATCGATCATCGCGGGCGTCGGCATCGTGCTCGTCACGATCCTCCGCATCGTGCACACGATCGTGCTGCGCCGTCGCGCAGCGCGTCACGCTCCCGCGCCGCTCGTCTGACCGTTTTTCACGGCCCGTGAGGGGCCGCCGTTCGACGCGCCTGGCTAGCGTCGAATCATGGGTGAGGCAGCGAGACCCGTCCCGAGCGGAGCACCGCGTTCGGGGAACGAGCGCCGGCCGATGCGGCGTCTCGTCTTCCTGATCCCCGGTGCTCTCGCGCTGATCCTGGGCCTCGCCGCCGCACTCTCCCTCCTCGGGCTCCCCGTCCTCCGGTTCGAGCGTCTCCGCGACCTTCACGCGCCCCTCCTCGTCTTCGGCTTCCTCACGACGCTCATCTCGCTCGAGCGCGCCGTCGCCCTCCGGAGGCGGCTGCCGTTCGCCGCACCCGTCCTCACCGGACTCGGCGCGCTCGCGTGCCTCACGCCCCTGCCCGTCGTCGTCGGGGCGTCGGCCGTGACCGCGGGCCTCGGCGTGCTGCTCGTCGCTTACGGGCTCATCTGGAAGCGGCAGCCCGCGGTCGCGACGGCGATCCAGGCTCTCGGAGCGGCGGCGGCGGTGTGCGGCGCCGTGCTGTGGGCCGCGGGCGTACCCGTGCCGTGGGTGGTGCCGTTCCTCGTCGTGTTCCTCGTGCTCACGATCGCGGGTGAGCGCGTCGAGCTCGCGCGCATCGCGTTCGCCGGGCCGCGGCCCGAGGCGCTCGCGTTCCTGAGCGCAGTGGCGCTCGCGGTCGCCGCCGTGCTCGCGCTCTGCTGGCCGGACGTCGGCGGTCGTCTTCTCGGCGCCGCGCTGGTCCTCACGTGCGCATGGCTCGTGCGCTTCGACATCGCGACGAAGACGGTGCGGTCGGTCGCACTCGCGCGGTTCACGGCGGTGTGCCTGTTGGCTGGCTACGCGTGGCTCGCCGTCGCGGGCGTGATCTGGCTGCTCGGTGCGCCCGTGCTCGACGGGCCCGCGTACGACGCCGCGGTGCACGCCGTGTTCCTCGGGTTCGTGATGTCGATGATCATGGCGCACGCGCCGCTCATCCTTCCCGCCGTGCTCGCGATCCGGCTGCCGTACCGACCCGTGATGTACGTGCCCGTCGCCCTGCTGCACACCTCGCTCGCCGTGCGACTCGCGGGCGATGCCCTCGACGAGATCGTCGTCGTGCGGGTGGGCGGTGTCGGCGGCATCGTCGCGATCCTCGGGTTCTTCGTGATCGCCGCCGTCTCGGCGGTCACGGCCGCACGCCGACCGAGGAGCACGGCATGAGTCGCCGCACCCGCTACGTCCTGATGAACGCGCTCGTCGGGCTCTGGTTCGTCGTCACGGGCGTCGTCGTGATCGCGCACCGCTTCCTGCCGGAATCGGGGTGGCTCCTCATCCACCTCACGCTTCTCGGCGCGGCGAGCACGGCGATCCTCATCTGGAGTCAGCACTTCGCCGACACGCTCACGCGGCGGGCCGGGCCGGGCGGCGCCCGTGCGCTCACCGGCAGGCTCGTCGCCCACACGCTCGGCGTCGTGCTCGTCGTCGTCGGCGTGCTCTCGGCGACATCCGTCATCGCGATCATCGGCGCGGCGTTCGTCGCCGTGAACGCGCTCCTCCACGGCATCCTGCTCGCGGTGCAGGCGCGCGGTGCGCTGCCGTCCCGCTTCGCGCCGCTCGTGCGCTACTACGTCGCGGCCGCCGCGACGTTCGTCGTCGGCGCGACGATCGGCGGCCTCCTCTCGACGGGCCCGGCGGGCGAGACTGCCGCTCGCCTCGTCGTCGCGCACGTGAGCCTCAACCTCTTCGGGTGGATCGGCCTGACGGTCATCGGCACGGCGGTTCTTTTGTGGCCGACCATCCTGCACGCGCGCATCGAACCCGGCGCCGATGCGGGGGCGCGGCACGCGCTGCCGACGCTGCTCGTGGGGCTCGCGATCCTCGTCGCCGCGGCGGGCTTCGGTGTGACCGTGCTCGTCACCGTCGGGCTCGTCGTCTGGCTCGCCGGTCTCGCGCGCGTCGGCGTGCACGCCGTGCTGCAGGCGCGCGCGATGCCACCGGGAACCTTCGCCGGCTGGAGCGTCGGCGCGGGTCTCCTCTGGGTCGCGGGCAGCGCCGCGTGGCTTGCCATCGGGGCGGCGACGACGACCGAGTGGTCCGTGCTGCTCGACCGACTCGACCCGCTCCTCATCCCCTTCGTCGCGGGCTTCGTCGTGCAGGTGCTCGTCGGTGCGCTGAGCTTCCTGCTGCCCGTCGTCGTGGGCGGCAGCCCGAAGGCGTCGAAGGTCGCCGCCGTCGAGCTCGACCGCGCCGCGCCCTTCCGCGTCGTCGTCGTGAACGGGGGGCTGCTGCTCTTCCTCCTCCCCGTGCCGAGCGTCGCGAAGGTGCTGCTCTCGCTCCTCGTCTTCGGCGTGCTCGTCGCCTTCCTCGTGCTCGCCGTGCGCGCCGTCGTGCTCTCGCGTCGTGCGCGCCGTGCCGAGGGCGACGCCCCCGACCTCTCGCGGGCCGTTTCCCTCGGGGCGCCCGGTCGTGCCGCCGAGCCTCGTCGCAGCCGCACGGGACTCGTCGCGGCGGCGATCGGCGTGCTCATGTTCACCGTCACCGCGGGAATCGCCGTCGATCCGGCCGCGGCGGGCATCGGCACGGCGGCCGTGACCGATGTCGCCGCGACGGGCGAGACGACGCGCGTCACCGTCGAGGTCGAGGGCATGCGATTCACGCCCGACGTCATCGAGGTGCCACGCGGCGACCGACTCGTGATCGAGCTGCACAACACGGGCGTCGACGTGCACGACCTCACGATCGAGAACGGTGCACGCACCGAGCGCATCGCCGTCGGCGGCACCGCGACCCTCGACGTCGGAGTCATCGGCGCCGACCTCGAGGGGTGGTGCTCGGTCGCCGGCCACCGGCAGATGGGCATGGTGCTCGACATCGTCGCGACCGGTGACGGCCCGGCGCCTTCGCCGGAGCCGACGCCGACGGATGACGCGGGCGGCGCTCACTCCGCGCACGACTCATCGGCGGCGGAGCCGGACGGCGACCCCGTCGACCTCGACCTCATGCGCGAGTACGACGACGACGTCGATGTTCGTGATGCGACACTCGCACCGGCATCCGACGAGACCGTGCACCGCGTCGACCTCACCGTCACCGAGCAGGTCGCCGAGGTCGCGCCGGGAGTCACCCAGACGCTCTGGACCTTCGGCGGCACCGCGCCCGGGCCGGTGCTGCGCGGACGCATCGGCGACGTCTTCGAGATCACCCTCACGAACGACGGGTCGATCGGCCACTCGATCGACTTCCACGCGGGCGCTCTCGCCCCCGCCGAACCCATGCGCACCATCCAGCCGGGGCAGTCGCTCGTCTACCGGTTCACCGCCGAGCGCGCGGGCATCTGGATGTACCACTGCTCGACGATGCCGATGTCGTCGCACATCGCGAACGGCATGTTCGGCGCGGTCATCATCGATCCGCCCGACCTCGCACCCGTCGACCGCGAATACGTGCTCGTGCAGAGCGAGTACTACCTCGGACCGGAGGGCGGCGAGGTGGATGCCGCCAAGATCGCTCGCGAAGAGCCCGACCTCGTCGTCTTCAATGGCGCGGCGAATCAGTATCGGAGTGACCCGCTGCCGGCATCCGTGGGGGAGCGCGTGCGGGTCTGGGTGCTCGATGCCGGCCCGTCACGGTCGAGCTCGTTCCACGTCATCGGAGGTCAGTTCGACACCGTGTGGCTCGAGGGCGACTACCGGCTGCGCCCCGGAGCGGGCGGCTCACAGGCCCTCGGACTCTTCGCGGCGCAGGGCGGATTCGTCGAGCTCGCGTTCCCCGAGGCGGGCGACTACCCGTTCGTCTCGCACATCATGGTCGACGCCGAGCGCGGCGCCGCGGGCCTCTTCCGCGTCGCCCCCTGACGCCCCGGCGCGCCCAGACTCGCCGGCTCGCGACCGCCCCCACTCGCCGAGAGGTCAATCCCTCGCGGTGCCACCGCCCCCGCACCCCCTCGAATCGCCCTCTCGCTGACGTGACCTTCCACGTCTTTCGCCGAGAGGTCAATCTCTCGGGGTCGCACCGCCCCGCACCCCCGCGAATCGCCCTCTCGACGGATGACGCGGCAAGCCGACGAGCACACTGCAGCCGCTCACACTCGCCGAGAGGTCAATCGCTCGGGGTCGCACCGCCCCCGCACCCCCGCGAATCGCCCACTCGACGGATGACGCGGCGCAGTCCCGCACGGCAGCCGGCCGCAGCGCGCGCCCGTCGCCTCAGTCGGCCCACCCGCGCACGTCGCGCACGGTCGCGGTCTTCGGGTACGCGCCGGCCGGCGCCGCGGTCTCGAAGAGGTCGATGAGCAGCATGAGCGAGTAGTCGGGAGCCTGCGGCACGCGCCGCACGACGACGCCCTCGCAGCCGATGATCGTCTCGCCGTCGCCCCAGATGACCGTCCACGTGTGCGGCCTGCTCGCATCGAACGGCAGCTCGACCTCGCTCATGTCGGTCGTCAGACCCGGATCGTGGTGCGCCTTCACTCCGGTGCGAGCGATCGTCGTCGGACCCACCGCCGACGCATCGATCTCGACGATGCAGATCTCGCCCGCGTCATCCTCGTTCGTGTTCTCGATGCCGACGAGCCACGCCGCGATCATGCATCCCTCATCGGTGCTCGCCGACAGCGTGACGTCGATGCGGCCGCGCGAGGGCGCGAAGAGCACGCGTTCCGGCGTCGCGGTGCGCACGACGAGACCGTCGGGGCGGTGCCGGTGCGTGCCGCGGGGGCTTCCGATCGCGCCCGAGAACGTCGCCGTCTGGATGTTCGAGACGCGAAGCGGCGCGTCGTCGGGGCGCCAGTCGAGCTGGTCGTGCTCGATACGCAGTTCGAGGCCGTCGGCCGTCATCCGGTAGCGCGCCGCCGAGCGCTCGGGCTCGGTCCAGTGCGGCAGGTAGTGGGGCACCCAGCAGGCAGGGCTCAGGTCACCCGTGAAGTCGTCCGCGAAGTCGGGCGCACGCTCGGGCGCGGGTGGCAGCGATTCGCTCATGCGTCACAGTCTGCCCGGTCGGCACGCGGCTCTCAGAAACGGCCGAAAGGTCGATCCACGTGGGTGCACACGCGCTCGCACCCCGCGGGATCGACCTTTCGGCGAGAAACGATGCGCTTACTGCCGCGTGAAACGCAGCGTCCACGCCTCCGGCCCGCGCTCGAGGTAGTCAACGGCGAAGCCGCCGGGCTCGGCCGCCTCGATCTGCGCGAGGAGCGGCAGCGGGTCGTGCGGGGCGATGAGATCGAGCGAGAACCCGGGGCGGATCGCTCCGAGCGCGCCGAAGATCGTCGCGTGCCGGATGGCGTGGGGGATGTCGCGGGCGTCGAGCACCACGGCCGAATCGTCGTCACCGCACGCGCACGCGTGACCGGATTCGTGGCGACCGAAGGAGACGGATTGTGCAGTCATCGGAACAGTCCTTTCAGGGAGTCAGAGCTTGTGGAGACGGTTCTCGTCGGGCTGCTTCACGCCTTCCCAGCCGCGGCGGGTGGGGCGCGAGCCCTGCTGATCGCGCGAGCGGTAGACGATGTACGGCCGCGTGAAGTAGCCGATCGGCGCCGAGAACACGTGCACGAGGCGCGTGAACGGCCAGAGCGCGAAGAGCGCCGTCGCCGTGAGCACGTGGATCTGGAACGCGAGCGGCACGTTCGCCATGAGTTCGGGCTGCGGCTGCAGCAGCATGAGGCTCCGGAACCACGGGGCGATCGTGCCGCGGTACTCGTACCCGGGCCCGAGCAGCTGGAACATGACGGTCGCCGTCGTGCCCGCGAGGATCGTCGCGGCGAGGAAGACGTACATGACCTTGTCCATGACGGTCGTCGCGAGGAGCACCGCCCCCGTCATCCGTCGCCGGTAGATGAGGATCGCGAGACCCACGATCGTCGCGACGGCCGCCGCGGTACCCATCGTCGTCGCGCCGAAGTGGTACATGTGCTCGTCGATTCCGATCGCGTAGAGCCACTCGCGCGGGATGAGCAGGCCGACGACGTGCCCGGCGATGACGGCGAGGATGCCGAAGTGGAAGAGCGGCGAGCCCCAGCGCAGCAACCGGTTCTCGTAGACCTGACTCGAGCGGCTCGTCCAGCCGAACTGGTCGTAACGGTAGCGCCAGATGTGTCCGACGACGAAGATCGCGAACGCCGCATAGGGGAATGCGACCCAGAGCAGGATCTGCAGTGTGTTCATACCCTCACCTCTCGTGATGCGCCGCCGCCGGCCGAGAACGGTTCGAGCTGGCCGAGGAAGCTGATGCCGACGGTCTCGGTGGGCGGTCCGTCGTTGATGAGAGCGAGATAGCGCTCTCGTGTGTCGTCGTCGATCTCGGGCAGCGACAGGCACACGGCTTCGACGAGCGAGGCCCACGGGCTCGACTGGGCGAGGAGCGCCGCCCGCAGCACCTCGATGCCGTCGCGGTGGGCGGCGAGCAGGCGTGCGGCGACGGGCGAGTCGGTGACGGCCGAGAACTCGAGCACCGCGGGCAGATAGTCGGGCAGCTCGTCGGCCTCGAACTCCCACCCCGCGGCTCGGTACGCCTCGAGGAACGTCACGAGCGCCGTGCCGCGCCGACGCGTGTCGCCCGCGGCGAAGTACGTCAGGTACAGGCAGCTCTTGCGCTTGAGGTCGAACGTCGTCACGTACGCCGGAGCGAGCCGCTCCTGCTCGCTCATCGCGTGGGCGATGAACGAGCGGAAGGGTGCCGCGATCGGGCCGGGCAGTTCGTCGACGGATGACGCGAGCTCGGGCAACCGCTCGAGATACGCCGCATCGGGGTAGTCGAGCAGCAGCGACGCGAGCATGTGCGCGAGGGAGCGCTCGTCACGCGAGAGTTCGAGGCGCTCGATCGGGGCCGGCATGCGCTTGAGCGAGATCTGCGGCGGCATCGCGAACTTCACGGTGTCACCTCCCCGTCGCGCTTCCCGGTGCGATCCGACGGCGGGAAGAGGCCCTGCGGCGCTCCGTTGCCGTCCCAGTTGAGCAGGTTGACGCGGCCCGGGGTCGACGGTCGATCGGCTGTCTGCCGGTCCTGCAGCACGTGGAAGTTCTCGACGGCGACGGGAACGCTCGGGCCGCTCGACGTGCCGAAGGGGCCGGCTCCGCCCATGCCCGGGCCGCCGTCGTAGTCGAGCGAGCACGCGAGTTCTTCGAGCTCGGCCGCCTGCTCGGTGTGGGCCGAGGGGATCACGTAGCGGTCCTCGTACTTCGCGATCGCGAGCAGTCGGTACATGGCCTCGATCTCGGTGCCCGTCATGCCGACGGCGCGTGCGATCGACTCGTCCTTCTCCTCACCGAGGTTGATCTTCCGCATGTAGGCGCGCATAGCCGCGAGGCGGTGCAGCACGTCGTCGACGGGGGCGACGTCGCCCGCGGTGAAGAGGCCCGCGAGGTACTCGATGGGGATGCGCAGCTTGTCGATCGCGGCGAAGAGCGTGCGGGCGTCCTCCGCGTCGTTGCCCGAGTCGGCGACGACGTCGACGACGGGGGAGAGCGGCGGGATGTACCAGACCATCGGCATCGTGCGGTACTCGGGGTGCAGCGGCAGTGCGACCTTGTAGTCGCTGATGAGCTTCCAGATGGGGCTCGCCTGCGCGGCCTCGATCCAGTCCTCGGGGATGCCCTCGGCGCGCGCCGCCTCGATCACGGCGGGGTCGTGCGGGTCGAGGAAGACGCTCCGCTGCGATTCGAGCAGGTCGTGCTCGTTCTCGACGGAGGCGGCTTCGGCGACCTTGTCGGCGTCGTAGAGCACGAGGCCGAGGTAGCGCAGTCGCCCGACGCACGTCTCGGAGCAGACGGTGGGGAGCCCGACCTCGAGGCGCGGGTAGCACAGCGTGCACTTCTCGGCCTTGCCGGTCTTGTGGTTGAAGTAGACCTTCTTGTACGGGCAGCCCGAGACGCACATGCGCCAGCCGCGGCACGCGTCCTGGTCGACGAGCACGATGCCGTCCTCGACGCGCTTGTACATCGCGCCCGAGGGGCACGACGCGACGCACGACGGGTTGAGGCAGTGCTCGCAGATGCGCGGCAGGTAGAACATGAACGTCTTCTCGAACTCCGTCGTGACGTGTTCGCTCATGTGCTGGAGGATCGGGTCCTCGGCGAGGGTCTCGGCGGAGCCGCCGAGGTTGTCGTCCCAGTTGGCCGACCACGAGATCTTCATGTCCTTGCCCGTGATGAGGCTCTTGGGCTTCGCGACGGGCGTGTGCGCACCCTGCGGGGCGTTCAGCAGGGTGTCGTACTCGTACGTCCACGGCTCGTAGTAGTCGCTGATCTCGGGCAGCTTCGGGTTCGAGAAGATGCGCGAGAGCTTGGCGAGGCGGCCTCCGGAGCGCAGGCTCAGACGGCCGCGCTTGTTGCGCACCCAGCCGCCGCCCCACTTCTCCTGGTCTTCGTAGCCGCGCGGGTAGCCGACGCCCGGCCGGGTCTCGACGTTGTTGAACCAGACGTACTCGACGCCCGTGCGGTTCGTCCACGCCTGCTTGCACGTGACCGAGCACGTGTGGCATCCGATGCACTTGTCGAGGTTCATGACCATCGACATCTGAGCCATGACCTTCATGTCAATACACCACTTCCTGGCTGCGGCGACGGATCACGGTGACCTCGTCGCGTTGGTTGCCTGTCGGTCCGAGGTAGTTGAAGGCCCACGACAGCTGCGCGTACCCGCCCACGAGATGGCTCGGTTTCAGCAGGATGCGGGTGAGCGAGTTGTGGATGCCGCCGCGGAGCCCACTCGTCTCGGTGCGCGGCACGTCGACGGTGCGATCCTTCGCGTGGTACATGAACACCGTGCCCTCGGGCATGCGGTGCGACACGATCGCGCGGGCGACGACGACGCCGTTGCGGTTGTACGACTCGATCCACTCGTTGTCGCGCACGCCGATCTTCTCGGCGTCCTGCGGACTCATCCAGATCGTGGGGCCGCCGCGCGAGAGCGAGAGCATGAACAGGTTGTCCTGGTACTCGGAGTGGATCGACCACTTCGAGTGCGGCGTCAGGTAGCGCACGGCGACCTCGGCGTGACCGGCCGAGCCGGGTGCCCCCGTCGCCGCGGTCGATCCCACGCGCGCGTCGCCGAACAGTCGATGCATGTCGAGCGGTGGTCGGTAGACCGGTAGGTTCTCGCCGAGCTCCTCCATCCAGTCGTGGTCGAGGTAGAAGTGCATGCGGCCCGTGAGCGTGTGCCAGGGCTTCAGGTGCTCGACGTTGATCGTGAACGCCGTGTAGCGGCGGCCGCCGTGCTCCGACCCCGACCACTCGGGCGACGTGATGACACTCACCGGGCGAGCCTGCACATCGGGGAACGTGATGTGCGAGCCCTCGTGGTCCTCGGCGAGCTGCGCGATGCGCTGGCCCGTGTGCTTCTCGAGCTGCCGGAACCCCTGCACCGAGAGGCGCCCATTCGACGTTCCCGACAGCGCGAGGATCGTCTCGCACACGCGAACGTCGGTGTCGAGGCGCACCCGACCGGCCTGCGGGCCCGACGGCACGACCCCGTTGACGTGCGCGAGCTTCTCGACCTCGGGCGTCGGGTCGTACGTGATGCCCTTCGTCGTCATGCCGAGCTTCGTCGCGAGCGGGCCGAGCGAGCCCCACTTCGCGGCGAGCCCGGGGTAGTCGCGCTCGACGACGATGAGTTTCGGCATCGTGAGGCCGGGAACCGCGGGGGCACCGTCGACGACGCGGCCGTGCGGCGTCGCGAGGGCGTCACGGGTGTCGTGCTGCAGGGGAGCCGCGACTACGTCGCGTCGTACGCCGAGGTGCGTCTCGGCGAGGGCCGAGAACTCCTCCGCGAGCGTCTTGAAGAGGTCGAAGTCGGTGCGCGTCTGCCACGGCGGCTTGATCGCGGGGTTGAAGCTGTGGATGAACGGGTGCATGTCCGTCGACGCGAGGTCGTACTTCTCGTACCAGGTCGCCGCGGGCAGCACGACGTCGGAGAAGAGCGTCGTGCTCGTCATCCGGAAGTCGGCCGTCATGAGCAGGTCGAGCTTGCCGATCGGGGCGTCGTCGTGCCACACCATGTCGCGGGGCCGCCGGTCGGGCCCGACCTCGTTCGCACGCACGGCCGAGTCGGTTCCGAGCAGGTGCTTGAGGAAATACTCGTTGCCCTTGCCCGACGATCCGAGCACGTTCGCGCGCCAGATGTCGATGACGCGCGGGAAGTTCTCGGGGGAGTCGGGATCTTCGCACGCGTAGGCGAGCGAGCCATCCTCGAGGCTCTGCACGATGTAGTCGGCGACCGGGATGCCGGCGGCGTCGGCGTCATCGCAGATGTCGAGCGGATTCCTGTTGAACGTCGGGTAGCTCGGCATCCACCCGCGCTTCGCCGACTCGACGAGGCAGTCGGCCGTCGTGCGGTCGGCGAACTTGCCGCGCGCGAGCGGGGAGGCGAGCTCGTCAGCGGGCAGACCGTCGTAGCGCCACTGGTCGGTCGCGAGGTACCAGAACGCCGTGCCGATCATCTGGCGCGGGGGCCGGTTCCAGTCGCCCGCGGTCGCGTACTGCGAGTATCCGGTGATCGGGCGTACCTTCTCCTGGCCGACGTAGTGACCCCAGCCGCCGCCGTTGACGCCCTGACATCCCGTCATCGTCGTGAGCGCGAGGAACGCGCGGTAGATCGTGTCGGAGTGGAACCAGTGGTTCGTGCCCGCGCCCATGAGGATCATCGAGCGACCGCCCGACTGCTCCGCGTTCTCGGCGAACTCGCGACCGATGCGCTCGGCCTTCGCGGCGGGGACCGACGTGATCTCCTCCTGCCACGCGGGCGTTCCGGGGCTCGACGCGTCGTCATAGCCCGTCGGCCACTCGCCGGGGAGGCCGTCGCGACCGACGCCGTACTGGGCGAGCAGCAGGTCGAAGACCGTCGTCACGAGACGGCCGGCGACGCGCGTCGCGGGAACGCCGCGCGTGATCGTGCCCGCGCCGCCCGCGTGCTCGCGGCCGACCTCGGGGGCGAGGTCGAAGCGGGGCAGCACGACCTCGGCGGTCTCCGTCGCGAGGGGGGAGTCGGCGATCGAGAGCAGCGGGTCGACGTCGCCGAGGTCGAGGTTCCAGAGGCCCTCGTCCGATTCCGAGAACCGGTGACCGAGCGAGCCGTTCGGCACGACGGGCTCGCCGTCGGCCCCGAGCAGCACGGTCTTGAACGCCGCGTTCTCGACATCGCTGCCGAGGACGTCGGCCGTCACGAACTTGCCCGGCACGAGGCATCCGTCGTTGTCGTCGAGCGTGACGAGGTACGGCGAATCGGTGTAGCGCTTCATGTAGTCGATGAAGCGCGGGGTCTTCTGCTCGACGAGGAACTCGCGCAGGATGACGTGCCCCATCGCGATCGCGAGGGCGCCGTCGGTGCCGGGGTGGGGCGCGAGCCACTCGTCGGCGAACTTCGTGTTGTCGGCGTAGTCGGGCGAGACGGTGACGACCTTCTGGCCGCGGTAGCGCGCCTCCGTCATGAAGTGCGCGTCGGGGGTGCGCGTGACCGGCACGTTCGAGCCCCACATGATGAGGTACGACGAGTTCCACCAGTCGGCGGACTCGGGCACGTCGGTCTGGTCGCCGAACACCTGCGGGCTCGCGACGGGGAGGTCGGCGTACCAGTCGTAGAACGACAGGATCGAGCCGCCGACGAGGTTCAGGAACCGGGCGCCCGCTCCGTGCGACACCATCGACATGGCCGGGATGGGGGAGAAGCCGGCCACCCGGTCCGGGCCGTACCGCTTGACGGTGTGCACGTGCGCCGCGGCGACGATCTCCGCCGCCTCCTGCCACGTGGCACGCACGAGACCGCCCTTGCCGCGGGCGCTCTTGTACTTCCGGGCCGACTCGGGATCGTCGGTGATCGCGGCCCACGCGAGCACGGGGTCGCCGAGGCGGGCCTTGGCCGCGCGGTACAGCTCGAGCAGCACGCCGCGCACGTAGGGGTAGCGCACGCGCGTCGGCGAGTACGTGTACCAGCTGAACGCCGCGCCGCGGGGGCAGCCGCGCGGCTCGTACTCGGGGGAGTCCGGGCCGACGGAGGGGTAGTCGGTCTGCTGCGTCTCCCACGTGATGATGCCGTCCTTGACGTACACCTTCCACGAGCAGGAGCCCGTGCAGTTCACGCCGTGCGTCGAGCGCACGACCTTGTCGTGCGACCAGCGGTCGCGGTAGAACACGTCGCCCGACCGGCCTCCTTCGAGGAACACGGAGCGGAAGTCATCCGACACCTCGCCCTTCCGGAGGAAGCGGCCGTACTTGACGAGGGATGCCGCGAGCGGGCCGTCGTTCGCGGGGGCTCGGGTGGGCTTCTCGAGTGTCATGTCGTTCCTGTCGCTCTCGTTCAGCTGGGCTTCTCGGCGCCGGGACGCGCGTAGTACCACCACGCGAGACCCGTGCAGAATGCGCACCACGCGGCGCACACGATGAAGAACACGGTCGGTGAGATCGCCGAGAGGGCGATGCCGACGAGGAAGGGCCCGAACGCGCCGACGGAGGCCGTCCAGCCGATCGCGCCGCCCGCCTGGAGCTTCGGGAAGATCATCGGCATCTGCTTGAAGGTGCCGGCGTTCGCGAAGCCCGAGAAGAAGAAGATGACCATCATCCCGGTGAGGAAGCCCCAGAACGCGTCGACCGAGCTCGGAGACAGGAACAGCAGCGTGATGAGCGTTCCGAGCGTCATCCCTGCCCCGCCGATGAAGGTGAAGATCGCGCCGCCCCACCGGTCGCAGAGCGGGCCGCAGGCTGCGCGCACGGCCGCTCCGAGGAGCGGGCCGATCCACGCCCAGGCGAGCGGGTTCGGGGCGTCCTCGAAACCGCCGAAGACGTCGCGGATGATGAGGCCCGTCTGCGCGGCGAGACCCGAGAAGGCGCCGAATGACATGAGATAGATCGCCGTCATGATCCACGTGTGCTTGAGGCGGAAGATCGAGAGCTGCTGACGGAAGTTCGCCGTCACCGGTACCCGGCGGAGCACGACGATCGCGAGGATGCCGGCGAAGAGCACCCACGGGATGAGCACGAGTCCGCCGTTGTGCAGCCAGACGAGGTCGCCGTCGGCGCTCGACTGCGGGGTGAGCACGGCCGTGCCGAAGAGTCCGAAGCCGACGACCCACGGCACGAGCAGCTGCACGACGCCGATGCCGAAGTTGCCGATGCCCGCCTGCAGGCCGAGCGCCGTGCCCGAGAGGCGCTTCGGGAAGAAGTAGCTCGTCGACGCCATGAGGCCGCTGAAGCTGCCGCCGCCGACGCCCGCCGAGAACGCGAGGGCGAGGAGCACCCAGTACGGGGTGCTCGTGTCGCGCACGACGAGGGTCCAGCCCACCATGGGCAGGAGCAGCACGAACGCCGAGAGGGCGACGAGCTTCCGCGTGCCGAGGATCGGCGGCAGGAACATGAACACGAAGCGGATGAGACCGCCGGCGAGACCCGGGATCGCCACGAGCCAGTACAGCTGCTGATCGGTCAGGTCGAAGCCGATGTCGCCGAGGCGGGGAGCGATCGCGCTCACGAGGTACCACGTCGCGAACGCGAGGATCATCGTGAAGGTCGAGACCGAGAGCGTGCGCCACGCGAGCTTGGAATCCCACGTCGCGGGGTTCTCCGGGTCCCAGTTCGACAGATCAGGCTTGAGTGCTGAGCCGGGAGCTTCTGCGGGTGCTGTTGCGGTGTCCTTCATCGCCCGTCCTCGATGTCCGGGGGAGCCGCGTATCGCATCCCCGTTCACCGTCAGTCTGCGCTCGGGGTCGAGTCATCAGCGAGGGCGCAACGCCGTGAAAAATCAGTCGGTCGGATCGACCGAGAGGGCGAGGGTGCAGCAGCCGGGAGTCGTGAACGGGAGCAGCCGGTCGGCGCTCACCGGGCCGCCCGCGTGGGAGAGCACGGTGCGGATGATGCCGAGGTGCACGGAGCACACGACGTCGCGGTGCTCATCGACCATCTCGCGATACGGGCACCCGCTCAGCTCGACCTCGAGCTTCGTCGTGTCGAGCGCGGGGTCGAAACCGGCACGGTCGAGGTGGTCGTCGAGGGCGTCGAGCTGGTTGAGCGCCTCGTCCGCGAAGACGGTGTCGTCGCCGAGCACGGCCTCGGGGGCGTAGCGCCGGAGCGCCTCGGCGCGTTGCACGGCGCCTGTGAGCCGCTCGCGCGCCGCCGCCGTGTCGTCGGCTCCCGTCGCGGCGCTGTAGAGCACGCGCGGTCGGCCGCGAGTGGTGCGGTGCTCGGACTTCGCGACGACGAAGCCCTCGTCGATGAGCCGCTGCATGTGCTCGCGCACGGTGTTGATGTGGATGCCGGTCGCGTCGACGAGCTCCGCGAGCGTGCTGCCGGGCGACTCCTGCACGAGGTGCAGCAGTTCGACGCGCCGGTACGACGCGAGCGTGCGATACGTGAGCGAGTTCGAGGTGCTCATGTCTCGATTATGCCCACACGCGCGAGCTCGTGTCACCCGTTCGGCAGGCCGCCCGCGCCCCCACCTCGCCGAAAGGTCAATCCCTCGGGGTCGCGCGCGCCCCGCACCCCCGCGAATCGCCCTCTCGGCGCGCGGCACTCGCCCTCCACGGCGCGCGCCCGGGTCGCAGAACCCACCGATCGTGATGACGGCGACGCACGGTACCCCGAATCGGGGAGCGTGGTGAGATGAGCCGTCGTCATCCTCTGCCCGCATCGCTCGCCGGTCGGCCGTTCACGCGAACTGAGGCGCTGCGCGAAGGCGTTTCGCTGCAGCGACTCGATGCGTCCGATCTGGTGCGCCCGTTCCACGGCGTTCGCGCGCCGGCCACCGGCGATGCATCGTCGGTGATCGCACGGTGCGCGGCCTACGGAGTGCGGATGACAGAGACTTCGGCGTTCAGCCACAGCACCGCAGCCGCGTTGTGGGGCATGCCGCTGCCGAGACGCGTCGAGCGGGATGCCGCCGTGCACGTCACCGTGTGGGAAGGAAAACACCGTCCTCGCGAGCGCGGAGTCGTCGGACATCGAGCGCGCCATCGGCCTGTCATCACGAGCGTCGGCGCCCTACGGGTGGTCGCGCCCGCCGATGCGTGGTGCCAGCTGGGTGCGGCACTCGGAGTGCGCGAACTCGTCGTCGCTGCCGAGCACCTCGTCGGGTGGCCGCGGCCCGTGTGCGCGCTCGACGAGATCGATTCCGCCCTCGCGCGTTTCGGTTCGCGGCGAGGGATCGAGGCGTTGCGCGGCGCGCGGGCGCTCGTGCGGGAGCGGTCGGCGTCGCCGCGCGAGACACTGCTGAGGCTCGACCTTGTCGATGCGGGCCTTCCCGAGCCCGAACTCAACGGCGAGATCGAGACGCCCGACGGATCGACGCATGGCGACCTCGTCTTCCGCCGGTGGCGCGTCATCGCCGAGTACGACGGCGACCAGCACCGTCTCGATGATCGGCAGTGGGCGACCGATGTCTCTCGACTCAACGCGCTGGCCGCGGCGGGCTGGATCGTCGTGCGTGTCACGCGTCACATGCCGGTCCGCGAGCGGGTGCGCGCCGTCGCCCGCGCGCTCAACTCGCGAGGCTGGCGCACGTGATCGACGTCGCATGCTCGCCCGTCGCCGCCCACGCCCCAGCCGAGAGGTCAATTGCACGGGGTCGCGCGAGCCCGGCACCGCGAGATTTCGACCTCTCGGTCACGTCGCGACCGACATCCCCCCGCCCGCCCCATGCCGAAAGGTCAATCGCACGGGGTGCGCACGCCCCCGCACCCCGAGATATCGTCCCCTCGATCGCGAGGACACCGGTCACTAGGATCGGGCCATGACGGATGACGGGGTCCAGAAGGCTCGGGAGGCCGCTGCGGCGGCGGCCGAGGTCGCCGAGAAACTCCAGGCCGAAGCGCAGGAGGCGGTGCGCCGAGCCGAAGAGGCCGCCGCACGTGCGCGGGAGGCGGCTGACGCGGCCGCCGCACCGGTGAACGCGGCACCACCGTCATCCACCGGCCCTCTCGACGCCGCGGCGATCGACGCCATCCGCGCCGGGTACGCGTTCGAGGGCCCCGCACTCGAGATGGGCGCCCTCGTCAACGGCGACCCGCTCGCCGACGTTCCCGTCCGCATCCCGCTCGCCATGACGAACCGCCACGGTCTCGTCGCGGGGGCGACGGGAACCGGCAAGACGCGCACGCTGCAGGGTCTCGCCGAACAGCTCTCGGCCCACGGCGTCGCGGTCTTCGCGGCCGACATCAAGGGCGACCTCTCGGGCATCGCGACGCCCGGCGAGGGCAACGAGAAGCTCCTCGCGCGCACGGCCGCGATCGGTCAGGACTGGACGCCCGCATCATTCCCCGTCGAGTTCTTCTCGCTCGGCGGTCACGGTCAGGGGGTTCCGATCCGAGCGACGATCGCGGGCTTCGGTCCGCTCCTCCTCGCCAAGGCGCTCGGCCTCAATGCGACGCAGGAGTCGAGCCTCGGCCTCGTCTTCCACTACGCCGAGAAGAACGGTCTCGCGCTCCTCGACCTCGCTGACCTCCGCAGCGTGCTCCAGTACCTCACGAGCGACGACGGCAAGGCCGAGCTCGACGGGCTCGGCGGCCTCTCGAAGGCGACGGTCGGTGTCATCCTCCGCGAACTCATCGTCTTCGCCGAGGCCGGTGCCGACGCCTTCTTCGGCGAGCCCGAGATCGACACGAGCGAGTTCTTGAGAACCGCGGATGACGGTCGCGGCGTCATCAGCCTGCTTGAGGTTCCCGGTGTGGCCGACAAGCCCGCCCTGTACTCGACGTTCCTCATGTGGCTGCTCGCCGACCTCTTCAACGATCTGCCCGAGGTGGGTGACCTCGACAAGCCGAAGCTCGTGTTCTTCTTCGATGAGGCGCACCTGCTCTTCGCCGACGCCTCGAAGGATTTCCTCGCCCAGGTCGTGCAGACCGTTCGTCTCATCCGGTCGAAGGGTGTCGGCGTCTTCTTCGTGACGCAGACGCCGAAGGACGTTCCCGCTGATGTTCTCGCCCAGCTCGGTTCGCGTGTGCAGCACCAGCTGCGCGCCTTCACGCCCGACGACGCGAAGGCGCTGCGCGCGACGGTGTCGACGTACCCGCGGTCGGCGTACGACCTCGAGGAGGTGCTCACGACCCTCGGCACAGGCGAGGCGATCGTCACGGTCATGAACGAGAAGGGTGCGCCGACGCCCGTCGCGTGGACGCGGCTCCGCGCCCCGCAGGGCCTCATGTCGCCGACGCCCGAGGCCGAGATCGATCGCGCCGTGGCATCCTCTCCGCTCCTCGCACGGTACGGGACCCCCGTCGATCGCGAATCGGCGCACGAGATCCTCACCGCGCGCATGAACGCGGCCGCGGCTGCCGCCGATGCGGCGGAACTCGCGAAGCAGCAGGCGAGCGCTGCGGCGGAGTTCGAGAAGCAGCAGGCCGCCGTGCGGAAGGCAGAGGAACGGGAGCGGGCGAAGGCGAAGGCCGAGTACGACCGCATCATGAAGCAGACCGGTGCGCGCTCGTCGAGCGGTTCTCGACCGCGCAGCACGTCGTCGAAGTCGCCCCTCGAGCAGATCCTCGGGTCCCCGGCCACGCGCACGGTGCTCACGAGCGTGCTCACGGGCATCTTCGGAACGCGGAAGCGCCGATGACGCTCCGCCTCCGGCCGTTCCAGCCCGCCGATCTCGACGGCATCGCCGACGTCTGCGTGCGCACGGGAGCGGCGGGCGAGGATGCCCGCGGGCTCTACTCCGACGACAGCATCCTCGGCGACGTGTATGCGACGCCGTACGCAGTGTTCGACCCCGACCTGGCGTTCGTCGTGACCGACGGGCATCGCGTACAGGGGTACGTGCTCGCGGTTGCCGACACGGCCCGGTTCGCCGAGTGGTTCCGAGCCGAGTGGATGCCGCTTTTCGACGCACGACACGGGGTCGACGTCGACCGGGGTTGGTCGCCCGACGAGGTGAGCCTCCGCGAGGAGGCCCATCATCCCGAACGCATGCTCATCGCCGAGCTCGACGAGTACCCGGCACACCTGCACATCGACCTGCTCCCCGAGGCCCAGGGGCACGGGCTCGGGCGCCGCCTCATCGACCTCGAGCGTGCGGCGCTGCGCGGACGCGGGGTGAGCGCCGTGCATCTCGGCCTCGACCCGGCGAACACGCGGGCTCGCACGTTCTACGAGCATCTCGGCTTCCATGAACTCGCGTCGTCGACGCCCGACGAGCCGCTCTTTGGAATCGCCACGAGCTGACGGCGGGGCTCACAGCAGGCTCGCTGCCGCCGCCCCGATCGCTTCGACCTCGATCGCCCGCTCGTCGGAACCGTCCTGACGGTCCCAGCACGACGACAGCGCGCACCATGCGACCGCCCAGCGGGTGAGGCGCGTCTCGTCGAGCGACGCCGCGGCCGCGATGAGGCGGAGGCGCCGTTCGACGAGGGGGAGCGCCTCGACCGGCGTCGGGTTGCAGAGCAGGTTCGCGAAGTCGAAGGCGCGCTCGCCGAGGAGCCCCTTCGGGTCGATCAGGCGCCATCCGCGCTCGCCGAAGTCGAGCACGTTGCTGTGGTGCAGGTCGCCATGCAGGACGTGCTGCAGATGCGGTTCCCGGGTGTCGGCGAGCAGCTCGGCTGCGGTGTCGCGACCGAGGCGATGGAATGTACCGAGGTCGTCGGCGCCGCCCAGCAGCGCACGGAACCACATCGAGAGAGGCACGACCGGTGCGCCGACGGGTTCCGCGGCATGCACGGGTGCGACGCTCGCGACGGCGAGAAGGATCGCACGGTCATCCGCCCCTCGCCTCGTCATCGCCGAGAGCGAGTCACGACCGACGGCGCGCTCGAGAAGGATCGCCTCGCCCTCGGCCCGCAACACCCGGGCGGTGCCGCGACCCGCGAGCCACGTCATGAGCTCGCTGCCCCGACGCTCCTCGGACACGAGGGCGATCTTCAGCATCGCCAGTACTCCGTCGGCGTTGACGGGTGCCAGGATGCTCGACGCCGTGCGGAACGCGTCGCCGTCCACGTCGAGCCCCCAGCGACGCTGCACCCGAGCAAGCGCGTCGCGGTCGTCGTCGGGGAGGGTCACGGCGTGTTCGAGCGAGCCGCGAACGGCCTCTTCTCGAACCAGTAGAGAAGGCCCGAACGATCGCGGCGCAACTGCCCGAGCGTGATCGGTTCCGTCTCGACGATCTCGGGAACCCCGAGTACGGCGGCGACCTCGTCCATCGCCGAGCGCTTCCAGAACTCGCCGCGCATGCGCAGCAGCACCTGCTCGTCGGCGCTCACGGCGAAGAGCTGGTGCGAGGTGTCGAGGGTGTGGCCGCGGTAGACCTCGACGCGCAGGATGCGGTCGATCTCCGACGCGGGGAAGTGCTGGATGCGCCCGAAGAAGCCGCGTTCGGTGACTCCGTCGGCATCGACCCAGATCGTCGTGCGGTGGTACGAGGCGATCGACAGGGTCGTGAGCACGGCTATGAGCACCGCGAGCGCGACGACGGGGGCCCAGAGGCCGATCGGGATCGTGGCCCACAGCAGCACCGCGATGAGCGGCACCGAGAGCGCGATGATCGGAGCGAGGAAGTGCCTCACGAGGGTGCGGCGCGGCCGGATCGTGTGCACCCGGCGTGCGTCGGAACGGGGGCCCGAGACGAGCGTCGTCGGCGCCGTCTGCGGCGCAGGAACACTGAACGACACACCGTCGTGCGGAGTCGCAACGGGTCGCTCGGTGGACGGCACATCATTCCCCATGTGCCGCTCGTGTCCATCCGTGGTCTCGCCGAGCACCTTACGATCCTGTGCGACAGAAGCTGTATGCGGTATCCGCACAAAGGGGGACAACGCTTGCTCTCCCCGTCATCCCGCGGATGTCGCGCACGATTCACCCCCGAAGTGGGGGTCGTCGCGCGGGCCTCGGGCTGAACCCTCCCGGGGAAAGTCGAAGCCCGGAGCATCAGGGATGTTCCGGGCTTCGATCGGCGGAGAATGGGGGATTCGAACCCCCGAGGGCTTGCACCCAACACGCTTTCCAAGCGTGCGCCATAGGCCACTAGGCGAATTCTCCAGACGCCGGCGCTCGCGCAGGCGACCTTCAGTATCGTACCCGACGCCGGTCGCCTCGTCCGACCAGAAGCGGTAGAGTGGACGACGGCTCCTCGCGTGGCGCCATCCAGGCCAATTCCCCCAGGGCGGAAACGCAGCAAGGGTAACCGGGCTCTGGCGGGTGCGCGAGGGGTCATTTTCATGCCCGCGGCCGGCACCGCGACCTCGGGAATCTCCTGAGTCACCTGCCGAAGCGTCGTTCTTTCTCTATAGGCTGTAGAGCGTGGCGCACAGCATCTACATCGGATCGGCAGAAGGCAACACCGGAAAATCGACCGTCGCGCTCGGCGTGCTCGATCTCCTGCGTCAACAGGTGGGCAGGGTCGGTGTCTTCCGCCCGATCGCCCGTTCGACCGACACGCGTGACTACGTGCTCGAGCTCCTCCTCGCCCACGACGGCGTCGAGATCGCCTACGACGACGCGATCGGCGCGAGCTACGACGAAGTGCACGCCGACCCCGACGGCGCGCTCCAGCGCATCGTCGCCCGGTTCAAGAAAGTCGAGGAGAACTGCGACGCCGTCGTGATCCTCGGCTCCGACTACACGGATGTCGGCAGCCCGACCGAACTCGGATTCAACGCGCGCATCGCGGCGAACCTCGCCGCCCCCGTGCTCCTCGTTCTCGGCGGCCGCATCGGCCAGGGTCAGGGCGAGCACCTCGGCCACTCGGAAGCCCGCTCGGCCGACGACATGCGTCAGCTCACCGAGCTGGCCCTCGACGAGCTCCGCAGCGAGCACGCGACGCTCCTCGGCATCATCGCCAACCGGGCCGACCCCGACAACCTCGACACGATCGTCGCGGCCATCGGGGGAGTGGCGCGCTCCGCGTCATCCGTCGGCGGCGACGTGCCGATCTGGGCGATCCCCGAAGACCCCTACCTCGTCGCACCGAGCATGTCGACCGTCATGGCGGCCGTCGACGGCACGCTCTACGCGGGCGATCCCGAACTGCTCTCGCGCGAGGCGCTCGGCGTCGTCGTCGCGGCCATGTCGATGGACAACGTGCTGCCCCGCCTCTTCGAGGGCGCCGTCGTCGTGGTTCCCGCCGATCGCACCGAGGTGCTGCTCGCCGTGCTCATGGCGAACGCCGCGGCGACCTTCCCGTCGGTCTCAGGAATCGTCCTGAACGGCGGGTTCGACCTGCCCGAGCCGATCGTGAAGCTCATCGAGGGCCTGCGTGCCGGTCTGCCGATCATCCGCACCGACCTCGGAAGCTACGACACGGCGGTCGCCGTCACGAGCGCACGCGGGCGCCTCGCGGCCGAGTCGCAGCGGAAGCGCGACACGGCCCTCGCCCTCTTCGAGCGTTCGGTCGATCGGGCCTCCCTCCTCGCCCGGCTCGACGTCAGCCGTGCCGAGGTCGTGACGCCCCTCCTCTTCGAGTACGGCATCCTGGCCCGGGCGCGCGCCGAGCAGAAGCACATCGTCCTTCCCGAGGGCGGCGACGACCGCATTCTCCGCGCCGCGGCGACCCTCCTTGCTCGCGACGTCGCCGAGCTCACGATCCTCGGTGAGGAGATCGAGGTGCGCGCTCGCGCGATCGGTCTCGGCCTCGACATCAATCGCGCGAAGATCGTGAGCCCGTACGACCCCGTGCTCGTCTACAAGTTCGCGGAGGAGTACCAGAAGCTCCGCGCGCACAAGGGCGTCACGCTCGAGCAGGCGCGCGAGACCGTGACGGATGTCTCGTACTTCGGCACCCTCATGGTGCACACGGGCCTCGCCGACGGCATGGTCTCGGGAGCCGCCCACACGACGGCGCACACCATCCGGCCGTCGTTCGAGATCATCAAGACCCAGCCGGGCGTCTCGGTCGTGTCGAGCGTGTTCCTCATGGCCCTCGCCGACCGCGTGCTCGTCTACGGAGACTGCGCGGTGAACCCCGACCCCACGGCCGAGCAGCTCGCCGACATCGCCCTGTCGTCGGCCGAGACCGCCGAGCAGTTCGGCATCGAGCCGCGCGTCGCGATGCTGTCGTACTCGACCGGAGAGTCGGGCGCGGGAGCCGACGTCGAGAAGGTGCGCCAGGCGACGGCGATCGTGCGCGAACGCCGCCCCGACCTGCCCGTCGAGGGTCCGATCCAGTACGACGCGGCCGCCGACGCCGCGGTCGCTGCAGCCAAGATGCCGGGCTCCGCGGTCGCCGGGCGCGCGACGGTGTTCATCTTCCCCGACCTCAACACGGGCAACAACACCTACAAGGCCGTCCAGCGTTCGGCCGGCGCCGTCGCGATCGGCCCCGTGCTGCAGGGCCTCAACAAACCCATCAACGACCTCTCCCGAGGAGCCCTCGTGCAAGACATCGTTAACACCGTCGCCATCACGGCCATCCAGGCGGGGGATGCCTCGTGAGCGCGGTCCTCGTCGTCAACTCGGGTTCCTCGTCGTTCAAGTACCAGCTCATCGACGCCGAGTCGGAGGTGACGCTCGCGAGCGGTCTCGTCGAGCGCATCGGCGAACCGACGGGCGGGGCGACCCACACGGATGCCGCGGGCGAGCGCACCTCGCTCGAACTCGAGATCGTCGATCACACGGCCGGCTTCGCCGTCATGCTCGAGGCCTTCGCGGCGAGCGGGGTCGACGTCGTCGCCGATCTCGTCGCGGTGGGGCACCGTGTGGTGCAGGGAGGTGCCCGGTTCTTCGAGCCGACGATCATCACCGACCTCGTGCGCATCAACATCGACGAGCTCTCGGGACTCGCACCGCTCCACAACCCGGCGAACCTCGCGGGCATCATCGCCGCGCAGAAGGCCTTCCCCGACGTCTCGCACGTCGCGGTCTTCGACACCGCCTTCCACCAGACCATGCCGCCCGCGTCGTACACGTACGCGATCGATGCGGCGCTCGCCGAGAAGTACCGCGTACGTCGCTACGGCTTCCACGGCACGTCGCACCGCTTCGTCGCGCACGCCGCGGCCGAGTTCGTCGGTCGCCCCGTCGAGGATCTCCGCCAGATCGTGCTGCACCTCGGCAACGGCGCGTCGATGTGCGCCGTCGACGGCGGGCGCTCGATCGACACGAGCATGGGCATGACCCCGCTCGAAGGCCTCGTCATGGGAACCCGCTCGGGCGATATCGACCCGGCCGTGCTCCTCTACCTGCAGCGCCGCGCCGGACTCAGCGCCGACGAGGTCGACACGCTCCTCAACAAGCGCAGCGGCCTCCTCGGTCTGAGCGGTCGCGGCGACATGCGCGACGTGCAGACCGCGGCGGACGCGGGCGACGAGGCGGCGAAGCTCGCCCTCGACGTCTACGTGCATCGCGCGCGCTCCTACATCGGCGCGTACCTCGTCGAGCTGCGCGGCGTCGACGTCATCTCGTTCACCGCGGGCGTCGGCGAGAACTCGCCGCTGTTGCGCTCCCGCATCCTCGCGGGCCTCGAGTCGTTCGGCATCGAGATCGACCCCGTGCTGAACACCTCGCCGGATCGCGGCGCGCGCGTCATCTCGACCGAGAACTCTCGCGTCACGGTCCTCGTCGTGCCGACGAACGAAGAGCTCGAGATCGCCCGCCAGACCCTCGCCGTGGTCGGGGGCTGATGTGCTCGACGCCGTCGTCGTAGGAGCGGGGCCGAACGGCCTCGCGGCCGCGGTCACGCTCGCGCGCGCCGGCCTCTCGGTCGAGGTGCTCGAGGCAGGTGACGCCGTCGGTGGTGCCGCCGCCACGCGCGAACTGACCGAACCGGGCTTCCTGCACGACGTCGGATCGGCCGTGCATCCGCTCGCCGTCGCCTCTCCGTTCTTCCGTCGGTTCGGCTTGACCGATCGCACGCCCTTCACGACGCCCGAGGCCTCCTACGCCCATCCGCTCGACGGAGAGCGCGCGGCCATCGCCTGGCGCGACGTCCGACGCACCGCCGACGAACTCGGTGACCCGTCGTGGCGCCGACTTCTCGCTCCTCTCGCCGGTCGATCGAGCGCCCTCGCCGAGACACTCCTCACTCCGCTCGTGCCCTACCCGCGCCATCCGTTCGTGGCGGCGGGCTTCGCGGGTTCGGTCGCCGCCGTCCGGGCCGGGCTCGCACCGCTGAGCCCCGAGGGCCGCGCGCTCCTCGCGGGCGTGCTCGCTCACGCCGTCGTGCCGCAGCCGTCGCTCGCGGCAGCGGGTGCGGGCCTCGTGCTCGCCGCGTTCGCGCACAGCGGCGGCTGGCCCGTGCCGCGCGGGGGATCGCAGTCGATCGTCGACACGCTCGTCGCCGACCTCGTCGCTCACGGCGGGGTCATCACGACGGGAGCGCGCGTGCGTTCCCTCGCCGACCTTCCCTCGGCGCGAGTCCACTTCTTCGACACCTCGGCGCCCGACCTCCTCCGCATCGGCGGAGACGCCCTCGACGATCGATACGCGCGGGCGCTCAGCCGTGTGCGCGCCGGAGGGGCGGCGAGCAAGGTCGACTTCGCGCTCTCGGCTCCCGTTCCGTGGCGGGACCCCCGCATCGGCCACGCGACGACCGTGCACGTCGGCGGCAGCGCCGACGAGATCGCGGCGGGCGAAGCGGATGTCGCGAGCGGGCGTCATCCCGCCTCGCCCTACGTGCTCGTCGCCCAGCCGAGCCTCGTCGACGAGACCCGCGCGCCGGCCGGCAAGCAGACCCTCTGGACGTACACGCACGTGCCGAACGGCTCCACGCGCGATATGACGGAGCCCATCGTGGCGCAGATCGAGCGGTTCGCCCCGGGTTTCCGCGACACGATCATCGCCTCGGTGGCGACGACGGCGACGGGCATCGGACGGTGGAACCCGTCGATGCCGGGCGGCGACATCGCCTCGGGCGGAATCAGCATCGCCGGCGTGCTCGCGCGACCGCGCTTGTCGACGCGCCCGTGGGCGGCCGCTCCCGGCATGTACCTGTGCGGTGCCGCTGCGGCTCCCGGCCCGGGCGTGCACGGTATGGGCGGCTACTCGGCGGCGGTACTCGCGCTCCGTGAGGTCTTCGGTATCGCCGAGCCGTCACTCGCTCCCTGACATCCCCCGGCGTTAAATGCCTCCGACCCCCTCCTGCGAGGGGAAGCAGGAGAGGGCCGGAGGAGTCGGTCAGGCTCGGCGGCGTCGCATCGCCATGACGCTGGCGCCGATCACCATGAGGGCGATCGCACCGGCGACGAGCGGAGCCACGGTGCGCGTACCCGTGCTCGCGAGCGCCGCGGGCGAGCTCGAACCCGTCGTCGTCGCCGTCTCGGGTGCGCACGCCGGGGCGGCGAGCACGAACGAGGTGTCGGCACGGTCGATCGAGTCGACGGTGACGGTCACGTCCGCGCCGTCACGCAGGTTGTAGCCGGTCGACGTCGGGTCGAGCACCCAGCGGCCGTTCGGCAGCTGAGTCCAGCCCGGCCAGCTCGTCGCCGCACCGGTCGAGTCGACCTCGGCGCCGGGCCAGAGGAGTCGGCCGTGCGCGCTATCGGGGGTGAGATCGACCGACTCGGTGTAGCTCGGACCGGTTCCGTCGCTCGGCGAGAAAGTGATCTCGGCGTGCGTGATCGAGGCGTCGAGGTCGTACGTCGTGATGTCGTAGTCGAGGTACGGAGCATCGTTCGAGCACATCGACGTCAGCGCACGGACCTCGAGGCGAGGGTTCGTCAGGGGAGTCGGTTCCGGGGTGGGAGTGGGTTCCGGGGTGGGAGTCGGCTCCGGGGTGGGAGTGGGCTCGGGCGTCGGCTCGGGCGTGGGCTCGGGCGTGGGCGTGGGCGTGGGCGTGGGCTCGGGTGTCGGAGTCGGTTCCGGCGTGGGCGTCGGTTCCGGGGTCGGCGTCGGCTCGGGCGTGGGCGTCGGCTCGGGCGTGGGCTCCGGGGTCGGAGTCGGCTCGGGCGTGGGAGTCGGTTCCGGGGTGGGCGTGGGCTCGGGCGTCGGAGTCGGTTCCGGCGTCGGCGTCGGCTCAGGCGTAGGAGTGGGCTCCGGCGTCGGCTCGGGAGTGGGAGTCGGTTCCGGCGTGGGAGTCGGCTCCGGCGTCGTCGGAAGCTCAGGCACGTAGCCGTAGTGGTGGATCTCGCCGGCTCCCGTGATCGACAGGGTGTCGGCGATGATCTGGCCGCGCAGCGGGTTCTGGCGGGCGTAGACAACGTGCGCTTCGGGAGCGAGGACGAGGCCGCCGAGCTCGGTCGAACCCGTGAGCGTCAGCTCGGTCCAGCCGTCGAAGTTCCACACGATGAAGGGGGCGAAGTATCGCCCGCCCACGCTGTCGCCGTTGAAGCGCGCAGCCGAGAACGACGTCGTCGCACCGGGCGCCACATCGATCACGAGCGGCGTCGTCGCGCTCGGCTTGACCGATCCGAAGTTGACCTCGTTGATGCCCGAGAACGTCGTGGCCTCGACGCGCCAGAGGTTCGTCGCGCCCTCGGTGAGGGTGACGGCGAGCTTGTCGCCCTCGTTCCGGACCGCGACCGGCGTGCCGGCGATCGAGTCGAGCGCCGTCGAGGCGTCGACGAGGTGGTCGAACACGTCGTCGCCGAACACCGCATCAGCCGAGGCCGAGGTCGTCGTGTAGTCGGCGAGCGTCCGTGCTCCCGGGGCCTTGAGGTAGCGATCCTGACCGTAGGTCGACGAGTACAGGCGTCCGTCGTTCGAGACGCTCAGCGCGTGCGTGTCGACGACGCGACCGCTGCCGGTGCTGAGGTCGATCTTCTGCGAGTTGAACGCGATGTCGAGGGTGCCGCCGATGAGGAGCTGAGTGGCGACTCCATCGATCGTCGGAAGCGGGCTCCGGTCGTGGTTCTGCAGGAGGTTGTACGTGCCGAAGCGCACGTCTCCTCCGACGGCGAGGCTGCCTTCGATCTCACCGCCGGAACTGCCGCGCTGCAGTTCGGCGTCGCCGCGCACGAGCACGGTGTAGGGGGTTACCGACGACGGCGAGGCGCCGTCGGTCGCTGCCGATGCGGCGAGCGGTGCGGCTGCGATGCCGACGAGGGTGAACAGGATGCCGCCGGCGAGCGCAGCGCGCGGGCGACGGATGAACGGGCGTGACTGTAGCGAATTCGTGCGTGGCACGGGATACCTCCGGGTAGGGACGGCGGTACGGCTCGGGAAAGCCGTGTCCCCCAAAGTACGGACACGCCCTCACCGGTCGCTCTGGTCTCCCTCAAGGAACGATCAAGATTTCGTCAGCGTCTGCGCACTGTGCCTCTGCGCTGTCGACCGGCGACCATGCCCCGACTCCGGTGAGCGTGCTCTCGCTCCCGGCGTCCGTGTCGGAGGCGGCGACTAGTCTTCTCTGTGTGGTCACCGCTCTGTATCGCCGCTATCGGCCCGAGACGTTCGCCGAGATGATCGGTCAGTCGCAAGTGACCGATCCGCTCATGACGGCACTGCGCACGGATCGTGTCAATCACGCCTACCTCTTCAGCGGCCCGCGCGGCTGCGGCAAGACGACGTCGGCCCGCATCCTCGCGCGCTGCCTCAATTGCGCCGAGGGCCCGACCGACACCCCGTGCGGCGTGTGCCCGAGCTGCGTCGAGCTCTCGCGAGCCGGCGGCGGCTCGCTCGACGTCGTCGAGATTGATGCGGCGAGCCACAACGGCGTCGACGACGCCCGCGATCTCCGCGAACGCGCCGTCTTCGCCCCCGCGCGCGACCGTTTCAAGATCTTCATCCTCGATGAGGCGCACATGGTCACGCCGCAGGGCTTCAACGCCCTGCTGAAGCTCGTCGAAGAGCCGCCCGAGCACGTCAAGTTCATCTTCGCCACGACCGAGCCCGAGAAGGTGCTCGGCACTATCCGCTCGCGCACCCACCACTACCCGTTCCGACTCGTGCCGCCCGGCCCGATGCTCGAGTACGTGCAGCAGCTCTGCACCGAAGAGGGCGTGAGCGTCGCTCCCGGAGTGCTCCCGCTCGTCGTGCGTGCCGGCGGCGGCTCCCCGCGAGACACCCTGTCGCTCCTCGACCAGCTCATCGCGGGTTCCGACGGCGACACGGTCGAGTACGAGCGTGCCGTCGCGCTCCTCGGCTACACCCACGCGGCCCTCCTCGACGAGGTCGTCGATGCGATCGGTCAGTCCGATGCCGCCGGTGCTTTCGGAGCCGTCGACCGCGTCGTGCAGACGGGCCAAGATCCTCGCCGCTTCGTCGAAGACCTCCTCGAGAGGCTGCGCGACCTCATCGTCGTCGGAGCATCGGGCCCCGACGTGGCGAAGACCGTGCTGCGCGGTGTTCCCGAAGACGACCTCGCGCGCATGGCCACGCAAGCCCAGGTGCTCGGTCAGGCCGAACTCTCGCGCATCGCCGACATCGTGAACTCGGCCCTGTCAGAGATGACCGGCGCGACGTCGCCGCGCCTCCACCTCGAACTCATGATCGCGCGCGCCCTCGTGCCGAACAGTGACGACTCGACCCGCGGCGCGCTCGCGCGCGTCGAGCGGCTCGAACGTCGCATCGGCGTCGCCGCAGCTCCCGGTGCTCCGCCATCGGCAGCTGCACCGACAGCCCCCGCACCTGTCGCCCCGGTCGCCCCGGCCGCCCCTGCAGCCGCGCCCACCCGTGAGCCCGCCGCCCCTGCGCCCGCTGCCGCGGCACCCGCAGCGGAGCCGACGCGCGCGACCCCCGCACCTGCAACGCCCGCACCGACGACCCCCGCACCCGCGGCACCCTCGCCGTCTCGTGCCACCGAAGAGCCGGCCGCACGCGCGGCAGCCGAGTCTCCCGCCGAAGCGCCTGCCGCCGAAGCGCCTGCTGCGGCACCAGCACCAGCTCCCGCACCCACCGAACCCGCCGTGCCGTCGGGCCCGATCACCCTCCAGCAGATCCGCGACGCGTGGCCCGAGGTGCTCGCCTCGGTGCAGAAGGTGCGTCGCAGCGCGTGGCTCGTGGCGTTCACGGCGCAGGCGCGCGAGTTCCGCGACGGCGACGTGCTCGTCCTGGTCTTCCCGAGCGAGAGCGATGCCGCGGGATTCCGTGATTCGTCGGCCCCGGGTCAGAGCGTGAGCGAGATCCTGCGCGAAGCGATCGCCGATGTGCTCGGAGTGCGCGTCAAGTTCATCGCGCGCGTCGAGTCGTCCGCTGCGCGCCCCGCGGTCGCCGCTCCGGGTGCCGACGCTCCTCCGAGCGCCCCGCAGCCCACCTCCTCCCCGGAGGACGCACCGTCGACCCCGCAGGCGACCGCTCCGGCGAACCCGCAGGCCGGCCCGCAGCGTTCGTCGGCCCCGGTCTCACGCGCGGCTTCGGCCGTACCGGCACCCGCAGCTCCGTCCACGCCGCCCGCGAGCGTCGACTCGTGGGCCACCGTCGCGATCCCCGGCGCCGATGATGTGCCCGTGCCGAGCGATGACGACGCTCCTCCGGCCGACGACGAGCCCTTCGCCGACCCCGGTCCGTCCGACTGGGCCGCACCCGCTTCCGCGCCGCAGCAGGCCGCACCGGCCCCGTCCGCGTCCACTGCAGCGGCTGCGCCCACCGCACCCGCGCAGCAGCCCGTATCGTCGCCGACCGCCGCGGAGCCCTCCGCACCGGCCGCGCCCTCGGCACCCGCAGCCCAGCCCTCGCGCCCCACCGCACCTCCGCGCCCCACCGCCGCGCGCACTCCCGGCGGCGTGCAGCGGTACGGCGAATCGGTCGTCCGCGAGGTCCTCGGAGCCACCTTCATCGAAGAGCAGCCGCACCAGCCGCCGCGTTCGGGATTCGGAGCCTAAGCCGTGTACGAGGGAGTCGTCCAAGACCTCATCGACGAACTGGGCCGCCTGCCCGGCATCGGTCCGAAGTCCGCTCAGCGCATCGCGTTCCACATCGTCCAGACGCAGAACTTCGACGTGTCCCACCTCGCCGAGGTGCTCATGACGGTGCGCGAGAAGGTGCGATTCTGCGAGATCTGCGGAAACGTCGCCGAACAGGCGACGTGCTCGATCTGCCGCGACCCGCGCCGCAATCCCGCGCTCATCTGCGTCGTCGAGGAGGCGAAGGACGTCGTCGCCGTCGAACGCACGCGTGAGTTCCGTGGTCTCTACCACGTGCTCGGCGGTGCGATCAGCCCGATCGACGGCATCGGCCCCGACGAGCTGCGCATCCGTCAGCTCATGCAGCGCCTCGCCGACGGCACGGTCACCGAGGTCATCATCGCGACCGACCCGAACCTCGAGGGCGAGGCGACCGCGACCTACCTCAGCCGACTGCTGACGACCCTCGAGATCCGCGTCACGCGACTGGCGTCCGGCCTCCCGGTCGGCGGAGATCTCGAGTATGCCGACGAGGTCACCCTCGGTCGCGCCTTCGAGGGTCGACGCATCGTCAGCTGACCCCGTCGACGATCAGACCCTGTCGACGATCAGACCCCGTCGACGACCAGACCGCCGGGCGTCTAGCGCAGCACCTCGATGAGCACGACCCACGAGATGACGACGCCCGCGACGATCGCCACGACGACGGCCGTCGCCACGGCGTAGAGCCCGGCGTCGTTGCCCGCGATGAGAAGTGCTCCTCCGAGGAGGAAGGCGCCGGGCGGCACGAGTCCGAAGAACGACTTCGGCCCCCGCACTCGCGCGGCGTGGTCCGTGTCGGTGAAGATCTTGCGCGTCGCATGGACGGCGAAGACCCCGGAGACGAGGCCGCCGACGACCACGATGATGCCGTATAGGCGCTCGTCGAGAGCGGGCATGAGCCCGATGCCGGCGACGACGATCGCGAGAGTCAGCGAGGCGATCGCCGAGGCGGCTCGTGCCGGAAGCGTGTAGCCCGTGAGGATCACGCGGATGTTGACCGACATCGCGACGATCATGAGGCCGACGAGGGCCGCGGCGGCACCCGCCATCGCGACATTGAACTCGCTCCACGCTGATAGCCCCGACTCCATGGAGCGCACTCTACCGCTCAGATGCGCAGCAGCACAGGGGTCGGACGCGGCCCGCGGCCGTCACATGAACCGCGGTGCATGAGCCGACGCCTAAGATGATTCCGGTAGTTCGCCCCCGTCCCCCTGGAGTACTCGTGAGCCTGATCGTGCAGAAGTACGGCGGTTCATCCGTCGCCGACGCGGAGAGCATCAAGCGCGTCGCGAAGCGGATCGTCGAAGCGCGGAAGGCCGGTAACGACGTCGTCGTCGCCGTCTCGGCGATGGGCGACACGACCGACGACCTGCTCGACCTCGCCCACGAGGTCGCCCCGATCCCCGCTCCGCGCGAGCTCGACATGCTGCTCACCTCGGGCGAGCGCATCTCGATGGCGCTGCTCGCCATGGCCATCAAGAGCCAGGGCTACGACGCGCGTTCGTTCACCGGCAGCCAGGCCGGCATGATCACGGATGCCACGCACGGCGCGGCGCGCATCGTCGAGGTCACCCCCGTTCGTCTGCGCGAGGCGCTCGACGAGGGTGCCATCGTCATCGTCGCCGGGTTCCAGGGCTTCAGCCGCGACACCCGTGACATCACGACGCTCGGCCGCGGCGGCTCCGACACGACGGCCGTCGCCCTCGCGGCAGCCCTCGAGGCCGACGTGTGCGAGATCTACACCGATGTCGACGGCATCTTCACGTCCGACCCGCGAGTGGTGCCGAACGCGAAGAAGATCGCGCGCATCACGAGCGAAGAGATGCTCGAGCTCGCGGCATCCGGCGCCAAGGTCCTGCACATCCGCGCCGTCGAGTACGCGCGCCGTCACAAGGTCAAGCTGCACGTGCGTTCGTCGTTCACGCACGACGAGGGAACGATCGTCTACGACCCGGCGTGGGCCGAAGGAGAAGAGAACATGGAAGAAGCCATCATCGCCGGTGTCGCCACCGATCTGAGCGAGGCGAAGATCACCGTCGTCGGCGTGCCCGACGTGCCCGGTGTCGCCGCGAAGATCTTCACGACCGTCGCGAAGACCAACGCGAACGTCGACATGATCGTGCAGAACGTGTCGGCGGCGACCACGGGCCGCACCGACATCTCGTTCACCCTGCCGAAGGGCGAGGGCGAGCGCGCCCTCACCGCGCTCAGCAACGAGAAGGCGTCGCTCGGCTTCGAGGGCCTCCAGTACGACGACCAGATCGGCAAGCTCTCGCTCGTCGGCAACGCGATGCGCTCGAACGCCGGCGTCTCGGCGCGTCTGTTCGAGGCGCTCTTCGAGGCGGGCATCAACATCGAGATGATCTCGACGAGCGAGATCCGCATCTCGGTCGTCACGCGTGCCGACACGGTGAGTGCCGCGGCTCGCGCGGTGCACACCGCGTTCGAGCTCGACGGCGACGCCGAAGCCGTCGTGCACGGCGGCACCGGTCGCTGAGAGCGACCCGCAACTGCCGGTCATCGCGGAGTTTCCGCCATACCGGCCCCTGTACCGCCTCCGTGAGCCGCACGCGCGCTCCTGGCTGGCAGAGTTGAGCAAGAAGCACGCGCGTCAGCGCGAGAGGAGAGAATCGTGGCCCCAGGAGTGAACATCGGTGTCGTCGGAGCAACCGGTCAGGTCGGAGCCGTCGTGCGCCGCCTGCTCGAGGAGCGAGACTTCCCGGTCGCATCGATCCGCTACTTCGCGTCGGCGCGCTCGGCGGGCACGACCCTTCCGTGGCGAGGCGAAGAGATCGTCATCGAGGACGCGGCGACGGCCGACCCCACGGGCCTCGACATCGCGATCTTCTCGGCAGGAGCGACCCTCTCGAAGGCTCAGGCCCCGCGCTACGCGGCCGCCGGCGTCATCGTCGTCGACAACTCGAGCGGCTGGCGCATGGACCCCGAGGTTCCGCTCGTGGTCAGCGAGGTCAACCCGCACGCGATCGACGAGGCCGTCAAGGGCATCATCGCGAACCCCAACTGCACGACGATGGCCGCGATGCCGGTGCTCAAGGTGCTGCACGACGAGGCCGGTCTCGAGCGACTCATCGTCTCGACCTACCAGGCCGTCTCGGGCGCTGGTCTCGCCGGTGGCGAGGAGCTGCTCGAGCAGGCGCGCGCCGCGGTCGCTCAGGACGCGATCCAGCTCGTCCACGACGGATCGAGCGTGACCTTCCCCGAACCGCGGAAGTTCGTGAAGCCGATCGCCTTCGACGTCATCCCTCTCGCGGGCTCGATCGTCGACGACGGCGACTTCGAGACCGACGAGGAGAAGAAGCTCCGCAACGAGAGCCGCAAGATCCTCGAGCTCCCCGGTCTTCTCGTCGCCGGAACCTGCGTGCGCGTTCCCGTCTTCACGGGCCACTCGCTGACGATCCACGCCGAGTTCGCGAACGCCATCACGCCCGAGCGCGCGACCGAACTCCTCGCTGCCGCTCCGGGCGTCGAGCTGTCCGACGTTCCCACGCCGCTCGAGGCGGCGGGCAAGGACCCGAGCTTCGTCGGCCGTATCCGCCAGGACCAGTCGGCTCCCGATGGCCGCGGTCTCGTGCTGTTCGTGTCGAACGACAACCTGCGGAAGGGTGCGGCGCTCAACGCCGTGCAGATCGCCGAGCTCATCGCAGCGAAGCGCCAGGTCGCCGCCTGATCAGAACAGCGCCTGTGCGGCGATAGAGTCGGCACATGGCGGGTGAGGGTATCGGGCGAACGGGCGTCCGTGGCGAGAGGCGTGGCGCCGCTGTGCGCAGTATCGACCAGTCGGTGATGCTGACCCAGCTTCTCTTCGGTTTCGTGACGGTCGTCGTCGTGTTCCTCTCCTACGCGATCGGCGTCACGGTCGGCTCGATCGTGCTCTTCTTCGCGGCCTTCATCGGCGTCTTCGCGGGGTGCGTGCTCGCCGTGGCTGTGCCGTGGCACCGCTTCCCGTCGGTCACGATCGTCATCCTGCCCATCATCGACATCATCGCGATCGGCACCCTCCGCATCGGTCTGCCGGACGCCGGTGTCGGCCTCCTCTGGGCCTTCCCGATCATCTGGCTCTCGACGTACTTCTCGCTCGCGGCGCTCGTCACGGGCCTCGCGACCGCCTTCGGATTCGTCGTCGCGACGTTCGCGATCGCGAAGAATCCTCCGACCGTGGCATCCGTCAGCTCGGTCTCCGTCCTCGTCCTCGTCCTCACCTTCATCGGTATTTCGGGGTTCCTGAACGCACGGCGTTCGCGCGCGCAGCGCCGACTGCTGCGGAAGCAGACGATCCAGCTCGAAGACGCCCTCCGCCGAGCGCGCCAGCAGGAGCGCCTCGTCGCCGAGGTGCTGAACGCCGTCGACTTCGGAGTCATCCGATTCGGGCGCGACGGTGAGATCACCGTCACGAACGAGGCGCACGCCCGCATGCAGGCGGCGATCGCGGCTCCCGGGGAGTGGCCCGCCGTCTACGCGGCCGACGCCGAGACGCTCCTTCCGACCGAGAGGATGCCGATCGCGCGCGCTCAGGCCGGCGAGGAGTTCGACAACGAGATCGTCTGGGCCGGCGAGCCGGGGTCGCCGAACCGGCGTGCCCTCTCGATCACGTCGCGTCTGCTCACCGACGAGCACGGTGCACCAGAGGGCTCGATCGTCGTCTCGAACGACGTGACCGCCGAGCTCAAGGCTCTGAAGGCCCGCGACGACCTCGTCGCCTCCGTCTCGCACGAACTGCGCACGCCGCTCACCTCGATCCTCGGCTACGTCGACCTCGCGCTCGGCGACGACCTGCCGCCCGAGACGACCGCGAAGCTCGAGATCGTCGAGCGGAACTCCTCGCGGCTCCTCGAACTCATCGGCGACATCATTGTCGCGAACCGCGACGGCGACGCGAACCTCGTGCTCCGCCCCACCGACAGCGACATCGGGGCGATCGTCGAGGCCTCGGCCGAGTCGCTCGAGCCTCGCGCGAAAGAGCGTGACGTCACGGTCCACATCGACACGGTCGAGCACGTGCATGCGACCATCGACCCCGCTCGCGTGCGCCAGATCATCGACAACCTGCTCTCGAACGCCATCAAGTACAACCGCGACGGCGGCGACGTGTACCTCGGTGTCACGGGCGACGAGAGCTGGGTGTGGGTCGTCGTTCGCGACACCGGCATCGGCATCAGCGATGTCGAGCTGCCCCGCCTCTTCGACCGGTTCTTCCGCTCCGAGTCGGTGCGCAACTCGACGATCCACGGAAGCGGCCTCGGTCTCGGCATCACCCGCGACATCGTGCGGAAGCACGGCGGCGACCTCACCGTGCACAGCGTGGTCGACGAGGGTACGACGGTCGTCGTCAAGATCCCGAAGGAGGCACCGCAATGATCGATCTGTCGACGCTGACACTCGTGACCGCCGTGGTGGTCGTGACCGTGGGCCTCGTGTTCATCCTCGACACGCTTCTGTGGCGTGACAATCGCCCCGGGCGCATCTGGTCGATCTCGTTCATGTCGGGCATGCTGACGGTGTTCTCGTACATGCTCTGGTCGACCGACACGGCGTTCTGGTGGGCGATCGCGATCGGCAACGGTGCGTTCGTGCTCTCGATCGCCTGCCTCTGGTCGGGCGCGCGGGTGTTCAACGGTCGGAACGCCCTCCTCTGGGTCACCGCTGCAGCTCCCGCCGTGGCCGTCGTCGCCGTGCTCATCGAAGGGCCGCAGGGCGGCAGCTGGGCCGGCGCGTTCTTCGAGCTCGCAGGTGTCTCGGCCTTCGCCGTCGCGGCCGGTGTCGAGATGCTGCGCGGCCGGCTCGGCGCCATCGGCTATGCGCGCATCACCGCGGTCGCGTTCTTCACCGCCGGCTCGTTCTACATCGTGCGCACGATCATCTTCGTCGCGTTCGGTGCCGGCAGCCCCTACTTCACGACCTTCTTCGGTTCGGAGGCCGCGAGCTTCGTCACGATCGTGTTCGTCATCATCGTCGGCATCACGATGTCGGTGCTCCGCATCGATTCGTCGCGCGTCGCGGCCGGGTCGACCCGCCACTACTTCGAGGCGGCGTCGAACGGCGTGCTCGCCCGTGATTCGTTCGAGTGGACGGTGTCGGTCTGGCTCGAGCGCGCCGAGTTCCACGATGCGCAGCTCGCGATGATGTACGTCCGCGTCGACGACTACTCCGACATCGTCGACGCCTACGGCCGAGCCGTGAGCGACCAGCTCGTCGAGGAGTGGATGGGCATCGTCCGCCGCCACGCGCCGCCGCACTCCGACATCGGCGAGATCAACGAGGGCGAACTCGCGATCGTGTCGCCGATGTCGTCGCCCGCCGAGGCGCGCGCTGCGGCGGAGGCGATCCGTTCCGGTCTGCAGTCCGATTCGTCACCGAACGGCAATGTGCGCGCGACGATCAGCATCGGCGTCTCGCTCACCGACTACGTCGGCTTCGCCTACAGCTCGATGCTCGAAGCAGCGGATGCCGCGTGCGAGCGCGCACAGGAGGACGGCGGAGACCGCGAGGTCGTCGATACGGGTCTGACGAACCGCGCCTGATCAGCCTTCGTCGTCGGGCAGGTTCTCCGGCACGACGGTGACGGTGAGGGTGTCGACGGCGGTCTGCTTCGCGTACTCGGCGGATGTGGGCGTCGCCTGCACGAGGATCTCGTAGGTCAGTGTGAAGACGATCGACGTCGCGGCCGGGTCGACGGCGGGGATGATGAACGTCTGGCTGTAGCTGTAGGGCGCCTTGATGAGGTAGCCGGGATTGATCGTCGACGTGTCGGTGATCGTCTGCGGCGATTCGAGCGGGCCGTCGGGGCCGGTGACCTCGGCGGCGAGCGACACCCGCGACAGGTAGACCTGCTGGCCGTCATCCGTGCCGAGCGTGCCGCTGATCGAGAAGCTCAGGGGCTTCTGCGCCGACGTCTTCCACTGGTCCATGCCGAGCGTCGACCAGTAGGTCGCGGTGAGGGCGACGTCGCCGGCGGCGATCGAGTGCACGGCGTTACCGCTCGCGAGCTCGTTGACCTCGGTCGAGATGGTCGGTCGCGGTGTCGCACTCGTCGTCGGAGCGGTCGTCGAACCCGTGGTCTCCCACGGCGGTGCACCGCATCCGGTCAGAATCAGCGTGGTGAGTGCCATGGCCGCGACGGCACCGACTCGTCTCGTGAACATGCAACTCCCCTGATCGATCAGCCCAAATCCTGAGGGATCCCTGAGGTGACGCTATCGCATCTTTCGGGCGAGCCTGCGCTTCATGGGCGAGACTAGTCGAACACAGACACCTGACCGGGGAGAGAGAAATGTCGGAGAACGCGCGTCAACAGAATGAGACCGCGTCGCGGGGCGCGGCGGGCAACCCGTACGTGCGGCGCGCGCAGCTCCCGGGCAGCGATCTGGCCGCCGAGGCGAACGAGTTCATCTCGAGCGTCGAGGCCCTTCCGACCTACCGATCGACGATCGGCTGCATCGTCCCCGCGTACAACGAGGAGGAGTCGATCGGCGAGGTCCTCGAGTCGCTCGTGAACCAGACCCGCCTCCCCGACGTCATCCACGTCATCGTCAACAACACGTCCGACCGCACGGTCGAGATTGCCGCCGAGTACGCCGGCGTGCACACGCGCGAGACCGACGGCGTCGAGCAGTTCACCGAGGTCTTCGTCCATGACATCGGCAAGAACCCCGACAAGAAGGTCGGCGCCCTCAACTACGGCTTCACGCTCATCGACGGACTCGACTACATGCTCGGTGTCGACGGCGACACCGTCGCCGACTCGCGGGCGATCGAGTTCCTCGAGGCGGAGATCAGCTCCGACACCCGCATCGGCGGCATCTCGGCGATCTACTCGATCGACGACCGCCCCTTCTCGGGCATCGTCGCGCCCTTCCTCATCGCCGGCCAGCGCGCCCAGTTCGCGGCCTTCAATATGCAGAACATGCTGCGCGGCCGCAACATGGCCGTGCTCGGCGGTCAGTACTCGATCTTCGCCATCAAGGCCCTGCGCGACGCCATGCGCGAGAACCACCAGTCGACGCCGTGGGTGAAGGACAGCGAGGTCGAGGACTCGCTCCTCTCCCTCCAGATCAAGAGCGCCGGCTACCTCACGAAGATCAGCGCGCGAGCGCGAGCGGATGTCGGTGGCATGACCACCGTCCGCGGCCTCGACGCACAGCAGGTGAAGTGGAACTACGGCGCGATCGAGCTCATGTGGCCGGGTCAGCGGGGCGACACGAAGGGTCAGCCGTTCCACCCGAACCTCCGCCTGCGCTGGTGGGAGAACTTCTCGATGCTCCTGAACGCCGTCACGCGCGTGCTGTTCATGGTCTTCCTCGCCGCATCGCTCTCGATCAGCGCCTTCGTCTTCAGCCCGCTCTGGCTCATCCCGCCGTTCGTCGCGATCCTCCTGAACCTCCGCATCGCGCTGTCGATGAAGAACCGCACCGCAAAGGACGTCTTGTTCGCCGTGCTGCTCTTCCCCGCCGAGATCTACATGTGGATTCGTATCGGCCACTTCTTCCGCGCCTGGTCGAAGTTCTTCTCGCGCAAGCAGGTCGACAACTGGGCCGAGCAGGCGAAGGCCGAGCGCGGCTCGGGTAACGCCCACCTCGCCCCGATCCTCTTCGCCGTCGCCTTCATCGCCGCGCTCGTCGCGCTCTGGCTCATCCTCCCCGTGATGGTGCAGTCGACGATCCTCTGGATCGGCTGGCCCGTCGTCGGTGCGATCACGATCCTCCAGACGCTCACCATGTTCGGCTCGCTCGTGCGCCGCCACCACGGGTACAAGGTGTGAGCGCATCTACCGACACTCTCGACGTGCAGGCGCTCGCTCGCCTGCACGTCGATCTGGGCTGCGACACCCGGGCCCTTCGTCGCTTCGTCGACGACTTCGTCGCACTCTGGCCGACGCGGAAGGCGCGCCTCGTGGCCGCCGTCGATGCTCATGACACCGACGAGGTGACGGTCGTGCTGCTCAGCATCGGTTCGACGAGCACGATGGCGGGGGCCGCTGCGCTGGCCGAATCGTGCGACGAACTGCTGCGCGAGGCCGAGAACCTGTCGGGAACGAAGCTCGTGCGTCTCGCCGCCACGGGCGACATGTGCTGCCGCGAACTCCGCGGATACGTCGAGGAGCGCTACGCCGCCGCGTCGTGAGACGTGAGTCCGATCAGGACTCTTCGACCGCCGTCATCCGGTAGCCGATGCCGCGCACGGTCTCGATGAACTCGGGCTGGCTCGAGTTGTCGCCGATCTTGCGGCGGAGGTTCGCGAGGTGCACCTCGACGGCGCGCTTGTCGGCTTCGCTCACGAAGTGACTCGTGACGTAGCTCTCTCCGCGGAGGAGCAGCGCGAGGTCGGCCTTGCTGCGCACACGGCGCCGCGAGGTCATGAGCGCTTCGAGCAGGTCGAACTCGCTGCGCGTGAGGTTGATCTCGTGGCCGTCGATGACGAGCACGCGCTCCTCGGGGCTGAGCCGGAGGCCGCGGTGCTCGAGCCACGGGCCGCTGCCGTCGCCCGTGTAGAGCTGCGTCTCGACGGGCTGCGCAGCCGCTTCGGCTGGTGCCGCGGGAGCCACGGGCTCGCGTGCGGCGACAGGCTCCGGAACGGCAGGCGCGACAGGCGCTGCGGGTGCGGCGGCTGCGACGGGAGCGGTCTCGCCCGCGTCGGTGGGAACGGCGCGCGGGCGACGGAGCATCGCCTCGATGCGGGCACGGAGCTCGCGCGGCCGGAAGGGCTTCGTCAGGTAGTCGTCGGCGCCGGCCTCGAGGCCCTGGAGGGTGTCGATCTCCTCCGAGCGTGCGGAGAGCATGACGATGTAGGTCTGGCTGAACGTGCGGATGCGCTTGGCCGTCTCGAAGCCGTCGATCCCCGGCATGCTGACGTCGAGCGTCGTGATGACGGGGTCGTAGGCGCGGACCGCGGCGATGCCGTCGAGTCCGTTGCCGGTCGCGACGGTCGAGAAACCGGCCTGCTCGAGGACTGTCTCGAGGAGATGACGAATATCGGCGTCGTCCTCGATGATGACGGCAGTTCGACGTTCAGATACCACTCCAGCACCTTCCCCGTGGCTGGCCGTTGCGGCTACTCTGCGCTGCCCACGGCATCGCGGGTCAATTCGACTGCCCGCTCCGGCCACCATACCCCAGCGACCGGGCCGCCGTTGCACTCGCCGTCGCTCTCTCCGGCTGTCTTGATCCACAGCAGCGCGTCGACGACCTCGTCGTCGATCGCGGTCGGCTCGTCTCCCACGGTGCGCCCCGAGGGATTGCACCATTCGCCGTTCGAGCCGTTGCCGTTCCGCGACGTGTCGATGACGGCGTGCACGCCGCCGAGCAGGTCGCTGAGCTCGTGCGCGTACTCGCGTTCGTCGGCGAGGGCGTTGTAGTTCGAGACGTTCGTGGCGAAGCCGCGAGTCTGGTCGACGCCGGCATCCTTCAGCAGCTCCGCCATCTCGGTCGCGGGCAGCCACGACGAGTGCCCGCCGTCGAGATAGACGAGGGCGGATGTCTCCGAGAGCGCTGTCGCCGCGCGCTTCACTTCCGCGACGCGCGCGTCCGTGTCGCCGCATTCCGGCGCGAGTCCGAGAGCGTCGGGCTCGAGGATGACGATGGCGGGCGCCGTCCCGAGGGCGAGGGCGATCTCGTCGACCCACGTCTCATACTCGGCAGGCGGCAGCCCGCCCGACGAGAAGTTGCCGCAGTCGCGGTCGGTGATGCCGTAGACCACGAAGCTCGGAAGCGTGCCGTCGACGCTCGTCTGGTCGACGATCGACGCCACGAAGGGGCCGACATCGCCGAGGCCGTGCTCCTCGGGGAGGAGCCAGATCGATGCGGGGCGTTCGGCGAGGTAGGTCGCCGCCGCGAACTCGGGGGAGTCGGGCTCCGCTGCCGCGGCCGCATCGACGGCGGCGGAGTCGGGCCAGACGTAGAAGGGGCGATCGAGCTCGGACTGCGCGGCCGACGGAGTCGACGCGACGACGATGACCGCGATGAGTCCGCCGACGAGCAGGAGGAATGCTGCTGCCGAGATGATCACGATGGGCAGAGCCCGATCGCGCTGTCGGCTGGGGGATCGTCCTGGCATCGTGCTCCTCGCGCTCCGTGGCGGTGCGCGGTAAGTATATGGCCGGTCGAGAGGGAAGCGGCAGTGCGGGCGACCGAAGACGACTCGCAACGAATCGTCTTCGGTCGTACGCATTCGGGTGCCGTGCAACGCTCGGGCAAAGACGTTCGGGTCGGGCCGTGACGCCGATGTCAACGGGTCGGACGTCGGAGATCGTGGCCCGTCTTTGCCCCTCCCGCCCCGGCGGGGAGACCGGAGCGGGAGGCGTGTTTCGAGACTATGTCGTGCCCCTCAAGCGAGGCTCAAGCGCCCCTCAGGATCGGCTCAGTTCCTTCCCCTGCCGCGACTAGACTGAGGCTCGTGCAATCCGAGGAGACAGTCGACGTCGTTCTGATCGGCGGCGGAATCATGAGTGCGACCCTCGGCACCCTTCTCTCAGAGCTCGAACCCGAGTGGTCCATCCGGGTCTACGAGCGCCTCGGAGAGGTTGCCCAGGAGAGTTCGAACGCGTGGAACAACGCTGGTACGGGGCATGCCGCCCTGTGTGAGCTGAACTACATGCCCGAGGCCCCCGACGGCAGCGTCGACGCGGCCAAGGCGATCTCGATCAACGAGCAGTTCCAGATCAGTCGTCAGCTCTGGGCGTCGCTCGTCCAGGCGGGCTCCCTCCCCGACCCGTCGGGCTTCATCAATGCGACCCCGCACATGACCTTCGTCCGCGGAGCCGACAACGTCGCCTATCTCAAGCGACGCTATGAGGCCCTTCGCGATCAGCCCCTGTTCGGCGGCATCGAGTACACGGAAGACATCGACGTCATCGCCGAGTGGGCGCCGCTCCTCGCGGTCAAGCGCAATCGCAAGCAGAAGGTCGCGGCGACGCGCATCGTCGCCGGCACCGACGTCGACTTCGGCGCGCTCACCCGCATGCTGTTCGACACCATCAGCGACCGCGGTGCGATCGTCGAGAAGAACCACCACGTCACCGCGCTCAAGCGGCGCGCCGACGGCACGTGGCGTCTGAAGCTCCGCCACACCGTCGGAGGCACCCCCAAGCAGATCGACGCCAAGTTCGTCTTCGTCGGCGCGGGCGGTGGCGCACTCGCGCTCCTGCAGCACTCGGGAATCCCCGAGATCCGCGGCTACGGCGGCTTCCCCATCTCGGGGCAGTTCCTGCGGACCACGAACCCCGCGATCGTCGCCCAGCACCGCGCCAAGGTCTACGGCAAGGCCGCCGTCGGCGCACCCCCGATGTCGGTGCCCCACCTCGACACGCGCATCGTCGACGGAGAGACCGCCGTGTTGTTCGGTCCGTACGCGGGCTTCACGCCCAAGTTCCTCAAGTCGTCGACGTGGTTCGACCTGCCGTTCTCGGTGCGCTGGCACAACATCGGCCCGATGCTGCAGGTCGCCGTTCGCAACCTCGACCTCATGAAGTACCTCATCGGCGAGGTCGTCGCGTCGCGCGAGAAGAAGATGAAGGCCCTGCGTCAGTTCATGCCGACGGCGAAGACCGATGACTGGGAGCTCATCACGGCCGGTCAGCGGGTACAGGTCATGAAGAAGGACCCTGAGAAGGGCGGCGTGCTGCAGTTCGGCACGGAGGTCATCACGGGCGCGGACGGCACGATCGCCGGGCTCCTCGGTGCGTCTCCGGGTGCCTCGACCGCGGCGCCGATCATGCTCGACGTGCTCTCGAGGTGCTTCCCCGACCGCTATGCGGGATGGCTCCCGCGGCTGCGCGAACTCATCCCCGCCTACGGCACGAAGCTCAACGACGACCCCGAGGCGGCGCGTGCGTCGCTCGACGCGACGGCCGCCGCGCTCAAGCTGCCCGCAGGCTCCTGACTTGCGCCTCATTCGAATTAATGTTCGAATGAGGGCATGCGGTGGAGCGGGCAGGAACTCGGTGTCGACGACCCCAACGCGCTGCCCGGCCTCGTCCGGCTGAACAACCTCGTGCGCACCGTGCGCACGCCCGAGTTCGCGGGCATCACGTTCCACGAGGTGCTTGCGAAGACGGCGCTCAACCGGGTGCCCGGGCAGAGCGCGATGCCGTTCGAGTGGACGATCAACCCGTACCGCGGCTGCTCGCACGCGTGCACGTACTGCTTCGCCCGGCCCACCCATGAGTACCTCGATCTCGACGGCGGGGACGACTTCGATCGGCAGATCATCGTCAAGGTCAACGTCGCCGACGTCGTGCGCAAGGAGGTCGCGCGCCCGTCGTGGCAACGGCACGCGGTGGCGCTCGGCACGAACACCGACCCGTACCAGCGCGCCGAGGGTCGCTACGCACTCATGCCCGGCATCATCGACGCGCTCGCGGCGAGCGGCACACCGCTCAGCATCCTGACGAAGGGCACGTTGCTGCGGCGCGATCTGCCGCGGTTGTCCGCGCTCCGTGACGTCATCCCCATCGACCTCGCCCTCTCCATCGCGATCTACGACGACGAGCTGCAGCAGTCGATCGAGCCGGGCACCCCGTCGACGGCGGCGCGGCTCGCGACGGTGACGGCCGTCCGCGAGGCGGGCTTCGACTGCTCCGTGTTCCTCATGCCCGTGCTGCCGTACCTCACCGACTCGATCGCGCACCTCGACGAGGCCGTCGGTCGCGCTCGTGCCGCCGGGGCGACGAGTATCGCGCATACGGCGCTCCACCTCGGCCCCGGCGTCAAGGAGTGGTTCCTCGCCTGGCTCGGGCGCGAGCACCCCGAGCTGCTGCCGAAGTACCGGTCGATGTACTACGGCCGCAACCGTTCGGCGCCGCTCGACTACCGGCGCTGGCTCTCCGAGCGCATGCGTCCGATCCTGCGTGCGCACGGGATCGAGCGCACGCGCACGTCACCCGTGACGGGCGGAGTGCGCTCGCAGGCGGCCCTCGACCCTGCCGCGCTCTTCTGACCGTCGGCGCAACCCCTGCCGCGCGGGTCGTGAGGGTGTCATAATCCGAAGACAGGCGGGTGAGGGGGCCGGATGACGATCGGACTTCCTCAGCACCTCGCCCGGCAGACGCTGAGCGGAGCGATCGCGATGGGCAGCGGTGCCGCGGCCTTCGTCTCGCTCGGCGCGGCGGGCCTCATCGCGATCGTGCTCGCGGCGGCGGGTGACGTCTCCGCGCTCGTCGCGCTCCTCGTCGTGATCGTCATGGCCATCCTCCTCACGCTGCTCGTCCGCACGCGCACCGTCGCTGCGGCGAGCGTCTACCTCGTCGCGGGATCGGTCGGCGTCTTCATCTTCACGCTCGAGGTGCTCGGCGCGCCGGGCGGATACTCCGACACGAGCAACCTCCTCGTCGGCCTGCCGCATATCGCGCTCCTCCTCGGCGGGGGCACGGCCGCGGGCGCGGGAGCGGGCCTCGCCTGGGTGGGAGCAGGGTTCGGCGGCGGTCTCATCGCGGCGATCTGCGCGGCCGAGATGGCGGGCGCGGCGGTCCGCCCGAACACTCCCGTCCTTCTCGCACTCGGTCTCATCGTCATCGTGCTCGTGTTCGACGGCTTCACGCGCGGCGATGCGCACCAGAGCGACCATGCGTTGCAGCGCGCGCGGCGCGAGGCGCGCGAGCTCGACATCCGTCGGGACTACGAACTGCGCGCGACCGCCCGACTCCACGACACGGCGCTCAGTCACCTCCTCGCGATCGCCTCGTCGCCCCTCGGGCCGCTCGACGCCGCGCTCCGCAGCGCTGTCGAGAGAGACGTCGCGTTCCTCGTCGAACGCGAGTGGTTCCGCCCCGCGGGCGGCTCGGGGCCCGCTTCGATGCAGCGGGCCGTCCTCGGCGAGACGGTCGCGCGGTCGGCGACACGTGGCGTGCGCGTCACGGTCTCGGGTGACGCGTCGGCACTCGGCGACCTCGATCCGGAGGCAGCGGCGGCGATCGTCGATGCCGTCGACCAGAGCCTCGCGAACGTCGCCCGGCACGCGGGCGTCGACGCGGCCGAGATCGTCGTCGCTGAGATCGGAGGGCGGCTGACCGTCGCCGTCGTCGATGCGGGGCGAGGGTTCGACACCGAGACGGTCGCCCACGATCGACTCGGGCTGCGGGCATCCATCATCGGTCTGGTCTCCGCTGTCGGCGGCGACGTGCGGATCTGGTCGACCCCGGGCGCGGGGACGACGATCCTCCTCTCGGTCCCGCTCGGCGTGCGGGCGACAGGGGAGGAGGCACCATGACGCGCCTCACTCAGCAAGAGCTCGACCCGCTCGGCGCGATCTCGGCGTGGCCGCTGACGATCGGTGCCGCCGTCATCGCCGTCGGCCTCGCCGTCGCGGCGACGATCGGCCACGACGGCCAGGTGAGGTCGCTCCCGATCGCCATCGTGGCCGTCGCGTTCGTCGTCGCTGCGGGCGCCGCCCTCGTCTATCTCACGCACGAGTCCACGGCGCCGTTCACGACCGAGCGCATGTGGATCGTCGTCGCGCTCAGCTCGACCGCGGCCGTCGCCGAGTTCGCGAGCACGGCGGGCGCGAACGACTACGTCACGGATGACTTCGGATCGGTCGTCGCCGGGGTGCTCATCCTCGGCATGGCGCCCTATCGGCCGTGGAGCTCGATCATCGCGGCGTCACTCGCGGCGGCCGTCGTGCTCGGGAGCATCGCCGTCGCGACGTCCGAGTACGCCATCATCAGTGCGCCGGCCGCGTTGTTCGCGATCGTCGGGATGCTTCCCGTGCTCGCCCTCGGTGCGGCATCCGCGGGGTACTCGCGTCGGATCACCGCCGAGATCGTGCGATGGCAGCGGGTGGCCGCGCGCGAATCGCTCTCGACCGAGGCCGAGGTTCGCGACGGCATCGCGCGTTCGGTGGAACGCCGACAGCTCGTCGTGCTCGGGCGCGACGTCCTGCCGTTCCTCGACAGCGTGCTCGAGCGGGGCGTGGTCGAGCCCGCCGATCGGCAGACGGCGGCGCGGCTCGCGCGCACGCTCCGCGGCGTGCTCGTCGCGCACTCCGACGCCACGTGGCTGTCCGATCTCCTGGAGCCCGCCGGCCAGACATCCGTCGACGTCGAACTCCGTGATCCGACGGGGGCCGCCGGCGCGATGTCGGCCGATCAGCGCTCGGCGCTCACCGCGCTCCTCACCCGCCTTCTCGCGACATCGGAGCGGGTGCGGGTCGAGGTGTCCCGGGACGCGGTCGACCCCGTCGCGCGAGTGACGATCGACGCGAGGATCCGATCGGTCTCGATGCCGTCGGCGCGGCGAGACCTCCAGCCGTTCTTCGCCGTCAGCCGCTCGGCGTTCGCCGCGCAGGACGCGCGGGTGTCGCGCGGTGTCGTGCAGGCGGGATTCGACTATGAACTCCGATGAACGCATTCGGGTCGCCATCCTCGACGATCACGAACTCATCCTCGACGGTATCTCGAGCTGGATCGACAGCCACGCGCCGGAGTTCGAGATCGTCCTCCGTGCGCGGTCGTGGATCGAGCTCGTCACGAGCGATGACTTCCCCACGCCCCTCGTGCTCATGGACTACCAACTCGCCGACTCGGTGTCGATCGAGGCGCGCATCCGCACCTGTCGGGCGGCCGGGGCACGAGTCGTCGTCGTGAGCGCCCTCGACTCGCGTGAATCGCGGCAGCGCGCACTCGACGCGGGTGCCGCCGCGTTCGTCTCGAAGACGCTCCCTGTGGCGGTGCTCGTCGACGAGGCGCGTGCCGTGATGGACCTTCCGTCGAACGGATCGATCGCGGTGGGGGAGCAGCGCCCCTCGCCCGCCGAGACCTCCGCCCCGCGGCGCCCGGCCGACCCGCGCCTGAGCGCCTCCGAGGAGCACGCTCTGCGCCTCTACGTGCAGGGCCACAGCACCGTGGCGGTCGCGCGTGCGATGGGAGTCAGTTTCGAGACGGCCAAGACGTACTTGCGACGCGTTCGCGAGAAGTACGCTCGGGTAGGGAGGCCGGCGAGCCGGAAGGCCGAGCTCATGCGCCGCGCCGCAGAGGACGGATACCTGGAGTAGATGGCGAAGCTGTATTTCCGCTACGGAGCGATGAACTCCGGCAAGAGCACGGCGCTGCTGCAGGCGGCGTTCAACTATGAGGAGCGCGGGCACGAGGTGCTCCTCGCGAAGCCCTCGGTCGACACCAAGGGCGCCGAGGCGATCGTCTCCCGCCTCGGCGTCGAGAGGCCCGTCGACTTCGTCTTCCGTCCCGGCGACGACGCCTACGCGCTCTTCCAGCGCCACCGGCGCGAGCGCATCGATGCGACGACCCGCGACGTCAGTTGCCTCCTCGTCGACGAGGCGCAGTTCCTGAACGACGAACAGGTCGACGACCTCCTCCGTGTCGCCCTCCTCGAGAACATTCCTGTCATGGCATACGGAATCCGCACCGACTTCCAGACGGTCGCGTTCCCGGGCTCGCGTCGCCTCCTCGAGGTCGCACATTCGCTCGAAGAGCTCAAGACGATCTGCCGGTGCGGGCGGAAGGCGATGTTCAACGGCCGCCTCGTCGACGGACGCTTCGTGTTCGACGGATCGCAGGTCGCGATCGACGGCGAATCGGTCACGTACGAGTCGTTGTGCGGAGCCTGTTACCTGCAGGAATCCGCGGGAGAACTGGCGCCGCCGCGCTGATTCCGTTCGGCGTACGCATCGCGCCGAATCGGCCCTCGGGGACGGCGGCCCTCCTGAACGCTGGTAAGCTTGTGTGAAGAAGCTGACGAGGAGGGTAAATGATCGCCAGCCTCTTGGCCTTCGCTGTTCTGTCGTTCGCGACACCATTCCTCACTCGATGGATGGGTCGGAACGTCTTCTTTCTGATCGCGCTCCTTCCGGCGGCCGTCTTCGTGATGCTGCTGACGTGGCTGCCCGCGGTCCTCGACGGTTCGACCTTCCGAGAGAGCGTCGAGTGGATTCCGCTCCTCGACATCTCGCTGACGTTCCAGCTCGATGCGCTCAGCCTCCTCCTTGCGCTCGTCGTCACGGGTGTCGGGGCCCTCGTGCTCGTCTACTGCGCCCGCTACTTCTCCGACGACGAACCGGCTCTCGGCCGTTTCGCCGCGCTCCTCCTCCTCTTCGCCGGCGTCATGTTCGGTCTCGTCACGAGCGATGACGTCTACGTCATGTTCGTGTTCTGGGAGCTCACGAGCGTGCTCTCCTACCTCCTCATCGGTCACTACACGGGCCGGAAGGAGAGCCGAGGTGCGGCGCTCCAGGCGCTCACGGTGACGACGCTCGGCGGCCTCGCGATGCTCGTCGGCATCGTCATCCTCTCGGTGCAGACCGGGTCGACGTCGATCCAGACGATTGTCGAGAACCCGGTGACCGGCGCGGCCGGCGAGTGGGCCATCGCGCTCGTGCTCCTCGGCGCGATCTCGAAGAGCGCCCTCGTCCCGTTCCACTTCTGGCTTCCCGCGGCCATGGCCGCGCCGACCCCGGTGAGCGCCTACCTGCACGCCGCGGCGATGGTCAAGGCCGGTGTCTACCTGGTCGCGCGACTCGCGCCCGGCTACGCCGACGCCGAGGTGTGGCATCCGATCGTCATCGGCCTGGGTGTACTCACGATGGTCGTCGGCGGTTGGCGCGCGCTCCGTCAGTACGACCTCAAGCTCCTCCTCGCCTACGGCACGGTGAGCCAGCTCGGATTCATGATCGTCGTGGTCGGGTTCGGCACGCGCGACGCCGCCCTCGCGGGCGTCGCCCTCCTGCTCTCCCACGCCCTCTTCAAGGCGACCCTCTTCCTCGTCGTCGGCATCGTCGACCACGCCGCCGGCACGCGCGATTGGCGGAAGCTCTCGGGACTCGGCCGACGGATGCCGGTGGTGGCGACCGTCGCATTCATCGCGGCGGCATCGATGGCCGGTGTCCCGCCGCTCCTCGGCTTCGTCGCCAAGGAGGCCGTGTTCACGTCTCTGCTCGAGGGCGGGGCATGGGGCATGTTCGCCCTCGTCGGGCTCTTCGTCGGTTCAGTCCTCACCGTCGCCTACGCGGTGCGTTTCGTGTGGGGCGCGTTCTACTCCCGCGACGAGCAGCCGACCGAGACGCACCCCGTCAGCGCGGTCGCCGTCATCCCTCCCGCGCTCCTCGCGGGCGCCTCGCTCATCGGCGGCATCGGAATCGCCTTCCTCGACCCGCTCCTCGAGGCCTACGCCGACCTCCTGCCCGGCTCCCGCGACTACCACCTCGGTCTGTGGCACGGATTCGAGCCGGCGCTCTTCCTCTCGCTCATCGTCTTCGCGATCGGCGCGGTCCTCGTGTGGCGCCGTCGGAAGGTCGCCCGCATGCAGGCGCTCATGCCGGCGTGGGTCGACATGTCGCACGCGTACCTCAAGATCGTGCGTTCGAACGACCGCTTCGCGGCGTGGCTCACGACGCGTATCCAGTCGCAGGGCCTGCCGGGATACATCGCTGTCATCCTCTTCGTGGTCATCGCCGGCCTCGGCATCGGGGTCGTCATGAACCGCGAGTGGCCCGAGAACCTCGTGCTGTGGGATCACCCCATCCAGCCGATCCTCGCGTTCGTCATGATCGTCGCCGCTGTGGGCGCCGCGATCGCCAAGCAGCGCGTCGCGGCCGTCCTCCTGGTCGGAGTGACCGGTTACGGTCTCGTCCTGCTCTTCGGCATGGGAGGCGCCCCCGACCTCGCTCTCACGCAGGCCCTCGTCGAGACGCTCACGATCGTCGCCTTCGTGCTCGTGTTGCGCCGCCTCCCGACGAAGATCGCCCAGCGCAACCCACCGGTCCGCGGGGTGTTCCGCGCGGTCATCGGCATCGCCGCGGGCGCGCTCATGGGCCTCGTCGGATTCATCGCCCTGGGCGCCCGCATCCAGCCGACGATCGCCGAGGGTCTCCCGGCCCTCGCGATCGAGGCCCACGGTCGCAACATCGTCAACGTGATCCTCGTCGACATCCGTGCGTGGGACACCCTCGGTGAGATCTCGGTCCTCGTCGCCGTCGCGACCGGCGTCGCGAGCCTCATCTTCGTGACGGGTCGGACGGGCTCCGCTCCGCGCCTCGACGAGGGCGGCGGGCGCCGCACGCGGTCGCGCCCGATCCCCGAGGCCGCCTGGGCTGCCGACACGCGTGGCGGACGCGACCCGCGCAGCTCCGCGACGAGCGAGCACACGTGGCTCCTCGCGGGCCGCACGCTCGCTCCCGAGAACCGATCGATCCTCATCGAGGTGCTCGTCCGGTTGCTCTTCCACCCCGCGATCATCGTGTCGATCTTCCTGCTCTTCGTCGGCCACAACGCCCCCGGCGGCGGCTTCGCCGGCGGTCTCCTCGCCGGACTCGCCCTCGTGGCGCGCTACCTCGCCGGTGGGCGCTACGAACTCGGCGAAGCGGCGCCGATCGACGCGGGTCGTGTGCTCGGCACCGGTCTCTTCCTCGCGGCCGCGACGGCAACGCTCCCGCTCTTCCTCGGCCAGGCCGTCTTCCAGTCGTCGTGGTTCGAGTGGGAGGTGCCGATCCTCGGTGTCATCTCGTTCGGAACCTCGACGTTCTTCGACATCGGCGTCTATCTCGTCGTGGTCGGTCTCGTCCTCGACATCCTGCGCAGTCTCGGTGCCGAGGTCGATCGCCAGCGCGAAGACAAGGAAGAGCGCGACGACAACACGACGGCGGAGAGCCGTGGTGACTCCCAGGTTCCCGACTCGCGACGGTCCGATGCCGCAGCGTGGCCGGCCGGCGAGGCAGGAGGCCCGCATTGAGTGCATCCCTGACTCTCGTCGTGCTGTGCGCCGCGCTCTTCGGAGCGGGCATCTACGTGATGCTCGAACGCAGTCTGACGCGCGTGCTCATCGGATTCCTCCTCGTCGGGAACTCCGTCAACATCCTCATCTTCCTCATGTCGGGTCGCCCGGGTCTCGGGCCGATCCTGAACGACGGCGTCGACGTCGACGAGATCAGCGATCCGCTGCCGCAGGCGTTCATCCTCACCGCGATCGTCATCAACCTCGGAATCACGGCGTTCATGCTCGCGCTCATCTACCGCTCCTGGTGGCTCGCCCAGTTGGGTGAGAAGGGTGACCTCGTCGACGACGAGCAGGAGGACGTCGACGACGCGGAAGAGGCGGCCGACCTCCTCCGGCAGTCGGCGGCCGACGATGATGCGATCCAGGAGATCATCGAGGCGAGCGACGAGGAGCTCGACGACATGCTCCCCGACGAAGTCGACAGCGCGGCCGTCCGGGCCGCAGCTGAAGCCGAATCCCACCGCCGACGGAAGGAGAGCTGATGGCCGCGCTCGTGCCCCTCGTCGTCCTCCTCCCGCTCCTCGGTGCGGCGCTCGCCCTGATCCTCGGTCGTCACCGACGGATGCAGGTCGCCGTGTCGACCGCGGTGCTCTCCGCGGTGCTCGTGATCTCCGTCATCCAGCTGATCTTCACCGACGCCAACGGCGGAACCGTCGTCTACGTCGGCGGCTGGGAGGCGCCGTTCGGCATCACCCTCGTCGTCGACCGACTCGCGGCGATCATGCTCGTCATCTCGTCGATCATCCTGCTCGGCGTGCTCCTCTACTCCGTGGGCCAGGGCGTCGCCGACCGTCATCGCGAGACGCCGGTGTCGATCTACCACCCGACGTACCTCATCCTGTCGGCGGGTGTGTTCAACGCGTTCATCGCGGGCGACCTCTTCAACCTCTACGTGGGCTTCGAGATCCTGCTCTCGGCGAGTTATGTGCTCCTGACGCTCCGCGGCACGGGTGAACGCATCCGAGCGGGCGTGACGTACATCATCGTCAGCCTCGTGTCATCGCTCTTCTTCCTCGCGGCCATCGCGCTCATCTACGGCGCGACCGGAACCGTGAACATCGCCCAGCTCTCGGTGCGCATCGCCGAGCTTCCGGCCGACGTGCAGCTGATCCTGCACATCCTGCTGCTCATCGCCTTCGGCATCAAGGCTGCGGTCTTCCCGCTGTCGTTCTGGCTGCCCGACTCGTACCCGACAGCGCCCGCGCCCGTCACCGCCGTCTTCGCCGGATTGCTCACCAAGGTCGGTGTCTACGCGATCATCCGCACCGAGACGGTGATCTTCCCCGAGAGCGATCTCTCGGTGCTGTTGTTCGTGGTCGGTGGTCTCACCATGATTGTCGGAATCCTGGGCGCCCTCGCCCAGGCCGACGTCAAGAGGCTGCTGTCCTTCACCCTCGTGAGTCACATCGGCTACATGATCTTCGGCATCGCGCTCGGCTCGGTACTCGGCTACGCCGCGACGATCTACTACGTCGTGCACCACATCACCGTGCAGACGACCCTGTTCTTGACGACCGGTCTCATCGAGCGCATCGGCGGTGCGACGTCGATCAACAGACTCGGCGGTCTCTTGAAGGCGTCGCCGCTCCTCGGAGTGCTCTTCTTCATCGGGGCCGTGAACCTCGGCGGAATCCCGCCCTTCTCCGGCTTCATCGGCAAGATCGGCCTGTTCGTCGCGGGTGCCGAGGTCGCCGACTGGCTCGTCTGGGTCATGATCGGTGCGGGCGCCCTCACGTCGCTCCTGACGCTCTACGCGCTCACGCGGTTCTGGAACATGGCGTTCTGGCGCGGCAGCCGCGAGGTCGAGGGCTACAGCTCGGTGCTCCTCGACTCGCTGCAGGAGGCTCCCGGCGCGGTCCTCACGCAGGAGCGCCAGACGACGCGACTCATGTTCGCCGCGACGACGGGTCTCGTGCTCGTCACGATCGCACTGACGATCTTCGCGGGACCGATCCTCGACTACGCGAACCGTGCAGCCGAGAACCTCGTCGATCCCTCGGTCTACGTCTCGCTGGTCTTCCCGGGAGGTACTCGATGAGCCCGCAGCGCGACTCATGGGTGCGCACCATCTGGCTGCAGCTACCCCTCGTCATCGGCCTCATCATCCTGTGGGTCTTCCTGTGGGACGCCGTGACGGTCATGACCATCGTGACGGGGCTCCTCCTCGCGCTCGGCGTCATGCGCGTGTTCTACCTACCGCCCGTGCTGCTCTCGGGGCGCGTCAACCTGCTGTGGCTGCTCTACCTCGCGATCCGCATGATCGCCGACATCGTGGTGGCCTCGATCGGCATCGCGCTGCTGTCGATCAACCCGCGGTACCACCCGCTCAACTCCGTCATCGCGGTGCGGCTGCATACGCGTTCCGACCTCGTGATGACGCTCACCGCCGAGGCGATCTCGGTCGTGCCCGGAACCGTCGTCATCGACGTCGACCGCGAAGAGGGCATCCTCTACTTGCACGCGATCAACACTCCGAACGCGTCGGACATCGAGACGACTCGCCGACGTGTGCTCGGCACCGAGGAGCGCATCGTGCTCGCGATCGGAACCCACGACCAGGCCGAGACGGTGCGCGCCGAGCGCCGTGAGCGCCGCGCCGAGCTCTCCCGAGGAGGCACCTCATGACGTTCCTCACCGTCGCCGCGATCATCGCCGGCGTCATGTTCGGCATCGGTGCCCTGTGCGCCGTCTACCGCATCATCCGCGGCCCGTCGATCCTCGACCGCGCCCTCGCCGCCGACGTGCTCCTCGCGATCGCGATCTGCGCACTGGGCGCCGAGATGGCCATCAACAAGCACACTGACACGCTCGTCGTGCTGCTCGTGCTCGCGATGTTCGCCGTCGTCGGGTCGATCTCGATCGCTCGCTTCATGGCGAAGCAGGACGCCGCATGAGTGCCGGCGAGATCGTCATCGGCATCCTCATCCTCTTGAGTGCCTTCCTCTCGCTCGCGGCCGGTGTCGGTATCGTCCGCTTCCCCGACGTCTTGACGCGCCTGCACGCGGCGACGAAGCCACAGGTGCTCGGCCTCGCGGCCGTGCTCGTCGCCGTCGTGATCGCCGAACCGTCGTGGGCCGTCGTGACGACCGCGATCCTCATCATGACCTTCCAGCTGCTCACGCAGCCGATGACCGCGCACATGATCGCCCGGTCGGCCTATCGCACCGATCACGTGCGCCGCGATCTCCTCATCACCGACGAGCTCGCGCGCGACATCTCGGAGTCGGGCGACGACGATCACTCCGACCGCGAAGACGAGGAACGCGCCGACCAGCGGCGCTGACGTTCGATCGCCGCTCGATGGGGGTGGTGGCTCTGGCCGCCCGTCCCAGGCCTGAACGATCGGGACGGGCGGCCAGAGCGATCCTCGCCGGTTCGGTTATCAGAAGACTCGATCACGAGCGAGGAGACAACCCCCACGAGCTAACGTAATCGGGGTGTTCGCCGGGCGGTAGCCGTCAGTTCTGAGGGCACGACCCGCGGCGGGTAGCCTGGAGTCGTGAGGATTCTCGTCACCGGCGGTGCCGGGTTCATCGGAAGCCACATCTCCACCCAGCTTCTGACGCGGGGCGACGACGTGGCCATCCTCGACAACTTCGTCAACAGTTCGCCGCTCGTCATCGATCGCATCGAGGCGATCACGGGGCGTCGGCCCGAGGTGCTCACGGTCGACCTTCTCGACCTCGCGGCGACCACGGCGGCCTTCCGCGGATTCTCCGCCGATGCCGTCGTGCACTGCGCGGGTCTCAAGTCGGTCGCCGAGTCGGTCGCGCACCCTGCCGCGTACTACCGCGCGAACCTCGTCTCGACCCTCAACGTCCTCGACGCGATGTCGGCGACCGGCGTCGACGCGCTCGTCTTCAGCTCGTCCGCCACGGTCTACGGCGACGCCGACACGATGCCGCTCGACGAGTCGGTGCGTACGGGCATCGGCATCTCGAACCCCTATGGCCGCACGAAGCACATGATCGAGCAGATCCTGGCCGACGAGGCATCCGTTCGCTCGACCCTCCGGTTCGTCGCCCTCCGCTACTTCAACCCCATCGGCGCGCACCCGAGCGGGCTCATCGGCGAATCGCCGACGGGTACGCCGAACAACCTGGCCCCCTTCGTCACCCAGGTCGCCATCGGGTCGCGCGACCACGTGACCGTCTTCGGCGACTCGTACCCCACGCCCGACGGCACGGGCGTGCGCGACTACATCCACGTCATGGACATCGCCGACGGGCACCTCGCTGCCCTCGACCGCCTGCGTCCGGGGTTCGCCGTGTACAACCTCGGCACGGGGCAGGGCCGGTCGGTCTTCGACGTCATTCGCGGCTTCGAGCAGACGGTCGGGTCTCCCATCCCGTACCGCGTCGCACCGCCGCGCCGGGGAGACGTCGCCGTCTCGTACGCCGATCCGTCGAAGGCGGCGCGCGAACTCGACTGGGCGGCCTCGCGCTCGATCGACGAGGCGTGCGCCGACGCGTGGCGCTGGCAGTCGATGAACCCCGACGGGTTCGCTCAGCGCTCGTAGAGCTCCACGAAGCGTCGCAGCAGGTGGCGGGGTTCGGTGACGGATGCCGCGAAGAGACGCTCGCTCACATCGCGCAGTTCCCTCGCCGGGAAGTAGCCGTGGTGCTGGTAGACGTGAGCGCGCTCGATGAAGTCGGCGGTCGTGACCTCGGGGTGGAACTGCGTCGCGTAGACGTGCGCGCCCGCGCGGTAGATCTGCACGGGGCATCCGCTCGAGCCCGCGAGGAGCCGCGCGTCGGACGGAAGGCGGCTCGTCGCCTCCTTGTGGCCCACGAGAGCCGTGAAGACGGGTGGGAGCACTCCCGTCAGGGGGTCGGCGATCCCGTCGTCGGAGAGGGCGATGGAGACCGCGGCGGCATCCTCGCCGTACTCGAGGCCGACCTCACCGCCGAGCACCCTCGTGAGGACGCCGATGCCGTAGCACGTGAAGAGCACGGGGAAGTCGGTGTCGAGCGCGCGCTCGGCGAGCCCCGCGAGTTCGCTCTCGACACGGCGCTGCTCGGCGCTCTTCTCGTTCTCGGGCGTCGTCACGTTGAACGGGCTGCCGCCGACGACGATCCCCGACCACGCGTCGAGGTCGAGGTCGGGCAGGGGAGCGGCATCCACGCGGTGGTGGATGAGTTCGTGCGCTCCCATCGCGGAACGGATCGACGCGACCTCGGGGCCGACGGCCTCGTTCTCGGGGCGCGCGGAGAGGAAGAGGAAGGGGCGCGCGGTCATCGACGGCCCTTGCGGGGCGGGGGTCGGCGCGCACGTGACGAACGGAACACGCGTGCGGCGGGCTTCTTTGGTGTCGAGGGTCGAGCGGGCTTCTTGACGGGTGCGGGTTCGTCGGGAGCATCTGCTCCGCGTGAGCTCTTCGCGGTGCGGCCGCGCACGACTCCGACGAACTCCTGCGTGTCGTCGTCATCGCGATCGAGAGGCCAGACGAGGGCGATGCGCGTCGTCGGGGCGTCCGAGACCGGCACGGCCTTCACATCGCGCCGCGCGTACAGACGTGCGAGGGAATGCGGCACGATCGCGTAGCCGGTTCCGGCCGCGACGAGTTCGAGCGTGAGTTCGGTCGTCGCCTGGACGGGCGCCGTCATCTCGCCCTCGAGGTCGGCCAGTTCGATCGACTCGGCGTCTCCGTACGCGTGATCGCGGGGGAGGGCCGCGACGGCGACCTCCTCCCACAGGGCGATGACGTGAAGCCCGGTCTCGTCGATCGGCAGGCGCACGAACGCCATGTCGGCGGAGCCGGAAGCGAGTGCCTCGAGCTGTTCGCTCTCGAGTACACGGTCGGTCTCGAGGGGTCGGTCGGGCCGGCGATCCGCCCAGATGCGAAGCCACTTCGCGGGCGATACTCCCTCGACGTAAGTGATGCGCACGATGCCAAGGGTATTACGAGGCGGAGGGACTAGCCTTATCGAGTGAGTAGACAGCAGACCATGAAGCCCGAGACCGCCGCCAAGAAGCTCGGCATTCTGCTCGAAGCAGCCCCGGAATCCTTCCGCGAGGGCGACATCACCCGTGACGATTTCGAGGAGCTGCAGGCGAACCCGCCCGAGTGGCTCGCCGAGCTCCGCCGCTCGGGTCCCCACCCGCGCCCCGTCGTCGCAGCCAAGCTCGGCGTCTCGAACTCGGGCCTCGCGCGCGGCGGAGTCACCGAACCACTCACGACCGCCGAGATCAAGGACCTCCTCGCCGCACCCCCGGCGTGGCTCGTCACCGAGCGTGCCACCCAGGCCGCCGTCCGCGAGGAGAACGTGCGCGTCAAGGCCCGCAACGCGGAACGCGCTGCGCGCTCTTAGCCCGTCACGCCGCGTACCGTGCGCGGAGGAACTCGACGACGTCGTCGAGTTCGCCCTGCGACACCGAGTGGCCCACGCCCTCGTAGATGCGCTCGGTGAGGTCGACGTGAGCGGGCAGCCACCGGTTCGTGCGGGCGATCGCCTCGGGCGGGATGACGGTGTCGTCGGTTCCGCGCGCCCAGAGCACGGGCGGTCGGGTCGCAGCGAGCGCCTCGTCGCCGTCGCGCGCACCGGGGAGCGCGAAGCCCGCGAGGGTGACGGCGAATGCGAAGCGGTGGGGAGCCGCGCGCAACAGCTCGATCGCGATGGCACCGCCCTGCGAGAATCCGAGCAGCCCGAGGGATGCCGGTTGCGGGTCGAGCGCGTCGAGCCAGGCGAGGATCGCGTGCGCCGCGTCATCCGCCCCCTCGACGGCCTTCTCGAGACCCTCCGCCGTCAGCGGGAACCAGGCGTGGCCGAAGTCGGCGCGGAGCGGGGCGCGGAGAGACGCGATCGCCGGCTGCAGCGGAAGGTACGGCGCGAGCCCGAAGAGATCGCCCTCGTGCGAGTTGTAGCCGTGCAGCAAGAGGAGGAGGGGACGGCCCTCGCGGTCAGCGGAGCCCGCCGACCAGAGGACGGCCTCGGAATCGATCGTGACGTCGGGGTTCATGACACCATCTTCGCAGTGCACGTGCTGAGCGTCCCTCGTGAGACAGAATGGCTGCATGAGCGTTCGCACCCCCGACCCCGATCCCGACTGGACGCCCGAGGATGCGGCCAGGCCCGCGTCGAACCCCGGGTGGCTGTCCGACATCGAGCTGGCCGAGGTGCGCGGGCGGTTGCCGCTCCTCTACGTCGAGGCCGTGCCGGTTCGTCTCGACGGCCTCGGAGTGGTCACCGAGGTCGGCGCGCTGCTGCGCGCAAAGCCCACGGGCGAGATCAACCGCACCCTCGTGTCGGGCCGCGTGCTCTTCGGCGAGACGCTCCGCGATGCCCTCTTCCGTCACCTCGAGAAGGACCTCGGGCCGATGGCGTTCCCGCAACTGCCGCCGAGCCCCGTGCCGTTCAGCGTCGCCGAGTACTTCCCGATGCCGGGTATCTCGCCGTTCACCGACGACCGCCAGCACGCCGTGTCGCTCGCCTACATCGTGCCCGTCACGGGAACGTGCGAGCCGCGGCAGGATGCGCTCGAGGTCACGTGGATGACCCCCGAGGAGGCGTGCCAGCCGGCCCTCATCGCCGAGATGGAGGGCGGCCGCGGCACGCTCGTGAAGCAGGCGCTCGCGTCGGTCGGGCGCCTGCCGTAACCCTGCAGCTGACTCAGCGCGTCAGCCGTACCTCGTGGATCTCCTCGCCGAGGAACGGCTGAACCTGCTCGTTGCCGTCTGCGGTGAAGCCGTTGCGCTCGTAGAAGCGGTGCGCGCGGGGGTTGTCGGACGCGACCCACAGGTAGACGGGCTCGCCGTCGACGGCGGCGTCGAAGAGCTTCTGGCCGATGCCCGTGCCGTGGAACGCGTCGAGCAGGTAGATGAAGTAGAGCTCGCGCTCGCGCGGGGCGTCTTCGTCGCGCGCGGGGCCGGAACCGACGAAGCCGACGATCTCGCCGTCGACGAGGGCGGCGAACTGGCGGTACTCGGGGCCCTGGTTCATCCAGTGCGTCCACAGCTCCGCCATGCGGCGCGGGGAGAGGTTCGCGAGGGTCGCCTCGCTGATCAGGTGGTCGTAGGTCTCGTGCCAGCAGGTGGCGTGAACGCGACCGAGTGCCTCGGCATCGACGTCACGGACGGGGCGGATAACGACTTCGGCAACAACATCGGTGCTCATGACTCTGAGCCTACGACGCCCGTCGGGCGGCGCGAAATCGGCGGATGTCGGGGGCGGAGCGCGGCGTTCGATACCGTTGACGTATGCGAGTTCCTGCCCTGCCGCTCCTCGGGAGCGCACTCATCATGGTCGGGGTCGTGCTCGTCCTCATCAACCGCGACTTCGCGCTCATCGCCGCGACCCTCCAGGGTCTCGGCGTCATCGCGCTCGGCGTGTTCCTCGTGCGCGAGTTCCTGAACCGTCGCCGCGGCTCGCGCTAGCGCGCGAGCGTCAGCGCACGAGGAAACCCCCGGCGTGTGACTCGATCACACACCGGGGGTTTCGACGAAGCGCTGAGCGTCAGCCCTGGGCGCGACGCGGCGAACGGCCCGACTTCGAGGGCGACACGAGGCCGCCGACACGGAGCGGCTGCGGCGCGCGGTTGCCCTGACGTTTCTGGCCCGAGCCCGAACCGCCGGAGCCGCCGGCGCTGCCGTGAGCCGCGGTGCGGGGCTGAGCGTGCTCGGAGCTGCGACGCTGTCCGCGCTGGCCCTGACCCTCGCCGCGAGGCGCGCGCGCCTCGCCCTGAGGAGCAGCGCCCGAACGCGCGGGGCGACCCGAACGGTCACGACGCGGGGCGCGAGCCTCGCCTCCGGCGGCCTCACCCGAACGAGCGGCGCGCTTGCGCTGGGCATTGGCGCCCTGCGAACGGCCGCCGCCCTGTTGCTGCGTGGCGGCACGCGGCGACGGCTTCACGAAGGCGGCGACGTCGCCGACGAGTGCGGTCACGGCGGGCGACGTCGGGGTCACCTGCTGCGGGGTCACGGTGATCGCGGCCTTCCGCAGGAGGGTCTTCAGGTCGGAACGCTGCGCGGGGAGCGAGATCGTGACGACGTCTCCCGCGCTGCCGGCGCGAGCCGTACGGCCCGAGCGGTGCAGGTACGCCTTGTGCTCCATGGGCGGGTCGACGTGGATGACGAGTTCGACGTCATCGACGTGAACACCGCGCGCCGCGACATCCGTCGCGACGAGCACGCGCACGGAGCCGTCGCCGAATGCGGCGAGGTTGCGGTCGCGCTGCGGCTGCGACAGGTTGCCGTGGAGGTCGACGGCGGGGATGCCCTGCTCGGTCAGCTTCTTCGCGAGCTTCTTGGCGTGGTGCTTCGTGCGCATGAAGAGGATGCGGCGGCCGGTTCCCGAGGCGAGCGTGCGGACGAGCTCGTTCTTCTGGTCGACGTCGGCGACCTCGAAGACGTGGTGCGTCATGGCGGCGACGGGGGAGTGGGCCTCGTCGACCGAGTGGAGCACCTCGTTCTGCAGGTAGCGCTTGACGAGCTTGTCGACCCCGTTGTCGAGGGTCGCCGAGAACAGCAGTCGCTGTCCCTGCGAGGGGGTCTTGTCCATGATGCGCGTGACGACGGGGAGGAACCCGAGGTCGGCCATGTGGTCGGCCTCGTCGAGCACGGTGATCTCGACGGCGTCGAGCTTCACGAAGCCCTGCTTCATGAGGTCTTCGAGGCGACCGGGGCAGGCGACGACGATGTCGACGCCGGCGTTCAGCGCTTCGACCTGTCGCTTCTGGTTGATGCCGCCGTAGATCGTGGTGACGCGCATGCCGTACGCCTCGGCGAGGGGCTGCATCGCCGTGGTGATCTGCGTCGCGAGCTCGCGGGTCGGGGCGAGCACGAGGCCGGTGGGGCGGTTCGCACGGCGGGTGCCGGCGAGTTCGCGACCGAGACGAGCGATCATCGGGATCGAGAAGGCGAGGGTCTTGCCCGAGCCCGTCTTTCCGCGGCCGAGCACGTCGCGCCCGGACAGGGTGTCGGGCAGGGTGTCGACCTGGATGGGGAAGGCTTCGGTCTTGCCGTCGGCCGCGAGAACGGCGACGAGAGGTGCGGGCACGCCGAGCGTGCTGAAAGTGGTGTTCGTCAAGGGGGTGCCTTTCAGGCAGGGTGCTCCATACGCGGCGCGGACTTCAGGAGTTCGCGGATGCTCGCGCGGAGGGAATGGGCGAAGGCGCAAAAGACTCGCGCATCCGTTCGCCGTATGAAAGAGGGGCTGAGCCCGGGCGTTCTACGACGCAAGTGCGACTGGCGCACTTGAGACAACCCTAGCGGATGACACTGTGAGATCGCCCCGCGGGCATTCTGACCCCGCCGTGGCGGGCGAGAAACGCCTCAGCGCGGCATCCGTTCGCCGACGGGGATATCGGCGGTGACCACGTTTCCCGGCGGCAGCGGCGATGACCACGACGGGTCGTACGCCTCGGCGGGGTTGTAGGCGAAGTTGAAGTCGATGATGAGCGCGTCGTCGGCTGCGCCCGGGCCCAGGTCTGCTCCGTTGACCGTGTCGAGCAGCAGCCGCCCGCGCGGGAAGGTGCCGCCGGGAGCCCCCGCGAGGCCGTCGCGTACCGAGAGGAAGAGGCCGCCGCCGTAGGCCGCGATACGCCAGAGCTCGAGAGAGCCGATGTACGGCAGGCGCACCGTGCCGACGAGGGCGAAGCTCACCGATCCGTCCGCCGCTGACGAGACGTCGACCCGCACCGGCTCGGCCGCGCGACGCACTTCGAGTTCGAAACGCCAGTCGGGGTCGTAGGAGGTGACGGGCAGGCCGGTGAAGGAGGCGCGGTCGTCGGGCAGGAGGGGCGAGAGCGGATGACCCGCGAAGAGTTCATCGCGACCCGAGCGCCACAGCTCGTGGGCCGCAGCCGGATGGGACGCGCTCATCTGCCGCACCCCGGAGTAGAGGCCCGTGACTCGCCGTCGCCAGTCGGCGAGATGGAGTGCACCGATCGTCGTGCTCATGGCGTCAGCGTAACGCCGGATGCGTCGCCCAACCGGGAGCGAGTGCCCGCAATCTCAGTGCGCGCCACTGCCAGAACGCCCACGCGGCGGGCCACGCGATGATCGGCCCTTCGGCGAGGAGCTGGTCGCGGTACAGGGTGCGCCCGTCGGGAAGCGGGGAGATCGCGATGCGGTGGTCCCAGTCGTGGAACGCGGCGAGCGGCCCCGACTCCGCGCCACCCGAGTCGCGCTGGATGCGCACGTCGCCGCGCGTCGAATACGAGAGGTCGACCGCTTCGTCGCCCGCGGGGATGACGCCGAGGAGAGTGGTGCGCATTCGGTGGCGACCGCCCGGCCATTCGGCGGGGAAGCCGCCCGGCTCGAGCGACGTGAACTGCAGCCAGGGAGTCACGACCTCCTGGAGGATCGCGGGGCTCCGGATCGCGCGCCACGCGACGTCGGCCGAGCAGTCGAGGGTCGTCTTCAGGAGCACGCGCATGCGCTGAGGTTACTCTCGGATGCCGACATTAGACTCCCCCTCATGCCGGATGGACTGTGGTGGTTGCCCTCGCTCTTCGTCTTCGGAGCAGCAGCCGTCGGCCTCGTTCTCGCCGTCGTCGGCTTCCGGAGGCTCGGAGCGCGCCGCGAACGGATCGATGCCTCGTCGAACACCGAGCTCGAGACGCGTGCGCGCGGACTCCTCGTTCGCGCCGACGATGCGCTCGCCTCCGCCGATGACGAGATCGCGTTCGCGAGCGCCGAGTTCGGTGAGAACGCGGTCGCCGACTACGCCCGGACGGTGCAGACGGCTCGCGGATGGATGCGCGAAGCGTTCCTCCTCCAGCAACGACTCGACGATGCCGTGCCCGATACCGCCGCCGAGCGTCGTGCATGGACGAAGCGCATCGAGGGTCTCTGCAGTTCGGTGCTCAGCTCTCTCGACACCCACGCGTCCGACTTCGCGTCGCGTCGGGCGGCCGAGCGTCAGGCTCCGCGTGCCCTTCCCGCCACCGCGGCGGCGGTCGCTGCGCTCGAGGTGCGGTTCGCGCCCGCGTCACGGGCTCTCGACGAGCTCGCCGCGCGCTTCGGCGACGACGCCGTGGTCGACTACCGCACCGCTCTCGAGGTGTCGGCATCGGCGCTCGCGACGGCGCGGAGGGCGGCGGATGACGCGAGCGAGCGTCTCGACCGCAGTCTGGCCGAACCCACGGCGGGGCTCGTCGCCGATGCCAACACGGCACTCGACCGTGCCCGCGCCGAGCTCGAGCGGGCCGAGCGGGCCGAGATCGACCTGGACCGTGCCGCGTCGGATCGCACTCGCGCCGTCGCGGGTCTGCAGCGGAGTCTCGACGCCGCTCGTGTCATCCGCGATCGCCACGACGATGCCGACATGGCCGCGCGACTGAACAGCGCCATCGAGCGATACGCGCCGCTTCCGGTGCAGATCGACGGAGACCCGGTCGCCGTCACGACACGGCTGCGTGAAGCCGAAGCTCGTCTGGATGCGGCGACGGCCGAGGCGAGAAGCGCCCAGGATCGTCTCGACAACGCCCGAGCCGCCCTCGACGGCGCGGTGCGCATCGCGCGGAGCCAGATCGATGTCGCTCACCGCTACATCGGCGGGCACCGCGGGGCCGTCGGGTCGGAGGCGCGAACTCGTCTCGCCGAAGCCGAACGGCAGCTCACGCTCGCGTCGGCCGAGTCCGACCCCGTGAGCGCCCTCGATGCGGCTCGCCGGGCGACGACCCTCGCGACCGACGCCGACGCGCTGGCTCGGTACGACGCGGGCTACGGTCGCTCGTACTGATCTCGCTCGTACTGATCTCGCTCGTACTGATCTCGGTCGACCTGATCGCGGTCGAGCCCGCCGTGGGGCGTCATGTGCCGCTCCGCCTCGATACCCTGGAGCGGTGAACACAGCACTCCCCGTCGACCCGTTCTCGCAGTCCACCTACCAGGTCCGATTCGAGTGGGGTACGCCCGGAATTGATGCCGTCGGAACCGACGCGCACATCATCGTTCTGGTCGACGGGCTGGGAGTCGCGTCGAATGCCGTGCTCGCCGCCGAAGACGGAGCGGAACCGGTCGCGGTCGACGCTGCACTCGCCGCGCGTCTCGCTTCGATCGACGCCGTCGTCCTCGCCGGGTCGCTCCGCAATCGGTCGGCCGTCGCGAAGCGTGTGCTCGAGATCCAGGAGGAGCGACAGGGTCGCACGATGGTCTCGATCATCGCCGCCGGCGGAACGTGGGCTGACGGCAGCGCACGGTTCACCGTCGAGGATCACCTCGCGGCCGGCGCGATCATCGATGCGCTCGTCGAGCTCGGTATCGACCACACCTCGCCCGAGGCGGCCGTCGCGTGCGCCGCCTTCGGAGGGCTGAAGAATGCTTCGACCCATCTCGTGAGCGCCTCGGGAAGTGCTCGCGCGCTCGCCGCATCCGGCGATCGTGATCGCGTGAAGTCCGCCGCGAAGCGCGATGCGACGGATCTCGTACTCGAACTCCGCGACGGGGTCTTCGTCACGGTCTAGCCGAGGGCGGCCCATGGTCGCTCAGAACGGCGGATCCGCCGTGGGCGTGCTTCTGTAGCCGGTGGGGCTGGTCCATCGCGGGAGTCGCGGTGATGGCGGCTGGAGAGTCTGGCCTTCGTCGGACCAATCGCGGGCTGCGGGATCGGAGTCGGGTCCGCACGCGGGTGCACTGGTATCGGGGAGCGGCCCGATGGGTGACCGCTCGCTCGTCGTGTTCTCCGATCGGGGTGTTCCCTCGGGTCGGAGGAGGGTGACGTGTTTCAGCTTGTGCTCGGGTGGGCAGAGTGGTGCGAGGTTGTCGATGTCGGTTCTGCCGCCGTGGGCCCAGTCGTGGATGTGGTCGATGTCGGAGGTGGCGGCGAGGCTGTTACACCCGGGTCTCGAGCAGCGTTGGTAGGTGAGGGTGAGCCAGTCGCGTTGTGCCTGTGACGGTCGGTACTGCGTGCGGTCGAGGTGGAGCGGCTCCGCCGTGATCGGGTCGACGATGAGGCGTCGGAATGCGGTCGCGGTGTCGAAGATCTGGCGGGCGGTCTCGGTGCTGATCGGTCCGTATCCGTCGATCGTGGCGATATCGAGCCAGGGGTGTGCGGGGAGAGCGCTACCTGTTGTTTCTGTACTCACACGCGCATCACGGACGGGCTTCTCGAGGAGTCCCGCGATGAGCGGCACCGTCACGAGCACACGCGTTTGGACCGCGGTTGGGGTTCCGGTGCCGGTGAGCCAGCCGGAGAGCTGGTCGGCACGCAGCTGATCGCGAGTGCGGGTATCGCCCGCGACTTGTGATTGCCGTTTCGCGGTCGCGTTCAACCGGGCACGGATCTTGGCCCCGTCGAGGGCCGGGATGAGGGCGTGGAGCCATATCATCCCCTCCGGTGCATCCTCGAACACGACCCGTCGTTCGGTGAGTGCACGACGGTGGCGTTCGGCCATCGTTGCGGCGCTGAGGCGGTCGCGCAGGCGCTTCGCTCGAGACCGGAACGATGCGACGGTGACGCGTCCGGCGATTCCGGCGAGTTCGGTATCGAACCGGGCGACGGCGTCGTCGTCGTCCCACCCGGTGATCGCTTCGACCGCGGCACGCACGATCGGGTACGACGTGGCCCCGTCGAGGAACTCGAGCCACAGCTTCGGCAGTCGTGCCGTGAGCGTGTGCGCCTCGGCGGCTTCGTTCAACACCGTCGCCGTCGGAATGAGCAACCGCATCGACAGCTCGGTCGCTGCGGCACGCACGGCCCAGTCGCGCGCTTCAGCGCGGGTCATGAGTTCGGGGAGCACGTAGATGTGCGGGTTCTCCCGCGCCATCCGAATCGCCCGGCCAATGGTCGCGAGACGACGGGCGGCGACCCGGTTCGTCTCGAACGTGAACTGCTCCGCATCGGTCATGACCATGTCGAGGAGCTCGGCCTGCGAGATCGTGACGCCGCGAGGACCGGCAGCACCGTCGAAGGCACCCCCAGCACCCTCGGGGCCACTGCCCGCCTCACCCGTCGAATCGATCACATTAGAAGACTAGTTCGAACCACCGACATCCGACCGGCCCCACCGGTCCCCTGTGGATAACTCCGTCAGCGAACCGCGGGGACCCCATCCTCACGGCGAGAACCTGAGTCGGAACCACCGATCCGCGCAACGCCCACGGCACCGATCGCCCACACGAGAGCAGCCGCGAACGAGCCGATGACGAGCGGCCCGATGCTGAGCCCGGCGTCCCGATTGACGGCGAGTAGCGCGACCACGAATGCGACAGGCGCGGCGTTGAGAAGCGCGCCCGCGAACACCGTGCCTGCACTCGATGCGTGGCCGCGGGCATTTGCCTCGCCGACGGAGATCGCGCATCCGAGTGCGACGAGCAGCGCGGCCGGCCCGAGCAGAAGCCACGTCGGCTGGCGCGAGATCACGTCGTCTCCCGCCCACTGGGCATCGATCTCGGGCGGCAGGGGCCACCACGCGATCGCGAGCAGGATCGCGAGAACGGCGGGAACGAGAGCGACGGCGGCAGCGACGCGGCGACGCCTCATCGAGCGGCGAGCCGAGCGCGGTGGGCGCGCACCTTCGAGCGATTGCCGCAGCGCTGCATCGAGCACCACCGCCGCGAACCCGCGCGCGACGTGTCGAGGTAGACGATCGAGCAGTCCTCGCCCGCGCAGACGCGGATGCGCTGCCGGTTGCCCGGTGCGAACACTCCGACCGCATCGCGAGCGATCGTCGACAGCGCCTGCGGAACCGATGCGAGCGAACGACCGGCCTGCCGCGTCGCGCCGGCGAGCGCCGGGGGGATGTCGGGAGTCGCGGCGAACAGATTGATGGTGTCGATGTCGCCGGTGCGGGCGTCGCCGCCACCGCTCGCTTCGACGGCCAGACGCGCAACGGCATCGCGGAGCGCCTTGGCATCGAGCAGGTCGCGCGAGCGTGCGGGCGACACGGGCAGGGGGAGCCGCTCGGAGAGCCAGGTCGTGAGTTCGGCGGGGGAGTGGAACGTCTCGCGCGCCGCGTCGTCGGGCATCGCTCCGGTGTACGCGAAGTCGAGGGCGAGAGAGCCGGAATCGAACCACCACGCGCGTCCGTCGGTGGAGAGCCACTGGCCGATGGGGATGGAGACGGTCGAGATCGGCACGTAACCATTATGGATGCGGTTACCCGCCCCACTCGAATCTCAGCGGCTGCTCGCCGCCCGCCGACGCATCGCGGGGGTAATCTCGCGGCGGTGCCACTCGATGGCGTGGGCGGCGTCGAAGCCGCGAGCGCAGAGCCCGCACGAGAGCGCCCGGGTCGGCGCACGGTAGCGGTAGTGCTCGTGACCGGCGGGGCACTTTCCCGTCCACGGCGCGAGTTCATCGGCGATCTCGCCGTCGTGTGTGCGCTTGCCGACGTAGCCGAGGTCGGCTGCGATCTGCCGCCACTTCGGGCCGTGACCGGCGCGCGAGCCCGCGATCGCGTGAGCGACCTCGTGCAGCAGCACCTGGTGGATCTCATCGTCGTCATACCGCGCCGCGAGGTAGCGCGAGACCGTGATCGTCTTCGTCGTGAAGTTGCAGATGCCGGCGCGCTTCTTGGCGTTGTCGAACCCGAACGTCCACACGTGGGGGTCGAGGTGCAGCGCTATGAGGGCATCGGCCCAGTGCCGGACCCTCTCGAGTTCTGCCATGGCACGAGGATAACCGTGCCGACCGACACTCGCGTCAGCCCTCGACGAGCGGCGAGAGTCGCACCGAGTAGAGGCGGTCGTCTCCGTCGCGCGGTTCGCCACGTCCGTCGGTGTTGTTGGAGAGGAACCAAAGAGAACCGTCAGGCCCGGGCACGACGTCGCGGATGCGCCCGAACTCGCCCTCGAACCACGCCGTCTGACCGACTGACTCCGAGACCGTGCCCGGGTAGACGGCCCACACGCGCTCGCCGCGCAGGCCGGCGACGAAGAGCGTGTCGTTCACGATGGCGAGACCGCTCGGGCTCGCGTCATCCGTCGCCCACTGCACGATGGGGTCGATGTAGGCGGGGTCGCCCGCCACCCCCTCGACGATCGGCCAGCCGTAGTTGCCGCCCTGCTCGATGAGGTTCAGCTCGTCCCACGTGTTCTGCCCGAACTCGGCGGCCCACAGCCGGTCGGTCGAGTCCCACGCGATGCCCTGGGGGTTCCGGTGGCCGAGGCTGTGGACGAGCGAATCGGCGCCGGAGGGAACGCCGCCCTCCGGCGTCATCCGCAGGATCTTGCCGGCGAGCGAAGCCGGGTCCTGCGCGTCATCCGGCGAGCCCGCATCACCCGTCGTCGCATAGAGCAGCCCGTCGGGGCCGAAGGCGAGACGCCCGCCGTTGTGGTTCGAGGCGCGGGGGATGCCGGTCAGCACGTCACTCGGCTCGCCGAGGGTGATCGCGCCGGGATCGCCCGACCACGGCATCCGCACGATGCGGTTGTCGTCGACGGCCGAGAAGTAGGCGTAGAGCGACCCGTCGCGTTCGGCGAGACCGAGGAGCCCGCCCTCGCCGTAGGCATCGACGCCCGCCACGTCGGCGACGGCACGCGCCGATCCGTCGGGCAGTACCTCGACGATGCGCGCGGTGTCACGTTCGCTCACGAGCACACCGCCGTTGTCGAGCCGCACGATCGACCACGGGGCGTCGAGGCCGCTCGCGACGACATCCACGTCGCCGACGGGCGCGACCGGCTCGGGGATCGGCGCGGGGGTGGCCTCTCCGCTCGGCGTCGGCCGCGGCGGAGGGGTCGGCGCGGGAACGGGCGCGGGTTTGGGCGAGCACGCGGCGAGCGCGAGAACGACGGATGCCGCGACGAGAGTGTTGACCGATCGACCCATGACTCCAGTGTGCGTGCCCTCCCTGTGATGCACCCGCCAGAATGGAGGCATGCCGCTCGTGATCGATCTGAACTGCGACCTCGGCGAGGGCGTCGGCGACGACGCCGCACTCTTCCCTCTCGTCTCGAGCGCGAACATCGCGTGCGGCGGGCACACGGGTGACGCCGAGTCGATGCGGAGCAGCGTGAAGCTCGCGATCGGGAATGGTGTCGCCGTCGGCGCGCATCCGTCGTACGTCGACCGCGAGGGTTTCGGGCGCCGCGCGCTCGACGTTGACCCCGCAGAGCTGAGAGCCGACATCGCACGCCAGATCGCGGCACTCGTCGGCATTGCGAACGGCGAAGGCAGTGTCCGCTACGTCAAGGCACACGGCGCGCTCTACAACAGGGCCCAGGTCGACGACGAGGTCGCGACAGCGCTCGTGCTCGCGGTGCGCGACGTCGACGCGGGCCTTCCGCTGCTCGGCATGGCGGGCTCCGCGCTCGCCGAGGCTGCGACTGCGCACGGCTCGGCATTCTTCGCCGAGGCGTTCATCGACCGCGGCTATCTCGCCGACGGGCGCCTGGCTCCGCGCAGCAGCGAGGGCGCGCTCCTCACCGATCCTGCTGCCGTGATCGAGCGAGCCCTCGGCATCGTGCGCGACCATCGCATCGTCGCGGTCGACGGCACGGTTCTCGAGGTGAGCGCCGACTCGCTCTGCGTCCACGGCGACACCCCGGGTGCGTCAGTGCTCGCGGCCGCCGTCCGCACCGCTCTCGAATCCGCGGGAGTCAGGATCGAGGCCTTCGCATGAGGTTCCTGCCGTGCGGAGACCGCGCCGTCCTCGTCGAATGCGACTCGCAGTCCGCGGTTCTCGGCCTGCACGGCGCGCTCGCCGCGTCGCGCCCACCGGGGATCATCGAGCTCGTTCCCGCCGCCCGCACCGTGCTCGTCGTCGTCAAGCCGCGCGTGATCGCCCTCGAGACGACGCGCACGTGGATCGAACGCGCGGCCCAGGGCGGCACTCCCGAGCGGCGGGCAGACGCCGGCTCGCCCGTCGTCGTCATCGACACGGTCTACGACGGCGACGATCTCGCTCCGCTCGCCGACATCCTCGGGGTCTCGGCGCGCGAGATCGTCGAGCGGCACACGGCCGCCGAGTGGGATGTCGCGTTCAGCGGCTTCGCCCCCGGCTTCGCGTACCTCGTGAGCGCGGACTGGCCGTTCGACGTGCCGCGCCTCGACTCGCCGCGCACGCGCGTTCCGCGCGGTTCGGTCGCGCTCGCCGCCGACTTCTCGGGCGTCTACCCGCGCGAGAGCCCCGGCGGCTGGCAGCTCATCGGACGCACCGACGCCGAACTCTGGAACGACACCGCCGACCCGCCCGCGCTCCTCGTGCCCGGCGGGCGCGTGCGCTTCCGGGAGGTCGCGCCGTGAGCCTCCACATCCTCACTCCCGGGCCGCTCGCCCTCGTCGAAGATCTCGGTCGCCCGGGCTTCGCCCACCTCGGCGTCTCGGCGAGCGGGGCGCTCGACCGCTCCGCGCTCCGTCTCGCGAACCGGCTCGTCGGCAACCCGCAGGATGCCGCGGGGATCGAGATCACGATGGGGCTCCTCGAGGCTCGTTTCGATGCGCCCACGTGGTTCGCGATCACGGGAGCCGAGGGCGACGTGCTGCTCGTGCGCGACGGCGTGCCCGCGTCATCCGTGCCCCTCGCCGTCGCGACCCACGCGGAAGCGGGCGATCGGATCGAGTTCGGGCCCGCTCGCCACGGTGTGCGGTTCTACCTCGCGGTTCGTGGGGGCATCGACGGCGCGCCGACTCTCGGATCGCGCTCGAGCGACACGCTCTCGGGTCTCGGCCCGGCGCCGCTCTCTGCGGGGCAGACGCTCGCTCTCGGCGCAGAGCCCGAGCGCGCGATTCCCTCGGCCGACGCCCTCACCGTCTGGGCCCCGAGGGACGACACCGTCGTCATCGACGTCGTCGAGGGGCCGCGCACCGACCGGTTCGACTCGCACACCCGTGATGCCTTCTTCGAGACCACGTGGTCGATGTCGGCCTCATCGAATCGCGTGGGCGCTCGGCTCGACGGACCACCGCTGCCCGTCGCGCGAGGTGCCGAGTTGCCGAGTGAGGGCATGGTCGCGGGCTCCATCCAGATCCCGCCGTCGGGGCTGCCCACGATCCTGCTCGCCGATCATCCGGTGACGGGCGGCTACCCCGTGATCGCCGTCGTCTCCGATGCGTCGCTCGACGCGTTCGCGCAGGTACGGCCTGGTCAGCACGTGCGCTTCCGGCACGCGCACTGACACGGGACGTCTAGCTCTGCGAGAGCGCCCAGTGCGCGGCGCCGACGAGCGGCGCGTGCTCGGCCTGCTCGACGGGGCGCACGTCGAGGGCTTGGAGTCGGGGCTCGCCGCGTTCGAGACCGGCCCGCAGCGACGGCTCGATGAGGTCCCACGACCGCGCCATCGATCCGCCGATGAGCACGACGTCGGCCGAAAACCGGACGACCCACTCCGAGAGGGCGTGACCGAGCGCCGAGAACGCGCGATCGAGCACGGCGGCCGCGGCAGCCCCGCCCGCGCGTGCGGCGTCGGCGATCTCCTTGACGTCGGTGTCGACACCCGTGGCCGCACGGTAGTCGGCGATGATCGCCCGTCGCGACACGGTGTCTTCGATGGGCGAGCCCGCGTAGTCGACGAAGTGGATCTCGCCGTCGAGGGGCACGTCGTCGCCCATCGTGACGGGCGCGCCGCGATCGATGAACGCCGAGCCGACGCCCGTGCCGAGGGTGATCGCGATGACGCGGTCGCCGCCGTGGCCGACGCCGAGCACGAACTCGCCGACGCCGAAGGCATCCGCATCGTTGATGAACACGACGGATGACGGCGAGAGCTCACGCTCGAGCACGGCGCGCACGTCGACACCGTGCAGGGAGTCGAACTTGCCGACGTTCTCGTAGAGCCCGACGCCGTTCTCGAGGTCGAAGGGCCCGGGGATCGCGACAGCCCAGACCGCGCCGGAAGCGACGTCCAACTCGCGAGCACGCTCGATGACGTCATCCAGGATCTCGTCGGCGCTGCCGAGCGCACGGATGTGTCCGCGCGTCTCGCGGACGACCGTCCAGGTGTCGGTGTCGACGAGTGCCGCAGTCACATGGGTGCCGCCGATCTCGAGTACGGGGAGCAGCGTCATCGGGGCCTTTCGGAGCGGTCGGTATCGGCGTGGCCGGGAGCGGTAGGAGGTCAGGGCTTGGAGAGGAAGACGGAACGGGCCGGCGGAGGAGAGGGTATCGCCGTGGCGTCCGTCACGAGCGGCGCGCCCGCGATGAAGTTCGCGAGTTCCCCGCCCGAGACGAGCTTCGCGGGCGCCGGGTCGCTCGCGAGCAGTCGCGGCAGTCCGTCGAATGGCAGCGGCGAGTTCGACGCGTACATGACGACGTTGCCGAAGCGGCGGCCCTTCAGCATCGAGGTGTCGGCGGCGAGCGCGACGTGGCCGAAGACGTGCGCGAGTGTCGCCGCCTGCCCCCGGGCGAACGCGAGTCCGGCGCCGTCGGCGACGTTGACCGCGACGATGCCGGTGGGGGAGAGCAGAGGGGCGAGCAGCGCGTAGAACTCGACGCTCGTGACGTGGGCCGGCGTGCGCGCACCCGAGAAGATGTCGACGATCACGAGGTCGACGGTGCCGAGGAGTCCGGCGGGGAGCTTGCCGAGCACCTCGCGCGCATCGCCGTGACGCACGCGGATCTGCGCGCCGCGCGGCAGGGGCAGCGTCTCGCGCACGAGGTCGACGAGGTCGCTCTCGATCTCGATGACCTGCTGTCGCGACGAGGGCCGCGTCGCCGCGACGTAGCGGGGGAGCGTGAGGGCTCCGGCGCCGAGATGGAGGGCGGTGATGGGCGAACCCGCGGGGGCGACGAGGTCGACGGCGTGGCCGATGCGGCGCACGTACTCGAACGACAGGTATTCGGGATCGTTCAGGTCGACGTGCGACTGCGGGGTCCCGTCGACGACGAGCGTCCAGGAGCCGGGCGTGCCGCGCGACTCGTCGAGGCGTGCGGAGAAACCGCTCACCGAGAGGGAGCGTTCGGGGGCGGTCATGCCTGCAAGGGTAGCGGGCATGCTCAGAACTCGGCGCCGACGATGACGGATGCCGGGTGGGGGCCCAGCGCGAGAAGCCGGGTGACCCGCTCGGAGAGCCCCGTGCCGGCGGCGATCACGGCGTTGCCGTCGGAGCGCCCGGCGACGAGCGAGGTGGGTGCGAGGGTCACCGGTTCGTGCCCGATCGTGGCGAGGGTGCGGGCGACGGCTCGCATCGCGGCCCCGTCAGGCTCGTCGCCGACGTTGACCGCGACCACGCCACCGGGGCGGATGACGCGCATCGCGCTCGCGAGGAAGGCGGGGTCCGCCGCGCCGAGGGCGTCGCCGTGCCCGACGTAGAGATCGACGATGACGACGTCGGCGCTCGCCGCGGGCAACGCGTCGACGAACGCGAAGGCGTCGCCGACCTCGAGCGACGTGCCCGGCGGAGGCGGGAGCTCCCGCACGACGAGGTCGACGAGTTCCGCATCGATGTCGACGGCGAGCTGGCGGGAGCCCGGCCGGGTCGCGGCGACGTAGTGCGCGAGGGTCAGTCCGCCCGCACCGAGGTGCACGGCGTCGATCGGCTCGCCGCGGGCCGCGACGCCGTCGACGAGATGCCCGATGCGCCGCGCGTAGTCGTCGTGGAGAGTGGCGGGATCGCCGCGGTCGAGGTGCGACTGATCCGCGCCGTCGACCACGAGCGAGGTGACGCCGTCGAAGACGGCGTGGGCCTCGAGAGTGACGCGCGGGGGCGTCATCCGCGGGGCCGGACGAGGGCGGGAACGAGCATGCGACCCAGCGTAAATGGTGACGTGCGCGCGGTTATACCGGACATCTCAGAACTTTTCAAGAATCGGAGTGGACACGGCCGCATTTCCGACCTATAGTTAACCTTTGCGCTCCCAGACCATCTGTGCCTTCATATTGCGGTCGGCTTCGCATGCCCGAGTTTCGGCTCGTCGGCAGCGTCTGCGGGGTATCCCTCACCACCACTGATAGTAACTCGGCCCCTAATGAGGGCCGCTGGAGGTTATTTCCTTGGCTGCTGCGCGCACCGCATCCACCACGACCCTGAAGAACGGACGAGGTGCTGAGCGCCTCTCCTTCGCAAAGGTCACCGACACCCTGACGGTTCCCGACCTTCTCGCCCTGCAGACCGAGAGCTTCGATTGGCTCGTCGGCAGCGAGGCATGGAAGTCTCGCGTCGCCGCCGGCAAGAAGTCCGGCCGCGAAGACCTGCCCGAGACGAGCGGTCTGGAGGAGATCTTCGAAGAGATCTCCCCGATCGAAGACCTCGGCGAGACGATGCAGCTCTCGTTCACCAACCCTGAACTCGAGCCGCCGAAGTACACGATCGACGAGTGCAAGGAGAAGAGCAAGACCTACTCTGCTCCTCTCTATGTGAACGCCGAGTTCATGAACCACCTCACCGGTGAGATCAAGACCCAGACGGTCTTCATGGGCGACTTCCCGCTCATGACCCCCAAGGGCACGTTCGTCATCAACGGCACCGAGCGCGTCGTCGTCTCGCAGCTCGTGCGTTCGCCCGGTGTCTACTTCGAGCGCACGCCCGAGAAGACCTCCGACAAGGACGTCTACTCCGCACGCGTCATCCCGAGCCGTGGTGCGTGGCTCGAGTTCGAGATCGACAAGCGCGACCAGGTCGGTGTGCGCATCGACCGCAAGCGCAAGCAGTCCGTCACCGTGTTCCTCAAGGCCCTCGGCCTGACGAGCGAAGAGATCCTCGCCGAGTTCGCCGGCTACGAGTCGATCGAGCTCACCCTCGAGAAGGACAACATCCTCACGAAGGAAGAGGCGCTCAAGGACATCTACCGCAAGCTCCGTCCGGGCGAGCAGGTTGCCGCCGAGGCCGCACGTGCGCTCCTCGACAACTTCTACTTCAACCCGAAGCGCTACGACCTCGCGAAGGTCGGCCGCTACAAGATCAACACGAAGCTCGGCCTCGAGGCTCCCCTCACCGACTCCGTGCTGACGGTCGAAGACATCGTCGGAACGATCAAGTACCTCGTCGCCCTGCACGACGAGCGTCAGACGATCGAGGGCAAGCGCGGCGGCAAGAAGGTCGACATCCGCCTCGACGTCGACGACATCGACAACTTCGGCAACCGTCGCATCCGCGCCGTGGGCGAGCTCATCCAGAACCAGGTGCGCACCGGCCTCAGCCGTATGGAGCGTGTCGTCCGTGAGCGCATGACGACTCAGGACATCGAGGCGATCACGCCGCAGACCCTGATCAACGTGCGCCCCGTCGTCGCCGCGATCAAGGAGTTCTTCGGAACGTCGCAGCTGTCGCAGTTCATGGACCAGAACAACCCGCTCGCGGGTCTCACGCACAAGCGTCGTCTCTCGGCGCTCGGCCCGGGTGGTCTCTCGCGAGACCGCGCCGGCGTCGAGGTCCGAGACGTCCACCCCTCGCACTACGGCCGCATGTGCCCGATCGAGACCCCGGAAGGCCCGAACATCGGTCTCATCGGTTCGCTCGCATCGTTCGCGCGCATCAACTCGTTCGGTTTCATCGAGACCCCGTACCGTCGCGTCGTCGACGGCAAGGTCACCGCTGACATCGACTACCTGACCGCCATGGAAGAGGACCGCTTCATCGTGGCCCAGGCCAACGCGCCCCTCAAGGCCGACGGTCAGTTCCAGGAAGAGCGCGTCCTCGCCCGCAAGAAGGGTGGAGAGGTCGACCTCTTCCCCGCGGACGAGATCGGCTACATGGACGTCTCGCCGCGCCAGATGGTGTCGGTCGCGACCTCGCTCATCCCCTTCCTCGAGCACGACGACGCGAACCGCGCCCTCATGGGTGCGAACATGCAGCGTCAGGCCGTTCCGCTGCTCCGCAGCGACTCGCCCTACGTCGGAACGGGTATGGAAGGCTACGCAGCCGTGGATGCCGGTGACGTCGTTACCGCGTCCAAGGCCGGTGTCGTGGCCGAGGTGTCCGCCGAGTCCGTCACGATCCAGCTCGACGAGGGCGGAACCGAGACCTACTTCCTGCGCAAGTTCGACCGCTCGAACCAGGGCACGTCGTACAACAACCGCGTCATCGTGAGTGCGGGCGACCGCATCGAGGCCGGCGAGGTCATCGCCGACGGCCCCGCGACCGACAACGGAGAGCTGGCCCTCGGAAAGAACCTCCTCGTGGCGTTCATGCCGTGGGAGGGTCACAACTTCGAGGACGCGATCATCCTCAGCCAGAACCTCGTGAAGGACGACGTTCTCTCGTCGATCCACATCGAGGAGTACGAGGTCGACGCGCGCGACACGAAGCTCGGCAAGGAGGAGATCACCCGTGACCTCCCCAACGTGAGCCCCGACCTGCTCGCCGACCTCGACGAGCGCGGCATCATCCGCATCGGTGCCGAGGTCCGCCCCGGCGACATCCTCGTCGGCAAGGTCACGCCCAAGGGCGAGACCGAGCTCTCGGCCGAGGAGCGCCTCCTCCGCGCGATCTTCAACGAGAAGAGCCGCGAGGTCCGCGACACGTCGCTCAAGGTGCCCCACGGTGAGCAGGGAACGATCATCGGCGTCAAGGTGTTCGACACCGACAACGACGACGAGCTCGGCTCGGGTGTCAACCAGCGCGTCGTGGTCTACATCGCCCAGAAGCGCAAGATCACCGAGGGCGACAAGCTCGCCGGCCGTCACGGCAACAAGGGCGTCATCTCGAAGATCCTCCCGGTCGAAGACATGCCGTTCCTCGCCGATGGAACGCCCGTCGACGTCATCCTCAACCCGCTCGGTATCCCGGGTCGAATGAACTTCGGCCAGGTGCTCGAAGTCCACCTCGGCTGGGTCGCCAAGCAGGGCTGGAAGGTCGACGGATCGCCCGAGTGGGCGAAGCAGCTCCCGAAGGCCGCGCACGAGGCCGCTCCCGGCACGAAGGTCGCCACCCCGGTGTTCGACGGCGCTCGCGAGGAGGAGATCGCCGGTCTCCTCGACTCGACGCTCCCGAACCGCGACGGCAAGCGACTCATCGACTCCACCGGAAAGACCGAGCTCTTCGACGGTCGCTCCGGCGAGCCGTTCCCGTACCCGGTCTCGGTCGGCTACATGTACATCCTGAAGCTGCACCACCTCGTCGACGACAAGATCCACGCTCGCTCGACGGGTCCGTACTCGATGATCACCCAGCAGCCGCTCGGTGGTAAGGCGCAGTTCGGTGGACAGCGCTTCGGTGAGATGGAGGTGTGGGCCCTCGAGGCCTACGGCGCCGCATACGCGCTCCAGGAGCTCCTCACGATCAAGTCCGACGACATCCTCGGCCGCGTCAAGGTGTACGAGGCGATCGTCAAGGGCGAGAACATCCAGGAGCCCGGCATCCCCGAGTCCTTCAAGGTGCTCATGAAAGAAATGCAGTCGCTCTGCCTGAACGTCGAGGTGCTCTCGGCCGACGGCACGCTCGTCTCTCTTCGTGACACCGATGACGAGGCCTTCCGCGCTGCGGAAGAGCTCGGCATCAACATCTCCACGCGCTTCGAGTCGTCGAACATCGACGAGATCTAAGCCAGGCCCTCCTACTTTTTCGAATCTTCCAAGGAGAGAATTTTGCTCGACGCAACAACTTTTGACGAGCTTCGTATCGGCCTGGCCACCGCAGAGGACATCCGCAAGTGGTCCTACGGTGAGGTCAAGAAGCCTGAGACGATCAACTACCGCACGCTGAAGCCCGAGAAGGACGGCCTCTTCGGCGAGCAGATCTTCGGTCCCTCGCGGGACTGGGAGTGCTCGTGCGGCAAGTACAAGCGTGTCCGCTTCAAGGGCATCGTCTGCGAGCGCTGCGGCGTGGAGGTCACCAAGTCCTCCGTCCGTCGTGAGCGCATGGGCCACATCGAGCTCGCCGCCCCCGTCACGCACATCTGGTACTTCAAGGGTGTTCCGTCGCGGCTCGGTTACCTGCTCGACATGGCACCGAAGGACCTCGAGAAGGTCATCTACTTCGCCGCCTACATGGTGATCGACGTCGATGAAGAGGGCCGTCACTCCGACATGCCCGGCCTCGAGAACGAACTCCGTCTCGAGATCAAGACGATCGGCGACCAGCGCGACGCGCGTATCGCCGAGCTCATGAAGCGCAAGGAGGACGAGCTCGCGGCCCTCGAGGCCGACGGAGCGAAGTCCGACCAGAAGAAGCGCGCCGAGGCTGCCGCTGACAAGGAGATGACTCAGGTCCGGAAGTCCGGCGACGAGCAGATCGCTCACCTCGAGCGCGTGTGGGAAGACTTCCGCACCCTCAAGGTCGGCGACCTCAAGCCCGAGGACTCGGTCTTCCACGAGCTCCAGGACCGCTTCGGCATGTACTTCGAGGCGTTCATGGGCGCCGAGGCCATCAAGAAGCGTCTCCTCGCGTTCGACCTGGCCGCCGAGGCGGAAGACCTGCACCTGCAGATCGCCGAGGGCAAGGGTCAGAAGAAGATCCGCGCCATCAAGCGCCTCCGTGTCGTCAACTCGTTCCTCGCCACGGGCAACTCGCCCGCAGCGATGGTGCTCGACGTCGTCCCGGTGATCCCGCCGGAGCTCCGCCCGATGGTGCAGCTCGACGGTGGCCGCTTCGCGACCTCCGACCTGAACGACCTCTACCGTCGTGTGATCAACCGCAACAACCGACTTCGTCGTCTGCTCGACCTCGGCGCGCCCGAGATCATCGTCAACAACGAGAAGCGCATGCTGCAGGAGGCCGTCGACGCACTGTTCGACAACGGTCGCCGTGGTCGCCCCGTCACCGGTACCGGTAACCGCGCCCTCAAGTCCCTGAGCGACATGCTCAAGGGAAAGCAGGGTCGCTTCCGTCAGAACCTGCTCGGAAAGCGCGTCGACTACTCGGGCCGTTCGGTCATCATCGTCGGACCGCAGCTCAAGCTCCACCAGTGCGGTCTGCCCAAGCAGATGGCTCTCGAGCTGTTCAAGCCGTTCGTGATCAAGCGCCTGATCGACCTGAGCCACGCTCAGAACATCAAGGCCGCCAAGCGCATGGTCGAGCGTTCGCGCCCGCAGGTCTGGGACGTCCTCGAGGAGATCATCCGCGAGCGCCCCGTGCTCCTCAACCGCGCACCGACGCTCCACCGCCTGGGCATCCAGGCGTTCGAGCCTCAGCTCGTCGAGGGCAAGGCCATCCAGCTGCACCCGCTCGTCTGTGCTGCGTTCAACGCAGACTTCGACGGTGACCAGATGGCTGTCCACCTGCCGCTGTCGGTCGAGGCCCAGGCCGAGGCCCGCATCCTCATGCTCGCCTCGAACAACATCCTGAAGCCGTCCGACGGTCGTCCGGTGACCCTGCCCACGCAGGACATGATCATCGGTCTGCACCACCTGACGACGCTCAAGGACGGCGCACTGGGCGAAGGCCGCGCGTTCTCCTCGGTCTCCGAGGCGATCCTCGCCTTCGACCAGAAGACGCTCGACCTCAACGCCAAGGTGCGCATCCGCCTCACCGACAAGTTCTTCACCCCGGGCACCCAGCCCGAGGGCGTCGAGCTCGTCGACGGCAAGGCCGAAGGCACCGTCCTCGTGCAGACGTCGCTCGGACGCGCTCTCTTCAACGAGACGCTCCCCGCCGACTACCCGTACGTCGAGGACGTCGTCGACAAGGGCGCCATCTCCGCGATCGTCAACGACCTCGCCGAGCGGTACCCCAAGGTGCAGGTCGCTGCAGCTCTCGACAACATCAAGGACGCCGGCTTCCGCTGGGCGACTCGTTCCGGTGTCACCGTCGCCCTCAGCGACATCCTGACCCCGCCGAACAAGCCGCAGATCGTCGCCGGTTACGAGAAGCAGGCCGCCAAGGTCACGTCGCAGTTCGAGAAGGGTCTCATCACCGACCTCGAGCGTCGCCAGGAGCTCATCCAGATCTGGACCAAGGCCACCGACGAGGTCGCTGTCGCCATGCGCGCCAACTTCCCCGAGGACAACACCATCAACCGCATGGTGACGTCCGGTGCTCGTGGTAACTGGCTGCAGGTGCGCAACATCGCCGGTATGCGAGGCCTCGTCAACAACCCGAAGGGTGAGATCATCCCTCGCCCGATCATCTCGAGCTACCGCGAAGGCCTCTCGGTCGCCGAGTACTTCATCGCGACGCACGGTGCCCGTAAGGGTCTGGCCGACACGGCCCTCCGTACGGCCGACTCGGGTTACCTGACGCGTCGACTCGTCGACGTCTCGCAGGACGTCATCATCCGCGAGGAGGACTGCGGCACCGGCAAGGGCCTCGAGTTCCCCATCGCTGCTGCTGACTCCGAGGGCAAGCTCGTCCGCGACCCGAACGTCGAGAACGGTGTCTACTCGCGCAGCCTCGCGGCTGACGTGGTCGACGCCCAGGGCACGGTCCTGGCCGAAGCCGGTGCAGACGTCGGAGACGTCCTCATCGACCAGCTCGTCGGCGACGGTGTCGAGTCGATCAAGGTCCGCTCGGTCCTCACGTGCGAGTCGAGCGTCGGTGTCTGCGCGAAGTGCTACGGCCGTTCGCTCGCCACCGGCAAGCTCGTCGACATCGGCGAGGCCGTCGGCATCATCGCGGCCCAGTCGATCGGTGAGCCCGGAACGCAGCTCACGATGCGTACCTTCCACACGGGTGGTTCGGCATCGGCCGACGACATCACGCAGGGTCTTCCCCGCGTGCAGGAGCTCTTCGAGGCGCGTACGCCGAAGGGTGCTTCGCCCATCGTCGAGGCTCCCGGTCGCATCACGATCGACGAGAACGACCGCCAGCGCAAGGTGATCCTCACGCCCGACAACGGCGACGAGCCGATCGTCTACAACGTGCTCAAGCGTTCGACCCTCCTCGTCGAGGACGGCCAGCACGTCGAGCTCGGTCAGCAGATCATCGTCGGCACCGTCGACCCGAAGGAAGTCCTTCGCGTCAAGGGTGTCCGCGAGGTGCAGAAGCACCTCGTCAACGGTGTGCAGGACGTCTACCGCTCGCAGGGTGTGCCGATCCACGACAAGCACATCGAGGTCATCGTCCGTCAGATGCTCCGCAAGGTCACCGTCGTCGACCACGGCGACACCGACCTGCTGCCGGGTGAGCTCGTCGACCGTCAGAAGTACAACGAGATCAACCGTGCGGCTCTCACCGAGGGCAAGAAGACGGCGTCGGCTCGCCAGGAGGTCATGGGTATCACCAAGGCTTCGCTCGCGACCGAGTCGTGGCTGTCGGCCGCGTCCTTCCAGGAGACGACCCGCGTGCTCACGCAGGCCGCCATGGAGGGCAAGTCCGACCCGCTGGTCGGCCTCAAGGAGAACGTCATCATCGGAAAGCTCATCCCCGCGGGTACTGGCCTGGCCAAGTACCGCAACGTGGTGGTCGAGGCGACCGAAGAGGCGAAGGCGGAGCGTTACCCCAGCCGCATCTTCGCTGATGACTCGGTCTTCACCGAGGGCGACCTGAGCTTCGTCGACTTCGACTCGTTCTCGAACGACGACTTCACGCCCGGCAACTACAGCTGAGCGTCGAGTAGCTGACATGAAGGCCCCGGAGAGATCCGGGGCCTTCGTGCGTCTGTCGCCCCGAAGCGTCTGTCCCCCCGAAAGGGGATGGGTGAGGGAGCCTCACTCTGCGTAGTGTGTTGCAAGCGCTTACAGGAAGCGCTTGCAATTCTCGACGGAGAGCGCAGAGGAGAACGATGGCGTCCCTGGCGGAAACGCTCGTGCTGCACGGGTACATGACGTTTGAGGCGCTGAGCGGCGTCCGGAGCGGCGGCGACGAAGAGGCCCTCGTGCGGTCTCTCGTCGACGAGGGGCGCATCGACGCCGGATCGCTCGCGCGCATGCGGGCCGCGCAGGCCAAGGTCGACTTCATCGAGTTCGCCGAGCGTCAGGTCGATCGGTCGGCCGTCGAGCTCGTCCCGTCGACGCTCTGCCGCCGCCACGGCATCCTCCCGCTCAGTCAGTCGCCCGGTCGCATCCTCATCGCGACGGCCGACCCGGGCAACGTCGTCGCGATCGACGACGTCCGGGCGGCGACGCGTCGCGAGGTCGATCTCGTGGTCGCCGAGCGCTCTGACCTGCAGGCGGCCCTCGACCGCTATCTCCGCGCCGACGGCGAACTGAGCGACCTCACGTCGACCCTCGCCGAAGAGAGCATCGAGCTCGCCGAGCGCACCCTCGAGACGGATGACGCCGACGACGACGCGCCCATCGTGCGATTCGTCAACCTCCTCATCGGGCAGGCCGTCCAGGACCATGCGTCCGACGTGCACATCGAGCCCACGGCGGACGCCGTCCGCGTGCGGTACCGCATCGACGGCGTGCTGCACGAGATGCAGGACGCCCCGAAGTCGGTGCAGAGCGGGGTGATCTCGCGGCTCAAGATCATGAGCGACATCGACATCGCCGAACGTCGCAGACCCCAGGACGGACGGATGTCGGTCGCGCACGCCGGCCGCCAGATCGACCTGCGCGTCGCGACGCTCCCGACGGTGTGGGGCGAGAAGATCGTGCTGCGCATCCTTGACAACACGGCGTCGAGCCATTCCCTCGCCGACCTCGCGATGCTCGAGCAGAACGCCTCGAACTACAAGGCCGCGTACACGAAGCCCTACGGAATGGTGCTCGTCACGGGGCCGACGGGGTCGGGTAAGTCGACGACGCTCTACTCGACGCTGCAGGCCGTCTCCCGCCCCGAGGTGAACGTCATCACCGTCGAGGACCCCGTCGAGTTCCGCATGCGCGGCATCAATCAGATGCAGGTCAACGCGAAGGCCGGGCTGACGTTCGCGAGCGCGCTCCGCTCGATCCTCCGCGCCGACCCCGACGTGCTGCTCATCGGCGAGATCCGCGACCGCGAGACGGCTCAGATCGCCATCGAGGCCGCGCTCACCGGTCACCTCGTCTTCTCGACCCTGCACACGAACGATGCGCCGAGCGCGATCACCCGCCTCATCGAGATGGGCGTCGAGCCGTTCATGGTCGGCACCTCGCTCGACTGCGTCGTCGCCCAGCGCCTCGCGCGCCGACTCTGCTCGCGCTGCGCTCGTGCCGTGGCGACGTCGGCGGCCGAACTCGAGAAGCTCGGGTTCCAGAGCGAGGGCATCGTCGAACTCATGCATCCCGTGGGCTGCCAGAGCTGTTCCAACACGGGCTATCGCGGTCGTGTGGCTCTCCACGAGGTCATGACGGTCGACGAGGAGATCGAACGGCTCGCCGTCGGTCGCTCGTCGAGCGCCGAGATCGCGCGGGCCGCACGCGCCGCGGGTATGACGTCGTTGCGTGACGACGGGTGGCAGAAGGCGCTGCTCGGTATCACGTCGATCGAGGAGGTCCTCCGTGTCGTCGCATGAGTACGCCGAATCAGAGCCGGATGAGTGCGCCGAGCCGCGCTCGGCCCGCCGGGTGGTGAGGACCGAGCCGGATGCAGGTCTCCTCGCCGCGCTCCACCGCGTCGCCGATGCCGGGTCGTCCGACCTGCACGTCGCCGCCGACGCGACACCGCGCTGGCGGGTGAACGGGCGCCTCGAACCGCTGCCGAACGAGACCGAGTGGAGCCGCGAGCACGTGGCATCCGTTCTCTTCTCGCTCCTTTCGCCGGCCCAGCTCGAGGCGTTCGAGTCCGAGCAGGAGCTCGACTTCTCGATCACGCTCGACGCGCGGGCGAGGTTCAGGGTCAATCTCTACCAGCAGAGGGATGCCGTCGGCGCGGCGTTCCGGCTCATCCCGACCGACATCAAGCCGCTGTCCTCCCTCGGCCTGCCGAAGTCGATCGGGGAGTTCGCGCGCCTGCCGCGCGGGCTCGTGCTCGTCACGGGGCCGACGGGCTCCGGCAAGTCGACGACGCTCGCGGCGATCATCGACCTCGTCAACCGCACGCGCGCCGACCACATCATCACGGTCGAGGACCCGATCGAGTTCCTGCACACCAACAAGCTCGCGCTCGTCAACCAGCGCGAGGTGGGCACCGACACGAAGAGCTTCACCGAGGCGCTCAAGCGTGCGCTCCGTCAGGACCCCGACGTCATCCTCGTCGGCGAGCTGCGCGACCTCGAGACCATCTCGGTCGCGCTGACGGCCGCCGAGACAGGGCACCTCGTCTTCGCGACCCTGCACACGCAGGACGCCCCGCAGACGATCGACCGCGTCATCGACGTCTTCCCGGCGTCGCAGCAGGCGCAGGTGCGCACCATGCTCGCCGACACGCTCAAGGGCGTCGTCTCGCAGACGCTCGTGCGCCGGGCCGGGGGAGAGGGCCGAGTCGTCGCGACCGAGATCCTCGTGTCGACGCCCGCGATCGCCAATCTCATCCGCGAGGGCAAGACGCATCAGATCCCGACGGTCATGCAGTCCGGCTCGAGTCTCGGCATGCACACGCTCGACCAGAGCCTCGCCGAACTCGTCAACACCCAGGTCGTGACGAGCGCGGCGGCCCTCGCCAAGGCGCGCGACCGGGAGGGGCTGAAGGGCCTCCTCCGCCGAGAGGATGCCGTCGTGAGCCTCGGCATCGTGCCAGAGACTCCGACGCCGACGGCGTTCGCCGACACGTTCGCCCGGGTGACCAGCTGATGGCGCAGTCGTACGCCTACAAGGCGCGTACAGGCGCCGGCAAGGTCGTCTCGGGTCGCATCGACGCGTCGAACGAGTCGCACGCGGCGTCGCAGCTCATCGCGCAGGGAGTGAGCCCCATCTCGATCGTCGATGCGCCGACGGGCACGGGGCTCAACCGCGAGCTCGCGATACCGGGCTTCGGCGGCGTGAAGCTCAAGGATCTCGCCGTGCTCTCGCGGCAGATGGCGACGATGCTCTCGGCCGGCCTGTCGCTCGTCAGGACGCTCACGATCGTCGCGGGTCAGACCGAGAACGCGACGCTCCGCGAGACGATGGGGAAGGTGCGCGGCGACGTCGAGCGCGGCTCGTCGTTCTCGGAGGCTCTCGCCCGACACGGCGACGACTTCCCTCCGCTCATGATCTCGCTCGTGCGAGCCGGGGAGACGAGCGGGTTCCTCGACGACGCCCTCGGCTCGATCGCCGCCAACTTCGAGGCCGACGTCAAGCTGCGGAACACCGTGCGCTCGGCGATGACGTACCCCGTCGTCGTGCTCGCGATGGCGGTACTCGGCGTCATCGGCATGCTCGTCTTCATCGTGCCGAGCTTCCAGACGATGTTCGACGGACTCGGCGGGGAGCTGCCGCTTCCGACGCAGTTCCTCGTGTGGCTCTCGGGCGTGATGGTGTGGCTCGCGCCGGTCCTCCTCGTCGGAGCCGTCGTGTTCGCCGTCTGGTGGCGGAAGGCACGACATACCGAGAGGGTCAGGAGCGTCGTCGACCCGTTCGTGCTGCGGCTCCCCGTCTTCGGCGGCATCGCCCGGAAGATCGCCGTCGCGCGCTTCAGTCGCAACTTCAAGTCGATGGTCGCCGCGGGCGTCCCCGTCCTCTCGGCGCTGCAGATCGCCGGTGAGACCTCGGGCAACTGGGTCGTCGAGGCGGCGCTGCGGCGTGTGGCCGACGACGTCCGGTCGGGGGCGACGATCGCCGAGCCCCTCGCGAACGAGCCCGTCTTCCCGCCGATGGTGACGCAGATGATCGCCGTCGGCGAGGGCGCCGGCGCGCTCGAACCCATGCTCGAGAAGATCGCCGAGTTCTACGACCAGGAGGTCGAGGCGACGACCGAGCAGCTCACGTCGCTCATCGAGCCCTTGCTCGTCGCCGTCATCGGCGTGGTCATCGGCGGCATGATCGTCGCGCTCTACCTGCCGATCTTCTCGATCTTCGAGTACGTGAAGTGAGTGTCGCTCGACTGTAACCCTTTCTAGGGGGTTACGAGTTCGAGGAATCCCACTACCGTGAACCACGACCTGCAAGCGTTTCCATTAACGGGGTCCGGTCGATCACATCCACCCAGCTACAGAACGGAACACCGATGTTCACTTCCTTCAACAAGGCCCTCTTCGCCCGTCACCAGGCGCTCGTCAACGGTGAGAAGGGTCAGAAGGGCTTCACCCTCATCGAGCTCCTCGTCGTCGTCCTCATCATCGGCGTGCTCGCGGCGATCGCGATTCCGATCTACCTGGGGCAGCAGGAGCAGGCGCGCGTGAGCGCAGTAGGTGCACAGCTCACCAACGCCAAGACGGCCTACGTCGCTGCGACCGTAGCCGATGAGGAGCCCACCCTCACTGCTGGGGTCATCACCGGAACCAACTCGATCGACGGTTTCACTGCGAGCGCGGAGATCCCGGTGACCTTCATCAGCAACAGCGACGCCAGCGGAGGGCTTTGCCTTTCTGCCACGGCTGACGGCACGACTCGATGGATCACGGCGAACGGTGCGGTTCAGGACACTGCCTGCAGCTGATTCCTGGGGCCCCCTCGCCTGTCCGAGGGGGCCCGCTTCCTTCCTCACCCCCCACCTCGCACACTCCACTCCCACCCGAAAGCCACTGACCGATGACTGCTCAGCGCGACACTCCCCACCGGGGCGAGGACGGCTTCGGCGTCATCGAGATCGTCGTCGCGATGTTCCTCATCGGGTTGCTCGCGATCTTCGTGCTCCCGCTCGTCATGCTCGCGATGCAGACGTCGGCGAAGTCGGCCTCGATCGGCACGGCGACCGACATCGTCAACGCCGAGCTCACCGAGATCCGTGCTGCGGCGACATCCTGTTCGACTCTCGCGCCGTTCCGCACGAGCGCTCCGGCCGCCGTCACCGACGATCGGGGAGTCGGCTACCAGGCCGTCCGCACGATCGGTGCGTGCCCCACGGCGTATCCCGGGTCGGTGACGATCACGGTGTCCGTGCTGAGCGAGGGAGACACGATCTCCACGGCCACCACCCGAGTTCTTCTCGCGAGGGCGTGATGCGCGCCTCCGAACCAGAATCCGCGAACGGCGCGGCACCCGCCGGTCGCGGGTATCGCCGCACGCCGGGGCTCCCAATCACCCCGGCGTGCGGCCCCTCCGACGGGTATACCCTCGTCGAGCTGCTCGTGTACGCGGCGTTCATGGTGCTCGTGCTCGCCATCGCCGGCGGCATCCTGCTCAGTTCCCTCACCGCCAACGCGACGGTGCGGTCGACGACGGAGGCCTCGAACCTCGGCCAGCTCGTCTCCGAATCGATCCGAGCCGACACTCGCAGCGCCGTCGCCCTCAAGGTCACCGCGCCGAGCGTGGGCGTCAGCGGCGCCCAGTACCTCGTCATCGAACGACTCTCGGCGGGCACGAACCAGTGCCGCGCCTGGCTCTACCTGCCGAGCGCGGGAGGGCAGCTCTTCACCCGCACGGGCTCCTCGCTCGCGACGCTCTCCGCGCCGAGCGCGAGCGCGATCGCCGCCGCCCTCGCCGCGGACCCCGTCGAGGCTCCCGCCGGTTGGCAGAGCTACGGCGAGGGCATCGTCGCCGCCTCGCCCGGTCCGTTCGTCGTCACGGCGGGTCGCCTCGACTTCACCCTCGAGGTGGATGCCGGCGACGCACCCGCCGTGCTCGTCGACGGCACCGAGATCAGCCGCCAGACCGTGAAAGCGACGTCACCATGCTTCTGACCCGACTCCTCCGCCGCGCGCGTTCGACCGAGGGCGAAAGCGGCTCCGCTCTGCTGGCCGTCATCGCCGTCATGGGCGTGACGGCGATCCTCCTCGTCGTCTTCGGCCTCGTGACCGTCAACAACCTCGGCAACACGAGCGCGCACCGCGCCGGCGTGCAGGCGCAGGCCGCCGCAGAGGCCGGTCTCGCCGACACCCTCGCGAAGCTGCAGTCGGCGTCGACGCCGTGCTCGTCGGGCGTCTACACGGCGAGCACTCCGGGCTACACCGCGAAGGTCTACGTGCGGTCGGGAACGGGCGCGTTCTCGACGACGCCGTCCTGCCCCGTCACTGCGACGACGGCGATCAGGATCGTCTCGACGGGAACCGCGGCGAACGCGGGCGTCGCGGGCAACGACCGCGGCGACACGCGCACGGTCACGGCCGAGTACCCCATCACGCCGTCGGCGTCGACGACCTACGCCATCTACATCCACCGCACCGATTCGGTGTCGAGCCACACGACGAACATCGGCGAGGTCAAGCTCACGACCTCGGCGGGGCGGAACGCCGGCGTGTACTTCAACGAGACGACCGACTTCACGTGCAGCCCGCGCATGGAGATCCAGGGCGACCTGATCCTCAGCCAAGCCGGTGCGAAGCTCAACGCCGGTGCGAGCGGGTGCACGGTCAAGGGCAACGTGTTCTCGAAGGGGTCCGTGCTCGTCGCGAACCAGGGCCGGGTCGAGGGCGGCGTGTGGAGTGTGGGCGCATCGAGCGTCACGTCTCCCGGCGTCGTCCTCGGGGGCGTCCACACCGCGACCGCACCGCCTGCGTCCGTGCCGTGGGTCGACGTGACCGGTGACCCCGCGTCGTGGACGGGGTACTCGCGGTGGCCATCGGGCTGGGCGATCGACGACTCGGGGGAGTGCCAGCACAACGAGTACATCCGCGACCAGATCAACTCCTTCACGACGCCCACCGTGATCGACGCGCGCGGCTGCGGATACGAGGGCAGCGGGGTCGGCGGCTTCAAGCTCAAGAACGGCACCTACACGCTCAAGACGAACGTCGCGATCATCGCGTACGACATCCAGATCGGCGATGGCACGACGTTCTCGTCATCGAGTTCGAGCACCGACCGCCGGCTTCACTTCATCAGCCCCGATACGACGGTCTCGACCCCGACGAAACCCGACTGCCGCATCACAGCGGGCGGCAACTACGGCATCCGCGTCGAGGCGAACGTGCGCGTCAATGCCCCCGTCGCGGCCATGCTCTACTCGCCCTGCCGCATCCAGATGGGCGGCAACCTCAACTGGAGGGGCTCGCTGTACGCCGCGGCGGTCAACTTCACCGGCGGCACGCAGAACTTCTTCTACGAGCCGATGTCCATCCCCGGCTCCTCGATCAGCGGCGGCGGTGGCGGCGGCACGACGGGGCCCGGCGGCATCGGCCCGGCGACGAGCTATCGCGACGGTGCACCGTGACCGTCCTCTTCGCCGTGGCCGCGGGTATCGGCGGCGTGCTCGGGGCGGCGATCGGTTCGTTCCTGAACGTCGTCGTCTACCGGGTGCCGCGCGGCCGCTCCGTCGTCTCGCCTCCGAGCGCGTGCCCCGGCTGCGATTCGGCGATCGCGCCGTACGACAACATCCCGGTCCTCTCGTGGATCCTGTTGCGCGCTCGCTGTCGCACGTGCGGCGCACGCATCTCGGTGCGGTACCCGCTCGTCGAGGCGGGCACGGCACTCGCCGTCGTCGGTGTCGGCGCGTTCTTCGTGCCGGCCGTCGTGCAGGCCGCGCCGTGGCCGGCGACGATCGCCGCGCTCCTCGTGCTCGTCGCCCACGTCTGGCTCGTCGCGGCGAGCGTCGCACTCGCTCTCATCGACCTCGACACGCATACGCTGCCGAATCGCGTCCTCCTGCCGACCCTCGTCGTGGCGGCCGTATCGTTCGGTGCGGCGGCCGCTCTCACCGGGCAGGGCGATGCCCTCCTGCGCTCGCTCATCGCGGGCGCCGCTCTCTTCGCGCTCTACTACCTGCTCGCCCTCGTCACCCCCGGCGCCATGGGCTTCGGCGACGTCAAGCTCGCCGGCATCCTCGGCCTCTACCTGGGGTGGGCGGGCTGGCCCGTCGTCGTCGTCGGCGCCTTCACGCCGTTCCTCCTCGGCGGTCTCTTCGCCCTCGCCCTCCTCGCCCTGCGTCGCGCGAAGCGACGCGACGGAATCCCCTTCGGACCCTGGATGCTCGTCGGGGCGTGGATCGGCATCGTCGCCGGTCGACCGATCGTCGACGCCTACCTATCCCTCGCCGGACTGGCGTAATCGCGGCGACGCCGCAGGAGGAAGACATGACAACACACGTCGTCGGGCTCGACATCGGGTCGCGTTCACTGAGGGCCGTCGAGGTCTCGGACCCCGCAGGCCCGAACGCCACCGTGCACCGCGTGCACGAGATCGCCCTGCCCGAGGGCGCGGTACGCGGCGGCACCGTCGTCGACCGTGCCGTCGTCACCCGAACCCTCTCGACGCTCTGGAGCGAAGCCGGGTTCTCGACCCGGTCGGTCGTCATCGCCGCCGGACACTCGGGGGTACTGGCGCGAGACCTCACGGTTCCCCGTGCGCCCCTCGCGGTCATCCGCGAATCGCTCCCCTTCCACGTGCAGGACCTCCTCCCCGTGCCCGTCGGAGAAGCCCTCCTCGACTTCTATCCGGTGCGGGAGTCGGGAACGGCCACCGCACCGACCGTCGACGGCCTCCTCATCGCGGCCGTCAAGGAGGCGGTGCTCGCGAACGTCGAGGCCGTCGAGGGCGCAGGGCTCACGATCATCGGGGTGGATGTCGCGGCCTTCGCCCTCGCCCGGGTCTTCGCGTATCGGCCACGCATCGACGGCACCGTCGCCATCATCGACATCGGTGCCACGGCGACCCAGGTCGTCGTGGCGACGGACGGCGTGCCGAGCTTCGTGCGCATCATCGATCGCGGCGGCCGCGCCGTCACGGACGCGATCGCGCTGCGGCTCGAGGTGTCCGACGCGCAAGCGGAGAGCACGAAGCTCGAGGTGAGTGCGCTCGGCGGAGAGTCTCGGCCCGCCGTGGCGGCGGAGGTGCTCGAGGTCATCGCCGAAGAGGCGGCCGATCTGCTCGACGCCATCCGCAGCACGCTCAGCTACGTCGCGAACCTGCGCCCCGGTGAACCCGTGCGAGCGCTCATCCTGAGCGGAGGCGGTGCGCGCCTCGGCGGTTTCGCGAGCGAGCTCGCCGGGCTCACGCGCGTGCACTTGAGCGGCGGGGACGCGTTCGCCTCGGTCGCGGTCGATCCGAAGAACGGCGCTGCGGGCCACGGTGCGCGGGAGTCCGCGGCGGTCGCACTCGGGCTCGCCCTCGGGGCCGTCGCATGAGCGCGCCCGCACCCCTCGTCATCGGCGGCGTCCCCCGGGTCGATCTGCTCCCGCCCGAGGTGCACGCCGCCCGTCGGCGGCAGCGCGACCGACGCATCGCCGTCGTCGCCTTCGGCGCCGTCGTCCTGCTGACCCTCGCGGGCGTCGGCGGAGCCTTCGCCCTGTCACGTGCGGCCGAGGAGTCCTTCGCGGCAGCGCAGGCCCGCACCGGTGACCTCCTGCTCGAGCAGGCATCGCTCTCCGACATCCGGGTGCTGCACGATTCGCTCGACCTGACGCAGGCGGGTCTCGAGGTCAGCTCGGCGACGGACGTCGACTGGGCGGTGCTCACCCAGAGCGTGCTCGACGTGCTTCCGCCCGAACTCGCGCCCGTGTCGATCGCCGCGCTCGGCACGAGTCCGTTCGTCGCGCCCGAACCGGCCGCGGCCCTCGTCACGCCCGACACGAGCATCGTCTTCGACCTCGTCACCCGTCCCGGTACCGCGGGCGCGGCGATGACCCGACTCGACGTCGCGAGCGTGCTCGATCGCATCGATGCGCTCGAGGGCGTGCGTCTCTCCCGGTCGACTCCGTTCCGATGGGACCCGACCGCAGACGCCTACGGCGTGACGATCACCGTCGCGTTCGACGACGTGCACACCGACCGATTCGCGTCCGAAGGAGACTGACATGAAGTCCACCGACAATCGTCTCGTGCTGCTCGGCCTCGCCGTCGCCGCGATCGCGGTCATGCTCCTCGGATTCTTCCTCGGCGTCATCCCGTTGCTCGGATCTGCCGACGCGGCGCGAGGACGGGAGCGCGAGGTGAACGCTCAGAACGTCCTGCTCGAGAACGACATCGCGCGGCTCTCGGCGCTCGCCGAGACCCGAGACGCCGACGAGGCGCGCCTGGCCGAGCAGCGGATCGCCCTCCCCGAGGATCACGCCCAACCCGCCTTCCTGCGCGAGGTCGACGCCCTGGCGACCGCGTCGGGTGCGGCGCTCCGGTCGTACACCTTCTCTGAGCCGACGGGCTACGCGGTCGATCCGCCCGCCGACGATCGTCTCGGCAGCGGCAACTACTTCTCGACGACGGTGCAGTTCGAGGTCGCGGGTACTCGCGCCGTCGTCCTCGACGCGGTGCGGCGGCTCCAGGGCACGGAGCGGCTCTTCGTCGTCGGCTCGGTCGCGCTGACGCCCGACTCGGCAGGTGCCGGGGCCGTGGCCGATCCGTTCGACGTCAACACGCCCGTCGTCGCCGTCGTGTCGGGTGAGATCTTCATGCTCGTGAGCGGTGCGGACCCGGTCTTCGTCGCGCCCGAGCCGGGGAGCGAGGTCGCCGACGAGACCGTCGCGCCCGACGACGAGACGACGGCAGAGGCGACTCCCTGATCGACTGCGGCGCGCGTCCGTGCGCCTGCGTCATCTCGGACCCGCTCATTGCTACAGTTGCGGCGATGGCGCTCTGGGCGCCCGGAAATGGAGCGCGACGATGAGCGACACGACTCGCGGAAACGAGCCCGACGAGGCACCCCGCGACGACACCTTCGAGGCGTCGTCGACCGAGCAGACCCCCGCCGAGCCCGAGGTCGTCGAAACTGTCGTCGTCGACGAGGTCGTGGTGGACGACACCGCGGCCGGCCCCGTCGTCGTCGAAGAGTCGGCCGTCTCGAGCACCGGGACCGTGCGCGACCCCCTCGCCGAGGCCGTCGAGCGTCACGCCTACGTGTCGCCGTCGACGATCGCCCCCATCGCCTCACCCGAGCCCGAAGCGGCACCGGCGGCGGCTCCCGTCGCCGAGCCCGTCACGACGTACCCGGCCTACACCGCGACGCCGCAGCAGGCGATCTACGTCCAGGCTCCCGTTCCGCCGAAGGCCAAGGGCAACCGCGCGTTCGGCGTCGTCGTCGGGCTCGTGGCGTCGGTGGTCTTCGCCGCCCTCTACGCCCTCGCGGCCTACGTCGTGATGTCGCTCCGCGGCACGACCAACCCCATCGAGCAGGCGTTCGCCGAGTTCGTCGGCCAGCCCGTCTTCTGGGTGCCGATCATCTTCTTCTTCCTCGCCTTCATCCTGCTGGCCGCGATCGTGAACCGCGGCGGCTGGTGGCCCTACGCGATCTTCGGTCTGCTCGTCGGTGCCGTCGTCTACCTCTCGTACGTGGGCGGTGCGCTCCTGTCGGTCGCGTGGCGCATCACGCCGGACGATGTCTCGATCTTCGTCTCGCAGCAGTGGCTCGCACCGCTCGCGATCCTCGCGGGTGTCTTCGCGCGCGAGGTCACGGTGTGGTTCGGCGCCTGGGTCGCGTCGCGGGGCCGCAAGGTCTCGCAGCGCAACCGCGAGGCTCTCGAGGAGTACGACCGTCAGCTCGCCGCCGGACCTCAGTTCTCCGCCTGACGGCATCCGGTGCAGCGCACCGGCGTAGCCTGAAGTGGTGAGTCCGCATCGGAGGTACGCGACCGTCGTCGGCGTTTTCGCCACGGCGCTCTACCTCGCCCTCGTGGTCTGCGCGTTCGGCTTCATCAGCCTGCTGACCGATACCGAGGTCATCGAGCAGCAGCAGGCCGGCGTCGCCCTCGGGCCGTCGATGGTCGGCGGCGCGGTGCTCGTCGTGCTCATCGCCCTCGTCCTCCGCGTGCCCCGGATCGACTTCGCCGAGCGCCGGTCGGCGCCCCTGTTCGCCGTGCTCACCGGCGTGATCGCGGGAGTCGCCTATGCGGTCGTCGGGGGAGTGGGGTTCGGCATCGGCTCGGGTTCCCTCCTCGCCGGCGCCCCGTTCATCGCGGCGACGGCCGTCGGCCCGTACGGCGTGTCGGTCGTCATCCTCGCCGCCCTCGTCGTCTGGCTCGACACGTTCGTCGTCGCCGCCCGTTTCGACGACCGCGGCCGGCCCCGATGGGCGTGGGAAGACGAGTACGACGAGTGATCCCCGAACGGATGACGCGTGCCGCTGTATCGTGAGACGTGATGGACGGCCAGGTCGAGGCGCGGGTCAGTCACGAAGTCGATGAGTGGCTTCGCTGGCTCCCTCGGTGGCGCCCGGGAACGCATCGCGGGCGGGTCCGTCTCTGCAAGCGCTGCTTCGGTTCGCCGATCCTGTCGGCCGCCGGTCTCGCCGACGGCGTCCCGCACGGGGTCCAGCACGCGTTCTCGATGCGGATGAAGTCGATCATCGACTCGGAGGTCGACGAGTACACGTCGCGCAACCTCCCGCTCCTGCACCGCGAGATCCGCCTCGCCGAGGACCGGAAGGCGCGCCGGCCCTATCGCGCGGGGGAGGGACTCGACCCCGAGTTCGCCGGCCTCGAGCTCGATCCGGAGCCCGTCGACGACCAGCCCTTCCTCTTCACGCTCGGCGGACTCGAGGAGCAGGCGGCCGCGTCGGCGCTCGAGCCTCCGCCCCGCGCGTTCAGCGAGGAGGAGAAGGCGGCACTCCGCACGGAGGTGAAGCTCGCCGACGACTTCGCGAAGCAGATCGGGCGTCGTATCTGCATCGCCGTCGCACTCGAGAGCAGTCGGCTCCGCACGTCCGTCGACGACCTCGTCGAGCCCCAGATCGCCGAGCTGTTGGCCGACCTCGATCGCGAGCTCGACTCGCCCTCGTGGCCGACGCTGTGAGGCCGCTGGGACGTCGCCCGTGAAGCTCGTCGCCATTTGACCGACAGCGACACCCCGAGTAACATTGAGCGGGTGTGCGCTCAGGCGCGCGCTTGCATCGTGCCTCGGCACGATCCGGGCCGAACTCGCACACTGCAAGGGTCTCCGCCTCCGGGCGGTTCCACCCCCACGGCATACCCACCCTATGAAAAGCACCGCTCTTCTGCGGCGCCGGTGGGTCATGATGCGCAACGCAGTCACGCTGTCACCGTGCAGCACAAATAAGGAGAAGCAGTGCCAACCATTCAGCAGTTGGTCCGCAAGGGTCGCTCGCCGAAGGTCTCGAAGACCAAGGCTCCCGCCCTGAAGGCCAACCCTCAGCAGCGAGGCGTGTGCACGCGTGTGTACACGACCACCCCGAAGAAGCCGAACTCCGCGCTCCGCAAGGTCGCCCGTGTGAAGCTCTCGAACGGTACCGAGGTCACCGCCTACATCCCCGGTGAGGGCCACAACCTCCAGGAGCACTCGATGGTGCTCGTTCGCGGCGGTCGTGTGAAGGACCTCCCCGGTGTGCGCTACAAGATCATCCGCGGCGCGCTCGACACGCAGGCCGTGAAGAACCGCAAGCAGGCCCGTAGCCGCTACGGCGCGAAGATGGAGAAGAAGTAATGCCTCGCAAGGGACCCGCTCCGAAGCGCCCCGTCGTCGCCGACCCGGTATACGGTTCGCCCGTCGTCAGCCAGCTCGTCAACAAGATCCTCATCGACGGCAAGAAGGACCTCGCTCAGCGCATCGTGTATGACGCTCTCGAGAACGTCGCCGCGAAGAACGGTCAGGACGCCGTCGCCACGCTGAAGAAGGCGCTCGACAACGTGCGCCCGACCCTCGAGGTGCGTTCGCGCCGCGTCGGTGGCTCCACCTACCAGGTGCCCGTCGAGGTCAAGCCCCACCGCGCCAACACCCTGGCTCTCCGCTGGCTCACCAGCTACGCCAAGGCTCGTCGCGAGAAGACGATGACCGAGCGTCTCACCAACGAGATCCTCGACGCATCGAACGGTCTCGGCGCCGCTGTCAAGCGTCGCGAAGACACGCACAAGATGGCCGAGTCGAACCGCGCCTTCGCCCACTACCGCTGGTAGCAGCGGCAGGATGCCGCGGGCGGAACCCCGCCCGCGGCATCCGCTGCCACTCTCGACACACCCCGACAACCCCTCCGGAGGAACCCCGTGGCACTCGACGTGCTCACCGACCTGAACAAGGTCCGCAACATCGGCATCATGGCCCACATCGATGCCGGTAAGACCACCACCACCGAGCGCATCCTGTTCTACACGGGCGTCAACCACAAGATCGGCGAGACCCACGACGGCGCCTCGACGATGGACTGGATGGCACAGGAGCAGGAGCGTGGCATCACGATCACGTCTGCTGCGACGACCTGCTTCTGGGCGGGTAACCAGATCAACATCATCGACACCCCCGGCCACGTCGACTTCACGGTCGAGGTCGAGCGTTCGCTCCGCGTGCTCGATGGCGCCGTCGCCGTCTTCGACGGCAAGGAGGGCGTCGAGCCCCAGTCCGAGACCGTCTGGCGTCAGGCCGACAAGTACGACGTGCCGCGCATCTGCTTCGTCAACAAGATGGACAAGCTCGGTGCCGACTTCTACTTCACGGTCGACACGATCATCAACCGCCTCGGTGCCAAGCCGCTGGTCCTCCAGCTGCCGATCGGCTCCGAGAGCGAGTTCGAGGGTGTCGTCGACCTCGTCGAGATGCGCGCGCTCACGTGGCGCGGCGACTCGAAGGGTGACGTCGAGATGGGCGCCAAGTACGCCATCGAAGAGATCCCGGCCGACCTCAAGGACAAGGCCGACGAGTACCGTCAGGCCCTCCTCGAGACCGTCGCCGAATCCGACGACGCGCTCCTCGAGAAGTTCTTCGGCGGTGAGGAGCTCACGGTCGCAGAGATCAAGGGCGCCATCCGCAAGATGACGATCAGCTCGCAGCTCTACCCCGTGCTCTGCGGCTCCGCGTTCAAGAACCGCGGCGTCCAGCCGATGCTCGACGCGGTCGTCGACTACCTCCCGAGCCCGCTCGACGTGCCGGCCATCGAGGCCCACGACGTGCGCGACGAGGAGAAGGTCATCGAGCGTCACGCCGACGCGAGCGAGCCGTTCGCCGCTCTCGCGTTCAAGGTCGTCACGCACCCGTTCTTCGGTCGTCTCACCTACGTGCGCGTCTACTCGGGTCACATCGACTCGGGTGCCCAGGTCATCAACTCGACCAAGGGCAAGAAGGAGCGCATCGGCAAGATCTTCCAGATGCACGCCAACAAGGAGAACCCCGTCGACTCGGTGACCGCTGGTCACATCTACGCGGTCATCGGCCTCAAGGACACGACGACGGGCGACACGCTCAGCGACCCGCAGAACCAGGTCGTCCTCGAGTCGATGACGTTCCCCGAGCCCGTCATCGAGGTCGCCATCGAGCCGAAGACCAAGGCCGACCAGGAGAAGCTCGGCACGGCCATCCAGAAGCTCGCTGAAGAAGACCCCACGTTCCGCACGGAGCAGAACCAGGAGACGGGTCAGACCGTCATCAAGGGCATGGGTGAACTCCACCTCGACATCCTCGTCGACCGCATGAAGCGTGAGTTCAAGGTCGAGGCCAACGTCGGAAAGCCGCAGGTCGCGTACCGCGAGACCATCAAGCGCGCCGTCGAGAAGCACGACTTCACGCACAAGAAGCAGACGGGTGGATCGGGTCAGTTCGCGAAGATCCAGTTCGCTCTCGAGCCGCTCGAGGTCACGGCTGACAAGACCTACGAGTTCGAGAACAAGGTTTCGGGTGGACGCGTCCCCCGTGAGTACATCCCTTCGGTCGACGCCGGATTCCAGGACGCCATGCAGTACGGCATCCTGGCCGGGTACCCGATGGTGGGCGTCAAGGGCATCCTGCTCGATGGCGCCGCGCACGACGTCGACTCCTCGGAGATGGCGTTCAAGATCGCCGGATCGATGGGCTTCAAGGAAGCCGCTCGCAAGGCGAACCCGGTTCTGCTCGAGCCGCTCATGGCCGTCGAGGTCCGCACCCCTGAGGAATACATGGGTGACGTCATCGGCGACCTGAACTCGCGTCGCGGTCAGATCCAGTCCATGGAGGATGCGTCGGGCGTCAAGGTCATCCGCGCCCACGTTCCTCTCTCGGAGATGTTCGGATACATCGGTGACCTGCGGTCGAAGACCTCGGGCCGTGCCGTGTACTCGATGACGTTCGAGAGCTATGCAGAGGTCCCGAAGGCTGTCGCCGACGAGATCGTGCAGAAGAACAAGGGCGAATAGCCCGCGTTCGCCAGAACCATCCGGTTCGCGTAACATAACAACACAATCCCCAGCAGATCCGGGCGCAAGCCCGTGCCCGGATTTTCTACACGAGTCCTGAGGAGGACCCACAGTGGCTAAGGCCAAGTTCGAGCGGACCAAGCCGCACGTCAACATCGGAACCATCGGTCACGTCGACCACGGCAAGACCACGCTCACCGCAGCGATCTCGAAGGTGCTTGCTGACAAGTACCCGTCGGCCACCAACGTGCAGCGCGACTTCGCCTCGATCGACTCCGCTCCCGAGGAGCGTCAGCGCGGCATCACGATCAACATCTCGCACGTCGAGTACGAGACGCCGAAGCGCCACTACGCGCACGTCGACGCCCCGGGTCACGCCGACTACATCAAGAACATGATCACCGGTGCTGCTCAGATGGACGGCGCGATCCTCGTGGTCGCCGCTACCGACGGCCCGATGGCTCAGACGCGTGAGCACGTGCTGCTCGCCAAGCAGGTCGGCGTTCCCTACCTGCTCGTCGCGCTGAACAAGTCCGACATGGTCGACGACGAGGAAATCCTCGAGCTCGTCGAGCTCGAGGTGCGCGAGCTCCTCTCGAGCCAGGGCTTCCCCGGTGACGACGCTCCCGTCGTCCGCGTCTCGGGCCTCAAGGCTCTCGAGGGCGACGAGAAGTGGGTCGACTCGGTTGTCGAGCTCATGAACGCCGTCGACGAGTCCGTGCCGGACCCGGTGCGCGACCGTGACAAGCCCTTCCTCATGCCCGTCGAGGACGTCTTCACGATCACTGGTCGTGGAACCGTCGTCACGGGTCGCGCCGAGCGTGGAACCCTCAAGATCAACTCCGAGGTCGAGATCGTCGGCATCCGCCCGACGCAGAAGACCACGGTCACGGGTATCGAGATGTTCCACAAGCAGCTCGACGAGGCGTGGGCCGGCGAGAACTGTGGTCTCCTCCTTCGTGGAACGAAGCGTGAAGACGTCGAGCGCGGCCAGGTCGTCGTCGCTCCCGGCTCCGTGACCCCGCACACGAACTTCGAGGGCACCGCCTACATCCTGTCCAAGGATGAGGGCGGCCGTCACAACCCGTTCTACGCGAACTACCGTCCGCAGTTCTACTTCCGTACCACCGACGTCACCGGCGTCATCACGCTGCCCGAGGGCACCGAGATGGTCATGCCCGGCGACACCACCGACATGACGGTCGAGCTCATCCAGCCGATCGCCATGGAAGAGGGCCTCGGCTTCGCCATCCGTGAGGGTGGACGCACCGTGGGTGCCGGTACGGTCACCAGCATCATCAAGTAACTCTCGTTACTGCGACAGGGGTCGGGCCTTCGGGCTCGGCCCCTTCGTCGTGTCCGGCGCTCGTCTCGGGCGATCATCGTCCACGGCGGGGGAGCGGTTCGCATTCTCCCGTTCCTCCCGTTACTCTCGGGCGATGAGACGTTCGAGCGCGGCGACGCCCCGGGTGTCCGGCGCGTCCGATCGTCCGCTCGCCGTGACACGGTGGGCCAGCATCGCGCTGCTCGTCGCCGTGAGCGGGGTCGTCCTCGTCGCGACGCTCTGGCCGACGCCGATCGATCGCGGACACCGGCGCACCATCTCGCGCTTCCTGGGTGTCCTGCACGACATCGGGGTGCCTGAGTGGTTCGCCTACGCGCAGTTCGAGTTCGCGGCGAACGTCGTCATGTTCGCACCGCTCGGCTTCCTGCTCGTGCTCGCGCTGTCGGCACGGCGGTGGTGGCTCGCCGTCGCTCTGCCCTTCGCCGGTTCGGTCTCGATCGAGATCATCCAGGGCGGCCTCCTCCACGAGCGTTACGCGAGTGCCGCGGATGTCGCCGCGAATACCCTCGGCGCTCTCATCGGTGCCGCTCTCGCCCTCGGGCTCCGTGCCGTCGTGCACGCGAGAGACCGTGCCGTGGCCGCCGAACGGGCCGCGACCGGCGCATCGACTCGGGCCATGCCCTCCTCAGTGAATCGGTGACCCGTCGATCGACGTGGTCAGATCGATCGCCGGACCGACCGTGCGTGCCACGGTGCAGCTGCGATCGATCGACTTCGCCATGAGCCCGATGAGCGTCGCTCGTTCGGCCTCGTCGAGCGCCGAGAGGTCGAGCAGCAGCTGCTCGTCGATCGCGCTGTACCGCTGCTCGGTCGGGTCGGACGTGCCGTGCGCCCAGATCGTGACGGAGTAGTCGGGCCCGAGACGTCGTGCGGTGACGCGATCCGAACTCATGCCCGCGCACCCGGCGAGGGCGAGCTTCAGCAGCTCCCCGGGGGTGAAGTGGCCGGGCGCCTCGGGCGGGCCGATGAGCACCTGATCGCCTCGTTCGTTCATGCCGTGGTACGTGCGGTCGCCGGTTCGCGTGACCGAGACGCTGCCCGGCCCGATACGATCGCTGACGGCGTGCAGGGGAGTGTTCATCACCCCATCCTCCCTCGCGCGACCCGCGACACGCCCGGGTTTGCACGTGGCCTCGGAGTGTGGCAAACTCGATGAGTTCAACATTTCGAACGCGTGCCGCTGCATGCCGTTCGAATCACTGCCAGGCAGTGCATAGTCGTTCGCCTCGAGAGGCGGGTCTTGACTAGGCCGCGGGTAGCAGAACACAGAAATCGACAACCACGAACCTACGGGTGATCTCTGTCTTCGGGCAGGCGACACGCCCGGGCGCGGGGGTCGGTGAGGGGCACGAGGGTCGAGCGTGTCGAGATCACCGCACGGAGTAGTCCGGCGGGGTGGTTTCGACAGGCTCGATCACCGGCCTTTGACAGAAGAACAGTGGTGCTCAACACGAAGTGCTACGCGGCGTCCGATGCCTCCGGAAGGGGTAAGACGCCTTAACAGAGAGAGAGTTCGACATGGCGGGACAGAAGATCCGCATTCGACTGAAGTCGTATGACCACGAGGTCATCGACACCTCGGCGCGCAAGATCGTCGACACGGTGACCCGCGCAGGCGCCACGGTCGTCGGCCCCGTGCCGCTTCCGACCGAGAAGAACGTGGTGTGTGTCATCCGTTCGCCTCACAAGTACAAGGACAGCCGCGAGCACTTCGAAATGCGCACCCACAAGCGCCTCATCGACATCGTGGACCCGACGCCCAAGGCAGTCGACTCGCTCATGCGCCTCGACCTGCCGGCCGACGTCAACATCGAGATCAAGCTCTGAGGAACGCCATGTCATCTGCTACCAAGACCGTCAAGGGTCTGCTCGGCACGAAGCTCGGCATGACTCAGGTGTGGGACGCGAACAACAAGCTCGTGCCCGTCACCGTGATTGAGATCGCGCCCAACGTCGTGACCCAGATCCGCACGCCCGAGAACGATGGCTACAACGCCATCCAGATCGCCGCCGGCCAGATCGACCCCCGTAAGGTCACCCAGCCGCTCACCGGCCACTTCGACAAGGCCGGCGTCACGCCGCGCCGTCACGTCACCGAAGTGCGCACCGCCAACGCCGCCGAGTACTCGCTCGGCCAGGAGCTCACCGCCGACTCGACCTTCGAGGCGGGCCAGCTCGTCGACGTCGTCGGCACGAGCAAGGGTAAGGGCTTCGCCGGTGTCATGAAGCGCCACAACTTCAAAGGTGTCTCCGCTTCGCACGGTTCGCACCGCAACCACCGCAAGCCCGGCTCGATCGGTGCTTCCTCGACCCCGAGCCGTGTCTTCAAGGGCATGCGCATGGCCGGTCGTATGGGTGGAGAGCGTGTCACCGTGCTCAACCTCACCGTCCACGCGGTCGACGCAGAGAAGGGCCTCCTCCTCGTGAAGGGTGCCGTTCCCGGTGCCCGTGGCCGTCTCGTTTTCGTTCGCAACGCAGTGAAGGGGGCGTAACCACATGGCTACCGCTACCAACACCATCGACGTCATCGACGTCTCGGGTAAGAAGGCCGGCTCGATCGAGCTGCCCGCCGAGCTGTTCGACGTCCAGACCAACGTGCCGCTCATCCACCAGGTGGTCGTGGCCCAGCTCGCCGCAGCGCGACAGGGTACACACAAGACCAAGACCCGTGGTGAGGTCTCCGGCGCCGGCCGCAAGCCGTTCAAGCAGAAGGGAACCGGTCGCGCTCGTCAGGGCTCGATCCGCGCCCCTCAGATGACCGGTGGTGGCATCGTCCACGGACCGCAGCCGCGTGACTACTCGCAGCGCACCCCCAAGAAGATGATCGCCGCAGCTCTGCTCGGCTCGCTCTCCGACCGCGCTCGCGGCGGCCGCATCCACGCCGTCGAGGCCGTTGCGACCCCCGAGGCCGCGAAGACCCGTGCAGCTCTCGAGCTCCTCTCGGGCATCGCGACGTCGAAGCACATCCTCGTGGTCATCGAGCGTGGCGACGAGCTCACCGAGCGCGTCACCCGCAACATCCCCGCCGTGCACGTCCTGCCGGTCGACCAGCTCAACGCGTACGACGTCCTCGTCTCCGACGACATCGTCTTCAGCAAGGCCGCCCTCGAGGCGTTCATCGCTGCGAAGAGCGCCAAGAAGGAAGAGGTTTCCGCATGAGCGCCTCGCAGAACAAGGACCCGCGCGACATCATCATCGCTCCGGTCGTCTCCGAGAAGAGCTACGGCCTGATCGACGAGGGCAAGTACACCTTCGTCGTCGACCCCCGCTCGAACAAGACCGAGATCAAGCTCGCCATCGAGAAGATCTTCAAGGTCGAGGTCGCGTCGATCAACACGCTGAACCGTCAGGGCAAGACCCGTCGTACGCGTTTCGGGATCGGCAAGCGCAAGGACACCAAGCGCGCGATCGTCACCCTCAAGTCCGGCTCGATCGACATCTTCACCGCTGTCGGCTAGGGAGCAGAGGAATAACCATGGCAATTCGTAAGTACAAGCCCACGACCCCTGGTCGTCGCGGTTCTTCTGTCGCGGACTTCGCGGAGATCACCCGTTCGACGCCGGAGAAGTCGCTGCTCAAGCCGCTCTCCAAGACCGGTGGACGCAACAACCAGGGTCGCATCACGACCCGTCACATCGGTGGTGGCCACAAGCGCCAGTACCGTGTGATCGACTTCCGTCGCAACGACAAGGACGGCGTGCCCGCGAAGGTCGCTCACATCGAGTACGACCCCAACCGCACGGCACGTATCGCGCTGCTCCACTTCCTGGACGGCACGAAGCGCTACATCCTCGCTCCGAACAAGCTGTCGCAGGGTGACCTCGTCGAGTCCGGCGCGGCCGCCGACATCAAGCCCGGCAACAACCTGCCGCTGCGCAACATCCCCACGGGTACCGTCATCCACGCCATCGAGCTCCGTCCCGGTGGCGGCGCTAAGATGGCCCGCTCGGCGGGCACCTCGGTGCGTCTCGTCGCGAAGGACGGCCCCTACGCCCAGCTGCGTCTCCCCTCGGGCGAGATCCGCAACGTCGATGCGCGCTGCCGCGCGACGATCGGCGAGGTCGGCAACGCCGAGCAGTCGAACATCAACTGGGGCAAGGCCGGCCGTAAGCGCTGGAAGGGCGTCCGCCCGACCGTGCGTGGTGTCGCCATGAACCCGATCGACCACCCTCACGGTGGTGGTGAGGGTAAGACCTCCGGTGGTCGCCACCCTGTGAGCCCCTGGGGCCAGAAGGAAGGCCGCACGCGTCGCCCGAACAAGGAAAGCGACAAGCTCATCGTTCGCCGTCGGACCGTCGGCAAGAAGCGCAAGTAGGAGTAAGAGAAGATGCCACGCAGTCTCAAGAAGGGCCCCTTCGTCGACGACCACCTGCTCCGCAAGGTTGTCGTGCAGAACGAGAACGGCTCCAAGAACGTCATCAAGACGTGGTCGCGTCGCTCGATGATCATCCCGGCAATGCTCGGGCACACGATCGCCGTGCACGATGGCCGCAAGCACATCCCGGTGTTCGTCACCGAGACCATGGTCGGACACAAGCTCGGAGAGTTTGCCCCGACCCGCACCTTCCGTGGACACGTGAAGGACGACAAGAAGGGCCGTCGCCGCTAAGCGGCGACGTGAAGGAGGAGAAGAAATGGTGGAGTCGATCGCACGCGTGCGACACATCCGCGTTACCCCCCAGAAGGCTCGTCGCGTCGTCAACCTGATCCGCGGCAAGCAGGCACAGGAAGCACTCGCGATCCTGAAGTTCGCCCCCCAGGGTGCGAGCGAGCCGGTGTACAAGCTCGTTGCTTCTGCCATCGCGAACGCTCGCGTCAAGGCCGATGCCTCGAACACCTACCTGGACGAGCAGGACCTGTACGTGAGCAGCGCTTTCGTCGATGAGGGCACGACCCTCAAGCGATTCCAGCCGCGCGCCCAGGGTCGTGCGTTCCGCATCAACAAGCGCACCAGCCACATCACTGTTGTGCTCGCCACTCCTGAGGAGGGTACGAAGTAATGGGTCAGAAGGTAAACCCGTACGGCTTCCGTCTCGGCATCACCACCGACCACGTGTCGCGGTGGTTCTCCGACTCGACGAAGCCCGGTCAGCGCTACGCCGACTACCTCGCCGAGGACGTCAAGATCCGTCGTCTGCTGCAGACCTCGCTCGACCGCGCGGGAGTCTCGCGCATCGAGATCGAGCGCACCCGTGACCGCGTCCGCGTCGACATCCACACCGCCCGCCCGGGCATCGTGATCGGTCGTCGTGGCGCCGAGGCCGAGCGCATCCGCTCCGACCTCGAGAAGCTCACGTCCAAGCAGATCCAGCTCAACATCCTCGAGGTCAAGAACCCCGAGGCCGACGCTCAGCTCGTCGCGCAGGGCATCGCCGAGCAGCTCTCCGCTCGTGTGGCATTCCGCCGCGCGATGCGCAAGGGCCTCCAGGGTGCTCAGCGCGCCGGCGCCAAGGGTGTCCGTATCCAGGTCTCCGGCCGCCTCGGCGGCGCCGAGATGAGCCGCTCGGAGTTCTACCGCGAAGGCCGTGTGCCCCTGCACACGCTCCGCGCGAACATCGACTACGGCTTCTACGAGGCGAAGACCACCTTCGGCCGCATCGGCGTGAAGGTCTGGATCTACAAGGGCGACATCACCAACAAGGAACTCGCTCGCGAGCAGGCCTCGAAGCCCGGCCGCAGCGACCGGAACGACCGTCCCCGTCGCGCCCCCAAGGCGCAGGAGCCGGCCGCAGCAGGAGTTGAGGCATAACCATGTTGATTCCGCGTCGAGTCAAGTACCGCAAGCAGCACCACCCCGGCCGTTCGGGTCAGGCCACCGGTGGCACGAAGGTGTCGTTCGGTGAGTTCGGCATCCAGGCCCTCACGCCCGCTTACGTGACCAACCGTCAGATCGAGTCCGCTCGTATCGCCATGACGCGTCACATCAAGCGTGGCGGAAAGGTGTGGATCAACATCTACCCCGACCGTCCGCTCACGAAGAAGCCTGCTGAGACCCGAATGGGTTCCGGTAAGGGTTCGCCCGAGTGGTGGGTCGCGAACGTCAAGCCGGGCCGCGTCCTCTTCGAGGTCTCGGGCGTCTCCGAGGAACTCGCTCGTGAGGCACTCACCCGTGCAATCCACAAGCTGCCGCTCAAGGCACGCATCATCAAGCGCGAGGAGGGCGACGCATAATGGCCGTCGGATCCAAGGAGCTCGCCCCTGTCGAGCTCGACACCTTTGAAGACGAGCGCCTCGTCGACGAACTGAAGAAGGCCAAGGAAGAGCTGTTCAACCTGCGCTTCCAGGCCGCTACCGGCCAGCTCGAGAGCCACGGCCGTCTGCGCGCAGTCAAGCGCGACATCGCCCGCATTTACACGGTCATCCGTGAGCGCGAGCTCGGCATTCGTGCCACCCCCGCACCGGTCGAGGTTCCCGCCAAGGCCGAGAAGAAGACCAAGAAGTCGAAGGATGCCGCTGAGGCAGCCCCGGCTGACGAGACGAAGGAGGCCTAGACATGGCTGAGACCCAGAAGGCTGCGGCCGAGGTCGAGGGCACGCCCGAGGTCGTCCGCGGTTACCGCAAGGTTCGCCGTGGTTACGTGACCAGCGACAAGATGGACAAGACCATCACCGTCGAGGTCGAGGACCGCGTCAAGCACCCGCTCTACGGCAAGGTCATCCGCCGCACCTCCAAGGTGAAGGCTCACGACGAAGAGAACACCGCCGGCATCGGCGACCTCGTCGTCATCAGCGAGACCCGTCCCCTCAGCGCTACGAAGCGCTGGCGCCTGGTCGAGATCGTCGAGAAGGCGAAGTAAGCCTCGCGGCTTGCTTTCTAGAAGGAGTTAGAAGTGCTTCAGCAGGAATCCCGGCTCAAGGTAGCCGACAACACGGGTGCCAAGGAGCTGCTCACCATTCGCGTTCTCGGTGGCTCGAAGCGTCGTTACGCCGGTCTCGGCGACGTCATCGTCGCGACCGTCAAGGACGCGATCCCCGGCGGCAACGTGAAGAAGGGCGATGTCGTCAAGGCGGTCATCGTGCGCACCAAGAAGAACACCCGTCGCGCCGACGGGTCGTACATCAAGTTCGATGAGAACGCCGCAGTGATCTTGAAGAACGACGGTGACCCCCGCGGTACCCGTATCTTCGGACCGGTCGGTCGCGAGCTCCGCGACAAGAAGTTCATGAAGATCATCTCGCTGGCGCCGGAGGTCATTTAGTCATGGCGAACATCAAGAAGGGTGACCTCGTCCAGGTCATCTCGGGACGCAGCCAGGCCCGCGGCGGAGACCGCGGCAAGCAGGGCAAGGTTCTCGAGGTGCTCGTCGCGGACAACCGCGTCATCGTCGAGGGAATCAACTACGTCACCAAGCACGTGCGCGTCGGACAGACGCAGCGCGGCACGAAGACCGGTGGCATCGAGACCTTCGAAGCCCCGATCCACGTCTCCAACGTCGCACTCGTCGACCCCGAGACCAAGAAGCCGACCCGCGTCGGTTTCCGTCTCGAGACCGTGACGAAGGACGGCGTCGAGAAGACGGTCCGCATCCGTTACGCCAAGAAGTCAGGTAAGGACCTCTAAAGATGACTGACACTGCAGTGGGAACTGGCAAAATCCAGCCCCGTCTCAAGCAGAAGTACAAGGCTGAGATCGCTCCTGCGCTCACCGAGTCCCAGGGCTACACGAACCCGCACCAGGTGCCGGGTCTCGTGAAGATCGTGGTCAACATGGGTGTCGGCGAGGCCGCACGCGATGGCAAGATCATCGACGGTGCGATCGCTGACCTCACGAAGATCACCGGTCAGAAGCCCCAGGTCACGGCCGCTCGCAAGTCGATCGCTCAGTTCAAGCTTCGCGAAGGCCAGCCGATCGGCGCTCACGTCACGCTTCGTGGCGACCGCATGTGGGAGTTCCTCGACCGCCTCCTGTCGCTCGCGCTTCCGCGCATCCGCGACTTCCGTGGTCTCTCCGACAAGCAGTTCGACGGAAACGGCAACTACACGTTCGGTCTGACCGAGCAGTCCGTCTTCCACGAGATCGACCAGGACAAGATCGACCGCGTCCGCGGTATGGACATCACGGTCGTCACGACGGCGAAGAGCGACGACGAGGGCCGCGCGCTCCTCAAGCAGCTCGGCTTCCCGTTCAAGTCGGCCGAGAACGCCAACTAGACTACGGATGCCGCGGGCGAGAGTCCGCGGCATTCGTCCGGCTGGGGCATCCGCCCCAGCCCACCACCACAGGTCAGTCCCCGTGTAACGGGTCCTGAAACCTGGTGAATGAAAGAAGAATCACATGACGATGACAGATCCGGTCGCAGACATGCTGACCAGACTGCGCAACGCGAACTCGGCTCACCACGACTCCGTGTCGATGCCGAACTCCAAGCTCAAGGCCCACATCGCCGAGATCCTGAAGAAGGAAGGCTACATCGCCGACTTCGTGGTCGTCGACGACACCGTGGGCAAGACGCTCACGCTCACGCTCAAGTTCGGTCCGAACCGTGAGCGCTCGATCGCCGGCATCAAGCGCGTTTCGAAGCCCGGACTCCGCGTCTACGCGAAGTCCAGCGAGCTTCCCAAGGTGCTCGGCGGCCTCGGCGTCGCCATCTTGTCCACCTCCAGCGGTCTTCTGACCGACCGCCAGGCCCAGAAGAAGGGCGTGGGTGGGGAAGTCCTCGCCTACGTGTGGTAACAGAACATGTCACGAATCGGACGTCTCCCCATCGACATCCCTGCAGGCGTCACCGTCTCGGTCGACGGCCAGCAGGTCTCCGTCAAGGGCCCGAAGGGTGAGCTCTCGCTCACCATCTCGGCCCCCATCACGGCCAAGCTCGACGAGAACCAGCTTCTCGTCAGCCGTCCCGACGACGAGCGCAACTCGCGTTCGCTCCACGGACTCACGCGTACCCTCATCGCGAACCAGATCGTCGGCGTCACGCAGGGCTACACCAAGGCCCTCGAGATCGTCGGTACCGGTTACCGCGTCGCTCAGAAGGGCAACGGCGTCGAGTTCGCACTCGGCTTCTCGCACCCCGTGATCGTCGAGGCTCCGGCCGGCATCACGCTGACGGTCGAGGGCAACAACAAGCTCACGGTCTCGGGCATCGACAAGCAGGCAGTCGGCGAGACCGCCGCGAACATCCGCAAGATCAAGAAGCCGGAGCCCTACAAGGGCAAGGGCATCCGGTACGCCGGTGAGGTCGTGCGCCGCAAGGCCGGAAAGGCTGGTAAGTAATCATGGCTCTGGGTACCAGAGGAAAGAGCAAGTCGGCCGCCCGCAGCCGTCGCCACACGCGTCTTCGCAAGAAGATCGTCGGCACCGAGCTGCGTCCGCGCCTCGTCGTCAACCGCTCGGCCCGCCACGTCTTCGTGCAGGTCGTCGACGACTCCAAGGGCATCACGGTCGCTTCGGCGTCGACCATGGAGGCAGACCTCCGTGCGTTCGACGGTGACAAGACCGCCAAGGCCCGCAAGGTCGGCGAGCTCGTCGCCGAGCGCGCCAAGAAGGCCGGCATCGAGGACGTCGTCTTCGACCGCGGCGGCAACAAGTACGCCGGTCGTGTCGCAGCGATCGCCGATGGAGCGCGAGAGGCAGGACTCAACCTGTGAGCGAGACAACTGTTAAGGAGCAAGAGGTGGCTGCAGAGGCACCCGTCGAGACGGCTGCGTCGTCCGAGCCGGCCCGCAACGAGGGTCGCAACGACCGTCGTGGTGGCCGCGGTGACCGCAACCAGGGCCGTGGCCGCGACAGCCGTGACGCCGAGAAGAGCCAGTTCCTCGAGCGCGTCGTCACGATCAACCGCGTGTCGAAGGTCGTCAAGGGTGGTCGTCGCTTCAGCTTCACCGCTCTCGTCGTCGTCGGTGACGGCAACGGACTCGTCGGCGTCGGATACGGCAAGGCCCGCGAGGTCCCGACCGCTATCTCCAAGGGCGTCGAAGAGGCGAAGAAGAACTTCTTCCGCGTTCCCCGCGTCGGTGCGACCATCCCTCACCCCGTCCAGGGTGAAGCGGCCGCCGGTGTCGTCCTCCTCCGTCCCGCGTCGGCCGGTACCGGTGTTATCGCCGGTGGTCCCGTCCGCGCCGTCCTGGAGTGCGCCGGCATCCACGACGTGCTGAGCAAGTCGCTCGGTTCGTCGAACACCATCAACATCGTGCACGCGACCGTCGAGGCGCTGCAGCAGCTCGAGGAGCCCCGTGCCGTGGCTGCCCGTCGTGGTCTTGACTACGACCAGGTCGCTCCGGCCCGTCTCCTTCGTGTTGAGGCCCAGGCAGCAGCAGCTGCCGCTGAAGCGAAGGCAGGTGCCTGATGGCCGGCCGTCTCAAGGTGACCCAGATCAAGTCCAAGGTGAGCGAGAAGCAGTACCAGCGTGACACCCTGCGGAGCCTCGGGCTCAAGCGCATCGGTGGCGTCGTGATTCGGGAGGACAACCCCCAGAACCGCGGGTACATCAATACCGTCGCGCACCTCGTGAAGGTTGAGGAGATTGACTAATGGCTGACTCCACGAAGGATGTCGACGCCACGGAGCCCAAGAAGGCTCCGGCGAAGAAGGCTGCCGCCCCCAAGGCGACCGCCGAGAAGAAGGCTGCTGCCCCCAAGGCTGCCGCTGCGAAGAAGGCCCCCGCCGCTGAGAAGCCGGCGAAGGCCGAGTCGACCACCACTGCGAAGGCCAAGGCCCCCGCAGCGAAGAAGGCTCCCGCTGCCAAGGCTGACGAGGCTCCTGCGACCCGCGAGCACGTGCTCAAGGTCCACCACCTCCGTCCCGCCCCCGGTGCCAAGAAGTCCAAGACCCGGGTGGGTCGCGGTGAAGGCTCCAAGGGTAAGACGGCGGGCCGCGGAACCAAGGGTTCCAAGGCACGCAACAACATCCGTCCCGGGTTCGAGGGTGGCCAGCTTCCGTACCACATGCGTGCGCCGAAGCTCCGCGGCTTCAAGAACCCGTTCCGGGTCGAGTACCAGGTCGTCAACCTCGAGAAGCTCGCTGAGCTGTACCCCTCGGGCGGAGACGTCACGACCGCCGACCTCGTCGCCAAGGGCGCCGTTCGCAAGAACGAGAAGGTCAAGGTCCTCGGTTCGGGCGACATCGCTGTGAAGCTGAACGTCGTGGTCGACAAGGTCTCCGGTTCTGCGGAACAGAAGATCGTCGCCGCTGGCGGATCGGTAAAGTAAGTTCCAGCAGGTTGAACGAGCCTGTCGGGGCCTCGCGTATGATTCACGAGGGGTTCCGACAGGCTCGCGCCGCATACGGACCCGTTTTCACGGAACAGCTCCACTAACGGAGCGAGCAGGAGGCTGAGTGTTTAGCGCCATCGGGCGAATCTTCCGCACGCCGGATCTTCGCCGAAAGATCGGTTTCACCCTGGGCATCATCGCTCTGTTCCGGCTCGGGTCGTTCATCCCGTCGCCGTTCGTCGACTTCAGCAATGTGCAGCAGTGTCTCGCCGCCAACCAGGGAGCGTCGGGCCTCTATGAGCTCGTCAACGTCTTCTCGGGCGGAGCGCTCCTGCAGCTGTCGATCTTCGCGCTGGGAATCATGCCGTACATCACGGCGTCGATCATCACGCAGCTGCTGCGTGTGGTCATCCCTCACTTCGAGACGCTCTACAAAGAGGGTCAGGCGGGTCAGGGCAAGCTCACGCAGTACACCCGCTACCTGACGATCGCCCTCGCGGTCCTCCAGTCGACGACGCTCATCACGGTCGCCCGCTCCGGAGCCCTCTTCGGCGGATCGGCTGCCCCGGAGTGCGCGCAGCTCATCACCGATGACGGCACCACGTGGTACGGCATGATGCTCATGGTCATCACCATGACGGCCGGTACCGGCCTCATCATGTGGATGGGTGAGCTCATCACCGAGCGCGGTATCGGCAACGGTATGTCGCTCCTCATCTTCACGTCGATCGCCGCGACCTTCCCCGCATCGCTGTGGGCCATCAACGTCGCTCGCGGCTTCGACGTCTTCCTCCTCGTCATCGCCGTCGGCCTCGTGATCGTCATGGCCGTCGTCTTCGTCGAGCAGTCGCAGCGCCGTGTCCCGGTGCAGTACGCGAAGCGCATGGTCGGTCGTCGCACGTACGGCGGCAACAACACCTACATCCCGATCAAGGTCAACATGGCCGGCGTCGTGCCCGTCATCTTCGCCTCGTCGCTCCTGTACCTGCCCGCCCTCATCGCGCAGTTCAACCAGCCTCAGCCGGGTGAAGAGCCCGCCGCCTGGGTCGTCTGGATCCAGAACTACCTCGTCACGGGCGATCAGCCGTTCTACATGGCTCTGTACTTCCTGCTCATCGTCGGATTCACGTACTTCTACGTCGCGATCACCTTCAACCCCGAAGAGGTCGCCGAGAACATGAAGAAGTACGGCGGCTTCATCCCCGGCATCCGTGCCGGTCGCCCGACAGCCGAGTACCTCGACTACGTGCTCACCCGCGTGACTCTGCCGGGTGCGATGTACCTCGGTGTCGTCGCCCTCATCCCGCTCGTCGCCCTGGCTCTCGTCGGTGCGAACGCGAACTTCCCGTTCGGTGGAGCATCCATCCTCATCATCGTCGGCGTGGGCCTTGAGACGGTGAAGCAGATCGATGCCCAGCTCCAGCAGCGTCACTACGAGGGGCTTCTGCGATGACCCGCTTGCTTCTCGTCGGGCCTCCCGGTGCGGGCAAGGGTACTCAAGCAGCTCGTCTCTCCGACGCGTTCGGCGTGCCGGCCGTGTCGACCGGCGACATCTTCCGCGCGAACGTCGCCGGTGAGACGCCGCTCGGCCTCGAGGCGAAGTCGTACATGGATCGTGGCGAGTACGTGCCCGACTCGCTCACCAACGCGATCGTGCACGACCGTCTGCAAGAGATCGACGCGGCCGGAGGGTTCCTCCTCGACGGCTACCCGCGCACGATCGAGCAGGTGCACGAGCTCGACAGCATCCTGTCGCAGGACGGCACGCATCTCGACGCCGTCGTGCAGCTCGTCGCCGATGTCGACGAGGTCGTGAGCCGTCTCCTCGGCCGCGCCCAGTCGCAGGGCCGTGCGGATGACACCGAAGAGGTCATCCGTCACCGTCTCGAGATCTACGAGGCGCAGACGGCCCCGCTCGTCGCCGTCTACGGCGAACGCGGGCTCGTCGTCGAGATCGACGGCCTCGGCGCCGTCGACGCCGTCACGGAGCGCATCCTCGCTGCTCTCGCCGAACGCGGCATCGTGCCCGACGCTCTCGACCCGGCGTCCGTCTGACCGCGTGATCTTCCGCCGGTCGCTCTACAAGTCGCCCGCCCAGCTGCGGTTGATGCAGGCGGCCGGCACAGCGACATCGAGCGCCCTCGCCGCGGCCCGTGAAGGGCTGCGCGCGGGGGCGACTCCGCTCGACCTGGACGCCCTCGCCGAGGCGAGCATCGTCTCCGGGGGAGGGCGGCCGAATTTCCCGCTCGTCCCGGGCTACCGTCACACGCTCTGCGTGTCGGTCAACGACGACGTCGTGCACGGTATCCCGACCGATTCCCCGTTCGCACCCGGCGACCTCGTCTCGGTCGACGGCGGTGCGGATGTCGGCGGCTGGAACGGCGACTCGGCGTTCAGCGTCGTCCTGCCCGACCCGTCCCGGCCCGCGCTCGTCGCCGCACGCTCGGAACTCAACCGCGTCACCGAGCAGTCGCTGTGGCACGGCATCGCCGCTCTCGCGACCGCCCAGCACGTCAACGAGGTCGGTGCCGCGATCGAGAGCTACGTGCGCTCACAGGGCGATTCCGCCCTCGGCGTGCCCTACGGCATCCTCACCGACTTCGTGGGTCACGGCATCGGCCGATCGATGCACGAGAGTCCGCCCGTGTTCAACTACGCCGTGCGCGAGCGCGGCGCGGATGTGCGGCCCGGCCTCGTCCTCGCGATCGAGCCCATGATCGTCGCCGGCTCGATCGAGACCTTCGTGCGGGGCGACGACTGGACGATCGCGACGAGCGACGGCGCCGATGCGGCGCACTGGGAGCACTCGGTCGCGGTGCACGGCGGGGGAGTGTGGGTGCTCACGGCCCCCGACGGCGGCGCCGCCGGTCTCGCGCCCTTCGGCATCACGCCCGTTCCGATCGACTGACGGGCGAGAACCGGCTCACTCCGCCATGAGGTGCGCGAGTTCGCCGATGAAACTCGCGTAGTCGGTTCCCCGATGCAGGAGGCGCTGCACGTTCTCGCGCTCGGAGAACACCTCGACGAACTGCTCGAAGACCGACTGGAAGCTCGCACGCCCCGCCTCGCTGAACGCGATGAAGGCGACGACGTTGACGCGGCTCTCGCCCCAGGGGAGCGGGGTCTCGGAGATCACGATGGCGATCGCGGTGCGCGTCGCCGTCATCGTCATCGCGTGGGGCACCGCGAGGCTCTCGGTGAACGCCGTGGAGGAGAGTCGCTCGCGCTCGAGCGCACCCTCGACGTAGTCGGTCGAGATGATGCCGAGATCGACCATGCGGTCGCCGAGGCGACGGATCATCGTCTCCGCGTCGGGGGCGTTCTCGCCGCGGAAGAAGAGCCTCTCGTCGAAGTACTCGACGAGCTCGTCCGCGATGCGGGCGCGGCGGCGCTGACGACGAGCACGGGCGATCGCGGTCCGCACCCGTTCTTCGTCGGAGCTCCCGAAGAACGGGTTGACGACGAGGATCCGATCCGCGGGCACCGCGGGCTCGATCGACGAGATGACGAGGTCGCCGGGGAGACCCGCCCAGTCGACATCGCTCCGGGTGACGATCTGTTCGACCCGCAGCTGCGTGCCGACGGCATCGTCGAGGCGACGGAGCAGGGTCAGATGCAGGGAGTGGTACGCCGGCGAAACGATCGAAGCGGGGATGGGCTCTTCACCTGATCGACGCTCCTCGAGCTGTGCGCCGACGTGCATCGCGATGTAGGCGATCTCGTCCTCATTGACGCTGATCGATTCGACGCGGCTCAGTTCGCCCGCGATGTACACAGCGAGCTCGTAGATCATCGGGTACGACGACTTGATCGACCGCGCGAGCGGATTGCGGGCGAACGACTCGTCTCCCGCGCGGGCGACGAGGTTCTGCACGTGCAGCGCGAGCCGCACGAGGAAGTCGTCGTCGTCGAGGTCGACGAGGTACTCGCGCGCGGCGCGCTGCACGATGTCGCGCACCGACTCGAGCTGCTCGGGGCGCAGGTACTCGTCGACCGACGCCGTGAGCTGCTCTCGTCCGGGGGTCGCGACACGCGTCGACAGGAGGAATCCGAGGTACGCGATGTCGCCGTCGCCGAGCACGACGTCGAAGTGCTCACCCACGAGTCGCTCGAGCAGGTCGGTCAGTTCGCCCGCCGCATCCACGCGGTGCAGGGACTCGTGGGCCGGGTCGGCCGCGAGCGCGTGGTCGCGCGATGCGCGGTCGACCGCGATCGCGACGTGCAGCAGGACGGTGCGCAGCCCGTATTCGTTGACCTCGTACCCGCGTTCGGCGAGGGCGTCGATGAGGCCCGTCTTGAAGGCCGCGAGGGGTTCACGGGGGAACTCGCGCTGGATCTCCTCGAGTTCGAACATGCCGCGGGCCGACTCCTCGCGGAAGAGCGCACCGAGCAGGCGTCGCCGGGCGGATTCGGTGCCGCCGAGCCGCACGAGACCTCCCGAGCGGATGAGCGACAGGCCCGAACCGTCGAGCCGCGTGCGTACGCGAGCGACGTCGGATTCGATCGTCGAGTCGCTCACGTGCTCGTCGAGCGCGAGGGCTGCGACGTCGATACCGTGCGCGTCGTCGATCAGGCGGCGGAGCAGGCGGGTCGAGCGCGCCTGAGGACTCGACTCGGAGCGCGGCTCCTCGACGAGACGCGCGTAGGCGCTGCGGTCGAGGCGGTAACCGCGCGACCCCGACTCGACGACGGGGTCGGTGCCGACCTGGTTGGCACCCGTGACGTAGTTGCGGACGCTCCGCGCGGTGACGCCCAGGCGTTCGGCCAGCTCGGTCGCCGTGAGCCAGTCGTCGGCGCGGGCGAGCAGGTCGAGCATGCGCTGCTGACGATCGACCACCCTCGCTCCGAATCCGCGCGCTTCGATGTGCGCTCCCCACGAGTCAACCATCCGAAGAGGGCGGACGGGGCACCGGGGCGGCAATTTCCGGGGGTGCGGAAAGAGACATGCTGGCGCCCGAGGGGGTGAAGCGCGAAGAATGGGGGTGTTCGCGAGTCTCGCGAACGACGGGCGCGGGGCGACTCGCGCCAGGAGGGGCCGATCGATGAAGATCATCATCGTCTGCGGAGCGGGCGCGTCGAGCACGTTCGTCGCGAACCGCGTGCGCAGAGCGGCCCGGGAGCGCGACCTCGAAGCCGAGGTCGTCGCGACGAGCGAAGATCGTCTCGACGGTGCCCTGCCGGGTGCCGACGTGATCCTTCTCGGACACCACCTCGCGGCTCGCCGCGACGAGTTCGCTGCTCGAGCAGCGACATCGGCGGCCGTCGTCGCCGTGATGCCCGAATCGGTCTTCACCTCACCCGCGGGCGATCTCGCCCTCGACCTGGCGCTCGACTCGATCGCCCGCTGAAACGAAAGGCACTCTCATGGCAGAACGTACGGTACAGATCGGATCGAGCCACGGGCTCCACGCTCGCCCCGCGAAGCTCTTCACGCAGGCCGCTGCCGCGTCGGGCCACCAGGTGACGATCGCCAAGAGCGGTGGCAAGCCGGTCAACGGTGCGAGCATCCTCGCCGTCATCTCGCAGGGCATCAACCACGGCGACGACGTGACCATCACCGTCGAGGGCGACAACGCCGAGGGCGTGCTCTCCGAGCTCGTCGAACTCCTCGGCACCGACCACGACGAGTAGGACCCGCCATGGAGCTGAACGGAACTGGAGTCGGTCAGGGCGTCGCCGTCGGACCGGTCGTGCGCATGGCCGAGCCGCTGCCCGAGCCCGTCGACCGACCGAGCCACCTCGACCCCGAACGTGAGGGCGAACGAGCACGCGGTGCGCTCTCTGTCGTCGCCGCCGAGCTCGCCGGCAAGGGGGCCCGCGCCGGTGGCGCGGCTCGCGACGTGCTCGAGGCGCAGGCCATGATGGCCGAGGACCCGACCCTCGGCGACGACATCACCGCGCGGCTCGAGGGCGGCAAGACCGCCGAGCGCGCCGTGTTCGAGGCCTTCGCCGCGTTCCGCGATCTGCTCCTCGACATGGGCGGCTACATGGCCGAACGTGCGACCGACCTCGACGACGTCTCGCAGCGCGTCGTCGCAAACCTCCTGAAGCTCCCGGCGCCCGGTGTGCCGAATCCCGGTCATCCGTTCGTGCTCGTCGCCCGCGATCTCGCGCCCGCCGATACGGCGATGCTCGACCTCGACCAGGTGCTCGCCCTCGTGACCATCGACGGCGGACCGACGTCGCACACCGCGATCCTCGCCCGCGAGAAGTCGATCGTCGCCGTCGTCGGCGTGAAGGACGCGGCATCGCTCGCCGATGGCGACACCGTCATCGTCGATGCCGAGAACAGCCGCGTCGACGTGGCGCCCGACGACGACGCCATCGCGTCGGCCCGCGAGCGCATCGCCGAACGCCGTGCCCGCGCCGAAGCCCCCGTCACCCCGGGCGCGCTCCGCGACGGAACCTCCATCCCCCTCCTCGCCAACCTCGGCTCGGCCGATGGCGCGGCCGAGGCCGTGCGCCTCGGAGCCGAGGGCGTCGGCCTGTTCCGCACCGAATTCCTCTTCCTCGACGCCGACACGGCGCCGTCCGTGAGCGAGCAGACCGAGCAGTACACGAAGCTCCTCCGCGCTTTCCCCGGGCAGAAGGTCGTCGTCCGCGTGCTCGACGCCGGCGCCGACAAGCCGCTGTCGTTCCTGAACGACGCGCCCGAGGAGAACCCGGCACTCGGATTGCGCGGCATCCGCGCCCTCCGCGCGTCGGAGGAGATCCTCCGCGAGCAGCTCACGGCGCTCGCGCAAGCGGATGCCGCGAGCGAGGCCGACCTCTGGGTCATGGCGCCCATGGTGGCGACGGTCGACGAGACCCGCTACTTCACGGCTCTCGCCCGCGAACTCGGCCTGAACACCGTCGGAGTCATGGTCGAGGTGCCGTCTGCGGCGCTCCTCGCCGACCGCATCCTCGCGGAGACCGACTTCGCCTCGATCGGCACCAACGACCTCACGCAGTACACGATGGCTGCCGACCGCATGCTCGGCTCCGTCGCGAGCCTCCAGGACCCCTGGCACCCCGCGGTGCTCTCGCTCGTGGCATCCGTCGGAGCCGCCGGCCGCACCCAGGACAAGCCCGTCGGAATCTGCGGCGAGGCCGCCGCCGACCCGCTCCTCGCCGTCGTGCTCGTCGGCCTCGGAGCCACCACTCTGTCGATGTCACCATCGGCACTCGCAGATGTCCGCGCCTCCCTCGCGCGGTACAGCTCGGACGACGCGGAAGCGATCGCCCGAGCAGCCCTGGCCGCTGAGGGAGCGGCCGATGCCCGACGAGCTGCGCACGAGGCTGCAGCCGCACTCACGTCGACGCGCGAGACCGCGTCGTGATCACCATCACAAGGAGAACTGCATCATGACAACGACGTCACCGGAGACGAAACGGCCTGGGGGAGGCCGCGTCGCCGTCCAGAAGTTCGGCACGTTCCTCAGCGGCATGATCATGCCGAACATCGCGGCATTCATCGCATGGGGCTTCATCACCATGCTCTTCATCCCCGCCGGATTCTTCGGCGAGGACAGCCCCTTCGGATGGCACTGGTACCCCGTCTCCGACATCATCGGTGGCTCGGGCGACGCCGGGGTCATCAACTGGCCCGGCGCCATGACCGCCCTCTCCGAGGGCGACGCGGGCAACATCTTCACCTATGTGGGCCTCGTCGGGCCGATGGTGACGTACCTGCTGCCCCTCCTCATCGCGAATACCGCGGGCCGCATGGTCTACGGCGAACGCGGTGGCGTCGTCGCGACGATCGCCGTGATGGGTGTCATCGTCGGCACCGACATCCCGATGTTCCTCGGCGCGATGATCATGGGACCGCTCGCCGCGTGGATCACGAAGAAGATGGACCAGCTCTGGGACGGCAAGATCAAGGCCGGCTTCGAGATGCTCGTCAACAACTTCTCCGCCGGCATCCTCGGCATGATCCTGGCCATCGGCGGATTCTTCGTCTTCGGCCCGGTCATGAAGGCCGTGAGCACGGGACTCGGCGCAGCCGTCGACTGGCTCGTCGATCTGCAGCTGCTGCCCCTCGTCTCGATCATCGTCGAGCCCGCGAAGGTGCTGTTCCTCAACAACGCGATCAACCACGGCGTCTTCACCCCGCTCGGCATCCAGCAGGTCGAAGAGGCCGGCAAGTCGATCCTCTTCCTCATCGAAGCGAACCCCGGCCCCGGTGTCGGTCTGCTGCTCGCGTTCAGCTTCTTCGGCACGGGTCTCGCGAAGGCATCGGCTCCCGGCGCGGCCGTCATCCAGTTCTTCGGCGGCATCCACGAGATCTACTTCCCGTACGCACTCAGCAAGCCCGCCCTCATCCTCGCGCTCATCGCGGGCGGTGCGACGGGCGTCACGACGAACATGGTGCTCGGCGGAGGCCTCGCCTTCCCGGCCGCACCCGGCAGCATCATCGCGGTCTTCGCCGCGGCAGGCCCCGGTGGCGTCGGCAACGTCCTCGTCGTGATGCTCTCGGTCGTGCTGGCCGCGACCGTGACGTTCCTCATCTCGGGCATCATCCTGCGAGCGTCGCGGAAGCGCGACCTCGAGGCGGAGGCCGACACCTTCACCGCCGCGATCGCTCAGACCGAGGCGAACAAGGGCAAGTCGTCGGCCGCACTCGACAGCCTGCGCGCCGCGGGCGGTGCTGCGGGAGGCTCTCTCATCGAGGAGGGCAACCAGGAGGCGTACGAGCGCGGGCCGATCCGCACCATCGTCTTCGCGTGCGACGCCGGTATGGGATCGAGCGCGATGGGTGCCACGGTGCTCCGCAACAAGATCAAGAAGGCGGGTATCGACTCGGTCACCGTGACCAACAAGTCGATCGCCAACCTGACCGACGACATCGACCTCGTCGTCACGCACCAGGACCTCACGGAGCGGGCGAAGCTCCAGTCCCCGAGCGCGCTCCACATCTCGGTCGACAACTTCATGAACTCGCCGAAGTACGAGGAGGTCGTGCACCTGCTCGAATCCGAGGGCGTGCGATGACGAACGATCGACCGATCCCGGTGACACCTCAGCAGTAAGCAGATTCCGCACGGCCCCGCGTGGGCCGTGCGGAATCCCGCATCAACCTCGAGAGAAGAGAACGACACCATGAGTGATCAGATCCTTGCCCCCTCCGACATCCGTCTCGTCGCCGGGGACGCCCCCGACCGCGACGCGGCGATCCGCGCGGCGGGCGCCATCCTCGTCGAGTCCGGCGCGGTCACTCCGGCCTACGTCGAGGCGATGATCGAGCGCGAGGGCTCGGTGTCGACCTTCATGGGCAACTTCCTCGCGATCCCGCACGGGACGAACGAGGCGAAGGGCGAGATCCAGCGTTCGGCGCTGTCGTTCGTGCGCTACGACGAGCCCATCGCGTGGGGCTCGGAGGAGGTGCGCTTCGTCGTCGGCATCGCCGGCATCGAGGACGAGCACCTCGAGATCCTCTCGAAGATCGCCATCATCTTCTCGGACGACGACGAAGTTCAGAAACTGCTGTCCGCTCCGGATGCCGCAGCGATCGCCGCCATCCTGGCCGAGGTCAACGAGTGAAGGCCGTCCACTTCGGCGCCGGCAACATCGGTCGCGGATTCATCGGCCTGCTGCTCCACGAGGCGGGATACGAGCTCGTCTTCGCCGACGTCGCCGCTCCGCTCATCGACGCGCTCGCGGCCTCGGAGTCGTACACCGTCCACGAGGTCGGAGCCGGTGCGCGCGACCACGTCGTGACGGGGTACAGCGCCCTCAACAGCGCGACCGACGAGGGCGCCGTGCGCGCTGCGATCGCGGACGCCGACGTCGTCACGACGGCCGTCGGCCCGACGATCCTGCGCTTCATCGCGCCGCACATCGTCGCGGCTCTCGAGGCACGGGACGCAGCCCGCGGCCCCCTCGTCGTCATGGCGTGCGAGAACGCGATCAACGCGACCGATCTGCTGCGCGACGAGATGTCGAACCTCGTTCCGACGGGGGAGTGGGAGGCGCTCGCGTCGCGCGCCGTCTTCGCCAACACCGCCGTCGACCGCATCGTGCCCGGCCAGAGCGCCGACGCCGGACTCGATGTCACGGTCGAGACGTTCTCGGAGTGGGCGATCGAATCGGGCTCGTTCGGGTCGGACGTGCCGGAGATCCCCGGCGCGCACTTCGTCGACGACCTCGCCCCCTACATCGAGCGGAAGCTCTTCACGGTCAACACGGGCCACGCCACGGTCGCCTATGCGGGCTTCCTCGCGGGGCACGAGCGCATCAGCGACGCCCTGGCCGACCCGGCCGTCGCGGAGATCGTCGAGACGGCGCTGCGGGAGACCTCGGCGCTCCTCGTGGCCAAGCACGAGTTCGACCCCGCGGTCCAGGATGCCTACCGCGAGACGATCCTCGAACGCTTCGCCAACACGGCGCTGCCCGACACCGTCGACCGTGTCGGGCGTCAGCCGCTGCGGAAACTCAGTCGGCACGAGCGCTTCATCGGCCCGGCGGCCGAACTCGCCGAACGCGGTCTGCCGACGGCGGGGCTGCTCGCGGCCATCGCCGCCGCGGTGCGTTTCGACGTGCCCGCCGACGAGCAGTCGGTCGAGCTGAAGCGCCTGCGCACCGAGCTCTCGCCCGAGCGGTTCGCCGCCGAGGTCTGCGGCATCGACGCGAGTCATCCGCTCTTCGACCCGCTCGTCGCCGCACTCGCCTGACGGAGCGACCGCCGATTGGCGATGTGCGCAGAAGTAGCGTACAGTTGACCCTTGGTGTTTTGGCGCCGTTTCGGCGTGCCCTCGACCCCGGTCGAGTGGCGAATCCATCGCACGACCAGCAAACCCCCAATCCTAGCGATAGTGAGGCTATGGCCAAGAAAGACGGCGTCATCGAGATCGAAGGCTCGGTTGTCGAAGCTCTGCCCAACGCGATGTTCCGCGTGGAGCTCACGAACGGGCACAAGGTGCTTGCCCACATCTCTGGCAAGATGCGTCAGCACTACATCCGCATCCTCCCCGAGGACCGCGTGATCGTGGAGCTGAGCCCCTACGATCTGACGCGCGGCCGCATCGTCTACCGCTACAAGTAAGGGCTGCCGGAAAGTAACGGCTCGCGGGCTACCGCGAGTACGAGGACAGCGACAGCAAGGAAACGCAATGAAGGTCAACCCCAGCGTCAAGCCGATCTGCGATCACTGCAAGGTGATCCGCCGCCACGGCCGCGTCATGGTCATCTGCAAGTCCAACCCGCGCCACAAGCAGCGCCAGGGCTAAGACAGCAGACACAACTTAATATCGACACCGCATTTCCACGATCCCGCTCCGGCGGGGGACACCTTCGGTTGGAGGCCGAGGCACCGGAAATGCTCCATACCTCCACTCATCTACAGGAGAAGCCACCATGGCACGTCTGGCAGGAGTCGACATCCCGCGCGAAAAGCGCGTGGAGATCGCACTGACATACATTTTCGGTGTGGGCCGTACGCGCGCCCTCGCCACCCTCGCGGACACCGGCATCGACGGCAACATCCGCGTGAAGGACCTCACGGACGAGCAGCTCGTCGCGCTCCGTGACTACATCGAAGGAAACTTCAAGGTCGAGGGTGACCTCCGCCGTGAGGTTGCCGCCGACATCCGCCGCAAGGTCGAGATCGGCTCGTACGAGGGTCTCCGCCACCGCCGCGGTCTCCCCGTTCGCGGCCAGCGCACGAAGACCAACGCACGCACCCGCAAGGGCCCCAAGCGCACTGTCGCCGGCAAGAAGAAGGCTCGCTAGGCCGAGCCTCGCCTCTAGGATTCAGGAGAAATCATGGCATCACCCAAGTCGGCCGTCCGCAAGCCGCGTAAGAAGGAAAAGAAGAACGTCGCCGTGGGCCAGGCCCACATCAAGTCGACGTTCAACAACACGATCGTCTCGATCACGGACACCAACGGTGCCGTCATCAGCTGGGCATCCTCCGGAGCCGTCGGCTTCAAGGGCTCGCGCAAGTCGACGCCGTTCGCGGCCCAGCTCGCTGCCGAGTCGGCCGCGCGTCAGGCTCAGGAGCACGGCATGAAGAAGGTCGACGTCTTCGTCAAGGGACCGGGCTCCGGTCGCGAGACGGCGATCCGTTCGCTTCAGGCCGCTGGCCTCGAGGTCGGCTCGATCAACGACGTCACCCCGCAGGCGCACAACGGTTGCCGCCCGCCGAAGCGTCGCCGCGTCTGATCCCGTCCCGCTGGTCGAGCCGTCGAGACCGCCCCGTCGCGGGTCTCGGCGCGCTCGGCCGGCGTTCACGTTCTCTCCACAACTCCAGAACCGATCGGGCCAGCCACCCGGTCACACAGCAAGTGTCATATAGCGGACACTTAGCCGAAAGGAATCAATAGTGCTGATCGCACAGCGTCCTACGCTCACCGAAGAGAACATCTCGGAGTTCCGTTCGCGTTTCGTCATCGAACCCCTCGAGCCGGGCTTCGGTTACACCCTGGGCAACTCGCTCCGTCGCACCCTCCTCTCGTCGATCCCCGGCGCCGCCGTCACCAGCATTCGCATCGATGGCGTTCTGCACGAGTTCTCGACGGTTCCCGGTGTCAAGGAGGATGTCACCGAGATCATCCTGAACATCAAGAACCTCGTCGTCTCGAGCGAGCACGACGAGCCCATCACGGCGTACCTGCGCAAGCAGGGTGCTGGCGAGGTCACGGCAGCAGACATCTCTGCTCCCGCCGGCGTCGAGGTGCACAACCCCGAACTCGTCATCGCGACCCTCGGTGACAGCGCGCGCTTCGAGCTCGAGCTGACGATCGAGCGTGGCCGCGGCTACGTCTCGGCGAGCCAGAACCGCAACGAGTACAGCGAAGCCGGCCAGATCCCGGTCGACTCGATCTACTCGCCCGTCCTCAAGGTGACCTACCGCGTCGAGGCGACTCGTGCCGGTGAGCGCACCGACTTCGACCGCCTCGTGGTCGACGTCGAGTCGAAGCCCGCGATCAGCCCCCGCGACGCGATCGCTTCGGCCGGCCGCACGCTGACCGAGCTCTTCGGCCTCGCCCGCGAACTCAACACCGCGGCCGAGGGCATCGAGATCGGACCGGCTCCGGTCGACGCCGTTCTCTCGAGCGAGCTGTCGATCCCGATCGAAGACCTCGACCTCTCGGTCCGTTCGTACAACTGCCTCAAGCGCGAGGGCATCAACACGGTGTCCGAGCTCGTTGCACTGTCCGAGACGCAGCTCATGAACATCCGCAACTTCGGTCAGAAGTCGGTTGACGAGGTCAAGGACAAGCTCACGGAGATGGGCCTTTCGCTCAAGGACTCCGTCCCCGGATTCGATGGCGCCCACTTCTACACGGGCTTCGACGAAGAGAACTAAGCGCGCCTTGCGCCTGACGCACCACCACTACTGGAGATAACACCATGCCGAAGCCCACGAAGGGCCCCCGCCTCGGAGGCGGTCCCGCACACGAGCGCCTGCTTCTCGCGAACCTGGCCGCTGCCCTCTTCACGCACAAGAGCATCACGACGACCGAGACGAAGGCCAAGCGCCTCCGTCCGTACGCCGAGCGTCTCGTCACCTTCGCCAAGCGCGGTGACCTGCACGCCCGTCGTCGCGTCCTCGGTCTCATCGGAGACAAGAGCGTGGTTCACGAGCTCTTCACCGAGATCGCTCCGCTCGTCGCCGAGCGCGAAGGCGGCTACACCCGCATCACGAAGATCGGCAACCGCAAGGGCGACAACGCCCCCATGGCTGTCATCGAGCTCGTTCTCGAGCCCGTGACCCCGAAGGTCAAGTCGGCGAAGTCGCAGGCTGCTGCAGCTCCCGCCGCGGCTCCTGTCGAGGAGGCTCCCGTCGAGGAAGCTCCCGCCGAGGACGTCGTCGTCGACGAGGCTGCGACCGAGGAGGCCGCTGCCGAGGCGCCCGCCGAGGCCGACGCCAAGTAGCACCCGTTCCACGAGAGGCCCCGATGCTCCGGCATCGGGGCCTCTCGTCGTTGTCGGTCGCCGACAGTAGGCTGTCGGGGTGTCAGCACTACCGCCCCTCAGCGAACGCGTCAGCGTCGAATCCGAACTCCCGCCCCTCGCACACGACGACGTCGCACTCTGGCGCCCCGCCACGACCGACGACATCGACGCGATCATGCTCATGCAGCGCGAGGCGGACGGCGTCGATCACCCCGATTGGGTGACGGCCCGTGAAGACCTCGTCGACGAGTTCGAGTCGAGCCACATCGACATGGCGACCGAGTCGGTTCTCGCGCTCGGTCATGACGGCCGAGTCGTGGCGTTCGGGCACTCCGCTGTCGGCCCGGGTCAAGAGACGCGCGTGCAGTCGTACGCCTTCGGAGCCGTGCGCCCCGACATGCGGGGCCGCGGTATCGGGCGGCAGCTGCTCGCCTGGCTGTCCGTCCGTTCGAGGCAGCGACTGGCCGAGTCGTCGAAGACGCTCCCCGGCTGGGCGCTCGTCTACGCCGAGGAGCAGAACCACGCGCTCATCTCCCTGGCCCAAGGGCTCGGCTACGAAATCGTGCGCTACTTCACCAAGATGGAGCGGATCGTCGCCGAGCCGATCCCCGAGATCGAGGTTCCCACCGACATCCGCATCGTGAGGTTCGACGAGTCCCTCTCCGAGTCGACCCGGCTCGCGCGCAACGACGCCTTCCGCGACCACTGGGGCAGCCAGCCGACCGTTCCCGAGCGCTGGGCGCAGTTCGTCGGCGGCGAGCAGTTCCGAGCCGACCTCTCGTGGGTCGCCGTCGAAGAGGCCGCTGACGGCCCGCGCGTCGTGGGCCTCGCGCTGACGTCGATCAACGAAGAGGACTGGATCGCGCAGGGCTCCTCGAGCGGATACGTCGCACTCATCGGCGTGGTGCGCGATCGCCGCGGCCAGCGCATCGCCCCGGCGTGCGTCACGGCGCTCCTGACGTCGTACCGGGAGGCCGGCATCGAACGCGCCATCCTCGACGTCGACACCGCGAGCCCGACCGGCGCCGACGGCCTCTACACGCGGCTCGGATTCACCGCGTCGACGCGCGAGGTCGCGCTCGCCATCGAGTACTGATGAACGCCCCCGCCGACCCGTCGACGCACACGCGCATCCGCCTCGACGTCGCCTACGACGGAACCGACTTCAACGGCTGGAGTACTCAGCCCGGCTTGCGCACTGTGCAGGGCGTCCTCGAAGAGGCGCTCCGGGTGCTCTTCACCCGCCACGCCCCTCCGCCCCGGCTCTCGGTCGCCGGGCGGACGGATGCCGGTGTGCATGCCCTCGGTCAGGTGGCCCACGTCGATCTGACGCGTCGGCAGATCGACACGCTCATCAATCCGCGTCGCCCGCGCAACGTCGGCGACGACGCCGACGCGGGAGTGGCGCTCGCCCGCCGGTTGAACGGCATCCTCGGGCCGGCCACCGATGTCGTGATCTCGGGGGCATCCGTCGCCCCGCCCGGCTTCGACGCCCGCTTCTCGGCACTGTGGCGCCGGTACGAGTATCGGCTCGCGCCCGGGGGAGCGGTGAGGGATCCGATCCAGAGGCGACGGACGACCTGGCACTCCGCGCCACTCGACGTCGAGGCGATGGATGCCGCGGCGGCAGGTCTCGTCGGCCTGCACGACTTCGCGGCGTACTGCAAACCGCGTGAGGGCGCCACGACCATCCGCACACTCCAGGTGTTCCGCTGGTCGAAGGACGACGACGGCGTACTGACCGCCGACCTCAGGGCCGACGCGTTCTGCCACTCGATGGTGCGCGCCCTCGTGGGTGCGTGCGTCGCGGTCGGCGACGGGCGGCTCGCCGTCGACGATGTCGTCGCCCTGCGCAACGATGCCGTGCGCTCGAACGCGTTCAACGTGATGGCGGCCCGTGGGCTCACCCTCATGGAGGTCGGCTACCCCGACGATGCCGAGCTCGCCGTCCGGGCCGAGCTGACCCGTCAGCGCCGCGTGCTCTCGGTCGTCGTGCCCGACTGATGCGCGACGCTCGAATTGCGGCATCCGTCGGCGTCGCGTAGTCTTGTCCGTTGGTGCCCGTGCCTCTGCGGCCGGGTACACGAACGTGAGCCCTCCACTGACTGTCTTCTCCTCGAGAAGGCGCCCGGAGCGGGATTCACGAACTCCTCCGTTCGACACAGAAAGCAGCCACTATCGTGACGCGCACATTTACTCCGAAGGCCACTGAGATCCAGCGTGACTGGGTCGTCATCGATGCAACCGACATCGTTCTCGGTCGCCTCGCGAGCCACTCCGCCGCTCTCCTCCGCGGCAAGCACAAGGCGATCTTCGCCAACCACGTCGACACCGGTGACTTCGTCATCATCGTCAACGCCGACAAGGTCGCTCTGACCGGCTCGAAGCTCGAGCAGAAGAAGGCGTACCGCCACTCGGGTTACCCGGGCGGCCTCACCGCCGTCAGCTACTCCGAGCTGCTCGAGAAGAACCCGGTCCGCGCCGTCGAGAAGGCGATCCGCGGCATGCTCCCCAAGAACTCGCTCGGCCGTGCGCAGCTGCGCAAGCTCAAGGTCTACGCGGGCCCGGAGCACCCCCACTCGGCTCAGCAGCCGACGCCGTACACCCTCACCCAGGTAGCGCAGTAAGCGCCCGATCGACTTCTGAGAATTAAGGACTAACTATCGTGGCGAAGATCGCAGACCAGATCGAGCAGGCCCCCGAGAGCTTCACGACCGAAACTCCGGCCGAGGCAGCTCCCCAGACCCCCCGTCCCGTGCTGAACGTCTCCGGCGCAGCCGTGGGCCGTCGCAAGCAGGCCATCGCCCGCGTGCGCGTCATCCCCGGCGCCGGCGGCATCACGGTCAACGGCCGTGAGTTCGCGGACTACTTCCCGAACAAGCTGCACCAGCAGCTCATCACCGACCCCTTCACGGTCCTCGACCTCATCGGCAGCTACGACGTGATCGCACGCATCACCGGCGGTGGCCCTTCGGGTCAGGCCGGCGCACTGCGCCTCGCGATCGCTCGTGCTCTCAACGAGATCGACCGTGAGAACAACCGACCCAGCCTCAAGAAGGCCGGCTTCCTCTCGCGTGACGCTCGCGTCATCGAGCGCAAGAAGGCCGGTCTCAAGAAGGCTCGCAAGGCGCCTCAGTTCTCGAAGCGCTAAGCATTCATGCCTCGCCTCTTCGGCACGGACGGGGTCCGAGGGCTGGCCAACCGTGAACTCACGGCTGACCTGGCCCTCGGCCTCGCCCAGGCCGCTGCGGCCGTGCTCACTCAAGGCCGTCACGCCGAGGAACGTCGTTCCGCGGGGCGACGGCCTGTGGCCGTTGTCGCGCGCGATCCGCGCGTCTCCGGTGAGTTCCTCACGGCTGCCGTTTCCGCCGGTCTCGCGAGCTCGGGCGTCGATGTCCTCGACGCCGGGGTCATCCCGACGCCGGCCACCGCGTTCCTGATCAACGACATCCGTGCCGACTTCGGCGTCATGATCTCGGCGTCGCACAACCCGGCTCCCGACAACGGCATCAAGTTCTTCTCGTTCGGCGGCACGAAGCTGCCCGACGAGGTCGAGAACCGCATCGAGTCGTACCTCGGCCGCCAGAAGCTCGCGCCCACGGGCGGGGGAGTCGGTCGCATCCGTCGCTTCGCCGACGCCGAAGACCGCTACGTCGTGCACCTCCTCGGCACGCTGCCGAACCGTCTCGACGGAATCCACGTCGTTCTCGACTGCGCCCACGGCGCGGCATCCGGCGTCTCTCCCGAGGTCTTCACGGATGCCGGCGCGAAGGTCACCGTCATCGGTGCCGACCCCGACGGCATGAACATCAACGACGGTGTGGGCTCGACCCACCTCGATCTCCTCGCGCAGGCCGTGCTCGAGCACGGCGCCGACGTCGGCATCGCGCACGACGGAGACGCCGACCGCTGCCTCGCCGTCGATGCAGCGGGCAACGTCGTCGACGGCGACCAGATCATGGCGATCCTCGCGATCGCGATGAAGGGCCGCGGCGAACTCACCGACGACACCCTCGTCGCGACGGTCATGTCGAACCTCGGCCTGCGGAAGGCGATGGAGGAGAACGGCATACGCGTCGTGCAGACGAAGGTCGGCGACCGCTACGTTCTCGAGGCGCTGAACGACGAGAAGCTCGCCCTCGGCGGCGAGCAGTCCGGTCACGTCATCATGACCGAGTTCGCGACGACGGGCGACGGAGTGCTCACGGGTCTCCACCTCGTTGCCGAGATGGCACGGACGGGCAAGTCGCTCGCCGAGCTCGCGACCGTCATGACCGTCTACCCGCAGGTGCTCGTCAACGTGCGCGGCGTCGACCACCACGCGCTCGACTCCGACGACGTCATCGCGGCGGCCGTGAGCTCGGCTCAGGAGGCGCTCGGCGACACCGGGCGTGTGCTCCTGCGTCCGTCAGGCACCGAACCGATGGTGCGCGTCATGGTCGAAGCAGCCGATCAGGCGACGGCCGAGACCTTCGCCGAGTCACTCGCGGGCGTCGTGCGTGAACGGCTCGCCCTGTAGCATCCGTCGCTCGTCAGAGCTTCCGGAGCAGCACCCGGTCGACCTTGTGGTCGGAGTCCTTGCGCAGCACGAGCTTCGCCCGCGACCGCGTCGGCCGGATGTTCTGCAGCAGGTTCGGCTCGTTGATGGATGACCAGATGGATGCCGCGCGAGCCCGAGCCTGCTCTTCGCTGAGCGACGCGAAGCGGTGGAAGTACGACCGCGGGTTCGAGAACGCTCCGCGCTGGAGCTTCAGGAACCTCTCGTCGTACCACCGTGCGATGTCGCGCGTGCGAGCGTCGACGTAGATCGTGAAGTCGAAGAGGTCGCTCACCGCGAGGCGGTGGCCCTGCGCGGGCGGCTGGAGCACGTTCAGTCCCTCGACGATGAGGACGTCGGGACGACGAACGGTGATCTGAGCGTCCGGCACGATGTCGTAACTGAGGTGCGAATAGAACGGCGCGCGCACTTCGGCGGCTCCGGCCTTCACCTCGCTGACGAATCGGAGGAGCGAGCGCCGATCGTACGACTCGGGGAAGCCCTTCCGCTCCATGAGTCCGCGGCGTTCGAGCTCGGCGTTCGGGTACAGGAATCCGTCGGTCGTGATGAGTTCGACGCGCGGCGTCTCCTCCCAGCGGGAGAGGAGCTCGCGGAGCAGCCGGGCGATCGTCGACTTGCCGACGGCGACGGAGCCTGCGACGCCGATGACGAACGGCGTGGGCTGCTCGCGTCCGCGGAGAAACTCGGCGGTCACATGACCGAGGCGCCGGGCGCCCTGAGCGTAGATGTTCAATAGCCGGCTGAGGGGGAGGTAGACCTCGGCCACCTCGCGCATGTCGAGCGGTTCTCCGAGGCCGCGCAGCTGCACGATCTCCGTCTCCGTGAGGGGGAGGGGCAACGACGGTGCGAGCTTCGCCCAGGCCGCGCGATCGAGCTCGAGGAACGGGGAACTCGGTGCGAGCCCGTTGTGTGCTTCTGACATCGCGCCCCAGTCTATGGTCGCGGGCGTCTACCCAGTCTCGGACAACTAGAATCGCACCCATGTGTGGAATCGTCGGATATGTCGGTAGTGACCGGAGCATCGAGGTGCTCATCGGCGGATTGCGTCGTCTCGAATACCGGGGCTACGACTCGGCCGGAGTCGCCGTGATCGACGCCGAGGGCAGCCTCGGCACGGCGAAGAAGTCGGGCAAGCTCCAGGCCCTCGTCGACGAACTCGACGCGCACCCGATCAACAACGGCACGACGGGCATCGGTCACACCCGCTGGGCCACGCACGGCGGCCCCACCGACCAGAACGCGCACCCGCACCTCGGTGACGAGGGGCGCCTCGCCGTCATCCACAACGGCATCATCGAGAACTTCTCCGAACTGCGCGACGAACTGCTCGCCGACGGTTTCTCGTTCCGGAGCGAGACCGACACCGAGGTCGCCGCTGTGCTCCTCGGGCGCGACTACGCCGACTCGGGCGACCTCGTCGAGGCATTCCGCCGCACGGTCTCCCGGCTCGAGGGCGCGTTCACGCTGCTCGCCGTTCACAAGGACCAGCCCGGCCTCGTCGTCGGCGCCCGCCGCAACTCGCCGCTCGTCATCGGCCTCGGCGAGGGCGAGAACTTCCTCGGCTCCGACGTCGCCGCCTTCGTCGAGTACACCCGCAACGCGGTCGCCATCGGTCAGGACCAGATCGTCGCGATCACCGCCGACTCCGTGTCGGTGACGGGCTTCGACGGCAACCCGGTCGAGGCCGAGCCGTTCGAGGTCGCATGGGACGCTGCAGCCGCCGAGAAGGGCGGGTGGCCGAGCTTCATGAAGAAGGAGGTCTCCGAGCAGCCCGAGGCCGTCGCGAAGACGATCCTCGGTCGCCTGCACGACGGTTCCGTCGTCATCCCCGAGCTCGAGGCGTTCGGCGACACCGCCCTGCAGGGCATCCGCCGCATCACCGTCGTCGCGTGCGGCACAGCGGCCTACGCCGGCCTCGTCGCGAAGTACGCGATCGAGAAGTGGGCCCGCGTCCCCGTCGAGATCGAGCTGAGCCACGAGTTCCGCTACCGCGAGCCCGTGCTCGACGACACGACCCTCGTCATCTCGATCAGCCAGTCGGGCGAGACGATGGACACCCTCATGGCGGTCAAGTACGCGCGTGCCAACGGCGCGAAGGCGATCTCGATCTGCAACACGCAGGGCTCCACCATCCCGCGCGAATCCGACGCCGTCATCTACACGCACGCCGGCCCCGAGGTCGCTGTGGCCTCGACGAAGGCGTTCGTCGCCCAGATCACGGCCCTCTATCTCTTCGGTCTTCACCTCGCGCGCGTGCGCGGCACGCTGAGCGCAGCCGAACTCGCCGTCGAGGCCGAGCAGCTGCAGGCCGTGCCCGACAAGATCGCCGAGGTCCTGGAGCAGGCCGAGAAGGTCGAGCAGCTCGCGCGCTGGATGGCCGACACCCGTTCCGTGCTCTTCCTCGGTCGCCACGTGGGCTTCCCGATCGCCCTCGAGGGCGCGTTGAAGCTCAAGGAGCTCGCCTACATCCACGCCGAGGGCTTCGCCGCCGGTGAGCTCAAGCACGGCCCCATCGCGCTCATCGAGCCCGGTCAGCCCGTCTTCGTCGTCGTGCCGAGCCCGCGCGGCTCGGCCGAGCTGCACTCGAAGGTCGTCTCCAACATCCAGGAGATCCGGGCCCGTGGCGCGCGTGTCATCGCGATCGCCGAGGTCGGCGACGCGGCAGTGCTCCCGTTCGCGGACGAGGTGCTGCGCATCCCGCTCGCCGCTCCGCTCTACGAGCCGCTGCTCGCCGTCGTGCCGCTCCAGATCTTCGCGATGGAGCTCGCGACCGCGAAGGGCCTCGACGTCGACCAGCCTCGCAACCTCGCGAAGTCTGTCACCGTCGAGTAGCCGCGCGTGGTGAAGTCGTGATCACCGGTATCGGTGTCGACGTCGTCGACATCGCGCGGTTCGAGCGTGCGCTCGATCGGACGCCCGGCCTCCGCGAGCGACTGTTCGCTGAGAGCGAACGCTCCCGGCCGACGCGCTCGCTCGCGGCGCGATTCGCGGCGAAGGAGGCCCTCATCAAGGCGTTCGGCGGCACCGCGATCCTGCGCTGGCACGACATGGAGGTCGTCAACGGAGATTCGGGCGACCCCGAGTTCCGCCTGCACGGCGCTCTCGCCGAGCTCGCGGCAGGCCAGCACGTGCACGTCTCGATGACCCACGACGCGGGCGTCGCGACGGCGTTCGTCGTCGTCGAGGCGGCATCGTGACCGCGCCGCGCCGCGAGGCATCCGTCGACCTCGACGCCATCCGACGGAACGTCGCCGAACTCCGGCGCCGAGCCGGTTCCACTTCCGCGATGGCCGTGGTCAAGGCGAACGGCTACGGCCACGGCGCCGTCGCCGTCGCGCGCGCAGCCCTCGAGGGCGGAGCATCGCGACTTGGCGTGGCCGACCTCGACGAGGCGCTCGCGCTGCGCGAGGCCGGCATCTCGGCACCCATCCTCGCGTGGCTGCACGATGGCGAGAGCGAGTTCCGCACTGCGATCGCGTCCGACATCGAGATCGGCGTCTCATCGCTCGATCAGCTCGATCGTGTCGCGGCCGATGCCGTTCACGCCGGCGATGCGCGCGTCCACATCAAGCTCGACACGGGCCTCAGCCGCAACGGAGTCGCGGAGAGCGAGTGGCGCCGTCTCTTCGACCGCGCACGCGAGCTCGCGGATGACGGTCGAGTGCGTGTGGCCGGAGTCTTCAGCCACCTCGCGAACGCCTCCGACGAGTCCGATGCCGACCAGGTCGCCGCGTTCGAACGGGGTCTCGGCGTCGCCGCGCGCGCGGGTGTCGCTCCCGGCGTCCGCCATCTCGCCTCGACGGCCGGCGCGCTCCGCCGACCCGGGGCGCGCTACGACCTCGTCCGCCTCGGCATCGGCATCTACGGGCTCTCGCCCTTCGGCGACGGCACGACGTCGGCCGACCTGGGTCTCTCGCCCGCGATGACACTGCGTGCTCGGGTCGCGGCCGTGCGTCGCGTGTCCGCCGGTACAGGGGCGTCGTACGACTTCATCTGGCGTGCGGAGACGGACACGACTCTCGTCCTCGTGCCGATCGGATACGCCGACGGCATCCCTCGTCTCGCCTCGGGTCGCGCCGACGTCTGGATCGCGGGACGGAGGAGGCCCATCGTCGGGCGGATCGCGATGGACCAGTTCATCGTCGATGTGGGTGACGACACCGTCTCGGTGGGCGACGAGGTCGTCGTCTTCGGCGATCCCGCGACGGGCGCACCGAGCGCCGACGAGTGGGCGACGGCCGCCGACACGATCAACTACGAGGTGGTGACGCGCATCGGTCCGCGCGTCGCACGCACCTACCCGAGCGCATGATCGACGGACGGATCGAGATCGCGTCGACCGACGAGATGGAGGCGCTCGGGCGAACGGTGGCCGCCGAGCTCCGCGCCGGCGACCTGCTCGTGCTCACCGGCCCGCTCGGTGCGGGCAAGACGACGTTCACCCGCGGCCTCGGCGAGGGCCTCGGAATCCGCGGCCCGGTCACGAGCCCGACGTTCGTGCTCGCGCGCACCCACCCGAGTGTCACGGGAGGGCCGCCCCTCGTGCACGTCGACGCGTACCGGCTCGCGAGCGCTCTCGAACTCGACGACCTCGACCTCGACTTCGACCGCTCGGTCACCGTCGTCGAGTGGGGTCGCGGCATGCTCGAGGGCGTCGTCGAGTCGTGGATCGACATCGAGATCGAGAGACCGCGGGCTGCCAGCGACGACCTCGACGGCGATGAGCCGCGCACGGTGACGATCACCGCCGTCGGCCCGCGGTGGGCGAACTAGGCTGGACCCATGCTGCTCGCGATCGACACCTCCGCGGGAACGAGCGTCGCCGTCGTCGATGCCGAAGCCGGGATCCTCGCCGAGAACGGCACGCCCGACACGATGCGGCACGCCGAGGTGATCGGCGGCCTCCTCGAGCGCACACTGACGGATGCCGGCATCGAGCGCTCGCAGCTCTCGGGCGTCGTCGCGGGCATGGGTCCCGGTCCGTTCACGGGTCTCCGCGTGGGCATCGCCGCCGCGCGCGCGTTCGCCCTCGGCCTCGGCAAGCCCGTCGTCCCTGTCATGAGTCACGACGCCGTCGCGTGGGAGTGGTATCGAGCCGGCAACGTCGGCCCGCTGCTCGTCGTCACCGACGCCCGCCGCCGCGAGGTCGCCTGGTCGCGGTACTCCACGCTCGATGCGGCGGGCCTGCCCGAACTGCTCGACGGCCCGGCTCTCGCGAAGGCGATCGAGGTTCCCGAGTTCGACGCCGAGCGTCTCGATGCGGCGACGATCTCGGCGGGTGCACTCGGCATGGTCGCCGAACTCCGCTGGCTCGCGCGTCGCCCCTTCGCCGCCGACGAGCCGGTCTACCTGCGCTCGCCCGACGTGACCCTCTCGACCGCCAAGCGGGTGAGCTGATGACGTGGCAGCTGCGCCGCGCCCACGTCGAGGACGTCGACGCGATCATGGCGCTCGAGACGCCGACGTTCGGCACCGATGCGTGGTCGCGCGAGTCGATGCAGGCCGAGCTCGCTCACCACGACACCTACTACCTCGTGGCCTTGCCGGTCGGCGCTGACGCCGATGCCGGCATCGCCGCCTACGCAGGCGCCTTCGCCGCGCGCGGTGCGTTGCAGGGAGACATCCAGACCATCGCCGTCGCCCCGGAGTCGCGAGGAGGCGGCCTCGGGCGCGTGCTCATCCAGTCGCTCATCGCGGAGGCGTGGAAGCGCGGAATCCGTGAGGTGTTCCTCGAGGTGCGCGCCGACAACCCGGTCGCCCAACGGCTCTATCACCGCGAAGGATTCGAAGAGATCGCCGTGCGCCGCGCCTACTACCAGCCCGATGGAGTCGATGCCCTCGTGATGCGCCTTCAGCTGACGGCCCCCGTCGCGGCCCCGGCCGAGGTGCTGTCGTGAGCGCGCCGCTGGTGCTCGGCATCGAGACGTCGTGCGACGAGACCGGCGTGGGCATCGTCCGCGGAACCGAGCTGCTCGCGAACGTCATCGCGTCGTCCATGGACGAACACGCGCGGTACGGGGGAGTCGTGCCGGAGGTCGCCGCGCGTGCGCACCTCGAGGCCATGAACCCGACCATCACGGCGGCGCTCGCCGAAGCCGGCGTGACCCTCGACGATCTCGACGCGATCGCCGTGACGAGCGGGCCGGGTCTCGCCGGCGCCCTCATGGTCGGCGTGGGCGCGGCGAAGGCGCTCGCGGTCTCGCGCGATCTGCCGCTCTACGCCGTCAATCACCTGGTCGGACACGTGGGCGCCGACCTGCTCGCCGACGATGCGCCGTTCGAGTACCCGACGATCGCCCTCCTCGTCTCCGGCGGGCACACGTCGCTCCTTCTCGTGCGCGACCTCGTCTCCGACGTCGAACTGCTCGGAGAGACGATCGACGATGCGGCGGGCGAGGCCTTCGACAAGGTCGCTCGCCTTCTCGGACAGCCCTACCCCGGGGGCCCGCACATCGACCGGCTCGCGGCGACGGGAGATCCGACCGCCATCCGTTTCCCGCGCGGACTCACGCAGGCCAAGGACCGCGAGAAGCACCGCTACGACTTCAGCTTCTCGGGGTTGAAGACGGCCGTCGCGCGCTGGGTCGAACGGGCGACGGATGCCGGTGAGCACGTTCCTCTCGACGATGTCGCCGCGAGCTTCCGCGAGGCCGTCGCCGACGTCCTCCTGACGAAGGCGCTCGCCGCCTGCGCCGACTACGGGGTTCCCCGGCTGCTGCTCGGCGGAGGCGTGGTCGCGAACGCCCGCATCCGCGAGCTCGCCGCCGAGCGAACGAGCGCCGCAGGGGTCGCCCTCCGGATTCCGCCGCTGTCGCTCTGCACCGACAACGGGGCGATGATCGCAGCCCTCGGCGCCCAGCTCATCATGGCGGGACGCTCGCCGTCGACCCTCGACTTCGGAGCGGACTCGACACTGCCCGTGACGGATATTCAAGTCGACGAACGGTAACCTCCTGCGGGCCGCCCGGGTCTCACGCTAATCTGAGGTGTTACACCTCATCGGGGGGCATTTCTTCGGTGAGCCATTGACACCGTTTCGGGGTCACCAACGATCAGAGGGGACAGACCGTGACCGACTCCAACCTCCCGCAGGGCGACCAGCCCGCGGCCTCCGCACAGCCTGCAGCACCGGCCTACGGGTCGGGCTATCCCGGCGCAGCCTACGGAGCGGGCCTTCCCGGCGCCGACTACCGCAACGCACCGGGCAAGACCAACACTCTCGCGATCGTCTCGATCGTCGCATCGCTCGTCGGTCTCTTCACCGGCATCGGCTTCCTCGTCGGTCTCATCACCGGCCACATCTCGCTCTCGCAGATCAAGAAGACCGGTGAGCTCGGCCGCGGCATGGCGCTCGCCGGAACCATCATCGGATGGATCGGTGTCGCGCTCTCGATCATCGCCATCGTCCTCTTCGTCATCTTCTTCAGCTTCCTGGCGGCCAACGGCGCCGTCACGAGCACGTACTGATTCCTTCTCCTGAAAGGCAGTGATCATGTCTGATCCCCAGAACCCTGAGGGCACGAAGCCTGAAGGCACCAACCCCGAGCCCGCCGCGGCCGAGGCGCCGTCGATCGACTTCGGTGCTCCCGCCGCGAGCGACCCCCAGGTGCCCGGGGAGCCTCCCTTCGAGGCGCCCGCCGCCCCCGAAGCGCCTGCCGCGCCCGAGGTTCCTGCTGCACCCGAGGTTCCCGCTGCGCCGACCGCTCCGCCGCAGGCGCCGCCCGCCTACGGTGCGCCCGAGCAGCCCGCGTACGGTGCTCCCGCCTACGGCGCTCCCGGGCAGCCGGCCTATGGTGCTCCCGGTCAGCCCGCCTACGGCGCCCCGAGCCAGCCGGCGTACGGTGCCCCCGGCGCGCCGGTCTACGGTGCTCCGTACGGTGGCGCCGCTCCGTCGAAGTCGCCCGTGCTGAGCATCATCGCGCTCATCGCCGGCATCCTCGGTGTGCTCGTCTCGCTCTTCACCTTCGGTTTCGGGTTCATCCTGTCCGCTGCGGGTGTCGTCCTCGGCTTCCTCGGCAAGAAGAAGGAGCCCGCGGCCAAGGGCATGTGGCTGACCGGAATCATCACCGGCTTCGTCGGTGTCGCGATCTCGCTCATCTTCGCCGTCATCGCCGTGATCTTCTTCGTCTCGCTGGCGACCTACGGCAACAGCTACACCTACTGATCGTCGATAATCGAACAGTGACGAATTCCACGGGTGCCTCGCCGTTCGGCGAGGCACCCGTGTCTCGTTCCGAGACCCGCCACGGTCAGCACCGCGCGGTCTCGGGCGAGATCCCGCTGCCGAACGCGCCAGCTCCGGCCGAGCCGCGCCCGCGTGAGTACGATCTTCCACTCGACACCGGCGAGATCCGGCGCACTCCGACAGGCCAGCTCCTCGTCATCCACCGCCCGGTCTACGACGAGGTCGACACCGAGGTCTACGAAGACTCCGTGCAGCGACACGTCTTCAGCATGATCGGCGCGATCGCCGGCGTCATGGGCCTCGTCGGCTCGCTCTTCGTCGGGTGGCTCGCGCCCCTGTCGCTCGCCGCCGTCGTGTTCGGCGCCCTCGGCCTTCGCCGTGAAGAACACGGTCGAGCCGCGGCGTTCCTCGGTGTCGCCACGGGTGCCGCCGGGCTCGTGTTCTGCGGACTCTGGTTCTACTTCTATCTCGCTGCGGTTCCGACGCCCGTCATCTGACGGGCGCTCACCCGGTCAGACTCGCTCGACGAGAAGCGTCACGTGCCGACCGGCCTGACGCGTCATCACGATCGTCGCCGACGACTCGCCCCGCAGCTGCAGCCGCTTCCTCAGCTGAGCGGGGTCGACGTCGATCCCGCGCTTCTTGATCTCGAGCACACCGATCTCGCGTTCCCGCAGGGCGACGCGAAGCTTCTTCTCATCGGTGGGGAGGTGCTCAAGGATCCGGAATCGGGTTGCGAACGGGGTCTCGGCACCGGCATCCGCGGTCAGGTAGGCGATGCCCTCGCTCAGCATGCGAGCGTCGAGACGGCGCGCGAGGTCGCCGATGAGCCGCGAACGGATGACGGCCCCGTCGGGTTCATAGAGGTAGTCACCGAGGTCTCCGACGGGCTCATCGGCCGAGTCCGCATCGTTCGTCAGCTCGTGTGCGGCGCCGCGCGCGATGACGAGAGCAGCGCGCTTGACGCCGGGGCGTGCGAGCGGGCCGAACCAGAGCGCGAGCTCGACGACGTCGCCGTCGACCGAGACCCACTGCGCTTCGGCTTCGTCGGGGATCACGTCGCGATCGGTTCCCGGACCGAGCTTCATTCCGACGGCTCGGTCGCTCGCGAGCGCGAATCCGAAGTCGAGGCTCGGCGAGTAGTCGGCGGCGTTCGCGAGACGGGTGGTTCGTCCACCCGTCGTCGTTCGACGTGCAGGGTCGAGCCACACGCCGTCGATTCCCGTGAGGTCGACGTCTTCGGCAGCGGCGTTGAGAGCTCGCGCGCCCGACCACGGAGCGAGGTTGAACGAGGCGATGACCGCGGTCGTGTCGTCGATGTCGGCCGCCGTGACGTCGAGGTCGACAGCGGCGAAGGCGAGCGCGTCGCCGCCGATGCCGCACCCGAGGTCGGCGACATGGCGCACGCCGGCGGCGTCGAAGCGGCCCGCATGGATGGCCGCGACCGACAGTCGTGTGGCCTGCTCGAGTCCCGGTTCGGTGAAGAGCATCCGGTCGGCGAACTCGCCGAACTTGGCTCGCGCCTTCGCACGGAGCCTCGACTGCGTGAGGACGGCGGAGACGAGTGCGGGGGAGTGGCCGAGGCGACGCAGATCGCTCACCGCCTTCACCGCGTCGAGCGACGGGGTCCACGGGGGGAGGGAGTCGAGAAGGCGCAGCCCCTCGGGTGACAGCAATTCGACGAGCTCGGGGCGATCCACGCCCCACACACTATCCCGCGTTACACGGTGTTGGCACTCGCGTTGCGAGACTGCCAGCAGACCCCTAAACTCGATTTAGCACTCTCACCCTGAGGTTGCTAACCAGTCTTCAGTTAGAAAGAGGTCAACCGTGTCGGTTTCCATCAAGCCGCTCGAGGATCGCATCGTCATCAAGCAGGTCGAAGCAGAGCAGACCACCGCTTCGGGCCTCGTGATCCCCGACACCGCGAAGGAAAAGCCCCAGGAGGGCGAGGTCGTCGCTGTCGGACCCGGTCGCATCGATGACAACGGTAACCGCGTGCCGCTCGACGTCGCCGTCGGCGACAAGGTGATCTACTCGAAGTACGGCGGAACCGAGGTCAAGTACGCCGGTGAGGACTTCCTCGTCCTCTCGGCGCGCGACGTCCTCGCCGTCGTCGTCCGCTAAGGACGCGCACCGTACGAAGGGCCCGGAGGCAGAGCCTCCGGGCCCTTCGTCGTGCGCGGCCGCAGAGGCAGGAATGCTCCGCAGGATGGCAGGGCGCGCCGTCGCTCGCGCACCGGGGCCGCAGTAGAGTCGGACGGTGACGCAGCCCGATCGATCGACACCCCGTTCGATTAGCGATGCCGCAGCGCGCCCGGGCGATTCGCCGAAGAACGGCTCCGGCTTCGCGTACGCCTTCAGCGCCTACGCGCTGTGGGGCATGCTCCCTCTCTACTTCCTCGCTCTTGCGCCGAGCGGTCCGTTCGAGATCGTCGCGTGGCGCATCCTCTTCTCGCTCATCTTCTGCGCCCTGCTCCTGACGGTGATGCGGGGCGGGTGGCGCTCCTTCCGCGAGGTTCTGCGCTCGCGTCGCGTCGTGCTCACCATGGGGCTCGCCGGGCTCCTCATCTTCGTGAACTGGCAGACCTACGTGCTGGCGACCCTCACGGGGCACGTCGTCGAGGCTTCGCTCGGCTACTTCATCAATCCGATCGTCACGGTGTTCCTCGGCGTCCTCGTCGAGCGGGAGCGCCTGCGCCCCGCGCAGTGGGTGGCGGTCGGGATCAGCGTCGTCGCCGTGCTCGTCCTCTCGTTCGGGTACGGCCAGCCGCCGTGGATCGCCCTCATCCTCGCGTTCTCGTTCGGCTTCTACGGCCTCATCAAGAAGCGCGTCGGCCCCCGCGTCGACGCGGCATCGGGGCTGACGCTCGAGACGGCGTGGCTCGCACCGGTGTCGGTCGTGACGCTCATCGTGCTGGCATCCACGACGGGGCTCACGTTCGGAACCGCCGGTCCGTGGCACGCGGCCCTGCTCGTGAGCGCCGGCGTCGTCACGGCCGTACCTCTTCTCTTCTTCGCCGCAGCGGCACGACGCCTGCCGCTCGTGTACATGGGCTTCATCCAGTACCTCGCGCCCATCATGCAGTTCGCGGTCGGAGTCGTCATCCTGAGCGAACCGATGCCGCTTGAGCGCTGGATCGGTTTCTCGCTCGTCTGGGTCGCGCTCATCGTGCTGACCGTCGACGTCGCGGTGCGCGCGGGGCGGGGTGCACGCCGATCACGGCTCGCCGAGGTCGTCGATCCGGCGCCCTAGTCACGACGCAATCGTGCGCGCGAAGCGCCTCGCGTCACACTTTTCCTGCGTGGAGGCCTCTTCGGTGACGGCCCGATAACGATTCAAGCGCTGTTACATGGTTGTTACCGCACTGACTTGTTTCGCGTAATACGCGGCCTTACTGTCAAACAACGGCGTCGGTCACGGCGCTTGATGATGCATTTCTGAGTCCCAAGGAGCACCATGAGCGTATTCGCACGGGCTACGGCCTCCCGCTCGTCACGTGCAGTCTGGACGGGTATCGCCCTCGCGGGTGCTAGTGCCCTCCTCCTGACCGCGTGCAGCACGGGTGGCACAGCCACGACCCCCTCCGAGACCGCCGAGGCCACAGCCGACGCGTCGGAAGCCCTTCCCATCGCCGAGGGAGAGCGCGCGCTCGACCTCAAGATCGGCACGATCCTCCCGCAGAGTGGCGCTCTCGCGTTCCTCGGCCCGCCCGAGGAAGCCGGCGTCCAGCTCGGTGTCGACGAGGTCAACGAGGCAGCCGCAGGGGTCAACGTCGAGGTCGTCTTCCGCGACTCGGGTGACACCACGACCGACACCGCGACCGTCTCGGTCACCGACCTCCTCTCGCAGGACGTCTCGGCCATCATCGGTGCAGCGTCGTCGGGTGTTTCGAAGACGGTCATCGACCAGATCGTCGCCGCGAACGTCATCCAGTTCTCGCCCGCCAACACCTCGGCCGACTTCACGACCTACAACGACAACGGCCTGTACTGGCGCACGGCTCCGTCCGACGTCCTGCAGGGCGAGGTGCTCGGCAACCTGATCGCCGACGACGGCAACCAGACGCTCGGCCTCATCGTGCTGAACGACGCTTACGGAACCGGTCTCGCCCAGTTCACCAAGGACGCCTTCGAGGCGGCCGGTGGCGAGGTCGTCGCCGAATCGCTCTTCAACGAGGGTGACTCGAGCTTCGACGCGCAGATCTCCGAGGTCACGGCGGCCAACCCCGACGCGATCGCTCTGATCACGTTCGACCAGGCCAAGGTCATCACGCCCGCACTCGTCGGTTCCGGCTTCCCCGGCGACAAGCTGTACTACGTTGACGGCAACCTCGCCGACTACAGCGCCGACTTCGCTCCGAACCTCATCGAGGGCTCGAAGGGCACGCTGCCCGGTCTCGACACGGGAAGCCTCGGTGACTTCACCGACCGCCTCCTCGGCGTCGACCCCGACCTGACCGACTACAGCTACGCAGCCGAGTCGTACGACGCCGTCGTGCTCATCGCGCTCGCGGCTTACGCGGCCAACAGCACCGACGCGACCGAGATCGCCAAGTACCTCCAGCAGGTCTCGGGCGGCTCGGGCGACGGCGAGAAGGTCACGACGTACGCCGATGGTGTGAAGCTCCTCGCCGAGGGCAAGCAGATCGACTACGACGGAGCCTCCGGCCCGATCACGTTCGACTCGAACGGTGACCCGACCGAGGCGACGATCGGCATCTTCGAGTTCAACGCCGACAACACCTACAGCCGCATCGGTGACGGTTGATCATCAACCCTCACTGAGTGACTGAGAAGGGCCCCGGCTTCGGCCGGGGCCCTTCTTCTGTGCCCGCCCCCGCTGCGCCTCGCGTGCGCCGCTCGCCCGTCTCCGCAGCCCCTACGACCTTCCCCGTCTCGGCGTCACGACACGCTGGTCATCGGGCTCGTAGCCGGCGTGTCGTGACGCCGAGACTGTGGGGGTGGGGTGGGGTGTCGAGGGGAAAGAGAAGAGGGGGATGCCGGCGGCATCCCCCTCTGTCGTGCAGCGTGTACGGTCTACTCGTCCTGACCGAGCGTGCCGAGGTACAGACCGATGACCTTGGGGTCGTTCAGCAGCTCACGGCCCGTGCCCGTGTAGGCGTCACGGCCCTGGTCGAGCACGTATCCGCGGTCACAGATCTGCAGGCAGCGGCGTGCGTTCTGCTCGACCATGATCGTCGTGACACCGGCCTTGTTGATCTCCTTGACGCGCAGGAACGCTTCGTCCTGACGCACGGGGGAGAGGCCGGCGCTCGGCTCGTCGAGCAGGAGCACGTGAGGGCCCATCATGAGCGCGCGTGACATCGCGACCATCTGGCGTTCACCGCCCGAGAGCGAACCCGCTCGCTGGCCGAGGCGCTTGCCGAGCTCGGGGAAGATCTCGGTGACGAACTCGAGCCGCTCCTTCAAGCCCTTGGGCTTCTGGAACATGCCCATCTCCAGGTTCTCCTGGATGGTGAGCGTCGGGAACACGTTGTTCGTCTGGGGCACGAAGCCCACGCCCTTCGAGACGAGCTTGTTCGCCTTGAGGTTCGTGATCTCCTCGCCCTGGAGGTAGATGCCGCCGTCGCGCACCTTGACGAGTCCGAAGATCGACTTGAGGAGCGTCGACTTTCCGGCGCCGTTCGGGCCGATGATGCCGATGAGTTCGCCGGGGGCGGCCGTCAACGAGCATCCGTTCAGGATGTTCACGCCGGGCAGGTACCCGGCGGTCACGTTCCGCACGTCGACGACGAGTTCGGCGACGGGGGCTGCGGCTCCGCCCGCGGCGGGAGCAGGACTACTGTTCGTCATCGATGAGCTCCTTCACGGCCTCGACGTGCTCGGTGTCGGTCGATCCCAGGTCGGAGTCGTGGTGGGCGCCGAGGTAGGCGTCGATCACGGCCGGGTTCTCCATGACGGTGTACGGGTCTCCCTCGGCGACGACGCGGCCCTCGGCCATGACGATGACCCAGTCGGCGATGTGCCGGACCATGTGCATGTCGTGCTCGACGAAGAGCACCGTCATCCCTTCGGCCTTGAGGTTCAGGATGTGGTCGAGGAGCGACTGCGTGAGTGCGGGGTTCACGCCGGCCATCGGCTCATCGAGCATGACGAGCTGCGGGTCGCTCATGAGCGCCCGCGCCATCTCGAGGAGCTTGCGCTGGCCGCCCGAGAGACCCGCGGCGTAGTCATCCTTCTTCGCATCGAGCTTGAAGCGGGCGAGGAGGTCGAGGGCCTTCGCCTCGATCTCCGCCTCTTGCTTCCGCCAGATCGCCGGGATGAGTCCGCGGAACATGTGCTCGCCGCGCTGATCCTTCGCGCCGAGCTTCATGTTGTCGAGCACCGAGAGGAGCCCGAGCGACTTCGTCAGCTGGAAGGTGCGGATGAGCCCCATGCGCGCCACCCGGTAGGCGGCGACACGGGCGAGCGGCTTGCCGTCGAACTCCCACGTTCCCGTGTCGGGGCGGTCGAAGCCCGTCAACAGGTTGAAGAAGGTCGTCTTGCCGGCGCCGTTCGGGCCGATGAGGGCCGTGATGGCGTTCCTCGGGATCTCGACGTGGGCGACGTCGACGGCGGTGAGGCCGCCGAACGTGCGCTTCACGCTGTCGGCGATGAGGATCGGATCGACCTTCTTGACACCCGGAGCTGCTTCTCCGATGTGCAGTCCGGTCGTCTTGACGGGCTTGATGCTGGGAACGGCGTTACTTGACAAAAGCCAGCTCCTTCTTGTTTCCGAGGAGACCCTGTGGCATGAAGACAACTATCAACATGATCGCCAAGCCGACGAGGATGAAGCGGAGCTGACCGGCCTGGACCTGGGTCATGAAGGGGAGCCATCCCGCCTCGACCGCTCGGGCGATGAAGCCCGAGAAGAAGGAGAGGAGCACCCAGAAGACGATCGAGCCGAGGATCGGGCCGAGGATCGTCGCCGCGCCACCCAGAAGAAGGATCGCGTAGATGAAGAACGTGAGCGAGGGCTGGAAGTACGACGGCACCACGGCTCGCGGTAGGACGAAGAGCATTCCGGCGACGGTTCCGAAGACTCCACCGAGGATGAGGCTCTGCATCTTGTAGGCGTAGACGTTCTTGCCGAGCGAACGCACGGCGTCCTCGTCCTCTCGGATTCCCTTGAGGACACGGCCCCAGGGGCTGCGCATCAGGAGCCACGTGAAGATCGCGAAGATGATCACGAGGACCCAGGCGATCACGAGGAAGAACCAGACGCGATTGTCGAAGACCCACGGCCCGAACCCGTAGCGCCCGGGTGGGAACGGGTTGAAGGCGAGGATGCCCGTCTGGTACTCCGAGAGGCCGTTCGCCGAGCCGGTGACCGGCGCGAAGGTGTTGGTGGTGAAGATGAGCCTCAACACCTCGGCCGCCGCGATCGTGACGATTGCGAGATAGTCGGCTCTCAGTCGGAGTGTGGGTATACCCAGGATGAGCGCGAAGATCACCGACGCCGACAGGGCGACGAGGATGCACGCCCAGACGGGCCAGCCGAGCTTGAGCGCCGGGATGGCGTACCCATATGCACCGAGCAGCATGAACCCGGCCTGGCCGAAGTTCAGGAGGCCCGTGTAGCCGAAGTGGATCGCAAGGCCGAGGGCGGCGAGTGCGTAGGCGGCGGTGGTCGGGCTGATCAGCTCGACGGCCGCGTTTCCGAAGATTGCTCCCCAGTCGATCATGGCGTTCGCCCCCTATCCGATTCTCTCTCGGCGACCCAGGATGCCCTGTGGTCGGAACAGCAGTACGAGGATGAGGATGACGAGCGCACCGACATACTTCATGTCGCTCGGCAGCCAGAGCGTCGACAACTCGACGAAGAGACCCACGATGATCGAACCCACGAGGGCGCCGAACGCCGTCCCGAGTCCGCCGAGGGTCACGGCGGCGAAGATGAGGAGCAGGATCTGGAAGCCCATGTCCCAGCTCACGCCGGGGCGGAAGTAGGCCCAGAGGATGCCGGCGAGGCCCGCGAGGACGGCGCCGAGAACCCAGACGATACGGATGACGCGGTCGACGTCGATACCACTGGCCGCGGCCAGGCTCGGGTTGTCGGACACCGCGCGGGTGGCCTTACCGATCCTCGTCCGCAGCAGGAAGTAGCCGACGGCCATGAGCACGACGACACTGACGCCCATGCTCGCGATGTCGATCCACGACAGCGCCACGGCGCCGAAACGGATGTCGGCCGGGAGCGTCGCTCCGGGGAGCTGGCTCGTCGATCCGCCGTAGAAGAACTGGTACGTGTAGCGCATCGCGAGCGAGAGACCGATGCTCACGATCATCAACTGCACGAGGCCGACGCCGCGTTTCCGCAGCGGCTTCCAGATGACCGCATCGAGGCCCCAACCGAGGGCCGCGCTCAAGAGCAGCGCGATTCCGATCGCCGCCCACAGCGGCCAGGCGAAGTTCACTCCGAACGTCAGCACCATGAGTGCGCCGAACGTCACCATCTCCGCGTGGGCGAAGTTGGAGAGGCCCGTCGTTCCGAAGATGAGCGAGAGCCCGATCGCGGCGAGTGCGAGGAGGAGACCGAAGTTCAATCCGTTGATCGCGCGCTGCACGAACTGGTCGAAGAAGCTGACCGTCGTGCGGACGCCCTCGCCGAGGAAGAAGTTCACCGACGCGTTCTTCGTCAGTCCGAACTCGGCGTCGCGGGTCGCACTGCCTTCCGAGACGACGACGCCATCGGGGAGCGTGTCCTCATCGAGGGTGACCGTGTAGGTCGCCTTCTCCGGCACTCCGATGGACCAACGACCGTCGGCATCCGTCTCGGTCTCGGCTTCGAAGCCGTTTCCTTCGAGCGTGATGGCCACGCCCTCCAGAGGCTCTCCGTCGAATTGGACATTTCCGCGAAGGGTGAACTCGTATTCCTCTGCGGTATCCGATCCCTCCGCCCGCACCGTGTCCGCCATCGCAGGGGACGCTGCGATGCCGGACAGGGTGAGGGCGGCGAGGACGAATCCGAGGAAGACGAGTACCCACCTTCCGGGCGATGGTCTCGCGACCGAGTGAGCGGGTTTCACTGAACCTCCCAAGAGAACCGGCAGCTGGTGGCCGCGAGTCCGGTGTGGACCTGTCGACGGCGGTGTCGACAGTACGTGCTGATTATGTCCCACGTATTTCGTGATCCGTGCAATCAACCCTTGATTGTTATTCGGGGAATGCCACGAAGGCAAACGCGTTTAAGATGATCACAGCGCGAAGTGAGGCGGCCGGCCCGAGAAGCGTGGATGAAAGGGCGACATGGAAACGTCAGATCCGTTCGGTTTCGTGGGGCTGACCTACGACGACGTCTTGCTCCTCCCGGGGCACACCGATGTGATTCCGAGCGAGGCTGACACGACATCGCGTCTCACGCGCCGGATCAACGTCGCTACGCCGCTCCTCTCGAGCGCGATGGACACCGTGACCGAGAAGCGCATGGCGATCGGCATGGCGCGCGAGGGCGGCATCGGCATCCTGCACCGCAACCTCTCGATCGACGACCAGGCGACGATCGCCGACCAGGTCAAGCGCAGCGAGTCGGGCATGGTCACGAACCCCGTCACGACGTCGCCCGACGCGACCGTCGCCGACGTCGACATGCTGTGCGGCCAGTACCGCATCAGCGGTCTGCCCGTCGTCGACGACAACGGGATCCTCGTCGGCATCATCACGAACCGCGACATGCGCTTCGTCTCCGACTTCGAGAAGGCCACGACGCGCGTTCGCGACGTCATGACGAAGATGCCCCTCGTCACCGGCAAGGTCGGAATCGACCCCGACGACGCGATCGCGATCTTCGCGCAGCACAAGATCGAGAAGCTCCCCCTCATCGACGCGAGCGGCCGCCTCACGGGCCTCATCACCGTCAAGGACTTTGACAAGTCCGAGAAGTACCCCCTCGCGACGAAGGACGACGAAGGTCGTCTCCGCGTCGGTGCGGCGATCGGCTTCTTCGGAGACGCGTGGGAGCGCGCCGGTGCCCTCCGTGACGCCGGCGTCGACGTCCTCGTCGTCGACACCGCCAACGGCGAGAGCGCGGGCGTGCTCGACATCATCCGTCGCCTGAAGGCCGACCCGGCCTTCAACGCCATCGACATCATCGGCGGCAACGTCGCGACGCGCGCCGGCGCGCAGGCCATCATCGACGCCGGAGCCGACGCGGTGAAGGTCGGCGTGGGCCCGGGCTCGATCTGCACGACGCGTGTCGTCGCCGGCGTGGGCGTGCCCCAGGTCACCGCGGTCTACGAAGCATCCCTCGCGGCGCGCGAGACCGGCATCCCGATCATCGCCGACGGCGGACTGCAGTACTCGGGCGACATCGCCAAGGCGCTCGTCGCCGGGGCCGACACCGTCATGCTCGGCTCGCTCCTCGCGGGCACGGCCGAGAGCCCGGGCGAACTCGTCTTCGTCAACGGCAAGCAGTACAAGACCTACCGCGGCATGGGCTCGCTCGGCGCGCTCCAGACCCGCGGCAAGAAGACGTCGTACTCGAAGGACCGCTACTTCCAGGCCGACGTGCCGAACGACGACAAGCTGATCCCCGAGGGCATCGAGGGCCAGGTGCCGTTCCGCGGCCCGCTGTCGGCCGTGGCGTACCAGCTCGTCGGCGGCCTCCGTCAGTCGATGTTCTACGTCGGCGCCCGCTCGATCCCCGAGCTCAAGGCGAAGGGCAAGTTCGTCAGGATCACGCCCGCCGGTCTCAAGGAATCGCACCCTCACGACGTGCAGATCGTCGTCGAGGCGCCGAACTACACGCGCTGAGCTCCGCTTCCGCATCGATCGCCGTTCCTCCGCTTCCGCGGACGGGCGGCGATTCGCGTTGGGGCGCCCGGTAGGCTGGAGAGGTGAGTCAGGAAATCGAGATCGGACGCTCCAAGCGGGGCCGTCGCGTATATGCCTTCGACGACATCGCGATCGTTCCGAGTCGTCGCACGAGAGACCCCGAAGACGTGTCGGTCTCGTGGTCGATCGACGCCTACCAGTTCGACATCCCGTTCCTCGCCGCCCCGATGGACTCGGTCGTCTCGCCGCGCACGGCGATCATGATGGGTCAGCTCGGCGGCCTCGGCGTGCTCGACCTCGAGGGCCTCTGGACCCGCTACGACGACCCTGAGCCCCTGCTCGCCGAGATCCGCGGCCTGCACCCCGATGCCGCGACGGCGCGGATGCAGCAGATCTACTCCGAGCCGATCAAGCCCGAGCTCGTCTCCGCGCGTCTCGCCGAGATCCGCGCCGCCGGTGTCACCGTCGCCGGCGCGCTCTCACCGCAGCGCACGCAGGAGCTCTACGAGACCGTCGTCGCCGCCGGAGTCGATCTCTTCGTCATCCGCGGCACCACCGTCTCGGCCGAGCACGTGTCGAAGACGCAGGAACCCCTGAACCTCAAGAAGTTCATCTACGAGCTCGACGTGCCCGTCATCGTCGGCGGCGCCGCGACCTACACGGCCGCCCTCCACCTCATGCGCACGGGTGCGGCCGGCGTCCTCGTCGGCTTCGGCGGGGGAGCAGCGTCGACGACCCGCGCCTCGCTCGGCATCCACGCTCCCATGGCCACGGCCGTGGCGGATGTCGCGGGAGCGCGACGTGACTACATGGACGAGTCGGGCGGTCGCTACGTACACGTCATCGCCGACGGCGGCCTCGGCCACTCGGGCGACATCGTCAAGGCGATCGCGTGCGGCGCCGACGCGGTCATGCTCGGTTCGACACTCGCTCGTGCGACCGATGCACCCGGCGGCGGCTACCACTGGGGCCCCGAGGCGCATCACGCCGAGCTGCCGCGCGGAAACCGCGTGCACGTCGGGCAGATCGCCCCGCTCGAAGGCATTCTCTACGGTCCGGCACCGCTCGCGGAGGGCTCGGCGAACCTCGTCGGCGCGCTCCGTCGCTCGATGGCGACGACCGGTTATTCCGATCTGAAGGAGTTCCAGCGCGTCGAGGTCATCGTCGCGCCGTATCACGGGGGGTAGGCGTTCCATGGCGAAACCGAAGACGGTCACCCGATCGAACAAGCTCGGACCGGAGGAACGTTCCGCCGCGCTCGAACGCCTCCGCACCCGTGAGGTCGACGTGCTCGTCGTCGGCGGCGGGATCGTCGGCGCGGGAGCGGCCCTCGACGCCGTGACCCGCGGCTTGAGCGTCGGGCTCCTCGAGGCCCGCGACTGGGCGTCGGGTACGTCGTCGCGCTCGTCGAAGCTCGTGCACGGCGGCATCCGTTATCTCGAACAGCTCGACTTCCGCCTCGTGCGGGAGGCGCTCATCGAGCGCGGGCTGCTGCTGCAGCGCATCGCGCCGCACCTCGTCAAGCCCGTGAAGTTCCTGTACCCGCTCGAGAAGCGGTTCTTCGAGCGCCTGTACATCGGCGCGGGCATGCTCCTCTACGACCTGTTCAGCTACTCGGGCGGGCGCCCGCCCGGTGTGCCGCACCACCGCCACCTCTCGAAGCGGCAGGTGCAGAAGTCGATCCCGTCGCTCGCCGACGGCGCCCTCATCGGCGGGCTCACCTACTACGACGCGCAGGTCGACGACGCCCGATACGTGTCGTCGCTCGTGCGCACGGCCTCGTTCTACGGCGCGCACGTCGCCTCGCGCGTGCGGGTCGAGGGCTTCGTCAAGGTCGGCCAGCGCGTCGTCGGCGTGAAGGCCCACGACCTGCAGACGGGCGAGCGATTCGAGGTGCGTGCCAAGCAGGTCGTCAACGCGACCGGTGTGTGGACCGACGACACGCAGCGCATGGTCGGCGAACGCGGAACGTTCAAGGTGCGGGCATCGAAGGGCGTGCACCTCGTCGTGCCGCGCGATCGCTTCCAGTCGACGATGGGTCTGCTCCTCCGCACCGAGAAGAGCGTGCTCTTCGTCATCCCGTGGGGCCGACACTGGCTCATCGGCACGACCGACACCGACTGGGACCTCGACAAGGCGCACCCGGCAGCGACCGCCGCCGACATCGACTACCTGCTCGAGCACGTCAACCGCGTGCTGCGGGTTCCGCTCACGCGCGACGACGTCGAGGGTGTGTACGCGGGCCTGCGGCCCCTCCTCGCGGGCGAGAGCGACCAGACCTCGAAGCTCTCGCGCGAGCACATCGTCGCGCACACGGTTCCCGGTCTCGTCGTCATCGCCGGCGGGAAGTGGACGACGTACCGCGTTATGGCGAAGGACGCCATCGATGCGGCGGCCGACGCCCTCGACGGGCGTGTTCCGGCCTCGACGACCCAGGACATCCCGCTGCTCGGAGCCGAGGGGTACCAGGCGGCGTGGAACAAGCGCGGCAAGATCGCGCGCGCGTTCGGCGTGCACAAGGTGCGCATCGAGCACCTGCTGAACCGCTACGGCACGTTGACCGACGAACTACTCGACCTGATCCGCGCGGACGCCTCGCTCGCCGAGCCGCTGCCCGGCGCCGACGACTACATCGGTGCCGAGGTCGTCTACGCGGCGTCGCACGAGGGCGCACTGCACCTCGATGACGTGCTCGCCCGTCGCACGCGCATCTCGATCGAGGCGTGGGACCGCGGTGTGGAGGCTGCTCCCGTCGCCGCGCGCCTCATGGCCGGCGTGCTCGGATGGGATGACGCCCGCACGACACTGGAGGTCGAGCGCTACCTCGAGCGCGTCGCGGCCGAGCGTGCGTCGCAGCTGCAGCCCGACGACGCGTCGGCCGACCGGGCCCGCCTCGAGGCGCCCGACATCTCGCTCTTCGAGTAGGTCGCGCCCGGAGCCTGCGCCACTTGTGCACAGTTCGCGCCACATCACGTGGCGCGAACGCGAGCGAACTGGCGCATTCCTGGCGGAGCCCGGCGATCGAGGGGAAGGCCCGCGCGGACGAGGAGGGTGCGGAACCGCTGCACGTCCCACGCGTCGTCCCATCCCCAGCGGATGCATCGCCATCCGGTGAGGCCTCGGATCTCATCTTCGCGACGCTTCTCGGCGATCACGACCTGCGCCGCCGTCATACCGGTGGCGCCGGCCTGCGAGAGCCCGAGGTACTTTGCGGCTCCATCGGCCTCGCCCCAAATTCCGAGTTCCGGCCAGGCGAAGTCGAGGTGGGCGTCGCGTCCCGATGCGAGTCGAACCGTGTGCTGCAACACCGGAGCGGGGCAGCCCACCTGTTCGAACCTCCATCGACTCAGCGATTCGAGGGGTGACTCGGCGAGCGTCGTCGCACGTCTCAGCACGGCGTCGATCATTCTGGTGCCGGGCTGCCCCCGGAAGTCTGCAGCCTTCGCATCGAGCTCCTCTGCGGTGCAGCGCGCGCTCCGAACGCCGGAGCGATCGACGAGGAGAGCAGCATCGGTCATCACGAGTGCTGTGAGAATCGGCTCGCGCCGGGCGATATCGATGAGGGTGTCTTCGAGTGAAGTGACCCGCAGGCCGTCGATGTCGACGATCGACTCGGTGCCCCGCCGCGCGAACTCGCGTGTGCCGTTCCGGCGTCGACCTGACGAGGTCGGCGAGAGCAGATGGAGGTCAGTGGGCACGGGACCGACGAGGGGCAGGCGGTGGAGGATCGCCGATGTCATCCCCGCGAAGACGGCATCCCTGCGCTGCGTGTCCGCCGCACGCGCGAGCGCCCGATGCTTCGCGAGCGGATCGGCGGCGTCGAACGCAGCGGTATCGACGTATGCGCCGCGACGGAGCGGCGATATCCGCCCTGACCTGGACTCAGCGAGGAGTCGAGAGTGTCGCCCCTGCGCGAGTGCATCGCTCGCGCGTGTGAGCTCGATCTCTGACGAACGTCGATCCGAACGGTCCATGGCTCGATTGTGCGTAAGCACACTCCACCCGCGCGCTCGCGCAGCGCTCGCAGTGGACACCGCGCCCAACCGGTGTGCTGGGGAGGAGTGCGCGGCGCATGCGCCAGTTCACAGCCGGTGCGCCAGCCCGGCTGGCGCAATGCGCACGAGGTGGCGCAGAGGAGCGCGATGGCGGGCCCGCGCGAGGGGATGACGCGGGCGGGGCGGCCATAGAATGAGGTGAAAGCCCACCGACTCGAGGAGTGTCCGCCATGGTCGACGTTCGACGGGTGAAGCTGCCTGGTGTCGGGGTGCTGCACACCTTCGTGACCGACGACGGCGGCAAGGTCGGTGTCATCGCGCACCGGTCGGGTCACAGCGACCTCATCACCTTCGCCGACGACGACGCCGGGCCGGAGGGCGACAAGGTCTCGCTGCGTCTCAACGAAGACGAGGCGCACACGCTCGCCGAACTCCTCGGCGGAACGCAGATCACCGAGTCGCTCACGTCGCTCGACCAGATCCCCGGCCTCAGCATCGACTGGTTCACGGTCGACTACGAAGACCACATCGCGGGTCAGGCGCTCGGCAACCCCGCCGATCGCGGAGTCGTCGGACTCACCGTCGTCGCCGTCGTGCGCGGCGAAGCGGCGAACCCGGCCCCCGCGCCCGACTTCAAGGTCTTCCCGGGCGACACGCTCGTCGTCGCCGGTTCACCCGAGAAGGTCGCCCGAGCCTTCCACTTCTTCCGCACGGGAGAGAAGCGGGCGAACGACGGACCACCCGGGCTCTGATGCATCTCGGCGAAGACCTCATCACACTCGGGCTGCTGTTCGTCGTCGCCTACGGACTCGGCCGTCTCGCCAAGCTCATCGGGCTGCCCTCGATCCCCGTCTACATGATCGTCGGGCTCCTCGCGAGCCCGAACACGACGTGGATCCCGATCAACTTCGAGAGCCACTACCTCGAACTGATCGCCGTCTTCGGCCTCATCCTCCTGCTCTTCAACCTCGGTCTCGAGTTCGATCAGGACGAGTTCTTCGCGAACGCCGGCAAACTCCTCGTCTCGGGCGGCTCCTACGTCGTGATCAACATGGGCGTCGGGCTGATCTTCGGCTTCATGGTCGGTTGGGGTACGCGCGAAGCGCTCATCATCGCGGGCATGACGGCGACGTCGTCGAGTGCGATCGTCACGAAGCTGCTCATCGAACTCGGTCGTCTGCCGAACCGTGAGACGCCGATGATCCTCGGCGTGACGGTCATCGAAGACATGTTCATCGCGATCTACCTCGCGATCGTGTCGGTCGTGCTGAGCGGCGAGACCGAGCTGTGGCCGATGATCGGAAAACTCGCGATCGCCTTCACCTTCCTCGTCGTGATGTTCACGGTGGCGAGGTGGGGCGGCCGGTGGGTGTCGACGCTCTTCAAGACGAAGGACGACGAGCTCTTCACGATCCTCTTCTTCGGCCTCGCGATGATGTTCGGCGGCCTCGGAGAGGTGCTGGGCGTCACCGACGCGATCGGAGCCTTCCTCATCGGACTCGTGCTCGGCGCGACGCGGTACCACGCGAAGATCGAGCAGATCGCGGTTCCCTTGCGTGACGTGTTCGCCGCGTTCTTCTTCGTGAACTTCGGGCTCTCGATGGACATCGGGGCGTTCCCCGACGTCGTCCTCCCGGTCGCGATCGCCGTCGTGATGACCGTCGTGCTCAACATCCTCGCGGGGCAGTTCGTGGCGTGGCTCAACGGCATGGGTCCCCAGCAGGGCATCAACACGACCGTCATCCTGCAGAACCGCGGCGAGTTCGCACTCATCCTCGCGACGCTGTCGTTGTCGGCCGGCCTCGACCCGCGCATCCAGCCATTCGCCGGCCTCTACGTCCTCGTCATGTCGATCATGGGCCCGATCCTCGCGGCGAACTCGGAGAAGATCGGCGCCGTCATCCTGCGCAGTTCTCGCCGCCGCCCGCCGCCGCGGCCCCGGGAACGCTCGAGCGAGGCCATCGCGCTCGTCGAAGCGGCGACGCGAGGCGATGCCGCCCCGCAGGACGGCCCGTCGGTGATGGACAGCGCTCCGGCGAGGGACAATAGAGAGTCGGCCGCGGCGAACGGGGTCGTCGATCCGCGCTCCGAGGAGCCGTCGGTCGAGGTGGTGCGAACCGCCCCCGTCGACGTGATCGATGATTTCGACGCGGGCGACGGCACCGTGGTGGGTGGCCGGGCGAGTGAACTCGAGCGGCTCGCCCGACAGGCCATGGCGCAGTCCGACCATGAACCCACGACAGACCGGGAAACCGACTCCTGATGCTCCACATGATGCTGCGTCCTCGCTGGATCGCCGCTCTCATCCTCGCCCTGGCGATCTCCGCCGCCTTCGCCCTGCTCGGTCAGTGGCAGATCGAGCGGGCGATCGAGTCGAGCACGACGATCGAGTACCCCACCGAGGACGTCGTCGCGCTGACGGACGTCGCGGAGCCGGATGGGCCGACGGCGCAGGCGATCACGGGCCAGCGCGTGAGCGTCGAGGGCAGCTTCGTGCCGACCGACTTCTCGCTCGTCGAGGGCAGACTCAACCTCGGTGAGGCGGGTTGGTGGGTCCTCGGGCACCTCGAGACGGATGCCGGCGGCCTGCCGATCGCGCTCGGCTGGGCGCCGACCGAGGCCGATGCTCAGGCCGCACTGGCCGAGCTCGAGGCGGAGACGCCGGAGCCCGTCGAGTTCCTCGGACGGTTCCTCCCGAGCGAAGCGCCCGTGAAGCCGGAGGAGGGTGCCGACCCGCAGTCGACCTCGACGGTCGCCGTCGCTCAGCTCATCAATCAGTGGGAGGGCTTCGACGATCGACCCGTGTACTTCGGTTACGTGATCTCCGACGACGCTCCCGTGGGTCTCACGGCGATCGATGCGCCGCCGCCCGAGCAAGAGGTCGACGTCAACTGGCTCAACATCTTCTACGCGGTCGAGTGGGTCGTGTTCGCAGGCTTCGCGATCTTCCTCTGGTACCGCCTCGTGCGCGACGCCGTCGAGCGCGAGCAGGAGGAGGCGGAACTCGCCGCGGCCGATGCCGCGACCGCCGCCGAGAAGGCGTCGGTCGACGCGAGCTAGTCGGTCGAACCGAAGGCGGCGAGGAACTCGGCCGACGGTTCGATCTCGGTGATCACGTCGACGAGCACGTCGCCCGGGTCGCGCACGATGACGTGACGCTGGCCGAAGGCCTCGTCGCGCAACTCCTGTACGACGGTGACGCCGGCAGCCTCGAGACGCGCGGCCACGGCGTCGACGTCGTCGACCTCGACGTTGACGAGCACCCCGCGGGCGCGCTCGCGGTACCCCTCGGGGATGGTCGGGTGCGTGCTGTCGAGGATCGCGAGCTCGGCGCCGTCGGGATGCCGGAGGCTCACGTACCAGTCGGAGTCGAACGTCACGTCGAAGTCGAAGAACTCGCGGTAGAACGCTGCGCTCGCGCCGACGTCGGTCGCGCACAGTACGGGGTAGACGGTGGTGGCCATGGCTCCTCCTCGATTGACATACAGACTGTATGTGTCTGTCGAGCATGCGTGACATACAGTGTGTATGTCAAGAGGGGAGTCGCGATGGCCGAAGTCACCGAGCACAGCTCACGCGGCACGAAAGCCGAGCAACGTGATCGATCGCGCGCGCTCCTCATCGACGTCGCGACCGAGCGATTCGCTCGCGACGGCTACCACGCGACCGCGCTCGAGGGTCTCGTCGCCGACGCGGGCCTGACGCGAGGAGCGCTCTACCACCACTTCGCGAGCAAGATCGGACTCTTCGAAGCCGTGCTCCAGAGCGCGCTCGAGCGCGTCGCCGAGGCGGTCGAACGGGCATCCGACGGCGATGCGCCCGCCCGCACGCGGTTCCTGTCGGGGTGCCGGGCCTTTCTCGAGGCGAGCGTCGACCCCGCCGTCCGCCGCATCCTGCTCGTCGACGGCCCCATCGTGCTCGGCTGGGACGCCTGGCGCGACGGTGACAGCGCGACGAGCGCGAGGCTCCTCGACGTCGGCCTGCAGGAGCTCGTCGATGCCGGTGACATCGACGAGCGCGATCTGGCCGCCGTCTCGGCGATGCTCTCGGGGGCTCTCAACGAGGTCGCTCTGTCGCTCGGCGACCGGCGCGAACCCGAGCCCGAGATCGATGCCGCGATGCGTGTGCTCGAGCGCTTCCTCGGCGGACTGGCCGCTCCTGAGCGACCGGTAGAATAGGCCCATGCCCCTCGAGCCCAAACTGGTCGATTTCCCGCGCATCCGCGGGGCACTGAAGTTCTACATGATCTGCTCGGTCATCACCGGCGTCATGCTGCTTCTGTTGACCGCCGAGATGATCCTCAAGTACGCCTTCCATCTCGAACTCTTCGCGTTCGGCGCGGGCGGTTTCCTGTCGTTCGCCGAGATGCGCGAGACGGCCGAGGGCCTCGAGTCGACCGGCGACGGAGTGAACCTCTCGACCGGCATCCTCATCGCCCACGGCTGGTTCTACGTCGTCTACCTCTTCAGCTGCTTCCGCGTGTGGAGCCTCATGCGATGGACCTTCCCCAAGTTCCTGCTCCTCGCATCGGGCGGCATCGTGCCCTTCCTGTCGTTCTTCCTCGAGGCGCGCACCGCGCGCGAGGTCAACACCTACCTGGCCTCGCGTGAGGCGTCCATCGAGCCTGTGGAGGCCACCGCGTGAGCGAGACCGTTCAGAACTCCGAGACCGAGCAGCGCCCGGTACTCGTCGTCGACTTCGGCGCCCAGTACGCCCAGCTCATCGCGCGACGCGTGCGTGAGGCATCCGTGTACTCCGAGATCGTGCCGCACACGATCACGGCCGACGAGGTCCGCGCGAAGAACCCCGTCGGCATCGTCCTCTCCGGCGGACCGTCGTCGGTCTACGAGGCCGGCGCCCCGTCGCTCGACCCGGGCATCCTCGAACTCGGCGTGCCGACCCTCGGCATCTGCTACGGCTTCCAGGTCATGGCTCAGCAGCTCGGCGGAACCGTCGCGCAGACCGGGCACCGCGAGTACGGATCGACCGCGGTCACCGCGCTCACCGACGACGGCAACGTGCTGCTCGGCGGCCAGCCGTCGGCTCAGATCGTATGGATGAGCCACGGCGACTCCGTCTCGATCGCCCCCGAGGGCTTCGACGTGCTCGCCTCGACCGCGACGACGCCCGTCGCGGCGTTCGCGAACGACGAGCAGGGCTTCTACGGCGTGCAGTGGCACCCCGAGGTGAAGCACTCCGAGTACGGCCAGGATGTGCTCTCGAACTTCCTCCACAAGGCGGCGGACATCCCCGCCGACTGGAACCCCGGCAACGTCATCGCCGAGCAGGTCGAGCGCATCCGCGCCCAGGTCGGCTCTGCGCGCGTGATCTCCGCCCTCTCGGGCGGCGTCGATTCCGCCGTCTCGACCGCGCTCGTGCAGGAAGCCGTCGGCGACCAGCTCACCGCCGTGTTCGTCGATCACGGGCTCCTCCGTCAGGGCGAGCGCGAGCAGGTGCAGCAGGACTACGTCGCCGCGACCGGCGTGCGCCTCATCACGGTCGATGCCGCCGACATCTTCCTCGACGCCCTCGCCGGGGTCACCGACCCCGAAGAGAAACGCAAGATCATCGGCCGCGAGTTCATCCGCGCCTTCGAGCAGGCCGAGCGCGACCTCATCGCCGAGGCGGCCGCCGACGGCGAGCCCATCAAGTTCCTCGTGCAGGGCACCCTCTACCCCGACGTCGTCGAGTCGGGTGGCGGAACGGGCACCGCCAACATCAAGAGCCACCACAACGTCGGCGGCCTCCCCGAAGACCTGCAGTTCGAGCTCGTCGAACCGCTGCGCACGCTCTTCAAGGACGAGGTGCGTGCCATCGGCCGCGAACTCGGGCTCCCGGAGCCGATCGTCGCGCGTCAGCCCTTTCCGGGGCCCGGCCTCGGAATTCGCATCGTGGGCGAGGTCACCCGTGATCGTCTCGATCTGCTCCGTGAGGCCGACGCGATCGTCCGCGCCGAGCTGACGGCGGCCGGCCTCGACGCTGCGATCTGGCAGTGCCCCGTCGTGCTCCTCGCCGACGTCCGTTCGGTCGGCGTGCAGGGCGACGGCCGCACCTACGGTCACCCCATCGTCCTCCGTCCCGTCTCGAGCGAAGACGCGATGACCGCCGACTGGACCCGCGTGCCGTACGACGTGCTCGCGAAGATCTCGAACCGCATCACGAACGAGGTGAAGGACGTCAACCGCGTCGTGCTCGACGTCACGTCGAAGCCGCCGGGAACGATCGAGTGGGAGTAGCCGCTACGCGGTGAGAGGGGCGTTCCGGGTGCCGGAGCGCCCCTCTCTACTTTTCTGTGGGAGTTTTCGTGATCGTGTCGATTTCGATCTTTCCCGTTCGACGCGTCAGTGAGAGGGTCGAAACGATCGGCCCACCGACATTCCTCAAGGAGATCACCATGAAGTTCATGCTGCTGATGAAGAGCACCCCTGAAGCCGTCGAGGAGTCGAAGGACCTCGACTTCGAGGAGATCATCGCGGCGATGGGGCGCTACAACGAATCGCTCATCGCTGCCGGCGTCATCCTCTCGGGCGAGGGCCTCGCCGACATCTCGGAGGCCGTCCGCGTCGACTTCGGGAGCGAAGTTCCCGTCGTCACCGACGGACCGTTCACGGAGGTCAAGGAGATCTTCAACGGCTTCTGGATCCTCGAGGTGTCGTCGAAGGACGAGGCCGTCGAATGGGCGAAGCGCTGCCCGCTCGGTCCGGGCTCCTGGCTCGAGGTGCGACGCGTCCCGGGTATCGAGGAGTTCCCGCAGGACAACGAGTTCATCCAGCGCGAGGTCGAATGGCGCGCCGAGCACGGCCAGCTCTGAGACACCCGGCCGCGGGAGCACCCCATGACGGATGACGCGGAGCGAGTGCCGCGCGCGGTCGCGGCGATCTGGCGCATCGAAGCCGCCCGGATCGTCGCGACCCTCACCCGCGTCGTGGGTGACTTCGGTCTCGCCGAAGACCTCGCGCAGGAGGCGGTGATCGACGCGCTCGCGCAGTGGCCGGTCGAGGGCGTTCCCCGGAACCCCGGGGCCTGGCTCACCGCCGTGGCGAAGCGGAAGGCGATCGATCACTGGCGCCGCCGCGAGCGACTCGACGACCGCTACCGCGCGATCGCGCACGACCTCGAGTCGCGGAGCGACACCGACGCACCGTGGGACCCCGACCAGATCGACGACGACGTGCTGCGCCTCGTCTTCATCTCGTGCCACCCCGTGCTCGGTCGCGAGGCGCGGATCGCGCTCACGCTCCGTGTCGTCGGAGGCCTGTCGACCGAGGAGATCGCGCGTGCGTTCCTCGTGCCGACGGCGACCATCCAACAGCGCGTCGTGCGAGCGAAGAAGACGCTCGCCGCCGCGAAGGTGCCGTTCGAGGTGCCGAGTCGCGACGAGCTCGGCGCGCGCCTCGGATCGGTGCTCGGTGTGCTCTACGTGATCTTCACCGAGGGCCACACCGCGAGTTCGGGGGAGACGTGGGTGCGCGTCGACCTCGCGCAGGAGGCGCTGCGGCTCGCGCGCGTCCTCGCCGAGCTCCTCCCCGACGAGAGCGAGGTGCTCTCGCTCGTCGCCCTCTTCGAGTTCCAATCGTCTCGCTTCCCGACGCGCGTCGATGCGCACGGCGAACCGATCCCGCTCGCCGACCAGGACCGCACGCGCTGGGACCGCGCCCAGATCACTCGGGGAGTGAGGGCGCTCGAGCGCGCCGATGCTCGTGGTCGGGGGCGCGGTGCCTACGGCCTGCAGGCCGCGATCGCCGAGTGCCACGCGACCGCGGCGACCTTCGCCGACACCGACTGGGAGCGCATCGTGCTGTTGTACGAGGCGCTCGGACAGTTGGCCCCCTCGCCGGTCGTGGAGCTCAATCGTGCCGTCGCGGTGTCGATGGCCACCGGGCCGGCGTCGGCGCTCCTGATCGTCGATCGGGTCGCGGCACAGCTGCAAGGCCACCACATCGTGCCGAGCGTGCGCGGCGAGCTGCTCGCGCAGCTCGGTCGTCGGGATGAGGCCCGAAGCGAGTTCGAGGAGGCCGCCCGGTTGACCGCGAACGATCGCGAACGCGCGGTGCTCCTCGCCAAAGCGGCGACTCTCGGGTGACGTTCGCGTCGAACGCTGGTAGCCTGAACGAGCTATGAAGTAGATCCCCGACTCCGTCCCGCGCCTGAGGCGCCGTTGACGTCGGGCCGTAGCATCCGCGATCCATCCGATCGCGACGACCCCCTCGTCGACCGGCACAGCCCGGCGGGACTCCACGCATCCGTCGGATGCTCGTCGAACGGGGGTCTCCATGGCCGCATCATCTCCGCAACTGATCATCGACGGCGTGAGCCGCATCTTCGCCGCGCGCCGCGTGCTGTCCGACGTCTCGCTCACCGTGGCACCCGGCGACCGGATCGGGCTCATCGGCGAGAACGGGGCCGGCAAGTCGACCCTGCTCGGACTCGCCGCGGGTCAGAGCGAACCGGATGCCGGCTCGGTGACGCGACCTCCGCGCACCGCGCTGCTCAGGCAGGAGCCGGAGTTCTCGAGCGACGCCACCGTCGGGCGCGTGCTCGATGCGGCGCTCGCCGAGGTACGCGCGATCGAGGAGGAGTTCGACGCCGCGGCGGTTGCTCTCGCGGACGGCTCGCCCGCGTCATCCGCTCGCTTCTCGAGGGCGCTGGATGACGCCGAGCGCGCCGAGGTCTGGACGGCTGAGGCCCGCCGGGCGACGGTCGTCGCCGCGCTCGGGCTCGACGGGCTCGAGCGGTCGCGACTCGTCACCGATGTCTCGGGCGGTCAGCGCAGCCGCCTCGCGCTCGCCGCCGTGCTGATCGGCCGCCCCGATGCGCTCCTCCTCGACGAGCCGAGCAACCACCTGGATGACGCGGCCGTCGCGTTCCTCGAAGAGCACCTGCGTTCGTGGCCCGGCCCCGTGCTGTTCGCGAGCCACGACCGCGCGTTCCTCGACGAGGTGGCGACGGGGCTCGTCGACCTCGATCCGGCCGCAGCCGCCCATACCGACGGCGCGGTCCGGCGGACGCGCGCTCACGCGACGGGCGCCGTGTCGGAGGCCCAGACGACGACCGTCTTCGGCGGGTCGTTCACCGAATACCTCGACTACAAGTCGGCCGAGCGTGATCGGTGGGAGCGGCGCTTCGCCGACGAGCAGAGCGAGCTCGCCCGCCTTCGGCGCACCGCCGACGTCACGGCGCGCACGATCGCGCCGGGGCGCGGACCGCGCGACAACGACAGGTTCATCCATAAGTTCAAGGGAGCCAATCAGGATCGCGCGATCGCTCGTCGCGTGCACAACGCCGAGATGCGCCTCGCGGCCCTCGAGGCCGAGCAGGTGCGGAAGCCGCCGGCATGGCTCGAGTTCGCGGGCATCCCCTCCGGCTCCCACGGGTTGACCGAGGGGCTCCTCGTGCACGCCCGGTCGGTGCGCGTCGGGACGCGCCTCGCCCTCGAGAACTTCTCGATCGCGGCCGATGAGCGACTGCTCGTGACGGGTGCGAACGGCGCGGGCAAGTCGACGCTCCTCGGGCTGCTCGCCGGCGCGATCGCCGCCGACGGAGGGCATGTCGATCGTCGTCGGGGCCTGCGCGTCGGTGTGCTCGAACAGGACGTGCGCTTCGCTCGCGCCGAGCAGTCGGTGCGCGAGCTCTACGAGACGACCCTCGGCGAGGCGCGTGCGGCGGCGGTTCCGCTCGGCGAGCTCGGCCTCGTCGCACCGCGCGACCTCGACCGTCCGGTGGGCGTGCTCTCGATCGGACAGCAGCGTCGTGTGGCGCTCGCGCTCGTCATCGCGCGGCCACCGCACCTCTTCCTGCTCGACGAGCCGACGAACCACCTCTCGCTCGCTCTCGCGACCGACCTCGAGGCCGCGCTCGGCACCTATCCCGGAGCCGTCGTGATCGCGAGCCACGATCGCTGGCTGCGCCGCCGCTGGGAGGGAGCGACGCTCGAACTCCGTGACGGCCGGCCCGTCATCCCCGTCGGATTGTGACGACCTGATGCCGTTCCGACGCGCCCGGAACGACATCGACGAGTCACACACCGAGGGGGAGCGGCAGAATGGGCGGGTGAGCGTTATCGAGAATTCGAAACTGTCCATCATCGGTGCGGGAAGCGTGGGCACGAGCCTCGCCTATGCCGCCCTCATCCGCGAGTCGGCGCGTCACATCGCGCTCTACGACATCAAGAAGTCGAAGGTCGACGCCGAGGTGCTCGATCTCGCGCACGGCACGCAGTTCACGGGCTCGAGTGACATCGTCGGCGGCGATGACATCGACGTCGTGGCCGGGTCGCACGTCGTCGTCATCACGGCCGGCGCGAACCAGGCGCCCGGCCAGACCCGGTTGGAGCTCGCCGGCACGAACGCGCGCATCCTCGAGTCGCTCATGCCCCAGCTCGTCGAGCGCGCACCCGAGGCGGTGTTCATCCTCGTGACGAACCCGTGCGACGTGCTGACCGTCGTCGCCCAGCAGGTGTCGGGGCTGCCCGCCGAACGCGTCTTCGCGTCGGGCACGGTCCTCGACACCTCGCGCCTTCGGTGGAAGCTCGCGCAGCGCGCCGGAGTCTCGACGGCGAGCGTGCACGCGCACATCGTCGGTGAACACGGCGACACGGAGTTCCCGCTGTGGTCGTCGGCGACGATCGGCCCGGTTCCCCTCCTGGAGTGGAACGGCGGGCAGACGTTCGAGGTCGACGAGCTCGAGTCGATCGCCCGCGACACCCGCGATGCCGCCTACGCCGTCATCGAGGGCAAGGGCGTCACGAACTACGCGATCGGCCTGTCAGGTGCCCGCATCGTCGAGGCGGTGCTGAACGACGAGCACGCCGTCATGCCCGTCAGCACGGTGCTGTCGGGATTCCACGGCATCGACGGTGTCGCCCTCTCGGTTCCGAGCATCGTCGACGCGGGCGGCGCGCACCCCCTCGCCGAAACGCGTTTCTCTACCCTCGAGGAGGAGCGCCTGCAGGCATCCGCCGAGGCCCTGCGCACCTCACTCGCGGCGCTCGGCCGATAGACCGAACGGATGCCGGTGCGAACCGGTTCCGGAAACGACGAAGGGCCGCCCGAGGGCGGCCCTTCGTGGTGCACCAGTCACTAGTCGCGAGCGATCGCGAGCATGCGGAGGATCTCGAGGTAGAGCCAGATGACCGTCACCATGATGCCGAAGGCGCCCGACCAGCCGAACTTCTTCGGGGCGCCGGCGTTGACGCCCTTCTGGATGTAGTCGAAGTCGAGTACGAGCGAGTAGGCGGCGAGGATCACGACGAAGATGCCGAGGATGACACCGAGGGGGATGCCCATGATCTCGACGTCACCGCGGAGACCCCACGGGTTTCCGCCGGCGCCGCCGAAGATCATGATGCCGACGTTGACGAGCGAGAAGACGAGGTAACCGACCATCGCGATGAGGAAGATCTTGGTCGCGCGCTTCGAGGCACGCACCTTGCCGCTCGCGAAGAGAGCGAGCGTCACGCCGACGACGACGAGCGTCGCGATGACGGCCTGAACGACGATTCCGGGGCTGATCGCCTCGTACCACGCCGAGATTCCACCGACGAAGACACCCTGTGCGGCCGAGTAGGCGAGGATGAGCGCGGGAGACGGCTCCCTCTTGAAGATGTTGACCATCGCGAGCACGAAGCCGACGATGCCGGCACCGGCCCAGACGATCATCAGATCGGCGGTCATCCAACCGATGGCGGCGCCGACGAGCAGCACCGCGAAGGCGGCGACCGTCTTCTGGACCGTGTTCTCGACGGTCATGACCTCGGACGCCGGCAGACGCGGCGGAGTGGAGGGCTGGTTGTAGAGGTCCTGCAGGTCGCCAGCGCTCATCGTCTTGGCGGCGACGGCACCCTGGCCGTTGAAGGCCGGGTTGCGTGAGAAGGCGGGATTGTCGAGGGCCATGGTTCCTTCGCTTTCATTGCGGGGGAGTCGTCAGACAAATCTATCGGACGAATCCGGGAGACCACCGAGATCGCCTGTATTCCTGCGCGATTACGCTGAAGGCATGAAGCCACTCGTCATCGGTCATCGAGGTGCGAGCGGATATCGGCCCGAGCACACCCGCTCCGCCTACGAACTCGCCGTCGCCCTCGGGGCGGACGCCGTCGAGCCCGACATCGTCGCGACGCGCGACGGCGTGCTCGTGCTACGGCACGAGAACGAGATCTCGGGCACCACGGATGTCGCCGAGCGGGCCGAATTCGCGAGCCGTCGCACGACGCGGGAGGTCGACGGTCAGCGACTCACCGGCTGGTTCACCGAGGACTTCACGTGGGCGGAGCTCGCGACCCTGAGGGCGCGCGAGCGTATCGGCGCGATTCGCGCGTCGAGCGCGACGTTCGACGGACGATTCCCGATCCTGAGGCTCGCCGACCTCTTCGAACTCCTCGACACGGCGTCGGAGGAACGGGGGAGCGGTGTCGGCATGGTCGCCGAGATCAAGCACGCCACGCACTTTGCGGAGGCCGGGCTTCCGCTCGATGAGCTCTTCGCCGCAGAAGCCTCCGCGGCGGGCTGGGCGCTCGACGACGACAGGGTGACGTTCGAAGCGTTCGAACTCGATGTGCTCGACCGCCTCGGCGCTCGCTCGGCGGGCTCTCGTCGCGTGTTCCTCCTCGAGGACGCCGGAGCGCCGTTCGATCAGGTCCGTGCTCGCGGCGCCGATGCCCTTCCGTACGCGCAGTACCTGACGCCCGCCGGGCTCGACGGCCTCGTGGGGCGCGTCGACGGCATCAGCATCCCGAAGAACCTCGTTCTCGCGACGAGCGGACCTGGCCTCATCGGCGAGGCGCACGCGCGCGATCTCGCGGTGTTCACCTGGACGCTCCGACCCGAGAACCGCTTCCTCGCCGCCGAGCACCGATGCGGTCGCGACAAGGCCGCGTTCGGCGACTGGCCGACCGAGTTCGCGGCGATCCTCGGCGCGGGCGTCGACGGCATCTTCGTCGATCACCCCGACCTCGGCGTCGAAGCCCGCGCGAGCTTCATCGGCTAGGACACCGGCTCGAACGGGTGTCGGTGGTCGCGCCTAGACTTGTGCGCGCCATGACCCTGATTCTCGATCCTGATGAGCCTGGCGGCTGGAGCGACGCCCCGCCCGCGGCATCCGCACTCGTCGACGGGCTGAACCCCGAACAACGCGAAGCCGTCGAGTACCGCGGCCCCGCGCTGCTCATTGTCGCCGGTGCCGGCTCGGGCAAGACCCGCGTCCTCACCCATCGCATCGCCGGCCTCCTCGAGAGCCGCGACGCGTGGCCGAGCCAGATCCTCGCGATCACCTTCACGAACAAGGCCGCGGCTGAGATGCGCGAACGCGTGCGCCACCTGCTCGGCGACGGCGCCGACGGCATGTGGATCTCGACGTTCCACTCGGCGTGTGTGCGCATCCTGCGCCGCGAGGCCGACGCGATCGGGCTGTCGAGCACGTTCACGATCTACGACTCGGCCGACACGCGCGTCATCCTCAAGCGCATCATCAAAGACCTCGACGCCGACACGATGGGCTTCACGCCCGCGGGCGTGCAGGGCAAGATCTCGAAGCTCAAGAACGAGCTCGCCGACGCCGACTCGTACGCGCGGAACGCCAACATGAACGACCCGCACGAGGTCATGTTCGTCGAGATCTTCCGGCAGTACGCCCGGCGCCTGCGCGATGCGAGCGCCCTCGACTTCGACGACCTCATCGGCGAGACCGTGTACCTCTTCCGGGCGTTCCCGAAGACGGCGGCGCTCTACCAGCGGCGCTTCCGGCACATCCTCGTCGACGAGTACCAAGACACGAACCACGCGCAGTACTCGCTCATCCATGAGTTGACCCGGCCCGTCGCACCCGAACTCGTCGACGAGATGGAGTCGCAAGGGCTGCACGTGCGCTCCCTCGCCGACTCGTCGGGCTCGATCCCGGGTGCCTCGCTCACCGTCGTCGGCGACTCCGACCAGTCGATCTACGCCTTCCGCGGTGCCGACATCCGCAACATCGTCGAGTTCGAGCGCGACTTCCCGGGTGCTCGGGTCGTGCTCCTCGAGCAGAACTACCGCTCGACCCAGAACATCCTCTCGGCGGCCAACGCCGTCATCGGCAACAACTTCGACCGAAAAGACAAGAAGCTGTGGACGGCCGTCGGCGACGGCGAGAAGATCACGGGCTACACGGGCTACACCGCGCACGACGAGGCGCAGTTCATCGCGGACGAGATCGAGGCCCTGCACCGATCCGGCGTCGACTATCGCGACATCGCCGTGTTCTATCGCACGAACGCCCAGACCCGAGCGCTCGAAGAGATCTTCGTGCGCTCCGCACTGCCCTATCGCGTCGTCGGAGGTACCAAGTTCTACGAGCGCGCCGAGATCAAGGACGCCATGGCGTACCTGATCTCCGTGGCGAACCCGCTCGACGAGCTGGCACTCCGCCGCATCCTCAACACCCCGAAGCGCGGAATCGGGCCGGCGACGGTCACGGCCCTCGCGACGTTCGCCGAGCAGAACGAGATCTCGTTCCGGCAGGCGATGCGTGCCGCCGCCGGCCTCGGTCTCGGTCCGAAGGTCACCGCGGCGATCACGGCTCTCGCGAACCTCCTCGACGAGGCGGCGCTGATGCTCGTTCCGCCGACGCCCCCGGCCGATGCCCCCGCCGATGCGCCGGCCCCGGCGTCGTCGGTCAAGGTCTCCGACGTCCTGTCGCACCTCTTGACGGGCAGCGGCCTGCTCGACGCGCTCCGCAACAGCCGTGACCCGCAAGACGAGGCGCGCGCCGAGAACGTCGACGAGCTCCTCGCCCAGACGAAGGACTTCGACAAGGACAACCCCGACGCGACCCTCGTCGACTTCCTGACGCAGGTCTCGCTCGTCGCCGCGGCCGATGACCTCGACGATGCGTCGGGCACGGTGTCGCTCATGACGCTGCATACAGCGAAGGGCCTCGAGTATCACGCGGTCTTCGTGACCGGTATCGAAGAAGGCCTGCTCCCTCACCAGATCTCCGCCTCTGAACCGGGTGGTCCTGCCGAAGAGCGTCGCCTCTTCTACGTCGGCATCACGCGCGCCCGAGTGCGTCTGTATCTCTCGCTCGCGATGAGCCGTGCGCAGTTCGGCGAGACGAACGTCGCGCTGCCGAGCCGCTACCTGCAGGAGATCCCCGAGGAACTGATCGACTGGAAGCAGTCGCCCGGCATGGCGAACTCGCGAGGCGGAACAGGCCCGCGTGCGCTCAACGCGCGTCGCCAACCGGGCGCAGACCGCTGGGGCTCGTCGTACAACTCCGACCGGTTCTCGGTCGCGGCTTCGACGAAGCCCGCGCGTGCTGCCGGTGCCGAGTGGCCGAACAAGGTCACGGCCGTTCGAGACAACGGCGACCTCACCCTCGACGCGGGTGACCGCATCCGTCACGCCGACTTCGGTGAGGGCCGCGTGACCCAGGTCACGGGCGAGGGCACGAAGAAGGTCGCGCACGTGTCGTTCGATTCTGCCGGGCAGAAGAAGCTCCTGATCAAGATCGCTCCGATCGAGAAGATCTGACGACGAGAGAGACGCCGCCGCCCCGGGATGTACCGGTGCGGCGGCGTTTCTCATTCCCGGCGTGGACGACTGCTCGGCCACCGCTCCCGGCGTCAGCGATCGTCCGGCCGTTGCTCACGGCGTCGCCGTGCTCGTGGTGGGCCGTGAGTCGAGCATGCCTGTCAGTCGAGCGGCGTCTCCCGCTTGCGTGCGGCGCGGATTCCGAGTCCGACGGCGACTCCCGCTGCCCCGAACACGAGCAACGACGCGGCCGCAGCGATGAGGGCGCCGGTCTCGGGGCCCGTCTCGGCGAGAGCGCCGGGTGGGGTCACCGTTGGCGTGGGTTTGGTCGTCGGGCTGGGCTCGGGAGACGGACTGGGCCCGGGGCTAGGGCTGGGTTCGGGACTGGGGCTCGGCTCCGGCGTCGGCTCCGGTGTCGGCCCCGGGGTCGGCGTGGGCTCGGGAGACGGCGTGGGTTCCGGTGTCGGCGTGGGCTCGGGAGTCGGCGTGGGTTCCGGCTCCGGCGTGGGCTCCGGCGTGGGCTCGGGAGTCGGTTCCGGTGCCGGAGGCGCCTCGACGAGCGTGATCTCCTCCGCCACTCCGAACGGGCCCGTCCAGGGAGTGAACGGCGTGCCTCCAGTACCCGGGCTCGAGTCAGACGGCCTGATGGTCTCGACCCACACGTAGTAGCCGGGCCGCTCGACGGTGCAGGTCGGCGTCGCGTAGTCGCCGGGCCCGCGATCGATGACGGTCACGACCGCGCAGACCTCGGGAGCGTTCTTCGGGGTCGTCCGCGAGAGCTTCGGCGATGATGCGAACGGGCCCAGGAGGCGGGAGCGCACCGTGACCTCGACGGGAAGCCAGCTGCTGCCCTTCGGGTACACGCCCCACTCGGAGTCACCCGCCGCGGAGACGGTCAGCCGGTCGTGGATCTCCGCTCCGGGCGCCACACGTGCATCGCTCGTTCTCGTGGTGACGACGGGGCTGAATGGAGCCGGGTTCGCGCCGATGTAGCGCGTCGTCGATTCGGCCCGAGATTTCGTCGGCAGCGCGACGGCGAGGCTCTGCACGCCGCCCGGTGCGCGAGCGATCATGAGGCCGTCGCCGTAGGGCAGATCGTCGAAGACGACGGTCGCGCCCACGCCGACGCGCGCGGGTCCGCTCGCGACGATCACGTCGATCGTCTCGCCGTTCGCGATGCGTGCCGTCTTCGTGCCATCGGCGAACGTCGCTCCCTGAAGCGTGATCGTGCCGCTGTGGGACGACGACGCAAGGGGCCACTCCGTGCCATCGAGGCCCGCGACGAACAGCTCGGCCTTCGCACGGAGCCCGCCGCCCGTCGAGTCGAACGACGCGACGGCTCGCACGGACCGCGTGGATTCCGACTCGGAGCGAGCGAGGAAGTCCGACGAGAGCGCCGCCACACGTGCCGCCGACGCGCCCGCACGAGCGGCGACCTGCTCGACGGTCAGGCCGTGCAGTCCGGTGATGCGCCACGTCGCCAACTGCCCGGCGGCGGCGATGTCACGGTCGGTCGACGAACCCGCGATCCGGGCGATCGTGGCGAGTCGAGCCGCCGTCCGATCGTCGAACCACGCGAGATCGTCGTTCGAGGCGTACTCGACCGGTGCTCCGAGCGGCACGGCGAGCGAGCGATCGAGGCAGAAGCCGAACGCCCCGTCGCCGAGCGCCCACGACCCGAGCCACGTGCCGTCGCTCGCGGAGCGGTGACCATGGCCGGGCGACGTGACCGAGGTCGGCGGTGGAGCGGTCGCGATGCGCGGCGTGAGCGTGTGCGCTGGGAGGGGAGCGGTACCCGGCAGAGCGGTCGCAGCACCGGCCGCGATGAGAGTCGCTGCAGCGCCGAGGAGGACGCCCGAGGCGAGTCGGGAGGCGAGAGAGGTCGCGCCGGAGCGCGCGGTTCTGAATCGGATCATGCGGTCAGCGTCGCGGCTCGGGGAAGCGCCCGCTCGAGTCATCCGTCCGCTCGTGCACTTCGCCCGACGTCACGCGGATGTGCAGGGGAGGAGCGATCCGGCTGATTCGAAGTGTTCCGGGTGGGGGCGTAGAGTTCTCTACGGCCCGACCGTCTCGACATCGAGAGAAAGTGTCTCGACATCGAGAAATGTTCGGGGCCATCGACCCCAGCGCCAGAGCTGAATGCGGATTGGATGACCAGCGTGGATCTGTACGAGTACCAGGCCCGAGACCTCTTCGAAGAGTACGGGGTGCCCGTTCTCCCCGGAATCGTCGCCGACACTCCGGAGGAGGTGCGTGCAGCAGCCGAGAAGCTCGGCGGCGTCGTCGTCGTCAAGGCCCAGGTCAAGGTGGGCGGTCGCGGCAAGGCCGGCGGCGTCAAGGTCGCGAGGACCCCCGATGAGGCTGAGGAAGCGGCGAAGGCCATCCTCGGACTCGACATCAAGGGCCACATCGTCAAGCGCGTCATGGTCGCCGGTGGCGCCCGCATCGCGCAGGAGTTCTACTTCTCCGTGCTGCTCGACCGGGCCAACCGCTCGTACCTCTCGCTCACGAGCGTCGAGGGCGGCATGGAGATCGAGCAGCTCGCCGTCGAGAAGCCCGAGGCGCTCGCGCGCATCGAGATCGACCCGGTCTCCGGTATCGACGCGGCCAAGGCCCGCGAGATCGCCGTCGCCGCGAACTTCCCCGACGAGCTCGTCGACAAGGTCGCCGACGTCTTCGTGAAGCTCTACGCCGTCTACACCGGTGAAGACGCGACCCTCGTCGAGGTCAACCCGCTCATCCTCTCGGAGGAGGGCGACATCATCGCCCTCGACGGCAAGGTCACGCTCGACGAGAACGCCGAGTTCCGTCACCCGAAGCACGCGCAGCTCGAAGACAAGGACGCGGCCGACCCCCTCGAGGCCAAGGCCAAGGCTCAGGACCTCAACTACGTGAAGCTCGACGGCGAAGTCGGCATCATCGGAAACGGCGCGGGCCTCGTCATGTCGACGCTCGACGTCGTCGCCTACGCGGGTGAGAACCACGGCGGCGTGAAGCCCGCCAACTTCCTCGACATCGGTGGTGGAGCATCGGCCGAGGTCATGGCCGCCGGTCTCGACGTCATCCTCGGCGACCCGCAGGTCAAGTCGGTCTTCGTCAACGTCTTCGGCGGCATCACGGCCTGCGACCAGGTCGCGAAGGGCATCGTCGGCGCGCTCGCCGAGCTCGGCTCCGCCGCCAACAAGCCGCTCGTCGTGCGCCTCGACGGCAACAACGTCGAAGAGGGCCGTCGCATCCTCAACGAGGCGAACCACCCCCTCGTCACCCTCGCCGCCACCATGGACGAAGGCGCCGACAAGGCCGCCGAACTCGCCAACGCGTAAGCCACGGACACAGGACAGGAATTCAGCAATGTCGATCTTCCTCAACAAGGACTCGAAGGTCATCGTCCAGGGCATCACGGGCGGCGAAGGCTCCAAGCACACGGCGCGCATGCTCGCCGCGGGCACCCAGGTCGTCGGAGGCGTGAACGCCCGTAAGGCCGGCACGACCGTCCTGCACGGCGACGTCGAACTCCCCGTCTTCGCCACGGTCGCCGAGGCGATCGAGAAGACGGGCGCCGACGTGTCGATCGCGTTCGTGCCCCCCGCCTTCACGAAGGACGCCGTGATCGAGGCCATCGACGCCAAGATCCCGCTCCTCGTGATCATCACCGAGGGCGTGCCGGTGCAGGACTCCGCCGAGTTCTGGGCCTACAACCAGGCCCAGGGCGGCACGACCCGCATCATCGGCCCGAACTGCCCCGGCATCATCACGCCGGGCGAGTCGCTTGTCGGCATCACGCCCGCGACGATCACCGGCAAGGGCCCCATCGGTCTCGTCTCGAAGTCGGGGACGCTGACCTACCAGATGATGTACGAGCTGCGCGATCTCGGCTTCTCGACCGCCATCGGCATCGGCGGCGACCCCGTCATCGGCACGACGCACATCGACGCGCTCGCCGCGTTCGAGGCCGACCCCGAGACGAAGGCGATCGTCATGATCGGTGAGATCGGTGGAGACGCCGAAGAGCGCGCCGCCGAGTTCATCAAGGCCAACGTCACGAAGCCCGTCGTGGGCTACGTCGCCGGCTTCACGGCTCCCGAGGGCAAGACCATGGGCCACGCCGGCGCCATCGTCTCGGGCTCCGCGGGAACCGCTCAGGCGAAGAAGGAGGCCCTCGAGGCCGCCGGCGTCAAGGTCGGCAAGACCCCGACCGAGACCGCCGACCTGCTGCGCGAGGTCTACGCGGCGCTCTGACGCACACAGCGATGAACGGAAGGCCGGGGCGAATGCCCCGGCCTTCCGTCGCTCCTACACTGTGCTCATGACGATTCATCCCGAGCCGACTCGGCGCCCGGTGCCCGTCGCGACGTTCGCGACCGAGGAGTCCGTCTACGGGATCATCCTCGTGGCCGGCATGATCGTCGTCACGGGCCTGCACGAGGCCTCGGCGTGGAGCACCTTCTGGGTCGTCGACCTCACGGTGCTCGTGTTCTGGGCCGCCCACGTGTACGCGGGCACGCTCGCGCGCTACGGCGCGTCGGAGGACGGCGTCGAGGGCTTCCGCGAGGCGTTCCGCGATGCGCTCGGCCACTCGTTCGGTCTCCTCGCCGCGGCACTCATCCCGTCCGTCATCCTCCTGCTCGGTGCGACGCAGGTCTTCTCCGACGAGATCGCGACGTGGCTCGCCCTCTGGTCGGGCGTCGTCGTGCTCGGGGTTCTCGGCTATCTCGCGTTCGCCCGGCGCACGCCGTCGATACCGCGACGCCTCCTCGGCGCCGTCGCCACGGCGATGTTCGGCGTCGCGATGATCGCACTGAAGGCGCTCGTCCACTAGGGCGTGATCGAGAGGATGACGATGCGGAAGTTCATGGACGACCCCGACGACCTCGTCGCCGACGCCCTCCGCGGTCTCGCCGCAGCACACCCGGAGCTGAGGGTCGACCACGCCGCGGGCATCGTCTATCGGGCCGAGCCCGCACGACCGGGCACGGTCGGCGTGATCTCGGGCGGCGGCTCGGGTCACGAGCCGCTGCACGCCGGATTCGTCGGACTCGGGATGCTCGATGCCGCCGTCGTCGGCCCGCTCTTCACGTCGCCGACGCCCGACCGCATCCTCGAGGCGACGACGAACGTCGACTCGGGCGCCGGCGTGCTGCACATCGTCAAGAACTACACGGGCGACGTCATGAACTTCGACATGGCCGCCGAGTTCGCCGCGGCGTCCGGTATAGACGTGCGAGCCGTCGTCGTCGAGGACGATGTCGCCGTCGAGGACTCGCTGCACACGGCGGGACGCCGGGGGACGGGCCTCACCGTCATCCTCGAGAAGATCGTCGGTGCCGCTGCCGGCGAGGGCCGGTCGCTCGACGACCTCGTCGCGCTCGCTCAGCGCATCGTCGCGCACGGCCGGTCGATGGGAGCGGCGCTCTCGAGCTGTTCGGTTCCCGGCCACGGCGAGCCGGCCGTCATCCCCGAGGGCGAGATGGAGTTCGGCGTCGGAATCCACGGTGAGCCGGGTCGATCGCGTCTGCCCTTCCGCGGGGCTCGCGACCTCGCCGCACGCCTCGTCGACTCGGTCGTGCACGAACTCGAGACGAGCGACGACCCCGCCATCGTCATGCTCAGCGGTCTCGGCGGCACACCGCTCATCGAGCTCCACGTGGTCTACGGTCACGTCGCCCGCGAGCTCGAGTCGCGGGGCATCGCGGTGGCCCGCAGCCTCGTCGGCGATTACGTGACGTCTCTCGACATGATCGGTTGCGCGCTCACCGTTCTGCGCGCCGATGATGACATGATCGGACTCTGGGACGCGCCGGTGCGGACGCCGGCGCTCAGGTGGAAGGCATGACGGATGACGACAGCTGACGCACTCTCGATCGAGGTCCTCGTCGACTGGCTGGCGCGCTTCGCCGCGCGGGTCGCTCGAGACCGCGTCGAGCTCACCGAACTCGACACGGCGATCGGTGACGGCGATCATGGCGCCAACCTCGCGCGAGGAACGGCGGCCGTCGCCGACCGGAGCGAGCACGGCGACACCGTCGAAGCCGAGGCCAAGAGCATCGGGATGACGCTCGTCACGACCGTCGGCGGAGCGAGCGGCCCCCTCTTCGGCACGTTCTTCCTCCGTTTCGGCGTCGCGGCGGGCCCCGTCACCTCACTCGACACCCGCGGCGTCGCGCTCGCTCTGCGCGCCGGTCTCGACGGGGTCGTGGAACGCGGTCGCGCGGAGCGCGGCGACAAGACCCTCGTCGACGCACTCGCTCCCGCCGTCGATGCGTTCGAGGAACGTGCGGCCGCCGGAGACGACCTCGATTCGTGCGCGTCGGCAGCGCGAGAGGCCGCTCGCCGCGGCCGCGACGAGACCGCGCCGCTCCTCGCGCGGAAGGGCCGCGCGAGCTACCTCGGCGAACGCAGCATCGGACACGTCGATCCCGGTGCGCAGTCGACCACGTACCTCTTCGATGCCTTGGTCGACGCACTGCGCGACGACGCCTGATCGCGCGCGGACCGCGCTGACCGCTACTCTGAGCGCACATGCGTGAGGGGAGCCTGTCATGGTCCGCGAGACAACAGCCGAGCTGAGGGCGCGTCTCGATGCCCTCGAAGCCGAGAACGACGCCCTCCGCGCCCGAGCCGACGCGGCGGCCGCCGAGGCGGATGACGCTCGCGCCGATGCTCGTGCGGCGCGAGCCGAGATCGACGACGCCCGCGCCACGCTTCCCCTCGACGTCAGGGATTCCGCCCCGAAGCGCCACCGGGGCCGCGCCGTGCTCGCCGGCGCCCTCATCGCACTCGGTGTGCTCCTCGCTCCCGTCGCCGTCGTCGCCGGGTGGGCCCGGGCCGAACTCGTCGACACCGATCGATTCGTGTCGACCTTCGCTCCGATCGCTGAAGACCCCGCCGTGCGGGCCTTCGTCGCGGCCGAGGTGTCGACGGCCATCACCGAGGCCGTCGACATCGACGCTCTCACCGCCGAGGTCTTCGACGGAATCCGCACCCTCGACCTTCCCGCGCCGGCGACGCGCGCGCTCGGGCTGCTCGAGCAACCCGCAGCGACGGGACTCCGCACTCTCGTCGACTCGTCGGTGCGCGCGATCGTCGAGTCCGACGCCTATCGCGTCGCCGTGAACGAAGCGCTCAGGATCAGCCACGCCCAGATCGTGTCGGCTCTGCAGGGGGACCCGCGTTCGACGGTCGCCATCGGAAACGACGGAACGGTGAGCCTCAATCTCGGGCCCGTCATCGCCGAGGTCAAGACACGACTCGTCGACACGGGTGTCGGATTCGCCTCCGTCATCCCCGAGATCGAGCTCGTCGTTCCCGTCCTGCAGTCCGACGGCCTCGGGTCGGCGCGCACGATCTACGCGCTGGCGGTCGCCGTCGGCACGTGGCTGCCGTGGGTCGCGCTCGCCTTCCTCGCCCTCGGGGTCGCCGTGGCGCCGAGGCGCTCGCGCGCCCTTCTCGGCGCGAGTATCGCGCTCGCCGCGATCTCGGCGCTCCTCGCCGTGGTGTTCTCGATCGCCCGCGTGCTATTCCTCGGTTCGGTCTCGCCGTCGATCATCCCGACCGACGCGGCCTCGGTGATCTACGACGGTCTCGTGCAGCGCATGATCGACACGACGGTCGCCGTCGCCGTGCTCGGCGCGTGCGTCGCGATCGTGACGTGGTTCGCCTCGACCGCGGCTCTGCCGACGCGTCTTCGTGCCTTCATCGGTGATGGGCTCGGGAGCGTGCGCGTCGCGGCCGAGCGGCGGGGGATCACGACGGGTCGCTTCGGTGTCCTGCTGCACCAGAACCGTGTGCTCGCACGCACCCTGGTCGGCATCGTCGCCGCCGTCGTGCTCATGTTCGGTCGCCCGCTCACCCCGGCTCTCATCATCTGGACCGTGGTGCTCGCGCTCGTCGTCGTGCTCGTCCTCGAGCTCGTGCAGCGACCCGACGGCGCGCGCGTCGCGCCCGTCGACGACCCCGTGCCGCAGGCCGGCTGAGCCGATCCCGGCTCGCCCCGCACGTCGGCCGTCTCCTGCCCGGCACCGCGGCTAAGCTCCCACAGGAATGAAGCGCTCAACCACCGTCCTGCTCTCCGCCCTCGAGGCGTTCGTCATCGTCGCAGTGGGGTTCGGCGCAGCGCTCGTGCCGCTCACCCTGCTGTGGGCCACGACCTTCGGTCTCGCGGTCGACTTCGGCGCCTTCTGGCGCACGGCCGCCGACGTCTGGCTGCTCGGCAACGGTGTCGACGTCGTCGTGCGCTTCGATGAGGCGACGGCGCTCTCACTCGGAGCCACGACCGAGGCCTTCACGCTCTCCATCGCGGCTCTCGGTTTCGCCGTTCTCACCGTTCTGCTCGCGGCGCGCGTCGGGCGCCGCGCCGCCGAGGCCGGCCACATCCTCGCGGGGCTCGTGTCGGGCGTCGTCGTCGTGGGAGCGTTCGCCGCACTCCTCGGGCTCACCGCCGGGTCGGCGGTCGCGTCTCCCGTCGTCGTGCAGGCGCTCATCTTCCCTCCGCTCGTCTTCGCGGGAGGCTTCCTGCTCGGAGCGATCGCCGAGCAGCGGCGCTCGGCGACGGGACTCGAGGTCCCCGGTCTCCTCGGAGACCGGCTCGCCAACATCCCCTCGGCTGTACGCTCGGCGATCGCCGACGCCGCACGCGGGGGAGGGGTCGCCGTCTCGGGCATCCTCTCGGTCTCCGCGGCCGTCGTGGGCGTGCTCATCCTCGCCGACTACGCGACGCTCGCGAGCCTCTACCAGACGCTGCAGGCGGGGATCGTCGGCGGCCTCGCCCTCACCCTCGCCCAGCTCGCCCTCCTGCCGAACGCCATCGTGTGGACGGCGTCGTGGCTGCTCGGCCCCGGCTTCGCCCTCGGCACCGGCACGACGGTGTCACCCGGCGGAACGGTGATCGGGCCGCTGCCCGGCATCCCCCTGCTCGGCATCGTCCCGAGCGAGACGCCGGCCGTCGGCCTGTTCGGGCTGCTCGTCCCCGTCGTGCTCGGCTTCGCCGTCGGGTACGTGCTCGAGCGTCGAGCCGTCGAGGGCACGTGGCTGACGACCGCCCTCCGCGGTGTCGGGATCGGTCTCGTCGCGGGTGTCCTCCTCGGGCTGCTCGCCTGGTGGTCGTCGGGGGCGGCCGGCCCCGGTCGCCTCGTCGACGTCGGGCCCGACGGACTCCTCGTGGGCGCCGTCGCGGCCGCAGCGGTGGGCGTGCCTGCGCTCCTCGGTTCGGTCTCCGCCCGCGCCACGAATCGCGTCTCCTCGACCCTCTGACGCTCGGTGCGGGCTGGGTGCTAATGTGCGATCACCCTGCTGCACCGAGGAGGAACGATGTCGACGTCACCCGATCTCTCCGAACAGCGTGCCGGCGGTAAAGGCCTCGCGACCGGCACACTCGGCCTGTGGGGCTCGACCGTCATCGGACTCGCCTCGACGGCCCCCGTCTACTCGCTCGCCGCGACCCTCGGTTTCGTCGTGCTCGCCGTGGGGGCGCAAGCGCCGATCGCCTTCATCATCGCGTTCGTGCCGATGCTGCTCATCGCCTTCGCCTACCGCGAGCTGAACCGGGAAGTACCCGATTGCGGCACGACGTTCACGTGGGCGACGAAGGCGTTCGGGCCGTGGGTCGGCTGGATGGGCGGCTGGGGAGTCGCCGTCGCCGGCACCGTCGTGCTCGCGAACCTCGCCCAGATCGGCGGCATCTACTTCTGGCTCCTCGTCGCCCCCGACCTCGCCGAGAACGTCTTCGTCGTGACGCTCACGGGCGTCGTGTTCATCGCGCTCATGAGCTACATCAGCTGGCGCGGCCTCGAGATCGGCGAGCGGCTGCAGAACGTGCTGCTCGCCGTGCAGTACATCGCCCTCGTGCTCTTCGTCGTACTGAGCGTCGGCTCGATCCTCATGGGCAACGCACCCGCGACGGCGACCGCGCCGAGTATCGAGTGGTTCAACCCGTTCGCCTTCGAGTCGTTCGACGGCCTCGTCGAGGCGGTGCTCCTCGCCCTCTTCATCTACTGGGGCTGGGACACGTGCCTCGCTCTCAACGAGGAGACGAAGGACCCGAAGCGCATCCCCGGCCGCGCCGCGGTGCTCACGACCGTCATCCTGCTCGTCACCTACGTCGGCGTCACCGTCGCGGCGATGTCCTTCGCCGGCCTCGGCGACTCGGGCCTCGGCCTCGGCAACGAGGGCAATGCCGACGACGTCTTCTTCGCGCTGAAGGACGCCGTCTTCGGGCCCTGGGCATGGCTGCTCGTGCTCGCCGTCATGATCTCCGCGGTCTCGTCGACGCAGACGACGATCCTGCCGACCGCGCGCGGAACGCTCGCCATGGCGGTGTACAAGGCGCTGCCGAAGAGGTTCGCGACGGTGCACCCGCGCTTCAAGACCCCGTCGTTCTCGACCCTCTTGATGGGATTCGTGGCCATTGTCTTCTACGTCGGGATGACGCTCGTGAGCGACAACATCCTGCAGGACACCATCCTCTCGCTCGGTCTCGCGATCGCCTTCTACTACGCCATCACGGGCTTCGCGTGTGTCTGGTACTTCAAGGACGCGCTCTTCGACACGGTCGGTCACTTCTTCAACCGGTTCCTCTTCCCGCTCATCGGCGCGCTCCTCCTCACCGGCGCGTTCATCTTCTCGGCGATCGACATGTTCGACCCCGACTACGGCTACACGGTGCTCTTCGGCGTCGGCGGCGTGTTCGTCGTCGGAGTCGGTTCCCTCGCCCTCGGCGTCGTGCTCATGATCGTCTGGTCGTTCTTCTCCGACTCGAAGCCGTTCTTCCGAGGCCGCTCGCTCAACCGCGAGACCGAAGTGCTCGTGCCCGACGAGGAGCAGCCGATCATCCGCTCGATCGATGGCGGCATCTGACCCCGAGAGAGCGGGTGGATGACGCGTGTGGGCGCGACCGGCGACGCCGGTAGGCTGTCAGGGTGCTCAAGCTCGTGGTGCTCATCTCCGGGGGCGGGTCTAACCTCCGCGCCCTTCTCGAAGCCTCCGAAGACGCCGAATTCCCGGCTCGCGTCGTCGCCATCGGTGCCGACCGCGACGCCGACGGGCTCGTGCTCGGCGAGGAGTTCGGGATTCCGTCCTTCACGGTGCCGTTCCGCGGCAGCGCCGAGCGTGAGGAATGGGGCGACCATCTCCTCGAGCAGATCCTGCAGTGGGAGCCCGACCTCGTCATCCTCTCGGGATTCATGCGGTTGCTGCCGCCGCGTGTCATTGCGGCGCTCGCGCCCAACCTGATCAACACGCACCCCGCGTACCTGCCCGAGTTCCCCGGCGCGCACGGCGTGCGCGATGCGCTCGCCGCGGGCGCGACGCAGACCGGCGCGAGCCTCATCGTCGTCGACGAGAGCGTCGACGGCGGGCCCGTCATCGCGCAGGAGCGCGTGCCCGTTCTCGCGGGCGACACCGAGACCTCTCTCCACGACCGCATCAAACCCGTCGAGCGTCGCCTGCTCATCCAGGCCGTCCTCGACATCGCCAACGGACACATCGACCTCCAGGAGCTCCACCGATCATGAGCGGCCCCCGCCACGACCCGTCCCTCTACCGCGACCGCGATGTCGTGCCCGTGCGTCGGGCGCTGCTCTCGGTGAGCGACAAGACCGATCTGCTCGACCTCGCCGGCGCGCTCGCCGAGGCCGGTGTCGAGATCGTCTCGACCGGTTCGACCGCGTCGACGATCCGCGATGCGGGCTTCGCCGTGACGGATGTCGCGAGCGTGACGGGCTTCGCCGAGGCGCTCGACGGTCGCGTGAAGACGCTGCACCCCGCCGTGCACGCCGGCCTGCTCGCCGACCTCCGCCTCGAGCACCACGAGGCGCAGCTCACCGAACTCGGCATCTCGCCGTTCGAACTCGTCGTCGTGAACCTCTACCCGTTCGCCGCGACGGTCGCCTCGGGTGCGCCCGCGGCCGACATCGTCGAGCAGATCGACATCGGCGGCCCCGCCATGGTGCGCGCCTCCGCGAAGAACCACGCCAACGTCGCGATCGTCGTCGACCCGAGCGCCTACGGCGAGGTCATCGAGGCCGTGCGTGCGGGCGGCACGAGCCTGCGCCTCCGCCAGAAGCTTGCCACCCTCGCCTTCGAGCACACGGCGTCGTACGACCTCGGCGTCTCGACGTGGTTCACCGAGAACGTCTACGACCAGTGGGACGACACCTTCGCGGCCGACGCCGTCGAGACCGACGACGACGAGTCGGAGGTCGAGTACGCGCCGTCGATCTTCGTCGACGCCGACCTGGCCGCCGTGCTGCGCTACGGCGAGAACTCGCACCAGGCGGCCGGTCTCTACCGCGTCGAGGGAGAGTCGGGCATCGCCCAGGCGACCCAGCTGCACGGCAAGGAGATGTCGTACAACAACTACGTCGACGCGGATGCCGCGGTGCGCGCGGCCTACGACTTCTCCGAGCCGGCCGTCGCCATCATCAAGCACGCGAACCCGTGCGGCATCGCGCTCGCCGCGGTCGACGCCGTCGACGCGATCGCTTCGGCCCACGAGCGTGCCCACGCGTGCGACCCCGTGTCGGCCTACGGCGGAGTCATCGCCGCGAACCGCGTCGTCACGCGCGCGATGGCCGAGACCGTCGCCGGCATCTTCACCGAGGTGCTCGTCGCCCCGGGCTTCGAGCCCGAGGCCCTCGAGATCCTGACGGCGAAGAAGAACATCCGCCTGCTCACCCTTCCCGACGACTTCGAGCGCGAGAGCGACGAGATCCGTCAGATCTCGGGCGGCTTCCTCGTGCAGGAGGCCGACGCGCACTTCGCGCCGTTCGACTCCTGGACCCTCGCCGCGGGCGAGCCCGTCGACGACGCCACGCGCCGCGACCTCGAGTTCGCCTGGACCGCGGTCCGCGCCGTCAAGTCGAACGCGATCCTCCTCGCCTCGGGCGGAGCATCGGTCGGCGTCGGCATGGGTCAGGTCAACCGCGTCGACTCGTGCGAGCTCGCCGTGACGCGCGCCGGTGACCGGGCCGAGGGTTCGGTCGCCGCATCGGACGCGTTCTTCCCGTTCGCCGACGGCGCCGAGATCCTCCTGCGTGCCGGTGTGCGCGCGATCGTGCAGCCGGGCGGTTCCATCCGCGATGACGAGGTCGTCGCCGCGGCCGTCGCCGCCGGCGTCACGATGTACTTCACGGGAGAGCGCCACTTCTTCCACTGAGTCGATCCGCGAACGGGGTCCGAGCGCGCGAGGCGTGCTCGGACCCCGTTCGCGTCTCGACCGCACACGTCGCCGACGAGTACCCTTGCTCCTGATGCCGCGCTCATGAGGCGCGCACGGAATTCTGCCCACAAGGCAGCAGCACAAGGAGAACAACGATGACGTTGGCAGCACCCGCACTCGATCACGTCGACCTGCGCACCCCCGAGATCCTCGCGGCGATCGAACCCGACCACGAGCGCATACTCATCACGACGGGCCCCCGTTCCGGCCTCACGATCATCGTCGCCGTGCATTCCACCCGGCTGGGTCAAGCGCTCGGCGGGGCTCGCATGTGGACGTACGCGCACTGGACCGACGCACTCGCCGATGCGCTCCGCCTCTCGCAGGCCATGACGCTCAAGAACGCGGCGGCCGGTCTTCTGCGCGGCGGCGGCAAGGCCGTCATCCGCGTGCCGGTCGGCACGGCCGTGACCCCCGAGCTGAAGCGCCAGGCGATGCTCGATCTGGGTGACGCGGTCGCGAGCCTCGGCGGCGCGTACATGACGGCCGAGGATGTCGGTACGAGCGCCGACCTCATGGCGATCGTCGCCGAACGTACCGAGCACGTCTGCGGGCTGCCGGCCGAGCAGGGCGGAGTCGGCGAACCCGCCGATGCGACGGCCGCCGGTGTGCACGCGGGAATCGTCGCGACCGTCGCCGAGCTCTTCGGTTCGGAGTCGCTGGGCGGTCGCCACTTCTGCATCGCCGGCCTCGGCCAGGTGGGCGGCAGACTCGCCCGATCGCTCGCGCGAGCCGGCGCGCGGCTCACCCTCTCCGACGTCGTGCCGTCGAAGCGCGAGCTCGCCGACGAGCTCGGTGCTGCGTGGGTCGAGCCGGAGGACGCCCACCGAGTCGTCGCCGACGTCTTCGTGCCGTGCGGTCTCGGCGGCGTGCTCACGCCCGAGACGATCGCGGAACTGCGGGTGCGAGCGGTCGTGGGCGCAGCCAACAACCAGCTCTCGTCACGCGAATCGGCAGCGCTGCTCGCGGAACGCGGCATCCTCTGGGCTCCCGACTTCGTCGTGAACGGCGGGGGAGTGATCTACCTCGATCTCGCCTCGGTGCCCGGCGCCGACGAGGCCCTCGTCGGCGAGCGGGTCGGTGCGATCGGCGAGACGCTCGCCGGCGTCTATCGCGAGTCGGCGGCCCGCGGCATCACGACTCTCGCCGCGGCGGAACGGCTCGCCTTCGCGCGTCTCGACGCGGCGCGCTGACGAGACGCCCGGCCCCGGTCGGACCGGGTCGGCCACGTCGACCCGGTCTCGCACCGCGCCGCGCTGCACCGAGGGATAGGCTCGGGTTCATGACGACGGAACCGCGGCCGCACTCGACCGCACGCATCGCCAACGACACCCCGACGGCGAAGCTCCGAGCGGCATTCCTGTCCGCGTTCGCGGTCGCCCTCGTCGCGTTCGGATCGAGCGTGCTCGCGCTCTTCGTCGCGAACGGTCAGAACCCGTCGATCTTCGGTCAGGCAGTGCTGTACTTCACGGCGCCCGCGCTCGTGCTGCTCGTTCTGCTCACGGCGGTCAATCGCATCGGCGCTCTCCGAAGCGCCTTCACCGCGGTCCTCGCGGGCGTCGGCGCGGCGATCCTCGCCGCCTTCCTCGGGGGAGCCGTGAGCGCGCTCGCCGTCGGCGCGCGCGCCGATCAGGTCTGGGTCTTCGCGCTGTCGTCGATCGTGAACCTCGGCCCGGTCTTCATCGCGGCGTCCGCCGTCGCCGAAGCGCTCCTCGCACCCCGTGTGTACAACCGGTCGCTCCAGCGCGTCTCGCGCGGAGCTCGGCGTCTCGCGCTCGTCCGCATCCCCGCCTCCAACCTCGACGAGGCCGAGCTCACGCACCTCGAACGTTCGCCCATCGACTCGGAGCGCGCCGACCGGCAGTGGGACAACTACTGCGCGGCGCTCGCCGCCGAGGGGTGGGACGTCCTGGAGGTCGACGGCGCGCCCGAGCTCGCCGACTCGGTGTTCGTCGAGGACACCGTCGTGTTCTTCGGGGACGTCGCCGTCATCACACGCCCCGGCGCCGAATCTCGTCGACCGGAGATCGATGGCACCGAGCGACTCGTGCGCTCGCTCCCCGGCATCCGTATCGAGCGCATCGAGGCGCCGGGAACCCTCGAGGGCGGCGACGTGCTCAAGGTGGGCGACACCGTCTACGTCGGAGCCAGTTCGCGAACGAACGCCGAGGGCATCCGGCAGTTGCGGGTGCTCCTCGAGGGCAGCGGCTGCGACGTCGTCGCCGTGCCGGTGTCGCGCGTGCTGCACCTCAAGAGCGCGGTGACCGCGCTGCCGGACGGCACGATCATCGGTCATCCCGACCTCATCGTCGACACGTCGCTCTTCCCTCGCTTCCTCCCCATGCCCGAGCGCGAGGGCGTCGCCGTCGTCGAGCTCGACCGCGATCGACTCCTCATGTCGGCATCCGCGCCGGCAAGCGCCGCCCTGCTCGCCAATCTCGGCTACCGGGTCGTGACCGTCGACATCAGCGAGTTCGAGAAGCTCGAGGGCTGCGTCACGTGCCTCTCGGTGCGTGTGCGCTGAGTGAACGATGCTCGCTCTGCTCGAACGCTTGATTCTTCGTGAGAAGGGCAGATAGTCTGAAAGGCTGTCTGCCCCGACTGTGAAGTCCGAGCGCGCAGCACACCGACCGAAGTTCGAGGCGCAGGAGGAAGCCATGACGAAGACAGCCCACACAACGACCGCCGCCGGTGCGGTCCGCGGCGCTGCCGCTCGCCCGCTCCCGCCTCGCGGGGTCCGCCGCTCCGGCTGACGCCGCCCGGGCGCACCGCCCGACTGCATGCGGCCCGCACGCGGACCGCGGTGGCATCACCGCCACCACATCGATATCCATTTCATCCGGCTTCGCCAGTCTGCGCGCCGGACCGTCCTCTCGAGGATCCTCTGCATGTCTGTCACCGCTCAGTCCGAGCAGCCCGCCCGCCCCGACGCACCCCGTCGCCTCAGCACCGTCACGACGCTCATGCGTCTGATGCCCTTCGCGCGCGAGGCGATGCCTCGCATCTACCTCGGCATGGTCGCGGCGCTCGTCGCGAGCCTCGTCGCACTCGCGATCCCGCAGGTGCTCCAGTGGCTCGTCGACGGCCCCCTGAGCGCGGGAGACCCCGACCAGATCTGGCCCGCGGTCATCATCGTGCTCGCGCTCGGCATCCTCGAGGCGATCATGATCGCCCTGCGGCGCTGGTTCGTGCTGACCCCGGGTACGAAGATCGAGGCCCGCATGCGGAACGCGCTGTATGCGCGCCTCCAGGACCTCCCCGTCGCGTTCCACGACCGGTGGCCGAGCGGACAGCTGCTCTCCCGCGCGGTGAGCGATCTCGGCATGATCCGCCGCTGGCTCTCGTTCGGTCTCGTCCTGCTCGTCGTGAACCTCGTGACGATCATCGTCGGAATCGCGATCCTCATCTCGATGAACTGGTTCCTCGGCCTCATCTTCCTCGTCTGCTCGAGCCCGCTCTGGGTCGTCGGCTTCAAGTTCGAGGGCAAGTACTCCGAGGTCTCGCGGCGCAGCCAGGATCAGGCGGGTGACCTCGCGACGGCCGTCGAGGAGTCGGTGCACGGCATCCGTGTGCTCAAGGCGTTCGGCCGCGGCAAGTATGCGCTCAACCAGTTCGCGGCGCAGGCCGAGAGCCTCCGCGGAACCGAGATCGAGAAGGCGCGTCTCGATGCCGGCATCTGGCGCTGGCTGCTGCTCGTGCCCGACATCGCGCTCGCGCTCTGCCTCGTGCTCGGCGTCTGGCTCGCTTCGCAGGACCTCCTCACCGTCGGTGAACTCGTCGCGTTCTTCGCGACGGCGACCGTGCTGCGCTGGCCCGTCGAGTCGATCGGCTTCCTGCTCGCGTTCACGCTCGACGCACGCACCGCGACAGACCGGTACTTCGACATCATGGACGAGGTCAACGAGATCACCGACCCCGAGAACCCCGTCACGATCGACGAGCCGAAGGGCGAGCTGCACTTCGACGGCGTGCACTTCCGGTACCAGGACTCGCCCGAGCGATTCGGCGACCTGCTCGACGGCATCGACCTGACCCTCGAGCCCGGCGAGACGATGGCCCTCGTGGGCCTCACCGGCTCGGGCAAGTCGACGATGACTGCGCTCACGACGCGCCTGTACGACGTCACGGGCGGAACCGTGCGCCTCGACGGCGTCGACGTGCGCGACCTGACGCGCGAGGAACTCCGCACGCACATCGCGATGGCCTTCGAGGACGCCACGCTGTTCTCGGCGTCGGTTCGCGACAACGTGCTGCTCGGCCGGCCCGAACTCGCGGGCGGCGGTCCCGAGGCGGACGCCGTGCTCGACGAGGCGCTCGCCATCGCGCAGGCCGGGTTCGTCCGTGACCTGCCCGACGGCGTCGACACCAAGGTCGGCGAGGAGGGAATGAGCCTCTCGGGCGGCCAGCGTCAGCGACTCGCGCTCGCCCGGGCCGTGGCGGCGAATCCCGCCGTGCTCGTGCTCGACGACCCGTTGTCGGCGCTCGACGTCGACACCGAGGCCCTCGTCGAGGCGGCGCTGCGGAAGATCCTCGCGTCGACGACGGCACTGATCGTCGCGCACCGTCCCTCGACCGTCATGCTCGCCGACCGCGTCGCGCTCCTCGAGGCCGGCCGCATCACGGCCGTCGGGCGGCACAGCGAGCTGCTCGCGACGAGCGATCACTACCGCTTCGTCATCTCGAGCCTCGAAGAGGACGAGAAGGAGCGCCGCGCCGAGCGACTCGACACGACAGAACTCACGGTCATCACCGCGGAGATGATCGCCGAACACGACTCGGCCTCGAGCCGGAAGGAGGACGACCGATGAGCGTCATCGGCGTTCAAGGAGAAGAACGACACGACTTCACGAAGGACGAGTCGCGTCAGATCAGGAAGCGGTCCCTCCGCCTCCTCGGTTCGCTGCTGCACCCGCTGCGGTGGAAGGTCGTGCTCACGATGGCGGTCATCGTGGTCTCCACGGCCGCCCAGGTCGCGGGGCCCGCCCTCATCGCCTACGGCATCGACACGGGCCTGCCCGCACTCCTGTCGCAGAACTGGTTCCCGATCGCCCTCACGGGTGCGGCGTACGTGCTCACGGGCATCATCGCCGCGGCCCTCGTCGGCTGGTACATCGTCATGAGCGCGCGCATCAGCCAGGCGATCCTCATCGACCTACGGAAGCGCGTCTTCCTGCACACCCAGCGGCTGAGCCTCGAGTTCCACGAGTCGTACACGTCGGGGCGCATCATCTCGCGCCAGACGAGCGACCTCGACTCGATCCGGGAGCTCCTCGACTCGGGTATCAACCAGCTCGTGCAGGGCGTGCTCTACATGAGCTTCACGGCGATCGCGCTCGTCGCGCTCGACTGGAAGTCGGGTGCGGTCCTCGCGATCTCGCTCGTGCCGCTGTTCGTGCTCACGCGCTGGTTCCAGAAGCGGTCGCAGGTGCTCTTCCGCCGCTCGCGCGTCGCGAGCGCGAAGCTCATCGTGCAGTTCGTCGAGTCGATGACGGGAATCCGCGCGGTCAAGGCGTTCCGCAAGGAGAAGCGCAACGAGAAGGAGTTCGGCGACCTCGTCGAGGACTACCGCGACGTCAACGCCCGCGTCATCCAGGTCTTCGGCGTCTACGATCCGGGCCTCGTCTTCATCGGCAACGTGACCGTCGCGGCCGTGCTGCTCGTCGGCGGATTCCGTGTCGCCGACGGCGAGATCGCGATCGGTGTGCTGCTCGCCGCGTTGCTCTACACGCGTCGGTTCTTCGACCCGATGGAAGAGATGGCGATGTTCTACAACGCCTACCAGTCGGCCGCGTCGGCGCTCGAGAAGATCTCGGGCGTGCTCGAGGAGCGCCCCGGCGTTCCCGACCCGGAGCACCCCGTCGACCTGTGGTCGTCGACCGGAGCCGTGCGCTTCGACGGCGTCGAGTTCGGCTACGTGCCGGGTCGCCCTGTGCTGCCCGAGTTCGACCTCGACATCCCCTCGGGGCAGACGATCGCCCTCGTCGGCTCGACGGGCGCCGGCAAGACGACGCTCGCGAAGCTCATCTCGCGCTTCTACGACCCGACCGCGGGCAAGGTCACGCTCGACGACGTCGACCTGCGCGACCTGCACCCGAAGGACCTGCGTCGAGCGATCGTCATGGTCACGCAGGAGGCGTACCTGTTCTCGGGCTCCGTCGCCGACAACATCGCGCTCGGCAAGCCCGACGCGACCCTCGGCGAGATCATGGCCGCGGCGAAGGCCGTCGGCGCGCACGACTTCATCGAGGGACTGCCGAACGGCTACGACACCGACGTGAACAAGCGCGGCGGCCGCGTGAGCGCGGGTCAGCGTCAGCTCATCTCGTTCGCGCGTGCCTTCCTCGCCGACCCCGCGGTGCTCATCCTCGACGAGGCGACGAGCTCTCTCGACATCCCGAGCGAGCGGCTCGTGCAGGAGGGTCTCACGACCCTCCTCGCCGACCGGACGGCCGTCATCATCGCGCACCGTCTCTCGACGGTGTCGATCGCCGACCGCGTGCTCGTCATGGAGCACGGTCGCATCGTCGAGGACGGCACGCCCGCCGACCTCATCTCGGGTACGGGGCGCTTCGCGCAGCTGCACGCAGCGTGGCGCGACTCGCTCGTCTGAGCGGATGTCACGTGAGGGCTAGCCACCGCAGGGTGCGCGGAGTAGACCTGTCGCATGGACATCACGATCATCCCCTCGCTCTGGTTCGACGGTGACGCGGCTACCGCCGCGGAGTTCTACGCGAGCGTGTTCCCCGACAGTCGCGTGATCGACCGTGCGACGTATCCCGAGGGCACGCCGCTCGCAGGACAGGTCGTGAGCGTCACCTTCGAGCTCGCCGGGCAGCGGTTCGTCGGCATCAACGGCGGCCCGCAGTTCCCCTTCACCGAGGCCGTCTCGTTCATGGTGCCCGTCGAGACGCAGGACGAGGTCGACCACTACTGGAACGCGCTCCTCGCCGACGGCGGCGAGGAGTCGCAGTGCGGGTGGCTGAAGGACCGCTTCGGTCTGTCGTGGCAGATCGTGCCGGAAGCGCTCGACCGCTATCTCGCCGACCCCGATCGTGCGGCCGCCGGTCGCGTGATGCAGGCGATGCTCCGTATGCGGAAGATCGTCATCGCCGACCTCGACGCGGCGTACGCGGGGGAGTGAGGGCGAAGCGGATGACGCGTGCTCAGGACGACGCGGAGGGGCTCCACCGGCAGCGGGCGTAGTCGACGCGGTAGCCCTCGTCGGTCGTCGTGACGATGAGGGGCGTGCCCTCGTGCTCGTAGTAGGCGAAGGCGCGCGCGGCGAGTCCGCGCGGAGGGTGTCCGCCGGCGCGCAGCACGCGCCACCACGGAGATGACGAACCGTAGTACGCCATGACCTGGCCGACACCGCGCGCGGCGCGCGAACCGAGTGCCGCGGCCACATCGCCATAGGTCATCACGCGGCCGGGCGGGATGGAGTCGACGACCTCGAGAACGTGCTCGACGAAGCCGCGATCGAACGTCGGAGTGCTCAGAGTTCGAGCGCCCCGATGATGTCGCCGTAGGCCGTCTCGCCGATGTCGCGGAAGCCGATGCGGTGGAAGAACTCGCCGGGGCCGGACTCGTCGGGCTCCCAGAGGACGGTGATGCGGTCGAGGCCACGGCGCTTCGCCTCTTCGGCGAGGGCCTGGGTCGCGAAGCGGCCGACGCCCTGACCCTGCGCGTCGGCGTCGACGTTGATGCGCCAGATGCACGCCCGGAACTCTTCGTGCTCGTTGTCGGGATCGAAGTTGCCGTGGATGAAGCCGACGACCTTGTCGTCCTGCACGACGATGCGCTGCCACGACGTGAGGGGGTTCACGACCGACGCTTCGGCCGAGTAGGTCACCGGCGCGATGAACTGTTCCTGGCCGGGCTTCAGCGACAGGTTGTTCGCGGCCACGATGTTCGTCGCGGACAGTTCCTCAAGTCTCAGCTCACCCATGCCTCCAGGCTAACCCGTTCTGACGAACACTCGGTAGACGGCATTTCCGGGGACAGGCGCGCCCGCGTCATCCGCTCGTCGCGGGGCCTGGAATTGTCTCGATATCGAGATATCTGCCCGACGCGGTAAGCTCGGACTCGGTGCTTTTCGCGCCCTGCACGCGCTGACGCGCGCCGTGCCCACCGACCCCGAGGAGATATCCCCTTGTCGAAGATCAAGGTTGAAGGAACCGTCGTCGAGCTCGACGGCGACGAGATGACGCGCATCATCTGGCAGTCGATCAAGGACTCGCTCATCCACCCCTACCTCGACGTGAACCTCGAGTACTACGACCTCTCGATCCAGAAGCGCGACGAGACGGACGACCAGATCACGATCGACGCCGCGCACGCGATCCAGAAGCACGGCGTCGGCGTCAAGTGCGCGACGATCACGCCCGACGAGGCGCGCGTCGAGGAGTTCGGTCTCAAGAAGATGTGGCGCTCGCCGAACGGCACGATCCGCAACATCCTCGGCGGTGTCATCTTCCGCGAGCCGATCATCATCTCGAACATCCCGCGCCTCGTGCCCGGCTGGAACAAGCCGATCATCGTCGGCCGCCACGCGTTCGGCGACCAGTACCGCGCGACCGACTTCCGTTTCGAGGGCGAAGGCACGCTCACGATGACGTTCACCCCGAAGGACGGCTCCGAGCCGCAGCAGTTCGAGGTCTTCCAGTCGCCGGGCTCCGGCGTCGCGATGGGCATGTACAACCTCGACGAGTCGATCCGCGACTTCGCCCGCGCATCGCTCAACTACGGCCTGAACCGCAACTACCCCGTGTACCTCTCGACGAAGAACACGATCCTCAAGGCCTACGACGGTCGCTTCAAGGACCTCTTCCAGGAGGTCTTCGAGGCCGAGTTCGCCGAGAAGTTCGCCGCTGCCGGCCTCACCTACGAGCACCGCCTCATTGACGACATGGTCGCGGCGTCGCTCAAGTGGGAGGGCGGCTACGTCTGGGCCTGCAAGAACTACGACGGCGACGTGCAGTCCGACACCGTCGCGCAGGGCTTCGGCTCGCTCGGCCTCATGACGAGCGTGCTCGCGACGCCCGACGGCAAGGTCGTCGAGGCGGAGGCCGCCCACGGCACGGTCACGCGTCACTACCGCCAGCACCAGGCAGGCAAGCCGACGTCGACGAACCCGATCGCCTCGATCTACGCCTGGACGCGCGGCCTCGCGCACCGCGGCAAGCTCGACGACAACCAGCAGCTCATCGACTTCGCGAACACCCTCGAAGACGTCGTCATCACGACCGTCGAGTCGGGTGCGATGACGAAGGACCTCGCGCTCCTGGTCGGCCCCGAGCAGGCGTACCAGACGACCGAGGAGTTCCTCGCGACCCTGGCTGAGAACCTCAAGGCGCGCCTCGCGGCCTGATCCTCTCCCTCGATGGGGCGGGTGCTTCGGCACCCGCCCCTTCGTCGTTCCCGAGGGTCCGCGGTGCCGGATCGTTGCGCAGAACGCAGAAATTCTGCGCACTACCCCCTGTTCGAGGGGCGCGTGCTGAGATAGTTTCGATCTCATGCGTGGCCCGCGAACGGGGGTCACATCCGACTCTCACTGGGATTGGGGATATTGTGCGCTCACGTTTCGAGACACGATCTCACGCACCACGCCGCCGGGAACACCCCGGCGGTTTTCGCGCTCTGGCCGTCGCTGCGGGAGGCGCCGTCCTGGCGGCCACCGCACTCGCCGGAGCCGCACTGCCCGCGCAGGCACAACCTGCCGGAGCGGGGCTGATCGGCGCGGGGATCACCCAGCCGTACACCGAGTTCACCGACGGTCGATACATCGTCGTGCTCGCCGACGAGCCCGCCGCGGGCTACCAGGGCGGGGTCGAGGGCTTCTCGGCCACGGCCCCCGAGGGTGACGAGCAGCTCGACGCGCGCCGCGCCCCCGTGCAGGACTACTCCTCGTACCTCGAAGACCGCCAGCACGAGGTCGCCGAGACCGTGGGCGCCGCCGTCGACGAGTCGTACACGCTGACGCTCAACGGATTCGCCGCCGACCTCGACGTCGCGCAGGCCACCGAGCTGTCGCAGCAGCGGGACGTCATCGCCGTCGTCCCCGACGAGATCCTCCAGCCCACCGCCGTACCGTCGACCGAGTTCCTCGGTCTCTCGGGCGAGGGTGGTGTCTGGGACGCCGTCGGCGGTGCGGAATCCGCCGGTGAGGGCGTCGTGGTCGGTGTTCTCGACACGGGCATCGCGCCCGAGAACGCCTCGTTCGCCGGCGACGCGCTCGGCACGGATGCCGGCGTGGGAACGCCGTACCTCGAGGGTGACGAGATCGTCTTCGACAAGGCCGACGGCGGCCAGTTCCGCGGCGTGTGCGTCGAGGGCGAGCAGTTCGCCGCCGACGACTGCTCCACGAAGATCGTCGGAGCGCGCTACTACGTCAGCGGCTTCGGCGCCGACCGACTCGGTTCGGCCGACGTCGGCGAGTACGTGTCGCCGCGCGACGGCGACGGTCACGGCTCGCACACCGCGAGCACGGCCGCCGGCAACCACGAGGTGCCCACTTCGATCGCCGGTGTCGACTACGGGCTCATCTCGGGCGTCGCGCCCGGAGCCAAGATCGCCGCGTACAAGGTCTGCTGGTCGGGTCCCGACCCCGCCGTGCAGACGGATGACGGATGCGCGACGTCCGACCTGCTGGCCGGAATCGACCAGGCCGTCGCCGACGGCGTCGACGTCATCAACTACTCGATCGGCGGAGGTGCGGCGTCGACCACGGTGTCGCTGACCGACCAGTCGTTCCTCTACGCGGCCATCGCCGGTGTGTTCGTCGCGGCCTCTGCCGGAAACGACGGCCCGGGCTCGTCGACGCTCGACAACGCCTCGCCGTGGATCACGACGGTCGCCGCGTCGACCATCCCGAGCTACGAGGCCACGGCCACGTTCGGCGACGGCACGGCCGTCGCCGGCGCCTCGATCACTGTCGACCGCTCAGAAGGGGCCGAGCCCGTCTCGGGCGACCTCGTGCGAGCGGATCTCGTCGCCAACCCCACCTACGACGTGGGCGACTCGCCCCTGCTCTGCGGCCCGGGATCGCTCGACCCCGCGCTCGTCGCCGGGAAGATCGTCATGTGCGAGCGCGGCGGGTACGACCGCGTCGCGAAGTCGCAGACGGTCGCGGATGCCGGCGGCATCGGCATGCTGCTCGTGAACCGCACGCCGGGCTCGATCGACACCGACGAGCACTCGGTGCCGACGGTCCACCTCGAGGACCGCTACTGGGAGACCGCGTACGCGTACGCCGGAACCGAGGGTGCGAAGGTCACGTTCACCCCGGGCAACGACGTCGCGGTGACGGGATACACCCCGCCGGTTCCGCAGGTCGCCGGCTTCTCGTCGCGCGGTCCAGTGCTCGCCGACGGAAGCGACATCCTGAAGCCCGACATCGCGGCGCCCGGCGTCTCGATCCTCGCCGCCGGCGCGAACGCCGAGGGTGCGGAGGGGACGTACAAGTTCCTCTCGGGAACGTCGATGGCTGCGCCTCACATCGCGGGTCTCGCGGCCCTCTATCTCGGGGAGCGTCCGAACGCGACGCCCGCCGAGGTCAAGTCGGCCATGATGACGACGGCGTACGACACGCTCGACGGAGAGGGCGCGACGGTCACCGACCCGTTCGCCCAGGGTGCCGGCCATGTCGACCCGACGAAGTTCTTCGAACCGGGCCTGCTCTACCTGAACGGTGAGTCGGACTGGTGGTCGTACATCCAGGGCGTCGGCTACGACGTCGGTGCCGAGCCGATCGACGCCTCGAACCTCAACCTCGCCTCGATCGCGATCGGAGACCTCACGGCCCCCGAGACGATCACGCGCACGGTCACGGCGACGCAGTCGGGCACGTTCACGGCGCAGCCCGTCGACATCGCGGGTATCGACGTCGCGGTCGAGCCGGCCGAGATCACGCTCGCCGAGGGCGAGAGCGCCTCGTACTCGGTGACGTTCACGCGCACCGACGCCCCGCTCGACGAGTGGGCGACGGGTTCGCTCGACTGGACCTCGGGTGAGACCACGGTGCACAGCCCGATCGCGGTGCGCCCCGTCACGATCGTGGCTCCCGAGTCGGTCGCCGGCACGGGCATCGACGGCGCGGTCGAGGTGACCGTGACGCCGGGTGGCGACGGGGAGATCCCGCTCGCGACCTCGGGCCTCGCTCTCGGAACGCTGCAGGCCGACCCGACCGGCGCAGAGACCGAGCACAGCGGATCGGGCGTGCCGGGCGACTCGTTCGAGTACGTTATCGAGGTGCCCGAGGGCGTCGAGTTCGCTCGATTCGACCTCGACGCGATCGACGACACCGCCGACCTCGATCTGTCGGTCTACCAGTTGAACGCCGACGGCACGGCGGCTGTCGCCCAGTGGCAGTCGGCCACGGGGGCGGCGGACGAGCGAGTCGACATCCCCAACCCGCCGGCGGCGACGTACGTCGCTTACGTCGACGTCTACAGCGGATCGACGGCGTGGGACTTCCGCACCTTCGCGGTCCAGCCGGGTGCGGGTGAGGGCGGCTTCACGGTCGACCCCGCCGTCCTGGCCGGAGCGCAGGGTGAGCCCGTCGCGTACACCGCATCGTGGGCCGGCCTCGCGGCCGACTCGAGCTACCTCGGCCTCGTGCACTACGGCGAGACCGGTCGATCGACGGTCGTCTCCGTCGTGACGGGCGATGCCCCCGCTCCCGATGCGCCCGTCAACACGGCCCCGCCGACGATCAGCGGCACTCCCGCCGCGGGTCAGACGCTCACGGCCGAGCCCGGCACGTGGGACGTGGACGGTCTCGTCTTCACGTACCAGTGGCAGCGGGACGGAGTCGACATCGAGGGTGCGACCGCCCCGACCTATGTCGTGACCGCGGCTGACGAAGGCGCGAGCCTCACCGTCGTCGTAACGGCGACGAAGGAGGGTCTGCCTCCCGGCAGCGCGACATCGGCGGCCGTCGTCGTCGTGTACTCGGCGAAGCTCTCGCTCTCGCTCAGCACGCCGGTGAGCCTGTCGTTCATCCCGGTGAAGGCCACGGTCCACGTGACCACGGCCGGCGACGTCGCGGGCGAGAAGGTCACGATCACGGTCGGCAAGAAGTCGGTCGACGCCGTGCTCGATCAGAACGGTCGGGCCAAGGTCACGCTCCCCAGGGTGGGATCGGGCTTCTACCAGGTGAAGGCGAGCTTCGCCGGCACGGATGACGTGCAGTCGGCGACGAGCCCGAGCAAGCTGCTCGTGATCATCTTCTAGCGGATCGAGCGAAGGGCGGCGGGGGAGACCCCGTCGCCCTTCGTCGTGCCCGGGGCCGTGGATCGGCCCGTGATCGCCCGCCGTGATTCGCGCCGGTTACGAATAGGTAACACTCCGAACAAACTCGGGAGAACTCTTGATCCGATTTAGTTCGTAAGGTTTACTAACAAACATGACGGCCACCGAGACCCCCCGCTCGCCCGGCGCGGCGACCCCGCGTTTCGGCGCGTCGGAGCGTTCGGCCGCCTCGCTCTTCGCCCGAGGTCGCGCCCTCCGTCCGTCGGGCAAGGTGCTCCCCGAACACGCGCGCACGCACAACCGGGCGCTCGTGCTGCAGACCCTCTACGGCGCCGGTCCGCTCAGCCGCGCCGACATCGCCCGCCAGACGGGCCTCACACGCGTCACCGTCTCCGAGCTCGTCGCCGAGCTCATGACCGAGCGCCTCGTCGTCGACCGGGGACAGCGCGAGGGCGTGCGCCCGGGAAAGCCCGCGACGCTCCTCGATGTCGACCGCGGCGCCTTCCACGTCATCTCCGTCGACCTGTCCGACACGGGTATCGTGCGCGGCGCCGTGCACGATCTCGACGACGGCATCCTCGCGCGCGCCGAGCACGCGACGGGATCGACGACGGGCGACGCGCTCGTGGCCGAGGTGGTCGACCTCGTCGCCGAGCTGCTGGGGACCGCGACCGCCCCCGTCCTCGGGATCGGCGTGGGCTCACCCGGTGTCGTCGACCGCGCCGGTGTCGTGCTGTCGGCACCGAACCTCGGGTGGACCGACCTTCCCCTCCAGAGCCTCATCGCCGACCGATTCCACGTGCCCGTGCACGTCGCGAACGACGCCAATGCTGCCGTGCTCGCCGAGCACGCCGCGCAGCACACGTCGAACGACCTGTTGCTCGTCCGCGTCGGGCTCGGTGTCGGTGCCGGCCTCATCATCGCGGGCCACCCGGTCGTCGGCAGCGCATTCGCGGCGGGTGAGATCGGCCACGTCGTCGTGGGCACCGACGAGGGCCCCCTCTGCGCGTGCGGCCGACACGGCTGCCTCGAGGCATGGCTCGCGGCCCCGCGCCTGGCCTCGGAGATCGATCGGCTCGCGTCATCCGTCGGCACCGACCGCGCACGAGACGAGGTGCTCCGCGAAGCGGGGCGCCGCCTCGGCATCGTGCTCGCTCCCGTCGTCGGCACACTCAACCTCTCCGACGTCGTCGTGAGCGGCCCCCCAGAACTTCTCGATGGCGCGTTCCTCGACGCCACCATCGAGACCCTCCGGCAGCGGACGATGGCGGACTTCAACCGCGACCTGTCGCTCCGGATGACCTCGCACGGGCAGGACATCGTCTTGCGCGGCGCGGCCGTCATGGTCCTCTCCGGACAACTCGGGGTCTCCTGACCCCACCACGCACCACGGATGGCAGCACGGAGTTGCCATCTCGCCCTAGGAAAGGAAGCAATCACATGAGGAAACTCGGCATCGTGGCGCTCGGCGCCGCGGCTGTGCTGTCGCTCGCCGGTTGTGCCGCAGGTGGCGACAGCAACGCAGGGTCCGGCGATGGCGCCGAGATCCGCGTCTGGCTCGTCGGTACCGACACCCCCGACGAGGCTCGCAACTACCTGAAGACGACCTTCGAGGAGGAGCACCCCGGTTCGACGCTCGTCATCGAGGAGCAGTCGTGGGACGGCCTCGTCGACCGCCTCACCACGAGCCTCTCCGGCTCGGACAGCCCGGATGTCGTGGAGGTCGGCAACACGCAGGCCGCCGCGTTCACCTCGGCCGGCGCCTTCCTCGACCTGACGGCCGACTACGACGCGCTCGGCGGAGACGACCTGCTGCCGGGCTTCGTCGAAGCGGGCTCGTACGACGGCAAGTTCTACGCGGCGCCGCTCTACTCGGGCGCCCGTCTCGTCTTCTACAAGAAGGACGCCCTCGCGGCGGCGGGCCTCGCTGTGCCGACGACGCTCGACGAGTACGTCTCGAACGGCGAGGCGCTCGCCACCGCGAACCCCGGTAAGTCGGGCATCTGGTGGCCCGGTCAGGACTGGTACAACGCCCTCCCGTTCATCTGGGAGAACGGCGGAGAGATCGCCGTGCCCGACGGCGACGGGTGGAAGGCCGAACTCTCGTCGGCCGAATCGGTCGCCGGTCTCACGCAGGTGCAGGAGGTCATGACGAAGGCCTCGCTCGCGCCGAAGGACGGCAACGAGACGAACCCGCAGGTCGGATACTGCGACGGCACGACGCTGCAGCTCTCGGCGCCGAGCTGGGTCAAGTGGTCGATCCTCGCTCCGGCCGACGCCGAGACACCCGGCTGCCCCGACCAGGAGGCCAACCTCGGCGTCTACGCCCTTCCGGGCATGGACGGCGGCGCGGCTCAGGTCTTCGCGGGCGGCTCGAACATCGGCATCTCGGCGAAGTCGGCGAACCCCGACCTCGCGAAGGACGCTCTCGCGATCATCCTCTCGGACGAGTTCCAGACGATCTACGGCGAGAACGGCCTCGTCCCCGCGAAGAAGTCGCTCGCGTCGACGCTCGGCACCGACGAGGTCGCGGTCGCGATCGGCGAGGCAGCGGGCAACGCCAAGCTCACCCCGGCCTCGCCGAAGTGGGCCGACGTCGAGGCTGCGGGAATCCTGCAGGACCTCTTCGTGAAGATCGCCCAGGGCGGTGACGTCGCCGCTCTCGCCGCCGAGGCCGACGACAAGATCGACGCGATCCTCAACGGTTGATCGTCGCCGGGGAGGCCGCGTGCGGCCTCCCCGGTACCTCCACCACTCTGCCAATCCAGGAGAAGCACGATGACCACGCCCGTCACCGGTCAGGCTCCCGCGCCGAGCGCGGTCGAGGGAGAGCGGTTGCTCGCCCCCGAGCCGGCGCCGAAGAGTCGGCAACGCCGCCGACGCGGCGGCTTCACGCCGTACGCCCTGCTCATCCCCTCGATCGTCACGCTCGCCGCGATCGTCGGATGGCCCCTCGTCCAACTCATCATCACCTCGTTCCAGACCTTCGGCCGAGCCCAGGTCTTCGGAGCCCCGCCCGAGTTCATCGGGTTCGCGAACTACACGAAGGTGCTCTCCGACCCCGCCTTCTGGCAGGTTCTCGGCCGCACGATCCTCTTCGCCGCCGCGTGCGTCATCATCACGATGGTGCTCGGCACGCTCATCGCACTCATGATGACGCGACTCAACAAGTTCTTCCGCGGCCTCCTCGCGGTCGGCCTCCTGCTCGCGTGGGCGATGCCCGCGCTCACCGCCACGATCGTGTGGGGCTGGGTCTTCGACACCGACTACGGCATCGTCAACCACATCCTCGTCAACCTCTTCAGCCTCGACGAGTTCCAGCAGCACTCGTGGCTCATCAACCCGCTGAGCTTCTTCTTCGTCGCGGGCATCATCATCGTGTGGGGCGCCGTGCCGTTCGTCGCCTTCACGCTCTACGCGGGCCTCACGCAGGTGCCCGATGAGGTGCTCGAGGCGGCGCAGCTCGACGGGGCCGGGGGAGTGAAGCGGTTCCGCTTCGTGATCTTCCCCTACCTCAAGCCGATCTTCCTCGTGACGACGATCCTGCAGATCATCTGGGACCTCCGCGTCTTCACACAGATCTTCGCGCTGCAAGACATCGGCGGCATCCGTGAGCAGACGAACACCCTCGGCGTGTACATCTACCAGGTCTCGATCGCCGGCGGCGAGTTCGGTCTCGGCGGCGCGATCGCCGTGATCACCGTCATCATCCTCATGGTCATCTCGCTCTACTACGTGCGCCAGAACATCAAGCAGGAGGACCTGTGAGCGCCCCCGCCTTCGGCCCCGCCCTCGTCGGACCCTCCGGGCCGGCCGCACCCCGCGTCGCGAAGCGCCGCGGCGGTGGCCGCCGCCGACTGACGAGCGTCGTGCTCAGCATCGTCGCCGTCGTGATCTTCGTCGTCGCGGTCTTCCCCGTGTACTGGATGATCAACACCTCGTTCCAGCCGAACAACGAGATCCGCGGCAACGAGATGCACTTCTGGCCCGACAACTTCACGTGGCGGAACTACGAGACGGTGCTCTTCGACCCGGGGCGCACGCCCTTCCTCCCCGCACTCGGTAACTCGCTGCTCGTGACGATCTCGACGGTCGTCATCGCGCTCGTGTTCGCCTTCCTCGCGTCGGTCGCGGTGACGCGGTTCCGATTCAAGACGCGCAAGGCGTTCATCATTACGATCCTCGTCGTGCAGATGATCCCCGGCGAGGCGATGATCGTCTCGATCTTCCGGGTGCTCGACGGCTGGCATCTGCTCAACACGATCATCGGCCTGACCGTCGTCTACGTCGCGACGGTGCTGCCGTTCACGATCTGGACCCTCCGCGGCTTCGTCAACGGCGTGCCCGCCGACCTCGAGGAAGCCGGCATGATCGACGGTCTCTCCCGGGCGGGCGCCTTCTGGCGCATCACCTTCCCGCTCCTCGCACCCGGCCTCGTCGCGACCGGTGTCTTCGGATTCATCCAGGCGTGGAACGAGTTCGTGCTCGCTCTCGTCGTGAATGCGAGACCCGAGATGATGACGCTTCCCGTGTGGCTGCGTACCTACCAGACCCTCACCGGCACGACGAACTGGGCCGCGATCATGGCCGGCTCGACACTCATGGCGATCCCCGTGGTCATCTTCTTCCTCATCGTGCAGGGGCGGATGACGAGCGGGCTCGTCGCGGGCGCGGTGAAGGGATGACGGGCGCGAGGCGTCGCCGGGCGCTGATCGTCGCCGAGGGGGCGACGGCATGAGGCTCGGCATCGACATCGGAGGGACGAAGACCGCGGCGGTCGCCATGACGGGTGCGGGCGGGATCGTCGACCAGGTGCGGCTCCCGACGGGATTCGGCGCGAGCGCCGTCGTCGACACCGCCGTGCAGACCGTGCGGCGCATGAGCGAGATCACGGGCATCGATGCGGGCTCGTTCGAATCGATCGGCATCGGGATCCCCGGTGCGGTCGACACCGCGACGGGCCGCGTCGAGCACGCCGTCAACCTCGGTTTCGGCGGGCTCGACCTCGGACCGCGCCTGGCCGCCGTGTTCGGCGCGCCCGTGCGGGTCGAGAACGACGTCAAGGCCGCAGCCCTCGGCGCTTCCCTCCTGCTCGGCACGTCGCTCCGGTCCGACACCGACACCGGAGCCCCGCCGACGTCGATGGCGTACCTCAACCTCGGCACCGGACTCGCGGCGGGCGTCGTGCTCGGCGGGCAGCTGTGGCGCGGCAGCGGGGGTATCGCCGGCGAGATCGGCCACCTCCCCGTCGATCCGCGCGGCGAACAGTGCGCGTGCGGCCAGCGTGGATGCCTCGAGCTCGTGGCATCCGGTTCGGCGATCGCGCGACTGTGGCCGACGGCCGCCGCGCTGCCGGCGCGCGACCTGTTCGATGCGGCCGATCGGGGCGACGAGCGCGCCGTCACGGTGCGTCAGACGTTCATCGACGGGGTCGCGGCGGCCGTGAGGGTGCTCGTGCTCACGACCGACGTCGAGACCGTCGTCGTCGGCGGTGGGCTCAGCGCCCTCGGCGACCGGCTGCTCATCGGGGTGCGCGCGACGCTCGCGCGCCGAGCTGCCCAGTCGCCGTTCATCGCGTCGCTCGCGCTTCCCGACCGCGTCCGGCTCCTCCCGTCGGGATTCCCGGCGGCGGCGGTCGGTGCGGCCCTCGTGGGGATGAGCTGATGGCGGAGGTCGTCATCGTCGGGGATGCCGCGGAGGCCGGCGCGCTCGTCGCCGAGACGCTCGCCGACCTTATCGCGGAACGCCCGGACGCCGTGCTCGGGCTCGCGACGGGATCGACGCCGCTCACGACCTATCGTGCTCTCGCCGAGACGGTCGCGTCACGCGGGCTCGACGTGTCGCGCGTGCGCGGCTTCGCCCTCGACGAGTACGTCGGCCTGCCGCCCGGGCACTCCGAGAGCTACCGTTCCGTCATCACGCGAGAGGTCGTCGAACCGCTCGGGCTCCGACCCGATCTCGTGCACGTGCCGAACGGCGATCCGGCGACGATCGTCACCGCGGGCGACGACTACGAGGCGGAGATCCGCCGAGCGGGCGGCATCGACGTGCAGATCCTCGGCATCGGTCGCACCGGGCACATCGGGTTCAACGAGCCCGGTTCGTCGTTCGGCTCGCTGACGCGCGTGAAGACGCTCACGGAGGCGACCCGACGCGACAACGCACGCTTCTTCGACTCGATCGACGACGTGCCGACGCATTGCCTCACGCAGGGGCTCGGCACGATCCTGCGGGCCCGCCACCTGGTGCTGCTCGCGTTCAGTGCGGCGAAGGCCGAGGCCGTCACGCGTGCGGTCGAGGGGCCGCTCACGGCGAGCGTGCCCGGGTCTGCCGTGCAACTGCACCCGCGCGTGAGCGTCATCGTCGACGAGGACGCGGCTGCTCGACTCGAGAACGCCGACTACTACCGCTACGTCTGGGCGAACAAGCCGGCGTGGCAGGGGCTCTGAGGCTCAGCCCGCGGCAAGCTCGCGGCGACCGTTGATGACACCGCTCACCGCCGCGACGACCGCGAAGACGATGGCGACGATCGGCTGACCGAGGGTCCACCAGGCGAGGGCCGCAGCTGTGAAGACCGCGATCTCGATGATGGCCTTACCGAACGCATCGATGCGGAAGACCGCCTTCGGCGAGCGGAAGAGCGCCCACACGAGGATCGCGAGGAGCGGAGCGCCGAGGCCGGCGACGAACTTGAGCCACCACTCCTCGAAGGCGAGGAATCCCCAGATGCCGAGGGAGAGGAAGGCGAAGATTTCGAGGAAGAAGCGCAGGATCTCGTTGGGTCCGATGCGGGTCTCGGGTGAGGCGTTCGTCACTCCGCCATCCTACCGGCGCTCAGCGGAAGATGATCGTGCGGGCGCCGTCGAGCAGCACGCGGCTCTCGGCGAACCACTTCACCGCCTGGGTGAGCGTGCGGCTCTCTTCGTCCTGACCGATCGCGACGAGTTCGGACGGCGATCGTGAGTGGTCGACGCGCACGACGTTCTGCTCGATGATCGGGCCCTCGTCGAGGTCGCTCGTCACGAAGTGGGCGGTCGCACCGATGAGCTTCACGCCGCGGGCGTGCGCCTGACGGTAGGGGTTCGCCCCCTTGAAGCCGGGCAGGAACGAGTGGTGGATGTTGATGCAGCGACCCGCGAGCGCCTCGCAGAGCTCGGGCGAGAGAATCTGCATGTATCGCGCGAGCACGACGAGCTCGATGTCGTGCTCGTCGACCGCACGGAGTACGCGCTTCTCGAACTCGGCCTTGCTCGCGGCATCCGTCACGGGGAGCACCTCGAACGGCACGTCGTAGAAGTCGACGAGGTCGCGCAGCGTTCCGTGGTTGGAGAGTACGAGGGGGATCTCGACGGGCAGCTGGCCGCCGCGGTGCCGGAAGAGCAGGTCGTTGACGCAGTGGCCCGCCGTCGAGGCGAGCACGAGAGTGCGCAGCGGGCGACCGACGACGTCGAGCGTCCAGGTCATGTCGAAGCGCTGGATGACGGGAGCGAGGGCGGCCTCGAACTCGGCGCGTTCCGCGGGCGACTCGATCTGCAGGCGCATGAAGAAACGGCCGGTGTCGGTGCTCGCGAACTGCTGGCTCTCGGTGATGTTGCCCCGCGCGGCGACGACGGCGCCGCTCACGTCGTGGACGATTCCGGGGCCGTCGGCGCAGACGAGGGTGAGAACCCAGTGGTTGGTCGTGGTCGCAGCAGTCACTCGCCCAGAGTAGTCGGAGTCGCCTCTCGGCACCCATCCGCCCGCGCCGTCTCGGCGTCACGTTTGTGCTGCTCAGCTCCGCCGAACAGCACAAACGTGACGCCGAGACGAGAGGGCGGGTAGAATCGGTGACGGTCGTGCGTCTCGTGCGGCCCTGGACGCGCACACGAGCGCGTAGTCGACCCGCGATCTGAGGCTCAGCCCGCGCGGGGAACGCCGTCGGGAATCCCTCGATCCATGACTTCTTCTCCTTCTTCGTCGCTCGCGACACCTGCGACTGCAGCCCGCTTCCCGTGGACCGCGCTGCTCGTGCTCTCGGCGGGCGTCTTCCTCTCGATCACCGCCGAGATGCTCCCGACGGGCCTCCTGCCCGAGATGAGCGCCGACCTTGGCGTGAGCGAACCCGCGATCGGCTTGCTCGTCACGTTCTTCGCGCTCACCGTCGTGCTCACGGCCGCACCGCTCACGGCGCTCACGCGACGCTGGCCGCGCCACCGTCTACTCGTCGGAGTGGTCGCCGTGCTCGGTATCGCGACGGCGCTCACGGCGATCGCGCCCACGTACCCGCTCGTCGTCGCCGCTCGTGTCGTCGGCGGGATCGCGCACGGGCTCTTCTGGGCCCTCGTCGCCGCGTACGCCGGTTCGCTCGTTCCGCGAGAGCAGATCGGTCGCGCCGTGGCGATCACCGTCGGCGGCGGCACCCTCGCCCTCGTGCTCGGCGTGCCCCTCTCGACGACGGTCGGCCAGCTCGTCGGATGGCGCACGGTCTTCGGCGCGGTCGCCGTGCTCACGCTCCTCGGGGCCGTGCTGCTCTGGCGCTTCCTCCCGCACGTCGAGCGCCCCTCGGCCGCCGAGCAGGCCGCCCACAAGGCACGAGGGCGCGACCGCACCCTCGGTGCCGTCCTCATCGTGTGCGTCGTCACCGCGATCACGATGATCGGCCACTATGCGCTCTACACCTACGTCGTGCCGCTGCTCACGGTCGTCGTCGGCGTCGAGTCGTCGCTCGTCGGACCGCTCTTGTTCGCGTACGGACTCGCCGGGGCGGTCGGCCTCGTCGCCGCGGGCTCGCTCCTCGGGCGTCGTCCGACGGGCGGCCTCGTGCTCGCCCTCACCGTCGCGGGCGCTGGAGCCCTCGCGACGTCGCTCTTCGCGGGCGCACCCCTCGTCGCCCTCGTCGCGTTCTTCGTCTGGGGCGTCGCCTTCGGCGCCGTGCCGCCGCTCCTGCAGACGCGACTGCTGCACGCCGCGTCGCCCGAGATCCGCGACGTCGCGAGCGCGTACTACACGACCGCGTTCAACATCGGCATCGGCGGAGGCGCCTTCCTCGGAGCCGTGCTCTTCGACACGATCGGCATCGAGTGGATCTCGGTCGTCTACGCGGCCCTCTTCGCCGTCGCCGTCATCCTCGTCGTCTCGCTCCGCCGCACTCGCGCGCGGTCGTAGGCGCGGCGATCGAGAGAACGGATGCCGCGGGCGGCGTCGATCGACGGGCGGAGCCTACGGCGTGATCGACTCGGCGGTCTCGACCGGATCGCCCGCTGCGGGGACCTCGGCGACGGGCGGCTCATCGCCGGTCTCGTCGGTCACGACGGGCGGATCGGTCTCGTTCGTCTCGGCGGGGCGCACGACGGCGTCATCCGTCGGCGCGGGCCCTTCGATCGGCGCGGGCGTCTCGCTCGGCGCGGGCGCAGGATCGGCCGGCTGCTCGGGGGCGGGCGCGGGTTCCGGGGCCGGAGCAGCGGGCTCGCTCTCCGTCACGGCCGGGGCAGGAGCAGCGAGCGCGAAGAGCGGCACAGGGATCGAGCCCGACGTCGCCGGTCCGGCGGAGGTGCCGTCGCTGTAGCGCGCGGTGACCGTGATGTCGAGGTCGCTCAGGCTCACGTACATCTCGGAAGCCGTGCCCGAGCCATCGAGGACGCGCACCCACTCGTCGCCCGTCGCGCTCGCGACGACGACGCGCGCGTTCGGCTGACCCGAGAGGGTTACGAGGGCCACGATGTCGCCGATCCTCGTCACCGAGAGCGATGGCGGTGCGGCGAGCGTAACGGATGACGCGGTCGAGCGTGAGGTGACCTCGCGGCCGTCGAGCTGGACGGCTTCGAGCGACCATGTTCCGGGGGCGAGGTCGGTCACGGTCACCGACCATGTGCCCGCGGAGGAGACGTCGGCCGCCGCGATCGCCGAATCGGAGAGACGCACCTCGATGACGGAGCCGGGCTCTCCCGTGCCGGTCAGCGTCGGGAAGTACAGGCCTCCGCCCGACTCGACGCTTCCGATGGTGACGGGAGCGACCGGTTCGGGCTCCGGCTCGGGGTCGGGAGTCGGGGTCGGCGTGGGCGTGGGCGTGGGCGTCGGGTTCGGCGTCGGAGGAGTGGTGGGCTCGGGCGGAGTCGTCGGCTCGGGAGTCGGCTCCGGCGGAAGCGTGGGTTCGGGGCTCGGCTCGGGAGGAGTGGTCGGCTCGGGCCCGACCTCGGGTTCGTCGGTGGGCACGGGCTCGGGCGTCGCCTCGGGCTCCTGCGCCGGCGCGGGAGCGGCCTCGACGGGGGCCGGCGTCTCTTCCGCCGCGGGCGGCGGCGTGGGCGAGGCCTTCGGTGTGGCCTTCGGGGTCGGCTTCGCGGTGGGCGCGGGCACGATCGCTCCCGGGCCCGGCGTGAGTTCGGCGGGCTCGACCACGGCGGGTGCGCCGGCGCCCGGCGCGAGGGCCGCCAGACCGGCCGAACCGGCGTCGAAGAGTGAGGGACCGAGCACGACGGCCGCCGCGACGCTCGCGGCGATCGCGATTCCACCGGCGGCCATGCCGACGAGGGCGCCGACTCCGAGGCCTCCGCCGACGGCTGCACCGCCGGCGCCCGCGGTCGTGGCGCTCGCGACGGAAGCCGCGCCCGCGGAGGAACCGCCGGCTCCGCCACCCGCCGAGGCGCCGACCGAGCCGCCCGACGACAGCGCGCTCGCCGTCGTCGCCGTGACACTGTCGGAGATGATCGCCGGCATCGCGGCTGCCGCGAGCTGGGCGGCAGGCGCTGCGGTCTGCAGCCACGCGGTGTACGCCGTCGCGCCTCCGATGCCGGCTGCGAGAGGCAGGAGCACGAGGGCGAGACGAGAGCCGGTCTCGCGCGCCTCCGAGGCGACGATCGTGCACTTGGCGCAGTTGTCGAGGTGCTGGTCGACGCGCTTCGTGTCGCGTGGCCCGAGCTTGTCGCGTGTGTAGGCACCGAGCCGCTCGATCGTCCAGCGGCATTCGTCGGAATTGCCGGGGTTGCCGAGGTGGGCTCGAATCCACGCCTGGCGCAGTCCTTCGCGCGCACGGTAGGCGAGAGCGGCCGTGCTGTTCGCCGTCATACCGACGAGAGGTGCGATCTCTTGCGGAGTCATCTGCTCGACTTCGCTGTACCAGAGCACCTCCTGCCACCGCGTGGGGAGCGAGCGGAAGGCCTGAGCCGTGATCGAGCGGTCGAGCGCGTCGAGCGTCGCCTGTTCGTTCGAGTCGGGGTCTTCGAAGGACTCGAGGGTGTCGAGGGCCGTCTCGCGCGATGCCCGGCCCCAGCTCGCGGCCGTGTTCCTCAGCGTCGTGAAGAGATAGGGGCGGAACGCACCGTTCGGACCCTTGCCGGACTGGAGCGCCTGGAGCACGCGCAGGAAGGCTTCGGCGACGAGGTCGTCGGGGTCGAGGCTCGAGAACGAGCGAGCGACGGTTCGTGCTGCGCGGGAGTGACGGCGCCAGAGTTCGGCATACGCGCTGTTGTCGCCCGAGCGCGATGCAGAGATGAGATCCGCGTCGGAGAGACCCTCGACGGGAGGCTGCAGTGGCATGGTCATGCGGTCTCCTTCTGTCGTGGTCTTAACGTGAGAGAGCGGGATCGGCCTGCGCTATGACGCGGCACCCGGAAGATCCTGTCGGAAGAATCCGAAAAAAGTCTGCGAACCCGCGTCATCATTCTCTCACTTCCTGCTCTCTTCAGGTGAAGGGCCGCCGATCGCCCCCGGCCGTCCGATGTGTCGAGAGCCCTATCTGTCGTCGCATCGGGCGGCAGTGGCGGCCCGTGAGTCAGCGACCCGAACGCTGCGCGCCCGCTTGACCTCGGGGGAATTCGAGCGGGCAACGGGACCGGGCGCCGGACGCGAAGGGGAACACGCGTCCGGCCCGGTCTCCCCTGAGGTTTCTCAGACGGCGAACACGGAATCCCCGGCCGACCACACGCGGACCGCCTCGAGATCGTCGTCGAGCAGCACGGCGTCGGCCGCATACCCGACCTCGAGAGCGCCGAGTTCGTCGCCGCGCCCGATCGCGCGCGCCGGCACGATGCTCGCCGCCGCGACCGCCGTCGCAAGGGGGATGCCGTGGGCGATCGCATTCCGCACGGCGACGCCGAGCGTGAGGGTCGAACCGGCGATCGCGCCTCCGTCGACGAGTCGGGCGACACCGTCGGTGACGCTGACGCGGAGCGAACCGAGGTCATAGGGGCCGTCGGCCGCTCCCGCTGCGGCCATCGCATCCGACACGAGGGCGATGCGGCCCGGTGCCGCGGTGAATGCCAGGTTCACGACGTCCGCGTGCACGTGCACACCGTCATCGATGATCTCGAGGGTGATGCCATCGGTCGCGAGGGCGGCCGTCACGGGGCCCGGTGCGCGATGGTGGATTCCGCGCATGCCGTTGAACGCATGGGTGAGGATCGTCGCGCCGACGTCGAACGCGGCGCGTGCCTCGTCGGCACTCGCGCCCGTATGGCCCACGGCGACGCGGGAACCGGCGGCGACGAGGGACCTCGTCGCGTCGAGGGCGCCCGGCAGCTCGGGGGCGAGCGTCACCTGGGTCAGCGTGCCGTCGGCGGCTTCGAGGAGCCGCTCGATCGAGGCCTGGTCGGGGGAGTGGAGGAGCGCCGGATCGTGCGCCCCGCGATGCGAGTCGGCGAGGAACGGGCCTTCGAGGTGCGAACCGAGGACCGCGTCATCCCGACGCGTGAGGGCGGCGATCTCGGCGACGCGGCGCTCGAGCGCCTCGATCGGTGCCGTCACGAGCGAGATCACGGCGCGGGTCGTGCCGTGCCGTCGGTGCATTGCGAGCGCCCGGGCGATCGCGTCCGCGCCGTCGTCGAACGCGGCCCCGCCACCACCGTGCACGTGGATGTCGATGAATCCGGGGGTGAGGTGCCGACCACCGGCATCCACGACCTCGTCGCCCGGTCGCGCCTCCCAGCTGCGCCCGACCCCGCGCGCCGAGAGGCGATCGCCGTCGAACCTGACCCAGCCGTCGTCGGTGACCGATCCGTTCGAGACGATTCGCGCGGAGTGGATGATCGTCGACGGGGGCATACCCGTCACGATACCGATCGGTGCTCCGCGGCGGCGGCATGATGGCGCACTCCGCGTTCGTCGAGCAGGCCGGTGAACGCGGGGAGTCGCCGGGTGAAGTCGTCGATGTCGCGCACCGCTCGCGGCGACCAGGCGATCTCGGCGATCGCCGCAGCGCGCGGGAACGCGAGGAAGGTGACGTCGTCGATGTGTCGTGCCGTCTCCGTCCAGAGCGGCGCCTCGACCCCGAGGATGTCGGCTTCGCCGATGCCGTCGACGATCGACGTCGGTTCCCACCCGTAGGCGTCGACGAGTGACGTCGCGCCCTCGGCCCACTCGAGGCCGAGCACGCGCCCGTCCGGCCCCGTGGCCTCGCCCGGATAGCGCATGTCGAGATAGGCGACGTCGGCGGGGGAGAGGACGACGCGTCCGCCGTTTCGGGCGAAGGTGCGGGTGCGCTCCGCCGAGTCATCCTGCGGTTTCGTGAAGCTCCAGTACTGGCCGACGGTGCCGCGCGGCAGAGCATCGCTCGCGCCCATCTCGTGCCAGCCGATGATCGTCTTGCCCGTCGCCGCGCCGATGCTCGTCGCTCGGGCGATGAGGGTCGCGTACTCGTCGGCGGGCGTCGAGAGCGATTCGTCGCCGCCGAGGTGGAGGTAGGGGCCGGGGGTGAGCGCCGCGACCTCGCCGATGACGTCCTCGAGGAAGGCGTACGTCTCCGGGCGGGCCGCGTCGAGCGAACTGAAGCCGACCTCGATCCCCTCGTACGGCTCGGGGGCGATGCCGTCGGGAGTCAGCTCGGGGTAGGAGTGCAGCGCCGCGTTCGTGTGGCCGGGCACGTCGATCTCGGGCACGACCGTGATGAAGCGGGCGGCGGCGAAGTCGATGATGGCGCGGTAGTCGTCGTGCGTGTAGTGGCCGCCGCCGTGGCCGCCGACGGAGGTCGTACTTCCTCGACGGGTGAGTTCGGGGCGCGAGTCGATCTCGAGGCGCCAGCCCTGGTCGTCGGTGAGGTGGAGATGCAGGTGGTTGAACTTCAGCAGGGCGATCGCCTCGATGTAACGCGTGACGTCGTCGACCGAGAAGAAGTGGCGGGCGACGTCGAGCATGACGCCTCGGTAGGCGAAGCGCGGTTCGTCCTCGATGAGCGTCGCGGCGATCGTGCCGTCGGTGCCGAGCAGCTGCAGGATCGTGCGGGTGCCGCGGTAGAGGCCTTCGGCCGTGGTCGCCGTGAGGCGGGCTCCCGCGGTCGACACCTGGAGGCGGTGGGCCTCGACGCTCGCCGAGGGGAACGGCTCGATGCGGAGCTCGAGATCGGCCGGGCCGGCGTCATCCGTCACGATGTCGAGCCGACGACCGATCCTCAGTTCGACGTCGGCAGCGAGGAGTTCGGCGACGCCGCGCGCGGTCTCGTCGGCGACGATCCGGCCGGTCGCGCCGAACTCGAACGCGGCGGCTTCTCGATCGGTCGCGCGGGCGGGGGCCGGGATGACGGAGGGCATCCGCCGAGTATGTCAGGAATCCTTACAGTGGGCAATCGTCCGCGCGGGCATCGACGATCTTGCTATGCTGTGCGGGTCGCGACTGGCGTTGAGATGGACACCATCGGGGAGCGACTGGCTCGGATCCGACCGCTCGCCTGGGCCGGAACGGATGCCCCCGCGCGAGCGACGGGCAGTACTCATCGTTTCCGCGTCACCCTAGGAGCCAGTCTTGACCGAATCCGTCTTCAACCAATCCCTCGAGCTCGTCGACCCCGAGATCGCCGCCGTCCTCCAGCAGGAGCTCGGCCGCCAGCGCGACTACCTCGAGATGATCGCGAGCGAGAACTTCGTCCCCGTCTCCGTGCTTGAGTCGCAGGGCTCCGTGCTCACCAACAAGTACGCCGAGGGCTACCCGGGTCGCCGTTACTACGGCGGCTGCGAGTACGTCGACGTGGCCGAGTCGCTCGCGATCGAGCGCGCCAAGAGCCTCTTCGGCGCCGAGTACGCGAACGTCCAGCCGCACTCCGGTGCGACCGCAAACGCCGCCGTGCTCTCGGCGATCGCCACGCCGGGCGACACGATCCTCGGCCTCGAGCTCGCCCACGGCGGTCACCTCACCCACGGCATGAAGCTCAACTTCTCGGGCAAGCTCTACAACGCCGTGTCGTACGGCGTCGACCCCGAGACCTTCCTCGTCGACATGAACGTCGTGCGCGACAAGGCCCTCGAGCACCGCCCGCAGGTCATCATCGCCGGTTGGTCGGCGTACCCCCGTCACCTCGACTTCGCCGCGTTCCGCGCGATCGCCGACGAGGTCGGCGCGAAGCTCTGGGTCGACATGGCGCACTTCGCGGGACTCGTCGCCGCAGGCCTGCACCCGTCGCCCGTTCCCCACGCCGACGTCGTCTCGTCGACCGTGCACAAGACCATCGGCGGCCCGCGCTCGGGCTTCATCGTCTCGCGCGACACCGAGCTCGCCAAGAAGCTCAACTCGAATGTCTTCCCGGGCCAGCAGGGCGGGCCGCTCATGCACGTCATCGCCGCCAAGGCGACCGCGTTCAAGATCGCCGCGACCGAGGAGTTCGCCGACCGTCAGGCCCGCACCATCCGCGGTGCGCAGATCCTCGCCGACCGCCTCACCGCCGATGACTCGCGCGCAGCGGGCGTCGACGTTCTGACGGGCGGCACCGACGTGCACCTCGTGCTCGCCGACCTCCGCAACTCGCCGCTCGACGGTCAGCAGGCCGAAGACGTGCTGCACGAGGCGCTCATCACCGTCAACCGCAACGCGGTTCCCTTCGACCCGCGCCCGCCGATGGTGACCTCGGGCCTCCGCATCGGCACGCCCGCCCTCGCGACGCGCGGCTTCGGCGACGCCGAGTTCGTCGAGGTCGCCGACGTCATCGCCGAGGCGCTTAAGCCCGGTGCCGACACCGGCGCTCTCCGCGAGCGCGTGAGCGCCCTCACCGAGCGCTTCCCGCTCTACCCGGGCCTCTCGCAGGTCGGCGCGACGCGCTTCGCGTAAGCCGCCTCGCCGGTGTCGGCCCGTCACGCGCTGACGGGCCGACACCGACACCCCTCCCTGTCGACGGATACGGAGATCTCGCGCGACACGCCGCGTCGCGTCATCCGTCGATCGGCGCGTCGCCGCGAATCTCCGTATCCGCACCCCGCTCGTACCTCGTACCCCCACACCTCAGGAGTCGCCATGACCGCGATCACCCTCGACGGCGTCGCCACCGCGCGCGCCGTGAAGTCCGAACTCGCCGAGCGCATCAGCGCGCTCCGCTCGAAGGGCATCGTGCCGGGACTCGGCACCCTCCTCGTCGGCGACGACCCGGGATCGCGCTCCTACGTCGCCGGTAAGCACCGCGACTGCGCCGAGGTGGGCATCGAGTCCATCCGCGTCGACCTGCCCGCGACCGCGACGAGCGCCGACGTGCGCGCCGCGATCGCCGACCTCAACAGTGCTCCCGAGGTGACCGGCTACATCGTGCAGCTGCCGCTGCCCGCCGGTCACGACGAGAACGCGATGCTCGAACTCATCGACCCCGACAAGGACGCCGACGGCCTGCACCCCACGAACCTCGGGCGTCTCGTGCTCGGTATCGAGGGCGAACTGCACTCGCCGCTGCCGTGCACGCCCGCGGGCATCGTCGAGATGCTGCAGCGCTACGACGTGCCGATCAGCGGCCGCCACGTCACCGTCATCGGCCGAGGCCTCACCGTCGGTCGCCCGCTCGGTCTGCTCTTCACGCGCAAGGGCCTCGACGCGACCGTCACGCTCACCCACTCGCGCACCGTCGATCTCGCCGCCGAGGTGCGTCGCGCCGACATCGTCGTCGCGGCCGTCGGTGTCGCCCACCTCGTGAAGCCCGACTGGGTGAAGCCGGGCGCCGCCGTGCTCGACGTCGGCATCACTCGCGTCGAAGACCCCGAGACGGGCAAGGGCCGCCTCACGGGCGACATCGACCCGCTCGTCGCAGAGGTCGCTGGTCACCTGTCGCCGAACCCCGGCGGAGTCGGACCGATGACGCGTGCCATGCTGCTCTCGAACGTCGTCAAGGCTGCCGAACTGCGCGCCTGAGAGAGGCCGTCGACAACGCCCACCAGTGTGGCCCGCCGCCCCCAATTCGGGAATTGAGGGCCAATCGCCGCGCATTTGAATCTTGCTAGTGGATATCGTCGGTGGCATGTTCGTGTACACGTTGACTACATCACGCGCTAAAACGCGCGTCTCGCACCAGCGGTTTACCCGATTGCTTCTTCAACCTGTCTACCGTTCACTGCGATCTGTATCTGGGCATATGTAATGGCTGTCGGATATCGGTCAGTCCTGAGACTCGATGATCGTGCCGATGCGGTTTCTATTGCTGAAGAGCATCTTCGTGCGTGGCTCAAAGAGAAGTCGCGCGGCCGAAATGGGCTGCCTCGCGTTGATTGGGAGGGGGTTGGCGTCACCGAGTTCGGTCCCGCGGCTCGGCTCTCAGTGACCCATGTGGATCGCGCCGAAGATTCCAGTTTTCGTCGCTTGTATCAGCTAGAAGAGACAAATGCTGCGGGTACATTCGTGGTGTCGATCTATGCGCTCTCGTTGCCGCACGCGCACGATCGAAAGCGTCAGAGTCTCGTCATAGATGTCTCGATCGAGGGGATCGACCCATCAAGCGCCGTCGACCGGGTCGACCCTCCGAGAGTCGTGACAGCGCTTCTCGAGACCGTTGACGCTTGGGACGGATTCACTCGGCTTACTGGAAAGCCGCGGACCATCCATCGTGATGAAGTCGGGGAAGTGCTTTCTGCGATCGCCGATCAAGATCGCTCTTCGGCGGTGATCGTCGCGGGATCTCTCGGTCGAGATACTGACTCTGCGTGGACCCGAACAATCGAGTCGCTCACAAAACAGAGCGTTGGCGTTGCATCGATTTTTGTCGTACTTGCAGATGGAATGTCTCAGCTCGCAGACGAGTTACCGGCCAGTCATGAGGTGCGGCCTGGGACCGTGAGGACATTTGCGCCACGGGTTGAACTGGACGATCCCGACGATGGGGTGCGTCACCGATTCCTCGGACCTGCATCGCTTGCCAGAGCCGTCGAGGGTACTCGGGTTGCTAGAGCACTCACGAAGTACCACGCGGCAGCCGGGCGCAGGAGGCTCGTCGAGCAAGATTTGCCTGCAGATATTCGGCGTGGTGTTGACCTGCTTCGTAAGGCGGCAGTTGCTCAAGAACGCGCATCTAAGGTCGGTCGAATTGTCGCGACATCCATCGGAAGTTCGCGCGACGTTGATGCGGCGTTGGCCGCAGGGCGTCCAAGCGTCTCCTCGCATCAAGCTCCGCGGGATGAAGCGAATGTCTCTTCAGAGCACACTGTTAAACCTCCTCCCGAGACAGCGACTGGCGCTGTTGAGCTTTTGAAGTCCAAACTGCGTTCGATGATCAGAAGGTGGTTTTCGCGCGACTCGTGGTCGCCAGATGATCTCGATGAACTCGATGCGCTTCTCACTGTGAAAAGTAGTGAAGCGGAAGTCGCGGAGCAGCAGCTTGACGAAGCAGCCGATCTTCAGCTTCGACTCGAAGCCGAACTTCGCGCTGCACATGCAAGGTTGGAGGAACTCGATCTTGAACTAGCACTAGTCACCGCGGATCTTCGAGAGTCTGCGCGCGAGACGCAAGTACTTCGTCGCAACCTCGTCTTGGCTGACCGGGCCGAGGAGACGCATGTAGCCCGTGAGGCGGTCGAATGGCAGCCACCGACATCAGTCGAGGAACTAGTCGCACGTATCACCCCAGGAGAACACCAGCACGTTGCGCTCGACAGAGTCATGTTTACGGGGGATATTGGAGCAGCTCTGGACATTGATAAGCGGGACCCGCACGGACGGTATGCGGCAGCACTGTGGGACTACGTTCATGTCCTCTACGACTACGTAGGCGTTAGGGCTGAAGGTGGGGTAGCAGGAGGCGTCCACGTATATCTCTCTGATGATCGAATGGACGGTCACAAGTGTTCACCCGATCGCCATGCCGGCACAGAAAGTGAAAGTGTCCTCACTAATCGAAGCTGGCGCGAGGAAAGGGTCCTACCCGTTCCAACAGACGTTGACGCGTCCGGAAAGGTGCTGATGGGTGCGCATTTCAAGCCGACCCATCGCGATACGTTTGCTCCGCGGATGCACTACTTCGATGATGCTGATCGGAGTCAAATGGTTTACATCGGGTACATCGGCCGACACCTCACCAACAAAAAGACCTGAAGTGTGATCTGGTCGGGGTTCGTTCCTGACCTCAGTCGACGGGAGCGGTGTGCTCGGCGACGTGATCGAGATAGGCGGCGGCATTCCGACGGATGCCGTCCTGCTCGTCATCCGTGAGCTGTCGGCGAATCTTCGCGGGAACGCCCGCGACGAGTGAGCCCGGCGGCACGATCGTGCCCTCGAGCACGACGGCGCCGGCGGCGACGAGCGACCCGCGACCGATCACCGCGCCGTTCAGCACTCGGGCGCCCATGCCGATGAGGCTCTCGTCCTCGACGACGCATCCGTGCAGCACCGCTCCGTGGCCGACCGATACGGCGCGCCCGAGCACGAGGGGGAACCCGGCGTCGACGTGGCAGACGACCGTGTCCTGCAGGTTCGAGTCCTCGCCGATGACGATCGGTTCGGCTTCGGCGCGCAGCACGGCGTTGTACCAGACGCTCGAGCCGCGACCGAGCCGTACGTCGCCGACGATGACGGCACCGGCCGCGACGAACGCGGTCTCGTCGAGGGCGGGCGCCGGGATTCCGGCGAGGGTGATGATGCGGGCTGACGGGTCGGCGCTCATGCAGCCAGCCTAGTGAGCGCGCCTCCGCCGTCCCGAGACCGTGAGGAGTCGGATGACGAGTCCGATCGCGAGCACGGCCGTTCCGGCGAGCACGGACGCGAGGGGAAGGGTCGCGACGAGTACGACGCAGCCCGCGGCGCCGACGAGCGCGAACGCTCGCGGATAGAGTCGCTCGCCCGGCGTCATCCGCAGCGCGGAGAGGTTCGCGACGAGGTAGTAGAGCAGCACGCCGAACGACGAGAACCCGATGACGCCGCGCACGTCGGCGACGAGGACGACGACGATCACGAGGGCGGCGACGAGGGCCTCCGCTCGCGCCGGCGTGCCGAATCGGCCGTCGATGCGCGCGAGCCCGTGGGGGAGGTCGCCCGTGCGCGCCATCGCGAGGCTCGTGCGCCCGATGCCGGGGATGAGCGCGAGCAGGGCACCGAGGGTCGCGATGGCGGCACCAATGGTGACGAGGGGAACGGCCCACGACCAGCCGTTCCGAGAGACGACGTCGGCGAGCGGCGCCGTCGAGTCGGCGAGGCGCGCCGCACCGAGCGTCGAGAGCGCGGCGACGGCGACGAGGGCGTAGACCGTCAGGGCGACCGCGAACGAGATGACGATCGCCGTCGGGATCGTCTGCGCGGGGCGACGCACCTCCTCGCCGAGGGTCGCGATGCGCGCGTAGCCCGCGAAGGCGAAGAAGAGCAGCCCCGCCGACTGGAGGACCCCGTAGAGACCCGCGTCGCCGATGTCGACGGGCGGCAGGAGGGGCGGACCCGCGGCGAACGGCGACAGGATGACGACGAGCAGGATGCCGAGCACGATCGCGACGAGCACGCTCGCCACGGCACGCGTGCGGGTGATGCCCGCGATGCTCACGCAGGCGACGACGGCCGCGGCGAGAGCCGCGATGAGGCGTTCGGTGCCCGCGGGGGCGACGTACGCCGCGAAGACGAGCGCCATCGCCGCGCAGCTCGCCGTCTTGCCGACGAGGAAGCTCCACCCCGCCGCGTAGCCCCACCAGTCGCCCAGACGTTCGCGGCCGAAGACGTACGCCCCGCCGGCGTGCGGCGAACGGGCGGCGAGGGCCGCGGTGGACGTCGCGTTGCAGAACGCGATGAGGGCGGCGAGGCCGAGGCCGAGGAGTAGTCCGTCTCCCGCCGCCGCAGCAGCCGGGGCGAAGACGACGAACACACCCGAGCCGATCATCGCGGCGAGGCCGATCGCGACCGACCCGGCTACGCCGAGGCGACGGCGGAGACCGGGCTCGTCGTTCGTCTGCACGCGCGAACTCTACTCGGCCGGGGAGAACGCTTCGCGACGCGGCATCCCCTCGATCGCTACCCTGGTGGGGAATCCCGCCGATCGCGTCCCCGAGGAGCCCCATGTCGCATCCCGCCGTCGATACCGTCGTCGCATCCCTTCGCGAGGCGGGCCTCGAGCCCGAGGTCGTCTGGCTCGATGGCGCCGCGACGACCGCCGCGCTCGCCGCGGAAGCGATCGGCGTCGACGTCGCCCAGATCGCGAACTCGCTCGTCTTCACCTTCGACGGCGAGCCGATCCTCGTGCTCACCTCGGGCGCCCACCGCGTCGACACGGCCTTCCTCGGCGAGCGGCTCGGCGGCACGTTCGGCCGCGCGACGAAGGAGCTCGTCAAGGAGGCGACGGGCCAGGTCATCGGCGGCGTCGCGCCCGTCGGGCATCCGGCCCCGGTGCGCACGATCATCGACGCGAGCCTCGCCGACCACGACGTCGTCTGGGCAGCCGCCGGGCACGCGAAGACGGTGTTCCCGATCACCTTCGACGACCTCGTGCGCATCACGGGCGGCACCGTGAGCCCCGTCGACGGAGGCTCGGCATGACCGACATCACCCGCCTCGTCGCCGAACTCGACGGCGGGGACTTCTCGGGGGTCGTGCTCGTGCGGAAGGACGGCGAGGAGGTGCTCGCCACCGCTCGCGGACTCGCCTCCGAACGCTGGTCGGTTCCGAACACGCTCGACACCCGGTTCGACACGGCTTCGATCACGAAGCTCTTCACGAGCGTCGCCGTGCTGCAGCAGGTCGACGCCGGCGCGCTCGACCTCGACGCGTCGATCCACGACTACGTCGATCTCGACGGCACGACGATCAGCCGGGACGTGACGCTGCGGCACCTCCTGACCCACACGAGCGGCATCGCCGACGACGCCGACGAAGAGGCCGGCGAGGACTACGCCGAGCTGTTCGTCGACAAGCCCAACTACTCGATCATGGAGACCGCTGACTTCCTGCCGCAGTTCGCGTACAAGGAGCCGAACGCGGCACCGGGTGAGCAGTGCCGCTACTGCAACGTCGGCTACATCCTCGCGGGGCTCGCGCTCGAGCGCGCGACGGGGGAGCGCTACCGCGAGTACGCCGTGCGCGAGGTGTTCGGACGGGCAGGCATGGAACGCTCGGGCTTCTTCGATCGGCGCGACGCCGAACCGGATGTCGCGGAGGGCGGTGATCGCGACGACGACGGGCGGTGGGTGTCGAACATCTACAGCTACCCGCCGATCGGGTCACCCGACGGCGGGGCGCACGTGACCGCGCGCGACCTCCTCCGCTTCCTCGACGCCGTGCGCGCCGGCGAGCTCCTCTCGGCGGCATCGACCGAGCTCTTCCTCACTCCGGCCGTGCAGCACGACGAACGGCTGTGGAACGCGTACGGGCTCGAGTTCCACGGGCGCACCTTCTTCAAGGAGGGCATCAACGCCGGGGCGAGCGGCGCGCTCGTGCACTTCGGTGCGACGGGCGTCGATGTCGTGGTGCTCTCGAACACGGAAGACGGGGCGTGGCAGCCGCTGCGCGTCGCCGGCGAACTCTTCGGCGGACCCGACGGAGACTACGGGCCCGTCGGCGGCTGAGCCGCTCGGTGAGACGACGGCGCCCCGACCCGGAATCCAGATCGGGGCGCTTGTGTCTGTCGCTCACACGTCGCGGCGTGCGCCCTCCGACGGCGAGACGGTGAACGTCGTGGGTGCGCGGTAGCCCGCTGCGGCGAAGGCCTCGTGCACGGCAGCGGCGATCGCGTCGACGCGGTCGACGGCGACGAGTGCGATGGCCGCGCCGCCGAATCCGCCGCCCGTCATGCGGGCGCCGACGGCGCCCTCGGCCTGAGCGGTCTCGACGGCGAGGTCGAGCTGCGGAACGGAGATCTCGAAGTCGTCGCGCATCGAGACGTGCGACGCGTCGAGGAGGGCGCCGATCGCACCCGGGCCCTCGAGACGGAGAGTCCGCACCGTGTCGAGCACGCGCTGGTTCTCGGTGATGATGTGGCGCACCCGGCGGAACGTCTCATCGTCGAGCTCGGCCTCGGCCCGCGGCAGGTCGTCGATGTCGAGGTCGCGGAGCGAGTCGACGCCGAGAGCGCGAGCGCCGGCTTCGCACGAGGCGCGGCGTGCGGCGTAGCCCCCGGTCGCGTGGGCGTGCTCGACGTGCGTGTCGACGATCAGCACGGCGAGGTCGGCCGGCGCGAAACCGAGGGGGATGACCTCGGCATCGAGCGAGCGGCAGTCGAGGAAGACCCCGGCGTCGGCGTGCGCGAGGAGCGACGCCGACTGGTCCATGATGCCCGTGGGGGCGCCGACGGCCCGATTCTCGGCGAGCTGCCCGACGCGGGCGAGCGTCTCGCGAGAGAGACCGAGACCCCAGACCTCGTCGAGCGCGAGGGCGACCGAGCTCTCGATCGCCGCCGACGACGAGAGGCCCGCGCCGACCGGTACCTTCGAGTCGATGTACAGGTCGACCCCGGGAACTCCCGAGAGGTCGGCACCGAACTCGCCGAGCGCCCAGGCCACGCCGAGCGGGTACGCCGACCAACCCTCGACGGCGTCGGGGGAGAGGTCGTCGATCGCGATCTCGACGACCTCGGGCGAGAACGCCGTCGCGACGCGGATGACGCGATCGGAGCGAAGGCCCAGGGCGACCTCGGTGCGACGGTCGATCGCGAAGGGGAAGACGAAGCCTTCGTTGTAGTCGGTGTGCTCGCCGATCAGGTTGACGCGACCGGGCGCCGACCAGACGCCGAGGGGCGGGTGCCCGACGTGCTTCTCGAATTCCTGTGAGACGCTCGATGCGGTCATCCGTCGGCCCTTTCGATTGCTTCCCGCAGCGCGTTCGCCGCGGATTCCGGAGGTACATCGCCGATCCAGGCGCCCATGGCGGCTTCCGAACCGGCGAGGAACTTGAGCCTGTCGGCGGCGCGCCGCGGGCTCGTGAGCTGGAACATCAGGCGCACGTCGTCACGGCGTTCGGTGACGGGGGCCTGGTGCCACGCCGCGATGTAGGGCGTGGGGGTGTCGTACAGTGCGTCGACGCCGCGCAGCAGCTTCAAGTAGAGGTGCGAGAGCTCGTCGCGCTCCTCGAGGGTCGTCGCGGCGAGGTCGGGGATGTGCCGGTGCGGCAGCATGTGGATCTCGATGGGCCAGCGCGCGGCGAAGGGCACGTAGGCGCTCCAGTGCTCGCCCTTGAGGAGGAGGCGGGGCCCGGCCTGCTCGGCGGCGAGGATGTCGGCGAAGAGCGTCGGCCCGTAGGCGTCGATCGAGGCGAGGAGACGCTCGGTGCGCGGCGTGACGTAGGGGTACGAGTAGATCTGGCCGTGCGGGTGGTGGAGCGTCACGCCGATCGCCTCGCCGCGGTTCTCGAAGGGGAACACCTGCTGGATGCCGGGGATCGCCGAGAGGGCGGCGGTGCGCTCGGCCCATGCCTCGATGACCGTGCGCGCGCGAGAGACCGACTGGGTGCCGAACGAGCCCTCGTGCTCGGGGCTGAAGCACACGACCTCGCAGCGGCCGACCGAGGGGGCCGTGCGCTCGAGACCGATGGTGCGCAGCTCGTCGAGCGAGAGCGCGCCCGTCAGGTCGGGGCCGAACGACGGCGAGCGGTTCTCGAAGACCGCGACGTCGTACAGGCTCGGGATCTCGGAGGGGTTGTCGGGCGACTGCGGAGCGAGCGGGTCGAGGTTCGCGGGCGGCAGGAACACACGGTTCTGGCGCGAGGCGGCGATCGAGATCCAGTCGCCCGTGAGCACGTCCTGACGCATGCGCGCCGTCGCGGGGCGCGGGTCGAGATCGCGCGAATCGAGAGCGCGCTCGGCGGCGAGCGTCGTGTCGGCGTCGTCGAAGTAGATGATCTCGCGGCCGTCGGCGAGCAGGTTGCTCTGGCGACGGATGCGGTCGTCGGCGACGAAATCGGCGGGGGCGGGGGATGACGCGGGCGCGGTGTCTTCGGTCATGGCACGCCCACTGTAATCGGCTTTCGTTTTCGAAACAACTCGTTTGCTAATTGCAAAGTGAGCGGTTTCGGGAGAGGATCGCGGAATGGTTGACGACGCCCCGACCGCGCTCCGACGGCGCGAGCTCGCCCTCGCGCTCGTCACCGAACGCGGGTTCGTGCGCGTGCGAGAACTCGCCGAGTCGTTCGGCGTCACCGACGTCACGGCGCGCGCCGACCTCGATGCCCTCGAACGTGCGGGTGAGATCCGCCGCGTGCACGGTGGCGCCGTTCCCATCGGCGCGGGAGAGGGCGGCGGTCGCCCCGAGCGCGAGCCGTCGTTCGAGGAGGCACTCGCCTCGTCGGTGGTGCCGAAAGCCGAGATCGGTCAGCTCGCCGCCTCCCTCGTGCAGAGCGGGCAGAGCGTCATCCTCGACGTCGGAACGACGACGCTGCAGGTCGCGCGCGCACTGCGGGCACGCGCCGATCTCGACGACCTCGTCGTCTTCACCAACGGTCTCAGCATCGCGCTCGAACTCGAGGCCGAGATCCCGCGCTTCACCGTCATCGTGACGGGGGGCGCCCTTCGCCCCCGACAGCACTCGCTCGTGCACCCGCTCGCCGACTCGGTGCTGCGCGACGTGCACGCGGACATCGCCTTCATCGGCTGCAACGGCGTCGATGTCGACGCCGGAGTGACCAACGCGAACCTTCCCGAGGCAGCGGTCAAGGAGCTCATGATGCGCCGCGCCGCGCGATCCGTGATCGTCGCCGACGGGTCGAAGCTCGGCGAGGCGCACCTCGCGCGCATCGCGCCGGTCGAGGAGTTCGACTCGCTCATCACCGACGACCGAGCACCCGCCGTGATCGTCGACGAACTCCGCGCCGTCGGCCTCGAGGTGCTGCAGTCCGCTCCGCGCTAATCTGGCGGGCGACATGACACTCGATGCCCCGCCGAAGCGCTCGCTCGCGCGTCGACTCGTCGGCAACCCGCTCGTCTGGTCCGCTCTCTGCGCGGCCCTCTCCCTGCCCTCGTTCCTCGCGGGATCGGGCAGGACTTCGTGCCGTTCGTGCTCTCCCTCCTCTCGGGATGGCTCTGCGGAGCGGCCGTCGCCGGGCGACTGCTCGCGATCGAACCGCCCGTGCGCGGAACGCTCGTGCACCTCGCCGTCGTGCTCGTGCCCACCGTCGTGCTCGTCGCGCTCACGATGAGCGGTGCCGGTTCGAACCTCGAGGCTCTGCCCGAACCGCTCGCCGGTGCGGCGCTCTTCGCATGGTTCGCCGCGCTCCCCGGCGTCGCGTGGGTGTGGCTCGCGCTCCTCAGCAGGCTGACCGCAGAGAGCCGGCGCGCCCCCGTAACCCGCACACCGCGGCGCTGGGTGCGCGAGAAGGGAGAGTGGCAGCTCGCCATCGCGGTCGTGCCGCTCCGCATGAGCACGCTCGCCGGCATCCTCGTGATTCTCGTCGTGCCGCTCGGCGTCGCCGTCGCGGGCATCCTCATCGCGTTCGACGTCGTCGTCGCCTGGTCGGGACCTCGTTTCGCGATCATCGCGCTGGCCCTCCTGATCGGCGTGCCCGTCGCGATCGGGTTCTACGCCGTCGTGCGCAGGCGCACGCGCGACGTGGTCGTCCGCGTCGCGGACGCGCGCCTCGTCATCGAGGGGATGGATGACGGATTCGACATCCTTCTCGCCGACATCGCCTCGCTCCGTTACCGCCGCGAGAGCGAGTACGCGCGCCTCGTCGTCGAGACGATCGATGGCCGGCGAGTGTCACTCATCAGCGGGCTGGCCCGAGTACCGCGCGAGGTGGCGCCCGAGCTGCCGAGACTGCCCGATGCCGTCATCCATGCCCTGAATCTCGCGGGCCTCCGTGAGGTCGGCTCGAGTCGGGTGCAACGCTTCGAACGGCGCGCACCCTCGGCGGGATGACGCGGACGACGTCAGACGGCGCACTCCTGCGACAGCTCGGTGAGGATCCAGGCTTCGCTTCCACGCGTCATCACGACGGTGCCGCAATCGCCCGACTGCACGTAGGTGACGAACAGGGTCGCGTCGGTCGCCGTCTCCTCCTGCACCGCGATATCGACCTCGGCGCTCTGGTCGAGTGATCGGTAGAGCTCCGCCGTCGCGACGATCATCTCGTCGCAACTGTCGACCGACGACCCCCAGCTCGCGTTGAGCTCGGCGATCATCTTCTCCGCGAGTTCGGGAGTCATCCGAGCGCACGCGTCGTCGGCATCGGGCAGGCGCGAGGCGTCGAGCCAGGCGAGGAAGCCGTCGGTGGCGCTCGAGGCCTCGGGTTCGGCTTCGGGTTCGGGTTCGGGGCTCGGCGTCGCGGACGGCGCCTCCGAGGTCAGCGCGGGCGCCGTCGGGGCCGCCTCGACGTCTGCCGTGGAGCACGCGCCGAGCGTCAGCGCGGCGGCGAGGACTCCGATCGTTCGGACGGTGCGACCATTCCAGAAAGCCATTGCTCGATTCTGGCAGGTCGGCGAGAACGGATCAGCTGTCGTCGCTGACGCGGATGAGCACCTTGCCCGTGACGCCCGACTCGACCGCGTCGTGCGCTGCGGCGGTGTCGGCGAGGGCGAACCAGGTCAGCGGCAGGCCCGCGTCGACACCCACGGGGAGCGCGCCGTCGGCGACTGCCGCGGTGACGTCCTCGGCGGCGGCGTGCAGGGCGTCCTCGCCGACCGTGTAGAGCAGCAGGCCCTGCCAGCGGGCGTTCTTCGCGAAGCTCGCGACGATCGGCGCCGTGAAGTCGTCGCCGCCATTGTTCGCGTAGTACGCGATCGAACCGTGGTTCGCGAGCACCTCGACGTCGAGCGCCGCGTTCGCCGTGGGGGAGACCTCGACGACGTGGTCGACACCGTCGGGGGCGATCTCGCGAATGCGTGCGGCGAGCTCGTCATCGGGGTAGCGCACGACGTGGTGCGCGCCTGCTGCGCGTACGAGCGCCTCCTTCTCGTCGCTGCTCACCGACGCGATGACCGTGGCGCCGGCCCACACCGCGAGCTGCACGGCTGCGTGACCGACGGCGCCGGCGCCACCGGCGACGAGGACGGTGCGCCCGTCGAGCGCACCGGGTGCGAGTCGAGCGGGCCCGCTCTGGTGAACCGTGAGCGCTCGGTGCGCCGTCATGGCGGGCACGCCGAGACTCGCGGCGAGGTCGAACCCGATGCCCTCCGGCAGCGGAACGGTGCGCGACGCCGGGAGCACGGAGAACTCCTGCGCGGTGCCGGTCGGCCGCTCGTGGGCTGCGAGGTACACCCAGACGTGGTCGCCGACGCGCGGCGAGGTGACCCCGTCGCCGACGGCGTCGACGATTCCCGCGCCATCCTGGTTCGGCACGATCTCGGCGAAGGGCAGCCCGCCGCGATCGGAGGCGCGCGCCTTCCAATCGGTGGGGTTCACGCCCGAGACGACGATCTTCACGCGCACCTCACCGGGCCCCGGTTCGGCCACCTCGCGCTCGACGAGGGACAGCACGGACGAATCACCGGTGGTGGAGTACACGATCGCTCTCATACTCAAAGCCAACGTCGTGGCGCGCGCGGCATTCCCCGCGCACCCCCGGCGGGCCCGCCGCGCGTCACTAGGCTTGTCGTCATGAATCATCCGACCGGGGAGCAGTTCGAGCTCCGAACGGCGACCGCGAGCGGCGAGCTCCGCGCCGTGATCACCGCCGTCGCCGCAGGCATCCGTCATCTCAGCATCGACGAGGTCGACCTCGTGCCCGGCTTCGCCGACGACCAGCGCCCGCCGCAGGGCTCCGGCATCGTGCTCGTTCCGTGGCCGAACCGCATCCGCGACGGCCGGTGGCAGCACGACGGAGCGACGCAGCAGCTGGCCCTCACCGAACCGGCTCTCGGCAACGCCATCCACGGGCTCCTCCGCTACACGGCTTACACGGCCATCGCCCGCGAGGCCGACTCGGTGACGCTCGCGGCGACCGTGTACCCGCAGCCCGGCTACCCGTTCCTCCTCGACACCGCCGTGCACTACGAACTCGTGAGCGACGGCCTCGAGGTCAGCCACTACATCGAGAACGTCGGCGACGACACCGCCCCCGTCGCGATCGGCGCTCACCCGTACCTGTCGATCGGCGACGTGCCGACGGCCGATCTGACCCTCCGAGTCGGTGCGGCGAGCCGGTTCGAGCTCGACGAGCGGAAGCTCCCGATCGCGGAGGTGCCCGTCGACGGCACGCCCTACGACCTGCGCGACGGCGCGCGCGTCGGTGATCTGACGCTCGACGACGCCTGGGGCGAGGTGACGATCGAAGACGGAACGTCTCGCCATTCGCTCACCGCGCCCGACGGCCGGAGCGTCGCGATCGAGGCCGACGACCGCTTCGGCTACGTCCAGGTGTTCACGAGTCGCGCCTACCCGGGCCACGAGCTCGCCGTCGCCATCGAACCCATGACCGCTCCCGCCGACGCCTTCAACTCCGAGCGTGGGCTCGTGCGCCTGGCGCCGGGGGAGCGCCTCGAAGTGAAGTGGGCGATCCGTTTCGACGGGTTCGCCCCCGCCTGAGCGGGGAACGACGAAGCGAACGGATGACGCCCGCGCGCGTCATCCGTTCGGGCACGACGACCGGGGACGTCCGGCCGTTCGGGCATGAAGAAGGGCCCCTCCCGAAGGAAGGGCCCTAGCCTCAGTGTGTTACTCAGCTCACATGGTGGGCATGAGGACCGAGTCGATGAGGTACACGGTCGCGTTGGCGGTCTTCACGCCACCGCAGATGACCTTGGCGTCGTTGACCATGATGTCGTCGCCGCTACCGGTGACGGTCACGGTGCCACCCTCGACCGTGGTCTGCTCGCCGTCGATGTCAGCGGGAGCGATCTGGCCGGGGACCACGTGGTACGTGAGGATCTTGGTCAGCGTGGCCGAGTCGGTCTTGAGCGACTCGATGGTCGCAGGGTCGATCTTGGCGAACGCGTCATCGACCGGAGCGAAGACGGTGAACTCCGAGCCGTTCAGCGTGTCGACGAGGTTGACGTCAGGGTTCAGCTGACCGGAGACCGCTGCGACGAGGGTCGTCAGGAGCGGGTTGTTCGACGCGGCGGTCGCGACGGGGTCGAGCGACATGCCCTCGACCGATCCGGCGCCATCCGGCACGGCTTCGGCGTAGGCGGCGCAGCCCGAGCCGACGAGGTCGGCTGCCGGGTCCATCGCCTCGGTGGTCTCCGAGGGGCTGGCCTCCATCGACGGCGACATGGTGTCTTCCGACTCGGTGGAAGCGGTCGAGGAACAGCCGGCGAGGCCGAGGGCCGCGATGGCGGCGATCGAGAGGGCTGCGAACGTGGTGCGGGACTTGATACGCATGGGATTCTCCTTGTGGTGAACGGCCGCTGCGGCCGCGGCCCGTTCGGGGCCTGTGATGGGGTTTCGGAGCGGCTGGGCGAGCGGATGGGAAATCGGCCAAACTTTTTTCGTCACACGGCGTCGCGGGGCGTCACGCACCTCTCTTATGCGGAGGGCGAATTCTCGGTGCCCCGGCTGCCGCCTGTCGCTCGGCTCCCCTCGCCGCGCGCACCATTTGCCCCGTCTGCCCGTTCGCAATTCAGGTCGGTGCGCGGCGTGTCGCCCTCTCGAGTGGGGAATTCGGGGCTCGACACGATGGTGCGCCTGAATTACGAACCGGATGACGCGGAAAATGTTGCGACTCGGCCAATCCGAAACCGTGATCAGCACGAATACCTGACATGCTGGAACTCGTGTCACGAGAGACCGATCACGATGTTCCCGTCCGGGCGCCGATCGAGATCCTCCTACAGCGGGTCGCCGGCGGCGACCAGGCGGCTTTCAGCGAACTGTACGACCAAGTCGCAGCTCGTATCTTCGGCTTGGTACGACGATTGCTTATCGACCAATCGCAAGCGGAGGAGGTGACTCAGGAAGTGTTCCTCGAAATCTGGCAGACGGCCCCGCGGTTCGCCGCCGAGAAGGGCAGCGCGTTGTCGTGGCTCTTCACGCTCGCGCACCGCCGCGCCGTCGACCGCATCCGCTCGGCTCAGGCCTCGCGGGTCCGCGACATGACGATCGGAATCCGCGACCTCGAGGCGCCCATCGACTCGGTGTCCGAGGCCGCAGAGATCAAGGTCGAGCACGAACGCGTTCAGCGAGCGCTCGGCGAGCTGACCGATATGCAGAGGCAGGCGATATCGCTGGCCTACTACGGCGGACTCACGCAGAGTGAGATCGCGACACAACTGAGCGTGCCGCTCGGCACGGTCAAGACGAGAATCCGTGACGGAATGATTCGACTGAGAGACGCGTTGGGGGTGACGGCATGAACGACGTACGCAGGAACGATGGAGACGACGGTCTGAGTGGCGCCTACTCTCTCGACGCGCTGAGCGCCGAGGAGAAGGAGCGCTTCGAGCTCGCTCTCGCCTCGTCGGACGAGCTTCGGGCCGAGGCCGCGGGCTTCGCCGACACGGCCGCCCTCCTCGGAGGACTCGACGCCGTCACGCCTCCGCCCTCGCTCAAGGCCGACATCTTCGCGAAGATCCAGGGCCTTCCGCAGCTCGCGCCGCAGGGGGATGACGCGTCGAACGTCTCCTCCGAGTCAGCGCCCGTCGTCGAGCCGGTGGCCGAGCCCGCACCGCGTGCGCCGGGACGAGCCGAGTCCGAGGCGAAGCGACGCTGGTTCCGTTCCCCGGGAGCCGTTCTCGGCCTCGCTGCAGCCTCGGTCGCAGCGATCGCCGGATCGATCGTCGGAGTCAACTGGCCCGGCCCGACCGGTTGGGGTGCGCAGCACGAGCTGACGAGCATCCAGGCCGCTGCCGACGCGACGACGTTCACGAGCGAGGTCGCCGGCGGCGGAGAGGTCACCGTGCTGTGGTCGGCCGAACTCGGTCGCGCCGCGGTCATGGTCGAGGGCATGCCCCAGCCCGCCGACGGTCAGACGTACGAACTCTGGTTCATCGACGACTCGGGAGCAGTGCCAGCCGGAACGTTCGAGCCCGGCGACGACGGCTCCACCTGGCGCGTGCTCGAGGGTGAGAACTCCGGATCGCCCGCGATCGGCGTCACCGTCGAGCCCGAGGGCGGTTCGCCCGCTCCCACCACCGACCCGATCGTCGTCGTCCAGACGTGACCCTCCGCGGCGCGCTGCTCACGGAGGCAGACGCCGACCGTGCGGCCGCGCTGCGCACGATGAAGCGACTTGCCACGGGATTGTTCTTCGTCGCGACAGCGATCTTCGTGCTGGCCTTCGCTCTCGAGCCGAGCATGCCGGGTTGGGCATATGTCCGCGCGGCAGCCGAGGGCGCGATGGTGGGTGCCCTCGCCGACTGGTTCGCGGTGACCGCTCTCTTCCGTCATCCGCTCGGTCTGAAGATCCCGCATACGGCGATCATCCCGCGCAGGAAGAACGAGATCGGTCGCACGCTCGGAACGTTCGTCGAGACGGAGTTCCTGTCGGACGCCGTCGTGCGGCAGAAGCTCGAATCGATCGGCATCGCTCGCGGACTCGGTGACTGGCTCCGCCGTCCCGAGAACGCCGAGCGAGTCTCGCGCGAAGCCGCGACGGCACTCGGCGGCGTGCTCTCCCTCCTCGACGACTCCGACGTCCAGGCGCTGGTCGAGAAGCTCGCCCGCCGTCACCTCCTCGAACCGGAGTGGGCGCCGACGCTCGGCCGGTTGGGCGAGCGGATGCTCGTGGCCGGGCAGCAGACGCCCCTCATCGACGCCGGCCTCGACACTCTCGAGCGCTGGCTCGAGGCGCACCCCGAGGCCTTCGGTGAATCCGTCTCGAATCGTCTGCCGCGCTGGGTGCCGCGGGTCGTCGACAAGCTCGTCGACGATCGGGCGTATCGCGAGGCGCTGCGGTTCGTGGCAGCGGTTCGCGCCGATCCCGAACATCCCCTCCGGCTCGCGGCCGACCGCTATCTCGACGGACTCTTCACCGACCTGCAGAACGACGACGCCACGATCGAGCGCGTCGAGAAGCTCAAGTCCGACGTCTCGGCGAGCCCGCGCGTTCACGAGTTCGCCGTCGAGGCGTGGGCCGCGGTCTCCGAGACGCTCGACGCTTCGCTCACCGACCCCGACAGCGACCTCCGCCGAGGCATCGTGCGGGCACTCGGCGACATCGGGGAACGGCTCCGCACCGACGCGACGCTCGCCGCGAAGATCGACGCGTGGGCAACGGATGCCGCGTGCTATCTGGTCGCGAATCATCTAAGCGACATCGCGAGCGTCATCACCGACACCATCGAGAAGTGGGACCCGCAAGAGACGTCGGAGAAGCTCGAACTGCAGGTCGGTCGCGACCTGCAGTTCATCCGGATCAACGGCACGGTCGTGGGCGCGTTGGCGGGTCTGGCGATCTTCGCCGTCGCGAGCGGTCTGCGAGCAGTGCTCGGCTGAACTAACGTGGGAGGGTGGTCTCCCGATCTGCGGGAGGATGCCGCGTGATCGAAAGGTGTTGCCGTGGGCGACGAATGCATCCACGGGTTCGATGACGGGCTGTGTGCGATCTGCTTCCCTCCTCCCGAGCCCGTCAAGGCTGAACCGGTCGCCCGTGTTCGCACGACCCGTGCCCCCGGGGCCAGCTCGACTCCGCGTTCCCGTCCCGCGAGCCGCACCCCCGGTGCGCCCGCGCGCCCGCCCGTTCGTGTGAACGACCAGCGGCTCTATCACGTCACGCACATCGACAACCTGGCCGGCATCCTCGAGGCCGGCGGTGTGCTGGCCGACGTCTCGGCCGCGAACGCCGCGACGCCGGCGATCGACGTCTCGTCGAGCCTCCAGCGCGAGGTGCGCCGTCAGACGATCGCCGACGGCCGTGCGATCGCCGAGTTCGTGCCCTTCCACCTGACGCCCGACGGCAGCACGTGGGCGGCCATCCGCACGAACGAGGGCGACTCCCGCCTCACCGACGCCGCCGTCGAACTGTCGGCGACCGACTTCGTCGTGCTCGTCGCCGCGATCGCCGGTATCGGAGACGACTACGTCGTGACCGACCGCGATGCCGCAGACCCCGACGCGCGCGTCTCGACGAGCGAGGACGAGGCCCGCCGCCTGCTCGTACGCCTCATCGGCGACGACGAGTCCGATGCGATCCTCGAGGCCGAGCTCCTGATCCACGAAGCCGTGCCGCTCGACTCGTTCACCGTCATCGGCGTCGCGAACGACAAGGTGCGCGACGTCGTGCGCGACGCACTGCGCGGCAGCGGCCACTCGCTCCGTGTCGTCGTCTACCCGCCCTGGTTCCGCCCGGTCGAGTAGCACGCGGGCGTCACGTCCTGCGACCACTTCTGGCAGGATTGACGTTGTTGGCCCCCCTAGCTCAGTTGGTTAGAGCAACGGACTTTTAATCCGTGGGTCCAGGGTTCGAGCCCCTGGGGGGGCACTGCGCACGGCAGCATCACAGGGTGACGATCCCGTCGGGAACCTCCCATGAACGCTTGTTCGTCCAGCGCGGAGGAATCTCTCCTGTCGTGGTGCGCGTGAGCGTGCCGTCCTCATCGACCGTCACATGCAACGTGCGGAAGACTTCGGGGTACGTTCCGGCTCCGATGATCCACGCGAGCGGATTGATGACGTCGAGCGCGATCCGCCAGGCTGGCGGCGTGACGAGGTGTCCCATCGTCATCGCGAACTCCGTGCGCTCGATGAGACCCCAGCCGTCGCTCATCCGACGCATCATCTCGCTCCGCAGTCGAGCCGTCCGAGTATTGGCGATCACGGATATCATTCAACCGCACGAACCGGCGAGGGGCGCACGGATCGCGGGTAGAGTGCTTCAGTCATGGCTGCAGATTTCCACAAGCCCACGCGCTTCACTCCCTCCCGGTTCGACGGCTACTTCGGAGGGGAAGACCCGGCCATCCTGAGCCGCACGACGCACGACACGGCGAGCGCTCTCCTCTCGCGCGTGCGCGACGATCCCGACCCCGAGGTCATCGAGCGACTCGTCGCCTACACCGACGCGAATGGCATCGACGCGATCGCCGAGCTCTGGTCGCACTCGTCGGCGCGCAGCCTGCCGGGCGCGCTCTGGCGCATCTATCTCCTGCGCGCTCTCATCCGCCAGGATCCCGACGGCACGAGCTACTACTACAGTCGCGGCGCCGAGGTCTCGACGACGATCGACACCGTCGTGGCGGGGGCGGCGACTCCCGTGGGAGCGGCCGAAGTCGTCGACGTCGCCGATCGCATCCTGCGCGGACTCTTCGCGGGTGACTTCGCCGTCGCCCTCGATCGGGCCGCGGCATTCGCTCGCGTCACGGCGATCGGCATGACCGAGGTCGCCGATGCTGCTGACGCCACCGACGACATCCGCGCGGGCGAACTCACCCGCCGTGCCCTCCGACTCTCCGAACTCGCCGCCGAGCTCACCTCGTGTGCGCGGCTGTGGCGAACGGATTCGCTCGACTGAGTCATCCGTCGTCGATTGATTCTCCCGATCGAGTTCGGGGCGCGCGGGGGAGTGCCGATCGAGCGGAACTCCGCGCGACGAGCGGCACTCCGGCGGGGTGCACGACCCGCGCACGGGCGTCGGAATCCGGTGAGGGATGACGCTCGAGATGCCGCGCGGGAATGATCGCGCCCGACATGTGGTTTAGACTGAGTGTGGCCGGATCGCAGTAACCCCGGGCTCCAATACTTGCCGCTTCGAGCGGCCTCGCGCCGAGAGGCGTTCTGCGGTCCGGCCATACTCATGCCCGCGTAGAGTCGAGACATGTCCGCTCTCCTCACGCTGCTGATCCACCCCGTCGCAGCCGATGACACCCGCACCGACTTCGCCGACACCTTCACCGGGGTCGCCGCGACCGAGCCCGCCCTGCGCGTCGGCGAGCTCAGCACGCAGCGCGGCGACGGCATCTTCGAGACCATCGGCGTGGTCGACGGCCACGCGCAGGAGGCCGGGCCTCACCTCGAGAGACTCCGCAACTCCGCGCGCATCTGCGACCTCGCCGCCCCGAACGTCGCCCAGTGGACCGCAGCCATCGAGCGGGCGGTCTCGGCCCTTCCCGCGACGGGGGAGTTCTCGATCAAGCTCGTGCTGAGCCGCGGAGTCGAGCACGGTCCGGCTCCGACGGCATGGCTCGTCGCCCAGTCGGCCCCCGACTTCTCCGCCGTACGCGTCGACGGCATCCGCGTCGTCACGCTCGACCGCGGCTACGACCGTCTCGCGGCCGAACGCGCGCCCTGGCTGCTGCTCGGAGCGAAGACCCTCTCCTACGCGGTCAACATGGCGGCGCTGCGCGAGGCCGCGCGCCGCGGCGCCGACGACACGATCTTCGTCTCGAGCGACGGCTTCGTCATGGAGGGGCCGACGTCGTCCGTCATCCTCCGCCACGGCGAGGTGTACTCGACCCCCGCTCCGAGCGGGGCGATCCTCCACGGCACGACGCAGATGAGTCTCTTCGAGCACATCGAGGCATCCGGCAAGCCGGCCGAGTACCGCGAGATCCCCGTCGCCGACCTCGAATCGGCCGATGCCGCGTGGCTCGTCTCGAGCGTGCGCCTCGCCGCGCCCATCACAGCGATCGACGGTCGCCCCGTGCCGGTCGATGCCGACGAGACGCGCGCCTTCACCGAGTACCTCCTGAGCCCCCGAGACTGACGCCCGCGTCATCCGCCGTCCTCGCCCCGCCTCTCGGCCGGCGCTGAGAGGGCAGTAGATCGCCCCACTCGGCGCTCAGAGTCACAACGACTGACCCCTCACCGATCGTGCCGGTGAGGGGTCAGTGCGTGAAGCGTCAGCGGATCAACCGAAGCGGCCCGAGACGTAGTCCTCCGTCGCCTGAACGCTCGGGTTCGAGAAGATCGTCGTCGTCGCGTCGTACTCGATGAGCTTGCCGGGCTTGCCCGTGCCCGCGATGTTGAAGAAGGCGGTCTTGTCGGAGACACGGCTCGCCTGCTGCATGTTGTGGGTCACGATGACGATCGTGTAGTCCTTCTTGAGGTCCTCGATGAGGTCTTCGATCGCGAGGGTCGAGATCGGGTCGAGGGCCGAGCACGGCTCGTCCATGAGGATGACCTCGGGGGAGACCGCGATCGCGCGCGCGATGCAGAGACGCTGCTGCTGACCGCCCGAGAGACCCGATCCGGGCTTCTCGAGGCGGTCCTTGACCTCGTTCCACAGGTTCGCACCCTGCAGCGACTTCTCGACGAGAGCTTCGGCGTCGGACTTCGACATGCGGCGGTTGTTGAGCTTCACGCCCGCGAGCACGTTGTCGGCGATCGACATCGTCGGGAACGGGTTCGGCCGCTGGAAGACCATTCCGACCTGTCGGCGGACGAGCACGGGGTCGACGCCCGGGCCGTAGAGGTTGTTGCCGTCGATGAGCACCTCGCCCTCGACGCGCGCGCCGGGGATGACCTCGTGCATGCGGTTGAGGGTGCGGAGGAACGTCGACTTGCCGCAGCCGGAGGGGCCGATGAAGGCCGTCACGCTGCGGGGCTCGATCGTGAGGGAGACACCCTCGACGGCCTTGAAGGAGCCGTAGTAGACGTTGAGGTCGTTGACTTCGATGCGCTTGGACATGACTGCTTTCTTTCGGGCGGTCTAGCGGCTGCCGGCCGGGGTGAAGATCTTGGCGATGATGCGTGCCACGACGTTGAGGAGGGCGACGATGAGGATGAGGGTGAGAGCGGCGGCCCACGCGCGGTCGACGTAGGCCTGGGTGTCGGCGCCCTGGTTCATGTACTGCGTGTAGGCGTACACCGGAAGGGTCATCATGCGCTCGGAGAACAGGTTGTAGTTCATGCTCGCGGTGAAGCCCGCGATGATGAGCAGCGGCGCCGTCTCACCGATGACGCGCGCGATCGAGATCATGATGCCCGTGATGATGCCGGCGATCGAGGTCGGCAGGACGACCTTGAGGATCGTCAGATACTTCGGCACTCCGAGCGCGTACGACGCTTCGCGCAGCTCGTTCGGCACGAGCTTCAGCATCTCTTCGCTCGAACGGACGACGACGGGGATCATGAGCACGGAGAGCGCGATCGAGCCGCCGAAACCGAAGCGGATGCCGGGGTCGTTGAAGATCAGCGAGAAGAACGCGAAGGCGAAGAGGCCCGCGACGATCGAGGGGATGCCGGTCATCACGTCGACGAAGAACGTGATGCCGCGCGCGAGACGGCCCCGGCCGTACTCGATGAGGTAGATCGCGGTGAGGAGTCCGACGGGAACCGAGATGAGCGTCGCCATGCCGGTGACGAGCATCGTGCCGATGATCGCGTGCAGGGCGCCGCCGCCGCTGCCGACGACGTTGCGCATCGACTGCGTGAAGAACTCGATGTCGAAGCGCGGGAGACCGTTGATGAGGGTCGTGAAGGTGACCGACACGAGCGGAAGGAGCGCGATCGTGAACGCCATCGAGACGAGCGCCGTGACGAGGCGGTCCTTCGACTTGCGGCTTCCCTCGACGGCGCGCGAGATGACCCAGATGAGGATCGCGTAGAGCACGACGCCGACGAAGACGGTGCCGACGATGTTGAAGTCCGCGTCGGTGTTGCCGAGCCAGACGAGCAGGAACAGGAGCGCCGAGAGCACGAAGCTGCCGAGCAGGATGCCGAGCGGCGCGAAGCGAGGGAGCTTGCCCGCCGTGAGCGAGTTCGCGATCGGCGAGGGCGCCGGTCGGCTCTCAGGAGGAGTGGAGGTGAGTGTCATCAGTTGGCTCCCGAGAATTCCTTGCGGCGATCGACGATGTAGCGGGCGACCATGTTCACGCCCAGGGTGATGACGAACAGGATGAGTCCCGTGCCGATGAGCACGTTGACGCCGAGGCCGTGCGCCTCGGGGAAGTTGAGCGCGATGTTCGCGGCGATCGTGGTCGGGTTCTGCGACTGGAGGAGCGCGAACGAGATGACCGCGGCGGGCGAGAGCACCATGGCGACCGCCATCGTCTCGCCGAGAGCGCGACCGAGGCCGAGCATCGACGCCGAGATGATGCCCGGCTTGCCGAACGGCAGGACGGCCATCGTGATCATCTCCCAGCGCGTGGCGCCGAGGGCGAGGGCCGCCTCCTCGTGGAGGCGAGGGGTCTGCAGGAAGACCTCGCGTGTGAGGGCCGTGATGATCGGCAGGATCATGACCGCGAGCACGATGGCGACGGTGAGGATCGTGCGGCCGGTGCCCGAGACGGGGCCGGCGAAGAGCGGGAACCAGCCGAACCACTCGGTCAGGGTGGCGTAGAAGGGCTGGACCATCGGGGCGAGGACGGTGATGCCCCACAGACCGAAGACGACCGACGGCACGGCGGCCAGGAGGTCGATGACGTATCCGAGCGCCTGCGCGAGGCGACGCGGCGCGAAGTGCGAGATGAAGAGCGCGATGCCGATCGCGACGGGAACGGCCATGAGGAGGGCGAGGATGGCCGACCAGAGCGTTCCGAAGGCGAGGGGGATGACGTACTGCCAGAAGTTGTCCGAGTCGCCCTTGAGGTCGTCGGGGCCGGCCATGAACGCCGGGAGCGACTGCGCGATCAGGAAGATCGCCACCGCCGCGAGGACGGCCAGGATCAGGACGCCGGCGAACAGTGCTGCCGACGAGAAGATACGGTCGCCGGGTCGCTGTTTCGCCGTCGTGGCGAGTTCCGGGGGAGCGGTTTGAGTCACCGGCGGTTCCTGATCGTTCGAAGCGGTCGGGGGATGGGTCGAGACCCGGTGAAGCCGGCCCGGTCACCGCGCGAGGCGATCACCGGGCCGGCGTCAGGATGCTACTTGATCGACTCGATGGCGTCGAGGACCTTGAGCGAGAGCTCCGAGGAGATCGGCGCGGAGCCGGCCTGCTCGGCGGCGAGGGCCTGGCCCTCGTCGCTCGCGATGGAGCTGAGGTACGCCTTGACGAGCTCGGCGTCAGCCGCGTCGGCGTACTCCTGGCACGCGATCGCGTAGCTCACGAGGACGAGCGGGTAGACGCCCGGCTCGGTCGTGGTGCGGTCGATCTTGATCGCGATGTCGTTGGCCTCGCGACCCTCGACGAGCGGCGACGCGTCGACGACCGCAGCAGCGGCCTCTGCGCTGTAGGCGACGAACTCGTCGCCGACCTTGATCTGAGCGACACCGAGGTCACCGGCGCGCGATGCGTCGGCGTATCCGATGGTGTTGACGCCGTTGGTGACGGCCTCGACGACACCCGAGGTGCCCTGGGCGCCCTCACCCGAAGCGAACGGGAACGTGTCGGATGCTTCCTCGGCCCACGCCTCGGGAGCGACCTTGTTCAGGTAGTCGGCGAAGTTCTTCGTCGTACCCGAGTCGTCCGAGCGGTGCACGGCCGTGATGTTCGCGGCCGGGAGCGTGACGCCCTCGTTGAGCGCGGCGATCGCGGGGTCGTTCCAGGTGGTGATCTGGCCCGAGAAGATGTTCGCGAGGGTCGCAGCGTCGAGCTTGAGCTCGTCGACGCCCTCGACGTTGAAGATGACGGCGATCGGCGAGATGTAGACCGGGAGGTCGATCGCCGAGGTGCCGGGAGCGCAGCGGGCGAATTCGCCGGCGAGCTCGTCGTCCGAGAGGAGCGAGTCGGAACCGGCGAAGGCGACGCCGCCACCGATGAAGGCCTCGCGACCCGCACCCGAGCCGGAGGGCTCGTAGTTGACGGTCACGTCGGGGTTGGCGGTCTGGAAGGAAGCGATCCACGCTTCCTGGGCGGAGCCCATCGACGACGCGCCGGCGCCGTTCAGGGTGCCCGTGAGGGTCGAAGCGGACTCCTCGGGTGCGGCGCCGCCGCCTTCGTTCGCGGCGCAAGAGCTGAGGAGGATGGCTGCGGCTGCAGCGACGACCGCAGCGCGGCCGATTCGCGTGACATTCACGAAAGTTCCCTTCCGGGGGTTTGTGTGTGCAGGATTGCTGGTCGGTGCTCGACCGCCTGCGACGCTAAGCGTCCTCGCTTACGAGCGTCCCCCGGGGCGGTGAACGGAAGGTGAACGGGCGTGGGCTGGCGCGTGCTGCGCACGCCTCTCCGCACGCACTCGTGACCCCGTTCCGGCGCGCAGGAGTGCCGGAATCGTGCGGGAGTTCCGGATTTTCGCACTCGGGCACGCGAACGGCACTCGCGTGAGAATCGGGTGGATTCAGACGAGGGGCGGGTAGGTCTCGATCGCGATGATCCCGGACGCCGGGTTCGTCGACGACAGGTGCACGACGCTGAAGGCGCCCGTCTCGAGATTCGCCGCATCCGACATGTAGCTGCCGATCGGCGTCGTCGTCGCGAGGGCGATCTCGCGGAGGATCTCCGGGAGCACCGGGCCGTGGCTGCACAGGACGGCGCTCTTCCGCGAACGCACGCGCTTGCCCACGACCGCGCGGACGTCGTCGTCGCCCGACTCCCACGCGTCCTGGGAGATCGCGTCGGAGCGGCGGATGTCGATTCCGGTGGCGACGGAGAGCGGGGTGACCGTCGTCACGCATCGCACGGCGGGGCTCGAGACGATGCGCTTCGGGTTCCAGGCGCGCACGGTCTCGACGAGCGCCGAGGCCTGCTTCACGCCGCGCTCGGCGAGCGGCCTCGTCGAATCGGGGCCGCTCCACGAGCCGTGCGGCATCGCCTTGCCGTGGCGCATGACGATGAGTGCGAACGTCTCGGTCACGCCCTGTTCGACGAGCCTCTCGAAGTGCTCGAGGATGTCGACGTCGTGGCTGTACGTCAGGTAGCCCCGCGCGCGCTTGGGGGTGACCCACTCGAGAGCGGCGACCTCGCCGTTCGGCACGAAGGTCGAACGCTGCAGTGCGGCATCCGTCACCTGGGCGGCCCAGTAGTGCACGACCTTCTCTCGGCCCGACGCGAGCGGGTAGCTCGAGACGCCGAGCGGCACGCCGAGACGGACTCGGATGCCGGTCTCTTCGGCGATCTCTCGGACGGCGGTCTGCGGCAGCGTCTCGCCGGGGTCGACCTTGCCCTTCGGGATCGTGACGTCGCCGTAGACCGTGCGGTGGATGACGAGCACGTGGAGCTTGCCGTCGATGAAGCGCCAACAGAGCGCTCCGGCGGCGTAGACGGCCCGCGTCACCGGCGCTTCCCGGGGCGTGGCCGTCCAGCGATCTCCTGCATGAGTACATTCTGCAGGTCGCGGAGCGGTAGACCCGCATCGTCGAGGTGGTGACGCGTCCAGACTCCGTCGTCGCCGAGTGCCCACGATGACGTCGAGGGGTCGAGAGCCATCGAGAAGAGGCGGTCGATCTCGGCGAGGTGATCGGGGTCGGTCAGTCGCACGAGTGCCTCGACGCGTCGGTCGAGGTTGCGGTGCATCATGTCGGCCGAGCCGATGAAGACCTGCGGGTCGCCGCCGTTCTCGAACGTGAAGATGCGCGAGTGCTCGAGGTAGCGGCCGAGGATCGAGCGCACCCTGATGTTCTCGCTGAGGCCCGGCACGCCCGGCTTCAGGCTGCAGATGCCGCGCACCCAGATGTCGACGGGCACGCCGGCGGCCGACGCCCGGTAGAGGGCGTCGATGATCGCCTCGTCGACGATCGAGTTGACCTTGAAGCGGATACCGCTCGGCTTACCCGCCTCGGCATTGGCCGTCTCCTCGGCGATGCGCTTGAGGAGGCCCTTGCGGAGGTGCAGCGGTGCCACGAGGAGGCGCTTGAACTTCTTCTCGATGGCGTAGCCCGAGAGCTCGTTGAAGAGTCGCGTCAGGTCCTTGCCGACCTGGTCGTCGGCGGTGAGGAGCCCGAGGTCTTCGTAGATGCGGCTCGTCTTCGGGTTGTAGTTGCCCGTGCCGATGTGGCTGTAGTGGCGGAGCCCGCCCTTCTCCTGCCGGATGACGAGAGCGAGCTTGCAGTGGGTCTTGAGGCCGACGAGGCCGTAGACGACGTGCACGCCGGCCTTCTCGAGCTTCCGAGCCCACGAGATGTTCGCCTGCTCGTCGAAGCGCGCCTTGATCTCGACGAGCGCGAGCACCTGCTTGCCCGATTCGGCCGCGTCGATGAGCGCCTCGACGATGGGGCTGTCGCCCGATGTCCGGTAGAGCGTCTGCTTGATCGCGAGCACGTGCGGGTCGGCCGCGGCCTGTTCGAGGAACGCCTGCACGCTCGTCGCGAACGACTCGTACGGGTGGTGCAGCAGCACGTCCTTGCGGTCGATCGCCTGGAAGAAGTCGGCGCGGAGGTTCGACTCGCTCGGCTGCAGCTGAGCGGCCGTCGTCGGCACGTGCGTCGGGTAGCGGAGCTCGGGGCGATCGATCTTGGCGAGGTCGAAGAGACCGCCGAGGTCGAGCGGTGCGGGGAGTCGGTAGACCTCCTGCTCGGTGACGTCGAGCTCGCGGACGAGCAGACCGAGGGTCACGTCGTCCATGTCGTCGGTGATCTCGAGGCGGATGGGCGGGCCGAACCGGCGTCGCAGCAGCTCCTTCTCGAGGGCCTTGATGAGGTTCTCGGTCTCGTCCTCCTCGACCTCGACGTCTTCGTTGCGGGTCACGCGGAACACGTGGTGCTCGATGACCTCCATGCCGGGGAAGAGGTCGCCGAGGTGCGTCGCGATGAGGTCCTCGAGGGTGATGTAGCGCGTGCCCTCCTTGGGGTCGTCCGACGCGACGGCAACGAAGCGCGGAAGCATCTGCGGCACCTTGACGCGCGCGAATTCCTGCTTCCCGGTGCGCGAGTTGCGCACCCGCACCGACAGGTTGAGCGAGAGCCCGGAGATGTAGGGGAACGGGTGGGCCGGGTCGACGGCGAGGGGCATGAGCACGGGGAAGATCTGCCCCGAGAAGTACTCGCGCAGGTTCGCCTGCTCTTCGTCCGAGAGCTCGCCCCACGTCACGACACGGATGCCGGCCTCGGCGAGCGTCGGGCGGACGAGCTGCTGGTAGGCCGCGGCGTGGCGTTCCTGGAGTTCGTGGGCGATGCGCGAGATGTCGGCGAGCACGTCGAGAGGTGCGCGGCCGATGTTGGTCGGAACCGCGAGGCCTGTGTCGATGCGGCGCTTGAGGCCGGCGACGCGCACCATGAAGAACTCGTCGAGGTTCGAGGCGAAGATCGCGAGGAAGTTCGCACGCTCGAGCACCGGGAGAGTCGGGTCCTCGGCGAGCTCGAGCACACGCTGGTTGAACGCCAGCCAGCTCAGCTCTCGATCGAGGTACCGCTGCGGCGGCAACTCGGGAGCGCCGGCTTCGTCGAGGGGATCGAAATCGTCGTCGAAATCACTCGCGGTGCGGCCGTCGGCCAGGCTCGTCTCGGCGTTCATCCCCTCATCATGCCACTCGGGGTGTACGGAGTGCGGTCGACGGGTTAACGTCCGGTGACGGGGGTGTCCTGCTCGTCTTCCTCGTGCACGTTGAAGCGGTAACCGACGTTGCGGACCGTGCCGATGAGGCTGTCGAGATCGCCGAGCTTGGCGCGCAGACGTCGGACGTGCACGTCGACCGTGCGGGTGCCGCCGAAGTAGTCGTAGCCCCACACCTCGGAGAGCAGCTGTTCACGCGTGAAGACCCGCGACGGGTGGGCCGCGAGGAAGCGCAGGAGTTCGAACTCCTTATAGGTGAGGTCGAGCGGCTTGCCGTGCACCTTCGCCGAATAGCTCGCCTCGTCGATGATGACGCCCGAGGTCTGGATGCGCTCGGAGGTCGGCGCGGCGTTGGCGCGGCCGATCGCGAGGCGGATGCGTGCGTCGACCTCGGCGGGGCCCGCCCCCTCGAGCACGACGTCGTCGACGCCCCACTCGGGGCTGACCGCCGTGAGGCCACCCTCGGTCACGATGAGGACGAGCGGAACCGAGAGTCCCGTCGTGCGGAGAATCTGTGCCAGTGCCTTCGCGCCGGCGAGATTGGCTCGGGCGTCGAGGAAGATGAGGTCTGCTTCCGGCGCGCGGACGAGCTGATCAGGCGAGGCGGGAATGATTCGCACTCGATGCGGGAGCAGGGAAAGGGCGGGGAGTACATCGGTGCCCGCTGCCGCCGACAGGATCAACAACTGCGCCACGCGCATCCTCCATAATTCGGTTCAGCCATCGTAGCGCGCTGTGATCGTGCCGTTCACCAAGGCATGATGGGGGAGTGAGTTCCCTCGACGAGCGACTTCCCCTCCTGTGGCCGAGTATCGCCCTGGTGTGGGTCATCGCCGTGGCCGCGTCCCTCGCCGTCGCTCTCGCGCTCCCTCCGCAGGAGGCGCTCGATTCGCTCGCACTCGTCCTCGGCGGGTCGGTCATCCTCACGTTCATGGCGCAGCTCGCGACTCGGACCCCCGCGGGCTACCTGCGACGCGCCATCCTCAGCATCGTCGGCGCGACCATCGCGGTCGGCGTCACGGCCGTCATCCTCTTACCGTCGGCGCTCGCGGCGAACGGTTAGACTCGGAGCATGTCGGAGCTCCTTGCACTCGAACTCTTCTTCATCGGCCTGCTCGTCTTGGCGAGCGCCGCGATCATGTTCATCGCGGGCGTCGTCGTCTACAAGCTCTTCAAGGGCCAGCGCTAGTCGCCATGATCGAGATCCCGACCGGTCTTCCCGCCGAACTCGTTCCGCTCTCGTGGCTCGTCGGCGTGTGGGAGGGGTCCGGCGTCATCGACTACGCGGTCGGCGACGAATCGATCACCCACGAGTTCGGCCAGCGCGTGAGCTTCAGCCACGACGGCCTGCCTCACCTCAATTACACCTCGTACTCGTGGCTCATCCCGCCGACGGATGACGCGGGCGAGCCGATCGGCCAGCCGACGCCGCTCGTGACCGAGACCGGCTACTGGCAGCTCGCGCGCCCGCTCCTCGACGCCGACCCGGGCCCCGGCATGCTCCCTCGCGTCGGCGGCGTGCCCTTCCACCGCGCCGAAGCGGTCGAGACGCTCCGCAACGTCGACGGCGGCTTCGACATCCAGGTCAACCTCGTCCACCCCGGCGGCATTGCCGAGCTCTACCTCGGACAGGTGAAGGGGCCGCGCATCGATCTCGCGACCGACGCCGTCGTGCGCTCGGCGGGGGCGAAGGAGTACTCGGGTGCGACCCGGCTCTACGGCCTCGTCGACAACCACCTGCTGTGGGCATGGGACATCGCCGCGCTCGGCCAGGAACTGCGCACGCACGCGTCGGCGCGACTCGCGAAGGTGGAATGATGACCGACTCCCCGTTGCTCGCCGTACCCGGGGCGGTGGCCGCCGACGGGATCGACGCCGGAGTCGCCTCCCACTACGGCAATCCTCTCGTCGAGCAGCGTCGGCTCGAGGAGGGTCTCGCCCTCGTCGACCTCTCGAACCGCGGAGTGCTCTCCGTCACCGGACCCGATCGCCTGACGTGGCTCGACTCGATGGCGAGTCAGAGTCTCGCGCGACTGCAGCCCGGCGACTCGGCCGAGGCGCTCTTCCTCGATGCGTCGGGTCGTGTCGAACACGCCGTGCACCTCGTCGACGACGGCGAGACCGCGTGGCTCGTGCTCGAGGCCTCCTCCGCCGAGCCGCTGCGCGCGTGGCTCGACCGCATGCGCTTCATGCTGCGCGTCGCCGTCGCCGACGTCTCGGCCGAGACCGCCGTCATCGGCTCTCTCGGCGCACCGCTGCCCGACGGCGTCGCGGTGACGGCGATCTGGAACGATCCGTGGGCCCACGTCGCTCCCGGCGGATTCCAGTACGCGGCCGAGTCCGGCCACCCGTCGGCCGAGTGGGGCTACTCCGAGACGCTCGTGCCGCGTGCCGACCTGTCCGTGATCGCGCGTGCGGCGCGGGCGGGAGACGTGACCCTCGCGGGCTCGCTCGCGCTCGAGGCGCTCCGCATCGCCGCTTGGCGTCCGCGCTTCGCCACCGAGGTCGACGAACGCACCATCCCGCACGAGCTCGACTGGTTGAGGAGCGCCGTGCACCTCTCGAAGGGGTGCTACCGCGGCCAGGAGACGGTCGCGAAGGTGCACAACCTCGGGCGACCCCCTCGGCGTCTCGTGCTGCTCCACCTCGACGGCTCGGACACCGTCCTGCCCGTGCACGGAGACATCGTCTCGGCCGACAAGGTTCGGCCCGAGAGCGAGGCCGAACGGCGCGCGGTCGGCGTCGTCACGTCGAGCGCCCTGCACCACGAACTCGGGCCGATCGCGCTCGCCGTCGTGAAGCGCGCGGTTCCCTCCGACATCCCCTTCACCATCGACTCCCACGAGACCGAGGTCGCCGCGGCGCAGGTCGAGATCGTCCCCTCCGGCGCGGGCGCGCAGGTCGACGTGCCGCGGCTGCCGCGCCTCGGCATCCGCCGCTAGCGGTGTTCGCGCTCGACGCCCGCGCGGGGTGGGCGCGCGTGCGCGATTCGCTCCCCGCCGTCATCCAGATCACGGTGACCGCCGCGGCCTCGTACGCGTTCGCGTTCTTCGTGCTCGGCCACCAGGCTCCGCTCATCGCCGCGATCATGCCGATCTCGGCTCTCGGTCTCGCCGGCGATGCGCGCCCCTTCCGAGTGCTCGAGGCGGTGCTGGGGATGACGCTCGGCATCGTCCTCGCCGAGCTGCTGCTCATCGGCGTGGGCGGGGGAGTGCTGCCCTACGCCCTCGCTCTCGGGCTGACGCTCGCGATCGCGCGATTCCTGTCGCCGACCGTGCAGTTCACGATCTCGGCGGCCATCCAGTGCACTCTCGTCATGCTCGTCCCGCCGCCCGACGGCGGGTACTTCGTCCGCACGATCGACGCGGTCGTCGGCGGCGTCTTCGCGCTCCTCGCGACGGCGCTCCTCCCGCGGGACCCCTGGCGGACCGCGCTCCGCGCCGGGCGTCGCCTCGTCGACGCGCACATCCTCGTGCTCGACGACCTCGTGCGGGCGTTGCGGACGGGCGACGCCGAGGTCGCGGCGGGCTCCCTGGTTCGCGCTCGAGCCGCCTCGTCGGCTCTCGACGAGTGGACGACCGCGGTCGATTCCGGAGTCGCCATCGCGCGCGTCTCGCCGTTCGTGCGGCGGTCGCGCTTCCTGCTCGGCAGGCAGCAGCAGATGCTCCCGCCGATGGATCTCGCCACCCGCAACCTCCGGATGATCGCGAGGCGCTGCGACTACCTCCTGGGAGATGGCGTTCCGCGGCCGCAGATCGCCGACCTCTACGTGCGCATCGCGCACGCCCTCGGTGTGCTGCGCGACTCGCTCGGCGACGTGACGGCGGCGCCCCTCGCACGACACGCCCTGCTCGAGATCGCGAAGCACGATTCGCCGCGCGTCATGATGCCGGGTGCCGGAGACAGCGAGCACAACGCGCTGCACGCGACCCGGCCCTACCTCGCCGACCTGCTCCAGGCGACGGGGATGTCGCTGACCGAGGCACGGGCCGCACTGCCGCCGCTCTGACGCACGCGACTGCGAGATTGCCGAGACTTCGCGGCGCACCGGTCAGTACAGTAGAACGGTGAACACCACTGCGAACGAATACCTCCTCGAGGGCGGCCGAACGAGCATCACCGAACTGCCGAAGGTGTCGTTGCACGATCACCTCGACGGCGGTCTCCGTCCGCAGACGATCATCGAGCTCGCCGACGAGGCGGGCATCGACGTCCCGGCCGAGGAATCGGCCGAGCTCGCACAGTGGTTCTCCGACCACGCCAACTCCGGAAGCCTCGTCGACTACCTGAAGACGTTCGACGCGACCATCGCGGTCATGCAGACCCGCGAGGGCCTCACGCGGGTAGCCCGCGAGTTCGTCGAGGACCTCGCCGCCGACGGAGTGGTGCACGGCGAAGTGCGCTGGGCGCCCGAGCAGCACCTCACGCGCGGTCTGAGCCTCGACGAGACCGTCGAAGCCGTTCAGCAGGGCATCGACGAGGGCATCGACGCGGCACGGCACAACGGCCACCACCTCTCGATCGGACAGCTCGTGACCGCCATGCGTCACGCCGACCGCGGCCTCGAGATCGCCGAACTCGCCGTTCGGCACCGTGACCGAGGCGTCATCGGCTTCGACATCGCCGGCGCCGAGGCCGGTTTCCCCGCGAGCCGCCACCGCACGGCGTTCGACTACCTCGCGACGCAGCTCTTCCCCGTGACCGTGCACGCCGGCGAGGCCGACGGCATCGAGTCGATCCGCAGCGCCCTGTTCGACGGTCGCGCGCTGCGCCTCGGACACGGTGTGCGCATCGCCGAAGACATCACGATCGAGCGTCAGGACGACGAGAACGTCTACGTCACGCTCGGCCCGACCGCTCAGTGGGTCCGCGACCGCGAGATCCCCCTCGAGCTGTCGCCCTCGTCGAACCTGCAGACCGGCGCGATCGCCGCGTGGGGCGACGAGCTCATCGACCACCCGTTCGACCTGCTCTACCAGCTCGGCTTCCGAGTGACGGTCAACACCGACAACCGCCTCATGAGCGCGACGACGCTCAGTCGTGAGCTCTCGATCCTCGCCGATGCGTTCGGCTACGGGCTCGAGCAGCTCGAAGACTTCCAGCTCAATGCCGCCGCGGCGTCCTTCCTCCCGCTCGAAGAGCGTGAGGAGCTCGTCGAGCGCATCAGCGCCGGATTCGCCGACGCCTGATCGGTCACCTCCGACGGTTATACTCGCCACTCTCCCTCACCGACGAAAGGCCACGGATGCCGTTGCCGCCGCTCGCCACCCCGGCGATCGCCCTCCAGGCCGATGCCGCCGACTGGCGTGAAGCCGTCCGTGCCGCGGGCAACGCGCTCACGGTGTCGGGCGCGACGAAGCCCGAGTACTCCGAGCGCATGATCGGCGTGATCGAAGAGTTCGGCGCCTACGTCGTCATCGCTCCGGGCCTCGCGCTCGCGCACGCCCGGCCCGGCCCCGACGTCCTCGCCGAAGGCCTCAGCGTCGTGACGCTCGCGAACCCGGTTCCCTTCGGCCACCCGCACAACGACCCCGTCTCGGTCGTGCTGGGACTCGCCGTGACGAGCGCCGAGGAGCACGTCGCGTCGGTCGCGGAGCTCGCGAACGTGTTCAACGACGAAGCCATCATCGGCCGCATCGCGGAGGCGCAGACACCGGCAGCGGTTCGCGCCCTTCTCGGCTACGAGGCCGACGCATGAGGATCGTCGCCGTCTGCGGCGCCGGCATCGGAACATCGGCGATCCTGCAGGTGAACGCCCAGCGCGCGCTCGAGCGGCTCGGCCTCGAGGCGGATGTCTCGGCGAGCGATCTCGCGAGCGTGAGCACCGCGGCAGCCGATGCCCAGGTGATCCTCACCTCGACCGAGCTCGCCGATCAGGTGCGCGCGGCGATCGGCCGGAACTTCGCCGAGATCGTCGTCGTGCAGAACTACTTCGACGTCGACGAGATCGCGGGCAAGCTCCAGACCTCGCTCGGCTGAGCGAGCGCGCATCACAAAGAGCTGAGCGCGCGGCGTTCACGAGAGCTGAGCGGGCGCCGGATGTGACCGACGCCCGGCTCGGTCACGCGGTGAGCGCCCGCATCCCCCGATCGAGTTCGGCGACGGTGGCCTCGGCGGCCGCGCGCCGCTCGGAGAGGGTTCCCGTGTCGGCGTGGGCGTCGATGTAGATCTTGAGCTTCGGCTCGGTGCCGCTCGGGCGCACCATGACTCGCGCACCGCCCTCGAGGTGGAGCCGCAGGGTGTCGCTCGGGGGGAGCCCCTCGAAGCCCTCGGAGAGATCGTCGATGCGCTCGACGCGGATCGTGCCCACGACGGCGGGCGGCTCGTCGCGGAGGCGTGTCATGAGGGCGGCCCGCTCCGACGGGTCGCTGAACCGCAGCGAGACCTGGCCCGAGGCGAAGTGCCCGAATCGTTCGCTGAACGCATCGAGGTGGTCGGCGATCGTCCGACCGGACGCCGCGAGCTCGGCGGCGAGCGAGAGGAACGCGAGTGCGGCCGAGATGCCGTCCTTGTCGCGCACCGTGGCGGGGTTCACGAGGTAGCCGAGCGCTTCCTCGAATCCGAAGATGAGGCCGCCCGCGCGCGAGATCCACTTGAATCCCGTGAGGGTCTCCTCGTAGCCGAGCCCGTAGTCGCGCGCGATGGCTCCGAGGGCGGGAGACGACACGATCGAGCACGCGAGGGTGCCCTCGGCCGCTTCGTCGCCGCTCGCGGCCTGTGCGGCAACCTCAGCGGCGCGCCAACCGAGCAGGCCGCCGACCTCGTTGCCCGTGAGCTGGCGGAAGCCGTCCCCGTCGGGGATGGCGATGGCGAGCCGGTCGGCGTCGGGGTCGTTCGCGATGATGAGGTCGGCGCCCACGGCGGCGGCACGCTCGAGGGAGAGGTCCATCGCACCCGGCTCCTCCGGGTTCGGGAACGAGACCGTGGGGAACGCGGCATCCGGTTCGATCTGCTCCGCGACGACGGTCGGGGTGTCGAATCCGGCGGCCTCGAGGACGGCCGCGAAGGTCTGCCAGCCGACTCCGTGCATGGCCGTGTAGACGACGCGGGGCTGCGCGGAGGGCGCGGGAGCGAGGGCCGCGGTCGCGTCGATGTACGCCGAGACGACGCTCTCGTCGGCGGTCTCGAACGCGGCCTTCGGCAGCTCGTCGAAGGCGTGCGCATCGGCGACGGCGAGGATGTGCGCGGCGATCTCCGAGTCGACCGGCGGAACGATCTGCGCCCCGGCGTCGTCGCCGCCGAGGTAAACCTTGTAGCCGTTGTCGTTCGGCGGGTTGTGCGACGCCGTGACCATGACGCCCGCACTCGCATCGAGGTGCCGCACGGCGAAAGCGAGCACCGGCGTCGGCAGGAGCCTCGGCAGGAGGACGGCGCGAACGCCCGCTCCCGCGAGGATGGCGGCCGAGTCCTCGGCGAAGACGCGCGAGTTCTTCCGCCCGTCGTAGCCGATGACGACCGACGGGGAGCTCTCGCGACCGAGCAGGAAGGCGGCGAGACCCGCGGCCGCCTGACCGACGAGCACGCGGTTCATGCGATTGGGGCCGGCGGCGATCTCACCGCGGAGTCCCGCCGTGCCGAAGGCGAGACGCGAATCGAAGCGGGCGTGGAGCTCGTCGACGGCGTTCTGCCCGCCCGCGCGCGCCTCGTCGATGAGGGTGCGGAGCTCGGCCTGCGTCTCGGCGTCGGGGTCCTGCGCGAGCCACGCCTCGGCGCGCTCGAGGAGGTCGCCGCTCACAGCTCGGCCACGATCCGTGCGAGGAGGGCGCTGATGACGGGTTCGGCCTGCTGACCGGCCTCGATGACCTCGGCGTGGCTGAGCGGCGTCTTCTGGATGCCGGCGGCGAGGTTTGTGATGAGCGACATGCCGAGCACCTCCATGCCAGCCTGGCGTGCGGCGATGGCCTCGAGAGCCGTCGACATGCCCACGATGTGGCCGCCGATCGTCTTCGCCATCTGCACCTCGGCGGGGGTCTCGTAGTGCGGGCCGCGGAACTGCACGTAGACGCCCTCGTCGAGCGACGGATCGATCGACGAGGCGAGGGCGCGGAGGCGGGCCGAGTAGAGGTCGGTCAGATCGACGAACGTCGCGCCCTCGAGGGGAGAGTCGGCGGTGAGGTTGATGTGGTCGCTGATGAGCACGGGCGTTCCCGGCGTCCAGTAATCCTTGATACCGCCCGCGCCGTTCGTGAGGATCATGGTCTTTGCGCCCGTCGCCGCCGCCGTGCGCACGGAGTGCACGACCCGGCGCACGCCGTGGTCCTCGTAGTAGTGCGTGCGCGCTCCGATGACGAGGGCGCGCTTGCCGCTCGGCAGGAGGACGCTGCGGAGGGTTCCGACGTGACCGACGACGGCGGGCTTCGAGAAGCCCGTGATGTCGGATGCCGGGATGGTGTGCGTCGTCTCGCCGATGAGGTCCGCGGCCTTGGCCCACCCGCTGCCGAGGGTGAGAGCGATGTCGTGGTGGTCGACGCCGGTCGCCTCCGCGATCTCGGCCGCGGCGATGCGGGCGATCTCGAACGGATCGGTGGAACGGTCGTCGAGCGGGTTCGTGTCAGACATGCGACCACTTTAGCCAGCGTCATCCGAATGCTGGCTTCTCTGCTCATCTGCGCACCCCGAGTGTCGTCGGGCCCGCTCACGCTGCGACAGAATGGACTCATGGCCTATGAGTTCGAGCGCACGCAACGTATCGCTGTCCTCGGAGGCGGGCCCGGTGGATACGAGGCCGCCCTCGCCGCAGCACAGCTCGGAGCCGAGGTCACGCTCGTCGAGCGTGTCGGAGTCGGCGGCGCGGCGGTGCTGACCGACGTCGTGCCGTCGAAGTCGCTCATCGCGACCGCCGAGGCGTCGAACTCGGTGAAGGAGGCGGCCGACCTCGGCGTCATCTTCTACGCCCGCGGCGAAGCCGGCAACGCCGTGCGCCCCGAGGTCGCCATCAACCTCGCCGCCGTCAACAAGCGGCTCCTCGCGCTCGCGCGCCAGCAGTCGGAGGACATGCGCGCGAACCTCATCGACGCGGGCGTGCGTCTCGTGCAGGCCGACGGTCGTCTCGACGGCACCAACGCCATCATCGTCTCGACCGCCTTCGGCGAGGCGGGCACCGACTTCGACCGCATCGAGGCCGACACGATCGTCGTCGCCGTGGGGGCGTCGCCGCGCATCCTCTCGAGCGCCGTTCCGGACGGCGAGCGCATCCTCACCTGGACCCAGCTCTACGACCTGCAGTCGATCCCCGAACACCTCATCGTCGTCGGTTCCGGTGTGACGGGCGCCGAATTCGCCTCGGCCTACCGCGCCCTCGGATCGAAGGTCACGCTCATCTCGAGCCGCGATCAGGTGCTGCCCGGCGAAGACGCCGACGCCGCCGCGGTCATCGAGAAGGTCTTCAAGCGCAACGGCATGAAGGTCATGGCGAAGTCGCGCGCCGAGTCGGTCGTCCGCACCGAGACGGGCGTCATCGCGACGCTCTCCGACGGCCGCACCGTCGAGGGCAGCCACTGCCTCATGGCCGTCGGCTCGGTGCCGAACACCGCCGGCATCGGCCTCGAAGAGGCCGGAGTGCAGCTCTCCGAGAGCGGCCACATCCGCGTCAACCGCGTCGCACGCACCTCGATGCCGAACATCTACGCCGCAGGTGATTGCACGACGTACATCCCTCTCGCGTCGGTCGCGTCGATGCAGGGGCGCACGGCGGTATTCCACGCGATGGGCGACATCGTGAACCCGCCGTCGGAGCGCAACATCACGTCGAACATCTTCACGCAGCCCGAGATCGCGACCGTCGGGTGGACGCAGAAGCAGATCGAGGACGGCATCGCGCAGGGCGAGATCTACAAGCTGCCCCTCGCGTCGAACCCGCGCGCGAAGATGATGGGCCTGCGCGACGGTTTCGTGAAGCTCTTCGCGCGCACGGGATCGGGCACCGTCATCGGCGGCGTCATCGTCGCCCCAAAGGCGAGCGAGCTCGTGCTTCCCCTCGCCCTTGCGGTCGAGCACCGACTCACCGTCGACCAGGTCGCCGAGGCCTTCCCGGTGTACCCGTCGCTCTCGGGTTCGCTCACCGACGCGGCACGTGCGCTGCACATCGTTCGCTAACCGGCCTCACAGTCATCCCTCAGCGCGCTGAGAGGCGCGTGATCGTCGGTTGCTGAACCGCGCACGGCGCGACGCGATTCTCTGTCGTCATGAACGAGAAGACGACACGGAGAAAGCACCCCGTCCGCACCGGCATCATCGCGGGGAGCGCCGCGCTCGCACTGCTCCTCGGCGGGGGAGCGTGGTGGGCCGCTGACCGGTTCCTGATCGAGCACGTCGAGATCGCCGACGTCTCGGCGTACGAGGCGAGTCTCGCCGCGACGGGCGAGGGGGCGGAAGCCGAGCCGGACTCGGCGACGGAGGGCGTCGTCTCGGGCTCGAGCTACACCGACGGCGCGACGAGCGTCGACGTCACGACGGTGACGACGGGAACGGCCGACGACACGCTCACCTACTACGTCGCCGAGGTGACGCTCTCGGATGCCACGCGACTGCGTTCCGCCTTCGCGAAGGACTCGTTCGGGGAGAACATCATCGAGACGCCGTCGGCGATCGCCGAGTCGGTCGGCGCCGTGTTCGCCATCAACGGCGACTACTACGGCTTCCGCGATACCGGCATCGTCATCAGGAACGGAGTGGTCTACCGCGACGAGGGCGCGCGCGAAGGACTCGCCTTCTACACGGATGGCCGCGTCGAGGTGTACGACGAGACGACGACCTCGGCCGACGAGCTCCTCGCGGACGGCGTCTGGAACACGCTGTCGTTCGGGCCGGCGATCGTCGAGGACGGCGCCGTCGTCGACGGGATCGAGGATGTCGAGGTCGACACGAACCCCGGAAACCACTCGATCCAGGGCGAGCAGCCGCGGACGGCGGTGGGTGTCATCGACGAGAACCACCTCGTGTTCGTCGTCGTCGACGGCCGGAGCCCCGGATACTCGCGCGGCGCGACCCTGCCCGAGCTCGGCGAGATCATGGCCGGGCTCGGCGCGACGACCGCCTACAACCTCGACGGCGGCGGTTCGTCGACGATGTACTTCGACGGCGCCCTCGTCAACGATCCGCTCGGCCGAGGAACCGAGCGCGGCACGTCGGACATCCTCTACCTCGCGTGGTGAGCGCGATGTTCATCGTCATCCCGGCACTCGAGCCCGACGACCGTCTCCTCGCGCTCGTCCGAGGGCTGACGGATGCCGCGAGCGAATCATCACCGCTCCGCGTCCTCGTCATCGACGACGGCTCGGGCTCCGCCTACGACGCCGTGTTCACCGAGGTCGGACGACTCGGGGCAACAGTGCTGCGCTCCGCCCAGAATCGCGGGAAGGGGCGTGCGGTCAAGACGGCCCTCGCCCACGCCCGGTCGCTCGATCCGAACGCGCTCGCGGTCACGGCCGACGCCGACGGGCAGCACTCCGTCGCCGACATCCTGCGCATCGCCGATCGTCTCCGGCGCGAGCCCGGCGCGCTCGTGCTCGGCACGCGGAGCTTCGGGCCCGACGTGCCTCGTCGCAGCCGCTGGGGCAATCGGGCCAGCGCCGTCGTGTTCGGCGCGGTCGCCGGAACGCCGCTCTCCGACACGCAGACCGGTCTCCGGGGCTATTCCGTCGAAGCGATCACCGCCGTGCTCGAGGTGCGCGGCGAGCGCTTCGAGTGGGAGTTCCGGGTGCTGCTCGATGCCCGTCGACGGGGCATCCGTCTGGTGGACGTGCCCATCGCGACCATCTATCTCGATCAGAACGCCTCCTCGCACTTCCGGCCCGTCCGCGATTCGCTGCGGGTGGCGGCCCCGCTCGCGCGCTTCGTGGTCTCCGCCGTCGCGGCGTTCGCGATCGATGCCGCGGCGCTCGTCGCGCTCACCGCGCTCGGCTGGCCGCTCCTGTCCGCCGTCGTCGCGGCGCGCCTCGTGAGCGCGAGCGTCAACTTCGCCGTCAACCGCGGCCTCGTGTTCGGCGCGCGCCGGGGCAGTCTGCGCGCGCAGGCCATCCAGTACGTCTGTCTCGCCGTGCTGCTCCTCGCGGCCAACTTCGGATTCCTGACGGCGCTCACCGACGTCGGCGTGCCGCTCGTCATCGCGAAGATCGTGGCCGACGGGTCGTTGTTCTTCGTCAGCTATCGTGCGCAGCGGACCGTCGTGTTCGCGAGCAGCGACCACGGGGCAGGTGGGGGAGAGCGCGCCGAGCGCGTGTCAGCGGTCGACGTCTCGCGTGACGGTCGTGATCCACTCGTGCGCCGCGCGGGCGGCGTGCGCGAACGCGTCGACATCGAGCACGACGGAACGCTCGTCGTCGATGATGAGCTCGACGTACGTCGTGCGCTCGGACTCACGACGCCGAAGGACCGCCTGGGCGCCGGGGGTGGGCGCGCCGGCGACGACCGACGTGCCCGAGACGGGCATCGTGCCACCGCCGGGCCGACCGAGCTCCACTGGAGCTGAGTAGTGGACGATGTCTTCGTCGTGCCAGCGCGGCCCGTGCTCACGGGTGCACCACGGCGGGCACGTCACATCGGCCGACTGCGGGTTCTGCGCGCTCACGATCTGTCCTCCTCGGATCGGTCGGCACGACGAGTCGAGTACATCAGGAGCCACCGACACGCGCACGTGCCGACGGCGTGCGACGCACTCGACAGCTCGACGAGCGCGCCTCCAGTGCAGATGACCATTTATAGATGGTACAAGCGTTTGCACCCCGTCGGTGCGAGTGGCGTGAGCGTGAACTACTCGGTCAGCGCGTCGGGGATGTCGGGGAGGAGGTCGGCGAGCGAGACGTCCAGCACGGCGGCGAGCGACACGAGTGTGCGGAGCGTCGGGTTGGCCGGTGCTCCCGGGCGGGATTCGCCCTTCTCGAGCTTCTGGTAGGTGAATGCCGCGAGACCCGCTTCGTGCGCGATGCGCTCCTGGCTCAGGCCGCGTACGGCCCGTGCTTGACGGAGCCGTGAGCCGAGTTCGGTCGCATACTGCTCCCAGACGCCTTCCTTCATGAGTACAGCATCCACTACGTGATATCTGAAGGTGGCCAGACGGAAATGGTCACTCGGAGTCGGTGATCGTGAGCAGCAGGTGACCGCTCGAGACCGTCGCGCCGACGACGGCGTTCACCGTCGACACGACGCCGTCCTTGTGCGCCGTGAGCGGCTGCTCCATCTTCATCGCCTCGAGCACGAGGATGAGGTCGCCCTTGACGACGGTGTCGCCCTCGGAGACCGCGACCTTCACGATCGTCGCCTGCATGGGCGCCGTGACGGCATCTCCCGTCGCCGTGTCGACGGCGTGCCCGGCCGAACGCCGGCGCGGCGCGGAGCCCGCCGTGCTCTCGGCGGTGACGCCGGGGACGAGCTTCTTCGGGATCGTCACCTCGATGCGTCGCCCGTCGACCTCGACCACGACGCTCTGCCGTGCCGCGGGCCCCTGGACGTCGGACAGCTCGCCCGACCACGGCTCGAGGCGGTTGTCGTACTCCGTCTCGATCCAGCGTGTGTAGATCGAGAACGGGCCGCCGTCGGTCGGGGCGAACGCTTCGTTCCGCACCACATCGCGGTGGAAGGGCAGGACGGTCGGGAGGCCGTTGACCTCGAACTCGTCGAGGGCGCGCCGCGAGCGCTCGATGGCGTCTTCGCGCGTCGCGCCCGTCACGACGAGCTTCGCGAGGAGCGAGTCGAACGCGCCCGAGATCTCGTCGCCGGTCGTCACGCCGGAGTCGATGCGCACGCCGGGGCCGCCCGGGAAACGGATGGCGTGCACGGGACCGGGGGCGGGGAGGAAGCCGCGGCCGGGGTCTTCGCCGTTGATGCGGAACTCGATGGAGTGGCCGGTCGCGATCGGGTCGTCGTAGTCGAGCGTGCCGCCCTCGGCGAGACGGAACTGCTCGCGGACGAGGTCGATGCCCGTGACCTCTTCCGAGACGGGGTGCTCGACCTGGAGACGCGTGTTGACCTCGAGGAACGACACCGTCCCGTCCTGCCCGATGAGGAACTCGCACGTTCCCGCTCCGACGTAGCCGACCTCGCGGAGGATGGCCTTCGAGGCGTCGTACAGGGCGCGGTTCTGGTCGTCCGTGAGGAACGGCGCAGGAGCCTCCTCGACGAGCTTCTGGTGCCGGCGCTGCAACGAGCAGTCGCGCGTCGACACGACGACGACGTTGCCGTGGGCATCGGCGAGGCACTGGGTCTCGACGTGACGCGGGCGGTCGAGGTACTTCTCGACGAAGCACTCGCCGCGGCCGAAGGCCGCGACGGCCTCACGCGTGGCGGACTCGAAGAGCTCGGGGACCTCGTCGCGCGTGCGCGCGACCTTGAGGCCGCGGCCGCCACCGCCGAAGGCCGCCTTGATGGCGACGGGCAGGCCGTGCACGTCGACGAAGTCGAGCACCTCGTCGGCGCCGGACACCGGATTGAGTGTTCCCGGGGCGAGCGGCGCCCCGACCTTCTCGGCGACGTGACGGGCCGAGACCTTGTCTCCGAGTCGCTCGATCGCCTCGGGCGACGGGCCGATCCAGATGAGCCCCGCACCGATCACGGCGCGGGCGAAGTCGGGGTTCTCAGCGAGGAAGCCGTAGCCGGGGTGGATCGCATCGGCGCCCGAGCGGCGTGCGATCGAGAGGATCTTGTCGATGACGAGGTAGGTCTCGGCGCTCGTGGTGCCCTCGAGCGCGTACGCCTCGTCGGCGAGCTTCACGTGACGGGCATCGCGGTCCTGGTCGGCGTAGACGGCGACGGAGCCGATACCGCTGTCGCGGGCGGCGCGGATCACGCGTACGGCGATCTCTCCACGGTTGGCGATGAGGACCTTGCTGATACGCGGCATAGTCACCAAGCTTATGGGTCGCCCCCGGCGCTACTGAGAGCGCCTCGCCTAAAAAACCCGCACATCATTGGCGGACTGACACAACTTTCAGCGGTTCCAGAGGTCGGTCCACGTCACGTCGAACTCGCGCACGAGCTCACGCAGCGTCGAGAGGGACAGCCCGACGACGGTCGACGGGTCGCCGACGACGTTCCTGATGAACGGGCCGCCGAGGCTGTCGACGGTGAAGGCGCCCGCGACGGCGAGCGGTTCGCCCGTCGCCACGTAGGCGTCGATCTCCGCGTCGTCGACGTCGGCGAACTCGACGCGCGCGACCGCCGCGCGTCCGATCGCGCCGCGCGCCCGGCCGCCGCGGTGATCGATGAGCCAGTGCCCCGACCAGAGGTCGCCGCTGCGTCCGCGCTGGGCGAGCCAGCGCTCACGCGCGATGTGGGGCTCGTGCGGCTTGCCGTGGATGACGCCGTCGACGACGAACGCCGAGTCGCCGCCGAGGATGAATCCGTCGATCGGATCGCCGTCGACGGTGGCGCCCACGACGGCATCCGCCTTGGCCTGCGCGAGCAGCTGGACGAGAGCCTCGGGAGCGAGCGGTCCCTCGGTCGCCTCGGTCGCCGCCACGAGCGCACTCTCGTCGACTCCCGGCGCGATCGTGCGGGGTTCGATCCCCGCCGCGCGCAGGAGGGTGAGCCGGGCGGGGGACGTCGAAGCGAGGTAGAGGCGCATACGTCCATCCTGCCGCTGTGCAACGCTAGGAGGATGGCAGAACCCGGGCAGGTCCTCGAACTCGAAGTGGGCTCCGTCGCCCACGGCGGCATCTTCGTCGCGCGCTACGACGGGCGGGTGGTCTTCGTCACCGACACACTCCCGGGTGAACGAGTGCGCGCTCGCCTGACCGAGACGAAGCACGACCGATTCTGGCGCGCGGACACGATCGAGGTGCTCGACGCCGCCCCCGAGCGGCAGGCGCACGTCTGGGATGCCGCGTCGATCGACCGCGACCCGGCCGAACGCGCCGGCGGCGCCGAGTTCGGGCATATCGCACTCGAACGTCAGCGCGCGCTCAAGTCCCAGGTGCTCGGCGAGTCGCTCGCCCGCATGGGAGGCGTCGAACGCGACGTCGCCGTCGAGGCCGTTCCGACGATCGACGCGCCCGACGACCAGACCGGAACGGGTTGGCGCACGCGCGTGCGACTGCAGGTCGACGCCGACGGCCGACCGGGGCCGTACGCGGCGCGTTCGCACCACGTCGTCGACATCGACGACCTCCCGCTCGCCACCGAGCGCGTCCGCGAGGCCGCCCCGCTCCGCTCCCGCTTCGCCGGGGCCGCGCACGTCGACGTCATCGCGCCGAGCGCGGGGGAGGCCATCGTCCTCGTCGCCGAGAGCGATCGACGAGGCCGCCCGCTGCCCTACGAGCGCGGAACCGTCTCCGAGTCGGTCGCCGGTCGCACGTTCTCGCTCGAACGCGGCGGCTTCTGGCAGGTGCACTCCGGTGCGGCCGAGACCCTCTACCGCGCCGTCCAGGACGCGATCGACCCCGCCCTCTTCGATCCGCGTGCCGCGAACCTCGACCTCTACGGCGGGGTGGGACTCCTCGCCGCAGCCGTCGGCGACCGATTCGGCGACACGGTCCGCATCACGACGGTCGAATCCGATCCGCTCGCGACCGATCACGCCGCTCAGAACCTCTCCGAGTGGATCGGCGCACGGGCCGTCACCGCTCGCGTCGACCGTTACGTCCGAGAGCTCCAGGCCGCAGGCAACCACTCCGAGCGGGCCAGGACGCGGTCGGCGACGGTCGTCCTCGACCCGCCGCGGTCGGGAGCGGGTCGGGAGGTCATCGACGCGCTCGCCGCCCTCGCACCGCGCCAACTCGTCTACGTCGCGTGCGACCCCGTCGCCCTCGCCCGCGACGTCGGATTCCTCCGCGCGCACGGCTACGAACTCGCCGACATCCGCGCCTTCGACCTCTTCCCGAACACCCACCACGTCGAGGCCGTCGCCAGACTGGTCGACACGCGATGACCGCGCGAAGCTATGGTGGTCGCAGGAGGCGAACGTGAGCGCTGATTCAGAGCCGACGCAATCGACTGCGCCGGGGTTCGTCGCGCGCGTCGCGATCGTCGATGACCACGAGGCCGTGCGCGTCGGGCTGCGTGCTGCATGCATCGCCGCGGGCTACGAGGTCGTCACCGATACGTCGACGGTCGCCGATTACGTGAGCGAACTCGCCGGTCGCCCGTGCGACGTCGTCGTGCTCGACCTGTCGCTCGGCGACGGGTCGCTCGTCACCGACAACGTCAAGCTCGTGCTCGCCACGGGGGCCGTCGTGCTCGTGCACTCGATCGCCGACCGCGTCGCGAGCGTTCGCGAGGCGCTCGCCGCGGGAGCCGCCGGCGTCATCCCGAAGTCGGCTCCCATGTCGACGGTGCTCCAGGCGATCGGCACGGTCGCGCGCGGCGACGTGCTCAACAACCTCGAGTGGGCGAGCGCGATCGACGCCGACCGCGACTTCGCGAAGGCGCAGCTCGGCCGACGGGAACGCGACGTGCTGCACCTGTATGCCTCCGGCCTCCCGCTCAAGGCCGTCGCCATGCAGCTCGGCATCGCGCACTCGACCGCTCGCGAGTACCTCGACCGCATCCGCACGAAGTACGTCGAGGTCGGACGCCCGGCCCCGACGAAGGTCGATCTCCTCCGTCGTGCGGTCGAAGACGGCATCCTCCCCGGCCTCGATCCCGAATCCGGAGATGACGCGAACTGAGACGCACCTCGGCCACGAGGTGCCCCGGCCGCGAAGCTCCGTGTCGAGCGCGCAGATCGAGACGATCGCCGCTCGCGCACTCGGACTCTTCGGTCTCGTTTTCGGTGCGCAGACGGTCCCGATCTTCCTCGATCAGATCCCCGCGATGGCCCCTGCGGCATCCATCGTCACCGCGGCGGTCGTCATCGGCACGATCCTCGTGCTCGCCGTCACGAGCGTCATCGCCGTCGGCGCACGCATCGTCAGTGCCGTGTTCGCCGGGGTCTACGCCGCCGTCATCGTGACCTGGCCCCTCATCGTCGTCAATCCTGAAGCGCTGGACGGTCAGATCCCTTGGCCCTACTTTCTGTGCACCGTCGCAACGACCGCGGCGTGCGTGGCTTTCTCCCTGCGCTGGGCGGTTACGTACGCGGTCCTCGTTCCTGTCGCCTACAGCATCGTGAGGGTCAGCCCCGAAGGCGGCAACGCCTCGACGATCCTCGCGGTGTTCGACGGTCTCTACGCCTTCATCCTCGGCATCGTCGTCATCATCATCATCACGATGCTCCGACAGGCCTCAGCGGCCGTGGACGCCGCGCAGGAGGCCGCGTTGCGTCGATACGACCTCGCCGTGCGTCAGCACGCGAGCGAGGTCGAGAGGGTGCGTGTCGACGCGCTCGTGCACGACAGCGTGCTGACGACCCTCCTCTCCGCGGCGGCGGCCGAGTCTCCCGAGCAGAAGGCGCTCGCGTCGCGCATGGCGGGCGACGCCATTCTCAGGCTCGACGAAGCGGGCGCGGCGCCGGCCGAGACGGTCGAGACCGCCCCTCTCCCGGTGCTCGTCCGCCGAGTGAGCGCCGCTCTCGCGACGTTCGCCCCCGACTTCGAGGTCGACGTCGAGAGCGTCGACGGGGTCGAGCTGCCGGTCGACGCCGTCGAGGCGATCTACTCGGCGACCGTGCAGGCGATGGTGAACTCCATGCAGCACGCCGGGCCGGGCCGCGTCTCCCGCTCGCTCCTCATCCGCGGCGAACGACGCGGGGGATGCCTCGTGAGCATCGTCGACACTGGAAGGGGCTTCGACCCCGCCGACGTTCCGTCGGCGCGCCTCGGGCTTCGCGTGTCGATCGTCGAACGCGTGCAGAGCGCGGGCGGTTCGACCGTCATCCGCTCGGCCCCGGGTGAAGGCACGAGCGTTACGATCCACTGGCCCGCCGAGGAGGCGATCGCATGATCACCGTTCCCCGATGGCTCATGCTCGCGCTCGCCGCTTTGTTCTCGAGCTACCACGTCGTGCTCGCGCTCTACGCGATCAACCTGCCGGTGTCGATCGTGCCGCCCCTCGTCGCGCTCGGGCTGTACGTCGTCGCCACGGCGCTGAGCCTCTCGCCGTGGAGCGCGACGCGCATGAGCGGATGGCTCGCGGCGTTCAACCTCGCCGTCTCGATCGCTCTGCCGCTGCTCGTCACGAGCCAGCTCGACCCGAGCGTCAACAACGGCTACGCGACGTGGTACGTGGCGGCCGTCGGCACGCTCATGACCATCACGGCTGCTCGGCGTCAGCTGCTCGCCGCATGGCTGGGCGTCGCGGCCCTCGCGGTGCAGACCATCTTCTGGGCCGGCTTCCCCGCCCTCGGAGCGCTCGGCGTCGTCGGCAGCATCGTGTGGGTCGGCATCACGCACATGCTGACGCGGGCGCTCGCGAACGCCGCCCGCGAGGCCCGTCAGTTCGCCCGGGCGGAGCGCGAGACGGCGGCGTGGCAGGCCGCGCAGGACGCGCACGTGTTCGAGGGGCAGTTCCGGCTGGCGCAGACGAACCGCATTGCGGCCCCGATGCTGCATCGCATCAGCGAGAGCGGCGGAAACCTGACCGATGCCCAGCGCGCCGAGTGCCGCATGCTCGAAGCCGCGATCCGCGACGAGATCCGCGGGCGCATGCTGCTCGACGACGGTGTGCGCCGCGAGGTGCAGCGTGCGCGTTCCCGAGGAGCGATCGTCACGCTCCTCGACGAGGGCGGCATCGACGACCTCGACGAGATCACGCGCGATCGCGTGCTCGCGCGACTCGCCGTCGCCATCGCCGGGAGCACGGCCGACCGCATCATCGCCCGGACGACCCCCGAGGGTTCGGACGTCGCCGTGACCGTCGTCGGGCTCACACAGCCCGTCGGAGGCGCCGCGAGCGAGCTCGGCGAGGACGAGTCGGAGGATGAGGTCGAGCTGTGGCTCGAGATCCCGCGGAGCGTCCCCGCCGGTTGGTGACAGCGCGGCCTCGCCGGGCGCAGCGCCTCGGCGCGCCTCGTCGAGCGCGAGTTGCCAGGAATGGCCCGTCCGGCGCGGTCGACACGGGCCGAAAGCGGCAACTCGCCGATAGGGCGAGCCTTAACGAAAAGACCGGGGGCCGACGTAACGTCGACCCCCGGTCAAAGTCCGAGTCAGAGGGACAACCCGAATATCACCCTGACTCGCCCCCAAAACACTCGCCCGCTTACCCTAGTCGGCGAGTGATTGGTGGTGCTTCTCCGAAGAGCAGCACCAAGTAATAGTTATAGTGCATGATCGGCCGTCGCGCTTCCAGTCATCATTTAGGGGGACACCGGGGGACAAGACGTCCCACATACGGGGGGCGTCGTCTCGAAATCGCCGGAATCGCGCGGATGTGCACGTCGAGTTCGGGGGACAAGCGCCCGGTCGCCCCCGAGTGGGTGTCACGCCTCCGAGGCTGCCCGGAGAACAACTCGACAGGCACCACGGGGCTATTCACCGGAAATTCCCAGTAAGTACGCGGCTGCGTCAGCCCGTGAAGCCGCGCCAGGCGGACGGGCCGGGCCACGTCGCGGCCCGGAGGCCCCGACTGCTCTTCTGCCAGGCGTCCAGACCGGTCGCTGCCGGGCGTCGAGCTCCCGCGGATTCCTCCGCGAGGAGCGCCTCGATGACGGCGAAGACCGTCGCCTTCTCCTCGGGCGACACGTCGCGCGTGACGAAGCGGACGAGCTCGTCCGGCTGCTCGTCGCTCACAGGGGGATGTTCCCGTGCTTCTTCGGCGGCAGGCTCGCCCGCTTGGTGCGGAGGGCCCGCAGCGCCTTCGTCACCGAGATGCGCGTCGCCGCGGGCTCGATGACTCCGTCGAGCTCACCGCGCTCCGCAGCGAGGAACGGGGACGCCACGTTGTAGGTGTACTCGTTCGCAAGCTTCGTGCGCACCGCGGCGACGTCTTCGCCGGCCTCTTCCGCGCGCTTGATCTCGCCGCGGTAGAGGATGTTGACGGCGCCCTGACCGCCCATGACGGCGATCTCGGCGGTGGGCCAGGCGAGGTTCATGTCGGCACCGAGCTGCTTCGAACCCATGACGATGTACGCGCCGCCGTAGGCCTTGCGCGTGATGACCGTGACGAGGGGCACGGTGGCCTCGGCGTAGGCGTAGAGCAGCTTCGCGCCGCGGCGGATGACGCCCGTCCACTCCTGGTCGGTTCCGGGCAGGTAGCCGGGAACGTCGACGAGCGTGAGGATCGGGATCGAGAACGCGTCGCAGAACCGCACGAAGCGGCTGGCCTTCTCGCCGGCCTCGATGTTGAGGGTTCCCGCCATCTGGTTCGGCTGGTTCGCGATGATGCCGACCGAGCGGCCTTCGACGCGCGCGAAGCCGATGAGGATGTTCGGCGCGAAGAGCGGCTGCACCTCGAGGAACTCGCCGTTGTCGACGATGCCCTGGATGACCGAGTGCATGTCGTAGGGCTGGTTCGGCGAATCGGGGATGACCGTGTTGAGGCGACGGTCGGCGTCGGTGATCTCGAGCTCGATCTCGCTCTCGTACACCGGCAGCTCGGCGAGGTTGTTGTCGGGGAGGTAGCTGATGAGCGAGCGCGCGTAGTCGAGCGCGTCGGACTCGTCGCTCGCGAGGTAGTGCGCGACGCCCGAGACCTTGTTGTGGGTGAGCGCGCCGCCGAGCTCCTCCATGCCGACGTCCTCGCCCGTGACCGTCTTGATGACGTCGGGGCCGGTGACGAACATCTGGCTCGTCTTGTCGACCATGATGACGAAGTCGGTGAGGGCGGGGGAGTACACGGCGCCGCCGGCGGCAGGGCCGCAGACGATCGAGATCTGGGGGATGACTCCGGAGGCCTGCGTGTTGCGGCGGAAGATCTCGCCGTACTTGCCGAGGGCGACGACGCCCTCCTGGATGCGGGCTCCGCCCGAGTCGAGGATGCCGATGATCGGCACACCGGTCTTCAGCGCGTGATCCATGACCTTGATGATCTTCTCGCCCGCGACCTCGCCGAGCGAGCCGCCGAAGATCGTGAAGTCCTGCGAGTAGACCGCGACCTGGCGGCCGTGGATCGTTCCGACTCCCGTGACGACGGAGTCGCCGTAGGGGCGCTTGGCCTCCATGCCGAAGGCGTGGGTGCGGTGTCGCACGAACTCGTCGAACTCGACGAAGGAGCCCGGGTCGAGCAGTTCGGCGATGCGCTCGCGCGCCGTCATCTTGCCCTTGGCGTGCTGCTTCTCGACCGCGGCCTCGCCGCTCGCCGTCACGGCTTCGTGATAGCGATCCTTCAGATCGGCGAGCTTGCCGGCGGTCGTGGACAAATCGGGGCCAGGAGTGGTCTCTTCGGTCACGTCGTTCACTCTACCGTCCACCTCTCGGGCCGAACCGTTGACGATTCCCCACAAAGCGCACCCCAACGACTGGCCCATTCCTCCGAGTCGCGCGCTCGCCGTCATCCGCTCGCCCGGCCGTTCGTGACTCCGTGATGTCGTTTTCGGGGGTCGAGAACGACACGAACGAGTCACAAACAGGGGAGGAGGGCGGGAGGATGGGGGGATGGGACGGGAATGGGCCGAGACGATCAGGGAGAGCGCCGCGATCGCGACGCTCGACGAAGCGGGATCGACGAACGACGAGCTCGCGCGGCGAGCGGTGACGGATGCCGCGGCCTGGCCCGACCTCTCCGTCGTGGTGACCGACACGCAGACGAACGGCCGCGGGCGCCTCGGGCGGGTCTGGGTCGCGCCGCCGGGCGAGTGCCTCGCGATCTCGGTGCTCGTGCGGCCGGCGACTCCCTCGGGGGCGGCGCTCGACCCCGAGCGGTTCGGCTGGCTGCCGCTCCTCGCCGGTGCAGCCATGACGCGGGCGTTGCGGCGGCTGACCGACGGCGCGGCGATCGACCTCAAGTGGCCGAACGACGTGCTGACCGAGGGGCGGAAGCTCTCCGGCATCCTCTCGGAACTGCTGCCCGACCTGTCGGGGGTCGTCATCGGAGCGGGCGTCAACGTGACCGTCGCGTCCGAGGCGCTGCCGACGCCGACGTCGAGCTCGCTGCTCGTGCTGACGGGGGAGCGGTTCGACGTCGACGCCGTCGCGAGCGCCTACTTGCGTGAGTTCCGGCCGCTCTACGATGCCTACCTCGCCTCGGGCGGCGACGCCGAGCGATCGGGCCTCCGCGCCGAGGTGCGCGGGGTGTGCGGAACGCTCGGCTCCCGCGTGCGAGTCGAGCTGCCGGGGGGCGCCGATCTGGTGGGCGTCGCGCGCGACATCGACGGCGACGGCCGGCTCGTCGTCGAGGACGAGAATGGCCGACTGCAGTCTGTCGCCGCCGGAGACGTGACCCACCTGAGGTATTAATGGGCATATGAGCAACACCGCTTCGACGCCCCGCGGCGCGGAGGCCCCTCCTGAGCGTGTGGTCGTCCGCCTGCGCAGCAACGCGCGTCGGCTGGTGTGGTCGGTGCTCGTGCTCGTCGCGGTCGCCGGTGCGCTCGGCTACTTCCTCGGCAACTTCGCCGAACCGTGGCACGAGATCGCGGCGCTCGCCGGTGCGGCCGCCATCGTGCTGCTCGCGTGCATCCTGCCGTTCTTCGGCTGGCTCGCGCGCCGCTACACGATCACGTCGCGCCGCCTGATCGTGCGGAGCGGGCTGTTCGTGCGCGTGCGACGGGAGATCCCGCACTCACGCGGCTACGACGTGACGGTGCGGCGCACGTGGGTGCAGTCGGCGTTCGGCTCGGGAGACGTCCGCGTCTCGACGGGCGCCGAGTCGCCGGTGACCCTGCGTAACGTGCCGAACCCGGGACTCGTGCAGTCGGTGCTCAACGAGCTCGTCGAAGCCGCCCGGCCCGCGATGGCGCCGTACCGCCCGCCGTCGACGGCGTACGACGACACCGTCGCGTGGGGCGGACGCTAAGGCGTCGCGCTCATCGCTTCGTACGCGCGAGAGACATCCCGACCGACTGATCGGTTCGACAATCCCCTCATCTCGTTGGGTATCGGCCTAGGATGACGGTGTGGGAGCAAAACTCGGTCAGAACAACGTCAAGGGCGAAGCGACGAAGGCGGCCATCCTCGATGCCGCTGCGGCGGCGCTCGCCGAGTCGGGCTACCGCGGCGCGAGTCTCGCGGGGATCGCCGAGCGCGCGGGCGTGACGCAGTCGGGGCTCCTCCACCATTTCGGATCGAAGGAGGACCTCCTCCTCGCCGTCCTCGACGAGCACGGCCGGCACGACGACGCCCTGCTCGCCCGGCCCCTCGGTCGCGGCGGCCTCGGCGTGATCGCGGGCCTCCGCGACCTGCTCGCCGAGTATGCGAACGACCGTGTGTCGGTGCGGCTCTTTGTCGTGCTCGTCGCCGAGAGCACGTCGCCCGAGCACCCCGGCCACGCGTACATGCGCGACCGCTACGAGAAGCTGCGCAATCGACTCGTCGGTTCGCTCCTCGTCGGCGTCGACCGCGGCGAGTTTGCGGCGGATGCCGACCTCGAGTCGCTCTCGACGGGCCTCATCGCCCTCATGGACGGCGTCCAGCTGCAGTGGGTGTACAACTCGGCGATCGACATGCCCGCAGCCTTCGAGGTGCTCGCGACGGCGCTCGCGCGCGATCTCGGCGCCCTCGGCCCCGCGGACTGACCTCCCCTCTTCCCTCGGTGTCGCACCGATTAACCGACCATGCGCGCTGAGAATACGCGCGGCCTCCGCGCGCTTACGGTATAAACCGTCCGTTCGCTCTGTCCTTTCCTTCCTCTCGCACGCTCTGATGCGCCTCGAAAGTGCCGGAATTCCGTCGATTTCGGCATACGCGCTGGCCTGTTCTGCGGTCGACGCCGCGCTTGTGCTTGATTTACCAACCGTGCACACGGTAAGTTAATTGACACGAGCCTCACGGCCGTCTCACACTCGAAGGAGAGAACATGAGAATCACAGCACGGCTCGCCACGGCGGCCGCCCTGATCGCCGCGGGCGCCCTCGCCCTCACCGGATGCTCGGCCGGAGGGACGACACCTGCGTCGACCTCCGCCGCCTCGGGCGGCACGCTCACCCTCGGCGCCGCGCTCGACGCGTCGTCGTGGGACCCGGCGGACGCCGAGTTCGGCAACCGGCTGCAGTACATGCAGCCCGTCTACGACTCGCTGCTCCACATCACCGCCGACCTCGAGATCGAGCCGTGGCTCGCGAGCGCCTACGAGTACGACGAGTCGCTGACGACCCTGACGCTCACGCTCCGCGACGACGTAGTGTTCACGGACGGCGAAGCCTTCACCGCCGACGTGGCCAAGGCGAACCTCGAGCACTTCGCGGCCGGCACCGGTCAGAACTCCATCACCCTCGCAGCCGTCTCCTCGATCGAGGCCCCGAGCCCCACCGAGCTCGTGCTCACCCTCTCGGCGCCCGACCCGGCGCTCCTCCGCAACCTCGCCCTCGTCTCCGGCATGCAGGCGAGCCCGGCCGCCCTCGAAGGCGGCGACCTGAAGACGACGCCCGTCGGCTCCGGTCCCTACGAACTCGACGCCGACGCGACCGTCGTCGGCAGCACCTACACCTACACGCGGAACCCCGAGTACTGGAACCCGGACGCCTTCCCCTACGACTCGATCGTCATCACTCCGCTGACCGACCTCACGGCTCGCCTCAACGCCCTCAAGTCGGGTCAGATCGACGCGGCGATCGCCGACGCGAAGAGCATGAAGGAGGCCGAGGTCTCGGGCCTCACCGTCAACACGATGGAGGGCGACTGGCAGGGTCTGTTCATCGTCGACCGCGCGGGCACGAAGGTTCCGGCCCTCGCCGACGCCCGGGTGCGCCAGGCACTCAACCTCGCCGTCGACGGCGACGCGATCCTCAAGAACGTGCGCCTCGGCCAGGGTTCGCCGACGACCCAGATCTTCAACCCGACGAGCACCGCCTACGACGAGGCGCTCGACGACGCGTACCCCTACGATCCCGAGAAGGCCAAGGAGCTCCTCGCCGAGGCCGGCTACCCCGACGGCTTCTCGCTCACGATGCCCGCGATCACGGGCTTCGAAGACCTGACGACGCTCGTGTCGCAGCAGCTCGGCGAGGTCGGCATCACGGTCGAGACGCAGCCCGTCACTCCCGACCAGGTCATCTCGAGCCTCCTGAGCGGCGAGTTCCCCGTCTTCATCTTCTCGTGGGGTTCGTCGAACTCGTGGCAGGACATCCTGAAGCTCGTGCAGCCGACGGCACCGTGGAACATGTACGCGAACGAGACCCCCGAGCTCGACGCCCTCATCCTCGCCGCGCAGCAGTCGACGCCGGAGGACGCGGAGGACGCCTTCCGCGCCGTGAGCGAATACCTCGTCGACGAGGCCTGGTTCGCGCCCTGGTATGTGCAGAACAACATCTACCTGAGCTCCGCCGACACGACGGTCACCATGCAGCCGCAGAACGTCGTTCCGTACATCTGGAACTACGCACCCGCGAGCTGATCCGCGTGCCCCGGCCGGTCCTGTGACGGCCGGCCGGGGCGCCGCACGACCTTCGAAAGCGACATCGACATGTTGATCTTCCTCATGAAACGCATCGCCGCAGGCGTCGTTCTGATCTTCGCGGTGGCGACGCTCACGTTCTTCCTCATGAGCGTCGGCGGCACCGATCCGGCACGGAACATCCTCGGCGAGGGCGCGACCGAGGCCCAGGTGGCGGCGAAGTCCGCCGAACTCGGCCTCGACCAGCCCCTGCTCGTCCGCTATGGCGAGTGGCTCTCGCACGCGGTGCAGGGCGACTTCGGTCGTTCGTGGTTCACGAACGAACCGGTCATCGACTCCCTCGCCAACAAGTTCCCCGTCTCGCTGTCGATCGTCGTGACCGCGATCATCCTCACCGCGATCGTGAGCGCCGTCCTCGGCGTCACGGCGGCCGTGCGTCGCGGCTGGGTCGACCGCTTCGTGCAGTTCTTCGCGATCTTCGGATTCGCACTCCCGAACTTCTGGGTGGCACTCGTGCTCGTGAGCGTCTTCGCCGTGAGCCTCCGCCTCCTCCCGGCGACCGGCTACACCCCGATCGCGACCGATCCCGCCGCGTGGGCGCTCGGGCTCGTGCTCCCGGTGCTCGCCCTCGTCACCGGCACCATCGCCTCGACGGCGCAGCAGGTGCGCGGTGCGACGATCGACGTGCTGCGGCAGGACTACGTGCGCACGCTCCGCAGTCGCGGCGTCTCGAAGAGCTCGCTGCTCTTCCGTCACGTGCTCCGGAACGCCGCGCCGCCGGCACTCACCGTGCTCTCGCTGCAGTTCGTCGGACTGCTCGGCGGCGCGATCATCATCGAGAAGATCTTCGCCCTCCCCGGCATCGGCTCGCTCGCGGTGAGCTCCACGATCCAGGGCGACCTGCCGCCGATCCTCGGCCTCGTCGTCGGAATGGTCGTGCTCGTCGTGCTCGTCAACCTCCTCATCGACCTCGCCACCGGCTGGCTCAACCCGAAGGCGCGTCTGTCATGACCGAATCGCTCTCAGCCCCCGTCACCATCGATCCGACATCCGTGCCCGCGAAGGGCCGCGACGCGCTCTGGCGGCGTGTGCTCAAGAACCCGATGGCGCTCGGAGCGCTCATCGTGCTCGGCCTCGTCATCCTCTCGGCGATCATCGGGCCGCTCCTCAGCCCCTGGGACCCGAATCGCGCCGACGTCGAGGCCGTGCTCGCGCCGCCCTTCGGCGAGCACCTGCTCGGCGCCGACGGCTCGGGTCGCGACGTGCTCGCGCGCCTCCTCTACGGCGGCCGCACGAGCCTCGTCGGTGCGGCCATCGCCCTCGTCGTGGCACTCGCCATCGGCATCCCCACGGGTCTCGTCGCCGGGTACTACCAGGGCTGGTTCGACACGGTCTCGAACTGGTTCGCCAACCTGCTCATGGCGATGCCCGGCCTCATCGTGCTGCTCGCGGCCATCTCGGTCATGGGCCCCGGCATCATGTCGCTCATGGCGATCTTCGGCGTGCTGCTCTCGCCCGGCGTCTACCGGCTCACCCGCTCGGGAGTGCTCTCCGTGCGGAACGAGCTCTACATCGACGCCGCCCGCGTCTCGGGCCTCACCGACGCGCGCATCCTCGCTCGTCACGTACTCGGCGTCGTGCGTGCCCCCCTCGTCATCCAGGGCTCGATGATGGCGGGAATCGCGATCGTCCTGCAGGCCGGCCTCGAGTTCCTCGGCGTCGGCGACTCGCGCACCGCGAGCTGGGGCCAGATGCTGAACGACGCGTTCATCAACATCTACGTGTCGCCACTCGCCTTCCTCTGGCCCGGACTCATCATCGGCGTCACCGTCGGTTCGCTCGCCGTCTTCGGTGCGGCGCTCCGCGACGTGGTGCAGGGCTCAGAGGCGAAGCCGCGGCGCCGGTCGCGATCGGCGAGTGCTCCGGCGAGCGAGTCGACGACGGCGATCACGGTCGCCGACGACCCGCTCACGGATGCCGTCGCGACGGCCTCATCCGACAGCCTCCTCGTCGTCGACGGGCTGCGTGTCGGGTACCCGCTGCCGGGAGGCGGCGAGAAGATCGTCGTCGACGGCGTGAGCCTCCACGTCGAGCGCGGCGAAGTGCTCGGACTCGTCGGGGAGTCGGGCTCGGGCAAGTCGCAGACGGCCTTCTCGATCCTCGGTCTCCTGCCCGAGGGTGGCGAGGTCGTCGGCGGTCGCATCACCTTCGCGGGCGAGACGCTCGCGGGCGCCGACGGCGGCGGGCGCGACCGAGCACGGCGCATCCGCACGATCGAGAAGCTCCGCGGCAGCCGCATCGGCTACATCCCGCAGGAACCGATGTCGAACCTCGACCCGACGTTCACGCTCGGCTTCCAGCTCGTCGAGCCCATGCGCCGCATCCTCGGCCTCAGCAAGGCCGACGCCAAGAAGCGCGCGCTCGCACTGCTCGATCGGGTCGGCATCGTCGACCCGGCGCGCACGTTCGACGCCTACCCGCACGAGGTCTCGGGCGGCATGGCGCAGCGCGTGCTCATCGCGGGCGCCGTCGCGTGCGATCCCGAACTACTCATCGCCGACGAGCCGACCACGGCGCTCGACGTCACGGTGCAGGCCGAGGTGCTCGACCTGTTGCGCTCGCTGCAGCAGGAACGGCGGATGGGCGTCATCCTCGTCACCCACAACTTCGGTGTCGTCGCCGACATCTGCGACCGCGTCGCCGTCATGCAGACGGGTCGCATCGTCGAGCAGAACACGGCGGAGCGTCTCTTCGACGCCCCGCGGCACCCCTACACGCAGGCCCTGCTCGGGGCGACGCTCGAAGACGCCGAACCGCGCAGCGGGCTCGTCGCTCGACACGACGCACCGGCGACCTCCGAAAGGACCGAGGCATGAGCACGAACACCGCACCCCTCCTCGATGCGACGGACGTCGTCGTCGAGTACCCGATGAAGGGATGGCGGACGCCGCCGTTCCGCGCCCTGAAAGGCGTCTCAGCCCGCATCGAGGCCGGGCGTACCCTCGGTCTCGTGGGCGAATCCGGTTCGGGAAAGACGACGCTCGGCCGTGCCGTGCTCGGCCTCGCTCCGGTCACGGGCGGGAGCATCCGCTTCCGCGGGCAGGAGATCGCGCACCTGCCGCGCGCGGAGCGCCGGGCGCTCTCGAGCGAGATCCAGGTCGTGTTCCAGGACCCGTACACGTCGCTCAACCCCGCGATGACGGTCGGCGACATCCTCTCCGAACCCCTCGAGGTCGCCGGAGTCGCGCGTGTCGCGGCGCGCGACCGCATCCGCGAGCTGCTCGACCAGGTGAATCTGCCCGGAGACTCGATCGATCGCCTTCCGCGCGAGTTCTCCGGCGGTCAGCGCCAACGCGTCGCGATCGCCCGCGCGCTCGCCCTCGACCCGGCCCTCATCGTCTGCGACGAGCCCGTCTCGGCGCTCGACCTGTCGACGCAGGCCCGCGTGCTCGACCTCTTCATCGAGATCCAGGAGCGCACGGGGGTCGCGTACCTCTTCGTGTCGCACGACCTCAGCGTCATCCGTCATATCTCGCACGACGTCGCGGTCATGTACCGCGGCGAGATCGTCGAGACGGGCGACGCCGAGCGCGTCACGAGTTCGCCCTCGCACCCGTACACGCAGCGGCTCATGATGGCGGCGCCTGTCGCGCACCCGCGTCGTCAGGCCCTCCGCCGCGCCGAACGGCGCGAACTGCTCGACGCGCAGGCCGCCGCCGACGTCCTCGAGGTCGCTTCGTGATCGTCGACACCCCGAACGGCAGGATCGCCGGCACGACGACGCTCACGAAGCGCGCCGACGTGCAGTGCTACCTGGGGATCCCGTTCGCGCAGGGCCCCGATGGCGACTTCCGCTTCCGCCCGCCGGTCGCCCCTGAACCGTGGGAGGGTACGCTCGACGCGCGTTCGTCGGGCCCGGCGGCTCCGCAGAACCCCGATCCTCTCCTCGCGCAGAGCGGGTTCCGGCAGGCGCACTGGAGCGAGCACGGCTCGCTCACGGTCAACGTCTGGACCCCGCGCGCCGACGAACGACGGCGCCCCGTGCTGGTCTGGTTCCACGGCGGTGCGTACGTCTCCGGCTCGAACTCGTCGGGCTACAACAACGGTGCCGAGCTCGCCGCGACGTTCGAGGTCGTCGTCGTGTCGATCAACTACCGGCTCGGAGCGTTCGGCTTCCTGAACCTCGCGCACGTGCTCGGCGAGGGCTACGAGGACTCCGGCAACGTCGGCGTGCTCGACATGATCGCCGCGCTCCGCTGGGTCGCCGGGAACATCGAGTACTTCGGGGGCGACCCCGACCGCGTCACCGTCTTCGGCGAGTCCGCGGGCGCGGCGGCCGTCGGAACCCTGCTCGGCACCCCCGCGACCGAGGGGCTCTTCTCGCGGGCGATCATGCAGAGCGGAACCGCCGAGCGTGCGCGCTCTCAAGCCGAATCGGAAGAGATCACCGAGCGGTTCCTGCACGTCGCAGGGCTCGAGCCGGAACGCGCGGGCGAACTGACGACATGGAGCGCTCGGAAGCTGCTCGGGGCGCAGAAACGATTCGCGGACGAGTTCGCCGCGGGCGTCATCGGGCTCCCGCTCCCGTTCCAACCGACGATCGACGGGCGCACCCTGCACGAGCTCCCGCTCGACGCCGTGAGGCGCGGCGTGAACAGCGCCGTCGACCTGCTCATCGGCACGAACCTCAACGAGGCCTCGTTCTTCACCGAGTTCGCGCCCGACACGGTCGAACCCGCGCGATCGCACGCCGATCGACTGCTCGCCGCGGTCCGCGAGGATCAACTGGGAGAACCCGAGACCGTGGTCGCGGAGTACCGCGAGTCGGTGGCGCACGAGCTCGGCTCCGCACCGACGGATGCCGCGGTGCTGGAGTCGTACCTGTCGGACCGTCTCTATCGGCAGCCGTCGAACCGCCTGCTCGACGCCCGTCGGTCGAGTGCGGGCTCGAATCACGCGTACCTCTTCACGTGGAAGAGCCCCATGATGGAGGGCCGCCTCGGAGCGTGCCATGCCCTCGACGTGCCGTTCGTCTTCAGACAGCTCCACCGTCTCGAAGCCGTGACCCTCGTCGGCGACGAGCCGCCGCACGAGCTCTCCGACTGGATGAGCGCCGCGTGGATCTCGTTCGCCGACACCGGGAGGCCGAACTCCGCCGGGTTGCCGGTCTGGCCTGTGTACGACGCCGAGGAGCGACGCACCATGCGGCTCGACGTCGACCCCGAGGTGCTGAGCGACCCGCGCGGCGGTCTCCGCCGGTTCTGGGCGGAACGCGCGCGTGTGGAGTCGGCCCATGTCTGAGCGTTCGGGCGGACCGCTCGACGGCGTCCTCGTCATCGACCTCTCGCGCGCACTCGCAGGGCCGCACGCCGGCATGATGCTCGGCGACCTCGGCGCGCGCGTCATCAAGGTCGAGTCGCCGGTCACCGGTGACGACACGCGCTCGTGGGGGCCGCCCTTCGTCGGCCCCGAGGGAGACCCGCAGGCGACGTACTTCCTCTCGTGCAACCGCAACAAGGAGTCGATCGCCCTCGACCTGAAGAGCGCCGACGGCCGCGCCGTGCTCGACGGACTGCTCGATCGGGCCGACGTCGTCGTCGAGAACTTCCGCACGGGCGTCATGGACCGGCTCGGCTATTCGACGACCGCCCTGCTCGAGCGCAACCCTCGACTCGTCGTGCTCTCGATCACGGGCTTCGGGCACGACGGCCCCGAGGGCGGCCGTGCGGGCTACGACCAGATCGCTCAGGGCGAGGCCGGGCTCATGTCGCTCACGGGCTCGGGCCCGGACGACGTCCAGCGCGTCGGGGTGCCGATCGCCGACCTGCTCTCGGGCATGTACGGCGCCTCGGGCGTGCTCGCCGCGCTCCTCGAGCGCGAGCGCACCGGTCGGGGACAGGTCGTCCGCACCTCCCTCCTCGCTGCGACGATCGGTGTGCACGCCTTCCAGGGCACACGGCAGACGGTCGCGGGCGAGGTTCCGCAGGCGCAGGGCAACCACCACCCGTCGATCGCGCCCTACGGCCTCTTCCGTACGCGAGACGGCGCCGTGCAGATCAGCGTCGCGAACGATTCGCTGTGGCGCCGGTTCTGCGCCGCGTTCGGCCTCGACCCCGACGCCGAGGGGCTCGCGACGAACGCCGAGCGGGTCTCGAACCGTGAACGCACGATCGCGGTCGTCGAGGCGGCGTTCGCCGAGCGCTCGTCGGCCGATCTCCTCGTCGACCTCACGGCGAGCGGCATCCCGGCGGGTCGCGTGCGCACCCTCGACGAGGTGTACGCGTGGGATCAGGTCGCGTCGCAGAAGCTCCTCATCGACGTGAAGCACCCCGTGCTCGGCGACATCCGTCTGCCCGGCATGCCCCTGCGGTTCTTCGACGTCGACGATGCAGGGGAGTATGAGACGACCCGCACGACGCATCTCTCGCCGCCGCTCCTCGACGGCGATGGTGCGGCGATCCGCTCGTGGCTCGGAGAGAAGGCAGCATGACGGCACCGAGGATCTCGGCTCGCGAACTCATCGAGCTCCTCGCCGATCCGGGCACGTTCCGCTCGTGGGACTCGACCCCTCGGGATGTCGCGACGGATGCCGCCTATGCAGCCGATCTCGCGGCCGCCCGCGCGTCGAGCGGTGTCGACGAATCCGTCATCACGGGAGAGGGCACCATCCGGGGCCGTCGTGTCGCGCTCGTCGCGTGCGAGTTCCGCTTCCTCGCCGGGTCGATCGGTCTCGCTGCCGCGAACCGCCTCGTCGCGGCGATCGAGCGCGCGACCCTCGAGGGCCTCCCGCTCCTCGCCGGTCCGGCGTCGGGCGGCACCCGCATGCAGGAGGGAACGCGCGCGTTCGTCTCGATGATCGCGATCGCCGCGGCCGTCGCCCGGCACAAGGCAGCCGGCCTTCCCTATCTCGTCTACCTCCGTCATCCGACGACCGGGGGAGTGCTCGCCTCGTGGGGCTCGCTCGGCCACGTCACGGTCGCCGAACCCGGCGCCCTCATCGGCTTCCTCGGCCCGCGCGTCTACGAGGCGCTCTACGACGAACCGTTCCCCTCCGGAGTGCAGACGGCCGAGAACCTCTTCCGCCACGGACTCATCGACGGGGTGCTCGCCCCGCGCGACCTGCCCGGTGTCGTCGAGCGCGTGCTCAACGTGCTCGGCGCACGCGACGCCGCGATCGATCCGAGCCCGCCGGAGTGGTGGACGGGCGACGCCGGCCCCGTGTGGCCGTCGATCGAACGCTCGCGGCGGGCATCCCGCCCCGGCATCCGCACGCTCCTGAAGCATGCGGCGACCGACGTCCTTCCCCTCAACGGCACCGGACAGGGCGAGAAGGACCCCGGTCTCGTGCTCGCCCTCGCCCGCTTCGGCGGTGCGGCGTGCGTCGTGATGGGTCAGGACCGCCAGGTGCAGCGGCGACAAGCGCCGCTCGGCCCCGCGGCCCTCCGCGAGGCCCGGCGCGGCATGCGGCTCTCGAACGAACTCGGTCTGCCGCTCGTGAGCATCATCGACACCCCGGGCGCCGCGCTCTCGCGCGAGGCCGAAGAGGGTGGGCTCGCGGGCGAGATCGCGCGTTCGCTCGCGCAGCTCGTCATGCATCGCGGCGTCACCCTCTCGGTCCTCCTCGGCGAGGGGACCGGCGGGGGAGCGCTCGCGCTCCTGCCCGCCGACCGGACGATCGCCGCGCGCCACGCGTGGCTCTCGCCGCTCCCGCCCGAGGGGGCGAGCGCGATCGTGCACCGCGACACGGCCCACGCCGCCGAGATGGCCGAGTCGCAGGGCGTCGGCGCCGCCGATCTGCTGCGCGACGGCATCGTCGACGCGATCGTTCCCGAGCACGACGACGCCGCCGACGAACCGCTCGCGTTCTCACTACGCATGGGCCGGGCCATCGAGCACACGATCGGGGCGCTCCGCACGCAGAACCCGGATGCGCGCCTCGATGCCCGGCTGCAGCGCTACCGGCGCCTCGGGCGCTGACGTACGCCCCGCCGCCCGGTATGCGCGACAATGGTGGGCGGAACGAACAGCAGGGGAGAGCATGCCCAGAACCATCGGCGTCATCGGTGCAGGTCAACTCGCGAGGATGATGATCCCCGCGGCCGTCGAACTCGGCCTCGAGATCCGCGTCCTCGCCGAGGGCGAGGGGATGTCGGCGGCGCTCGCCGCGGTGCAGGTCGGCGACTATCGCGACCGTGAGACCGTGCTAGCGTTCGCCGAGACCGTCGACGTCATCACGTTCGACCACGAGCACGTGCCGCAGGAGATCCTCCGCGAACTCGTCGACCGCGGTGTTCCCGTGCACCCGGGCCCCGACGCCCTGCTCTACGCGCAGGACAAGCTGCTCATGCGCGAGAAGCTCTCCGAGCTCGGCCTCCCCGTGCCCGACTGGGCGCGCGTCGAATCGATCGAGCAGCTCGACGACTTCATCGCCGAGCACGGCGGCCGTGCCGTCGTGAAGACCCCGCGCGGCGGATACGACGGCAAGGGAGTCCGTGTCGTCGCCCACGGCCGCGAGGTCGCGGAGTGGTTCACGGCGCTCGCCGAAGACGGTCGTGGCGGTGCGCTCCTCGTCGAGGAGCTCGTCGAGTTCCGTCGTGAACTGGCGCAGCTCGTCGCCCGTCGCCCGAGCGGCGACATCGCCGCGTGGCCCGTCGTCGAGACCGTGCAGGTCGGCGGTGTCTGCAGCGAGGTCATCGCTCCCGCGCCGCACTCCGCGGGAAAGCTCGCCGATGTCGCGGCCGACATCGCCCTGACGATCGCCGACGGCCTCGGAGTGACGGGCGTCCTCGCCGTCGAGCTCTTCGAGACGACCGACGACCGCCTGCTCGTCAACGAACTCGCCATGCGACCGCACAACAGCGGCCACTGGTCGATGGACGGCGCGACCACCGGTCAGTTCGAGCAGCACCTGCGTGCCGTGCTCGACCTTCCGCTCGGCGCCACGGGCTCGCGCGACGACTGGTCCGTCATGGTCAACATCCTCGGCGGGCCGGCCGAGGGCGCACTCGCCGACCGCTACGACGCTGCGTTCGCGGCGCACCCGACGGTCAAGGTCCACAACTACGGCAAGGACCCGCGTCCCGGCCGGAAGGTCGGCCACGTGACGGCCGGCGGCGACGACCTCGACGATGTCGTCTACGAGGCGCGCGCGACCGCGGCCATCTTCCAGGACTGATGCGGCGCGCCCCGTCGGTGCGCTCGCACTCCTCGACCCGCGGCGACCGCTGCGGCCTTTTCCCAGCACGGACTCTTAGGATCATCGGGTGGCAGTGAACAGCGGGACGCCCCTCGTCGGCGTCGTCATGGGCAGCGACTCCGACTGGCGCATCATGTCGGACGCCTCGACCCTCCTCAACGAATTCGGCATCGACCACGAGGTCGAGGTCGTCTCGGCGCACCGGACGCCCGAGAAGATGATCGCGTACGGCCGTGAGGCCGCGGCCCGCGGCATCCGGGTGATCGTCGCCGGTGCCGGCGGTGCCGCGCACCTCCCCGGAATGCTCGCCGCGGTCACGACGCTGCCCGTCATCGGTGTGCCCGTGCCGCTCGCGAAGCTCGACGGTCTCGACTCGCTGCTCTCCATCGTGCAGATGCCCGCCGGCGTGCCCGTCGCGACCGTCTCGATCGGCGGCGCCACGAACGCCGGTCTCCTCGCCGTCAAGATCCTCGCCACGAGCGACGACGACCTCACCGCCCGCCTCGCGGCCTATGCCGAGAACCTCGCCGTCGTCGTCGAGGAGAAGAACGCCCGCCTCCACTCGACCCTATGAGCCTCGCCGCCAGCCCGATCCGCTTCCCCGACACCTCGTCGCGTCCCGTCATGACGAGGCGAGCGTGGTGGCTCGTCGTCCTCAACGTGCTCATCCCGGGTTCCGTGCAGGTGCTCGCGGGCGACCGCAAGCTCGGCCGATTCGGTCTCGGTGCCACCCTCGTGCTGTGGGCCCTCGTCGTCGTCGCGATCGTCGTCTCGATCCTCTGGCCCACGGTTCTCTACACGCTCGCGAGCACGACGATCACCCTGTGGCTCGCGGCCCTCGTGCTGCTCTTCTACGCGGTGCTCTGGGTCGTGCTGACGCTCGACACGCTCCGGCTCATCCGGCTCGTCAAGACGGCGCCGAAAGCGCGCGGCTGGCTCGCCGTGCTCTCGATCGGCGTCGTCGGCCTGCTCGCGGGCGGATCGGTGTGGGGGTCCTACCTCGCGATCACGACGAGCGGATTCCTCTCGAGCGTCTTCGTCGCCGGTCCGAGCGAGCCTCCCGTCGACGGCAAGTACAACATCCTCCTGCTCGGCGGTGACGCGGGGCCCGACCGCGAGGGCATGCGTCCCGACAGCATGTCGGTCGTGTCGATCGACGCCGAGACGGGCCAGGCCGTCATGATCGGTCTGCCGCGCGACCTCGAAGACGTGCCGTTCCCCGCCGACTCGCCGCTCGCCGCCGTCTACCCCGAGGGCTACGGCGCGATCGACGGATGCGAGGTCGACGTGTGCCTCCTCAACTCGATCTACACCGAGGTCGAGCTGAAGAGCCCCGAGATGTACCCGAACGCCGTCGCCGAGGGCTCCGAGCCCGGCATCGAGGGCATGCGCGATGCCGCCGAGGGCATCACGGGCCTCACCATCCAGTACTACGTGCTCATCGACATGTACGGCTTCGAGTCGCTCATCGACGCGCTCGGCGGCGTCGACATCAACGTCGAGACACGCATCCCGATCGGCGGCGACGAGAACAACGACGGCGTCGACGGCTGGATCGAGCCCGGCCAGCAGCACCTCACCGGGTACTACGCGCTCTGGTACGGTCGTGCGCGGTACGGAGTCGCCGGCGGCGACTACGAGCGCATGGCTCGCCAGCGCATCCTGCAGGAGGCGGTGCTCCGGCAGTTCACCCCCGCGAACGTCCTCACGAAGTTCCAGGACGTCGCGAACGCGGGAGCCGACGTGGTGAAGACCGACGTGCCCCAGGGCATGCTCGGCTACTTCGTCAACCTCGCACTGAAGACCAAGGAGCTTCCCATCACGAACGTCGAACTCGTTCCCGCCAACGGCGTCGATCCCATGGATCCCGACTGGGACTACATCCGATCGCTCATCGAGCCCGCGGTGTACCCGCCGACGCCCGAACCGACCGAGGGCGAAGGATGACGGACCTCGACCTGACCGGATTCCAGACGCCGGGCCGCGGCCGCGGCATCCTCGATGTCTTCCGGTGGCACTACCTGCTGCGCCTGCTCGTGCGGAAGGGCATCTCGACGCGGTACCGCAACTCGGTGCTCGGCTGGACCTGGTCGTACGTGAAGCCCGCGGCGCAGTTCCTCGTCTACTACCTGGTGATGGGCATCATCCTCCAGATCCACCGCAACGTCGAGAACTTCCCCGTGTACCTCTTCGCGGGCGTCGTCGTCGTCAACCTCTTCAACGAGGCCTTCGGCAACGCGACGAACTCGATCGTCGACAACCGCGCGCTCGTCAAGAAGATCTACCTGCCGCGCGAGCTCTTCCCCATCTCGGCGATCATCGTGGCCTTCGTGCACTTCCTGCCGCAGGTCGCGATCCTGCTCGTCGTCTGCATCCTCATCGGCTGGGTGCCGAGCTTCGCCGCGCTCGGCGCCTTCCTGCTCGCCCTCGCTATCACGATGCTCGTCGCCCTCGGCGTCGGGCTGTTCTTCGGTGCGATCAACGTGCGCTTCCGCGATGCGGCGAGCTTCGTCGAGATCATCCGCATGCTCTCGACGTGGAGCGCCCCCGTGCTCTACACGTGGACGATGGTCGCAGCGGCCCTCCCGGGCTGGGCGCTCGAGATCTACTTCCTGAACCCGCTCGCTCCCGCCGTCGAGCTCTTCCACCTCGCGTTCTGGGAGCCCACGATCTCGGGGTCGGCCGAGCTTCCGCCCGACTTCATCCGCTACGTGCTGCAGTCCATCGTCGTCGCGCTCACCCTGGTCGTCATCGGCCAGGTCGTGTTCCGCCGCTTCGAGCGTCGATTCGCGCAGGACCTCTGATGGGAGCGAACGTGGTCGAAACACGGCCGAGCATCGTCGTCGACGACGTCCGGAAGGACTTCCTCCTCCGCCACACGCACTCGCTCAAAGAGACGTTCGTCGCGTGGGTGCAGCGCAAGAAGTCGGGCTCCTCGACGTTCCAGGCGCTCGACGGCGTCGAGTTCCACGTCGGCGAGGGCGAGTCCGTCGCCGTCCTCGGCCTCAACGGGTCGGGCAAGTCGACGCTCCTGAAGCTCATCTCGGGCGTGCTCGAACCCGACGCGGGCCGCGTGCTCACGCGCGGGCGACTCGCGGGTCTCATCGAGGTCGGCGCGGGCTTCCACCCCGATCTCTCGGGTCGCGAGAACGTCTACCTCAACGCCGCGATCCTCGGCATGAACCGGGCCGAGACCGAGGCGCGCTTCGACGAGATCGTCGCGTTCTCCGAGATCGGCGAGTTCATCGACCAGGAGGTCAAGCACTACTCCTCGGGCATGTTCCTGCGCCTGGCGTTCTCCGTCGCGATCCACGTCGAGCTCGACATCCTGCTCGTCGACGAGATCCTCTCGGTCGGCGATGCCCCGTTCCGCGAGAAGTGCAAGACGAAGATCCTCGAGCTCGCCGATCAGGGCAAGACGATGCTCGTCGTGAGTCACAACATGTCGATGATCAAGGAGATCTGCACGCGAGGCATCGTCCTGAAGAAGGGCAAGCTCATCTTCGACGGGCCGGTCGACGAGGCGATCGAGGCGATGAACAAGCGCTGAGGCTCGTGCCTCAGAGGTCGGCGTGCAACTGCCAGACCCGCCACGCCGTCTCGCGCCACGAGAACGCCCGCGCGCGATCTGCTCCGGCGACCCGCAACCGTTCGGTGAACTCGGCGTCGTCGACGACCGCGGAGAGCAGGGCGGCGAGCGAGTCGGCGTCGGCGAAGGCCGCACCCGCTTCGCCCGCGACCTCGAGGAGCGCCGCCGTGTCGGCGTGGAGCACCGGAACCTCGAGCGCGAAGGCCTCGATGAGCGCCGTTCCCGAGAGGTCGTCGCGGTCGGCGGCGATGAAGGCGCGGGCTCCGGCGAGGACGGCGGCGTGGTCGGCCGCATCGAGCGGGCCGGGATCGGTCGCACCGGATGTCTCGTCGCCGGCCTCATCGGCGGTGCGCTGCGGAGCATCGAGTGCGACGATCGCGACGCCTCGGAGCTCGGCTGCGTCGAGGGCCGTGCGCACGACGTCGACGGGGCCGGTCACCGCGACGTAGTCGGAGCGCAGACCGAGCCGTGCGCGGCGCTCGTCACCGTCATCCGTGACCGCGAGACCATCGCGCGGGGCGCTCGGGATCACGCGGATGCGACTGCCGACCCCCGCGAGGTCGTCGAGCTGTTCCGCGAGGGCGTGCGTCGGCACGACGAAGGCGTCGGCGTGCTTGCGGGCACGCTTGAGCGACGCGCGCTGCCAGGCGACGACCGTGGCGGGAAGGAGGTCGGTGCGGGTCCAGGCGAGGAGGTCGTGGACGGTGACGACGACCTGATCACCCGACGCCCGATCGTGCTTCCGGAACGGGGCGAAGAGACTCGGCGAGTGGATCATGCCGCCGCCCGGCGAGCTGCCGAGACCGAGCTGCCACGCGGCCATGACCTCGCGGCGGGGGAGCGTCGTGCGGTAGAGATCGGCGAGACCGGGGATGCGCTCCTCGACCGAGGCGATCTCTGCCGCCGTCGACGCCGCGACGATGCCGGCGACATCGCAGCCGTCGGGCGCGGTCGCGATGAGCGCGCGCGTGAGATCGGCCGTGTAGCGCGCGAGCGCGGGCGAATCGGGGGTGAGGACGGAGTCGACGACGACGCGCAGTGTGGTCATCCGCCGTCCTCCTGTCTGTCGCGCATCCTCCATTCTGTCACCGCCCGCTCCGCGTCGGAGTCGGTGCTTCGCGCGGTGACACGGCAAGATAGAGGGGTTCCCCGCCACCCCTGTGAAAGTACATGTCGAGCCAGAACCCCCTCCCTCGCGTCACCGCCGTCGTGGTCGCCTACAACCGACGCGACCTCCTCGGCGAGGTGCTCGACGCGCTCGCGGTGCAGACGGCGCCGGGTCTCGACGTCGTCGTCGTCGACAACGCGTCGTCCGACGACTCGGCGGACGTCGCGCGCGCCCACGGCGTGCGCCTCGTGTCGCTCTCGCGCAACACCGGTGGTGCGGGCGGTTTCGCGGCGGGCATGGCGGCGGCCCTCGACATGCCGGCGGATGACGCCCCCGAGTGGCTCTGGCTCATGGACGACGACACCGTGCCGACGCCCACCGCCCTCGAGAAGCTCCTCGCGGCCGTCGTCGACACGTCGTTCGTCGCCGCCGGGTCCCGCGTGATCTGGACCGACGGCTCCGAGCACCCCATGAACACGCCGCGCGAGAAGCCGTTCGTCTCGAAGGCCGAGCGCGTGGCCGCAGCCCGCCGCGGAGGCATGGCGGTGCGGAGCACGTCGTTCGTCTCGATGCTCGTGCGCACCGACGTCGTGCGCGAGGTCGGCCTGCCGATCGCCGACTACTTCATCTGGAACGACGACTTCGAGTACTCGACGCGCGTGCTCCGTGGCCGCCGCGGCCTGCACGTGCCCGCGAGCATCGTCGTGCACAAGACCAGGGCACTCGCCTCGACCGACGCCGACCCCGGGGAGCGCTTCTACAACGAGGTCCGCAACAAACTCTGGATGCTGCGACGCTCCGACTCCCTCTCACCCGCCGAGAAGGCGCTCTACGGAGCATCGACGCTGCGGCGTTGGGTACTCACGTTCGTGCGGTCGAGCGATCGCGCGGTCCTCCGCCGAGGGCTCCGTCGCGGCTACCGCGACGGCACGCGCACGAGGCCGCGCCCGAACTCGCTCTCGCTCGCCGGCCTCTCGGTCACCGATGCGGTGCGGGCCGTCGAGGGGGATCGTGGCTGAGTCGTTCTCCCTCCTCCTGCCCGTCTACCGTGCCGACGACGCCGCGCACTTCCTGAAGGCGTTCACGTCGAGCGTCGGCGAGCAGTCGCGGAGGCCCGACGAGGTCGTGCTCGTGCAGGACGGCCCCGTCGAGGCGGAGCTCGCCGATGCGCTGGCTTCCGTCGTCGCGTCGAGCCCCGTGCCCGTCGTCCACCACGTCATCGCCGAGAACATCGGTCTCGCACGCGCCCTGAGCATCGGCCTCGAACTCTGCAGCCACGACATCGTCGCGCGCATGGATGCCGACGACATCTCGCTGCCCTCCCGATTCGAGTTGCAGCTACCCCTCGTCGAGAGCGGCCTCGACCTCGTCGGCACGGGCATGTACGAGTTCCTCGACGAGGTCGGTTCGATCGTCGGCCGTCGCGTGCCGCGCACCGAGCAGCACGAGATCGTGAGCTACGCGCGCTTCCACGATCCGTTCAGTCACCCCACCGTCGTCTACCGGCGAAGCGCGGTGAAGCATGCCGGCGGCTACGAGCCGCTCGGACTGATGGAGGACTACTGGCTGTTCGCCCGCATGATCCATGCGGGTGCTCGTGTCGGCAACGTCGCCGACCCCCTCGTCATGTATCGCGTCGGGGCGGGCGCTTACGCTCGTCGCGGCGGGCGGGAGCAGTGGAAGAGCGAGCGCGCACTGCAGCGCGCCTTCCGCCGCATCGGCTTCACGACGAGGCGTCAGTACGTGCGGAACATCGTCGTGCGCGGCGTCTACCGGTTCATCCCCGAGCCGATCCGCAAGGTCGCCTACCGCACGTTCATCGCGGGCGGTCGCGGGCTCGCACCGACCGAATCGCAGTGAGCCGAGCCGGTCGACGGCACTCTCTCGAGCCTGAAATCCATGATCGGGTGCGGAATTCGGCGTTCGCAGAATAGTCTGGTGGCAACACGGGGAGCTTGTGCAATGAAACGTTTGATCGCTGGAATCGCTTCCGGCTTGCTCGCGGTGACGTTGATGTCATCGCCCGCCTGGGCCGCTGAGCCCGAACCCACCGGGGGAGTGATCGAGTCCGGCGAGACCGCGACGCCGACTCCTGAACCCACGGAACTACCGGAACCGACCGAGGTTCCCGCGCCGACGGAGGAGCCGGTTCCGACCGAGCAGCCGACCGAGGCACCCGTTCCGAGCGAGGAGCCCGAACCGACGGAGGCTCCCGAGCCGACCGCGGTGCCGGAGCCGACGGAAGCGCCCGCGCCCGCCGAGGACGAGTACGACTTCCCGACGTATGTGCCGAGCGAGTCGTTCGCCGCGCTCAACGGATGGCTCGACTTCACGAAGCGCGCCGTCGCGTCGAACTTCCGCCCCGGCAACATCATCAGCGACTTCAACTTCTACAACGGCTCGGCGATGACCGAGGCCGAGATCCAGCGCTTCCTCGAGGTGCAGGGCGCATCGTGCAACGGCCCGCTGTGTCTCAAGAACCTGCGCGTCGACACGCCGACCCGCACGTGGAGCTTCGGCACGTGCAGTACCTACCAGGGTGCGGCGGGCGAGTCGGCCGCACGCATCATCTACAAGGTGCAGCGCGCGTGCAACCTGAGCGCCAAGGTCATCCTCGTCACGCTCCAGAAGGAGCAGACGCTCATCACGCGTTCGAGCGTGAGCGAGAGCGACCTGCGGAAGGCCATGGGCTACGGCTGCCCCGACACGTCGGTCTGCGACTCGACGTACTACGGGTTCTTCAACCAGATCTTCGCGGCCGGCCGCCAGCTGACCTGGTACAGCAACCCGGGCGGTTCCTTCACGTCGATCAAGATCGGCCAGTCGAACCCCATCCGGTTCAGCCCCGACGCGAGCTGCGGTTCGTCGAACGTCGTCGTGGAGAACCGCGCGACCGCGGCGCTCTACTACTACACGCCGTATCAGCCGAACGCGTCGGCTCTCGCGAACCTCTACGGAACCGGTGACCGCTGCGGCGCCTACGGCAACCGCAACTTCTGGGTCTTCTACACCGACTGGTTCGGCGACCCGCGACTCACGACGTTCCTGCCGATCGAGCGATTGTCGGGCGACTCGCGCTACGAGACCGCTGCGGCGATCTCGCGCGCGACGTACGGCGCCTCCGGTATCCCCGTCGTCTACATCGCCTCCGGCGGAGACTTCCCCGACGCGCTCTCGGCGGCACCCGCCGCCGTCAAGCAGGGCGGGCCGCTCCTCCTCGTGAACCCGGGCGGCACGCCGTCGGCCACGATCGCCGAGCTCGCTCGCCTGAAGCCCAAACGCATCGTCATCGTCGGAGGAACCGGTGCGGTGAGCGAGACCGTCGCGAACCAGGTCGCCTCCTACGCACCCGTCACCCGCATCGCCGGCGAGGACCGCTACGAGACGTCACGGAAGGTCGTCGAGTACGCCTTCCCGAGCGTCTCGAGCGCGTACATCGCGACGGGCGCCGACTTCCCCGACGCGCTCTCGGCGGGCGCCGCCGCCGGATCGAAGGGCGTTCCCGTCCTCCTCGTTCCGGGAACGGGCAACTCGCTCGACCCGCAGACGACGAAGGCGCTCACCGACCGCGGAATCCGCTCGGCGAAGATCGCCGGAGGCGCGGGTGTCGTGACGACCGGTGTCGAGCAGGCGCTCACGAACGCCGGCATCGGCACGGCCCGCCTCTCGGGAGCGGACCGTTACCTCACGAGCGTCGCGATCAACAAGGATGCGTTCGGCAACGTCGGCACCGCGTATGTCGCCACGGGCATGGACTACCCCGACGCGCTCGCGGGTGCCGCGGGCGCCGGCAAGTCGAAGGCGCCGCTCTACCTCAGCTGGCCGTCGTGCATGACGAGCCAGGTGCGCGGTGACATCACGAGCAGCAACGTGAAGACGCTGCGCCTCCTCGGAGGTTCCGCGGTCCTGAACGACCGCGTCGCCTTCACGACCGTGTGCTGAGCGGTCTCAGACGTCGCGCGAGTCGCGCCGCCGATCGGGTGATCGGCGGCGCGTTCGCCGTCTTGCCGGAGCGCTGGGCGGTCGCTGTCGCCCCTCGCCGCTTCGGGTTCACGAACACCGACGTGCCCGGCATGCCTCCCGTTCCCGCGGGTCGTGTCCGCCTGTACATCGCCCCGGTGAACTTCGCGGCGCAGGCTCACGCGTGGGCGCGCGCGGCGTCGCGCCTCGACGGCGTCGGCGCGGTGAACACGCAGTACTCCGGCCCCGACGGCTTCGCCTTCCCCGCCGATCTCGATGTGCCCGTCGCGGTCTTCGCGAACTCGACGCGGTGGCAGCGTCAGCACTTCGAACGGGTGTCGCGCGAGTTCACCCACGTGCTCGTCGAGGCCGAACGGCCGATCTTCGGGCCTCTCTTCGACACGGATGTCGCACGCGAGGTCGCCGCTCTCCGCGCGCGCGGCGTGAGCGTGGCCTTCGTCTCGCACGGCAGCGACCTCCGCCTGCCGAGCCGGCACCGCGACATCGACCGCTGGTCGCCCTTCCACGACGCCGATCCGCTCGTCGCCACCCTCGAGCAGCAGGCTGTGGCCCACCGCGCGATCCTCGCGAACGCCGATGCCCCGGTCTTCGTCTCGACGCCCGATCTGCTCGAGGACTGGCCCGCGGCGACGTGGCTCCCCGTCGTCGTCGATCCCGATCGCTGGGCGAGCGACGCCCCGGTGCTCGAGCGCGACGTGCCGGTCGTCATCCATGCCCCGACGAGTTCCTTCCTCAAGGGCTCCGACCTCGTCGAGCCCGCGCTCATCGACGAGACGGAGTCTGGCCGCATCGACTACCGGCGGGTCCCCCGCATGCCCTCGGCCGAGATGCCCGCGATCGTGCACGCCTCCGACATCCTCGTCGAGCAGTTCCGCATCGGGACGTACTCCGTCGCCGCGGTCGAGGCCCTGGCGGCGGGCCGACTCGTCGTCGCGCACGTGCACGAGCAGGTGCGTGATCACGTGCGGGCTGCCACCGGGCTCGAGGTGCCCGTCGTCGAGGCGACGCCCGGCACGCTCGTCGCCGTGCTGAACGACATCCGCGAGCGCCGCGAGCACTACCGGGCGATCGCCGAGAGCGGCCCCGCATTCGTCCGCGCCGTGCACGACGGGCGACGGTCGGCCGGCGTGCTCGCGCCGTTCCTCGGCGTCGCCGACGAAAGCGCGAACGGGTAGCGACCGAGTCTGCGGCTACGCTGGAGAGTCGTGGCACCGCGCGGCCCGGCGAGTGACGTCGACGTCGCGCACGAGCATCGGAAGAGGTACACGTGGGCGCGTCGTGGTTCGGGATGATCCCGGTCGTCCTCGTCGCGATCATCGTGATCGCGGGGCCCGGCCTCCTCCTACTCCGCCTCCTGGCCGCGCGCGGCTTCCTTCTCGTCGCCGCGGCTCCCGCCGTCTCCGTCGCGTTCTACGGCGGGTTCGCCGTCGTGCTCGGCGCACTCGGCATCGGCTGGTCGCTCGCGACCATCGGTGCGGCGCTCCTGGCCTCGGCACTCGTCTGCTTCGGGATCGGCCGCCTCGTCGTGCGGCGTGCCGCCCCCGCGGCTGCGGTCGCCGAACCCGGCGGGGGAGTGCGTACGGTGCTGCCCGCGTGGGCGCTCGCGTCCGCTCTCGTCGCGACTTCCGTCGTCATCGGGCTCGGTTCGCCCGACGCGCTCTCGCAGACGTTCGACAACGCGTTCCACCTGAACGGCATCCGCTTCATCCTCGACACCGGTGACGCATCGTCGTTCTCCCTCACGGGCGTCATCGGCGCGAGCGGCATCTATCCCGCCGCGTGGCACGACGTCGTATCGGTCGTCGTCCTCGCGACCGGTGCGAGCATCCCGGTGGCGACGAACGCGACGACGATCGTGCTCGCCGCGATCGTCTGGCCCGGCGCGGCCCTCCTCCTCGCGCGAGCGGTCGCCGGTCGCGGACGGGCGGCGACGTGGAGCGGCGCCGTGCTCGCCGCAGCACTGCCGTCGTTCCCGCTCCTGCCCCTCACCTTCGGTGTCCTCTACCCGTACTTCCTCGCGGCGCTCCTGCTCCCCGTCGCCCTCGCCGTCGGCCTCTCGCTGCTCGGCCGAGGAGACCCGTACGGCGCTCCGGCGATCACGCGCATCCTGCTCCTCGTCGCGGCGTTCGCGGCGATGGCGCTCGCTCAGCCGGCCCTCGCATTCGTCGCCGCGGCCTTCCTGCTCGTGCCGCTCCTCGGCCGCGGATTCGACCTCGCGCGCGACGGCTCGATCGGCCGACGCGTGCTGCTCGCCGTCGGTGCCGTGGTGCTCGTCGTCGGTTTCGCGGCCGCCTGGGTCGTCATCGGCCGATTCGGGTCGAGCGCCCCGTGGGGGCCGCGCGTCGGACCGCGTCGCGGCCTCGTCGAGCTCCTCCTGCAGACCCGCGAAGACCTGCCGCCGGCGATCATCGTCGCGGTCCTCGTCGTCGTCGGCCTCGTCGTGTGCTTCCGCCGTCCGCGGCGGATCTGGCTCGCCGTCGTGTGGCTGTTCGCCGCGGGGCTCTTCTTCGTCGCCGAGGCGATCTCGTCACCTCTCGCCCGCGACATCCTGCTCGGTCTCTTCTACAAGGACCCGCCGCGTCTCGCCGTCGTGTTCGCGATCGCGTCGTTGCCGGTCGCCGTGGTCGGCGCCGTCGCGCTGTGGAGCGGTGCGATCCGACTGCTCGACCGCGCCCGTCCGGCGGCCGACGCGGGCCGCGATCGCGTGCGTCTCGTCGCCGGGGCGCTCGCCCTCGTGCTCATCGCCGCCGCGAGCATCCTGCCCGTGCGTGCCGCGACGCTCGACCTGCGCACGGCCTTCGCCCTCACCGACGATGCGCCCATCATCTCGATCGACGAACGCGCGCTCCTCGAACGGGTGCGGGACTCGACGAACGGCGAGGGCGTCGTCGTCGGCAACCCGTGGACGGGAACGAGCCTCCTCTACGCGCTCGACGGGCAGAGGGTGCTGAACCCGCACTTCAACGTCGTGCGGGGCACAGCGGCGCAGACCGTGAACTCGGGTCTCGTCGACCTCGCCGACGACCCCATCGTGTGCGACGCCGTGCGCGACGTCGACGCGCGTTGGGTGCTCGACTTCGGCGAGCGGGTGCGCGACGTCTCCGGCATCCTCTGGCTCAACCCGACCGCCGGTTTCGAGGGCCTCTCGGGCTTCGCGGATGCCGAAGGGTTCACCGAGGTCGACCGCGAGGGCGACGCCGCGCTCTACGCGATCACCGGCTGCGACTGAGAGCTACTCCGAGCGTCGCTCGGCCGCTTCGTCGTCGAGGGCCGCGCGGGCGAGGGTGAGTTCGCGAGCGAGCTTCGTGAGGCGGCGGTTGACCGCGACGTTGCGTCGCCACGTCGTCGCGACGAACACGAGGAACGCGAGCACGAGCGCGTACAGCAGGAGGTCGGTTCCGCGGCCGACGCCGACGAGGTTCGCGACCCAGCTGAGCCACTGCGGGAAGAGGATCGACACGATCGCGACGACGACGAACGCGAACATGAAGAGGCGACGCAGGGCGAGGTGGCTGTCACCGCCCGTGGGGCGGGCGAGGAAGATGCCGACGACGAGGACGCCGGCGACGAGAAGGATCTGGATCCACATCAGCGCACCAGCAGATCGACGAGGATGTTCACGGAGTTGAGCACGGACTGCCCCTTCGCCTTCGAGTAGTCGGTGTAGAGCAGTTCGACGGGGTGCTCCGTCCACGGCAGCCCCGTGCGCCCGAGCTTCAGGACGATCTCGGTCGCGTGCGCCATGCGGTCCTGCTCGAGCTCGATGAGGCGCGCGGCATCGACGCGGATGACGCGGAGGCCGTTGTGCGCATCGGTGAGGCGGAGGCCCGTCGTCATGTTCGTGACGCGCACGGCCGTCTTGAGGATGACGCGCTTCAGCCATCCCGGGTTCGTGCGGTCGTCGAGGAAGCGGGAGCCGAAGACGATGGCGTAGCCGCCCGCCTCCGCGGCGTCGATCATCTCGAGGGCATCGGCGACGCGGTGCTGACCGTCGGCGTCGAACGTGACGAGGTAGCGCGCACCGGGCTGCCGGCTCGCGTACGAGATGCCCGTCTGGAGGGCCGCGCCCTGACCGAGGTTGATGGGGTGCTGGAGCACGCGGGCCCCGGCTGCACGGGCGACCTCGGCGCTCGCGTCGGTCGAGCCGTCGTCGATGCACACGACGTGGTCGAACGACTCGAACAGGTCGAGCACGACGCCCGCGATCACGGCCTCTTCGTTGTAGAGGGGTACGACGACCCAGGTGTCGTCGGCGTGCCGCCGGGGTTCCGGGGTCGCCCCGTGGTGCGGTACCTGCATACGGGCCATTCTTGCAGAAGCCGGTAGTCTGGAGGGTGGCGCCCCCGCCCCGAACACCTCAGGAGCTGTGCAGTGACAGAGATTCCGTCCGTGAGGATCCTGGACTCCGCAGACGTCTCGCCCGAGGCGATCATCGGCGCCGGGTCATCCATCTGGCACCTCGCCCAGGTGCGCGAAGGCGCGCGACTCGGCGAGAACTGCATCGTCGGGCGGAGCGCCTACATCGGCACGGGCGTCGTGCTCGGCGACAACTGCAAGGTGCAGAACCTCGCGCTCGTCTACGAGCCCGCCGTGCTCGGCCACGGCGTCTTCATCGGCCCGGCGGTCGTGCTCACGAACGACACCTACCCCCGCGCGATCAACCCCGACGGCTCGCAGAAGAGCGCGCACGACTGGAAGCCGGTCGGCGTCGAGATCGGCGACGGCGCATCGATCGGCGCACGAGCCGTCTGCATCGCCCCCGCACGCATCGGCGCCTGGGCGACGGTAGCTGCGGGCGCCGTCGTCACGAAGGACGTCCCGGCCTTCGCCCTCGTCGCCGGCGTGCCCGCACGCCGCATCGGCTGGGTCGGCAAGGCCGGCCACCCGCTCGAACTCGTCGACGGCGGCTGGATGTGCCCGGCCACCGGCGACCGCTACACCGAAACCGACGGCATTCTCGAGGAGGCCATCGATGACTGAGTCATCTGCAGAGTTCATTCCGGCCGCGAAGCCCATCATCGGCGACGACGAGCGTCTCGCCGTCGACCGGGTCATGCGCTCGGGCATGGTCGCGCAGGGCCCCGAGGTCGCCGCGTTCGAGACCGAGTTCGCCGACGCGCTCGTCTCGGGTCGCACCTCGGTCGCCGTCAACTCGGGCACGTCGGGGCTCCACCTCGGTCTCCTCGCGGCGGGCATCGGCCCGGGCGACGAGGTCATCGTGCCGTCGTTCACGTTCGCCGCGACGGGCAACTCGGTCGCCCTCACGGGTGCGACCCCCGTCTTCGTCGACATCGAGCCCGACCACTTCGGCCTCGACCCCGTCGCCGTCGAGGCGGCGATCACCGAGCGCACGCGCGGCATCATGCCCGTGCACCTCTACGGTCACCCCGCGCGGGTCGTCGAGCTCGCCGCGATCGCCGAGCGCCACGGCATCCATCTCTTCGAGGACGCGGCCCAGGCCCACGGCGCCGAGATCGACGGTCGCCGCGTCGGCACCTTCGGCCGGTTCGCGATGTTCAGCCTCTACCCGACGAAGAACATGACGAGCGGCGAGGGCGGCATGGTCGTCTGCGACGGCGCCGACATCGCGCGCGCGGTCCGCCTCCTCCGCAACCAGGGCATGGAGAAGCAGTACGAGAACGAGGTCGTCGGGTTCAACGCTCGCATGACCGACATCCACGCCGCGATCGGCCGCGTGCAGCTCACCAAGGTCGACGCCTGGACCGAGACGCGCCGCGAGAACGCCGCCTTCCTCGACGCGAACCTCGAGGGCGTCACCGTTCCGCCCGTGCAGCAGGGCGCGCGTCACGTCTACCACCAGTACACGATCCGCGTCGCCGACGACCGTGACGGCTTCGTCGCCGCGCTCCGCAACGAGTACGCGATCGGCAGCGGCGTCTACTACCCGATCCCGAACCACCGTCTCCCGTCGCTCACCCACTTCGCGCCGGGCCTCGACCTGCCCGAGACCGAGCGCGCCGCGCGCGAGGTCGTCTCGCTCCCCGTGCACCCGTCCCTCAGCGCGGGCGACCTCGACCGCATCGTCGCCGCCGTCAACGCTCTCGCCGGGGCGGGCGCCTGATGGCCGCGCTGCGGGCCGGGCTCCTCGGCGTCGGCATGATGGGTCGCCACCACGCTCGCGTGCTGCGCGAGGTCGAGGGCGTCGAGCTCGTCGCGATCGCCGACCCGGGCGGTGACCCGCACGGCGTCGCCGGCCCGCTCACCGTGCTCCCCGACCTCGATGCGCTCATCGCCGAGGGCGTCGACATGGTCGTCGTCGCGGTTCCGACCCAGTTCCACGAGAAGGCCGCGCTCACTCTCGCCGAGGCGGGCGTGCACGCGCTCGTCGAGAAGCCCATCGCGCACTCGATCGAGGCGGGCAAGCGGATGACGCGTGCCTTCGCCGACCGCGGGCTCGTGGGTGCCGTCGGCCACGTCGAACGCTTCAACCCCGCACTGCAGGAGCTCCGTCGCCGACTCGCCGAGGGCGACCTGGGCGACGTCTACCAGATTGCCACCCGTCGCCAGAGCGGCTTCCCGACGCGCATCGCCGACGTCGGCGTCGCGAAAGACCTCGCGTCGCACGACATCGACCTCACCGCGTGGGTCGCGCAGAGCGACTACGCCTCGGTCTTCGCGCAGACGACGTTCAAGAGCGGCCGCAGCCACGAAGACATGATCGCCGTGACGGGTCGTCTCGAGAGCGGCGTGATCGTCAACCACCTCGTCAACTGGCTGAGCCCCATGAAGGAGCGGGTCACGGTCGTAACGGGCGAGCGCGGCGCGTTCGTCGCCGACACCGCGACGGGCGACCTCACGTTCTACGCGAACGGCACGATCCCGCTCGAGTGGGAATCGGTCTCGTCGTTCCGCGGGGTCTCCGAGGGCGACGTCACCCGGTTCTCGTTCGCGAAGCGCGAGCCGCTGCGCGTCGAGCACGAAGTGTTCCGCGATGCCGTGCTCGGCGAGAAGAACGACCTCGTCACGTTCGAACAGGGCCTCCGCACGCTCACCGTCGTCGAGGCGGCCCTCGACTCGGCACGCACCGGAACGTCCGTGAGCCTCTGACCGTGCGGGTCACGCTCGTCAGTCGCATCTACACCCCCGAGCCGGCGGCGGCCTCGTTCCGTCTGCGGGCTCTCGTCGACGCCCTCGTCGAGCGCGGTCACGAGGTGCGCGTGCTCACGACGCGGGTCCCGCGGCTGCGGCGCGACGACGGGGGAGCGCACGTCAAGCGCTGGCCGGTCCTCCGCGACCGCGACGGCTACGTGCGCGGCTACGTCAACTATCTGAGCTTCGACGTGCCCGTGTTCTTCCGTCTGCTGCTCGGGCGGAAGCAGGACGTCTACGTCACCGAGCCGCCGCCCACGACGGGATTCGTCGTGCGCGTCGTCGCCACGCTGCTCGGCCGGCCCTACGTCTACTACGCCGCCGACATCTGGTCGGATGCCGCGGCCAACACCGACGCGCCCGCGTGGGTGCTCGGTGCGGTGCGCCGCGTCGAACGCGGCTCGATGGCGCACGCGACGGCCGTGCTGAGCGTCTCCGAGTCGGTCACGCGCCGCCTGGCCGCCTGGGGTGTCAGGAAGAACGTCGCGACGATCGGCAACGGCGTCGACGTCACGGCTCTCGCCGCCGGTCGGGGCACGTCGACGGATGACGCGGGTGCGCCTCTCCTCGTCTACACGGGCACCGCGTCGGAGGTGCACGGCGCGACGATCTTCGTCGAGGCCTTCGCCGACGTGCTGCAGTCGCGACCCGACGCCCGCCTCGTCTTCATCGGTCATGGGTCGGAGTGGCCGGAGCTCACGGCGCTCGCCGAGAAGCTCCCCGCCGGCAGCGTCACGTTCCGCCCGCGCCTTCCGCTCGACGAGCTCGGTGCGGTGCTCGACCGCGCGACGGCCGCGCTCGCGAGCGTGCGCCCCGGGCGCGGATACGACTTCGCCTTCCCCACGAAGCTCTACGCGGCGGCGGCGCGCGGCGTTCCCGCCGTCTTCACGGGTGTGGGCCCCGCGATCGACTTCGTCGAGCGCAGCGGCGCGGGCGAAGCCGTCGCGTACGACCGCTCATCCGTCGCGGCGGCCATGCTGCGCGCGATCGAGAACCCGCCCACCGCCGACAGCCGCGCGACGCTCTCCGCGTGGGCGGCCGAGGAGGTCGATCTCGCCGCCGTCGGGCGCCGAGGTGCCGACGTCGTCGAGACGGCCGCGCTGCAGAAGAAACGGAGCCCACGATGACCTCCCTTCTCATCCTCTCGTTCTCGCCCATCGCGAGTGACGCGCGAGTGCTCAAGCAGGTCGAGGCCTTCCGCGACCGCTACACGGTCACGACGTGCGGCTACGGTCCGGCGCCGGAGGGTGTCGCCGAGCACATCCGCATCCCCGACGACATCCTGCACAACGTGCTGCACGACGGGCTCATCACGAAGAAGCGCTACAAGCGCGCGTACTGGTCGCTGTGGTCGGTCAAGTGGGTGAAGCGGGCGCTTCGTCGCCGCACGTGGGACATCGTGCTCGCGAACGACGTCGAGGCGGTGCCGGTCGCACTCCAGACGAAGCCGACGCGCGGCGTGCACGCCGATCTCCACGAGTACTCGCCGCTCCTCCACGAGGACTGGCAGGGCTGGCGCGACAAGGTCACGCCGTTCGTCGAGTGGCAGTGCTCCGAGTACGTCGCCCACGCCGCGTCGTGGACCACGGTGGGCGAGGGCATCGCCGACGAGTACGAACGCAACTTCGGCTTCCGGGCCGAGGTCGTCACGAACGCTGCGCCCTACGTCGACGCCTCGCCGACGCCCGTGAGCGAACCGATCGCGCTCGTGCACTCGGGTGCGGCCATGGGCGACCGCCGCCTCGAGGTGCTCATCGACGGTGTCGCGTCCGCCGACGCCGACGTGACACTCGACCTGTACCTCACGGCCAACCAGCCGGCGTACCTCGACGAGCTGAAGGCGCGTGCGCAGGCGACCGAGGGGCGTGTGCGGGTCAACGACCCCGTTCCCTACAGCGACCTCTCCGACACGCTCCGGCGCTACGACGTCGGCGTGCACCTGCTGCCGCCGACCAACTTCAACAACCGCTGGGCGCTGCCGAACAAGCTCTTCGACTACGTGCAGGCACGTCTCGGCGTCATCATCGGCCCGACACCCGAGATGGCGAACGTCGTGACGGCGAACGAAGTGGGCATCGTCGCCGACGGATTCGATGCCGAAGACTTCGCTCGCGCACTCGAGTCGATCGACCGATCGCAGGTCGAGGGCTGGAAGCGCGCCGCCGACGAGCACGCGCACGACCTCTCTGCCGAATCCCAGGTGCGCATCTGGGAAGCGGCGATCGCCCGTCTGGCGGGCTGAGACGGTGCACGGCGAGCTCCGATCAGCCGGGTGGTAGGGTCGCACCCGATGAAGCTCCTCTGGTCGACCCTCCGCGAACTCCTGCCTCTCCTCCCTGCGGGGGCGCGTCGCTTCTTCCTCGTCTACATCGGTATGACGAGCGCGCTCACCCTCATCGACGTCGCCGCGATGGCGCTCCTCGCCGTCGTCATCAGCGCGATCGTGACCGGGTCGAGCTTCGCGATCCCCGTGATCGGCTCGCTGCCGTCATCCGCGGCCCCGCTCCTCATCCTCGTCGCGTGCATCCTCATCATCGTGAAGAGCGCGCTCTCGGTCTTCCTGCACTGGATCGCGACGCGTCGCTTCGCCCGGTACGAACTGCAGATCGGTCAGCGCATGTTCCACGCGTACGTGCGCTCGTCGTGGGAGGAGCGCTCGAAGCGCACCGTCGCCGAGGTCACGCGCATCGCCGACGGCGGCATCGCGAACACCATCATGGGCTTCCTGCTGCCGCTCGCCCTCGTGCCCGGCAACGTCCTGACCTTCGTCCTCATCCTCGCCGTGCTCGTCGTCGCCCAGCCGCTCACCGCGGTCATCGCGCTCGTCTACCTCGGCATCATCGCGATCATCGTCAACCAGGTCGTCACGAAGCGCGCGCTCCTCGCGGGTCGCGTCAATCGCGACGCGAGCTACCGCGTCGCGATCTTCATGACCGAGATGGTCGAGGCGCTCAAGGAGATCACGCTCCGCAACAAGCTCGAGCAGGTCGCGGGCGTCGTCACGGAGGAGCGGAAGCGCGCCGTCCGTGCGCGAGCGAATGCCTCGTTCCTCGGCATCATCCCGAAGTACACGTTCGAAGCCGCGCTCGTCGGCGGCTTCCTCCTCATCGGCGGCGCCGGCCTCCTCATCTCCGGTCCGGAGGAGGCGATCGTCTCGGTCGCGCTCTTCGCGACCACGGGCTTCCGTCTGATCCCCGCCATCAACGGCGTGCAGGGCGGCATCATCCAGGCGACGGCGACGCTGCCGAGCGCCCAGGACGTCATCGGCGACATCACGCGCACCGAGCGCGACGTCGCCGCCAACGACACGAGCCGCGACGTGCAGGAGCTGCCCGCCGAACCGACGCTCCTGCGTCTCGAATCGGTGCGCTTCCGCTACCCGAAGTCGCAGGCCGACGTGCTCGACGGCGTCGACATCGACATCCCCTTCGGAAGCTCGCTCGGAATCGTCGGCCCCTCGGGCGCGGGCAAGTCGACCCTCATCGACCTGCTGCTCGGTCTCAGCACGCCGACGGGCGGTCGCCTCGCGATCGACGGTCTGCCCCTCACCGACGTCATCAACCAGTGGCGCGGACGGGTCGGCTACGTTCCGCAGCGCGTCGCGCTCTTCGATGCGAGCATCGCGCAGAACGTCGCCCTCACGTGGGACCACGACTTCGACGAGGAGCGGGTCGTGCGCGCCCTCGAGATGGCGCAGCTCTCGGGCCTCGTCGCCGAGCGGGATGCCGGTATCCACACGCGCATCGGTGAGCGCGGCGTCGCCCTCTCGGGCGGCCAGCAGCAGCGCCTCGGCATCGCCCGCGCCCTCTACGTCGACCCTCTCGTGCTCGTGCTCGACGAAGCGACGAGCTCGCTCGACACGAAGACGGAAGACGGCGTGACGCGCGCGATCCGGGGACTCCACGGCGAGACGACCGTCATCTCGGTCGCGCACCGCCTCTCGACCGTCAAGGACTACGACCGTATCTGCTACCTCGCCGACGGCCAGGTGCAGGGTCTCGACACGTTCTACCGTCTCGCCGAGACGCTGCCCGCCTTCGGCGAGCAGGTCGCTCTCGCCGGCCTCGCGCGCGGACCGGAGGGGCGGATCGCGTGAGTGCGATCGACCTCGACGTCGTCGTCGCGGCCCATGATCCCCGTCGCCGCGTCGACCGTGCTGTCGCCTCCGTCCTCGCCGCCCGCGACGCGCGGGTGCGCGTCACCGTCGTCGCCCACGGCCGCGATCCCGAGGAGTTCGCCGAGCAGTTCGCGCGCTTCGCGGGCGACGGTCGCCTGCGCGTCGTGCCCTTCGCCGACGGCATCCCGTCTCCCGCCGGCCCGTTCATGCACGGCCTCGCGATCGCCGAGGCGCCGTTCGTCTCGATCATGGGCTCCGACGACCTCCTCGCCGACGGAGCCGTCGACGCATGGGTCTCGCACGTGCAGCGTGCGAAGACCGCCTACCTCATCGCCCGCCTCGAGAACCACGACGGCGCCGTGTGGCGCGACCCGCTCGCGCGGCCGTTCCGCGCACGAGGCCTCGATCCCGTGCATGATCGGCTGAATTATCGTGCGGCGCCCCTCGGCGTCATCCGTCGCTCGTATCTCGAGGCGACGGGCATCGCGCTCACGCCCGGCCTCTCGACGGGTGAGGACATCGAGCTCGGGCTCGCGCTTCTGAACGCGGGTGGGCGGATCGACGACGGCCGACGTCTGCCGGCGTACCTCATCGGCGCCGACGCACCCGAGCGCGTGACGTTCGCCCCCCGTCCTCTCGCCGACGAGCTCGAGGCGCTCCGCCTGCTCTCAGAGAAGCGCTGGGTCGGCGCACTGCCCGCGAAGCGGCGTGAGGCGATCGCCGTCAAGCTCTGGCGCCTGAACCTCGTGCCGTCGATCGTGGTGCGTGCCGAGCCGGGCGTGCTCGGCGAGAGCGATGCCACTGCTGCTGCCGCGGTCGGTGCGTGGCTGCGCTCGATCGCGCCGCACGCCGAACGCTCGCTCTCGCGTACCGAGACGGAGATCGCCCACGCGGTGTCGAGCGGCGATGCCGACGCGCTCCGTGCCGCCGTCGTGCGCATCCGCGCGGCGTCGCGCGTCGAGCGCCTGCTGACCCCTCGCCCCGCCGACAACCTGCGTCGCGATTCGATGCTGCGACGCGAGCTCCGCGTCCGCGCCCCCTGGTGAACGGATGACGCGATGAGCCGCCTCCTCTCCGCCCCGCGCCGACTCGTCGACGGGCTCCTCCGCGACCGCACCCGGCTGCCGCGGTTCGTGAACCGGACGATCGATCACATCGCCGATCACCCCGACGGGCTCCTCGGTCGCCTCGCGGCGCGATCGCTCGGAGGCTTCGACGCGAGCGACATCCCCCCGCCGACGGCGGCGCCGGCGACCGCAGCCCGCGTGTACATCGGCCCGACCAACTACGCGGCGCAGGGGCGGCTGTGGGCGGCCGCGCTCGACGCGTCCGACGCCGATGTCGGAGCGCGCAACATGGCCGTCGACGTGCCCGGGGGATTCGACTTCCCGGCCGACACGATCGTTCCCGTTCCCGTCTACACGCGCTCGCGCGAGTGGCAGGAGGCGGAGCTCGAAGCGGTGGGCCGCTTCAGCCATGTGCTCGTCGAGGCCGAGCGCGCACTGTTCGGGCGGCTCTTCTCGCGCGACGTCGAACGCGAGACGGCCGAGCTCGAGAGGCGCGGCCTCTCGGTCGCGTTCCTCTGCCACGGCACCGACATCCGTCTTCCGAGCCGGCACGTCGGGCTCACGCCGTGGTCGCCCTACGCCGACGCCGACTCGTACAACACGAAGTTCGAGCGGGATGCCTCACGTAACCGCGCCCTCCTCGACCGGCTGGATCGCCCGACGTTCGTGTCGACGCCCGACCTGCTCCTCGACGTGCCGTACGCGCAGTGGTGCCCCGTCGTCGTCGACGGCGCGGTGTGGCAAGTCGACGCCGAGCCCGAGAACGCGCGGCCGCTCGTCGTTCATGTGCCGAGCAAGTCGGCCGTCAAGGGCACGGCCCTCATCGAGCGCCCGGTGCGCGGGCTCGAGGCCGAGGGGCTCCTCGACTACCGCACCGTCTCGGGGGTCGCCGCCCGGCAGATGCCCGAGCTGTATCGCTCGGCCGACATCGTGCTCGATCAGTTCCGTCTCGGGTCGTACGGGGTCGCCGCCGTCGAAGCCATGGCGGCGGGCCGCGTCGTCGTCGGCCACGTGCTCGAGTCCGTGCGCCGCTCCGTGAGCGAGGCCACGGGGTTCGCCGTACCGATCGTCGAGGCGACGCCCGACACCGTCGGCGACGTGCTGCGTGAGCTCGCCGCCGACCCCGAACGGCGCGCGCGCCTCGGTCGCGAGGGCGTCGCGTTCGCCGAAGCCGTGCACGACGGGCGTCGGAGCGCGCGCGTGCTCCTCGACGGATGGATCGAGTCGTGAAGCTGCCCACCGCCATCGACGTCTGGCGTCGACTGCCCTCGTTCCTCCAGGACCCGTTGTCGGTCGCGGTCGCCCGTGCCAAGGGCGAGCGGCTCCCGCCGCCTCCCGTTCCTGCCGATCGGCCCATCCGCCTCTACATCGCCCCGGCGAACTACGCGGGGCAGGGCTTCCGCTGGGCCCGCGCGGTCGAGAAGAACCCCGACATCGCGGCGATGAACATGGTCTACGACTCGATCAATCCGTTCGCGTACCCCGTCGACTATCCGGTCTCCGGTCGGATCGCCGCGCACTCGCGCCGCTGGCAGCGCGCGCAGTTCCGCGCGATCACCGAGCGGTTCACGCACATGATGATCGAGGCCGAGATGGCGCCGCTCGGCAGCCTCGACGGCGGTTCCGTGCTCGCTCAGGCGCAGGCCGTCGAGCGTGCGGGAGTGCGCCTCGCGATGATGTGCCACGGCTCCGACATCCGTCTGCCGTCGCGCCACGCCGCCGCCGACCCGTGGTCGCCGTTCCACAATGACGACTGGGTTCCCGTCGCCGCCCTCGAAGAGATCGTGCTCGGCAACCTGCGGGTGCTCGACGAGCTCGGTGCACCGGTGTTCGTCTCGACGCCGGGACTCCTCCTCGACGTTCCGCGCGCGCGACTCGTGCCCGTCGTGATCGACCCCGACACGTGGCGTCAGGAGACATCCGTGCTCGAGCGCGAGCGACCGCGCGTCGTGCACGTGCCGTCGAACCCGCTCGTGAAGGGAACGGCCGAGATCACCCCGCTGCTCACCGCGCTCCACGACGAGGGCGTCATCGAGTACTCGACGGTCTCGGGCGTCGCGCACGACGCCATGCCCGCGATCTTCGGCGACGCCGACATCGTGCTCGACCAGTTCCGCCTCGGCGACTACGGCGTCGCGGCGTGCGAGGCGATGGCGGCGGGCCGACTCGTCATCTCGCACGTGAGCGACGAGGCCCGCGCCGCCGTGCTCGAGACGACGGGTCATGAGCTCCCCATCGTCCAGGCGACGATCGCCGATCTCGAGGCCGTGCTGCGCGACGTCGTCGCCCGCCGCGACGTGTATCGCGATCGCGCCGCCGCCGGGCCCGGCTTCGTGCGCGCCGCGCACGACGGCGAGTTGTCGCGCCGGGTGCTCGAAGACAGGTTCCTGCTCGCTCCGTGAGTCGAGGCCTGCGCCGTCAGCGCAGGGCGAGAGCGGATGCCGCAGAGAAACGCAGCGGTCCGTCGACCGAGAGCACGCGGCTCAGGTCGCGCGGCACGAGAGCGTCGAACGACACCCTCCTCCGGCGCCGATGGGAGAGGTCGATGAGCCGTGGCGTCGGCACGCCGCCGTCGAGGATCGCGTCGAGAAGAGCCCGATCGGCGCGCGACAGCACACGCTCGGCACCGGGTGCCGTGGCCAGGAGGCGAGCGGCGGCCGCCGCGAGCGCGCCGCGCTCCTCGATCGTCCAGGAATCGGTCGAGGAGCGGTTCGACACCGCCCCGAAGAGCTGCACGCGCACGAGCTTCACGACGAGCGACTCGCGCTGCGCGCGCGGCAGCCCCGCGAATGCGGGGTCGGAGAGCACGGAGTCGACGGCCGCGAACTCGGCTGCGATGGCGCGGGCGGTCTGGGTCACGCGGCCCGCGCCGCCGTGGATGAGGTAGGCGGGGCCACGACGGTCGTAGGCGACGGGTCGCCCCGAGTACCAGACGCGAGTGACGTAGGGCAGGTCTTCACCGCTCGGCAGGCCGACCGCGAAGCGGACGTCGCCGAAGTGCTCGCGGGAGACGAGCCCGAGCGGGGCGCTCCGGTAGGCGAGCCGGTCCCGCACGGGGTGCAGGTGGCGCGAGCGCAGCGGCCTGGCCGGGGGAGTGGGGACGGCGCGGCCTCCCGCATGGCGGAGCCGTGCGATGACGGCGTCGGCACTCGCACGGTCGGCGAGTGCGAGCCACGAGTCGATCGCTCCCGCCTCGAGTTCGTCGTCGGAGCCGAGTACGGAGGTGAACCTGCCCGTCGCCTCGTCGAGCCCGAGGTTGAAGGGCCCCGCGGGGCTCGCGATGCCGTCGCGCAGTTCGAGGATGCGCACGCGCTCGTCGTCGGCGAGCGTGCCCAAACGGCCCGCGACGGAGGCCTCGTCGATGCCGTGGGCAACGACCGTGACGCGCACGTTCCGGGCGTTGCGGAGCGCGGATGCCGTGGCCCGCTCGATGGGGCGTGCCTCGTCGTGAACGGCGATGACCACGTCGACCTCGGGGAGTTGTCGCACGTGCGCACCGCCTTCGTCAGGGACTCGTTCCACGCTACCCCGCGTGGCCGCCCGCTCGTGCCCGCTTAGACTCGATACCCGTGAGAGTCATGAGTGTCGTGGGCGCCCGCCCGCAGTTCGTCAAGCTGGGACCGGTCGCGAAAGCCGCCGCACGAGCCGGGGTCGAGCACACCATCGTGCACACCGGTCAGCACTACGACCCCATCCTCTCCGATGTCTTCTTCGCCGATCTCGGCATCGCCGCCCCCGATGTGCACCTCGGCGTGGGCTCCGGTTCGCACGGAGCCCAGACGGGCGCGATGCTCGCTTCGCTCGACGCCGTCATGACCGACGACCGCCCCGACTGGGTGCTCGTCTACGGCGACACGAACTCGACGCTCGCCGCGGCCGTGAGCGCGGTGAAACTGCACCTCCCCGTCGCGCACCTCGAGGCGGGTCTCCGGTCGTTCAACCGACGGATGCCCGAGGAGCACAACCGCGTGCTGACCGATCATGCCGCCGACCTGCTCCTCGCACCCACCGAAGTCGCGCGCGGACACCTCGCGGCGGAGGGCCTCGCCGATCGCACGGTGCTCGTCGGCGACGTCATGACCGACGTGCTCTTCGAGATCCGAGATCGAGTCGGAACCACTCCGTCCGTGCTGCTCGACGAGCTCTCGCTCGAGGCGGGCGCGTTCCACGTCGCGACGATCCACCGCGCGGAGAATACCGACGACCCGGCGCGTCTCGCCGGTATCCTCGCCGCTCTCGCGGCCCAGCCGCACCCCGTCGTCTTGCTCGCGCACCCGCGACTCGTCGCGAAGGCCGCCGAACACGGTCTCTCGCTCGACCAGGGGTCGCTCGTGAGTCACACGCCGCTCGCGTACCCCGACCTCATCGCGGCGACCCTCGCGTCCCGCGGCGTCATCACCGACTCGGGCGGCCTCCAGAAGGAGGCGTTCCTGCTGCGTGTGCCCTGCACGACCGTCCGTACCGAGACCGAATGGGTCGAGACCGTCGAACTCGGCTGGAACGTGCTCGCCTCCGAGCCCGACGAGATCGAGGCCGCGGTCGCCCGCTCGCAGCCCGCGCCGACCGATGCGGCGCCGTACGGCGACGGCCACGCCGCGGGCCGGGTGATCGAGGCCCTGCTCGAGCACCACCGATGACGGCGTCGACGCGGCTCGACTGGATCGACATCGCCAAAGCGGCGGCGATCGTCCTCATCGTGCTGTTCCACACGACGGACTGGTTCCTCGACGCGCTGCTCCCCGGCTCGCAGGGCGCGGTCGTCCGTCTCTGGAACGACGTGAGCATCTCGCTCATCCCCGTGCGCATCCCGCTCTTCTTCCTCGTCTCCGGGCTCCTCGCGGTGAGCGCGCTCGAGCGGCCGTGGCGCACTCTCACGGTGACGCGCTTCCTCGCCCTGCTCTGGCCGTTCTTCGTCTGGACGCTCCTCGTCATGCCCTTCTGGATGCTGCGTGCGTCGTACGACGACCCGCTCGCGATCCTGCCGCTCGCCGTATCGACGCTCTTCTTCGCGGGCGCGCACTACTGGTATCTGCCGGCGCTCATCGTCGCGCTCGTCATCGCGAAGCTCACCCGGCGACTGCCGCTCACGACCCTCGTGGCGGCGGCGCTCCTCGCGTTCAGCCCGCGCACGGTGCTCGAGCCGCTCCTCGGGGCCCTGCCGACGATCCTCGGCGTCAACGTCGACCGGTGGTTCACCTTCACGTTCTGGTTCCTCGTCGGCTGCTTCGCGCGCCCCGTGCTCGAGCGCATCGCCGCGTGGCCGCGCTGGGCGGCGTTCGTCGCTGTGGCCGGTTTCGGAGGCCTCATCGCCGTTCAACGCACCGTCGGCGTGCTCGCGCTCACGACGGCGCTCGTGAGCATCGTCGGCATCATCGCTGCGATCCTCCTGAGCGCGTGGGCGTCGCGCTCGCCGAGCGTCGTGCGCGTCGGCCGCTATCTCGCGGCGCGCACCCTGCCGATCTACGTCGGCCACGCGTTCCTCTTCGAGCTCGTCGCGGTCATCGCCGAGTCGTCGCGACGCGCAGGGTTCGCGCCCTCGATCGGCAACACCGTGACAGGAGTGCTCGTCATCCCTGTCGTCGTCATCGCGGCCGTCGCCGCGAGTGCGGCTCTTTACGACGCCTCCCGGCGCTGGAACTTCGCCTGGCTCTACGAACCGCCCGCGCGGCTCCGCACCCGGCTCGGGTACTGGGCGGCGCACCACGCGTCACGCTGAGCGAGCGCGGCGTGAGCTCGCGTCATCCGCCGACGGCAGCGCTCTTCTTCTCGGCCCGCGCCGACGACTTCGCCTGCTGCCACCGGCGCAGGCGCGTCTCGAGGGGCTTCTCGACGCCGAGGTGCAGTGCCGCCGCGGCGGCCGTCGCGACCACGAGCAGCACGGCGAACCACGCAAGGTTCGCCCATCGGGCCGGCTGCAGTCCGAAGACCTCGAGCGCGACGTAGATGATCGTCGCGTGCACGAGGTAGAACGCGAACGACCACTCGCCGAGCGCGACGAGCGGCTTCGAGGCCGTCCAGCCCGCGCGTCCTCGGAGCTCGCGCGACGCCGTCGCGATGATGAGGGCTGCGCAGAGCACCGTCACGACCTCGCTCGCGTAGGGCGTGATGACGACCTCGAGGGGCTGGTCGATGGCGTCGATGCCCGGGGTGTCGGCGACGACGAGGAAGTAGACGAGCAGGCCGACGAGCGGGATGACGGGATGGAGCTTGGGGCGCCAGCCGAGACGGAACGCCCACGCGATGCAGATGCCGAGCACGAACTCGTTGAGCCGGAGGATCGGCCAGGGGAGCCCGGCGATCCAGCCAGTCGGCGCGAGCAGGGTCGCGATGCGGGTGAGCACGGCGAAGGCGATGACGCCTCCCGCAGCCCACAGCGCGCCGCGCTTCGAGAAGCGGGCGACGACGGGTGCGATGAACGGGTGCACCGCGTAGAAGAACATCTCGACGGTGAGGGTCCACGCCGCCGGGTTGCCGGAGAACAGGATCGCCGGATCACGCGACCAGCCCTGCAGGAGCACGACCGAGAGCAGGAGGATACCGATGCTCACGGGCTTCACCCACCAGTCCGCCGGATCGGGGTGGAAGCTGTAGAAGACGGGGATGGCGAGCAGGAGCGTGACGAGGCTCAGCGGGTAGATGCGGGCGAACCGTCGCCAGTAGAAAGTGGCCTTCGTCGTGCCGGGTCGCATCGACCACGTGAGCACGAAGCCCGAGAGCACGAAGAAGAACGTCACGCCGAAGTGACCGAACTGCAGCAGGCTCGCGGCCGACGCCGGGAGCGGCGCGAAGACGAGCATGTGGTAGCCGAAGACCACGAATGCGGCCCACCACCGGAGTCCGGTGATGGAGTCGAGCCTCGTCGCGTGGCCCACCCCTGGCTGTTCCGTCACGGCCGCTGAGTCTACATCGGCCACCCGGATGACGCGGGAGGCGCCGCGGGCCGGTGGGTGTGCGCCCGCACGTAGACTTGGCCGGTGCGTATCGCAGTCATCGCCCTGGGAAAGATCGGGCTCCCCCTCGCCGTTCAGTTCGCCGACAGTGGTCACGAGGTCGTCGGAGTCGACGTCAACGCGAAACTCGTCGAACTCGTGAACGCCGGTCAGGAGCCGTTCCCCGGTGAGGCAGGACTCCAGGACAAGCTCTCGGCTCTCGTGCCGACCGGTCGCCTTCGCGCGACGACCGACTACGCCGACGCCGTTCCCGGCGCCGATGCGGTCGTCGTGGTCGTGCCGCTCTTCGTCGACAACGCCTCGTGGGAACCCGACTTCGGCTGGATGGACGAGGCGACCCGCTCTCTCGCCGAGCACCTGACGCCCGGCACGCTCGTCTCGTACGAGACGACGCTGCCCGTCGGCACGACGCGCACGCGCTGGAAGCCCATGATCGAAGCCGGATCGGGTCTCGTCGAAGGCACCGATTTCCACCTCGTCTTCTCTCCGGAGCGAGTGCTCACGGGCCGTGTCTTCGCCGACCTCCGCAAGTACCCGAAGCTCGTCGGCGGTCTCGACGCCGCCGGTGCGAACGCCGCACGCGAGTTCTACGAGGCCGTATTGCAGTTCGATGAGCGCGACGATCTGCCTCGACCGAACGGGGTCTGGGACCTGGGCTCGGCCGAGGCGGCCGAGATGGCCAAGCTCGCCGAGACGACGTACCGCGACGTCAACATCGGGCTCGCGAACCAGTTCGCGCTCTTCGCCGAGCAGGTCGGAGTCGACGTCTACGACGTCATCGAGGCGTGCAACTCGCAGCCCTACAGCCACATCCACCGGCCCGGCATCGCCGTCGGCGGCCACTGCATCCCCGTCTACCCGCGCCTCTACCTCGCGACCGACCGTGAGGCCGACATCGTGCGCACCGCACGACTGCTGAACGCGTCGATGCCCGAGCGCACCGTCGCCGAGGCCGCACGCCTCTACGGCGACCTCACCGGCGTGCGCACCGTGGTCCTCGGCGCGGCGTACCGCGGCGGCGTCAAGGAGACGGCGTTCTCGGGCGTCTTCGCGACGGTCGACGCCCTCCGCGAGCGCGGCGCCGACGTGCTCGTGCACGACCCGCTCTACTCCGACGACGAGATCCGCGGCTTCGGCTGGGAGCCCTACACGCGAGGTGACGCGATCGACATCGCCATCCTCCAGGCCGACCACGCCGAGTACCGTGCGCTCGTGCCGGCCGACCTCCCCGGCATCCGGCTGCTCGTCGACGGCCGCAACGCGACCGATCCCGCCCTCTGGTCGGGTGTGCCGAGGCTCGTCATCGGTGGCGGGGGAGTGCACGCCGCCTAGGTTCGAGCCGTCAGGATCTCGGCGCCGTCGTCGGTGATCGATCAAATCCGTGTCGCGACGCCCGCCTTCCCGACGATCGTGTCGTAGCGACTACTCCGGCGGAAGCACGGGCTCGACGGGCTCCGCAGGCTTCTCCGGCGGGGGAGCGGCGAACGCGCGACGCAGGGCGACGAGCTGCACCGCGAGCACGGCGAGCTCCGAGATCGCGAGACCCCAGGCAAGGCCCACGACGCCGAAGGCGAACGTCAGCGGGATCATGAGCACGGTGCCGACGATGGCGCCGACGATCGTCGACCGCGCGAGCTCGCGCGCGAGTCCGAATGCCGTGAGGCACGCGAAGCCCGTGAGCTGTGACGCGAGGAGGGCCGCGAGGTTCGCGCCCATCGCGATCGCGAGCGCCGAGCCGAGGTCGATGGCACCGCCCGAGAGGATTGTTCCGACCCACGGGCCGAGCACCGCGAAGGCGAGTCCGCCTGCGCCGCCGAGCACGAGGCCGATGAGGGTGACGCGCTTGGCGCGTGCGACGAGGTCGAGGTGCTCGGGCGCGGGCACGTAGCCCTGTGCGATCTGCACGACGGGTCGGGTCGCGTAGAGCGAGAGGCGCACGATGCGCTCCGCGAGCGCGTAGACGGCGGTCGCGCTCGGCAGGAAGAGCTGCACGATGACGATCGGCACGTTGACGTAGAGCGACGTCGTCGCGGCCATCGTGACGGGAGCGGCCTGACCGCGGAGGTTCCGGAGCGCACGCATCGGCGAGGCCGTGAACGACCACGAGCGGTAGCGGCGGAGGATGCTCGCGCTCGAGATGATCGCCGCGGCGACGACGCCCGCGAGCTGGATGCCGGCGAACCAGCGGGCATCGCCCGTCGCGAGCAGCACTCCCGCTCCCACGACCGTGCCGATGATGCGCGGCGCCGTGTCGAGCACGAGGAATCGGATCGGGCTCTTCTCGCCGACGAAGAACCAGCCGGCGCCGAGGGCGACGAGGATGCCGCTCGCGGTGGTCAGGCCGGCGAGCAGGGGGTCGCCCCGCGAGAGGATGATCGAGAGCGGGATCGAGATCGGCACGATGATGAGGCTCAGCCACGTGCGGCTGAGGAGCGACTCGAAGAAGTAGCGCCCGCGCTCGACGGAGCCGCGCGACGCGACGTCTGTCGGACCGGTGACGCCCCACCCGAAGACGGCGAGCACGAACGCGAAGCCCGCGACGGCCTGCGACACGGCGATTGTGACCCACGCCGTCTCCCCGGCGGCGATGATGACCGCAGGGATGACCGCGATGCTGACGACGCCGCTGACGACGACCGAGAGCCCGTAGGCGCTCGTCGCTTTCAGCAGGCCGGCCGACCTCATCGAGGGTCGATGATGCCGCGCGCGGCGGCGACGTCGAGCGCCTCACGCCAATCGCGGATCGGCGAGAGACCCGCTGCCGCCCACGTGTCGTGTGCGAGAACCGAGTAGTCGGGTCGGGGAGCGGGGCGCTGGAACGCCGAGCTGTCGGTCGGTGTGATGCGTTCGGGGTCGAGACCCGCGGTCTCGAGGATGGCCCGCGCGAAGCCGAACCACGTCGTCTCGCCCGACGAGGTGCCGTGGTAGATGCCCGCCGGTGCGTCGGCATCGACGAGACGGATGACGGCGTCGGCGAGGTCGACCGTCCATGTCGGCTGACCGCGCTGGTCGTCGACGACCGACCACGTGTCGCGGTTAGCGGCGAGCGTGCGCATCGTGCGGGCGAAGTTGTTGCCGTGCTCGCCGTAGAGCCAGGCCGTGCGCACGATGTACGAGGCGTCCGGCAGCAGCTCGCTCACGAACTCCTCGCCCGCCGCCTTGGTGCGCCCGTAGGCCGAGATCGGTGCTCGCGCGGCATCCTCGGCGTACGGGCTCGTGCCGCGTCCGTCGAAGACGTAGTCGGTCGAGATCTGCACGAGACGCGCCCCGGCGGCTGCCGCACCGCGCGCGAGGTTCCGCGGGCCGAGCGCGTTGAGCGCGTAGGCGGCGTCTTCGTCGGTCTCGGCGTCGTCGACGGCCGTGTAGGCCGCCGCGTTGATGACGACGTCGTGACCGGCGACGGCGGCGATGACCGCAGCCTCATCGGTGATGTCGAGGTCGGCACGCGTCGCTGCCGTCACGTCGCGGCCCGCGAGCGCGGTCTGGAGATCGCGCCCGAGCATTCCACCGGCTCCGGTGATGAGGAAACGCATGGCGCTACTGGCCCTGCGCCGTGTAACGGGCTTCGGTGGCGTCCTTCTGCGGCGCCCACCATGCCTCGTTGTCCTGGTACCAGCGGATCGTCTCCTTGAGGCCGGCCTCGAAGTCGCTGAAGCGCGGCGTCCAGCCGAGTTCCGCGCGGAGCTTCGTCGAGTCGATCGCGTAGCGCAGGTCGTGGCCGGGGCGGTCGGTGACGAGGTCGTAAGCGTCGGAGGGCTGGCCGAGCTCGCTCAGGATGAGCTCGACGACGTCCTTGTTGTTCTTCTCGCCGTCGGCGCCGATGAGGTAGGTCTCGCCGATGACGCCCTTCTCGAGGATCGTGAGCACGGCCGACGAGTGGTCGTCGGCGTGGATCCAGTCGCGCACGTTCTCGCCCGTGCCGTAGAGCTTGGGGCGCTCGCCGCGGAGCACGTTCGTGATCTGGCGCGGGATGAACTTCTCGACGTGCTGGTAGGGGCCGTAGTTGTTCGAGCAGTTCGAGATCGTCGCCTGGACGCCGAAGGAGCGCACCCACGCGCGCACGAGGAGGTCGCTGCCGGCCTTCGTCGACGAGTACGGGCTCGACGGGTTGTAGGGCGTGTCCTCGGTGAACCGTGCGGGGTCGTCGAGCTCGAGGTCGCCGTAGACCTCGTCGGTCGAGATGTGGTGCAGGCGACGGTTGTGGCGACGCGCGGCCTCGAGCAGCGTGTACGTACCGATGATGTTGGTGTCGAGGAACGGGCGAGGGTCGTCGAGCGAGTTGTCGTTGTGGCTCTCGGCCGCATAGTGCACGACCGCGTCGTGCTCGGCGAACAGGCGGTCGACGAGCTCGGCGTCGATGATGTCGCCCTCGACGAAACGGAAGCGGTCGGCGGGAAGGCCGTCGAGTGAAGCGCGGTTGCCCGCGTAGGTGAGCTTGTCGAGCACCGTGACCGAGTGGTCGGTGTGCTCGAGCACGTGGTGCACGAAGTTGGAGCCGATGAAGCCGGCACCGCCGGTGACGAGGAGGTTCATAGGAGGTGCTTTCCGTTCGTTCGCGATCCCCGCGATTCTAGCTGGCGGCTCTGACCGGACGTGTAGACAGCCCGATTGCTAGGCTGTCGCCCGTGCAGATTCGCGAACTCTCCGTACCCGACGCCTACGAGATCACGCCGAAGCAGTTCGGCGACGACCGAGGCCTCTTCGCCGAGTGGTACCGATTCGACGCCCTCGAAGACGTCGTCGGCCACGCCCTCGACCTCAAGCAGGCGAATCTCTCGGTCTCGAAGCGCGGGGTGCTCCGCGGCATCCACTTCGCCGATCTCCCCGGCGGACAGGCCAAGTACGTCATGGCCGCCCACGGCGCCGTGCTCGACTTCGCGATCGACATCCGCGTCGGCTCGCCGACGTTCGGGAAGTGGGACTCGGTCCTGCTCGACGACGTCGACCGCCGCGCCATCTACGTGGGCGAGGGCATCGGCCACGCCTTCGTCGCGCTGACGGATGACGCGACCGTGACGTACCTCTGCTCCGACGTGTTCCGCCCCGAGCGCGAGCACGGCATCAACCCGCTCGACCCCGAGATCGGCCTGCGCATCCCCGCCGAGGCGGGGGAGGCGCTCCTCTCGCCGAAGGACGCCGAGGCTCCGACGCTCGCCGAGGCGCTCGAGTCGGGTCTCCTGCCGACGTGGGAAGCCGCCCGCGATCACTACGCGAGCATCGCGACGAAGGGACTCTGACCCATGCGCGGAATCATCCTCGCCGGCGGATCGGGCACGCGCCTGTGGCCGATCACCAAGGGCATCTCGAAGCAGCTCATGCCGATCTTCGACAAGCCCATGATCTACTACCCGCTCTCGACGCTCATGATGGCGGGCATCAACGAGATCCTCATCATCACGACGCCTGAGTACAACGCGCAGTTCCGCGCCCTGCTCGGTGACGGCTCGCAGCTCGGCATCCGTCTCGAGTACGCCGAGCAGCCGTCGCCCGACGGCCTCGCGCAGGCCTTCATCATCGGCGAGGAATTCATCGGCGACGAGTCGGTCGCCCTCGTGCTCGGCGACAACATCTTCCACGGCGCGGGCCTCGGCACCGCGCTCCGCACGAACACCGACATCGACGGCGCGCGCATCTTCGCGTACCACGTGGCGAACCCGCGCGACTACGGCGTCGTCGAGTTCGACGACGACGGCACCGTGCTCTCGATCGAAGAGAAGCCCGTCGTGCCGAAGAGCAACTACGCCGTGCCGGGTCTCTACTTCTACGACAACACGGTCGTCGAGATCGCGAAGACGATCGAACCGAGCGCACGCGGCGAGCTCGAGATCTCGACCGTCAACGAGCGCTACCTGCACGAGGGGCGCTTGAGCGTCCAGGTGCTCGACCGCGGCACGGCGTGGCTCGACACGGGAACGTTCACGTCGATGATGCAGGCCGGCGACTACGTGCGCGTCATCGAGGAGCGCCAGGGCTTCAAGATCGGCTGCATCGAAGAGATCGCCTGGCGCGCCGGCTGGATCGACGACGCCGAGCTCCGCGAACTCGCCCGCCCGCTCGTCAAGAGCGGCTACGGCACTTACCTGGAGCAGCTCCTCGACTCCTGACGGCTGACGCCGCTGCCGGGGTGTTGCTGCGTTCTCCCAGGGGAACGCTCGTTATCCTGGGTCGTCGGCCGCTTCGGGACCGACGCGGTGAAAGGGTCGCTTCGTGGATTGGGTGGGACTCGCCTTCGCAGCCCTGACGGGGATCGCCGTGCTCGGCGTCGTCGGGCTCGTGCTCTCGTGGGCTCTCGGGCTGCGCGGCTTCTGGGCGATCGCGGTCGCACCGGCATTCGCCGTCACCGTGATCGCCGGCACCGCTGTCGTCGCGGGCTTCGCGGGTATCGGCTGGTCGATCCTGCCGGTCGTCGTCGTGACGATCGTGCTCGCCGCGGTGCTGCGCGGTGCGCGCTTCCTCGTCGAGCGCCGGTTCGGTGCGCCCGCGCCGACCGAGCGGCGTCGCTTCGACGGATGGCTGCTGACCGGCGTCATCCTCGCCGCCCTCATCATCACGGTGCGCTTCGCTCAGATCATCGGTGATCCGGGCAACATCTCGCAGACCTTCGACAACATCTTCCACCTGAACGCCGTGCGCTTCATGCTCGAGACGGGCGACGCCTCGTCGCTCGACATCGGCCGAATGACGAACCCCGGAGGCAGCCTCGGGTTCTACCCGGCCGCGTGGCACGCATCCGTCGCCCTCATCGTGCAGCTCTCGGGTGCGAGCATCCCGGCAGCCGTCAACGCGTTCACGCTCGTCATCTCGGCGGTCATCTGGCCGCTCGGCATCCTGCTGCTCACGCGTTCGCTCTTCGCCGCCGCGCGCGCCCGCCTCGATTCGCGCGTGCTCGTGCTCTTCGCCGGTCTGCTCGCGGCCTCGCTCCCGACGTTCCCGTTCCTCCTCATGGACTACGGGGTGCTCTACCCGTACCAGCTCGGTCTTGCCCTCGTGCCGGCCGCCCTCGCGGTGACGCTCGCCGCCCTCGGCCTCGATCGCACGAGCACGCTCGGTGTCGCCCGTGTCTGGTGGGTCGTCGCGCTCCTCGGCATCCTCCCCGGGCTCGCGATCGCGCACCCCACGGCGTTCGTGAGCTGGCTCGCGCTCAGCCTGCCGATGGTGATCGCCTTCGCCGTCCAGCGCTGGCGCGCCGCGGCATCGGCGGGAGGCCGCGTTCTCGTCGTCGCACTCTTCCTCGCTTACGGCGGCGTCGGATTCGTCGCCCTCCGCGTGCTGCGCCCGCCGGGTGAGGCGCGCGGGTGGCCGCCCGTCACGACGATCGCGGATGCCGCGCAGCAGGTGCTCCTCGGCTCGACCTGGTACGCGATCCCCGCCGTGCTCGCCGCGATCCTCGTCATCGTCGGAATCGTGTGGGCGTTCATCGTGCGAACGCCCGGTGCGATCGTCGCCGTCGGCATGTACCTCGTGGCCGCGTACCTCTTCGTCAACGTCGCCGCGCTCTCGATCCCGTCGCTCCGCGACCTCTTCACGGGCACCTGGTACAACAACATCCCGCGCCTCGCGGCGCTCCTGCCGATCGTCATGGTGCCGCTCGGGGCATTCGGCATCGCGTGCACGGCGACGTGGCTCGCGAACCGCGCGGCCGTGCGCCGCACCCTCGACGCCGCGCCGCGCTGGGCGAAGGCCGCGCTCGGCGGTGTCGTCGTCGTGGGCGCCGTCGCCGCACTCCAGGCCGGGCCCGTGCCTCGTGCCGTCGAGTGGGCGAGCCGCGTGTTCGCGGTCACCCCCGACTCTGCGCTCCTCTCGACCGACGAATTCGCGCTCCTCGATCGCCTCGACGAGCACGTGCCCGAGGGCATCGCCATCGCGGGCAGTCCGTGGACGGGGTCGTCGCTCGCCTTCGCCATCACGGGTCGCCCCGTGCTCATGCCGCACACCCTCATGGAGATCAGCGACGACCTCGAGCTCATCAACGACGAGCTCGGCGAGGCGACGCCCGGCAGCGCCGTCTGCTCCGCCGTCGACGATCTCGACGTCGGATTCGTGCTCGACTTCGGCGGCCGCGAGGTGCACCCCGGCGAGCACGTCTTCCCCGGCTTGACCGACCTCGAGAACTCCGACGCCGTGCGTCTCGTCGACGAGCAGGGCGCGGCTCGCCTCTTCGAGATCGTCGCGTGTGGCTAGGATTCGGTGAGTATGAGTGAGCCGTCCGACCGCGTCCTGATCATCGTTCCCGCGTGGAACGAGGCCCGAAGCGTCGGCGGAACCGTGCGCGAGATCCGCTCCGGCAACCCGCTGTACGACATCGCCGTCATCGACGACGGGTCGACGGATGACACGGCCGAGGTCGCCCGTCAGGCCGGTGCGATCGTGCTGCAGCTGCCGTTCAACCTCGGTGTCGGCGGAGCGATGCGCACGGGCTTCACCTACGCGCAGCGTCACGGCTACACGCGCGTCATCCAGGTCGACGCCGACGGTCAGCACAACCCGTCCGACATCGATCGCGTGCTCGAAGGACTCGAGCGCGCCGACATCTCGATCGGTGCGCGCTTCGCCGACGTCGGTGACTACACCGTGCGCGGACCCCGCCGCTGGGCGATGATCGTGCTCGCGAAGGTCGTCTCCCGCGTCGCGGGCACGACCCTCACCGACGTCACGAGCGGATTCCGCGCGGCCAACGAGCGCGCCGTCGCGCAGTACGTGCGCTACTACCCGGCCGAGTACCTCGGCGACACGCTCGACTCGCTCGTGGCGGCGTGCCACGCGGGCCTCACGGTCACGCAGGTGCCCGTCGCGATGCGCCCGCGCGTGCACGGAACGCCGAGCCAGAGCCCGGTCGGCGCCGCGATCTACCTGCTGCGCTCCGTCGTGGCCCTCACTCTCGCGATCATGCGTCGCCCGTCGCGGAAGGCGGTCGCCGCATGATCGTCGCTTTCGGCATCATCCTCGCCGCCGTCATCCTGATCTTCGTCATCTGGATGCTGCTCGCGCGGCGCCTCCGCGAAAAGTACGCGGCCCTGTGGCTCATCATCGGTCTCGCGGTGCTCGTGCTCGGCCTCTGGCCGCAGCTGCTCCTCGCCCTCACCGACTTCCTCGGCGTGCAGGTGCCGGCGAACCTGCTGTTCTCGGCGGCCATCGTGCTGCTCCTCGCCGTCGCCCTGCACCACTCGTGGGAGCTGTCGCAGGCTGAGGACGAGATCCGGCGCTCCGCTGAGGAGTCCGCGATCGCGCGCGCCGAGATCCAGCGGCTCTCGGAGCGTCTCGACGCGCTCGAGGGGCGCTCGACGGATGACGGTCGGAACGAACCTCCGACGGCTCGGCCCGACGCGCTCTAGCGGACGGGCGGCTTGCCCGAGAGCCCGCGGCGCCCGTCGCGCCAGCCGCGCCACGCGTCACGGAGCGGCGGCCGGCGTCGGTCGAGGATCGCGACGGCGCTCTCCTCGGCGACGCGTCGAGCCACGGCGAGGGCGTTCGGCACCGAGCCGATGCCCGACCGCTCGGCGAAGAGCGTCATGTTGCGGATGCCGAGGTAGGTCGGGTGGGCACCCGGGTCCTGATAGGCGAGAGTGTCGCCGCTCACGACCGACGCATAACCCGCGCGGCGCAGGCGCCAACTCGTGTCGACGTCTTCGAAGTAGAGGAAGTAGCGCTCGTCGAGCCACTCGATCTCGTCGAGCGCGTCGACCGAATAGAGCACGATGGCGCCGTCGAGCCAGTCGACGGCGGGGGTCGTGCCCGAGGCGGGCGCATCGACGACGTGGCTCGCACGACCGCCGCGAGAGAGCCGACCGCCGGCCGAGAATAGCCGGTCGCGGTTCGACGCGCGGTGCAGCACGGGGCCGGCGGCACCGATCGTGTCGTCGCCGTCGAGTATCTCGAGCAGCGTCTCGGCGAGCTCGGGCTCGAAGTCGGCGTCGTGCGTGAGCACGAGGAGCCGCGTCGCACCATCGGCCCGGACGAACGGACGCGCCTCGTTGACGGCCGCGGCGTAGCCGGGGTTGTCGGGGCGCGGTACGACGTCGATCGGGCACTCGGGGCGGTCGCCGCCGAGCGCCGCATCGCCGAGTTCGCCGCCGTTGTCGACGATGACGATGCGCGACGGCGGCACGGTCTGCAGAGCGAGAGCGGCGAGCACATCGCGGATGAGGTCGTCGCGCTTGTAGGCGATGATCAGTGCGGTGTAGGCCGTCATGATGTCCTCACGCACCGAGCGGGTGCGGTGCTCTCGTCGTGCGGGTCCGCGGGGCGCGAAGCCCCGGCGGGGGAGGGTGACCTAGGCTGAAGCCATGCAGGACCCCAGCGGATACGCCGCCGATTCCCCAGCGCGCCCGCGAGTCGCGAGCCTGACGAAGTATATCCCGTACGCCGGAATCCCCCACGCGGGAGGGCAGTACGCACTGCAGCACTACGCGGCACTCGCCGAGCGTTTCGACGTCGACGCCTACGCGCCGTCGACGCAGGACAACCGTGACGCCATGAACGCGCTTCCCGACTCCGTCGCGCGCGCTGAGCTCATCTCGGGCACGGGTCCGTTCCGTCACGGCCGCTTCAAGCTCGCCGCCGACATCGACTCGGTGCTGCGGGGGAGTGCGCTGAACCGCAGCGTGCAGAACGAGTTCATGACGGATGACACGTGGGTCGGCCACATCGAGAACGCGGGCGTCGTCGAGTTCCAGTGGTCGGAGACCGCGAGCCTCGCGCCGTTCGTGCGTGAACGCCTGCCGCGCATGAAGACCGTCATCGTCGCCCACGACCTCATCACGCAGCGCTGGTCGCGCCTCGCGACGGGGCGGAAGAACCCCGCGACGCGCCTCGCCTATTCGGCCGCGGCGGAGCTGAGCCGGAAGCGCGAGCGCCAGTCGCTCGGTGCCGTCGACCTCGTGGTCGTCTTCAGCGAGAAGGACGCGTCGATCGCCCGCGACATCCAACCCGCCGCGAACGTGCACGTCGTGCGGCCGGGCCTCGGCGGCCCCGAGCTCGACACCGCGCCGCATCGTGCGGCCGCTCCGGTCGTGCTCTTCACGGGTGCCATGAACCGCCCCGACAACTACGAGGGCGTGCTGTGGTTCCTCGCCGAGGTCTGGCCGACGGTACGCTCGCGCGTGCCCGGTGCCCGATTCGTCATCGCGGGCGCGCAGCCGCCGAAGCACCTGAGCGACCGCGTCGCGGCTCTCTCCGACGTCGAACTCACGGGATACGTCGACTCGCTCGAGCCGTACTACGCGGATGCGGCCGTCTTCGTCTCGCCGATCTTCACGGGGGCCGGGGTCAAGTTCAAGACGATCGACGCCATGCTCCGCGGCGTGCCCATCGTCTCGACCGCCGTCGGAGCAGAAGGCGTCGGCAGCCCCGACCTGTACGCGGGCGTGCACAACGACGTGCCCGGTTTCGCCGCGGCGGTCACCGCGGCTCTCCTCAGCCCCGACGAGGTCGCCGTCGACCGGGCGCAGCAGTGGGCCTCCGAGAACTTCGGCTTCGGCCAGTTCCGCGAATCGCTCCTCGAGCTCTACTCCGAGCTCCTCTCGTGAACGCGCTTCGCGGCATCCACCGTCATCCGCTCGTCAAACGCACCGCGCTCTTCTCGGCGTCGATCGGCCTGTCGACGATCGTCGGAATCTTCTCGATCCCGATCCTCGTCTCGCAGCTCGGCGCCTCGCTCTGGGCGATCCTCGCCGTCTTCCAGTCGGTGTGCGCGTTCTTCGCGGTCTTCATCGCCTGGGGATGGGGCGCGACGGGGCCGAGCATCGTCGCGGGTCTGCCCGTCGACGAACGCCGACAGCTCTACGCCACGTCGGTCGTCGCTCGCGTGCTCCTCTTCGTCGTCGCGGTGCCCGTCGCGATCGTGGTCGGGGTGCTCGTCACGCAGGAGTCGTGGCTCGTCGCCACCCTCGCCGCGCTCGCCTACCTCTTGCCCGGTCTGAGCGCGGCCTGGTTCTTCATCGGCACCAATCGCCCGATCAAGCTCTTCCTGCTCGACTCGTTCCCCGTCATCCTCGGCAACATCGTCGGCCTCGTCGTCGTGCTCATCGTGCCGTCGCTCGAGGCCTACCTCGCCTCGATCGCGGTGTTCTCGCTCGTCGGCGTCGTCGCCGCGAACGCATCGGCATCGCTCAGCGGACCGGGCGCCGTCGTCTGGCGGCACTCGCCCCGCAGCCTGTTCGACACGTACAAGAGTCAGCTCGCCGGTGTCACGACGACGGTGACCTCGAGCTTCTACTCGTCGATCCCGACCGTCGCCGTCCGCCTGTTCGCACCGCAAGCCCTTGAGGTCTTCGTCATGGCCGACCGTCTCTACCGTTACGGCGTTCTCGTACTCGCGCCGATCCTGCAGTCGATCCAGAGCTGGATCCCTGAGTCGGGCGTCGCCGAGGCGAAGCGCCGCTCGCGCCAGTCGCTCACGATCGGCATCGGCATCGGCGTGCTCGGCGCGGTCTTCCTGGTGATCTTCGCCGCTCCGGTCTCGAGTCTTTTGACCCATGGAGAGGTCGTCGTGCCGCTCGGCCTCATGGTGCTCATGAGCATCGCGTTCGCGGGCGATGCAGTCGCGCAGGTCACGGGGCTCGCGGGGCTCGTCGCGCTCGGCGGCTCGCGGCAGCTCGCGCTCTCGGCGCTCTTCGGCACGCTCGCGGGAAGCGGCCTCGTGCTGCTCGGCGCGAGTATGGCGAGCGTGTTCGGCTCGGAGCCGACGGCGGGCGCGGTCGGCGTCGCCGCGGCGATCGCCCTCACGTGCGTCGGGCTCGCGACGTATCGCAGCGCCGTGCTCGTGCGACTCGCGCGCTGAACGCGTACCGGCGGCGCGCGTCTGCGCCTCACATCGGCGGCGCACGACACGCCGACTAGACTCGACGGGGTGCCCTGACGGGTGCGGGAAAGGAACCACCGATATGGATCTGCTCGTCGTCGGATCAGGCTTCTTCGGCCTCACGATCGCGGAACGCGTCGCCAACGAACTCGACCTCAAGGTCGTCGTCATCGACCGCCGCGACCACATCGGCGGCAACGCGTACAGCGAGGCGGAGCCCGAGACGGGGATCGAGGTGCACCGCTACGGAGCGCACCTCTTCCACACGTCGAACCCGAGCGTCTGGGAGTACGTCAACCGCTTCACGACGTTCACGAACTACGTGCACAAGGTCTACACGAACCACGGCGGAGAGATCTTCCCGCTGCCGTTCAACCTGCACACCATCAACCAGTTCTTCCGCTCGGCGCACGGGCCGGCATCCGCTCGCGAACTCATCGCCGAGCAGGCGTCAGAGCTCACGCCCGGCGAGGCCGCGAACCTCGAAGAGAAGGCCATCTCGCTCATCGGCCGTCCGCTCTACGAGGCGTTCGTGCGCGACTACACGGCCAAGCAGTGGCAGACCGACCCGACCGAACTCCCCGCCGAGGTCATCAGCCGCCTGCCCGTGCGATACACGTACGACAACCGCTACTTCAACGACACGTGGGAGGGCCTGCCGACCGACGGCTACACCGCGTGGATCGAGCGTATGGCCGACCACCCGAACATCGAGGTGCGTCTGTCGACCGACTTCTTCGACGAGTCGCAGCCGCTCAACAAGGCCGCCCTCGTCGGTCGAGTGCCGATCATCTACACCGGCCCCATCGACCGCTACTTCGACTTCGCCGAGGGCGAGCTCGGCTGGCGCACGCTCGACTTCGAGCAGGAGGTGCTCCCGACGGGCGACTACCAGGGCACGACGGTCATGAACTACGCCGACAGCGAGGTGCCCTACACGCGCATCCACGAGTTCCGGCACTTCCACCCCGAACGCGACGACTACCCGACCGACAAGACCGTCATCATGCGCGAGTTCTCGCGTTTCGCCGAGCGCGGTGACGAGCCGTACTACCCGGTCAACACCCCGGAGGACCGCGCGCGCCTGCTCGCCTACCGCGAACTCGGCAAGGCGGAGGAGGGTGTGTTCTTCGGCGGTCGCCTCGGCACGTACCAGTACCTCGACATGCACATGGCGATCGGCTCGGCCCTCTCGATGTACGAGAACAAGCTCAAGCCGGCCCTCGGTACGGACGCGTGATGACCGAAGCCTCCACCCGCCCGGTGCTGCAGAGGGTCATCTTCCCCGAGCACGGCGACCCCCAGGCCCTGCCCCTCTACCTCGACCCCGAGGTGTGGACGTTCGAGCCGAACCTCGAGGACGAGTCGATGCGACTCGCGAAGGCGCGCGGCTTCACGCCTGAGGACTCGGCGAAGCACCCCCTGCGTCTCACCAACACGAGCGGTCTCGCATGGCTCGAAGGGCGGCGCTCGCTGCGTCTGCCCCCGACCCGCACCGTGTCGCTCGCGAGCTACTTCAACGCGTTCCCAGCGAGTTACTGGAGCGCGTGGACCGGACTCCGCAGCGTGACGCTGCGCGTCAGCACGAGTGGCACCGGCCGTGTCATCGTCTTCCGCTCGAACGCGCGCGGCATCATCCAGCGCATCGACGGCGTCGAGGTGTCGGGTGAGCAGACCAATGAGTTCGATCTGTCTCTCGACGCCTACCTCGATGGCGGATGGCTGTGGTTCGACCTCATCGCGGGCGATGACGAGCTCCAGCTGACGCAGGCCGACTGGCTCGCCCCCGAGGGCGCTGAACCGCGCGTCCAAGGCACCGCGACCGTGTCGATCACGACCCTCAACCGCGGCGACTACTGCACGCGCCTGCTGCGCGAGATCGGTGACGACGACGACGCCCGCGCCGTGCTCGACCGCGTGCTCGTCGTCGATCAGGGTTCCGAGAAGATCCGCGAGAACCCGGCGTTCCCCGACGCCGAGCGCGCTCTTGACGGGCGCCTGCGACTCATCGAGCAGAAGAACATCGGCGGCTCCGGCGGGTTCTCGCGCGGAATGCACGAGACCGTCGAGGCGAACGAGTCCGACTACATCATCCTGCTCGACGACGACGTCGAGATCGAGCCCGAGAGCCTGCGTCGCGCCGTCACGTTCGCGAACTACTGCCGCACACCCACGATCGTCGGCGGGCACATGCTCGACATGTACGACAAGGCGAAGCTGCACGCCTTCGCCGAGGGCATCAAGTGGAGCCCCTTCATGTGGGGTCCGTTCACGCCCGGTCGTCATGACTTCTCCGACTCGAACCTGCGTCAGACGACGTGGCTGCACCGCCGTTACGACGTCGACTACAACGGCTGGTGGATGTCGCTCATCCCCGTCGAGACGCTCCGCGAGATCGGGCTCTCCCTGCCCGTCTTCATCAAGTGGGATGACGCCGAGTACGCGCTGCGCGCTCGTGAGCACGGCTACCCGACCGTGAGCCTGCCGGGCGCCGCCGTCTGGCACGTCTCGTGGGTCGACAAGGACGACTCGCACGACTGGCAGGCGTTCTTCCACGCCCGCAACCGTCTCGTCGCGGCCCTCCTGCACTCACCGGTGAAGCGCGGCGGACGACTCTGGCGCGCGAACCTCGCGTACGACATCAAGAACCTGCTGACGATGGACTACTACACCGTCGCGATGCGCCACGCGGCGATCAAGAACGTGCTCGAGGGTCCGGGCCAGTTGCACAGCGACATGGTCGATCGCCTTCCCCGTATCCGCGCGCTCGGCAAGGACTTCACCGAGTCGAGCTCGTTCGTCAAGGCGAGCGAGATCCCGCACTTCCGCGCACGTGAGATCCCGTCAGTGACGAGCGGTCGCATCGAGACCGGCCCGCACGGCGTCGGACTCGCGTTCTGGCTCGGGGTGCGTGCTCTCAAGCACGCGTTCACGAAGCCCGACGACGCGGCGCGCGAGAAGCCCCAGGGCCACCTGCCGTTCCAGGACGCCCGTTGGTTCGAGGTGCCGCTGCACGACAGCGTGCTCATCTCGAACGCCGAGGGCTCGGGCGCGAAGTGGCACCTCCGCAACCCGCGTCTCTTCCGCAGCATGCTCATCGACTCGGTGCGCCTGAACCTGCGCTACCGCTCGAAGTGGCCCGCGCTGCGTGCTCAGTACCGCAAGGCGCTGCCCGACATCACGTCGTCGCGCGAGTGGGTCAAGGCGTTCGGCTCCGAGAAGTAGTCGGTTCCGCTCCGCCCGTGCCGGTCACGGGCGGGGCGGGAAACCGAACGTGTGCTGCGCGAGAGCGCGCCGGGCTTCGGGCGTCGACGAGCGGAATCCGCCCGCGAGGTCGCGACCGGCGTGCAGCCGCGATGTGAGCCGCGTGCGCGCGGCGCGCGCCGCGCGAGTCCATCCCACGGCCCGGAAGGCCGCCTCGTACTCGCCGTAGACCGTCCGCTCCTCGGCGAACTTCGTCCCGTCGTGGTTGGCCTGAGAGACGCTCTCGCCGTGGCGTCGGTACTGGAAGACCGTCACGGGGTCGATGAGGAACGAGCCGCCGTCGAGGGCGATGTCGAGGAGCATCGGCAGGTCCTGCACGATGCCGAGGTCGGTGCGGAACGAGTGGCGGCGGAGGGCGTCGACGCGCCACACGAGCGACGGGAAGTAGGTCCAGGTCGCGCGCACGAGGCTCGCGGCGAGGTCTTCGCCGGCCACGATGTGCGAGCGGCGCGAACCGCCGGGTCGGAAGATCGCCTTCGTGCGGTCGGCGAGCGGCACGTGCACGGCGCCGTTGTCGTCGATGACCTCGACTCCGGGCTGGATGACGGCGATGTCGGGGAATCGCTCGATGAGACCCAGCACGTGTGCGACGAAGTCGGGGCGCAGGGCGTCGTCGCAGCCCATGATGACGACGTGGGTCGATTCGGCGAGATCGGCGGAGTGCTGGAAGTTGCCGCTCGGGCCGAGGTTCGTGGAGTTGCGGAGGTAGGTGACGCGCTCGTCGTCGATCGCCTCGACCCAGGCACCGGGCTCGAGGTCGGGGTAGACGTCATCGACGACGGTGAGGCGCCACCGGTCATCCGTCTGCGCCACCACGCTCTCGACGGCTGTGCGCAGATGATCGAACCGACCGTAGAAGGGCATCATGATGTCGAGGTGCACGTGTCTCATCGTGCCACAGCGCCCCTGAGAGCCGGGTCGCCCCGAGGCCCTGGGTCGCCCCTCAGGCGCGCGGAGCGGGCGGCGGCACGCGCAGGGCGTCGCGCCAGCTCATGTCTCGCGAGGCCTTGATCGCGCAGATGACGAGCAGCATCCACCCGAGGTCGAAGATCGTCGTGCTCTCGAGGAGCGACACCGTCGCGAGGGCGACGAGGACGAGGGCGGTCCACACGTAGACGATGCTGCGTTTGGTCGAGGCGAGCAGCCACGAGCGCACGAGGGCGAGACCGACGAGAACCACGAAGCCGACCACTCCGACGTAGCCGAGCTGGTAGGTGACGTCGACGAAGGCGTTCAGGCCCGTCGCGTTCGCGCGCCCCGTCGCGATGTCGATGAGCATGTACGGAACCGACGTCGGCCACGTGCCGACGAAGCCCCAGCCGAGCAGCGGGTCGGGCGGGGCGAAGCGGTCCATCGTCTGCCACAGCTGCAGGCGCACCTCGAACTCGCTGCCCGCGTTCAGCAGGTCGATCACTCGTGCCCGCGCGAGCCACGCGATGAGGCCGCCGACGAGGATGACGCTGAGGAGCGAGACCTGGGCGATCCAGCGGGACGCCGCGGGAACGCGGCGGATTCCGAAGAGCGCGAGTGCGGCCACCGCGACGATCGCGACGATGCCGATCGCGACGGGGGAGCGCGACAGCAGCAGCAGGGCGGCGGCGAGGACGAGGGATGCCCGGCCGAGCGGCCGCGGGATCGAGCGCGTCGCCGTCTCGATCGAGAACGTGATGAGGGCGATGAGCGCGGCGAAGCCGAGTTCGTTGCGGGTGCCGAAGACGCCCTGCAGCGGGCCGAGGGTGGCGAGGTCGCCCTCGATGCCGAGGAACGGGATCGGCTGATCGATGAGCAGACCCGAGACGATCTCGAGCACGATCGAGAGCAGGAGGAGCAGGCGGAGCACGTCGCCGACGGGCCGCACGATCTGGATGGTGTCGCGGGTGACGGCGATGAAGAAGCCGAGCGCGCCGAAGGCCAGGAGGTAGCCGATGCGGCCCGCCGAGATGAAGGTCGTCTCCGACCAGAAGACCGACAGCGCTGCCCACCCCGCGAAGAGCACGACCGAGATCGGCAGGGCTCCGGACCACTCGAGCTGGTCGCGCCGCAGCCACATTTGCGCGGCCGCGAGCACGACGAGTCCGCTCACGATCGCGATGAGCGCCGGCCAGCCCGCGAGGCCGCGGATCAGGTGAGTCGAGAACGCGACACCGATGGCGACGACGGTCAGCACGTGTGTGAAGCGCGCCGATTCGAGGAGTTCGAGGAGGGCGCCGGGCAGGCGGAGGGGAGACCGATCGCTCATGCGTCTAGGGCATCGCCTCTCCGCTCAGCTGCCGTCGCTTCGTGAGGAACGCGACGGCGACGAGGAGCACCCAGCCGCCCTCGACGAGGATGCGGCTCTCGGCGAGGCTCTGGGCGATGAGCGCGGCGAGGACGAGGAGGGGGAGCAGGGCGCTCGCGCGCGGCGGCAATGCCGCCCCGCGGCCGTCGTAGGCGGTGTCGACCGCCAGGAACCAGGAGCGCCAGAGGGCGGGGATGACGATCGCGGCGAAGACGACGAGTCCGATGATTCCGAGCTGGAACCAGACGTCGAGCCAAGCGTTGTGAGCCTGGAGGTAGAGGACGCCCTTCCGCTCGGCGAGCGAGTCGAACGGATCGACCCAGGGGGCCCAGTAGCCGATCCAGCCCCACCCGGCGAGGGGCCGCTCGGAAGCGAGCCCGCTGACGGCCGCCCAGATGTCGAATCGGCCGGTCAGGTCGTCGCTCTTGCCGAAGATCGAGAGCAGGAGGTTCCAGCCGAGGGTCAGTGCGGCGATGGATGCCACGAGGGCCGCACCCGCGGTCAGATAGACGACGCCCCGACGCCGGGGGCCGCGGTGACGCGCCCACAGGGCGAACCCGAGCGCCGCGAGCACGACGACCGCCGCCAGTGTCACGGTCGCCGAACGCGTGAGCACGAAGCTCACGGCGGCGATCACGAGCCAGGTGATGCCCCACCGACGCTGCACGGTCTTCGCAGCGAGCTGGATGCCGAACACGATGAGGGCGAGCAGGGCGATGAAGCCGAGGAGGTTCCGACTCGCGACGATCCCCTCGATCGGTCCGCCGTCGAAGAGGAGCCCCCGCGACCAGTAGAACGCCATGGGGATCTTCTCGCCCTCGTACGAGACGAAGTTCGGCAGGAGCGGCCCGCGCACGACGAGTGCCACGCCGAGTTCGAAGAGGAGCGAGAGCCCGAGGATCCACCGCAGGGCGTTGCCGAGTGCGCGGAGGAACTCGGCCCAGCTGAGGCACAGTCCGACGAAGACCGCGGCGATGGTGGTGGCGACCGTCAGGCCCACTCCGAGTGCGCTCGCGGCCGGGTAGTGCGACCACGCGATCGACAGCGCGGCGACGATGAGGAACGCGGCCACGCCCTTGGGGGAGCGCCGCCACGACCACTCCGGCTTCTCGCGGACGAGCAGGACGACCGCGCCGATGGTCAGCAGCCCGGCGATGACCCCGAACCCCCACCACCCGAGCAGGTTGCGCCAGAACTGTCCGGCGAGCACCGTGAAGAAGAGGAGGACCGAGAACGCGCGCACGGCGAGGCGTCGGTGCGCAGGTGTCATGAAGCCAGGCTAGCGCGCTCACCCTGTCGACTCGTTGATATCGTCGAGTCATGGGAACCCGCGATGATGCCGACCGAGCCGAGCGCGAGCTGCGCTCGACCGAAGGGGCGGGGTACACCGATCGGTTGCTCGCCCACGAGAAGCGGGGCTGGCTCCGGAAGAACCTCGACGTCCAGGCGCCCTACCGTTGGGATCTGAAGCGGCTCGACCTCGGTCACACGCTTGACGTCGGGTGCGGGCTCGGGCGCAACCTCTTGAACCTCGAGGGCGGCGTCGGCGTCGACCACAACGCCGAATCGATCGCCGTCGCACGCTCGCGCGGCCTCACGGCCTACACGATCGAGGGCTTCCTCGCGTCCGAGCACGCCGTGCCCGAGAGCTTCGACTCCCTCCTCTTCGCCCACGTGCTCGAGCACATGGGTCGTGACGAGGGCTTCGACCTCGTCTCCCTCTACCTTCCGTTCCTCAAGCCCGGCGGGCGGGTGTGCTTCATCACGCCGCAGGAGGCGGGCTACCGCTCGGACCCGACGCACGTGCACTTCGTCGACTCCCAGGGACTGCGGGATGTCTGCGAGCGCTTCGACCTCGAGATCGAGCGCGACTACTCGTTCCCGTTCCCGCGCCCGATCGGCCACGTCTTCACGTTCAACCAGTTCGAGGTCGTCGCGCGGAAAGCCCCTTCCGTCGTCTCCGCATAGGCTGGTCGCATGCCAGCACTCCGAACGAAGGGGGCCGGACGCCTCCCGATCGGATCGATTGCGGCCGATCATTCCGGAGTGACGTTCGCGAGCACCCTCATCGAGCCGGGCGATTCCATCGACATTCTGCTCGACGGCCGCCGCATCTGGTCGACCTACGCGCCCACGCCTCGCCGCAACGGGACGAGCTATCTCGCGTGGCCCCGTCCGCTCGCCGAGCGGCTCGTCGGGAGCGGTGAGCTCGGCGTGCGGCGCAGCGACGGCGATGACGTCATCGCATCGGGTGCCGTGCAGATCGGCGCCCTCGACGAACCGATCTCACTCGTCAACGATCGCGGCGAGCCGCTGATGCTCACGAAGTGGGGCAGACTCGCCCGTTCGGCGAGCGATTCGAGCGTGCACGACCGACTGATCGCCGACGGGCGGAGCATCGTCGACGTCCTGCAGGCCGCGGGCTGGGCCGTCGTCGTCACGAGCGGGAGCCTGCTCGGTGCCATCCGGTCGGGTGACCTCCTGCCGCACGACGACGACTTCGATCTCGCCGTGCACCTCGATGCCGATTCTCCCGCCGACCTCGCCGTGCACTGCTACGCCCTCTGCCGCGACCTCGAGGCGGCGGGCTACGCGCCGATCCGGCACAGCACGGCTCATGTGCAGGTCCCTTTTCACTCCGACGACGGAACCCTCAGCCACTACGTCGACATCTTCACGGGCTTCCACAAGGACGGCGTCTACAACCAGCCGTTCGCGATGAGAGGCATGCTCGCCGAGAGCGACATCTTCCCGTTCGGCGAGGTCGACATCGCCGGCACCGCCTTCCCCTCCGTCGCGAACCCCGCCGCATGGCTCGCGCTCTGCTACGGCGCCTCATGGCGCGAGCCCGACCCCGCCTTCCACTTCCACGTTCCGCGCGCGACGACCCGCCGATTCGAGAACTGGTTCGGGGTCTTCGACCAGTTCCGCACCTTCTGGGACGACGCCGTCGAATCGGGCGAGATCGTCGCTCCCGTCACCGCTGACGCCGAGGGGCTCGCGGCACGTCTGCCCGCGTCATCCGTCGTCGTCGACCTCGGGTGCGGGCGGGGCGAGATCAGTCGCGAGCTCGCGGCCCGGGGCCACCACGTGATCGCGGCGGACTTCAGCGGCGCGGCCCTGCACCGCGCTCGTCTCGCGGGAGGACGGGTCGACTACCGGCGCATCAACTTCGTCGATCGACGCGACGTGCTCGACCTCGCCGTCGACGTGCGGTCGTTCGCCGCCGGTGCGCCGGTTCACCTGCTGCTGTCGAACGTGCTGCACAGCATCGGCCTCGACGGCCGGGCCAACATCTTCCTCCTGCTGCGACAGGCGCTGCGTCACGGCGGCTTCGCCTGGGCGTCGTTCCCGACCGACGAGGCGCGCTGGCTGCGCCACGAGGACCCGTCGTCGTGGCACCTGCCCCTCGACTGGGTCGAAGAAGAGGCCGCGCGCTTCGGGATAGTCTGTGAACTGATCGCCGCCGCCCCGGTGCGCGACCTGCACGGAACGCGCACCATGGCGACCGTGCTCCTGCGCCGGAGCGATACCGCGACGAACACCGACGAACACGAAGGGCCGAATCGATGACGAAGCCCCTCGACGGCATCAGCCGCAAGATCTCCGAGGCGAAGGACACGCGACTCTACTCGCGGCAGCGCCTGACGACGGAGGTGCGCCGGCTCAGCCGCGAGAACGAGCAGTTGCGTCGCGAGATCGACGAACTGCGTCGCGATTCGCAGCGCATCGCCGAGATCTACGACCTCGTCGTCGACCGCCTCAGCCGCGACAGCTGATCAGCCGGCGCGGTGATCGCGCCGCACGTCGATGACCTGACCCGTGACGGGGCTGTCGAGCACGCGGAGCGTCGCCCGCGCCACACTGCTCGCCGCCAGCAGGGTGTCGCTCGGCTCGTCGCCGAAGGCCTTCTGCCTCATCGGGGTCTCCGTGCGCTCGGGGTTGATGCAGTTCACGCGGATGCCGTCGTCGCCCCACTCGTCGGCGAGTGCCTGCGTGAGGTTCACCACGGCGGCCTTCGTCGCCGAGTACATGCTGTACGACGCGCGGCCCCGCGTGTAGGAGCTCGACGTGAAGAAGACGAGGTTGCCGCCGGAGCGGTGCAACGCGGGGTAGGCCTCCTGGGAGATCTTCACGGGGGCCATGAGGTTGACCTCGAGCATCTTGCGGAGCTCGGCGGGGTCGGCGTCGGCGAGCGGTGAACGCGAGAGCAGCCCGGCCGTCACGACGATGTGGTCGATCGGCCCGTCGCGCTCGGCGAGTTCGAGAGCCGCGCGGATGGCCTTCCGCTTCGTGACATCCGTTCCGGTCGCGCTGCGGCTGAACACGTGCACGGTCGCGCCCGCCGCACGCGCGAGTTCGGCGACGCTTGCGCCGATCCCCGAGCTCCCGCCGAAGACGACGATGTTCGAACCGGTCAGATCGGGCAGGGGAGTGGCGTCGGTGCCCGCGAGCTCGGCCGACTGCAGCTGGAAGAGCTTGTCGGCGATGTGGATGTCGAGCGGCTCGGTGATCTTCATGTTCTCGGGCGTACCGTCAACTACGTAGATCGGGACGTCGGGCAGATACGTGAAGACGACGCCGCAGTCATCCGTCGCCGAGAACTGGGGGTCCTGGCGGGCGAGCGCGTAGGCGCGGCGGATGACGGGAAGGCGGAACGCCTGCGGGGTCTGGCCGCGGCGAAGCGCCGCCCGTGGGGGGATGCCGGTGATGAGGCGATCGGAATCGACCTCGATGATCGTGTCGGCCGAGGGGATCGCCGTGTCGACCGCGTCATAGGTGTCGAGCGCGTCGATGCAGTCGCTGATGATGCGCTCGTCGATGAAGGGGCGAACGGCGTCGTGCAGCAGCACGGTGATCGACTCGTCGCCCTCGGTGGGCAGAGCCGCGAGAGCGAGCTCGGTGGTGTCGTTGCGCGTCGCACCGCCCGGCAGGATGGCCGTGAGCTTCTCGAACCGAGGATCGAGCTTCAGGTAGTCGAGCTCGTGGATCGTCTCGGCGTTCATCATGACGATGACCTCGTCGATGCGCTCGTGGGCGCTCAGCACCTCGATGGTGTGCTCGACGATCGCCTTACCGGCGATCCGGATGAGCTGCTTCGGGATGCCGAGACCGACGCGGGTTCCGACGCCGCCGGCGAGGACGACCGCGATGTTCCGCTGTCGTCCGCTGCTCACGTGTCGTCCCCCTCCGCTGCCGTCCAGTGGAATCCGGCAACCCGGGAAGTCTACTGGACGAGCCTCGCGCGGCGACTAGGGTCGAGGAGCGGCGGGGAGATCACGCCGCGATGACGAAGGACGGGCATGGCGATTCTCGATGTCGCGCGGCGATGGGCGGGGCCCGCGCTCGTGCGCGCTCGCGCGCTGCGGGGCCGGCTCCGCGCTCGCCGAGGGAACATCGGCGGCGAGGGTGTCGTCTCCGTCGTCATCCCGGTGCACAACGTGGCACCGTACCTCGATGCCTGCCTCCGTTCGGTGCTCGGCCAGGACCACGATCGGCTCGACGTCATCGTCATCGACGACGCCTCGACGGATGCGACGCCCGCGATTCTCGAACGCTGGCACCGCCGCGACCCGCGCGTGCGCGTCATCACGCGCACCGAGTCGCGCGGGCCGAACGCCGCGCGGAACCTCGCGCTCGCCGAAGCGCGCGGAGAGTTCGTCACCTTCCTCGACGGTGACGACGTGCTGCTCGCCGGGGCCTATCGCGATGCTCTCGCCTCCCTCCGCGCATCGGGCTCCGACTTCGCCGTCGCGAGCTACGAGCGGTTGGAGGGCGCAAAGCGCACTACGCCGGCCTTCTGGGTGCTCGACGCCCACGCCGCAGACCGGCGTGGGGTGACGCTCGCCGAGTGGCCGGAGGCCATGGTCAACGCCGTGCAGTGGTCGAAGGTCTATCGACGGGCGTTCTGGGAGGGCGCCGGCCTCTCGTTCCCCGAGGCCGGTCACTACCAGGACCAGATCGTCACGGCCCACGCCTTCGCCCGCGCCGCGACGTTCGACGTGCTGCACCGGCCCACGGTCGTCTGGCGCATCCGCGACGACGGCTCGTCGATGACGCAGCAGTACCGCGCCCTCGGGAGCCTGCGCGACCGGTTCGCGACGGCGCGGCGCGTGCTCGACATCTACCGTGTCGAGGCATCGCCTGCGGTCGTGCGCGCGCGCCTCGTGCAGTACCTCTCGAACGACTTCGCCATCACGGCGTCGACCGTGACCGATCTCGACGATGCCGCGTGGCACGTGCTGCGTGAGGAGCTCGCGGCGAGCGTGCCCGCGCCGTTCGACGACGAGATCTGGCTCGACGTTCCGGCGGAGTTCAAGGTGCTCTACGCGTTGATCCTCGAGGGCGACCGTGACCGTGCACTCGAGTACGTGCGCCGCGGCGGCCTCCGCATCCTCGACCACGCCCTCATCGACGTCGCCGGCGTCGCCCACATCGCGCTCCCGTTCTGGGGAGACGAGTCGGCGGCCGTGCCGCTCGAGTGCTTCCGCGCTGCGCCGCGTGAGCTGCGGGCGTTCGGGGTCGCCCTCTGAGTCGCGGATGACGCCCGCTTCGGGTCAAGCGTCCAAGCGATGCTAGGGTCGATCCGACTTTAACGCTTACAGGAAACGATGACTCGACCTCGCCGAAGACTCCCACGCATCGCCTACGTCGTCCACGGAAAAGATGGTCTGCACCCGGGCTCCGCGCACGTCCGAATCGTCCGACGAGCACGAAAGGCGCTGCGTGATGGTGACGCCTGGGTCATCCAGCTCGATGTCGACGAATTCAACAGACACGGCTCTCAGGGCGATTTCGATGCCGTGCTCGTGCAGCGCGACGCCGTCGAGCCGCTCCTCGCCTACCCCTTCCTGAAGGCGCTTCGCCGGACGAAGACGCGCCTCGTGCTCGACCTCGACGATGACCTGCTGACGGAACCCGCCGTCGATCGCCTTCTCGCCCAGGGCTACGATCACGTCCGTCTCGAGACGCTCAAGCGATTCGTACGCCATGCCGACTCCATCCTCGTGAGCACCGAACCGCTCGCCGCATCGGTGCGCACATTCAATCGCTCCGTCGTCCTCGTACCGAACGTCGTCGATCCCGAGCTGTGGACGCGGCCGCGACCCGCTGCGGAGGTCGCACCGCGGGGGCGCGAGATCCGCGCGGTCTACATGGGCAGCTGGACCCACGGCGGCGACCTCGACCTCCTGCGCCCGGTGTTCGAGTCCCTCGTCGATCACGAGGCACCTGTAGCTCTCGAGACGATCGGTGTCGCCGAACGCAACGCCCGCTGGTTCGAACGTCTCGACATCCCGGCCGGTCGTGGCAACTACCCGGAGTTCGTCCCGTGGCTGCTCGACAACCGCCACCGCTGGGACGTCGCGGTCGCGCCGCTCGAGAGCACCGAGTTCAACGCGCAGAAGAGCGACCTCAAGTTCCTCGAATACACGATGCTCGGGCTGCCGACGATCGCATCGGCCTTCGGTCCCTATGCACCGCACGCGTCCAACGGAATCACGCTGGCCGCGTCCACGGACGAGTGGAAGTCTGCGCTCTGGGACGTCGCACGCAACCGCGACGCCGTCGACTCCGCGCGCGCCGTGGCGACACGATACGTCGAGAGCGAACGTCTCCTCTCGGATTCGCGATCCTGGATTCGAGCGATCGTCGGGCGCGAACGATGAGCGCCGCTCCGACCGACGCCCAGCAGCCCGACGACTCCGCCACAGACGGGAAGACGTATGAATAGCCCGGACACGTCGAGTGTGGCCGCACGTGCGCGCGCCGCCGTCCGACGGGGACTGCCCGACAAGTTCAAGCCCGCCGTGCGCGACGGAATCGAACGACTGACGACCAACCTCGGCCGATGGCCGACCGCCGCAGCAGCGCTGCGTGCCCGCCAGACGGCGTATGCGCTCTGGTCGAGCGGCATCATCGATACGGAGTTCTACGGCACACAGGCCGGGCGGACCTTCGCCAACATGGCCGACGCAGCTCGGCACTACGTCGCGGAAGGCGTGCACTTCGGTCTCATGCCGAACCCGCTCCTCGACGACGAGTGGTATCGGAGAGTGTCGGGACGCAAGGGCTCGGCGATCACGAGCGTGATCTTCGACGAGACCATCGGCATGGTGGAGCTCGGGCCGGTGTTCGATTCGAAGCGATTCGCACAGGAGACCGATCCGAGCGTCCGCACGCCGTTGCAGGCATTGCAGAGCTTCGGGCGACGTGCTCGGACCGACACGATCCTTCCCGTCTCTCCTCTCGTTGAGAGCGTCATCGGCGACGCCCGGTGGGGAGCCGTCCGCTCCGCTCTCCTCGAGGAGTCACGCCGGTACACGGCCTCGCGCGCCTACGCGGTGCCGCGCCTCCGGCCGGCGACGGCTGAAGACGTCGAACGCTCCGCCGTGTTCCTGGAGGAACTCCGGGGAAAGGACACGAGATTCGGTGGGATCACCGAGCAGCCGCTCGTGTCGATCATCATGCCCGCTCGCGACCGCGCGCACCGACTCGACGAGTCCGTGCGGTCGGTCGTGCTGCAGTCGTACCCGAACTGGGAACTCCTGATCGTCGACGATGGATCGGTCGACGAGACGCCGACCGTGCTCCGAGAGTGGGCCGAGGCCGATTCCCGCATCCGCATCCTCACCCAGCCGCCGTCCGGGGTCTCGGCTGCGCGCAACCTCGGCATCGCGAATGCGACCGGTGAGTTCGTCGCGTTCCTCGACTCCGACAACGTCTGGGCGCCGGAGATCCTCGAGGTCGCCGTCCGGTGGATGACGCAGGAGAACGACGACGTCGTGCACACCGCCATCCTTCGCCACGTCGGCAGCTCACGGATCCTGTACCAGGGCGCCCAGGTCAGCGGCCACGACCAGCTGCTGCAGGCCGGAAACTCGGTCGACCTGAACGCTCTCGTCACGCGTCGCTCGCTGCTCACCGCCGTCGGTGGTTTCGACGAGAGCATCCGCCGATGGGTCGACTACGACCTGGCGCTCCGGCTGAGTCTTCACTCGACGCCTCGATTCCTGCCCTACGTCGGTGTCCACTACGACGACGCCGTCGGGACCGAGGCCCGTATCAGCACCACGGAGTCTGGCGCGTGGGAGAAGGCCGTCCTCGAGAAGTACTTCTGCGACTGGGATGCGGTGCGCGAGGCCGTCCCGTCACGCGTGCCTGGCCGGACGAGCGTCATCGTCCGGTCGAACGGAGACGCCTGGCGAGCGATCGAGGCCGTCGCCGACGTGTTCGAATCCAACGCGGACGCCGATCTCGAGGTCTTCGTCGTCTCGAGCGGTGTCACCCGCTCTGCGGCATCGACCCTCGTGGCCGCGTTCACCGGCAACCCCCGTGTGCACCTCGTCCATCTGCAACGTCGACACAGTCATCCGCTCGAGGCGAACTTCGTCTTCGGTCAGACGACCGGCGAGTTCGTCTGTTTCCTGGACCTCGGCGTCTCTGGTTCGACGGAGTGGATCTCGACCCTCGCCGCGACGCTCGAGGGCGACGCGTCGCTCGCCGCCGTGCAGCCGCTCATCGTCGGCGTCGACGGGGCCATCGAATCTGCCGGCCTCGCCTTCGGTGGCGCGTACGTCCTGCCGTGGAGCACCCTGCGCGGTCATCCGGTAGAGGATGCTGACCAGGTCGCGCTCCCTCGCCCGACCCGCGCCGTGACGTGGCGAGCGATGCTCGTGCGGGCCTCGGACTTCGCTGAGGTTCGCGGCTTCGACGTGCTCTACGGCGATGGATTCGGCGACGTCGACCTCTGCCTCCGTCTCGGCGACCTCGGACGACGTGTCGGTGTGGTGACGGCAGCTCGTCTGCGTGTGCAGACGACCTACCGCTGGGAGCGCAAGGTCGATCAGCTCGGTGCCGCTCGTCTGCTGCGCGAACACGGGGCGCACCTTCCGGAGCCCGATGTCGAGCTCTATCGCGCGATCGGTGCGGAGATGCGTGGTTACGACGCCCGCGAGGACCTGACTCACGCGCTCGCGCGGGTCGGAAAGCCCCTCGTCGTCCGAGATCAGTCCGACCCGACCGTGCGCTGGGCGATCAAGACCGCAGCGCCGGCGGGAGCACGAGGAGACCATTGGGGCGACACGATGTTCGCCGATGACCTGGCGGAAGCGCTGCGTTCACAGGGTCACCGCGCCGTCGTCGATCGGCGCGAGGCCGTCGCGCGCGAGAGCGCCCACCTCGACGATGTCGTCGTCGTCCTCCGTGGACTCGATCGGGTAGCTCCTCAGCCGGGCGCCGTCAACGTGCTCTGGATCATCAGTCACCCCGAACTCGTCACCGCGGACGAGATCCAGTCCTTCGACGTCGTCTTCGCGGCGAGCGAGCCCTGGGCGGAGCGCGCCACACGCCGATTCGGCCGCGAGGTGCTGCCGCTGCTCCAGGCGACGAACACGAGCCGATTCGCTCCCTCGCGAAAGGGCGAGGTCGATTCGGCCGAAGTGCTCTTCGTTGGAGCGACACGCAAGGTCTACCGGCCCATCGTGCGATGGGCGAGCGACATCGGAGCCGATCTCAGCATCTACGGACCAGGTTGGCAGGGCCTCGTCGACGACGAGCAGATCCGGGGAGAGTCGCTCTCCGCTGCCGAGGTCGGCGCGCACTACGCGTCGTCGCGCGTGGTCCTCAACGACCACTGGACCGAGATGGCTGCCGAGGGCTTCATCTCCAACCGTCTCTTCGATGCGGTGGCGACCGGAACCTGGGTCGTGAGCGACGTCGTCGAAGGGATCGGCGAGATCTTCGGCGATGCCGTGACGATGGTCAGCGATCGAGAATCGCTCCGCGACGTGCTGATCGACTCCGACCACCGTCCGTCCGACGAGGTCCTCGCCCGCTCAGCGGAGCGGATTCGTCAGGAGCACTCCTTCGTCGCGCGCTCCCAGAAGCTCATTGCACACGTCGACGCCATCATGGAGAAGCGACGTGCCCAGAGCGGTGCCGAGGTGAACCCGGCGTAGTCCGTCTCACTCCTCACCGCATCTGTCCGGTGACGACCGTGCGCGTCGAGCGCTTCGGGGGTGCAGCCCTCGCGTCGGTCAACACCGCTAGTCGAGCGCGGCCACGAGTCTCTCACCGAGGAAGGGCGCGAGGGTCGCGGCGTAGGTCGCCGTCAGGTGACCCGGATCCCGATACACGATGACGTTGCCGATGACGGGGCGACAGACATCCGGCTCGCAATGGATGTCGGTCAGGTCGATGAGCCGAGCGTTGTCGTCGGCTTCGACTGCCGTGCGCATCGCGTCGCCCGGCAACGCATCCGCTCGCGGCACGGTGCACGCGTCAGCCGCCGCGAGTCCTTCTCGCTCGACGCAGGTGATCACTTCCCTGCTCATCAGGGGGTTGTCGACGAGGCCGAGCACAGGCACATCTTCCGGCAGTGTCGACCACGCGGCGATTAGTCCGTCGGACGTCGCCTGCTCGACGGACTCGCCGTTCGCGGGTCGGACCTCGCCGTCCGGGGTGCGGCGGGCGTTCGTCACGAGCACGGCGTCGAGGTCGGTCGACGCGGCGATGTGCTGCCGGACTTCTCCACGCCACTGTTCGCATTCAGCCGTCAGTTCGTCGGTGCTGAAGACCAGTTCGGCGTCGGTCCAGTAGCACCCGATGCGCCCGGCGACATCGATGCGCCAGTTCAACTCTTCCGCGATCGTCTCGTACGCCTCGAGGAGCGTGTTGTTGTGCGAGTCGCCGACCGCGAGGATGTGCTTGTCGTAGCCCGTCGTCGGTCCGAGCGGACAGACCCGCAGGGTGCCGTCGCCGCGCGTCGACCAGCACTCGGAACGGTTGACGTCGTCGGTGAGCAGGTCGGCGGCGCTCGGCAGAAGCACGTCCCGAAGCTCCTCGTCGACGTCGCAGCCCGTGACCGCGACCGCTGCGCCGAGGCACTCTGCGTTTGCCTGAAGCCGCTCGTTCTCGGCGGAGGCTGCCGACGCCTGACCCGACGAGATGAGCATGGGCGGAATCGCCAGCGAGAGGACGACGGCCATCCCGATGACGGACCAGAGTGCGACCGTCCGCGGCCGGCGCTGACCTCCGAGTAGACGTCGATCGAATCGCACGGGGTCCTCGACGAATCGCGTGGATGCTCCCGCTACGACGATCGATGCGATCAGGATCGCGACCTTCTCGAGCGTCGTGAGTTCGTGGCCTGTCACGTAGGGCACCAGCACGATGAGGGGCCAGTGCCACAGATAGATCGCGTACGACACGGCGCCGATGAACGCAACGGGGCGGATCGAGCCGATCCTCTCGAGCAGCGTCCGTCGGCCGCCCCAGATGCAGAGCGCGGTGCCGATCACCGGCACCGCCGCCATCGCACCGGGAAACGGGGTCTGCGCGTCGAACAGCGCGACCGATGCGATGATCGCAGTCACGCCGACGATCGTGAGGACGTGGCGTGCCGGTCCGCGGCTGAGTGCGGGCGCGAATGCGACGAGAGCGCCCACGCCGAACTCCCAGGCCCGAGAGAAGGTCGAGAAGTACGAGAGCGGCGCCGCCGTCGCCGTGATCCACAGGCTGTAGCCGAAGCTCAGCGCCGTGACGGACGCCAGCGCGATGAGGATGGCCGTCTGCGTGCGCGATCGAGTGCGCGTGGCGACGAGGCAGGCGCCGAGCATCACGATCGGCATCATCACATAGAACTGCTCCTCGACTGAGAGCGTCCAGAAGTGCTGGACGGGAGACGGTATGTTGCCCGTCGCCGCGAGGTAGTCGACGCTGTTCGCCGCGAGCAGCCAGTTCTGCACGTACAGAGTGGAGGCTGCGATCTCGGACAGGAACTGCTGCCACCGGCCCGCGGGCACGAAAGCGAGGATCGCGAGTGCGGTCACTGCGAGGACCAGGAGGGATGACGGGAGGAGGCGTTTCGCTCGCCTGGCCCAGAACCGACCGAGTCGGATGCTCCCGGTGCGAGTGGATTCCCCGAGAAGATGCGACGTGATCAGGTAGCCGGAGATGACGAAGAAGACGTCGACGCCGACGAAGCCACCGGTGAGGCGCAACGGCCACAGGTGGAACACGAGCACGGCCATGACGGCGAGCGCGCGAAGAGCTTGGATCTCGGGCCGAAAGCCCGATGCCGAGGGCGCTGTGCTGACGGAAGGCGCATCGAGCGACGTCGCGGTCACGTGTCGACCGTCCTCAGCGCAGGCCCACCCCTGAACACTCCGTCTCCTGACTCGACCGGACGATCACACCCCTACCGCGACTCCGATGGGCCGCAGTTCCGACGCGCTGACATTACACGATCGCCTCCCGCCATGACGCCCGTGCTCCCCGGCATGGCCGTCCTAGACGAACGCCGCCTTGCCCGTGACCGAGCGCCCGACGATGAGGGTGTTCATCTCGCGCGTGCCCTCGTACGAGTAGAGCGCCTCGGCGTCGGCGAAGAAGCGAGCGGCGTCGAAGTCGAGCACGATGCCGTTGCCGCCGAGGGCCTCGCGCGACCACGCGACCGTCTCACGCATGCGCGAGGTGGCGTAGGCCTTCGCGAGGGCCGAGTGCTCGTCGCGCTGCTCGCCGCGGTCGAGCATCTCGGAGACGCGCACGACCATGCCGATCGACGCCGTGATGTTGCCGAGGCACTTGACGAGCAGGTCCTGCACGAGCTGGTGCGAGGCGATCGGCTTGCCGAACTGCACGCGATCGGTCGCGTAGCGCACGGCGGCCTCGTAGGCGCCGATCGACGTGCCGACGGCGGCCCAGGCGACCTCGGCGCGCGTGAGGCGCAGCACCTTCGCGGTGTCCTTGAACGAGTTGGCGTTCTGCAGGCGGTGCGACTCGGGCACGCGTACATCGGTGAGCGTGATATCGGCATTCTGCACCGTGCGCAGGCTGATCTTCCGCTCGATCTTCGTCGCGGAGTACCCCGGCGTCGAGGTCGGCACGATGAAGCCCATGACCTGGCCGTCGTCGGCATCCTTCGCCCAGATGATCGTGATGTCCGAGAAGGTGGCGTTGCCGATCCAGCGCTTCTCGCCGTTCAGGATCCAGTCGTCGCCGTCGCGCGTCGCGATCGTGCGGAGGCCCTGCGCCGAATCCGACCCCGACAGCGGCTCCGTGAGGCCGAAGGCGCCGATGATCTCGCCGCTCGCGAGCTTCGGTATCCACTCCGCGCGCTGCTCGGCCGAGCCGCACACCGCGATCGACCCGGTCGCGAGACCGTTCTGCACTCCGACGAAGGTCGCCACACCGGCATCCACCCGGGCGAGCTCGAGCGCGACGAAACCGCGGAAGACGGCCGAGTTCTCGAACCGGCGGGTCTCCTCCCAGCCGTGCGAGAGCACTCCGAGCCGAGCGAGCGGTTCGATGACCTGCATCGGGAACTCCGCGCGCTCCCAGTAGTCGTTGACGACCGGGGCGACGTCCGCCTCGAGCCACGCGCGCAGCTCGGCGATCGACTCCTTCTCGACATCGGTCAGCTGGTTCTCGTACGCGTAGAAGTCGCTCGCCAGGGGCTCGAAGGTCATGGTTGCTCCAGTGCAATCGTGGGTCGGATGCCGTCAGCCTAGGCCCGTGCACGGAGCGACCCAACCCGGTTGGTAGTTTGGACCAAAGCGCCGAGAGAAGGGCCCGACATGTTTGTGCCGATCGCCAATGAACCCCGGAACTATGCCTGGGGTTCCCGCACGATGATCGCCGAGTACCTCGGCCGACCGGCATCCGGAGAGCCCGAGGCCGAGCTGTGGCTCGGTGACCACCCGGGCTCGCCGGCGACGATCGTCGACACCGAGGCGACCGGCGGCGCGGCCGACCTCGCGGCGTGGATCGCGGCCGACCCGGCGACGGCGCTCGGCGCAGCATCGGGGGAGCGGCTGCCCTTCCTCCTCAAGGTCCTCGCGGCCGACGGCCCGCTGTCGCTGCAGGCTCACCCGACGCCCGATCGGGCGCGTGAGCGCTTCGAGTTCGAGAACGACGAGGGCATCCCCCTCGACGCCTACAACCGCAACTACCGCGACCCGTTCCACAAGCCCGAGCTCATCGTCGCCGTGAGCGAGACGTTCGACGCCCTGTGCGGTTTCCGCGCGCTCGACGAGTCGCGGGCGATCCTCTCCGAGCTGCGCGCGATCGACGCGGCGACGCCCGACGCCCAGCCCGGCGCCCTCGACCTGCTCGACGCCCGGCTCCTCGGCGACACCCCGATCCACGACGCGGTCGAGTGGCTGCTCCGCGACGGCCGGGGCGGTGACACGGGCGAGGTGCAGTGGCTCGTCGAGCGCGTCGTCCACCTCGCCGCCCTCGCACCGAGCGATTCGGCCTTCGCCGATGTCTTCGACACCGTCGGCGTGCTCGCAGCGACGTACCCGGGCGACCCCGGCATCGTCATCTCGCTCCTCGTCAACCGCGTCACGCTCACGCGCGGCGAGGCGCTCTACCTGCCGGCCGGCAACATCCACGCGTACCTGCACGGCCTCGGCATCGAGCTCATGGCGGCGTCCGACAACGTCCTGCGCGGCGGGCTCACTCCGAAGCACATCGACGTCACCGAGCTGCTCGAGGTCCTCGATTTCGAGCCGGTTCCCGTTCCGCGACTCGCGCCCGAGACGCCGAGCGCCGGCGTCGAGGTCTTCCGCCCCGACGTGCCCGACTTCGTGCTGTACCACGTCACCCCCGGCCCCGAGGCGGCGGCGGTCGAGATCGGGGCCGCCGCGATCCTGCTCTGCACGAGCGGCGCGCTCGAGGTGACGGGCAGTGCGTCATCCGTCACCCTCGCGCGCGGCGAGGCGGTCTACGCGACGCCCGACGAGGGCGCTCTCACGGTCGTAGGCCGGGGTGAGCTCTTCCTCGCGACGTCGGGGCGCTGAGCCGGCCTAGGCGACACGAGCACCGAACGTGCGGCGGTACGCCGTCGGGGTTGTCTGCAGCACCTTGACGAAGTGGTGTCGCATGACGGCCGCCGCTCCGAAGCCGGTCTCCCGCGCGATCTCCTCGAGGGTCAGGTCGCTCGATTCGAGCAACTGCTGCGCCCGCAGGAGGCGCTGACGGTTGAGCCACGCGGCGGGCGTCGTGCCCGTCTCGGCGCGGAAACGCCGGGCGAAGGTGCGTGACGACATGAGCGCCTTCTTGGCGAGCACGTCGACGGTCAGGTCGCGGTCGAGGTTCTCGAGCATCCACTCGGTGACGACGGCGAACGAGTCGCTCGTGCACTCGGGCACGGGTGTCGCGATGTACTGCGACTGCCCGCCGTCGCGCTGCGGGGGCACGACCATGCGCCGGGCGACGATGTTGGCCGCCGTGGCACCGAGCTCGGTGCGCACGATGTGCAGGGCGGCGTCGATGCCCGCCGCGGTGCCGGCTCCCGTGACGACCTTGCCGTCCTGCACGAAGAGCACGTCGGGGTCGACGTCGGTGCCGGGGAAGCGATCGGCGAGCTGGTCGGTGTACATCCAGTGCGTCGTCGACCGGCGGCCGTCGAGCACGCCGGCCTCGCCGAGGATGAACGCGCCGCTGCAGACGCTCATGACCCACACGCCGCGCTCGACGGCCTCGCGCACCACGCGCAGCACCTCGGGGTGCGGGGTCTCGCCGATGAGCGCTGCGGGCACGGCCACGAGGTCAGCATCGTCGGCGGCGGAGAGGTCTTCGTGCACGACGATGTCGAAACCGAGCTTCGTGGGGATCGGTCCGGGCTCGGCGGCGATGACGTGGAAGTCGAACGTCGGTCCGTTCATCGCGGAGCGGTCGATCCCGAAGACCTCGCAGATGACGCCGAACTCGAACGGAGCCATCTGGGGGAGGGCGAGGCAGACGACCTTCTCGAGCATGATTCTCCGATCTGGCAGGAATGTGCCGATTGGCGTCCATTCTGCCACTGGTGGCATTTTATGGCAATCCATAGATTTACTGCCATGTCACTGATCATCTTCTCCTTCCTCGGTCTGCTCGCCCTGGTCGGCGTGGTCGCCGCCCTCGCGAGCATCGCGAACGACGGCTACGGTCGCCCCGACATCGCCCGCCGCGTCCGGCACGCGCACAACCTCGACCGGCCCGCCCGCTGACGGATGACGGAGGCCCGCGCTCGATCGATAGAGTGATCGAGGCCGGGCGAAGGTCGCCGGCCAGGCGGAGGACACGGATTCATGAGCTGGCTCGTCACCGGTGGTGCCGGATACATCGGAGCGCACGTCGTGCGCGCATTCCAGGCTGCGGAGATCGACGTCGTCGTCCTCGATGACCTGTCGAGCGGATTCTCGGCGTTCGTGCCGTCCGACGTGCCGTTCGTGCAGGGTTCGATCCTCGACGGCGCACTGATCTCCGAGACGATCCAGCGCTACGGCATCACGGGCGTCGTGCACGTCGCCGGCTACAAGTACGCGGGCGTCTCGGTGCAGCGGCCGTTGCACACGTACCAGCAGAACGTCACGGGAACCGCGATCCTCCTCGCCGCGATGGCCGATGCCGGCGTCGACCGCATCGTCTTCTCGTCGAGCGCCGCCGTCTACGGCACACCCGACGTCGACCTCGTCACCGAAGACACCCCGAAGAGCCCGGAGTCGCCCTACGGCGAGTCGAAGCTCATCGGCGAGTGGCTGCTCCGCGACCAGGGTGTGGCCGTCGGGCTCCGCCACGCGAGCCTCCGCTACTTCAACGTCGTCGGCTCGGGCGACCCCTCGGTCTACGACGCGAGCCCGCACAACCTGTTCCCGCTCGTCTTCGAGGCGCTGCTCGCCGGTCGTACGCCCCGCATCAACGGCGACGACTACGCGACGCCCGACGGAACGTGCGTGCGCGACTATATCCACGTCGCCGACCTCGCCGCGGCCCACGTCGTCGCGGCTCAGCGTCTCGATGCGGGCGACCCGATCGAGACGGTCTACAACCTCGGATCGGGCGACGGCGTGTCGGTCGGCGAGATCATGTCGGCCGTCGCCGAGGTGACCGGCATCGACTTCACTCCCGAGATCGCACCGCGTCGCCCCGGCGACCCCGCCCGCATCGTCGCGACCGGCGAACTCGCCGCGCGCGACCTCGACTGGCGCATGCGGTACTCGCTCGTCGACATGGTGCGGAGCGCCTGGGAGGCTCGTCGCGCCGCGAGTTGACCCGCCTCCGGGGGCCGTCCGCGGCCGCTGTTGTCGATTCGTGACAGAGGTCGCGGCGTGTCGTTTCGAGACCGAACCCTCAAGAGCGAGTAGAGGGTTGAGCAATCACGACTTGACTCAGGCCTAACTACACGGGTGTAATTACTCATGACACGGCGATTCGCCGCTGGCAGATTGGGCGGGAGACGATATGGCGATTCCTGAGTATCGTTCCGGGGTTCCCGACGACTGGTTCGTCGATCCCGTCCGACTCGGTGTCCCCGGGGTGCGGCAGAGCGTCGATGACGACAACCCTCTGGCCTGGCAGTCCGACGCGCTGTGCGCGCAGACCGACCCCGAGGCGTTCTTCCCCGAGAAGGGCGGCTCGACGCGCGACGCCAAGAAGATCTGCACGACGTGCGAAGTGCGCTCCGACTGCCTCGAGTACGCGCTCGACAACGATGAGCGCTTCGGCATCTGGGGCGGCCTCTCCGAGCGCGAGCGTCGCAAGCTCCGCCGTCGCGCCGTCTGAACCTCGTCCGGTCGATTCGTGCCACGCCCGACGTGCTGAGCGTCGAACGAGCCACGCCCACCTAGGCTGACCACGATGTTTCCGAGAGTCACCGCCATCCTTGTCGCGCACAACGGCGCCGAACGACTTCCGGGGACGCTCGATGCGCTCGCGGCGCAGTCCCGACGCCCCGACGCCCTCATCATCGTCGACGCCGCATCGACCGACGGCTCGTCCGAGCTGATCGCGACGGCGGGTGCGAGCCACGTCATCTCGACGTCCGAGTCGCTGTCGTTCGGCGAAGCGCTCGAGGCCGCCGTGCGGCTGACGCCGCCGCCCACGAGCGACGACGAACTGCTCTGGTTCCTCTCCCACGACAGCGCGCCCGAACCCGAGGCCCTCGCGCGGCTCGTGGGCGCCCTCGAGATCGCGCCCTCCGTCGCGGTCGCCGGCCCCAAGCTCGTGCAGTGGGGGCGCACCGACTTCATCGACGAGCTCGGTCAGTCGATCACGCGCCTCGGCGCGACCGTCGAGCTCGTCCACGACGAGCTCGACCAGGCTCAGCACGACACCCTGAGCGACGTGCTCGGCGTCGCTCCCGCCGGTCTCCTCGTGCGGCACCGCGTCTGGGACGAGCTCGGCGGGTTCGATCCCGCCCTGCCCGTCGTGGATGACGCTCTCGACTTCTCGATCCGCACGCGACTGTCCGGCCACCGCGTGCAGGTCGTACCCGAGGCGCGCGTCGCGTTCGCCTCCGAGGGCGTGGCCGGCCCGGCCGCCGCTCTCACGGCCCGTGCGCGCCGCACGCGCACCCGCCAGTCGCGCACCGCCCAGCTCCACCGCCGGCTCGCCTACGCTCCCGGTGCCGTCGTCGCTCTGCACTGGCTGACGCTCCTTCCCCTCGCGATCCTGCGCTCGGTCTGGCACCTCCTCACGAAGTCACCGGGGTCGATCCTCGGCGAGTTCGGCGCCGCGTTCCGGGTCGCGTTCTCGGGCATGCGCGTGAGCCAGGCGCGATCGAGCATCGCGCGCACCCGCAAGCTCGGCTGGGCGTCGATCGCCGCGCTCCGTGTGGCGCCCGACGAGATGCGGCGACGCCGCGCGCTCGAGCGCGAGGCACGCATCGCGTGGGCCCGTGGCTCGCGCGACGACGTCAGGTTCATCTCGAGCGGTGGAGCATGGACGCTCCTCGGGGCGACCGTCGCCGGAGTCATCCTGTTCCTCCCGCTCCTCGGCTCTGCGGGCATCTCCGGCGGAGCACTCCTGCCGCTCAGCGCGACCCCCGCGGAGCTCTGGGCCAACATCGGCTACGGCTGGCGCGACATCGGCACCGGATTCGTCGGTGCAGCCGATCCCTTCGCCGCCGTGCTCGCGATCCTCGGATCGTTGACCTTCTGGACACCGTCGCTCGCGCTCCTCATCGTGTGGGTCGCCGCGATCCCCGTCTCGGCCCTCGGCGCCTGGTTCGCCGCCGCCCGCCTCACCGAGAGCGGGGGAGTGCGCGCCGTCGCCGGTATCGCCTGGGCGATCGCCCCGCCGCTCCTCGTCGCCCTGTCGGATGGCCGACCGACGGCCGTCCTCGCCCACGTGCTACTTCCCTGGCTGTTCTTCGCCCTGCTCGGCGCGCGCCGGTCGTGGGCGGCATCGGCCACGGCATCCTTGCTCTTCGCCGCCATCGTCGCGTCGGCACCGAGCCTCGCGCCCGCGCTCCTCGTCATCTGGCTGCTGTGCGTCGCGGCGAGCGGACGTCGCTTCGCGCGCTACATCGCGCTCCCCGTCCCCGCAGCGGCGCTCGCCGCCGCCCTCGTCTGGGCGCAGCTCGAGCGTGGAACGCCCCTGGCCCTGCTCGCCGACCCGGGCGCCCCGTTCGCGTCGGTACACGACAGCGTCGTCGACCTGCTCCTCGGATTCCCGGCCCGCGGCTTCGGAGGCTGGACCGACACCCTCGCGTGGCTCTCGCTCGGCGGCATCGACGCGCGCTACATCGTGCTCGGGCTCGTCGCCCCTCTCGTCATCCTCGCGGTCATCGGCCTCTTCGTGCGGGGATCGCGCACCGCGGTGTTCGCCCTCGCCGTCGCGCTCCTCGGTTTCGCCACGGCGTTCGCCGCGACGCACGTCGAGGTCGCGACCCTCGGCGCTACGAGCCTCGCGCTCTGGTCGGGAGCCGGTCAGAGTCTCTACTGGCTCGGACTGCTGGGTGCTGCGATCGTCGCGCTCCGCGCCTTCGGCCGCTTCGCGGTCGCGCCCGGCGCCGTGCTCGCCCTCGCCCTCGTGCTCGTCGCGGCACCGGCCGCCACGGCGACCCTCGCCGGGCGAGCGGACGTGCAGCCCGCCGCCGAGCGAGAGCTTCCCGCGTTCGTGGTCGCCGAGGCGCAGGCCGACCCGCGCGTCACGACCCTCGTCGTGACGCCCCAGTCGGACGGCGCCGTGCTCGCCGAACTGCAGCGCGGTTCGGGCGTCACCCTCGACGACCAGTCCACGTACGAACAGACCCGGCCCGAGCCCTCCGAGCGCGAGCGCGCCCTCGCCGACCTCACGGGAAACCTCGTCTCGAGGAGCGGCGTCGACACGTCGGCGGCACTGACCGACTTCGGTGTGAGCTTCGTGCTGCTCGCGACCGGCGTTCGTGAGAGCGACGGTTCGATCTCGGGCGCGACCCAGCTGGCCGCCGACCGTGCGACCGTGGCCCTCGACGGCAACGCGTCCCTCGTGCCCGTCGGTGAGACCGACTTCGGAATGCTCTGGCGATTCGGTGAGGCCGGAACCGACGTGCCCGCCACGCAGGTCCCCGCCGACGCGGGCGGATGGCGCGGCAACCTCGTCACGATCCTCCTCATCGTCGTCTTCGGTGCGACGCTCCTCCTGTCGATCCCGACAGGTGTGGGCCGCGAATACAAGGCGCCGGTGCGCGAGCGGCCCGTGCGACTGCGTCCGAAGCGTGAGCCGAGACCGGAGCGTGAACCGAAGCCGCGGCGCGAACGGCGTTCGCGTGCGAAGGCCGCGCCCGAGCCCGTCGGCACCGACGACACGAGCGCCGACGAGTCGACCGCCGACGACGCAGCCGACGAGCCCGAGTACCCGCCGACGCCGGTCGAGCTGCCGCCCGCCGAGGACGCCGCGGATCTGCCCGTCGCCGCGACCCCCTCCTCCGAGGACGAGGCATCGCAGACGGACTCCGCGCCGACCGCCGACTCGGCGTCCGGCGATGCGGCCGATCAGGCGACGAACGACGAGGAGAAGCGAGATGGTTGAGCGCCGTGACATCGCCATCGCGAGCACGCGCATCGTGACGGGACTCATCGGCCTCGCGGTCGGTGTCGTCGCCGTCGGAGCAGCGATCGCCCTCCCGTGGCCGTCCGTGACCGTCGAGCCCGCCGCCGTGACGATCTCGCCGACCGCGAGCGAGCAGCAGCGTGTCTGCGCCGGGCCGCTCCTCTCGCTCGCCGACGACGCCACCCAGGCCACGGCCGCGGCTTCGTTCGGATCGGCCTCGGTCGTCTCGGCCGCCGCTGACTCCGAGGTGACCTCGGTCGAGCTCGACGCCCCGCGCAACCCGCGATTCGACCGCGACGGCGGTCCGACGCTCCTGAGCGCGCCGCCGGTCGGCGAGGCCGGTGCCCTCGCGGGCAGCCAGTCGCAGGTCGCCGCCACCGAGACCGTCGCCGGATTCGCCGCTGCGGCGTGCGCCGAGGCCCTCGACGAAGCCTGGCTCGTCGCCGGCGCGACGGATGTCGGTCGCACGAGTCTCATCGTCCTCAGCAACCCGACGAGCGTCGCGGCGACCGTGAGCCTCGAGCTCTTCGGGGAGAACGGCCCGATCGATGCGCCCGGAACGTCCGCGATCCTCGTTCCCGCCGGGCAGCAGGTCGTGCTGCCGCTCGCGGGCTTCGCGCCGAACGTCCGCACGCCCGTCGTGCACGTCGTGAGCGAGGGCGGTCGTGTCGCGGCCAACCTCCAGCACACCGTCATCCGCGGCCTCACCCCCGGCGGAGTCGAACTCGCCGGTCCGAGCGCGCTCCCGGCGGAGAACGTCGTGATCCCCGGCGTCGTTCTCTCGGCGAACACCGCCGACACGGGCGAGGATCACACCCACGACCTCGAGGACTCGCACCCCGTCATCCGTCTGCTCGCTCCCGACGCCGACGCGCAGGTGACCGTCGACATCACCGCGGAGAGCAGCGGTGCGGTGACATCACTCGAACTCGACCTGACCGCGGGCCAGTCCCTCGACGTCCCGCTCGACGGTCTGACGACCGGCGGTCACACCATCTCGGTGCGATCGAGCGAGCCGATCGTCGCGGCCGCGCGCACCGCGGTGACGCTGCAGAACGCCCCCGACTTCGCGTGGCACGCCGCGACCGAGCCGCTCCTCGACGACGCGCCGTTCGTGGTCGCCGAGGGTCCGTCGCCCGTGCTGCACCTCACGAACCCGGGCTCGACGGATGTCACGGTCGAGGTCGTCCCCGGTGAGGGCGCCGAGCGGAGCATCGTCGTCCCCTCGAACGGAGCCGCGTCGGTCTCGGTCAGCGCCGAGGAGTCGTACGTGCTCGAGGGCGTCGCGGGCCTGCACGCCTCGGTCGGCTACCTGTCGCCCGCGACGTCATCGTCGTTCGCCCTGCAGCCTCCCGGGCCGCTCGAGGCGCCCGTCCGCGTCTACACGCACTGAGGCGCGCGTTCGCGGTGAGTGGTGCCACTCACCAGTGGCGATAACGATCCGGCGCGAGTTCCCACGGCTCCTTGCCGAGCAGTTCGGCCACCGCGCGGTACACGCAGCTCTCGACGAGCATGCGCTCACGCAGCTCGTCGCCCTCGGTCGTGTGCGAGAAACGCATGATCGGCAGACGGAAGAACACGATGCGACGCGTGTCGTGGTGAACGCGCCAGCGGTCGATGTGGTCGCCGTGCAGGGCGTCGTCGGGCGCTTGCGCGACCTCGAACGAGACGCCGTCGAGGTCGTCGGGCCACAGACCCTTGAGGTACCCCGCGGTCGTCGCGACGTTGACGTCGAACTCGTCGATGCGCGAACGCAGCATCGGCAGATACGGCCCGACGATCGACGAGCGCGGTCCGCGGCCGTGACGGTTCCGGGCGAGACGACGCGGTGAGGCGGGCTCCGGGGTGGCGCGGCGGGAGCGGGGCATGTCGTCATCCTAACGTCGCACGATGCGGCTATTCTGAGGCGCATATGAACAGGACCTGCTCCCGCGTCTCGTGCACGACCGAGGCCGTCACGACACTCACGTACGTCTACGCCGATTCGATGGTCGTGCTGGGCCCGCTCAGCATCACTCCCGAGCCGCACAGCTACGACCTGTGCGCGCGTCACGCCGAGCGCACCTCGGCACCGCAGGGGTGGCAGGTCGTGCGTCACGCGATGCTGCGCGGAGCGGGGCACAGCGCATGAGCCGCACCGAGTCGAGCGTGCTCGAGCGCATCGTCAAATCCTACGACGTGCGTGGTCTCGTCGGTTCCGAACTGACCGAGACCGTCGTCGAGGCGATCGCCGCAGCGTTCGTCGACGAAGTGGGCGCTGCGGGCGGCGACGTCGTCGTCGGCCGTGACATGCGTGATTCCTCGCCCGGGTTCGCCGCAGCCTTCGCGCGGGGCGCGACCGCTCGCGGAGCGAACGTCGTCGACATCGGACTCTGCTCGACCGACGAGAGCTACTTCGCGTCGGGCACGCTCGATGCGCCCGCCGCCATGTTCACCGCGAGCCACAACCCGGCCGCCTACAACGGCATGAAGCTCTCGAGCGCGGGTGCGCTCGGGCTCTCGTTCGACACCGGCCTGCGTTCGATCAGAGATCGCGCCGCCGAGTTCCTCGAGTCGGGCATCCCCGCGGTCGACCAGCCGGGCACGGTGCGAGAGCTCGACGTCCTCGCCTCGTACGCGGCGTACCTCCGCGAACTCGTCGACCTCTCCGGCATCCGTCCGCTCCGCGTGGTCGTCGACGCCGGCAACGGCATGGGCGGACTGACCGTTCCCGCCGTGCTCGAAGAGGCGGCCGGCCTCCCGGCGCTCCCGCTCACGATCATCCCGCTCTACTTCGAGCTCGACGGCAACTTCCCGAACCACGAGGCCAACCCCCTCGTGCCCGAGAACCTCGTCGACCTCCAGCGCGCCGTCGTCGAGCACGGCGCCGACCTCGGTCTCGCCTTCGACGGCGACGCCGACCGCTGCTTCGTCGTCGACGAGCGTGGCGAACCCGTCGGGCCGTCGGCCGTCGCCGCGATCGTCGCACTCCGCGAGATCGCGCGCGTCCGCGCCGCGGGCGACGACGACATCTCCGTCATCCACAACCTCATCACATCGTCGATCGTCGCCGAGACGATCGAGGGCGCGGGTGCCACGGCCGTGCGCACCAAGGTGGGCCACTCGCTCATCAAGGCCGAGATGAAGGCCACGGGCGCCGTCTTCGGCGGCGAGCACTCGGCGCACTACTACTTCCGCGACTTCTGGGGTGCCGACAACGGCATGCTCGCGGCGATGCACCTGCTCGCCGAGTTCGGATCGCAGTCCGAGCCGCTCTCGAGCTTCGCTGCCGAGTTCTCGCCGTATTCCGATTCGGGCGAGATCAACTCGACGGTCGACGACATCCCCGCCGCGTACACGCGAATCGTCGAGGCCTTCGCCGGTCGCGGCGAGTTCGACGAGCTCGACGGGCTCTTCATCACGGGGCTCACCTCGATAGACGAGCCGTTCTGGTGGGTGAGCGTGCGTCCGTCGAACACCGAGCCGCTGCTCCGCCTGAACGTCGAGGCGGGCGACCGCGAGACCATGGAGCGCCTGCGCGACGAGGCCCTCGGTCTCATCCGGGCGACGAACTGACCCGCGTCGTACTCCGACGCCTGCGCTCACCCGCGCAGCCGTCATCTCTCGGCACGCCCTGACAGAATGAGACCATGAGCACCCTCACCACCCCCACCGTGACCTTCAAGGTCGCCGACATCGAACTCGCCGAAGCCGGTCGCCACCAGCTCCGCCTCGCCGAGAACGAAATGCCGGGCCTCATGGCCCTCCGCGACGAGTTCGGACCGTCGCAGCCGCTCGCCGGCGCGCGCATCGCGGGCAGCCTGCACATGACTGTGCAGACCGCCGTGCTGATCGAGACCCTCGTCGCCCTCGGCGCGACCGTCCGCTGGGCGAGCTGCAACATCTTCTCGACGCAGGACGAGGCCGCGGCCGCCGTCGTCGTCGGCCCGACCGGCACCGTCGCCGAACCGGCCGGCGTGCCCGTCTTCGCCTGGAAGGGCGAGACCCTCGACGAGTACTGGTGGTGCACCGAGCAGATCTTCGACTGGAGCGCCGAAGCCGCTGCAGCGGGAGCCGACTGGACCGGCCCGAACCTCATCCTCGACGACGGCGGCGATGCCACCCTGCTCGTCCACAAGGGCCGGGAGTTCGAACTCGCCGGCGCCGTGCCCGAGACGCCGGCCGACGCGAGCACCGAGTACCGCGTCATCCTCGACGTGCTGCGCCGCTCGCTCGCCACGTCGACCGACCGCTGGACGACGATCGCCGACGGCATCGGGGGAGTCACCGAAGAGACGACCACCGGTGTGCACCGCCTCTACGAGCTGCACGCCGCGGGCGACCTGCGCTTCCCCGCCATCAACGTCAACGACTCGGTGACGAAGTCGAAGTTCGACAACAAGTACGGCATCCGCCACTCGCTGCCCGACGGCCTCAATCGCGCGACCGACGTGCTCATGGGCGGCAAGGTCGCCCTCGTCGCCGGCTACGGCGACGTCGGAAAGGGCGCGGCCGAGGCGCTCCGCGGCCAGGGTGCTCGCGTCATCGTGACCGAGGTCGACCCCATCTGCGCGCTCCAGGCCGCGATGGACGGATTCCAGGTCGCGCGTCTCGAGTCGGTCGTCGGCGACGTCGACATCTTCGTCACGGGCACCGGCAACAAGGACGTCATCACGCTCGACCACATGCTCGCGATGAAGCACCTCGCGATCGTCTCGAACGTCGGCCACTTCGACAACGAGATCGACATGGCGGCGCTCGAGTCGCTCGAGGGCGCCGAGCGCGTCGAGATCAAGCCGCAGGTGCACGAGTGGCGCCTGCCGACCGGCCGGTCGATCCTCGTGCTCTCCGAGGGGCGCCTCATGAACCTCGGCAACGCGACGGGCCACCCGTCGTTCGTCATGAGCAACTCGTTCACCAACCAGGTCCTCGCGCAGATCGAGCTGTACACGCGGCCCGAGGCGTACCCGGTGGGCGTCTACGTGCTGCCGAAGCACCTCGACGAGAAGGTCGCGCGTCTGCACCTCGACGCGCTCGGCGTCGAGCTCACCGAACTCTCACCCGAGCAGGCCGCCTACATCGGCGTCACGGTCGACGGACCGTACAAGGTCGACCACTACCGCTACTGAGGTGTCGGGCGTCGCGCACGGCGCGGCGCCCGCCCCTCAGGAGTCGGCCGGCGCGTGCGGACGTGCCGTGAGGAACGGCTCGAGCTCGGTCATCCGCGCCGCCTCGAGCCGCAGGGCCTCCGCTTCACGCGTGCGACGGACGGCCGAGACCCCCGCGAGGAACGCCTCGGGGTGCACGTGCGGCACGGGCGAGACGAACGGCGTGACGTCCGCGGCGAGTGTGATCGCCAGGCGTGACCGGCTTGCGGGCACGAGGTGCTCCGCTCCCGCGAAGAACTGGGCGACACGTCGCGCGAGGGCGTCGGGCAGGCGCGCGACGTCGGCCGTCAGCGCCCATTGCTCGAGCTCACGCGGCACGGCGATCTGCGACGGCTCGGGGCGCTTCACCCGCTCCATCTGGCTGTAGGTTCCCGCGAGGAGATCGCCGAGTCGCTTCGCGCGGCGGTTTAGGAACGACACGATGAGGGCGATGCCGCCGATCGTCATGTAGAGCTCGAGCACCCCGGTGAGCGCGCGGATGAACGCGTGCCGCAGGCGGATGCCGCCGCCGTCGTCACGCACGATCCGTGCACCGATCGCGAGCTTGCCGAGCGAGCGGCCGCGCGAGAGCGTCTCGACGGTCATCGGGGCGATGACGAGGCAGATGACGAGGGTCGCCGTCACGAGCGCCTGGCCGAGAGCCGCGTCGGCGAAGAGCGACGAGTTCTCGGCGAGCAGCAGGATGACGATGAGCGAGCCGCCGTAGACGACGGCATCGATGAGGGCGCCGGCCGCGCGCAGGAAGACACTCGCCGACGAGACGTCGAGGGAGACGGCTTCGCCGGTGAGGAGGCCATCGTCGTCGCGGGAGGGGACGGGCGTCGAAGTCTCGGCCATGGATAGTATTCAAGCAGATGGATCTCGACGCCTTCCACGAAGCCCGACGCCCCGAGTGGGACCGACTCGACGTTCTCGCGCGCGAGCGCACCCTCGACGGGGCCGGCGCCGACGAGCTCATCGAGCGGTATCAGGCGGGTGCGAGCGACCTCTCGATCATCAAGACGAGCGCGGGCTCGACACCCGTCGGCGACAGTCTCTCGGTGAGCCTGTCGCGTGCTCGTCTCCGATTCACGGGCACGGGTGAGAACCTCCTCGCGGCGATGCCGCGATTCTTCCTCCTGCAGCTGCCGGCGGCCCTGTACCGGGTGCGCTGGCTGACGCTCGCCGTCGCCGTCGCGACCGTCGCCATCGCGGCGCTCGTCGCCGGCTGGGCCGTGGCCGATCCTCGCGTGCTCGCGGCCCTCGGCACGGACGCCGACTTCCAGAAGCTCGTCGACGAGGACTTCGTCAACTACTACTCCGAGAACCCCGCAGCGGCGTTCACCGGGCTCGTCTGGACGAACAACGCCTGGATCGCCGCGCAGTGCATCGCCTTCGGCATCCTCGGGGTGTTCGTGCCGTACATCATCGTCCAGAACGCCGCGAACGTCGGGCTCACGGCGGGCATCATGTTCTCGTACGGCGAGGGCGACACGTTCTTCCAGTACATCCTCCCGCACGGTCTGCTCGAGCTCACGGCGGTGTTCGTCGCGGCGGCGGCCGGTCTCAGAATCTTCTGGGCGTGGGTCGCTCCCGGCGCCCGCACCCGCGGCGAGGCGCTCGCGACCGAGGGTCGCGCGCTCTTCACCGTCGCGATCGGTCTCGTGATCGTGCTCTTCGTCTCGGGCGTGATCGAGGGGTTCGTCACCCCGTCGCCGCTGCCCTGGCAGCTCAAGATCGCCATCGGCGCGATCGCCCTGCTCGCGTTCCTCGCCTACATGGTGATCGTCGGCGGCCGTGCGGTGCGTGCGGGCGAGTCGGGCGACCTCGTCGAGTTCGACTCGGGTTCGCGGCGCATCGTCGCGGGCTGAGCGCCCGCCGGGAGACGACGGATGCCGCGGGCTCGTCGACTCCGAGGAGTGAGGCAAGCCCGCGGCATCCGCGGTTCTGTCGTGCGTCTAGTGGGCGATCTTGGTGATGCGCCCCGGGCGGTCGAACACGAATCGTGAGATCGCCGCGGCGATGATGGCGCCCACGATCGGCGCGACGATCGAGAGCCACACCTGACCGATCGCGTCGGGGCCGCCGTAGATCGCGGTGGCGATTGATCGAGCCGGGTTGAAGGAGGCGTTCGACACCGGGATCGCGATGAGGGCGAGCACCGTGAGGGTGAAGCCGATCGCGAGGGGAGCGAAGCCTGCTGCGGCGCGGACGCTCGTCACCCCGAGGATGACGAAGAGGAAGACCGCCGTGGTGAGCGCCTCGACGATGAACACGGAGACGAGTCCGAACCCGTCGGGCGAGAGTACGTCGTAACCCGTCGATGCTCCCGTGAAGCTCGTCGCGGTGAGCTTGTCGCTCGCGGCGAGGATGACGAGCAGGAGCGTCGAGGCGAGCACACCGCCGACGAGCTGGGCGAGGATGTAGCTGATCGTGTCGCGCCAGGCGAAGCGCCCGGCGACGGCGAGACCGATGGTCACCGCAGGGTTGAAGTGGCCGCCCGAGATCGGACCGAAGGCGTAGGCGCCGATGACCACGCTGAGGCCGAGCGCGAGGGCGACTCCGAGGAATCCGACGTTGAAGCCGCCGTCTCCTCCGGCGAAGCCCGCCGAGTACAGGGCGGTTCCGATGACGCCGAAGACGAGGATGAAGGTTCCGATGATCTCGGCGGTGAGCTTCTCGCCGAGGCCGGGTGTGGGTGCTGCGGAGTCTGACATTGTCGGTCCTTTCACAGATGATGCACAGCAACCACCGAGCTTCGGCGGTCGTTCGGAGGGTATCGGATTCCTCCGTCATCGTGTGAGCGAGACGCCCGAGTGTCATCAGATGACGCCCGGCGACGATCAGAGCAGGCCGGCCGCCTTCAGATCGAGGTAGCGGTCGGAGAGCGCGGGCGGCAGGTCGGCCGGCGCCGCGGTCACGACGTGCGCGCCGAGACGACGCACGGCCGAGGCGACGCGTTCGACGTCGAGGGACGCCCGCTCGGCCGCCGCGGCGAGATAGGTCGACTCGCGGTCGCTCAGATCGCGTACGGCGGTGTCGAGCGAGGGGTCGGTGACCGAGGCGACGATGACCGTGTGTCGAGCGGTCAGCTGCGGCAGCATGGCGAGGAGGCTGCGCGTGGCGCCGGGGGAGTCGATGCTCGTCAGCACGATCACGAGCGCATGACGGCTCGTGATCGAGCGCACCTGGGCGGGCACGCTCGACCAGTCGGGCTCGATGATCTCCGACTCGATCGACGCCATGGTGTCGACGAGACGGCTGAGCAGTTCCGGCCCGTTCGAGCCGGAGACCCGCCCGCGCACGCGGCGATCCCACGCGAGGAAGTCGACGCGGTCGCCCGCGTGCGAGGCGAGGGCCGCGAGCAGGAGGCTCGCCTCGAACGACGTGTCGAGACGCGGCTCGTCGGCGATCCGCGCGGCGGACGAGCGCGCGGTGTCGGTGATGATGACGATGCGACGGTCGCGTTCGGGCCGCCAGGTACGGACCATGAGGCGCTGACCGCCCGTCGGGTCGGCGGCTCGCGCCGTCGCCCGCCAGTCGATCGAGCGCACGTCGTCGCCGCGCACGTACTCGCGGATCGAGTCGAACTCGGTCCCGTTGCCGCGCACCATGACCGGGGTCCGGCCTTCGAGCTCCCGGAGGCGCGCGAGCCGTGAGGGAAGGTGTTTGCGGGCGAGGAAGGGCGGGAGGACGCGGATTCGGCCCGGAGCCGAGAGGTCGGCCTGACGCGCCCACAGGCGGAGCGGCCCCCACGATCGCACGGCGACGACGGCCACGCGTCGCTCTCCGCGACGGGCGGGAGTGAGGGAGAAGGACAGCACCCGGCGCTCGCCGGGCGGAAGGTCGACGCGGCGACGGCCGCGCCGGTCGATGCCCGCGGACGGCTGCCACGCGTCTCGCACGAGTGCGCGCATGCGTCGTGCACCGGAGTTCGTCAGGAACAGCTCGGACTCGATCGATTCGCCGAGTCGCACGCGCGCCGGAAGGCGCCGCTCGACGGTGACCTGGCGCGGCGATGCCGCGAGAGACAGGTCGATGATGCCGAGTGCGATGCACGCCGCGATCCATCCCGCCGCGATCCACCATGCGCTCGCCTGATCGGCACCGCCGGCGACGAGGGGTACGAGACCGACGGTGATGAGGAGGACGAACCAGCCCGAGACGGCCACCTAGATCGGAACCCTGACCTGCTGCACGATCGACGACAGGATGGCGTCGATCGAGACGCCCTCGAGCTCCGCCTCCGGTCGCAGCTGCACGCGGTGACGCCAGGTCGGCAGCAGCATCGTCTGCACGTGGTCGGGAGTGATCGATTCGTAGCCGGTGAGCCACGCCCACGCGCGGGCGGCGGCGAGGAGACCCGTCGTTCCGCGCGGGCTCACACCGAGCCGCACCGAGGGACTCTGGCGGGTGGCACGAGCGAGGTCGACGAGGTAGCCGAGCACGTCAGCCGAGGCGCCGACCGACGAGACCGCGTGCTTGGCGGCGCGCAGGTCCTCGGCACCGAGCACGGGCGACACACCCGCCGCCGCGAGGTCGCGCGGGTCGAAGCCGGTCGCGTGGCGGCGGAGCACCTCGACCTCGACCTCGCGCTCCGGAACGGCGAGCACGAGCTTCAGGAGGAATCGGTCGAGCTGGGCCTCGGGAAGGCTGTACGTTCCCTCGTACTCGATGGGGTTCTGCGTCGCCGCGACGATGAACGGGTCGGGCAGTCGACGCGAGACGCCGTCGGCCGAGACCTGGCGCTCCTCCATCGCCTCGAGCAGAGCCGACTGCGTCTTCGGCGGAGTGCGGTTGATCTCGTCGGCGAGGAGGATGTTCGTGAAGACCGGCCCCTCGCGGAACTCGAACTCGGCGTCGCGCGGGTCGTAGACGAGAGAGCCCGTCACGTCGCCCGGCATGAGGTCGGGCGTGAACTGCACGCGCTTCGTGTCGAGCGACAGCGAGCGGCTGAGCGAACGCACGAGCAGGGTCTTCGCGACGCCCGGCACGCCCTCGAGGAGCACGTGGCCGTCGGCGAGGAGCGCGACGATGAGCCCGGTCACGGCGCCGTCCTGGCCGACGACGGCCTTCGACACCTCCGTGCGCACGTCGTTCAGACGTGAGCGCAGCTCGTCGGGAGTTGCTGTCATGGGCGGGTTCCTTCCGGTTCGGTCGGCATGGTGCGGGGTCGGAGCGTGTCGGTGACACGCTGCTCGAGGTCGTGGAGGTCGCGCGCCGTCGTGACGAGGTCGCGATCGGTCAGGGGAGACGCGTCGACGAGCAGTGCGTGGATGGCCGCGCGGTCGCCATCGATGAGGCCCGCGGTCGCGTCGGCGATCTCGCGAGCGGGCGCCGTCGCTCCGAGGCCGAGGTGGCGGGCGAGGCGGCCGAGCGTTCCGGCGCGCAGCGCATCGAGCGCGTGGCCGCGGTCCGAGGTCCGCGCGTAGAGGCGGGCGCGGCCTTCCATGGTCTCGCTCGCCCTCACGACGACGGGGAGGTCTTCGGCGACGAGAGGACCGAATCGGCGGCCGCGCCAGACGCCCGCGGCGATCGTGGCGACGATGAGCAGGGTGATCGCGGGGCTCACCCAGCCGGGCGTGATCTCGGCGAGCGTCGGGGCGGTGTCGGCATCGACGTCGGAGATCACCGGCAGATACCAGACGAGGTGGTCGCGCTCGCCGAGCAGTCCAAGTGCGAGCGCGGCGGAGCCGCCGTCGACGATGGACTCGTTGGCGAAGACCGCCGTATCGGAGACGAGGGCGACGTCTCCGGCGTCGACGAGGGCGAACGCTCCGTCGTCATCGGGAAAGCAGCCCACGACGTCGCCTTCGGCCTCCGAGGTCGATAGCGAACGAAGAGCGCCCGACAGGGATTCCGCTCGGGTCGCCGCGGGGATGTCGCACTGAGCGGGGCGCGGGGTGTCGTCTGCGACACCGGCCGTCGCGACGCCGGGGGCGATGGCCCGGAGGGCGGTGAACCCGGGCGCCGCCACGACGAGTCGCGGAGTCGAGTCGGCGAGCAGCGACCACTGGCGGCCGTCGAGGAGCGCGTCGCCGTCGTGCACGAAGAGCGTCGCGTCGGTCGCCTCCGCCCGCGTGACGGCATCGTCGAGAGAGGATGCCACGGTGACATCCACTCCCTGATCTCGGAGCACCTCGACGACGGCCTGGGCGCCGCCGGGAGCGGGGGAGTCGGCGGCGAGGGGGCGGCCGGCCGCACTGAACGCATTCTGGATGAGCAGCGTCGCCACCGCGGCGGCGATCGCCAGGAGAGCGAAGACGATCCAGATCCGTCGCCGACGGAACGACTGGCGGACCGTGGGTGTCAGGGTGAGCGTCATGCGGCCCCACCGGCCACGGGAGCGAGGTCGATCGATGCAGCGGCCAGCCGCTCGTCGAGCGACCGGATCGCCTCGAAGTCCTCGCGCACGCCCGGGCGGCCGAGGTAGCGGACGGCATCGAAGGAGTCTGCCGCAGAGCCGATCGATGCTTGCTCTGCAGGGAAGACGTCGCCCGCTGATCGAGCGAAGGCATGCGATGTCGTCCCCGGGGCGAGGCTCACGGCCGTGCGCTCGACGAGCGCTCGCGCGACGGCGCGGAAGCGCTCCTCGATCGCGCCCGACCAGTCGCCCGCGGCCGCACGCGCATCGGAGGCGCGACGGAGGTCGTCGGCCGATCGATCGTCGTCCTCGCCGAAGAGCGAGCCGCGGGCCGCCGAGCGGTGACGCAGGCGCGGTAGCCCGTAGATGAGCACTCCGATGACGAGGGCGACGACGAGGAGTACGGCCGCGACGGCGACGAGGAGCCCCGACGCGTCACCGGCTCCCGAGAAGAGCGAGCCGATCCAATCGAGGAACGATTGCGTGGCCTGCTCGAGGAGGGTCGGCTTCGCGGCGGTGTACTCGGGCTTCGACAACTCGTCGATGAGCCAGTTCCGGGCATCGGGAGCGTCGGGCGCGACGGGGACGTCCGTGCCGATCAGGCGCGGAGGGATCATGCGCGCCGATACGGGTCGGGGAGGCCGGCGCGCTGCTCGACGGGAACCTCGAGATAGCGCTGGAGCTCGATGTCGAGGCCCTCCGTGCGCATCCGCTGATCGATGTAGATGATCGCGACGAGAGCCGAGAGCGCGACCGTGCCGACGGCTGAGACGACCATGGTGAGGGCCAGGCCGACGACCATGATGCCGATATAGACCGCGAGTCCGCTGCCCGTTCCGGTCGGGTCCATGACGCTCATGACGATGGGACCGATGAGCTGGAACGGGGCCGAGACGAGCTGGGCTGCGATGTTCACGATCGCGTTGACGAGGATGAGCACGCCGAAGATGCGCCAGAAGTGTCCGTTCGTGAGCTGCCACGAGCGCTTCATCGCGGCTCGGATCGTGAGGTCTTCGAGCACGATCGCGCTCGGCGTGAGCGAGAGCTTCGTGCCGAGCCAGGCGAACAGGACGACGAGGCCGAGCGCGAGCAGCCCGGCGACGAGCACGGCGATGACGATGGCGACGGGCGAGATCAGTGAGATCGCGATGGTGATCGCGACGACGATGAGTGCGGGGATGAGGACCGCCAGCGAGGCGAGCAGCACCCATCCGATGAGTCGGCCGAGTCGCTTGACGCCACGCTTCCACAGGGCGCCGAGCCGCAGGCGCTCGCCGAGCGTCGCGCTCGCGACCTCGACGACCATGATGCCCTGCAGCAGAGCCGTTCCCGCGACCGAGATCGCGAGGGGGACGAGCATGAGCAGGAGCATCGTGCCGATGCCGCCGAGCGCGATGGTGTCGATGTCGGCGGCCGCCGCGCGCGCCATCCGTTCGGTGAGCCAGATGAAGTAGGGGACGAGCACCGCGACGGTGATGAGACCGACCGCGAGCTGCACGAGGAGGCCGCTGCCGAACGTCGGCGCGGGGTTGCGCCGGATCGCCTGGAACGGCGCGCCGAGCAGGGTGCCGAATCCGAGCGGGCGGAGGGGGAGGAGGCCGGGCTTCGGGGGCGGTGTCCACCCCGACGGCGGTGGCGGAACGAAGCCGGGACCGCCCGGCTGCCCGATGTTCTCGGGCTCCGGCTGGGCCCACGACGAGGGGAGGGAACCGACGGCAGGACCCGACGGAGGAAGCCAACTGTCCCGATCGCTCACAGACGAAGCCCTTTCGATACGTCCGTCCATGCTCGCACATCGACCGCGCCTGTCGGCCATCGCCAAGCAGGCCTCGGCTACGCTGGTCGCACGCACGCCAGTGCCGAACCCGACGGGAAATAGGGAATGAACACACGCGTACTCGTGGTCGACGACGACACCGCCCTCGCGGAGATGATCGGTATCGTCCTGCGCAGTGAGGGTTTCGACCCTGTCTTCTGCGCCGATGGTGCCCTCGCGGTCGATGCGTTCCGCGACGCCAAACCGGAGCTCGTCCTGCTCGACCTCATGCTCCCGGGCATGGACGGCATCGAGGTGTGCGCGCGCATCCGGCAGGAGTCGGGCACGCCAATCATCATGCTCACGGCCAAGAGCGACACGGCGGATGTCGTGCGCGGTCTCGAGTCGGGCGCCGACGACTACATGGTCAAGCCGTTCAACCCGAAGGAACTCGTCGCTCGCATCCGCACGCGACTGCGGCCGACCCCGGCATCGGTCTCCGAGACCCTGCGCGTCGGCGATCTCGACATCGACGCCGCGGGGCACGAGGTCCGGCGGGGCGAGGAGCGCATCAACCTGACGCCCCTCGAGTTCGACCTGCTGCTCACCCTCGCGACGAAGCCGCAGCAGGTCTTCACGCGCGAGATGCTCCTCGAACAGGTGTGGGGCTACCACTACAAGGCCGACACGCGACTCGTGAACGTCCACGTCCAGCGCCTCCGCGCGAAGGTCGAGCACGATCCCGACAACCCGCGCATCGTCATGACCGTGCGCGGTGTCGGCTACCGGGCCGGCGCGGCGCTCTAGGCAGCGAGTGGCCGCCGAGCCGGGCCGGGCGCCGCTGTCCTGGCGAGGGTGGCGGCTGTGGCCCCAGTCGTTCACCGCCCTGTGGCGGGAGTCGCTGCAGTTCCGCACGGTCCTCATCACGATCGGGCTGTCGAGCTTCGCGATCCTCGTGATCGGCGCGTACCTCTCGTTCTCGGTCCAGGCGAACCTCTTCCAGTCGCGCCTCGATCAGGTGCTCGGAGCCTCGAATCGCGCCGACATCGCCGCGCAGCGCGTGCTCGAGTCCTCCGACGCGGCCGACCGAGCCGCGGTCCAGGGCGTCTTCAGCTCTGCTCGGGGTCTCATCGAGACGACGTCGTCGAGCCAGTACATCGCCCTGATCCGCGTGCCCGACCAGGAGGCATCCAGCATCGCGCCTCAGGACCTCGTGAGTCCCGGCCTCTCGTCGGTGCTCACGCCCGAACTGCGTGCCCAGGTGCAGGCGGATCGCGACGGCCAGTTCTGGCAGTCCGTGAGCCTCGCGAACGACTCGGGCGGCGCCGACCCCGGTGTCGTCGTCGGCACGCAGATCGAGATCCCCGAGGCCGGACGCTACGAGCTCTACCTCGGTTACAGCTTCGCCGACGCCGACCAGACCCTGCGCTTCGTGCAGCTCACGGGGTCGATCGGTGCCATCGCCCTGCTCATCATGCTCGCCGTGATCACGCTCTTCGTCGTGCGCTGGGTCATCGACCCCATCCGCCAGGCGGCGCTCACGAGCCGTCGTCTCGCCGGAGGCGACCTCGAGGTGCGGATGCCCGAGAAGGGCGCCGACGAGCTCGCGACGCTCGCACGCTCGTTCAACGGCATGGCCGACAGCCTCCAGGCCCGCATCGCCGAGTTGGCCGAGCTCTCGGTCATGCAGCAACGATTCGTCTCGGATGTCTCGCACGAACTGCGCACTCCGCTCACGACGATCCGACTTGCCGGCGACGTGCTCGATGCGCAGCGCGAGAGTTTCCCGCCCGACACCGCCCGCACGGTCGAGCTGCTGCACACGCAGACCGAACGCTTCGAACTCCTCCTGTCCGACCTCCTCGAGATCAGCCGCTACGACGCGGGGTCGGTCACCCTCGCCCTCGAGTCGACGAACCTCGTGCAGCTCGCGGGCGACGCGATCGAGAGCATGCACACGCTCGCCGAGCAGCGCGGCAGCGATGTACGCCTCGTCGCTCCGGGCGGTCACTTCGACTCCGAACTCGACCCGCGGCGCATCCGGCGCATCGTGCGGAACCTCCTCGGCAACGCCATCGAGCACGGTGAGGGGCGCCCGATCGTCGTGACGGTCGACAGCGACGAGGCGGCCGTCGCCCTCGCGGTCCGCGACTACGGCTTCGGGATGACGCCGGAGGACGCCGAGCGCGTCTTCGACCGATTCTGGCGCGCCGACCCGAGTCGCAAGCGCACGATCGGCGGCACCGGACTCGGCCTCGCGATCTCGCTCGAGGACGCCGTCGCCCACGGCGGACGACTCGAGGTCTGGTCGGCGCCGTCCCTCGGCTCGTGCTTCCGGCTGACGCTGCCGCGTCACGCGGGCGACGAGATCCCGTCATCGCCGATCCCGCTCCCACCGGAGGATGCCGCGGGCACGGCGACAGCCGTGCTCGACCTCATCGATTCGACGGGCTCCGTCACGACGCTCGACGACGAACCGTCGACGAGGAAGGGGGCACGCGATGCGTGAGCTCCGGTCATCGCTCGCCCGCTGGGCGCTCGCCCTCGTCGCCGTGGTCGCCCTGTCCGGCTGCACCGGCATCCCCTCGTCGGGGCCCGTGCAGCAGGGCCAGCCCGGCGCCGTCGAGGAGTCGATCGAACTCGACGTCATCGCGCGCGGCCCGCAGCGTGACGCCACCCAGCAGCAGATCCTCGACGGCTTCATCCTCGCCGCCGCGAGCCCGCGCAACAACTACCAGATCGCCCGCGACTTCCTGACGCCGGCGTTCGCGTCCGACTGGCACCCCGAGGCGGGCGTCACGATCGACCTCAACTTCGAGACACGCTCGTTCACCGCGACATCCGACACCTCGATCCGCGTCGCGGCATCGCCCATCGCGAGTGTCACGAGCACGGGCCAGTACCGCGAGGAGGAGCCGGGCTCGCCCGTGCCCCTCGACTACGAGTTCGAGCAGGTCGACGGCCAGTGGCGCATCAGCGTCGCTCCGCCCGGCGTGCTGACGGATGAGGCCACGTTCGCCCAGGTGTTCGCGAAGCACGCCCTCTACTTCTTCGATCCCGCATTCGAGTACCTCGTGCCCGATCTCCGGTGGTTCCCACGACAGCGCGAGTCGACCCAGACGAGCATCGTCAAGGCGCTCCTCGCCGGCCCGAGCGAGTGGCTCGGACCGGGCGTCGTCACGGCGTTCCCCGACAGCGTGAGACTCCGTTCGGAGGCCGTGCCGGTGTCATCCGGAGTCGCGACCGTCGACCTCTCGGGCGACGCGTCCAACGAGGTCGTCGCCCTGCAGCGCATGCAGCTCCAGCTCGCGAGCAGTCTCGAATCGGTGCGGAGCATCCGATCGGTCGACCTCTCGTTCAACGGCGTCGTCGAGGCGTTGTCGCCCCTCGTGCCCGAGCCCGTCGAGACGCCGCGCGTCGACGCACGAGCGCTCGTGTCGGCCGGGGGAGCGTTCGGCTTCCTCTCGCTGCAGTCGCAGAGCGTGACCGAGATCCCCGAGCTCTCCGACGAGATCGAGGCGCTCGAGCCCGAACAGGTGACGCTCGGCGTCGGAGGCACGGTCGCGGCGGTCCTGAGCGAGGCCGGGGTCTCCCGCGTGCAGGCCGGCTCCGAGTCGGAGCTGCTCGACGAGAGACCGGGCCTCATCGCCCCCGCCCTCGATGGCTACGGCGTCGTCTGGTCGGTGCCCGCCGGCGACCCGGGTGCGCTCAGTTGGTTCGCGCCCGACGGATCGTCGGGAACCATCGACCCCGGCTGGCCCGAGGGGACCACCATGGTCGCGCTCAACGTCTCGCGCGACGGCACGAGGATGCTCGCCGTCCTCTCGGGCGGATCGGTCGCGCACCTGTTCGTCGCATCGATCCAGCGCGCGGACGCCGCCGGTGCGCCCGCATCGCTCGGAACGCCGTTCGATCTCGTCTCGGTCGAGGGGGACGCGCTCGACGCGACGTGGATCGACCCGCTCAACGTCGCCGCGCTCGTCTCCGTCGGGGGAGAGGAGACGATCGTCGCGGTTCAGGAGATCGGCGGGCGCAGCTCGAGCCGGTCGGGTGCCGTCAGCGGCGTCTCGATCGTCGGCGGAAACACGCAACGCGAGCTCCGCATCCTCACGGCGGCCGGCGAGGTCGCCGTGCAGAGCGGACTGGGGTGGCAGACGCGCGCGGGCTCGGTGTCGCTCCTCGCGACGCAGCAGGGACAGTGACCGCTCCTCCACGCCCGACGGGGAGCGCGCCGAGTCGACAGGGGGCGCGACCGACGCGGACGCCGAGAGCGCGCCCCTGACAGCATCGGGCGATGAATCGTGTGCGAGCCGCCGTCCTCGATGCCGCCGCCGTCCTCCTGCCCGTGCACTGCTCCGGCTGCGGTGCCGGCGATCGCGCCGTGTGCGACGCGTGCAGGTCTCTGCTCGCGCCGCGACCGCACACGGTCCGGCGCGGCGGTCTCGACGTCGTCGCGGGCCTCGAGTACGCGGGTGTCGCCCGCCGAGTCATCGCCGCGTACAAGGACGGCGGTCGAACGGATGCCGCGCGCGCACTCACCCCCGCCCTCGATGCCGCGCTCGCCGGAGCGCTCGCCGGGCGAGCACGAGAAGGCATCGAGCTCCTCGTCGTGCCCCCGACCGCGTCATCCGCTCGGGCTCGGGGCTATCGGCCCGTCGATCGGGTGCTCGCGCTCGCCGGCTTCCGCCCGGCGCGCGTGCTCCGACACGTCGCCGCCCGCCTCGACCAGGCGGGCCTCGGTCGAGAGGACCGACATGTGAATCTGGTGGGAACCCTGGAGGCGAGACGGCCGCTTGACGGCCGGTTCTTCGTCGCCGTCGACGACATCCTCACCACGGGTTCGACCCTCGCCGAGGCCGCGCGGGCCGTGGGTTCCGCGGGTGGAGAGGTGATCGCGGGAGCCGTCATCGCCGAGACGCCGCTCCGACACGCGCGGATGGAAGTCAAGTGGTGACTTCACCCAGCGCGCGGGGTACGGTGGCACGAAAGGCGTGAAAGGATGATCGCCCTTCTCCAGCGGGGCGACTCACGCCTGTATGTGGGAGGTCATCATGGAACTGAACATCGTCGGACGCAACGTTGGGATCACCGATCGATTCCGGGACTACGTCGATGAGAAGGCTGAGAAGGTCTCACACCTGGCCGACCGGGCGCTCGCGCTCGAAGTGAAGGTCACGAGGCACCACGAGACCAACGGCAACGCCGGCCCCGATCGGGTGGAGCTCACCCTCATCGGAAAGGGTCCTGTCGTGCGAGCCGAAGCCGACGGGTCCGACAAGTACGCGGCCTTCGATGTTGCTCTCGGTCGGTTGCTCGAACGCATACGCCGAGCCAAGGACCGCAAGAAGGTCCATCGCGGAAAGCATCGCCCGACCTCCCTGCGCGAGGCCTCGGACGGCGGCTTCAGCGTCGTCGACATCACCCCGGCGGACGCCGAGGTCCTCGAGCGCGTGCGCACGGGAGCGATCCCCGTCGTGGCCGAGGCGGAGGAGGCGGAGCCCGACGAGAGCGACGTGTACACACCCGTCGTGATCCGACGGAAGACGTTCGCCGGCACGCCGATGACGGTCGACGACGCGCTCTACTACATGGAGCTCGTCGGTCACGACTTCTACCTGTTCCTCGACTCCGAATCGGGACGCCCGAGCGTCGTGTACCGCCGCAAGGGCTGGGACTACGGCGTCATCGGCCTCGATGAGAACGCCGATGCCGCGAGCCCGGAAGGTCTCGAAGAGCAGTTGGTGCAGGCCGGCGCCCGCGCCTGACCTGCCCGCGACGCCCCGGATCTCGACACGAGGTCCGGGGCGTTTCGCTGTCCGCGATCGGGCGTCTCGGAAGCCCGGGCGCAGTCGATTGCCAGTGAGCCGGGCACTAGCATGGCTATCATGACCGTCGGCAACGGCGGCGACCGTCGTGCCCTGCGCCGATCGAAATTTTGGGAGAGCATTCGTGGCCTCAGTTCTGGAAAAGGTCCTCCGCGTCGGCGAAGGCCGGACGCTCCGTCGTCTGGAGAACTTCGCGAAAGCCATCAACGCGTTGTCGGATGACTTCGAGGCGCTCACCGACGACGAACTCCGCAACGAGACCGTCGAGTTGCGCGAGCGCTACTCGAACGGCGAGTCGCTCGACGACCTCCTGCCCGAGGCGTTCGCGGCCGTCCGCGAGGCCTCGCGCCGCACCCTCGGCCTCCGTCACTTCGACGTCCAGCTCATGGGCGGAGCGGCCCTCCACCTCGGCAACATCGCCGAGATGAAGACCGGTGAGGGCAAGACGCTCGTCGCGACGACGGCGGCCTACCTCAACGCCCTGACGAGCCGCGGCGTCCACGTCATCACGGTCAACGACTTCCTCGCGAGCTACCAGTCGGAGCTCATGGGCCGCGTCTTCCGCGCACTCGGAATGACGACCGGCTGCATCGTCGCCGGCCAGACCCCCGCGCAGCGTCGCGAGCAGTACGCCGCCGACATCACGTACGGCACCAACAACGAGTTCGGCTTCGACTACCTGCGCGACAACATGGCGTGGCAGGCGACCGACATGGTGCAGCGCGGTCATTACTTCGCGATCGTCGACGAGGTCGACTCGATCCTCATCGACGAGGCGCGCACGCCGCTCATCATCTCGGGCCCCGCCTCGGGCGAGGCGAACCGCTGGTTCACCGAGTTCGCGAACCTCTCGACGCGACTCATCCCCGGTGAGGACTTCGAGGTCGACGAGAAGAAGCGCACGGTCGGCGTGCTCGAACCCGGTATCGAGAAGGTCGAGGACTACCTCGGCATCGACAACCTCTACGAGTCGGCGAACACCCCGCTCATCTCGTTCCTCAACAACGCCATCAAGGCGCGTGCGCTGTTCAAGCGCGACAAGGACTACGTCGTCATGAACGGCGAGGTCCTCATCGTTGACGAGCACACCGGCCGCATCCTCGTCGGACGCCGCTACAACGAGGGCATCCACCAGGCGATCGAGGCGAAGGAAGGCGTTCAGGTCAAGGCCGAGAACCAGACCCTCGCGACCGTCACGCTCCAGAACTACTTCCGCCTGTACTCGAAGCTCTCGGGCATGACGGGTACCGCCGAGACCGAGGCGGCCGAGTTCATGTCGACCTACAAGCTCGGCGTCGTCGCGATTCCGACGAACCGCTCGATGGTGCGCATCGATCAGCCCGACCTCGTCTACAAGAACGAGGAGTCGAAGTTCGCTCGCGTCGTCGAAGACATCGTCGAGCGTCACGCCAAGGGTCAGCCCGTCCTCGTCGGCACGACGAGCGTCGAGAAGAGCGAGTACCTCTCGCGTCAGCTCGCGAAGAAGGGCGTGCGTCACGAGGTTTTGAACGCCAAGAACCACGCGCGCGAAGCCGCGATCGTCGCCCAGGCCGGCCGCCTCGGCGCGGTCACCGTCGCCACCAACATGGCCGGTCGCGGTACCGACATCATGCTCGGCGGAAACGCCGAGTTCCTCGCCGTGCAGGAGATGCACCAGCGTGGCCTCAGCCCCGTCGACACTCCTGAGGAGTACGAGTCGGTCTGGGACGAGGTCTTCGCGTCCAAGAAGAACGAGGTCGAGACCGAGGCCGCCTCGGTGCTCGAGGCCGGCGGTCTCTACGTGCTCGGTACCGAGCGTCACGAGTCGCGCCGCATCGACAACCAGCTCCGCGGTCGCGCCGGTCGTCAGGGCGACCCGGGCGAGAGCCGCTTCTACCTGTCGCTCACCGACGACCTCATGCGACTCTTCAACGCCGGCGCCGCCGAGAGCATCATGTCGCGCGGTGTGCCCGACGACGTCGCGATCGAGTCGAAGGTCGTCTCGCGCGCCATCCGCTCGGCGCAGTCGCAGGTCGAGGCGCGCAACGCCGAGATCCGCAAGAACGTCCTGAAGTACGACGACGTCCTCAACCGCCAGCGTGAGGCCATCTACAGCGACCGCCGTCACATCCTCGAGGGCGACGACCTGCACGAGCGCACGCAGCGCTTCCTCTCGGACGTCGTCGACGAGGTCATCACCCAGCACACCGGCGAGGGCAACCCTGAGGAGTGGGACCTCGACGCGATGTGGGCCGAGCTGAAGACGCTCTACCCGATCGGCATCACGATCGACGAGGTCATCTCCGAGGCCGGTGAGAAGGGTCGCGTGAACCGCGAGCTCGTCCGCCGCGAGATCACGTCGGATGCGAAGCTCGCCTACGAGCGACGCGAAGAGCAGCTCGGCAGCCCCGCGATGCGTGAGCTCGAGCGCCGCGTGGTGCTCTCGGTCATCGACCGCCGCTGGCGCGACCACCTCTACGAGATGGACTACCTGAAGGACGGCATCGGCCTGCGTGCCATGGCTCAGCGCGACCCGCTGGTCGAGTACCAGCGCGAGGGTTACGCCATGTTCCAGCAGATGATGGGTTCGATCAAGGAAGAGACCGTCGGCTTCCTCTTCAACCTCGAGGTCGAGGTCTCCCAGCCCGCGGGAGCCGTCGCGACGCCGACGGTCGACGCCAAGGGCCTCGGTCGTCCGTCCACTCCGGAGGAGAAGCTCAGCTACACGGCCCCGAGCGACGCCGGCGGAGTCGAGGTGCGGAACCAGAAGGGTCAGGTCCAGCAGGCCGCGACCGAGCGCGCGCGTCGTGCCGTCGCGGCGAGCCAGGCTCCCGAGCAGGCCGCTCCCGCCGCGGAGAGTGCTCGTGGAGCCTTCGGGCAGCGCGCCGAGGGATCGGGCGATGCCGCTCCTCAGAACCGCGCACAGCGACGCTCGCAGGGCAAGAAGAGCTGACCTGACACACTCGTGAGACATCGAGCGGCCGGGCGGACCATGAGGTCCGCCCGGCCGCTTCGTCGTCGTGGCGGTTCGCCTACAGCACGTTGATGGCGGCCGCGCGCCAGCGGCCCTTGAACTCCTCCAGGCGGATGGCGACCGCGCGGGAACGCGCCCGCTGGTGCACCATGATCACGGCCTCGACCACGCCGTCGGTCGGAGCACCGCGCATGATGCGCCCGACGGTGAGGACGGGTCGCGTCGGTGCGACGCCCTTCACCCGACGAGCGCGATCCGCGAGGATGGACCGCTTGAGCAGATGCCGGAAGGCGTCGTCGGACACCCAGCGAGCCAGCTGCTCGATGTCGCGCGCTCCCGCGAGGACCTCCATGGTGCAGCGCGTGAGGTTCACGAGCAAGGGGTCGGGGTCGGGGAGTGTCGTTCGATCGAGATCCGTCTCGACGACCGCCGCCCGCGCTTCTGGTGATGAACCCCGTGTCATGCTGCACTCCTTCCCCCCGAATGAGGGTGACCTCACGTCAGAGAGTATGTAAGCGCTTGCATGAGGATCTGTCAATCTGTGTGACACCGTGCTGTGGACAACCGATTCGGGGTCGCTTCCTCGCGCTAGCGTTCGATCATGCGTTGGAACCGACTCTTCGACGACCTCGAAGTCCAGCTCGATCGCGAGCTCGACCTCGAGGACCGCGGGCTCCGTCAGGAGGAGGAGCGGCTGCGGCTCGGGCGACTGTCGCTCCGCGAGCGCATCGCGGCTCTCGCCGCACCCGGAGAGCCTGCTGCATCGGCAGTGCGTGTCGAGATCGGCGACGAGACCTTCCACGTCCGACCGACCGCATTCGGTCGCGACTGGCTCGCCGGCGACATCATCGGCGAGGGACCGTATCCGTTGGCCTGCGTCATCCCGTTCGCCTCGGTCACAGCCATCGTCGTCACGAGCGAGTCGCGCATCGCCGCGAGTCTCGAGACCGAGCGCGAGTCGACGGCGAGGCTCATGGAGCGCATCGGGCTCGTCTTCGCGCTCCGCGACCTCTGTCGTCGCCGAGTCGGAGTCTCGATCGTGACGGTCACCGGTCGTGTGCACGGCACGATCGACCGCGTCGCGAGGGATCACATCGATCTCGCCGTGCACGAACGCGGCGTGCCGCGGCGAACGCGGGATGTCGCGGAGTTCCGAATCCTGCCGCTCACGGCGATCCGCTACCTCACGATGGAGTGACGACCGTCAGTCGGAAGGGCGGATGATCGCGCCGCCCGACAATTCGGGGAGCGCGGCGAAGTCGGCTTGGAGCCACAGCGCGAGGCGCCTCGACTCCTCGTACTTCGCATCGATGTAGGCCTCGAGGACGGTTCGCTCGACGCGCCAGAGGCCACTCGCGCCGACGCGGATCGCCGGGAGCTCGCCCGAGCGCACGAGATCGGTCGCCTCGCTCACCGTGATGCTGAGGATCTCGGCGGTGTCCGAGACGGTGAGGAAGCGACCGACGGAGGCGTCTCCGGGCGAGGTCATGAATCGATTATCCCCCTCCGACGTCTCAGCGGTCAGTCCTGTGGATAACTCCCATCGGCCGCGCCCGTGGGCGAGCATGGTCGAGTCGTGAGAGAGGGATGAGATGGCTGGACGTGCACGCTCGTGGGGGCTCGACCCTCGATTCTTGATCGGAGCGGCCCTCGTCGTCGCCTCCATCGCGGGAGTCGTCGGCCTCGTCGCGAGCCTCGATGACTACTCGACGGCCCTCGTGGCGAAGGAGCACCTCTCGCCGGGCGACGAGATCGATGCGGACGATCTCGTCGAGACCCCGGTGCGCCTCGGTGCGACGGCCGCCGCCTATCTCGACGATTCGGCATTCGACGCGGGGCCCCTCGTCGTCACCCGGGCCGTCGCCGAGGGTGAACTCGTCCCGCTCGGATCGGTCGACGAGGCGCACCGCGCGGCAGATGCACGCGTCGTGGTCACCGTCGTCGGCGCCGTCTCGCGCGACGTCGCCGAGGGAGCCGTCGTCGATGCGTGGTCGGTCGCCTCCGGGCGCGGTTCGAACGACGAGTCGCTCCCACCGCGCGTGCTCGTCGGCGGAGCGGAGGTCGTCGAGATCCGCGATGACGCGTCCGTCGTCGGCGGGAGAAGCACCCTCTCCGTCGAACTCATCGTTCCCCGTTCGGACGTCGCCGCCGTCCTCGCGGCCGTCGCCGCGGGCGACGTGATCAGCCTCGTCCCCGCCGGGCCGGGGGAGTGACGTGAGACTGCTCCTCATCCTCGACCACGCGACCGAAGACCGGCTGCTGGCCGACATCGTCGAACACGGTCACACCGTCGTGGCGCGCCTCCTGTCGTCTCGCGAGGCCGAAGCGAGGCTGCCGGACCTCGAGGTCGACGTCGTCCTCGCCGGCGCCGGCCGTTCGACGCTCAGCGCCGACCTGCTGCGAGCGACCGACTCGCGCGGCATCCGCGTCGTCGCGCTCGCCTCGACCGACCTCGATCGTCACCACGCACGCTCGCTCGGTATCCACGAGGTGCTCGAGGCGGACGTCGCGTGGGGGGAGATCGACGCCTTCGTCCGGGGGTCGGCCGTCCTCGGCGCGCGCGTCGACGAGACGGCGGAGGCCGCGCACCCGCGGGGTGCTCGGGTCATCGCGGTCTGGGGGCCCGCGGGTGCGCCCGGTCGGACGACGCTGTCGATCAACGTCGCCGCCGAGCTCGCTGCGCGCGGTCGCGACGTCGTGCTCATCGATGCCGACACCTACGGCGGTGCGATCGCGCCCGCACTCGGCCTCCTCGACGAAGCTCCCGGGTTCGCGTCGGCGTGCAGGCTCGCCGGCAGCGGAAGTCTCGATCGCGCCGAGTTCGACCGCATCGCACCCGTCTACTCTGCGGCCGGGGGCCCGTTCCGCGTGCTGACCGGAATCCCGACGTCGCGGCGGTGGCCGGAGCTCGCGCCCGACCGCATCGACGCGGCCATCGAGGTGCTCCGTACCGTCGCCACCGACATCGTCATCGACGTGGGGTTCAACCTCGAGGCCGACGACGAGCTCTCGAGCGATCTCTTCTCGCCTCGGCGCAACGCGGCGACCGCGGCGAGCCTGCGTCTCGCCGATGACGTGCTCGCGGTCGGGCTCGCCGACCCCATCGGTCTCGCGCGGTTCCTCCGCGCCCACGTCGACCTGCTCGATGTCGTGTCGACCTCGCGCGTGCACGTCGTGATCAATCGCGTGCGGGGATCAGCGCTCGGCATCGATGCCGCCGGGCAGGTGCGGCAGTCGCTCCGCCGCTTCGCGGGCATCGAGACGGCGACGCTCCTGCCCCATGACCAACGCGCGAGCGATGCGGCCATCCTGCTCGCGCGCACGCTCCGAGAGGCTGCTCCACGGTCGGGCCTCCGTGCAGGAATCCGCGGCCTCGTCGACACCGTCCTGCTGCCGATCGCCGCCGACGATCTGGCCGTCCGGCCGCGACGTGCGCTCCGACGCAGCCTGGCCGCAGGGTAATTCAGAGTCGCACTACGCTGGAGGTCGTGTCGACGCTCAGTGAACTCGTTATCGCCCAAGGTCGCAGCAGTCAGCCCGATGTCGATTGGCTGCACATGCTCGTCGGTGACCTTCAGCTCATCGCCGATCTCGCCTTCGCCGACATCGTGATCTGGGTCCCGAGTGCCGACGACGGTTTTGTCGCGGTCGCTCACTCGCGGCCGTCGAGCGCTGCGACGCTCTTCTATCGCGACTTCGTGGGCCAGGACATCAAGGGGGAGTGGCGCGAGCTCGTCACCGCGGCCTTCGAGTCGCACGAGATCCACGACTCGTCGGCCCCCGCATGGTTCGAGGAGATGCCGACGCGCGTGCGTGCGGTCCCCGTCATGCGTCGCCTCTCGACGTCGGGACCGGACATCGCGTCCGAGCCCGTCGCCGTCCTCACGCGCCACACGAACCTGAGCGAGACGCGCACCCCGAGCCGCCAGGAACTCACGTTCAACGACTGCGCCAACGAGCTGTTCTCGATGATCGCCTCGGGCGACTTCCCCGACCTGGGCGCTCCGACCGGGCCTCGGCGTGGCGCACCGCGCGCATCCGACGGCCTCATCCGCCTCGACGTCGACGGAACGACGACGTTCGCGAGCCCGAACGCCCTCTCGGCATTCAACCGCATGGGCTTCAACGACGAGCTCGAAGGGGAGTCCCTCGCGGAGGTCACCACGCGGCTCCTCGCGGGCAAGATCGTCGTCGACGAGTCGCTTCCCCTCGTCGTCACCGGACGCGCCCCGTGGCGCACCGACATCGAATCGCGCGGAGTCACGGTCTCGCTCCGCGCGATCCCGCTCCGCCACCGCGGTGAACGGGTCGGGGCCATCGTGCTTTGCCGCGACGTGACCGAGCTCCGCCACCAGGAGCAGGAGCTCATCACGAAGGACGCGACGATCCGCGAGATCCACCACCGCGTCAAGAACAACCTGCAGACGGTGGCGTCGCTCCTCCGCATCCAGGCGCGTCGCACGCACTCCGACGAGGCGCGCGACGCCCTCACGCAGGCGATGCGCCGCGTCGCGGCCATCGCCGTCGTGCACGACACCCTGTCGGAGGGGCTCTCGCAGAACGTCGACTTCGACGAGGTCTTCGACCGCGTCCTGCTTCTCGTCGCCGAGGTCGCCTCGGCGCACAACACGACCGCTCACCCGAAGAAGTCGGGCTCGTTCGGCACGCTCCCGAGCGGCTACGCGACTCCGCTCGCCCTCGCGCTCACGGAGCTCGTGACGAACGCCGTCGAGCACGGCCTCGCGGGCCGGGAGGGCGACGTCGAGATCAACGCCTCACGCGACGACGAGACGCTCTCCGTCAAGGTGCGCGACACCGGCTCCGGCCTGCCCGAGGGAATGGTCGGCGAGGGGCTCGGTACTCAGATCGTGCGCACGCTCATCCAGGGCGAGCTCGGCGGCACGATCGACTGGCACACCATCATGGGCGCGGGCACCGAGGTGACGATCGACGTTCCGCTGCGGTGGCTCGGTTCGTCGACGTCCGCGCGATAGGCCGCTCACGCATATCGGCGGGCGTCGATCGACATCGACGCCCGCCGATATGTGGCACGTTTCAGTCGTGCCGAGCGAGGTTCTAGGAGGCGCGGCGTGCGCGAGCGGCGCGACGCTTCAGCGCCCGACGCTCGTCTTCGCTCAGGCCGCCCCAGACGCCCGAGTCCTGACCGGTCTCGAGGGCGTACTGCAGGCAGATCTCGGTGACCGTGCAGCGGGCGCAGACGGCCTTCGCCTTCTCGATCTGGTCGACGGCAGGGCCGGTGTTGCCGACGGGGAAGAACAGCTCGGGGTCTGCTGTCAGGCAGGCGGCTTTGTCGCGCCAATCCATAGGGGATGCTCCTTGTTGCGGGGGTGAGCTGCAGCGATTCCACGCCTAATCGCGGGAAAAGAACTGCAGATGAAGGTCAAGTTGCAGGAAGTAGGATCTTGAGTGACCGGCTCACGTCCCTGTGAGCGTCAACTTGACCTCATAAATGTTGGCATAGTAGAGGTTCGAGATCAATAGTTCTGCATGGGATAACGCTGTGAAATCTTCGCGCCTCCGCCCGGCATTGGCGATTCTGCGGGCGATCCTGGTCCTCGAGGCCGCCGCGCTCGTCGCCATCGTCGTGTGGCTGCTGATCGAGATCCTGACCGATCAACCCGACTCGTTCGCGTCGGCGATCGCGCTCCTCGTGCTCACGGCCATCGGTGCGCTCTGGGTCGTCATGCTCGCCGTGGGAGCCTTCCGCATGGCACCGTGGGTGCGCGGAGGAGCGATCACGTGGCAGGTCCTGCAGATCGCCGTCGCGATCGGGTGCTTCCAGGGATTCTTCGCCCGCCCCGACCTCGGCTGGGCGCTCCTCGTGCCCGCGCTCATCGTCATCGGGCTGCTGCTCTGGCCGCCTCTCGGGCGCGCGTTCATGCCGCCCGCGCCCGGAGGCGTCGTGGCGTCCGACGACGCCGCGGAGAGCTGACCGCTCAGGCGTCGACGAGCCCGAGCTTCTTCCGCAGCATCGCGACGTGGTTCTTGGCCTTCGTGTTGTAGAACGTGTGCGTGATGACGCCGTCCTCATCGATGACGAAAGTCGTGCGAAGGGTGCCGACGGTGATCTTGCCGTACAGGTTCTTCTCGCCCCACGTGGCGTACGCGCGGTGCACGGTGAGGTCTTCGTCGGAGAGCAGCGGGAAGGTCACGTGCTCCGCCTCCTGGAACTGTTTGAGGGTCGCGACGTCGTCCTTCGAGATTCCGAGCACGCGGTAGCCGTGTGCCCCGAGCGACGCCAGGCTGTCGCGGAAGTCGCACGTCTGCTCGGTGCACGCCGGCGTGAGAGCCGCCGGGTAGAAGTAGAGGATGACCTTGTCGCCTCGGAGGTCGGCGAGGGAGACGGGGTTCCCGTCCTGGTCGTCGAGGCGGAAGAGGGGCGCGGTGTCGCCGACGGCGAGGCGGGAATCAGTCACCATGCCATCGTAGGCATACGACGACTCACGCGAAGGTCGTGAGGAGGCGCTGCAGCGAGTCGAGGCGCGCGCGACCGGAGTCGCCGAGCTCGCCCGCTTCGAGGGCCTCGTTGAGCGCGCAGTCGGGTGCATCCGGGAGGTGCGTGCAGCCCCGGGGGCAGCGTTCGGCGATGACCGCGAGGTCGCTGAATGCCCCGAGGATGTTGTCGGGGTTGACGTGCCCGAGGCCGAACGAGCGCACGCCCGGTGTGTCGATGACCCAGCCCGTGCCGTCCTCGGTGTCGAGACGGAGCGAGACCGTCGACGAGGACGTGTGGCGCCCGCGACCCGTGACCGTGTTGACGACGCCCGTCGCCCGGTCGGCGCTCGGGACGAGGGCGTTGACGAGAGTCGACTTGCCGACGCCCGAGTGCCCGACGAAGACGGTGCGGTGACCGACGAGCGCACGGCCGATCTCGTCGAGGGGCATCTCGTCGTTCGCGCTCTCGAACACGGGCAGGTCGAGCCCGGCGAAGTTCGCGAGGAAGTCGGCGGGGTCGGCGAGGTCGGTCTTCGTGATGCAGAGGAGCGGCTCGATGCCGGCGTCGAACGCGGCCACGAGGTAGCGGTCGACGAGGCGGATGCGCGGCTCGGGGTTCGCCGCCGCGACGACCACGAGCAACTGGTCGGCGTTCGCGACGATGATCCGCTCGACCTCGTCGGTGTCGTCGGCGCTGCGGCGGAGGAGCGTCGCGCGCGGCTGGATGCGCACGATGCGCGCGAGCGTGCCGTCATCGCCCGTCGTGTCGCTCACGAGGTCGACGCGATCGCCCGTGACGACGGCGCGCTTCCTGAGCTCTCGGGCGCGAGCGGCGAGCACCTCGCGCTCGGTCGGCAGGCCCTCGTCGACGAGGGTCGTGTAGCGACCGCGGTCGACGCCGAGGACGACACCGGTGACGGCGTCGGCATGTTCCGGCCGGACCTTCGTACGCGGTTTGTTGCCCTTGGGATTGGGCCTCACGCGCACATCGCTCTCGTCGTAGCGCTCGGGCTCGTCGTCGTCGGCCGAATCCCACCACGTCATCAGAAGAGCGGCTCCGGTCGCGGAGCGAGCAGCCCGTTCCAGAGGTCGACGAACTGGGGGAGAGTCTTCGACGTCGACTGGATGTCGTCGACCTCGACTCCCTCGACGGCGAGACCGATGAGGGCGCCGGCTGTCGCGATGCGGTGATCGGCGTACGCGTGCCACAGGCCGCCGTGGAGAGGCGCCGGCTCGATGCGGATGCCGTCCTCCAGCTCGATCGCCGTGCCGCCGAGGCCGGTGATCTCGGCGACGAGGGCCGCGATGCGGTCGGTCTCGTGGTGGCGGATGTGTCCGATGCCGGTGATCTCGCTCGGGCCGTCGGCGAGAGTCGCGAGCGCGATGAGGGTCGGGGCGAGTTCGCCGCCCTCGGAGAGATCGAGCTCGACGCCGCGGATCGACTCGCCGGCGGTGACGGTGAGCCGGTCGCCGACGAGTTCGACGTCGGCGCCGAAGGCCGCGAGGTGTTCGATGAGCGTCGCACCGACCTGCGTCGTCGACGTCGGCCACCCGGTGATGGCGACCGCTCCGCCGGTCACGAGGGCTGCAGCGAGGAAGGGCGCCGCGTTCGAGAGGTCGGGCTCGATGTCGACATCCCGAGCGGCGATGGGGCCGTGATCGACGACCCACTCGCCGACCGTCGGCGATTCGACGACGATGCCGCGAGCGGCGAGCGCCTGGATCGTCATGTCGATGTGGGGGAGGCTCGGAAGCCGCTCGCCCGTGTGGCGCAGGTGCAGCCCGTCCTCGAACCGTGCGGCGGAGAGGAGGAGGCCGGAGACGAACTGGCTCGAGCTCGAGGCGTCGATCTCGATCTCGCCGCCGACGATCGTGCCGGTGCCGTGGACGGTGAAGGGGAGCGAGCCGCTGCGGTCGTCGTTGACGTCGACGCCGAGTGCGCGGAGCGACGTGATCGTCGTCGACATCGGCCGCTTGCGGGCGTACTCGTCGCCGTCGAACGTCGTGGGCCCGAGTGCGAGTCCCGCGAGCGGCGGGACGAAGCGCATGACGGTTCCGGCGAGGCCGCAGTCGATCGTGGTCGACCCGGCGAGCTCGGCCGGGGGAGTGATGCGCAGGTCATCGCCGAACGCGCCGTCGCCCGGGATCTTCTCGATGACGACGTCGAGCGAGCGCAACGCCTCGATCATGAGTTCGCTGTCGCGCGACCAGAGCGGCGACCGCAGGACCGAGGGCCCGTCGGCGAGGGCGGCGAGCACGAGCTCGCGGTTCGTCAGCGACTTCGAGCCGGGGAGCGAGACGACGGCCGAGACCGGCGAAGCGGCCGTGGGCGCGCTCCACGCGTCATCCGTTCCTTCGGGCGAGTCGTCGCCGTAGGGATTGAACTCAGGGGCGGAATACTTCGAGATCAGCATCGGTTATCAGAGTAGTCGGTACTCACCGGCAGGGAAGGAGTGTGGCACGTGTCGACAGCGGTGCTCGATCGTCCTCTCGAAGAGACGCACAGCCTAAGATGGCCGGTGATGACTTCCGAGACGCAGCCGAGCCTCAGCGAGCTGTTCGAGCAGCAGGCGCTGCCGTACATCGATCAGCTCTACGCGGCGGCACTCCGCATGACCCGAAACCCCGCCGACGCTCAAGACCTCGTGCAAGAGACGTTCGTCAAGTCGTACGCGGCGTTCGCCAAGTTCGAGCAGGGCACGAACCTCAAGGCGTGGTTGTACCGCATCCTCACCAACACCTTCATCAACACGTACCGCAAGAAGCAGCGCGAGCCCTATCAGGGAACGATCGATGAGCTCGAGGACTGGCAGCTCGGCGGTGCGGAGTCGACGACGGCTTCGGCGAGCCGCTCGGCCGAGGCCGAGGCGATCGATCACCTGCCCGACAGTGCGGTGAAAGATGCGCTGCAGTCTCTTCCCGAAGACTTCCGTCTCGCCGTGTACTTCGCCGACGTCGAAGGCTTCTCGTACCAAGAGATCGCCGACATGATGAACACGCCCATTGGAACCGTGATGAGTCGTCTGCACCGAGGCCGGCGGATGCTTCGCGAACTTCTGGCCGACTACGCCCGTGAGCAGGGCTTCGAGGCGGCCACGCCCACCACCCGGAGGAAGAAATGACCGACTGCGGCTGCGAGAAGGCCAAGGCCGAGCTCGAGGAGTACCTGCACAACGAGTTGTGCCGTGAAGACGCGGCCGACATCCGCGATCACATGCAGAACTGCCCCGACTGCTCGGGTGAACTGCGTGTGGGGCAGATCCTCACCGAAGCCGTCCAGCGTGCGTGCAAGGAGGCGGCTCCCGACGAGCTCCGCACCCAGGTGCTCGCGCGCATCCGAGTCGTGCAGGCCGAGCACTCGCCCGTCTCCGTCGACTGACTCGCGTCCCCACCGCCGCGATCGGGTGACGCTCGCGGGAGAAAAACCGCTAACCTAGTTAGCGATGAAGACCTTCGCTCGCGTTCTGCGCGTCTTGTTCCCCACGCTCCTGATCGTGGGATGGTTCGCCCTGTTCGGCCTGGGCGGTGCGTCGTTCGGCAAGATCAGCGACGTCTCGACCAACGAGCAGTCCCAGTTCCTCCCCGCCACCGCCGAGGCGACCGAGGTCGGTGAGATCGTCCCCGACTTCCTCGGGAGCGACACGATCCCCGCGATCGTCGTCTTCACGGGCGACGGAGAGCTGTCCGAGTCCGAGATCGCCGAGATCGAGGCGTGGGACTTCTCGGGGCTCGAGGGCGTGCAGACCGTCTCGCCCCCGATCATCTCGGATGACGGCGAGGCCGCTCAGGTCATCGTGCCGATCGACTCCGACGGCGAGATCCGCGATATCGTCACGGAACTGCGGACCGAGCTCGAGGGCTCGACCCTGACGGCGTCGGTCACCGGCCCCGCCGGCTTCACCGCCGACCTCGCGCAGGCGTTCAGCGGAATCGACGGACTCCTGCTCGGCGTCGCCCTCGCCGCGGTCTTCGTCATCCTCGTGATCGTCTACCGATCGCCGCTCCTGCCGCTCATCGTGCTCTTCACGAGCCTCTCGGCCCTGTGCGCCTCGATCTTCACGATCGTGCTGCTCGCGCAGGCCGAGATCATCATCCTGTCGGGGCAGACGCAAGGCATCCTCTTCATCCTCGTGATCGGAGCCGCGACCGACTACGCCCTGCTCTACATCGCCCGCTATCGCGAAGCGTTGATCGAACACGAACGTCGATGGGCCGCGACGTGGGCGGCCCTGAAGGGGGCGTGGGAGCCGATCCTCGCCTCGGGAGGCACGGTCATCGCCGCGCTCCTCATCCTGCTGTTCAGCGAGCTCAACTCGAACAAGTCGCTCGGACCCGTGGCCTCGATCGGTATCGCGTTCGCGGTGCTCGCGGCGATGACCCTCCTGCCCGCGCTCCTGCTCGCCGCGGGACGCGTGGCCTTCTGGCCGCGTCGACCGCGCTACGACCCGGCGCCCGTCGATGCGGCCGCCGTCGCTACGGGCGTGGAGTCGCTCGAACACCCCGCGCATCGCGCCGCCGACGGACTGGCCCACACGAAGGCCACCGCCGGCCGCGGACTCTGGGCGCGCATCGCGCGCCTCGTCTCGACGCGCCCCCGCATCGTGTGGATCGTGTCGGTCGTCATCCTCGGCGTGCTCTCGCTCGGCCTGCTCAACCTCAAGGCCGACGGAGTCCCGACGAGCGAGTTCGTGCTCGGTGCGTCGGAGGCGCGCGACGGCCAGGCGGCCCTCGGCGAGCACTTCCCGGCCGGCTCGGGAACACCCGCCTACATCGTCGGCCCCGAGGCCGATCTCCAGGCGATCGCCGACATCGCCCTCGACATGGACGGCGTCTCGTCGGTCGCCGTCGTCGCCGAGGACTCGCCGTCGGGCTTCGCTCCGGTCACGGCCGACGGCATCCAGCCGCTCGGCCCTCCCGGAACGCCCGCCGCCGACCCGACCGTCGTCGACGGCCGCGTGCTGCTCCAGGCGACGCTCGACGCCGCGAGCGATTCCGATGCGGCGGAAGACGCCGTGGCCGAGCTGCGTCTCGCCCTCGACTCCGTCGGTGAGGACGTCCTCGTCGGCGGCCAGAGCGCCGTCGCCCTCGACACGAAGGTCGCGTCGATCGCCGACCGCAACCTCATCATCCCGCTCGTGCTCGTCGCGATCCTCCTGATCCTCATGCTGCTGCTGCGGTCGATCATCGCTCCGCTCATCCTCATCGGCAGCGTCGTGCTGTCGTTCGGCGCGGCGCTCGGCGTCTCGGCGTGGGTCTTCAACGGCATCTTCGACTTCCCCGGTGCCGACCCCTCGGTGCCTCTCTTCGGGTTCGTGTTCCTCGTCGCCCTCGGCGTCGACTACAACATCTTCCTGATGACACGGGTGCGCGAGGAATCGATCCTCCTCGGAACCCGCGCGGGCATCCTCCGCGGCCTCACGGTCACCGGCGGGGTGATCACGTCGGCCGGACTCGTGCTCGCCGCCACGTTCGCCGCCCTCGGCGTCATCCCGATCCTGTTCCTCGCCCAGATCTCGTTCATCGTCGCCTTCGGCGTGCTGCTCGACACGTTCCTCGTGCGCACGCTCCTCGTGCCGGCGCTCGCGTACGACCTGGGTCGGAGGATCTGGTGGCCGAGCCCCCTCGCGCGCGGCGCGAAGTAGGGCCCGACACCGAAAAGACCGGATGCCGCGTGCGCCCGCTCCGTGAGGAGTCGGGCCGCACGCGGCATCCGGTCTTCGTCGTCTAGAGCGAGAGCGCCGCGCGGATCAGCTCGGTCTGCTCGAGCGCGTGACGCTTCGCCGAGCCGGCGGCCGGCGATGCCGACGCGGGGCGCGAGAAGAGCCGCATCGGACGCGGGCCGAGCTTGTTCGTCTCGAGGACGAAGAACGGCCAGGCACCCTGGTTCTCGGGCTCGTCCTGCACCCACGCGAGCTCGGCGTTCGGGTACGAGTCGGCCACGGCGCGCAGCTCCTCGGCCGGGAGCGGGTAGTACTGCTCGAGGCGGACGAGGGCGATCTCGGGGTTCGGGTTCTTCTCGAGCTCGGCGAGCAGGTCGTAGTAGATCTTGCCCGCGTGGAAGAGGACGCGCTTGACGGCCGACTTGTCGGTGATGCGAACGTCGTCGATGACGGGCTCGAATCGACCGCTCGTGAAGTCGGCGACCTCGCTCGTCGCACCGCGGAGGCGGAGCATCGCCTTCGGGGTGAACACCACGAGGGGGCGGCGCGGCCGCTGGTACGCCTGGCGACGCAGCAGGTGGAAGTACGACGCCGGGGTCGACGGACGAGCGACGGTCATGTTGTTCTCGGCGCACAGCTGCAGGTAGCGCTCGATGCGGGCGCTCGAGTGGTCGGGGCCCTGGCCCTCATAGCCGTGCGGGAGCAGCAGCACGACGCTCGAACGCTGCGCCCACTTCTGCTCGGCCGACGAGATGAACTCGTCGAGCACCGTCTGGGCGCCGTTCGCGAAGTCGCCGAACTGCGCCTCCCACAGCACGAGGGCGTCGGCGCGCTCGACGGAGTAGCCGTACTCGAACGCCATCGCCGCGTACTCGCTGAGGAGCGAGTCGTAGATCCAGAAGCGGGCCTGGTTCTGCGAGAGGTTCTGCAGCGGCAGCCACTCCTGACCGTTCACGCGGTCGTGCAGCACGGCGTGGCGCTGAACGAACGTTCCGCGGCGCGCGTCCTGACCGGCGAAGCGCACGGGGGTGCCCTCGAGGAGCACCGAGCCGAGGGCGAGGAGCTCGCCGAAGGCCCAGTCGATCTTTCCGTTGCGGCTCATGTCGAGTCGCTTCTGCAGCAACTGCTTGAGCTTCGCGTGCACCGTGAAGCCCTCGGGCGGGTTGTTGAAGGCGTCACCGATGAGGTGCACGACCTGCTCGGACACGCCGGTCGTCGAGAGCTGCCCGTCCGAGTCATCCGTCGGGGCGTCGTCGGCCTGGCCGTCGGCGCCGACGATCGGGATCGCCGACGACTGCGCGGCGTGCGTCTCCATGAACGCGCGCTCGAGGCGGTCCTGGAAGTCGGCGTGCGCCGCCTCGTACTCTTCTTCGGTGATGTCGCCGCGACCGACGAGCGCCTCGGTGTAGAGCTTCCGCACCGAGCGCTTCGCCTCGATGAGGCTGTACATGAGCGGCTGCGTCATCGAGGGGTCGTCGCCCTCGTTGTGACCGCGGCGGCGGTAGCAGACGAGGTCGATGACGACGTCGCGCTTGAACTCCTGGCGATACAGGTACGCGAGGTGAGCGACGCGGATGACCGACTCGGGGTCGTCGCCGTTCACATGGAAGATCGGTGCCTGGATCGTCTTCGCGACGTCGGTCGAGTAGATCGAGGAGCGCGAGTCCTGCGGCACGGTCGTGAAGCCGACCTGGTTGTTGATGACGACGTGGATCGTGCCGCCGGTCTTGTAGCCGCGCAGCTGCGAGAGCTGCAGCGTCTCGAAGACGACACCCTGTCCGGCCATCGCCGCGTCGCCGTGGATGAGGATCGGTAGCGTCGAGAAGGTTCCGATGGGCTTCCGGTCCTGCTTGGCGCGGACGATGCCCTCGAGCACGCCGTTGACGGCCTCGAGGTGCGACGGGTTCGCGGCGAGGTAGACGGGGATCTCCTCGCCCGTGTCGGCCGTGAAGGTGCCCTCGGTGCCGAGGTGGTACTTGACATCGCCCGATCCACTCGAGTTGCGGTGGTCGGGGGTGCCCTCGAACTCACGGAAGATCTGTCCGTAGGTCTTGCCGGCGATGTTCGTGAGCACGTTCAGTCGGCCGCGGTGCGCCATACCGATCGCCACGCCGTCGAGGCCGTCCTTCGCAGCGCCCTGCAGGACCTCGTCGAGGAGTGCGATGACGGACTCGCCGCCCTCGAGGCTGAAGCGCTTCTGGCCGACGTACTTCGTCTGGAGGAAGGTCTCGAAGGCCTCGGCCTCGTTGAGCTTGCCGAGGACGCGCATCTGCTCGTCGTGGGTCGGCTTCTCGTATTTGCGCTCGACCTTCTGCTGGATCCACTTGCGCTGCTCGGGGTCCTGGATGTGCATGTACTCGATACCGATGGTGCGGCAGTACGAGTCGCGCAGGACGCCGAGGATGTCGCGGAGGAGCGCCGACCGGGTGCCGCTGAGGCCACCCGTGACGAACTCGCGGTCGAGGTCCCAGAAGGTGAGGCCGTGGCTCGAGATGTCGAGGTCGGGGTGCGAGCGCTGCACGTACTCGAGCGGGTCGGTGTCGGCCATCATGTGGCCGCGCACGCGGAACGAGTTGATGAGCTCCTGCACGCGCGCGGTCTTGTCGACGGCGCTCGCGAGGTCGACAGAGATGTCGGGCGCCCAGTGGATGGGGTCGTACGGCAGGCGGAGGGCCGCGAAGATGCCCTCGTAGAAGCCGTGCTTGCCGATGAGCAGCTCGTGCACGATCTTCAGGAACTCGCCCGAACCCGCGCCCTGGATGACGCGGTGGTCGTAGGTCGACGTGAGGGTGATCGTCTTGCCGATCGCGAGGTTCGCGAGCGTCTTCTCGCTCGAGCCCTGGAACTCGGCGGGGTACTCGAGGGCGCCGGCGCCGATGATGCAGCCCTGGCCCTTCATGAGGCGCGGCACCGAGTGCACCGTTCCGATTCCGCCGGGGTTCGTGAGCGAGATCGTGCCGCCCTGGAAGTCGTCGGCGGTGAGCTTGTTCTTCCGTGCGCGCTGCACGAGGTCTTCGTAGGCGCCGAGGAACTCGTTGAACGTCATCGTCTCGGCGCGCTTGATGGCGGGGACGAGGAGGGCGCGTGTGCCGTCGGGCTTCGGGATGTCGATCGCGATGCCGAGGCCGATGTGGGCGGGCTTCACGACCGCGGGCTTGCCGTCGGACTCGGTGTAGTAGACGTTCTGGCTGGGGAACGACTTGAGCGCCTGGATGAGCGCCCATCCGATGAGGTGCGTGAACGAGACCTTGCCGCCGCGCGCACGCTTCAGGTGGTTGTTGATCACGATGCGGTTGTCGATCATGAGCTTCGCCGGAACGGTGCGCACGCTCGTCGCGGTGGGAACCGAGAGGCTCGCGTCCATGTTCGCGGCGAGGGTCTTCGGCATGCCGCGGAGCGGGACGATCTCGTCCTGCTTCTCGGTGTCGGGCTTCGTCTCGACGACGGCCTGCGGGCTCGTGATCGGCACGTCGGCCGGTACCGGCTCGGGCCGAGGAGCGATCGAGGTGGTCTTCGCCGCGGGCTGGGAGCCGATGACGGTCACCGGCGCGGTGATCGGGCGCGGCGTCGAGTCGGTCGGCGCGGCGTGCTCTCCCTGCGTCGACGTCGTGGCGGGTGCGGGTGCTGCAGCGGTCGGCTGCGGGGCCTCACCCGATGCCTTCGCGGCTGCCGCGTCGCGGTAGCTCTCGAGGATCGGCCACCACGATTCGTCGACCGAATTCGGGTCGCCGACGAACCTCTCGTACATCTCGTCGACGAGCCATTCGTTGGCTCCGAACTCGCCCGACGTGGTCTCGTCAGATCCCGACCCGGTCAATTGGCTCGACACAGCCGATCGCCCACTCTCTCCGTTGATGTTCGTTTCGTTGTGAGCGGTGTCGGTGCGCGTTTTGCGGGTGACGGGCCGCCTCTGCAAGCCTAATCCTCTTTGCCCGAGGCTGCCGCCACGACGACACGGGGACTACCGTGGTCGACATGGAGTTCATCCGCGAGGTCTCCTCGAACGATCTGACCTATTCCGACGTCTTCCTCGTGCCCCGGCGCTCAGCCGTCGCGAGCCGTCTCGACGTGTCCCTCGCTCCGGGCGACGGCACCGGAGCGACGATCCCGCTCGTCTCGGCGAACATGAACTCGGTCACGGGGCCGAGGCTCGCGGCGACGCTCGCCCGGCGCGGCGGGCTCGGCGTCCTCCCGCAGGACATGCCCCTCCAGGACCTCGACGCGGCGATCCGCTGGGTGAAGAACCAGTCGCCGGCTTTCGACACGCCGTACTCCTTCGCTCCCGGCGATACCGTCGCCGACGCGCTCGAGGTGCTTCCGGGCGCCGAAGGCCATGGGATCGTGCTCCACGACGCTCAGGGAGCGTTCGTCGGCTGCATCCCGGCCGCGCGCCTCGCCTCCTCTCTTCCCGACGCCCAGCTCGGCGATCTCGTGCACGGCTCGCTGCCCGCGCTCGACGCCGAGGACGTCGATTCGCCGCGCCGCGCCTTCGACGTCATGACCGAGGCCGGCCTCGACTTCGCGCCCGTGCTCCGGCACGGCGCGCTCGTCGGCACTCTGAGCCGGCGGAGCGCGCTGCGGGGCACCATCTACCAGCCGAACGTCGACGCGCACGGCCGTCTCGCCGTCGCCGCGGCGGTCGGCATCAACGGAGACGTCGCGGTCAAGGCGCGTGCGTTGGCGGAGGCCGGCGTCGACGTCCTCGTCATCGACACGGCCCACGGACACCAGGACGGGATGCTGCGGGCGATCGCCGCCGTGCGTGCCGCCGGTCTCGGGCTGCCGATCTGCGCGGGCAACGTCGTCACCGCCGACGCGGTGCGCGATCTGGTCGACGCCGGCGCCGACATCCTCAAGGTCGGTGTCGGGCCGGGCGCGATGTGCACGACGCGCATGATGACGGCCGTCGGACGGCCGCAGTTCTCGGCCGTGCTCGAGACCGCCGAGGCTGCGCGCGCTCTCGGAGCGCACGTCTGGGCCGATGGGGGAGTGCGCTACCCGCGCGACGTCGCCCTCGCCCTCGCGGCGGGCGCCGCATCGGTCATGGTCGGTTCGTGGTTCGCGGGCACGATCGAAGCGCCGGGACGCCTGCGCTCGGATGACTCGGGCCGGCTCTACAAGGAGAGCTGGGGCATGGCGTCGACGAAGGCCGTGCGCGAGCGCTTCGATCGACTCGACCCGTACGAGCTCGCACGCAAGGAGCTCTTCGCCGAGGGCATCTCGTCGAGTGCGATCTACCTCGATCCGCTGCGGCCCTCGCTCGAGGACCTCCTCGACATGATCACGTCCGGAGTGCGGAGCTCGTTCACCTACGCGGGTGCGCGCAGCGTCGACGAGTTCCACGAGCGGGCGCTCGTCGGGGTGCAGTCGGCGGCCGGCTACGAAGAGGGCAAGGCCCTCCCGGTCAGCTGGTAGCAGACCGGCTCTATACTGTTCAGACTTATGGACGAGCCTCCTTCTTCGCGTTCCAGTTCTCCCGGTCATAGACCGTCGCCCGTGACCGCGGGGGGTGGAACCGATGTCTGAGTGGCTACTGCTCGGAATCGGTCTCCTCCTCACCGTGGGCACGGGCTTGTTCGTTGCGAGCGAGTTCGCCCTCGTCAATCTCGATCGCAGTGATCTCGAGGCGCGTCGCGCTCGGGGCGAGACCCGCCTCAGCATGACGATCGCGGCTCTCAAGATCACCTCGACGCACCTCTCGAGCGCGCAGCTCGGAATCACGCTGACGACGCTGCTCACGGGTTACACGATGGAGCCGGCGATCACGTCGCTGCTCTCGGGGCCGCTCACCGCGATCGGCACGCCCGAGGCCGTCGTGCCCGTGCTCGGCGTCTTCCTCGCCGTGACGATCGCGACGCTCCTGTCGATGGTCATCGGCGAACTCGTGCCGAAGAACTTCGCACTCGCGCTTCCTCTCGCGACGGCGAAGATCGTCATCCCCTTCCAGACGGTGTTCACGACGGTCTTCAAGCCCGCGATCATCGTGCTGAACGGCAGCGCGAACGCGATCATCCGATCGTTCGGGATCGAACCGAAGGAGGAGCTCTCGGGCGCGCGCAGCGCCGAAGAGCTCTCGTCGCTCGTGCGTCGCTCGGCGAGCGCGGGTCTCCTCGAGGCCGACACCGCGACGCTCCTCAACCGCACCCTGCGCTTCTCGCAGCACACGGCCGCCGACGTCATGACGCCGCGTCTGCGCGTCGCGACGGTCCGTCGCACGGACTCGGCCTCGACGGTGCTCGAACTCGCGCGGCAGACCGGCTACTCGCGCTTCCCCGTGCTCGACGAGAACGTCGACGACGTCGTCGGGCTCGTGCACGTGAAGCAGGCGGTCGCCGTTCCCCGTGAACGCCGCCCCGACGTCCCCGTCTCCGCTCTGCAGTCGGAGGCGCTCCGCGTGCCCGAGACGATGCGCCTCGACGCTCTGCTCGGCGAGTTGCGCGGACGCGGCTACCAGATGGCCGTCGTCGTCGACGAGTACGGCGGAACCGCGGGCGTCACAACGCTCGAAGACCTCGTGGAAGAACTCGTCGGCGAGGTGTCGGACGAGCACGACCGCACACGCGCGGGCGTCGTCCGCCGCGCGGACTCGCTCACGTTCCCCGGGATGCTGCGGCCCGACGAGCTCCTCGACCGCGCCGGCATCCGCGTGCCCGAAGAGGGACCGTACGAGACGATCGGCGGATTCATCATGAGCGAACTCGGCCGTCTTCCCGTCGTCGGCGACGAGGTCGAGCTCGAGAGCGGCACCCTGACCGTGCAGCGGCTCGACGGTCGCCGCATAGACCGGGTGCGCTTCGTCACGAAACCCGTCCTCACGACGGAGGGAGGTGAGCGCGATGTCGAGTGATTGGATCGGACTCGCCTGGCTCGTCGTCCTGCTCGCCGCGAACGCCTTCTTCGTCGGAGCGGAGTTCGCCGTCATCTCGGCGCGACGCTCGCAGATCGAACCGCTCGCCGAGCAGGGCAAGCGGAGCGCCATCACGGCCCTCTGGGCGATGGAGCACGCGACGCTCATGCTCGCGATGAGTCAGCTCGGCATCACGGTGTGCTCGCTGCTCATCCTGAACGTCTCCGAACCCGCCATCCATCACCTGCTCGAGGTTCCCCTCGCGCTCACCGGGTGGTCGGAGGAGGTCATCGGCGGCGTCGCCTTCGTCATCGCGCTGCTGATCGTGTCGTACCTGCACGTCGTGCTCGGCGAGATGGTTCCGAAGAACCTGTCGTTCTCGCTGCCGGACCGCGCCGTGTTGCTGCTCGCACCGGCGCTCGTCTTCATCGCCCGACTCTGCAAGCCCATCATCGGAACGCTCAACGCGATCGCCAACGGCGTGCTGCGACTGTTCCGCGTCGAGCCGAAGAACGAGGCGACGAGCACCTACACGCTCGAGGAGGTCGCGACGATCGTCGATCAGTCGACCCGGGAGGGCGTGCTCGACGACGCGAGCGGCACCCTGCTCGCCGCGTTCGAGTTCACGACGAAGAAGGTCGCCGACGTCGCGGTGCCGCTCTCGCAGCTCGAGAGCCTGCCGCCCGAGGCGACTCCGGCCGATGTCGAACGCGCGGTCGCCCGGCACGGCTTCTCGCGCTACGTCATCCGCGCGGAGGACGGCGATCCCGCGGGCTACGTGCACCTCAAGGACGTCATCGACCTCGACGACGACGAGTTCGACGACCCGATCCCGCCGAAGCGCGTGCGCCAGCTCGTCTCGATCTGGAACGGCACCGACCTCGAGGACGCGCTCGCCACGATGCGCGCCTCGGGCTCGCACCTCGCCCGCTCGTTCGACGCCGAGGGCACCGCCTCCGGAGTGCTCTTCCTCGAGGACATCATCGAGGAACTCGTCGGCGAGGTGCAGGACGCGACGCGCCGCGACTCGACGCGCAACTGAGTGAAGCCGCACCGGGCGGTCGATGGCCCTGTCGTCGCCCGCCCGGTGGGCCTATCGTGAGGTCATGAGCGCTTGGCTGGAGTGGACCGATACCGACGCGCGATCGTGGATCGCGGTGCCCGGCCCCCACGATGACAAGTACTCCCGCGGGGTGCTCGGCGTCATCACCGGCTCGGTCGAGTACCCCGGTGCGGCGATCCTCGGTGTCGAAGCCGCCCATCGCACGGGTGTCGGCATGGTGCGCTACGTCGGCCCCCGGTTCGTACGGAGCCTCGTACTCGCACGGCGGCCCGAGGTCGTCACTCAGCCCGGCCGGGTGCAGGCATGGCTCGTCGGCTCGGGCATGGATGCCGCGCGGCGATCGTTCGTGCTCGTCGGTGAGCTCACTCGCGCGATCTCGTCGGGCGAACCGGTCGTCGTCGATGCCGCCGCGCTCGACCTCGTCGCGGCGCACACCGGCCCCACGATCATCACTCCGCACTACCGCGAGCTCGCCTCGCTCCTCGCGAAGCGCGAGATCGACGTCTCCGCGGCCGACATCGCCGCCGACCCGTCGGGATGGGCGGTACGCGCGGCGATCGAGCTCGACGTCGTCGTGCTCCTCAAGGGGGCGTCGACGTTCGTCGCCGATCCCGTCGGGCAGGCGATCGTCGTGCGGGCCGGCACGAACGAGCTCGCGACGGCGGGAACGGGTGACGTGCTGGGCGGCATCCTCGGTTCTCTCCTCGCGACCCACGCGAGCGAGCTCCGCACCGACATCAGCCTGCTCGCTCCTCTCGCCGCGACCGCTGCGCTCCTCCACGGGCGAGCCGCCGAACGGGCATCCGGTGGGGGCCCGATCGCCGCACTCGACGTCGCCGAGGCGCTGCCCGCGGCCATCGCGACCCTCACCGGACGCGCGTAGTGCAGTCACAGGGGTCTTCCCGCTAACCCATAGCGTTCGCAAATAATCGCTTCCTACAGTTGAACCAACAACCGTTGGACGAAAGGCGCCCCATGCAGATCACGCGACGCAGTCGAGTTGGACTCACCCTCATCGGAGGCCTCAGCCTCGTCGGGAGCCTCGCCGGATGCGCAGTGCAAGACAGCTCCGCCATGACGTCCGAGACGACGGAGCCGAGCTCGTCGGCGACGACCGCCCCCGAGGCGACGACCGAGGCCACGGAGAGCGCGGACGCGGGATCGGTGTACACCGACGGCACCTACACCGAGACGGGCGAGTACACGTCGCCCGGCGGGCAGGAGTCGGTGACCGTCACGATCACCCTCGAATCCGACGTCGTGACCGCGGTCGACGTCGTCTCGAACGCCGAGAACCCGAACTCGAAGCGCTACCAGGGCGAGTTCGTCGCCGGTATCGCCGATGTCGTCGTCGGTCAGAACATCGACGATCTGTCGGTGTCGAAGGTCGCGGGCTCCTCGCTCACGAGCGGCGGATTCAACGCCGCCGTCGATGCGATCAAGGCTGATGCCTCCTGAGGTCCTCTCGCGAGTGACCTTCGAGGCCATCGGCACTCGGTGGGAGATCGACACGCGCGAGCCCCTCACCGAGGTCGAACGCGCGGGGCTCGACGAGTTGATCGACGAGTTCGACCGCACCTACTCGCGATTCCGCGACGATTCCCTCGTCGCCGAGCTCGAGAGGGATGCCGGCACGTGGACGTTTCCCGATGACTCGGTCGCTCTCGTCGAGCTGTACCGATCGCTGTATCGGGCGACCGACGGCGCGATGACCCCGCTCGTCGGCCCGAGCCTCGAGAGCCTCGGCTACGGCCGCGACCTCACGCTCGAGGCCGGGCCCGCTCTCGCGAGCTACGAGTGGGACGACTCGATGCGGTGGCAGGGCTCGACCGTGTCGACGACGCGAGGCATCGGCCTCGACGTCGGGGCTGCGGGCAAGGGCCTCCTCGTCGACCACGTGAGCGACTTCCTCTCGGCGCATCACCCCGTGCTCGTCGATGCGAGCGGCGACATGCGCTATCGCGGCGCGGAGCCCGTGCGCGTGGCGCTCGAGCACCCCTACGACGCGCGGCGCGCGATCGGTGTCGTCGAACTCGCCGGGGGAGCACTGTGCGCCTCGGCGACGAATCGTCGTGCGTGGGGCGAGGGCCTCCACCACGTGCTCGACGGGCGCACCGGCCTGCCCGTTCGCGAGGTCGCTGCGACGTGGGTCATGGCTCCCACGGCCATGGTCGCCGACGCCCTCGCGACCGCCCTGTTCTTCGTCGGCCCCGATCGTCTCACCGACGTCGCCGACTTCTCGTACGTCCGTATGTTCACCGATGGTCGGGCCGAGTATTCGCCGACCCTCCCCGGGGAGATCTTCCGATGACAGCCATCCGCGCCACGATCGACCGCACGCTCGGTCGATTTCCCATGTACCGCGTCGCGTCGGTCAGCCTCGCGGCGATCGTCGTGCTCGCCTTCATCCTCTCGATCGCGGGACTTCTGCCGTACACGCCGCTCGCGATCGCCGCGAGCGTCGGCGTCGCGGTCGGCGCGAGCGTCATCGCCGGCTTCGTCGTCGCCCGGCTCTTCCGGCGGAACGCTCACCTCGAGTCGTCGGTCATCACGGGCCTCATCCTGTTCCTGCTCTTCTGGCCGACGGCCGAAGGCCCACGGCTCATCGCCCTCGCGGCTGCGGCCCTCGTCGCCGCGCTCTCGAAGCACGTCATCGCCTGGCGCGGGCGGCACTTCTTCAATCCGGCCGCCTTCGCCGCTTTCGTCATCACGTTGACGGGTCTCGACGCGAGCGTCTGGTGGGTCGCGAGCGCCGAGCTCTTCCCGCTCGTGCTCGTCGCCGCGTTCGTCGTGCTGCTCCGCACGCGCGCACTCGGTCTCGGCGGCGTCTTCCTGCTCGTGAGCACAACGCTCCTCGTCGGCAGTCGCGTGCTCGGCGGAACGCCTTTCTTCGAGGCGTTCTCGACCGTGCTCATCTCGTACCCCGGCATCTTCCTCGCGGGCTTCATGCTGAGCGAGCCGCTCACGCTGCCGCCGCGACGCTGGCAGCGGTTCGTCGTCGCCGCCGTCGTGGGCGTGCTCTTCGCCACGCCGCTGTCGTTCGGACCGATCTACATGACGCCCGAGCTCGCGCTCCTCGTCGGCAACCTCGTCGCCGTCGGCCTCGCCTGGCGGGCGCGCAGCGTCTCGTCACTCGCCTTCGAGGAGCGTCGCCCGCTCGGCGGAGACCTCGTGGAGTATCGCTTCCGGGCTCCGAGCACCGTGCGCTTCCAGCCCGGTCAGTACCTCGAGATCACGGTGCCGCATCGCGCCGACCGCCGGGGCACGCGTCGCGTCTTCAGCATCTCGTCGCCCCCCGGCGACCCCGTCGTGACGATCGCACTGCGACACCCCGAGCGCTCGTCGAGCTTCAAGCGCGCGCTCGCGGAACTGCCCTCGGGCTCGCGCGTGCGGGTCACGACCGTCGCGGGAGACTTCCTCCTGCCTCGTGATGCCTCGCGTCCGCTCCTCATGGTCAGCGGCGGCATCGGCATTACGCCGTTCTCGAGCCAGCTCGCGTGGGTCGCCCGCGAGGGCCAGAAGCGCGACATCGTACTCGTGCACGCCTCGGCCGCGGGGGAGGAGCTGCCCTATCGCGAGGCGATCGAGGCGAGCGGTGCGCGCATCGTGCACGTCGATCGCGCGACGTTCGATCGCGAGAACCTCGCGAGCATCGTGCCCGACATCGCCGACCGTGATGTCGCCGTCTCGGGCGCCCCGACCTTCGTCGATCGAGTGGCCTCCGACGCGGCATCCCTCGGGGCGAAGAAGGTCAGGCGCGACCTCTTCAGCGGGTATTGATCGACGCGCTTCCTGTCGCCCGGCGTCAGCTCGGCGGCAGGAAGCGGGCGAGGAACTCGCGCGTGCGCTCGCGCTCGGGTGCGCGGAGCACCCGTGACGGCGGCCCGATCTCCTCGATGCGTCCCTCGTGCAGGAACGCCACGCGATCGGCGACCTCGCGCGCGAACGCCATCTCGTGCGTGGCCATGAGGATCGTCGTGCCGCGCGACTTCAAGGCGCGCACGAGCTCGAGCACCTCACCGACGAGTTCGGGGTCGAGCGCGCTCGTGACCTCGTCGAGGAGGAGGAGCTCGGGCTCCGTCGCGATCGATCGCACGATGGCCACGCGCTGCTGCTGACCGCCCGAGAGCCGATCGGGGAAGGCCCGCGCCTTGTCGGCGAGACCGACCGAGTCGAGGAGCTCGAGCGCTCGCTTCTCGGAGGCGGCCTTCGGCGTGCGGTGCACGAGTCGGTCGGCGAGGGTGATGTTGTCGAGCACCGAGAGGTGCGGGAACAGGTTGTAGCTCTGGAAGACGACGCCGATGCGTGCGCGCACCGCGTCGGCGTTCGTGCGCGGATCGCTGATGTCATCGGCCTGGAGGAAGATCTGGCCGTCGTCGATGCGCTCCAGCAGGTTGACGGTGCGGAGGAGCGTCGACTTGCCCGAGCCGCTCGCCCCGATGAGGGCGACGACCTCGTGGGCCGAGACGTCGAGGTCGATCCCGCGCAGCACCTCGTGGTCGCCGAACGAGAGATGGATGTCTCGGAGTCGGAGCACCGGGGACGCGGTCGTCGATGCGCCCGTGGGTACGGTCGTGGACTCGGTCATACGAGGCTCCCTCCCTGCTCGCGACGCCGCATGCGCGCGGAGTACCAGTCGGTCAGTCGGATCATCGGCAGTGCGAGCAGCACGAAGAGGAGGCCGGCGAGCACGTAGGGCGTGAAGTTGAAGAATTGAGCCGTTTCAATCTGCGCGGCGCGCACGGCATCGACCGCTCCGAGCACCGAGATGAGCCCCACGTCTTTCTGCATGGCGACGAAGTCGTTCATGAGGGCCGGCGTGACCTTGCGCACCGCCTGCGGCAGGATGATGCGGCGCATCGTGCGCCCGTGGCTGAGGCCGAGCGATCGGGCGGCGAGACGCTGCGAGGGGTGCACCGCCTCGATGCCCGCGCGGAACACCTCGGAGACGTAGGCCGAGTAGACGAGGATGAGCGCGATCGTGCCCCAGAACGCGACGGGCATGCGCGGGAAGATCTGCAGACCGGGCAGGCCGAACCCGACGAGGTAGAGCACGATGATGAGCGGCATGCCGCGGAACAGGTCGGTGTACCCGGCCGCGAGTGCGCGGATCGGGAAGAAGATCGGCCCGCGGAGCGTGCGTGCGCTCGCGAGGGCGAGGCCGAAGATCGCGACGCCGACGGCCGCGAAGGCGAGCACCTGGATGTTGAGCCACAGGCCCTCGATGACGCGTGGGAAGGCCTGCACCGCGATGGCGGGGTCGAAGAAGCTCTTCTGCACGGCGGCCCAGCCGGGGGTCTGGATGACGAAGATCCAGATGAGGACGGCGAAGACGAGCGTGCTCGCGACGCCGATGAGGACGGAGCGGGTGTTCTGCGTTCGCCGGAACGACCGGCGCTCGAGTTCGATCGAACTCGGGCGCCGGTCGCCGGGACGCGGGAGGGTGCTGTCGGTCACTCGAGGACGGGGGCTTCGGCCGCCGAAGCGAGCCACTCCTCGGCGAGTGCGTCGAGCGTGCCGTTCTCACGCAGCGTGTCGACCGCGGCCGTCACGCGCTCGGTCAGCGGGCTGTCCTTGGCGAGCACGAGACCGAACTCGTCGCCCGTTCCCGCCGTCTGGGGGAGCTGGCCGATGATGAGGCCGCCCGTGAGCTCGGCGCCCGTGAGGTAGAACGCCGTCGGAAGGTCGACGACGATCGCGTCGACGGTGCCCGACTGCAGCGCGAGCTTCGCGTCGTCGTTGGTGTTGAAGACCTGGGCGCCGCCTGCGGGAGCGATCTGGCTCTCGATCGCGGCGAGGCTCGTCGTGCCCGTCTGGGCGCCGATCGAGAGGTTCTTCAGGTCGGCGATCGAGGTCGCGCCCGCTGCACGCGAGCCCTCGATGGTGATGACCGTCTGCGTGGTCTCGTAGTACGGGCTCGAGAAGTCGACGGCTTCCTTCCGCTCATCGGTGATCGAGAACTGCTGGAGGTTGACGTCGAAGTCCTTCGGGCCCGGCGCGATGGCCTGGTCGAAGGTCGTGCGGACCCAGACGACGTCGTCGGCCGCGAAACCGAGTTCTTCGGCGACGGCGTACGCGACGGCCGACTCGAAGCCCTCGCCCGATTCGGGCGCGTCGTCGAGCACCCACGGGAAGTAGGCGGGCTCGCCCGTGCCGATCGTGAGCTTGCCGTCGGTGACGAACTCGGAGGCCGTGACGGCGGGGGCGTCGGACTGCTCGGCGGTCTCGCCGGCCGTGCAACCGGCGAGGGCGATCGCCGCGGCGGCAGCGGCGGCGAGGGAGAGCGCGCGGGTGAGTGCAGGGGTGCGGGGCATGGGTTCTCCTGGGGGAAGAAGGCTGTGTGATCCCAGCATGCCGCACGTTCGTGTCGAGGGTGTTGCGCGTGGCGATCTATGACGACGCCGGAGTCCGTTCGCGAGCGTGTGGCAGAGTGGCGGCGACGCGTGTTTCGAGCGTCGCCGAGGGGCGCGGACACCCGCGCCGGACGAGGAGGACATCGATGTTGGTTGCATTCTCAGTGGCGCCGAGCGGCACGGGCCGTTCCGACGGATCGGTGCACGACGCCGTAGCGGTTGCCGTGCGCATCGTTCGCGAGTCGGGTCTGCCGCATCGCACGACGAGCATGTTCACCGAGATCGAGGGCGAGTGGGACGAGGTCTTCGACGTCGTCAAGCGCGCGACCGACGCCGTCGGCGATTTCGGTTCTCGCGTCTCGCTCGTGCTGAAGGCCGACATCCGGCCCGGGTTCACGGGGGAGCTCGATGCGAAGGTCGAGCGCCTCGAGGCGGCCATCGAGAACGACGGCTGAGCCGCGCATGCACGTGGAGCTCGTCGAACCGGGCGACGCCATCGTCCGGCCGCGGTTCAACAGCGAGACCATCGCCGTCCTGTCGGAGGTGACCTCGTTCGCGGAGGTGCTGCCGGTCCTCGACGACCTGCGTGCTCGCGTCGCCCCCGATCGCGTCGTCATGACGATCGACGATCGCGGTCAGGCGACGTACACGAGCATGCACGCCGCCGAGGCCGAGGAGTTCTCGGTCGAGGCGGACGACATCGACTGGGATGACGTCGTGGCCGTCGCCCGCTACGACGCCGCTCAGGTGGCGCGCATCGCCGCGGCCCTCGACGCCGCCGAGACACCTCCTCTGACATCCCTTCGGGAGAAGCTCGCCCTCGACGACGACGGGCTCGCGGTCCTCCTCGACCTCAACGCCCGCCCCGATCGTCCGCTCGACGACGTCGCGATCGTGCAGCGCTGCCGCGTCGAGCGCGACGACCTCGTGATCGCGGCACTGCCGAACGGGTACTTCACCTCGGATGCCGACACGTTCGAGAACCACGCGGTCGTGCTCGAGCTCGGCCGTCACGGCTATCGGCACTTCGGGGTCGGTGCGTCCCTCCTCGCGTTCGACCGGCCGACGCCGCCGACCCCCGTCGAGGCGGACGCGATCGTGGGCGTCCTGACGAGTCTCTACGGTTCACCCGCGTCACCGCACTGGGAGGAGATCGCCCGCGTGCTCGGCGAGAGCCGTCTGCTGCTCGTCGGCTACACCGACGGCTTCACGGAGATGCTCGTGGAGTGAACGATCGAGCGGTCGACTATCGAATCGATTCGAGTAGGCGTAGTATCGCCGGGTGACCCTCTCTCCTGACGGGCCGACGACGCTGTCGCCGGCCCGTATTCGTGGGGCGCTCCTCGCGCTCGCCCTCGGCGGTTTCGGCATCGGTTCGACCGAGTTCGTCGCCATGGGCCTCCTTCCCGACATCGCGCGCGATCTGTTCCCGGCTCTCGCGGCCTCCGCGCCCGAACAGGCGAACGCGCAAGCGGGCTGGGTCATCTCGGCCTACGCGCTCGGCGTGGTCGTGGGTGCTCCGACGATCGCGGCCGTCGCGGCTCGATGGCCCCGTCGTCGCCTGCTGCTCGTGCTGCTCTCGGCGTTCACACTCGGAACGGTCGCCTCGGCCCTCGCGCCGACGTTCGAGCTCGTCCTCCTCGCGCGCTTCGTGTCGGCGCTGCCCCACGGCGCCTACTTCGGCATCGCGTCGCTCGTCGCCGCGAGCCTCATGGGCCCCGGCAAGCGCGGTCGCGGCATCGCGCTCGTGCTCGGCGGGCTCACGATCGCCAACGTCATCGGCGTACCCGTCATCACCTGGATCGGTCAGCTCGCCGGCTGGCGCGTCGCCTACCTCGTCGTCGCCGGGCTCTTCGCCCTCACGTTCCTCGCGGTGCTCGCGGTCGTGCCGTGGCAAGCGGGCGATCCGTCGGCGACGATGCGCACCCAGCTGAAGGTGTTCGGTCGGGTCCAGGTCTGGCTCGCGCTCCTCGTCGGAGCCATCGGCTTCGGCGGACTCTTCGCCGTGTACAGCTACGTCGCCCCGATCGCGACGGAGGTCACCGGTCTCGGGGAGGCGATCGTCCCGATCGTCCTCGTCGTCTTCGGCGTCGGCATGACGATCGGCAACTTCGCGGGCGGCGCGCTCGTCGACCGCAGCGTCCGTCGCTCCGTCTACGGCTTCTTCCTGCTCATGATCGTCGCGCTTGCCGCCCTCGGCCTGAGCGTGCAGACGGTCGTCGGCCTCTTCGCCGGCGTCTTCTTCGTCGGAGCGGCGGCCTCGGCCCTGTCGCCCGCGATCCAGGCGCGGCTCATGGATGTCGCTCGCGACGGTCAATCGATCGCCTCGGCGCTCAACCACTCGGCGCTCAACATCGGCAACAGCCTGGGTGCGGCCCTCGGCGGCCTCGCCATCGCCTCGGGGCTCGGCTACGTCGCACCGATCTGGATCGGCCTCGGCTTGAGCGTCGCCGGACTCGCGCTCGCCGTCGTCACGTTCTCGATCGACCGCGCGCAGCGGAAGCGCGGAGCCGTGCACAACTACGTCACGACGTCGGTGCGCGTCAGCGCGTGAGTGACGCGCGCCCGCGGCATCCGTTCTCGTGACGGACTCGCGGGGGAGGGTCAGTCGGTCTGGAGCAGGATGCCGTCTTGGATGGCGCGCTTCCGGAGGGCGACCTTCGTGCCGACGTCGTAGCCTGCGACGCGGTACTTCTCGCGGATGCGCTTGAGGTAGCTCTTCGCGGTCTCTTCCGAGATGCCGAGCTGGAAGGCGACGGCCTTGACAGGCTCGCCCGCTCCGTAGAGGGCCATGACGCGACGTTCCTGGGCGCTCAGGCGCGGTCCGTCGTCGTCGCCGTCGGCGTTCAACGCGTCGACGAGTTCGTCGGAGATGTACGAGCCGCCCTCGTGAGCCGCGCGGATCGCCTGCACGATGCGATCGACGGGCTCGGTCTTCACGAGGTAGCCGAGGGCGCCGGCAGCGAGCGCTTCGCGGACCACGGCGGGTTCGGAGTACGTGCTCATGAGAACCGTGCGCACGCCCGTCGTCTTGAGCGTCGAGAGCTTCAGTGAGATGGGGATGTTGTCCTTGAGGTCGAGGTCGAGGAGCACGACGTCGACGGGGAAGGCCGGGTGCGAGAGCAGCTCGGGCCAGGAAGCCACCGCTGCGACGAGGTCGATGTCGGGTGCCGCACTGCGAATCCACTCGCTCAACGCGCCGAGCAGCATGCGGTGGTCGTCGACGACCACCAGTCGAATGGCGCCATCCACCTGCGTCACAATTTCCTCCTCGATAACCGGCTGGGATCTCTACCGTGCCGCGCCGATACCCGGCGATCCGGCCGGGCTGTCGACCGAACAGGCGACTTCGATGCGAAGAACCCCCGCGTCGCGCGACTCCGTGTGGGGCCCGACGACATTGATAGCTTCCCATGTCGCGGGGTCGATCCGTCGATGTGGCACACCCGATGCGGTGATAAACAGCGGAAAGTCGACCATGTTGCTGTGCGATCGGGCCGTTCTCGGACCTCTCGGACCGATCTCGATGCGGATCGGCGTCGCGCTCGAGCGAGCACGTTCGCCCACGAGGAGCCAGATGGCGAGCAGGAGGGCGTCGCGCTGTCGGGCAGAGAATAGTCCCGCGAGACCGCCGCGATCCTCGATGATCACGGAGTCCGTGAGGAACTCCGACTCGGCGACGGCGTGACGGAGCCACGTGTCGGTGCGTCCCTCGATGAGGCGCATGCGCAGCTGGCTCGCGAGGGAGCCCGCGGTGTCCGCGGCATCCGGGGGGAGGGGAAGCGGGAGGCGACCCTCGGCGACGTCGGCGAGCAGCGTCTCGGCGTCGAAGTCGAGCCGGGCGAGATCTTCGGAGGCGTGCATGCCGACCGCGGTGCGGGGCGTGCCGACGGTGCTCTGCACGAGGACGAGGTCGAGCTCGAACCGCACCATCCGGCGGAAGCCGTCGATGATGATGACGGCGAAGATCGCGGCATAGGCGACGCTCGCCGCGACCGCGAGGCCCGTCACGATGTCGAGGCCGGCGTCGAGCGAGAAGAAGGCCGGGAGCGTCAGCACGACCGAGAGGCCGAGTGCGACGAACAGCACGGCGCGGGTGCGGCGGAGGGCGGCGAGCGGGATGAGGAGCGCACCCGCTGCTGCGGCGGCCGTCGGTGTCACTCCGTCGCGAAGGGTGAAGAGCGAGGCGGCGAGGTCGAATCCGACGCCGAGGGCGCCGTACGCGAGGAGCATGAAGAAGAGCCACTCGGGCACGCGCGCGCCGAGCGCCCGCACGAGGGCGAAACCGAAGCACGTCGTCAGCACGACGACGACCCACGCCGCGACGGGGAGGACGCGGTCGGGATAGACCGGCAGCATCGCGAGGAAGCGTGCGAAGTGCGCCGCGGCGAGGATGAGGGCCGCGATCGACAGACCGAGGGCGAGGCGCCGGCCGCCGAGACCCGAGAGGTTGGCGTTCGTCGAGGCGAGCGTGCGCGCAGGGCGACGGAAGCCTCGCTTTGGCGAGCGATCGCCGGGGGCCCTCGAACCGAGGTGGATGCCGAGGGTGTCTTCTGCGGGGAGGCTCATGACTTCGGCACCTCCAGCACGACGGTCGTGCCCGCTCCGGGAGACGAGAACAGCCGGGCGCGGCCGTTGACCGAGCGCAGTCGGCCGACGACCGATTCGGCGTAGCCGAGCCGTGCACCGTCGACGTCGTCGATGTTGAATCCGACGCCCGCGTCGGTCACCATCGCTCGCACCATGATGTCGTCGTCGGTGATCGTGACGTCGGCCTCCGACACACCCGCGTGGCGTCGGACGTTCTCGAGGCACTCGCCGAGGGCGCCGAGGAAGGCGTCGAGCGTCTCGCGGGGCAGCAGCACCTGACCGGAGCCGTGCCAGCGCACGGCGAGGCCCATGCGCCCGAATCGCTGCTTGACCGACTCGAGGGTCTGGCCGAGCACCGAGTCCATCTCCGGCTCCGGTGTGAAGAGGCCGTCGGTGTTGCGTGTGCCCGCGGTTCCGCCGAGTCGCAGCTGACGGAGGAGGCGCGCATCGTCGGATGCCTGGTGCCGGAGCGACTCGGGCGAGACGCCGACCCCGGAGTGGGCGAGGAGGCTCAACGTCGCGAGGACCGTGTCGTGGAGGAGGCGGGCGTCCTGCCGCTGCTGGGCCTCGAGCTCGCTCGCGAAGCGTTCGGCGCGGTGGGCGCGGCCGATCTCGTCGATGCGCGACATGGCGCGGCGCGAGCCCTGATCGATCCAGACGGCGAGCACGGCGTTCGCCCCCCACCCGGCGACCGAGAGGGCGATGATCGCGACCGTGTGATCGCCGCGCGTCGCGACGAGCGAGACGACGACGAGCGTCGCGAGGGCGTAGCCTCCGGCGAGGATGCGGCCGCGGCGACTCGTCAGCAGCATGAGCACGACCGACGCTATTCCGATGCTCGCCTGCAGCACGATCGCGGTCGACGTGGCATCGCTCAGCCTCGGCGACGAGAGCCCCGTGACGACGATGACGGCGAGCCCGAGGCCGACCGCGGGGAGCGTCCAGTAGAGCGCGCCCGTGTTGGTGAGGGCGAGGACCGAGGCGACGAGAGCGAGGGAGAGGAGCGCGACGGTCGGTAACTCGTCGCCCGGGATCGCGCCCGGCGCGGTGAGGCACGCGATCGCACCGACGGTGCCCGCGAGGCCGCCGAAGCGTGCCGCGCGTCGCAGCAGTCGGTCGCGTTCCTTCGGGATCCGGTTCATCGGTCGCAACCCTAGCGGAGCACGACGTCGGCGCGGATCACGCGGCGAGGAGCTCGGTGATGGCCTCACCCACGAGATCGGACTCGATGAGGAACGCATCGTGGCCGTACTCGGATTCGATGCGGTACGGCTCGCCCTGACGGATGCCGGTGCGGAGCCCCGCGGCGATCTCGGCCTGCCCGCTGTACGGGAAGTACCGGTCGCTGCCGACGCCGAGCACGAGCGCTCGCGCGGTGATGCGCTCGAGCGCCGCGGCGACGCCGCCGCGACCGCGCCCGATGTCGTGCGAGTTCATCGACTCGGTCAGGGTGATGTAGCTGTTCGCATCGAAGCGTCGGGTGAACTTGTTGCCGTGGAAGTCGAGGTACGACTCGACGGCGAAGCGGCCCCCGGCGCCGAGCGGGCTGATGTCGCTCTGCCACTCGCGGTGGAATCTCTCGTTGAGCTCCGTCGGGCTCCGGTAGTTCAAGAGGGCCATGCGCCGGGCGAGCGCGAGGCCGCGGGTCGGCCCCTCGAGCTCGTCGTAGAAGTCGCCGTGGCGGAAAGCGGGGTCGGTGCGGATCGCCTCCATCTGCACGGTGTTGAGCGCGATCTGATCGGCCGTCGTCACCGGGGGAGCCGCGAGCACCGCGATGCGCTCGAGTCGCTCGGGAGCCATGATCGCCCACTCGAGCACGTGCATTCCGCCCATCGACCCGCCGACGACCGCTGCCCAGCGGTCGATGCCGATCGCGTCGGAGAAGGCGATCTGGGCCGCGACCTGATCGCGGATCGTGACGTAGGGGAAGCGCGCCGCCCATTCGGCGCCGTCGGGCGCGAGGGAAGCCGGGCCGGTCGTGCCCTGGCATCCGCCGAGCACGTTGGGGGCGACGACGAACCAGCGGTCGGTGTCGATGGCCTTGCCCGGCCCGACGATCGCCGACCACCAACCGGAATTGGTGTGCCCCGGGCCGTGCGCGCCGGTGACGTGCGAGTCGCCCGTGAGGGCGTGCAGCACGAGGATCGCGTTGTCCTTCGCCGGAGAGAGCGTTCCCCACGACTCGTACGCGATGCGGACGGACGGCAGCTCGTCGCCCGACTCGACGGCGAGTGCGCCGATCGACGCGAACAGACGCTCACCGACGGGATCGCCCTCGCGCCACGCACCCGTGACGGGGGGCTTGCCGAGCGTGTGCACCTGCGCCTCGGTGATGAAGCTCGAGGGCACCGTGTCGGCTGTCGTCTGCCAATCCATCTCACCATTCTGCGTGCTCCCCGGGGAGTGTTACGCAGGCCGGGTCGCGACGGAGCATCGGCGAGGGGAAACGACGGATGCCGCGGGCGATCGGCCCGCGGCATCCGTCTGTCAGAGCTCTCAGGCGTTGTTACGCAGTGCCTCACTGACGGCGCGAGCGGCGGCGAAGCCGGCCTCGAGGTCGGACTTCAGGTCGTCGACGTTCTCGATGCCCACCGAGAGGCGCACGAGTCCGGGCGTGACGCCCGTCGTCAGCTGCTGCTCGGGCGTGAGCTGCGAGTGCGTCGTCGACGCAGGGTGGATGACGAGCGAACGGACGTCGCCGATGTTCGCGAGGTGCGAGAAGAGCGACAGGTTGTCGACGAGGGCACGGCCGGCATCGACGCCGCCCTTGAGCTCGAACGACAGCACGGCTCCGACACCCTTCGGGGCGTACGTGTTGGCTGCCGCGTACCACGGGCTCGAGGGCAGACCCGAGTAGTTGACCGAGGCGACGTCGGGGTGGTTGTCGAGCCACTCCGCGATCTCCTGGGCGTTCTGCACGTGGCGCTCGATGCGGAGCGAGAGCGTCTCGATGCCCTGGATGAGCTGCCACGCGCTCGCCGGAGCGATCGCGGCACCGAGGTCGCGGAGCAGCTGCACACGCGCCTTGATGATGTAGGCGAGTCCGTCGCCGACGGCGGCCGTGTACGACGCGCCGTGGTACGACGGGTCGGGCTCGGTGAGGCCGGGGAACTTCTCGACGTTCTTCGACCACTCGAACGTGCCGCCGTCGACGATGACGCCGCCGATGACCGTGCCGTGACCGCCGAGGAACTTCGTCGCCGAGTGCACGATGATGTCGGCGCCGTGCTCGAACGGGCGGATCAGGTACGGCGTCGCGATCGTGTTGTCGACGATGAGGGGCAGGCCCGCCTCGTGCGCGACGTCCGAGACCTGGCGGATGTCGAGGATGTTGATCTTCGGGTTGCCGATGGTCTCGGCGAAGAAGAGCTTCGTGTTCGGGCGGACCGCGCGGCGCCACTCTTCGGGGTCGTCCTGGTTCTCGACGAACGTCGTCTCGATACCGAGCTTCGCGAGCGTGTACTTGAAGAGGTTGTAGGTGCCGCCGTAGATCGACGCCGACGACACGATGTGGTCGCCCGCCTGCGCGATGTTCAGCACCGCGAACGTCGAGGCCGACTGGCCCGATGCGACGAGGAGCGCGCCCGTTCCGCCCTCGAGCGCGGCGAGGCGCTCTTCGACGACGGCCTGCGTCGGGTTCTGGATGCGCGTGTAGATGTTGCCGAACTCGGCGAGCGCGAAGAGGTTCTGTGCGTGGTCGGCGTTGTTGAACACGTACGAGGTGGTCTGGTAGATCGGCGTCGCACGGGCGTTCGTCGTCGGGTCGGGCTGTGCGCCCGAGTGAACCTGCTTGGTCTCGAAGCGCCAGTCGGCAGCGTCGCTCATGGGAACTCCTGAAGGGTTGTGGGGCAGTGGTGGACTCCACTGCACGCTGAGCAGCCTAGGTAGGCCGAGGCGGCATCGACAATGATGCCCGACACACGACGTAATCGCGTCAGTTCTCGCGGGGCAGCACGATCGTGCCCGTCGGTGTCGACTCCTCGCGGCGGAACATCCAGCGCGCCCGCGGTTCGACGAGCGGGCGGAAGACGCGGCGTACGGGGCGCAGCGACAGCACGACCGAGATGAGCACGCAGAACACGATCATCGCGGGAAGCGTCCACCAGGGTTGGGCGCCGGCGAGCACGTCGGTCTCGCGGAGGGGGTAGAGCGCGAACGTGTGCAGCATGTAGATGTACATCGTCGCGGCCCCGAACGCCGTGAACGCGGTCTTCCCGCGGGGCATGAGGGTGAGGAAGGCGAGGGAGAGCACCATCGCGAGGAGCAGGAGACCCAACCGGATCGCGCCGCTCCACGGCTCGTCGTAGCCGATCGAGACGTACGACTCGTCGTAGAGCATGAATCGGCGGAGCTTCAACTCGCGCCACGTGTCGATCGCGACCGGCATCGCGATGCCGAGCACCACGAAGAGCGCGATCGCTCCGGCTCGCCACCGCCACGCGATCGCCGAACGCAGTTCGAGCCACCGGCCGGTGATCTGCCACTGACGCACCTGCCAGCCGAAGACGAAGAACGGCAGCATCCCGAAAGCGCGTGAGAGCGCGAACGTCGAGTCGATCGACTCGACGTAGCCAGCGCCGACCGACAGCACGATCGAGATGAGCAGCGGATGACGAAGGAGCACGAGGTACGGCAGCGTGATGCGCCAGATCGCGAGGGCGAGGAGGAACCACAGTGTCCAGCTCGCGGTCGAGTAGTCGAAGTCGAGGTTGCCGCCGAGGAGCCAGCGGATGACGGTCCAGATCGTCTCGAAGATGATGTACGGGAAGATCACGTCGGTCAGGATGCGCGTGAGGGCCCGCGCGTTCGGCGGCCCCGACTTCGCGAAGTACCCGCTGACCATGACGAAGACGGCGACGTGGAACGAGTAGATCACGAGGTAGGCGCTGTAGGCCGGGTCGGACTCGGCGATGAGGGGGAGGATGCCGTGCCCGATGACGACGAGGGTGATCGCGATCCACCGGGCGTTGTCCCAGAGGGGGACGCGGCGTCGCGTCGGTGCCTTCGCCTGGATCATGACCCCATTGTCGCAACACTCTGCCCCACAATGGAGCCATGGGTTCACGTCGCGCGGTCGTCACAGGGGCAAGTTCGGGCATCGGGGCGGCGACCGTCCGCCGTCTGCGGAACGACGGCTGGGACGTCGTCGCGGTCGCGCGTCGCGCTGATCGACTCGACGCGCTCGCCGCGGAGACCGGCGCGACCCCGTTCGTCGCCGACGTGACCGTCGAGGCCGACGTCGAGGCCCTCCGCGTCTTCCTCGCGGAGTCGGGCCCCGTGCACACCCTCATCAACAACGCCGGTGGGGCCAAGGGCATCGAGTCCGTCGAGACGGCGAGCGTCGAGGACTGGGCGTGGATGTTCGAGGTCAACGTCATCGGCGTGAAGCGCGTCACGAGCGCGCTGCTGCCCCTGCTCCGTCTCGGGGCGACCGAGAGCGGCGGCGCCGACATCGTCACGGTCACCTCGATCGCCGGGCACGTTGCCTACATCGGCGGCGGCGGATACAACGCCGCGAAGTTCGCGGCCCACGCCCTCATGGAGGTGCTGCGCCTCGAGCTGAGCGGCGAGCCGATCCGTGTCATCGAGGTCGCGCCGGGGCTCGTGCACACCGAGGAGTTCTCGCTCGTGCGCTTCGGCGGCGACGCGGCGAAGGCCGCTGCGGTGTACGACGGCGTCGAGGCCCCGCTCACGGCGGTCGACGTCGCCGACGTCATCGTCGACGCCGTCGAGAAGCCCGCCCACGTCAATCAGGACCTCATCGTGCTGAAGCCCGTCGCCCAGGCCGCGCCGCATCTCCTCGCGCGCGGACCGCTGAGATCGGCAGGGGCATGAGCCCGCGTCAGCGGTGGGAGAAGTGGACGGCGCTGCCGCTCCTCGGACTCTCGCTCGTGTTCATCGTCGCGTGGACCCTGTACGTGATCGACGAGTCGCTCCCGCCCCAGGCCATGCACGTGCTCCGGCTCACGCTCGTCGTCGTGTGGCTGAGCTTCCTCGTCGACTACGTCGTCCGGCTCGTCGCGAGCCGCCACCGCGGCCAGTTCGTGCGCCAGAACGTCCCCGACCTGCTCTCGGTGATCTTCCCCGTCTTCCGACCGTTCCGGCTGATGACGCTCCTCAAGGAGATCCCCTACTTCCGTTCGCGCACCGCCTCGTCGACCCGCGTGCAGTTCGTCGCCTACGCGCTCATCTTCGTGCTGCTGTTCGTCTACTCGATCTCGCTCGCCGTGCTGCAGGCGGAGCGAGGAGCTCCGGACGCGAACATCACGAACTTCGGCGACGCGCTCTGGTGGGCGTGCGTCACGATCGCGACCGTCGGCTACGGCGACCTCTACCCGGTCACGATCATGGGCCGCCTGCTCTCGGTGCTCTTGATGGTCGGCGGCATCGCGATCGTCGGTGTCGCGAGCGCCACGGTGATCTCGATCCTCAACGAGCGCCTGTCGCACGCCAAGCGCGACCGTGCGGCGGGGCAGTCGGACGACCGCCCCGAGTCCGGCCCCGTCGAGCCCCGCGATACGCTCGATGCATGAGCATTCACCTCGTCGGCGGTGGCTGGAGCCCCGCCCAGACCACGGCCGTCTTCGGTCCCTTTCTCGACGAGGCGACGGCCGGAGCCGCACGCGAATCGGCTGAGGCCACGAGCATCGTCGTGCTCCTCGTCGGCGGCGACAGCCCCGAGGAGAACGACTACGCGGACCGCTACCGTGCGCTTCTCCGCGACGGCGACGGTTTCGCCGTGACGATCACGCGCGTGAGCCCGGGCCAGACGTTCGAATCCACACACCTCGCCGGAGCGCACGGCCTCGTCATCGGCGGCGGCACGACCCCCGACTACCTCGCCGCGGTGCAGCCCATCGCCGGAGAGATCCGCCGGCTTGCGGCATCCGGTCTGCCCTATCTCGGCTTCTCGGCCGGCGCCGCGATCGCCGCCGAGCGCGCGCTCGTCGGCGGCTGGCGCATCGGCGACGTTCCGGTGTGCGCGGAGGACGCGGGGGAGGGCCTCGACGACGTCGCGGTCGAGGCGGGCCTCGGCCTCGTCGACCTCACGATCGAGGTGCACGCGGCGCAGTGGGGCACGCTCGCGCGCCTCCTCGCCGCGACGGAGGCCGGCCTCGTCGACGGCGGAGTCGCGATCGACGAGGACACCGCGTTCGTCGTGGGCGAGCAGGGGCTCCGCGTCGAGGGCGCGGGCAACGTGTGGAGCGTTCGCCGCACGGAGGACGGCGTCCTGGTCCGCACACTCGGCGCCTGACATGCCGACGGACCTCGATCGACTCGCGCGCGACGGCGTCGTGCACGAGAGCTGGGTGCCCGCACTCACCCCGGTCGCGGGGGAGCTCGCCGCGCTCGGCGACTTCCTGCGCGCGGAGACGGCCGCCGGTCGCGGATATCTGCCGGAGGGCGGGCGCGTGCTGCGGGCGTTCACGCAGCCGCTCGACGCCGTGCGCGTCCTCATCGTCGGTCAGGACCCGTACCCGACCCCGGGACACCCGATCGGACTCTCGTTCGCCGTCGATCGCGATGTGCGCCCGCTGCCGCGGAGTCTGCAGAACATCTACCGCGAATTGAACGACGATCTCGGCATCGAGCCGGCGCCGCACGGCGACCTCAGCTCGTGGGAGGCCTCGGGGGTGCTACTGCTCAACCGCGTGCTCACAGTGCGGCCGGGTGCGGCCGCCTCGCACCGCCGTGTCGGCTGGGAGTCGATCACCGCGGCCGCGATCGGAGCTCTCGCCGAGCGCGGCGGGCCTCTCGTCGCGATCCTCTGGGGCAAGGATGCCGCGGCGACGCGACCGTTGCTCGGCGACGTCGCGGTCATCGAGTCGGCGCATCCGAGTCCGCTGTCGGCGCGACGAGGATTCTTCGGGTCGGCTCCGTTCAGCCGGGCGAACGAGATGCTCGTCGCCCAGGGGGCCGAGCCCGTCGAGTGGCGCGTCGTCTGAGCCTCGACATCGCCTAGGCTGTCGCCATGCTCGAGGAGGAATACCAGCCGCGCCGGGAACTGCCGCCCCACCTGCGGAAGGCTCCCGCGCCCGAGGCGCCCTTCTCGTACGAACTCCGCGACGCCGTGCTCGCCGACATGCCGGCCGTGCGTGAGATCTACAACTACTACGTCGCCAACTCGACGGTCACATTCGACGAGGACCGGAAGAGCCTGCGCGAGTGGAAGTCGAAGTTCACCTACCTCCAGAAGCTCGGAATGCCCTTCATCGTCGCCGAGGCGCCGAGCGGGCAGCTCCTCGGCTACGCGCTCGTGTCGCCGTGGAAGCAGAAGCGCGCCTATCGGTTCACGGTCGAGAACTCGATCTACCTCGGCCCAGCCGCCACGGGCAAGGGTCTCGGTCGCGTGCTGCTCGGCGAACTCATCGACCGCTCGAAGGCCGCCGGTCTCAAAGAGATGATCGCGGTCATCGCCGACCAGGGCGCCGAGTCGTCGGTCGCCCTGCACGAGAAGTTCGGCTTCACCGAGGTCGGACGCATGGGCCGCGTGGGCTACAAGTTCGAGCGCTGGCTCGGCACGGTCATGCTGCAGCGCTCTCTCAAGTAGCGCTCGCGACCGTCATCCGCCGCCCCTCTCCGATCCGTCTCGGAGTGAGGGGTTGACAGGCGCGCCGCAAGCTGGTTGGTTAGTTACATAAGTAACTAACCAACGAACCGAGGTGACATGGATGACTCTCGGCCGATCTTCCTGCAGATCGCAGAGCTGATCGAGAACGACATCATCGACGGAGCGCTGCCCGAAGAGGGCCAGGTGCCGTCGACAACAGAATTCGCGGCTTTTTACCGCATCAATCCGGCGACGGCGGGCAAGGGCGTCAACCGCCTCGTCGACGACGGAATCATCTACAAGAGACGGGGAATCGGCATGTTCGTCGCCACCGGAGCCCGCGACGTCCTCGTCGCGCGTCGCACGGCGGAGTTCTCCGCCGAATTCATCGGCCCACTGCTCGCCGAAGCGGCGAAGCTCGGGCTCACCACCGATCGACTGATCGACATGATCCGCACCGAAGGAGCATCCGAATGACCACGCAGCCCGTCGCTCGCGTCGTCGGCCTGACGAAGACCTACGGGTCGTTCACGGCCATCGACGGCATCGACTTCCACCTCGAGGAGAACGGTATCTACGGTCTCCTCGGCCGCAACGGCGCCGGAAAGACCACCATCATGCAGTTGCTCACGGGGCAGATCTTCCCCGACGGCGGCTCGCTCGAGGTCTTCGGCTCGGCACCGGCCGAGCACGCCGACGTGCTGCGGCGCATCTGCTTCATCGCCGAGTCGCAGAAGTACCCCGACGGCTTCCGCCCGTCGCACGTCTTCGCGTCGGCGCCGTGGTTCTTCGAGAACTGGAACCAGGAGCTCGCCGACGAACTGATCGCCGAGTTCCGACTTCCCGTGAGCCGCCCGATCAAGAAGCTCTCGCGGGGGCAGCTGAGCGCCGTCGGCGTCATCGTGGGCCTCGCCTCACGTGCGCCGCTGACCTTCTTCGACGAGCCGTACCTCGGGCTCGACGCGGTCGCCCGCCACATCTTCTACGACCGCCTTCTCGCGGACTACGCCGAGCACCCCCGAACGATCGTGCTGTCGACGCACCTGATCGACGAGGTCTCGAACCTCCTCGAGCACGTCATCCTCATCGACCAGGGCCGCGTGCTCATCGATGCTCCCGCCGACGAGGTGCGCGGCACCGCGACGACCGTGGCCGGCACGCGTGCCGCCGTCGAATCGTTCGTCGACGGACGCCGGATCATCGGGCGCGACGGCCTCGGCGGGCTCGCCTCGGTCACGGTCGAGGGCGCGCTCTCCGCCGCCGACCGTCGACGCGCGAGCGACCTCGGGCTCGAACTCGGACCCGTCTCGCTGCAGCAGCTCATCGTTCACCTGACCGGCGCGGACCTCGGCGCCGACACCGCACAGGAGGTTTCCGCATGACCACCGCAACGGCCCCGGCCGCGTTCGCCGCACCCGGCTCCACCGGAACGTTCCATCGCCTCTGGAGGATCGTCCGGCTGCACCTCGCGAACCCCTCGATCTTCATCGGAATCCCGTGGGCGATCGTCGGGCTCGCCTCGCTCGTCACCATCACGATCGCCATCATCATGAGGAGCGCCGGGGCGACGCCCGACGATCTCGAGAACATGCGCTACAGCTGGGCCGTCGTCTCACCGCAGTGGTACATGGTCGTCGTCGGCGTGCAGGCGATCGGGCTGACCTTCCAGTTCGCCCTCGGCTTCGGCACGACGAGGCGCGACTTCTGGCTCGGCACCTCGCTCATCTTCGTGCTCGTCTCGGCGGCGAACGCCGTCGCCATCGCGCTCCTCGTGCAGCTCGAGAAGGCGACCGGCGGCTGGTGGGTCGGCGCGCACATGTTCGATTCGCTCTGGTACGGACTCGACGGCTTCGTGGTCGACCTGTTCTCGACGTTCTCGCTGCAGCTCTTCGTGCTCGTCGTCGGCGCCGCGGTGACGACCGTGTACATGCGGTGGCGGATGCCCGGCATGCTGGCCCTCATCGCCGGTTTCGCCGTGCTCATGCTCGCCGTCATCGCCTACTTCACGTTCTCGGGCAACTGGGACGAGGTGTTCGGCTGGCTCGGCTCGATCGGCATCGCCGGAGCCTTCGGTCTCCTCCTCGGACTGTCGATCGTCCTGCTGGCGGCCGGCTACCTCGTCATCCGCCGCGCGACACCGCGGAGCTGACACGCCGGAGTGCCGTTCGCGCGGGGGAGTGCCCGACGAACGGCACTCCGTCGCGTGAGCGGCACTCCTGCGCGCGGGTCAGTCGAGCAGGATCGTCGCGTCCGCGCCGATGGCGAGCAGCAGCAGGCTCGACACCATGCCGGTCACGAAGAACAGGGCGGGGTGGGCGAGCCCGATGACGACGCGGCGGAGGTTCGGCCGATCGGGCAGCAAACGGCCGGGGACCGGGTGATCAGCCATCTGCTTCCAGCCGCGCACGCGAGCGAGGAACCAGGCGCAGCGCCAGATGAACGCGAGCCACAGGAGCCCCGCGACGAAGGGGAAGGCGCCCATGAGGAGCTCGAAACCGATGCCGACGACATCGTCTTCCTTGCCCTCGGCGACGAGCTGGATCGAGGTCGAGATCGCCGCACCGAGCACGACCGAGAGGCCCCACGCGACGACGGCGAAGATGAGTGCGATGTAGCGCGTGAAGAAGTGGCCGAAGATCGATTCGGCGCCCTCGAACTGTCGCCGGGGGGCCGCGAGCAGGTAGAGCACGGTCGCCCCGAGCGACGGAGCGATGAGCAGGATGAGGATGCCGCTCCAGACGAGCGTCGGCCAGTCGAAGCCATCGGCGATGACGAGCAGGATGGCGAGAAGGGCGCTCCAGACCCAGCCCGCGTAGAGCGGGTGGCGCACGATCCAGGCGGTCACACGATCACTCTAGTGAGCGGCCGCGTCGTTAGTCTCGAGGAATGAGCGAGCTCCACGATCTCTCCGCACTCGAACTCTGGCGACTGCTGCAGGCCGGCGAGACGAGCCCCGTCGAGCTGACCGCGCACTACCTCGAGCGCATCGAGCGCATCGATCCGGCGGTCGGCGCGTTCGTCACGGTGACGCGCGACGCCGCTCTCGAGCGTGCGCGCGTCGTGCAGGACACCGTCCCGACGGCCGCGCCCCTGTGGGGTCTGCCCTCGGCCGACAAGGACCTCCTCCGCCGCGCGGGCGTGCCGACCGGTTTCGGTTCGCGCGCGTTCGCGGGGTTCGTGCCCGACGAGAGCGATCCGCTCGTCATCGACATGGATGACGCGGGCGCCGTGAGCCTCGGCAAGACCGCGACTCCCGAGTTCGGGCTTCCCTCGTACACCGAGTCGCTCGCCTCGGGCCCGACACGCAATCCGTGGAACACGGAACTCGGAGCGGGAGGCTCGAGCGGTGGGGCCGCGGCGGCCGTCGCCGCGGGTCTGCTGCCGTTCGCGGTCGGCTCGGACGGCGGAGGGTCGGTGCGTATTCCGGCAGCGGCATGCGGCCTCGTCGGCCTCAAGCCGTCGCGCGGTCGCGTGCCGGGAGGCTCGGGCCTCGCCTCGCTCGCGGGTCTCGCGGTCGCCGGCCCGATCGCGCGGTCGGTCGTCGACGCCGCGTTCCTGTTCGACGGGATGATCTCGCCGCGCGGGCTGCCCGCCGCGCACCGCTCCGCCGTGCGTGCACCGGGCGACGACGGCCCGTTCCTCGCGTCGGCCGTGCACGGCGAGGGGCGCTTCCAGCTCGGTGTCACGACGAGCTCCGCGTGGGACGAGTACACCGACATCCGTATCGAGGAGCCCGCCCTCGCCGCGCTCACGATCGCTCGCTCCGCACTCGAGCGGCGCGGACACGGCACGGAGGACCTCGTCCTCGATCCCGAACCGGGGTACGCGCCGGCCTTCCGCACCATCTGGCAGGCGGGCGCCGCAGCCATTCCCGTCGACGGCGAACGCGAGGAACTCCTCGAACCCCTCACGCGCTGGCTCCTCGAGCGCGGGCGAGCCGTTCCCGCGAGGCAGCTCGTCGAGTCGCTCGCCTGGCTCGCCGACTACGAGATGCGTCTCATCGCGCAGCTCTCGACCTTCGACGCCGTGCTGACTCCCGCGCTCGCGATGACGCCGCGGCCCATCGGCTGGTACGACGCCTCCGACGGCGAGCGGAACTTCGATCAGCAGGTGAGGTACACGCCGTTCACGTCGTGGGTCAACGTGAGCGGCCTGCCGGCGATCACGGTCTCCGTCCACGACACCGACGACGGCCTGCCGATGGGGGTGCAGCTGATCGGTCGTCCCGGCGGCGAGGCGGTGCTCCTGTCGCTCGCGTCGCAGCTCGAGCGAGCGGTGCGTCGCCCGGTGCGGCATCCTGCTCTCTGGTGACGATTGGCGGATGACGCGCGCCGTGCGAAACTGAGGTAATGCTTACCTCAGCAGAAGACGTCGAGACGCGCCCCCGGCCGGCCTACCGTTCCTACGACGTGACGGTGCGCGCGATCCGTTCGCTCTCTCCGCACTTCACGCGAGTCACGTTCACGGGTGACGAGCTCGAGCACTTCGGCACCCACCGACTCGACCAGCGCATCAAGATCGTGTTGCCGCTCGACGGCGGGTTCGAATTCTTCCCGCGCGGCGACGACTGGTACGGGCCGTGGCGCGAGCTGCCCGTCGAGCAGCAGAACGCCTTCCGCACGTACACCGTGCGGGATGTACGCTCCGAGCTCGCCGAGGTCGACATCGACTTCGTGTCGCACGGCGACGAAGGCCCCGCGTCGCGCTGGGTGGCCGGTGCGTCGATCGGCGACGCGCTCATCATCGTCGGTCCCGACTCGCGAAGCGCGGACTCCCACGTCGGCATCGACTGGCGACCCGGTGACGTCAGCACGGTGCTGCTCGCCGGTGACGAGACCGCGGCACCCGCCATCTGCTCGATCGTCGGTTCGCTCGACCGCGACGCCGTCGGAGCCGTGTTCATCGAGGTGCCGAGCGCCGCCGACGCCCTCGAGATCGATGCGCCCGCGGGCGTCGACGTGCGGTGGCTCGGCCGAGACGGCGGCGAGGAGCACGGCTCCCGCCTCGTCGCGGCGGTGCGCGAGTGGACCGTGCGGCACATCGACCTGCACCACGACGGCGACGGCCGCGACTACGCCGATGCCGACCTCGACACGCTGTGGGAGGTCCCCGAGGGCCGGAGCATCGACGGCGACTTCTACGCGTGGCTCGCGGGAGAGGCCTCGACGATCACGGCGCTCCGCCGCTTCCTCGTGCGCGACGCGGGTCTCGACCGGCGTTCGGTGGCGTTCATGGGGTACTGGCGGCGCGGTCGCGCCGAAGGAAGTTGACCGCGCTCGCCCAGCCGGTGGTCTCGGCGTCGAGCCCGACGAAGCGCCGTGTGCGACTCCTCGTCGCCCTCGTCGTGACGATCGCAGTCCTCGCCCTCATCGCGCTCGCGAGCCTTGCAATCGGCACGCGACAGGTCGCGTTCCCCGACGTCATCCACGCGCTCGTCTCACCCGTCGACGGCAACGCCGACCACCTCGTCGTGCGCGAGCTGAGGATCCCGCGGCTCGTCGTCGGTCTCATGGCGGGCGTCGCGCTCGGTCTCGTCGGAACGGTGCTGCAAGGCGTCACACGCAACCCGATCGCCGACCCCGGACTCCTCGGCATCAACGCGGGCGCGTCGTTCGCGGTCGTGCTCGCGATCGCGACCCTCGGCGTGACCCAACCCCTCGGGTTCGTCTGGTTCGCGTTCGGGGGAGCCGCCCTCGCCGCGCTCCTCGTCTTCGTCATCGGATCGAGCGGGCGAGACGGCGCGACGCCCGTCAAGCTCGCTCTCACCGGCGCCGCTCTCACAGCGCTGCTCACCCCTCTCGTCACCCTCGTGCTCATCGGCGATGGAGACACCCTCGCGCGCTTCCGATTCTGGTCGGTCGGTTCGCTCGCCGGTCGTGGTCTCGACGTCGCCGCCGCGCTCTGGCCGTTCCTCGTGGCCGGCGTCGTGGTCGCGGCCCTCCTCGGCCGTCGTCTCAACCTCCTCGCCCTCGGGGATGACGTCGCGCGGGGTCTCGGCGCACGCCTCGGTACGACGCGGGTGCTCGCTGCCGTCGCCGTCATCGTGCTCGCGGGCACCGCGACGTCGCTCGTCGGACCGATCGCACTCGTGGGCCTTGTTGTCCCTCACCTCGCGCGGCCGATCGCGGGCGGGGACTACCGGTGGATCCTCGTCTTCTCGGCCCTGTTCGGGCCCGCGCTCCTGCTCGCGGCCGATGTCGTGGGGCGCGTCGTCGTGGCCCCGGCCGAGCTCGAGGCGGGCATCATCGTGGCCTTCATCGGCGCACCCGTGCTCATCGCGATCGTGCGGCGTTCGACGGTGAGGTCGATCTGATGGATGTCCTCGATCTGCCCGCGCTCCGTCGCCGACGGTCACGGCGCCAGGCGATCGTCGCGGTCGTGCTCATCGCGATCGTGCTCGGCGCGAGCGTCGTCGCGATCTCGCTCGGTGCCTCGGGCATCACACCGGCTCGCGTCTTCGCGACGCTCGCGGGATTCGGCGACCGCGGCGACGAGTTCGTCGTCTTCCGGCTGCGTCTCCCGCGCATCGTGACCGCGATCGTCGCGGGCTTCGCGTTCGGCCTCGCGGGTTCCCTCTTCCAGTCGGTCCTCAGCAACCCGCTCGCGAGCCCCGACATCCTCGGCGTCTCGGCCGGTGCGAGCTTCGCCGCCGTCTTCGTGCTCCTCGTCGCGAGCGGTTCGGGCTTCGCCGTCTCGGCCGGCGCATTCGTCGGGGCGTTCGTGATCGCGGCGCTCATGTGGGTGCTCGCGTGGCGCGGCGGACTCGTGGGCTATCGGTTCGTGCTCATCGGCGTCGGGCTCGGCTACGTCGTGACCGCCGCGCTCGGCTGGATGATCACGCGCGCCGACGTGCGCGAGGTCTCGCAGGCGCTCGTGTGGATGGTCGGGGGAGTCGGCGGCGCCTCGTGGTCCGACATCGGCATCGCGGCCGGCATCGTGCTCGTGTCATCCGTCGCGATCATCGCCCTCGGGCGCCGGCTGCCGGTGCTCGCCCTCGGCGACGATGCGGCTCGCGGTCTTGGCGTGCGCGGTGCCGTCTCGCGCGGCGCGCTCCTCCTCGCGGCCGTGGCGCTCGTCGCCGCCGCCACCGCCCTCGCAGGGCCGATCGCCTTCGTCGCCCTCATCTCGGCTCCCATCGCGCGCGCCCTCCTCCGCGACGGGGGAGCAGCGCTCCTTCCCTCCGCGCTCATCGGCTCGGCGCTCGTCGTCGTCGCCGATCTCGTCGGTCAGCACGTGCTCGCCGACTCGGTTCCCGTCGGCATCGTCACGGGCGTCATCGGCGCCCCCTATCTCTTGTGGCTCATCGCCACCTCGAATCGGAAGGGGGCCGACGGATGACGTCGATTCCTGCGCCCACCCACGACCTGCGCGCCGAGGGGCTGAGGCTCGGCTACGACGGTCGCATCGTCGTCGACGGGCTCGACTTCTCGGTTCCCGACGGACGCATCACGGCGATCGTCGGGCCGAACGCGTGCGGCAAGTCGACCCTGCTCCGCGGCCTCGCTCGGCTCCTCCGCCCCCTCGACGGCCGGGTGTCGCTCGACGGCCGATCGCTCGCCGACATCGCCCCGCGCCAGCTCGCCCGCACGATCGCCGTACTTCCGCAGCAGCCCGTCGCGCCCGACGGCGTGCGCGTGTGGGATCTCGTCTCTCGCGGGCGTCACCCGCATCAGGGCTGGTTCCGTTCGCGATCGAGCGACGACGATCGCATCGTGACGGAAGCCCTCACGGCGACATCCACTCTCGAACTCGCCGATCGGGCCGTCGACGAGCTCTCGGGCGGACAACGTCAGCGGGTGTGGATCGCCATGGTGCTCGCGCAGCAGGCCGACATCGTGCTGCTCGACGAACCGACGTCCTTCCTCGACCTCGCGCACCAGGTCGAACTGCTCGATCTGCTCACCGAGCTCAACCGCACGCGCGGTACGACGGTCGTGCTCGTGCTGCACGAACTCAATCTCGCCGCGCGCTATGCCGACCACCTCGTCGTCATGCGCGCGGGCGCGATCCAGGCCCAGGGCGAACCGACCGCCGTGCTCACCGCCGCGACCGTGCGCGAGGCGTTCGGGCTCGAGTCCGTCATCGCGACCGACCCCGTCTCGGCGAGCCCGCTCGTCGTACCGGTCGGTCGTTTCCATCCCGGTGAGAATGAGATTAGGCTTACCTAACCCCCCTGTATCGATCTCTGAGGAGAACCATGTCCTTGCGTCTACGCACCACAGCCCTCGCACTGGGCGCGGTCGTCGCCCTCGCCCTGACCGGCTGCGCGACGACCTCGAACGACGCTCCCGCGTCGGAGGGCGCGTCCGCCGACGGCGCCTTCCCCGTCGTCATCGAGCACGCGTTCGGTGAGACCGAGATCCCCGCCGAGCCCGAGCGCGTCGCCACGTGGGGCTGGGGCAGCACCGAGGCGGCTCTCGCACTCGGCGTCGTTCCCGTCGCGATCGGTCAGCAGACCTATGGCGCCGACGCCGACGGCGTGCTGCCGTGGGTCGCCGAAAAGCTCGAGGAGCTCGGCGAGCCGACGCCGACCGTGCTCACCGACGACGGCGAGACGCCCCCGTACGAGGAGTTCGTCGAGGCCGACCCCGACGTCATCCTCGCTCCCTTCTCGGGCATCACCGAAGAGCAGTACGAGCTCCTCAGCGAGATCGCCCCCGTCGTCGCCTACGAGGGCGAGGCCTGGACGACGCCCTGGCAGGACGTCGTGCGCACCGTCGGCACGGCTCTCGGCCACGCCGACGAGGCCGACGCCGTGCTCGCCGATCTCGACGCGCAGATCGCGGCGAAGGCCGAGGAGCACCCCGAGCTCGAGGGCAAGACGATCGCCGCCGTCTGGGACGTCGCCGGAACCTTCTACGTCTACAAGGCCGCCGATGCGCGCGTCGAGTTCCTGTTCGGTCTCGGTCTCGAGAACGCACCCGCCGTCGACGAACTCGCGAACGGCGAATCGAGCTTCTACTACACGCTGAGCTACGAAGAGCTCGACAAGCTCGAGAGCGACATCGTGCTGAGCTACCACGACACCGCCGAGGAGGCTGCGGCCTTCCTCACGTCGGCACCCATCGGTGCGATCCCGGCCGTCGCGCGCGGCGCCGTCGCCCAGGTCGTGGGAACCGAGCTCATCGCGGCCGTCTCGCCGCCGACCGCGCTGTCGCTGACGTACGGACTCGACGAACTCGTCGACGCGCTCGCTATCGCCGCTTCGAAGTAGGGCGCACGTAGCCGCCCTTCTCCAGGCCGGCCTCGATCTCGAATCTGTTCGTCAGGGGATTGCGGCCGGCCAGGGCGTAGAGCAGCGGGAAGAGCATGCCGTAGCGACGCCACTGCGCCTTGTGCACGGCCTCGTGCTCGAGCACGTCGTCGGTGACGTTCTGCGCGGTGAGGTAGCACGAGCCGACGCAGGTGCCTCCCCGGCGGAACGCCCATGACGGCAGCCCGCGGAAGACGAAGAGCCCCTCGCGACGTTCGACGCGGCCCGTGCTCCAGAGGAACCCCCAGATGAAGCCCACGGTCGTCGCGTAGGCGTGGCCGAGGCGGCTGAGGGGTGAGTCGAGAAACAGTCGGGTGAGCACGGCACCACCCTACCGAGGCTCGCCGTGAGCTCAGCGGGTGAGCGCCGAGATGATCCGCAGGATCGCCGAGAGGTCGTCGGCCGCGGCTTCGGGCGATGCGGGCGAGAATCCCGAGATCGATGAGCCGACGACGCTGAATTCGGCCCGAATGCCGGAGATCGTCGCGGTGAGGGTCGACAGTGCGACGCCGAACGGCACGGGGTCGGCGAGGCCGGCGAACTCGGCGGGGTCGAGCACGTCGAGATCGACGTGCACGTACACGTCCGTCGCGTCCATCGCCCGGAGAGCGTCGAGCACGGCCTCCGCCGAGTCGAGGCGCGGGATGACGGTGAGCGGCGTCTCGTCGATGAGCTGCTGTTCCGCCTCGTCGATCGCCCGTGCGCCCGCGAGGACGACTCGGTCGATGGCGACGGCCGTCTCGGTGAGTGCGATGCCGTCGGCTCCCTCGCCGAGCACCGCACGGAGCGACATGCCGCCGAGGGCGCCCGAGGGGGACGATTCCGGGGAGTGCAGGTCGGCGTGCGCGTCGAACCAGACGACGGCGAGCCCGGCGGAGCGTCCGGCGGCGACGCCGATGGCGGGGATCGCGACGCCGCAGTCGCCGCCGATCACGATGACACCGGGGCCTGCGGCCGTCGCCTCGAGCGCGATCGCCTCACCGATGCGTCGCAGTGCGCTGTAGCGCTTGACGCCCGTGCCGAGCTCTTCGCCCGCTTCGACGGGGACGTCGATGACGGTCGTCGCCGAGGAGGGGAGATCGTCGCGGATGGCGAGAGCGCCGTCGGCGAGACTCATCGCGCGGGCGGACGTACCGCCCTGCCACTGGGGTACAACGAGGAAGCGGGAGGCCATCACCTCAGTATCGCGCTCCGAGGCGGTGGCGGGAACCGGAGAGTGCCGTCTCGGCACTATTCTCGGCGCATGGCTGACATCGATACGATCAACGAACGCTGGGCGGTGACCGGCGCGGCCGGCCGGATCGGGCGGAGCATCCGACGCGCTCTCCGAGAACGCGTCGCCGAACTCGTCCTGCTCGATTCGGCGCCCATCGATGACCTCGGCGCCGGTGAGCGCTCGGAGCGCATCGACCTCGCCGATGCCGCCGCGCTGCGCGACGCGTTCGCGGGTGCGGATCGAGTGCTCCACCTCGGCGCCGTCTCCGACGAGGCCGACTTCCACGACCTCGTCGAGGCGAACGTCATCGGCACGTTCCACGTCTTCGAGGCCGCGCGGCAGGCGGGCGTGGCACGAGTCGCATTCGCGAGCACCGGTCGTGTGACGGGGTTCTACGAGGTCGGCACGGTCGTCGATTCGACGATGCCGGTGCGCCCCGACGGGCTCTACGCCGTCTCGAAGGTCGCGGGGGAGGCCGTTGCGCGTCTCTACGCCGAGAAGTTCGGACTCGACGTGGTCGCCGTGCGCATCGGTGCGTTCGACGAGAAGCCGCGAGACGCGCGCCAGCTGAGCATCTGGCTGAGCCCCGGCGACGCCGAGCGCGCGATGATCGCCGCGCTCACGGCTCCGGTCGACGGGTTCGAGATCCTGCTCGCCTACTCCGACAACACCCACGGCTGGGTCGACCTCGACCGCAGTCGCGCTCTCGGCTACGAGCCGCGCGACGACGCGTCGCGGGTCGGCGCCGAGAACGGTGCCGTCGACCCCGTCACGTCGGGTCCGCACGCGGGCAGCCTCGCGACACCCGAGTTCACCCTCTCGAGGCAGCGCCCGTTCTGATCGCTCGTACAACGATCGAGAGGTCGATCCGCGGGGCTCGGGCGACCGAGCTACCCGGACGGATCGACCTCTCGAACCGGTGAATCAGACGGTTCAGCCGGTGATGGCGCCGGGCGTGCCGCCCGACTTGAGCGCGGCGAGACGCGCGTCGACCTCGGTCAGCTCGCCGAGGTCGTCCAGCTCGTTGAACTGGGCGTCGAGGCTCGACGCGGCGAGCTCGGCCGCACCGCGCACCTTCGCCTCTTCGCGGCGGATCTTCTGCTCGAAGCGCGAGACCTCGCTCGTCGGGTCGAGGAAGTCGATCGACTTCACGGCCTCCTGCACCTGGCGCTGCGCCTCGGCGGTCTTCGCGCGTGCGACGAGTTCGGCACGCTTGTTCTGAAGCTGGGTGAGCTTCTCCTTCATGCCGTTGAGGCCGGCCTTGAGCTTCTCGACGACGTCGGTCTGCGCGGCGATCTGCGGCTCGGCGGCCTTCGCTTCATTCTCGGCCGAGATCTGACGGCTGAGGGCGACCTTCGCGAGGTTGTCGAACTTGTCGGCATCGACGGTGTCGCCCGAGGCGCGGTACTCGTCGGCCTTGCGGCTCGCGGCGAGGGCCTTGTTGCCCCACGACGCCGCGGCATCGACGTCTTCGCGGTGGTCGTCCTCGAGGAGGCGCAGGTTGCCGATCGTCTCGGCGATCGCGGCTTCGGCGTCGGCGATGCTCGACGTGTAGTCGCGCACCATCTGGTCGAGCATCAGCTGGGGATCCTCGGCCTGATCGATGAGCGAGTTGACGTTCGCGCGCACGAGCTGCGAGATGCGCCCGAAGATGGACTGCTTGGTCATTGTTCTTCCTTTCGATTACCGATGAGATCTCAGAAGCGTCCGCCGCCTCCGCGACGTCCGCCTGATGAGCTTCGCGAGCGTCCGCCCGAACTGCGTCCGAACGAACCGCTCGATCGCCGGGACGAACCGCCCCAGCTGCTTCCCCACGAGCTGCCACCGCGTGACGAGCGACCGACCGACCCACCGATGAGGCCTCCGAGGATGCCCCCGATGATGTCGCTCGAGAAGTCACTTCCCGTTGTACCACCGGCACCCGGGAAGAGCCCGGACAGACCGTCGTCGGAGGTGAGGTCGGCGTGCGCGAGCCGAAGGGCCTCGTCGCCGAGCGTCGCCGCACGCAGTGCCGCGTCGTTCGCCGCCGTCGGATCGGCCATGCCGCGTGCCTCGACGAGGAGCGCACCGGCCGACGCGAGGCGAGTGCGTGCTTCGACGCCGACCGAGTTCCGTCGGGCGACGATGAACTCCTCCGCCGCCGCGATACGCGCCTGCGCGTTCGAGAGACTGCGACCGAGCATCGCGCGCGACCGCTCGGCCGCGGCCTGGGCGTCGGAGATGCGCCGGATGACGGCGTCGATGCGTGCGTTCGCGACTCCGAGCGTCGACGCGAGGGCGAGCGGATCCCGAGGCGTCGCAGCGCGACCGGCGCGGAGCTCGGCGATGGCCCGCTGCGTCTCGCCGACGACCGCGGCGAGTTCGGGGTCGGCGGGGAGCCCCGCCGAGATGACGAGGTCGTTCTCGAGGTCGGCGATTCCCGCGTCGACGGCCGCGTCGGCCTCGGCGAGGCGCTGCGAGAGCGCTGCGACGCCATCGGCCTCCGCCGCCGCGCGCGTCACGGCCTCTTCGGCGAGACGGATGCCGACGGCGGCGCCACCCGTGTTGCCCGCGGCGACCTCGGTGCGCGCGCGTTCGATCGCGGTGTCCGCGACCTCGAGGTCGGCGTCGATCTCGGCGGGAGCATCGAGCAGGTCGTCGAGCGCTGACTGCGCGTACGTCGCAGCGAGCGTCGTGAGTGCCGCCGCGGCCTCGGGACGTCGGGCACGAGCCACCTCGACCGCGGCGTGCACGCGTTCGATCTCGGCGGGAGCGTTCTGTTCGAGTGCGCGGAGCGCGTCGAAGGCCGCGGTCTGCGCGTCGAGAGCGTCGTCGGCCCGATCGGCGAGCTCGATGATCTGCGCGTACCAGGCGCGACGCTGCTCGTCGGTGTCGGGTTCGGCGTCGTCGAGCTTCTGCTGGAGAGCGAAGGCCTCGCCGATCCGTGCACGGGCGGTCGTGAGCGCCTCCCGGAACGGTCGGACGGACTCCTCCCCGTATGAGGCGAGCGCGAAGCCGAGCTCCTCCTCGCTCGTGCGGATCGCGTCGTCGGCCTGCACCAGCGCGCTCCCGGCCTCGCGACGGAGTTCGGCGAGCGACGCCTCGGCGCTCGCCCGTCGACGGCGGCGTGAGACGGCGATGACGATGATCACGACGAGTGCGATGACCGCGAGGGCGACGAGCACCCACACCCAGCCGAAGTCCGGCCCGGTGGATGACGGGCCGCCGAGTCCGTCGACGGCGCCGAGCACGGCACCCGCCCAGTCGCTGTCGCGGAGCGCCGGCTCGATGAAGTCTCGGTTGATGCGCTGGATGTCGGAGTCGGACACCGATGAGGTGCCCGCGACCGAGAAGTAGTAGTTGCGGGAGTCGACGGCGACGGCGAGTAGGTAGTCCTCGTCGCCCATGCCGTTCGCGACCGCCGTCGTGTCGGCCCATTCCTGCGCGGATGTCGGGCTGTCGAACGTGTCCACGAACGCGACGAAGAGCTGTCGCCCCGTGTCGTCGACGAGTTCGGCCATGGCCTCAGCCGGTCGACTGTCGCCGTCGAGGGCGCCGACGGTGTCGATGATCGGCGAATCGGTGAACTCGACGGGGGATTGCGCCCAGGCCGGGGTGGAGACCCCCACCAGGAGGAGGGCGGCCGCAAGGCCCAGGATCGCTCGTCTCACGCGCATCGCTGCGGGTGCTCCTTCCGGGTGCTGCTGCCGAGTCTAGGGTGGGGGCGAATCATCGTCTACGGCGGCGTCGGCTCGCCGGCGAGGTGTGCGACGGAGTCGAGGAGTGCTTCCCGCACACGCTGCGCCGCGAACATCCGCGCGCCGTCGTGAACGGGTCGGGGGAGTGTGCTCGTGACGACGTGGGGCGCCCACCGGCTCTCCTGCGCCACGATGCGGGCGACGTCGTCGGCGAGGCGTCGACCGCCGAGCTGCGCGGTCGGGCCGCCGATCACGACGAGGTGCGGATCGACCACGGCGAGCACGGGCAGAAGCACCCGAGCGATGCGCTCGGCGAAGTCGTCGGCGACCTCGGCGAACCGTCCGGAGGCGATGAGTGATTCGATCGCCGCCGTGTAGTCGGCGCTGTCGAGGCCCGACTCGCGGGCGAGACGCATGACACCGATGCCGCCGACGAGATCCTGAACCGTCTGCGCACCCGGCGCGAGACGGGCGGCGCTCACCGAGAGCTCGACGAAGCCGATCTCACCCGCGCCGTGCGAGGCGCCGCGGTGAGCGGAGCCGTCGACGTCGAAGGACATGCCGACGCCGTTGCCGAGCCAGAGGTACACGACGTCGTCGTCGACGGGGCTCTGCCCGTGGCCGCGTTCGGCGAGGGCCGCGAGGTCGACGTCGTTCTCGACCGAGACCGGCATGCCGAGTGCGTCTTCGAGTTCGGCGCGGAGGCCGGTCGTCGGCCATTCGGGCAGCGCGTCGGCACGGAGACGGCCCTGGGCGCCCGGTTCGAGATAGCCGGGGATTCCGACGCATGCCGTCGTCACCGCCTCAGGGCTGCACCCGGCGGCCGCGACGGCCTGCGTGAGCGCTGCAGTGACCTCCGCCGCGGCGGAGCGCCCGCCCGCGGCATCCGATCTCTCGATCTCGACGTACGAGAGCGCCGAACCCACGGCATCGACGATCGAGGCGCGGAGCTCACGGTGATCGAGATCGATGGCGAGCCCGAGTGCTCGGTCGAGGCGGGGTCCGTAGACGACCGCGCTCGGGCCGGATGACCCGGAGGCCCGTCCCTCTTCGCGGATGAGCTGCTCGTCGAGCAGACGCCCGACGATGACGGTCGCCGTCGGCTTCGACACGTCGACGATCTCGCAGATGCGATTGCGCGTCAGGGAGCCGAAATCGAGGAGGGCCTCGAGAGTGGCGCGGTCATTGACCGCGCCGAGCCATTGCGGCGTTCCGCGAGCGGACCGACGTGCCACTCGGTCCCCTTTCGTCACCCGGGATCGACGAATCGATCACACGCGTGAAAAGTGCCCCCGGAGGGATTTGAACCCCCGACCTACGGTACCGGAAACCGGCGCTCTATCCCCTGAGCTACGGAGGCGCACAACTACTGAGATTAGCACTTCTAGAGGCTCGCGATGTTCGCCCGGATCGCCTCGACGAGCGAGGCCGCATCGCCGGGCTCGAGGAACTCGGTCGAGTCGACGACGATCCAGAACGGCCCGGTGAAGGCCTGCGCCTCTCCGTGTCCGCCCGTCGCCGAGAAGTAGCCGTCGACATCGGGAGGGGTGCCGTACGTCGGAACCCAGGTCGAGTTGACGGCGGCTTCGTCGTTCCGCTGCGACAGCACCGCTTCGCCCGGCTTCGCGACGGCGAACTCGACGGTCGCACCGCTCGACTGGTTGAGGAGGCCGCACGCGACGCCGCCCGACTCGACGACGGCGAGGGCAGCGGCCGTGGTCGGCTCGAAGTCGGGGGCCGCACCGACGTTCGGGTTGTAGGCGTAGACGTCGTCGTTCGAGAGCAACTGCGTGCAGTCGGCGCTGAAGGCGTCGGGGGTCGCGGTCGGCTCGTTCGTCGCGGTCGGCTCCGTCGTCGGCTCGGCGGTCGCCGACGGGCTCGCGGTGGGCGACGGGGTGGCCTGCGGCTCGGGGGAGGAGCACGCGGCGAGCAGCACGAGTCCGGCGCTCGCGAGTATGACGCTCGCCGATCGGCCGAGGAGACGAGGGGAACGAGGTGATGTGCCGGACATGCGCACGACCCTATCAACGTCGCCCGGTAGGATTCCCGAGTGACTCCCGACGACCTCTCGCGTGTACTGTCCGGCCTCGTCGACGCTCTCATCGAGCGTCGAGGCGGTGCGACGGGCGATGGTGGCCTCACCGTCGGCGAGATCACGTTCGAGCGTCCGAAGAACCGCGACCACGGCGACTGGGCGTCGAACATCGCCCTGCGCCTCGCCAAGCCGCTCGGAGCGTCGCCGCGAGACATCGCCGCCGAGCTCGCCGAGGGTCTCGCCGCCGTCGACGGCATCGCGAACGTGGACGTCGCGGGCCCGGGCTTCCTCAACATCCGCCTCGAAGCGGGTGCCGCCGGTGTGCTCGCGCAGACGATCGTCGACGCGGGTGAGTCGTACGGCACGGGCGACGCCCTCGCCGGCCTCGTCGTGAACCTCGAGTACGTCTCGGCGAACCCGACCGGCCCGCTGCACCTCGGCCACACCCGCTGGGCGGCGCTCGGCGACGCGCTCGCCCGTGTGCTGCGTGCCGCGGGCGCCCAGGTGTCGACCGAGTTCTACATCAACGACGCCGGCAACCAGATGGACACCTTCGGCCGATCGGTCATCGCCGCGGCGAAGGGTGAGCCGACCCCCGAGGGCGGCTACGTCGGTGCGTACATCGGCGACCTCGCGCGCGTCGTTCTCGAGCGCGAGCCGAACCTCCTCGACCTCGACGACGAGGCCGCGGTCGACGTCGCCCGCGAGATCGCGTACGCGACGCAGCTCGCCGAGATCCAGAACTCGCTCTCCCTCTTCAACGTCGAATTCGACGAGTGGTTCAGCGAACGCACGCTGCACGCCCCCGGGCCCGACGGCCGCAGCTCGGTCGACCTCGCCGTCGATCGCCTGCGCCTGCAGGGTCACGTCTACGACGACGATGACGCCATCTGGGTGCGCACGACCGACTTCGGGGATGACAAGGACCGCGTCATCCGTCGCGGCAACGGCGTCTACACGTACTTCGCCGCCGATGCGGCGTACTACCTCGACAAGGGCGACCGGGGCTTCCCGCACAAGATCTACCTGCTCGGCGCCGACCACCACGGCTACGTGCACCGCCTCAAGGCCCTCGCGGGAGCGGCGGGCGACGACCCCGAGCGCGACATCGAGGTGCTCATCGGGCAGCTCGTGTCGATCAACGGCGCGAAGCTCTCGAAGCGCGCCGGCAACATCATCGAGCTCGACGACCTGCGCGAATGGCTCGGCACCGACGCCCTGCGCTACTCGCTCGCACGCTACCCGGCCGACTCGCCGCTCACCCTCGACCCCGAGATCCTCACGAAGCGCACGAACGACAACCCCGTCTTCTACGTGCAGTACGCGCACGCCCGGACGTGCGCGGTCGCTCGCAATGCGGCATCCGTCGGTCTCGATCGCAGCGTCTTCGAGCCGGCGCTCCTCGACCACGAGACCGAGTCGGCCCTGCTCGGCGCTCTGCAGGAGTTCCCACGCATCGTCGCCCAGGCCGCCGGCCTCCGCGAGCCGCACCGCATCGCGCGCTACGCCGAGGAACTCGCCGGGCTCTACCACCGCTGGTACGACAACCGTCGGGTGCTGCCGTTCGGCGACGAGTCGATCGGTGCGGTCCACCACACGCGACTCTGGCTGAACGACGCCACCGGACAGGTGCTGCGGAACGCGCTCGGACTGCTCGGCGTCTCGGCGCCTGAGCGGATGTGAGGCGGGCATGAAGGCCGTCGTCGCCGTCCTCGTTTCCGTCGCCGTCCTCGTCGGCATCTTCTTCGTCGCGGACGCGATCACCCGCGGCGTCATCGAGGGCACCGTCGCCGATCAGATCGAACAAAACCTGCCCGAGAACGTCGAGGGCACGGTCGACGCGTCGATCGGCGGCTTCTCGGTGCTCGCTCAGCTCGTGACGGGATCTCTCGACGACGTGACGCTCCGCTCCGACGACCTCACGGCGAACGGTGTTCCGCTCGCCGTCGACATCCACGGTGCGGGAGTGCCGATCGACTTCGCCTCGCGCCCCGTCGATCGTGTCGAGGGCACCGTCACGATCGCCGCCGATGCCGCGGCAGACCTCATCCCGCTGCCGGCGGGAGCGGGTGGCCTCGTCCTCGGTGACGGCACGGTCTCCTACGCCGGGTCGATCGCGATCTTCGGTCTCTCCCTCGACTACTCGGTCACCGCCGAGGCCGTCGCCGACGGAGATCAGGTTCTCGTCACACCGACGAACGTCGAGATCGGCTCGGGCGGCAACTCGGTCGACCTGAGCGGCGTCGTCCAGCAGATCTCGCAGCAGCCGATCCCCGTGTGCGTCGCGAGCTACCTGCCCGAGGGCCTCGAGGTGAGCGACATCACCGTGACGCCGACCGACGCACGCGTGACGTTCGAGTCGACGACGCTCGTGCTCGACGCCGAGTCGCTGCAGAACACCGGCTCCTGCGGCTGAGCGTCGACCTCGATTCGGCGGCGGCTCGGGCCGATCGATAGACTCGCGAGCGGTGCTCGCGTTCGACGCGGCCCTTCTGCTGACTGGCTTCAGGAACCAATCCGGGTTCGCTCGCCGCGCAGTGCGACCCCCACTTTCGTCTTCTCTGTGAGGTTTCCACCGTGGCCACCGCTCCTTCCGCCCCCGTGTGGCTTGACGTCCCGGTCGATGCCGACGCCCTCGACGCCCGCATCTGGCCGGCCGGCGCCGGCCGCGATGAAGCCGGGGGGATGACGCTCGCCGGCGTCCCCGCGGCCGATCTCGCGCGTCGATTCGGCACGCCGCTCTACGTCGTCGACGAAGACGTCGTGCGCGATCGAGCGTCGCGGATCCGTCGGGTCTTCGACGAGGCGTTCGGTCGCATCGGCGCGAATGTGTCGGTGTATTACGCGGGCAAGGCGTTCCTCTCGACCGACGTCGTGCGCTGGGTCATCGAGGCGGGCCTGCACGTCGACGTGTGCTCGGGCGGAGAACTCGCGGTCGCCCTCGCCGCCGGGGCCGATCCCGCGATCCTCGGCTTCCACGGCAACAACAAGTCCGACGCCGAACTGCGTCGCGCCACCGAGGTGGGCGTCGGCACGATCGTCATCGACAGCCCCGACGAGATCGAACGCGTCGCCGCCTTCGCGACCGCGGCCGGCCGCCGCCAGAACGTGCGCCTGCGCGTCAACAGCGGTGTGCACGCCCACACCCACGCCTTCCTCGCGACGGCGCACGAAGACCAGAAGTTCGGCGTGCCCCTCGAATCCGCCGTCGCGCTCGTCGCCGCGATCCGCGCGCAGCCGTCGCTCCGCTTCCTCGGTCTGCACTGCCACATCGGGTCGCAGATCTTCGACGCCGCGGGCTTCGCCGAGTCGGCGCACCGTCTCATCACGGTGCACGCCGAGCTCCTCGCCGACGGCGACGTCCCCGAGCTGAACCTCGGCGGTGGCTTCGGCATCGCCTACACGACGGCCGACACCCCCGCCGACATCGACGACATCGCTCGCGGCATGGCCTCGGCCGTCGAAGCGGAGTGCTCTGCTCGCGGCATCCCCGTGCCCCGCATCGCGATCGAGCCCGGGCGCTGGATCGTGGGGCCCGCGGGCGTCACGCTCTACGAGGTCGGCACCGTGAAGCCCGTTCCCGTCGAGGGGGGCGAGCGGCTCTACGTGAGCGTCGACGGCGGCATGAGCGACAACGCGCGTCGCGCGCTCTACGAGGCCGACTACGCCGCACGCATCGCCTCGCGCGTCTCGGGTGCGGCTCCCGCGCTCTCCCGCGTCGTCGGAAAGCACTGCGAAGCCGGAGACATCGTCGTCGAGGCCGACTACCTTCCCTCCGACATCCGCCGGGGTGATCTGCTCGCCGTCGCCGCGACGGGCGCCTACTGCTACTCGCTCGCCAGCAACTACAACTACCTCGAGCGCCCGGCGGTCGTCGCGGTTCGCGACGGAGAAGCCCGAGTGCTCGTCCGTCGCGAGACCCCCGACGACCTCGTGGCCCGTGACACCGGGGTCGCCCGCACCGATGAAGGAGCCCGCGCATGATCGCCTACCGTTCACTTCGAGTCGCCCTGCTCGGCGGAGGATCCGTCGGCTCTCAGGTCGCACGCCTCCTCATCGAGCACGGCCCTGAGCTCGCGCAGCGCGTGGGCGCCGAACTCGAGCTCGTCGGCATCGCCGTGCGCGACGTCGACGCGAAGCGCGACGTCGAGCTGCCGCGTGAGCTCTACACGACCGACGCCGAGACGCTCATCCTCGGCGCGGACGTCGTCGTCGAGCTCATCGGCGGGCTCGAGCCCGCGCGCACGCTCGTGCTGCAGGCACTCCGCTCGGGCGCCGACGTCGTCACCGCGAACAAAGCCCTCCTCGCGACCCACGGTCCCGAACTCTTCGAGGCGGCCGAGCAGGTCGGCGCGCAGCTCTCCTACGAGGCCGCCGTCGCCGGTGCCATCCCGATCATCCGGCCGCTCCGCGAGTCGCTCGCCGGCGACCGCGTGAAGCGCATCCTCGGCATCGTCAACGGAACGACGAACTTCATCCTCGACCGCATGGACACGTCGGGCGCCGACCTCGACGACGCCCTCGCCGTCGCGACCGAGCTCGGCTACGCCGAGGCCGACCCGACCGCCGACATCGGCGGCTACGACGCCGCGCAGAAGGCCGCGATCCTCGCGAGCCTCGCGTTCCACACGACGGTCCCGATCGAGTCGGTGCACCGCGAGGGCATCACGTCGGTCACCGCCGCGCAGATCGAGTCGGCGCGGAAGGCCGGCTACGTCGTCAAGCTCCTCGCGATCTGCGAGCGTCTCACCGATCCCGACACGGGGGAGGAGGGCGTGTCCGCTCGCGTCTATCCCGCGCTCGTCGACCGCCGTCACCCGCTCGCCGCCGTCCACGGCGCGAACAACGCCGTCTTCGTCGAGGCCGAGGCCGCGGGAAGCCTCATGTTCTACGGCGCCGGTGCCGGAGGTGTCGAGACGGCCTCGGCCGTGCTCGGCGACCTCGTGGCCGTCGCCCGTCGCCACGTCGTCGGCGGCCCGGGTCTCGCCGAGTCGACGCACGCCTCGCTGCCCGTGCTCGAGATCGGCAAGGTCATCACGCGCTACGCCGTGACCATCGAGGTCACCGACGAGCCCGGCGTGCTCGCGACCGTCGCCCGCATCTTCGCCGACCACGAGGTCTCCGTCGAGCAGCTCGAGCAGTCGGTGAGCGCCGCCGGCACGGCTACCCTGGTCATCGGAACCCACCACGCGCGTGAGTCCGCCCTCGCCGAGACCGTCACCGCTCTCGAAGCGAGCCCCGTGGTGTCCCAGATCGCATCCGTCCTGAGAGTCGAAGGAGCATAGTGCCCAGCTCGAACTACCCCGCGGCAACCGAGGGGGATCGCGGGATCCCCAGCCGCCAGTGGCGCGGAGTGCTCCGCGAGTACGCCCACCGACTCGACGTCACCGACGCGACGCCCATCATCACGCTCGGCGAGGGCGGAACGCCGCTCATCCCCGCCGCAGCGCTGTCGCACCGCACGGGAGCCGACGTCTGGGTCAAGTTCGAGGGCATGAACCCGACCGGTTCCTTCAAGGACCGCGGCATGACGATGGCGATCTCGAAGGCCGTCGAGCACGGCGCGAAGGCCGTCATCTGCGCATCGACCGGCAACACGTCGGCGTCGGCCGCGGCCTACGCGACGCACGCCGGCATCACCGCGGCGGTGCTCGTGCCCGAGGGCAAGATCGCTATGGGCAAGCTCAGCCAGGCGATCGCGCACAAGGGCGAGCTCATCCAGGTGCAGGGCACGTTCGACGACTGTCTCGACATCGCGCGCGACCTCGCCGCGAACTACCCGGTGCACCTCGTCAACTCGGTCAACCCCGACCGCATCGAGGGTCAGAAGACGGCGGCGTTCGAGATCGTCGAGGTCCTGCAGGACGCGCCCGACTTCCACTTCGTGCCCGTCGGCAACGCGGGCAACTACACGGCTCACCACCGCGGCTACCGCGAAGAGCTCGAGCGCGGCGCGACGACGCGACTGCCCCGCATGTTCGGCTTCCAGGCCGCCGGCTCCGCACCCCTCGTGCTCGGCCACCCCGTGAAGGCCCCTGACACCATCGCGAGCGCCATCCGCATCGGCAACCCCGCGTCGTGGGAGCTCGCCCTCACCGCGCGCGACGACAGCGACGGCTACTTCGGCGCGATCGAAGACTCCGCGATCCTCGAGGCGCACCGCATCCTGTCCTCCGAGGTCGGCATCTTCGTCGAGCCCGCGAGCGCGATCAGCGTGGCCGGCCTCCTCGAGCGCGCCGACGCGGGAGTCATCCCTGCCGGTTCACGCGTCGTCCTCACGGTCACGGGCCACGGCCTGAAGGACCCGCAGTGGGCGCTCCGCACGGCCGACGGTTCCGACGTCGAGCCGACCATCGTCCCCGTCGACACGGCTGCCGTCGCGAGCGTGCTGGGACTCTCCGCATGAGCGCCGTCGACGAACGGCTCGTCGGCCGCAGTGTCACGGTCAAGGTTCCCGCGACGACGGCGAACCTCGGCCCCGGCTTCGACACCCTCGGCCTCGCGCTCGCGGTCTACGACGACCTCGAGATCTCGGTTCCCGCCGACGGAGTGCTCTCGATCGAGGTCCACGGTGTGGGCGAAGGCGAAGTCCCGCTCGATGACTCGCACCTCGTCATCCGTGCCATGAAGCACACGTTCGACCACGTCGGCATCGCGATGCCCGCCGTGCGTCTCGTCGCGCACAACACGATCCCGCACGGCCGCGGCCTCGGATCGTCGGGCGCTGCGATCGTCGCCGGCATCGTCGCGGCGCGCGGCCTGCTCGAGGGCATCGCCCTGTTCGACGCCGACCAACTACTCGCGCTCGCGACCGACCTCGAGGGGCACCCCGACAACGTGGCGCCCGCGCTCTTCGGCGGACTCACGATCGCGTGGACCACGCCGACGGGTCCGCAGCACAAGAAGCTCCTCGTGCACCGCGGCGTCTCGCCGCTCGTGCTCGTTCCCGAGCACGTCATGTCGACGGCGCTCGCCCGGAGCCTGCAGCCCGAGTCGGTTCCCCACGAGGATGCCGTCTTCAACGTCTCGCGCTCGGCGCTGCTCATCGCTGCTCTCACGCAGAGCCCCGAGCTCCTGCTCGCCGCGACGGAGGACAAGCTGCACCAGAACTACCGCGCCGCGGCGATGCCCGAGACCGACCGGCTCATCCAGCTGCTCCGCGCCGCCGGTCACCCCGCCGTCGTGTCGGGCGCCGGCCCGTCGATCCTCGTGCTCTGCGGAGACCCGAGCGAACGACTCGTCGCCGCCGACCTCGTCGCCGAGCAGGCGACCGAGCCGTGGCAGGCGCTTCCGCTCGCCGTCGACTTCCTCGGAGCCACCGGCACCGCCGTCTGATCCGCGCAGCTTCCGGCCGCGTCATCCTCTCCTTTCACGAGGGATGACGCGGCCGTCGCCGTTCCCGAGCCGACGCTTCGGTATCTCCCCGCTCATATCGCTCCACCCGCCCTGCCCACATCGCTCCGCCCTCATCGTTCCGCCCCATTACTGCCGCCACTCCCGTGCGCGGATGCTGCGGTTCGGCGGTCGAGTAGGCGTGGCGGATGACACGGGCGGCGTGTCCCGGGATTCTGCAGCATCCGTGATCGCCCTGCCTGCGGCATCCGTCGTGCGCCCGGTCTATGCGCCGCGTTGACCTCATTGCGTTTCCCGTCCGCCCCAATGCGGCGGATAAGGAGATCGTGGGTGGATGACGGTGTGTCGGGGTCACTACATCGGCGTGGCGCGTGATTTCTCCTTATCCGTCATCGGAGTGGTGATGTTCCGACCACGGATGCTGCCGATTCGCGGTCGTGGCGGCGTGGCGGATGACGCGGGCGGCGTGTCGGCGGAATCTGCAGCATCCGTGATCGGTCCGCCCGCGGCATCCGGGGCAGGAACCGGGCGAGTGTGCGACGGGTGTCGGACAGCGACGCGCTGTGCGGCATGCGGCTCGGGAGGGCTGCGCCAGGTGTTATGCTCGGAGCGCACCCGGTGGAACCCGCGGCACTCGCGAATCCGCCATATCGTGCGATTCCCAGCAACTCTTGCTCTCGCTCGCGTGCGCAGTCGTGCTTTCTGCACAGCGCTCGTTCGCGACCAGCTCTCCTGGCCGGCACCGCCGACGCCCAGGGGAAAGGAACCATACCCCGTGACGAACACCGAACTTCCCGTCGACAGCGCGATCGACGTCTCCCGCCTCGGCAGCCTCAAGGTCGCCGAGCTCCAGGCGCTCGCCTCGCGACTCGGCATCTCCGGAGCCGGCAAGCTCCGCAAGGGCGACCTCGTCGCCGCGATCACCGCGACGCAGGGCGACGCTTCTGAGGCGGCTCCGGCTGCCCCCGAGGCTGAGGTCGAGGCTCCGGCCGAGGCCGCTCCCGCCGCCGACGCCGCTCCCGAGACTCCGGCCGAGACCGCTGCAGAGTCGACCCCGGTCGAGCTGCCGCTCCCCGCACAGGACGCCCCCGCCGAGACGGAGCCCGCAGCGGGCTCGCGCTCGCGCCGTTCGCGCCGTGCATCGACGACGTCCGCCGGCTCGCACGTCAACGTGACGGCCGGCTCGGGCCTCGACAGCCTGCTCCCCGCGCTCGACGAGCGTGCCCGTGTCGAGCACTCGAAGACCGAGGGTCAGAAGAACGACTCCGGCAAGAACACCGCTCGCGCCGAGGCATCGACCGACGGCGACGACGCCGCGACGGCGAACGAGAACCCCGCCGGTGAGCGCCAGGGCCGTCGTGGCCGCGGTCGCCGTGGCGGCGAGAACCGTCAGGACTCCGACAACCAGCAGGGCGCCAAGGGCGACGGCCAGAACCAGAACGCCCAGAACGCGGGCGGTCAGGCGGCGAAGGCCAAGGGCGACCGCAACAACAACCAGCAGAACGACCGCCAGCAGGGCGAGCGCAACGCGCAGCAGAACGACCGCCAGCAGGGCGATCGCAACGCTCAGCAGGGTGAGAACCGCAACCAGCAGGGTGCGCGCAACGCGCAGAACGCCGACCAGAACCGCGGTCCCGCCGAGCAGCAGAACCGCGACGACGAGCAGGGCGGCCGCCGCAACCGGTACCGCGACCGCAAGCGTCGGGGTCCGGGCAGCGACGAGGTCGAGCCCGAGATCCTCGACGACGACGTGCTGATCCCCATCGCGGGCATCCTCGACGTCCTCGACAACTACGCCTTCGTGCGCACGACCGGCTACCTGCCGGGCCCGAGCGATGTCTACGTCTCGCTCGGCCAGGTCAAGAAGTACAACCTGCGCAAGGGTGACGCGGTCGTCGGTGCGATCAAGCAGACGCGCGAGGGCGACGGCAACAGCCGTCAGAAGTACAACGCGATCGTCAAGGTCGACTCGGTCAACGGTCAGACGGTCGACGAGGCCGCCGCTCGCGTCGAGTTCCAGAAGCTCACGCCGCTCTACCCGCAGGATCGCCTGCGCCTCGAGACCGAGCCCACCAAGCTCACGCAGCGCATCATCGACCTCGTCGCTCCGATCGGCAAGGGCCAGCGCGGCCTCATCGTCGCTCCGCCGAAGGCCGGCAAGACGATCGTGCTGCAGCAGATCGCCAACGCGATCTCGATCAACAACCCCGAGGTCCACCTCATGGTCGTGCTCGTCGACGAGCGCCCCGAAGAGGTCACCGACATGCAGCGCACGGTCAAGGGCGAGGTCATCGCCTCGACGTTCGACCGACCGGCCGAAGACCACACGACGGTCGCCGAGCTCGCCATCGAGCGTGCGAAGCGTCTCGTCGAGCTCGGTCACGACGTCGTCGTGCTCCTCGACTCGATCACCCGCCTCGGCCGCGCGTACAACCTGGCCGCTCCCGCTTCGGGCCGCATCCTCTCGGGTGGTGTCGACGCCTCGGCGCTCTACCCGCCCAAGCGTTTCTTCGGTGCGGCACGCAACATCGAGAACGGCGGATCGCTCACGATCCTCGCGACGGCTCTCGTCGAGACCGGCTCCAAGATGGACGAGGTCATCTTCGAAGAGTTCAAGGGCACGGGTAACTCCGAACTCCGCCTCTCGCGTCAGCTCGCCGACAAGCGCATCTTCCCGGCGGTCGACGTCAACGCGTCGTCCACCCGTCGCGAAGAGATGCTCATGTCGTCCGACGAGGTGAAGATCACGTGGAAGCTGCGTCGTGCGCTCGCGGGCCTCGACCCGCAGCAGGCGCTCGAGGCCGTCCTCGGCCGTCTCAAGGAGACGCAGTCGAACGTCGAGTTCCTCATGGTCGTCCAGAAGTCGATGCCGGGTGCCACCGGCAACGGGGCCGCGCACACGCACGGCCACGAGAACGACCACCGCTGATCCCGTGTTCGAGACCGTCAACGCCCTGATCGAGGAGCACATCCAGCTCCAGGACGAGCTCGGCGACCCCGCGCTGCACGCCGACGCGGCCCGAGCGAAGAAGGTCAACCGGCGCTACGCCGAGTTGAGCCGGATCGTCTCGGCCTACTCGACGTGGCAGCAGGCGGGCGACGATCTCGTCGCCGCTCGCGAGTTCGCCAAGGAGGACGAGTCCTTCGCGGCCGAGGTTCCCGTGCTCGAGGAATCGCTCGCAACGGCTCAGGAGAAGCTTCGACGCCTCCTCATCCCGCGCGATCCGGATGACGGTCGCGACGTGATCATGGAGATCAAGGGCGGCGAGGGCGGCGCCGAGAGCGCGCTCTTCGCAGCCGACCTCCTGCGCATGTACATCCAGTACGCGACATCCAAGGGCTGGAAGACGGAGCTCCTCGAGCGCAACGAGTCCGACCTCGGCGGCTACAAGGACGTGCAGGTCGCGATCAAGTCGAACGCGACCGACCCCTCGCAGGGCGTCTGGGCGCACCTCAAGTACGAGGGCGGCGTGCACCGCGTGCAGCGCGTACCCGTGACCGAGACGCAGGGCCGCATCCACACGTCGACGACGGGCGTGCTCGTCTTCCCCGAGGTGGACGAGCCCGAAGAGGTCGAGATCAACCAGAACGACCTCAAGATCGACGTGTACCGCTCGAGCGGCCCCGGCGGTCAGTCGGTCAACACGACCGACTCGGCGGTGCGCATCACGCACCTTCCGACGGGGATCGTCGTCTCGATGCAGAACGAGAAGTCGCAGCTGCAGAACCGTGAGGCCGGCATGCGCGTCCTGCGTGCCCGCATCCTCGCGCGTCAGCAGGAGGAGATCGCGGCGGCGGCGTCCGATGCCCGCAAGTCGCAGATCCGCACGATGGACCGCTCCGAGCGCATCCGCACGTACAACTTCCCCGAGAACCGCATCGCCGATCACCGCACCGGGTACAAGGCCTACAACCTCGACCAGGTCATGAACGGCGCGCTCGACCCGCTCATCGATTCGGCGATCCGCGCCGACGAAGAGGCACAGCTCTCCGGCGAGGCCTGATCCGCGCGAGCGGTTCACACCGCGTCAGACCGAAGCGCCCACGGTCTCGAGGGGCGCGACGGCACCGATCGCGTGCACGGTGACGATCGCCGTCTTGAACTCGGGCATGGCCGAGATCGGGTCGGTCGCATCGCTCGTGAGCAGGTTGGCGCTCGCGTCGTCCGCGAAGTGGAACGGCAGGAAGATCGTCTCGGGCCGGATGCCGGTCGAGGTCGTCACCCGCGCGACGACGGTTCCCCGGTGGTTCTCGACGGTGATGAGTTCGCCGTCGGCGAGACCGCGGTCGCGAGCCGTCGTCGGGTGGATCTCGGCGCGCAGTTCGGGCTGAGAGTCGGCGAGTTCGGCGACGCGACGGGTCTGCGAACCGGACTGGTAGTGCTCGAGCAGTCGACCCGTGATGAGGGTGAGCTGTCCCGGTTCCGTCGGGCGCTCGGGGTGCGCGGTGGCGCGAACGGGCACGAGGCGCGCGCGGCCGTCGGCGTGACCGAAGCGGTCGAGGAAGAGGCGTGGAGTGCCGGTGCTCCCGACGGGGAACGGCCAGTACGCGGCCACCTCGGTGTCGAGCAGTTCGTGGCTGAGACCCGAGTAGTCGGCGATGCCGCCCTCCGAGGCGCGGGCGAGCTCGTCGAAGACGAGCGCGGGGTCGAGGTCGTATCGTCCGGGCGCCTCGAGGCGTCGCGCGAGTTCCGCCAGGATCCAGAGTTCGCTGCGCGCACCGGCGGGCGGGTCGATCGCTTTCCGACGACGGACGACGCGGCCCTCGAGGTTCGTCATCGTGCCCTCCTCCTCGGCCCACTGCAGCACGGGGAGCACGATGTCGGCGTAGCGCGCGGTCTCCGACAGGAAGAAGTCGGAGACGACGAGGAGGTCGAGACGCGTGAGCGCGTCACGCACCTCGCCAGCGTTCGGGGCCGAGATGACGACGTTCGCGCCGTGCACGAAGAGCGTGCGCACCCCGCCCTCGCGGCCCAGTGAGGCGAGCATCTCGACGGCGGGGAGACCGGGCCCGGGGATGATCGCGGGATCGACGCCCCACACGCGGGCGACGTGTTCACGCGCTGCCGGATCGACGATCTTCCGGTATCCCGGCAGCTGGTCGCACTTCTGGCCGTGCTCGCGACCGCCCTGTCCGTTGCCCTGTCCGGTCATCGTGCCGTAGCCCGAGTCGGTCGATCCCGGCAGCCCGAGCACGAGCGCGAGGTTGATGGCCGCGGTCGCGGTGTCGGTGCCGTTGACGTGCTGCTCGACACCGCGCCCCGTGAGGATGTAGGTGCCGCCCCGGCTCGCGAGCCGTCGCGCGACCCGTCGGAGCAGGTCGGTCGGCACACCGGTCACCGACTGCACGCGCTCGGGCCACCACGCGGCGACGCTGCGGCGGAGGGCCGCGTAGCCCGTCGTGCGTTCGGCGATGAACGTCTCGTCGACGAGTCGTTCGGCGATGACGATGTGCAGGAGGCCGAGGAGGAGTTCGAGGTCGGTGCCGGGGGCCGGCTGCAGATGGAGTCCGGCACCGTCGTCGGTGAGGCGTGCCGTCGAGCTTCGACGAGGGTCGACGACGATGAGGCCTCCCGCCGCGCGCGCACCCTGCAGGTGCGAGAGGAAGGGCGGCATCGTGTCGGCCATGTTCGAGCCGAGGATCAGGACCGTCGTCGCGGCGTCGAGGTCCTCGACGGGGAACGGCAGGCCACGATCGACGCCGAACGACCGATTGGCCGCGGCAGCCGCCGACGACATGCAGAAACGCCCGTTGTAGTCGATGCGCGACGTTCCGAGCGCCAGTCGGGCGAACTTGCCGAGCTGGTACGCCTTCTCGTTGGTGAGGCCGCCGCCGCCGAAGATGCCGACCGAGTCCGGTCCGTGCTCCTCACGGCTCTGACGCACGGCTTCCGCGATGCGATCGAGTGCGACATCCCACTCGACCTCCTCGAAGCCGCCGTCGGCGGTGCGGAAGAGCGGAGCCGTGAGGCGATCGGTCTCACCGAGGAGGGCGCCGGACGTCCAGCCCTTCTTGCAGAGACCGCCGCGGTTGGTGGGGAAGTCGCGACCGTCGACGGTGAGCGGCTCGGGCGAACCCGCGGGCGCCGGCGAGAGGGTCATCGCGCACTGGAAGGCGCAGTACGGGCAGTGCGTCGCCGTCTCGGTCATGCGGTGACCTCCAGCGCCGGGGGAGTGCCGAGTGTCGCTTCGCGGTCGGCGATGATGCGTTCGATCCGATCCTTGCAGCCGCCGCATCCCGTTCCCGCGCGCGTCGCCTTGCCGATGCACGCGACCGTCGTGTTCCCGGCGTGCCACGCGTCGCTGATCGTTCCCGCCGTGACCGCGTTGCACGTGCAGATGATGGCTTCGGGACCGGCCGGCGTGCCGCTCGCGACGGGCTCGTCGGGTGCATCGAGACGGAGGAGGAGGGAGCGATCGGACGGCAGTTCGCCGCCGCGCTCGAACAGCATCGTCAGTTCGGCGGAAGCCCGCGGCATCCCGACGCTCACGAAGCCCTCGAGCACGCCGTCGCGCGTGACCATCTTCACGTACCGGCCGTGCTCGGGGTCGGCCCACAGGGCGACGTTCGGGGGTTCGACGTCGCCGATGCGCGGGTCCCACGGCTCGGCCGAGATGGCGCCGGCCGAGACCGCGTCGATGCCTTCGCCCTTCAGCATCACGACGCTCGCGCGCTCAGCGGGCGGTGCGTCGGAGTGCTCGGTGCCCGTCACATCGGCGGCGAAGCGCGCGGCGAGCCACTCGGCCTGTCGCCAGCCCGGTCCGATGAGGCCCGCGGGTGCGCCGCCGAGGCGCGCGGTGTCGGTCTGGCCGTCGTTCTCGACGATGTGCGCGCAGTCGCCGATGGCGTAGATGCGCGAATCGGTCCACGAGCGGAGATCGCGGTCGACGACGATCCCGGCCTCGGTGCGGAGGCCCGCCGTGACGGCGAGCTCGGCGCGCGCACCGACGCCGCACGAGAGCACGAGGAGGTCGCCGTGGATGTGCTTTCCGTCGGCGGTGTAGAGCGCGTCGAACCGCGTCGTGCCGTCGTCCTCGGTGTGCACGGCGATGCCTTCGGCGGGGCTGTGCGCGAGGAGTGTGATCCCGCGGGCGCGGAGGGCCCGGCTGAGCACCGAGCCGCCTCCGCGGTCGAGGTTCCGCGGCATCGGGAACGCGCCGGTGTGCACGACCGACACGGTCGCCCCGTGACGTGCGGCGAGGAGTGCGAACTCGAGACCGAGCACGCCCGCGCCGAGGACGACGATGTGCTGCTTCGCCGCGACCGCCCGGCCGATCGTCTCCGCATCGGCGAGATCGCGGACGACCGTGACACCCGTCGGGAGCGCGTCGTCCGTGCCGATCGCGGCGTGGCCGAGGCGGCCGAGCGTCGAGCTGTCGCGAATCGTGCGGGCGACGCCCGAGAGCGTCGGGATGTTCGCGCGTGCTCCTGTCGCGAGGACGAGACGGTCATATTCGACATCCGTGCCGTCGTCGAGCAGCACCGTGCGGGCCTCGCGATCGATCGCGACGACCCGCACGCCCGTGCGAACGTCCACTCCGCTGCCCCGCAACTCGTCCGAGTCGGCGAGCACGATGTCGTCCTTCTCGGTGAGTCCGACGGCGAGCTCCGCCACGAGGACCCGGTTGTACGGGTCTCCGGACTCCGCGCCGACGACGGTCAGGTCGACTCGGCCCGCGACGACCTCGGGCAGGAGCTCTTCGGCGAAGCGGGCGCCGACGGGACCGAATCCGACGAGGACGACGCGCACGGGGCGGGGAGGGTGCATAGGTTCAGATCCTCTGTCCGGCGAGCGATCGGCGCGGAACGATGTACACGGAGATCGTGAGCGCGAGGAGCACGACGTAGGCGGCGACGAAGCCGTAGAACGCCGGCTCGTATCCGCCCGAGGTCTGCTGCGACAGGTTCAGGATCTGGGGGATGAGGAATCCACCGTACGCGCCGATGGCCGAGATGAGGCCGAGAGCCGCTGCGGCCTTCCGCTGGACGGTGACGTCGGTCGAGGCGCCGGTCTGCGCGAGGGCACGAGCGGCGAAGGCGCTCGGGATCATCCGGTAGGTCGATCCGTTGCCGAGGCCGGCCGCGAGGAAGAGCACGATGAAGCACGCGATGAAGATCCAGAAGTTCTTGAGCGGGAGCGTCCAGACGACGGCGAGGGCGCCGAGCGCCATGACGCTGAACGCGAAGACGGTGATGCGCGCGCCGCCGAACCGGTCGGCGAGGCGGCCGCCGTAGGGCCGAGCGAGTGAGCCGACGAGAGCGCCGATGAAGGCGAGCGAGACGCCGGCCGTGCCCACCTGGAAGGTCGAGAAGTCGGGGAACTGGTCGGCGATGAGCTTCGGGAAGACGCTCGCGAAGCCGATGAACGAGCCGAACGTGCCGATGTAGAGGAGAGCGAGCAGCCACAGGTGCGGTTCGCGGAGCGCGGCGGCCGAGCCGGAGAAGTCGGCCTTCGCCGAGGACAGGTTGTCCATGTACTTCCACGCGCCCCAGATGGCGACGACGATGAGCGGCACCCAGATCCACCCGGCGAGCGAGATGTTGAGCGTCGCGCCGGCGCTGATCGTGACGGCGATCGGCACGATGAACTGGGCGACCGACGTGCCGAGGTTTCCGCCGGCGGCGTTGAGGCCGAGCGCCCAGCCCTTCTCCTTCTGCGGGAAGAAGTAGGTGATGTTCGACATCGAGCTCGCGAAGTTGCCGCCGCCGAAACCGGCGAGGGCCGCGATGACGAGCATGACGCCGAACGGGGTGTCGGGGTTGCCGACCGCGATGCCGAGAAGGATCGAGGGGATGAGGAGGAGTGCGGCCGACACCATCGTCCAGTTGCGACCGCCGAACTTCGGAACCATGAAGGTGTAGGGGAAGCGGAGGGTCGCGCCGACGAGGCTCGGAAGGGAGATGAGCCAAAAGCTCTCGGCGCTCGTGAACGAGAAGCCCGCGGCGGGGAGCATGACGACGACGATGCTCCAGAGCTGCCACACGATGAAGCCGAGGAATTCGGCGAAGATCGACCAGCCGAGGTTGCGGTTCGCGATCTTCTTGCCCTGGGCGGCCCAGAACACCGGGTCCTCCGGGTTCCACCCGTCGATCCATCGCCCGGGTCGGTGCGTGAGGACCGTCGGGTTCGTGAGCGCGGTATCGCTCGGTGCGGTGACGACGGACGGCGAGGCAGTGGTCGACATGCGTTCCTCCACGGAGATGCGTTGGATCGGTGAGTGTGATCCGACGGTACTGACGGCGTGTTTCCGCTTCTCGCGCCCGGGCGTTACCCTCGCATCACTTTTCACTCACTCCCGCGGACGGGCCCGGTTAGGTGTTGGACACATTCCCGTTACATAGCGGATGCCACCGGCGGGAGGCCGCGGCGACCGCCGCCTAGACTCTTTTCATGCGCATCGACATCGTCACGATCTTTCCGACGTTCTTCGATGTGCTCGGCCTCTCGCTCATCGGCAAGGCGCGCGAATCGGGTGTCCTCGACATCCGCGCCCACGATCTGCGCGACTTCACGCACGACCGTCACCGCACGGTCGACGACACGCCCTACGGCGGCGGCGCCGGTATGGTCATGAAGCCCGAGCCGTGGGGCGAAGCCCTCGATTCGCTCGTGGGCGACGAGACCGTGCTCATCGTCACCTCGCCCGCGGGGGAGCCCTTCACCCAGACCATCGCCCGCGAGCTCGCGAACGAATCGCACCTCGTGTTCGCGTGCGGACGGTACGAGGGCATCGATCAGCGCGTCGTCGACCACTACGCCGAGCGTGGGCGCGTGCGGCTCCTGAGCATCGGCGACTATGTGCTGAACGGCGGCGAGGTTGCTGCGATGGCGATCGTCGAAGCGGTCGGTCGCCTCGTTCCGGGAGTCGTGGGCAACCCGGCGAGTCTCGTCGAGGAGTCGCACGAAGACGGGCTGCTCGAGTACCCGAGTTACACGAAGCCCTCGGAGTGGCGCGGCCTCACCGTGCCGCCCGTGCTCCTGAGCGGCAATCACGGGCTCATCGCCTCGTGGCGGCACGACCAGCAGGTGGAACGCACCCGTCGCGTGCGACCCGATCTGCTCCCTGACTGACCGACGTTCTTCGATCGCGTCCGTCCCTCGGGTGAGGGAGGATTCACGTCGCCGAAACACGCCGGTGCCGCCGAGGAAACACGGCGTGCATACCGTCGAAATGGTCGGGCGTTGCTCGAGCACGATCGAATCGGGGAACGCGTGGAATCGGAATCGACGAGCGCGCCGCTCGCGTTGCTGGCGGTCACTCATGGAGCGCCGTCGGCGGAGAACCGGGCCGCCGTCGTCAGCCTCGTCGACGCGATCACGGCCCGGAACCCGGCCGCCGACATCTCGATCGACTTCATCGATGCGCAGCACACGGATGTCGCGTCGGCGCTCACGCAGGCCACCCGCACGCGCGGTGCCGTCATCGTGCCCCTCGTGCTCTCGGCCGGGTACCACGTGCGAGCGGGTCTCGCGCTCGGTCTCGATCGTCTCGAGGGTGAGGGAGTCGAGCTCGCCGCTGCCCTCGGTCCCGATCCGCGCATCGTCGACGTGCTCGCTGCGCGGCTCGAGGCGATCGGGTTGCAGTCGAGCGACGCCCTCATCCTGGCTGCGGCCGGCTCCAACGATCCGCGCGCCGTGCGCGAGTGCTTCGAGACCGGGCGTCGCCTGGCCGCGCGCCTCGGTCGTCCGGTGACGGTCGGCTTCATCGCCGCCGCCATCCCGCGTCTTCCCGATGCGATCGAGATGGTGCGCGAGGTGCACCCGGGTTCGCGTGTCGTCATCGGCACGTACCTGCTCGCACCCGGCAACTTCTACGACTCGGTGCTCGCGGCGGGCGGCGATGTCGTCGCCGAGCCGCTCATCGTGCCGGGCTCGCGCGTCGAGGACGGACTCGTCGAGCTCGTCCTCGACCGCTACGCCGAAGCGGCGACGGCGGGTGTGCGGACCGAACGCGGAGCGGGCGCCGAGCGGTAGCGCTCGATCACGAGGTCGGCGAGACGGGGGTCGGGCGCGAGCGGCGCCGACACCAGGTCGGCGCCGGCCTCCCGCAGCCGATCGTGGAAGAAGCCCGGCGCGAGCAGGTACGACGCGATGACGACGCGCTTCCCGGGTGCCGCCGAGCGTGCCGCCTCGACGGCGGTGGGGACGTTCGGCGTCGCCATCGAGCCGTAGCCGATGGTGATCGTGCCGCTCCAGAGGCGGCGGAGATGCGCGACGGTCGCCTCGACGTCGGTTGCGGCCGACGGGTCGCTCGAGCCCGCCGCGGCGAACACGACCGAGTCGTCGGGCGTCGCGCCGGCCTGGACGAGCCGCTCGACGATGATCTGGGCGAGCACGGGGTCGGGGCCGAGCGGCCGCGCCGCGCGCGCGCCGGGAGCGAAGGGCGCGACGGCGTTCGCGATGTCGTTCCGCACGTGGAAACCGGTCGAGAGGAGGAGCGGCACCACCACGGCATCGCCGACGGATGACGCGGCTGCGACGACGCCGCCGACCTCGGGCTCCTCGACGTCGACGAAGGCCTCGCGGACATCGAGCCTCGGACGCTGACGGCGCACTCCCTCGACGATCGAGCGGATGGCGATGCGGCCTGCAGGGTCGCTCGTGCCGTGGGAGCACGCGATGAGTGCGGTCATGAGTTCTCCTCCGCGACGATTCCGAGGCGGTAGCCGCGTTTGATGACGGTCTTGATGAGCCCGGGGCTGCCCGCCGATTCGCGCACGCGCGCGATGGCGACCTCGACGGCGTGCAGGTCGCTCGTGGAGCGGGGGAGCGCCGAGAGCAGCGCCTCCCGCGAGACGACTCCGCCGCGGGCCTGGACGATGCGGTCGAGCACGGCGAGGCCGGTCTTCGAGAGGGGCAACAGCTCGCCGTCGAGCAGCGCGCCGCCGCGGCGCACGTCGATGACGCCGGCCTCGGTGGCGACCGCGGCGTCGCGGTGCAGGGCGTAGTGGCTCACGATCGTGCGCACGAGCGAACCGAGTCGCCCGCGATCGGGAACGAGCGGATCGATGCCGACCTCGATGAGCGGGGCGGCCGTGATGGGGCCGACGGCGGCGAGGAGCAGCGATCCGTCGAGCGAGCGATCGACGATGCCCTCGAGCGAGCCGCTCTCGCGGGCGGCGTCGAGCCACGCGACGGTGCCGGGTGCCGACGTGAAGATGACGGTGTCGTAGTCGCCTGCGGCGGCAGCGATGGCCGATCGCGCGACGAGTCCGGGATCGGGCGGCGGGCCCCACCGGTAGACGACGAGACTCGCGACGGTCGCGCCCGCCGACTCGAAGGCCTCGTCGAGGCCGTCGGCGCCGGAGCCGTGGTGCTGCACGACGATGCGCGATCCGTCGATGCCCTCGGCGAGGAGGTACTCGCCGAGCTCGGCGGACGTCTCGGACTCGGCGACCCAGTCGGCGGTGAAGCCGGCCTGCTGGATCGCGCCACGGGCCTTCGGGCCGCGTGCGATGAAACGGGCCTTGCCGATCGCGGCGCGCAACTCGTCGTGGAGTCCGGCCGTGTCGGCGGTCTCCATCCACCCGGTGAAGCCGACACCCGTCGTCGCGACGACGATGTCGGGCGGGGTGCGGATGATCGCGCGCGTCTGCTCGACGAGATCCTCGTCGCCGATGTGGGGGATGACGGTGAGGGAGGGGGCGTGCTGGACGAGAGCACCGCGACGTTCGAGCGCTGTGGCGAGCTCGGCCGACCGTCGATCGGCGGTCACGAGCATGATGCAACCGGCGAGCGGTGTGCCGGGGATCGGGAGGCTCGTCGTCATCCGGTACGGGCATCCTCTCGAACGGCCGAGGAGGTGAGGAGACCTGCGGCGGCGACATCGCCGACGATGATCACCGCGGGCGAGCGGACACCGTTGTCGCGGGCCGCTCGAACCAGGGTACCGAGAGTGGCGCGCGTCGTCCTCTGCGCGTCGGTCGAGCCGTTCTCCACGATCGCGGCGGGACGATCGGCCGGTGCGCCGTCGGCGAGTGCGGCGGCGACGAATCCGGGCAGGCGTTCGACGCCCATGAGGAGCACGCTCGTCGTGCTGTCGTCGCGGAGCGAGGCGAGGGTCGCCGCGTTCGGGGCGTCGTGGCCGTTGACGAGGTGCATCGCCGTCGACGTTCCCCGGTGGGTGACGGGGATCCCCGCGGCAGCGGGCACGGAGATGGCGCTCGAGATGCCGGGTACGACGTCGACGGGAACGCCGGCGGCGATGCACGCCGCGACCTCCTCGCCGCCGCGGCCGAAGACGAAGGGGTCTCCGCCCTTGAGACGTACGACGACCTTGCCGGCGAGAGCGTGCTCGACGATGATCCGGTTGATCTCGTCCTGCGGCACGACATGGTGTCCGGGGGTCTTTCCGACGTCGATGATCTCGACCTCGGGGTCGAGTTCGCCGAGCACGGAGCGCGGGCCGAGGCGGTCGGCGACGACGACGTCGGCCTCGGCGAGGGCGCGGCGACCGCGAATGGTCAGGAGGTCGGCGGCACCGGGGCCGCCGCCGACGAGGACGACGCGACCGGGCGCTCCGCGGCGCTGGCGACGAGCCGGCATGCGGCCTTCCGCGAGCGTCTCGGCGAGCATGGCGCTCGCCGTGCGGGCGCGGCGCGGGTCGGCGCCGTGGTTGGAGGCGACGCCGACGACGAGGTCTCCCGCGCGGGATTCCGCCGTCATCCGTGCACTTCCGTGATCGCCTCGCGAGGCGTTGACGCAGAAGATCCGTGCCGCGGCCGCCCAGTCGGCCACGGCACGGTCCGTCCGCGCGTCACCCGTCGCCGAGTGGACGAACCAGGCTCCCTCGAGGTCGGACTGCCGAACGGCGCGATCGCGCCATTCGATCTCGCCCGACTCGGCGAGGGAGGAGAGCGTCGGAGTCAACTCCGGCGCGACGATGCGGATGACGGCGCCCTCCGCCGCGAAGCGCGCAACGCGACGTTCGGTGACCGAGCCGCCGCCGGCGAAGACGACGAGTCGACCTCCGACGTCGAGACCGAGGAGTGTCGTCATGAGGGGTCCCTTCGAACGAGCACCGTGCCGTCGTCGACGGCGACCTTCCAGACGCGGAGCGTCTGCGGGTCCTTGCCGACGGTGTCGAGGCAGATTCCGGTGCGCAGGTCGAAGACCTGCTTGTACATGGGCGAGGCGACGGTGGGGGCGTCGCCGCGGCTCCCGACGATCCCGCGCGAGAGCACGTACGCGCCGCTGTAGGGGTCGAGGTTCTGCACCGCGTGGATGGCGCCGTCGTGCAGCCGGAAGAGCGCGATCTGATCGCCGTCGAGGAGGGCGGCCGAACCGCGCTCGATCTCGAGGTCGTCGACCCGGCAGATCGGCGCCCAACGGCTGACCGTCGGCGGGGCTTCGGTGGTGTCGATGAGGGTCATGCGCGTACCTCCAGCGTCGAACCTGCGATGAGCACTCGGCCCTCGGCGCGCTCGTCCTCCGTGGCGGGCCGGGCCTGGCCGCGCTCGCTCGTGTAGGCGAGCGAGGGGTCGGGCGTCGTCGGGGCGTTGATGAACGAGGCGAAGCGCTTGAGCTTCTCGGGGTCGTCGAGGGTCGCGCGCCACTCGTCCTCGTAGTTGCCGATGTGCGCGGCCATCGCCCGGTCGAGGTCGGCCGCGATGCCGAGCGTGTCGTCGATGATGACGCCGCGCAACGCGTCCATGCCGCCCTCGAGGTCTTCGAACCAGGGCGCGGTGCGCTGCAGGCGGTCGGCCGTGCGGATGTAGTACATGACGAAGCGGTCGATGTACGTGAGGAGCGTCGCCGAGTCGAGGTCCTCCGCGAAGAGCTGAGCGTGGCGCGGCGTGAATCCGCCGTTACCGCCGACGTACATGTTCCAGCCCTTCTCGGTCGCGATGACGCCGATGTCCTTGCCGCGGGCCTCGGCGCACTCGCGTGCGCAGCCCGAGACGCCGAGCTTGAACTTGTGGGGCGCGCGGAGGCCGCGGTAGCGCAGCTCGAGCTCGACGGCCATGCCGACCGAGTCCTGCACGCCGTAGCGGCACCAGGTCGAGCCGACGCACGACTTGACCGTGCGGAGGCTCTTGCCGTAGGCCTGGCCCGACTCGAAGCCGGCGTCGACGAGCCGCTTCCAGATCTCGGGCAGCTGCTCGAGGCGAGCGCCGAACATGTCGATGCGCTGTCCGCCGGTGATCTTCGTGTAGAGGCCGTAGTCTTTCGCGACCTGGCCGATGACGATGAGGCCCTCGGGCGTGATCTCGCCGCCGGCGATGCGCGGCACGACCGAGTAGGTGCCGTCGCGCTGGATGTTGGCCATGACGAAGTCGTTGGTGTCCTGCAGCGTCGCGCGGTCGCCGCCGAGCACGTGCCCGGCGCCGAGCGAGGAGAGGATCGAGGCGATGACGGGCTTGCAGATGTCGCAGCCGCGGCCGTGGCCGAAGCGCTCGATGATCTCGGTGAAGGTGAACACCTCGGCGACGCGGATCGCGTCGAAGAGCTGGGCGCGGCTGAGCTCGAAGTGCTCGCACAGTCCGCTGCCGAGGCTGATGCCCGCGAGGGCGAGCTGAGCGCCGAGGAGCTTCTTGACGAGGGGCACGCACGACCCGCACGCGGCGCCGGCCTTCGTGCAGGCCTTCACGCCCGCGACATCCGTGCAGCCGTGCTCGGTGACCGATTCGCGGATCGTGCCCGCCGTGACGCTGTTGCACGAGCAGACGAGGGCGGCGTCGGGAAGCTCGCCCGTGGGCGCCTCGAGCCCGTCGACCGAGACGAGGTAGGCGACGGGGTCGCCGCCGAGCGCGCCGCCGACGAGCGGGCGGAGCGACGCGTACGAGGACGCGTCGCCGACGAGGATGCCGCCGAGGAGCGTCTTCGCGTCGTCGGAGAGCACGAGCTTCTTGTAGACGCCGGCCACGGGGTCGGCGTAGACGACGTCGAGAGCGCCCGGCGTCTCGCCGAACGCGTCGCCGAAGCTCGCGACGTCGACGCCCGAGAGCTTGAGCTTCGTCGAGAGGTCGTAGCCGGGGAACGTCGCGTCGCCGCCGAGCAGCTGGGTCGCGACGACTTCCGCCATCGCATAGCCGGGCGCGACGAGTCCGACGCAGAGCCCATCGACCGAGGCGACCTCGCCGATCGCCCACACGCCCGGAGCGTTCGCGTGGCAGCGCTCGTCGACCGCGACACCGCCGCGCGGGCCGAGATCGAGCACGGCGTGGCGAGCGAGCTCGTCGCGCGGGCGCACGCCGACGGTGAAGATCACGATGTCGGAGTCGAGGTAGGCGCCGTCGCGGATCTCGAGTCCGCGCACGCGCCCTTGCGTGTCGGGGTCGATACGCGTCGTCACGGCCTTCGTGCGCACCGCGAGGCCGCGATCTTCGATGAGGCGGCCGAGCGCCTCGCCGCCGCCGGCGTCGAGCTGCGCCGACATGAGGCGATCGGATGACTGGAGGACCGTGGCTTCGACGCCGAGACCCTGGAGCGCTCCGGCGGCCTCGAGGCCGAGGAGCCCGCCGCCGATGACGGCACCGCGCACGGGCCGGTCGAGCTCGGCGGCGCGGGCCTTCACCCACGCCTCGATGTCGGCGACGTCGTCGACCGTGCGGTAGACGAACGTGCCCTTGAGGTCGTAGCCGTCGAGCGAGAGTCGAGCGGCGTAGGAGCCCGTGGCGAGCACGATCTCGTCGCCCTCGAACACGCGGCCCGACTCGGTCGTCGCGCGCCGCTTCTCCTTGTTGAACTTGACGACCTTGTCGCCGCGGATGAACTCGACGTTCGCGTCGTTCTCGAAGTGCTTCGCGTCGAGCGCCAGATCGGCGGGCGCCTTGCCGTCGAAGTAGGAGCTGAGCCCCACGCGGTCGTACGGCAAGTGCGGCTCGTCGCCGATGACGGTGATGTGCCACTCGCCGGCCTCGTCGCGTGAGCGCAGGCTCTCGACGAAGCGGTGCGCCACCATGCCGGCGCCGATGACGACGACATGACGCGTGGCGGAGGTGGCTGACATTCGCTCACGGTAGGCCGGTTCTGTTACCGGTCGGTCATCACCATGTTTCGCGGATGCTACGCGATCGCCCAGTTCGAAGCTCATGCGCCGAGACTAGGCAGCGCGTGTTACCCCGGATCGCTCACGCGTGTTGCCCCGGCGAAAAGTTCCCCGCACATCGGTGGGGTCGGCGTTGTGAGAAGTCAGCCGCGACTGGTCAGCACGATCGGATCGCCGTCGGTGATGGCGACCGTGTGCTCGGAGTGGGCGCCGCGCGAACCGTCCTTCGACCGCAGCGTCCAGCCGTCGGCATCCGTCACGATGCGGTCGGTCGTCTCGAGGAACCACGGTTCGATGGCGATCACGAGGCCGGCCTTGAGGGGGAGTCCGCGGTGCGCGCGACCGTTGTTCGGCACGTGGGGGTCGCCGTGCATCGTGCGGCCCACGCCGTGTCCGCCGAAGTCGGTGTTGATGCGGTAGCGGCGGCCCTGTGCGACCTCGGCGATCGCGGCGGAGATGTCGCCGATCTTGTTGCCGACGCGAGCGGCACGGATGCCGGCGTCGAGCGCGAGCTCGGTCGTCTCGATGATCTTCAGGTCGGCGTCGCGCGGGGTGCCCACGACGAACGACACGGCGGAGTCCGAAACCCAGCCGTCGACCGACGCCGCGAAGTCGAGGCTCACGAGGTCGCCGTCCTTGAGTCGGTAGTCGTGGGGGAGGCCGTGCAGCACGGCGTCGTTGATCGACGTGCAGATGACCTTGCCGAAGGGGCTCGCGCCGAACGACGGGTGGTAGTCGATGTAGCACGACTCGGCGCCCGCCGAGCGGATCATCTCGTGCGCGAGGGCGTCGATGTCGAGGAGGTTCACACCGACATCCGCCGCTGCGCGCGTCGCCTCGAGCACACTCGCGACGAATCGGCCGGCGGGCTTCATGGCCTCGATCTCGGCGGGGGTCCTCAGTTCGATCACAGCGTTCCTCTCGATGACGTCCCTTCATTCTCCCAGCAGCCGCGCGTACTCTGGAGCAGTGATCATCCGGCGTGGCTTCTATACGTGGCAGTTCATCGCGACCGTCGTGCTGCCCATCTGGCTCTTCGTGGGTTGGGGTGTGTTCTCGAACGGCGGTTGGGGCATCCTCGGTCTCTTCATCGCCGCGCCCATCGCGTTCCTCTCCCTCGGGGCCATCGCGCTGCTCGTCGCCGCGCGGCCCACGGCACGCGCCCAGCGCGCCGTGTCGTGGATCGACGTCGCCGTCATCGGCGCGTGGCACCTGACGATCATCGGAATCGGCTTCTTCGGCTCGACGGCCACGCTCTTCACCGTGCTCGCCGTACTGCTCGCGGTCGTGGCGTTCTGGACGACGCTCTGGCAGCTCTTCGCCGACGGCGCTCGCCGCATGCAGCAGACCATGGCCGAGTTCGAGCGCCAGGCGGCCGCCGACCAGGCGCCTGCGGGAGCGGGCCCGATGCCGGAGCGGCCCGGTCCCGTCGTCTCCGATGACGAGGTCATCATCGTGCGCGAGGTACGTCGCGACGAGTAGCGATGTCCCGGGGTTTGGACTCCGGGGTGCTTCATGGCAGAATGATCGATTGTGCCGCCGCAGGTCTCTGCCTCCGGGGAGCGCGCTGCGCGGATCGTCGCGCGAGGCGGCACCGACCACTTCCTTTTCCAGTAAATCCGCGTTCGACCGGTTGCGGGCGCAGAGAGCGATACATCATGCACATTCTTGATTCCGTTGACGCGGCCAGCCTGCGCGACGACGTCCCCGACTTCCGCCCCGGCGACACCGTCAAGGTGCACGTCAACATCATCGAAGGTTCGCGTTCGCGAATCCAGGTGTTCCAGGGCGTCGTGATCGGCCGCTCGAACGAGGGCGTGCGCGAGACCTTCACGGTCCGCAAGGTCAGCTTCCAGGTCGGCGTCGAGCGTACCTTCCCGGTGCACTCCCCGGTCATCGACCACATCGAGGTCGTCACCCGCGGTGACGTCCGTCGCGCGAAGCTCTACTACCTCCGCGAACTCCGCGGCAAGAAGGCAAAGATCAAGGAGAAGCGCGACGCCTGATCGTCTCGCGTATCCTCAGAGCTCCTCGCCCTAGACTGGGCGAGGAGCTCTGTTCTTTTCTATGACTGATGATGTGACGCACGGCGTGCGCGACGACAACCCGGAGGCGCACGTGGAGGAGACCGTCCTGACGGCGGGCGAGAAGCGCAAGCGCGGCATCCTGCTGTTCTTCCGCGATCTGCTCGTGATCTTCGTCGTCGCGGTGCTCGTCTCGTTCCTCATCAAGACGTTCCTGATCCGCTCGTTCTTCATCCCGTCGCAGTCGATGGAGATGACGCTCGTCGAAGACGACCGCATCATCGTGAACCAGCTCGTGCCCGACGTCGTGCCGCTCGAACGCGGCGACGTCATCGTCTTCCGCGATCCGGGCGGGTGGCTCCTGCCGACCGCCGACCCGCAGCTGCCGCCGATCCAGGCCGCGGCCGAGTGGTTCCTCGCGCTCGTCGGCCTCGCCGCGCCCGACAGCAACGACCACCTCATCAAGCGCCTCATCGGCCTGCCCGGCGACCACGTCGAGTGCTGCAACGCCGTCGGTCAGATGAGCGTCAACGGTGTGCCCCTCGACGAGCCGTACGTCGCGCTCCCTCCGGGTGACACGCGCGTCTCGCGCGATGACTTCGACGTCGTCATCCCCGAGGGCTCCCTCTGGGTCATGGGCGACAACCGCTACAACTCGAAAGACTCGCGCTACAACCGTGAGACCCCGCTCGAGGGCTTCGTCCCGATCGACAACGTCGTGGGTCGCGCGTTCGTGATCAGCTGGCCGGTCTCGCGCTGGTCCTGGCTCGACAACTATCCCGACGTCTTCCGGGGCGTGGGCGAGGGTCAGGGCTGACGTGCCGGTCGTCCTGCCGACCTTCCAGGTCGAGACGGCGATGCTCGCCGCGGGTTCGTCGTGCATCATCGCGATCGACGAGGTCGGTCGCGGCGCTCTCGCCGGCCCGGTCACGGTGGGCGTGGCGGTCGTCGATGCCCGTACCGGCGTCATGCCCGAGGGGCTGCGCGACTCGAAGCTCCTGAGCGAGCCGCGCCGCGAGGCGATGGCGCCCCTCGCCTCGTCGTGGGTCGCCCGTTTCGCCGTGGGCGAGGCGACCGCCGCCGAGATCGATGAGATCGGCATCGTCGCGAGCCTCGGCGTCGCCGGTCGACGTGCGATCTCCGACCTGCTGTCGGCGGGGGCGGATGTCTCGGGCGCGACGGTCCTGCTCGATGGCTCGCACGACTGGTTGACCCCGGCCCTGCTCTGGCCGCTGCCGGTGCGTGTGCGGCCGAAGGCCGACCGCGACTGCGCCGCCGTCGCCGCCGCGTCGGTCATCGCGAAGGTGCACCGCGACACGGTCATGCGAGGCTGGCACGAGCAGTACCCGCACTACGAGTGGGCGGGCAACAAGGGGTACGGAAGCGCGACGCATCTCGCGGCCATAGCCGAGCACGGACCGAGCGACCTTCACCGGCGCACATGGCTCCGGGCACCGGCGTAGGATTGGGGACACGATGGACGAAGACGAGTTCGAAGACTACGACCGCGAGGTCGAGCTTGCCCTGTACCGCGAGTACCGCGACATCGTGTCGCAGTTCCAGTACGTGGTCGAGACCGAGCGCCGGTTCTACCTGGCCAATGAGGTCGACCTCGTACGTCGCGACACGGAGCACGATTTCTATTTCGAGCTGACGATGAAGGATGTCTGGGTCTGGGACGTCTATCGCGCCGACCGCTTCGTGAAGTCGGTGCGCGTGCTGACCTTCAAGGACGTCAACATCGAAGAGCTCGCTGCGCGTGAGTTCGAGCTTCCGAAAGAGCTCGCGCTCGACGAGTAGCGGTCCGGGTCGTTCGACCCGTCCTCCCCAGGTAAGCGCTGACCTCCTCACCGCACCGGTCTCCTTCGCCCACGCCCGCCGGGGCGCCCTTTTCGCGACGCTGGGTCGCGGAGGTGCCGGATGGCGAAGAAGGACGACCTGGGTCGGCGCGGCGAACAGCTCGCGGCCGACCATCTGATCGAGCTCGGCTACGAGATCGTCGAGCGGAACTGGCGCTGCGCGCACGGCGAGCTCGACATCGTGGCGCGTGACGGCGATGACACGGTCTTCGTCGAGGTGAAGACGCGCGGGGGAGAGGCCTTCGGCCACCCGTTCGAGGCGATCACGGGTGAGAAGCTCACCCGGCTCCGCCAGCTCGCGTCGCTGTGGTGCGCGAGTAGACGACCTCGCCCGTTGTCGATCCGCATCGACGCAGTCGCGGTCATCGCCCCGCGCGTCGGCGACGTGCGCATCGAGCACCTCGAGCGGATCGCCTGATGGCCGTCGCGAGGACGAAGAGCGTCGCCCTGCTCGGCCTCGAGGGATCGGTCATCGACGTCGAGGCCGACCTGTCGAGTCAGCTGCCGGGTCTGTCGATCATCGGGCTGCCCGACGCCGCACTCGCCGAGTCGCGGGATCGCGTTCGCTCGGCCGCCAAGAACGCCGGCTGCCCGCTGCCGGCCCGGAAGCTCACGGTCAACCTCTCGCCGGCGTCGCTGCCGAAGCACGGCTCGGGATTCGACCTCGCCGTGGCGCTCGCGTGCCTCGCGGCCGCGGGCGAGGTCAGTGCGGAGTCGATCGCCGGGGTAGTGCACCTCGGCGAGCTCGGACTCGATGGCCGGGTGCGACGCGTGCGCGGAGTGCTTCCGGCCGTGGTCGCGGCGGTGCGCGCGGGATTCACGACGGTCATGGTGCCGAGCCTCAATCGGGCCGAGGCCGAACTCGTGCCCGGCGTGCGAGTGATCGGCGTCTCGACGCTCGGTCAGGCGGCCGTTCATCATGGGGCCACGATCGCCGAGGCGGTGGCCGAGGTCGGTGACGACGAGCTCGCGCCGGCCGAAGAGTTCGGCGAGGACCTCGACGGCGCCGTGCCGGAACTCGCCGACATCGCGGGCAACGCGGAGGCCGTCGAGGCGCTCCTCGCGGTCGCCGCGGGCGGACACCATGCCTTCCTGCTCGGGCCTCCCGGTGCGGGCAAGACGATGCTCGCGAGTCGCCTGCCCGGCATTCTGCCCGACCTTGACTCCGAGGGTGCGCTCGAGGTGACGTCGCTGCGCTCGCTCTCGGATCATCCGATCGGCGATCGGCTCGCCCGGCGCCCGCCGTTCGAGGCGCCGCATCACACGGCGACCGCCGCGTCGATTGTGGGCGGTGGCAGCCGTCTGATCAAGCCGGGCGCCGCGGCTCGTGCGTCGCGCGGAGTGCTCTTCCTCGACGAGGCCCCCGAGTTCCCCGCCGCCGTCCTCGACGTCCTGCGGCAACCGCTCGAGTCGGGCGTCATCACGATCCACCGCGCCAACGCGATCGCCCGCTTCCCCGCGCGCTTCCAGCTCGTCCTCGCAGCGAACCCCTGCCCGTGCGGTCAGTACGGCGCGCGTGACGGTGAGTGCACTTGTCCGCCTGTCGCCCGACGGCGCTACCTCGCACGTATCTCGGGGCCGCTCCTCGATCGCGTCGACGTGCAGATGCGGGTGCCGCGCCTGACCATGACGCAGCTCCGGCTCGCCGATGGCTCCCCGCGCCTCACCACGAGTGCGGCCCGAGCGCGAGTGGTCGCCGCACGCGCCGTCGCCGCCGAACGACTCAGCGGCACGCCATGGCGGGTCAACAGCGAGGTCCCCGGTCCCTGGCTGCGTGGCGAGGGGCGGTTGCATCCGGGCGGGACGGCCACGCGAGCGCTCGACCGGGCACTCGAGAACGGAGCCATCACGATGCGCGGCTACGACCGGGTGCTGAAGCTCTCGTGGACACTCGCCGACGTCGACGGCTCCGCCTCACCGGGTCACGAGCACATCGGGCGAGCGCTCTTCCTGCGGAAGGGGATCGCAGCATGAGCACGATCTCGGGGCGTCATCGGGTCACGGTCGCGCGGCTTCGCGCCGACGCGGGTCTGCGTGGCGACGACGAGGACGTCGCGGCGCGGCTCGTCATCCAGACGCTCATCGAACCTGGCGACGCCGTCGCGGGAGCCGCGATCGCCGTGCTCGGCGCTCCCGCCTTCCTCGATGCCGTGCTGCGCGGCGAGGGCGCTCGCGCTCTTGCGGATCGGCTCGTCGAACGCGGGGCGGATGACGGCGGACGACTCATCCGAGAGTTCACGGCGGGTCTCCGACGCTGGACCCCGCGCATCGACGACGACGCCGTCGCGCGTTCGCTCGCTCAAGCGCGTCGTATGGGCGCCGTGCCTCTCGTGCCGGAGGACGATCTGTGGCCGAGCGGCCTCGATGCTCTCGGCCTGCACCGGCCCGTTGCGCTGTGGGCACGCGGGCGTCACGACGCGCTCGGTGCGCTCGCGCGTTCGATCGCCCTCGTCGGGGCCCGTGCCGCAACGCCGTACGGCGAGCACGTCGCCGTCGAGGCCGCTGCCGGGCTCGTCGAACGCGGATTCGCCGTGGTCTCGGGGGCCGCGTACGGCATCGACGGCGCTGCTCATCGGGCCGCTCTCGCCCGCGAGGGAGTGACCATCGCCGTCCTCGCGGGCGGTATCGACCGGTTCTATCCGGCCGGTCACGAGGCGCTGCTGACACGGATCTCCGAGGTGGGTGCCGTGCTCGCCGAGGTTCCGTGCGGCACTGCACCGACGAAATGGCGCTTCCTGCAACGCAATCGCATGATCGCGGCAGCCAGCAGTGCGACCGTCGTCGTCGAGGCGGGTGTGCGGTCCGGCTCGCTCAACACCGCGGGGCACGTGGCGAGTCTGTCGCGACCGCTCGGAGCGGTGCCCGGGCCCGTCACGTCGCCGGCCTCGGCGGGGTGTCACCGCCTGTTCCGCGAGTACGACGCGGTCTGTGTGACCTCGGCCGATGAGATGGCCGAACTCGCCGGGGCCTCGAGCGTCGCGGAGGATCGAGGGTCCCATGCGCGATCGAACGATGAGGTGCGGGTGCTCGATGCCCTCGCCGTGCGTTCGGCGCGAACCGTCACCGACATCGCACGGCGGTCGGGGCTCGCCCCGGAGACCGTCCGTTCGGTGCTCGGGCACCTCGAGCTCGGGGGAGAGGTCGCGCCCGAGGGCGACGGCTGGGTGCGGCGACCGACGCTCGCGGATACCCTAAGGTCATGAGGCTCGAGACCGCCATCGCCTCCTACGGCGAGCACGTGGCGGTCGAGCGCGGGTACTCGGCGCACACGCTCAAGGCGTACGACTCCGACCTCGCCGATCTAAGAGTCTTCGCCGCTGGTCACGGCGCGGTCGACACCGATGACCTCACCCTTCCGCTCCTGCGCGACTGGCTGTGGTCGTCGACGCAGCAGGGGCTCGCGCGCTCGACGATCGCCCGCCGTGCGGCGAGCGTGCGCGGCTTCACCGCGTGGCTCGTGCGCAACGGACGACTCCCGGTCGATCCGGCGGTGCGGCTCCGCGCTCCGAAGCCACAGCGGCCGCTCCCGCGGGTCATCACCGACGACGGCATCCGCGGCATCCTCGACGCTGCGGCCGAGCGAGCGGCCGACGGCGACCCCGTCGCCGTGCGCGACCGCGCCATTCTCGAACTGCTCTACGGCACCGGCATCCGCGTCTCCGAGCTCACCGGTCTCGCCGTCGACGACGTCGACCTCGATCGGCTCGTCGTCCGTGTGCTCGGTAAGGGGTCGAAGGAGCGGGTCGTGCCGTTCGGTGTTCCGGCTCGTGACGCCCTCGTCGGCTACATGCAGAACGCTCGGCGCGCCCTCCTCGCCCGGGCGACCGGCGCCGGCCGTGCAGGAACTCTCTTCCTCGGCGCGCGCGGCGGAGCGCTCGACCCTCGGGCCGTCTATCGCATCGTCGCCGGCATCCTCGCGGACATCCCCGGCTCCGGTCCCTCCGGGCCACACGCCTTCCGGCACACGGCGGCGACGCACCTGCTCGATGGCGGCGCCGATCTCCGCGCCGTGCAAGAGATGCTCGGCCATGCGAGCCTCGGCACGACGCAGATCTACACCCACGTCTCGACCGAGCGTCTCCGCGACAGCTACCGGCTGGCTCACCCGCGCGCCTGACGGGCCGCGCACCGCTCATCTCCCGAGCGGAAGGAGCACCGCTCGGGGTATGCCGCCGAGGAAGAGCAGGGGCGAGACGTAGTCGCCGTCGACGCGAACCCCGAGATGGATGCACCCCGCGCAGTGTCCGCCGGTGCCGACCGTCCCCACCTCGTCGCCCCGGCTCACGGTGTCGCCCTCGGCGACTGACGCCGTCACGGGCTCCATCGAACTGATCACTCCGTCCGCGTGCCGGATCGAGAGCACGGGGCGATCGACGACCGTGCCCGCGAAGTGCACGACGCCGTCGGCGGGGGCGACGACGGCCGTGCCCTCGACGGCCGCGATGTCGATGCCGCGGTGACCCGCCGAGTAGCGTGTCGCCGGTGCCCGGAACGGTTCGACGATACGGTGCGGGCGCGGCGTCGGCCAGTCCCACGCGGCCTCCGTCGACGCCATGGCCCGATGCGGCGCGGTGCCGACGGGCGACGCCGACGCCGAGGCGCCCGGCGGCAGCAGGATGACGGCGGCGAGGGCGATCACGGCGGGGGAGCGACGGGTCATCCTGTGATGCTGTCGCACGTGTCATCCGCTCGCATCGTCCGCCTCCGAACGCGTGGCGTCACCGCCCCGGATCGGCACTGTGCAGGGGAGGAACGCTGGTATAGTGGCGAGAGCACCTCGTTCGCGAGGTGACTACGCGCGCCCATTCGGGTCACCGCTCCTTTCAGTCCCACATCTCGATGCGGGCGGAGCTGTGCCAGGGCGCCAGGGTGTCGGCCGCCGGCCGTCACGACAACTGAGAACAAAGGAGAACGGCTCATGGCCGTCGTCACCATTCGCCAGCTGCTCGACAGCGGCGTCCACTTCGGGCACCAGACCCGTCGCTGGAACCCCAAGATGAAGCGCTTCATCTTCACCGAGCGCTCGGGCATCTACATCATCGACCTGCAGCAGTCGCTCGCCTTCATCGACAAGGCGTACGACTTCGTCCGCGAGACGGTCGCCCACGGCGGCACCATCCTCTTCGTCGGAACGAAGAAGCAGGCTCAGGAGTCCATCGCCGAGCAGGCGACGCGCGTGGGCCAGCCCTACGTCAACCAGCGTTGGCTCGGTGGCCTCCTCACCAACTTCTCCACGGTCTCCAAGCGCCTCGCGCGCATGAAGGAGCTCGAGGAGCTCGACTTCGAGGGCACCACGAGCGGGTTCACCAAGAAGGAACTCCTCATCAAGAAGCGCGAGCTCGACAAGCTGCACAAGTCGCTCGGCGGCATCCGCAACCTGTCGAAGACGCCGTCCGCTCTCTGGATCGTCGACACCAAGAAGGAACACCTCGCAATCGACGAGGCCAAGAAGCTCGGCATCCCCGTCATCGGCATCCTCGACACGAACTGCGACCCCGACGAGGTCCAGTACCCGATCCCGGGTAACGACGACGCGATCCGTTCCGTGAGCCTGCTCACGCGCATCATCGCCGACGCTGCTGCTGAGGGCCTCATCGAGCGCCACCAGAAGCCCGAGGCCGAGGGCAACGTCTCCGCCGTCGAGCCCCTCGCCGAGTGGGAGCAGGAGCTCCTCCAGGCGTCGAGCGAGACCACCCCCGCGCAGTCGAACGCCGAGACCGAGACCGCTGCTGACAGCGAGACCGAAGCCAAGGCCGAGGCCGCCGAGGTCGTTGACGAGGCTGCTACCGAGATCGCTGCGACCGAGTCTGCTGACGACGTCGCCGGTGCCGAGGCGGCCGAGGTCGCCACCGACGCCGACGCCAAGTAACCACGAGGAGAAAAGCACCCATGGCCAACTTCACTCTGGCCGATGTCAAGACGCTCCGTGAGCGCCTCGGCACCGGAATGATCGACACGAAGAACGCTCTCGTCGAAGCCGATGGCGACATCGAGAAGGCTGTCGAGATCCTCCGCCTCAAGGGCGCGAAGGGCAACGCCAAGCGCGCTGACCGTTCGACCTCCGAGGGCCTCGTCGGCGCCGTCGACAACGGCGACGGAACCGCGACGCTCATCGAGCTCGCCTGCGAGACCGACTTCGTCGCGAAGGGTGACAAGTTCGTCGCCCTCTCCGAGGTCGTGCTCGCCGCTGTCGCCGCCTCGCGCGCCGACTCGGTCGAGGCCGCTCTCGCCGCCCCCGCGGGCGACAAGACGGTCGCCGTCGTCATCGACGAAGAAGCCGCGATCCTCGGCGAGAAGGTCGAGCTCCGTCGCGTCCGTCTCGTCAAGGGCGAGAACTTCTCGATCTACCTGCACAAGACGTCGAAGGACCTGCCCCCGCAGGTCGGCGTCGTGCTCGGCTACGCCGGCGATGACGCCGAGACGGCGCGCAGCGTCGCTCAGCACATCTCGTTCGCGAACCCCGAGTACCTCGCACGCGAAGACGTCCCGGCCGACGCGGTCGAGAAGGAGCGTCAGATCGTCGAGCAGATCTCCCGCGAGGAGGGCAAGCCCGAGGCTGCGCTCCCGAAGATCATCGAGGGTCGTCTCGGCGCCTACTTCAAGCAGGTCGCCCTGCTCGAGCAGGACTACGCCAAGGACAACAAGCTCTCGGTCAACAAGGTCCTGGCAGATGCTGGCCTCACGGTCAGCGACTTCGCCCGGTTCAAGGTCGGCGCTTAGTAGCCATGAGGAGTCCGGATCGCCCCGCGCGATCCGGACTCCTTTTCCATGCGCGGGGCCACTAGCTTGTACATGACGGAAGGTGCATGAGGATGACGGAGTCGACGCGTAGGCGCAGGGTTCTATTGAAGCTCTCGGGGGAGGCGTTCGGCGGAGGTTCGCTCGGCGTCAATCCCGATGTCGTGAGTGCGCTCGCGCGTGAGATCGCCCAGGCGTCGAAGACCGTCGAGGTCGCGATCGTCGTCGGTGGCGGCAACTTCTTCCGCGGCGCCGAGCTCAGCCAGCGCGGCATGGACCGCGGTCGTGCCGACTACATGGGCATGCTCGGAACCGTCATGAACGCTCTCGCACTGCAGGACTTCCTCGAGCAGGCCGGAGCCGCCACGCGCGTGCAGTCCGCGATCTCGATGACGCAGGTCGCCGAGCCCTACATCCCGCGTCGTGCGGAGCGGCACCTCGAGAAGGACCGCATCGTCATCTTCGGCGCTGGAGCGGGTCTCCCGTACTTCTCGACCGATACCGTCGCCGCGCAGCGCGCGCTCGAGATCGGCGCGGACATGGTGCTCGTCGCGAAGAACGGCGTTGACGGCGTCTACTCCGACGACCCGCGCACGAATCCCGACGCGCACAAGATCCACTCGATCAGCTACATCGAGGCCCTCCAGCGCGGGCTCAAGGTCGTCGACTCGACCGCGTTCAGCCTCTGCATGGACAACGGCATGCCCATGCGCGTGTTCGGCATGGAGCCCGACGGCAACGTGACCGCAGCCATCCTCGGCGAGGAGCTCGGCACGCTCGTGTCGAACGCCGAGACCGCCCAGTAGACTTGCCACCAGCAAACATAAGGAGTCGCCCGTGATCGCGGAAGTTCTGTCCGATGCCTCGTCCCGCATGAACAAGGCCGTCGAGGTGGCGAAGGACGACTTCGCCACGGTGCGCACCGGTCGCGCCAACCCCCAGCTTTTCCAGAAGATCCTCGTCGACTACTACGGCACTCCGACTCCGCTCGGACAGCTCGCGTCGCTCCAGAACCAGGAAGCACGCACGCTCGTCATCACGCCCTACGACAAGAGCGCGCTCCGCGACATCGAGCAGGCACTGCGCGACACCCCGAACCTCGGCGCCAACCCGAACAACGACGGCAACATCATCCGCGTGACGCTGCCCGAGCTCACGGAGGAGCGCCGCAAGGAGTACGTCAAGCTCGTGCGCGGCAAGGCCGAGGACGCCCGCGTCTCGGTGCGCAACATCCGTCGCAAGGCGAAGGACGACCTCGACTCGCTCAAGGGCGAGGTCGGCGACGACGAGGTCGCTCGTGGCGAGAAGGAACTCGAGAGCGTGACCAAGAGCCACGTCGACGCGATCGACGAGGCACTCAAGCGCAAGGAAGCCGAGCTCCTCGAGGTCTGATGTCCCGCCTTCCAGACGGTGAATCAGAGCACGAGCCTGGTCATTCGGCTCGCGACGACCTGCGTGCCCACGTCCAAGCGGCGCGCGCCGACATCGAGCGGCAGTTCGAGTCGACGCGTGCGCAGTTCGATCAGGCGCAGGAGAAGATCCAGGAGCGTACGGGTCGCAATCTGATCCTCGCGACCCTGATCGGTCTCGTGCTGGGCTTCAGCATGCTCTTCAGCCTCATCGTCGTCAAAGAGCTGTTCATGGCGTTCGCCGCCGTGCTCATCGTCTTTTCTACGTGGGAGCTCACACAGGCGCTCCGTAAGGCCGCCTACGACGTGCCGCGCATCCCGGTGCTCGTCGCGGCCGTCGGCACGCTTCCGCTCGGCTACTACTTCGGCCCGACGGGTCTTCTCGCCGGTGTGCTCGGCGGCGTCGTCCTCGTGGCGATCTGGCGTCTCGCGAGCCAGGCGCTCCCGGGACGCTCCGACTCGCGCGGACTCGCCCGCGACCTCGGCGCCGGCGTCTTCGTCATCCTCTACATCGTGTGTCTCGGCGGGTTCTCCGTCGTGCTCACCGCCGAAGACGGCGGCCAGTGGTGGACGCTCGCCTTCCTCATCCTCGCGATCGTCGCCGACACGGGCGCCTACGCCGCAGGCCTCTCGTTCGGCAAGCACAAGATGGCGCCGATCATCTCCCCGAAGAAAACGTGGGAGGGCTTCGCCGGCGGCGGCCTCGCGTGCATGATCGCGGGTGTCCTCCTCGCGATCTTCCTCCTCGAGCAGGAGTGGTGGCACGGACTCGTGCTCGGCATCGCGATCTTCCTGACGGCGACGCTCGGCGATCTCGCCGAGTCGCTCATCAAGCGCGACCTCGGCATCAAGGACATGAGCTCGTGGCTGCCCGGTCACGGCGGATTCCTCGACCGACTCGACTCGATCCTCCCGTCCGCGGCCGTGGCCTACGCGGCGTTCCTCGTATTCACGTAAGCGATTGGCAGAATAGTCCCGTGACGACAACCTTCCCTCACGCGCGCTCGAAGCGGCCCGGTTACAACGTGAAGCAGGTCGAGGAGTTCCTCGTCAAGGCACGAGCGGCCTACGACCGCGCCGAGGGCTCCGAGCCGGTGACCGCCGACATCATCCGACACACGGCCTTCTCGATGCAGAAGGGCGGCTATTCGACAGCGCACGTCGACGCCGCGCTCGAGCGTCTCGAAGACGCCTTCGCGGCACGCGAGCGCGAAGAGGCCTTCGCCGCTCGAGGCAACGACGCATGGCTCGCCGAAGCGCGCGAGACCGCCCAGGTCATCACGAATCGTCTGGGCCGTCCTGAGGGCGAGCGGTTCTCGCGCGTCAACAAGCTGACGCAGGGCTACAGCGTGCGCGACGTCGATCGCTTCACCGAGAAGCTGCTGCGCTACTTCCGCGACGGCTGGCCCATCGAGACCGACGACGTCCGGACCGTCGTCTTCCGCCCCCAGCGCGGCGGCTACCAGGAGTCGCAGGTCGATGTCGTGCTCGACGCCGTTGTCGACGTCATGCTTGCCGTCCGCTGAGTCGTACGTGCGTTCCGTGGCGCAGCCCCGATAGGATCGAAGCATCGTGGGAAGACACTCCGGAGACATCGAGCCGCACACGGCACCCGTCTCGGTGCGCCCGATTCAGCCCGTGTCGCGCCCCGTCCCGCCGGTGCCCCGGCCGAAGAAGGTCAAGCAGGCGGCATCCGTCGTCGTCGCGTTCTTCGCGTCGGTGAGCTTCTTGCTCGTGAACGTCGTCGATCCGTACTCGGGTGCGACCGCGTCATCCGTCGGCGAGCAGCTCGCGCCGGAGTTCGACGAATCGGGCGTGCGCTACGACGGTGTTCCGAGCCAGTCGATCACGGTCGAGGGCGACTACTCCTTCGCCGCGACGCGCGAGACGTACCTCGCCGAGAAGAAGCCCGAGCCGCTTCCCGTCATCCCCGAGCCGAGCGCCGCGTGGGCGCCTCCCGCGGTCACGCCCGACCCGGGATCGGCGCAGGCCTACGCCGCCGGTGCCGTCGCCGCCCGAGGCTGGCCGTCGGGCGAGTTCGACTGCCTCGTCTCGCTCTGGAACAAGGAGTCGGGCTGGCGCGTCAACGCGCACAACTCATCGAGCGGGGCGTACGGCATCCCGCAGTCGCTTCCCGGCTCGAAGATGGCGAGCGCCGGTGCCGACTGGGAGACCAACGCGGCGACCCAGATCGAGTGGGGCCTCGGCTACATTCAGGACCGCTACGGAACGCCCTGCGGCGCGTGGGCGTCGTCGGTCGACCGCGGCTGGTACTGAGCGGCTCGTCACCCGCCGGGTGAATAGACTGGGTGGATGCCTCGCTCCAACCGACCTCGTAGTCGCCGGGAGCACGCCCGAGACGAGCAGGAGCGCAGCCTCGACTCGCTCATCGCCGGCTGGCGACGCACCGAGACCCGTCGCGGCGTCGACTGGAACGTGCAGCCCATCTCCGCGCCCCAGGCGCAGAAGGAATACGCCTGCCCCGGCTGCGGCGTCATGATCGCACCGGGCATCGCCCACCTCGTCGTCTGGCGCGCCGACGGCGTGCTCGGCGATCAGGCAGACCTCGCCGCTCGTCGGCACTGGCACACGCATTGCTGGAGGATCGGATGACCGAGATCAGAGCAGGGATCGAACTCCCCGCGCGACGCGAAGACATCGAGCTGGTGACGGATGACGGTCTCACCCTCGTCGGCGAGCTCGCGCTTCCCCTCGACCGAGAGCCCGTGGCGACGCTCCTCACGCTGCACCCGCTGCCGACCCACGGCGGTTTCATGGACTCCCACGTGCTCCGCAAGGCCGCGGCACGGCTGCCCGCTCTCGCCGACCTCGCCGTGCTGCGCTTCAACACCCGCGGCACCTCCTCGCCGCGCGGCACGAGCGACGGCGCGTTCGGCGACGGAGTGACCGAGCGAGCGGATGTCGCGGCCGCCGTGGCCTTCGTGCGGGAGCGCGGCCTGCCGACGCCGTGGCTCGTGGGTTGGTCGTTCGGAACCGAGCTCGCGCTCAAGTACGGACTCGATCACGACATCGCGGGTGCGATCCTGCTGTCGCCGCCTCTCCGCCGCACCACGCCGGACGAACTCACCCGATGGGCAGGATCCGGTGTGCCGCTCATCGCCCTCGTGCCGGAGCTCGACGACTTCCTGCGCCCCGCCGAGGCCGAGGAGCGCTTCGCGGCCGTTCCCGAGGCCCGACTCGTCGCCGTCGACGAGGCGAAGCACTTGTGGGTGGGGGAGACCCACACCCGACGCGTGCTCGACGAGATCGTCAGGGTCGTGAATCCGTCGGCCTCGCCGCTGCCGACGGAGTGGAACGGCTAGAGCTCGTTCTGACGCGGTATGACGACCTGCTTGATGATGAGCAGGATCGATGCGGCGATCGGGATCGCGATGAGCGCGCCGAGGACGCTGAGGAGTGATCCGCCCGCGAGTGCGGCGATGACGACGACCGCTCCCGGCACTTGCACGGCGCGGTTCATGATGCGCGGGCTCAGCACGTATGCCTCGACCTGCATGTAGACGATGTACCAGATGGCGGCGACGAGCGCTGTGAGCGGTGAGCCGAGGCCGGGGATCAGGCAGACGAGCACGATGATGACCGAACCCGTGAGCGTTCCGACGAGCGGGATGAGCGACAGCGAGAACGCGACCAGTGCGAGCACGGCGGGGAACGGGGCGCGGATGATCGACAGGAAGATGAAGCTCAGGATGCCGTTGACGGCGGCGAGCGAGACCTGGCCGACGACGTAGCGGCCGACCGACTGGGTGATCTGCTCGGTGATGTCGGCGAAGCGAGCGCGCTTCGAGGCGGGGACGAGCTGGTACGTCGCACGCTTCATGGTGTTGAGCGACGCGGCGAAGTACAGGGTGAGGATGAGCACGACGATCGCCCCGAAGACGCCGCTGCCGATGCCGACCGCGACAGCGAGCACGCCGCCCGCGAGCTCGGTCACCTTGGCCGGGTCCTGCAGGAAGTCGGTGACGGCCTGGATGACGCCCTGGATGATCTCGTCGACCTGCAGCATGGGGAAGGCGTCCTGGAGTGCTTCGATCCACTCCTGAGACGTCACCCGGGCGATGATGCTCGGCACCTGCTCGATGAGCTGGCCCACCTGATCGGCGACGATCGGGATGATCGCGAGGATGACGCCGGCGAAGAGCACGAGCACGACGACGAGCACGATGAGGATCGCCGCCCACCGCGGCAGACCCTTGCGCTCGAACCACGAGATCGCGGGGTCGAGCCCGAGTGCGAGAAAGAGCGCAGCACCGATGTACAGGAGGATCGTCGAGAGCGACGCGATCGACGTCAGAATCAGGATGCCGAGCCCGACACCCAGCGTTCCGACCAGTCCTGCCCGGAAGGCGTTGCTGATCTTCATCGATTCCCCCTGTGGCCGGTCACTCCGTGTCTGCGGCTGCCTGCTCGGCCTGGCTCAACGCTCCGCGCAGGCTCTCGAAGTAGCCGGCGACGGCATCGCGTTCGATCCTAATCTGCGACAGGCGGTCTTCAGCATCGGCGACGATACGGCGAGAGCGCTCGTCGGCCTCGCGTACCGTCTCGCGAGCCGCGTCGTGCGCCTCGGCGAGTCGAGCCGTGGCTTCGGCCTCCGCGGCGTCGCGCGAAGCGAGGATCTCGGATCGCACCTCGGTCTCGAGGCGCTCGATCTCGGCGCGGGCGTCGTTGGTGCGCCGCACGGCCTCGGCGAGCTCGGCGTTCGCGTCGTCGAGGAATCCCTGCGTGCTCGCCACGGCGGCCTCGTGCGCCTCGAGCAGCTCGCGCTCGGCGTCGTCGCGCTTCGTCGTGATCTCGACCTCGAGGTCGGCCTTCGCCTCGTCGATCTCGCGCTGCATGCGCTTGACCTCGTGCATGGTCTTCTTGCGCATCGCGGCGAGCTGGTTGTCGAGATCGATGCGGGCCTGCTCGGCCTCGGCCCGGAAGTCGGCCCGTGCCTGCTCGTGCTCGAGGGCGAGATCGGCGCGTGACTGTTCGATGTCGGCGTCGTGCTTCGCGCGAATACGGGCGAGTTCGTGCTCGAGTCGACCGGTCGCCACCTCGGCGGCGCGCTCTCGGTCGACGACGGCCTGCGCCTCGTCGTCGGCGATCGACGCGCGCCGCGCATCGACCTCGTGCTGGAGGTCGGCGCGCGTCTGCTCGATCTCGTGAGCGAGAGCGGTGCGGGCGTCAGCGAGCTCAGCCTCGAGCGAGGCGCGCTCCTCGGCGCGTTCCCGCTCGATGTCGAGGCGGAGCTGTTCGGCCGCGCGGTCGCGGTCGATGCGCGCCTGTTCGATCTCCTCGGCGAGCTCGGCGCGCGCGCGATCGAGTTCGATGGCGACCTCGGCGCGGGTCTGCTCGGTCTCCTGGGTGAGTCCGGCGGCCGTCTCGCGGGCCTCGTGCGCCTCGCGGTTGGCCTCGGTGACGATCTCGGCGGCGCGGCGCTCGGCCTCGGCCAGTGCCGCAGCCGCTTCACGGGCGGCCGTGGTGCGGAGCTCGGCTGCTTCGTTCGCGACGGCGCCGCGGATGGCGGCGGCATCGCGTGCGGCATCGCGACGCTGGGCGTCGGAGTTCTCGTGAGCACGAGTGACCATGTCGTCGACCTCGGCCCGAGCGTTCTCGAGGGTGCGGGCCGCGCTCGCGCGGGCTTCGCGCACGGTGCGCTCGGCGACCTCGTCGGAGTCGGTGCGCAGACGCTCGGCGTCGGCCTCGGCCGTGCGGCGCAGCTTCTCGGCGTCGATGTCGGCCTGGGCGATGAGTCGGGTGGACTGCTCCTCCGCGACGCGCAGCGTGCTCTCGAGCTTGGTACCGAGTCCTGCGAAGGTCGGGCTGCCGACCTCTTCGAGTTCTGCCGTGAGTTCGTCGATGCGTGCGTGGAGGCGCTTGAGCTCCTTCTGAGACTCGGCGCCCTGCGTGTTCGCCGCGATCAGTTCGCGACGGAATCCGAGGATCGCCGTATCGACTTCCTCTTTGTCATACCCCCGGAACACCTGGGTGAACTCGGTATCTTCGACGGCCATGCTTCCTCCGGTCTGCGCGATTCCCCCCGGGCCTCTTCGATTCTAGGGGCGCGGGCACCGGGTCGACTCCGGCTGCGATGAGCGGACTCCCAGGAGGAACCGGTATCGTGGACTGTCTTTTGTCGGGTCACCGGCGTCGCCCGTTTCGCGGTGCCGCACTCCCTCCCCGACGACGACCCTGGAGGATGTCTTCGTGCGATTCGTGTTTGCCATCGTGGCGTTCGCCGTCGCCGCCGCGTTGGCCGGAGTCGGTATCGCGCAGCGGACGATTCTGTTGGAACCCGACCGGGTGACGATCGAGGCGACGATCGACTCGCCCGAGAGCTACCTCGTGGTCGACCCCGCCCTGTTCGATGCGAACGTCGGCGCGCAGATCGTCACCGTCGGCGGCTCCGACGAGGTCTACCTCGCCTACGGCCGGACGAGCGACGTCATCGCGTGGATCGGCGACGACGCCTACACGAAGGTCGGCTACGACTCCGAGGCCGGTGAGATCACGATGGAGGACATCCCCGCCGTGACCGACCCGAGCGAGCTCGACCCGCTCACGGGTGAACCCGTCGACCCCGCCACCGAGACGGAGACGCTCACGGCCGATGAGCTCGCGACGATCGCGTCGCCCGCCGGCTCCGACCTCTGGCTCGACGAGTTCACGGCCCAGGGCTCGCTCACGACCACGCTCGACCTTCCGAACGACATCTCGATCCTCGTGGCCTCCGACGGCACCGCGCCGGCGCCCGCCGACCTGAGCGTGTCGTGGCCGCTCGACAACTCGACGCCGTGGGCCGGACCGCTCCTCCTCGGCGGCGGACTCTTCTTCCTCCTCGGCCTCTACCTCCTCGCGACGGGGTTCATCCAGCACCGACGCGGCCGTGGCCCCCGGCGCAACATGCCGGGAGGCATCCGTCGTGGGAAGCTGCCGAGCGCCCCCAAGCCGAAGAAGGCGGCGCTCACGGGCGGCACGAAGCGCGCGATCGGTCGCAGCTCGCGCATCGCCCTCGTGCCCGTCGCCCTGTTCGCGACCGTGGCGCTCACGGCCTGCTCGCCGAACCTGTGGCCCCGCTTCGACGGCGGCACCCCGACCCCGAGTGCGACAGCGACCGACGGCCCGCTGGCCGACGTTCCCGAGACCGACGACGACGTGCGGCCGCCCGCGGTCACGACGCCCCAGATCGAGCGGATCATGGACAGGATCGCCGAGCTCACGACGACCGCGGATGCCGCGCTCGACGGCGCGGCGCTCGAGGAGCGCTTCGCCGGTGACGCTCTCGCGACGCGCGTCGCGAACTACTCGATCCGTGCGACGCTGCCCGACTACGCGGCGCCGATCCCCATCCCGGCCGAGCCGTGGAACCTCACGCTCCCCGAGCAGACCGACTCGTGGCCCCGCGTCGTGCTGACGGTCTCGGAGTCGGACGACCCGACGATCGCGCCGACGGCTGTCGTGCTCGAGCAGGCGTCGCCGCGCGAGAACTACGTCGTGACGTACATCATGTCGCTCGCCGCGAGTGCGCAGTTCCCCCGCGTGGCCCCGACCTCGGTCGGAGCGACGTCGCTCGCCGACGACTCGAAGTTCCTCATCCTCGCGCCCGACCAGATCGCGGCCGCATACGGCGACATCCTCATGACGGGCGCCGAGAGCCCGTCGTACGACCTCTTCGATACGACCGACGACGAACTCATGGCGCAGCTCGGCCCCGAGGGCCAGGCGTCCATCGCCGCCGCCCAACCGCCGACCGCGAGCATCGCGTTCGCGATGGCGGAGGGCACGGGCCGTCCGATCTCGCTCGCGACGAACGAGTCGGGAGCGGTCGTCACCGTCGACCTCGTCATGACCGAGAACGTCACCCCGAACGACGGCGGAACCGTCGGCTTCGGCGAGGGTGTCCCGGCCGCGGCGCTGTCGGGCTTCACCGCCAAGAGCTCGAAGGGCGTCACGCGTTCGAGCACCATCCAGATGCTCTTCTCTGTTCCCGCGATCGGCTCCGACGACAAGATCGTCCTCCTGGGCTGGTCGGAAGCCATCACCTCTGCCTCGGAGATTCCATGACCAACGTCCCCCCGACCGGCCTCCGCGGTGCAGTCGACCTCTCTTCGCTCGTGAACCGGCCCGCGGCACCCGCGCCCGGTGCCGCCCCCGCGGCGGCGGCTGGCGGAGCGCCGATCGACGTCGTGGTCGCCGTGGATGACTCGAGCTTCGGCGACATCCTCGAGCTGTCCCGCACCGTGCCCGTCGTCGTCGACCTGTGGTCGGCGCGGTCCGAGGCCAGCACGGTTTTGAGCGAACTGCTCGAGCGCGTGCTCCGCGAGTACGCGGGTGCGCTCGTGCTCGCCCGGGTCGAGGCCGAGACGAACCCGCAGCTCGCTCAGGCGTTCCAGGTGCAGGCCGTGCCGACGGTCGCCGCGGTCGTCGCGGGTCAGCCGGTGCAGCTCTTCCAGGGCAACGTGCCCGAGGAGGACGTGCGCGCGGTCTTCGACCAGCTGCTGCAGCTCGCCGCTCAGAACGGCGTGACCGGTCGACTTCCCGTCGACGGCGCCGAGCCCGCTGCAGCGCCCGAACCCGAGCCGCTGCCGCCCCTCCACCAGGAGGCGTACGACGCCATCGAGGCGGGCGACTACGCCCGCGCCGTCACCGCCTACAAGACGGCGATCGCGCAGAACCCCGCCGACCGTGACGCCGTCGCAGGCCTCGCTCAGGTGAGCCTGCTGCACCGGCTGCAGGGCAAGACCCTCGACGAGATCCGCAGCCGGGCAGCGGCGTCGCCCGACGAACTCGATGCGCAGCTCGACGTCGCCGATCTCGATCTGTCGGGCGGACACATCGACGACGCGTTCGACCGTCTGCTGACCTTCTTCGTGAAGCTCGACCCCGCCGGTCGCACGGTCGTGCGCGAACGCATCGTCGAGTACTTCGAGATCGTCGGAGCCGACGACCCCCGCGTCGTCGCTGCGCGCCGACGGCTCACGAACCTGCTCTACTGACCGGGCCGGCGCGGCGTGAGCCGCGCCGCACCCGATCGTCCCGAGATCACTCGGGGACGAGCCAGAGTCCGCCGAGCGGCGGCAGCGTGAGTGACACCGACGCACTCCGACCGCCCCACGGCACGTCGAGTGCTTCGACCCCGCCGAGGTTCCCGACCCCCGAACCGCCGTACTCGACGGCGTCGGTGTTGAGCACCTCGCGCCAGCGCCCGGCGTGCGGGAGCCCGAGGCGGAAGTCGTGCACGGGCGTACCCGAGAAGTTCATGACGCACAGCAGCGGGCGGCGTTCGCGGTCGTAGCGGAGGAACGCGATGACGTTCTGGGCCGCCGCCCCTCCGTCGACCCACTCGAAACCGGCCGAGTCGTTGTCGAGCGCCCAGAGCGCGGGCTCGTCGCGGTAGATGGCGTTGAGTCGCGCCACGAGGTCGAAGATCGCCTGGTGACTCGGCTGGTCGAGCATCCACCAGTCGAGACCGCGCTCCTCGCTCCACTCGGAGAGCTGACCGAACTCCTGCCCCATGAAGAGCAGCTGCTTGCCGGGATGCGCCCACATGAACGCGAGGTAGGCGCGCAGGTTCGCGCGCTTCTGCCAGTGGTCGCCCGGCATCTTCGCGAGGAGCGAGCCCTTGCCGTGCACGACCTCGTCGTGGCTGATCGGCAGCAGGAAGTTCTCGCTGAACGCGTAGAGGAACGAGAACGTGATGTCGCCGTGGTGGTGCGAACGGTACATCGGGTCCTTCTCGATGTACTGCAGGGTGTCGTGCATCCAGCCCATGTTCCACTTGATGCCGAAGCCGAGTCCGCCGGCCGACGTCGGTGCGGTCACGCCGCCCCAGCTCGTCGACTCCTCGGCGATCATGACGGTGCCGGGGTTCCGCTTGTACGCGGTCGCCGTCACCTCCTGCAGGAACGCGATCGCCTCGAGGTTCTCGCGCCCGCCGTGGATGTTCGGCAGCCACTCGCCCTCGGCGCGCGAGTAGTCGAGGTAGAGCATCGATGCGACGGCGTCGACACGGAGTCCGTCGACGTGGAACTCCTCGAGCCAGTAGAGGGCGTTGGCGACGAGGAAGTTGCGCACGCGCGGGTTCCCGAAGTCGAAGACGAGGGTGCCCCAGTCCTTCTGCTCGCCGCGGCGCGGGTCGGGGTGCTCGTAGAGCGGCTCACCGGTGAATCGCGCGAGCGCCCACTCGTCCTTGGGGAAGTGGCCGGGAACCCAGTCCATGATGACGCCGATGCCGGCCTCGTGCAGCCGGTCGATGAGGTAGCGGAGGTCGTCGGGGTGCCCGAAGCGCGAGGTCGGCGCGAAGTAGCCCGTCACCTGGTAGCCCCACGAACCGCCGAACGGGTGCTCGGCGAGGGGGAGGAACTCGACGTGCGTGTAGCCGAGGGCGCGCACGTAGTCGATGAGCGGGTCGGCTGCCTCGCGGTAGCCGAGGCCCGGGCGCCAGGAGCCGAGGTGCAGCTCGTAGATGCTCATGGGGCCCTGGTGCGGGTCGGTCGAACGCCGGCGGTCCATCCACGCGTCGTCGCCCCACACGTAGTCGGTCTCGCCGATGACGGAGGCCGTCGCGGGGGAGACCTCGGTGTAGCGCGCCATGGGGTCGGACTTCCGCACCCACTCGCCCGAGGCGCCCAGGATCTCGAACTTGTAGTTCGAGCCCGCCTCGAGGCCCGGCACGAAGATCTCCCAGACGCCGCTGCCGCCCATCGTGCGCATGGCGTGGCCCGCGCCATCCCAGCGGTTGAAGTCTCCGATGACGCGGACAGCCGACACGAAGGGGGCCCAGACCGTGAACGACGTGCCGTCGACGGAGGCCGATGCGCCCGCGTGGGAGCGGCGGTGGGCGCCGAGGACGCGCCACAGCTCCTCGTGCCGACCCTCGCCGATGAGGTGCAGGTCGAGCTCGCCGATCGACGGAGCGAAGCGGTAGGGGTCGTCGCTCGTCCAGTCGCTGCCGTCGTCGTAGCGCGCATCGAGGAGGTAGTCGCCGACGTCGCCGACGCGGCCGCCCTCCCACACGCCCCAGCCGATGTGGGCGAGGGGGATGCGGTCGCCGCTGTCGAGGACGGCGTCGACCTCGCGCGCGAGGGGGCGACGGGCACGGATGACGGTCGCGGGCTCACCCGTCGCCTGAGCGACGCGGTGGCTGCCGAGGACGGAGTGCGGATCGTGGTGCACGCCGTTGCCGACGGCCTCGACGATGCTCGGGTCGAGGGTGGGGAAGACGGGTGCGTCAGTCATGGGTGGCGACCTTCCTCTGTGACACGTGCAGCACGTGTGCGGGGTGCGTGAAGGCGTCGAGGCGCACGTAGTTCGAGGCGCCCCACTCCCACGAGTGGCCCGTGACGAGGTCGTGCACCGTGAACCGGGCACCGGGCTCGATGCCGAGCTCGTCGAGATCGAGGTGCACCGTCGTCTCGCGCACCGAGTGCGGATCGACGTTGGCGATGACGATGACGGTGTCGGCCTCGCCCGTGCCGGTGAACTCGGCATCGAGGTGCTTCGAGTACGCGATCACGGCCTCGTCGTCGGTGCGGTGGAAGTGGATGTTGCGGAGCTGCCCGAGCGCGGGGTGCGCGCGGCGAGCCTCGTTGAGGATGCCGAGGTAGAGGGCGAGCGAGTCGCCCGAGGCCTCCGCCGCGGCGAAGTCGCGGGGCTTGTACTCGTACTTCTCGTTGTCGATGGCCTCTTCGGCGCCCGGGCGGGCGACCGACTCGAAGAGCTCAAAGCCGGAGTAGACGCCCCACGTCGGCGCCGCGGTCGCGGCGATCGTCGCGCGCACCGTGAATGCGGCGGGCCCGCCGAACTGGAGGTACTCGGTGAGGATGTCGGGGGTGTTCACGAAGAGGTTCGGGCGCAGGAAGTCGGCCGTCTCGGTCGCGAGCGAGCCGAGGAACTCCTCGAGCTCCTCCTTCGTGTTCCGCCACGTGAAGTAGGTGTACGACTGCTGGAAGCCCACGGTCGCGAGCGCCTGCAGCATCGCGGGGCGCGTGAACGCCTCGGCGAGGAACACGATGTCGGGGTCGACCGAGAGCACCTCGGCGATGAGCCGCTCCCAGAAGGCGAGAGGCTTCGTGTGCGGGTTGTCGACGCGGAAGATCTTCACGCCCGTCGCGATCCAGTGCCGGACGATGCGGAGCACTTCGGCGTAGAGGCCCTCGGGGTCGTTGTCGAAGTTGATCGGGTAGATGTCCTGGTACTTCTTCGGCGGGTTCTCGGCGTACGCGATCGATCCGTCGGGGAGGGCCGTGAACCACTCCGGGTGCTCGGTCACCCACGGGTGGTCGGGCGAGGCCTGGAGCGCGAGGTCGAGGGCGATCTCGAGGTCGAGTGCGGCGGCACGCGCGACGAACGCACGGAAGTCGTCGAGGGTTCCGAGATCGGGGTGCACGGCGTCGTGGCCGCCGTCGGCCGAACCGATGGCCCACGGCGAACCGGGATCGTCCGGGCCGGCATCCAGGGTGTTGTTCGGACCCTTCCGGAACGAGCGCCCGATGGGATGGATCGGCGGGAGGTAGACGACGTCGAAGCCCATCGCGGCGACGGCGTCGAGTCGAGCCGAGGCCGTGCGGAACGTGCCCGACTGCCAGCTGCCGTCGTCGCGGCGCACGGCACCCTCCGAGCGGGGGAAGAACTCGTACCACGAGCCGACTCCGGCGCGGGCGCGCTCGACGAGGATCTCGTTGACGGCGCTCTCGCTCACGAGGGTCGCGAGGGGGCGGACGCTGAACTCGTCGCGCAGCACGGGGTCGCCGAGCACGGTCAGACGCTTGTCGAGACCGGCGGTCTCGTCGCGGAGGAGCTTGACGGCTCGGCTGAGGCGACGCTTGGCGGCCGCGGGTCGCACCTTCTGGCCGTGAGCGCGCTCGAGGAGGCGCGCGCCCGCCTCGAACATGAGCTCGACGTCGATCCCCGCGGCGATCTTGATGCCCGCGTCGTGCACCCAGGTCGCGTACTCGTCACCGAATCCGCGGACGACGAACGACCACACGCCCTGCTCGTGGAGGGCGACGCGGGTCTCCCAGCGGTCGAGGCCGGGGGCCGTCGAGACGAGCCGGTGCTCGGTCGTCACGCCCGTCGGCGACGTCAGCACGAGCATCGCGCCGACGCGGTCATGACCCTCGCGGAACACGGTCGCACCGAACGGGACGACCTCTCCCGCGAATGCGGACGGCCTCCATCGGGGATCGGGTGCTGCGGGTGTGACCCGCAGGACGGGGATTCGGCCGGCGAGCGGCCCCTGAGCGCGGTCTTCGATGGCGGAACTCACAAGTCCGACCGTAGCGCGGAATGCTCGGGATCGGGCATCGCGTCGTTTACGTATTCGTCACGACACGGATCTAGTGTGTGGAGGGTGAAGGCCATCCGTAAGTTCACCGTCCGTGCCGTCGTGCCGGAACCGCTTGCTGCACTCGAAGATCTCGCTGCGAATCTGCGGTGGTCGTGGCACGAACCGACCCGCCGTCTCTTCGAGCACATCGACGCGACGCTCTGGAACGACGTCGGCCACGACCCCGTCGCCCTCCTCGGCGAAGTGCACCAGGATCGGCTCTCGGCGCTCGCCGCCGACGAGTCGTTCATCGCGTGGACGACGCGTGAGCGCGACGCGCTCGCCGCCTACCTCTCCGAGCCGCGCTGGTTCCAGCACCTCGAGGGGCAGAAGCCGCGCGGTATCGCGTACTTCTCGCCCGAGTTCGGCATCGCCGCGGCCCTGCCGCAGTACTCCGGCGGACTCGGAATCCTCGCCGGCGACCACCTGAAGAGCGCATCCGACCTCGGGGTCCCGCTCACGGGTGTCGGCCTGTTCTACCGGTCGGGCTACTTCACCCAGGCGATCTCGCCCGACGGATGGCAGCTCGAGAGCTACCCGCTGCTCGACCCCGACGGCCTCCCGCTCTCGGTCCTTCGCCACCCCGACGGCTCGGCGGTGCACGTCACCCTCGCGCTGCCCGACGACCGCGAACTGCACGCACGGGTCTGGCAGGCCGCCGTCGGCCGCGTGACGCTGCTGCTGCTCGACACCGACATCCCCGAGAACGAGGACGACCTGCGGAGCGTCACCGACCGCCTCTACGGCGGCGGCGGCGAGCACCGACTGCTGCAGGAGCTCCTGCTCGGCATCGGCGGCGTGCGTGCCGTCGACCAGTGGGTCGAGGTCACGGGCGCACCGTCGCCCGACGTGTTCCACACCAACGAGGGTCACGCGGGCTTCCTCGGCCTCGAGCGCATCTCCGGCCTCATCGGCGAGGGCCTCTCCTTCGACGAGGCGCTGCAGATCGTGCGCGCCGGAACCGTCTTCACGACCCACACTCCCGTGCCCGCCGGCATCGACCGCTTCGACCGTGCACTCATCGAGCGCTACTTCGCGACCGACCTGCTCCCCGGCGTCGAGCCCGCCGACGTGCTCACCCTCGGGGTCGAACCGGGCGGAGACGCGAACGTCTTCAACATGGCGTACATGGGCCTCCGCATCGGTCAGCACGCCAACGGCGTCTCGAAGCTCCACGGCGAGGTCAGCCGTCGCATGTTCGGCGCGTTGTGGCCGGGCTTCGACTCCGAAGAGGTACCGATCGGATCGATCACGAACGGCGTGCACGCACCGACGTGGACCGACCCGGCTCTCCTCGAACTCGCCGAGTCCCGCCTGGGCACGAGCGACACGACGAGCGCCGACTGGCACTCCGACGCGATCAGCGACGGCGAACTCTGGTCGGTCAAGCTCCGCATGCGCGAGCAGCTCGTCGACGACGCCCGTCGGCGTCTGCGCGACTCATGGATCGGCCAGCACGAGGGAGGCACCCCTCCCGTATGGATGGACGAGCTGCTCGACCCGAACGTCCTGACGATCGGCTTCGCGCGCCGCGTTCCGACGTACAAGCGACTGACGCTCATGCTGCAGGACCCCGAGCGCCTCGCCGCCCTCCTGACCCACCCCGAGCGGCCCATCCAGATCATCATCGCCGGCAAGTCCCACCCGGCCGACGATGAGGGGAAGCGACTCATCCAGCGGCTTGTGCAGTTCACCCAGGACCCGGCCGTGCGTCGCCGCATCGTCTTCCTCCCCGACTACGACATCGGTATGGCGCAGCTCCTCTATCCGGGCTGCGACGTCTGGCTCAACAACCCGCTGCGCCCGCTCGAGGCGTGCGGCACGTCGGGCATGAAGGCCGCGCTCAACGGAGCGCTCAACCTCTCGATCCTCGATGGCTGGTGGGCCGAGTACTTCGACGGCGAGAACGGTTGGGCCATCCCGACGGCCGACGCCGCGGGCGACGACGCCGAGCGCGACCGGCTCGAGGCCGCCGCGCTCTACGACCTGCTCGAGCACCGCATCGCGCCGCTGTACTACGAGCGCGACGAGCCCACGGGCGCGTCGGCCGGCTGGATGCGACTCGTCCGCCACACGCTCGCGACCCTCTCGCCCGAGCTCAGCGCCGACCGCATGGTGCGCGACTACGTCGAGCACCTCTACCGGCCGGCGTCCGAGTACGCCGCGAAGATGGCGGATGCCGGTTTCCGGGCCGCTCGCGACCTCGCGGCCTGGAAGCAGCGCGTCGTCGGAGCCTGGCCGGGCGTGCAGGTCGTGCACGTCGAGTCGGGCGGCGTCGCTGCCGTGCCCTACGTCGGCGAAGAGCTGCACTTGCGCGCGCACGTCGAACTCGCGGGGCTCGACCCGGCCGACGTGACCGTCGAGGTCGTCTACGGTCGGTCGCGATCGACCGACGAGCTCGTCGACGTGCGCCGGGGCGAGCTCACGGCGCACGGCGATCCGGGAGAGGGAGCGCGCCTGTACACGGGCACCGTCCCCCTCGATCGCGCGGGGTCGTTCGGCTACACCGTTCGTGTCGTGCCGCGCAACCGTCTGCTCGTGAGCCCGGCCGAACTCGGCCTCCAGACCATCGCGAGCTGATCAGCGAGCGATCGCCGCGTAACTCGCCCCCGTCACTCGAACGAGATCGTCGGGGGCGAGTTCGATGTCGAATCCGCGCCGGCCGCCCGAGACGAACATCGTCTCGTGGAGGATGGCGCTCTCGTCGACGACGGTCGTGAGCGACGTCTTCTGCCCGAGCGGGCTGATGCCGCCCACGACGTAGCCGGTCTTCCGTTCGGCGACGCGCGGGTCGGCCATCTCGGCGCGCTTGCCTCCGACGGCGGCGGCGAGGGCCTTGAGGTCGAGGAGCGCCGTCACGGGCACCACGCCGACGACGAGATCGCCGTCGACGGTCGCGAGCAGCGTCTTGAACACGCGCTCGGGGTCGAGGCCGAGCTTCTCGGCGGCCTCGAGCCCGAAGCTCGCGGCGCGCGGATCGTGCTCGTAGGGGTGCGCGGTGAACTCGACTCCCGCGCGAGTGAGTGCGAGGGTCGCAGGGGTTCCGCCCGCGGCATCCGTCTTCTTGGCCATCGGTCGATCGGTCTCGTCAGTCGGCGCGGTAGAGCTGCATCGACGTGGGCTCGATCGAGACGACGTCGCCGGGGGAGTGCGCGGTCTCGGCGCGGCCGGGGCGCTCGTCGGCCGAGTCCCAGAGCTTCGTGTACGCGGTGGCGCCCGCGGCGGTCGCGAGCGTGATCTCGCCGGCCTCCTCGTGGGCGTGCACGACGAGGAGCACGCGGTTGGCCTGCTCGACCTCGGGCGTGGACGCTGCGACGTACTGCAGCGTGCGCTCAGCGGGGGAGTTCCAGTCCTCTTCCGACATCGTCACGCCCTCGGCGTTGAACCACTCCATGCGCGATGCGCTCGGCGTCTCTTCGCCGAACCGCCCGAAGCGCACGGGCCGGAGCGCGGGGTTCTCGTGGCGGAGGCGGAGGATCGTCCGCGTGACGTCTTCGAGGTCCTGCTGCCACTCCTCGCGCTCCCAGTCGAGCCAGGTCAGCTCGGAGTCGTGGCAGTAGGCGTTGTTGTTGCCGCGTTGCGAGCGGCCGTACTCGTCGCCCGCTGTGAGCATCGGCACACCCGCCGAGAGCAGGAGCGTGCCGAGGAGGTTGCGGATGGCCTTCCGACGCGTCGCGAGGATCGTCTCGTCGGTCGTGTCGCCCTCGACGCCGTGGTTGAACGAGTTGTTGTTGCTCGTGCCGTCGCGGTTGTCCTCGCCATTGCCGAGGTTGTGCTTCGTGTCGTAGGCGACGAGGTCGGCCATGGTGAAGCCGTCGTGCGCGGTGATGAAGTTGAGGCCGGCGAGCGGGCCGCGCTCGAGCGAGAAGGTGTTCGATGATCCGGCGAGGCGTGTCGCGAAACGGCCGATCCCGCTGCCCGCCGAGCCGGTCTCGCGTTCGCGGCGGATGTCGCCGAGCCAGAAGTCGCGCATGCGGTCGCGGTAGCGGTCGTTCCACTCGACGAATCCGCGAGCGAAGTTGCCGGTCTGCCAACCGCCGTAGCCGACGTCCCAGGGTTCGGCGATGATCTTCGTCGTCGAGAGGATCGGGTCGTCGAGCATGCCGCGCAGCAGTGGGTGGTCGCGCTCGAAGTCACCGTGCTCGCCACGGCCGAGAGTCGCCGCGAGGTCGAGCCGGAAGCCGTCGATCTGCACTTCCTCGGCCCAGTACCGCATCGAGTCGAGCACGAGCCGGATGGGGGCGTCCTTCCCGAAGTACACCGCGTTGCCGCAGCCGGTCGTGTCGACGTAGTGGCCGTGCGCGTCCTGTCGGTAGTAGCTCGCGTTGTCGATGCCGCGGAAGCTGTAGACGGGGCCCTCGGGGCCCTCTTCGGCCGTGTGGTTGTAGACGACGTCGAGGATGACCTCGAGGCCCGCCTCGTGGAGCAAGCGCACCATGCCCTTGAACTCGCGGAGCACCGCGTCGGAGCCCTGCGCCTGCGCGGCGCGGCTCGCGTACGCCGCGTGCGGTGCGAAGAAGCCGAGCGTGTTGTAGCCCCAGTAGTTCGTGAGGCCCTGCTTGACGAGTCGCTGCTCCGAGACGAACGCCTGCACGGGCAGCAGCTCGACGGTCGTGACGCCGAGGCTCTTCAGATAGGCGATCGACGACTCGTGCGCGAGACCCGCGTAGCTGCCGCGCAGTTCGGCGGGGATGGCGGGGTTCCGCTTGCTGAAGCCGCGCACGTGCGCCTCGTAGATGACCGCGTGGTCGAGTGGAACACGGGGCTTCTGCACACCGCCCCAGTCGAACGCGTCGTCGACGAACGTCGACCGCCAGCCGCTTCCCGGGCCGTCGACGCGGACGAGCCCGCGGGCGTAGGGGTCGAGCAGCAGCCGCTTCGGGTCGAACGCGTGGTTCGGGCCCTCGGGTCCGCCGACGCGGATGGCGTAGCTGCGACCGGGAACGAGGCTCCGTGAGCGGCCCGTCCACACGTCGTGGGCGTCGCGCGTCATGGTGACGGTGCGCACGGCCCACGACGGGTCACGGTCGTCGAAGATCGCGAGTTCCATCGAGGTCGCGGCATGCGACCAGACGCGCAGTTCGCCGCCGTGTGACGTCATGCGCACGCCGAGATCGCGCAGGGGGTCGCTCGCAGTCATGCGATCTACAGTAGTTGTGCGGCGAGGGGACCCTCGTCCATCTCCGACCCCCCGAGGAGGCGACGGATGCCGGTCTATCTCGACCACGCGGCGACGACGCCGCTTCGCCCCGAGGCGCGTGACGCCCTCGTCGCGGCGCTCGGCGTCGTCGGCAATCCGTCGTCGATCCACACCATGGGGCAGCACGCGAAGCGACTGCTCGAAGAGGCGCGCGAGACGATCGCGTCGGGCCTCGGTGCCGATCCCATCGAGGTCGTCTTCACGAGCACCGGCACCGAAGCCGTGAACCTCGCGATCAAGGGCCTCTACTGGCGCCGGCAGCAGGACGCCCTGCGCCCCGTCGTCGTCGTCCCCGACGGCGAGCACCACGCGACGATCGACACGGTCGAGTGGCTCGAGCGGCACGAAGGCGCCGAGATCGTCCACGTCCCACTCGATGCGGACGGCCGCGTCGACGTGACCGCGCTCGAGGCGGTCCTCGAGCGCGAGGGGCAGCGCGTCGCCGTCGTGTCGATGCTCTGGGCGAGCAACGAGATCGGCACGATCCAACCCGTCGAGGCCGTGGCGGCGCTCGCCGCGAGGTACGACGTCCCCCTGCACGTCGACGCGATCGCCGCATACGGTCACGTGCCCATCGATCTGAAAGCCGTCCGGGCGGCGTCGGGCTCCCGCGGCGCGACGGGCCTCGTCGCCGTGAGCGTCTCGGCGCACAAGATCGGCGGACCGGTCGGCATCGCCGCCCTCGTGCTCGCCCGTTCGGCAGAGGTCGAGCCGCTCCTGCACGGCGGAGGGCAGCAGCGACGCCTGCGCTCCGGCACACAGGACCTCGCCGCCGCGGTGTCGTTCGCAGCCGCGTCATCCGTCGCCCTCGCCGATCTCGATGCCGAGTCGGCGCGCCTCGGCGCACTGCGCGATCGACTCGTCGCGGGCGTCGCGGAGAGCGTTCCGGGCGCGCGGCTCAACGGCGACGCGCACGACCGTCTGCCGGGCAATGCGCACTTCTCGTTCGAGGGTTGCGAGGGCGATTCGCTCCTCTTCCTCCTCGACGCGTCGGGCGTCTCGGTGTCGACGGGATCGGCGTGCCAGGCCGGCGTCGCCGAGCCCTCGCACGTCCTGCTCGCCCTCGGACGCAGCGAGGTCGAGGCGCGAGGAGCACTGCGGGTCACCCTCGGGCACACGACGACGGATGACGACGTCGACGCGTTCCTCGCCGCACTGCCCGCCGCGCACGCGCAGGCCTCGCGAGCGGGCATGGCGGCGCGTTCCACCTCGTTCGACCGCTGAGCTCGCTCGCCCTCCCAGCCGCCGCCCCGCAGGCCTCGCGTAGGATGTGCGGGTGAAGGTTCTTGCAGCGATGAGTGGTGGGGTCGACTCCGCCGTCGCCGCCGCGCGTGCCGTCGACGCGGGCCACGAGGTCGTCGGTGTGCACCTCGCGCTCAGCCGCATGCCGGGCACGCTCCGCACGGGCAGCCGCGGCTGCTGCACGATCGAGGACTCGATGGACGCGCAGCGGGCGGCCAACAAACTCGACATCCCGTACTACGTGTGGGACTTCTCGGAGCGGTTCAAGGCCGACGTCGTCGACGACTTCATCGCCGAGTACTCGGCCGGCCGGACCCCCAACCCCTGCATGCGCTGCAACGAACGCATCAAGTTCGCCGCGCTCCTCGAGAAGGCGATCGCCCTCGGTTTCGACGCCGTGTGCACGGGCCACTACGCGACGATCACCGTCGACGAGGCCGGCAACCGCGAACTGCACCGCGCGAGCGCGTGGGCGAAGGACCAGTCGTACGTGCTCGGAGTGCTCACCGCCGAGCAGCTCGCGCACGCGTACTTCCCCCTCGGCGACACCCCGTCGAAGGACCTCGTGCGCGCCGAGGCCGAGCGTCGCGGACTGTCGGTCGCCCAGAAGCCCGACTCGCACGACATCTGCTTCATCCCCGACGGCGACACGCGTGGCTGGCTCGCCGAGCGCGTCGGCACGGCGACAGGCGAGGTGCTCGATCGCTCCGGCGCGGTCGTCGGCTCGCACGAGGGCGCGCACGCCTTCACCGTGGGTCAGCGTCGGGGCCTCCGCCTCGGCACTCCCGCCGACGACGGCAAGCCGCGCTTCGTGCTCGAGGTGCGGCCGAAGGAGAACACCGTCATCGTCGGTCCGAAGGAAGCGCTCGCCATCGGCGAGATCGCGGGAGTCCGGTACACGTGGGCCGGTCTCGCCCCCGTCGATGCGACGACGCCGTTCGCGTGCGACGTGCAGATCCGCGCGCACGCCGACCCCGTTCCGGCCGTCGCGCGTCTCGACGGCGACGAGTTCGTCGTCGTCCCCGACATCCCGCTCGACGGCGTCGCGCCGGGACAGACCGCCGTCGTCTACCTCGGCACGCGGGTGCTCGGGCAGTTCACGATCGACCGCACGGTGAGCGCGGTTCCCGTGCCCGCCTGACCTCGGTCAGAACCAGAAGGGGCTCGGGGCGATCGTGCTCACGGCCTCGTCGAGCCCCTCGGGTGCTTCGGCGCCCAGCAGTTCGCTCTGGAGTGCACGCCGGATCTCCTCCGCGTCATCCGATGCCGGTCCGCCGAGGAGGTCGACGGCGTCCTCGATGAGGCGCGCGAGTTCGAGCACCGTGATCGCCGAGAGCAGCGCGCCGTCGCGGAGGTCTTCGACGCCCTCCGAGTCGTCGCCGCTGAAGCGCGTCGGGCGTCCGCCGAGGCGGTCGGCGCGTTCGATGAGCGCGCTGATGACCTTCGGCGGCTGCACGAGGTCGGGGCGTGCGGCGCCCGTCGACGCGGCCGCAGCCGCCGTGTGCACCGAGACGCGGTGAGCGATGCCGAGCACGAGGCGCGCAAGTTGCTCGGCATCCCCGAGGGCGAGGGTGAGCACGGGGTCGAGGAAGCTCGACTGGCTCGTCGCGCGGAACGAGGAGCCCTCCCCGATGAAGAGCGGGTTGGCGGATGTGCGGCCGAGTCGTCGTTCGAGGGCGGAGCCCAGGTGTCGGAACGTCGTGAGAGCCGTATCGATGACGGGTGCGGAGTCGCGGAGACTCACGGGCGCCTGCGCGTCGCCCGGAGGCGGCGACGGATGACGGTCGAACACGGAGACGAGTTGTTCGGCGGGGAGCCCGTCACCGCGCACGGGTGCCGTCTCGGCGACGGGCGAGTGGCGGGCGAGCAGCGCGAGGACACGCGACGTCGCATCGATGAGCTTCAGTGACGCGAGCGTCGCGACGGCCGCGGCGTAGAACGATCCGTTGATGAGGGCGATCGTGCTGCCGCTGACGAGTGCGCGGTCGCCGACGACGGCCGAGGCCCACCACGACGCCGGGACGACGTCGCCCGAGCCGTAGGAGGCCGACCAGGCGCCCCGGATCGGCCGGTCGAATCGGGTCGTGGACTCGACGACGAGGTCGTAGAGGTCGGGATCGATGCCGCTGCCGCCCTGGTGCAGCTGCTCGGTCTTCGCGGCCGACACGAGACGGGCGACGGATGCCGAGATGTCGTAGGCGTCGCCGATGAGGTGGCTCTCGAGGAGCAGACGCTGGGTCGCGTGCACGTCGTCGACTCCGGTGAGCTCGGCGTCGAGGTGGCCGAGGAGGGTCGTGAATCCGTAGATGCTCGGAACCGGGTCCGCCGAGAGGAGACCGTCGACGGCCGCGCGCTCGGCGACGATGCGTTCGCGTGCTTCCCGCCAGGCCGGCGCGGGAGAGCGCGTCGCGAGGCTCGCGACGACGCGGCCGAGAGCGGCCCTCGAGACGTTCGGGGCGTTCATACGGCTCTCCGTGCGCGTCGCGAGAGCGCCAGCAGGCCGATGACGAGGAGGATGATTCCGGCCGTCGCGGCGAACAGCCAGTCGGTCTCGACCGATCGGAACCAGCTCAGGACGCCGAGCGGCGAACCCGTGCCGGGGACCGCGTCGACCCCCGAGAACGACGTCGAGATGAACGACAGTAAGAGGTCGATGAAGACCACGAGGGAGAGCACGACACCGATCGCGCCGACGAGACCCTGATAGGTGCGGTCGAGCGCGTCCTTCCGTTGACGGATGACGGCGGCGATGTCGGAGATCCGTCGGCCGACGCGCTCGGCCACCTCGTCGTAGTTCCAGGCCGAGAGGGACGCGCGTGCCGCCGCGCGCCGTGCGCCCTGGATGCTGAGGAGCACGTCGTCGTAGGCGAGGTGGTGGGCGGCCATGCCCGCCGAGAGCTTCTGCAGGTCGTCGAGCGTGCTCTGGTAGCCGCGTCGCCGAGCGACGGAGTCACGATCGACGACGTTGTGCACGATGCGCGCCGATTCGGCCGAGAGCGCTTCGATCTCGCGCCACACGGTCTGCGCATCGACGAGGCCCATGAGGATCTGCTGCGCCATCGCGTCGTCGCCGGGAGGCCAGCCGCGCACCGCGTTGTTACCCCACCCGAAGTCGGCGAGGATCGGTGGCTCCGCGCTGCTCGCGACGAGTTCGGCGGTCACGATCGACGCGTCGTTCCACTGCGCGGGCACGGCCGTGTCGTTCGGCAGGAGGACGGTGCGATTGACCCACAGCAGCTGAGCGTCGGCGGGCGCATCGGACGATCGGAGGATCGCGGCGGCCACATCGCTGAGCGCCGCCTCGATCGTGAGGACGTCGAGCGGTGCGCTCGCCGCGTCGGTGTGCTCGACGAGGGCGGCGAGCACGGACTCCGACCGCGATGCGACGAGCCAGGCCGCCTCGATGCGGAAACCGGCCGGTGCTGCGCGAGCCAACCGCTCGGGCGAGACGCCCCGCCACTCCTGGTGCAGTTCGCTCTGACGGTGATCGAGTCTGCTGCGGACCGCGACGCCCGTGCCGAGGATGCGCGAGCGCGACCCGTCGCTCGCTGTGACGGGCGGGGGCGGGGGCGTCGTGCCCGCACCCTCGACGGGTGCGACAAGAAAGTACTTCACCGTGTGCTGCTCCTTCGACGTACCCCATCATGCAGGAAGTGGCGACGCTTCTGCCCGGCGCCGACGGCCCCGTTACCGTTCGGCGGGTTTCGCGACGTCGCACGGAGAACGTCGGTGGTCAGTCCTAGGCTGAACGGGTGAGCGATATTCCCGAGGGTTTCGAGGCGGCGCACGACGAGTCGGAGCGCCTCAGAGAGAGCATCGAGCGGTTCAGGCTCGCCTACCATTCCGAGGGCGTGAGCCTCGTGAGCGATGCCGAGTACGACGTGCTCATCAGGCGTCTCGAGCAGCTCGAAGCCGAGTACCCCGAGCTCGTCAGCCAAGACAGCCCGACGCAGCAGGTCGGTGCAGCCGTCGTCTCGGCCGGCTTCCCTCCCCACGAACACGCCGAGCGACTCCTCAGCCTCGACAACGTCTTCACGCTCGAGGAGTTCCGGGAGTGGGCGGCGAAGACCCTCGCCGCCGCCGGTCGCCCGGTGCGATGGCTCAGCGAACTCAAGATCGACGGTCTCGCGATCAGCCTCGCCTTCCGTGACGGAGCGCTCGAGACGGCGACGACGCGCGGCGATGGGCGCGTGGGCGAAGACATCACCGAGAACGTCGACTGGATTCCCGCGATCCCGACGCGACTCGAGGGTGAGGGGTATCCCGACTTCTTCGAGGTGCGCGGCGAGATCTTCCTGCGAACGCTCGACTTCGAGGCGCTCAACGATCGGCAGCACGAGCTGCAGGCCGCCTTCGAGGCGGACTGGATCGCGAAGGGGCGCTCGCCGGAGGAGATCCCCGTCCGGTACGCCGAGTTCGCCAACGCTCGCAACACCGCGGCGGGCAGCCTGCGCCAGCGTCGAGAGAAGAAGTCGGAGGCCGAGCTCGCGCTCATGCGCGAGCGGCTCGGTCGGCTCTCGCTCTATCTGCACGGCATCGGCGCGTGGCCCGACCCGCCCGTCGAGTCGCAGTCCGAGGTCTACGAACTCCTGGCCGCGTGGGGTCTGCCGGTCTCGCCGCACTCTCGCGTGTTCGAGACGGTCGAGGAGGTCGAGGCGTACATCGTCGACCGCGGCGAGCACCGCCACAGTGTCGAGCACGAGATCGACGGCGTCGTCGTCAAGGTCGACGAACTCGCCCTACACGACGAGCTCGGGGCCACGAGCCGGGCTCCGCGGTGGGCGATCGCCTACAAGTACCCGCCCGAAGAGGTGCACACGCGTCTGCTCGACATCGTCGTGAGCGTGGGTCGCACGGGCCGTGCCACCCCCTTCGCCGTCATGGAACCCGTCCGCGTCGCGGGAAGCGTCGTGAGGCAAGCGACCCTGCACAATCAGGACGTCGTGCGCATGAAGGGAGTCCTCATCGGCGACATCGTCGTGCTGCGGAAGGCCGGCGACGTCATCCCCGAGGTCCTCGGCCCCGTCCTCGAGCGTCGTGACGGAACGGAACGAGAGTTCGTCATGCCGGCCGTCTGCCCCGAGTGCGGCACCGAGCTCCGCCCCATGAAGGAGGGCGACATCGACCTGCGCTGCCCCAATGCGCGGTCGTGCCCCGCCCAGGTTCGGGGTCGCGTCGAGCACATCGGTTCGAGGGGAGCCCTCGACATCGAGGCGCTCGGTGAGGTCACCGCGGCGGCTCTCACCCAGCCCGAGGTTCCCGTCGAGGCGCCGCTCGAGACGGAGGCGGGCCTCTTCGAACTGACGATCGACGACCTGCTGCCGATCGAGGTCATCGTCCGGAACGCCGAGACCGGTCTGCCGGAGGTCGACGACGACGGCACCCCGAGACGGCGGACACCGTTCCGCCGGGTCCAGCTCGAATACCCGCCGGAGGCGGAGGGGCTCGACGCGGCCGGCCGCCGCCGGGCCAAGATCACGAAGAACCATCCCGTGATCTACCCGTCGGCCGCGGCCGTGACGCTCCTCGAACAGCTCGAGCTGGCCAAGACGAAGCCGCTCTGGCGACTGTTCGTCTCGCTCAACATCCGCCACGTCGGTCCGGTCGCGGCCCGAGCGCTCGCCGACCACTTCGGATCGCTCGACGCCGTTCGTACGGCCGAGCGGGAGCAGCTCGCCGAGGTCGACGGCGTGGGCCCGACGATCGCCGATTCGCTCATCGAATGGTTCGCGGTCGACTGGCACGACGAGATCATCACGCGCTGGCGCGAGGCCGGTGTGCAGTTCGCCACGCCGGGTCACCCCGGTCCGGGAGCCGCAGCGGCCGCGGGGGGAGTGCTCGCCGGGATCACCGTCGTCGCGACCGGCTCGCTCGACGGATTCACCCGTGAGGGTGCGCAGGAGGCGATCATCGCCGCGGGAGGCAAGGCCGCGTCGAGCGTCTCGAAGAACACCGACTTCGTCGCCGCCGGTCCCGGCGCCGGTTCGAAACTCGGCAAGGCCGAAGCGCTCGGCATCCGAGTGCTCGACGCCGCGCAGTTCGCGATCCTCGTCACGGAGGGCCCCGACGCGCTCGACGGCTGAGGCCGCGCACTACTCTGTGGGAAACGGTCGGGAGGGCGGACATGGCGCGAGGGAAGAAGCGGGTCGATTCGAGCCAGCCTGATTCGAGCCGGTCTATTTCGAGCCGGTCTGATTCCGTCGACGAGACATCCGGGCCGGGATCGTCGCGTCGCGACTTCCTGAAGTACGGCGGCATCGCCGCGGCCGGAGTGGTCGTCGGGGGAGCGGCCGGCGGCGCGACGGGCGCAGCGATCGGTCACCAGCTCGGGTTCGCCGAGGGTGCCGACGACTTCGCGGCACTCAACCCGCGCGAGGTCGCCGGTTTCGACCACCTCATCGTCGTCATGGGCGAGAACCGGTCCTTCGACAACCTCCTCGGGTGGCTCTACACGCCCGACACGCTTCCGTCGGGCGAATCCTTCGACGGGCTCGCGTTCGGCGACTACGCCAACACGGCCCCCGACGGCTCGCGCGTCGCCGCTCATGTCTACGACGGGGCGACCGACACGGTGATGGGCATGCCGAACCCCGACCCGGGCGAAGAGTTCCCCCACGTCAACACGCAGATCTTCGGAACGGTCGATCCGGCATCGAACGCGAAGCTCTACGTCGAAGCGATGGCGGCCCCCTTCAACGCCCCCGCCGCGGGCACGGCACCGACGATGGACGGCTTCCTCGCCGACTACGTCATCAACTACGAACGACTGAAGAAGGGCGTCGCACCGTCGAGCGAGGAGGCCGCGCAGATCATGGGCGGCTTCTCGCCCGAGATGCTTCCGGTGCTCTCGACGCTCGCGAAGGAGTTCGCGGTGTTCGACCACTGGTTCTGCGCCGTTCCCTCGCAGACGTTCTGCAACCGGTCGTTCTTCCACGCGTCGCAGTCGCACGGCTTCGTCACCAACAAGCACGGCGGCGGATACGACAAGTGGCTCGATGCCGACCCCATCCCGACGATCTTCAACAGGCTCGAAGACGCGGGGCTCAGTTGGCGCATCTACTTCGACGAACTGCAGCTCGTCTCGTTCACCGGCGTGCTCCACGCGCCGACGCTCGAGAAGTACTGGGCGACCGACCACTTCGCCACGATGGACCAGTTCTACCGCGATGCTCGGGAGGGAACGCTGCCGGCCTATGCGTTCATCGAGCCCCGCATGACGTACAACCACAACGACTTCCACCCGCCCTTCGGTACGCTCCGCGAGAGTGCGGTCGACGGCTCGACCGTCATCGACAGCGCCGTCTCCGACGTGCGCGCCGGAGAGGCGCTGATCTTCCAGATCTACAACGCCGTGAAGTCGAGCGCCTCGCCGACGGGGTCGAATGCGCTCAACACCATGCTGCTCATCACCTTCGACGAGCACGGGGGCACCTTCGACCATGTCGCGCCGCCCGAGGCCGAACCGCCGACGAGCGCGGGGGCCGGTGAGATGGGGTTCGGCTTCGATCGCCTCGGGTGCCGTGTGCCGGCCATCGCGATCTCCGCGTACACGCGATCGGGAACGATCATCCACGATGAGATGCATCACGGCTCCGTCATCTCGACGCTCAATCGTCGCCACGGTCTGAAGCCGCTGACACGGCGCGACGAAGGCGCCAACGACCTGTTCTCGATCGTGAACCGCTCGAGCCCCCGTCATCCGTCGACGTGGCCCTCCCCGACGCCGCAGTACCTCCCGCCGAACCCGCAGGCGACGGCGCCGCACCCGGCTCACGCCCATAAGGACAAGCCCCTGAGCCCGCCCGCGCGCGGTCTGCTCGGACTGCTGCTCGCGCGCGCGGGGGTGCCCGACGATGAAGAACCGCAGACCTACGGCGACGCGTACAAGGCCCTGCACACCCACGGCGTGGGGCTGTTCGGAGCCCGTGCGGTCGACTGACACCACCCGAGCGGCGCGCCGAGAGCGGCTCGCCGAATAGAATCGGATCAACCCCCTCACTTGCCGATGGAGACCCATGTCTGAAATCAGCGCCGAGCAGGTCGCGCACCTCGCCGGCCTCGCGCGCATCGCGCTCAGCCCCGAAGAGATCGAGACCCTCACGACGGAGCTCGGTCAGATCATGACCGCCGTCGAGAAGGTGAGCGAGGTGGCGACGCCCGACGTGCCGCCGACGAGCCACCCGATCCCGCTCGAGAACGTCTACCGCGACGATGTCATCGGCGACGACGTGCTCACCGTCGAGGAGGCGCTCTCGGGCGCCCCCGAGAGTGACGGCAGCCGGTTCGTCGTGTCCGCGATCCTGGGAGAAGAACAGTGAGCGACCTCACCCGACTGAGCGCGAGCGCGCTCGGCGAAGCACTCCGCGCGGGCGACGTGTCGTCCGTCGAGGCGACCCGCGCCCACCTCGACCGCATCGACGCGGTCGACGGCGCCGTCCACGCCTTCCTGCACGTCGCGGGCGAGCACGCCCTCGAGACGGCTGCCGATGTCGACCGCCGCCGCGCCGCGGGCGAGTCGCTCCACGAGCTCGCCGGCGTCCCCATCGCAATCAAGGACGTGCTCGTCACGAAGGGCATGCCCTCGACGGCCGGCTCCCGCATCCTCGAGGGCTGGCTCCCGCCGTACGATGCGACGCCCGTCACGCGCATCCGCGAAGCCGGTCTCATCCCTCTCGGCAAGACGAACATGGACGAATTCGCCATGGGTTCGTCGACCGAGCACTCCGCGTACGGTCCGACGCACAACCCCTGGGACCTCGACCGCATCCCCGGCGGCTCCGGCGGCGGTTCGGCCGCGGCCGTCGCCGCCTTCGAGGCGCCCCTCGCCCTCGGCAGCGACACGGGCGGCTCGATCCGCCAGCCCGCTCACGTCACGGGCACGGTCGGCGTGAAGCCGACCTACGGCGCCGTCAGCCGCTACGGCTCGATCGCGCTCGCCTCGTCGCTCGACCAGATCGGCCCCGTCACGCGCACCGTGCTCGACGCGGCTCTGCTCCACGACATCATCGGCGGACACGACCCGAAGGACTCGACGTCGATCCCCGGCACCTGGCCGTCCATGGCCGACGCCGTGCGGCGAGCGGATGTCGCGGGCTTGCGTATCGGAGTGATCCGCGAACTCGACGGCGAAGGCTTCCAGGCCGGCGTCCTCGCGCGTTTCCACGAGGCTCTCGCGCTGCTCGAGAAGAACGGTGCCGAGATCGTCGAGGTCAGCGCCCCGCACTTCGAGTACGCCGTCGCGGCGTACTACCTGATCATGCCCGCCGAGGCGTCGTCGAACCTCGCCAAGTTCGACTCGGTGCGCTTCGGCCTCCGGGTGAACCCCGAGGGCGGCGGAACGGTCGAGCAGGTCATGGCGGCGACGCGTGAGGCCGGCTTCGGCCCCGAGACGAAGCGACGCATCATCCTCGGCACCTACGCCCTGTCGGCCGGCTACTACGACGCCTACTACGGCAGCGCCCAGAAGGTGCGCACGCTCGTGCAGCGCGACTTCGACGCCGCGTTCGCCGGCGTCGACGTGCTCGCCTCGCCGACGGCCCCGACGACGGCGTTCCGTCTCGGCGAGAAGCTCGACGACCCGCTCGCGATGTACCTCAACGACATCGCGACGATCCCCGCGAACCTCGCGGGCGTACCGGGCATCTCGGTGCCCGCCGGCCTCGCCGACGAAGACGGACTCCCCGTCGGCATCCAGTTCCTGGCGCCGGCTCGCGAGGACGCTCGACTCTACGGTGTCGGCGGCGCTCTCGAGCGACTACTCGAAGACCAGTGGGGCGGCCCGCTGCTCGCGAAGGCGCCGTCGCTCACCCCGCACGAAATGGCTGCGACCGAGGAAGGTGCGCTCTGATGGCTCGCGCAGAACTCATGGACTTCGACCGCGCACTCGAGCTCTTCGAGCCGGTGATCGGTCTCGAGGTGCACGTCGAACTCAACACGAAGACGAAGATGTTCTCGGCCGCGCCGAACGACTTCGGTTCCGACCCGAACACGAACGTCACTCCGACGTGCCTCGGTCTTCCCGGTTCTCTCCCCGTGGTCAACGGTCAGGCCGTGCGGTACTCGATCAGCCTCGGCCTCGCGCTCGGCTGCTCGATCGCCCCGTCGAGCCGCTTCGCGCGGAAGAACTACTTCTACCCCGACCTCGCGAAGAACTACCAGATCTCGCAGTACGACGAGCCGATCGCCTTCGACGGCAGCGTCGAGGTCGAGCTCGCCGACGGCCGCGCCTTCGAGATCCCCATCGAGCGGGCGCACATGGAAGAGGACGCGGGCAAGCTCACGCACGTCGGCGGCTCGACCGGTCGCATCCAGGGCGCCGAGTACTCGCTCGTCGACTACAACCGCGCCGGTGTTCCCCTCGTCGAGATCGTGACCCGTCCGATCTTCGGAGCCGAGGGCGACGCCCCCGAGCTCGCGAAGGCGTACGTCGCGACGATCCGCGACATCGTGCTCGCGCTCGGTATCTCCGACGCGAAGATGGAGCGCGGCAACCTGCGGTGCGATGCGAACGTCTCGCTCCGCCCGCGCGGAGCCGAGAAGCTCGGCACACGCACCGAGACGAAGAACGTCAACTCGCTGCGTTCGATCGAGCGCGCCGTGCGCTACGAGATCCAACGTCAGGCCGCGATCCTCGCGAAGGGCGGCTCGATCACCCAGGAGACGCGCCACTGGCACGAGGACACGGGTGCGACGAGCGCCGGCCGCCCGAAGAGCGATGCCGACGACTACCGTTACTTCCCCGAGCCCGACCTCCTGCCCGTCGTTCCGGCGCCCGAGCTCATCGAGGAGCTGCGTGCTGCCCTTCCCGAGGCTCCGGCGGCGCGTCGTCGCCGCCTCAAGGAGGAGTGGGGCTTCACCGATCTCGAGTTCCAGGACGTCGCGAACTCGGGCCTCCTCATCGAACTCGCCGAGACCGTCGCAGCCGGTGCGACCCCGGCCGCCGCTCGCAAGTGGTGGACGGGTGAGATCGCCCGCCTCGCGAACGCGAGCGATGCGGAGGCCTCGACCCTCGTCTCTCCGCAGCACGTCGCCGAGCTCGCCGGACTCGTCGAGGCCGGTACGCTGACCGACCGTCTCGCGCGCCAGGTGCTCGAGGGCGTCGTCGCGGGCGAGGGCTCGCCGAGCGAGGTCGTCGAGGCGCGTGGTCTCGCGGTCGTCTCCGACGACGGTGCGCTCATCGCAGCGATCGACGACGCTCTCGCGGCTCAGCCCGACGTTCTCGCGAAGATCCGCGACGGCAAGGTGCAGGCCGCCGGCGCCGTCATCGGTGCCGTCATGAAGGCGATGAAGGGTCAGGCCGACGCCGCGCGTGTGCGCGAACTCGTGCTCGAGCGCGCCAACGCCTGATCGCTCTCGGCTCTCGTCCGGGCTGCTCACAGGTCTCTCGCCGTCTTCTCCCGTACCGTCGGATCATTCCGAGGGAACGAGAGGGTGACATGGGATTCCTGGATCGGCTGCTGGGCCGAGACGAGACGCAGACCGCTTCGGCAGCCCCGACGCGTACCGCACGGCCGAGTGCCGATGAGGTCGCCGTCGAGCGCTACCGGTATCTGCTCCGCACCGCTCCGGCGGCGACGATCGAGCAGGCGCACCGTGAGGCCTTCGCGACCCTGACACCCGAACAGCGTGCCCTCGTCTACCGCCAGTTGGCCGAGGAGGCGCCTGCGGGCGAACGACCCATCTCCGATGCGCCGAACGCCCTCGCGCGTGCGGCGACGCGGTCGGAGCTCCGTGCCCCGGGTTCCGTCGAGCGCGCGTTCACGCCCCAGGCGGGCGGCAACGGCCCGTCGTTCGGTCAGATGTTCGGTGCGTCGATGCTCGGTACGATCGCCGGCTTCGTCGTCGGAACGGCGATCGCCGACGCCTTCTTCCCGCACTCGATGAGTGACGAGGCGATGGGCGCAGGAGAGACGGATGCCGCTGCGGGCGACACCTCCGCCGGCGATGCGTCGGCCGATGCCGGTGCCGCCGATGGCGGCTTCGGAGACTTCGGCGGCGATTTCGGTGGCGACTTCGGCTTCTGACCCTCGCACCCCCGCGTCTCGACCCGGCCGGTTGTCGGTGGAGGGCGCTAAGGTCTCCCCGTGAGCAAGCAGGACGGCAGCGGCAGGCAAGTCACGACCGGTCCGGTCGATGACTCCGGTTCGAGCATCATGCACGTCGACATGGACGCCTTCTTCGCGTCCGTCGAGGTGCTGAAGAACCCCGAACTCCGCGGCAAGCCCGTCATCGTCGGCGGCAAGGGCCCTCGCGGCGTCGTCTCGGCGGCGAGCTACGAGGCACGCAAGTACGGCGTCAACTCGGCGATGTCGATGGGTCTCGCGCTGCAGCGGTGCCCGCACGCGATCGTCGTCCCCGTCGACATGGCGCGCTACGCCGCGATCTCCCGCGAGGTCATGACGATCTTCGAGTCGATCACACCTCTCGTCGAGAAGCTCAGCATCGATGAGGCCTTCCTCGACGTCTCGGGCGCCCGTCGTCTGCTCGGCTCGCCCGCCGAGATCGGCTGGATGCTGCGCGAGAAGGTGCGAGAACAGACAGGCCTCGCGTGCTCCGTCGGCATCGCGCCGTCGAAGTTCATCGCCAAGGTGGCGTCGGGCCGGGCGAAGCCCGACGGGCTCCTCGTCATCCCCGCTGACGGCGTCCTCGACTTCCTGCACCCGCTTCCCGTGTCGGCCCTGTGGGGCGTCGGCAAGGTCACCGAAGAATCCCTCACCCGACTGGGTCTCCGCACCGTCGGCGACGTCGCGGCCATGCCTGTCGATGCGCTCGAACGCTCGCTCGGGCCCGCGCTCGCGCAGAAGCTCGCTCGGCTCTCGCGCGGCATCGATCCGCGCGACGTATCGACGACGCGCGAGGAGAAGAGCATCGGCCACGAGGTCACGTTCACCCACGACGTCACCGATCCCGTCGACATCCGTCGCGCACTTCTCCGCCAGTCGGAGGATGTCGCCGTGCGACTGCGGCGAGCGGGACTGCTCGGTCGCACGGTCGTGCTGAAGCTCCGCTACACCGACTTCCGCACCGTCACGCGTTCCCGCACCCTCGGTGAGCCGACCGACGTCGGGCGACGCATCTACGAGGAGGCCGTCGCCGCGTACGAGGCGCTCGGCGCCGCGGGCGAGCGCGTGAGACTCATCGGCGTGCGGGCCGAGAACCTCGCCGAACCCGGCTTCAGTGCGGCACTGTGGGACCCGGACGACGACTGGCGCGACGCCGAACGCACGATCGACGACGTCGTGAGCCGATACGGAAAGGGCAGCGTCACCCCCGCGGCCCTGCTCGGTCGCGACCGCGGCGGGCGCGTCGAGAGCTCGAAGCGGCGTGATCCTTTCCTGGAATGAACCGGGCGGGCTATCGGCGGGGCTCTGGCGCGGCTAGCGTGGAAGGATGCCCTCCATCATTGAGACCCTTGCAGACAGATTCAGCGGATTCGGCGTGAAGGCCGTCTACGGCGACCCCGTCGAGGTCGACGGCACGACGATCATCCCCGTGGCGTACACGCACTACGGCTTCGGCGTCGGTACGAGCGACGAGACCGACGACCGCAGCGAGGGCGGCGGTGGCGGCGGAGCCTCCGTTCCCATCGGCGCGTACGTGTCGCGCGGAGGAGACCTGCGCTTCGAACCGAACATCATCACGGTGCTCGTCGTCGGAATCCCGTTCGTCTGCGTCGCCGGTCGGGCCCTCGCGCGCGTCATCCGCGCCGCCAAGAAGTAGCGGCGGGTCTATACTCGTCTCGAACACGGGAGTCCGGTGAGCCGGGCTGAGAGGAAGGTTCTCAACCTTCGACCGTCGAACCTGATCTGGATCATGCCAGCGCAGGGAGTCTGACAATCTCACACCCGTGCCCTATCCATCCTTTCGAGAGGGGCACGTCACGTGCACAGTTCTGCCATCACCACTCCAGGTACGAGCGCTCCGGCGCCGAAGCGGTCGGCTTCCGACCTGTTCGGCTGGCGCGTCATCGACATCGTCATCGCCGCCGTGCTCGGCGTCGCACTGGGTCTCGTCTTCTGGGCCTGGAACTCCATCGGCTATCTCTGGTTCCAGGCCGCTGACGCCGTCACGCCCGGTTTCGGCGGCACGGCAGTCGGCATCTGGCTTCTCGCCGGTGTCGTCGGCGGTCTCGTCATCCGCAAGCCCGGCGCGGCTCTCCTCGTCGAACTGCTCGCGGCGATCGTCTCCGCGCTCATCGGCAACGTCTGGGGTATCTCGACGGTCTACTCGGGTCTCGCCCAGGGTCTCGGTGCCGAACTCGTCTTCGCGGCGTTCGCCTACCGTCGATTCGGGATCGTCACCGCGGCGCTCGCGGGTGCCGGTGCGGCCGCCGGTGCGTGGATCCTCGAGTTCTTCCTCTTCGGCAACATCGAGAAGAGCGTCGAGTTCAACATCATCTACTTCGTCTCGCTCATCGTCTCGGGCGTCGTACTCGCCGGTGTGCTCGGCTGGTTCCTCGTGAAGGCCCTCGCCGCGACGGGCGCTCTCAGCCGGTTCGCCGTCGGCAGGGAATCGCGCCGGGAGGTCTGAGCGCATGTCGGGCGGGGCACGCATCACGGCCTCCGGGTGGGGCTGGCGGCACGCCGGGCGGAAACGCTGGGCCGTGCGTGACGTCAGCGTCACGATCGAGCCGGGGGAGCGGGTGCTCCTCCTCGGGGCGTCGGGGTCCGGCAAGTCCACTCTGCTGAGTGGTCTCGCCGGGCTCCTCGGCGGTGCCGACGAGGGCGAGACCGCCGGCGAGCTCGTCGTCGACGGTCGCCGACCCGAAGAGCAGAGGGGGCGGATCGGACTGGTCCTCCAGGACCCCGACTCGCAGGTCGTGCTCGCGCGGGTCGGCGACGACGTCGCGTTCGGGTGCGAGAACCTCGGCGTCGCGCGCGACGAGATCTGGCGCCGCGTGTCGCACGCTCTCGATTCCGTCGGCCTCGATCTCCCGCTCGACCACGAGACGCGTCGTCTGTCGGGAGGGCAGAAGCAGCGGCTGGCCCTCGCGGGCGTGCTCGCGATGCAGCCGTCGCTCCTGCTCCTCGACGAGCCCACTGCCAACCTCGACCCCGTCGGCGTCGAGGAGGTACGGGATGCCGTCGCGCGCGTCGTCGCCCAGACGGAGGCGACGCTCATCGTCGTCGAGCACCGCACGCCCGTGTGGGTCGACCTCATGACGCGGGTCATCGTGCTCGATGCCGACGGCGGAGTGCTCGCCGACGGCGCGCCGGCGGACGTGTTCGGGCGCACCGCAGCGGCTCTCGCCGCCGCGGGGGTGTGGGTACCCGGTGCCTTGACCGGGCTTCCTCCTGCCCCGACGCTCACCGATGCCGCTGCGGTCCTCGCGACGGAGGGACTCGCCGTCGGCCGGGCGCCCCGAGGCAGACGCTCGCGCCCGGCGGTGGCGTCGACGCGTCCGGCGGGGGCCGTGCAGTGGCCGCTCGACCTCGCGATACCGCATGCTGCGTCGACCGTCGTCCTCGGACCGAACGGCGCGGGCAAGTCGACACTCGCGCTGACGCTCGCCGGCCTCCTCGCCCCGCTCGCCGGCCGCGTGGTGTCGGAGTCGGATCTCGGCGCGAAGTCGGGGCGAAGTCCCCACGACTGGACGTCGCGCGACCTGCTGACGCGCATCGGCTCGGTCTTCCAAGACCCCGAACACCAGTTCCTCGCGACGACCGTGCACGATGAACTCGCCGTCGGTCCGCGTCGTCTCGGCTGGGCGGCATCCGATGTCGATCGCCGAGTCGGCGAGCTGCTCGATCGACTCGATCTCGCGGCCCTCGCGGGCGCGAACCCGTTCACGCTCTCGGGCGGTCAGAAACGGCGCCTCTCGGTCGCGACCGTGCTCGCCTCCCGACCGCGCGTGATGGTGCTTGACGAGCCGACGTTCGGTCAGGACCGCGTGAGCTGGATCTCGCTCGTCGAACTGCTCCAGGCCGAGACCGCACGGGGCACGACGCTCATCTCCGTCACGCACGACGCGGGTGTCGTCGAGCACCTCGGGACGAACACGATCACCCTCGACGTGCAGACCGACGAGAGGGCGGCCGCATGAGCGTCGCCCTGCAGCAGACCACCATCGCTCCGGTGCGCCGCCCCGTCGTCTTCCTCGACCGCGTCAACCCCGTGACGAAGATCGTCGCGGCCGTCATCCTCTCGGTGCCGCTCTTCGCCTCGATCGACTGGGTGAGCGCACTCGTCGCGGTGGTCATCGAACTCTCGCTCTTCGCCCTCGCGGGGCTGCGGTTCACCGAGCTCGTCCGCCGCATCGCGCCCGTGCTGCTCTTCGCGCCCATCGCGGGCATCAGCATGCTCCTGTACGGCGAGCCGGGCGGCACGGTGTACGCGAGTTTCTGGTTCGCGACGATCAGCGACAACTCGATCCAACTCGCGATCGCGATCACCCTGCGTGTTCTCGCGCTCGGCCTGCCGACCATCCTCCTGTTCGCACGCGTCGACCCGACCGAGCTCGCCGACGCGCTCTCGCAGGTGGCGAAGCTGCCGAGTCGTTTCGTGCTCGGAGTGCTCGCGGGAACGCGCATGATCGGCCTCTTCCTCGAGGACTGGCGCAGCATGGAACTCGCTCGCCGGGCGCGGGGTGTGGGCGATTCGGGAACGATCCGGCGCTTCCTCTCGATGTCGTTCGTCCTGCTCGTCTTCGCTGTGCGTCGCGGCACGAAGCTCGCCGTCGCGATGGAGGCCCGCGGGTTCGGATCGAGCATCACCCGCACGTGGGCGCGTCCCTCGCAGCTCGGCTGGCGCGACCCCGTCGTCGTCATCGCGGCCCTCGGCATCATGGCGATCGCGCTCGGCGCCGCCGTCGCCGCCGGCACCTTCCGGTTCATCGGATCGTGACGCCCGACGAGGCCCTCCGCGCCATCCTTCACCGAGACGACGTGTCGGCCATCCTCATCGACGGTCCGAGCGGGTCGGGCAAGTCCACGTTCGCCGATTCCCTCGTCGCGGCACGTGGAGCGCGGCCGACGGCGCTCGTGAGGCTCGACGACATCTATCCCGGCTGGTCGGGGCTCGATGCCGCCATCGAGACGGTGCAGACCGGCATCCTCGGTCCGTGGAGGCGCGGTGAGCGTGGTGGCTGGCGGCGCTGGGACTGGGCGCGGAACGAACCCGGCGAGTGGGCGGATGTCGCGCCGGGGCTCCTCGTCGTCGAGGGGTGCGGCGCCTTCGGCGACGACGTCACAAGATCCCGCGTGCTGTTCCATGTCTGGGTCTCGGCACCGGACGCGGTGAGGAAGACCCGGGCCCTCGAGCGCGATGCCGGAGGCTTCGACGAGCACTGGACGATGTGGGACGAGCAGTGGCGTGCGTACGTCGACCGAGCCGACCCCGAACGTCGCGCCGACATCGTCGTCGACACGGATGCGCCAGCGGCGGAGACTCACACGATCCGCGGAGACGCCGGGTCTACGGTGGGATCATGACTGAAGAATCCACCCCCGCCCAGTACCTCGCCGAGTTCGTCGACGGCCCCCTCGAGGGCGAGTTCGACACCCGTAGCCTCATCGGAGGCGCGGCCGAGAAGCGCATCGCCATGGTGGCCGCGGTCGACGGGCTCGAGTCGACGTTCTGGTACGACGCCGTCGACGAGCGCGATGTCGCCGGTCAGCTGCGCGTCGCGTACCGCTTCGACGCTCCTGACTCCGACCCCGTCGCCTCCGACGACGAGAACAACGAGTGGACCGCGACCGTCTAGTCCGCTGACTCGATGAGCGCTTCGATGACCGGAACCGGATTCATCAGGCGCCAGAACACACCGGGGTCGCGGATCGTGCGATCGATCTGCAGCGGCGCCGAGACGTCACCGCCGGGGGTGGCGACGGTCACGCGACCGATCGTCGCCCCTTCGGTCGCCGTCGTGACAGGCGGGATGTCGAGGCTGACGTCGCCTCCCGCGCCATCGAGACCGCTCTGCGACTTCGACACCGCGGCGACGGCTCGCGCCGTCGCACCCCACGGCGTAGAGATGGTCGCGTAGGGCTGACCGGCGGCGATGACCTCGACCGGCCCGATCCCGCCCGCGAGGCTGTCGCGAAGACCCACGACGGCCGGGTCGAGGGTCTCGTAGTCGGGCATGCGGAGGAACGCGCCGGTGACCGTCGCGGTATCGTCGCCTTCTCCGACCGTCGTCGTGAAGAGCAGGCAGAGCCCGGCCTCATCGGTGAACGAGCGGGAGAGCCCGCGCACGCCGGCGTCGGCCAGGTGAGCGCTCGAGTCGGGGATGCTCCGTGCAGAGCTGCCCGACGTTTCGCCGGCGTAGACCGACGCGAGAGCCGGATCGGCGACGGCTCGTGCCGCGAGGCGGGCCATGTCGGTCGCCGTGCCGACGTTGTCGCCCGAGAGCCCTGTCGCATCCGCGACGGTGACCGAGTCGTAGCCTTCCTCGGCGAGCCACGCGTTGGCCGCAGCGACGTATGCGTCGACCGAGCCGAACGCGAAGCGGGCGAGCGTGTCGGCGTGGTTGTTGCTCGACGCGAGGGCGACGGCGCGCACGACGTCGGAGTATGACCAGGTGTCACCGGGGGAGACCTGCAGCACGCGGACGTCCTGACGGCCGTACTCGGCGTAGGCGGCGAAGTCTGCGGCGAGGATCGGCACGGCATCGCCGGCCTCGCCCGCCGTGAGCGGCTTCGCATCGAGTGCGACGAGGAGCGTGATGATCTTCGCCGAACCTCCGATGGGCACGGCCTCGGCGATACCGCTCGTCGAGAGCACCGCGGCGTCGGGTTCGGCTCCGGCGGGGGAGATCACGACGGCGTTGGCACCGTCGGCGGGCATGGCGGCGACCGTCGCCTCCGCGGCACCCGTCGAGGGCGCCATGGCCGTGACGGTGGCCGGGGGCAGCGGGCCGAGCAGGGTGACAGGGCCGTAGAGGCCGATCGCGAGGATCGCGACCGCGCCGACGATGATGCCGACGACACGGCCGGGACTGACGGAACTCACTGCCTCAGGCTAACCCGAGCGGGCTTACGCCCAGCCGAGCTCGTGCAGCCTGTCGTCGTCGATTCCGTAGAAGTGCGCGATCTCGTGCACGAGAGTGATGTGGATCTCGTCGCGGAGCTCGTCTTCGTCGGCACAGATCGCGAGCAGCGATTCGCGGTAGAGGATGACGCGGTCGGGCATCTCTCCGAAGCCGTACCGATCACGTTCGGTGAGGGCGACGCCGTCATAGAGTCCGAGGAGATCGAGCGAGCCGTCCTCGGGTCGGTCCTCGACCACGAACACGACATTGTCGAGGCCGTCGAACATGTCGTCGGGGAGTTCGTCGAGTTCATCGACGACGAGGCGTTCGAAGTCCTCGGGAGACATCTCGAGGGCCATCGGTTCTGCCTTCCCGGGAGAAAAGCTACTTGGGGTGAGTAACGGGGCTTGAACCCGCGACCTCCTGGACCACAACCAGGCGCTCTACCAACTGAGCTATACCCACCATGGCTTCGATTCCCGCTTGCGGTAATCGAGGCAACTCAACGAGATTACTACACCTTTCGGGCGTACTCGTCCACGATGGCCGCTGAGACCGTCTGAAGTTCGGCAGAAGTCGGTCCGGGCTCGCCGATGAAGACTGCCTGACGGTAGTACGCGAGCTCACGGATCGACTCGAGAATGTCGGCGAGGGCGCGGTGGCCGCCGTGCTTGGCGGGGGCGTTGAAGTACACGCGGGGGAACCAGCGACGCGACAATTCCTTGATCGTCGAGACATCGACGTTGCGGTAGTGCAGGTGCTTGTCGAGGCGCGGCATGAACTTGGCGAGGAACGCGCGGTCGGTGCCGATCGTGTTGCCGGCGAGCGGAGCCTTCTGCTCTTCGGGGATGTGCTTCAGCACGTACTCGAGAACGTCGAACTCGGCCTGCGCGAGGCTCACACCGTTCGGGATCTCATCGATGAGGCCGGACTCGGTGTGCATCGCGCGCACGAAGTCGCCCATCGCGGCGAACGCCGAGTCGTCGGGCTTGATGACGATGCTGATTCCCTCGTCGACGGGGTTCAGGTCGTAATCGGTGATGACGACCGCGATCTCGACGAGTTCGTCGACGTCGAGGTCGAGTCCCGTCATTTCGCAATCGATCCAGACGAGGCGGTCGCCAGCAGTTCCCATGCTGGGAGTCTATCGGCGGCTCCGACACGGCCTCGCTCGTGCCCTGCGCTATCGTGGATGCGCTGGCCCCCGTAGCTCAGCGGATAGAGCAGAGGCCTTCTAATCCTTTGGTCGCAGGTTCGATTCCTGCCGGGGGCACCGTGGTCGCGAGGCGACCGGTCAGCCCTCCACCGGCACGAAGACATCGTCGTCGGGGCTCGGCTTCGCGGTCGCCGTCGGTCGGCGGATGAGCAAGGCGACGAGCGGGAAGATCAGCACCGACAGCATGCCCGCCCCGACGAGAGCGGCCGCTGTTCCTGCCGCCACCTCGCCGGCGTCGACGCCGATGGCGGTGACGGCGACGATGATGGGCAGACCCGTCGCGCCGAACAGGGCGAGTGAGGTGCGGTCGCGACCGGTCGCTCCGGGTGGTGCCGACAGCATGCTCGGAAGTCCTCGCACGACGAGGAGGAGCACGAGGAAGATCGGTACGAGCGCGAGTGTCCGCGCGTCGGAGACGAGTGCGTCGAGGTCGAACGTCACACCCGTGCTGATGAAGAAGATCGGCACGAGGAACCCGAAGCCGACGGCCTCGAGCTTCGACTCGACGAACTCCGCATCCTTCTCCGGTGCGCCCTGCAGGAGCAGCCGCCCGAGCACGCCCGCGGTGAAAGCGCCGAGCAGCATGTCGAGGCCGAGCATGACGCTCAGTGCGACGAGCGCGATGAGGATGAAGAGCACGAGCCGCACCGCGAACTGACTGCTCGAGTGAAGCGTCGCCGCGATGATCGCGTGGAAGCGTCGGCCGACGCCGATCGCCGCGAGCCAGATGGCGGCTCCTGCCACGACGGCGAAGACGATGATGACGACGAGTGCCAATCCGGGCTCGCGTCCGCCGAGGAAGAGTGAGATCGCGAGCAGAGGTCCGAACTCGCCGACGGCGCCGACCGCGACGACACCGACGCCGAAGGCCGAGCGCAGCTCGCCGGCATCGCGGAGGACGGGCATGATCGTGCCGAGTGCGGTCGACGTGAGGGCGATGCCGATGAAGACGGCGGTCGAGAACGACGGCGAGAGAAGGGTCGCAAGGGCGATGCCGAGGGCGAGCGATATCAGCCAGCCGAGGACGGATCGCTTGATGGGGCGGCCGCGGATCGCGCGGAAGTCGACCTCGTTGCCCGCGAGGAAGAACAGCATCGCGAGTCCGAATTCGCTGAGCGCGTCGAGGAGCGGCCCCTCCGTGATCCAGCCGAGGCCTGACGGGCCGAGCGCGAGACCGAGGAGGATCTCGAAGACGACGAGGGGGATCGCGATCCATCGACCGATGCCGCGTGCGAGCAGCGGCGCCGTGACGGCGACGAGGGCGACGACGACGAGAGATCCGACCGTGAGTTCCATGGCGCCACCTGTCTGCTGAATCGGGCCCGCTGCCGTGATGCTATCGGCCCGCGGGCCGCCGCAGGGAGAAGGTCGGACCCCGCAACAGAGGGGAGCCTCCCGCTTCGCGTTGCGTCGTCGAAACACGGCGCGGGTAGGGTCGCACTATGCGTGAACGTCAATCGAGAATCATCGCCGATCTCGGCGTGCAGCCCGTCATCGACCCGGCGACCGAGATCAAGCGTCGCGTCGACTTCCTCGTGCGGTACCTCCGGGCCTCCGGTGCCTCGGGCTTCGTGCTCGGCATCAGCGGCGGTCAGGACTCGAGCCTCGCCGGGCGCCTCTGCCAGCTCGCCGTCGAGCGCGTCGTCGCCGAGGGAGGCAGCGCTCGTTTCGTCGCCATGCGGTTGCCCTACGCCGTGCAGCGCGACGAGGACGACGCGCAGTTCGCCCTGCAGTTCATCGCACCGAGCGAGTCGGTCGTCTTCAACATCCAGCGCGGCGTCGACGGGTTCGCGGCGGAGTACGGCGAGTCTCTCGATGAGCCCATGAGCGACTTCACCAAGGGCAACGTCAAGGCGCGCGCCCGCATGATCGCGCAGTATGCGGTCGGTGGCCAGAACGGCCTTCTCGTCGTCGGCACCGACCACGCGGCCGAGGCGGTGACCGGATTCTTCACGAAGTTCGGTGACGGCGGCGCCGACATCCTGCCGCTCAGCGGCTTGACGAAGGGGCAGGGCCGTGCGCTGCTCGCCGAACTCGGGGCCCCCGAGCGCATCTGCCTGAAGGTTCCGACGGCCGACCTGCTCGATGGCTCACCGGGCCAGACCGACGAGGCGAACCTCGGACTCAGCTACACCGACATCGACGCGTTCCTCGAAGGCCGCGACATCGACGACGAGGTCGCCGAGAAGATCGAGCAGCGCTACCTCGCGACGCGCCACAAGCGCTTCTCTCCCGTGGGTCCGCTCGACGAGTGGTGGATGTCGAACGACTGAAGCGGATCGTCGGGCCGTCAGGCTCGACGGTGAGGGTCAGCGGCGCGCGTCGATGATGCTCGTCGCGGGAAGCGATTCGGCCGTCGGGGTCACGACGGTGACGGCTTCGGAGCGATCGGCGTCGTCGGCGGGGATGATGCCGTTGTACTTGTCGTGATGCTGCTGCGCGACCCAGTCGTCCTGCTCGGCGACGAGGCTCGTCTCCGGAGCGGCGCTCTGTGCGGCCCAACGCTGCAGGTCGGCCTGGAAGACACGGCGCATGCGGCCCGGCTTCTGCTGCCACTCGACGAGGTTGTCGCGGAACTCGGCGACGGCGGGCTCGAGCTGGTAGCCGAACGTGGCGGAGGCGCGCTTCAGCTCGTGCAGCTGGTGCGCGGCCCAGTTGGCCGTGACGCCGGCGCCGCGGATGGGGAGCAGGCGCACGAGGATGTCAGCCTGGCCGACGGCGCGGTCGGAGAGGATCTGCTCCTGCGGCGTGAGCGAGTTCCAGACGGACGCCTCGGTCGCGGCGTCGACGAGCGCGGCGATCGCCGAGGCCTTCAGCTCGCGATCCCGCTGAGAGATGAGTCGCTTCACGGTGCCGCGCGAGATCCACGCGGCGACGAGCCCCGCGACGATGATCGACACGAAGAGGACCGCGGCCGTGAGAAGGAGCTCACGGTTCGCGGGAGCGAAGAGCCAGTCTGTCAAGTCATTCCACCACTGCATGCCCGCAGGCTACCCCCGAGGTGTCGTCGCGCCGGGGATGCCGTGCGGCGCGCCTCGCGGCGGCTTCAGTGGAAGCACTCGGCGGCGTCGTGCGCGCTCCAGAACTCGCCGAGCGGCATCGAGCGCGTTCCGCCGCCGATGAGGAGTCGTGCCGCGAAGCGCTCGCCGCTCGCGGCGACGCGGCGCTCGATGTGGCCGAGCACGTCGCCGTTCGTCGACGACACTCGCCAGAGCGACTCGCTCACCGGCACGAACGCGAGACCCGGCACGGTGATGCCCAGGGGGCGTCGACCCGGCGGGTAGGACGGGTCGACGCTCGCTACGGCGGCGGTGAGCGGGGTGCGGAGTGGTGCGGTCGTCACGGTGTCCTCCTCGGTCGGGGAGCCGGTCTCGGCTCGTGCGTCGAACATACATTCGACCACCGACACGGTGGAGGACCGCGGCGTTCACCGCGTCATCCGCCCCCGATCAGCCGAGGACGGTGCCGTGAGCCGCGAAGGGTTCGATCGCGGCGATCTCGTCGGCGTCGAGCGCCGGGGCGTCGAGCGCGGCGATGTTCTGTTCGAGCTGGGCGACCGACGACGCACCGATGAGCGCACTCGTGACCGTCGGCTGACGCAGCACCCACGAGAGCGCGAGCTGCGCGAGCGACTGGCCGCGCGACGCCGCGATGTCGTTGAGGGCGCGCACGCGACCGAGGTACTCCTCGCTGATGCGCTCGGCCGGCAGGAAGTGGCTCGTGGCGGCGCGGGAGCCGGCGGGCACGGTTCCGTCGAGGTAGCGGTCGGTGAGGAGGCCCTGCGCGAGCGGCGAGAAGACGATCGAGCCCGCACCGATCTCATCGAGGACGGGGAAGAGGCCCTCTTCGATGTGACGGTCGAACATCGAGTAGCGCGGCTGGTGGATCGTCAGCGGGATGTTCCAGACCGCGAGGGCCTCGGCCGCTGCACGCGTCTGCTCGGGGGAGTAGTTCGACACACCGACGTAGAGCGCCTTGCCCTGCTGTACGGCCGTCGCGAGCGCGCCCATGGTCTCTTCGATCGGAGTCTCGGGGTCGGGGCGGTGCGAGTAGAAGATGTCGACGTAGTCGAGGCCGAGTCGGCCGAGCGAGCGGTCGAGGCTCGAGAGCATGTTCTTGCGCGAGCCCCACTCGCCGTAGGGGCCGTCCCACATGTGGTAGCCGGCCTTCGTCGAGACGATGATCTCGTCGCGGTACGGTGCGAGATCGCTCGCGTAGAGCCGGCCGAAGTTCGACTCGGCGCTTCCGGGAGGCGGGCCGTAGTTGTTGGCGAGGTCGAAGTGCGTCACTCCGAGGTCGAACGCGCGTCGCACGATCGCGCGCTGCGTGTCGATCGAGCGCTCGTCTCCGAAGTTGTGCCACAGGCCGAGCGAGAGACCGGGGAGCTTCAGGCCGCTCCGTCCCACGCGTCGGTAATTCATCGAGTCGTAGCGGGAGGGGGAAGCGGCATAGGTCATGGGATCAGCCTAGAGCCGCTCGCTCCCTCCTCCACAAGCGGATGACGCGGGAGAAGTCTTCACAATCGGCGCCCTCTCTCGAGCACGATGACGCGACTACGCCGACGATCGAAGAGCGCGGTTCCGGGGGTCGGATTCAGGCACGAGGCGACTCTCGGAACCGCGGACGGGCATTCGCCCGTCATCACTCGTCAGCACCCGGAACCAAGGAGAAATCATGAGCGACACCATCACCCTCATCGGCAACGTCTCGACGCCGCCACGGCACAGCGTCACGAACGGCGTCGACGTCACGACCTTCCGCCTCGCCACGAATCAGGGGTACTACGACCGGGAGAAGCGCGAGTGGGTCGAGGCCGATGCCAACTGGTTCACGGTCACGGCCTTCCGACAGCTCGCGAAGAACACCGTCCAGTCGCTCGAGAAGGGCCAGCGGGTGATCGTGCGCGGCAAGCTCAAGGTGCGTCCGTGGAACACGGGGGAGAAGAGCGGCACGAACATCGATATCGACGCCCAGTCGATCGGGCACGACCTGACGCGCGGCGTCACTCGCTTCACGAAGGTCGATGCGCCGGCCTCGGCGACGGGCGAATCGGGCGGGCCCGGTGATGCGACCGACCCGGTCGAGCCGAGCGGTCCCGGTGGTCGGGGTCGCCTCGCGGATGACGGCGCCGACGTTCCCTGGGGGAGCATCACATCGACCGAGGAGGTCGAGGGTCTCGAGGCGTCGTTTCGAGCATCATCGTCCGTAGACTCGTAGGGGGTGGCCGCGTGGCGCGGCCGGACAGGTGGAGAAGCATGGTGCGCGGTCGACGTGTGGCTCAGGTGTCGATGGCTCTCGCAGTGGGAGCCGCTCTGACATGGGGGCTCGCGGCCTGCACGGGTTCAGAGCCCGTCGCGCCGTCGACGCCACCGCCGAGCACCTCGGCCGCGCCTGAGCCGCCCGCGGGTTCGGTGCTGCTGCCCGACGGCACGGCGGAGGAGAACCTCGCCTACTTCGACTCGGTGAACAACGGCATCGTGACCGCGCTCGGGGCGCCGTGGGGCCGTGACTTCATCGACGGTCTGACGGCGGCCGGCTTCGACCGCGCGAACATGCAGGTCACGGCCGACCGCACCTCGGTCGACCTCGAGGCCGACTCGGTGCAGTTCTCGGTGCTGTGGGGCGAGGAGTGCCTCGTGGGCCAGTTCGGCCCCAAGAGCGGCGGCTACCACAGCGCCGTCCGACCGGCGCTCGGCACGGGCGGCTGCCTCGTCGGAGCCACCCGGCCCATAGACTGGTAAGCGATATGGCCGAATACATCTATTCCATGGTCCGCGCCCGCAAGGCGGTCGGCGACAAGCTCATTCTCGATGACGTCACGATGGCGTTCCTCCCCGGCGCGAAGATCGGTGTGGTCGGCCCGAACGGTGCCGGTAAGTCCACAATCCTGAAGATCATGGCCGGCCTCGACACGCCCTCGAACGGTGAGGCGCGCCTCACGCCCGGCTTCTCGGTCGGCATCCTCATGCAGGAGCCCGAACTCGACGAGTCGAAGACCGTGCTCGAGAACGTCCAGCAGGGTGTCGGGCCGATCAAGGAGAAGCTCGATCGCTTCAACGAGATCTCGGCGGCGATGGCCGAGCCCGATGCTGACTTCGACGCACTCCTCGCCGAGATGGGCACCCTCCAGGAAGAGATCGACGCCGCCGACGCGTGGGACCTCGACTCGCAGCTCGAGCAGGCGATGGACGCCCTGCGCTGCCCGCCGAGCGACGCCGAGGTCTCCGTGCTCTCCGGTGGTGAGCGACGCCGCGTCGCACTCTGCAAGCTCCTCCTGCAGAAGCCCGACCTGCTCCTCCTCGACGAGCCCACGAACCACCTCGATGCCGAGAGCGTGCTGTGGCTCGAGCAGCACCTCGCCAAGTACCCCGGTGCGGTCCTCGCCGTCACCCACGACCGGTACTTCCTCGATCACGTCGCCGAGTGGATCTGCGAGGTCGACCGCGGTCGCCTCTACCCCTACGAGGGCAACTACTCGACCTACCTCGAGAAGAAGCAGGAGCGACTGCAGGTCCAGGGCAAGAAGGACCAGAAGCTCGCCAAGCGTCTCTCCGAAGAACTCGAGTGGGTGCGCTCGAACGCCAAGGGCCGTCAGGCGAAGTCGAAGGCCCGTCTCGCTCGATACGAAGAGATGGCGGCCGAGGCGGAGCGCACACGGAAGCTCGACTTCGAAGAGATCCAGATCCCGCCGGGACCGCGCCTCGGAAGCCTCGTGCTCGAGGTCAAGAACCTGAAGAAGGGGTTCGGCGACCGCACGCTCATCGAGGGACTGAGCTTCAGCCTTCCGCGTAACGGCATCGTCGGCATCATCGGTCCGAACGGTGTCGGTAAGTCGACGCTCTTCAAGACGATCGTCGGCCTCGAGCCGATCGACGGCGGCGACGTCAAGGTCGGTGAGACCGTCGAGATCTCGTACGTCGACCAGTCGCGCGGCGGCATCGACCCGAAGAAGACCCTGTGGGAGGTCGTGTCCGACGGACTCGACTACATCCAGGTCGGCAAGGTCGAGGTCCCGTCACGTGCCTACGTCTCGACGTTCGGCTTCAAGGGCCCCGATCAGCAGAAGCCCGCGGGCGTGCTGTCGGGCGGTGAGCGCAACCGTCTGAACCTCGCGCTCACGCTCAAGCAGGGTGGCAACCTCCTCCTCCTCGACGAACCGACCAACGACCTCGACGTCGAGACGCTCTCGAGCCTCGAGAACGCGCTCCTCGAGTTCCCCGGTTGCGCCGTGGTCATCACCCACGACCGGTGGTTCCTCGACCGCATCGCGACGCACATCCTGGCGTACGAGGGCACCGAGGAGAACCCGTCGAACTGGCACTGGTTCGAGGGCAACTTCGAGTCGTACGAGGCGAACAAGATCGAGCGCCTCGGCCCCGACGCGGCCAAGCCGCACCGCTCGGCATACCGCAAGCTCACGCGCGACTGACATGCGACTCCACGTTCCGACTCCGCTCCGCTGGTCGGATCTCGATGCGTACGGTCACGTCAACAACGCCCGGATGCTGAGCCTCCTCGAGGAGGCTCGCATCCAAGCGTTCTGGGTGTCGGCGGAGGCCGACGAGAACGCGGCCGGCGCATCGACGGCGGTGCTCGACGCGACACCCGGAGCCGACACCGTGACGCTCATCGCGCGTCAGGAAGTCGAGTACCTGGCTCCGATCCCGTATCAGCGTCAGCCGCTCGACATCGAGCTGTGGATCGGTCACATGGGAGGCGCGAGTCTCGAGGTCTGCTACGAGGTCTTCTCGCCGCTCGGCGTCGAACCGCGCGTGCTGTACACCCGAGCCGTCACGACGATCGTGCTCGTCGACTCCGCGACCGAGAGGCCGCGCCGCATCGACGACCGCGAACGTGAGGCGTGGCAGCCGTACCTCGGCGACCCCATCGTCTTCCGTCGCCGCTGAAGGCCGTTCAGTCGAACGACGACGGATCGGGCACACGCACCATGCCCTCTTGAGCGACGCTCGCGACGAGCACGCCGTCGCGCGTGAAGATCCTGCCCGTCGACAGTCCGCGACCCCCGCCGGCCGTCGGCGACTCCTGCACGTAGAGCAGCCACTCGTCGACGCGGGTGTCGCGGTGCCACCACATCGCGTGGTCGAGGCTCGCGATCTTGAGGCCCGGCGTCGCCCAGGCGATGCCGTGTGCGCGGAGGATGGGTTCGAGGATCGAGTAGTCGCTCGCGTACGCGAGAGCGGCGCGGTGCTGGTTCAGGTCGTCCGAGAGGCGGCCGAAGGCGCGCATCCACACGGCCTGATGGGGTGATCGATCGCCCGTGACATCCAGGTAGATCGGCGACGGAGAGTGGCGTACGTCGAAGGGGCGCTGGCTCGCCCAGTGCCGCGCTGCGGGGTGGTCGACGCCCGCCAGCACGTCGGCGGTGCTCGGGAGCGATTCGGGGTCGGGCAGATCGCTCGGCATCTCGATCTGATGCGCGACGCCGTCATCCGGTTCCTGGAACGACGCGATCATCGACAGGATCGGCTTGCCCGCCTGGTACGCCTGCGTGCGCCGGGTCGAGAACGAGCGGCCGTCGTGGATACGATCGACCGAGAAGGTGATGTTCTCGGAGGCGTCTCCGGGGCGCAGGAAGTAGCCGTGCATGGAGTGCACCGGGCGGTCGCTCGGCACCGTGCGTTGAGCGGCCACGAGGGACTGCGCGAGGACCTGCCCGCCGAAGACCCGGCCCATCGGCGCCCACTGCGAGGGGCCCGTGAAGATGTCTTCGTTGGTGCGCGCCCCCGTGTCGGTGAGATCCAATGTGCTGAGCAGTCCGTCGATGGGTCCGTTCATGCGTCCTCCGTCGTGGCAGCCGGGCGCCGGGGCGCGTCCGTCCTTGGTAGTTTAGACAGCAGATGAATCAGCCGATCACGCTTGCAGACCGCCCGTCGCTCGACGACCTTCACACCTACCTGTCGCGAGCCGCGCGCGTCGAGGACGGCTCCGTCCGGCTCATCGCCGGCAAGGGTGTGCTCGCCGTCTACACGGCGATCATCTACCCGCGCGGCCTGCTCGATGACAGCCCCACGGTCCTCGGGCTCCGCACCTACGCGCTCGCCGACCGCGAGGCGTTCGACTCAGTCGTTCCGCTTCGTTCGCTCCTCGAGCGCATCGCGTACGTGCGCGACTCGTCCGGCGCCGACGGCCCCGTCGCCATCGGCCGACCCCACGAGGTCAGCACCGTCACGTGGGCGGGCATCTCGCCGCCCCGCGGCGGGTGGGCGGCGCACGGCCAGGCTGCACCGGCGCTTCTCGAGGCCGCGGCACGCGCGGGCATCGACGAGGTCGCCGCGAGCATCCCCGCCGGCACGGGCGAGCAGCTCGTCCAGCGTGTGCGTGGAGAGGTGTGGGGTCAGCCGGTCGAGGGCGTCGAGCACGTGCCCGCCGGTGCCGCCTTCGCGGCGTTCAGCCTCGGATTCCTCTCGGACGACGCCGTGCAGATCTTCGAGACCGGCCCGTGGACGCGCCTCACGACGCAGCGCGGTCACGTGCTCGTGCGCCGGAAGCCCTGGACTCTCAAGGCCTGACGCGCTTCACGCGCGCCCGATCGCTCGGCCCGCCTGGCGACCGGTGAACAGACATCCGCCGAGGAAGGTGCCCTCGAGCGCGCGGTAGCCGTGGATGCCGCCGCCCCCGAAGCCGCTCGCCTCGCCGACCGCGTAGAGGCCGGGAACGGGGGAGCCGTCGGCTCCGAGAGCCCGGGCGTCCAGGTCGGTCTCGATGCCGCCGAGGCTCTTCCGCGTCACGACGTGCAGCTTGACGGCGATGAGCGGTCCGGCCTTCGGGTCGAGGATGCGGTGCGGGGTGGCGACGCGGAGGATCTTGTCGCCGCGATACCGGCGGGCTCCGCGCACGGCCGTGAGCTGGAGGTCCTTGGTGAACTCGTTCTCGACCTCGCGGTCACGGGCGACGATCTCTCGCTCGATCTCTTCGGTGTCGAGCGGGGCGTCGCCCGAGCGTTCGCGCATGCCGACGAACAGTTCCTCGAGCGTGTCGGCGACGACGAAGTCGGCTCCGCGCTCCTTGAACGCCTCGACGGGCCCGGGGGCACCGGGGCCGAGGCGCTTCGCGAGCAGACGCACGTTCTTGCCCGTGAGGTCGGGGTTCTGCTCGCTGCCCGAGAGCGCGAACTCCTTCTCGATGATCTTCTGCGTCAGGACGAACCAGCTGTGGTCGTAGCCCGTCGTGCGCAGGCGCTCGAGGGTGCCGAGGGTGTCGAATCCGGGGAAGAGAGGCGCGGGCAGCCGCGTGCCCGTCGCGTCGAACCACAGCGATGACGGACCGGGCAGGATGCGGATCCCGTGCCGGGCCCACACCGGGTCCCAGTTCTCGATGCCCTCCACGTAGTGCCACATGCGGTCGCCGTTGATGAGTCGCGCGCCGGCCCGCTCGGCGATGCCGAGACCGCGGCCGTCGACGTGGGCGGGAACGCCCGAGAGCATGTGCGTCGGCGCCGTGCCGAGTCGTGCGGGCCACTGAGCGCGCACGAGGTCGTGGTTGCCTCCGATGCCGCCGGTCGCGATGACGACGGCCGCGGCCTCGAGTTCGAACTCGCCGACCTCGTCGCGTGAGCTCGCCTCACCGCGCGCCGCCGGGCTCGGGGCGAGGACGGCTCCGCGGACTCCGACGACGGCGCCGTCTCGAGTGATGAGCTCATCGACGCGGTGACGATGGCGAACGGTGACGTGGCCGCTCTCCATCCCCTCGCGCACGCGCGCGACGAACGGGTCGAGCACGCCCGGTCCGGTGCCCCACGTGACGTGGAAACGCGGCACCGAGTTGCCGTGCCCCGTGGCCGAGTAGCCGCCGCGCTCGGCCCATCCGACGATGGGGAAGAAACGCACACCCTTCGCGTGGAGCCAGGCCCGCTTCTCGCCCGCGGCGAAGTCGAGGTACGCCTCGGCCCAGCGCTTCGGCCAGGCGTCCTCCTCGCGGTCGAACGCCGCCGAACCGAACCAGTCCTGCCGGGCGAGCTCGATCGAGTCCTTTACGCCGAGTCGGCGCTGCTCGGGGGAGTCGATGAGGAAGAGACCGCCGAACGACCACCACGCCTGTCCGCCGAAGGATGCCTCGGGCTCCTGATCGACGATGACGACCCGTTTACCCGCGTCGAGCAGTTCGGCGGCGGTGACGAGACCGGCGAGGCCGGCCCCCACGATGATGGCGTCGGCGGAGGGCTGATTTGAGACGGGCACGAGACTCCTTCGTCGTGTGCGGACCACTAGTGGGTCAACTGTCTCACTTTTCGAACGTGTTCACCATCGCCTGTGCTGCGCGCTCCAGGTAGTCCCACAGCGTCGCCTCGTACACGGGGGCGAGCTGCAGCTCGTCGACGGCGGTGCGCATGCACGCGAGCCACCGGTCGCGGGCGTCGGGGTTGATGCGGTACGGCGCGTGGCGCATGCGGAGGCGCGGGTGCCCGCGCTCGGCGCTGTACGTTCCCGGACCGCCCCAGTACTGCTCGAGGAAGAGCAGCAGGCGCTCCTCGGCGGGGCCGAGGTCCTCCTCGGGGTACATGGGCTTCAGCACCGGGTCGGCCGCGACCTCGCGGTAGAACACCGAGACGAGCTTCTGGAACGTCGGGCGCCCGCCGACCTGGTCGTAGAACGACTCGATGACGGATGCACCGTGCTCGCCCGAGCGCAGCGGGATGTCGGCGGTCATGAGCCCTCCGGTGGCTTCTTTCCGAATCTCTTCGGCTTCGTGGTCGTCACGTGCGGGACGACGGAGTTGGGCTTCGTCTTCGGCGGACGGGCGCCCTTGACGCGCGTCGCCTCGTCGAAACCGGTGAGGACGACCGCGGCGAGGCTCGGAACCTTCACGCCCATGTCGTCGAGAGCACGCTTCAGTCGCATGCGCAGTTCGCGGGCGATGTCGTCCTTCGAGGATGTGCGCACCTTGACGACGAGGCGGATGACGAGTGCGCCCTCGACGATCGATTCGAGGCCCCAGACCTCGGGCCGCTCGAGGATGCGCGAACGCCACTTGCTGTTCTGCGCCATGTCGACCGCGGTCGCGAGGATCTCGGACTCGACCCCGTCGACGTCGGTCTCGTACGGCACCGTGATGTCGAGGATGACGCGCGCCCAGCCCTGCGACATGTTGCCGACGCGGAGGATCTCGCCGTTCCGCACGAACCAGAGTGTTCCGTTCACGTCGCGCACTTGCGTCACGCGGATCCGGACATCCTCGACGACGCCCGTGACCGGGCCGAGGTCGACGATGTCGCCCACGCCGAGCTGGTCTTCGACGACCATGAACAGGCCGTTGAGCGCGTCCTTGACGATGTTCTGGGCGCCGAAACCGAGGCCGGCGCCGATCGCCGCCGACAGCAGCGCGAACGATCCGAGGATCGTCGAGTCGATGACCCCGACGATCATGAGCACGACGACGATGAACAGCGTGACGTTGACGACGTTCGTCAGCACGGAGCCGAGCGTGCGCGTGCGCTGCACGAGTCGTACCGCGGCGAGGGGCGACGCTTGAAGCGCTTGCGTGTCGGTGACATCCTGCTTGCGCTTGACACCGTTCACGATGTTGTCGACGACGCGACGGATGACGAGATGCAGGATCCAACGGATCAGCAGGGCCACCGCGACGATGACGATGACGTTGATCGCCTTGCCGAGAATGACTCCGCCCTGCTCGCCCCACCACGTGCCGAGGTCGGCCCAGAAGTCGCCGGTCGCCAGTCTGTTCATGTGCAGAGAGCCTACTGAACCCCTACTGCGTGTCGCCTGAGCGGAGCGCGTCGGCGGCCCGCGCGGCGAGGGCGCGTTCGAGTTCGGAGAGGTGCTCGGCGATGATGCGTCGAAGGGCGGGAGCCTGTCCCTCTCGATCGAGCCATTCGCGGGCGGCGCGCGCGACGTCGTGCGACACGAGGGGAGTCGGGAAGAGGCCGTCGACGATGAGTTCGGCCATCGTGAAGCTCCGCGCCGCCCACACCGACTCGAGCATCGCGAAGTAGGGCTCGGTGCTCTCCTCGAGCAGCGACGCCGGCCGAGCGCGGCGCCAGCCGGCCGACAGCGCACGGACGAGGTCGTTGGAGAGGCTCTCGTCGGTCGCGACGGCCGTCCAGGCGTCGCGCTTCACCGCGGCATCCGGGCGGGCCGCTCGAGCCGTCGCAGCCAGCTGTCCGCCCTTCGCGGTGGGGTCGAGTGCGAGGGCCGCGTCGATGTCGGCATCGCGAGCGACGCCCGCGGCCGCGAGGGCGATGACGAGTTCCCAACGGAGGTCGGTGTCGATCTCGATGCCGTCCACGCTCGTCCGGCCGTCGAGGAGACCGGAGAGGATCTCGTGGTGCCCGGGCGTCTCGGCGATGCGGATGAAGGCGCGGAGGAACTGGAACTGCGCGTCGGAGCCGGTCTCGGCGAGCTGCACCAACGCCCACACGGAGTCGGCCGCGTGCACGGCGAGCGAGTGCCGGGTGTCGGGATCGACGTAGCGGTCGAGAGCGGTCTCGAGCTGTCCGAGGGCGGTATTCCGCGTCGTCGACTGCGATTCGTGGCCGATGTTGCCGACGACGAGGCGCACGAAGTCGCTCGCGGGCATCTCGGCGTCGCGCACGGCGTCCCACACCGAGCCCCAGACCAGGATCCGCGCGACGGGGTCGTCGATGCGATCGAGGTTGTCGAGGGCGAACGCGAGGGATGCCTCGTCGAGACGGATCTTCGCGTACGTGAGGTCGTCGTCGTTCAGCAGCACGAGGTCGGGACGTGCACGCCCGATCGCGTCGGCCACTGCGGTCGAGGAGCCCGCGACATCCAGTTCGAACCGCGCGGTGCGGACGACCGCGTCGCCGTCGAGGTCGTAGAAGCCCACGGCGAGCCGGTGCGGACGGAGCGTCGGGTGGTCCTCGGACGCCGTCTGTTCGATGTCGAACCGGATGATCGCTCCCGCGTCATCCGTCTCGATCTGCGGACGCAGAGTGTTGACGCCCGCGGTCTCGAGCCAGAGAGCCGACCACTCGCCGAGAGTACGACCACTCGCCGTCTCGAGTTCGTCGAGGAGGTCGCGAAGCGTCGCGTTGCCCTCGCGGTGCGTGCGGAGGTAGGCGCCGACCCCCGAGTAGAAGGCCTCGCTGCCGACCCAGGCGACGAGCTGCTTGATGACCGAGGCGCCCTTGTCGTAGGTGATGCCGTCGAAGTTGACCTCGACGTCTTCGAGATCGCGGATCTCGGCGACGATCGGGTGCGTCGACGGCAGCTGGTCCTGCCGGGCGGCGTCGGTCTTCTCGATCGACGCGAACGTCGCCCAGGCATCGGTGAACGGTGTCGCCTGTGCGGTAGCATCCGTCGACGTCCACGTGGCGAACGACTCGTTCAGCCACAGGTCGTTCCACCATTTCATCGTGACGAGATTGCCGAACCACATGTGCGAGAGCTCGTGCAGGATGACGATCGTGCGCTGTTCCTTCCGCGCGTCGGAGACCTTGGAGCGGAACAGGTACGCCTCGTTGAAGGTCACCGCCCCGACGTTCTCCATCGCACCCCAGTTGTACTCGGGCACGAAGATCTGGTCGTACTTGTCGTACGGGAAGTCGACGCCGTACGACGTCTCGTAGAACTCGATGCCGGCGCGCACGGTGTCGAAGAGCACGTCGGGCTCGGCGTGCGCGGCGAGGGACGCGCGCGTGAACACCCCGAGCGGCACGACGCGGCCGCTCCGCGTCTCGGCGGCGCTCCGCCACACGGCGTAGGGACCGGCGATGATCGCCGCGATGTAGCTCGAGATGACGGGGCCGGCATCGAACTCCCACACCGCGGTGCCGTCTTCGAGACCGTCGACGGGAAGAGGGGTCGGCGCATTGCTCAGCACCTGCCACTCGGAGGGGGCGGTGATCGTGAACTGGAAGCTCGCCTTGAGGTCGGGCTGGTCGAACACCGCGAAGACACGGTTCGCCTCGGCGACGGCGAACTCCGTGTAGAGGTAGACGCTGTCGTCGACGGGGTCGACGAAGCGGTGCAGACCCTCGCCCGAGTTCGTGTAGAACGCATCGCTCACGACGACGAGCTCGTTCTCCGCAGCCAGACCGTCGAGCCGGATGCGCGTGCCGTCGCTCACGACGGTGGGGTCCAGGCCGACGCCGTTGAGACGGATCTCGTGGATGCTCGTCGTCGTCGCCTCGATGAACGTCGAGGAGCCCGGCCGGGCCTCGAACCACACGTGCGTCTCGGAGCCGAATCGTTCGGCTCCGCGCGTGAGATCCAGGGCGATCTCGTAGCGGTCGACTCGGACGTTCGACGAGCGTTCCTCGGCTTCGAGGCGGGTCAGATTGGCTGCGGGCATGGAGCGGCCTCCCGGGATCGGCGTAGAGGTTCAGCCTACTGAGTCGGCCTGGCGGCCCTTCCCGATCGAGACGATCCCGGCCTCGTACGCGATGATGACGAGGTGCACCCGATCGCGTGCGGACAGCTTCTGCAGCAGGCGTCCGACGTGGGTCTTCACGGTCGACTCCGAGAGGAAGAGGTCGCTCGCGATCTCGGTGTTCGATCGCCCGAGCGCGATGGCGGCGAGGACCTCACGCTCGCGCGGAGTGAGCAGGTGCGTCACATCCGTGTTCGTGGAGGGTGCGCTCGCCACGGTCGATTCGGCGAAGAGCTCGACGAGGCGACGCGTGACGCGCGGCGCGAGTGCGGCGTCGCCCGAGTGCACCGAACGGATCGCCGCGAGCAGTTCGGCGGGGCGGGCATCCTTCACGAGGAAACCGCTCGCTCCCGCGCGGAGCGCGGCGAACGCGTAGTCGTCGAGGTCGAAGGTCGTGAGCACGATGACGCGCGGACCGTCGGGTCGTGAGGTGATCTCCGCCGTCGCGGCGATTCCGTCGACGCCGGGCATCCGGACGTCCATGAGCACGACGTCGATCGGTGTCGTCCGCACGAGAGCGATGGCGCTCGCGCCGTCGGCCGCCTCTCCGACGACGTCGATGTCGTCGACGGCGTCGAGCAGCATGCGGAAGCCGATGCGGACGAGGGACTGGTCGTCGACGATCGCGATGCGGATCGGCGCGGTGTTCACGGGGCCTCCGGTGTCGTCGTGGTCGGGGGAACGGGGATGACGGCGTGCACGCGCCACCCGCGCGGAGTGAGCGCCCCGGCGACGAGCGTCCCGCCGTAGAGCGCGACACGTTCCCGCATACCCAGGATGCCGCGCTCGTGGCCGTCGCTCGTGCGGTCGGGCTGTGCGGGGCCGTCGTCGTCGACGGTGAGCTCGATGCTCTCGGCCGTGGCGCGGACGATGACGCTCACGTGGGCGACGCCGCGAGCGTGCCGCATGATGTTCGTGAGAGCCTCCTGCACGATGCGGTACACCGTGAGGGAGAGCGTCGTATCGGTCGGCGCCGCACCCGACCAGTTCAACTCGATCGGTAGGCCGGCACGGCGGGCGTCGTCGACGAGTTCGAGCACATCGCCCGCGCCCGGCTGCGGCGATCGCGCACTCGAGTCCTCGTCGGCCGACGAGAGCACCCCGAGCATGCGTCGCATCTCGCCGAGAGCATCGCGCCCCGTCTCGGCGACGTGCCGCATGGCCGACGCCGCTCGCTCGGCGTCGCGCTCGGTCGTCGAGGCGGCGCCCTCGGCGAGGGTCACCATGACCGTGAGGTTGTGCGACACGATGTCGTGCATCTCGCGGGCGATGCGCGATCGCTCGGCGGCCGTCGCGAGCTTCGCCTGCTGATCGCGCTCGTGCGCGAGATCGTGAGCGCGGCCGATAAGAGCGTCAAGATACCGCCGACGATTGCCGACCGTGATGCCGATGAGGGTGGCGATGAGCATGAAGATGGCGAACTGACTCGCCGAGGCGGGCGCCGTGGCACCGAAGGGTTCGACGTCGTCGACCCGGTAGAGACCGACGGTGAGCGCCGTCGCGACCCAGCCGACGACGACCGAGGCGCCGAAGCCGATCCAGGCCGATCGGGTCGATCGGTACACGCCGAGTCCATAGAGCGCGATGACGACGGCGACGAGGTCGACGGGGGCCGACGGCGCCACGGCGAGGCAGACGACCCACGCCGCCGACATCAGGAGCCAGGGGCGCGACCGGCGCGCAAGGGCGAGCACTGCGGTCACGGCGAGTGTCGCGATGACCGCGAGGGCGACGGCGTAGCCCGAGCCCGGCGTCGAGGCCGACTCCGCCGTCGAGGCGTTCGCGATGATGCCGATGAGACTCGGCACGCCGTAGAGACCGGCGATGAGTCCATCGGTGAAACGCGGGTGTCGTGCCCAGAACTGGCGGATGACGCCCGGGGGTTTCGGCAGCCGCAACTCACCCCCGACGGTCGGGCGACCGTCGGGGGTGAGTGAGCCGGAACGCATGGCTCGAAGCCTACGCGTCGCGGCGTTTCAGGAGCACGCCGCCGACGATGAGCGGAACCGCGGCCCAGATGCCGATGATGACGAGGTTCGCCGCCGTGCTGAGGTCGCTCGCCGTGAACCCGTTGAGTCCGAACGACGCGAGACCGGCGTTCATGAGGAGGTAGGGCTGCAGGTCCTGCAGCCACTCGACGGGGAGCATCATCAGGATGATCGGCAGCAGGATGATCGCGCCGATGGCCGCCGTGATCCCGCCGGCCGAGCTCCGCACGATCGTGCCGATGCCGAGTGCGAACACCGAGACCACAGCGAGGTACAGAGCGCTGCCGAGGAGGGGCACCCAGAGGTCGGGATCGGTGAGCGAGGCCGACACGCCGAAGCTCGAGAGGAACGCACCGCCGACGGCGTACGACGCGAGCGACGCGACGACGCCGAGGACGAACGCCGAGACACCGAGGACGATGGCCTTCGCGACGAGCACGGGGAGGCGCTTCGGTACGGCCGTGAAGCTCGAGCGGATCATGCCCGTCGAGAACTCGCCGCCGATGACGAGCACACCGAGCGTCGCCATCACGAGCTGGCCGAAGAAGACTCCGAACGTGGCGACCTGGAGCACGAGCGACGTCTGCTGCTCGGCGGGGATGCTCTCACCCTCGCCCCAGAACGTCGCACCCATGAGCGCGGCGAGCCCGATCGAGATCGCCACGTAGACGCCGAACGACCACCAGGTCGAGCGCAGGCTGAAGAACTTGATGCGTTCGGCGCGGAGCACTCCGCCGAACGAGAGCGTGGCCGAGGCGGGCAGGCTCGTGCGGGGTTCGGTGACGGTTGCGGTACTCATCGGGCGGCCTCCGTGCGGTATTCGACCGAGTCGTTCGTCAGGGCCATGTAGGCCTCTTCGAGCGACGCGGTCAGCGGGGTCAGTTCGTGCAGCAGGATGCGGTTGGCGAGTGCGGCCTCCGCGATGGTGGGGGAGTCGATGCCCGTGAACTCGAGCACATCGGCCTCGACCTGCGAGATCTGCACCGTCGAACCGGCGAGCAGCCCGATCAGTTCACCGGTCTGGGGCGTGCGGACGCGAACGCGCGTCGCGGCTCCTCCCGCGAGGACCTCGGAGACGGGTGCGTCGGCGATGATGCGGCCGCGCCCCAGCACGACGATGTGGTCGGCGGTCTGCGCCATCTCGCTCATGAGGTGGGACGAGAGGAAGACCGTGCGTCCTTCCGCGGCGAGCGAGCGCATGAGGCGTCGCACCCACAGCACGCCCTCGGGGTCGAGACCGTTGACGGGTTCGTCGAGGATGACGGTCGCGGGGTCTCCGAGGAGTGCCGAAGCGATTCCGAGCCGCTGTCCCATTCCGAGTGAGAAGCCGCCCACGCGCTTCTTCGCGACCGACTCGAGACCGGTCATCTCGATGACCTGGTGCACTCGTGCGACGGGGATGTTGTGCGTCGCGGCCATGGCGCGCAGGTGATCGAACGCGGTGCGACCGGTGTGCACGGCCTTCGCATCGAGCAGCGAGCCGACCTCGCGGAGGGGAGCGCGGTGTTCGGCGAACGGCTTGCCGTTGACCGTGACGCTTCCCGCGTTCGGGCGGTCGAGTCCGACGATCATCCGCATCGTCGTCGACTTGCCGGCGCCGTTCGGGCCGAGGAAGCCTGTGACCTGGCCCGGCCGCGCGGAGAACGTGATTCCATCGACGGCGACCTTGTCGCCGTAGCGCTTCGTGAGTTGTTGTGCGGTGATCATGCACTCGACGTTACGGACGACACCGCTGTCGGCACATCGGTCGGAAGTCGGGTCTCGGGTGCCCGGGGTGGTACCGCGGTACCACCCCGGGGGTGCCGTCAGCGCGCGTCGCGCTCCTGGGCGGCGAGGGCGCGTTCGACACCGGCGAGGTTCTCGACGATGAGGCGGCGGAGCGCGGGCGGCTCGGCGTTCGCCTCGAGCCAGGCGTTCGTCGCGTCGACGAGGGCCCGGTTCGCGAGCGGCGAGGGGTAGAGCCCGACGATGAGCTTCTCGGCGATCGCGTACGAGCGGTCCTCCCACACCGGCAGCAGCATGTCGAAGTACGGCTTCACGAACGGTGCGAGCAACTCGGGGTCGGCTGCACGCAGGAAACCGAGGGCCGTGGTGCGCACGATCGTGTTCGGTGCGGTGGAGACCTCGACGAGGGACGCCCACGCCGCGTGCTTGCCTTCGACGGTCGGGAGTGCGGCACGAGCGTGCGCGGCCGACTGCTGGCCCGTCGCGGTGTTGTCCGATGCGAGGCGTGCATCGATTTCCGCCTCGCCCGCGAGACCTCCGGCCACGAGGGCGATGAGGAGCTCCCAGCCGAGATCGGTGTCGACGTCGAGCCCGTCGAGGCTCACGGCACCGCTCAGGAGGTCTGCGACGACCGCGAGGTCGGACGACGACTCCGCGATGGAGGCGAACGCCTTGACGAACTGGAACTGGGAGTCGCTCCCGGCGTCCGCGGTGCGCGCGAGGGTCCACAGGGTGTCGGCGACCTCGCGCAGGGTCTCGTCGCGTCGCTCGGGCGTCGTGTACGCCGACGCGGCGAGCACGACCTGCGACAGCACGGTGCGGAGCGTCGTCGACTCGGTCTCGGTCGCGATGTTGCCGAGCACGAGCTTCACGAAGTCGCGCGCGGGCACCTCGGCGTCTCGCGTCGCATCCCACACGGAGCCCCAGACGAGCGAGCGGGCGAGCGGGCTCTCGAAGCCGGCGAGGTTCTCGATCGCGACCGCGAGGGATGCCTCGTCGAGACGGATCTTCGCGTAGGCGAGATCGTCGTCGTTCAGCAGCACGAGGTCGGGCCGGGCGAGGCCGACGAGCTCGTCGACGCTCGTGACCGCACCGTCGACGTCGAGCTCGACGCGGTGCGTCCGTGCGAGGCGTCCGTCGGTGAGCGTGTAGAAGCCAACCGCGAGGCGGTGCGGACGGAGGGTCGGGTACGCGTCGATCGCGGTCTGCTCGATGTCGAAGCGTGTGATCACTCCCGCGGCATCCGTCTCGATGACCGGGCGGAGGGTGTTGACGCCCGCGGTCTCGAGCCAGAGCGTCGCCCATGCCGAGAGGTCGCGGCCGCTCGCGGTCTCGAGTTCGACGAGGAGGTCGGAGAGCTCGGTGTTGCCCCACGCGTGCTTCTCGAAGTACGCGGCGACGCCCGCGAAGAACGCGTCGATGCCGACCCACGCGACGAGCTGCTTGAGCACTGATCCGCCCTTGGCATAGGTGATGCCGTCGAAGTTGACCTGCACGTCCTCGAGATCGTTGATCGTCGCGACGATGGGGTGCGTCGAGGGCAGCTGGTCCTGGCGGTACGCCCAGCTCTTCTCCATCGCGGCGAAGGTCGTCCACGCCTCGGTCCACTCGGTCGCCTCGGCCGTCGCGATCGTCGACGCCCACTCGGCGAACGACTCGTTGAGCCAGAGGTCGTTCCACCACTTCATCGTCACGAGATCGCCGAACCACATGTGCGCGAGCTCGTGCAGGATCGTGACGACGCGACGTTCGCGGATGGCGTCGGTGACCTTCGAGCGGAACACGTACGACTCGGTGAAGGTGACGGCTCCGGCGTTCTCCATGGCGCCCGCGTTGAACTCGGGCACGAAGAGCTGGTCGTACTTCTCGAACGGGTACGCACGACGGAACTTCTCTTCGAAGTAGGCGAAGCCCTGGCGCGTCTTCTCGAAGACGTAGTCGGCGTCGAGGTACTCGACGAGGCTCTTCCGAGCGAAGACGCCGAGAGGGATGACACGGCCGTCGCTCGACGTGAGCTCGCAACGCACGACGGCGTAGGGGCCGGCGATGAGCGCGGTGATGTAGCTCGAGATGCGGGGCGTCGGCTCGAACGCCCACGTCTTCGCACCGGGCGCGGCCTCCGTCGGCGGGGGAGTCGTCTGGTTCGAGACGACCTCCCAGTGCTCGGGCGCCGTCACGGTGAAGCGGAAGGTCGCCTTGAGGTCGGGCTGCTCGAACACGGCGAACATGCGCCGCGAATCGGGCACCTCGAACTGCGAGTAGAGGTAGACCTCGCCGTCGACGGGGTCGACGAAGCGGTGGAGGCCTTCACCCGTGTTCGTGTAGAGCGCGTCGGCGACGACGGTGAGCTCGTTCGAGGCGGCGAGGTCGTCGAGCGCGATGCGCACGCCGTCGGAGACGGACGGGTCGAGCACGACGCCGTTGAGGGTCACCGAGTGCACGGTGCGGGTGATCGCATCGATGAAGGTCGACGAACCCGGCGTCGCACTGAAGCGCACGGTCGTCGTCGAGCCGAACACCTCGTCTCCGCGGGTGAGGTCGAGGTCGACGTCGTAGCTCTCGACGGCGATGATGCCGGCGCGTTCCTGGGCTTCGACGCGGGTGAGATTCTCTCCGGGCACGGTCACTCCTTCGGTGTCATCGGCGGCTCGTGGCCGCACCCGATCAAGCTTAGGCGCGGCGTCTGACGGCGCCGCCCGTCGTGTTTGCCGAGAACGCATCTCTGGCAGGCATCCGCTTGACCGATGACATCGCCGGATGGCTCACGGAGCACTGGCCGGAGGTGTCGGCCGTCGCCCTCGACCACGCGACCCAGACGAACGAACCCGCCCGCTGCGCCACCCTCCTTCCCGTCCTCACCTCGATCCCCGGCCCGCTCGCGCTCCTCGAAGTGGGCGCCTCGGCCGGCCTCTGTCTCTTCCCCGATCGATACAGCTACCGCTACAGCGACGGCACGGAGCTCGATCCGCCGATCGGACCGAGCTCCGTCGTCATCGAGTGCGAGGTCGCGGGCGACGTGCCGCTGCCCGACCGGCTTCCCGAGGTCGTCTGGCGCCGCGGCATCGACCTGCACCCGCTCGACATCGCCGACGCGGATGACGTCGACTGGCTCGACGCCCTCATCTGGCCCGAACACGACGACCGCCGACGCCGTCTCCACGACGCCGTGGGCATCGTGCAGGCCGAGCCGCCGCAGATCGACACGGGTGATCTCGTCTACCGCATCGAGCAGACCATCGCGGAGGCGCCCGAGGATGCCACGCTCGTCGTCTTCCACGCCGCGGTGCTCGCCTATCTGCCTCGTGATCGACGCGCGCGGTTCGTCGAGCTCGTCCGGGAGAGCCGTGCTCGATGGATCAGCGCGGAGGCGCGGGGTATCGTGCCCGGCATCCCCGAGCCTGACGGAGGCGAAGCCGGTGACTTCTTGCTTGCGCTCGACGCCCGGCCGCTTGCCTTCGTGCAGCCACACGGGCGCGCGATCCGGTGGTCGGCGACTCCTTAGACTGGGCGCATGCGCATCCACATCGCGACCGATCACGCCGGCCTCGACTTCAGCACACACCTCATCTCGCACCTCGGTGCCGCCGGTCACGACGTCGTCGACCACGGGCCCGTCGAGTACGACGCGCTCGATGACTACCCCGCCTTCTGCATCAACGCCGCGCAAGCGGTCGCCGTCGACCAGGCCGCCGGAATCGAGGCCCTCGGGGTCGTTTTCGGCGGTTCAGGCAACGGTGAGCAGATCGCGGCGAACAAGGTGACGGGCATCCGCGCCGCACTCGTCTGGAACCAGAGCACGGCCGTGCTCGCCCGCCAGCACAACGACGCGAACGTCATCTCGATCGGTGCACGTCAGCACACGGTCGAGGAGGCGACGAGCTTCATCGACGCGTTCATCGCCGAGCCGTTCTCCGGTGACGAGCGCCACGCGAGGCGCATCGCTCAGCTGGCCGAGTACGAAGCCACGGGCGACATCGCCGGCAAGAACGTCGACCACCCCGCGCGCGGCTGACATGCCCGAAGGCCATTCCGTCCATCGCATCACGCGGCAGTTCGCACGCAACTTCGTCGGACACCGCGTCGAGGCGTCGTCGCCGCAAGGCCGATTCGCCGCGGGCGCGGCCGAGATCAGCGGCCGCACGATGATCGACGCGCGGGCGGTCGGCAAGCAGATGTTCCTCGAGTTCGACGATGACGTGTGGCTTCGTGTGCACCTCGGCATGTACGGGGCGTGGGACTTCGCCGGCGACATCCGTCTCGACGCCACGATCGCGAGCGCGAACGGGCGCATGGGGCAGACCAACCAACGCGGCACGATCCTCGACGCGCCGAATCCGGATGCCGTCGTGTTCGACGCCGACGGCGAGAACTCGCTGAGCTCGATCGGTGCGCCTCGCCGCACCCGGGTGCGGATGGCCGAGAGCGAGAAGGAGAACGACGCGCTCGCGGAGTTCCCGCCGCCTCCCATCGGTCAGGTGCGCGTGCGGCTGCTCACCGAGAACGTGTGCGCCGACCTGCGCGGCCCGACGGCGTGCGAGGTGCGCGATTCCGCCGAGGTCGAGGCGATCGTCGCGAAGCTCGGGCCCGACCCTCTGCTCGACGACTCGCCCGAGGCGGAGGAACGCTTCACGACCGTCATCCGGAAGAAGCCGACCCCCATTGGTCTGCTGCTCATGGACCAGTCGGTCGTCTCGGGCATCGGCAACGTCTACCGTGCCGAGATGCTCTTCCGCGCGAACCTCGACCCGCACACGCCCGGCAAGCTCGTGCCGGAGGAGACGGTGCGCGCGCTCTGGCACGACTGGGCGCACCTCTTGCGCATCGGTGTCGAGACAGGCCAGATGATGACGATGGACGGACTCGAGGGCGAGGAGTGGCGCCAGGCGATGGCGAACCGTGCCGATCGTCACTGGGTCTACAAGCGCGAGGGGCTGCCGTGCCGGGTGTGCGGCACGAACATCGTGCTCGAGGAGATGGGCGCCCGGAAGCTCTACTGGTGCCCCTCGTGCCAGCGCTGACATCGGAGGAACGATGAGACAGAACCCGAGCTTCACCCTCGCGAGCGAGGATGCCGTGAAGCGCGTTATCCGGGAGAACCCGTGGGCGACGATCGTCAGCCGCACGGATGCCGGCGAGCTCGTCGCCTCGCACTACCCGGTGCTCCTCGAAGAGACGGCCGAGGGCATCTCCCTCGTCAGTCACGTCGGTCGCCCCGACGAGCAGCTGCACGAGCTCGGACAGCACGAGGTGCTCGTCATCATCCAGGGTCCGCACGGCTACATCTCGCCGTCGTGGTACGACGCGAAGCCCGCCGTACCGACCTGGAACTTCGTGTCGGTGCACCTCTGGGGAACGCCCGAGATCCTGAGCGACGAGGAGAACCTCCGTGTGCTCGACGACCTCGTCGCCCACTTCGAGCAGAAGGTGCCGGAGCCCCGACTCATGAACGGCACGCCCGAGAACGCGGCCTACGCCGCCCGCATCTCGGCGGGAACGGTCGGTTTTCGTCTGCGTGTCGACCGTTTCGTCGGAAAAGACAAGATGAGTCAGAACCGACCCGCCGAGACCGTCGAACGCATCATCACCGAACTCGATGCCGGCAGTCCCTACGCCGACCCGCGTCTCGCCGACGAGATGCGCCGCGCGCGAGACGAGCGCACCCGGTGAGCGACCTCGTCCTCGCCGGGGTCCGCCGGCCCGGCGAGGAGACCCTCCTCGACGTCGTCGTCGATGCGGGGGTCGTGACAGCGATCCTGCCGGCGGGGTCGGATGTCTCGGGCGAACGCATCCCGGCCGACGGGCGGGTGATCGTGCCTGGCCTCTGGGACGAGCACGTGCACTTCAGCCAGTGGGCGCAAGCGAACGGACGGGTCGATCTCTCTGCGGCCAGTTCGGCAGCGGAGGCGGCGGCGATCGTCGGCGATGCAATCGCGCGAGGTCGACGCGAGATCATCGGCGCGGGGTTCCGCGACGGACTCTGGCCGGACGCGCCGGATCGCCCCGTGCTCGATGCGGCGAGCGGAGAGGTGCCGGTCGTGCTCGTGAGCGCCGACCTGCACTGCGTCTGGCTCAACAGCGCGGCTCTGCGACGCCACGGGTTCGCCGAGCACCCGACGGGCCTCCTGACGGAGGAGGACAGCTTCCGCGTCGTACGCACGCTCGAGGACATCGGCGACGAGGCGCTCGACGCACTCATCGACGACGCCGGTCGTGCGGCGGCCGCGCGCGGAGTCGTCGGCATCGTCGACCTCGAGATGCGCTGGAACCGCGACGACTGGCTGCGACGTCGCCGCGGCGGCTTCGACGCGCTGCGCGTCGAGTTCGGCATCTACACGCAGCACCTCGACCGCGCGATCGCCGACGGGATGCGAACGGGTGACGCGCTCGACGAACTCGTCACCGTGGGGCCCTACAAGGTCATCACCGACGGCTCGCTCAACACGCGCACCGCGTGGTGCTTCGACTCGTACGTGGGCCAGGACGTCGACCCGTACGGACTCTCGACGGTTCCTCCCGAGCGACTCCTGCCGCTCGTCCGCCTCGCGACCGAGAACGGTCTCGTGCCGGCCGTGCACGCGATCGGTGATCGGGCCAACGCGGCAGCCCTCGACGCATTCGCCGAGCTCGGCGTGGGCGGGCGCATCGAGCACGCGCAGCTCCTCCGCCGAGAGGACGTCGCGCGCTTCGCCGATCTCGGGATCACCGCGAGCGTTCAACCCGAACACGCCCTCGACGACCGTGATGTCGCCGAGCTGTACTGGTCAGGGCGCACCGACCGCGCGTTCATGCTCGCGAGCCTCGTCGACATCGGGGCCACCCTCGCGCTCGGCTCCGATGCGCCCGTCGCGCCGCTCGACCCGTGGGTGACGATCGCCGCCGCCGTCGGTCGCACGCGCGGCGATCGCGAGCCGTGGCATCCCGAGCAGTCGATCACACGAGAGGCGGCGCTCGCCGCATCGTCGCGGGGTCGTCGGTCCGTCTCCGTCGGGGATGCGGCGGATCTCGTGCTCGTCGACGCCGACCCGCTCACCGTGCCCCTCGCCGAGCTCCGCGAGATGCCCGTCGCGGCGACCTTCCTGGGTGGTCGGGCCACCTACAGCGCGCTGTAGCGGGGGATAACCCCCTTTCGCACTGGGTTGCCCGCCCGGTGGGAGCGAACGCCGCGCCACGAGAGTCTGAGAGGACGATCGACGCACGCGCCCCCGGGCCGCGTGAGAGTCGGCGCCGCGCACGGCAGAATGACCGAGGAGAACCATGTCGACCACGAGCACCGAACCCGCCCCGACCCGCCGAGGCTACGGCTCGCTGTGGCGCGGCGTACCGCGCGAGCTCGGCTTCCTCCTCCTGACGATGCCGATCGCCATCACCGGGTTCAGTGTCGTGATCACCCTGTTCCTCACCGGACTCGGCCTCATCGCCCTCGTGTTCGGCGTCTTCATCGTCGTCGCGGCACTGTACGCGGCGCGCGGTTTCGGAACCCTCGAGGTGATGCGCCTCGGCTGGGCCGGGCGAGCGCCGATCGCACGACCGGTGTGGGAGCCGCGCGATCGTTCGATCGGATTCTGGCGCGCTGTCTTCGGCCCCTTCGCCGACGGCCACTACTGGCTCTACCTCCTGCACACGGTCGTCGTCGCGCCCGTCATCAGCATCATCAGTTGGACCTTCGCGGTCGTCTGGCTCTCGGTCGGACTCGGCGGAGCGACGTTCTGGATCTGGGCACGCACGCTTCCCCGTGATGAGCAGAACGTCTGGCTGCATCAGGTGCTCCTCGACTTCTTCGTTCCCGGTCGCACCTTCACCGTCGATCCGATTCTCGGCGAGAGCATCCTTCAGTTCCTGCTCGGCGTCGTCTTCCTTCTCACCCTGCCGCTCATCACGCGTCTCTTCACGCTGCTCCACGACGTCGTCGCGCGCGGCATGCTGTCGTCGTGGCGTTCAGAGGCGCTCGAGCGCGAGGTCGCCGTATTGTCGGCATCGCGGGGTGCCGCTGTCCAGGCCGAGGACCGCTCGCTCCGCCGCCTCGAGCGAGACATCCACGATGGTCCGCAGCAGCGCCTCGTGCGTCTGCAGATGGACCTCGCCGCAGCCGAACGCAAGCTCGATTCCGATCCCGAGGCAGCCCGAGCGGTGCTCGCCGAGGCTCGAGGCCAGGCGAAGGACACCCTCGACGAACTCCGAGCCCTCTCGCGCGGCTTCGCGCCGCCGATCGTCCAGGACCGCGGTCTCGCCGCGGGTCTCGAATCCCTCGCCGCGGCATCCATCATCCCGGTCCGGCTCGAACTGTCGCTTCCCGACGGACGCCTGCCGGCGGAGATCGAACGTAACGTCTACTTCGTCGCGGCAGAGCTCATGACGAATGCGGCGAAGCACTCGGGCGCGACGGAGATACGCCTGCACGCGGCTCTTCGCCCGGTCGTCGGCGGAGCGTGGCTCGATGTGTGGGTGACCGACAACGGTCGCGGGGGAGCATCGCTCCGCGACGACCATGGACTGCGCGGGCTCGAGGAACGTCTCCGCGGACTCCGCGGAGTGCTCGTGATCGAGAGCCCGGTGGGCGGGCCCACCGTGATCGGCGCGCACGTGCCCCTCCCCGTCGGCTGAGTACGCTGAGGGGGTGCCGACCGATGCCCCCGCCCTGCGCCTCGTTCTCGCCGAGGACTCTCTGCTCCTTCGCGAGGGACTCGTCCGCCTCTTCGACGAGGCGGGATTCGAGACGGTCGCAGCGTACGGTGACGCCGATTCGCTCCTCGCCGAAATCGACGGCATCGCCCCCGACCTCGCGGTGCTCGATGTGCGGATGCCTCCCACGTTCCGCGACGAGGGCGTGCGTGCAGCGCTCGAGATTCGGAGGCGGTTGCCGAAGACCGGCATCCTCCTGCTCTCGCAGTACGTCGAGGGCACGTACGCACACGAGCTCCTCGCCGCCGGCGAGGGCGGCATGGGCTATCTCCTGAAGGACCGCGTCGCATCGCTCGAGGAACTCGAGGATGCCGTCGCGCGCGTGAGCGCCGGCGGAACCGTGCTCGACCCTCAGGTCGTGCGGGAGCTCCTCGCGCGTCGCGTCGACCCTGTCGCCGCCCTGACTCCGCGCGAGCGCGAGGTGCTCGAGCTCATGGCGGAGGGCCGCACCAACGGCGGTATCGCCGAACGGCTCTTCATCGGCGTCGGCGCCGTCGAGAAGAACGTCACGTCGATCTTCCAGAAGCTCGCTCTCGAGGACTCGGGCACCGATCACCGCCGGGTCCTTGCGGTGCTGACCTGGCTGCAGCGCTGACGACGCCTCAGCGCAGGTGCGCGATCGCGAGCGCCGCCGCCTTGAACTCCCGGATCCGCCTCTCGTAGGTCGCCGCGACGACGATGAGGAGCACGCCTCCGATGCCGAGCCAGATCCACCAGAAGACCGACTCATAGACGAGGGTGATCCACGGCCAGAGCTGAGCGACCGCGTGCACGATGAGCACGCCGCCTCCCAGCACGAAGGGCGCCTGGAGTTTGGCGCGAGCGCCGACGACGAGGAGCGCGAGTGCCACGACGCCGAGGACCGTGGCTCGCCAGAGCGTCGTGCCGGTGAAGTCGAGCAGGAGCGGCGGCACGAGCAGCAGGACGAGTCCGGGGGCGAGGAACGGCCAGCTCGACGCGTTCGGTCGCGCAGCGAAGAGGAGCCACCCGGCGATGAGCACCGGAAGGGCTCCGCTCACCAGCCACAGGTCGAAACCGGGCTCCGTCTCGGCGAGCGGCAGCTCGCGGATGCTCTGGATTCCTGTCGTGATCACGAGGGCCGGCGCCGAGATCGCGAGGGTGGCGAAGATGTACGGGGCGCGGATCGGTCCGCGCCGACCTGCCGCTGCCGCTCCGATCAGGAGGACGGCGGCAGTCGCGCTGATGATGAAAGGGCGTACGAGCTCATCGGGCTCGAGTGCCACGATCGATGCTCCGAACCCCAGCACGAGCGCGATCGCCCACAGCGCGACGGATTCGCGTCGCGTCGCGGGGCGGCGTGCGGCCCATGCGGTCGCCGCGAGACCGACGACCAACGGGATCGTCAGCCACTCGATCGGTCGGATCGATGTCGTGGCGAGTGCCGTGGCCGTCACGACGGCGCTTCCCCCGATCGCCGTCCACGCCGTGAGTCGTCCGAGTGGTGCACGCGACACCTCGACGGAGGCCGCGCCGAGGGCGGCGAGGAGCAGGGTCGCGAAGAGTGATCGCGCGATCGGTCCGCCCTCCACGGCGATGGCGGTCGACTCGCCGAGGACGAAGAGCACAGCACCCGCGACGACGAGCGCCGAGGAGGTGCGCGCGTGAACGGCCGTGTCGCTTCGCGCGAAGCCGACCGCTGCGACGCCCACGACCGCGAGACCGGCGAGCAGCCAGATGTCGTTCGGTTCTTCGCCGAACCAGGGGCCCGTCGCTCGGAGCGTCATCGCGGTGAGCACGACGGCGGCGCCGGCCGCTCCCGTCGCGAGCACGAGGGCGGCGTCGGCGGCGCGAGCACGCACCCACGTGCCGACGATGAGGAGGAGCGCACCGATCGATGCAGCGATGATGCCGCCCAGCGAATCTCGCTGCTCGATCACGAAGGGGAGGAGGGCGAGAACGCTCGCCGCGAAGAGGATGACGGCCGGGGCGGCAGCGTCGAGAGAGTACGACGACGTGCTCGCATCGCGCGGTGCGGCGTCGGCCGGGCTCGGGGTGCCCGTCTCTCGGCGACGTGCGCGTTCCGTGAGGGCGGCGATGACGGCGAGTGCTCCCGCGGGAGCGAGGGTCCAGGAGCCGAGCGAGTCGATGCCCTCTGAGCCGAGGCGCAGCCAGAGGCCGGCGGTGCCCGCAGCGAACGCCGCCCACACGAGATGCTTCCGCAACGACTGCGAGCCGAAGAGACCTGTGCGATCGGTCGCGGCGATGAGGAGCACGACGGCGAGGAGGATGAGGGCGATCGGAGGAGCGTCGGCGACGGCCGTCGACATGACGAGGCCGAGGACGACGGTGAGCGCGACGCCGATCTCGACGGCGATGCGCCGAACACCCGAGGCGTCGCGTCGAGCGAGCGCGAGTGCGCCGCCGGCCACGAGGATCGCCACGACCGATGGAAGGAGAGCACCGACGAGCGGCTCGGCGCTCAGAAGCTCGGCGAGGGTGAGACCGGCGAACGTCACGAGCGGCGCCACGGCGATGCCTGTCGCGATCGTTGCGGAGCGGCCGATCATCGTCGTGCCGGAGCGCAGGGCGATGAGTGCGCCGACTGCTCCGACGAGACTGCCGATCGCGACGCTGAGCGGCGTCGGCGAAGCGAAGGTCGCGACGTAGGCGAGCGGCAGGATGAGCGCGACACCGGTGAGCAGTACGGCACGCCGCTCGCGGTTCGACAGCGCCCGGCCGAGTCGCAGTGACGCGAGGAGGAGAAGCGCGGCGCTCGCGATCACGGCCGCACCGAGCCCCTCGGCCGTGCGGAAATCGGCACCGCGCGCGACGGGCGCGACGAGCAGTGCCGTGCCGGCGGCCTGCACGACGAACACGGTGAGAACCGTGGAGAGTACGACGGAGACGGCTGCAGTCGCGATGAATCGCGCGGCGTAGATCGCGAGCACGATGACGATCGTCGTCGCCCACCACGTGACGGCGTTCGCGAACGAGGCGAGCCACGCGCTGAAGGACGCCGCGATCGCGAGGGCGACCAGGGGAGCGGTCGCTCCGCGGGGCAGGCCTCCTCGACGAGCGAGTGCGGCGAGCGCCGCGAGTGCGATGACCAGGCCGGCCACCGTGATGCCGAGCGGCGTCTGCAGCAGAGCCGGAGCGCCGAGAAGCACGACGGCAGCGGCCCACGCCAGCCCCGTGCCCCGCGCGCGTGTCATTCCGCCGACGAACCAGAACACCGCAGCAAGCGCCACGGCGACAGCGAGTCCGAGCGTCGCCCACACGTCGGGCCCGAGGGGAGTACGTACCGGGTCGACGAGCGGCGCTCGCCAGAGCCTCTCGGCCCCGAGCAGCGTCTCGGCCCAGGCGGCGAAGGAGCGGCCGAGTGGTGCGATGAGGCAGATCACCGCGACGGCCGCCGCCCCGATCGAGGCGCTCACGGCGACGATTCTCGGTGCCGCGGGCCGGGTCCGCCGTGCGACGAGTTCGAGGGCCAGCGCGACGGCGACGGCTGCCGCAGGAGGCACGATCAGGGCGAACGACTCGTCACCCGTTCGAAGAGCGACGAACGCGGGAGCCGCGGACAGGGAAACGGCGCCGACGACGCCGGCGATCGCTGAGGTGACCGTCGTCAGGGGAGCTCCGCTGCCGAAGCGGAGGCCGCGCACGAGGAATGCGGCGGCGACAACGGTGACGATGCCGCCCGAGAGGATCGGTCCGGCGTCGTGGTCGGGGAACACCCACGGCGCGAGGGCTGAGGCGCCCACGAGTGAGGTCGCCCCGACCGCGTGGAGCGTCGATCGTTCGATGCCGAGAGACCGATCGCCACGACGGCCGAGCGCGAGGAGGGGATGGATGAGGGTCGACAGAGCTGCCGCCGCGAGGCCGGCGAACACGGCGAACATCCCGTCGCCGTCGACGAAGGACGACACCAGGACGCCGACGCCGATGGGCAGCGCGAGTGAGGCGGCGATGCTCGCCGCGCGCAGCCGCGACAGCCACGCCCAGCCGACGAAGGCGAGGCCGAGAACCGTGAGAGCTGCACCCCAGTACGTGCCGGCATCGGTCGTGCCCGCAGCGAACAGGTCGTTCGCTCGAGCCGCCCAGACATCGAGGAGCAGGAGGATGACGGCGAGCCAACCGATACCCTCGGCGGTCGCTTCGAGTCGTCGGCGCAATGCCGTCGAGATCGCGAGGGCGAGCAGCGTCAGGATGCCGATGACGACCGCGCGCATGACGAGACCACCGGTGATCCACGCGACCGTCAGGAAGAAGACGGCAGCCACACCGACGAGTACGACTCCGGCGAGGAGGAGGACGACCTGCACGCTCGAGCGTCGGCGTCGAGGTTCATCGCCCGCGGCATCCGTTCGTTCGGTGGGCAGGACGGGCGCAGCGAGAGGTGCCGACGCGGGAGCCGGGACGGGGGAGGCATGCGGGGCGGAAGGAACAGGAGCGAGGAGGGTAGGCGGAGCGACGACCGGTGCCGGTGCCGGAGCGGGAGCGGGCGCGGGAGGAGCCACCGGGCGTTGCGCCGCCGCACGCTGCTCCGCTCGCATCGTGCGGATCAGATCGGAGCGTTCGAGGAGCGCGCCGGCCGACTCCTCGGAGAGGCGGAGGAGTTCGTGGGCGCGGGGGCCGCTGAGGTCGAGGCCGCATAGCGAGCACACGGCGCTCGTCAGCGGAGTGAAGCAGGCGGGGCAGCGACGTGGATCGATGAGATCGTCGGTCGATCGAGGCCAGAGCCCTGCGTCGAAACCTTCTGAGTGCGCTGCCATGCCCCTGCCCCCTTGTTGCCTGGGGACTCAGCGTATCGAGCGGCGTCGCCGATTAAAAAGAAGCGGCGCGTTCTGTGGAGAACGCGCCGCTCGTCAGTGGTGTGGAGGTCAGCTGACCGCGATGTGGGAGAAGAGGAACCAGCGGTCCTTGTCGAGTCCCTGGCGGATCGCGATGGCGATGTCCTGGCTCGAGGGGTCGAGCTGCTCGAGACCGGAGATGGCCTCGTCGACCTTGGCGATCGTGACGTCGATCTGAGCGATCACCTCGGCGATCGTCTTCTCCGACGTCTTGAAGCCGGCCGTCGGGGTCGTGCCCGTGGTCTTCTCGGCGACGGTCGCGAGGCGTCCGTCGATCGGCAGACCCAGAGCGACGACGCGCTCGGCCGCGAGGTCGGAGAAGTCCTGCGCGTGCTCGACGACGACGTCGAGGAACTCGTGGACGCCGATGAAGTTCGCGCCGCGCACGTGCCAGTGCGCCTGCTTGCCGTTGACGGCGAGAGCGATGAGCTCCTGCACGATGGGGGTGAGGAACTGTGCGACGCCGGCAGCGACATCGGGGTTCGATACGGCCTGGGGGGCAATCTGGGTGTCGGTCATCGTGTGCACCTTTCCTTGTCTCTACGTTCTCTCGGTGATGACAACGCTACGCCGGTGACATTTATTCGCAAGCAAGATAAGGCTCCGCTCACCCGTATGACAAGGCGAGTCGCCGTATGACGGGTGCATGAATCGACGAGTCGCCCTAGTGTCGAATGAACGGCGCGACGATGCGCCAGGGAAGGACGGACCATGGCACACCTCGAACTGGCTCGCGAGTATCTCGAACTGCGCGAGGCGAACGGACACCCCAGCCCGCCCGATGCCGAACATGCGGCGATCGAGCTCACGCGCGATCACTCCGAGGAGGAGCTGCGCGGCCTCATCAAGGAGGAGCGCAACGTCCTCGAGGGCGAGTGAACGACGCTCACCCTGATGTGACGCGAACGGGGGCACGCGTCATCCGCCCCCGCCAGCCGCGTCGAACCGCCCCACCGTCTCGGCCTCGGTAGGCTCGGCTGGGGCGGTTCGACCGCCGCGACGATGCTGGAGGGTTGTATTGGCGGGGTTCACTGACGACGATGTCATCGCGTGGTTCGACCGGCTGGTCGGGGCGGTTCCCTCCGCCGGCGCTCGCCGAGTCGAAGCGCCGACGAGCGTCATGTCCTTCGACGGTGCGGCGGGCCTCGCCCAGTTCGCGCGCGGGATGGACGTCGTCTCCCCGGATGCCGCGGAATTCAGCGCACGCCTCGCTCTCGTGCCCCTCGTGCACGTCGCGATGTCGGCGCGACTGCAGACGCCCCTGACGACGAGCCGCACCGAGCGATGGATCGCCGAGGAGTCGGAGGGCGCCATCATCTTCGGCGCCCAGAACCGCGGGGGAGTGATCTGTCGACAGGGTGAGAACGCCGCGGTCATCGCGCCCGGGCGCTCGACGCTCCTCCTGACCGACGTGCCCTTCGTCATGGAGCACCCCGGCGTGACCGAGCCCGTGGGCCTCCAGGTTCCGCTCGAGCTCCTGGGCGTCGCCCGCGACGAACTCGTAGCCGTCGCCGCTCTCCCTCTTCCCGACTCTCCCTTGACGCGCGCGACTCGCACCTTCGTCAACCACTTCGTGCACGAGGCGGTCGTCGACGGCACGGCCGGCGACGTCGCCGACGTCGAACTGGCCGTCCTCGACCTGGTGCGCGCGACCGTCGCTCAGGCCGTCGGCCGTGCGCGACGCCTGGAGGACCGTACTCTCTACGTCCGCTCGACGGTGCGCGACCTCATCGAGCGCCGGCACCGGTCTCCCGAGTTCTCGGTCGACTCGATCGCACGCGCTCTTCACCTCAGCCGTCGCCAGCTCTACCGGTACTTCAGTCCCGACGAAGACGGGCTGGCCGACCTCATCGCCGAGCGGCGCATCGAGTCGGCCCGCCGCCTGCTGCTCGATCACCCTCACGCGCCGATCGGCGAGGTCGCCGCGTCGACGGGCTTCGCCAACGCGAACACCTTCCGCTCTCAGTTCGTCCGCCGCTTCGGCGTGACACCGACCGAGTACCGCCGCGAACCGAACGTGGCCGAACGGTCGGCGTGAGCCCGGGCGACGCCGGAGCACCCCGAAGGAACAGATCATGGCTGAAGCGAAGACCGGACCGACGGATGCCGATGTCGAGGCGTTCCTCGCCTCGGCCGCCACGCCGCGGAGACGAGACGAAGGCGCTCGACTCGCGGAGATCTTCCATGAGGTGACGGGCACGGACCCCGTGATGTGGGGTCCGACGATGGTCGGCTACGGGAGCTTCCGATACATCTCCGCCGCGAACCCGCGAACCCGTGGCACCTGGCCGAAGACCGCGTTCTCGCCTCGCAAGGCGCAACTGACGTTCTACGGCCTCAAGGATCTGCCCGACGGAGCCGCGCTGCTGCCGAGACTCGGCACCTACACCGAGGGAGCCGGCTGCATCTACGCGAAGAAGCTCGACGATCTCGACCTCGACGTGCTGCGCGAGCTCATCGCGATCGCCTGGTCGCGCGGCGACGATCCCGAGCCTGCCTAACAGCGCGCACGAGCTATGACCCCGCAGAGAGCGTGGGGGAGAAGCCGATCTGGAGGGGCTGACGAGAATCGAACTCGCATCATCTGTTTGGAAGACAGAGGCTTTACCACTAAGCTACAGCCCCGAATTTCTCCGGAGAGAAATCGGTCGTGGCCCGCGAACGGGCACTCGAACATCCTAATACAGGATGAGCGCTTCATCGTGCACGGCCATCGCGCGCGTCATCCGTCGGCATCGGTGATCGCTCGCGAGGCGTGCCACTAGACTTGCCGAGTTCCCGCCCTGGTCGGCGGAACACCGGGTCGCAGAGCCGACTCGGGGCGTAGCTCAGCTTGGCTAGAGCGCCCGCTTTGGGAGCGGGAGGTCGCAGGTTCGAATCCTGTCGCCCCGACCACGATCGGGGTCGGGCGTGTTCGCCCGTGGCCGAACACCGTCTCATTCAGGTGTCACACGACGCCATCACGATAGGCTGATCACCATCGATCGGTTCCCATCGATTGGGCTGTCGCGCCCGGGTCAACTACGCTTGTCCGGGTTTAGTTTGGCGCTGCATTTTCGAATCCTGTCGCCCCGACCAGCAGCCCGACTCGCCACGAACTTCCACCAAACAGGAGATCTTCCCCATGCCGACTACTTCGGTTGAGAAGCTGAGCCCGACGCGCGCCAAGCTCACCATCACGGTGACGCCCGAAGAGCTGAAGCCCAGCATCACCCACGCCTACGGCCACATCGCCGAGCAGGTCAACATCCCCGGATTCCGCAAGGGCAAGGTTCCGCCGCCCATCATCGACCAGCGCGTCGGTAAGGGTGCCGTTCTCGAGCACGCGGTCAACGAGGGCCTCGACGGCTTCTACCGCGCCGCGATCGCCGAGCACGGCCTGCGCGCCCTCGGTCGCCCCGAGGCAGACATCGTCGAGTGGCCGAGCGACAAGGACTTCTCGGGAGACCTCCTCCTCTCGATCGAGGTCGACGTCCGCCCCGAGATCGAGCTCCCCGACTACTCGGGCGTCACGCTCACGGTCGACGCGGCAGAGATCGCCGACACCGAGGTCGACGACGAGCTCGACCGTCTCCGCAGCCGTTTCGGAACGCTCATCACGGTCGACCGCGCCGCGAAGACCGGTGACTTCCTCACCATCGACCTCACCGCCAAGATCGGTGACAACGAGGTCGACTCCGCGAGCGGAATCTCGTACGAGCTCGGCTCGGGCGAACTGCTCGAGGGCATCGACGAGGCGCTCGACACGCTCTCGGCCGACGAGACCACGACCTTCAACTCGGAGCTCCTCGGTGGCGACCACGCCGGCGAGACCGCCGAGATCACGGTGACCGTCACGGCCGTCAAGGAGCGCGAGCTCCCCGCAGCCGACGACGACTTCGCTCAGATCGCGAGCGAGTTCGACACCCTCGACGAGCTTCGTGCGAGCCTCGCCGAGCAGGTCGCCACGTCGAAGACCTTCGGTCAGGGTGCACAGGCCCGCGACCTCCTCGTCGAGAAGCTCCTCGAGCTCGTCGAGATCCCCCTCGCGCAGTCGGTCATCGACGACGAGGTGCACCGTCACCTCGAGGGCGAGAACCGTCTCGAAGACGACGAGCACCGCGCAGAGGTCACCGAGGCGAGCGAGAAGAACTTCCGCACGCAGATCCTGCTCGACGCCGTCGCCGAGGCCGAGAAGGTCCAGGTCAGCCAGGAAGAGCTCACCCAGTACCTCGTGCAGGGCGCCTCGCAGTACGGCATGAGCCCGAACGACTTCGTCCAGGCGCTCAGCGAGAACGGCCAGATCCCGGCGATGGTCGGCGAGGTCGCGCGCAACAAGGCCCTCGCGATCGCGCTCGGCAAGGTCACGGTCGTCGACTCCGACGGCAAGGCCGTCGACCTGTCCGACTTCACCGCAGTCGTCGCCGACGATGAGGCGGATGACGCCGACGAGGCCGCCGCCGAGGCCGAGGTGACCGAAGAGGTCGTCGAAGAGAAGCCCAAGAAGAAGGCTCCCGCGAAGAAGAAGGCTCCTGCCAAGAAGGACGCCGACTCCGAGTAGTCGTACTTCACGCGAAGGCCCCCGATCAAGTCGATCGGGGGCCTTCGTCGTGAGATCGTTCAGCGCGCGAGCATCGCGTCGATCGCCTGATCGGATGTCGAGTGGGTGAAGCGGAATCCGTCGCCGAGCAGGCGGGCCGGCCGCACCTTCTGGCTCGCGAGGAGCAACTCGTCGGCGGCGTCGCCGAGGACGACCTCGAGGAGTCGCTCCGGTACGGGGATGAGGTACGGCCGATGCATCCGCCTCGCCAGTTCGCTCATGATCGCATCGGCGGTCGCCGGGTTCGGTCCGACGAGATTGACCGGGCCGCTCAGCGTCGAGTCGAGGAGGTGCACGATCGCGCGCACTTCGTCCTCGATGCTGATCCACGGCCAGTGCTGACCGCCCGTGCCGAGACGGCCCGAGACGCCGAGCTTCGTCAGCAGGCGCACGGGCTTCATGGCGCCGGCGTCGCCCACGACGACCCCGGTGCGGAAGGTGACGACACGGGTATCGCTCGGGGCGAGGGCCGCGGTCTCCTCCCAGCGCAGCGTGACGTCGGTCAGGAACGACTCGCCGTGCGACGAGTACTCGGTGAGGAGCTCGCCCGGTCGATCTCCGTAGAAGCCGACGGCCGAACCGCTGAGGAAGACCGACGGCGGGTTCGCCGCCTGACGCATCGCATCGGCGAGCGTGCGCGTCGCCGTCACTCTCGATTCGAGGATCTCGCGTCGGTACTTCTTCGTCCAGGGCAGTCGAGAGATCGACGCGCCCGACAGGTTGATGACGGCGTCCGCGTCATCCATCGCCCGGAAGTCGAGGATGCCGGCGGCCGGCGACCAGTTGACCTCGTCGGGAGCGGTCGTCTGATGCCGCACGAGGCGAGTGACCTCGTGGCCCTCGGCGCGCAGCTTGTCGACGAGAGCCGTTCCGATGAAGCCCGAGGCTCCGGAGATCAGGATGCGCACGGGCTACGCGAGCTCCGCTTCGATGGTGATCGAGATGCCGGCGAGAGCCTGCGAGATCGGGCAGTTCGCCTTGGCGTCGTTCGCGAAGGTCTGGAACTCGTCCTCCGAGAGGCCGGGCACGCGAGCCGCGACGAGGAGGTGGGAGCCGGTGACGCCCTTGCCGGGTTCGAACGTCACGGCGGCGGTGGTCTGGATGCTCTCGGCGGTATGTCCTGCCTGAGCGAGCGCGTGCGAGAGCGCCATCGAGAAGCAGGCCGAGTGGGCCGCGCCGAGCAGTTCTTCGGGGTTCGTGGTTCCGGCGTCGCCCTCGGCGCGCGCCTTCCAGTTCACGGGGAACGATGCCGCCTTCGACGAATCGAGGGCGACGGTGCCCGAGCCTTCGAACAGGGTGCCGGTCCAGACCGTTGTCGCTTCGCTCGTGATTGCCATGGGGTCCTCCTCGATCGCCGAATGGGGCTCCAGCCTAGCCGCGGGCGCGCTCCGCAGTCAGTGGGTCGAGGGCGACTCTCAGGTCTGCGGGATGACGCGTGCGCGCACGAGGAGCAGGTAGATCTGGCAGCCGAGGCAGTACCCGAAGGCCGCGTTCAGGAAGGCCGCGATGAAGGCTGCGGCCGCGGCGATCGGCACGGCGAGGGGAAGGCCGAACAGGGCCAGGATGACACCGGCGAGCGTGACGACGAGTCCGACGCCCTGCGCGAATGTCGGCGGGCGCGAATCCTCGAGTTCGCTCGGCGGTGAGAGCCGAGGCCGGATGACGGCCTTGAACAGGAGCCCGAACGGATGACGCGCCACTCCGGCGAACGCGCCCCAGGCGAAGAGCGCTGCGAGCACGACCAACAGCCAGAAGGCCGCGGTGGCCGCGCCGCCGAGTCCGAGGATCACGACGACGAGGAGGAGGACCGCGGTGATGCCGGCGCTGAAGCGCGGACCGCGAGGATCGACAGACGTGTGGCTCGTGTCAGACATGGCTGCTCCTGGAGATGAGATCGAGTTGTTCCCGGACGGCGTCCGGCCGGGGAGGGCCGCCGATGCGCGCACGGACGATGCCGTCGCCGTCGACGATGAGTGTCGTCGGAGTCTGCGTGACCCTGAACGCCGAGGCGAGGTCGGCGCGGTGCGTCAGATCCACGTCGATGTGGTCCACGCCCTCGCGCTCGGCGGCGATCGAGCCGAGTGCACGTGCCGTTCCGGGGCATCGACTGCAGAACTCGGTCGAGAACTGCAGGAGCGTCGCGCTCCCACCGAGGGCCTCGACACCGACATCCGCGGCGGAGACCCTGTCGAGGCCGCCGGCCCGCACGGCTCCCTGGCGGCGGCTCCAGATGAGGCCGCCGATGGTCGTCGCGACGACGAGCGCCACGGCGGCGCCGATCGCGAGAGACCACTCCATCACCCGAGGGTAAAACCGGCGGCGCCGACGGGCGGAAGTATGACGGTCCGTGACGGTGCGGACTCGGCCGCGACGGGCGCTGGGCGGGGTAGCATCGAGGCGATGAGCGCTCCGATCCCCACCCCCTACGAAGACCTGCTCCGCGACGTGCTGGCGAACGGCACGCAGAAGTCGGATCGCACCGGTACCGGCACGCGCAGCGTCTTCGGGCGCCAGATCCGCTTCGATCTCTCCGAGGGATTCCCCCTCGTCACGACGAAGCGCGTGCACTTCAAGTCGATCGCGTACGAGCTGCTGTGGTTCCTCCGCGGCGAGTCGAACATCGGCTGGCTCACCGAGAACGGCGTGAGCATCTGGGACGAGTGGGCGGATGACGCGGGGGAGCTCGGCCCCGTCTACGGCGTGCAGTGGCGATCGTGGCCGACGCCGAGCGGTGAGCAGATCGACCAGATCTCCGACGTCATCGAGCAGATCCGCACGAACCCCGACTCGCGGCGTCTCATCGTGTCGGCGTGGAATCCCGCCGACATCCCAGACATGGCTCTCGCGCCGTGCCACGCGCTCTTCCAGTTCTACGTCGCCGACGGCAAGCTCAGCTGCCAGCTCTACCAGCGCAGCGCCGACCTCTTCCTCGGCGTTCCGTTCAACATCGCGAGCTACGCGCTCCTCACCCACCTCGTCGCCGCGCAGACCGGCCTCGAGGTCGGCGACTTCGTGTGGACGGGCGGCGACTGCCACATCTACGACAACCACGTCGAGCAGGTCACTGAGCAGCTCACGCGCGAGCCCTTCGCGCCGCCGACACTCCGCATCGAGACCGCGCGCGACTCGATCTTCGACTACACGTTCGACGACCTCGTCGTCGAGGGTTACGAGCACCACCCCGCGATTCGCGCCGCCGTCGCCGTATGACGCGCATCGGTCTCGTCTGGGCGCAGGCGCGGGGCGGAATCATCGGTGCCGGTGGCGTGATGCCGTGGCGCCTGCCCGAGGATCTCGCCCACTTCCGTGACGTGACGGGGCAGTCATCCGTCATCATGGGCCGCCGCACGTGGGAGTCGATCCCGCCGCGCTTCCGTCCGCTCCCGGGCCGACGGAACATCGTCGTCTCGCGCACCGCCGACGACTTCGCCGGAGCGATCGCGGCCGACTCGCTCGAGTCGGCCCTCGACATCGCGGCGGATGACGGCGGCGAGGCGATCTGGATCGTCGGCGGTGCACAGATCTACGAGCAGTCGATCGCTCGGGCCGATGTGCTCGAGGTGACCGAGATCGATGCCGACGTCGAGGGCGACACCGCGGCGCCGGTCATCGACACGTCGTGGAGACTCGTCGCCGCCGATCCCGAGACCGGCTGGCACACCTCGCGTACGGGCCTCACCTACCGCTTCCTCCGCTACGAGCGCTGACCGCGCCACCGCCGCTCCGGCCTGACTCCCGCCTGATCGTTGCGGCGGATGTGCGGCTCGCCACGCCGATTCGGCGGGAGCGCGCGCGGCGCGTCGGCGAGATGTCCGCGACAACGGCGGACGGGCGCGGGATGACGCGTGCCCAGCCGCGACGCGCGAAGACGCGCCGAGGCGATAGCCTGGAGGGCGTGACTCAGGAGAACCCTTTTGGCCAAGTGCTCGTCGCGCTCGTCACGCCGTTCACGGCGGACGGCGAAGTCGACTGGGCCGGGGTCGAGAAGCACATCGACGATGTGATCAACGCGGGCGCCGACGGCATCGTGGTGACCGGTACGACCGGTGAGACCTCGACCCTCACCGACCCCGAGAAGCTCAAGCTCGTCGAGGTCGGCAAGTCGGTCTCCGCGGGGCGCGCGAAGATCATCACGGGTGGCGGCTCGAACGAGACGGCGCACGCGATGCAGCTCGCGAAGCAGTCCGAGAAGGCCGGCGCCGACGGCAACATGATCGTCACGCCGTACTACAACAAGCCCACCCAGGCGGGCATCCTCACGCACTTCCGCATGATCGCGGATGCCACGGATCTGCCCGTCATCCTCTACGACATCCCCGGCCGCACGGGCGTGCCGATCCGCTACGAGACGATCCTGCGCGCGGCGAAGCACCCGAACATCCGCGCGATCAAGGACGCCAAGGGCGACTTCAGCGAAGTCAGCCGCGTGCTCAACCAGACCGATCTGCTGTACTTCTCGGGCGATGACGCGAACGTGCTGCCGCATCTCTCGATCGGTGCGAGCGGACTCATCGGCGTCACCGCGAACATCGCCGCGACGCCGTACCGCACGATCGTCGACGCCGTGAACGCGGGCGACCTCGCGACCGCGACCGAGGCTCACAAGAAGCTCGAGCCGCTCGTCCGCGCCGTCATGACGCACGTTCCCGGAACGGTCGCGGCGAAGTACATCCTGCACGGGCTCGGCCGCATCAACAGCCCGCGCGTGCGCCTTCCCCTCGTCGGCCCCGAAGAATGGGAGGCCGCGCAGATCGAAGACGAGATCGATCTCGTGCAGGGCATCCCGGGCGTCGACTTCCACAACTTCCGACCCGACCGCAACGCCGCCGCCGGTGGCGCACTGCCGAAGGTCGCGGGTACGACCCGCTAACCGGTCGCGCCTCTGGCGACCGTGTAACAACGCAATAAAGGAGGGCCATCCATGCCCCTAGAGATCCGCGAACCCGCCCCGCTCGAACCGGGCACACTGCGAGTGATCCCGATCGGCGGCCTCGGCGAGGTCGGCCGCAACATGACGAGCTTCGAGATCGACGGCAAGATCCTCATCGTCGACTGCGGCGTGCTCTTCCCTGAAGAGCACCAGCCGGGAGTCGACCTGATCCTGCCCGACTTCTCGCCCGTGCGAGACCGTCTCGACGACGTCGTCGGAGTCGTGCTGACGCACGGCCACGAAGACCACATCGGTGCGGTGCCGTATCTGTTGAAGCTCCGGGCCGACATCCCTCTTATCGGTTCGACGCTGACGCTCGCGCTCGTCGAAGCGAAGCTCAAAGAGCACCGCATCCAGCCGTACAGCCTCACGGTCAAGGAGGGTCAGAAAGAGACCCTCGGCCCGTTCGACCTCGAGTTCGTAGCGGTCAACCACTCTATCCCCGACGCCCTCGCGATCGCCATCAAGACGCGTGCCGGAACGGTTCTCGCCACCGGCGACTTCAAGATGGACCAGCTGCCGCTCGACGATCGCCTCACCGATCTGCGCGAGTTCGCCCGTCTCGGTGTCGAGGGAGTCGACCTCTTCCTCGTCGACTCGACGAACGCCGACGTGCCGGGCTTCACGCCCCTCGAGCGTTCCATCGGTCCCGTGCTCGACCAGGTCATCTCGCGCGCCCCGCGCCGGGTGATCGTCGCGAGCTTCTCGAGCCACGTGCACCGTGTGCAGCAGGTGCTCGACGCCGCTCACTCCAACGGCCGCCGCGTCGCGCTCCTCGGCCGCTCGATGGTGCGCAACATGACCATCGCCGCTGACCTCGGCTACCTCAAGGTTCCCGAGGGCGTGCTCGTCGACTACAAGAAGGCCGGCGACATCCCTGACGACAAGATCGTCTACATGTCGACGGGTTCGCAGGGCGAGCCGATGGCCGTTCTCGCGCGCATGGCCAACCTCGACCATCAGATCGAGGTCGGGGAGGGCGACACGGTCATCCTCGCGTCGAGCCTTATCCCCGGCAACGAGAACGCCGTCTACCGCGTCATCGACGGACTGACGAAGCTCGGTGCGACCGTCGTCCACAAGGGCAACGCGAAGGTGCACGTCTCGGGCCACGCCGCCGCCGGCGAACTGCTCTACTGCTACAACATCCTCAAGCCGAAGAACGTGCTTCCGGTGCACGGCGAGTACCGACACCTCGTCGCCAACGCGAAGCTCGCGAACGACACCGGAATCCCCGAGGCCAACACGTTCCTCGGTGAGGACGGCACCGTGTTCGACCTGAAGGACGGCCACGTCACGGTCGCCGGCCAGCTCGACCTCGGCTTCGTCTACGTCGACGGTTCGACCGTGGGCGAGATCACCGAGGCCGACCTCAAGGATCGCCGCATCCTCGGTGAAGAGGGCTTCATCTCGATCATCATCGTCGTCGACGCGTCGACGGGTCGCATCATCAGCGGTCCCGAGATCCACGCGCGTGGTTTCGCCGAGGACGACGCCGTGTTCGACGAGGTCAAGCCGAAGATCGAGAAGGCCCTCGCGGATGCCGCGCAGAACGGCGTGCGCGACGCGCACGGTCTGCAGCAGATCGTGCGCCGCACCGTCGGCGGTTGGGTCAACCGACGTCTTCGTCGTCGCCCGATGCTCGTTCCCCTCGTCATCGAGGCGTGACCTCGTCACACGACGTCAGGGATGACCCGGATTCGACCCCGATCGTCGTGTGAGAGCAGCGATCTGCCTCTAGCCTGAAGGAACGCGCCCCGACTCGGGGCGCGTTCTGGGCGAGAGGGGTCGGCGTGGGCATCTGGCGGAAGTGGATCTTCCCGATCCTGAGGATCGTGCTCGTCGCGGCGGTCGCTGCGGCACTGATCAAGCTCGCCTTCTTCCCCGACGGTCAGTCCGAGGCGTCGCCGACCGAGCCGACGGGAACGATCGTCGAGCCGCAGTACACGGTCGCGATCGGTTCGATCGTCAACGATCTCGTGCTCACCGGAACGGTTAACGCGGATGCCGCCGTGCCGGTGAAGGCCACGGGTGCGGGCGCCGTCGACGAGGTGTTCGTGAACGTCGGCCAGCAGGTCGCGTCGGGCGACAAGCTCTACGACATCAAGGTCGAACTGCCGTCGACCCCCGTTGAGAGCGTCGGCCCCGACGGGCTCCCGATCATCACGACACCCGAGCCGCGCTTTGAGTTCGCGAAGGTCTTCGCGAGTGCCGCGGGCGTGCTCAGCAGCCTCGACGTGATCCCGGGCCAGGTCGTCGCGATCGGCGCCGTCACGGGTCAGATCGCACCGCCGAGCTTCAACGTGACCGCGACCCTCACGCCCGAGCAGCAGTATCGCCTCACCGAGCAGCCGACGGAGGCGCTCGTGACGATCACGGGCGGTCCCGCGCCGTTCACCTGCACCGGGCTCACGATCACCACGGCACTCGCGGGTGCCGGTTCGGGCGACGGCGAGCAGACCGGGCAGCCCGCCGCGGGCGCAGGGTCGGGTGCGACCGTGCGTTGCGCGGTTCCGCCCGAGGTCAGGGTCTTCTCGGGCCTCGCCGCTCAGGTCACGATCTCGGCGGGTGCCGCCGATGACGTCCTCGTCATCCCGACGACCGCTGTCGAAGGAGGAGCCGAGACGGGTGTCGTCTGGCTGTTCGATGAGACAGGCGTGAGCGCTGAGCACCCGGTCACGCTCGGTGTGAGCGACGGGCAGAACGTCCAGGTCGTCGACGGGCTCGTTGAGGGCGACCTCATCCTGCAGTTCGTGCCCGGCGCCCCGGCCGTGCAGCCGGGCATGGGTGAGGACTGCGTGACGAACCCGGACGGCAGCATGGTCTGCTCGTCGGTCGGCGGATGAGCCTCCTCCACCTCGAGGGCGTCACGCGCACCGTCGAGCGCCCCGACGAGGAACCCCTGACGATCCTGCACGGCATCGACCTCGAGGTCGATTCCGGTGATCGCATCTCGGTGGTAGGCCGTTCCGGCTCGGGAAAGTCGACGCTCCTCAACATCCTCGGCCTCCTCGATGCGCCCTCGACCGGCCGAATCGCGATCCATGATCGCGACGTCCGCACGCTCTCGTCGGCGCACCGCGATCGGCTGCGCGGGTCGGAGATCGGATTCATCTTCCAGCAGTTCAACCTGCTTCCCGGTCGGACGGCTCTCGAGAACGTCATGACTCCCTTGCTCTACGCCCACGGGGCGAGCTTCTGGCGGCGCGAGTCCATCGCGCGAGCCATGCTCGAACGCGTCGGGCTCGGGCACCGGCTCGATTCGAAGCCCGACCGGCTCTCGGGCGGTGAGCAGCAGCGCGTCGCGATCGCGCGCTCGCTCGTCCGCGGACCGCGTCTCATCCTCGCCGACGAGCCGACCGGCGCACTCGACCTCGAGACCGGCGAGGCCGTCATGTCGATGATCGATGAGGTCGCGACCGACACGGGCGCCGCCCTCGTGACGATCACCCACGATCCCGCGATCGCCGCACGAGCGACGCGCCACTACCGCCTGATCGCGGGGCGCCTCTTCGAGGGCGCGGAGATGACGGATGACGCGGCGGAGACGCCGACCGTGGCGGTGGCGCCATGAAGCAGTGGCTCGCGCGCGTCACATCGAACGTCGCCGGAACCGTCATCGAGGCCTGGCAGGAGCTCCGGATCCACCGGCTCCGCGTCATCCTCTCGCTCATCGGCGTCGGGGTCGCCGTCTGCGCCCTGACGACGGTCGTCGCGCTCGGCGCGATCGCCGAACAGACCAGTCGCGAGGTCAACGAGCGCTACAGCGGTCGGCCGGCCACACTCACCGCATCGATCTTCGGCTCCGAGGGTCCGGTCGACTCCGCCGTCACCGACGAGGCGTGGATCGCCGCCATGCACCGCTACGAGATCGACTACTGGAGCCGGAACGGCTACGGGTCGCTCACGGCGCAGTTCGTCGACGGCGCCGTCCCGCTCGCCACCCAGGTGGTCGACGTCGACTTCGCCGAGATCCACCGTCTGCGAGTCGTGACCGGTTCGTGGTTCACCGAGCGCGACGTGACCCGCCTCGCGCCGCCGATCGTCGTCAATGAGAAGGTGTGGGACCGCCTCGGCCGACCGCCGATCGACTCGCACCCCACGCTCCAACTGCTGGGCGAGCAGAAGACGACCGCCGTCATCGTCGGCGTCACTCCGGCGGGGGAGTGGGACGGCGAGTCCATGTTCATGCTCGCCGACGCCTATCTCGAGCTGTCGCTTGCACCTCCCGGCACGGAGCAGATGGGCTACGAGGCGTGGGTTCCCGAGGGAATCGCCGATCAGCTCGTCCCCATCATCGATCGCGAGATCGAGGCGGCGATCGGGGCGGGCGCCCAGGTCGACGTGTATCGCACCGACTCGGGGGCATGGGGTGAAGACCCGTTCCTCGCGACCAAGCTCATGGTCGGCGGTGTCGCGATGCTCGTGCTCATCCTCGGGGCTCTCGGCCTCGTCAACATCTCGCTCGTCACGGTCAAGCACCGCATCCGCGAGATCGGCATCCGGCGGAGCTTCGGGGCCACGAGCGGTCGCGTCTTCTTCGGAGTGATGATGGAGAGCGTCGTCGGCACGTTCGTCGCGGGTGTCGTGGGCGTCATGGCGGCGATCCTCATCGTGAAGAGTCCGTGGGTCGAGCAGACGATCGGTCAGGGGCTCATCGAGGACTTCCCGCCCTTCCCCACGGAGGCGGCCATCCTCGGCATCGTCGCCGCGACCGTCGTGGGAGCCATCGCCGGCCTCCTACCCGCCATCGCGGCGGTCAGGGTCAAGGTCATCGACGCCATCCGCTTCTGACCGGGGAAACACCCCGGAAACACGTCGCGCGTACCATCCGCTCATGTCGGAGTTCACGGTTCGATCGGCGACACCCGATGACGGGCAGTTCCTCGCCGAGATGGTCGTCGAGGCGGCAAACTGGCGCCCCGCTCCCGCTCGTCCGCGCGTCACCGTGCTGGCCGATCCGAACTACGCGCACTACCTGTCGGGCTGGCAGCGGCCCGCCGACCGCGGTGTCGTGGCGACGGATGCCTCGGGCGAGTCGATCGGTGCGGCCTGGTACCGCCTGTTCCCCGCCAACGCTCCCGCCCACGGGTTCGTCTCCGTCGGTGTTCCCGAACTCATCATCGGGGTACGACACATCTGGCGCGCACAGGGCGTCGGTCGCGCGCTCCTGCGTGAACTCGTCGGCGAAGCGCGCCGCGCTGGCCACTCACGACTCGCGCTCAGCGTCGAGCAGGGGAACTTCGCTGCTGCCCTCTATCGATCCGAGGGGTTCGACGTCGTCTCGGGTGCCGGCGTCCGCGAGACGATGGTCCTCAATCTGCGCTGAGCGGTGACACTCGCACGGCGTTCCGGGCCGCAGGCACCCGCCGAAGGTACGGTGAGAGCATGGCTACGAGCACCAAGTCGAGCGGACGCGCGTCCGGCGCGCGCGGCGGTACTTCGCGCGGCACGTCGACGCGCGCGACCTCCACGAGCTCGCAGAAGACGAAGAAGCTCCCCGTCGCCGAGGAGAAGCCCAATCTCCTCGTGCGCTCATGGATGGGTCTCGCCCACCTGACGGGTGGCGCGGCGCGAGCGCTCGGCCCCGAGAAGCTCGAGAAGGACGAGCGTCGGGACGGCCTTCCGTTCTTCCTCGTGCTGCTCTCGATCGCCGGCGTCGTGATCGAGTGGTTCTTCATCAACGACCCGGTCGCGCAGACGCTCGACGCCTGGACGTTCGGTCTCCTCTTCGGCCGCGTCGCTTTCGCGCTCCCGATCATCATGCTGCTCTTCGCCGTGTGGCTCTTCCGTCACCCCGCGACCGTCCACGACAACACCCGGATCGGCATCGGCCTCGGCATCCTCCTCGTGAGCATCTCGGCCCTGTGCCACATCTTCGGTGGCGCCCCCCAGCCGAGCGACGGCATGAACGTGCTCGCGCGCGCGGGCGGCGTGCTCGGCTGGCTGGTCGCTGCGCCGCTCACCTCGTTGATCACGGTCTACGGCGCGACCGCGGTCGTCATCCTCCTCATCGCCCTCTCGCTGCTCATCATCGCGAAGACCCCGCCCAACAAGATCCCCGAACGATCCCGTGAGCTGTACGCCTGGCTGTTCGGGGCGACGATCCCCGATGCCGACGAGCGTCAGGCCGCGTCGGAGGCGAAGAAGGCGGCGAAGACCAAGCAGGTCGAACTCGACGGCCTCGACGACGACGAGCCCGAATCCGGGGGAGCCCTGCCCTGGTGGCGACGCAATGCCGCCCAGCGAGAAGAAGACGTCGCGTTCGATTCGCCCGTGCTCGACGGCTCCGACGGTCTCACCGAGGTCTTCGGCGCCGGTTCTGCCGCGGGCAGCTTCGAGAGCGCGATCGAGACGCCCGCGGCGCCGACGGCCGACGACTACGGCACGGAGGTGCTCGGCGAGCTCGAACGCGCGGAGAGCGCATTGCGCGCCGTCACCGGCGAGATCCCTCCGGCGACCGGCCTGCGCGCCGACGACGCGACCGCGACGGGCGTCCTGCCCGGATTCGGCGCGGATGTCGAGGGCGATGGCTTCGACGCGGCATCCATGATCGGCGAGCCGACGTCCGGCCAGCCCGAACGTCCGTACCACCTGCCCGCCGCGTCGACCCTCGTCGCGGGTGCACCCGCCAAGGCGCGGTCGGCGGCGAACGACGAGGTCGTGCGCGCCATCACCGAGGTGCTGCGTCAGTTCCAGGTGGATGCCGCGGTCACGGGCTTCTCGCGCGGCCCGACGGTCACGCAGTACGAGGTCGAACTCGGGCCGGGCGTCAAGGTCGAGCGGGTCACCGCTCTCTCGAAGAACCTCGCCTACGCCGTGGCGTCGAACGAAGTGCGCATCCTCTCGCCGATCCCCGGCAAGAGCGCGATCGGCATCGAGATCCCGAACACCGACCGCGAGATCGTGACGCTCGGCGACGTGCTGCGGTCGGGTGCGTCGACGAACAGCACGCACCCCATGACGATCGGCGTCGGCAAGGACGTCGGCGGCGGCTACGTCGTCGCGAACCTCGCGAAGATGCCTCACCTCCTCGTCGCCGGTTCGACGGGTTCGGGTAAGTCGAGCTTCGTGAACTCCATGATCACGAGCCTCCTGATGCGCGCGAAGCCCGCCGACGTGCGTATGGTCCTCATCGATCCGAAGCGCGTGGAGCTCGCCCCGTACGCCGGTGTCCCGCACCTCATCACTCCGATCATCACGAACCCCAAGAAGGCCGCTGAGGCGCTGCAATGGGTCGTGAAGGAGATGGACATGCGGTACGACGACCTCGCGTCGTTCGGATTCCGTCACATCGACGACTTCAACAAGGCCGTCGTGAACGACGAGATCGTCCTTCCCGCGGGGTCGGAGCGGAAGCTCAAGCCCTACCCGTACCTTCTCGTCGTCGTCGACGAGCTCGCCGACCTCATGATGGTCGCTCCGCGCGACGTCGAGGACTCGATCGTCCGCATCACGCAGCTCGCCCGCGCGTCGGGCATCCACCTCGTGCTCGCGACCCAGCGTCCGTCGGTCGACGTCGTGACGGGTCTCATCAAGGCCAACGTGCCGAGCCGCATGGCGTTCGCCGTGACGAGCGTCACCGACTCCCGAGTCATCCTCGACCAGCCGGGCGCCGACAAGCTCATCGGCCAGGGCGACGCGCTCTTCCTGCCGATGGGCGCCTCGAAGCCGCTCCGCGTGCAGGGCGCGTGGGTGAGCGAGGCCGAGATCGAGCGTGTCGTCAAGCACGTCACTCGCGAGGCGCGCCCCGAGTACCGCCAGGACGTCGCCGCCGTCGCCGCGAAGAAAGAGATCGACTCCGACATCGGCGACGACCTCGAGCTCCTCCTGGCTGCGGCGGAACTCGTCGTGTCGACGCAGTTCGGCTCGACGTCGATGCTGCAGCGGAAGCTCCGCGTCGGCTTCGCCAAGGCCGGTCGACTCATGGACCTGCTCGAGTCGCGCGAGATCGTCGGCCCGTCCGAGGGCTCCAAGGCGCGCGACGTGCTCGTGACCGCCGAGCAGCTTCCTGGCGTGCTCGCGAAGCTCCGCGGCGAAGAACCCGCGCCGGCTGCTCCTTCCCCGGCACGAGCTCCTGAGCAGCCTGCGGTCGACGAACGCTATGCCGATGACCCCGTCGCGCGACAGTCCGACGGGTACGCCGAGGTCGACGGGGAGTCCGACGAGGACGCCTGGGGCCTCACCGGAAGGGACTGACCATGGATGCCGCGCCCGAATCCACCGCGCGGACGTCGAACTGGAATCTGCCGAACGCGATCACCGTCGTGCGGATACTGCTCGCGCCGCTCTTCTTCTGGATGCTCCTCGCCGACGCGGGGGAGGACGGCTGGCTGCGCTGGGCCGCCGCCGCGGTCTTCATCATCGCGATCGCGACGGACGGCATCGACGGCCACATCGCGCGCTCCCGAGGTCTCGTCACCGACCTGGGCAAGATCCTCGACCCCATCGCCGACAAGCTCCTGACGGGTGGCGCGCTCGTCTGCCTGTCGATCCTCGGCGAGCTCTGGTGGTGGGTGACGATCCTCATCCTCGTGCGTGAGGTCGGGATCACCGTCTGGCGGCTCGTCGAACTCCGCCGCGGCAACGTCGTTCCCGCCTCCTCGGGCGGCAAGCTCAAGACCGTCGTGCAATCGGTCGCGATCTCGCTCGCGCTCGTGCCGCTCTGGACCCTCGTCGGCGACTGGATCTTCTGGGTCAACTGGGTCTTCATGGCCGCGGCTCTCGCACTCACGGTCATCTCGGGCGTGCAGTACATCGCGGCCGCCATCGCGTTGCGGCGCGCGCCTCGCCCATGAGCGACGCCGCTCGACTCCTCGACGCGTTGGCGCGCCGCGGTGAGCGTGTCGCCACCGCCGAGTCGCTCACGGGTGGCCTGCTCGCCGCGGAGATCGTCGCCGTTCCCGGCGCCTCGAACGCCTTCTCGGGCGGCGTCGTCGCGTACAGCACCGAACTCAAGCACTCGATCGTCGGGGTGGATGCCGATCTGCTCGCCGAACGGGGCGCGGTGGATGCCGACGTCGCGTGCCAGCTCGCCGATCGCGTGCGCCTCGTGTGCGCCGTCGACGGGCGGCCGGCGGATGTCGGGATCGCGACGACGGGAGTGGCCGGACCCGATCCTCAGGACGGCCACGCGCCCGGAACGGTCTTCGTCGGGATCGCCTCGGCACGAGGCATCCGTTCGGTTCGACTCGAGCTCGGCGGCGATCGAGATTCGATCCGCCGAGCGACCGTGGCGGCGGCTCTCGCTCTCGCCCTCGAGGATTTCGACTCCGACGCGGAATAGGTGCGGTTACGACGTCGTTACAGGTAGCGCATTCACAAGAAATCGCCAGAGTGCACCGGTAGAGTCGACGCAGCGGGAGTTCGGTGACGGACTCCTCGACCGGCTCTCGGGCCATGGCAGACAGAAGGAGGTTCCGATGATTCTGGTTCGTCAGGAGATCGGCGATGTGCTCAGGGACTTCCGTCTTCAGAAGGGCCGAACCCTTCGACAGGTGGCTTCCAAGGCGAGCGTCGCCCTCGGGTATCTGAGCGAGGTCGAACGCGGCCAGAAGGAGGCCTCGTCAGAGATCCTCGCTTCGGTCGCCGAAGCGCTCGAGACCCCGATCTCGGTGATCATGCGTGAAGTAGGAGACCGTCTCGCGGTCCTCGAAGGCATCGATCCCATCCCCGACACCGTGCCCGACGAGTTCGTGGCCGGTTTCGACGCCGACATGATGGTCCGCTAGGACCGAAGACCCGAGAACGGCAGCCGGCTGAGTCGGCTGCCGTTCCTCTGTGCGAGGTGCCATGAAGCTCTCCGAGTTCCGTTTCGCGATCGAACACGAGTTCGGCGGCGGCTACGCGCGGGTACTCGTTCGCGACCTCGTGCTGCCCGCGCTCGGCGGTCGCACCGCTGAGGACGCTCTCGCCGCCGGTATCGCACCGAAGGACGTCTGGATCGCGCTCTGCGACGAGCAGGGCGTGCCTCTCGAGCGCCGCGCGGGCGTGGGTCGCCCGGACCCTCGTCGCGACTGACACGCCGACACGCGGGCACTGCTTCTCGAAGATAGGTTCGAATCGCGCTAGGCTCCTGCACAACGAAGCGATTCGGGTAGTCCTCCACAGATCGACGCCGACATCCTCGCGATGTCGGAGGTCGCTCCTACGGTCGGAGTACGACGAAACGCACCGCCTTGTCGACGAGGCGAGCGGGGTCACGGCCCCGCCGCGGAGCGCGACAGCCTATAGGCAGCAGCATCGAGATCAGGAGAAGAACATGCCCTCAGCAGTAGACCGCGAGAAGGCCCTCGAAACGGCCCTTGCACAGATCGACCGCCAGTTCGGTAAGGGCTCGGTGATGCGCCTGGGAAGTGAAGAGCGCGCTCCCGTCGCCGTCATCCCCACCGGCTCCGTCGCTCTCGATGTCGCCCTCGGCGTCGGCGGGCTGCCCCGCGGCCGCATCATCGAGATCTACGGTCCGGAGTCGTCGGGTAAGACGACGCTCACCCTGCACGCGATCGCCAATGCGCAGCGCGCCGGTGGAATCGCCGCCTTCATCGATGCTGAGCACGCGCTCGACCCCGAGTACGCCAAGAAGCTCGGCGTCGACATCGACGCCCTCCTCGTCTCGCAGCCCGACACCGGTGAGCAGGCGCTCGAGATCGCCGACATGCTCGTGCGTTCGGGCTCCATCGACCTCATCGTCATCGACTCCGTCGCAGCCCTCGTGCCGCGCGCCGAGATCGAGGGCGAGATGGGTGACTCGCACGTCGGCCTCCAGGCTCGCCTCATGTCGCAGGCGCTCCGCAAGCTGACCGGTGGTCTCAGCCAGACCAACACCACGATGATCTTCATCAACCAGCTGCGCGAGAAGATCGGTGTCTTCTTCGGCAGCCCCGAGACGACGGCCGGTGGTAAGGCGCTGAAGTTCTACGCGTCGGTCCGCCTCGACATCCGTCGTATCGAGACCCTGAAGGACGGCACCGACGCCGTGGGTAACCGCACCCGCGTCAAGGTCGTCAAGAACAAGATGGCGCCGCCCTTCAAGCAGGCTGAGTTCGACATCCTCTACGGCGTCGGCATCTCGCGTGAGGGAAGCCTCATCGACTACGGCGTCGACCAGGCCATCGTCAAGAAGTCGGGTGCCTGGTACACCTACGACGGCGACCAGCTGGGCCAGGGCAAGGAGAATGCCCGCAACTTCCTGCTGCAGAACCCCGACATCGCGCTCGACATCGAGAACAAGATCCTCGCGAAGCTCGGCATCGGAAACGCGGGCGCAGTCGCACCCGTCGAACCCATCGCCCCCAAGGTCGCCGCCCGCAAGGGCGCATGACCCCGCGAGACCGGAGCGAGGAGCACATCATGAGTCGAGACGAATCGACGGGTGACGAGCGCCTCGCTCCGGTCTCGTATCTTCCGGGGGCGAGCGGCGCGGTCCAGGGGCCTGCGTCCGCGAGCGACGCGATCGCAGCGGGTCCGAAGCCCGGCTGGGAGTTCGGCGAAGACGAGACGCCGCCGAGCCCGCGGGTCTCACGCCTCGCTGCGTCCCCGACAGCCGCCTCTCCGGCGGGAGCGCGAGTCACGGTCGCCCGTTTCGGCGCGGGCGCTCGAGACTCCTCCGATCCCGACATCGACGGCTCCGATGAGGATGCCGACGATCTCGAGGACGACGAGACCGAGACGCGCCAGGCGGCCGAAGACCGGCTTCTCCGACGCCTGCGATCGAAGTCGCTCTCGATGGATGAGGCCTATCGTCTGCTGACGGCCGAGGGTGCCGTCGGAGACGACGCCGACGCGATCCTGTCGCGCTTTCAGCGGCTCGGCTATCTCGACGATGCACGACTGGCCGAAGAGATCGTGCGCTCGCATCACGAGCGGAAGGGCATGGGGCGTGCTCTCGTCGAACGAGAGATGTTCCGCCGCGGCATCGATTCCGCGGTCATCATCGAGACGATCGCCGCTCTGCCCGACGACGATGCCGGTGCAGCCCTCGAACTCGCCGAGAAGCGCGCCCGCAGTATGCGTTCGCTCACGTCCGACGTCGCCGAGCGGCGGCTGGTCGGCTTCCTCCAGCGCAAGGGCTACAACGGCTCGGTCGCACGCCAGGCGGCGCGCTCCGCGTTGGGCCTGCGCTGAGACGCTCACGGGCGACGTGAGACTCCGCACACGGCGAACGTAGACTTGTCCGCATCATGAGCACCCTCACGACCTCGCCGAACGCCATCGACGTCTCGTCGGCCTCTCTCGATCCGACCGGTCGGGCACGCACGTACGAAGTGCGCACCTTCGGCTGCCAGATGAACGTCCACGACTCCGAGCGCTTGAGCGGGTCGCTCGAGGCAGCCGGTTACGTGCCGGCGAACGGCACCGAGGCCGACATCGTCGTGATCAACACGTGTGCCGTGCGTGAGAACGCCGACAACAAGCTCTACGGAAACCTGGGCCACCTCGCGAGCGTCAAGAGGCGTCATGAGGGTATGCAGATCGCCGTCGGCGGCTGCCTCGCCCAGAAGGACAAGAACACGATCCTCGAGAAGGCGCCGTGGGTCGACGTCGTGTTCGGCACCCACAACATGGGCTCGCTGCCGAGCCTCCTCGAGCGAGCTCGTCACAACGACGAGGCCCAGCTCGAGATCCTCGACGCCCTCGAGACCTTCCCGTCGACACTCCCGACAAAGCGCGACTCGAGCTACAGCGGCTGGGTGTCCATCTCCGTCGGTTGCAACAACACCTGCACGTTCTGCATCGTGCCCTCGCTCCGCGGCAAAGAGAAGGACCGTCGCCCGGGCGAGATCCTCGGCGAGGTGCAGGCTCTCGTCGACGACGGCGCCATCGAGGTCACGCTCCTCGGCCAGAACGTCAACTCGTACGGCGTCGAGTTCGGCGATCGACTCGCGTTCGGCAAGCTCCTGCGCGCGGCCGGCGCGATCGAGGGGCTCGAGCGCATCCGCTTCACGAGCCCGCACCCCGCGGCGTTCACCGATGACGTCATCGATGCGATGGCCGAGACGCCCGCCGTCATGCCGCAGCTCCACATGCCCCTGCAGTCGGGCTCCGACCGCGTCCTCCGCGCGATGCGACGTTCGTACCGCTCGGAGAAGTTCCTCGGCATCCTCGACCGCGTTCGCGCGAAGATCCCGAACGCGGCGATCTCGACCGACATCATCGTCGGATTCCCGGGGGAGACCGAGGAAGACTTCCTTGAGACCATGCGCGTCGTCGAGGCCGCACGCTTCGCCTCCGCCTTCACCTTCCAGTACTCGATCCGCGCGGGCACTCCGGCGGCGACGATGGACGATCAGGTTCCGAAGGAGGTCGTCCAGGAGCGCTACGAGCGACTGACGGCACTCCAAGACCGCATCTCCCGCGAAGAGAACGAGAATCTCGTCGGCCGTCGGGTCGAACTGCTCGTCGCCACGGGCGAGGGCAAGAAAGATGCCGAGACGCATCGCCTTTCCGGCCGCGCCGAAGACTCGCGACTCGTGCACTTCGAGGTGCCCGAGGGCAGCGACATCCCGCGCCCCGGCGACATCGTGAGCGTCGTCATCTCGCAGGCGGCGTCCTTCCACCTCATCGCCGATTCGCCCGACGGTTCGCCTCTCCGTATCCGACGCACCCGTGCCGGCGACGCGTGGGATCGCGCCCAGGCCGACAGCTGCGGCGTGCCCGCTGCGCCGTCCGACGGCTCGGCACCCGCGCGTGTGTCACTCGGTCTTCCCGCGCTGCGGCCCCGCAGCGACATCCGCCCGCTCATCAAGCCGGGCTTCGGCCCCGACCTCGTGAGCACCGTGCCGATCTACGACGTGAACGACGACGAGCGCTGAGGTGAGCGTCGTCGCCGTCGTCGGTGCGACGGGAACGGGCAAGTCGGCGTTCGCGCTCGACGTCGCCGAGGAGATCGCGCGACACGGGGGCCGCGCCGAGGTCGTGAACGCCGATGCGATGCAGCTCTACCGCGGCATGGACATCGGCACCGCGAAGCTCGCCGTCGGTGAGCGACGCGGAGTGCCCCACCACCTCTTCGACGTGCTCGACGTGACCGAGGAGGCCTCGGTCGCGCGCTACCAGGTCGAGGCTCGCGCCGCGATCGATGCGATCATCGCGCGGGGCGCCGTGCCCATCCTCGTCGGAGGATCGGGCCTCTACGTGTCATCCGTGCTGTTCGACTTCCAGTTCCCGGGCACGGATGCCGCCGTCCGCGCGCGACTCGAGGATGAACTCGAGCGACTCGGTCCCGGCATCCTCGCGCGCCGTCTCGCCGACCTCGATGCGGAGACGGCCGCGGCCATCGGGTCGACGAACGGTCGGCGGATCGTTCGAGCACTCGAGGTCATCGAGATCACGGGAGAACCGGCGGCGGCGCGACTTCCCGACGAGCCCCTCGTGTGGCGCGAGCACCGCACGGTGATGCTCACGACGCCGCGCGACGTACTCGTCGATCGACTCGACCGGCGGGTCGAGGCCATGTGGGCCGACGGCATCATCGACGAGGTAAGGCGGCTGCTCCCTCTCGGCATCGAGCGCGGCGTCACCGCGAGTCGCGCGATCGGTTACCGTCAGGCGATCGACGAGATCCACGGCACCGTCTCGCGAGACGAGGCGATCGCCGAGACGCAACGCCTCACACGCCGATACGCCCGGCGACAGGTCGGCTGGTTCTCGCGCTACCGGGAGGCCGCCCTCGTCGATTCCGGCGATGCCACCGCCGTCCGCGAGCAGATCGCCCGCCTCTCGTCCCTAGACTGAAGTCATGGCGTTCGAACTGACATTCACCAAGGGCCAGGGCACGGGAAACGACTTCGTGCTCTTCTCCGACCCCGATGGTGCGATCGAGCTCACTCCCGAGCAGATCAGCGGTATCTGCGATCGTCATTTCGGGGTCGGCGGCGACGGGATCATCCGTGCCGTCCGCTCGACGAACCTCGCGGCCGGGGCCGCGGCACTCGCTGAAGACTCCGAAGCCGAGTGGTTCATGGACTACTGGAACTCGGACGGCACCGTCTCGGAGATGTGCGGCAACGGAATCCGCGTGTTCGCCCGCTACCTCGTCGAGCAAGGGCTTGCCGAGATCGCCCCCGGTTCGACGCTGCCGATCGGCACCCGCGCGGGCGTGCGCGATGTACAGCGCAGCACCTCGGGCTTCCAGGTCGATCTCGGCCGTTGGCGCCTCGACGGGGGAGAGCCGCTCGTGCGAGCGCGCGATCTCGCCGTTCCCCGACCCGGGCTCGGCATCAACGTCGGTAACCCGCACGTCGTCGTGGCCCTCGCCGACGAGCGCGAGCTCGACGAGCTCGATCTCGGCGTCGCGCCGATCCTCGACCCTCCCGCCGCCGACGGAGCGAACGTCGAGTTCGTCGTGCCGGCAGACCCGCTCGTCCATGACGGGGTGGGTCGCATCCGCATGCGCGTCCACGAACGCGGATCGGGCGAGACGCTCTCGTGCGGCACGGGAGCCGTCGCGGCGGCCCTCGCCGTGCGGCACTGGGCCGGCGCCGGTGCGCCGAACGACTGGCGCGTCGAGGTTCCCGGTGGAGTCGTCGGCGTCAGGATGTTCCCGACCGAGGAAGGCGAGCACGTCGCCCTCTCGGGGCCCGCTGAGCTCGTCTTCGACGGAGTGCTCGCGCTCGGTTAGTGCGTGCGCTTCCGTACGTGCAAGACGCGGTAGCCCTTGCCCGTGGCGGCGCGCACGACGCCGTAGGTGCTCGGCAGCTCGTCCTGCAGCCAGCGCTGCAGCGAGTCGGAACCGAGGTTCCGCTGCACGACGAGCCATGCGTCCGAGTCCGGCTCGAGACGCGGCAGCCAGTGCATGAGCATGTCGTGGAGGATGTTCTTGCCGACGCGGATCGGCGGGTTCGAGCGGATCGTGCGGAAGGTGATCCCCTCGGGAACATCCTCGGGCGTCACGGCGTTGACATTGGAGAGGCCGAGAGTCGCGGCGTTCCGTCGCACGAGGTCGAGCGCCCGCTCGTTCACGTCGACGGCCCAGACGGTCGCCTCGGGAGAGGCGAGCGCGAGGTCGAGGGCGATCGGCCCCCAGCCGCACCCGAGGTCGAGCAGATCGCCGCTCGGGGGAGCGACGGGAGAGTTCGCGAGCAGCACCTGGGTGCCGACGTCGATGTGGTCGGGGCTGAACACGCCCCCCGCGGTCGTCAGCCGCACATCGCGGCCGCCCAGATGGACCGTGATCTCGCGGAGCGCCGATCCGCTTGCGGGTTGCGAGGTGAAATAGTGCTCCGACGCCATACAGGGGAAACTACAGCAGATCCACGGATCTGAGGAACTAGGGTGGAGACGATGACTGAAGCGCAGCACGATGCCCCCGGCGACGACGCCGTCGCGCGCATCCTGAACGGCGCCGAAACACGCTCGAGCGGCTATTCGCTGTTCGGCGATGGTTCGGCGAACGCCCTCCAGACTCGATCCGCGGATGTCGCGGGCGGGAGCGACGGCGAGCAATTCGAGCGCGAGGAACGTGCGGCTCTCCGCCGAGTCGCCGGCCTCTCGACCGAGCTCGAAGACGTCACCGAGGTCGAGTACCGGCAGCTGCGCCTCGAGAACGTCGTGCTCATCGGCGTGTACTCGCAGGGAACGCTCTCCGACGCCGAGAACTCGATCCGCGAACTGGCCGCCCTCGCCGAGACGGCGGGCGCGCACGTGCTCGACGGACTCCTGCAGCGTCGTCCGCACCCCGACCCCAGCACGTACCTCGGCCGGGGCAAGGCCGAAGAACTCGCCGGCATCGTCAAGTCGCTCGGCGCCGACACCGTGATCGCCGACTCCGAGCTCGCACCGAGCCAGCGGCGTGCGCTCGAGGACGTCGTCAAGGTCAAGGTCATCGACCGCACGGCCGTCATCCTCGACATCTTCAGCCAGCACGCGAAGAGTCGCGAGGGCAAGGCGCAGGTCGAACTCGCCCAGCTCGAGTACCTCCTCCCGCGCCTGCGCGGCTGGGGTGACTCGATGTCGCGCCAGGCCGGTGGCCAGGTGGGTGGCGCGGGCGCCGGTATGGGTTCGCGCGGCCCGGGTGAGACGAAGATCGAACTCGACCGCCGACGCATCCACAACCGCATGGCGAAGCTCCGTCGACAGATCGCCGGCATGAAGCCCGCCCGTGAGGCCAAGAGAGCGAACCGTCGCCGGAACGCCGTGCCGTCGGTCGCGATCGCGGGCTACACGAACGCCGGCAAGTCGAGCATCCTGAACCGCATCACCGGAGCCGGGGTGCTCGTCGAGAACGCGCTCTTCGCGACCCTCGACGCGACGGTGCGCCGCAACACGACGAGTGACGGACGCGTCTACACGATCGCCGACACCGTCGGCTTCGTGCGCAACCTCCCTCACCAGCTCGTCGAGGCGTTCCGCTCGACGCTCGAAGAGGTCGCCGATTCCGACCTCGTCGTGCACGTCGTCGACGCCGCGCACCCCGACCCGGCGAGCCAGCTGACGACCGTTCGCGACGTCATCGGTGAGACGGGCGCACGCGACATCCCGGAGCTCGTGGTCTTCAACAAGGCCGACCTCGTGACCGAGGAAGAGCGTCTCATCCTTCGCGGACTGGCGCCGAACGCGGTCTTCGCGTCCGCGCGCACCGGCGAAGGCGTCGACGAGATCCTCGCGGCCATCACGCGCATGCTGCCCGACCCCTCGATCGACGTCGAGCTCGTGATCCCGTACGACCGCGGCGACCTCGTGTCGAGCCTTCACGAGACGGCCCGCGTGCTCGAGACCGAGTACCTCGAGGACGGCACGCGTGTGCACGCCCTGGTCAGCCCGGAGCAGGCGAACCAGCTCGCCGAGTACGCGCGCGCCCAGCCGGTCGGCTGAGTCCGCCGCCGTCCGCGTCACAATCCGAAACGCGCATTTCCGTCAGAGCCGCTGAGTCGTAGTCTCGAATCACTCGTTGCGAGCACCCCGTGCTCGCCGGAGCGACAGCCGAGCCCGGCATCCGCCCGCGAAGAAACGCCACCGCTCGACATCCGTCGGGCGGGGTCAGTCTCCCTCGCGAAGGATCCCCTCGATGCCCGTCTCCAGTCCCTCGGCCGCCGCCGACGCGGCCTGTCGCCCGCGCGTCTCGTTCGAACTCTTCCCGCCGCGGAACGATGCGGCGGCACTCGCCCTCGGCCGCACCATCGATCGCCTCGCCGAGGCCGATCCCGACTTCATCTCCGTGACCTTCGGCGCGGGAGGCACCTCGCGCGGGCCCTCCCTCACGGTGCTCCGCTACATCCTCGACCACACCGACGTCGAGCCGATGGCCCACCTCACGTGCGTCGGTTCGTCGCATGCCGATGCGAACCGACTCGTCCGTGAGTTCCTCGACGCCGGGATCACGAGCTTCCTCGCGCTTCGCGGCGACCCGCCGAAGGGCGCCGTCGACGGCGACGACGCCATCGGCGATCTCGCGTCGTCCGCCGAGCTCGTGCAGCTCATCCACCGCGTGCAGGAGGAGCGGGAGCCGTTCGGCCAGTCGCGCATCCCGGGAACGCGCGCGAGCGAGATCCGCGACCGTCCGCGCCCCGAGCGCGTCGCCGTCGCGGCGTTCCCGACCGGGCACCCCCGGTCGCGTTTCCCCTCGCAAGACATCGACGCACTCCTCGCGAAGGAGGTCGCCGGCGCGAACCTCGCGATCACGCAGCTGTTCTGGTACGCGGACGACTACCTCGGCTTCGTGGATCGCGCCCGCGCTGCGGGCGTCACGATGGACATCCTGCCGGGCATCATGCCGGTCACGACTCCCGCGCGTTTGCGCCGTCTGGCCGAGCTCACCGGGGTTCCCGCTCCGTCCGACCTCGCGATCGCGCTGCAGGTCGAGCCGTCGGAGGCCGGCCAGCTCGAGATCGGTGTCGACTACGCGGCCCGTCTCGGCAGCGAGGTGCTCGCGGGCGGCGCCCCCGGCCTGCACCTCTACACCTTCAACCGCCACGAGGCCGTCCTCTCGACGATCGACCGTCTCACGGTGTCGACCCCCACCCGTTCCAGCCTCTCCGAGAGAATCGAGTACACGATATGAGCAGCACCCCGTTCCCGTCCGGCACCATCCTCGGCTACCCGCGCATCGGTCGTCGACGTGAGCTGAAGAAGGCCGTCGAGTCGTACTGGGCGGGTCGTTCGTCGCTCGACGACCTCGAGACGGCGGCCGCCGAACTGCGTGCGGTCACGCGTACCCGACTCGCCGGACTCGGGCTCGGTCAGGACGACTCGGCGATTCCCGAGACGTTCTCGTTCTACGACCAGGTGCTCGATGCGGCCGTCGCCGTCGGCGCGATCCCCGCGCGTTTCGAGCGTCTGCGCGAGTCGGACGGCTCGATCGGTCTTCCCGCGTACTTCACGATCGCGCGCGGCGAGGGCGACGACGCCCCTCTCGAGATGACGAAGTGGTTCGACTCGAACTATCACTACCTCGTGCCGGAGATCGGACCCGACACCGTGTTCTCGCTCTCGAGCGATCGCATCGTCCGCGAGTTCGAGGAGGCGAAGGCCGCCGGATTCCTGACGCGCCCGTCGATCGTCGGACCGGTCACGTTCCTCCTGCTCAGCAAGGCGGCGGATGACGCGGGCGCGGGCTTCTCGCCGATCGAGCGTCTCGACGACCTGCTCCCCGTCTACGTCGAGCTGCTCGAGCGCCTCGCCCTCGCCGGCGCCGAGTGGGTTCAGCTCGACGAGCCCGGTCTCGTCAACGAGAGCATCACCGTTCCCCGCGATCAGCAGCTCGCCGCCCTCGAGCGTGCGTACGCGGTGCTGGGCGCGGTCGCCGGTCGGCCGCAGCTGTTCGTCGCGGCCCCGTACGGCAGCCTCGACGACGCCCTGCCGGTGCTCGCGGCCTCGACGGTCGACGCGATCGGCCTCGACCTGGTGCGCGGCTCGCTGCCGACCGGGCTCGACGATGCAGCGGTCTCCGCCCTCGCCACGAAGACGCTCGTCGCCGGCGTCGTCGACGGCCACAACGTGTGGCGCGGCGACCTCGCGGGAGCGTTCGCCGCGGCCGAGGGCGTGCGCGCCCTGAGCCCGAACGTCTCCGTGTCGACGTCCACCTCGCTCCAGCACGTCCCGCACGACGTCGCCGACGAGTCGCTCCTCGATGCTCGCCTCGTCAGCTGGTTGGCCTTCGCCGACCAGAAGGTCGCGCAGGTCGTGGCGCTCGCACGCGGCATCCGTGACGGGGGCTCCGCGATCGAGGCCGAGCTCGCCGCCGCCACCGCCGCTCTCGCCGACCGCGCCGACGCGCCCGGCGTTCGCGACGGCGCCGTCCGTGCGCGCCTCGCCGGCCTCGACGACAGCGCCTTCTCGCGTGGGTCGTACGCCGAGCGCCTCGCCGCGCAGGACGCCGCACTCGACCTCCCGCCGCTGCCGACGACGACGATCGGCTCGTTCCCGCAGACCGGCGAGATCCGCCGTGCCCGCGCCCAGCTCCTGAAGGGCGACATCGACGAGGCCGCGTACCTCGAGCTCATGCGCGACGAGATCCGCCGTGTCGTCGATCTCCAGGAGGAGATCGGTCTCGACGTCATCGTGCACGGTGAGCCCGAGCGCAACGACATGGTGCAGTACTTCGCCGAGAACCTCGACGGCTTCGAGGTGACGCAGAACGGCTGGGTGCAGTCGTACGGCAGCCGCTGCACGCGTCCGTCGATCCTGTGGGGTGACGTGTCGCGCCCGGCGCCGATCACCGTCGATTGGTCGGTCTTCACGCAGAGCCTCACCGAGAAGCCCGTCAAGGGCATGCTCACCGGCCCCGTGACGATCCTCGCGTGGTCGTTCGTGCGCGACGACCAGCCGCTCGGCGAGACGGCACGTCAGGTGGCGCTCGCGCTGCGCGACGAGATCGCCGACCTCGAATCCGCCGGCATCGGTGTCATCCAGGTCGATGAGCCCGCACTCCGCGAACTGCTCCCGCTCAAGAACGCCGACCACGCCGACTACCTCGACTGGTCGGTGGGTTCCTTCCGTCTCGCGACGGCGGGCGTTGAGGCGAAGACGCAGATCCACACGCACCTCTGCTACTCGGAGTTCGGCGTGGTCATCGACGCCATTCAGAACCTCGATGCCGACGTCACGAGCATCGAGGCCGCGCGCAGTCGCATGGAGGTCGTCGACGACCTGCAGTCGAGCGGGTTCGACCACGGCATCGGTCCGGGCGTGTACGACATCCACTCGCCGCGCGTCCCGAGCGTCGACGAGGTGCGTTCGCTCCTCGAGAAGGCCGTCGCCGCGATCCCCGAGCGCCAGGTCTGGGTCAACCCCGACTGCGGACTGAAGACGCGCGGATACGACGAGACGGTGGCCTCGCTCCGCAACATCCTCGAGGCCACGCGCGCCGTGCGCGCACAGCTCGCCGACGCGTAGACGCGATCAGCACGACAGAACGCCCCCGGCTCGGTGCCGGGGGCGTTCTCTCGTTCGTGTCGGTCAGACGGCGCGGAGCACGGCGACGACCTTGCCGAGCACGTCGGCCTCGTCGCCGAGGATCGGCTCGAAGGCACTGTTGCGGGGGAGGAGCCACGTGTGGCCGTCGCGCTGCCGGAACACCTTGACGGTCGCTTCTCCGTCGAGCATCGCGGCGACGATCTCGCCGTTCTCCGCCTCTTTCTGCGCGCGCACGACGACCCAGTCGCCGTCGCAGATGGCCGCGTCGATCATCGATTCTCCGACGACCTTGAGCATGAAGAGCTCGCCCTTGCCGACGAGCTGCCGGGGGAGCGGGAACACCTCATCGATCTGCTGCTCGGCGGTGATCGGGATGCCGGCGGCGATGCGACCGACGAGGGGGACCATCGCGGCGTCGCCGATGGGCGTGCTCGAGTAGGAGTCGACGTCGGTCGTCGTGCCCTCGCTCTGAGGCACGTCGATGAGGATCTCGAGCGCGCGCGGGCGGTTGGGGTCACGGCGGAGATAGCCGCTCAGCTCGAGCTGGTTGAGCTGATGGGTGACGCTCGACAGCGATGCGAGCCCGACAGCATCGCCGATCTCGCGCATGCTCGGCGGATAGCCTCGCTGGCTCACCGACCGCTGGATGAACTCGAGGATGGAGAGCTGCTTCGCGCTCAGGCTCTTGCGACGGCGCGTGCGCGCCGGCCGTTCGGCGTCGGTGTCGTTGCTCACTGGTGTGCCCCTCTCCGGGCTCCGCACGTCGTGGGCGGGCCGAGTGTCAGTGGTCCCTGATCGAATGTCACCAGGTACTCGAAACTGTATCGCCGCCGTTCGACCGAGACAAACATCTCTTCGAGTGTGTCGCGATCTCAGAACCGAAATCTTCCGAAGAAGTACTTGAACTTTCGAATAATCGAAGATAGGTTCGGAATACATCTTCGCATGCGGCTCTCCCGGCCGAGGGCCGCATGCGAACACTCAGGAGGTGTGACATGAGCACGGTTATCGCCAGCAGCCCGTTCGTTATCGGTAGTGGTGTCGACGCAGGTCGATCCGTCGCCCCGCGTACCCGTCTGCGTCTCACGCGACGCGGGCGCATCGTGCTCACCTCCCTGGCCGCAGTACCGGTCGTCGCCGTCGCACTCTTCGCGGGGTTGAGCGCTGTTCCCGCGGTGGCCGGCAGTTCCAGCGCCGATGTCTCGTTCCGCTACGTCACGATCGAGCCGGGTCAGTCGCTCTGGTCGTTGGCCGAGTCGCTCGCGCCGACGGTCGACCCGCGCGACGTCATCGCCGAGATCACGAGCCTCAACGGCCTCACGAGCTCGTCGCTCGAACCGGGTCAGCAGATCGCCGTTCCTCTCGGTTACTGATTCGGGCACGGTCGCACAGAGGCGGCCGTCACGCTCGTTAGGCTGATCGGGTGACTTCTCTCGACGACCTCCCGCTGCGCGACAATCTGCGCGGTAAGACCCCGTACGGTGCACCCCAGAAGACGGTGCCCGTCGCGCTCAACGTCAACGAGAACACGCATCCCATCCCCGAGGCTGTCGCCCACGACGTGCTGGGGCGGCTCGCGGCCGCGATCCTCACGCTCAATCGTTACCCCGATCGTGAGTTCACCGAGTTGCGCGAGCAACTCGCCGCCTATCTCGGCCACGGCCTCGTGGCCGATCAGATCTGGGCCGCGAACGGGTCGAACGAGGTGCTCCAGCACATCTTCCAGGCCTTCGGCGGCCCGGGCCGCTCGGTGCTGAGCTTCACGCCGACGTACTCCATGTACCCGCTTCTCGCGGGCGGCACCGACACCCGGTGGATCGGCGTGCCTCGTGCCGACGACTACTCGATCTCGATCGCGTCGGCGGTCGCCGCCCTCGACGAGCACGACCCCGACATCGTCATCCTCTGCGGTCCGAACAACCCGACCGGCACCCCGCTGTCGCTCGACGTCATCGACGCCGTGGCGTCGCACGCTCGCGGCATGGTCGTCGTCGACGAGGCGTACATCGAGTTCGCCCCCGAGGGCACGCCGAGCGCGCTCTCGCTGCTGTCGAAGCATCCTCGACTCCTCGTGTCACGCACGATGAGCAAGGCGTTCGCCTTCGCCGGGGCACGCGTGGGCTACCTCGCCGCCGACCCGGCGGTGACCGACGCGCTCCGCCTCGTCCGGCTGCCGTACCACCTGTCGGCGTTGACGCAGGCGGCCGCCCTGGGTGCGCTCGCCCACTCCGACGAGATGCTCGCGATGGTCGGCGAGATCCGTGAACAGCGCGATCGCATCGTCGTGCGACTGCGCGAGCTGGGTTTCACGCCTCACGAGAGTGCGAGCAACTTCGTGCTCTTCGGCGGGGTGGACGATCCGCACGCGGTGTTCGAGGCGCTCCTCGACCGCGGCGTCCTCGTGCGCGACGTCGGCATCCCCGGTCACCTGCGGGTGACGGCCGGCACCGAAGCCGAGACCAGGACCTTCCTCACCGCCATCGCCGAACTCGCCGCAGAACGCGGCAATAGGATGACCTCATGACGAGCACCACCCCGAACCGGACCGCACGCGTTCAGCGCGAGACGAGCGAGTCGAGCATCGACCTCTCCCTCGACCTCGACGGAACCGGTACGAGCGACATCGAGACCTCCGTCCCGTTCTTCGACCACCTCCTCACGGCGTTCGCGAAGCACTCGCTGACCGACCTGCGGGTGCGTGCGAAGGGCGACATCGAGATCGACGTCCACCACACGGTCGAGGACATCGGCATCGTGCTCGGACAGGCGATCCGTCAGGCGCTCGGAGACAAGCGCGGCATCTCGCGTTACGGCGACGCCCTCGTCCCTCTCGACGAGGCGCTCGCCCAGGCCGTCGTCGACATCTCGGGCCGCCCGTACCTCGTGCACACGGGGGAGCCCGCCGGTTTCGAGTTCCACCTCATCGGCGGTCACTTCACCGGTTCGATGGTGCGCCACGTGTTCGAGGCCATCACGCTCAACGCGGGGCTGACCGTGCACCTCACGGTGCTCGGCGGCCGCGATCCGCACCACATCGCCGAGGCCGAGTTCAAGGCGTTCGCGCGCGCGTTCCGTCAGGCGAAGGCGCTCGACCCGTTCGTGTCGGGCGTGCCGTCGACCAAGGGCGCTCTGTGAGCGCTCCGCGCGTCGTCGTCCTCGACTACGGCTCGGGCAACGTCCACTCCGCCGTCAAGGCGCTCGAGCACGCGGGCGCCGATGTCGTGCTGTCCTCCGACAAGCGCACGGCGGTCGAGGCCGACGGCCTCCTCGTGCCGGGAGTCGGTGCGTTCTCGGCCGTCGTCGACGCGCTGCTCGCGGTGCGCGGCGACGAGATCATCGATCGCCGGCTCTCGGGCGGTCGCCCCGTGCTCGGCATCTGCGTCGGCATGCAGGTCCTCTTCGAACGCGGCATCGAGCGCGGGGTCGACACCGAGGGACTCGGCGAATGGCCCGGAGTGGTCGACGAACTCGAAGCACCCGTCCTCCCGCACATGGGCTGGAACACGGTCGACGCTCCCGAGAACTCCGTCCTCTTCGACGGCATCCGCGACGAGCGTTTCTACTTCGTGCACTCGTACGCGGCGCGCTCGTGGACCCTCGACGTCCAGCCGCCGTTCCCGCAGCCGCGGCTGACCTGGGCGACGCACTCCGATCGATTCCTCGCCGCGGTCGAGAACGGCCCGCTGTCGGCGACGCAGTTCCACCCCGAGAAGTCGTCGGCGGCCGGCATCCGTCTGCTGCAGAACTGGCTCGGCACCCTGTGACGGTGAACGTCGGCGCGTCGGCGGCCGAGTAAGATTCTGTGACTGTGCCGGCTGAGTCCAACCGGTCAGGATCCGAGGATAGTGATGAGCGAGTTCAGCAGGTCGCCGAAGCTGGTGCTGCTTCCGGCCGTCGACGTCGCGGGCGGTAAGGCCGTGCGTTTGACCCAGGGCGAAACGGGTACCGAGACCAACTACGGTGACCCCGTCGATGCCGCCGCGGAGTGGGCCGACCAGGGCGCCGAGTGGATTCACCTCGTCGACCTCGACGCAGCGTTCGGCCGGGGCAGCAACGCCGGTGTGCTGAAGAAGGCCATCCGTCAGGTGCGCGGCGTGAACGTCGAGCTGTCGGGCGGCATCCGTGACGATGAGAGCCTCGAGAACGCCCTCGAGATCGGCGCCAAGCGCATCAACCTCGGCACGGCTGCTCTCGAGAACCCCGAGTGGGCCGCTTCCGTCATCGCTCGCTACGGCGAGGCGATCGCCGTCGGTCTCGACGTTCGCGGTACGACTCTCGCGGCGCGCGGGTGGACCCAGGACGGCGGCGACCTCTGGCAGGTCATGGACCGCCTCGAGGATGCCGGTTGCGCGCGCTACGTCGTGACGGATGTCACGAAGGACGGCACCCTGCAGGGCCCGAACGTCGATCTCCTCCGTCAGGTCATGGAGCGGACTCACCGACCCGTCATCGCGTCGGGCGGCATCTCGAGCCTCGACGACATCGCGGCGCTCCGCGATCTGGTTCCGCTCGGTCTCGAGGGCACGATCGTGGGCAAGGCGTTGTACGCCGGTGCGTTCACGCTCGGCGAGGCCCTCGATGTCGCCGGCTACTGACGACGGCGCGACGCCTGCGCTCCCGGCCGATTCGGCCGGCCAGCCGTGGGCCGGTCGGTCGTTCGAGGCGAACGCGCACTCGGCGGATGACGGCAGCGCGCCCGCCGAGCTGGTCGACGCACTCGCTCGATTCCGCGGGAACGATGTCGGTGCGTCCGTCGTCGTCGACGCCTTCCGCGGGTCGCGCCTGCTCATACCGCTGCTCGCCGAGCTGGGCGAGTCGGCCGAGGGCGTGCACGGTCTCGCGGCCGACAAGAGCCAGGAGCTCTCGATCGTGACCGTCGCCGGACCGGACGGCCGAAAGGTGCTCCCGGTCTTCAGCTCGGTCGAGGCGATGACGCGCTGGAACCCCGTGGCCCGTCCTGTGCCGGCCGACGGTGTTCGGGTGGCTCTCGCTGCGGCGGACGACGGCACGGACCTCGTCGTGCTCGATGCCGGATCGTCGACCGAGTTCGCGATCCGTCGGCCGGCGGTGTGGTCGATCGCGCGCTCGCTCGAGTGGCGACCGAGCTATGCCGATCCTGCCGTCGAGCAGGCGTTCGCCCGGTCGATCGAGACCGAACTCGCGGTCGTCGGGGTCGATCTCGACTCGGGAGACCCGGATCACCGTCTCGCGGGCCCTGAGCTCCTCGTGCGCCTCCGCATCCTCGCGGGACTCACGCGCACCGAGCTCGACGCCGTGCTCGCGCGACTGGCCTCGCGGTGGGCCGCCGACGACGTGATCGCCGAACGCGTCGACTCGCTCGCCGTGCGAATCGTAGCGGCCGACTGAGCTGAGTGCGAGGCCGAATGCGATGTCGGCCGTATCTGATGTGATGGTCAGATGAGCACCGTGCTCGATCTCTTCACGCCGGCGACGCGAACGTGGTTCGCCGAGTCGTTCGCCGCGCCCACCGCGGCTCAGGCCGAGGCCTGGCAGGCCATCTCGCGCGGCGACGACGCGCTCGTGATCGCCCCGACAGGCTCGGGCAAGACGCTCGCCGCGTTCCTCTGGGCGATCGACCGTCTCGCGCATGATCCCGACCGTGAACCCGGTGCGGGTACCCGCGTGCTCTACCTCTCGCCGCTCAAGGCGCTCGGCGTCGACGTCGAACGCAACCTGAGGGCGCCGCTCGTCGGCATCGGCCGCACCGCCGAGCGCATCGGCCAGCCTCTGCCCGCCGTGTCCGTGGGCGTGCGCTCGGGCGACACCCTGCCCGCGGCGCGGCGAGCCCTCCTGACGAATCCTCCCGAGATCCTCATCACGACGCCTGAGTCGCTCTTCCTCATGCTCACATCGAGCGCGCGCGAGACCCTGCGCCACGTCGACACAGTCATCATCGATGAGATCCATGCGATAGCGGCGACGAAGCGCGGCTCGCACCTAGCTGTCTCGCTCGAACGGCTCGACGCGCTGCTCCCGTCGCCCGCGCAGCGCATCGGACTCTCGGCGACCGTGCGTCCGCCCGAGGCCGTCGCGCGCTTCCTCCAGGCCTCGAAGCCGGTCGCGATCGTCGATCCGCCGAGCGAGAAGAAGTTCGACCTGCGGGTCGTCGTGCCGCTCAGCGACATGACCGACCTGTCGGAGTCGGCCGGATCGATCTGGCCCCGCGTCGAGGAGGCGATCCTCGACGAGGTGCTCGCGCACCGGTCATCCATCGTCTTCGCCAACTCGAGGCGCCTCGCCGAGCGACTGACCGCGCGTCTCAACGAGCTCTACGCCGAGCGTGTCGGCGTGCTCGAGCCGGCGAACGCGGTGCCCGCTGCCATGCTCGGCGGGGCGGGGCAGACCTCGGGCGCCGAGCCGCTCCTCGCCCGGGCCCACCACGGGTCGGTCAGCAAAGAGGAGCGCGCCGACATCGAGGCCGACCTGAAGTCGGGCTCGCTGCGCTGCGTCGTCGCGACGTCGAGCCTCGAGCTCGGTATCGACATGGGTGCGGTCGATCTCGTCGTGCAGGTCGAGTCGCCCCCGTCGGTCGCGAGCGGGCTGCAGCGGCTCGGTCGTGCAGGCCACCAGGTGGGCGAGGTCTCACGCGGTGTGCTCTTCCCCAAGCATCGTGCCGACCTCGTGCACTCGAGCGTCGCGGCGGAGCGCATGGTGGCCGGGCTCATCGAAGAGCTCACGGTGCCCTCCAATCCTCTCGACATCCTCGCTCAGCAGACGATCGCCGCGTGCGCGCTCGACACGCTCGACGTCGAGGAGTGGTTCGACCTCGTGCGCCGTTCGGCACCGTTCGCCGCCCTCCCGCGCTCCGCCTTCGATGCCACGCTCGATCTGCTCGCCGGTCGCTATCCGTCCGATCAGTTCGCCGAGCTCCGCCCCCGCATCGTGTGGGACCGCGAGGCCGGCACGATCACGGGTCGGCCCGGCGCCCAGCGGCTCGCGGTCACGAGCGGTGGCACCATTCCCGACCGCGGTCTGTTCGGGGTCTACATGGTCGGCGAAGCCGGGCCGGGTCGCCGTGTCGGTGAGCTCGACGAAGAGATGGTCTACGAGTCACGCGTCGGCGACGTCTTCGCTCTCGGTGCGACGAGCTGGCGCATCCAGGAGATCACGCACGATCGCGTCGTCGTGAGCCCGGCGTTCGGCGAGCCGGGGCGGCTGCCGTTCTGGAAGGGCGACGGCATCGGGCGTCCGGCCGAGCTCGGCCGAGCGATCGGGGCGTTCATCCGCGAGACGCTCGCGGCCGACTCGTCGGCCGCCGCCCAGCGGCTCGCCGCCATCGGTCTCGACACGAACGCCGCCGAGAACCTCATGACATACCTCACCGAGCAGCGCGCAGCGACGGGGCGCGTGCCGAACGACGAGACCCTCGTCATCGAGCGATTCCGCGACGAGCTCGGCGACTGGCGCGTCGTCCTGCACTCGCCGTACGGCATGAAGGTGCATGCACCCTGGGCGCTCGCGATCGGAACGCGTGTGCGCGAGCGGTTCGGGGTCGACGCCAACGCCGTCGCGAGTGACGACGGCATCGTCATCCGTGTACCCGACACCGAGAGCACGCCTCCCGGCGCCGACCTCTTCCTCTTCGAGACCGATGAGATCCTGCCCATCGTCACGGAGCAGATCGGCGGCTCTGCCCTCTTCGCGTCGCGATTCCGGGAGTGTGCCGCTCGTGCGCTCCTGCTCCCGCGCTACAACCCCGGCCGACGCTCACCGCTCTGGCAGCAGCGCCAGCGAGCCAGTCAGCTCCTCGACGTCGCTCGTGACTACGCCGACTTCCCGATCATCCTCGAGACGATCCGCGAGTGCTTCCAGGACGTCTACGACGTCCCCGCGCTCCTCGACCTCACCGGGAGGATCGCCAGTAGGGAGGTGTCCGTCGTCGAGGTCGAGACGCCGCTCGCAAGCCCCTTCGCGTCGAGCCTGCTGTTCGGCTACGTCGGCGCGTTCCTCTATGAGGGCGACTCCCCGCTCGCCGAGCGTCGCGCCGCCGCGCTCTCGATCGATCCCGCGCTCCTCGCCGACCTCCTCGGAACGGTCGAGCTGCGCGAGGTCCTCGACCCGTCGGTCATCGAGACGACCGAGAGCGAGCTGCAGCACCTCGCGGAGAACCGGCGGGCACGTGGAGCCGAGGGGATCGCTGATCTCGTGCGCGACCTCGGCCCCTTGACGGTCGAGGAGATCGGGCTGCGCGTGGAACCCGGAACCGAGGTCGCCGAGGCCCTCGCCGACCTCGCGCGCGCGAAGCGCGTGGCCGAGGTGGGTTTCGCGGGTCGCTCCTGGTGGATCGCGGTCGAGGATGCGGCTCGGCTCCGCGATGCCCTCGGAGTGCCGGTCCCTCCGGGCGTGCCTGCCGTCTTCGGTGAAGCCGTCGCCGACCCGCTCGGAGACCTCGTGGGCCGCTACGCGCGCACCCACGGTCCGTTCGACGCGAGTGCCGTCGCCCTCCGATTCGGTATCGGCACGGCGGTCGCTCTCTCCGCTCTTCGCCGACTGGCCTCCGAGCGCCGTGTCGTCGAGGGCGAGTTCCGCCCGACCGGAACCGGGTCGGAGTGGTGCGACGCCGAGGTGCTGCGCCGACTCCGACGTCGGTCCCTCGCCGCGCTCCGCAACGAGATCGAGGCCGTGCCTCCGCAGAGCTACGCACGGTTCCTGTCGTCGTGGCAGAACATCGGGGGAGGGCTGCGCGGACTCGATGGCGTGCTGTCGGTCGTCGAGCAGCTCGAGGGTGTCCGGCTGCCGGCATCGTCGTGGGAGACACTCGTGCTCCCTGCTCGGGTCTCCGACTACCGGCCCGCGCTGCTCGACGAGCTGACCGCGACCGGTGACGTGCTGTGGGCCGGCGCGGGCGGCATGGCCGGCAACGACGGCTGGGTGAGCCTGCACCTCGCCGACTCGGCGGCGCTCAGCCTGCCGATCGGCGCCGATGCGAGCGACCTCTCCGACCTGCAGCGCGAGATCGTCGCGCAGCTCGGAACCGGGGCAGGCTACTTCTTCCGTCAGCTCGCCGATGCCGTCGGTGTCGACGGTGACGACGAACTCGTCGACGCCCTGTGGGACCTGGTCTGGCGGGGCACGATCACGAACGACACCCTCGCGCCGCTCCGCGCCCTGCTCTCCGGCGGCTCGACGACGCACCGGCAGGCGCCGGTCACTCCGCGCGCGCGACCCGGGCGACCCGGGCGACCGAGCAGAGCCGGCGCACGCGCGCAGCTGCTCGCCCGCACGGGGCCGCCGACCGTCGGCGGTCGCTGGTCGATCCTTCCGCTCGCCTCGACCGACGCGACCGCGCGAGCCGCCGCGCTCGGTGAGACCCTCCTCGACCGCTACGGCGTGGTGACCCGTGGCTCCGCCGTCGCCGAGTCCATCATCGGCGGCTTCGCGCTCGTCTACCGCACCCTCGGCGGGTTCGAGGAGTCGGGCCGCGCCCGGCGGGGCTACTTCGTGGAGGGGCTCGGCGGCGCCCAGTTCGGAGCACCCGGCGCGGTCGACCGGCTGCGGGCTCCGGCGAAGCCGCAGGCGGTGGCGCTCGCCGCGACCGACCCGGCGAATCCGTTCGGCGCCGCCCTGCCGTGGCCCGCTGTTCCCGGAGAGGGCACGCATCGACCCGGTCGGAAGGCCGGTGCCCTCGTCGCTCTCGTCGACGGCGAGCTCGTGCTCTACCTCGAACGCGGCGGGCGGTCGGCTCTCGTCTTCTCCGACGACGGCGAGGTGCTCGAGCGCGCCGCTGCCGCTCTCGCCGCCCTCGTGAGGCTCGACGGCATCGGCATGCTCCGCGTCGAGACGTCGAACGGAGACTTCGTCATCGGGTCGGCCCTCGGTGCGGCCCTGCGGGCGAACGACTTCCGAGAGACACCGAAGGGGCTGAGGATCAGTGCCCGAGGGTGACACCGTCTGGCGACAGGCTCGCCTGCTGCGCGACGCGCTCGTCGGGCTCGAGCTCACGAGCACCGACTTCCGCATGCCGCGCTTCGCGACCGTCGACCTGAGCGGGCGCGTCGTTGACAGCGTCGACAGCCGCGGCAAGCACCTCCTCGTACGTGCGGGCGATGCCGTCATCCACTCGCACCTCAAGATGGAGGGCATCTGGGACGTCTACCCGGCCGGGGCACGGTGGCGGAAGCCGGCGTGGAAGGCCCGCGTCATCCTCCGGAACGAGCAGGTGGATGCCGTGGGCTTCGAGCTCGGAAAGCTCGAGGTCATCGCGCGCGACGACGAGCACGATGCGCTCGGCTACCTCGGCCCCGACCTCCTCGGACCCGACTGGGATGCCGCCGAGGCCGTGACGCGGCTCGGAGCGAGTCCCGAGGCGGAGGTCATCGTCGCGCTCGCCGAGCAGCGCAACCTCGCCGGCCTTGGAAACGTGTACGTCAACGAGCTGTGCTTCCTCCGCGGCATCCGGCCCGACCGTCCGGTCGCCGACGTCGACCTTCCCGCACTCGTCGATCTCGCACGCCGCGTGATCGTCGCCAATCGCGATCGACCCGAACGGGTGACGACGGGTGATCTGCGCCGCGGACGTCGTCTCTGGGTCTACGGACGCGGGGGAGAGGCGTGCCTGCGATGCGGCACCACCATCCAGCGCGGAGAGTTCGGCCGCTCGGCGCTCGAACTGCGCGTGACGTACTGGTGCCCGTCGTGCCAGATCTGAGGGGTGCTCGAGCGCGCCCGGCGGGTCAGTTGACGGGGCCGGTCCACTTCTCGCCGGGGCCCTTGCCGATCGGGTCGGGGATGACCGACGCCTCACGGAAGGCGAGCTGAAGCGAACGCAGACCGTCGCGGAGACTGCGCGCGTGCATGTCGCTCACTTCGGGGGCGGCGGCCGTGATGAGACCGGCGAGAGCGTTGATGAGCTTCCGCGCCTCATCGAGGTCCTGCTGGCTCTCGGGGTCGTCGGCGAGCCCGCACTTCACGGCTGCCGCGCTCATGAGGTGGACGGCCGTCGTGGTGATGACCTCCACCGCCGCGACATCGGCGATATCGCGCGTGGCGTCGGCTGCGGCATCCGAAAATGCGCGGTCGGCGTCGTCGATCGCTCGCTGGTTGTCGTCGAAACCCTGCTCGACCGGGGATGAAGTGTCTTCCACGCCGTTCCTCTGCTAGACTCATGCGGGCTCCGGGGTCACACCCCGGTACGAAAGTGGAGAATCTCCCACCCGCGCAACCGCTTCATCAAGGTTACCGGGTCTTGCACTCCGCTCCGTCGCGGTGATCGAAGGATCACCACGGGGGAGTAGGCAGGGTGCGGCACGAACAGTTCGATCATGTGTTGTGATCGCGCCGTCGTGCGTGGATCTCCGTTCTCGTCTGCACGAGGCATCCGTCTCGTTCGGTAGCCGCAGGCTTGAGTAGAGGAGAACCCGCATCAGCGATCCCCGTACAAACGACCGTATCCGCGTCCCCGAGGTCCGCCTCGTCGGACCGAGCGGAGAACAGGTCGGCGTCGTCAAGATCGAAGTGGCGCTGCGTCTGGCGCAGGAGGCCGAACTCGATCTCGTCGAGGTCGCACCGAACTCCAAGCCCCCGGTCGCCAAGATCATGGACTACGGCAAGTACAAGTACGAGGCTGCGCAGAAGGCGAAGGAAGCCCGGCGCAACCAGGCGAACACGATCCTCAAAGAGGTTCGCTTCCGCCTCAAGATCGACAAGCACGACTACGAGACCAAGATGAAGCGCGCCATCGGCTTCCTGCAGGGCGGCGACAAGGTGAAGGCGATGATCCTTTTCCGTGGCCGTGAGCAGTCCCGCCCCGAGATGGGCGTGCGTCTGCTGCAGCGCTTCGCAGAAGATGTCGCCGAATTCGGTGGCGTCGAGCAGAACCCCACAATCGATGGTCGGAACATGGTGATGGTTATCGCCCCGATCAAGAACAAGTCCGAGGCCAAGGCCGAGGCAAACGCACAACGTGCCGCCAGCAAGGCGGCTCGACAGGAGGAGAACAATGCCTAAGCAGAAGACCCATTCGGGGGCGAAGAAGCGCTTCAAGATCACCGGAACCGGCAAGCTCAAGAAGCAGCAGGCCGGTATGCGCCACAACCTCGAGGGCAAGTCCTCCGTGCGCACGCGTCGCCTGAACCAGGACAAGGTCCTGTCGCCGGCTGACGCCAAGGTCGTCAACAAGCTCCTCGGCCGCTGAGCCGCGCCCGATTCGTTAGGAAGATAGAGAAATGGCAAGAGTAAAGAGGGCTGTCAACGCCCACAAGAAGCGTCGGGTCATCCTTGAGCGCGCCGAGGGCTACCGCGGTCAGCGGTCGCGCCTGTACCGCAAGGCCAAGGAGCAGGTCACTCACTCGCTCGTCTACTCGTACCGCGACCGTCGTGCCCGCAAGGGTGACTTCCGTCGTCTGTGGATCCAGCGCATCAACGCTGCGTCGCGTGCGAACGGCCTGACCTACAACCGCCTCATCCAGGGCCTCGGCCTTGCGGGCGTCGAGGTCGACCGTCGTATCCTCGCCGAGCTCGCCGTGAACGAGCCCGCGACGTTCGCGGCTCTCGTCGAGACGGCCAAGAAGGCCCTCCCGGCCGACACGAGCGCGCCGAAGGCTGCTGCGTAAAGCATCTTCTTCAGAAAGGCCCGGCCCCTCAGGGGTGCCGGGCCTTTCTGTTACCTCCGACCTCTAAGCTGGCGACATGCTCGAGAACCCCCGTTCCCCGCGCGTTCGCGCCGTCGCCAAGCTCGCGCGCAAGGCGGCACGTGCCGATAGCGGCATGTTCCTTCTCGAAGGCCCGCAGGCCGTCTCCGAGGCGTTGACGTTCCGACCCGAGCTGCTCTCCGAGCTGTACGGCACGCCGACGGCGCTCGAACGTCACCCCGAGATCGCCGAGGCGGCCAGTGCGGCCGGCGTCGATCTCGAGTTTGTCTCCGAAGAGGTGCTCGAGACGATGGCCGATACGGTGACGCCGCAGGGCTTCGTGGCCGTGTGCAAGCAGTTCCCGACGGCCGTGAAGGACATCATCGCCGCGGAGCCCAAGCTCATCGCCATCCTCGAAGAGGTGCGCGACCCCGGCAACGCCGGCACGATCATCCGAGCCGCCGACGCGGCGGGCGCCGACGCCGTCATCCTGACCGGGCGCAGCGTCGACCTCTACAACCCGAAGGTCGTGCGAGCCTCGACCGGGTCGATCTTCCACGTCCCCGTCGCCGTCGGCGCCTCGCTCGACGACGTCCGCGATCGTGTGCGTGCCGCGGGCCTCACGATCATCGCGGCCGACATCAAGGGCGACGATCTTCTCGACGCGCGCAACGCCGGCGCCCTCGACGGCCCCACCGCTTGGCTCTTCGGCAACGAGGCGCGGGGGCTGCCGGATGACGCCCTCGGCCTCGCCGATCGGGCCATCACCGTGCCGATCTACGGTCATGCCGAGTCGATGAATCTCGCGACCGCGGCCTCCGTCTGCCTGTACGAAAGTGCGTTCGCCCAGCGCTCCGTCGACCACTAGGTCTCGAGTCGGCCCGCAAACGAGGGTCACGAAACGGTAACCGATCATGTGTCGTCATGTGACGGAAACGCGGCGCTCACTAGTTTGGGAACTATGGAGCCCACAGCGACCCCGGCGACGTCCAACATTTCCGTTCGACGCGGGGAGCCTCTCGTCATCGTCGACAAGGTCAACAAGCACTACGGCGAACTGCATGTCTTGAACGACATCAACACCGTCGTCAACCGCGGCGAGGTCGTCGTCGTGATCGGCCCGAGCGGATCGGGCAAGTCGACCCTCTGCCGCGCGATCAACCGTCTCGAGACGATCGACTCCGGTTCGATCACGATCGACGGCAAGGTGCTGCCCGAAGAGGGTGCCGAGCTCGCCAAGCTGCGAGCCGATGTCGGCATGGTGTTCCAGTCCTTTAACCTCTTCGCGCACAAGACCGTGCTCGAGAACGTCACGATCGGCCCGATCAAGGTCAAGAAGCTCTCGCGCAAGGATGCCGAGAAGAAGGCCATGGAGCTGCTCGAGCGCGTCGGCGTCGCCAACCAGGCCCAGAAGATGCCCGCTCAGCTCTCGGGCGGCCAGCAGCAGCGCGTCGCGATCGCGCGATCGCTCGCCATGAACCCGAAGCTCATCCTCATGGACGAGCCCACGAGCGCGCTCGACCCCGAGATGATCAACGAGGTCCTCGACGTCATGGTCGGTCTCGCGAAGGACGGCATGACGATGATCGTCGTGACACACGAGATGGGCTTCGCCCGCAAGGCCGCCGACCGCGTGCTGTTCATGGCCGACGGTCAGATCGTCGAGGAGGCGACTCCGATCGAGTTCTTCGACAACCCGCAGTCCGAGCGGGCCCAAGACTTCCTGTCGAAGATCCTCGAGCACTGAGGCGACGGCAGGATCTGAACCGCTACCGCGGTCAGGCACCACGGATACACCGAGAGGGGACTACACGATGAAGATGCAGAAGAGGTTCGCAGGCGTCGCACTGGCGGCTGCGGGAATGCTGCTGCTCGCGGGTTGCGCGAGCGGAGGCGACGCCGGAGCGACGACGGCGCCGGTCGAGGAGGCCCCGGAGTTCGAAGCGGGCACGACGATGGCGACGCTGGCCGACGCCGGCAAGATCACCATCGGCACCAAGTTCGACCAGCCGCTGTTCGGCCTGCTCGGCCCCGACGGAGACCCGGTCGGGTTCGACGTCGAGATCGGCAAGATCATCGCCGGCAAGCTCGGCATCGCACCCGAGAACATCGAGTGGGTCGAGACGGTGTCCGCGAACCGCGAGCCGTTCATCGAGAACGGTCAGGTCGACCTCGTCATCGCCACGTACACGATCAATGACAAGCGCAAGGAAGTCATCTCCTTCGCCGGGCCGTACTACATGGCCGGACAGTCGATCCTCGTGCTCGCCGACAACGACGACATCACGAGCGAAGACGACCTCGTCGGCCAGCCCGTCTGTTCGGTCACCGGCTCGACGCCCGCGGCGAAGCTCGCCGAGATCGGTGCCGAGCCCGTGCTCACGGACACGTACTCGAACTGCCTCGAGCCGCTGCGCTCGGGCGCGGTCGTCGCGGTGTCGACCGACAACGTGATCCTCGCGGGCCTCGCCGCTCAGAACGAGGGCGAGTTCAAGATCGCCGGTAAGCCGTTCACCGAAGAGCCCTACGGCATCGGTCTCGCACTCGACGACACCGAGTTCCGCAACTGGATCAACGATGTCCTCGAGGAGTCGTACAGCGACGGCACCTACGAGGCGGCATGGAACGAGACCGCAGGAACCGTCCTGCCGTTCGTCGATCCTCCCGCAGTCGACCGCTACTGATTCGATCCGGGCCGGCGTTGATCGCCGGCCCGGACTCCCTCTGATGGAAGGACTCGCGTGGACGTCGTTATCGACAACCTGCCGCGCTATCTGAGCGGTTTCCAACTGACGCTCCTGCTGCTCGTCGTCTCGGGCCTGGCGGCGCTCGTCATCGGTACGCTCATCGCGGCCATGCGGATCTCGCCCGTCGCGTCGCTGCGCGGCTTCGCCACGGTCTACACCGAGATCGTGCGCAATACGCCGCTGACGCTCGTGCTCATCTTCTGTGCGTTCATCCTCCCGTACCTCGGATCCGATCTGCCGTACCTCATCGCCGCGATGATCGGCCTCGCGGTCTACACGTCGCCGTTCGTCGCTGAGGCGTTGCGCTCCGGCATCAACGGTGTGGCCGTGGGTCAGGCGGAGGCGGCTCGCAGCATCGGCCTCGGATTCGCCCAGACGGTGGGTTTCATCGTCTTCCCGCAGGCGTTCCGCATGACCGTTCCGCCCCTGATCAACGTGTTCATCGCACTCACGAAGAACACGTCGGTCGCCGGCGGCTTCTTCGTCGCCGAGCTCTTCACGGTCGGTAAGGAGTTGGCGAACGCGAACGGCAACGCGGTCATCGCGGTCCTGCTCGGGGTCGCGACGTTCTATCTCGTGATCACCGTTCCCCTCGGGCTCCTCGCGGCCCGCCTCGAAAGAAAGTGGGTGGTTCAGCGATGAGCGGTTCGAGTGTTCTCTTCGATGCCCCGGGCCCGCGTGCGCGCGCCCTCTCGAGGACCTTCTCCATCGTCGCCGGCGTCCTGATCGTCGCCGGCCTCGTCTGGATCTACTTCACGCTCGCCGCTCCGCGGCCGGCGTCGGGCGGCATGGTCCTGCCCGGAATGTTCGACGCGACCCGGTGGGACATCTTCGCCGACCCCGTGGTGTGGCGGTTCATCGGCGAGGGTGCCGTCGCGACGCTTCAGGCGGCGGCCGTCGCCGCCGTGGGCGCGGTCGCTCTCGGTATCGTCTTCTCGATCCTGCGGAGCGCCGAGACGAAGTGGATCAGCATCCCGATCGCCGTCGTGCTCGAGTTCTTCCGCGGCATGCCCGTGCTGCTGATGATGCTCTTCATCCTGCTCGTCGGTTCCACCGGGGCGTTCTGGGCCGTCGTGATCGCGCTCATCGTCTACAACGGCGCGCTCATCGGCGAGTCGTTGCGCGCCGGACTCGCTTCACTTCCGCGCGGACAGCGCGAAGCGGGGCTGAGCCTCGGCATGCGACCTCTGCAGTCGAAGATGCTCGTCGAGTTCCCGCAGGCTTTCCGTCAGATGCTGCCGATCATCGTGGCGCAGCTCGTGGTCCTGCTCAAGGACACGTCCCTCGGCTACATCGTCGGCTACGACGAGTTGCTGCGCCGCACGATCAACAACCTCGGTTCGTTCTACGGCAACCGCTACCTGTTCTCGCTGTTCGTCGTCGCGACGCTCATCTACCTCGCGATGAACCTCGCGCTCTCCTTCTTCGCGCGCTGGCTCTCGAAGCGCACGGCGAGCGGCGGGCGGAAGGCTCGTCGCGGTGGCCGCGGCAGCGGGCCGGTCGGAGGACCGGAAGAGCTCGATCCGTCTCTCGCGACGCTCAAGCTGCAGGCATACGGCACCGATAAATAGCGGAGCTCGTACGAGTACGGTGCGCGTCCTCCGCAGGGCGCGCACCGTAGACTCTTCTCTTGTGTCCGAACCCACCGAGATCACCGAATCCGCGGTGAACGCCGCCGTCGAGGCCGCTCTGCGAGCGATCGATGCCGCTGACGATTCATCCGCTCTGACCCAGGTCCGCGCCGAGCACACGGGCGGCACGTCGACCCTCGCGAAGCTCAACGCGCTGCTGCGCGATGTGCCGAACGACCAGAAGGCCGCCATCGGCAAGCTCGTCGGCGGTGCACGGGGCCGCGTCAACCAGGCCTTCGCCGCTCGCGAGTCGGCGATCGTCGAGGCGGAGGCCACGGCTCGCCTCGCCGCCGAGGCGATCGACGTCACGGCGCTCGGAGCGCTCCGCTCGACCGGCGCCCGTCACCCGCTCATGCTCCTGCAGGAGCGCATCGCCGACATCTTCGTCGGCATGGGATGGGAGATCGCCGAGGGGCCCGAGCTCGAGCACGAGTGGTTCAACTTCGACGCGCTGAACTTCGACGAGGACCACCCGGCTCGCGCGATGCAGGACACGTTCTTCGTCGATCCCGCCGAGCGCCACCTCGTCATGCGCACGCACACGTCGCCCGTGCAGGTGCGTTCGATGATCGACCGCGAGTTGCCGATCTACATCCTCGCTCCGGGCCGTACGTACCGCACCGACGAGCTCGATGCGACGCACACTCCCGTCTTCAGCCAGTTCGAGGGTCTCGCCGTCGACAAGGGCCTGACGATGGCGCACCTGCGCGGAACGCTCGAGCACGTCGCACGCATCATGTTCGGCGACGAGGCGAAGATCCGCCTGCGCCCCAACTACTTCCCCTTCACCGAGCCGAGCGCCGAGCTCGACATCTGGCACCCGACCTTCCAGGGCGGTGCGCGCTGGATCGAGTGGGGCGGCTGCGGCATGATCAACCCCAACGTCCTGCGCGCCGCGGGCATCGACCCCGACGTCTACTCGGGCTTCGCGTTCGGTATGGGCTTCGAGCGCACTCTCATGTTCCGCAACGACGTCTCCGACATGCGCGAGATCATCGAAGGCGACATCCGTTTCAGTCAGCAGTTCGGGATGGTGGTGTGAGATGCGGGCCCCGCTCTCCTGGATCAACGAGTTCACTCCTCTCGTCGAGGGGTCGACCCTCGACGACGTTCATGCGGCGCTCGTCCGCGTCGGACTCGAGGAGGAAGACCTCCATTCGTTCGACCTGCAGGGTCCGATCGTCGTCGGCGAGGTGCTCGAGTTCGTCGAGGAACCGCAGTCGAACGGTAAGACGATCCGCTGGTGCCAGGTGCGCGTCGCGCCTGGCGACGAGACCGCGGCCGACGGCGGCCCGGCCGTGCACGGAATCGTGTGCGGTGCCTCGAACTTCTTCGTCGGCGACAAGGTCGTCGTGACCCTCCCGGGCGCCGTCCTCCCCGGGCCGTTCCCCATCGCGGCGCGGAAGACCTACGGTCACGTCTCCGACGGCATGATCGCCTCGGTGAAGGAACTGGGGCTCGGTGACGAGCACGACGGCATCCTGCGCCTGTCGACCCTCGGACTCGACCCCGAGGTCGGCACCGACGCGATCGCGCTCCTCGGGCTCGACGATTCCGCCGTCGAGGTCAACGTCACTCCCGACCGCGGCTACGCCTTCTCGATCCGCGGCATCGCGCGCGAGTACTCGCACGCGACGGGGCAGCCGTTCTCCGATCCGGCCGCCGGTGTTGCGCCGATCTCGGCATCCGGTTTCTCCGTCGTCGTCGATGACGTCGCTCCCATTCGTGGCCGCGTCGGTGCGACCGGATTCGTCACGCGCGTCGTGCGCGGTGTCGACGCCTCCCGCCCGACTCCGCCGTGGCTCGCCGCCCGTCTGAAGCTCGCCGGTGTGCGCTCGATCTCGCTCCTCGTCGACATTACGAACTACGTCATGTTCGAGCTCGGGCAGCCGATCCACGGCTACGACCTCGACACGCTCCAGGGCGGCATCACGGTGCGTCGCGCGACGGCCGGCGAGACGATCGAGACGCTCGACGGCCAGGTGCGCAGCCTGTCGACGGAAGACCTCCTCATCACCGACGACTCCGGCCCCATCGGGCTCGCCGGCGTCATGGGCGGCGGAACGACCGAGATGAGCGACACGACGCGTGACGTGCTCATCGAGGCGGCGACGTTCGACCCCGTGACCATCGCGCGATCCGCGCGTCGTCACAAGCTCCCGAGCGAGGCGTCCAAGCGCTTCGAGCGCGGCGTCGACCCTCGCGTCGCGGCCGCGGCCGCGAACCGCGCCGCACACCTCATGGTCGAGCTCGCCGGCGGGACGATCGACGCGGTCGGTTCCGACCTGGTGACGGATGACGCGCGCGAAGCGATCTCGCTGCCCGAGGCCTTCGCCGCCGGGCTCGTCGGCGTCGACTTCACGCCGGAACAGCAGCGCGAGGCGCTCGAACTCATCGGTGCGACCGTCGTCGACGCGGAGGACGGCTGGACCGTCACGGCACCGACGTGGCGCCCCGACCTCACGGACCGATGGACCCTCGCCGAGGAGATCGCGCGCATCGTCGGCTACGACACGATTCCGTCGGTCCTGCCGGTGGCTCCGCCGCAGCGCGGGCTCACGCGCGCGCAGGTCCTGCGGCGACAGGTGTCGAACGCCCTCGCGGCGAGCGGTGTGACGGAGGTCGTCTCCTACCCGTTCCTCACCGAGGCGACGAACAACCGCTTCGGTTCGGCCACGGGTGAACCCATCGCGCAGGTGAAGCTCGCGAATGCACTCGATGCGAGCGCTCCCTACCTGCGCACGTCCCTGCTGCCGGGTCTCGTCGAGGTCGCGCACCGCAACCTGTCGCGCGGGTTCGGCGATCTCGCGATCTTCGAAGCCGGTGCGGTCTTCCGCCCCGAGCCCGGGGTGACCTACGGCACCGACACGATCCCGCCCGGAGCGGCGCGGCCGAGTGACGAGCAGCTCGCGGCGATCGATGCGTCGATCCCGCCGCAGCCGCGCCACGTCGCCGTGCTCATCCTCGGCAACCGATCGGTCAAGCAGCCGGGCGTCGCACCCGTGCCCTCGGGCATCGCCGATGCGCTCGAAGCAGCACGCACGATCGTGCGCGCCGCGGGCGGCACGCTCGAGGTGGCCAATGGCTCGCACGCCGCCCTCCACCCGGGACGCACCGCCGAGCTGCGCGTCGCCGGCGAGATCGTCGGCTTCGCGGGTGAGCTCCTTCCGACCTACGCCGACGAGGCCGATCTCCCGCGCGTCGTCGCCGTCGCCGAGATCGACCTCGACCGCGTCATCCGCCTCACCGACGGCATCGTGCAGGCCGCGCCGATCTCGGTCTTCCCGGCCGCCACGCAGGACCTCTCGCTCGTCGTATCGCGCGCGATTCCCGCGGGCGACATCGAGGCCGTCGTGCGCGACGGTGCGGGCGAGCTCCTCGAGTCGATCGCGCTCGTGGACGACTACCGCGGCGCGGGAGTCGGGCCCGACGAGAAGAGCCTGACCTTCGCCCTGCGCTTCCGCGCGACCGATCGCACTCTCACGGCTGCCGAGGCGAGCGAGGCGAAGCTTGCCGGTGCCGCGCGAGCGACCGAGAGCTACGGGGCGACGCTCCGCGAGTGAGCCGTCGAGGGGTCATCGGCAGTCGTCGGTGACCCCTCGGTGCTCTCCTCCGTCTGCCAGCGGAACAGCAGCGCGTAGACCGGGCCGAAGACGAGCCACGCGACGAGGACGAGCGTGATCCGCGCGACCCACGACCAGAGGTCGCCCTCGAACGCCGCCTCGATGCTCGTCGGAACGGTCCAACCGGAGACGGCGATCATCACCAGCAGCGCGGGCACGGCGAGAGACCAGGCGACGAGCGCGCGCAGCCACTCGGCCCACATGCGCCGGATGTACGCAGGACCGCTCTTCGGGTGTCGCGCCGGAGCGGGCCCTCCGGCGAAGCGGTGAGAGAACCAGGCGTCCATGCTGGTGATGATCGAGTGGCCGAATCCGACGGTGAAGCCGAGATAGACGGCGGCGAGGGCGTGCGACCAGTTGGGCGTCGCCCCGTTCGCGAGGTCGATCGCGGTGAGTGTGATGAGTGCGACGTCGACGAGCGGCACGCTGAGCAGCAGCACGCGGCTCACGCGGGTCCATCGCGCGAGATAGCGGGCGGCGAGCCCTCCGACGAGGAGCAGCCAGAAGAGCACCTCTGCACCGAGGATGGCGAAGACGAGCGGGCTGTCGTGCATGAGAGAGTCCATGGTTCGACGATGCCGGTGCGGTGCCCGGCGCGAATCAGCCGGAATCGTGCAGTGCGCCGCCCGGGCATACATCTTTCGATGCAGGGCGCATCCAGCCTTTCGGCGGTCGACGCGGAGGGTCAGCCTTGGTTGGATGGGACAGTGCGCGATACCGGGGTGGGACTGAAGCAGTGGGGGAGTCGTCACGCCGACACCCTCCTCACGGTCGCCTACGCGGCGCTCGGCATGATCCTCGCAGCCCTCGGATTCTCGCTCGAGTGGCGGCCGGCGGCCCCTGACGCGCCCGTCGGCATCGACCTCGCGTTGATCGGCGTGCTCGCCGTCATCCACCTCTTCCGCCTCCGTCGGACGACGCTGTGCCTCGCCCTCTCGGTCGGGCTCGTCGCGGCCGACGCCATCGTCTTCGGTTCCACGCCGATCGGGGCGTTCATCCTCGTCGCCGACCTCGTCTACCTCCTGGGTCGCGACGACGACCGCCGTGTCGTCGACGTGCTCTGGTACGTCTCTGCCGCGACCGCTCTCGCCGCGGCGCTCCTGCTCGCGACGTCGGCCGCTCCGCTCGTCGCACCGTTCGCGGTGATCCCGATGACCCTCGCCATCTCGCTGTGGTGGGGGCGCTCGGTGCGCGCCCCGCGCGTCGAGGCGGAACGCGAGCGGGCGAGGGCCGAGGCGATCGAGCGCGCCGTCGACGCCGATCAGGCCCGGGCGCTCGCCGAAGAGCGCCTGGCGATCGCGCGAGAGCTCCATGACGTCCTCGCCGGTGACCTCGCTGCCATCGCGTTGCGGTCGGAGATCGCGCTGCGGCGCGGCGGAGGCGACGACCCCGTGGTGCGGGAGTCGCTCGAACAGGTGCGCACCGCGGCCCACGACGCGATCGGCAACGTGCGTCGTACGATCGGAGCACTCCGCGACCCTGGCGACTCGGCCGCACCCGGCATGCTCCTCGAGAACTGGCGCGACGTCGTCGAGCAGGCGCGGGCGGTCGGCATCGACATCACGCTCTCCGAGAGCGGCGACACCCGTGCTCTCCGCGGAGACATCGATCTCGCGCTCGCCCGCCTCGTGCGCGAGGCACTCACCAACGTTCGAAAGCACGCGCCGGGCGCGCGCGTGATCATGGTGCTCGACATCGACGAGAACGCGCTCAGCCTCACGGTGACGAACGCGATCGTCGTCGAGGGTGCGGCATCGACGCGCGACGCGCGACTCACGGGAGGCCTGGGCCTCGTCGGAGCGCGGGAACGAGCGCGCCTCCTCGGAGGAACGGTCGAAGCCGGCCCGATCGACGACGAGTGGGTCTTCGCCGCTCGCCTACAGCTGACGACCCGGCTGGAGGCAGCCCCGTGATCCGCGTGCTCATCGTCGACGACCATGCCGCGGTGCGTGCGGGTCTCACCGCACTCCTCGATGGCGAGGACGGCATCTCCGTCGTGGGTGACGCGGCCGATGGCCGCGAGGCGCTCCACCGGGCCGACGTCCTCGATCCCGACGTCGTGCTCATGGACATCCAGATGCCCGTGCTCGACGGCATCGCCGCGACGCGGGCCCTCCTCGAGCGCGATCCCCACCGTCGTATCGTCGTGCTGACGACCTTCGGCTTCGACGAGTACGTCGATGCCGCGATCGGCGTCGGCGCTCGTGGCTTCCTCCTCAAGACGGCCTCGGCCGACGAACTCGCCGACGCCGTCCGCCGTGTCGCGGCAGGGCAGTCGATCCTCTCCCCGGAGGTGACCGAGGCCGTCTTCGCGCGGTTGCGCGCGCCGTCCCCGCCGGCACGGGTCAGCCCGTTCCCCGAAGCCTCGGCGCGTCTCGGCGAGCTGACCGCGCGCGAGCGGGACGTGCTCGACGCGCTCGGCTACGGCGACTCGAACGCCGCGCTCGCCGCACGTCTCGGGATCTCGGAGGCGACCGCGAAGACCCACGTGTCGCGCGTGCTCGCGAAGCTCGGCATCGTGTCGCGCACTCAGGGCGCACTGCTCGCCCGGTTCGAGCGCGACGCCCCATGACGGCGACGTTTTGCACGGCGGGGCGCCCGAGCGCTAAGGTCGCACCATGCAGAGCATCGTGACCGACCAGCGCCTCGCGCAGGTCTCCGGTGCGCGTCGACGTCGGGGCGAGCGACTCTAGGCGACCCTTCGCCGCGGCTCCGGCCGCGCGTCGAGGAGGTCGCCGGTCCCGGTCCCGTTCCTCGACACCCATAAGGTAGATCCATGACGTATTCGGTCGCCGTCTCCGGCGCATCCGGCTATGCGGGAGGCGAACTCCTACGCCTCATCGCCGACCATCCCGAGTTCGATGTGCGTACCGTCACCGCGCACTCGAATGCGGGGCAGCCGCTCACAGCCGTTCAGCCCCATCTCCGCTCGTACACCCATCTGACGCTCGCCGAGACGAACGCCGAGAATCTGCGCGGGCACGACATCGTGTTCCTCGCGCTCCCGCACGGAGCCTCGGGTGCGATCTCCGCCGAACTCGACGAGCATTCGCTCGTGATCGACTGCGGTGCAGACCACCGCCTCGAGAGCGAGGCCGACTGGGCCGCGTTCTACGGGGGAGACTTCTTCGGCGCGTGGCAGTACGGCGTTCCCGAGCTTCCGCGCACGAAGGGCACCCAGCGGGATCGGCTCGCCGGGGCGACGCGCATCGCGGCTCCCGGCTGCAACGCCTCGACCGTCGCCCTCTCGCTCGCTCCCGGCATCCGTGCCGGCGTGATCGACGAGCGCGACCTGGTCACCGTCCTCGCCGTCGGACCGTCGGGCGCGGGCAAGAGCCTCAAGACCCACCTCCTCGCGAGCGAGATGCTCGGCAGCGCGAGCGCGTACGCCGTCGGAGGCTCGCACCGGCACATCCCCGAGATCCAGCAGGCCCTGCGGTGGGCGGGCGCGAACGCGCCGACCATCTCCTTCACCCCGCTCCTCGTCCCCATGTCGCGCGGAATCCTCGCGACGTCGACGGCGAAGCTCGCCCCGGGTGCGGATGCCGCGAGCGTGCGGGCCGCATGGACGGACGCCTACGCGGGCGAGACGTTCGTGCAGGTGCTGCCTGAAGGCCAGTTCCCGCGCACGGCCGACGTGCTCGGCGCGAACACCGCACTCATCGGCCTCGCGGTCGACGAGGCGGCGGGTCGCGTCGTCGTGGTCGCCGCCGTCGACAACCTCGTGAAGGGCACGGCGGGCGCCGCGATCCAGTCCGCGAACATCGCCCTCGGCCTGCCCGAAGCCACGGGCCTCAGCGTGAATGGAGTCGCCCCGTGAGCGTCACCTCTCCTCTCGGATTCGACGCGGCCGGCATCGCAGCTGGCATCAAGGCCTCGGGTGCCCCCGACCTCGCGCTCGTCGTCAACCGCGGCCCACGTCAGGCCGCAGCGGCGGTCTTCACGTCGAACCGCGCCAAGGCCAACCCCATCCTCTGGAGCGAGAAGGTCATCCTCGACGGTCAGGTCGCGGCGATCGTCCTCAACTCGGGCGGGGCCAACTGCTTCACCGGCCCGCGGGGCTTCCAGGTCACGCACCAGACGGCTGAGGCGGTCGGTGAAGCTCTCGACGTCTCGGCCGGCGACGTGCTCGTCTGCTCGACGGGGCTCATCGGCGACCAGCTCGATGCCGACGTCCTCGTGGCCGGCGTCCACACGGCGACGTCGGTTCTCTCCGCCGACGGCGGTGACGATGCCGCTCGGGCGATCATGACGACCGACTCCGTGCCGAAGACCGCCCTCGTGAGCGGCGACGGCTGGAGCATCGGAGGCATGGCGAAGGGTGCGGGAATGCTCGCGCCGGGCCTCGCGACGATGCTCGTCGTGCTGACGACCGACGCCGACGTCGATGCCGCCGGTCTCGACACGGCACTCCGCGCTGCGACGCGTGTGACGTTCGACCGGCTCGACTCCGACGGCTGCATGTCGACGAACGATCAGGTGACACTGCTCGCGTCGGGTGCGTCGGGCGTCGTCCCCGACGCCGCAGCGTTCACCGATGCCGTCACGGCCGTCTGCCGTTCGCTCGCCGAGCAGCTCCAAGCGGATGCCGAGGGCGCGAGCCACAACATCGCGATCGAGGTCGTCGGAGCAGCGTCCGAGGACGACGCCGTCGAGGTCGGCCGTTCCGTGGCGCGCAACAACCTCTTCAAGGCCGCGATCTTCGGCAACGATCCGAACTGGGGCCGGGTGCTCGCCGCGATCGGAACGACCGAGGCCGAGTTCGATCCCTACGCGGTCGACGTCAGCATGAACGGGGTGCGCGTCTGCCACGCGGGCGAACCCGATGCCCCGCGCGACGCCGTCGACCTCACGCCGCGTGCCACCCACGTGCTCATCGAGCTCCATTCGGGCGACGCGACGGCGACGATCCTCACGAACGACCTCACGCACGACTACGTGCATGAGAACAGTGCGTACTCGAGTTGAGAGGGGAGCGCGACATGAATGACGCAGCGGCGAAGGCCGGAACACTCATCGAAGCCCTTCCGTGGCTCAAGCGCTTCCACGGCGAGACCGTCGTCGTGAAGTTCGGCGGCAACGCCATGGTCAGCGAGGAGCTGCAGCGCAGTTTCGCCGAAGACATGGTCTACCTGCACTACGCCGGCATCCGCCCGGTCATCGTGCACGGCGGCGGCCCGCAGATCTCGTCGATGCTCGAGCGCCTCGGCATCGAGAGCGAGTTCCGCGGCGGCTACCGTGTGACGACGCCCGAGGCGATGGACGTCGTGCGTATGGTGCTCACGGGGCAAGTCAACCGCGAGCTCGTCTCGCTCATCAATGAGCACGGCCCCCTCGCGGCCGGTCTGTCGGGCGAGGACGCGGGCCTCTTCCGCGGCCGGAAGCGCGGCGCGATCGTCGACGGCGTCGAGGTCGACCTCGGGCTCGTCGGCGACGTCGTCTCGGTCGACCCCGCCGGTGTGCACGCTCTGCTCGATGCGGGGCGCATCCCGGTCATCTCATCGATCGCACCCGACTCCGACGTCGCGGGTCAGTCGCTCAACGTCAACGCCGATTCGGCCGCGGCTTCGCTCGCGATCGCGCTCGGTGCGGCGAAGCTCGTCATCCTCACTGACGTCGCCGGACTCTACAGCGACTGGCCGAACCGCGAATCGCTCGTATCGGTCATCGAAGTTCCCGAGCTCATCGAACTGCTCCCGCAGCTCGAGTCGGGCATGATCCCCAAGATGACGGCGTGCCTCGAGGCCGTCGAGGGCGGCGTGTCGAAGGCGGCGATCATCGACGGCCGTGTTCCGCACTCGATCCTGCTCGAGATCTTCACGCAGAGCGGCATCGGCACCGAGGTCGTGCCGGCAGGAGGAAACGCATGAACTGGCACGCCGACTTCGACCGCGTGATCATGCGCTCCATCGGTCATCCGCTCGCCCAACTCGTCTCCGGTGAGGGATGCCGCGTGCGAGACTCCGACGGCAACGAGTACCTCGACTTCCTCGGCGGTATCGCCGTCAACGCCCTGGGTCACGCCCACCCGGTGTTCGTCGAGGCCGTGACGACGCAGGCCGGAAAGCTCGCGCACGTCTCGAACTACTTCTCGACACCGCCCCAGCTCGAACTCGCCGACCGCCTCGTGCGGCTGACGGGTGCGGGCGACGGCGGCCGGGTGTGGTTCGGCAACTCGGGCGCCGAGGCCAACGAGGCGGCGTTCAAGCTCGCCCGTCTCAACAACACCAACGGTTCGCGCACCCGCATCCTCGCCCTCGTCGACGCGTTCCACGGGCGCACGATGGGCAGCCTGGCTCTCACGGGCAAGCCGCACATGCGTGCTCCCTTCGAGCCCGTGCCGGGAGGCGTCGAGCACATCCCCGCCACGATCGAGGCGCTTGAGCACGCGATCGACGATTCGGTCGCCGCGCTCTTCCTCGAGCCCATCCAGGGCGAGGCGGGCGTCGTCGATCTTCCCGAGGGTTTCCTCGCCCGTGCACGTGAGCTCACGCGAGCACACGGCGCCTTGCTCATCATCGATGAGATCCAGACCGGTGCCGGCCGCACGGGGGAGTGGTTCGAGTTCCAGCGCGCCGGAATCCTGCCCGATGCCGTGACCCTCGCGAAGGGCATCGGCGGCGGCTTCCCGATCGGCGCGCTTGTCACCGTCGGCGCGGCATCCGACCTCTACTCGAAGGGCCAGCACGGCTCGACGTTCGGCGGCAACCCGCTCGCGACGGCCGTGGCGAACGCCGTCCTCGGCGAGATCGAGGGCGCGGGGCTCGTCGAGAACGCGCGTATCCGCGGTGACGAGGTGCGCGCGCTCATCTCGAGCATCGACTCGCCCCTCATCGCCGAGGTCCGCGGGCACGGCCTGCTCATCGGCATCGGGCTCACCGAACCGCGTGCGGGCGAGCTGGCGACGGCTGCTCTCGCCGAGGGCCTCATCATCAACGCGGCGAACGACGCGAGCATCCGTCTCGCCCCGCCCCTCATCATCGGAGACGCCGAGGTGACCGAGTTCGGCGAGAAGTTCCGCGCCGCTCTCGCTCGACTCGACGCATCAGACACGACCACTCTGGAGAACGCATGACCCGCCACTTCCTTCGGGATGACGACATCACGACCGTCGAGCAGACCGAGATCCTCGATCTCGCCGAGCAGCTGAAGGCCGACCGCTGGTCGCGCACCCCGCTCGCCGGACCGCAGACGGTCGCCGTCATCTTCGACAAGTCATCGACGCGCACGCGGGTCTCCTTCGCGGTCGGCATCGCCGACCTCGGCGGCAGCCCGCTCATCATCTCGACCGCCAACAGCCAGCTCGGCGGCAAGGAGACCCCGAGCGACACGGCTCGCGTGCTCGAGCGCATGGTCTCGGCGATCGTCTGGCGCACGTACGGGCAGGCCGGTCTCGAAGAGATGGCCCGCGGCACGACGGTTCCCGTCGTCAACGCGCTCTCCGACGACTTCCACCCGTGCCAGCTCCTCGCCGACCTGCTGACGATCCGCGAGCACAAGGGAACCCTCACCGGCCTCACGGTCGCCTTCCTCGGCGATGGCGCGAGCAACATGGCGCAGTCCTACGTGCTCGCGAGCGCCACGGCCGGCATGCACGTGCGTGTCGGTTCGCCCCAGGAGTTCTCACCCGCCGCGAGCGTCGTCGCCGACGCCGAGGCCATCGCGGCGACGACGGGTGGATCGGTCTCGATCCACACGGATCCCGTCGCCGCCGTCGCCGGGGCCGACGTCGTCGTCACCGACACGTGGGTGTCGATGGGCAAGGAGGACGAGAAGGCCCACCGCGTCGCGACCTTCGGCGCCTACCGTGTCGACGACGCTCTGCTGGCGCACGCGAAGGACGACGCGATCTTCCTGCACTGCCTGCCCGCCGACCGTGGCTACGAGGTCACCGCCGAGGTCATCGACGGCAAGCAGAGCGTCATCTGGGACGAGGCGGAGAACCGTCTGCACGCGCAGAAGGCTCTTCTCGTCTGGCTCCTCGCGAAGAACGGAGTCGGCGCATGAGCGGTCAGACGAACGAAGGCTCGCTGTGGGGCGCACGATTCGCCTCCGGGCCCTCGCCCGAACTCCAGGCTCTCAGCCGGTCGACGCACTTCGACTGGCAGCTGGCTCCCTACGACCTCGCGGGTTCACGCGCGCACGCCCGTGCGCTCTCGGCCGCGGGCTACCTCGATGCCGATGAGCTCGCCCGCATGATCGCGGGTCTCGATCGTCTCGAGGCCGACGTCGCGTCGGGTACGCTCCTGCCGACGGATGCCGATGAAGACGTTCACGGAGCGCTCGAGGCCGCGCTCATCGAGGTCGTCGGTCCCGAGCTCGGCGGTAAACTCCGTGCGGGGCGCAGCCGCAACGACCAGATCGCGACGCTCGTGCGTCTGTACCTGCGCGACCACGCGGCCGTCATCGGCACGCAGCTCGTGCACCTCATCGATGCGCTCGCGGCTCAGGCCGACGCACATCGCGAGGCGATCCTCCCGGGTCGCACGCACCTGCAGCACGCACAGCCGGTGCTCCTCGCGCACCACCTGCTCGCGCACGCGTGGGCGCTCTCGCGCGACCTGGAACGCATCGCCGACTGGGACAAGCGCGCGAACGTCTCGCCGTACGGCTCGGGCGCGCTCGCGGGTTCGACCCTCGGCCTCGACGCCGCATCGGTCGCGCACGACCTCGGGCTCGGCGGCGTCGTCGAGAACTCGATCGACGGCACGGCGAGCCGCGACGTCGTCGCGGAGTTCGCATTCATCACCGCGCAGATCGGGGTCGACCTGTCGCGCATCTCGGAGGAGATCATCCTCTGGAACACGCGCGAGTTCGCCTTCGTCACGCTGCACGACGGCTACTCGACGGGTTCGTCGATCATGCCGCAGAAGAAGAACCCCGATATCGCCGAGCTCGCGCGCGGGAAGTCGGGTCGTCTCATCGGCAACCTCACGGGCCTGCTCACGACGCTGAAGGGTCTGCCGCTCGCGTACAACCGCGACCTGCAGGAGGACAAGGAGCCGGTCTTCGACTCGGTCGAGACTCTCGAAGTCCTGCTTCCCGCCTTCACGGGCATGGTCTCGACGCTCACGTTCCACACGGAGCGCATGGCCGAGCTCGCACCGCAGGGATTCTCGCTCGCGACCGATGTCGCCGAGTGGCTCGTGAAGCGCCATGTGCCGTTCCGTGATGCGCACGAGATCACGGGAGCGCTCGTGCGTGCGGCGGAGGAACGCGGCGTCGACCTCGCCGGCCTCTCCGACGACGAGCTCGCTGCGGTCTCGCCGCTGCTCGAACCGTCCGTGCGCGACGTGCTCACGATCGAGGGCTCGGTCGCGAGCCGTGATGGGCTCGGGGGCACCGCTCCCGCGCGCGTCGCCGATCAGTTCACCGCTCTCACCGCGCGGATCCGGCTCCTGTCGGCCGCGCTCCCCGAACGGCGCGTCTGATCGATCGCTCCGTCTTCCGAGACGATCCCGTCAGTGTCGCGCCGAGGCTCCTCGGCGCGACACTGACGCACGTCACGGACGCCGGGACCGTCTCGATCCGTCTGAGCGAGGTCGAGGCGTATCGCGGAGTCGGCCGAGACCCGGGTTCGCACGCCCATCGCGGCCCGACGCCGCGCACGGCGACGATGTTCGCCGAGCCGGGGCACCTGTACGCGTACTTCACGTACGGTATGCATGTCTGCCTCAATGTCGTCGCGCACTCGAGCGGTGAGGCGGGTGCCGTCCTGCTGCGCGGAGGCACGGTCGTCGCGGGGCTCGAACTCGCTCGAGAGCGTCGCCCGACGGCATCCATCGATCGCGACCTGGCCCGCGGTCCGGCGCGACTCGGTCTCGCTCTCGGAGTTCCTCTCGCGGCCGACGGCGCAGATCTGCTGTCGTCGCCGTTCTCGCTCACGCTGCCGGCCGAGACGGTGACGTTCGAGTCGGGACCGCGCACGGGAGTGAGCGGAGCGGGCGGCGGCGGCGACTATCCCTGGCGATTCTGGATTCCCGGGGACGCCGGGGTGTCACCGTACAAGCGTCACCCGCGCGCCCTCGGCTGATTTCAACCGGCGAGTACGCGCAGCTCGCTGATCTGCTGGATGCGGTCGGCACTCGTGCGAGCGAGGGGAGCGACCGTGAGCGTCGTCACCCCGGCCTCCCTGAACGCCGCGATGCGCTCGGCGACGTACCCGGCCGGTCCGATGAGCGAGAGCTCGCGCGCGAGCTCGTCGGGAACGGCGGCCGCGGCCTCGTCCTTCCGCCCGTCGAGATAGAGGTCCTGGATGAGGGCGGCTTCGGCCTCATAGCCGTAGCCGGCCACGAGATCGTTGTAGAAGTTCTTGCCCCGCGCGCCCATACCGCCGATGTAGAGCGCGAGGTGCGGCTTGATGAGGGGCAGGAACGCATCGGCGTCCTCGCCGATCGCGAGGGCGGGGCTCGCGACGATCTCGAGCGGGCCGAGTTCGGGGGATCGCTTCGCTCGGCCCTTCGCGAGCGAATCGCCCCACACGCGCGCGGCTCGTTCGGGGTGGAACAGGTGCGGCTGCCATCCCTCGGCGATCTCGGCGGTCTGTGCGACGCTCTGCGGACCGAGAGCGGCAATGACGATGGGGATTCGATCACGTACAGGCTGGTTGATGAGCTTGAGCGGCTTGCCGAGCCCCGTGCCCTCGTCGGCGGGAAGCGGGATGCGATAGTGGCGCCCGTCGTGCTCGAGACGCTCGCGGAGCCAGACCGACCGGCAGATCTCGACGATCTCGCGGATGCGCCCGAGCGGAGCGTCGTACCGCACTCCGTGGAAGCCTTCGATGACCTGCGGGCCGGATGCGCCGATGCCGAGGATGAATCGGCCGTCCGAGACGTAGTCGAGTCCCGCGGCGGTCATCGCGGTGAGCGTCGGGGTCCGCGTGTAGATCTGGAGGATCCCGCTCGCGAGGCGGATGCGTTCCGTCGCAGCGGCGAGATAGCCGAGCTGGCTCACCGCGTCGAACGAGTAGGCCTCGGGAACGACGATGACGTCGAGCCCCGCGTTCTCGAGCTCGCGCACTTCGGCGACGGCCTCGCGGAAGCCGCCTGAGTAGTCGAGCATCATGCCGATGTCCATCGTGCTCCTTCGCATTCCGGTGGTGTCGGGGCGTGGTCGTTCAGGAACTCGCGAGCCTCACGAGGATCGCTGCGGCGCACGCCCAGATGAGGCTCGCGAGCGTACCGATGATGAAGCGTTCGCGGGACTCGGCCGCTTCGAGTTCGGTGAAGCGGCCGACGCCCTTGACGGCCACGACGATGGCGAGGGCCTCGGGGAAGCCGAGCAGGATGGCACCCGCTGTGGCGATGCGCTCGAGGATGCCGATCGTCGTGCCGCCTCGGAGGACCTCTCGACGTTCGGGGAGGACGCCGGGCGCCGTCGAGGCGGGCATGACGAGGATGCCGCCGTGCGCACCGGCTTGGACGCTCCCGCGCATGGCGAGGTCGAGAGCCAGGACGGCCGCAGGCCCGCCGCCGAAGATGGCGATCGCCAGCGAGGCGAGCGAGAGGTAGACGGTGATGCTCGCGGGCGGGGCCTCGGGTACCAGTGCGGCCACGAGAAGAGAGGCTCCGAGCAGGACGGCAGAGATCCACGTCAGTGCTCGGTTGGGCCGGTAGAACGAGAAGACGGCGATGGTCGCGCTCGCGGACACCGCGATGACGAGCACGATCCAGCTGAGCACGGGGGCCAGCTCGACGGGTGCGATCATCGGTCCTCCTCGCTCGTCGACGCCTCGCGGTCGAGGCTCTCCAGCAGCCTACAGAGTGCGGGTTCGGCATCCGCTTCGATCCTGAGGTTCGCTGCTCGCGCCCGTGAACTGACGGCGGGCTGGCTGATGGCGAGTTCGGTCGCGGCATCCGACTGGGGGAGCCCCGAACGCAGCAGGTCGTAGAGCTCCCACCCGGCGGCACTCCGTCGTTGCCGTAGTGCGAGGAGGAGATCAACGAGCGCCTCGGCGTCGCTCGTCGCGACCGCCGATCGCGAACCCGCGAGGACTCCGATGGCGAACCGTGTCAGTTTGCGCTTGGCGCGGTCGACACCGAGCCGCGCGGCGAAGAACGCGTCGCCGGTCGCCTCTCTGACGTCGTCGGGAAGCGGGCGTCGCACGGCGCCCACGCCGAGCCCGACGCTCCACGCGTCCGTGCGGGTGAGTTCGAGCACGATCTCGAGCGCGGTGCCGGCATCGGCGGTCAGTATCTGCAGCTCGTCGCCGGCATTGCGGTCGGCGGCGAGTGCGAGCCGGTCGCGGTACCGATCGTTCAGATCGGTGCGTGCCGGCCCGACCCTGTCGGGGGTCGTGCGGCTGTCGATCTGGTCGGCGGTGATGACGAACATGATGCGTCCCTCCTCAACGTGGAGGCTTATATCGGTTCACATAAGCATACAGGGTTATATCCGCAAACATAAGCCTCTATACCTCATCGTGGCGGAGGCGCGTCGTGTGCGGCGATACACTGACAGGCGTGTCTGCGATCCTCGACGCCCAGAAGAACGATCCTTCCTTCCCCGACGTGTGGGAGGAGATCGTTTGGCGTGGCCTCGTTCACGTCTCGACGAACGAGACCGAGCTGAAGGAGCTGCTCGCGGGCGGATCGATCACGTACTACTGCGGGTTCGATCCCACGGCGCCGAGTCTCCACCTGGGCAACCTCGTGCAACTGCTGCTCATGCGCCGCCTCCAGCTCGCGGGGCACCGCCCGCTGGGTCTCGTCGGGGGCTCGACAGGACTTGTGGGTGACCCGCGGCCGTCGGCCGAGCGCACGCTGAACACCAAGGAGACCGTCGCCGAGTGGGTCGGATACCTCCAGGGGCAGGTCTCCCGATTCCTCTCGGATGACGGCGAGAACGGCGTCACGCTCGTCAACAACCTCGACTGGACGGCGCCGCTGTCGGCCATCGACTTCCTCCGAGAGATCGGCAAGCACTATCGCGTCGGCACCATGCTCAAGAAGGACGCCGTCGCAGCCCGGCTCAATTCGGACGCGGGCATCAGCTACACGGAGTTCAGCTACCAGATCCTTCAGGGCCTCGACTTCCTCGAGCTCTTCCGTCAGTACGGATGCGTGCTGCAGACCGGAGGCAGCGATCAGTGGGGAAACCTCACGAGCGGAACGGACCTCATCCGACGGGTCGAGGGCGAGGGCGTGCACGCCATCGGCACGCCCCTCATCACGAACAGTGACGGCACCAAGTTCGGCAAGAGCGAGGGCAATGCGATCTGGCTCGACGCCGAGATGTGCAGCCCGTACCGCTTCTACCAGTTCTGGCTCAACACCGACGACGCCGATGTCGTCGAGCGCCTGAAGATCTTCACCTTCCTGAGCCGCGCGGAGATCGAGCAACTCCAGTCGCTCGTCGAAGCCGAGCCCTTCCGGCGTGAGGCGCAGCGCACCCTCGCTCGCGAGGTCACCCGCATCGTGCATGGCGACGAGGCGACGGATGCCGTCATCCACGCTTCTCAGGCGCTGTTCGGCAACGGCGATCTCGACGTGCTCGACGCTGCGACCCTCGAAGCTGCTCTCCGCGAGCTGCCGAACACGACGACATCGATCGATGCATCGATCGCGCACCTCCTCGCCGACACCGGTCTCACGCAGAGTCTCAGTGAGGCGAGGCGGGCGATCTCGCAGGGCGGTGTCTACGTTAACAACGTCAAGGTCGACGACGCCGATGCCACGATCGAAGGTCGATCGCTGGCGAGCGGCATGGCCGTGCTCCGTCGCGGCAAGAAGACCCTCGCCGGCGTCTTCGTCGTCTGACCCGCACCGCTGCCCTCGCGTCTGACTATGGTCGGATGTGACGGGCGGGGGAGCGCGGCGATGATGCACACGGCGGGTCCGTCGAAGTCTGACGCTGCGCGAATCGCCGTCGTGCTCTGCCTCGCTGCGGTCGCGGTCGTCGCCTGCTGGGCGCTCGCGCCGATGCGATCGCTGTGTCCGACCGTCTACCCGGCCCCGCCGGAATGCTTCGGGACGGATCGCGCCCCGATCGCCCTGCTCGCGAGCACGATCATCGTCGTCATCGCACTCGTGCTGTTCGTCGTCTTCGTCGTGCGCGGGCGGGATGCGCGAACTCGAATCGGGGCGAGTCTCGGCCGCGCCCTCGGGATCGCCGTCGTCGCCGGCCCTCTGGTCGTGGTGTCGAGTGCCGGTTTCGTCGTCGACGGGGGACTGGTCGCTCTCGGTGCGGTGGTTCTCTCGTGCGCCGTCGGCATCGTTGCGCTGACGCGTGAGCGATCTGAGCATCGCTCAGATGACAGAGAACCCCGGAATTCCGCGGAAGTGACCCGCGACACGCCCGGGATGCAGGGGTGATTTGCGGCACCCCTGGAATCCCCGTAATGTAATCACTCGTCGCCCCAAAGGTGCGGGAAGCGGAAGAGCTTCTCGGCCTCAAGCGGGACAATCCAAGCCTCAGAAACAAGATCACATCTTGGGTCGAGCTTGATGACGTCGGGTCTTATTCCACTCGTGGAGAAGATCGGGCGGAACGAGAAAAGCCTCGTGAGACCACTCCTTATATAAGGGGTGAGAACCGAGAGCGTCCGTTCCTTGAGAACTCAACAGCGTGCACTATGTTCAATGCCAAATTTATACCTCGGCATTGCCTCGTTTGGGGTGATGTGGTGGTTTCTTTGAGATTGATACGGACAGCCAGCAATGTTGGTTGTTTGTTCAGCTAGTATCAAACAATTTTTTTTGGAGAGTTTGATCCTGGCTCAGGACGAACGCTGGCGGCGTGCTTAACACATGCAAGTCGAACGATGAAGGAGAGCTTGCTCTTTGGATTAGTGGCGAACGGGTGAGTAACACGTGAGTAACCTGCCCTGGACTCTGGGATAACTGCGGGAAACTGTAGCTAATACCGGATATGACCTTGGATCGCATGATTCTTGGTGGAAAGTTTTTCGGTCTGGGATGGACTCGCGGCCTATCAGCTTGTTGGTGAGGTAATGGCTCACCAAGGCGTCGACGGGTAGCCGGCCTGAGAGGGTGACCGGCCACACTGGGACTGAGACACGGCCCAGACTCCTACGGGAGGCAGCAGTGGGGAATATTGCACAATGGGCGCAAGCCTGATGCAGCAACGCCGCGTGGGGGATGACGGCCTTCGGGTTGTAAACCTCTTTTAGTAAGGAAGAAGCCTTCGGGTGACGGTACTTGCAGAAAAAGCACCGGCTAACTACGTGCCAGCAGCCGCGGTAATACGTAGGGTGCAAGCGTTGTCCGGAATTATTGGGCGTAAAGAGCTCGTAGGCGGTTTGTCGCGTCTGCTGTGAAATCCCGAGGCTCAACCTCGGGCGTGCAGTGGGTACGGGCAGACTGGAGTGCGGTAGGGGAGAATGGAATTCCTGGTGTAGCGGTGGAATGCGCAGATATCAGGAGGAACACCGATGGCGAAGGCAGTTCTCTGGGCCGTAACTGACGCTGAGGAGCGAAAGCGTGGGGAGCGAACAGGATTAGATACCCTGGTAGTCCACGCCGTAAACGTTGGGCGCTAGATGTGGGGACCTTTCCACGGTTTCCGTGTCGTAGCTAACGCATTAAGCGCCCCGCCTGGGGAGTACGGCCGCAAGGCTAAAACTCAAAGGAATTGACGGGGGCCCGCACAAGCGGCGGAGCATGCGGATTAATTCGATGCAACGCGAAGAACCTTACCAAGGCTTGACATGTACGAGAACGCCTCAGAAATGAGGAACTCTTTGGACACTCGTATGCAGGTGGTGCATGGTTGTCGTCAGCTCGTGTCGTGAGATGTTGGGTTAAGTCCCGCAACGAGCGCAACCCTCGTCGTATGTTGCCAGCACGTAATGGTGGGAACTCATATGAGACTGCCGGGGTCAACTCGGAGGAAGGTGGGGATGACGTCAAATCATCATGCCCCTTATGTCTTGGGCTTCACGCATGCTACAATGGCCGGTACAAAGGGCTGCGATGTCGTAAGGCGGAGCGAATCCCAAAAAGCCGGTCTCAGTTCGGATTGAGGTCTGCAACTCGACCTCATGAAGTCGGAGTCGCTAGTAATCGCAGATCAGCAACGCTGCGGTGAATACGTTCCCGGGCCTTGTACACACCGCCCGTCAAGTCATGAAAGTCGGTAACACCCGAAGCCAGTGGCCTAACCGTAAGGAGGGAGCTGTCGAAGGTGGGATCGGTGATTAGGACTAAGTCGTAACAAGGTAGCCGTACCGGAAGGTGCGGCTGGATCACCTCCTTTCTAAGGAGCAACTCGGAATCCTCTTCGGGGGGTTTCGCAGTGCGCCAGATCACGATCATCAGACCGTTGGGTTTGCTCTGAGTCGTGCTGGTTGCTCATGGGTGGAACATTGACATAGGTGCTTTCGTGAATTGCTTCTGTTGAGTACGCCGGCCCTTGGGTTGGTTGGAAAGGTGGGGGTGGTGAGTGGGGGTACATGCACGCTGTTGGGTCCTGAGGGACCGGACAACATCACCGTCACGGTGGTGGTTTCCCGTAAGGGGGGCTACTGGTGTGGTGGGGGTGTGGCGGGATCTCTCGGATCTCTGCTGAAGGTGGCTGTGGCTGCTGGGGGTGGGGGTTCCGACCGTATTTTGAGAACTACATAGTGGACGCGAGCATCTTAGATTCAACACATTCGTGTGTTGGGTCACAAAGATTTTTAGGACATCACCTTCTGGGTGGTGTTCGACTAATCATTGGTCAATTTCGCAGCACCCTTTGGGTGTTGCAACGAATTCGATCGAACTCATGTGATTTCAAGTTTCTAAGAGCAGACGGTGGATGCCTTGGCATCTGGAGCCGAAGAAGGACGTCGTAATCTGCGATAAGCCTCGGGGAGTTGATAAACGAGCTGTGATCCGAGGATTTCCGAATGGGGAAACCCCGCCAGGCCCTTTGGGTGACCTGGTGACTCCCGCCTGAATATATAGGGCGGGTAGAGGGAACGTGGGGAAGTGAAACATCTCAGTACCCACAGGAAGAGAAAACAATAGTGATTCCGTTAGTAGTGGCGAGCGAACGCGGATCAGGCTAAACCGTGCCTGTGTGATACCCGGCAGGGGTTGCAGGTTCGGGGTTGTGGGACTTTCCGTGATGTGCTGCCGCACATCGACAGTGACGTGTTGCGTATAGACGAACAGGATTGAAAGCCTGACCAGAGACGGTGTGAGTCCGGTAGTCGAAATGCGTGGCCGGCTGGGGAAGTATCCCAAGTAGCACGGGGCCCGAGAAATCCCGTGTGAATCTGTCAGGACCACCTGATAAGCCTAAATACTCCCAGATGACCGATAGCGGACAAGTACCGTGAGGGAAAGGTGAAAAGTACCCCGGGAGGGGAGTGAAATAGTACCTGAAACCGTCTGCTTACAAACCGTTGGAGCCTCCTTGTTGGGGTGACAGCGTGCCTTTTGAAGAATGAGCCTGCGAGTTAGTGATATGTGGCGAGGTTAACCCGTGAGGGGCAGCCGTAGCGAAAGCGAGTCTGAATAGGGCGATTCAGTCGCATGTCCTAGACCCGAAGCGAAGTGATCTATCCATGGCCAGGTTGAAGCGACGGTAAGACGTCGTGGAGGACCGAACCCACTTCAGTTGAAAATGGAGGGGATGAGCTGTGGATAGGGGTGAAAGGCCAATCAAACTTCGTGATAGCTGGTTCTCTCCGAAATGCATTTAGGTGCAGCGTTGCGTGTTTCTTGCCGGAGGTAGAGCTACTGGATAGCCGATGGGCCCCAAAAGGTTACTGACGTTAGCCAAACTCCGAATGCCGGTAAGTGAGAGCGCAGCAGTGAGACGGTGGGGGATAAGCTTCATCGTCGAGAGGGAAACAACCCAGACCACCGACTAAGGTCCCTAAGCGCGTGCTAAGTGGGAAAGGATGTGGAGTTGCACAGACAACCAGGAGGTTGGCTTAGAAGCAGCCACCCTTGAAAGAGTGCGTAATAGCTCACTGGTCAAGTGATTCCGCGCCGACAATGTAACGGGGCTCAAGCACGCCACCGAAGTCGTGGCATTGACGCTATAGATCAGCCGCACCCTTGTGGTGTTGGTTCAGTCGTGTTGATGGGTAGGAGAGCGTCGTGTGGCCAGCGAAGCGGCGGTGTAAACCAGCCGTGGAGGCTACACGAGTGAGAATGCAGGCATGAGTAGCGAAAGACGGGTGAGAAACCCGTCCTCCGGAAGACCAAGGGTTCCAGGGTCAAGCTAATCTTCCCTGGGTAAGTCGGGACCTAAGGCGAGGCCGACAGGCGTAGTCGATGGACAACGGGTTGATATTCCCGTACCGGCGAAGAACCGCCCAAGCTAATCCAGTAGTGCTAACCATCCGAAACCCCCACCGTGCTCCTTCGGGAGTGCATCGGGGGTGGAGCGTGGGACCCCGTTCTGGTGCGGTTAGCGTATTAACAGGTGTGACGCAGGAAGGTAGCCGAAGCCGGGCGATGGTAGACCCGGTCCAAGCGTGTAGGCCGAGAGATAGGCAAATCCGTCTCTCATATAAGGCTGAGACGTGATGGGGAGACGCAAGTCGAAGTCGGTGATCCTCAGCTGCCAAGAAAAGCATCGACGCGAGGTTCTAGCCGCCCGTACCCCAAACCGACTCAGGTGGTCAGGTAGAGAATACTAAGGAGATCGAGAGAATCGTGGTTAAGGAACTCGGCAAAATGCCCCCGTAACTTCGGGAGAAGGGGGGCCTGAGGCGTATTAGGACTTGCTCCGAAAGCGTTCGATGGCCGCAGAGACCAGTGGGAAGCGACTGTTTACTAAAAACACAGGTCCGTGCTAAGTCGCAAGACGATGTATACGGACTGACGCCTGCCCGGTGCTGGAAGGTTAAGAGGACCGGTTAGCCGCAAGGCGAAGCTGAGAATTTAAGCCCCAGTAAACGGCGGTGGTAACTATAACCATCCTAAGGTAGCGAAATTCCTTGTCGGGTAAGTTCCGACCTGCACGAATGGCGTAACGACTTCCCAGCTGTCTCAACCGCGAACTCGGCGAAATTGCACTACGAGTAAAGATGCTCGTTACGCGCAGCAGGACGGAAAGACCCCGTGACCTTTACTACAGCTTGGTATTGGTGTTCGGTGTGGCTTGTGTAGGATAGGTGGGAGACTGTGAAGCGGGCACGCTAGTGTTCGTGGAGTCATTGTTGAAATACCACTCTGGTCACTCTGGATATCTAACTTCGAACCGTGATCCGGTTCAGGGACAGTGCCTGGTGGGTAGTTTAACTGGGGCGGTTGCCTCCCAAAAAGTAACGGAGGCGCCCAAAGGTTCCCTCAACCTGGTTGGCAATCAGGTGGCGAGTGTAAGTGCACAAGGGAGCTTGACTGTGAGACTGACAGGTCGAGCAGGGACGAAAGTCGGGACTAGTGATCCGGCAGTGGCTTGTGGAAGCGCTGTCGCTCAACGGATAAAAGGTACCTCGGGGATAACAGGCTGATCTTGCCCAAGAGTCCATATCGACGGCATGGTTTGGCACCTCGATGTCGGCTCGTCGCATCCTGGGGCTGGAGTAGGTCCCAAGGGTTGGGCTGTTCGCCCATTAAAGCGGTACGCGAGCTGGGTTTAGAACGTCGTGAGACAGTTCGGTCCCTATCCGCTGCGCGCGCAGGAAATTTGAGAGGATCTGACCCTAGTACGAGAGGACCGGGTTGGACGAACCTCTGGTGTGCCAGTTGTTCCGCCAGGAGCACCGCTGGTTAGCTACGTTCGGGATGGATAACCGCTGAAAGCATCTAAGCGGGAAGCCGGCCTCAAGATGAGATTTCCATCCCTTCGGGGGAGAGGCTCCCAGCCAGACGACTGGGTTGATAGGCCGGATGTGGAAGCGAGGACGAAAGACTCGTGAAGCTGACCGGTACTAATAAGCCGATAACTTGACAATCACTACACCCATACGTTTGAACACATTCATGTAAAGGCCGTATGAGGTGGCAGAAGATCTGCTCGCGTCCACTCTGTGGTTCCCGACATACGGTCGGGCAACACACAACACAACATATGTTTCGTGAAACGCCCTACCCACACCCCTCACCGGGGTGTTGGTCGAGAGAGTTTCGGCGGCCATAGCGCGAGGGAAACGCCCGGACACATTCCGAACCCGGAAGCTAAGACTCGCAGCGCCGATGGTACTGCAGGGGGGACCCTGTGGGAGAGTAGGACACCGCCGGACAACCATTACATGATGGCCACCCCACACCGGGGTGGCCATCATGCTTTAACACCACGCACTACAGTTCCACGTAGTCAACGACAGGAAAACAGTGAGCGAGAACGACAACTCCAACGGCAACCGCGACGAGCGGCGAACCGAGCGGGGTGCGCCTCGCTCGAATGACCGCGGCCGGTACGGTGACGAGCGACGAAGCTCGTCCGATCGGCCTCAGCGAGACGATCGGAAGCCCTACGGCGAGCGACCGCAGCGCGATGGTCAGCGTTCCTACGGTGACCGTCCGCAGCGCGATGATCGGAAGCCGTATGGCAACCGCCCGCAGCGCGATGGTCAGCGTTCCTACGGTGACCGTCCGCAGCGAGACGATCGGAAGCCCTACGGCGACCGACCGCAGCGCGATGGCCAGCGCACTTCGGGCGACCGTAAGCCGTACGGTGATCGTCCGCAGCGCGATGATCGGAAGCCCTATGGCGACCGGCCTCAGCGCGACGGTCAGCGTCCCTACGGTGACCGTCCGCAGCGTGACGATCGGAAGCCCTACGGCGACCGTCCGCAGCGTGACGGCGCACGCCCGTCGGGCGACCGCAAGCCGTATGGCGACCGTCCCCAGCGTGACGATCGGAAGCCGTATGGTGACCGTCCGCAGCGTGATGGACAGCGTTCCTACGGCGATCGCCCGCAGCGTGATGGACAGCGTTCCTACGGGGATCGCCCGCAGCGCGATGATCGGAAGCCGTACGGTGACCGTCCGCAGCGTGATGGACAGCGTTCCTATGGTGATCGTCCGCAGCGTGACGACCGGAAGCCGTACGGTGACCGCCCGCAGCGTGACGGCGCACGTCCGTCGGGCGACCGGAAGCCCTACGGCGACCGTACCCAGCGAGACGACCGCAAGCCCTACGGCGACCGTCCTCAGCGCGATGGCCAGCGATCCTACGGGGACCGTCCGCAGCGCGACGACCGGAAGCCCTACGGCGACCGTCCGCAGCGTGATGATCGGAAGCCCTACGGTGACCGTCCGCAGCGTGACGGCGCACGTCCGTCGGGCGACCGCAAGCCCTACGGCGACCGTCCCCAGCGTGACGACCGGAAGCCCTATGGCGACCGTCCTCAGCGCGACGGACAGCGATCCTACGGTGATCGTCCGCAGCGTGACGACCGTAAGCCGTACGGCGACCGCCCGCAGCGCGATGGCCAGCGTTCCTACGGTGACCGCGATCGTGGAGCGCGTGATGAGCGCCCGAGCGACTCGGCACCCCGTCACGACGATCCGTGGCTCGATGATTCGATCGAGGCGAAGCAACTCGATCGCGGAGCTCGCGCTGAACTGAAGACCCTCAGCAAGGAGAACGCCGACTGGGTCGCCCGCCACCTCGTTGCGGCAGGTGAGGTTCTCGACGACGATCCTCAGCTCGCTCATGAGCACGCTCTCGCTGCAGCGCGTCGCGCCGGACGCATCGGCGTCGTGCGCGAAACGCTCGCGATCACGGCATACGCCACGGGCGACTTCACGCTCGCACTCCGCGAGCTGCGGACCTACCGGCGACTCTCGGGCAGTAACGAGCAGCTTCCGCTCATGGTCGATAGTGAGCGCGGGATCGGTCGACCCGATCGCGCACTCGAGCTCGGCCGATCGGTCGATCGCTCGACGCTGCCTCCGTCGGTGCAGGTGGGACTGGCGATCGCGATGTCGGGCGCACGCCTCGATCTCGATCAGCTGGAGATGGCGCGTGCGGAGCTCGAGATCCCGCAGCTCGATGCCGACGTCGCGTACACCTACAGCCCCGCGCTGTTCGCGGCCTACGCCGAGGTACTCGAAGCGCTCGGGCTGAACGTCGAGGCCGGCGCTTGGCGCGGCCATGCTGAGCGTGCGGAAGCGGCTCTCGACGCGCATCTCGCCGACGACGAGACGATCGAGATCTTCGAGCTCGAGGTTCCCGTCGATGAGATCGCGCAATCGACGGATGCCGCTGACGACGTCTCCGAGGATGGAGAGGCGATCGCCGTCGACATCGACGCCGACGAATCCGAGCTCGCTGCTGATGAGCCGGCTCCTGTCGTCGACGAGGAGTTGGATGCCGCGGCCGTCGCCGCCGTCTCGGCGGAGGACGAGCTCGAGGAACTCCTGGCGGAAGCGGAAGCGGAAGCGGAAGCGGAAGCCGAAGCGGAGGCGTCTTCCGAGCCCGACACGGCCGATGCGGTCGCCGAACCGGTGGTGGAGAAGATCGCCGCGCCGAAGGCGAAGCGCGTGTCGAAGGCGAAGGCCGTAGCCGTCGAGACTGCTGAGGTCGAGGAAACGCCGGCGCCGAAGGCGAAGCGTGTGACGAAGGCTAAGGCCGCACCCGTTGAGACTGCTGAGGTCGAGGAAGCGCCGGCGCCGAAGGCGAAGCGTGTGACGAAGGCTAAGGCCGCACCCGTCGAGACTGCTGACGTCGAGGAAGCGCCCGCGCCGAAGGCGAAGCGTGTGACGAAGGCTAAGGCCGCACCCGTCGAGACTGCTGACGTCGAGGAAACGCCGGCGCCGAAGGCGAAGCGTGCGACGAAGGCCAAGGCCGCACCCGTCGAGACTGCCGAGGTCGAGGAGGCGCCCGCGCCGAAGGCGAAGCGCGTGACAAAGGCCAAGGCCGCAGCCACGGAGGCGGACTCGAAGGGAGACGCCGGTGCGCGCTAAGCGGACCGGTCCTACTCCGCTCGAGGGCGTCGACGTGGTCCTGACGGATCTCGATGGCGTCGTCTACGCGGGCCCCCACGCGATTCCCCATGCCGTCGAAGCGCTGAACCGGGCGAGCGAGTCCCGCCGCGTCGGCTACATCACCAACAACGCGTCGCGGAGTGACGCCTCGGTCGCCGCACACCTGAGCGAGCTCGGTCTGAACGTCGCGCCCGCCGATGTGGTGACGTCTCCTCAGGCCGCCATGAGGCTCTTGGCCGAGGTCGTCCCGGCCGGATCCCGCGTGCTCGTGATCGGTGGCGAGGGCATCACCACCGAGCTCGAGCGCAACGGCTACACCGCGACGCGCTCCGCCGATGACGCGCCCGCCGCCGTCATCCAGGGCTTCACGCCCGAGATCGGGTGGGCGCACCTGGCCGAGGCCGCGTTCGCGCTCGCGCCGGATGCCGCGGGCGAGCGGATCCCATGGATCGCGACGAACACCGACTGGACGATCCCCGTCGCGCGGGGCATCGCTCCGGGCAACGGCACCCTCGTCGCCGCCGTCCACACGGCCGTCGGCATCCTTCCGCAGGTCGCCGGCAAGCCCGAGACGCCCATCTTCGACGTCGCGCGAGAGCGCTTCGCCGCCGAGAACGCGATCATGATCGGTGATCGCCTCGACACCGACATCCTCGGGGCCAATCGTGCCGGTATCCGATCCGTCGCCGTCCTGACGGGTATCGATCGTGAGAAGCAGCTGCTCGCGGCCAAACCCGACGAGCGCCCGACCTTCATCGTTCGCGATCTGCGCGAGCTGGACGAGCCGTATCCCGAGATCGAGCGCCGTCGCGATGAGGTGCGGGTGCGTGGTGCACGCGTCAAGCTCAGCGGCAACCGCGTCGAGATCGTGAAGGCCGGCGATGACGCGACCGACCTGCTGCGCGCCGCATGCACGCTCATCTGGGAGTCGGGCACGCCCATCCACGCCCTCATCGTGCCCGAGTCGCTCTACCTCTGACGGGTCGTTGTCGGGGTAACGTAAAGGGATGAGCGACATCCCCGATGACCGAGCCGAGAACGAGCTCGTCTCTCGTATGCGCCTCATCGAAGACCAGCCGCTCGAAGCGCGCGCGGCGTCGTACACGCAGGTGTACGACGAGCTGCGTGCGGCACTCGAAGACGCCGATCCCGCTCGAACCGACGCCCGCACTCCGGGGCCGGGGCGGTCGGTGTAGCCCGTGGCACCTGCTTCCGACGATTCCCTCCGACTCGACGCCGCTCTCGCCGCGCGCGGTCTCGCTCGATCGCGGACGCACGCGGCGACGCTCATCGCCGACGGCCTCGTGAGCATCGACGGTCGACCCGTCGTCAAGGCTTCGATCCGTGTCGCTCCGGACGCCGTCGTGACAGTCGCCGGCGCTGACCACTACGTGAGCAGGGCTGCGCACAAGCTGATCGCGGCGCTCGACGAGTTCGACGTCGTCGTCGACGGTCGTGTCGCGCTCGACGCCGGAGCCTCGACCGGCGGCTTCTCCCAAGTGCTCCTCGAGCGCGGCGCCCGCACGGTCTTCGCGGTCGACGTCGGGCACGGACAGCTCGCCCCCGAGCTGCGTTCCGAGCCCCGTCTCGTCGTCGCCGAGGGCGTCAACGTGCGGCACCTCACCCGAGCGTCCCTCGCTGAGATCGTCGGCTCGAGGGACGTACCCGATCTCGTGACCGCCGATCTGTCGTTCATCTCTCTCACCACGGTGCTTCCCGCACTGCGGGAGACCGCGACCGACGACGCCGACTTCGTGCTGCTCATCAAGCCGCAGTTCGAGGTGGGCCGCGGGGGAGTGCGCGAGGGAGTCGTCCGTGACGCATCGCTTCGACAGGACGCCGTCATGAACGTGCTCTGGGCCGCGCACGACCTGGGTCTTCGAACGGTCGGACTCTCGTCCTCCCCATTGCTCGGAAGTCACGGCAATCACGAGTATCTCGTCCGGTTCAGCGCGATCGAGGGCGGTGATCCGTCAGAATGGACGAAGCGGATTCCGGCCGTGACGGGAGGGTGATCGAGTGAGCATTCGACGGTTCCTCGTCGTCTCGCACACCGGGCGCCGCGAATCGCTCGAGGCGACGACCGAGGTGTGCCACCGGTTGTCCGAGGCCGGGGCTATCGCGGTCATCGACGGTGACGAGTGGGACGATGTCCTCGCATTCGACCCGACCCTCGACGGTTCGGTCGAGCGCCTCGGTGACGGCATCGACGGCATCGAGCTGGCGATCGTGCTCGGAGGCGACGGAACGATCCTGAAGGCCGCCGAATTGGTGCGCGGCTCGACGGCGCCGCTCCTCGGCGTGAACCTCGGCCATGTCGGCTTCCTCGCCGAGAGCGAGCGCGACGATCTGGCCGACGCCGTGGCACGTGCGCTCGCGGGTGACTACCGCGTCGAAGAACGCATGACGCTCGCCGTACGCGTGAAGCGAGACAGCGAAGTGGTCTTCGAGACGTGGGCCCTCAACGAGGCGACGGTCGAGAAGGCGGAGCGCGAGCGCATGCTCGAGGTCATCGTCGAGGTCGACCGTCGACCGCTCTCGAGCTTCGGCTGCGACGGAGTCGTCATGTCGACACCGACTGGCTCCACGGCCTACTCGTTCTCGGCCGGAGGGCCCGTGGTCTGGCCCGGTGTCGAGGCACTGCTCATGGTTCCGCTGAGCGCCCACGCGCTCTTCGCGCGGCCGCTCGTCGTCGGCCCCGACTCGTCGCTCGCGGTCGAAGTGCTCCCGCGCACCGGCGCGTCGGCGGTGCTGTGGTGTGACGGTCGCCGATTCTTCGAACTTCCGCCGGGAGCGCGCGTCGTCGTCACGCGCTCCGACGTGCCGGTGCGACTCGCACGTCTTCACGAAGCGCCCTTCACCGATCGCCTCGTGAACAAGTTCCAGCTTCCGGTCGCAGGATGGCGAGGGCCGATCGCGCGTGATTGACGAACTCTCGATCAGAGATCTCGGCGTCATCGCCGATGCGACGCTGCCGCTCGGTCCCGGCTTCACCGCGGTCACCGGCGAGACCGGCGCGGGTAAGACCATGGTCGTCACCGCCCTCGGCCTCCTTCTCGGCTCCCGAGCGGATGCCGGCGCGGTGCGATCCGGCCAGCCGCAGGCCTGGGTCGAAGGGCGCTGGATCGTCGCCGAAGACGGTGCCGTCGCCGAGCGTGTCGTCGAAGCCGGCGGACAACTCGACGGCCCTGAGCTTCTGCTCGGCCGTTCGGTGTCCGCCGAGGGGCGCAGTCGCGCCGTCGTCGGCGGACGGAGCGCGCCGATCGGTGTTCTCGCCGAGCTCGGCGAACAACTCGTCGTCGTGCACGGTCAGTCCGAGCAGGTTCGCCTGCGCTCGGCGACGGCCCAGCGCGACGCGCTCGACCGTTTCGCCGGTCCCGATCTCGCACGCGCGCTCGGCGAGTACCGCGTCGTCTTCGATCGCTGGCGTGCGACGGCGGACGAGCTCGAACGACTGACGACCGCGCGCGACCAGCGTGCGCGGGAAGCGCGTGACCTGCGCTCCGCGCTCGACGAGATCGAAGCGGTCGATCCGCAGCCCGGCGAAGACGATGAGCTCCAGGCGCGTGCAGAGCGTCTCTCGAATCTCGAAGAGCTCCGATCTGCGGCGGCGCAGGCGCATGACCTGCTCTCGAGCGAGGCGGCCGACGGCGCGATGGATGCCGTCGCACTCGTCGAGACCGCTCGCCGCCAGATCGAGCGCGCCGTCGCGCACGACGCCGTGCTTTCACCGATCAACGACGGGCTGGCGAACGTCGGCTTCCTGCTGGCCGATCTGGCGACCGAACTCTCCGGCTACCTCGCCGGCCTCGACGCCGATGGTGCGCGCGAGCTCGAGGTCGTACAGGAGCGTCGAGCGGTGCTGTCAGCGCTCATCCGGCAGCACGGCACGTCGCTCGACGATGTGCTCGCACTCCGTGAGAACGGTGGCCTCCGCCTGCTCGACCTCGACGGCGACGCCGACCGCGTGGTCGAGCTCGAGGCACTGCTCGCCTCGGACACCGAGCAGATCGGTGAGCTGCGGGCGAGGGTCACCGCACTCCGCGAGGCGGCAGCGGTCGAGCTCGAGATCCGCGTCACCGACGAGCTGACGGCGCTCGCGATGCCCGACGCCCGACTGACCGTGCGCGTCGAGCCGCTCGATGAGCCGTCGTCGCACGGCGGTGACGCCGTCACGCTGCTCCTCAGCCCGCATCCGGGAGCTGAGCCTCGCCCCATCGGCCGCGGCGCGTCCGGCGGCGAACTCTCACGAGTCATGCTCGCGCTCGAAGTCGTCATCGCGGCGACCGACCCGGTTCCGACATTCGTCTTCGACGAGGTCGACGCGGGCGTCGGCGGTGCTGCCGCGATCGAGATCGGTCGTCGACTCGCGAAACTCGCCGAGTCGTCGCAGGTCATCGTCGTGACCCATCTCGCGCAGGTCGCCGCCTTCGCCCGCAATCATCTGAGCGTCGTCAAGGGCACCGACGGCTCGGTCACCGAGTCGAGTGTGCAGCAGCTGACCGGCGATGCACGCATCGGAGAGATGGCCCGACTCCTGTCGGGTCTCAGCGACTCCGACAACGCCCTCGCCCACGCTCGCGAGCTGCTCGATGTCGCAGCCCGTCCCACTCCAGCCTGATAGGATAGAAGCCCGTGGTGGAAATTATTGACGCGGATCGTTCAAACGGCATTACCAAGCACATCTTCGTGACCGGTGGTGTCGTTTCTTCGTTGGGCAAGGGCCTGACAGCTGCCAGTCTCGGCAACCTTCTGACGGCACGCGGCCTCCGCGTCGTCATGCAGAAGCTCGACCCCTATCTGAACGTCGACCCGGGAACGATGAACCCGTTCCAGCACGGCGAGGTGTTCGTGACGGACGACGGCGCTGAGACCGACCTCGACATCGGCCACTACGAGCGCTTCCTCGACATCAACCTGAGCCAGGCGGCGAACGTCACGACCGGCCAGATCTACTCGAGCGTCATCGCCAAGGAGCGCCGCGGCGAGTACCTGGGCGACACCGTGCAGGTCATCCCGCACATCACCGACGAGATCAAGCGCCGCATGCGCCTGCAGGCGAGCGAAGACCCGCGCCCCGACGTCATCATCACCGAGATCGGTGGAACGGTCGGCGACATCGAGTCGCAGCCGTTCATCGAGTCGGCACGACAGGTGCGCCACGAGCTCGGCCGCAACAACGTCTTCTTCGTTCACGTCTCGCTCGTTCCCTTCATGGGCGCCTCGGGCGAGCAGAAGACCAAGCCGACGCAGCATTCCGTCGCCACCCTCCGCTCGATCGGTATCCAGCCCGATGCGCTCGTGCTGCGCAGCGACCGCCCGGTCACAGAGTCGAACAAGCGCAAGATCGCGCTCATGTGCGACGTCGACGAGTCCGCCGTGGTCAACGCGGTCGACGTGCCGAGCATCTACGACATCCCGACGATGCTGCACGACCAGGGCCTCGACTCGTACATCATCGACAGCCTCGGCCTGAAGGCCGACGGAGTCGACTGGTCGGGCTGGAGCGAACTGCTCGACACCGTGCACGACCCGAAGCACGAGGTGCGCATCGGCCTCGTCGGCAAGTACATCGACCTGCCCGACGCCTACCTCTCGGTCACTGAAGCGCTGCGCGCGGGCGGCTTCGCCCAGCAGACGAAGGTCAACATCGAGTGGATCCCGTCCGACGAGTGCGAGACCGACGAGGGTGCGGCGCGTCTGCTGTCGCACCTCGACGGCATCTGCGTTCCGGGCGGTTTCGGCGTGCGCGGTATCGAGGGCAAGCTCGGCGCGCTGCGATTCGCTCGCGAGAACAAGATCCCGGTGCTCGGCCTCTGCCTCGGCCTCCAGTGCATGGTCATCGAGTACGCCCGCCACGAGGCCGGCCTCGAGGGCGCCTCGTCGTCGGAGTTCGATCCCGACACTCGCTTCCCCGTCATCGCGACGATGGAGGAGCAGGTCGAGATCATCGCCGGGGGAGACCTCGGCGGCACGATGCGACTCGGCCTCTACCCGGCACAGCTCGGCGAGGGCACGCTCGCGGCCGACCTCTACGAATCGAACGAGGTCTCGGAGCGTCACCGTCACCGCTACGAGGTGAACAACGCCTACCGCGAGCAGATCGCTGAGGCCGGTCTCGTCTTCTCGGGCATGTCGCCGAACCGCCACCTCGTCGAGTTCGTCGAGCTGCCGCGCGACGTGCACCCGTTCTACATCGGCACGCAGGCTCATCCCGAGCTGCGCAGCCGCCCGAACCACGCGCACCCGCTGTTCCGCGGTCTCGTCGGTGCCGCGCGTGAGCGCCAGCAGGCGAGCCTGCTCTTCGACGACGTGAAAGATGACTGAGCCTCTCGGCGATACCCCGGCGCCGGTTCGGGTGCTCGAGACCGAGACGGTGTTCGCCGGTCGCGTGTGGGACATCCGCCGCGACACGTTCGAGTTCGGTGACGAGACGCTCGTGCGCGAGTACATGGATCACCCGGGCGCCGTCGCGGTGCTCGCCCTCGACTCGGAGGATCGCGTTCTGCTCATCAAGCAGTACCGACACCCGATCGGTCGCCGCGAGTGGGAGATCCCTGCCGGTCTCCTCGATGTCGACGGCGAGTCACCGCTCGTGGGCGCGCAGCGCGAGCTGGCCGAGGAGGCCGATATCGTCGCCGACGAGTGGAACGTGCTCGCCGACTTCGACACGACTCCGGGCGGCAGCAACGAGGCGATCCGCATCTACCTCGCCCGCGGCATCCGTGCGGCGGAGACCGTATTCGAGCGCGGAGGTGAGGAAGCCGACATGGAGACCCGCTGGGTCGACCTCGACGAGGTCGTGCAGGCGGTGCTCGCGCGTCGCGTGCAGAACCCGAGTCTCACCGTCGGCGTGCTCGCCGCGTACGTCTCGCGTCAGCAGGGATGGTCCACTCTCGGCGCGCCCGACGCCCCGTGGGACGCGCACCCGAAGAGCGGCTCCCGCTCCGAATGACGGCGGCGGCCGAGGTCGACACGTTCCTCCGGCATCTCGCGATCGAGCGGGGGCTCTCGACCAACACGATCTCCGCCTATCGTCGTGACCTCGCGCTCTACACCGCGTGGCTCGGCGATAACGGGGTCACCGCGATGGGCGACGTGACCCCGGATCACATCTCGGCCTTCGTGCGCCACCTCGGTACCCGCGAGGAGGCGCCGCTCACGTCGTCGTCGATCGCGCGCGTGACGTCGACGGTGCGCGGCTTCCACCGCTTCCTGCTCGACGAGGGCGAAGTCGAGACGGATGCCGCGCGCGACACGAGACCCCCGAAGCTCTCCGCACGACTCCCGAAGGCGATCTCGATCGACCAGGTCGAGCGTCTGCTCGCGGCGACCGATGGCGACAGCGTTCAGCAGCTGCGCGACAAGGCCCTGCTCGAACTGCTCTACGCGACGGGTGCGCGCGTCTCGGAGGCCGTCGCGCTCAACGTCGACGACGTCATCGACGGCGATGTCGTGCGTCTCTTCGGCAAGGGCGGCAAGCAGCGCATCGTGCCCGTCGGGCGCTTCGCGCAGGCGGCGATCGACGCGTACCTCGTGCGTGCGCGCCCGGTGCTGTCGCCGCGCGGTGCGGCGACGCCGGCGCTCTTCCTGGGGCTCCGCGGCCAGCGGGTGTCGCGGCAGAACGCGTGGCTCATCATCCGCGGTGCCGCCGAGCGCGCCGAGCTCGACGTCGAGATATCCCCGCACACGCTCCGGCACTCGTTCGCGACCCATCTGCTCACGGGCGGCGCCGATGTTCGCGTCGTGCAGGAGCTCCTCGGCCATGCCTCCGTCGCGACGACGCAGATCTACACTCTCGTCACGGTCGACACACTCCGGGATATGTACACGTCTGCCCACCCACGTGCTCGGTAGAATCACCAGAGCACGATCGGGCCGACCGCCCATCGCGCCCGACGACAGCAGTAAGGAACCCACGTGACCCGCACGAAGCACGACCAGGCGGACTCCACGATTCCCCTCGGACCGACGGGGCGACCGTTCCGGGAGTTCCCCGCGCCGCCCGCCCTGAACGGCCACGGTCCGGCGCGCATCATCTCGCTCTGCAACCAGAAGGGCGGCGTCGGCAAGACGACGACGACCATCAACCTCGGCGCGACGCTCGCTGAAGACGGTCGACGCGTGCTCGCGGTCGACTTCGACCCGCAGGGTGCCCTCTCGGCCGGACTCGGCGTGCAGACCCACGACGTCACGACGATCTACGACCTCCTGCTCTCGCGCCACCGCGACCCCTTCGAGGCGATCCAGAAGACGAGCGTCGAGGGTCTCGACGTCATCCCCGCCAACATCGACCTCTCGGCGGCCGAGGTGCACCTCGTCAACGAGGTCGCACGCGAGCAGATCCTCGCGGGCGTGCTGCGCCGCGTCGCGCCCGAGTACGACGTCATCCTCGTCGACTGCCAGCCCTCGCTCGGCCTCCTCACCGTCAACGCGCTCACCGCGAGCCACGGCGTCGTCATCCCGCTCGAGTGCGAGTTCTTCGCCCTGCGCGGTGTCGCCCTCCTCATCGAGACGATCGACAAGGTGCGTGACCGCCTGAACCCCGCGATCGAGCTCGACGGCATCCTCGCGACGATGTACGACTCGCGCACCCTGCACTCGCGCGAGGTGCTCGAGCGCGTCGTCGACGCGTTCGGCGACGAGGTTCTCGAGACCGTCATCACACGCACGGTGAAGTTCCCCGACGCGTCGGTCGCGGGTACGCCGATCACTCAGTTCGCGCCCGAGCACCAGGCGGCGAAGGCGTACCGGCAGCTCGCCAGGGAGCTGGTCTTCCGTGGCGCCATCGCCTGATTCGCCGGCGGAACTCGAGGCCCCGGCCGACGAGAGCCGCTTCCGGGTCGCACTCTCGAACTTCGAGGGCCCCTTCGACCTCCTGCTCTCGCTCATCACGAAGCACGAACTCGACATCACCGAGATCTCGCTCAGCCGCGTGACCGACGAGTTCATCTCGTACCTGCGCGGCCTCGACACCGAGGAGGAGCTCGACCAGGCGAGCGAGTTCCTCGTCGTCGCGGCGACGCTTCTCGACCTGAAGGTCGCGGGCCTCCTGCCGCAAGGCGAGCTCGTCGACGCCGAAGACGTCGCGCTCCTCGAAGCCCGTGACCTGCTCTTCGCGCGTCTGCTGCAGTACCGCGCGTTCAAGCAGGTGGCGAAGTGGTTCTCCGACGGGTTCACCGCCGAGGGCGAGCGCCACCCGCGACAGGTGCGTCTCGAAGACCACTACCGGCAGAAGACTCCCGAGCTCGTGTGGACGCTCTCGGCCGAGGACTTCGCGGCCATCGCGACCCTCGCCCTCACTCCGCGCGAGATTCCCGTCGTCGGTCTCGACCACCTGCATGCGCCGCTCGTCTCGATCCGTGAGCAGGCGGCGCACATCGTCGCCGTGCTGCGTTCCGGCGAATCGGTGACGTTCCGCCAACTCGTCGCGGGAGCCGAGCAGCACGGCATCGTCATCGCGCGCTTCCTCGCGGTGCTCGAGCTCTACCGCCACGCCGCGATCGCTTTCGAACAGCTCGAACCGCTCGGTGAACTCACCCTGCGCTGGACCGCCTCGTCGTGGTCGGAGGAGAATCTCGTGAACCTGGGGGCCGACTATGACCGATGAAGTGATCGACGCATCGACCGAGACGGTCGCAGGCGACGAACAGACGACGGATGACGGCGTCGACGCCGAGCGCATGCTCGAGGCCATCCTCCTCGTCGCCGACGAGCCGCAGAGCGTCGTGCGACTCGCGACCGCGCTCGGCCGACCGGTGCGCGAGGTCCGACAGGCGATCGCGAACCTCGTCGCCGACTACGACGGTGAACTCGACGGGGGAGTGCGGCGCGGTTTCGAGCTGCGCGAGGTCGGCGGGGGCTGGCGCTTCTACGTGCGGAGCGACCACGATGCCCTCGTCGCCGACTTCGTGCTCACCCAGAACCCGTCGAAGCTCTCGCAGGCCGCCCTCGAGACCCTCGCGGTCATCGCCTACAAGCAGCCGATCTCGCGCGGAGCGGTCGCCTCGATCCGCGCGGTCAACGTCGACTCGGTCGTGCGCACGCTGCTCAGCCGTGGCCTCATCACCGAGGTCTCGACCGACCCCGAGACGGGCGCGATCCACTACGGCACGACCGATCTGCTGCTCACGCAGCTCGGCATCAACTCTCTCGACGAGCTTCCGCGCATCTCGCCGCTGCTCGACGACGGACAGGAAGGATTCGACGGTGACATCCGCTGACTCGCACGACCCGGCCGACACCACGACGGGAGTGCGCCTGCAGAAGGTGATGGCCGCCGCGGGCGTCGCCTCGCGACGCGTGTGCGAAGACCTCATCGCCGCGGGTCGCGTGACCGTGAACGGCGTCATGGTGCGGGAGCCCGGCACGCGCATCGACCCCGAGACGGACCGGGTGACGGTCGACGGCACGGCCGTGCAGCTCGACACAACCCGCCGGTACTACATGCTCAACAAGCCGACGGGCATCGTCTCGACGATGCGTGACGAGCGCGATCGGCCCGACCTCCGCCGGTTCACGGACGCCCTCGAGGATCGCGTGTACAACGTCGGCCGACTCGACACCGACACGAGCGGGCTGCTCGTGCTCACGAACGACGGCGAGCTCGCGCACGTGCTCGCCCACCCCTCGTTCGGCGTCGAGAAGACGTACATCGCGAAGGTCGAGGGCCGCCTCGAACCGCGCACGCTCACGACGCTCAAGAAGGGTTTCGACCTCGACGACGGCTTCATCCAGGCTGATCGCGCGAAGATCATCTCCGCGCAGTCGGACTCGACCCACTCGATGATCGAGCTCACCCTGCACTCGGGCCGCAACCGCATCGTGCGACGCATGCTCGACGCCGTGGGCCACCCGGTCGTCGAGCTCGTGCGCCGCCAGTTCGGCCCGCTGCACCTCGGAACCCTGCGATCGGGCCAGGTGCGTGAGTTGACTAAAGTGGAGCTCGGTCACCTGCTGACCGTTTCTCGCGCGCAGAACAGGGAGGACTGAGTGGTCGAGTCCCGTCTGTCCGGGCCCGTTCGCGTCGTCGGCGTCGGCCTCCTCGGAGCCAGTATCGGCCTCGGTCTGCGTGCCCGCGGCATCGAGGTCCAGCTCGCTGACGCTTCGCCGACGCACCTCGCGATCGCCGTCGACTACGGCGCCGGACGCGCGGCCGAGCCGGGCGACGCGCCCGCCCTCATCGTCGTCTGCGTGCCCCCGGATGTTACGGCCGACGTCATCGCTGCAGAGCTCGATGCCTACCCCGACGCCATCGTGACCGATGTCGCGAGCGTGAAGCTCGGCATCCTCGACGATCTCGCGGCACGTGGGGCCGACCTCTCGCGCTACCTCGGGTCGCACCCGCTCGCCGGTCGCGAGCGCGGCGGACCCCTGTCGGGTCGAGCCGACCTCTTCGTCGGTCGCCCGTGGGTCGTGGCCGCTCACGACGGCATCTCGTACCAGCGCGCGAGCGTCATCGACGACCTCATCCTCGACCTCGGGGCGACCCTCGTCGAGATGACGGCCGCCGAACACGACCGTGCCGTCGCCCTCGTGTCGCACGCGCCCCAGGTCGTCTCAAGCCTCATGGCGCGCCGCTTGACGGATGCTCCGCACTCCGCGGTGAACCTCTCGGGCCAGGGCCTTCGCGACGTCACGCGCATCGCCGCGAGCGATCCCGAGCTGTGGGTGCAGATCCTCGGCGCCAACGCCGAGCCCGTGCTCGAGATCCTCCGCGCGTACCGCGACGACCTCGACCGGTTCATCGACGCCCTCGCCGACCCCGCGGCGCCCGGCGCTCGGCGTCGCATCGCCGAGGAGATCGTCGGCGGAAACACGGGTGTGCAGCGCATCCCCGGCAAGCACGGTGTCGACCGACGCTTCACGACGCTCGTCGTTATGGTCGACGACACCCCCGGGCAGCTCGCGCGTCTCCTCCACGAGATCGGCGAGGTCGGCGTGAACCTCGAAGACCTGCGCCTCGAGCACTCGCCCGGCGCGCAGTTCGGCCTCGCCGAGATCCAGATCGTTCCCGAGGCCGCTGAGAGCCTCACCGAAGAGCTGGCCCGTCGCGGCTGGCGGATTGCAGGATGAGTATGACGACCGTCGTCGCCGTCGACGGCCCCGCGGGCAGCGGCAAGTCGAGCGTGAGCAAGGCGGCCGCGCGTCGCCTGGGCTTCGCTTACCTCGATACGGGAGCCGCGTACCGCGCCCTCGCGTGGCACGTCGCCGCGTCGGGGGCCGACGCCTCGCACGCGTCATCCGTCATCGATGCGCTCGAGAGCTTCGACTATTCGATCGGAACCGACCCCGACGGGTATGCCGTGCACGTCGGCGGGACCGACGTGACCGCGGCGATCCGCGAGCCTCGGGTGTCGTCGGTCGTGAGCCTCATCGCCCGCGTGCCGGAGGTGCGTGCGCACCTCACCGCGCTCTTCCGATCGATCATCGCGTCGACCGATCGCCCGGGCATCATCGTCGAGGGCCGCGACATCACGACGGTCGTCGCCCCCGACGCCACAGTTCGCATCCTGCTCACGGCGTCCGAAGAGGCTAGAATGGCGAGACGCTCCGCGGAACTCGCGGGCGAGAAGCCCGCCGACGTCGGCGAACAGCTCAAGAAGCGCGACCAGGCCGATTCGAAGGTCGTCGACTTCATGACCGCCGCTGAAGGTGTGACCACCGTCGATTCGACAGAACTCGACGTCGAGCAGACGATTCAGGCCGTACTCGACGTCATCACGAACTCCGCTGCCGCGCGTGCGCGCACCGAGGGAGGAACCCCATGACCGACACCGACACCGAGTACGACGGCCACGACGACGACCTCGCCGCTCGCCTCGCCGACGTCGATGAGGAGCTCGCGACGCAGCGAGCCGCCGCACTCCGCTCCGGCCTCGACGACTACGAGCTCGACGAAGACGACTTCGGCGTGCTCGACTCCGCGACCGACGACCCCGATGCGATCCGATACCTTCCCGCGCTGCCCGTCATCGCGATCGTCGGACGCCCGAACGTCGGCAAGTCAGCCCTCGTCAACCGCATCCTCGGCCGCCGTGAGGCCGTCGTCGAAGACACCCCCGGTGTGACGCGCGACCGCGTGTCGTACAAGGGTGAGTGGCTCGATCGTCGCTTCACCCTCGTCGACACCGGTGGATGGGAGCCCGACGCGAAGGGCATCGACGCATCCGTCGCGGCTCAGGCCGAGGTCGCGATCGACCTCGCCGACGTCGTGCTCTTCGTCGTCGACGCCCGCGTGGGTGCGACCTCGACCGACGAGCACGTCGTGCGTCTGCTGCGGAAGACCGACCGACCCGTCTTCCTCGTCGCCAACAAGGTCGACGACGCCCGCCAGGAACCCGAAGCCGCAGCCCTCTGGAACCTCGGGCTCGGCGAACCCTTCCCGGTCTCGGCCCTGCACGGTCGCGGCGTCGCCGACATGCTCGACGCCGTCTTCACGAAGCTTCCCCTCGTCTCGGCCGTCGCGAAGGACGAAGTGGGCGGCCCGCGCCGCGTCGCGATCCTCGGTCGACCGAACGTCGGCAAGTCGAGCCTCCTCAACAAGGCCGCCGGCGAAGAGCGCGTCGTCGTCAACGAACTCGCGGGTACGACTCGTGACCCCGTCGACGAGCAGATCGAGCTCGGTGGCAAGATCTGGCGGTTCGTCGACACCGCCGGCATCCGTCGCCGTGTGCACCTCCAGCAGGGCGCCGACTTCTATGCATCGCTCCGCACCCAGGCCGCGCTCGAGAAGGCCGAGGTCGCCGTCGTCATGCTCGACGTCTCGCAGCCGCTCTCGGAGCAGGACGTCCGCATCATCGACCTCGTGCTCGAGTCGGGCCGGGCCCTCGTGCTCGCGTTCAACAAGTGGGATCTCCTCGACGATGAACGTCGCCGCTACCTCGAGCGTGAGATCGAGCAGGACCTCGCGCACGTGTCGTGGGCGCCGCGCGTCAACATCTCGGCGCGCACCGGTCGTCACCTCGAGAAGCTCGTCCCCGCCCTCGAGACGGCTCTCGAGTCGTGGGACACCCGCATTCCGACAGGCAAGTTCAACGCCTTCATCACCGAACTCACGCAGGAGCACCCGCACCCCGTGCGCGGCGGAAAGCAACCCCGCATCCTCTTCGGTACGCAGGCCGCGAGCCGTCCGCCGACATTCGTGCTCTTCACGACCGGGTTCCTCGACCCGGGCTACCGCCGGTTCATCCAGCGTCGCCTGCGCGAGATCTACGGCTTCGAGGGTTCACCGATCGTCGTCAACATGCGTGTGCGCGAGAAGCGCAAGCGCACGTAACGAGACGGTTCACGAGAGCGGGCGGCGAGGAATCGCCGCCCGCTTCGTCGTTCCTCAGACCGTGTCGAGTGCCGTGAATCGGCCGGCATCGATCGCGGTGCGGAACGCCTCGTAGTCGGCGAGGGACTGATCGGCGTACGCGAACGCCCACTCGACGACCGCTTCGTCAAACGCGGTGCCGCCGCCCAGGTAGCCCGCGATGAACGCGGCCTCGGGGCTCTGCGCGTGCGCACGGGCGAGCATCGCTCCGCACGACGTGACGTAGTCGGTGAACGGTTCGGCCTTCAGCGTCTCGATGTCGAACGACGCGTTGCCGTCGCGGAACTGGCGCACGTAGAAGCCGCGGCCCGCCACGGTGAGGTACCCGAGGAACGGATCGGAGGCCGCCTGCAGGATGCGCTGGTTCGAGACCACGCGGTAGCCGTGGTGCAGGGCGCTCAGCTCGGGGTCGAGCGCGGCGGAGGCGTGGGGCGGCAGACCGCCGAACTCGTGCAGCACCGACTCGGTCGCCTGCTTGACCTGCAGGATGAGCGGCTCGCCGTTGGGGCCCGTGAACACCACGATGAAGCACCGCGTGCCGACGCTCCCGACTCCGACGACACGGCGCGCGACGTCGGTCGCCGTGTACTGCGAGAGCAGCAGCGCGATGTCGGGTGAGACGGTGCGTCGGTACTCGTCGACGAGCTCGCTGAGGCGCTCCTCGAGCTCGGCGCTGACGTGCGTGAGGGTGGGTGGAGCCTCGATGATGTGCATCGAACCGTCATCCGCCACCTCGGTGATCTTCGCGAACGCGCGAGCCGACGTGCGCTTCGCGGCCGCCTTCTCGACCTGGCGCACGGCCTTCTGCGTCGCGCTGCCGAACGCCCGCCCGCCGTGCACCTCGGCGCGGAGGTAGTAGCGCGAGACGGGGTCGCGCTTGAGCGCGCCGCGCAGGAATTCGCGGTACCCGCGAGCTGCGCCGAGCGCATCGGCGCGCGCGGCCTCCGGAGAGTAGCCCTTCGATCGCGCGGCGATCACGACGCTCGTGACGAGCCGTTTGACATCCCACTCCCACGGGCCGAACGCCGCTTCGTCGAAGTCGTTGAGGTCGAAGACGAGGGAGCGGTTGGGTGCGGAGAACATGCCGAAGTTCGAGATGTGCGCATCGCCGCACGACACGACGAAGTGCCCGGTGTTCGGTTCGTTCGCGAAGTCGGCGGCCTGCAGAGCGGCAGTTCCCCGATAGAACGCGAATGGGCTCGCGGCCATGCGCGCGACGCGCAGCGGCACGAGGTCGGGGAGCCGCTCGCGGTGCTGCTGCTCGAGGATGCCCAGGGGATCGCGCTCGGGTGCGGGGGAGTAGCGCGCGTGGCTCGACCGCGTGAGGTCTGCGCGAGCGGCGCGGCCGGCGGCATCCCTCTCGTCGTGCGTCGTGACGTGGGCGTGGTCGAGTCGGAGCGTGCCCGCGGCAGCGCCCGCGTGAGCGTTCATCGACCCGGGGAGGGTTCGGCGGTGTGCATGCCGCCAGCGTAGTCCTGCGTGAGGAGCGGGTGGGATGACGGCCGTGAGCTGATCTAGACGGTCGCGGCCGAGGCCGGCCACCACGGCGGCACGAGGAGGCTGAAGTCGGTGAGGAATCCCTCGACGGTGCGATCCTCATCGGTCAGCCACGCCTCGATCGCACCGACCGTGCCATAGGCGATGTAGCGGGAGGCGACGGCGGCCGGCATGCCCGTGCCGTCGTGCTCGGGCAGTTCGACGTTGTGCCGGTCGAGGAGCCAGAGAACTGATTCCTGGAAGTGCGTGCCGAGCATGGCGTGCAGGCTCGCGCCCGCGGAGTCGGGGCCGAGGCCGTGCCGGTACACGTCGGCGTGCTTGTCGATGTGCTCGAAGACGCCGAGGGTGACGGTTCCTATCGCCGCGGTGACCTCGTCGCTCGTCGCGTCTTGAGGCAGGCGGGAGAGGTGGCGCTCGCGCAGGTCGTCGAGCTCGGTGCGGAGGACGGCTGCGAGGAGGTCGGCGGGGTTCCGCGCGTGCTGGTAGAAGGTCGAGCGGTTCACGCCCGATTCGGCGGCGACTTCCGCAGCCGTGATCTGGTCGGCGGGTCGATCTGCGCTGAGCCGGAGGATGGCGTCGGCAAGGTTGCGACGTGAGCGGAGTATGCGCGGATCCATGTCAACGATTGTAGGATCGAATCTGTCCAACACGTGTTGGATAAATACGGAGAAAGGACTCCTCATGCCTCGATTCACCGATCGCGTCGCTCTCATCACGGGCGGCGCCTGCGGAATCGGCCGTTCCACCGCGCTCCGCCTCGCGGCTGAAGGCGGCGTCGCCGTCATCGCCGACGTGCAGGACGACAAGGCTGCGGCCGTCGTCGCCGAGATCGAAGCCGCCGGCGGAGTCGCGCGCGCCGTGCACCTCGACGTGACGAGCGAATCGGAGTGGACGGCCGTCGTCGACGGTGTCGTCGCCGAGTTCGGTCACCTCGACATCCTCGTGAACAACGCCGGCATCGGCGACATCGCTCTCATCGAAGACACGACGATCGAGACGTACAACCGCGTCGTCGCCGTCACGCAGACGAGCGTCTTCCTCGGCCAGAAGGCTGCGAGCGCCGCCCTCAAGGCGACGGGCAAGGGCTCGGTCGTGAACGTCAGCTCGATGTACGGTATCGTCGGCGGTTTCGGCACGAGTCCCGCGTATCACGCCGCCAAGGGCGCGGTGCGTACCCTCACGAAGAACACGGCGATCGCGTGGGCGACCGAGGGCGTGCGCGTGAACTCGGTGCACCCGGGCTTCATCGACACCCCGATCCTCACGGGTGCCGACAAGGAGCAGCTCGCCGCCGCCGAGCCCGTCGGACGCCTCGGCCGGCCCGAAGAGGTCGCCGCTGTCATCCTCTTCGCCGCGAGCGACGACGCCTCGTTCGTCACGGGCGCCGAACTCGTCGTCGACGGCGGCTACATCGCGCGCTGACCCGGAACCCGCTGACCCCCGAGCCCGCGGCATCCGTTCGTTCTCAGGCGAGCGGATGCCGCGTTCGGCGTTTCTCCGCGCTCGCGAGTTGCCGCGAATGCCCCGTGCCGGGTCGCTCGGACGATGCGTTCGTGGCAACTCGCGGGAGGGGCGGGAGGGGGCTTGTCCTCACATTGGGGGACAGGGTTGGGGGAGTCTTGAGGTTTTCCTGAGGGTCGCCTGAGGGCGCGGTTCTAGCGTTGAAGGTAGTCGGGATGTCACCATCGCGGCCGTTCTTTCGCTCCCTACCCGAAGGACACCCCGTGACAGCCGCGCCCACTTTCCGGCCCGCAATGAAGCGTCAGCTCGGCGCCGAGAAACGACTCACCCCGCTGCCCACGCAGCACGAGAAGCCGTCTGACCGCTCGATGCTGTGGGGTCGCGTCGCCATCGTCGCGACCGTCGTCTTCTACCTGATCTACCTCGTCACGACGATCATCCGCCAGTTCCTCGACGGCGACTCGCAGACGTTCCGCTTCACGATGGAGGCCGTCGGCTACGTCATCGTCGTCACGTTCCTCACCCTCTCGGCACTCGTCTACCTCATCGCGAGGCAGGGCGCGCTCGAGCGGTTCAGCACCCACGTGCGTGTGCCCCGCGCCGAGCTCGACCGACACTTCGGTGAGAACGAATCGTCGATGACGGTCCTGGTGCCGAGCTACGCCGAAGAGCCGAACGTCGTGCGGGCGACGCTGCTGTCGGCCGCACTGCAGGAGTACCCGTCGCTCCGCGTCGTGCTGCTGCTCGACGACAACCCGAACCCGACCGACCCCGCCGTCATCGCTCGCCTCGAAGCGACGCGTGCTCTCGCCTCCGACATCAGCGACCTGCTCGCCGAACCGCGCATTCGCCTGACCGATGCGCGCATGCACTTCGAGCTGTGGGCCGATACCGACGGAGTGCTCGGCTCGGACGAGACCCTCGACCTCGCCGAGCACTACGCGTGGGCGGCGAACTGGCTGAACGCCCTCGCCGAGGCCGAGACGGTCGAAGACCACGTCGACGTCTTCTTCGTCGAGCAGGTGCTCGTGGCTCTCGCCGACGAACTGCGCCTGACCGGTCGGGCCATCGCGGCATCCATCGCCGACGGCAGCGGGCTGCCCGTCAGCCGTGCGAGCCAGCTCTACCGCCGCCTCGCGTGGACGTTCGACACCGAGCTCGCCGTCTTCGAGCGGAAGAAGTACGCCTCGGTCTCGCACGAGGCGAACAAGGCGATGAACCTCAACGGCTACATCGGCCTCATGGGTGCGTCGTACCGCATCGAGGAGAGCCCCGCCGGCGACATCCTGGTGCCGACGACGGACGTCGCGAACGCCGATCTCACGCTGCCCGACACCGACTTCCTGCTCACGCTCGACGCCGACTCGATCCTGCTGCGCGACTACTGCCTGCGACTCGTGTACTTCCTGCAGCAGCCCGACAACGCGCGCGTCGCGGTGACGCAGACGCCGTACTCGTCGTTCCGTGGAGCGGGCAGTCGCATCGAGCGTCTCGCGGGTGCGACGACCGACATCCAGCACATCCTGCATCAGGGCATGAGCCGGTACGGCGCGACGTTCTGGGTCGGCGCGAACGCCGTCATCCGCAAGCGCGCCGTCGAAGACATCGTCGAGGTCGAGTACGTGGGCGGCTTCGAGGTGCGCCGCTACATCCAGGACCGCACCGTCATCGAAGACACCGAGTCGAGTGTCGACCTCGGCACGCACGGCTGGACCCTCGTGAACTACCCCGAGCGCCTCAGCTACTCGGCGACGCCGCCCGACTTCGGTTCGCTCGTCGTGCAGCGCCGGCGCTGGGCGAACGGCGGACTGCTCATCATGCCGAAGCTCTGGAAGCAGATGCGGGAGCGGAAGCGCCTCGGCGAACCGATCTCCCGCGTCGAGCTGCTGCTGCGCGTCAACTACATGGCGTCGATCGCGTGGGCGAGCTTCGGCCTCGTCTTCTTGCTCGCGTACCCGTATGACGGACGTCTGCTGAGCCCCGTCGTCGTCATGGCGGCGCTGCCGTACTTCCTCTGCATGGCGAGCGACCTGCGGAAGACGGGGTACAAGGCGAGCGACGTTCTGCGCATCTACGGCTTCAACCTCATCCTCCTGCCCGTCAACCTCGCGGGCGTGCTGAAGTCGGTGCAGCAAGCGCTCACAGGCAAGAAGATCCCGTTCGCGCGCACGCCGAAGGTCAAGAACCGCACGGCCGTGCCCCTGCTCTACGTCGTCGCGCCGCTCTTCATCGTCGGCTTCTCGGCGTTCACGTTCTGGCGCGACTACACGGCCGGCAACTGGGGCAACGCGAGCTTCGCGGCGTTCAACACGATCCTCGCGGCGTACGCGATCGTCGCGTACATCGGCATCGGCAACACGATCGCCGACATCTGGCGCGGCCTCACGAACTGGCTCTACGTCGAGACGAAGCCGAAGGCCGTCGTCGCCGAGCCGGCCGCCGTGACGGCGAGCATCGACTGGCGTTCGGTGCTCTACTACGGTCACGCCGACGGCGCGTCGCACCGCACGCCGCGCCACCGGGTGGAGCGGGCACGGGACGAGGAGCTCGTCGCATGAGCTCGATCGAGACGACCCGTCGACTGTCGCCGTGGCGCGTCGGCATCGCCCTGCTCGCGCTCGGCGGGCTCGGCACCGCCGCGGTCTTCGGCATGCAGTCGTGGGCGGCGAATGCGACGGCCGAGCCCGATGAGCCGTGGTTCGCGGCCTACGTCGACGTGACCGCGACCCCGCACTACGCGTTCGAGACACCTGCCGACCCGACGGCTCCCGACGTCATGCTCTCGTTCGTCGTCGCGTCGCCGACGGCCGACTGCGAACCCTCGTGGGGAGCCGCGTACACGCTCGACGAGGCATCCTCGGCCCTCGATCTCGACCGACGTATCGCGCGCCTGCAGCAGAACGGGGGAGCCGTCGCCGTCTCGTTCGGTGGCCAGGCGAACGACGAGCTCGCCCTCACCTGCACCGACACGTCCGATCTCGAGAAGGCGTACGCCGACGTCGTCGAGCGCTACGGAACCGGCACGATCGACCTCGACATCGAGGGCGACGCGCTCCGCGACCGTGCGGCGAACATACGCCGTGCGACCGCGATCGCCGATCTCCAGTCGGCGCGACGAGCCGCGGGGGAGCCGCTCGCCGTCTGGCTCACCCTGCCGGTCGCGCCCGGTGGGATGACGGAGGACGCGACGACCACGATCGCCGAGTTCCTCGCCGCCGACGTCGACCTCGCGGGTGTGAACCTCATGACCATGAACTACGGCGCGTCTCTCGAGGACGGCGTGACGATGGTGGATGCCGCGGAGTCGGCCCTCTCGGAGGCCCGGCGCCAGCTCGGTGCTCTGTACACCCGCGCCGGCCAGAGCATCAGTGACCGCGACCTGCGCTCGAAGATCGGCGCGACACCGATGATCGGGCAGAACGACGTGAGCGACGAGGTCTTCACGATCGCCGACGCCGAGGAGCTGAACGCCTGGGCGCTCGAGGAGAAGCTCGGCCGTGTGTCGATGTGGTCGGCGAACCGCGACCAGGAGTGCGGGTCGAACTACGTCGCGACGGCGATCGTGTCGGATGCCTGCAGCGGCGTCTCACAGGACGGCGACACGTTCACGGCGGTGCTTTCGGCAGGCTTCACCGGCTCGCTCGCGCTCGACGAGCACCTCATCACGACGCCCGAGCCGACGACCGCGGCCGAAGCCGTCGACGATCCCGCGACGTCGCCGTACCCGATCTGGGCCGCCGACGGTTCGTACGTGACGGGCGCGAAGGTCGTGTGGCACCGCAACGTCTACGAGGCGAAGTGGTGGACGCGCGGCGACCTGCCCGACAATCCCGTGCTCAACTCGTGGGAGACGCCGTGGCAGCTCATAGGCCCCGTCATGCCGGGGGAGACCCCGGTGCCGCAGGCCGTGCTGCCTGCGGGAACCTACCCGGACTGGTCGGGAACGGTCGCCTACCAGAAGCGTGATCGCGTGCTCTTCGGCGGGGTTCCGTTCGAGGCGAAGTGGTGGACGCAGGGCGACAGCCCCGAGGCGTCGGCCGCCGATGCGGACTCGTCGCCGTGGGTCGCGCTCACGCAGAAGCAGATCGACGTACTGATGGCGCCCGCCGCCGACCCGACGCCCGTTCCCTGAACCCGGCTGCCGCTAGAGACCCGGCACGTGGCGGATGTTCGACTGCGCCATCTTCACGGCCTCGGCGGCGCCGCCGTGCAGCACGATCTTCGACATCGCGAGGGCGAATCCCTTGACCTGCGCACCGGTGATCGCCGGCGGTAGTGAGAGCGCCCGCGGGTCGGTCACGATGTCGACGAGCGCGGGGCCGGGGTGCGCGAGAGCTCGGCCGACGGCATCCCTCAGCTTCTTCGGGTCCTCCACCCGCTCGGCGTGGAAACCAGCGCCCGTCGCGATGGCCGCGTAGTCGACCTCGGGCACGTCGACTCCGAAGTCGGGGAACCCGTCGACGAGCATCTCGAGCTTCACGAGCCCGAGGGTCGAGTTGTTGAAGACGAAGATCTTGACCGGCAGGTCGTACGCCGTCGCCGTGATGAGCTCGCCGAGCAGCATCGAGAGCCCGCCGTCGCCCGCGATCGCGACGACCTGACGGTCGGGGTAGGCGACCTGCGCGCCGATGGCCTGGGGGAGGGCGTTCGCCATCGAGCCGTGCAGGTACGAGCCGATGAGCCGGCGCTTCGCCGTCGGCGTGACGTAGCGCGCCTGCCACACGTTGCCCATGCCTGTGTCGGCGGTGAAGACCGCGTCATCCGCCGTCAGCTCGTCGATGACCGAGATCGCGTATTCGGGGTGGATGGGCGCGGTGTTCGCGACATCCGTGTACGTGCCGACGACCGTGTCGAGGAGCTTCGCGTGCTTCTTCAGCATCGAATCGAGGAACCGCGTGCTCGTCTTCTCGGTCACGAGCGGGGCGAGCAGCTCGAGCGTCGCGAGCACGTCGCCGTGCACGGGGTGCGCGACACTCACGCGGCGGCCCAGGTGCTCCGCGTTCGCATCGACCTGCGCGATGACGACCTTCGACGGGTCGGGCAGGAACTGGCTGTAGGGAAAGTCGGTGCCGAGCAGGATGAGCAGATCGGCGTCGTGGATGCCGGCATGCGCGGCGCCATAGCCGAGGAGGCCGGTCATGCCGATGTCGTAGGGGTTGTCGTACTGAATCCACTCCTTGCCGCGGAGCGAGTGGCCGATCGGCGCCTTGATGCGCTCGGCAAAGGCGATGACCTCGTCGTGGGCGCCCTGCACACCGAAGCCGGCGAAGATCGCCACCGTCTTCGCGTCGTTGATCGCCTTCGCGAGGCTCGCGACGTCGGCGCCATTCGGGATGACGCGGGGCTTCTCGGTCAGCACGAGGCTCGGCGTCTCGGCCTTCGACGCGAACTCGGCGACATCGCCCGGCAGCACGATGACCGAGACGCCCGGGCCTGCGATCGAATGGCGGATGGCGGAGTTCACGACGCGCGGCGCTTGCTCGGCCGTAAGGATCATCTCGCAGTAGTTCGAGCACTCGACGAAGAGACGCTCGGGGTGGGTCTCTTGGAAGTAGCTCGAACCGATCTGAGCACTCGGGATGTGGCTCGCGATCGCAAGTACCGGCGCTCCCGAGCGGTGCGCGTCGTAGAGGCCGTTGATGAGGTGCAGGTTGCCCGGGCCGCAGCTGCCTGCCGCGACGGCGAGCTTGCCCGTGAGCTGCGCCTCGGCGCCCGCCATGAACGCGGCGGCCTCTTCGTTGCGGACATGAATCCAATCGATGCCGCCCTTCGCCGAGCCGCCCGTGCGGCGGATGGCGTCGACGATGGGGTTCAGCGAGTCGCCCACGATGCCGTAGATGTGACTCACCCCCGCATCGATCAGTTGGGCGACGAGCTGGTCAGCGACGGTCTTCGGCACAGGATCTCCTCCGGTCGGTCCCTCCAGTCTGCACTCATCATCTGACGTCGTCACGGTGGTTCGGAGCACTCTTCGGATGCCGCTATGATGGTCAAGTTGCCTCGACGAGTTCGGGGCATCGGGCTGTGGCGCAGCTTGGTAGCGCACTTGACTGGGGGTCAAGGGGTCGCAGGTTCAAATCCTGTCAGCCCGACCAATACAGGCTTATTCAAACCTTTGGACTGAGTAAGCGGGTATAGGTCCGAAAGAGAGTCTTCCGCAGAAGTGCGGGAGGCTCTCTTTTCTTTGGCGGGTGGGTGCGTGCTCGCGCTGAGGCGGTGCTGGGAGCGCCAGTCGTGGAGGCCGGCGTTGAGTTCGGTGCGTTCGACGCCGATGCTCACTTCGCGATCGGTGACCTGGACGTCGAGTCGCGTGAAGAACGCAGTGAGCAGCTGGCGGCGGACGTTGTCGGGCAACTGCCTGTAGAGCGCGGCGGGATCTTCGAGGAGGTCGACGAACGCGAAGGCCTTGTCGACCCCCTGTCGGATGCGCTCGACCGTCCGTGTGAGCTTCTCGGTGATGGCGCCCTTCTGGAGCGTCACGTATTCAAGCCGCTGACGCAGCTTCTCGACGGCGATCGTTCCGTCGGCGGCGAGTTCGATGAGCCGCTCCTCTTGGGCTTCGAGCTTCTTCAGTTGCTTGCGGAGGGCGTCTTCCTCTTCCTGGTCCGCGGCTTGGAGCTCGACGAGGGCGCGTCGAACTTCCTCACGAACGGACGCGATGTCTTCTGCATCGAAGCGCTCAGCCGCGACCCGTTGCGCCACCTCGTCTTCGAGTTCGTCGAGTCGCGCCGACGGCATCGAGCAGTGACCGCGCTGCTTCGCGGTGCAAACGTAGTACTCATACGTGCCGCCATGCCCCTTGTTCTGGCTGTAGACGAGTCGACTCGTGCGCCCCTCCGACTTGCATTCGGCGCAGTACAGCAGGCCGCGCAGGAAGTGGAAGTGGATCCGGTCGCGGTCACCTTTGCGATTGCGTCCGTCGAGGATCTTCTGCACCGCGAGGAACAGCTCCTTCGAGATGAGCGGCGTGTGCCTGCCAGGGTGGAGCTTCCCCTTATAGCGGATGACTCCGGTGTAGTACGGGTCGCGCAGGATCATCGCGAGCTGGCTGCTCGACAGCGGCTTGGCGGCCCGCTTGCTCGACTGCCTCGTGGTCAGGCCCTGGTCTTCGAGCATCATCTGGAGCTGCGTGATAGAGAACTGATTTGTGGCGTATTGCTCGAAGGCCCAGACGATCAGCGGTGCGCGCACTGGATCGACATCGATCGTGTTGACGAGTCGTCCGTCGAAGTCCTTTCGCACGTTCAGGTAGCCGAGCTTGGCGCGCCCGACGCTTCCGCCCCGTTCGACCTTGTGCGCCATCTTGATACGGATGTCCTCGCCGCTCATACGGACCTGGAGTTCGTTGACGACGTCGGTGATGGCTTCCATCGCATCACCCATGTAGCCGTCGCCGAAGTTCTCCTTCGCCGAGATCAGTTCGACGCCCTTGTCGCGAAGTTGACGTTTCGTGATGGCAGCGTCGAGGTGATTGCGGAAGACGCGCGAGCGCATGTAGATCACGACGTAGCGGATGTCGGGGTTGGCATCGACGAAGCGGAGGAGCTTCTTGAACTCCGGCCGCTTGTCGATGGTCTGCGCGGACTGGCCCGGTTCGACGAACTCGGGAAGAATCGGCACGCCGAGCTCCTTCGCCTTGCGGATCGCCCACTCGCGCTGGGTGGCGATGCTATTACCGTCCTCGTCGAGGTCGGCTGCGGTGTTGAGCTGGCGCGTCGTGGAAACGCGCAGGTAGCTGATTGCCATGCCCGTGCGGAGCGGGACGTGCATCGTGTCGTCGCCCTTGAATAGGTGTTCAAGCCCTGCGACTGATGTGAGATTCGGTTGCGCCAGGGTGGCTGCCGCTTCCTCGCCTTCTTGGTACATATGAGGCCCTCCTTCGGTTAGGTCCTCCGGATTTACGCTCCTCTCGGCCGGGAAGTCCAGTCCTGCGGCGGCTTCCAGGGCATCTCCACCGCCGTCGACCGGGGTCGCGTCGGCGATGTAGTTTTCACCTCGCTCATCCCGCTCGTCCATGAGCCTTCCCTTCTTGTGTCTGGCGCTCTTTCGTTGGCTGTTCGATGTGAACGACGAGGCCGAGGAGTACGCGAGCGAGCCGACGCGGATCGGGTCGCGCACGCCAGACGGGTGCGAAGTCGATGCGCCTGTCTGCGCGTGGGCGCCCTCGTCGGCGTGGTGGATCGTTACTACTTGTTGAAGGCATAGAGCATGCCTCCCTCGTCGACGAGGTCATAGACTTCCCGGGTGCGCTCAATGATGTAGTCGATGTTCAGTTGGACCGCGTCCGCAGGCAGGCCGTGATCATCAGCCCAGTTGCCGAGCTCGATCTCCCAGTCCTCGAGCGGACTGAGCGCATAGACCGCGTCATCGATGGAGTTGAAGCTGCCGACGTAGTTCTCCTGGAAGCTGTCGAACAGATCCGCCGCCGCGGCGTTCACATCCGGCAACGACAGGAACGCTCTGAATGCGGGGCCGAAGAACTCGTCGCACTCTTCGAGGCGGACGATCAGCTGCTCCATCCCGGCGGCGTCGAGGCTGGCGGGAACATGCACCGTGACTGGCTTACCGCTGGTGGTGAGGGTCGTGCGCACCAGGAGACGGTCGAGCTTGGGTGGCAGGTGCTCGTTCTGATACGTCCGACCGGAGCCGGTCCCCATCTTGTCGATGAGGTACGTGCCGAGCCAGTCGATGAGCTCTTTGGCCTCGGCGGTGGCGCCATCGTCCGTGTAGAGGCGTAGGTACTCCTCGCGAAGATCTACGTAGGTGCTTTCACCCGTCCTCCCGAACTCGGCGAGGGCGGACTCTCTTCCAAACGCGCGCCCGAGCGCGTGGGCGATGCAGCGGGCGGTGTCCTGGTCGACCTCCCGGTGCTCCGCGAGTGCCGCTGCAATCCCGTCCGCAATGGGATGTCCGAAGCGGCAGGAGGCGACTTCGAGTCGACGCCAGTCAGGTGACGTGCGTTCAGGCGCGAGACGCGCCTCGGGTGTGACCGTGGGCTCGTGCTCGCTCATGAGCGCTTCCCCGCGGTTATGATGTAGCGCCCGAGCGCGTCGAGCCAGGGCTCTCGCTCGATCGGGACCGTGACATCGTTGAGTTCAGCGAGCGCAGCTTCGGCGTCGAGGATGCCGGTTCCGGCGAAGCGCTCGAGCGCGCTGCCGGGGCCGTCGTGAATGGTGGCTGCGATGAGTTGCGCGAGGAAGGCGTCGCGGCTGTTCGGGTCGAGCGTGAGCCAGGCGTCGATGATGAAATGTGCGTGCTCGGTCTGGTCGATGGTGCGCATCCACTTCGGGAACTTGGGCATGGCGCGCAGGTTGTTGTTGTTGTCGGCGCCCGCAGGCGCGACGGGGATGGTTGATGAGTTCATGTGATTCCTCCTTTCGGGATGAGTGATGATGACGACCCGTACGGGGCCAGCGTCGCGAGCGTGTGCTCGCCGGTGATGATGGTGAACAGGCCCGGGTCGAGCCCGCGGTCGGCAGCGATGGCTTCGCGGATCTTCTGGGCGCGGTCGATGCCGGGAACGATCCAGACGACGGCCGGGTACAGGTCCCGCGTCTGCTGCTCGATGCCCGTGCGCCAGTGGCGCTGGTAGGTGTGGCACTTTCGAAGTACGGCGGGTAGGTGCTCGGTGGCGCGGTCGACCTCGATGAACGAGTGCGTCTCGGTGTTGGCGTCCGCGGTGACGACCAGGAGGTCGGGCTTGAGCGTGATCACGGATGCGCCGCTGCCGTTGAAGCTGCGCCAGTTGGCCGGCTCGAGTTCGAGCTCGAGGAGCTCGAGGCGGCGGGCGTGAGCCTGCTCAAGCAGACTGACCGCGATGTCGGCGACGGCGAGGGTGTGAGCGGCGAATGTGAGACCTGGCTCGTCGTAGCGTCGCCGCCGTGGTTCGCCGCGTCGGGCACGAAGGTAGCGGTCGCCCGCTGGCCCGAGCTGCCAGATGGTGACGGCCGAGCCGTGCTTGATGCCGCCGATTCTCCGGGCCGGCCGAGTGATTGCACCTCGAGTTTCGAGTCGGTTCAGCACGCGGGTCGTCCCTCGCGTCGCACCGCTCACCGTGACATGTGGACCTAGCGGCTCAGCCGGAAAGTGCAGTCTCTGCAGCTGTCGAGTAGTAAGAAGTCGAAAGCGTTCGAGATCCTCGAGTATGCGAACGTCGCGTTCGGTGAGGTGCTCCTCGAGGTCGAGATGACGAACAGCGGCCATCACTAGGCTGCCCTCCGGGCTGACGTGAAGGCTCGTGCAACGCAGGGGCAGTCCGCGCCTGCACCGGCCGAGGTTCGCCGGAACACGGCCGAACGTGGCGGCGGGTGTTCGTCGTGGAGCGAACAGCGGCTGGAACGTCGAGCGGACAGGGCGATCCAGTGGTTGAAGACGTAACAAACGATCATGCGCGCCTCGCCTTCTGGTTGGTCGGTCGGCCCGCCTGTTCCTTTGGCGACGTGGTTGCTGCGGCTTCGGATGTGGTTGGTGGCAGGGCGCCATAGCGGTCCCGGCTGCGCTGGCGGACTTTCGCGCGAGTACCGAGCGCGGGGCGCGGCGGCAGGGTGCGCCCCGAGCACCATTCGACTGGCACGCCCCCAGCAACCAGGTGGGCGTAGATTTCGAAGCGGGGCAACGCCTGGAAGTCGTCGGCAGACAGTTGCGGGGCCATCCGGGCGAGATCTCGGGCGTCGTCCGGGCCGACGGCGAAGCAGATCTTGCTGCGCGCATTCGTGTCGAGCGCCGCGCGCATGGCGGGTGGAAGCTGGCCCCGGTACTGGTGCGCCAGATGCCAGGCGACGCCATAGGAACGTGAGGTCGCGAGGGCGTCGGCGATCGAAGTCGGCAGATGGAGATAGTTCTGCACTTCGTCGACGAACACCATCCCCGGCCGCTTCGTCGGATGCTTCTCGCGGGCACGCTCCAGCGTCGCGTTCCAGAGTTCGGCGACGATCAGGCTGCCGAGGAGCTTGGCGGCACCGGTGCCGATCAGTGCATCGTTCAGTGGCACCAGGACGACGCTCCGCTCGCGGAAGACGTCGCGGAGCCGGAAGCGCGGTCGTGCCTGTCCGAGCATGCGGACAAGCGGCCCTCGCAGCAGGATCTTGCGGAGCTTGTTGAGCGGCGCGGCGACCATGGCGGCGCGCTGGGCGGGACTGAGCTCCTCGAATTCGGCCCAGAAGGAGGCCAGCGTCGCGTCGTCCTGGATCGCGGCGATCACTGGGCGTCGGAAGGCAACGTCCGTTAGGAGGCGTGGCAGTTCGATGAGCGTGTATGGATCGGTGGCCCGTTGCCCAGCCCGGGCGAGCGATAGGAGCGCACCGTGGATCAGGTACTCGGTGCGTGGCCCCCACCCCTCTTCAAAGACGGCAGCGAGGGCGGCGATGATGCCGTCGACCACGACGTCCGGATCGCGGTCGCCGATGTCGAGCGGGTTGAACCCCACCGGCATCGCGTCGGCAGCGTCCAGTACAACAACGCATTCCGCACGCTCCGGAGCGATGCGATCGAGCACGCTGTCGATCAGTTGCGCCTTGGGCTCGACGACTACGCAGGCCCGACCAGCCTCAATGTCGGAGAGGATGAGGTGCTCCAGCACGGTGGACTTGCCCGAGCCCGTCGGCCCGGTCGCTACCAGGTGCTGCAGCCGACTGGCCGGATCCATCCCGATCAGACGCTCCGGACCCGGTGCGGTACCGGTCGCAAATACCGACGACGTCGCGCTGACGATCTCGAGCACCGGCAAGCGACGCGGATGGGCGCCGGCGATGCCGGGATAGTCGCGCTCGCCGAGCGGCCACGCCAGCATCGACGTCAGTTCGTCCGGTGAAAGCCGAAACGCGGCGCGAGCGGTTGCCGCGCGCCAGCGGCTCGACGAGTCGTAGTTGAGACTGAGTCGAAGTTCAGGACTCTGCAGGAGTTGGACAGCGCCGAATACTTCCCAGACGAGCGCGCCGGTGCGCTTCTGATTTCCAGCAATGACCCCGATTCGGAGCGTCGCCGCGGTCGTCGGCTGGGCGGCACGCTGCTGAAGGCGCCTACGGGTCTCGGGCTCCACGGCGCGGACGCCTTCGAACACGAGGGACGCGAGTGGCTGCATCGGGTCCGCCGACTTCGCTGAGACCGAACGCGCCGCGTGCGTACGTCCCAGGATGAGCTGCAGCGCAACATGATCTTCGCCGCGTCGTGCAGCGAGTGCTTGGTAGATCGCCGACGCGACCTGCTCCGGATCGATGTCGGCGAGTGGCAGGACGCCGGGGTGCGCCACAATGCGGCTGACGGCGGCCACGTCCGGCCGTGTGGCGGGCTCAAGGGCGAGGCCTGGCAGGTGGCCCTGAAGGAGGCGCTTGAGGCGCGGTGTGGCCGCTGACGGGTAGCCGACGAGGTGCTTCACACCGTCAGCGCTGGCGTGTACCTCGAAAATGAGCGGGCGTGGAGCGTCGACGCTCATCAGGCGCGCCATCAGCCGAGTCACGCTGTCGGCGCCGAGTGGGCGCGGCAGATGCAGACGAGTGAGAACCAGGTCAGGCATGCTCGCCTCCTTCGTCACGTTCGACGTGTTCGGCGCGAGCGGCGGCTTCGACGCGAGCTTGTTCGAGGCCGGCGCTAGTGATGATGCGGGCGATCCGCTCGGTGCGCGTTTCGCTGTTGGACTCGGAGAACACCTGGACGCGCCGGTCCACGCTCTTCCGATAGCGGCGGTTGCCGCGGGCACGATTGGTCATGCGCCAACCTCCTTCCCACCACGGATTGGGGTTCGCGTATCAGTCGCAGAAGGTCGGTCGGATCGCCCATGGCCATAAGCCGAATGGGCACAATGGCGCTTATTACGAACTCGAACGGCACATTTGTCAAGCGTTTTGAAGCGTCGTTGTCCATTCCACAACGACTCGACAGAGGTGAACGTGCTCATGCTTAGAATCGCCGACCCCACCAGTAGCGGTAGATGATGACCGCGCACCACCAGACGAGGGCTATGCCAGCGATCAGGAGGAGCCATCCCCAGAAGTGCGCGAGCAGCTCCAAGGCGAGCCAGAGAGCGACGATTCCGCCGAGAATCAGCAGGCAGGCGCGAAAGAAGCGCGTCGGCGTGGGCGCGGGGGTTTCGTCCGGCATCATTCATCACCAGCCCCTCCATCTGCGCCGGCCCGCGTGAAGTCGCTCGGCACCGGATACCCCGGGATCGTGATGTCGGACTCGATCTCGTTGCCCCACACCGACCAGTCCGCGTGGCTGTTGGGACGCTGCCTGGCGAACAGTTCGAGGTAGGGGCCGTCGAGCACGCGCTCGATCAGCGGGATCATTTCTTCGGGCTTCTGGCTGTGCGCCTGCCGCGGGAACAGCAGCGTGGAACGCTGGCCGCGGAACTTGAATGGCGCCTTGCCCCGCACGCCGTGGAGCAAGATCTCGTGCGAGCCGCGGAAGTAGTTCCCGAGCCCCATGTAGTACTTGTCCCAGACGGCGTTCGTCTTGTAGGTGAAGCCCCACGCCTTCATGACCTCCAGCGCCCCGGGCAGCGCCGCGTTGGTCGTCCACAGCAGCAGCGTCGCGTTGTCGGCGGCGAGCTCGGCGATCGGCATCTGCTTGATGCGGTCGAGGTTCATCAGGTCGTAGTGGTTGACGGCGCCGCGGGCGCCGGCCTGGGCGATGTCCCAGGGCGGGTCGGCGTAGATCACGGCGTACTTCTTGTGCGGCGACGCTACTGCGGCGCCCGGTGTCTGGTTGATCATGTCAAGGAACTCCTTTCTCCAGCCCGCAGCGAAGCGTGCGAGCGATGGCGAGGACTGGTTATGCGCGTCCGAAATCGGGTCGTCAATATTCCGGTCGTTGTCGTTGCGAAAACCACAACGAACGGAACACCGGCGAACACTGGTGCGGCGACGCGGACGCGGATGGTCAGCGTCTGCGCCGCCGCGGTTCAGATCACGAGTCCGAGGGCTCGCTCGGCGTGCGCCCCGAGGCGAGGAAGGACTCGCGGATGAGCGCCTTGCGTGCCTCGTGGGCTTCCATACCGAGCGCGTCGGCCAGCTGGAGCACGGTGCGGCGCAGCTCGTCCTGCTTGCGGTCGAGCTCGGCCTCGATGCGCGCACGGCGGCGCTCGCCGAAGGAGTTTCGGACGGCGACCACCAGTTCGCGTGCCCACTGGATCGTCTCGGCGGAGACATCGACCAGGCGGTCGAAGGCGTCGCGGGTCGTGGTCGCCATCACTGCCACCGCCGAATCGCCGCCGAGGCGCCCAGCGTGTAGCTGTCGACGATCTCGCGGTAGCGGGCCTCCCCGAGCGGCGCGACCGTGATGAGGTGCTGCTCGAGCGCGGTCAGGGCACCGACGTGCTCGAGCGCCGCGTGCGTCACGAACGCACGGCCGTCCTCGGTGAGCTTGGCGACGATGGCGCGGGACTGCACCCGCTCCACCTCGCGACGGGTCTGCCGCTGGATGCCCAGCGACAACGAAGAGAGCCCCTGCGGGCTCATGGCACTCCCCGTGGTGGGGAGCAGTTCGGATGCGGTCATCTTCTGCCTCCTGGAGGTAGCTCCCTGCGGATGGGGAGTTCGTACTTCCAGGCTCAGGCGCGGCGTTCGTCCTGTCTTTGGCGCAAAATTGGCAACATGGCAGAGCCCGCTGATCCAGTGCGCGATGAACTGATCCGCGAGCTGCGGCTGTTTCGGCGGGGGCAGGGCGAGCCGACCGTCACGCGAATGACCGGGCTGTTCTACCTCGTCGAAGCGCTCGGTGACGGGATCCTCGAGCGCGCATTCGATGAACTGATGCGCCTCTACGAGCAGCACGGCACCGATCCGGGCACGTCGGTCGGCGCGTTCTTCTACCTGTCAGGTGCGGGCGTGGGGTTGGGCTCCGTGGATCAGCGGCGCACCCAGTATGTGAGCGAGCATTTCGCTGCGGACGTGTCGACACCATGGCGTCGCTCCGAGCGCGGCATCAAGGAGCTTGTGACGCTCATCCGCGACCGCGACGAGCACGCTCGCCCCTGGGCGTTCGTTTCCGTATTCCTGTCCGGCAACGCGTTCCAACCGGTCCTCGACTTCAACCTCCGCAAAGAGGCGTGGGAGCCTCCCGTCGTTGAGATTGACGGCGAGCCGGTTGCGTTCGACTTCACGGTTCGACCGCACCCCACGATGCCCGACTTCGTGCATCGCCGCGTCGTGCTCCCGGAATCATCCCTCAATCTGGATGCTGGGTTCGCCGAGCGCATGGCCGTCGTCCGCGTCGGCTGGAGCATGCCGATCTGGCCAGTATGGAGTGTCTTCGCCTGGACAGCCGATCCCCGGGTCGCTGTTCACCGGCGCACGTTCCGTGAGCGCGCCGTCGAGGTGTCGCTGCAATGGTGGCGACACACACCTCCAGGCGACGTAACCGGCCTCGTCACTGACGGCGCCATCTGGGCCGAACGGCGCGACCCGAACACGATGAACCTCCCAGAGGGCTGGGAGGTTCGCTGAGTGGGCTGCTAGCTCTGCGCCTCGAGGAGTCCGATGGCTTTCCCGACCATGTACTCGATATCGGGGTGCCTGGGGCTTGGGCACACCGTTCCGCTAGCCGCGTTAACGCTGCATTTACTCGGATCGATGGTCGCGAGCCCCTGCTCGAAGTAGACGAAACCAAGGCGACGAGCCAGCTTCTCCTGGACTCTAACCATGTCGGCGTAGACATTCCCTCGTGCTCCAAGCGTGTACAGCCCCCCTTCTTCAGTGACAGCGAACCGGGCACCGTCGACGTAGGGGAGCACCCAGACCTTGCGTCCAGCTTTCGGTCGATTGAAGAAGCTGCCTCCGCCGGTCACTTCGAGCTGTGGCTTCACGCCGTGAGTGACAAGGTACTCCGCGGCACTCCTGCCAACGGCGATGATCTTCGCGGCAGCCACTTCCCCGTCCCGCCGAGCCTTCAGCGCTGCTTCGGTGAGCTTCCGGTTGATCTCCTCCGCGGTCGTCTGACCGGCGGCGATGCCATCTTCAAGCCCCATGTCGCAACGATACCCAGCGGTCGAACTTCTGCCGTCACCTCAGGCCTGTGTGAACTATCCTTCGAGCAGGGAGGGAACCAATGGCAAAGCGAAAGACGACGGGGGCTCCGATTCTGCCCGCCCATCTGTTCGATGAGATCTATCAGCTGTGGGGCGAAGACGGAGCTGTCGAGATCCTCGACAAGGTGCAGCTCGGCGAGATGACAGTCGAGCAGGTCGAAACTGCCCTCCGTCGGCCGGACATCGAGCCCGAGGACTGGCAGCGATTCGAGGAGGGATGGCGCCCCGACGGCTGGTGACTGGGTGCGAACGCGGCATGACCTGAGTCCCGCGACGCTAGTTGGCAATCCATGACTGCCACGCGCCAGCTTGATACGCCCACAATTGCGCGGAACCGGTTGTGATTCCCGCTTGCGAGCAGAGTGTCGCGCTGGGCACATTGAAGGTGTCTCAGTTGGATCGGGACATGCTCGTCACGGAACCGTCCAACCATCGGAAGAGATTGCCGCTGGCGGAAGACGCGATAAGAGCGAACCGAGTCGGATCACTCTGAGGGCGACAGTAGAGAAGGTTGTAGTCGCCAAGGTTTGCGGTCGCGTGACGCCCGTACGATCCGCGAGATGCGCCTAGCTTCGCCGCAGCAAGTTGCGTGGTGTCCTGCGGGTATGCGCCGTTCTCCACGTAGTATGCCTGGAGTTTATTTGCGACCGCGCTCAGGTCACTCTGCACTGCGCTGTCATTAGCGCGCGCCGTGATGCCTTGGTAACTCACGATCGTGATCGCTGCCAGGATCGCGATGACGACTACCACTATGAGCAGTTCGACGATGGTGAAGCCGCGACCGCGTTGCTTCAAGAGATCCACTCGAGGCGAGCGGGGTGCGAGTCCGAAACTGGTGCGTGATGCCCTTCGCGCCAGAACTGCCCTTGACTACGAAGCACGAGCGCGATCATGGCAAGCGATCTGCTGACGTATTTTCCACAACATTGGACTGTGGTTAACTCATCGAAGCACGCGTCGCCTGTGGAGAATTACACGGATGTAAGTACCGAATTGGTCGACTCGACCGTAAATCCGGGCCTAGAAAGCCCTCAGGGGCGCCTCTAGTACCCGAAAAGCCTGCGAATAAGGTTCGGTACCCAAATGGACCCCCAACGCCACCGCTGGCCGTCTGTCGGCGGTGCGCGTTAGGCTATGAACTGCGAGAAAAGCCCCGACCGACTGGTTCGGCGCGAGGCTCGAATCGCAGCAGATCGGGGCTGAGTGTCTTGGTACGACTACTCGACTCTAGAGGCTCAGGTGGCCTCTTCGCGACCCGGTGAGCCGGTCGTCGGGAGATCTGCTTCAACTCAAGAAGCGGAAGGAGTACCTGATGGCGAAGTCGTCGTCACGGTCGTCCGGAAAGCCCTCGAAGGCGGCGCTGAGCAAGGCGGGACGGACGCTTGCGTCCGACTCGTCGAGCAAGACCGCCAAGTCGAAGGCCGGCTCGAAGCTCGGCAAGGGCTGAGCACCGGGGAGGGTCGATCACCTGCTGGTCGGCCCTCCCTACCAGCACTTCACGCGACGCGATACCGCTCCGGGTGCTCCGACTGCTTCGCTACCCGCTCCCGCGAGCGGAGAGGCAGTTCACCAGATGAGCAGTTCGTTCAAGTTCGACAAGAACGCATTCATGCGCGAGGTTCAGCGCGAGGCCCAGAAGGGCATCGATCAGATAGCGCTTGAGCAGAACCGGGAGCTCGAGCGCATGAGCGCCACGTATACCGGTCGCCCAATCGAGGAGATAAAGCCCGCACTGCGGCGCCTGTTTGCGCGCTACGACGGCAAGATCACCGACCCCGAGCTGACCGAGTGGGCGCAGCTGATCAGCGACGGCACGAAGATCACGCTCAAGCCCGACAGGATCCGCTTCTAGGCCATACGCAGAGGGCGTCCCAAGTTCGCGGGCGCCCTCTTCGCATGTCTGCAGGGAGCGGCGCCGATCGGTGTCCGGCCGCATCGATAGCCTCAGATCGTGGTCGATACGAAGCAGACGAAGACGATCGGCGAACACCATGTCGCCGCCGAGCTGGCTCGACGCGGCTGGGCACCGGCCCTCACCCGAGACGGACTCGAACGCACCGACATCCTCGCGGTGCTCGCAGAAGGCACTGAGCGTCGCCTCGTCGAAGTCCAGGTGAAGGCAGCGCGCGGCGCCAAGATGGATTCGATCAGCTGGCCGCTCGGCGCGAAGTCGCAGGCACCGAGCCTGCACGAGCGGGAGTACTTCGTCATGGTCGCAATCCCTCACGATCTCCGCGACCATCCCCGCAGTTTTGTGGTGCCCCGCGTCCACGTCGCAGCGGCGGCTTGGATCGAGCACATGAACTGGCTCACCCATCCCGATGCGCTCCCTGGAAAGCGGAATGCGCCGGTCGAGCGCTCTCGGGTGCTCCTTCGGACCTTTGCCGACTACGAGGACCGCTGGGACCTGCTCGAAGTTGACCAGAGCGCCGCCCCGGTTCTGCTGCCCTCGGGCTTCCGAGACCTTGCGCTCACGGAACGCGTCGGCCTACCGCCAGACCACGAGTGGCACGAGGGGCTTCCGGAGTGGTGAACGAGATCGAGGACGCTTGGTATGCCGAACTGCGCGCCCAGTATCAGCCCGAGCATGTCCGCCTGCTCCTGATCGGCGAGAGCGCACCGACCGACCACGGCGGCACTCGCCCGCGGAATTTCTTCTATGCCGATCACCTCGGGTACGACAACCTCTACCGCGGCGTGGTCGAGGCGCTGTACGACCTCCGTGGGCTGGAGAAGCGCTCGCATGACAAGCGCCCTTGGTTGCGCCGACTCCAGGATGACGGCGTCTTCCTGATCGATCTGGTTCCGTACCCCGTCAACGATGTATCAAGCAAGAAGCAGCGCAAGGCGATTCTTCGCGAGAACGTCCCAAGCTGCATCGAGCGCGCCCGCGCCCTCAACCCGGACGGCATCATTCTCTGCAGCAGCGATGTCTTCGATGCGCTCGCGTTGCCGCTGCGCGAAGCTGGGCTGCCATTGCTTCACACCCACGCCCTGAGCTTTCCGCTCGGCAACGTGCGTGATCAGTTCGTCGCGGACTTCCATGAGGCATACGCTCGCCTGGGCGATCACTAGACAGCACAGCTGCCTGGCGTCGCCCGCCGTTGCGGAATTGACAACGCTCGCGATCGGAAGATTGGCCCCGCGAACAGGCGGTGCATAATCGGCCTCGCTCCTCGTCGGCGTGCGGCGTCGATGATCCCAACCGGGGATCGTCCGTCGCTTCCGATGAGGAGGCTCACCATGAGTGAGAACACCCCTGCCGACGTGCCGGCCTCAGCACTCGGTCCGTTGCGGACGCTCGCCGTTCGCATCACCGATGGCCTGCGGGCACAGCTGGACGTGCTCGCCCAGCTCAACGACCGCACCGTCACCGAAGAGATCCGCCTCGCCCTCGAGTCGTGGGTCGAGACCAGCAAGTCCGACCCGAAGGTGCTCGAGCGCGCCGAGACGGTGCGCGCCGAGATCGAGCGCGAAGCCAAGACCAGGCAGAGCGCGATCGAGGCCATCTTCGGCGGTGCGAGCGGCGGCAAGACGCCGCGCCGGTCGTCGGGTTCCGCCTGACCGCAGTTCGGCATGCAGGGAGATCCGGCTGTTCGGGACTGGGCGCTTCACCGCGCTCGTCCCGGACAGTCGGTACACCATCAACGCCAGCGCTTGCGCGACGTGAGATGCAGACCACGGCAGTCGTCGCAGAAGTAGACGCGCGCTTCCTGCTTCGGACGCGAAGCCTTGTCTTGGTTCTGAATCTGAGCCAGCACCAGCAACGCCGCGTTCCGGTCGCGATAGCGCGTCTTCGTGCAGGTCGGCATGAGCCGGAGTCTTCCAGTGGCCACCGACATGATCAGTTCCTCGTTGCTGCCCCGCGGCTTCGGAAGAGAACCCGAGAGGGGTTCTCGGCCGCGACAACAGTAAGGAGGTGGGACGAATGGTGCGCAGCATCGTCATCCCGCACGACACAGAGCGGCGCCCGGCCCTCGTCGAACTCGCCGATCTCGGCGCGTTCCAGGAGGTGGTCGACGGCTGGCTAGATCTCATCGAGATCCCGTCCATCGGCGTGACCATCTACATGAACGAGGCGGCACGCCTGACGCGTGGGCAGCTCAACACCCGGGCCACTGCGTTCTGGTGGCTGCACAGCGCACAGCCGACCGACTATCCGGTCATCCTCGGCGACGTCGTCCTGACGGGTGTCGGCGACCGGGAGAACGAGGGCGACGTCCCGGAGGCGGTCATCGAGCAGATCTTTCACCGCGACAACTTCGTGGTGCAGGTCCGTCCGTACGACCGCAGCTCCTGGTGCGACTCGTTCGCGCGCTTCGACAGCGTCTTCGATGCCGCCCTCTGGTGTCTGCTGTTCGAGGCCACGATGCGTCCCGGAGCTCGATTCCGCGTGCGGAGCGAGCCACCGATTCACATCGCCGAGCTTCCCCTCTTCGGAGGGGACCGGTCATGGTGAAGGCGCTCGTCATCCCCGCTGCCGAGGATGAGCCGATCACGGAGTGCGAGGTTGACAGGCTCGAGGACTATCGGGCCGTGGGTGGGTGGCTGGATCGAGCTGGTCGACATCCCGGCGATTGGCGTGATGGCCTACGTCCACGAGGAGGGGGTGATGCTCGACCTCCCCTTCAAGCCGCGGGCCACGTTCCTCTGGTGGTAGTTCGTACCCGAAGCCCGCCAGAAGGCCATGCTCGTCGGCCCAGCGCTCATCACGGGGCTGCCCGACCGTAGCGGCGACAGCACCGACGTCCCGAGCAAAGTGGTCGCCATGCTCGCCCATCCGGGAGAGTGGCGCGTTGAAGTGCGGACTGTCGGTGCGATCGGGCTCGTGAGTTCCTCCAGGCATACCTCACGGCCTCCAGTCAGCTGTCGGCGTTCCTCCCGCTATTTGTTCGTCGATGCGCACGCGCACTCGACTACCTCGTCACACAAGCTGAACTTGACGACGCGACGCGGCTCGGGCTCGTGAGCGACACGCTCGCTAACCTCGCAGCAGGGGTCAAGTACTTCTCAGACGCGGCGACCACGCGGTACCTGCTTGAGCACTACCGCGACCTGCCAGCGCTGATCTCAGACAAGCTCGACCCGGAAGCGGCGGGGCGTATCAGGATCGTGTACGGAATGGCCAGCTTGAAGCTGCCTGACCTGGCACCGCTCACGCCGACGGTTCGCGATTCATTCGTCGCCCGGAACGTCTACGACATCACGCGGCAGAATCTGGAAGCGGCCCTCGGAGACGCCGCAAGTCTCGCGCTCGACTCCATCCGGGCCAGTAGCGATGCGGTGTACGGCTACATGATGGAGAACCTCGGGAGCTACCTGGCGGCCGTGGATGGTCACGCCAACACGAACGATTCAGCCGACACATTCACCGTGACGATTGAGGATGTACTCAAGCACGATGCTGATCGACTCGACGACGTGATCGCGAAGGCCTCCGAAGCAAGCCGGATAAGCGACCTCGACGACGTGCCTGAGGCGGCGTGGCCTGCCCTCGCTCGGTCGACGCGCTTCCCTGCGACATTCAGTAACGTCACTCGGTACATGACCCTGGTCGGATCAGTGGACGAAGACCTCGCGCGCGTATTGAAGCTCGACGGACGGATTGCGGACGCGGACAGCGCGAGCGAGGAGGAAAAGGTTGCGCTCGCAGAGTCGATCCTGGCGTCACGGCCGCACCTCCATTCAACTGTGCGGGTGCCGTTGGTGGCGAGTCTGGGGCTCGATGAGCTCCTCGAGACCTCGACTATTCAGGCCGAGAATGGCGCACTCTTTGCACTGCTCGTGAAGAGCAATTTGGTCAAGGATGAATCAGACACCTACGAGCACATCGAGAACATTGATTGGCAATGGCGCGAACAGTTCATCGCGGCTTCAAGCGCGTTCAAGAACTACATGACGCCCGAGCTTGTGGGCGATGACCTCGGCAACCTGCTCTCGAGCGGCAACATCAGCAAGCCAATCAAGCTGGCAGTGTTGGACAACGCGAGCGAGTACTCGCAAGCAACCGATGCAGCTGGGCGTCGCGAACTCGCCCGTTTTGCCCTCGCGAACAAGCGCCAGCTCCCTCTGGACGTTGTCGAGGCACTGCCTGGTGCGCGAACGAGCGCTTCGACCGTCATCGAGCTACTCGCACCGCATCTCGGTGAGATTGATGATGCGAGACTGTTTGCGATACTCAGCGCGCTGGGCACACCCTACTCGCAGCTCACCGAGGTGGGTCGCGATCAACCTAAGGTCTCAAACACCCCATCCGATCAAGCCCTCCTCCGCAGCCTCCATGCGCGGGGAATCGTGAGTACCTGGGACCCGCACGAACGGCCAATCGTCGTGAACAAGAGGCGCAAGTAGACACTTGCCGTCGGCACGGCCGCCGCGGGGACGAGTGCAGTCGTGCCCTACGCCTTGGACGCCGACGGCTTGTTGTCGTTACGGGCATCGATGACCACGATCGACTCCTCGCCTGCAAGCTTCAGCTCGCCGAGGATGCGATCAACCTTCGCCTGTTGTTCGGCCGTGTAGCAGACGATGACTTTCACTGACTTGCGCACGCCGTTGGCCTTCTCATAGATCGCCACCTGATTCTCCAGGTTGCGCTTGAGCTGGCTGTTGCTCGCGAGCTTGAACTCGATGAGAGACTTGTCAAACGCGCCCTTGCTGACCTTGAAGTCGACGGGGCCGCGACCGTTGTTCACCTCTCGATTGACGTCGAACTCGGTCCGGTACCAGATCAGGCCAAAGAAGATCTGGACGTCCGTTTCCCGCGAGAATGGACGGTCGCGTCGGTTGATTACCAGGTAGCCGTCGTTGTTCTCGATGTAGTCCTTGAACGCCTTCGCACGGACGAGCGACTCTTCGTAGCTGCCATGCGGTAGCTGATAGAGGTTGCTGCCCTGCTCGATCGCGGGAATTGCCTCGCGCACTTGCTCCACGAGCGCGTCGTAGACCTCACCTCGACGATCGGCGCTAAGGGCTTCAGCGTGATCACCGTTCTCTTCCTGACGTCGGATGTAGTAGTCGACCAGTTCCGGGAACTTCCAGATCGTGTCCTGCGCAGCCTGCGCATACTCCTTGGGGGACGGACGCTCGCTCAACCGTGAGCGGAAGTAGCTGTCGATCTGGCCGCGCATCTGGTCGTCGTCGATCGCATCGGGGAGATGAGGGAAGCTGTGGATCATGTCACCGTGGTTGATCCACGTGTCGTCACTCGTGAGGATGTCGAACGGCGTCAATAGAACGAAGTCGCTGCCGAGCTTCGGCAGGTAGTAGCGCTTTGTCTTCCAGGCCTTGGTGGCGTAGTCGAACTCGGCTCGGGTCACGGCGAAGGTCGCACAGTCCTCAGGGTTGAGGTGGTTTTGCGCGAACGTCTGCGTGTACTGGAGCAGGTAGTTCTTGATGAGGTTTGTCGTGAAGTCGCTGATGTTGTCGCGGCCCACGCCCTTGCCGATGAGCGCCAGCTTCTCGAGGTGCGGACTCTGCGTGATCAGCTCGTCACCAAAGTTGTTGAAGATTGATCCAAGGGCGCGGTGAAGTTCGCGCGCGAACTTCGGTCCAAGGCCACTCCCGCCGTTGCCAAGAACCGTGAACCCGAGCCAGTTCTGCTTGACCTCCTTGAAGGAGTACAAGTTCTTGATAACCGCGTCATCCAGGTTGGGGTCGGCCTCGTCCCGAAGAAACTTGAGGTACTTGATGATGCTCTCGTGGAGTTCCTGGTATTCGGGCTTGTCGCTGTGGAACAGCAAGAACGGGTCGATGAAGACAGGCAGGTCCGAGACGACACTCACGTTGAAAGCGCCGTACTCTTCGAGCACATCTGACGCGACATTGAACTGGTCTGAGAAGTAGAGTTCTATGCTCTGATTCTACGCGACGAGGCCATTCCGATAAAGCATGAGCGGACTACTTGTCGTTCGCCTCCAGTGGATCGAACCCCGTAGGCGGGCGAAGCGTTACGCCCGCATCGAGGATCGCAACTCGCATCGTCTCCTTTAACCTCGAGCCGCTCCGCCACCTGCGACAGCGACAATCCAGACTCATACAGCCGCGCGGCTTCATTCACCTGCTCCTGGGTCTGTGGCTGCCGTCGCACGACCACGCTGTTCGCCCTCAGGATGCCGAGGATAGTGGACTTGGCGACGCCATACGCCTCCGCGAGGGCCGTTGACGTCTCGCCCGCTTCGTATCGCTCAATCACCGCAGCGCGGTCCTCATCGCTCAGGCGCGTCCACTTCCGGCGCGTAGCGGTGGTCTCGCCAGGGGTTTGCGTATCGGCGGATTCGCGCAGGGTTCGACGCATCGCGGCCGTCGTGACCCCTGTTTCTGAATTTGTGGAACAGAGGTAACAAGGCCGACCGAAAAGCCCTGGTGAGAGGCAACTGTCACCAGGGCTTCGTCGTATCCGGGGATGGTCACTCGCTGGTCCATTCGCCCGATCTGCTCGAGCCGGCCGCCGTCGAAGTGGACCAACCCTGTTCGGCGTCGTCGCCCGCGAAGTGCACCAGAAGGTGCCCGCCGAGTGGACCAGAATCGCGTAGGACAGTGCTCCGGCCCCTTCTGGAAGGGTCGGAGCGGCGTTCGGAGGCGGTCACAGTCGGGGTCCGTCGCGGCGGGTGGTGTCCCTTCTGGTGGGGCTGCGGAGAGGAACAGGTTGGCCTGTTGGGCTGCTTCGGCGAGGTGCCGATGGTCGGCGTGCTGGTAGCCCTCAGTGGTTTCGATCGACTGGTGCCCGAGAATTTCTTGGAGGACGTTCAGGGTGATGCCGACGTCGGCCATCCAGGTGGATCCGATGCGGCGCAGCCCGTGCCAGGTGAGAGGGACTCGTGGACCCGGACACCCCGGCGACAGAGGCCCTGAATGGCGAGAAAATCGTCATCGTCCGAGTGATCGTAGGCTGACGGCATGAGTAGCGCACCGACCCACGGGACCACCATGAACGGCCGCCGTCACGGCGAGCTCGTCGACTACTTCCGCAGCTACCCCGACCAGATCCTCGCCACCCTCTCCAACATGGACGGCGACTCATTCTTCGCCTGGCAACTGTGGGAACTGCCCGAAGGCGCACGACACCACGATGTCGACGTCGTCACACTCGACCAGCGCACCTACATACAGTGCGCAGGGTCCGCAGACGCGATGAGTGTCGAAGTCCGAGCGTTCGATGACGATGGCGTCCCGCACCAGCTGATCGTCGGACGTCCGGGATCCAGGGAAGGCGAACCGGGCGTCGCGATCACATTCGCCGAGAACACACTCCACGTGTACGAGCTTGAAGTGTTCAACGCAACCGAAGCCGCCGGAATCTTCTACCAGTACTTCCTCGACGGAACGATCCCCGCGCAGTACGTCACACGAGAGTTCGATATGACACGGCCGACATCCTGACGTTCGACATCGCGGCGATCGCCCAGCGGGACGCCACTTTCTCCGACGCAGCCACCGAGGTCGGGACCACGCGGCGGCCTCGAACTGAAATTTACGGACGGCGAACGGGCCGGAGAAGCTCCAGCGTCCGCGCGCAACACCCAGCGGTTCGCAGCTCAGCCGATGAGCTCGCACGACTCCACTGGGACGTTGCCGATGAAGACTCCGGTCTTCGCCCACGACCACTCTCCGACATCTAAGTCGTCGCGGTTGAACAGGCCGTCGATCGTCCACGAAATGCCCTCGCCCTGGCGAGTGGTGTGCACACCTTCGAGGACAACGCTCACCTGGTCCCACTCGTCCGAGCTTGGTGCGGAGAGATGAATGACATCGCCAGGAGCAACCTCGCTCGGCAGATCGCTGCTCGTGAGGACTGGGCTGGATGCAAGCTCACCGTCGGCACGTTCGTAGGCGACGGCGTTCACATCGGTGATGGAACTCAGCACGTGACAGGTGGCGAAGTCGAATGAGCCGTCTTCGTTGAGTCGGAGTGCTGTGCGGTCCACTTCCTGACATCCCGTCAGAAGGATGACTCCCGCGCAGGCGAGCGCAGCAGCAACGATTCGAGTTGTGAACGCACTCATGACGGTGACTCTAGTACCCGGCCGTGCTCACCCTCACTGACGGTGGACGAGCGCTCAGCAGTGGCACGACGAGGAGGCAGGCGGCGAGGACGACGAGGACGGCGAGGAGGGCGACGAGTGTCACGGAGACCGCGCTGATGTCGCCACTGGGCAGCAGCGTGAGGAAGATGCTCGTGACGAGTGCCGAGCCGATGCCATTGGCGACCTGTTGGACTGCGCTCAGCGACCCACTGGCCGAGCCTGCTTCGTGGGCGTCGACGTCGTCGAGCGCGGTGTTGAAGATCGAGCTGAAGCAGATGCCGGCGCCGAGACCCATCACGAGGGTGGCGATCGCGAGTTGCCACCAGGTGAGCCCGGGCCCGGCGACGGTGACGACGATGAGCATGAGAGCGAGGCCGGTGATCATGGCTGCGAGTCCGATCACGACCAGACGCCGGGCGAGCTTCACGATCAGGGCGGCGGCGATCCCCGATCCGCCCATGATGCCGAGCGTGAGCGGGATGAGGCTCAGGGATGTCTGGGTGGGGGAGTAGCCGAGCCCGAGTTGCATGAACAGAGAGATGACGTACATCAGTCCGCTGAAGCCGGCGCGCACCAGGGCACCGACGGCGCGCCACCCCTGCATGGCAGTAGCTCACCGATCTCACCGGCACGCTGGATGCCGCGTCCTCTGAGCGTCATCCCATTCTGCGTCGAGTGGGGTCGGCAATCTTCACGTCCGGAGCGCCGGAGGTCAGGTCGCGGTCGGCGACGATGGGAATCGTGGACGGAATTCTCGCCAGCTCCCGCAATCGCGCACTGCGTCGCTCTCACTGTCGCAGACGGAGCGCCCGCACCGCGACCGAATCGGGCCACGATAGTCGGGTGCGTCGCGCAACTGACGGGCATGCTCGATATCGAAGGGAGGGACCGTGATCGCAGACCTCAATCGACTCGTCGAGTACGTCGAGGATCACCTCCGAGACGACATCGACATCGGGCAGCTCTCGACAGTGTTCGGCACGACCGAGTATCACCTGCGACGGATGTTCTCGTCGCTCGCGGGCATGCCGCTGTCGGAGTACATCCGGCGGCGCCGTATGTCTGTCGCGGCGGCCGAGGTGATCGGTGATTCCGACATCTTGGACGTTGCAGTGCGCTATGGCTACGGCTCGAGCGAGGCGTTCGGTCGAGCGTTCCGTGCTGTTCACGGGGTCAGTCCGGGCGATGTGCGGCGGAACGGTGGTCCTCTTCGCTTACAACCGCAGATCAGGTTTCGCCTGACCATCGAAGGGAGCACACCCATGGATACCCGCATCATCGACCGACCGTTGTTCCGACTCATCGGCCACGCAGCCCGCGTGCCGCTCATCCACGAGGGAGTCAATCCGCACATCCAGGCGCACATCGCGTCTCTGCCCGAGGCCGAGCATGCGCGACTCGCGGGACTCAGCGACACCGAGCCGTCGGGATTGCTTCAAGTGACGGCGGATGTCGACCCGGATTACGCAGAGGGAACTGACCTGACCTACCTGCACGGCGTCGCCGTTGGCCAGGACACGCTACTGCCCGCCGGTCTCGACGCGATCGAGGTGCCGGCCGGCTCCTGGGCGGTGTTCCGAACCGAAGGCCCCTATCCTGAAGCGCTGCAGTCGACGTGGGCGGCGACGGCGACCGACTGGTTCCCGTCCAACCCGTGGCGACTGCGGCCCGGCCCGTCGATGGTCGCCGTGCTCGACCGTGCTGCCGACTTCAGCACGGCGACGTGTGAGCTCTGGCTACCGATCGAGCGCACCGATGATCGCGGTGAGGCTACGGCTGATTGACCAGGATCGCGACGAGCGGGCCGCCGAAGTAGATGGCCAGGGTGATGATCCACGGGCCCATGAGGCTCGCGGGCCGCGAGAGCTCTCGGCCGGCCCTGTCGCGGGTCATGCCGCTGAGCACGAGCGCGATGTCGATGAGCGTCCAGACGCCGAACCCGCCGAGGGTGACGAGCTTGAGCGCGCCGGTGCCGATCTTGCCGAGGTAGAAGCGGTCGGCTCCGAGCGTGCCGAGCAAGATGGAGAGCAGCCAGGTGGCGTAGAACGACTTCAGCTTGACTGAGGATGCAGTCGGGCCGGGGGCGACGGGGGTCGCGACGACAGAGGGAGCGCCCATACACAGGTTCCTTCGACGGTGAACGATTCGATCAGCGATTGATCGTTTCAGGGCGCCGCGGCCGCAATCGCGGGCTCACTCGAATCTGCACGCCATTTGCTCACGTCGTGCGCGAATTGATCGTCGGCCATACGCGACTGATAACTTTGTGCGGTTGTCGAAGGGAGACATCGATGCAGCGAGACGGCCTCGGCGAGCGCTCCATCACCGAGTTCCGACACGGCGATTTCGTGCGCGGGGGCGTGCGCGGAACCGGAGGCGACCTCGGCATGCAGGCCAGGGTGCGCGTCTTCGGCGAGACGCTCATCATCGAGGCGTCGGGCACGGGCTCGGAGTTCGAGCGGAGGCCCCTGCGACCGGGTCTGCCCACGATCGACATCATCTTCGTGCAGGAGGGCGGCTTCGCCTACCTCGATCGTGGCGCCTGGATCGAATCACGCGGTCCGCTCATGATCGCCCCGAGTGGACTGCCGAACACCGTGCGCTTCACGAGCACGTGGCGATTCGTGGTGGCCCGATTCTCACGCGAGGCACTTCTGCCGTACGTGCCGATGCTCTCCGACGACGTGAACATCTACTCGACCTTGGCGATTCCCGAGCGCGCGATGCAGGGCTTCCTCGAACAGACCGTGCGCAGCGAAGACGAGGTGTCGCCGTCCGACAGCAGCACGGTGGAGCGTATCGCGCTCGAGATGGCGGGCACCATGCTGCGCAATCGCCTGGGCGACGCGTGGCAACCGGGCACACCGCAAGCCGTGCTGCGGGACCGCGCTTTCGCACTCATCGCGGCGCGGAGCGGCGATGTGAGACTCGACCCCGCCGCGGTCGCCCGCGAGTTGGGTGTCTCGCTGCGGCACCTGCAGACGATCTTCGCCGATGCGAGCAGCTCGGTCTCCGCGGAGATCCGTCGGGAGCGTGCACGGGTGGCGCGATCGATCCTCCAGGACCCGCGATCGGACGCGCTGAGCGTCGCCGAGATCGCCGAGCAGACCGGATTCGGATCGAACGTGAGCATGCGACGCGCTCTCGACGCCCTCTACGGACTGAGCGCGACCGAGCTGCGCATGCGACGCGCCCCCGCCACGGAAACACCGTCGAGGGTCGACGCGTGACGACCGACAGGGCAGACGGGCGCCCCCGGCGGACCCTCCTCGTCGGCTGCGGCACGGTGGGCACCCTCCTCGGCGAGCGGCTCGCCGCGCGCGGCGGCGATGTCATCGGTCTGCGGCGCACCGCCCACGATCTGCCCGCCGGCATCACCGGACTCTCCGTCGATCTCCTCGAGCCGCTCGAGCACCCCCTGCCGGATGCCGACGAGATGGTCATCACCCTCACCCCGAGCATCGGGGGAGCGGCGAACCCGACCGGGTACGTCACCGCGCTCGAGAACCTCGCGCGCGCCCTGCCCTCGACTCCCGCACGAACCGTCTTCGTGTCATCCACCGGCGTCTTCGAGAGCCGCGACCGCGGGCGGGCGCTGACCGAAGCGGATGACCCGGAGCCCGTCACTCGACGAGGCCTGACCCTGCTCGCGGGCGAGAGCCGCGCGCGCGAACTGTTCGGCGCGCACATCGTGCGGCCCGCGGGTATCTACGGCCCGGGCCGCGGGCGCCTGCTCCGCCAGGTCATCGAGCGGGAGCCCGTGCAGTACGGCAAGCGCACCAACCGCATCCACGAGGCCGATCTCGTCTCTGCGCTGGACGCTCTGCTCGAGTCATCCGCACCTCCCGCACTTCTGCACGCCGTCGACGAGCGCCCGGCCCCTCTCGGCGACGTCGTGACGTTCATCGCACACGAGCTCGGCATCGAACCGCCGCCGCGCATCGAGCCCGACGAGGTCAGTGGTGCGATCTACGACGGATCACAGCTGCGCACGCTGCTCGGCGCTCTGAGCTACCCGGGTTACGACGACGGCTATCGCGAGATCGTCGCCGCTCTGCCGCCGTCGACGCTGCGCTGACGCCGGGGCGCAGCGGGGAGCGTCGGAGAGCCCGGGTATCGTGGGATGCGAAACAACGATCAGGGGGATCATCGTGGGGAATCATCGACGCGCCGCAACAAGCCGTGCAGGCCTCTGGGCCATGGGGGCAGTGCTTGCCGCGACACTGACGGGCTGCAGTTTGCCCTCGGCGCCCGCCGCCGACGAGACGCCGACGAGCAGTGAGACCGAGAGCACGTCCGCTCCGACCGCCGGCGAGGCCGAGCGGGAGTTCTACGACAACCTCGTCGTCTACCGTCAGATGGCGCACCAGTCGGACGCGGTTCCGAGTTCATGGAAGACTCCGCCCGAGGGAACCTGGAGTGAGGTCGACGCATCGACGCGTGACCTCTACGTCTCCGTCGGTAAGGAGATGTGCGCGAGCGGCTTCTCAGACACTGGCCTCGCGGAGGGCAACACCGACGTCTACATGTCGTGGCTGAGCGCGCGGTTCCTCTGCCCCGAACATCTCGACGTGGCGGAGAGCGAGCTCGTCGCATTCACGAGCCAGCAGTTGCTCGACGTGCTCGAGTATTCGGTGCTGAAGGGCAACGCGACGACGGAAGACGTCATGCTGGGTCTCGTCTCGTGCGAAGCGGCGATGGAACTCGCGTACGAGCCGCCGCCCGGATACGACAAAGGCTACTTCTGCTGGATCATGCGCGTCAGCGCCATCGGTGAGAGCGGCGACGAGTGGGACTTCCTGAAGTTCTTCGACGGCGAAAACGCTGACGAGGCGGGCTTCGATGCGCTCGCGAAGGAACTCGGAGCGACTTCCGGCGTGCTCGGCGGCCTGCTCGGCGACGAGTAGCGACATGATCGAGTCCGGTGTCGGGAGACGATTCGGCGAGCGCCCGACCGGCAACCTCGATGCACCGGCCGAGGCGATCATCGACGCGGCCGCCGTGTCGTGGTACCCGCCTTTCGCCACCGAGGTGGCGGCCATCCGCGCCGCGTTCGAGCGCGAGGCGCGGTCCGAGATGGAGTCGACCACCGCGGCGATGATCGCTTCAGACCCTCGCCGACGCGACACGGTGACGCCGGCCCCGTGGCGAACCGGCCTCCGAGTTCTGGGCTTCCTCGCGGGAGCGACGGCGCTCGCGGGCATCCTGATCTCCCTGGGTGTGAGTCGCCGCAATCAGCCGCCGATCGATGCCTCGGTGGCCGCGATCGTCGTCGGCATCGCGTCGGTGATCGCGCTCGTGTGCCTCGGTGCGTCGCTGCTCTCTCCGTCGCGCATGGGTGTTCCCAATCGCATGATGTCGATCAGCCTCGGAGTCGCGACGGTCGGCGCACTCGGCTCGGCCCTCGCGCTGCTCACACGGCCGGCCACCTGGGACGAGACGACGATCGTCTGGTGGCTGCTCATCGTGGGCTCAGGCCTGGCGATGGCCGTGCTCCTCGTGATCGTCCTGCGTGCGCGCCACGTCTATGCGCGATCGACGACAGCGGTGACCGACACCGACGTCGACGAGTTGCGACTCGCGATCATTACGCGCGCCCTCGACGCAGCGACGCGGGCCGCAGACGAGGCCTGGAGCCGGGTTCCGCCGGAGACGCGACGTGCGATCGAGAGCGAACGGGATGACGCGATCGACGCCATCGAACAGCGCACTCCTGCCCTCATCGATGCCGTGATGGTGCGCTCCATCGCACCCGGTGCGGCCGGTCTGCCCCACGCCGCCGATACGCTGCACAGCGTCATGCACCTCGGTGCGGCCCAGCTCGCCGACCGTCGCGAGCCCGGGCGATACGGCTACTTCGTGAAGCGCGCCCGTGCGGGCGCCACACGCCTCGACTGAACCGAGCGATCACTCACCGGGCGGTCGGCTTGCCGTCGGCGGCCCATGCCGCGCCCAGGGCGAAGAGCGTCGAGACCCCGTATCGCTCCATCGCCGCGGCGATACGGCGCCGACCCGTGCGCGGATTGATGCCGAGCCGGCGGGATGCCGCGTCGAGAGTGACTCCTCGCTCCATGAGCTCGAGGAGCGGAGCCCACGGCTGCACGGCGTGGCCGATCGGCTCGCCGCGTCGCCAGAGCTCGCGGTACAGGGTCCGGCCGAGCTCGGCGAGGGCCGCGCTCCGCACACCGATCACACTCGACGGCCATCCCTCGCCCCATTCGACCGGCAGGGCGAGCACGTCGCCGTCGATCCAGAACCAGCTCGGAAGCTCGTCGAGGGTGCGGAACTCCACGCCGACGGCGGAGTAGCGCTCCGCGATCGCCACGAGTCGGGGGTCGTCGGCCATCGAACGCGGGAGGAGAGCGCGCACGGACCGCTTTCCGGCGAACAGTTCGGCGAACCGGCTCGCGCGTGCGGGATCGGTCTGTAGGAAGCGCCCGAGGTCGGGGAGCACCGACCAGGCCGTGTCGCCCTGCTCGCGCGCGATGTCGTACCAGAGGTCTTCGGCGGCCCGAGGACCGTGACGGATGAAGACGGGAACGACCTCGCCCGATTCCTCGCCGACGGCCCAGTGGCGCAGCAGCACCGGGAGGTCTGACACGAGCGATTCGATGCGCGAGGCCGCGTCATCCGCCGACTGCCGCATCGCACGCACCTCGCGCTCGACGGCCTCGGCCGTCCACGAGGCCGGTGTCGCGTAGGCGATCGCGCCGTCGCGCACCGAGATCGCACCTCCGCGCGCGAGCCGTTCGACGACCTCGGCGATTTCGCCGGCATCCTCGTGTGCGGTGGTCGCGAGTTCTGCCACGGTGTGCGGGCGGCTGCGGTAGATCAGTTCGAGCAGTGCCTTGTCGTCCATGTCGCCTCCCGCGCGCCGGTAGTCACCATCATGGCGCAGCTGACCGCTTCCGGACGCCCGCTTGCGGTCGTGTCCGCAAGCGGAGGTTGCTCTGTCCGCTTCTGTCCACTCACACTGATCGGAGGGGGACCGGGCCCATGGCTTCGCACGCGTCCGCATGCAATGCCGTGGGTCCGCGGACCCATGGTCGAGCGGAGGCAACGACATGACGAGCAGCAGCACGAACACAGGCGTCGTACGAGGTGGGGCGGTCGCGGCAGCGGTGGCCCTCTCGCTGGGGATCACGGCGTGCACGGGGGAGCCACCCGAAGAGGCATCCTTTTCGAGCGGGGTTCCGGTCGTGCTCGGCGACGAGCCGAGCCAGGACGCCGTCGGCCTCTACACGGATCGGGATGCGGCGGTGGCTGCGGCCGTCGACGCCCTTCCCGAACTCGTCGAGAAGGCACTCGAGCAGACCGGAGTGCCCGGCGCTTCCGTGGCGGTCGTCTCGAACGGCGAGGTCGTGTTCGAGGAGGGATACGGAGTGCGCGACGTGACGACCGACGCGCCCGTCGACGTCGACACCGTCTTCCCGATCGCATCGCTCTCGAAGCCGCTGTCGTCGAGCATCGTCGCGAAGGCGATCACCGATGATGCCGAACTGTCGTGGGAAGACCCGGTCATTGAGTACCTCCCTGACTTCGCGCTGAACGATCCGTACGTCACGGAGCACGCGAAGATCGCCGACTTCTTCTCGCATCGCACGGGCATTCCGACCGGTGGCGGCGATGATCTCGAGGATGTCGGTTTCGACGTCGAGTACATCATGAGCCGCATGGATCAGATTCCTCTCGCGTCGTTCCGCGACACCTACCAGTACTCGAACTTCGGACTCACGGTGGGCGGCGAGGCGGTCGCGGCGTCACGTGGGCAGACGTGGGCGGAGACCGCGCAGGAGCTGTTGTTCGAGCCGCTCGGTATGACGTCGACGACCACCGTCCACGACGAGTACCTCGCGGCCGACGATCGCGCGGCGATGCACGCTCGCACCGGCGAGGGCCAGTACGAGCAGCTCTTCGATCGCGACGCCGACGCCGAGGCGCCCGCCGGAGGCGTCGCTTCCACGGCCGGCGACATCGCGAAGTGGATGACCATGGTGCTCGCGGACGGCGAGGTCGACGGTCAGGCGTTCATCGACCCGCTCGTGCTCGCGAAGACGTATTCCGCGCATTCGATCACGGGCGGCGACGCGAAGAACCTGACCTCGCGAACGTCGCACTACGGGTTCGGCACGAACGTCGGTGCCACCGTGACGGGCCGCGTCAGCATCAGCCACTCGGGCGCATTCGGCTGGGGTACCGCCACGAACGCCACGATGATCCCCGACCTCGACCTCGGCATCGTCGTGCTCACGAACGGAGCGCCGTCGGGTGTTCCTGAGGCGATCGTGTCGGAGTTCGTCGACCTCGTCCAGTTCGGCGAGGAGACGCGACCCTGGCTCGACCTCTGGCCCTCGGTCTTCGCCCACTTCTCCGACCCGGCGGGCGACCTCGTCGGTGAGACGGCTCCCGCGGATGCCGCGCCCGCTGGTGCGTCGAGCGATTACGTCGGCACCTATACGAGCCCGTACTTCGGCGACTTCGTCGTGACCGAGGCGAACGGCACGCTCACGGGCGCACTCGGCCCCGACGGCGGCTACACGTTCGAACTCGACCCGTGGGACGGCGACACGTTATCGTTTGTGCCGACGGGTGAGAACGCTCTGCCCGGCTCGCTCTCCTCGGCGGTCTTCGTTCGCGACGGCGATCGGATCACCGGGGTCACGCTGACGTACTTCAACACGTTCCCGGCGCCCGGGCAGGAGCCGAACGGACTCGGGGTCTTCACGCGCGTTGGTTGAGCCGCCGCCGAGCTCAAACTCGATGCCACGTGGCTCGACGACGGCCGTGTGGTCGGCCTCGTGACGCAGGGGAGCTCGACGTGCGTGCCCAGCGCGACGGATGTCTCGTACGAGAACGGCGTGCTCTCCGTCACGCTCGACGACGGTGAGGCGCAGGCCTGCACCAAGGACCTCGTGCCACGCCTCTCGCTCGTCAGCCTGCCGGAGGACGTCGACCTGACCGCGTCGCTCGAGATCGCCGTGACGTACGGTGACGCCGTCGGCGACACCGATCTCGACGGCATAGCGGGGCTCGGGTCGGGCTCCGCCGAAGAGGGCACGCCGAGCGCGGCCTGGGTCGGCGACGACGAGCTCGCGCTGCTGACGTGGGGTTCGAGTTCCCGTGCCTGCTACCCGGTCGCCGAGTCGATCGTCGTCGACGACGGCGTGATCACCGCGACGATGGCCGAGCCGGCCGCCGACCAGGTCTGCACGTCGGACTACGGTCCTCAGGGCAGCCTCCTCTTCGTCGACGGCGCCGCCGACGACGCGGAGTACGAACTGGTGTTGACGGGCTTCGGCTTCGAGGGGGACGTGCGAGTACCGATCATCGGAACGCCCTGACTGGTCGGGCGCTGATTGTCGGGCACCCGACTCGTCGTCAGCCGAGGAACGGGCGCAGGTCGGGGTAGCCGCTCGTCTGCCACGCGCCATCGACGACGATGTTCTCGCCGTTGATGTACGAGGCGTCGGTGGAGCCGAGGAAGAGGGCCACTGCGGCGATCTCTTCCGGTTCGGCGGCGCGCCCGGTGGGGATGCGCTCCATGTAGGCCTCCGTGACGCCCGGCATCGACATGAGCCCGCCGGTGAGCGGAGTCGCGACGAGCCCGGGCGAGACGGCGTTGACACGGATGCCCTGGTCGGCGAGTTCGAGCGCAGCGTTCTCCGTGAGCATGACGACGCCGGCCTTCGCGGCCGCGTACCCCGCGCCGAAGTGCATGGGTACCAGCGAGTTCAGGGAGGCGACGTTGACGATCGAGCCGGGCTTCTTCTCGGCGAGGAAGTGGGCGGCACCCAGCTTGGTTCCGAGGAACGCGCCGTAGAGGTTCAGGCGGATGTTGAAGTCCCACGTCGCGAGGTCGGTGTCGACGATGCGGCCGGGCTTCGAGCCGCCCGCGACGTTGTAGACCGAGTCCACGCGGCCGAAGCGCTCGAGCGCGCCGTCGAAGAGGGCGGTCATCTCGGCTTCATTGGTGACGTCGGTGCGCAGGCCTGCGACGTTCGGTCCGAAGGTGTCGGACGCCGCCGCCACGGCGTCGGCGTTGATGTCGGCGACGAAGACGCGCGCGCCTTCATCGACCAAGCGGCGGGTCACCGCGGCGCCGATACCGGACACTCCGCCCGTGACGATCGCGACGGTGTCATCAAAACGTGCCATGTCTGCCTTCCCGCGCCGCCTGCTCTGGCGCCGCTGACAGAATCCAGCCTACAGAACTATCTGACAACTGTCTTTATAGATGCGCGTCACAGTAACCACCAGGCGGCCGAGGAGGCGAGCACGATCTGCACAGCACGTTCGACGTCGAGCTCATCGTCGCGCAGCCACTGTTCGATGGCGGCGATCGTACCTCCGGCCGCGTAGGCGATCGCCATCCGCATCGCGGCGTCATCTCCCGCGATCTCGGCGGGCACGATGTTCGGCCGACGTTCCACCCAACCGAGCAGGCCCTCGCGCAGGGCGTCCTCCAACGATGCCCGCACCCGTGCGGCCAGCACGGGGTCCATCGCCGACCGGTACACATCTGCACGCCGGCGCACGTGCTCGAGCAGCACTCGCTCTCCGTCGCCGATCGCCGCATCATCGGGCAGCCCGGCCGTGGCCTCGGCGATCTCGTGGGCGAGGGCGTCGGCGACGAGCTCTTCGACGCTCGACACGTGCCGGTAGAAGGTGTCGCGAGTCACGCCGGCCGTTCTACACACGTCCGCGACGGAGATCTGCGACAGCCGCTCGTTCGACGCGCGTTCGAGCGCCGCGCTGCGGAGACGCTCGCGCGTGCGGCGAGCTCGGGGGTCCATCTGGCCATGGTACGGCCGCTCAGGGGTGCGTCTGCGTTCGCTCGCGACGAAAAGGCCTCGTGAGTTCTACGACGCGCGGCGAGCGGGCGCGGCGTTCCAGGCCTCGATGAAGGCGTTCGCGTCGGCGGCGCCATCGGCGGTGCTGATCGTCGAATCGGCGTCGACGCAGAACGTTCCCTCGGGGCTGTCGACGCAGACCCGCTCGCCCGACCGCGACAGTGATTTGAGCGATCCGGCAGCGATTGCGAGGTCGTCATCGGTCGGTGGGACCGCGAACCCGAGGCGCATCGAATGCTCGGGCTGCACACTGAGCGTCTCGACACCGTCGCGCTCCAGCAGCGCGAGCGCGATGGCCGCGTCGGCCGCGAGTGCCGCCGGCTCCGAGGCGAGGCGGAGGACGGGCGCATCCGCCGCGCCAACCGTGAGCGTCACTGAGTCGAGCGTCGCGGGCGCGCGAGTGACCTCGGCCGCCACGTTCTCGACCTCGGCGAGGGATGCGATCGTGAGAGTCGCCGTCGAGTCGTCGGTCCACACGCCATCGAGGTCGTCACGCGTCTCGTCAGCAAGTGCCGCGAGCAGTGCCCGTACCTCGTGACCGTGCGCTCCGGGTGCGAGGGTCACGAGGTCGCTCGAGAAGAACACCTCGATGCCCGAGCCGTCGAGGGCGTCATCCGTTATCGCTCGCGCACGTTCGACGTCGGCTTCGTCGCGTACACGCACACCGATCGCGGTCTCGCCCGCCTGGAACGCGGTCAGTGCGACAGCGGAGCGCAGCGCGTCGTACGCGGCGAACGCGGCATCCGTCCACGGACCGGGGCGCCCCGTGAACTCGACGGCCTCGGCAGGGCCCGCAAGCCGCCGAACGCTGAGGGTCGGCGACATCCCGGTGTCGGCGAGCAGCGTCGGTGCGTCGGAGAAGAGCGAGCGGATGTCGGTCTCCGCCGTCGCGATCAGCATGACGTGATCGATGTCGGCGTCGTAGTCCGACGAGCTGAACGTCGCGGTCTGCACGCGGGCATCGGCCCTGAGCTGTCCGACGACGTCGAGCAGGTCGGTGTTCGCGCGTGACTCCCGGAGCACGGGTACGCGCCAGTCGTCGAACGCGAGGTCGATGCGCACGCGGTAGTCGTCGCCGAACTCGGCGACACGTGCAGAGAGGTCGACGACCTGCGACTGATCGACGTCGTCGACCAGATGGACGGTGCCGCCGACGCCGCCCGAGAACGGCATGTTGTCGGCGCTCGAGAGATCGAGGCGCGACACCACCGGGTCGTTCGAGAACTCGCGTGTGAAGGACGTGACCGCGGCGTCTCCGGTGAAGCAGCCCGAGAGCAGGAGGGCCAGGGCGGCCGCCCCGGCTGCGAGCGCGATCCGGCGCCGTGTGCGCACGGTGTCTCTGACGGTCACTGCTGCCGTGCCTTCCGCGACCGCCGCACCGCCGCGATCACGATCCCGACGATGCCCGCCACGACGACCCCGACGATGAGGGTGTTCGCCGTGAACGCGAACCAGTCGTACCTCGTGACGATGGGGTCGTGCCACGCGCGTTGCCAGGAGAAGTCGATCGTGGTGGGGAAGCCGATGGGCTCGTAGCGCGAGAGGTCCTGCTGAACCCAGTCGAACGGCCATCCGTAGCTCGCTCGCGCGAGGTCGCTCGCGTTCGAAGCGGTGAACCGGTCGGTGACGAGCAGGTAGAAGGTCACGACGGCGGCTACGGGGAGAAGCACGACGTAGAGAAAGAGCGCGTCCCGGATGCGTGATGCCGGCTGACTCGCGCGACGCTCATCGACGACCTCGTTCACCCCCGGCACTCGATCAGCCTATCGATCCGCGGAACGCACGCGACTGCTCCTCACGTGGCGACGTGCCGGAAGGGAGAGAATTGCCTCTTGCATTACTTATCGGATGAGTTATCGTAAGACATGAAATAAACCCCGAACCCGATCGAGAGACCATGTCAGAGACGACGACACGCGGCCTGCGTCGCCGCAATCGAGCACGAGTGCTCAAGTGGGTCATGTTGAACCCGGGTGCGACGCGACTGAACCTCGCGACCGTCACCGGTCTCTCGCTCGCCACCGTCACGAACGTCGTCGGCGACCTGATCGACGACGGCATCATCGAAGACAGCGGCACGGTTCCCTCGCAGGGCGGCCGCCCCACGACGACGCTCAGCGTGCGTCCCGAGGCGGCCCACTTCATCGGGGTGGATGTCGGCGAGCACGGCGTCGCCGTCGAGGTCTTCGATCTGTCGCTCAACCGACTCGCGAGCAGCTTCCGCTACACGTCGGCGCGCGCCTCCGACCCCGACTCGATCGCCGCCGACATCGAGCACTGCGTGAACGAGGTGCTCACCGAGACCGGCGTTCGCGAGAGCGTCGTCGGCATCGGGCTCGGACTGCCGGGCATCGTCGAGCACCCCGAGTGGTCGAGAGTCGACGACCACGGCGACGCCATGCTCTATGCGCAGTCCATCGCCTGGGACGGCCTCGAGGTCGGAACCCTCGTCAGCCACGACATCCCCGTCTTCGCCGACAACGGAGCCTCCACCCTGGCCCTGTCGGAGCACTGGCTCGGTGCCGCACGCGGAGTCGACCACGGCATCGTCGCGCTCATCGGTCGAGGCATCGGTGTCGGCATCATCTCGGGCGGCGAGATCCTCCGCGGTCGGTCGAGCAGCGCAGGGGAGTGGGGCCACACGATCGTCTCGTGGGGTGGTCGACCGGACGCCACGGGAATCCGCGGAACCCTCGAGGCCTACGTCGGCGGCACCTCGATCGCCGACCGGTGGGCGGAAGCCGGCGGCGACCCCGACGAGGACTACGAACTCGCACTGGCCCAACTCATCGAGGCAGCGCCACGCGATGAGACCGCTGCAGCCGTGCTCGATGACACGGTGGAGCTGCTCGGCGTCGGTCTCGCCAACCTCGTGAACCTCATCAACCCCGGTCGCATCGTCATCGGCGGTTGGGCCGGTCTCGCGCTCGTGGCACACCTCGGCGACCGCATCGCCGATGCTGCGCGTCGCAACTCGCTCGAGCGCTTCGCCGGCCAGTTCGATCTCGTGCCCTCCCACTTCGGCCGTGACGGAGTCGCGCTCGGCGCGGCCCTGCTCGTCGTGCAGGAGTTCATCGACGGCCGTGCAGTGGTCGGTGGCCGCACCATCACCGCACCTCACCAGCGCGCGGGCTCGCCTCGCGTCACCGGGGGCCCTTCGGGGCCCTGAACCGAAACGACGGGGCACTCGCGCCAACGAGTACCCCGTCTGAAATCCCTTCGCACCATGCACACACAGAGAAAAGGAACCTCAATGAAGAGACTAACCGGGAGCATCGTCGCTCCTGTCGCCGTACTGGCCCTCGCCGCAGGCCTGACCGCGTGCTCGTCCGACGGAGGCGGATCGTCCGAGGAGGGCGGTGCGATCACCGTCTGGATCATGGGCGACACCGGCACCGCGTTCGAAGAGCTCGCCGCGGGATACACCGAGAAGACCGGTACGGATGTCAACGTCGAGGCGATCCCGTGGGCGAACCTCAACGACAAGATCACGACGTCGATCGCTTCGGGTTCGGGCCCCGACGTCATCCAGATCGGGCTGTCGGTCCTGCCGACCCTGGCCGATGCCGAGGCGCTCCTTCCTCTCGACGACCTGCTCGGCGACTACCCGGCCCTCGCGGCAGAGAACTTCGCCGACGCCGTCGCCGGTGAGGCGACCCAGATCGGCGGTCAGACGCTCAGCGTGCCGTGGGTCGCCGATACCCGCGTGCTCTTCTACCGCAGCGATGTGCTCGCCGAGGCCGGGTTCGACGCACCGCCCGCGACCTGGGACGAGCTGACCGAGACGGCGACGGCGCTCGCGGCGCGCGGTGACGGCCAGTACGGCTACTACATCCCCCAGTGGGACTCGTCGCTCCCCGTCGTGTGGACCTGGGCCGCCGGTGGCGACGCTGTGGATGCCGAGGGCAACGTCGACTTCGACAACGACGGATTCGAGGACATGGTCGACCTCTACACGGGTCTCTACGCCGACGGACTCGTGCCGACGAACTCCGACTTCGACCAGGTGCAGGGCTTCGTCACCGGAATCACGCCGATGCTCGTCTCGGGGCCGTACCTCGCGAAGTCGATCGAGGACGCCGCCCCGGAGCTCGACGGCAAGTGGGCCGCTGCTCCCATGCCGAAGAATGTCGACAACACGTCGCTCTTCGCCGGATCGAACCTCGGAATCTGGCACAACAGCTCGAAGGTCGACGAGTCGCTCGCTCTTCTCGACTACTTGGCCGACCCCGAGATCCAGCTCGACTGGTACGACAAGGTCAACGAGCTTCCGACGAACAAGTCGGCCCTCGCCGACCCGCGCCTCGCGGAAGACCCGAACGTCGCCGTCTACGTCGAGACGCTCGAGAACGCTCGCGTCGTGCCGCTGGTTCCGAACTGGGACTCGGCCGTCGGTCAGAAGCTCACGGACGCTCTCAACGCGATCGTGCTGACCGGTGCCGACCGGCAGTCGACGCTCGACGCGTTCTTCGCCGAGACCGACGGGCTCGCCGTCCAGTAGTGCCCGGTGGGCGGGGCCGCGTGCCCCGCCCACCCCGCAGTCCACTTGACCACCCCTGCCTCAGAGAGGAGGCCCACTGCATGGCACTCACCACCTCCGCGATACCGCCGCGGATGAAGAAGCGCCGCTCGGTCACGAGCGCCGGCGCAACGCCCTATCTGTTCCTCAGCCCCGCGATGCTGCTGCTCTGCGCCTTCGGCCTTCTGCCGATCCTCGTCGCTGCGTTCGTGAGCTTCACCGACCTCAACATCAAGGGTCTGGCGAACTGGTCGAACGTGCAGTTCATCGGCATCGACAACTACACGACGCTCTTCACCGATGCCGCGTTCTGGTCGGCGATGGGCAACACGGCGATCTTCGTCGTCTTCGGTGTGCCCGTGATCATCGGTGTCTCACTCGCCGTCGCGCTCATGCTCAACTACTCGCAGACCCGGTTCTTCCGCTTCCTGCGCGCCTTCTACTTCATCCCCGCCATCACCGCGATCGTCGCGGTGGCCCTGATCTGGGGATACCTCTACAACACCCAGTTCGGACTGCTCAACTACCTGCTGTCGCTCGTCAACATCCCGCCGCTGCAGTGGCTGTCAGACCCGACCCTCGCGAAGTTCTCGGTCGCCCTCGTCGCCGTCTGGCGCGCGACGGGACTGAACATCATCATCTTCCTCGCCGCCCTGCAGGGCATCCCGCGCGACTACCTCGAGGCGGCCGAGCTCGACGGAGCGAACAGCTGGAAGCGGATCACGCGCATCATCCTGCCGCTCATGCGATTCGCGATCTTCTTCGTCACGGTCACGACTGTCATCAGCTGGCTCCAGTTCTTCGACGAGCCCTTCGTGCTCACCGAGGGCGGGCCGCTCGGAGCGACGACCTCCATCTCGCTCTTCCTCTTCCTCGAGGGGTTCCGACTGAATCAGTTCGGGTACGCGAGCGCCGGTTCTCTCGTGCTCTTCGTGATCATCATCGTCGCGACGCTCGTGCAGCTGAAACTCCGAAAGGCCGACGATGAGTACTAGCCTTCGCGAACGTCGCCCCACCCTCGTTCCGACGAAACCTCCGACCCGGAACGGCCGGGGTACCCGCACCGATCCCACCCGGATGCCCCGCATCCTCATCGGAGTCGTACTCGCTCTCGGCGCCGCGATCACGGCGTTCCCGTTCTTCTGGATGATCTCGACTTCGCTGAAGCCCGCGAGCGAATCGCTGCAGTACCCGCCGACGCCCTTCCCGCAGACGGTGACGTTCGAGTACTACGTGCAGCTCTTCACGCAGCTCGACTTCGGTCGGTACACGATCAACACGGTCATCATCGTGCTGTTCGGCTTCATCGGCATGATCCTCATGGCGATGGCCGGATACGCCTTCGGCAAGTTCCAGTTCCGCGGTCGGGAGCCGCTCTTCGTCCTCGTGCTCGCGACGATGATGATCCCGGTGCAGGTCACGATGATCCCGACCTACCTGATCCTCAACGGCATGAAGCTCACGAACACGTTGATCGGCATCGCCTTGCCGACGCTCGTCGGCGGGTTCGGGATCTTCCTCTTCCGGCAGTTCATGTCGACCATCCCCACCGAGATGCTCGAAGCCGCCCGTCTCGACGGAGCGAGCGAGATCAGGATCTTCTTCCAGGTCGTGCTGCCGATGTCGAAGCCGATCCTCGCGGTGCAGACGATCCTCACGTTCATCGCCGGGTGGAACAGCTTCCTGTGGCCGCTCATCATCGCGGGCGAGCAGAAGAACTACACCCTCTCGGTCGGACTCTCCCTCCTCAACCAGCAGATCGCCATCAATCCGCCGCTGCAGATGGCCGCGGCATCCCTCATGGTGATCCCGATCCTCATCATCTTCGTGATCTTCCAGCGCTACATCGTGCAGGGATTCACGCTCTCCGGCCTCAAATGACCCACGCGACTCACTCTGAAAGCGACACCATGACCACCACTTTCGATGGATTCCTGCGCACCGACGGCACCCGCATCGTCGACGGACACGGCCGCACCCTCGTGCTCCGCGGCATCGGGCTCGGCAACTGGCTGCTGCCCGAGGGCTACATGTGGAAGTTCGCCGACCATGCGAGCTCTCCGCGACAGATCGAGCGCGTCATCCGCGATCTCGTCGGCGACGAGACGGCCCGCGAATTCTGGTCGGAGTTCCGCGCCCGGTTCATCTCCGAGCGCGACATCGAGCGCATCGCCGAAGCCGGGTTCGACCACGTTCGCCTGCCGATCAACTCGCGCGAGGTCATCGATGACGACGGCCGATTCATCGAGGCGGGGTTCGACGCGATCGACGACGTCATCGAGTGGAGCCGTCGCAACGGTCTGTGGGTGCTGCTCGACCTGCACGGTGCACCGGGCGGCCAGACCGGCACGAACATCGACGATTCTCCGAACAACAAGCCCGAGCTCTTCATGGACGAGCGCTACCGCAGACTGACGCTCGACCTGTGGCGCGAGATCGCCACGCGCTACCGCGACAACACGGTGGTCGCGGGCTACGACCTGCTCAACGAGCCCTTGCCGAACGAGTGGCAGGACATCTATCCGGCGGAACTCGTCGCTCTCTACAAGGAGCTGACGGCCGTCATCCGCGAGGTCGACGAGAACCACATCATCATGTACGAGGGCAGTCACTGGGCAACGAACTGGTCGATCTTCGACGAGCGCTGGGACGACAACTCGGTGCTGCAGTTCCACCGCTATTGGTGTGCGCCCGACGAATCGAGCATCCAGGAGTATCTCGACGCCCGTGACCGCCTGGGCGTGCCGATCTACATGGGCGAGGGCGGCGAGAACAACCCGGCGTGGGTCTACACGGCGCACCGTCTCTACGAGGACAACGGCATCGGCTGGAACTACTGGCCCTGGAAGAAGGTCGACACGTTGACCTCGCCGGCGTCCATCGTGCCGCCCGACGGGTGGGGCGAGATCGTCGCGTTCGCGAACGGAGACGGGCCGGCGCCGAGTTCCGATCACGCCCGAGCGGTGCTCGGGGCGTTCCTCGAGAACGCGGCGATCGACTCGTGCGTCTGGCGGTCGGAGATCATTGCGGCGCTCTTCGCCGAAGCCCCGCTCGACGTGCCCGTCTGGGCGTGGGGATTCCGTGGTGAGGGGGTGTCGTGGTCGTCGACGGGAGAGCCGATGGCCGGCGTGCGAGAAGCGGATGCCGTCGCGATCCGTTACGCGGACGGCGAGGTGCGTGCCGAGCACGACTGGCATCGCGTCGACGGGTCGACGACTCCGTCGAGCGACGCGTTCGTGGTCGAGCTGTCGGCGGGCGACTGGCTCGAGTACACCGTTCGCGGGGGAGAGAACGTCGAACTGGATGCCTCGGGCGAGGTGTCGGTCGAACTCGGCGACTCCGCCCTGCGCGTCACTGCCGTGACCGATGCCGTGCTGCGGCGCATCAGCGTCGCCTGATCGACGATCGCCGCTCATGACGACCGAGTACCTCCCCTTCCGTGACCCCGGGCGCCCCATCGACGAGCGCGTCGACGACCTCCTCCGACGCATGACCGTCGAGGAGAAGATCGGCCAGATGCTGCAGCTCGATGCGCGCGACGACCTCGACGACCATGTCCTGAGGCGACACGTGGGGTCGATCCTGCACACCTCGCCCGAACGCATCGTGCGGGCGAACGAACTGACCGATCAGACGCGACTGCGCATCCCGCTCCTCGTCGGCGAGGACTGCATCCACGGGCACTCGTTCTGGCCGGGCGCGACGATCTTCCCGACGCAGCTCGGCATGGCGGCCTCGTGGGATGCAGACCTCGTCGAACGGGTGGCACGCGCGACAGCGGTCGAGGTCTCGGCGACCGGCATCCACTGGACGTTCTCGCCGGTGCTCTGCATCGCGCGCGACCTGAGGTGGGGGCGAGTCGACGAGACGTTCGGCGAGGACCCTGTTCTCATCGGCGAGCTCGCGTCGGCGATGGTGCGCGGCTACCAGGGTGACGGGCTCGACGACTCGACCGCGATCCTCGCGACCGCGAAACACTTCGCCGGGTACTCGGAGACGCAGGGCGGGCGCGATGCGAGTGAGGCCGACATCTCCAGGCGGAAGCTCCGATCGTGGTTCCTGCCGCCGTTCGAGCGTGTGGCACGCGAGGGCTGCCGTACGTTCATGCTCGGGTACCAGACGATGGACGGCGTTCCGATCACCACGAACGACTGGTTGCTGAGCGATGTGCTCCGCGGCGAGTGGGCTTACACCGGCACCCTCATCACCGACTGGGACAACATCGGGCGCATGGTGTGGGAGCAGCGGGTGCAGCCGGACTATGCGCACGCTGCCGCCGCAGCCGTGCTCGCGGGCAACGACATGGTGATGACGACGCCCAGGTTCTTCGAGGGCGCTCTCGAGGCCGTGCGGATCGGGCTCCTCGCGGAGGACGCGTTCGACGCCGCCGTCGCGCGCATCCTCACGCTCAAGTTCGAGCTCGGCCTCTTCGAGAACCCTCGCCTTCCCGCCGACGAGCGTGATGGCGTCGTCGGGAGCGCCGAGCACGCCGCGCTCAACCTCGAGGTCGCGCAGCGTTCTCTCGTGCTGCTCGAGAACGACGGCGTGCTTCCCCTCGCTGCCGACCGGCGCCTGCGGCTCGCCGTCTCAGGGCCACTCGCCGATGACGCGCAGACCCAGCTCGGTGACTGGGCGGGCGGCTCCGGTCAAGCGGGGTGGCTCGACGGTCAACCACGGGACATGATCACGACCGTGCTCGACGGGCTTCGCGGCGTGGATGCCTGGGACGTGCGGTACACGCGGGGCGCCGACATCCTGACGCTCGAACCCGACCCTGCCGGCCCGACGTTTCCGGATGGACAGCCGCGCCCGCCGCTGTTGCAGCCGTGTGTCCCCGACGCCGACCTCATTGCGGACGCCGTCGCCGAGGCGCAGGCGGCGGATGTCGCCGTCGTGGTGGTCGGTGATCGCATCGAACTCGTCGGTGAGGGCCGCTCGACCGCGACACTCGAACTCATCGGAGGACAGAACGCTCTGCTGGATGCCGTGATCGCGACGGGCACGCCGGTCGTCGTCGTGCTGCTCGCGTCGAAACCGCTCGTGCTTCCGTCATCCGTCTCGTCCGCTGCGGCGGTCATCTGGGCGGCGAACCCCGGTATGCAGGGAGGGCGGGCGCTCGCCGATCTCGTCTCGGGCGCCATCGAGCCCACCGGCCGACTGCCGATCTCGTTCGCGCGTCACGCCGGTCAGCAGCCGACGTACTACAACCAGATCCGCGGGCAGCACGGCGACCGGTATGCCGATCTCACGCAGGCCCCCGCGTGGGCCTTCGGTGAGGGACTGAGCTACACGACAGTCGAGTACGGGGACGTGCGGCTGGTGCACACCGAACTGAGTGAGGACGACACGATCGTCGCGGAGGTCGACGTCACCAACACCGGCTCCCGTCCCACCCGCGAGACGGTTCAGATGTACGTGCGCGACGAGGTGACCTCGGCGAGCTGGGCGGACCGCGAGCTGAAGACCTATCGGCAGGTCGACGTCGACCCGGGGGAGACGGTGACCGTTCGTCTCGAACTCCCCGTTGCCGAGTGCACCATCGTCGATGCACGGGAACGACGCGTCGTCGAGCCCGGCGAGTTCACTCTGCTCGTCGGTCCGTCATCGCGGATCGAGGAACTGCGTGCGGCGGCGTTCACGGTCGTTCGGTGACTCGCGCTCACCGGGCGACGAGGTCGCCCGCGACACGCACCATGGCCGTCTCGTCGGCGGGGCCGAAGCCGAACTTCCGGTAGAGACCGTGCGCGTCCGCCGAGCAGGCAGGTCGCGGCCACGGCCGTGACGTGGGGCGACCGGGCCGACACTTCGTAGGCGAGGAGACCTCCGATGCTCGCACCGAGCAGGTGGAGCGGCCGACCGTCGCGTTCGGCATCGATGAGGTCGACGAGCAACTCGACCCAGTCGTCGTAGCGCACCGCCGCCGGATCGGGCGACGACGTCCGCCCATGAGAGGCAGATCGACGGCAGCGACATCGATTCCTCGCGAGGCGAGCACGGCGGCGAGCGGCCAGAGCGCTCCGCTGTGGCCGCCGGCACCGTGCACCACGAGAAGGCGAACGGATGACTCGGGCCGCTGGGCGCGTCTGATGTGCACGTCGTGACCGCGCCACGACCACCACGACTCCTCGGGTTCGAGCGCTGCGGCGGCCTGGAACCCGCGCGGAAGGAACGCCGCGTAGGGGTTCGTGATCATTCCTCCAGGCTACTGAGGGAGACTGCGATGACGAGAGACGTAGCGACGCACAGGAGCACCCATGCAGCAATCCCCTCCACCTCGCGCGAGGAGGATTCGGCGCGCGCTCGCCGCATCCGGCCTGGCCCTCGCCGCCGGGGTGCTCACGTCGTGCGCGACCGCTGCGCCAGAGCCCCGACCGACGACACCGCAACCGACCTTCACCGCGGAGCCCCCGACCGTGACGCCCACACCGAGTGAACCGAGCGACGAAGAACGTGCCGCGGCGACGAGCGCCCTCATCGACGCGATCGCCTCGGGAGACACCGCTGCGGCGAGCGCCGCGATCGACGCCGGGGCCGACCTCGAACAGCGTGGCGAGCAGGGACGCACGCCGGTGGTCGCCGCGACGAAGACCGGTCAGGTCGAGATCGCAGTTCTGCTGCTCGAGGCAGGAGCAGACCCGAACGCGCAGGACGACCTACAGGACTCCGCGTTCCTCTATGCCGGGGCCGAGGGCCTCGACGACATCCTTCGCGCGACTCTCGATCACGGCGCGGACGTGACGTCCACCAATCGCTTCGGCGGAACGGCGCTGATTCCCGCATCCGAGCACGGGTACGTGAGCACCGTCGAGATGCTTATCGAAGCGGGAGTGCCGGTCGATCACATCAACAACCTCGGCTGGACGGCGCTGCACGAGGCGATCATCCTGGGCAACGGAAGCGACGACCACGTGCGTGTGGTCGCCGCGTTGCTGAACGCGGGCGCCGATCCGAGATTGCCGGAGGGCAACGGGGTGATGCCGCGCGACCTCGCGGTCTCGAACGGATACACGGCAATCGTCGCCGAGATCGATCGGGCACTCGCCCCCGCGTAGGGTCTCGGTTATGTCGCGCACTTCTGACGTCGATGCCGAACTCCGTGCGATACCGGTCGCAGACTGGCCCGCCTATCTCGACGCGCATTCCGGTCTTCCCGGCCCCCGTGCGAACCTCACGCTGGTCGATGCCGTCGCGCGCGTAGCCGACGAGGCGGCGATCGATGAGCTCGAACGTGACGGCGGGGAGTATGCGATGCTCTGCGTCGCCGCCGCACGGGGGCGTCGCGCCGACGACCCGGCGATCGAGGTGCGTGCTCGCGCGCTCGCCGCAGACGAACGATGGCGTGTGCGCGAGGGTGTGGCGAGAGGCCTGCAGCTCCTCGGTGATGCGACCCCCGACGCGCTCGCCGCGATCGTGCGTCGCTGGGCGGATGACGCGGATCCGCTCGTACAACGCGCGGCCGTCGCGGCGATCTGCGAACCGCGGTTGCTTCGCGCCCCTGAATCCGCCGCACTCGCTCTCGACGTCTGCCGACTCTGCACCGAGCATCTCGCAGCGCTGCCGCGCACTGAGCGATCGCGCCCCGACGTGCGCTCGTTGCGGCAGGCGCTGGGCTATGGATGGAGCGTCGCCGTGGCCGCCGACCCGACGCCGGGCCTTATCGCGTTCCGGGCTCTGCCGACAGTCGACGCCGACATCGTGTGGATCGTGAAGGAGAACCTCCGGAAGAAGCGACTCTCGGCGCTCGTCTGAACCTCAGCCGTTCGGGCGACTGTGGTCGTCGCTTCGCAGCCACTCGTCGAATGTCATCCGGGCTCGGAGGGACTCGCGCCGCTATACGCTCTGCCTGTGGCTGATACGAAGCAGACGAAGACCATCGGTGAACACTGGGTGGCGAGTGAACTCGCGCGCCGCGGGTGGGCTCCCGCGCTCACGCGCGACGGAATCGAGAGGACCGATATCCTCGCCGTCCACACGGGGTTGGAACGTCACTTGATCGAGGTGCAGGTCAAGTCGATTCGCGGAGACAGTCCGCGGTCAAGTTGGCCTTTGGGCCTCAAAGCACAGCAGCCGCCGAGGAGCCAGCACGAGTGGTTCATCTTCACAGCGATACCCGATAACCACCGTCTGCCGGTGCGCGGCTTCGTAGTTCCGCGGGCGCATGTGGCCGCTGCGGCGTGGATCACCCACTGGCATTGGATAACTGAGCCGGGTATTGCCGCGGGCAAAAGAAACACGACGGTGGATCGTAGTCGTGTCCCTCTGAAGACCTTTGCCGCATATGAGGGGCGCTGGGATCTGCTCGAAGCACCCGCTGATGCTGCCCCGATCCTCCTCCCCGCAGACTTTCACGGCTACGCGCTCGAGTCGCGTGTTGGGTTGCCCGACGGGCATCCGTGGCGGCAGTCGATGCCTGATCCGTGGCGAGTGGAGTAGAACCTACTGAGTAGGTTCGGGACCGTCGGCGTGGGTCGCCCCTGGGTCGGGGAGAACGACGCCATCGAGTGAATCGATGACGGAGAGGAGTTGTAGCCATCCTGAACTCACGAGCGCCGTCACATCTGTGCCAGCGGCACCGAGCTGATTGATTCGGATCGTCCGTCCCCTCGTGTGGTTGGACCATCGGCCGCGCAGTTCTATGTCGGCGGGAAGCCATTCGTACGCTGCGCTCACGGCGTTCGTCTCCGAGTCGATCAGTACGAACAGTGCCGCGTCGAAATCTAGCGTACGAATGATGGAGAAGGTCTGTGACGGGCTCGTTGAGCGATCGACGGAACGTGCCTTCACTTGTATCCGTCGACCATCGCGCGCAATGAGGTCGAACGACTTCTTCGAGTTCTTGGCGAGCACACCCCCGTAAGCGAGTGCGGCCGCATACTCGGCCAGATCTCCGAGCGGCGCGTTCTTGGTGCGCACGAGCCCTCGTCGACGAAGCTCCCGGAGAATGTCTGCATGCATGCGTAGTAGCTGTCCCACGCTGAGCTCTCTCACTCCATCCGGGCCCCCCAACGGATGAGGTTGTGGCTCATTCGTCCGTGCACCCGCCAATAGCGATTCGATCGCGAGCAGGTCGGCATCTCGGCTTCGCCGAAGCCGTCCGCTCGGCTTGCTGTCGAGGTCGCTCGCGCGGATGACAAACAGCCGAAGACCATGCTCGGGGATCACATGATCTCGGCGCTCGTCGTACATGCGTCGTTGAATGCCACGATGTACACCGCTCAACGTCAGTCGTTCGGGTTTGTCGAAGAACGCAATGGGCTCGTCATGTTGGCGCTCGCGGTACTCGACGACGATCCCATGCGTCGGCCAGAAAGAATCGACGGGCAACCTGACTCGGCGGCCGTGAGCGCCCGGGTCACCGAGGAGCCAGTCGAATCGGTGCTGGCGCGAGCCGGCTGAACCGAGAACCTCATCGCAGAGGTCGAGAACGTAGTGTTCGTCGCTGTCCGCTCGCGTCATGTGCCGGAGTCTACTGACGCCGGTGGATTGAACCGGGCCGACGATGGTCGTCGCTTCGCAGCCACTCGTCGAATGTCATTCGGCCTTCGATCGCGCCCGGTCCGCCACGCAGTGACCCCGACGCGAGGCCCGCGCCGTAGGTGCCGGGCAGGCGCACGCTGAGGACTCTGCGACGGATGCCGTCGAAGCGCAGCTGCCGGCGAGCGACGTCGGCGAGCTCTTCATCCTTCGGGCCGACGAGATCGGGTGCCCGGCCAGCGGGCCCGGCCTCCACGACATCGACGAGGTGTTCGCCGACCTCGCGCGCGGCGACGGGGCGCATGAGCGTTTTCGGCAGGATCGCGAGCGGGCCGCGCATGCTCGAGAGCAGCTGGCCCGCGAACTCGTGGAACTGCGCGGCGCGAGCGATCGTGAACGGCACCTCTCCTGCGGTGACCGCGCGTTCCTGGTCGAGCTTGCCCGCGTAGTACGACGCATTGATGCGGTCTATTCCGACGATCGACAGAGCGACGTGATGCCCGACCCCCGCCGCCTTCTCGGCGCGTAGGAGGTTCGTCGTCGACGTCTCGAAGAACTCCCGCGCCGCAGCGGCCGACAGGGTGACGATGTTCGTGACGTCGATGACGGCGTGCGTTCCGTCCAGAGCGGCAGCGAGGCCGTGGCCCGTGATCACGTCGACACCGTCAGCACGGGAGAGCACGACGGCTTCATGGCCGCGCCGATGCACCGCCTCCGCGACGTATCGCCCGACGGTGCCGGTGCCCCCTGCGACTGCGATCCTCATGCATCCACCTTTCGCCACGACCATCATCGACCCGCGACGTCACCGGGCGCATCGCACTTGTAGTCTGAACGCGACAATCGGGCAGGTCGAGGGGATCGAGAGATGCTGCACCGCGATCGAGGGGGCCGATGAACGTGCGCGCATTCGTCGGCGAATCGACCGTCACCCCCGATGCTCTGACCCTCGCCCTCGCTCCGGCACTCACACCGGCCGGCATCGACGACTCGCCGAGTTTCTTCCACGGCTTCGCGTCCGAACCGCAGACGCTCGCACGAGGACTCGTCGTGCTCGCCGACATCACGGCGACTCGGTACTTCCAGTACACGCCCGAGAGCCAGCGCGACCCCGTGCTCACCGCGCAGGGAGATCGCCTGCGAGCGGAGTGCTTCTCGGCGTGCAACGGTGTCTATGCGCGACTCGACATCCTGCAACCCGGACTCGACGGCGGAGAGATCGGCTTCGGCACGACGAACGTCGACATCTCGGCGGCGACGCGGCGTGCCTTGGTGAACGTCGCGCGAGCGGAGCTGCTGCATCTCGACGTCGGGCGCGCTGGTCTCGCCGTCAGCACGCCGCAGACGAGCATCATCGAGCGGCCCGTCGAGATGCCCTCACGCTGGGTGCGAGCACTCGGGAACGTCGCCGAACTCCACCGCGGCATGACACCGGCATTCTCGCTCGATGCCCGGCAGGCGCAGGAGTTCATCGCTTCGCTTCCGTCGGCGACATCGACGGCGCGTTCGGGCTGGTTGGCCGTATCGCGCGGTGGCGTGCGCCTCCTCCCGCGCGACGCCGGGCAGAGCGTCCACATCGCGGGGCTCCACCGCCTGTCAGCCCTCAAGAGGCTGCTTCCGCACGCGCGCGGTGCGACCTTCTTCGGCGATGCACGCACGGGCGCCGCTGCCGTCGCCGTCGACCTGCCCGGAGCCCGAGTGACTCTCGGCGTGACCGACGAGGCGTGGCGCGGGCACTCGGGTGAGGGTTCGCTCCTCGAGGGACTCGCCGATGCGTCATCCCTCGACGACGCCGAACTGATCTCGGCGATCCTCGCCTTCGAGCCGGTCATCGATGTCGATGCGCTGATCATCGAGTCGGGTGTCGCCGCGCACCGCGTGCGCTCGGCGCTCGCCGTCCTCGCCGCGTCGGGGCGCGTCGGCTGGGATGTGAGCGATCGCACGTACTTCCATCGGGAGCTGCCGGATGACACGGAGCGAGTGACGCGCGACAACCCGCGACTCGTCTCGGCCCGCCGACTCGTTGACGAGAATGCCGTGCGCCGCGATGGCGAGCACTGGGCGGTGTACTCGCACGGCGGCGAGTATCGCGTGCACCTCGACCCTCCGCGGTGCACGTGCGCCTGGTACCTCCGGCACGGCATCGGGCGCGGGCCCTGCAAACACCTGATCGCCGCGCGCATCGTCGACGGGGGACAGCAGGCATGACGAACGACAAGCTGGGCGACTCGCTCCGCGTCTTCGCCGAGCTCGGATGGGACCGCGCGCCCCTCGACGAACTGCGCGGGATGACGCTCGGCACGCCTCAGCAGCAGAAGGTCGCTCGGGCCGGTCTGCCTCGGGGGTTCTTCAGCCTGCCGGCGGTTCACGACGCTCAGAGCGAGGCTCAGTACGCGCGCGCCCTCGATGAGCTCACACGCTACGGGATCTTCGCCCTCCGTCTGGGCGTCGATGCGCGGCGAGCGGTCGACATCATGACCGGTGCGACACGTGCGCCCGCCCTCATCGCCGCCCAGATCATCGCCGACCGGGGTCCCGACTACGCCGAGAGCTTCATCGATCGGGCGTGCGTCGCGCGGTGGCGCCTGTGGACGCACTCCGAGTCGGTGTGCGGGGCGATCGCCGTGCACCTGGTGCACCTGCTCGACTTCGAGGTGCCGTTCTCAGCCGAGTACCTGAAGGACTGGTCGATCTTCGCGGCCGCGGCGTTCGGACGGCCGACCGATCTCGTGACGACGGAACGCATCGGGCTCGACGTCATCCGTTCCCGATTCGACGATCACCTGCGCCGCGGTATCGACGTCGGAACGCCCGCGACCGGCCCGTTCGCCGACGTGTTCGAGGCGGGTCTCGACGCCGGCCTTCTGGGACGCGCGGATGCTCGGGAACTCGCGCTCGCCGCGCTCGACTCCTCGGTGCGGCCGGGGGATCGGCGGGTATGGACGCGCATCCTCATCGATCGGCTCGGTATGACGGACGACGAGATCGTCGCGCGCGTCGATGCGCTCGTGCCGCTCATCGCAACGGGCGATGCCGTCGCCATCGAGTGCTTCGCGCTGCCCCTCATCGCGCGGATCGATGACGAGAGACTGATCGATGTCGCGGTCACCGCGCTCCTGGCACCGACGAAGAAGTCGAAGCTCGCCGTCCTCGGCGCACTCGCTGCGCGCTCGACGCCCGCATCGGCGACCGTCGCTGTGCTTGCGGCGCACCTCGCCGCCCTCGCTGACGGCCGCGATCCGGTGATCGCGAGTGCAGCCGAAGACGTCATGCGGGCATGGGAGGCCGCGGTCACTGACACGACAGCGAAGCCGGAGCGCCGCGGGGTATGGCGACGCACCCCTGATGTCTGGGAGGTGCCCCGCCTCGACATACCGGTCTCGACGCCCGAGGCACTCGCCGATCTGGCGGGTGTGCTCCTCGGAATGCCCGATGAGACTTTCGACATCGAGTCGGAGCGCTTTCTCGCCGTGCTCGTCGACCTCGCGTCGACCGACCTCGACGCGGTGCGCACAGCCCTTCGCGGCGTGGGCTCCCGCGCCGTCGGCGGACTGATCGGAGTGCCCTCGTGGCTCCGCGGTGACGCGGCCCCGTATCTCGTCGACGAGAACATGCCCGCCGACATCCTCTTCGCACGCGCGTACGTCGCGACGGGCCGTCTGGGCGAGCTCCCGGTGCTGCTGTCGACTCCGACCTGGATCGATATGCGTATCGACCCGGCAGACCTTCTCGACCGCTTACGGCTCTATGGCGACAACGGTGTCGACGTCGCCGAGGCAGACCTGCAGCTCGCACTCGCCCGCCTCGATCTCGCCCGGGTGACGGACGCGCATCTCGAGGAGTTCAGCGCGCTCGACCTGCCCGTGCGGATCGCGGCGGGTCGTCCTCGGACACCGGACTCCGACTTCGGACCGTGGGAGTTCCTGCCCGGCACGCTGCACTCACAGACGACAGGCTCGTTCATCACCGCGTACGTGCGAGAGCCGATGCGGGAGCCCGACATCGCCTTTCGCGACCACGTCGGTTGGGGTGTTGAGACCTGGGGAGCACGAGATGTCGAGCCGTCGCCCGCGCTCGCCGCCCTACCCTCCCGATTCACTCGTAGAGGTTTCTCCTCGTGGCACTCGAGCGTCGTCCACCCGACGTGGGGTGAGGCTGTGGCGGTCGACGTGCCCCTCTCTGCGTTACCCCACAGCGGGATCGAACTCCGGCAGTCGGTGAGGCGTGCAACGCCGATGGGTCCTGTGGCCTCGGCGCATCTCGTGGGCGCGCTCCGGCTGCTGCATGATCGCGCCGCGGGTGACGCCGTGACGGCGGCCATCGAGGCGTTCGATCGCGGACTGCTGCGCCCGGGCGTCGCTGAGGCGCGTTACCTCGACGGACGCGAACTCGCGGCGCTCGCGCGCGTGCTTCTCGACCTCGCCGACGACGGGCTCGCCTCGGTCGTCTGGCTCTTCCTCGACGGCATCATCGAGCTTGCTCTCGCCGGCACGCGCATGCTCGCGGGCACGGCCGACGTCGCCGAGGCGATGCATGAGCTCGTCGCCGGGGCGATCGCGGCCGTGGATGAGGGGATCGTCGAGGGCGGCATCCTCGCCGTGCCCGGCCTCCGGGCGCTCGCGGCGCGGCCGGGTCGTTCGCGCGCCGTGGTCGTCGCGCGCGAGGTGGTGGCACGCCTCCCCGTCGTCGATACCTCCGCAACGCCGGCGGTCACACCGTCCACGGCTCGGGACTTCGATGAGATCTGGCCTGGCGGAGAAGGGGATCTGCCGGCGATCGACGATGGAGCTCACCTCAGTGCCGAGTGGGTGGACCCGACCGCGCCGACGAAGATGCTCGCGCTCGACGTCCGCCTCGATGATCGCGTGGGCGAGGTGTTCCGTGTGATGTCTGGCTCGATGCGAAGTCTCATCCTCGATCGAGGCTGCGCCGCGAGCAGTCGACGCGAAGACGAGGTGCCTGTTCTCGGCGCCGTGGCCGATGTCGACCTGGTGTGGACCGGAGCGCGCCTCGCCGCCGGCACACGCTTCAGGTCGAGTCGAGAGCCGCAGCCGTTGACGGTCGCGATGCATGCCGCGGTATTGACGACGATCTGCCACGACGGTGATCAGGGCTTAGCGGGCGAATCTCTCGTGACATGGTTGCAGGCCGAGGGCAGGATCGGTTGGCGCGGAATGCAGCTCGCGATTCGCCGGCTTCTTTCGTGGCCGGATGTGAGCCCTGCACGCATGGTGCGCGTGCTCGACAAGCACCCGCGCTCGCTGCCGGTGCTCTGGCCGATCCTCGTCGAATCGATCGCCCATGCCGCGTTGCACGAGGGGCCGCCGCCGCGATGGCTGAACCGCGTGCTCGACGTCGCTCTCGTGTCGGCGCCGTATCTCGCCGAGGCCGCGCGGCGGGGGTGGATTCCTGAAGAAGCCGCACGCTTCCCGGGTCTCGCGGACATCATCGCTCGTGGCGGGTCGTCTGCCGTGGTGACGAAGGCACGCACGCTGCGCTCCGTCATCCTGCCGTGACGGCGCTCTAGTCCTCGCCCTCGAACAGCCCGCCGTCGAGCAGCCAGTGGTAGCGGAGGCGCAACGCGCGCTCGGTGCTCGCGATGATGCTCGCGACGATGAGTGTGACGTTGACGGCGCTCGGCAGATGGATCGGCGAGGTGAACGTGCCGATGTTCTCGGCGACCCAGTCGATGCTCGTCACGAGTTCGAGGAGCTGGGGGAGGCCCAGCACGAGTGAGATCAGCAGAATCGTCACCGACGTGATGCTGAGGGCGCGACTGAGCCCACGGTGCTCGCGATCGAGCCAGGCGCGGCGACCCTCGGCCGATCGCGGGTCGGGCGCGAGTTGACGGTCGCTGCCGTCATCCCCGACGAAGTGGCAGCGGCGCAGGCCGTACGTGCTCGTCTCCACCTCGATCGTTCCGCCGGGAACAGCGAAGGCGGCGGGCAGCTTCGAGAGAGCCGTGTTCGAGCCGTCGCGGTAGAGCTTCGCTCGCACCTCGCCGTCGGAGTCGCCCCACAGTCGCACGTCGACCGACCACGTGTGACGTTCGCCGTCGTCCTCGGTCAGACGCAGATGGAACAACGCCCGCGAGAACGGCTGCCACCACCGGAATCGCTCGAGCGGATGACCGTCGCCGGGCTTCACTTCTCGTCGTCTGCCGTTCGCCCCCATACGATCCAGCCTAACGAGAGCGCTCTGCGGCCTACTTGAACGGTTCGACGACCGACTTGATGGTCGACGGGTCGGCGGTCGACTCGAGCGCCTCGCGCGTCTGGTCGAGGGGGAACGTGCCCGTCACCATCGCGTCGAGATCGACACGGCCCGACGCGGCGAGGGCGATCGCGGTCGGCCACGTGTTCGCGTACCGGAAGACGCCGGTGATCGTGAGCTCTTTGTTCTGGATCGTCGACAGGGGGAGCGGGATGTCGCCGCTGCCCATCCCGACGAGCACGGCACGGCCGCCGGCACGCAGAGCACGGATGCCGCTCTGGATCGCCGGCGTCGCACCCGAGGCATCCACGAAGGAGTCGACGCCGAGAGCGTCGATCTCTGCGGCATCCGATCGGGGGTCGAGCACGCGCGTCGCACCGAAGCGGAGTGCGGATTCGCGTCGGCCCTCGCTGATGTCGGTGACGATGATCTCGGTCGCGCCCGAGGCGCGCGCGACCTGCGCGACGGCCAGGCCGACGGGTCCGGCGCCCGTGACGAGCACGCGGTCGCCCGCCTGGAAGCCGGCCTTCCGCGCGGTCGCGACGGCGACGGAGAGCGGCTCGAGCATCGCGGCGGCCCAGTCGCTGACGTTGTCGGGGAGAGCGTGGGCGAAGTGCGACTGGATCGTCACGTACTCCTGGAACGCGCCGTCGGTGCCGGGCACCGCGTAGAACTCCATGTGCGGGTCGAGGTTGTAGTCGCCGCGCAGCGTCTCGGTCGAACTCGTCGACGGGTGCTGCGGTTCGATCGAGACACGCTCGCCGATGCGTGATGCGTTCACGTCACTGCCGACGGCGACGATCACACCGCCCGATTCGTGGCCGAGCACGAGCGGCTCCTCGACGATCCAGTCGCCGAGGTGCCCGTCGCGGTAGAAGTGCACGTCGGAGCCGCAGACGCCGACGGCGCGCACCTGGACGAGGACTTCGTCGGCTTTCGGCTGAGGTACAGGCCGCTCTTCGAGGCGGATCTCACCCGCGCGGACGAGGACGCTCGCGCGCATCGTCGACGGAACCTGCTGCTCACTCATGCTGCTCCCTTGCTGCTTGTCGAGTTCTCATCACCGAGACTCAAATGTGATTTGTCGTGTGTTGAAATCACATCTATCGTATGTCAAGATCACACGAAAGGTAACACGTGAGGTTCGCCCCTCAGTGTTCGAAATCCCGATGAAGCGGTGCGGAGACCGCCTCATCGACGGGGTAGTTCGCCAGCGCCGGCCCTCCGATCCGACAACGGTGTTGGCCATAAACGGGAGCAAGCAATGCGCGCAGTTGTATTCACATCGGAGGGCGTCCTCGCCCTCGAGGATCGCCCCACACCCACGCCGGGATACAAAGAGATCCTCATCGAGACCGCCGCCGTGGGAATCTGCGGCACCGACACCCACGTGTTCGACGGCGAGTTCGAGGGCACGATCTTCCCTCTCGTTCCGGGCCACGAAGCGACCGGCACGATCGTCGCGCTGGGAGAAGGAGTCAACAGCGGCGTCTTCGACTTCCAGGTCGGCGACCGCGTTGCGATCAACCCCAGCACCACATGCGGTGAGTGCGAGTTCTGTCTCAACGGACACCAGAACCTCTGCCGGTTCTGGAACGGCCTCGGCGTCGTCGCCTCCGACGGCGCATCGCAGCAGTTCTTCACCGCTCCCGCAGCGAACGTCTACAAGCTGAAGCCCGAGACCGACATCTACGAGGCCGCGCTCATCGAGCCCCTCGCGTGTGCGATCCGCGGGTGGGACGTCCTTCCCCGCCGCCTCGGCGACCACGTGCTCGTCTACGGCGCCGGCACCATGGGCCTCCTGATGGCTCAGCTCGCCTCGAAGGCCGGCGCATCGACGGTCACGATCATCGACCTCAACGAGAGCCGACTGCAGGTCGCGAAGGAATGCGGCATCGAACTGCGCTACACGAGCGCGGATGACGCGGAGCGCGAGAAGTGGGATGTCGTCATCGACTGCACCGGCAACATCCGGGCCATCGAAGACGCGCTCACCCGTGTGAAGCCCGCCGGCTTCTTCCAGGACTTCGGCGTCGCCCCCGCCGACCGCACCGCGCAGTTCTCGCCGTTCCGGATCTATCGCGACGAGATCTCGATCGTCGGCACCATGGCCGTGCTCAACTCGTTCGGCCGTGCCGTCGAGCTGTTCGAGGCCGGAGCCATCAACGCGACCGCCATGATCAGCCACTCGTTCACCCTCGACGACTACGAAGAGGCGCTCGAACTGTTCCGCAAGGGCGAAGGACGCAAGCTCCAGATCCGCCCGAACGACACCGAATCGCGGGTCTTCCTGTGAGCGCCGCGCGCGAGACCGCCGCGAAGAAGCGCCGGAAGCCCCTCAGCAAGAACGCCCGACGCGGCATCCTCGCCGGAGTCGTCGTCGTCGCCGTGCTCGGCATCGCCCTCGGCACGAAGGTCGTCTCGACCGACGACCCGCTCGCGCAGGGCAGCGTGCAGTTCGACCCCGCGACCTTCGGCGCCGAGAACTTCCCGACCGTGCAGGAGGGTGTCGAAGAGCGCGCCGTCGACGCGGTGACCCTCGCCGAGGCGATCGCCGCCGACCCCGAGGCCGCAGCGGCCGAATACGCCGTGCAGAGCTCGGGCGGCCCCGTCTTCAGCGTCGAGTTCGAAGGCGTCGTCGGCGAAGGCCAGTCGGGCATCTACGAGGTCGCCGTCGAGGGTGTTCGCGCCGACCTGCTCATCCGCGTGCAGACCGGCCCCGCCATCAACGGCACGGAGCTTCGCGACGCGACGGGCGACATCGCCTTCGGTCAGTTCACGAACCAGATCGAGTACCAGAACGCTGCTGCAGCGCTCAACGACGAACTGAAGATCGAGGTGCTCGCCGACGTCGACACCACCGCCCTCACGGGCAAGACCGTCTCGATCACGGGCGCCTTCACGCTCGTGAACCCCTCGGGCTGGCTCGTGACCCCCGTCAAGGTCGACGTCGAATGAGCGACACGACGCACTTCGACAACGTCGTCCTCGAGGCCCGCAACATCGTCAAGACGTACGGCGGAACGCGAGCACTCAAGGGCGTGAACTTCGAGATCCGCGAGGGCACCGTCACGACGCTGTTCGGTGAGAACGGCGCGGGCAAGTCGACGCTCATGAAGATCCTCTCGGGCGTCGAGCAGCCGACGGCCGGCGAGATCGTGCTCGACGGCGAGCCCGTCACGTTCGCCTCGACGAACGACGCGCGCGACCGCGGCATCTCGATCATCCACCAGGAGCTGAGCCTCGCCCCGAACCTCTCGGTGCGCGACAACATCTTCATGGGCCGCGAGATCATGGGCACGTTCGGCGTCGACTTCGCCGAGGAGTCGCGGCAGGCCCGAGCGCTGCTCGAAGACCTGCAGCTTCCGATCGATCCCGACACGCTCGTCGCCGACCTCCGGGTCGGGCAGCAGCAGGTCATCGAGATCGCTCGCGCGCTCTCGGTCAACTCGCGCATCCTCATCATGGACGAGCCGACGTCGGCCCTCGCCGCGGCCGAGGTCGAGGTGCTGTTCGGCATTATCCGCGACCTCCTCGCGCGCGGTGTGGCGATCGTCTACATCTCGCACCACCTCGAAGAGGCACTCGAGGTCACCGACCACGCCGTGGTCCTGCGCGACGGCACGATGACGGCACGCGGTGAGCGCGCCGACATCGACCTCGAGTGGATCGTGCGCAACATGGTCGGCGAGAACTTCGACCTCGGCTCGCCCCCCACGGGCTACGAGTTCGGCGACACCGTGCTGAGCGTCAAGCGACTCACCGTGGTCGACCGCGAGAACCCCGAGCGCGCAATCGTCAACAGCCTGAACCTCGACATCAAGGCCGGCGAGATCGTCTGCATCTACGGGCTCATGGGCGCCGGTCGCACCGAACTGCTGGAAGCGGTCGCGGGCAAGGAAGCCGTCGCTGCGGGAGACATCCTGCTCGACGGCAGTTCGATCCTCGGCGACTCGATCGCGAACCGCATCGACGCGGGAATCGGGCTCGTTCCCGAAGACCGCCAGCGCGACGGCCTCGTGCAGACCTTCGACGTGGGAACGAACCTCACGCTCGCGAGCCTCGACGCGAGTCTCGTCAACGGAGTCATCTCGCGTCGCGTCGAGAAGCAGCGCTCGAAGGAGCTCATCAGCGCGGTCACGGTCAAGACGCCGGGGCCCGAGCTTCCGATCGGTTCGCTCTCGGGCGGTAACCAGCAGAAGGTCGTGATCGGCAAGATCATCGCCACGAATCCGCGCGTGATGCTCCTCGACGAGCCGAGCCGCGGCATCGATGTCGGCGCGAAGGGCGAAGTCTTCCGCCTCCTCGCCGAGAACGCCCGTAACGGCCTCGCCGTCCTCTACTCGACCTCCGAAGTGGGCGAGTGCCTCAGCATCGCGCACCGAATCATCGTGATGCGGCGTGGTCGCATCTCCGCTGAGTTCACGCCGGACGTCTCCAAAGACATGATCATGGCCGCCTCGGGCGAAGCCGTGACCGCCTGACTCTCTGAGAACGGATCAGACAATGACGACTACAACGACCACGACCATCATCGAAGACAGGAAGAAGTTCTCGCTCGCGAAGCTTCTGCTCGAGGGCCGCGCGTTCCTCGCGCTCATCCTCATCATCGTGGTGTTCTCGCTCCTCTCGCCCAACTTCCTCACGGTCGGGAACGTGCTCATCATGGCCTCGCACGTGGCCATCTACGCGCTCCTCGGCCTCGGCATGCTACTGGTCATCCTGAACGGCGGTATCGACCTCTCGGTCGGCTCGACGCTCGGATTCTCCGCGGTCATCGCCGGCTTCCTCCTGCAGGGAGTGCCCATCAACTTCCTGGGCATCACGCTCTTCCCGAGCCTGCCCGTCGTGGTGCTGCTCTCGTGCGCGGTCGGCGCCGCCGTCGGCTTGGTGAACGGAATCCTCGTCTCCAAGTTCAACGTCGCACCGTTCGTCGCGACGCTCGGCATGCTCTACGTCGTGCGCGGTCTCGCCCTGCTCATGACCAACGGCCTCACGATCAACGACCTCGCGGGCGACCCCGAACTCGGCAACACGGGCTTCGACTGGCTCGGCTTCAACCGTCTGTTCGGTGTTCCCATCGGCGTCATCATCATGGGAATCGTCGCGCTCGCGCTCGGATTCACCCTCGGTCGCACGAAGTTCGGCCGCTGGCTCTACGCATCGGGCGGCAACGAACGCGCCGCCGAGCTCTCGGGCGTGCCCGTGAAGAGCGTCAAGATCTGGGTCTACGTGATCTCGGGCATCTGCGCCGCGATCGCCGGACTCATCCTCGCCTCGACGCTGACGAGCGCGAGCCCCACCGCGGGCAACACGTACGAGCTGACCGCCATCGCGGCCGTCGTCATCGGCGGCGCGGCCCTCACCGGTGGCCGCGGCAACGTGCGCGGCACCCTCCTCGGAGCGTTCGTCATCGGCTTCCTCTCCGACGGTCTCGTCATCGTCGGCGTCTCGGCCTACTGGCAGATGGTCTTCATGGGTGCGGTGATCGTCGTCGCCGTCCTCCTCAACACCCTGCAGTACGGCCGCCGTCGACGCCCCGCGTCGAGCAAGTCGTCACCTCCTCCCGCGGCATCGCCCGATGCGGTCGCTGCGGGCACCCCAACGTCGGCACAGGATGCGTCTGCGAAGGCTGATCGCAAGCTCTGACCGTCGAATCGGCATCGAAGATCGCTGCCGATCCATCAAGAAAGGACCATTCACATGGTGCGCAACAAAGCACTCGGAGCCCTCGCAGTAGCGGGTGCCCTCGTCGTCAGCCTCGCAGCCTGCTCAGACGCCGGCTCGGGAGGGTCCGCGACCGAGGCCGGTGGAAGCGGCGAGGCCGGAGGCCTCATCACGATCATCGTCAACGACCCCGCGAACCCCTACTGGAAGACCGAAGGCGACGTCGCCTCGGCTGCAGCGGAGGAACTCGGCTACGAAGCCACGGTCGGCGCTCACAAGGGCGACACGAACACCGAGAACACCCTCATCGACACCGCGATCGCGAACAAGTCGGTCGCGATCATCCTCGACCCGGCGAACGCCGACGGTTCGGTCGCCGCCGTGAAGAAGGCCGATGCTGCCGGCATCCCCGTCTTCCTCGTCAACGCGGAGATCAACGAGACCGGTATCGCGAAGGCGCAGCTCGTCTCGAACAACGCCCAGGGTGCCGCTCTCGGCGCCCAGGAGTGGGTGAAGCAGATGGGTGAGGCGGGCACGTACGTCGAGCTCTTCGGCGCTCCGTCGGACAACAACGCGCAGACCCGCTCGAACGGCTACCTGACCGTCATCGGCCAGTACCCCGACCTCGTGCAGGTCGGCAGCGAGGTCGCCGACTGGGACCGCACCAAGGGTCACGACAAGATGCAGGCTCTCCTCCAGGCGAACCCTGACATCACCGGTGTCATCGCCGGCAACGACGAGATGGCGCTCGGCGCGATCGCCGCTCTCAAGGAGTCGTCGAAGCTCGAGGGCATCGTCGTCGGTGGCTTCGATGGCGCTCCGGATGCCGTCGCCGCAGTCATCTCGGGAGAGATGGCGTACACCGTGCTCCAGCCCGTCGCCGTCTTCTCGAAGGAAGCCGTCGCGCTCGCGGACGAGTTCATCCGCACCGGCACCGCCCCGGAGACCGAGAAGCAGTCCTTCGACTGCATCCTCATCACCCCGGAGAACGCCGACAAGATGACGGAACCGTTCACCTACTCCGGCTGATCCCGGTTCACAGCCGGCCGCGCGCTCCCGTGCGGCCAGCGGGGGCGGATGCCGCGCATCCGCCCCCGCACCTCCCGACTGACGAAAGACGTGATGAGTTACGTACTGAATGACCCTGCGGCGTTCGCAGACGAGTCGACCGACGGCTTCGTGGCCGCGCACCGCTCGCTCGTGCGTCGTGTGCCGGGCGGCGTCGCCCGGACCACCGCGGTGCCCGAGGGGCATGTCGCCGTCGTCATCGGCGGCGGCTCCGGCCACTATCCGGCGTTCGGCGGCCTCGTGGGCGCCGGCCTCGCCGACGCCGCTGTGCTCGGCAATGTCTTCGCTTCGCCGAGCGCGCAGCAGATCTACACCGTCGCCAAGGCGGTTGCCACCGAAGCGGGCGTTCTGCTCAGCTACGGCAACTACGCCGGCGACGTCTTGAACTTCGATCAGGCCGAGCAGCGCCTGATCGCCGAGGGCATCCCGACCCGCACGGTGCGTGTCACGGACGACATCTACAGCGCCTCGTCGGACGAACGTCAGAAGCGTCGCGGCATCGCCGGCGACCTCGCGGTCTTCCGCGCCGCCGCGTGGGCCGCCGAGCAGGGCCTCGACCTCGACGCCGTCGCGGCGGTCGCCGCCCGGGCCAACGAACGCACCCGATCGATGGGCGTCGCCTTCTCGGGCTGCACGCTTCCCGGCGCGACCGAACCGCTCTTCACCGTTCCCGAGGGCCAGATGGCCGTCGGAATGGGTATCCACGGCGAGCCCGGCATCGGGGTGCAGCCGCTTCCGACCGCGAAGCAGCTCGGCGAGCTCTTCGTCGAAGCGCTCCTCGCCGAACTGCCCGACGGCGTCACGTCCGTCGACGGTGCGCGTCTCGCCGTCATCCTCAACGGTCTCGGATCGGTGAAGGCCGAAGAGCTCTTCGTCATCTACGCGACGGTCTCGACCGAGCTCGAGCGCGCGGGTGCGACGATCGTCGACCCCGAGGTGGGGGAGTACGCGACGAGCTTCGAGATGGCGGGCGTCTCGCTCACCCTGCTCTGGCTCGACGACGAGCTCGAGAGCGCGTGGACTGCACCCGCCTACGCACCGGCGTACCGGAAGGGCGCGGTCGCCACGGGCGACACCGAGCTCTTGACGGATGACGACGCGGCGGCCGAGACCGAGACGATCGCTGCCGCGGCGACGCCCGAAGCCGCCGAGGCGGGTCGCACCGCGCGCGACGTCATCGTCGCGATCCGCGACATGATCGACCGTGAGGCCGACGAACTCGGCCGTCTCGATTCCATCGCCGGTGACGGCGACCACGGCATCGGAATGAAGCGCGGTACCGTCGCTGCGGCCCGCGCAGCCGAAGCCGCAGCCGACGCCGGCGCCGGAGCGGGCACCGTCCTCGCGCTCGCGGGCGACGCGTGGGCCGACAAGGCCGGCGGAACCTCGGGTGCTCTGTGGGGACTCGCTCTCCGTGCCGCGGGCGACGTCATCGGCGACACCGAGGCGCCGAGCGCGCACACCGTCGCGGAGGCCGTCGAGGCCGCTCGCGCCGGCATCCAGAACTTCGGCAAGGCGGTCGTCGGCGACAAGACCCTCGTCGACTCGCTCGTTCCCTTCTCCGACGGCCTGACCGCGCGCGCGAACGAGGGCGCGGCCCTCGCGGTCGCCTGGGCCGGTGCGGCGGATGACGCGACGCGCGCCGCCGCGGCCACGGCCGATCTGCTCCCACGGATGGGCCGCGCCCGACCGCACATGGAGAAGAGCCTCGGCACGCCCGACCCCGGCGCGATCTCGCTGGCCCTCGCCATGCACGCCGCCGCATCCGTCTTGAACCACACGACCGCTCAGAAGGAGGAATCATGACTCGGGAATGGCGAGTGGTCATCGGAAGCGATGACGCAGGATTCGATTACAAAGAGGTGCTGAAGGCCGACCTCGAGAAGGACCCGCGCGTGTCGGAGGTCATCGACGTCGGCGTCGATCACGACTCGCACAGGGCCTACCCGAGCATCGCGATCGCTGCCGCCGAGAAGGTGCGGGACGGCGTCGCCGACCGTGCGCTCCTCGTCTGCGGCACCGGTCTCGGCGTGGCGATCGCCGCGAACAAGGTTCCCGGCATCCGCGCAGTCACGGCGCACGACAGCTTCAGCGTCGAGCGTTCGGTGCTGAGCAACAACGCCCAGGTGCTCACGTTCGGCCAGCGCGTCGTCGGCATCGAACTCGCGCGGCGTCTGGCTCGCGAATGGCTCGGTTACGAGTTCGACGAGTCATCCGCGTCGGCCGAGAAGGTCGCCGTACTCTCGCAGTACGAGCAGACCGGGACCTGTGAGTGACTCGCCGGGCTCCGGCGCAGCGTCGCCGAGCAGAACGATCACCCTCGGCGTCAGCCTCAAGATGTACCTCGGCGTCGACCAGGCCGCCGAGTGGGCCGACGCGGTCGCCCTGATCGCGTCGACGCACGACGCGGTCCGGAGCGGCGCCGTGCGGCTCTTCGTGCTGCCGTCGCTTCCGGCTACGGTCGCCGTGAGCGCGAAGCTCAGCGACTCCGCGGTCGCCTGGGGCGCGCAGGATCTGCACTGGGATGACCGGGGGGCCGTGACCGGAGGAACGAGCGGAGCCGACCTCGTCGAGCTCGGCTGCACTCTCGTCGAGGTCGGTCATGCCGAACGCCGGAAGATCTTCGGAGAGGACGCGGGCGTCACGAGGCGGAAGTTCGCGGCGGCGACGCGGAACGGGCTCACTCCCGTCCTCTGCGTCGGCGAGCGCGAACCGATGCCCGCCGCGGACGCCGCCGCCGAGTGCATCGCGCAGCTCGAGTCCGCCTTCGCCGGTGACCGGGGGAGCACCGAGGTCATCGTCGCGTACGAGCCCGAATGGGCGATCGGCCAGCCCCAACCCGCTCCGCCCGAGCACGTGCGCGCCGTGGCCGACATCGTGCGCGAGCACCTCGCTTCGACCCGAGGTACGGCGGGGGAGACGACCCTCATCTACGGCGGAAGCGCCGGGATCGGCACCCTGTCGTCGCTCGGCGACAGTGTCGACGGGTTGTTCCTCGGCCGCTTCGCTCACAATCCCGCTGATTTCGCTCGCATCATTGACGACGCTGCCGCGCTAACTTGATTCGCGGAGGTATCACCGCAATGGACCTGAGCACCGACGACACTGCCGAGAGCCCGTCGCGTCAGCGACGTCAAGCACTGCGCCAGCGCGCGATCACCGAGGCCGTCATGGCCGAAGGGTCGATCCGCATCGAACAACTGGCCGAACGCTTCGACATCAGTGTCATGACGGTGCACCGCGACCTCGACGATCTCGAGGGGCGGGGTCTGCTCCGCAAGAGCCGCGGCATGGCGACGGCGCTCTCGAACGCCCTCGTCGAGTCGAGCGACGTCTATCGCTCGGGGCGCGAGAGCCTCGAGAAGGATGCCATCGCGCACGCCGCGCTCGAGTTCGTCGAGCCCGGTCAGGCGATCTTCCTCGACGACTCGACGACGGTCATGCATCTCGTGCCGCACCTCCGCACGAAGCGACCCCTCAACGTCATCACGAACACGCTCACGATCATGGATCAGCTGCGCGTCACGAACGGCATCACACTCCTCGCCCTCGGCGGCGAGTACCACAACTGGTGCAGCGCCTTCATGGGCCACATGACGACGACGGCCGTCAAGGCGCTCCGCGCCGACCTCTTCATCATGTCGACGGCGGCCATCACCGACGACGTCGCGTTCCATCAGACGCTCGCGACCGTCGACGTCAAGCGGGCGATGTTCGAGTCGGCGCGCACGCGCATCCTCCTCGCCGACCACACGAAGTTCGAGAAGCGGGCGCTGCACGCCCTGCTGCCGTTGACGGAGTTCGACGCCGTCATCGTCGATGACGGAACCGATCCCGCGCACGTGTCGCGCCTACGTGACAAGGGCGTGACGGTCATCGTCGCCCGCCGGGGTGCGTCGCGCTGAGCCTCGGCGTCAGTCCGCGGTCGTCGCGCTGAGCGCCGCCGCGACCTCCGCGGAGAGCAGCGGCACGGTCACCTCGTCGAACCACGGGTTCTTCGAGCGCCAGCCGCGCGCGAGCGGTGACGGGTGCACGATCGGGAAGTACGGCAGGTGCGACGGGGCGTTCCGCACGTTCTCGGTCAGTGTTCCCGGTCCGAGGTAGTGGCGCTGCGCGTAGGCGCCGATGAGGATCGTCAGGCGCACCTCGGTGAGCTGTTCGAGGATCGGCGGATGCCAGCGATCGGCGAATCCTCTCCGCGGAGGCAGGTCGCCGCTCGCAGCCTTTCCCGGGAAGTAGGCGTCCATCGGAACGATCGCGACGTTCGCCGGATCGTAGAACTCGGCATCCGTGAGTCCGAGCCACGAGCGCAGCAGCCGCCCGCTCGGATCGTTCCACGGCACTCCTGTCTCTTGCGCGAGCCGGCCGGGCGCCTGGCTGATGATGAGCACGCGCGCTCGGGCGTCAGCGATGTAGAGGGGGGCGTAACCCAGGTCGCGAGCCCACGCGTTCGAGGGGTCGGCCATCATCTCCGCGCGGATGTCATCGAGCACCGTCATCCTCAGCCCTGGTCCTCCAGGAAAGACCGCAGCTCGGCACTCAACTCTCGCGGCTTCTCGGTGTTGAGTTCGTGGCGGCCGCCCTCGATGATGCGGAGCCGCGCGCCGGGGATACCCGCGGCGAGGCTGCGGGCGGCCGGCAGGTTCGCGACGTCCTTCGACCCGCAGAGCACGAGTGTCGGCACCGCGATGTCCGCGAGGTCGTCGCGGAAGTCGATCTGCGCGACCTCGGCGAGGACGCCGCGCACGCGCTCGCGGCTCGATCCGTCGGGGGCGACGATCCGCTCGGGGAGAACGCGCATGAGCAGGGACTGCAGCGCCATGAGCGCGCGGGGCGGGTGCACCTGACCGCCCGAGAGCACGAGCGACGCGACCCGGTCGGGTCGCTCGACGGCGATCTGCAACGCGAGCATCGCGCCGAGGGACAGGCCGCAGAGGTGAGCCCGTTCGACACCGCCCTCGTCGAGGGACCGGATGACGGCCGCCGTCGCCGCGGCCATGCTGAAGGGCGGGTCGGATTCGGCGAGCCCGACGGTACGCGGCGCGAACGCCGAGTACCCGTCGGGGAGGTCGTCGATCTGCGCGGCCCACGAATCGGGGCCGACACCCAGCCCGTGCAGGAACACCACCGTCTGCGGATCGTTCATCCCGTCAGGATACGGCGGCTGCGCCCGTCGCATCGTGAACGCCGAAGTTGTCGCGGAGCACGGCGTCGGGGTCGACCCGCTGCTTGATCGCTCGCAGCTTCGCGAGTGTCGCCGGCGGGAACGCCTGCTCGACGATGTGCTCGCCCGTGCGCGACTCGAAACTCAGATAGAGCCCGTCGAAGTGCTCGGCGAGAGACTCCCACAGCGCATCGAATCGCGCCGAACGACCGATCAAGGTGATCGAGAAGTTCGCCGAGCGGTGCGCGTAGGCCGTGGCGTCCTCCGCGACATCGCTGACAGCACCGCCGACGGGCCGGATCTGGAACCAGGGTGCCGATCCCGACGTCGCGAGTGCTGCAGCGGCGCGCGCGGTGTCGGCATCGAGATGGCGGACGAGACCCGATCGGAACGAGGGCTCGCCCTGGCCGTCGTGCGCGACGTCGGATGCATTGGCCATGACCGAGGCGTACGGCAGAAGCTGCACCTGCTGGCCGACGAGTGGGGCGAGGTCGGCGAACGGTTGGAGTCTCGCGATGATCGTGTCGGGATCGGACGAGTCGACGACGCCGTAGAGCTGAGCGCTCGCGGGTTCGGCTGGCCGCCCGGCGCTCAGGATGAGGAAGAGTGTCGTGTCGCGCGGCGACTCTTCGGTGAGTCGACCGAAGTCCTCGAGGAAGGTCGCCGCGTCGTCGACGCGGAACGCCAACTGCGCCCAGCCGACATCGCCGACGACATCCGCTTCGAACTCGAACGAGACCACGATGCCGACGTTCGCGCCGGCGCCACGCACCGCCCAGAACAGGTCGGCGTTTTCCTCCGCCGTCGCGTGCGCGAGGGTGCCGTCGGCGAGCAGCACGTCGGCTGCGACGAGGTGGTCGATCGTGAGGCCGTGCTCGCGGGCGAGGAATCCGACTCCGCCGGCCGTTGCGAGGCCTCCGACGCCGACCCCGCCGTAGTCGCCGCTCGAGAGGGCGAGTCCGTGCGGCTGGAGGGCCGCGGCGACGTCGGTCCAGCGTGCGCCGGGGCCGATGCGCACGCGACGCGCCTCAGGATCGACGACCTCGATGTCGTTCAGGTGCTTCAGATCGATGACGATTCCGCCGTCGTTGGTGCTGCGTCCGCTGATGCCGTGGCCACCGCTGCGGATGCCGAGGGGGAGCGCCGGATGCTTCCGGGCGAACGCGAGGGCGTCCCGCACCGCATCGATCGTGCGCGGTCGGAGGACGAGTCCCGGCGTTCCGCCCCGCATGTACGTCGACTTCGCGGTCGCGTACCCCGAGTCGCCGGGCTCGACGGCGTCGGCGCGCAGCGACTCGGGCAGATCGTCGTACGCGATGCCGTCGCGGCGCAGTGCGATGGCTCGAGCGGGTCGCACGGCATCGACCGCGGTGATGCCGCGTCGCGCGCGTTCGGCGGCGACGGCCTTCCGCATCGGCGCCATGATCTCGCCGGCGAAACGCTCGAGTGACGACGGGTCGTCGCCCATGACGATGAAGGTCGACACGCCCTCGTCGAGTGCGAGGGCCGTCAGCTCGTCGAGGCTCTCGGACCCGGTGACGTTGAGGAGCCGGCGGATCTCGGCGGGATCGCGTCCGACGTCGGCCGCCGCGTCGTCGATGCGCTGGTTGCCCGCGCGCAGGTCGCCGGGCTTCATGTACGGGCGGCTCGGCAGCCAGCCGTCGCCCTTCTCTCCCGTGAGCTTCAGCATGCGCGGCTTGTAGGCGCCGATCCAGATCGGGATGTCGTGGGCGGGCGCCGGTCCGCGCTTCGCGCCGTTCACCGTGTAGTACTCGTCGCTCCGCAACACCGTCCGGTCGCCGACGGCCCAGATTCCGCGGATGATGTCGATCGCCTCGCTCAGCGCATCGACCGCCTGGCCGGGGGAGAGGCGTCGCCCGCCCATGGCCTCGATCGCGTCCCAGAAGCCGCCCGCGCCGAGCCCGAGGTCGAGGCGCCCGCCGCTCAAGAGGTCGAGCGAGGCGGCGGCTCGCGCCGTGACGGGCGCCGGGCGGAGGGGCAGGTTGAGGACGTTCGGGGCGAGGTGGATGCGCTCCGTTGCGGCTGCCGCGTACGAGAGCAGGGTCCAGGTGTCGAGGAATGACGGTTGGTACGGGTGGTCCTGGTAGGTCACGAGGTCGAATCCGAGCGACTCCGAGAGTCGAGCGAGCTGCACCGCGGCCTGAGGCTGCGCGGCGGTCGGTGTCACGAAGGTGCCGAAGCGGAGGGAGTGACCGTAATCCATGAGAGCCCTATCTGTGTGGTGCGGTAGATCGTCTGTGGAACAACCTATCTGCCTCGCAACATATTCCGTTACGATTCTCGTATGGATGACCGTCACGACCTCGGGCGCTCGCTCGGCGCTCTCTTTCGCGCCTGGCAGCTCGCCGTCAACGACGCCGTCGCGGGGCTCCCGCACGGCCCGCGCGGCTACCAGATCCTCACCACTCTCGCCACGGAGCCCGACGAGCCCACGCAGGCCGGACTCGCGACGCTCCTCGGCATCGACCGCACCGTGCTGACGTACGTCATCGACGATCTCGCCGCCGCCGACCTCGTCGAACGCCGCCCGGATGCACGCGACCGACGCGTGCGACGTATCGCGCTCACCCCGGCCGGCGACGCGAGACGCGCCGAGCTGGCCTCGAGCGTCGCCCTCGCCGAGGCCCGGCTGTTTCCGACCCTCGATGCCGAGGAGGCCCGCGTGATGCGCGACCTCCTCGCGCGGGCGGCGACCGGCGTGCACGGTCACGACCGTGACGCGTGCGCCGTCGTCGCCGAGATCATGGAGGACGCGGCGCCCGTCGCTACTCCTCGCTGATCGATCCGCCTGTCATTCTCGGGTCGAACGTCGGGTCCCAGTACATGGTCGGGCACCCTTCGGTCACCGCGTCCGGCCGCAGTTCGAAGTGCCACGGCTCGTTGTCGTAGATGCGGCAGAGCCCGTACGCGTCGCCGTGCTCGTCGAGCCAGGCCGCGGCGGCGAACATGCCGATGTCGATCGCGTCACCCGACACGTGCGCTGACGTCTCGGGCGTCGCGACCCAGCGCGCGGCCTCCTCCTCTGAGCCGTACTCGTCGACGGCCTCACGCAGCAAGCGCTCCTGGTACGCGGCCGAGCGCCATCCGCCGTTGACGAAGAACGTGAGGTCCTCGGCCGCCGCGTCCTCGGCGGCACGGCGGACCGCCGCGAGCAGCTCGGGGTCGAGGTTGCCGACGGCGGGGATGTCGTCGTCGACGACCGTGGTGCCGTCGGGCACCTCCCCGTCGGCGTGCTCCGGAGCAGCCGGGAGACCGGAGCCGAGCAGCGATGACGGCGACGGAAGCGACGACGTCGACGGCGCGAGGAGCAGGTAGCCGATCGTCGCCGCGCTGCCGGCGAGCACGAGGGCGGTGAGGAAGAGGGCGAGGCGACGGGTTCTGGTGCGAGTCATCATGCGTCCAGCACAACGGAGCGCGTGTTGCCCTGCCGTATGCGTTCGGCGATACACCGACGATAGGTCGCACTTCGTACCATCGGAGTATGCGCGTACTGGTGGTCGAGGACGAGCCGTACCTGGCGGAGGCGATTCGCGACGGTCTCCGGCTCGAAGCGATCGCGGCGGATGTCGCGGGCGACGGTCACGCGGCCCTCGAACTGCTCTCGATCAACACCTACGACGTCGCTGTGCTCGACCGCGACATCCCCGGCCCGTCCGGCGACGATGTCGCCGCCCACATCGTCGCGACGGGCAGCGGGATGCCGATCCTCATGCTCACCGCGGCCGATCGCCTCGACGACAAGCAGTCCGGATTCGAGGTGGGAGCCGACGACTACCTCACGAAGCCGTTCGAGCTTCGGGAACTCGTGCTGCGACTGCGTGCCCTCGATCGTCGCCGCGCCCGTCATCGACCGCCGGTGCTCGAGGTCGGCGGTCTCCGCATCGACCCGTTCCGGCGTGAGGTCTTCCGCGACGGTCGATACGTCGCCCTCACGCGCAAGCAGTTCGCGGTGCTCGAGCTGCTCGTCGACGCCGGCGGGGGAGTGATCAGCGCCGAAGAACTGCTCGAACGCGCGTGGGACGAGAACGCCGACCCGTTCACGAACGCGGTGCGCATCACCGTGTCGGGGCTGCGTAAGCGTCTCGGCGAGCCCGACCTCATCGAGACCGTCCCCGGCGTCGGGTATCGCGTCGTCTCCGGCGGAGGCGGCCATGAGTAGGCCGCCGGGGCTCAGCGTTCGCCTGAAGCTCACCCTCAGTTACGCCGGCTTCCTCGTCGTCGCGGGCGCACTGCTGCTCGCGATCGTCTGGGCGTTCCTGCTGCGCTACGTGCCCGACGGCGATCTCACCGGTACGGGTTCGGGCGGGTTCGTGCCCAACCGGTCGGACCTCCTGCGTGCCTTCGCGCCCGCGGCCGCGGCCGTGCTCGTCTTCCTCCTCGCTCTCGGCGTGCTCGGCGGCTGGTTCCTCGCCGGTCGCATGCTCGCGCCGCTCACCCGCATCACCGATGCCGCTCGCCTCGCCGCGCGGGGTTCGCTCGCGCATCGCATCGACCTGCAGGGGCGACAGGACGAGTTCCGTGAACTCGCCGACGCCTTCGACACGATGCTCGGTCGCATCGAGGCGAGCATCGCCGAGCAGAAGCGGTTCGCCGCCAACGCCTCGCACGAGCTCCGCACCCCTCTCGCCGCCACGAAGACCGTCATCGAGGTCGCGCAGGGCGACCCCGAGCGTGACGTCGACGCCGTGCTCGATCGTCTCGCCGTCGTGAACCGACGGGCGATCGATCTGAGCGAGGCGCTCCTCACTCTCAGCCGCGCCGATCACGGCGCCGTCGAGCAGGAGCTCGTCGACCTCTCACTGCTCGCCGACGATGCCGTCGAGATCCTCGTGACGCTCGCCGACTCGCGGGGAGTGGAGATCGACGTCTCCGGCCCTGTCGCGAGTGTTCGCGGGTCGCTCCCACTTCTTCGGCAACTCGTGACAAACCTCGTCCACAATGCGATCGTGCACAATCGGCCCGAAGCGGGCTCGATCTCGATCGTCACACGCATCGATCCGGCGACCGCGACGCTCGTCGTCGAGAACACGGGCGCCGAGCTGCCGGAGGACGTCGTCGTCACCCTCATCGAGCCGTTCCAACGGGGCGCCGCTCGTGTTCGCGGGCACGACGAGGGACTCGGCCTCGGTCTCGCGATCGCCCAGAGCATCGTGCGCGCACACGCGGGTTCGCTCTCGGTCGACGGTCGGGCCGGCGGCGGGCTCCGGGTCACGGTGTCGCTCCCGGCCGCGCGCTGATCAGGCGCGGATCGTCACTCCGAGGTGCGCGCCGAGCACGTCGCTCGGCGCGACGCCGAACACGCGGCGTGCACTCGTCGAGAAGTGCGACGCATCGGCGAACCCCGCGGTCGCGGCGGCATCCGTCAGCGAACTGCCCTCCGCTATCGCCGCCGCCGCGGCATGAAGTCGCAACCACACCCGGTATCGCCGGATCGGCATGCCGACGTGCGTGCGGAAGAGCGCCGAGAGCCGGCTGGGGGACACGTGCACGAGCGCGGCGAGGTCGGCCGCGCCGTCGCTGCGATCGAGGTGCGCGCGCATGTGCGCGACGACCGCGGCGACTCGAGGATCGTGACCGTCGGCGACGACCGGACCCAGAGGGAGCAGCTCGCGTTCGATCTCGTCGTGGATCGTGTCATCCTCACCCCACTCGAACCGAGCCCAGTCGAGCGGAAGCGCGGGGTCGAGCGTGATCTCGTCGGTGCGGAGCACGTAATGAGACTCGAAACGCCGATGCATCGTCGACGTCGGTTCGGCGAAGAACACCGCGACGTCGCCATCCGAGTCGAACTCGTGCGGAACGTCCGGGGGAACGTACATCGACGTGACGTCGTGCCGCACGCCGTCATCGGAGCGGACGCGCAGAGGAGGGGAGATCGCGGCGACGATCGCGGCGGCCGAGTGCCGGTGCAGACCCGCCCGCCCGACGGGCCCGCGGTAGAACGTGCTGCGCGAGCCGATCGAGAGGATTCGCCTCATCGTCACCCCGCGATGCAGTCGGTTTGTACAAGCGCCCGGCTCGTGGGCCTCCCTAGCGTAGCGATCGGAGGAATCATGACGCGAGACACCGACACGACACCGCATTTCGACGCTGCACCGGTGCAGAGAGCGACGATCGACGGAGTGCCGATCGCCTTCCGAGACGTCGGCGACGGGCCACCGATCCTCTTCCTGCCGGGCTGGCCGACGGATGGCCGCACCTTTGCCCCGCTCGTCGACGCGCTTGCGCCACGCTACCGCTGCATCATTCCCGATCTCCCCGGTGCGGGACAGACCAGGTGGGTGAGAGGTCGAGATCTCGGGCCGCGCGCTCAAGCGGCCCTCGTCGAGCGTCTCGTCGCGGAGCGGGGTGCGCTCGACGACCTCACCATCGTCGGAAGCGACAGCGGCGGAATGGTCGCGCGCTGGCTCGCGGCGCGCTGCGCTCCGCGAGCCCTCGTGCTGTTCAACACCGAGATCCCCGGATGGCGGGCACCGTTCCAGCGCCGAGCTCGCACGTTGGCCCGATGGCTGCCCGGCTACACGTCCATCGCGATGAGACAGCTGACGAGCGACCGCTACCTCACCTCGCCCGCGGGCTTCGGCGGCACGCTCGCCGACCACGACCTCCTCGTCGGGAGCTTCCGCGACCGCTTCATCGACCCGCTCACCCGCTCCCATCGACGAATGGATGACGCGCGCCGATCGTTCATCGCCGTGCTCGACTGGGCTGAACTCGACGCCCTCTCCGACATCCATCGGCGCATCACGGCGCCGACGTGGTTCATCTGGGGTCGCGACGACCCGACCTTCCCCGTTACCCGCGCACGGGCGATGCATGCCAAGTTCCCTGACCCCCGCGGCTTCGAACTCATCGATCGTGCCCGTCTCTACGTGCACGAGGACCAGCCGGCTGTGGTCCGCCGGACGCTGACGGGCATCCTCGCCGAGGTGCATGAGGCGCGACGACCGTCGTGAGAGCGCTGTCATCGCTACGCTGAACGTGATCTCACCCCGATGGCGGCGGGCCGGCGTCCGTCGAGAAGGAGCACACCGTGTTCGACACCGTCACGTCCCCGCACCGTCGTCGGCAGCGCATTGGCTTCTTGCTCTTCGACGGCGTCAAGATGCTCGACTTCGTCGGCCCGGCCGAGGTATTCCAAGAGGCCAACCAGCGCGTCGACGGCTACGAGATCGTCATGCTCTCTTCCGATGGGGCCGACGTCACGACATCCATGGGCGTGCGGGTCGGGGTGCACGCCGCGGCGCGGGATGCCGGCGACCTCGACACGCTCATGATCCCCGGCAGCGAGTCGGCGCCGAGCGTCTACGACGATCCCGCCATCCTCGAGGCGATCCGCGGTCTGGCACCGGGCGCACGGCGCGTCGCATCGGTCTGCAGCGGCGCGTTCGCCCTCGCCGCGACGGGCCTGCTCGACGGGCGCCCGGCCACGACGCACTGGAAGTTCGCTCCGCGCCTCGCGGCCGACTACCCCCAGATCGACGTCCAGCCCGACGCGCTCTTCGTGCGCGACGGCCGCATCTACTCCTCGGCCGGTGTCGCCGCGGGCATCGACCTCGCCCTCTCGCTCGTCGAGGAGGATCACGGCGCCGAGGTCGCCCGCATGATCGCTCAGCTCCTGCTCGTGTACATGAAGCGCTCCGGGGGCCAGTCGCAGTTCTCCGCATCGCTGCGGGCCGCTCCGCCCCGCACGGATGTCGCCCGGTCGGTCGCCGAGTACGTCAACGCCGACCCCACCCGGCCCTGCACGATCCACGAACTCGCCAAGTACGCCAACGTCAGCACCCGCCATCTCAATCGTGTCGTGCGCGAGGAGCTCGGCATGTCTCCGCGCGACTACGTGCACTCGATGCGTCTCGACTTCGCGACCGGCTACCTCGAGGACGGTGCGCCCGTCGCTCTCGCGGCCGAGCAGTCCGGGTACACGAGCGTCGTCGCGTTCCGTCGCGCCTTCATCGCACGCCTCGGCGTCACCCCGTCGGAGTACCAGCGCAAGTTCCTCACGACGAAGCGCGTCGTCGCCGTCTGACTCGGGCTCGCTTGATCGACCTGTCCTGAAACGACCGTCACGCGGCCTGATTCGGCTCACGGTGACGGCGGGTGACCTGGGAAGGTGAACCTGAGGCCAGCGACGACTGCGACGGGAGACCGCGTCGGACGACACTGACTCCCTGACTCTCCTCGTGGCCGTATCGGAACAGGAAGAAGAGAATCATGTCTCAGCCCATCACCGTCGTTCTCGTCCACGGCGCATTCGCCGAATCGTCCAGCTGGAACGGCGTCCTCGCCGCTCTGGCCGGCCGCGGTGTGCCCGCGATCGCGACGCCCAACCAGCTCCGCAGCGTCACGACCGACGCCGACAACGTGCGCCGCGCCGTCGGCTCGATCGACGGCCCCGTCCTCCTCGTCGGTCATTCCTACGGCGGAGCCGTCATCACCGAAGCAGCCGTGGGCGCCGAGAACGTCGTCGGCCTCGTCTACGTCGCCGCCTTCGCTCCCGAGCACGGAGAGACGTCCCTCGGCCTCACCGACAAGTTCCCCGGATCGACCCTCGGCGAGACCGTGCGGCCCATCCCGCTCGGCGACGGCACCAACGACCTCATCGTCGACCGCGAGATCTTCCCGTCGCAGTTCGCCGGCGACGTGCCCCTCGCCGACGCACAGCTCGCGGGTGCGACGCAGCGCGCGATCCGCGACTTCGCGCTCGGTGAGCCGCAGCCGGCGGAGACGCCGGCGTGGAAGACGCTCCCGTCCTGGTTCGTCTTCGGTTCGGGCGACAAGAACATCCCCGTCGAGGGCCTGCGATTCATGGCCGAGCGCGCCGGTTCGCGGAAGACCGTCGAGATCGACGGTGCCTCCCACTCGGTCATGGTGTCGAATCCGGATGCCGTCGCCGATCTCATCACCGAAGCGCTCTCTCACCTCTCCTGATCAGCCCCTCCCACACGAAAGAGAAGACGATGCCCTACTTCACGACGTCCGATGGAACCGAGATCTACTACACCGATCAGGGCGAGGGTCAGCCGGTGCTCCTCAGTCACGGCTGGCCGCTGTCCTCCGACGCATGGCAGGTCGAGATCAAGCTGCTCGCCGACAACGGCTACCGCGCGATCGCGCACGACCGACGCGGCCACGGCCGCTCGGCGAAGACGTACACGGGCAACGACATGGACACCTACGCCCGTGACCTCGCCGAACTCGTCGAGCACCTCGACCTGACGAACCTCGTCATCATCGGCCACTCGACGGGCGGCGGGGAGGTCGTCCGGTACGCCGCGCAGCACGGCGCGGGTCGAGTGGTGAAGGTCATTACCGCCGGAGCCGTGCCGCCGCAGATGGTCAAGACCGAGTCGAACCCCGAGGGGCTGCCGATCGAGGTCTTCGACGGCATCCGCGCGGGTGTGCTGAAAGACGCCTCGCAGTTCTACATCGACCTGACCGAGTCGTTCTTCGGTGCGAACCGCGAGGGATCGAACGTCTCGGAAGGCGCGAAGCGCGACTTCTGGCGCCAGGGTATGAACGTCAACCTCGCGGCGGCCTACGACTGCATCGCGGCCTTCTCCGAGACCGACTTCACCGAGGACCTGAAGGCGCTCGACGTCCCGATCCTCATCGCGCAGGGTGACGACGACCAGATCGTGCCGATCGGCGCATCGGGCCGGAAGGCGATCGACCTCGTCTCCGACGGAACCCTCACGGTGTATCCGGGAGCCCCGCACGGAATCTACGGCGACTACCAGGTCGCACTCGACGCCGACATCCTCGCGTTCATCGCGAAGTGATCCGAGCGTCGACGACGAACGCCGGAGCGCCGGGCGGGACACCGCCCGGCGCTCTCGCGCCTCTCCGCGTCACGGTGTTCCGCTGGCTGTGGATCGCGGGTCTCGTCAGCAGCATCGGCAGCTGGATGCAGTCCGTCGGCGCCCAGTGGTTCCTCGTCGAGCAGAACGCGTCGCCCGCCGTCATCGCTCTCGTCTCGACGGCCGCCGCGGCGCCCGTGCTGCTGTTCGGCATCCCCGCCGGTGTGCTCGGCGAGTTCATGAATCGCCGCCGACTGCTCATCGGCGTGCAGGCGGCGCAGGCCGCTATCAGCCTCGTCCTCGTCGTTCTCACGGCGGCGGACCTCATGACTCCTGCGCTCCTGCTCGCACTCACCTTCGCCCTCGGCGCGGCCACGGCCGTACAACTGCCCGCGTATCAGGCGATCGTCCCCGAGATCGTCCCGACGCCGCTCATCGCGAACGCCGCGTCACTGTCGTCGATCGGTGTGAACGTCGCCCGGGCCATCGGGCCGGCCGTCGCCGGTGTCCTCATCGCTCAACTCGGCATCCCGTTCGTCTTCGCCGTCAACGTCGCGAGCTTCCTCTTCTTCCTGCTCGTTCTGGTGCTCTGGCGCGGGTACACCGCTCCGCCCACGAGCCGCGAACCCTTCATCGCGGCGTCGCGGGCGGGGCTGCGGTACGTCGGACACAGCGCGATCGTGCGACGGATGTACGTGCAGCTGTTGCTCTTCATGATCCCCGCCAACGCCCTATGGGCGCTCCTACCGGTGCTCGCGAACGGTCAGCTCGGACTCGCGGCGAGCGGATACGGGCTCCTCCTCGCCGCCGTCGGGCTCGGATCGGTCTGCGGCGCATTCGTGCTGCCACCCCTTCGGGCGAAGATCGGCGTCGGCGGACTCGTGATGGTGTCGAGTGCGGTCTACGGCGTCGGTATCGCCGTCATCGCGTTCTCGACGACTCTCGCCGTGACGCTGCCGATCCTCGTCGTCATCGGCACCGCGTGGATCGGTGTCATCGCGTCGCTCAACGGCACCGTGCAGTCGTTCCTGCCGGTGTGGGTGCGGACGCGTGGCCTGTCGGTCTATCAACTCGTGTTCTACGGCGGGACGGCGCTCGGCGCTGCGGTGTCGGGTGTGCTGAGCGGCATCCTCGGCGTCGCCGCGACGATGGTCGGCACAGGCATCGTGGTCGTCGTGGTCGCTGCCCTTCAGCTCGTCTGGCCGTTCGGATCGACCGTCGACAAGAAGCGCGATGTCGTGCCGCTGCCGTTGACCGATGTGCCTCCCGTCGCGCTCGTGCTTCCCGGCGATGAGGCCTCGACCCGCACACCCGCGAGGGAGAGCGAGTCCGACGGGGCGACGCTCGTCATCGTGCGCTACGCGGTCGCTTCCGCCGACCGGGCCCGCTTCGTCGACGCGATGCAGTACGTCGAGCACTCGCGGCGCCGCACGGGGGCGCGAGCCTGGCATCTCTACGACTCGCGCGAGCAGCCCGGGACCATGGTCGAGGCGTTCACCGTCGGATCGTGGAGCGAGCATCTGCGTCAGCACGAGAGTCGTACGACGGGCTACGACGCCGAGGTGCTCGAGGCGGTGCGCGCATTCGCCTCGGCCGACCCGGTCATCGAGCATCTCGTGGCGGTCGACCGCGACTGAGCGCCGCCGGCTTCGCTACGATCGGTCGGGTATGTCTCGCTCGTTCTCCGACTCGCCGAACGTCCTGTTCAGAGCGTTCGTCGCGACCGTGCGGCGGGTGTCGACCGGGTTCGTCCGTGTGACGCTCCGCGGCGACGATCTCGCCGAGCTCGTGCCGCGGGGCCTCGATCAGCGCATCAAGCTGCTGCTCCCGCAGGGCCGGTATCCCGACGAGCTCCGGCACGCGTTCCTCGCCGAGAGCGACTGGCGGTCGCGGTGGCGGAGCGTGCCTCTGTCCGAGCGACCCGCGATGCGCAGCTACACGATCGGTGAGGCGAGACCTGAGTCGCGAGAGCTCGACATCGACTTCTACGTCCACGCGCGGCCCGGCCCCGGAAGCGCCTGGGCGCTCCGAGCCGCCGTCGGCGACGAACTGCTGCTCTCCGCGCCCGATCGGCGCCTCGAGCAGGGCACGCACGGTGTGCAGTGGGCGCCGGGAGCCGCCCGCCACGTCCTCATCGCGGGCGATGAGACGGCGTTCCCCGCGATCGCCGGCATCGTGCGATCGCTCGCTGGCGATGCGCGAACGGATGTCGCGATCGAGACGGGTCATGCCGACGATGCCGAGCTCGTGACGCGGTGGTCGCCGCAGGCCGTCGTGGTCGAGCGCGGTGACCGACGCGGGGGAGAGGCTCTCCTCGAGCACGTGACGGAGTGGGCGGCGACGCACGGTTCGACGGCTGCCGCGGCGGGAGCGGACTTCTACGCGTGGTGCGCGACCGAGAGTGCTCGCGTCGCCGAGATCCGCGACGTCCTCGCGCGTTCGGGGATCGATTCCGACCGCATCCACGTGCAGGGCTATTGGCACGACCGCGAGAGGGCCGGCCTTGCTTAGGCTAGGCTAACCTCTTGTGCCGTCATCCGGCGGCGTCCCCCTCGATCAGGAGTCGTATGCCTCGTCGCGCTCTCGCCCGTACCGTTCTCAGTTCCCTCGCGCTCGTCGGCGCCGTCGCTCTCACGGCCTGTTCGACCGCCGCTCCCGAGGCCGACACCGCCCCGACGACGGCATCCTCCGCCAGTGAGACACGCGTGTTCACGCACGCTCACGGTGAGACCGAGATCCCGACGAGCCCGCAGCGCATCGTGGTGCTCGAGCCCGTGCAGCTCGATACCGCCGTCGCTCTCGGTGCGACTCCCGTGGGTGCGGCCGTGCTCAACGAGACGGCAGGAGTGCCCGCCTACCTCGGCGACGACGCTGCCGACATCGAGATGGTCGGAACGGTCGCCGAGCCGAGCGTCGAGCGCATCGCCGCTCTCGCGCCCGACCTCATCCTCGGCACGGAGTCGCGTCACTCCGCCCTCTACGACCAGCTGAGCGCGGTCGCGCCGACCGTCTTCATGGCGACCCAGTCCGACCCGTGGCAGGAGAACGTCGCCTTCGTCGCCGACGCGCTCGGAGATCCCGACGGAGCGAGCGAACTGCTCTCCGCCTACGAGGAGCGGTGCGACGAGATCGCCGAGGAGTTCGGCACGGAGGGCTCGACGGCGCAGCTCATCCGTCCGCGTGATGGCATCCTCACCCTGTACGGCCCCACGTCGTTTGCGGGGAGCACCCTCGAGTGCGCCGGGTTCACCACTCCCGAGCGCGCGTGGGAGGACATCTCCCTCGACGTCTCGCCCGAGAACGTCGTCGACGCGAGCGCCGACCTCGTGCTCGTCACGACGACCGACGTCGACGACCCCACCACTCTGCCCGCCGCCATCAGCGACAACGCCGCCGTCTTCCCCGACGTCCACCTCGTCGACCAGTCCTTCTGGATCACCGGTGTCGGCCCGCTCGGCGGCATGACCGTGCTCGACGACCTCGAGCGCATCCTCTCCACGCGCTGACGTGGGTTCTCTCGAGGCGCCGTCCCGCCCGCGTCACCGCGCTGCCGTCGCAGCGTGGTGCGCGGGAGGGGCGCTCCTCGCCCTGACCGTCATCCTCTCGCTCCTCGTTGGATCGAATCCCATCCCGCCCGGCGACGTCATCGCGTCGCTCCTCGGGCACGGCGGCGCCGAGGTCGACTACATCGTGTGGGGTCAGCGGGTTCCGCGCACGGTGGCCGCGATCATCGTGGGGGCGGCCCTCGCCGCGGCGGGATGTCTGATCCAGGCGTTCACCCGCAATCCTCTCGCCGACACGGGAATCCTCGGCGTCAACGCCGGTGCCGCGTTCTTCGTCGCGGTCGGCATCGCGTTCCTCGGCATCGTGGACCCGGGCGCCTACGTGTGGCTCGCGTGCATCGGCGCGTTCGCCCTCACGATCGCGGTCTCGCTCATCGGATCGAGTGCTCGGTCCGGCACGGACCCGATCCGGCTGACCCTCGCGGGAGTCGCGCTCGGCGCGGTGTTCGCGGGTGCGACGACGGGCATCGCCCTCACACACCCCGACGCGTTCGATCGCCTCCGCGGCTGGAACGCCGGCAGCCTCCTGGGTCGCGGCTTCGACGTCATCCTGCCGATCCTGCCCGTCATCCTCGTCGGACTCGTGCTCGCCCTCCTGGCGGCTCCCGCGCTCAACTCGCTCGCCCTCGGGGCGGACGTCGCCCGATCGCACGGTGTCGACGTACGCCGCTCCGACCTCATCGTCGTCACCGGCACGACGCTCCTCGCCGGCGGCGCGACCGCCCTCGCGGGGCCGATCGCGTTCGTGGGTCTCATGGTGCCGCACATCGCGCGATGGACCCTCGGCACCGATCAACGCCGCATCCTCGCGGGGAGCCTCGTGCTCGGCCCCATCCTCGTGCTCGTCGCCGACATCGTCGGGCGCGTCGCGATCGCACCGAGCGAGATGCCGGCGGGAATCGTCACGGCCTTCATCGGTGCGCCGGTGCTCATCGCTCTCGTGCGGCGGCGGAAGGCGACGGGACTGTGACGGGCACCGTGCGGTTCGCGCACCGGCGCCTCGTGCTCGGCGGTCGTCGTGCGCACGTCGTCGTGCGCGTCCGTTCGCTCATCGTCGCCGTCGTCGCGTGCGCGATCACGGCCGTGCTGCTCGTGCTCGCGCTGGCGCTCGGCGACTTCCCCCTCGCGCCGTCCGACGTCGTCGGAGCACTCATCGGGACGACCGACGGGTTGCCGCGGACGGTCGTGCTCGAGTGGCGGCTGCCACGCGCCGCCGCCGCGATCGTCTTCGGCGCGGCACTCGCCGTCGCCGGCGCGCTCTTCCAGACGATCACCCGCAACCCGCTCGCGAGTCCCGACATCATCGGGCTCGCCAACGGATCGTTCACGGGAATGCTCATCGCCCTCATCGTGCTCGGCGGTTCATGGCCCCTGCTCGTGACCGGGTCGCTTCTCGGCGGGCTCGTCGCCGCGCTCGTCATCGTGCTGCTCTCGGCCCACGACGGCCTGCAGGGGTTCCGCTTCATCGTCATCGGAATCGGCGTCTCGGCGATGCTCGCCGCGTTCAACACGTGGCTGCTGCTGCGTGCCGAACTCGAGACCGCGCTCTTCGCCGCCGCGTGGGGCGCGGGCAGTCTGAACTCGGTGAGCGCGACGACCGCGTGGCCCGCCATCGCGCTCCTCGTCGTGATCCTCGCACTCCTGCCGCTCGTCACGCGTCCGCTGCAGCAGCTCGGCCTCGGTGACGACGTCGCTCGATCGACGGGTGTGCTCGTCCGCCGGAGTCGCATCGGAGTGCTCGTCATCGCCGTCGCGCTCGTGAGCGTCGTGACGTCGATCGCGGGGCCCATCGCCTTCGTCTCCCTCGCCGCACCGCAGATCACCCGCAGGCTCACGGGAACAGCGGACATCCCGCTCGTTCCCACCCTGTTCGTCGGAGGCGCCCTGCTGCTCGCCGCCGACATCATCGCGCAGCACGTCATCCCGCTCACCGTTCCGGTGGGCGTCGTCACCGTCGTCTGCGGTGGGGCCTACCTCGTGTGGCTCCTCGCACGCGAGATCAGGAGAGCACCGTGAGCCACGACCCCGTCGACCTGCGCGCCCGTGACGTCTCTCTCGCGTACGACGGCCGTGTCGTCAGCGAGCATCTCGACGTCGTCGTCGAGCCCGGCTCGTTCACCGTCATCATCGGTCCGAACGCGTGCGGCAAGTCGACGCTGCTGCGCGCTCTCTCCGGCCTGCTCGCGCCGAAGGACGGCGCGGTGGTGCTCGACGGCGCCGACATCGCGCGCACACCCACCCGGGCGATCGCCCGTCGTATCGGACTGCTCCCGCAGACCGCCGTCGCCCCCGAGGGCATCACCGTCTCCGAACTCGTCGCGAGAGGGCGGTACGCGCACCAGCGACTGCTGCGATCGTGGTCGCCGGCCGACGAGGCAGCCGTCGCGGATGCGCTCACGAAGACGGGCGTCGCCGACCTCTCGACCCGTCGGGTCGACGAGCTCTCGGGCGGGCAGCGGCAGCGTGTCTGGATCGCCATGGTCCTGGCGCAGCAGACGCCGCTCGTGCTCCTGGACGAACCCACGACCTATCTCGACGTCACCCACCAGATGGAGGTGCTCGACCTCCTCGACGATCTGCATCGCGAGGGGCGCACCATCGTCGCGGTGCTGCACGACCTGAACCATGCGGCGCGCTATGCGACCCACGTGATCGCCATGCGCGAGGGACGCATCGTCGCGCAGGGCACCCCGGCCGACACCGTGACCTCGTCCCTCGTCGACGAGGTCTTCGGTCTCGCCAACGTCGTGATCCCCGACCCCGTCACCGGTACTCCGCTCGTCGTGCCACTCGATCGACGGTCGCGGTAGCACCAGGTGCGGACGCCCGGGACTCGTGCGACACTGGGCGGCGACAGTCAGGAGCCCGCGCATGAACCCCGACCTCGACCTCACCCTCCAGCGCGTCATCCGCGCCCCGCGCTCGCGCGTCTGGGACGCGTGGACCGATCCTGCCCTGCTCGCCTCATGGTGGACGCCCGCACCCACGATCTCGGTCGTCGATCGCCTCGACGTGCGCCCCGGAGGAGCCTTCGTGACCCGGATGTCGGAGGACGGCGTCGACTTCGTGCCGCACACCGACGGTGTGTTCCTCGTCGTGGAGCCGGGGGAGCGACTCGTCTTCACGAACGCGCTCACGAGTTCGTGGCACCCCGCAACACCGCAACCCGTCGCGATGAGCGCCGAGATCATCGTCGGCGAGCACGCCGACGGCACCGACTATCGCGTCGTCGTGAGGCATGGCGATGCGGCGGCTCGCGCTCACCACGAAGAGCTCGGGTTCTTCGAGGGCTGGGGCGCCGTCACTGATGCCCTGGCAGCACTCGCCGAGGGCGACGCGCGCTAGCTCGAGCCCTCGCGCCGCCGCACGATCTCGGCGATCCAGAGCGGAGCATAGGGCGATGTGCAGTTCGGCGCCGTGGGGTAGTCCTTGAGCACTTCGAGGCGTTCGCCGATCGCGATGGCACGCGCGCGGAGGTCGGAGCGGTGGATGCCGACGGCCGCGAGCACCTCGTTCATCGACCACTGCAGGCGGGCGGGCGCGTCCTTCATCTCGCGCTCGATGATGTCGAGAAGACCGTCGGCGTCGATGTCGTCCGGCGCGGCGGCGACGTGTTTCGCGGTCAACGACCAGCCCGCGCTCGCGACGATCGGGTCGGGGTCGGCGAACCAGGCCGCCCGTAGTTCATCGGCATGAGGGCCCTTCTGGACGAGGTAGTTCAGCAGCCAGTCGTGCACCTTCGGCACGCGCGCCTCGCGCAGCATCTCGTCGAGTTCGGGTGCCGAGTATGATCTCGGTCGGCTCGTCAGGATCGCGACCAGGCGTGCGGCGGAGTCGCCCGTGGCCCACAGTTCGCGGGCCAGATCGGGCTGCATGCCGACGCGCTTGGCGACGGCCCGCAGCTGCGTGAGGTTCACCCCGTGGTCGTCGCCGTGTCGCTCGTTGACCGCCCGGATCTTCGGGTCCTCGAGGGCGCCGAGCTCGGCCAGTACCTCGTCGACGGTCGTCTCGGGTGCGGTGCGCGTCGCCACGATACGGTCCTCTCGCTCGGTGAACTGCTGCCAGGGTACGCCGGGTCGTCGGGGCGGGGCGCACCTGGAACACTGGGACGATGACCGAGCCCCGACCGATCGACCTCGACTCCTGGCCCCGCCGCGAACTCTTCGAGCACTATCGCGCCTCGCCGTGCACATATGCCCTGACCGTCGAGATCGATGTCACGGAGTTCGTCGCCGAACTCGCGCGTGTCGGGCGGAAGACCTACGTCGCGCAGATCTGGGCGATCGCGACGATCATCAATCGGCACGACGAGTTCCGGATGACGCTCGACGACGAGGGCCGCCCCTCGGTGTGGCCCGTCGTGCACCCCGCGTTCACGGTCTTCAACGCCGAGCGCGAGACGTTCGCGTGCGTGTGGGCTCCCTACGACGACGAGTTCGCCGCATTCCACGACGTCGCCGCACCGCTCCTCGCCGAGCACGCCCGCGCGACCGAGCTCTTCCCGCTCGGGGCTCCGCCGAACATGTTCGACGTGTCGAGCCTGCCGTGGGTCTCCTTCACGGGCTTCACGCTCGCGATCCGGAACGGCTGGGACCATCTCGCTCCGATCATCACCCTCGGTCGGTACGTCGAGCGCGACGGGCGGGTCGTCCTCCCGCTCGCGTTCCAGATCCACCACGCGGCCGCCGACGGCTTCCACGCGAGCCGCTTCGTCTCCGAGCTGCAGCAGCTCGTCGCCGAACCGACCTGGGTCACGTCCTCCTGACGAGACGACGGCTCGCGAGAGGGGCCCTCGCGGCTCCGCTCGTCACCGGATGGTGAACGAGTCGAAGCGCTCCCTCGGGAGACCCGACAGCTCGACGACGCCGGAGCGCGGTGCCACCCGAGGCAACGGCGATCGTGCGCCCGTCTCGCGGAACCGCTGCACCGCCCAGCGCGTGACCCCGGCATCGGCGAGCCGATGCCCCAGTCGAGCGAGCCCCGCCTCGTCGAACGCACTCGCGTGCACCGTCGTCCGCACCTCGTACCGCAGCGGTCTCTCCGACGACGCTCGAGCGGCGACGGCCCCGAGGACGAGCTTGAGCGATCGCCACGCGTTCTCGGCGCTTCCCGGGCGGCCCGTGACGGCGGCGTAGTCGACCGCCTCGGCCTTGATGTCGAGCCCGATCCAGTCGACGTGGGGGAGCACGCGAGAGAGGTTCGCGGGGTACGCCCCGCCCGAGTGCAGCCCCACGGCGAACCCGTACTCGCGCGTCGCGAGGAGGGCCGGCAGGAGCGCCGCCTGCATCGTCGGTTCGCCGCCCGAGAAGACGACGGCGTCGAGCAGTCCGACACGGCGCGCGAGGAACGCGTCGACGTCCTCCCACGGCAGAGCCCCGGCGGCGCGCGGCGCGATGAGCGCGGGATTGTGGCAGTAGAAGCAGTCCCACGGGCATCCCTGCAGGAAGAGGGTCGCCGCGAGCCGATCGGGCCAGTCGACCGTCGACAGCTTCGAGAGACCCGCGATCCGAAGGTCGGCCGCGACGCACGCACGCCGGGTCACGTCAGCGACCCGAGAGAGCGAGCGACGCGGCATCCTCGCCCTTCAGCTGGTCGAAGTAGAGCCGCTCCGCCGCCTCGCCCTTCTTGCCGATGTTGAACGAGGAGATCGGTCGGAAGTAACCCATGACGCGGGTCCAGACCTCGCATTCGGCGCCGCAGTCGGGGCACGCGACGTGTTCGCCCGAGCGGTAGCCGTGGCTCGGGCAGATCGAGAAGGTGGGGGTCACGGTGATGTACGGCAGACGGAACCGTTCGAGCGCCCGGCGCACGAGCGTGCGGCAGGCCGTCGCCGACGCCACGGCCTCGCCCATGTACAGGTGCAGCACCGTGCCGCCCGTGTACTTCTGCTGCAGCTCCTCCTGCAGCTCCATCGCCTCGAAGGCGTCGTCGGTGAAACCGACGGGCAGTTGCGACGAGTTCGTGTAGTAGGGGTTCACGTCGGTTCCGGCGTGCACGATCCCGGCGTCACCGAACCTCGCGATGTCCTCCTTCGCGAACCGGTACGTCGCCCCCTCGGCGGGACTCGCCTCGAGGTTGTACATGTTGCCCGTCGACTCCTGGAACTCGACCATGCGCGCTCTCACGTGATCGAGGAGTCGCGCGGCGAGGGCTCGACCGGACTCGGTCGTCACATCGTCGGCGTCGCGCGTGAAGTTCCGCACGTACTCGTTGAGTCCGTTGACGCCGATCGTCGAGAAGTGGTTCTGCAACGAACCCAGGTAGCGCTTCGTGTACGGGAAGAGCCCGCCCTCGATGTGGTGGTCGATGAGCACGCGCTTCGCTTCGAGCGTGTCGCGCGCGAGTGCGAGCAGCTCGTCGAGTCGCGCGAAGACGCCGGCCTCATCGCCGGAGTGCAGGAACCCGAGCCGTGCGCAGTTGACGGTCACGACTCCGAGTGAGCCGGTCTGTTCGGCCGAGCCGAACAGGCCGTTGCCGCGCTTCAGCAGCTCGGTGAGGTCGAGCTGCAGTCGGCAGCACATCGAGCGGATCATGTGCGGATCGAGGTCGGAGTTCACGAAGTTCTGGAAGTAGGGGAGTCCGTACTTTGCGGTCATGCCGAAGAGCGCCTCGACGTTCGGTCCGTCCCAGTCGAAGTCGGGGGTGATGTTGTAGGTGGGGATCGGGAAGGTGAAGGCGCGCCCGTCGGAGTCGCCCGCGCTCATGACCTCGATGAACGCACGGTTGAGCATCGCCCGCTCGGCGTCGAGATCGCCGTACGTGAAGCCGCACACCGAGCCCGCGATGAGCGGGCGTTGTTCGGCGAGGTCGTCGGGGCACGTCCAGTCGAACGTGAGGTTCGTGAAGGGCGTCTGGGTGCCCCAGCGTGACGGCACGTTGAGGTTGAAGACGAACTCCTGCATCGCCTGCAGCACGTCGTCGTACTCGAGGCCGTCGAGGCGCACGAACGGAGCGAGGTACGTGTCGAACGAGCTGAACGCTTGAGCCCCGGCCCACTCGTTCTGCAGCGTGCCGAGGAAGTTGACGATCTGCCCGAGGGCGCTCGACAGGTGCTTCGGCGGCGTCGACGAGATCTTGCCGGGTGCGCCGTTGAAGCCCTGCTCGAGCAGCATCCTGAGCGACCATCCGGCGCAATAGCCGGCGAACATGTCGAGGTCGTGGATGTGGATGTCTCCCGCCCGGTGCGCCTCGCCGGCCGCGGGCGCGTAGACCTCGTCGAGCCAATAGTTCGCGATGAGCTTGCCCGACGTGTTGAGCATGAGCCCGCCGAGGGAGTAGCCCTGGTTGGCGTTCGCGTTCACCCGCCAATCGCCTCGACTGAGGTACTCGTCGATCGTCGATCCGACGGCGATCGATCGACGGTCTGATGGCGTTGCTGGCGTGGTCATGGGAGTGCCTCCGAGGTTGTGGAGCGACACCGAGTGGCGCCGCATAAGCACTATATGTAGTGATTATTTTTCACGGCGCTACTAGATGTTGCGTGTCGCGTGTCGCGCGACATACTCGGAGGGCGGTGCTCCCGCGGCGCTCGAACGCGCCCTAACGGCCGAACGGAGCCCGCAGATACGGGGCCGGCGTGTAGTCGACGTCGACGCCGAGCTCGGCCGCAGCCCGGAGCGGGAAGTTCGGGTCGCGAAGGAGCTCGCGGCCCATCATGACGACGTCGGCGAGCCCGCTCGCGACGATCTCCTCGGCCTGACGCGGGCCGTCGATCAGTCCGACGGCGATCGTCGGGATGTCGGCTGCGCCTCGGATGGCCGTCGCGAGCGGTACCTGGTACGCGGGGCCGACGGGGATCGCATCGGTCGGCGCGTTCCCGCCCGACGACACGTCGATCGCGTCGGCGCCGTGTTCGCCGACCCACCGCGCGACGGTCTGCGTCTCCTCGAGCGTCCATCCGCCCTCGATCCAGTCGGTCGCCGAGAACCGGACGAGGATCGGGACGTCGTCGCCGACGGCCGCGCGCACGGCATCGAGGCTCTCGAGCAGCGCGCGAGCGCGGTTCTCGAGCGAGCCGCCGTACTCGTCGGTGCGTGTGTTGCTGAGCGGAGAGAGGAACTCGTGAAGGAGGTAGCCGTGTGCGGCGTGCACCTCGATGACGTCGAAGCCCGCGTCGCGTGCCCGGCGGGCGGAGGCAGCGAACGCGTCGACGACGGCGCGGATGCCCTGCGTCGTGAGCTCGGTCGGCACGGCGTAGCCCGGGTAGGCGATCGCGCTCGGGCCGAACGCCTCCCAGCCGCCCTCCGAGATCGGCACGCTGCCGCGCTCGGGAGCCCACGGCCGGAAGGTCGATCCCTTGCGACCCGCGTGGGCGAGCTGGATGCCGGCGGCGGCTCCCTGCCCGTGGATGAAGTCGACGATGCGGGCGAGCGCATGCTGCTGCTCGTCGTTCCACAGCCCGAGGTCTTCCGGGCTGATACGTCCTTCCGGCACGACGGCGGTGGCCTCGGTCATGACGACACCCGCACCGCCGCGCGCGAGGGCACCGAGGTGCACGAGGTGCCAGTCAGTCGCCACGCCGTCGTGGGCTTCGACGGAGTACTGGCACATCGGGGCGACCCACAGTCGATTGCGCAGCGTGAGACCGCGCAGAGTGATGGGCTCGAAGAGGGAAGTCGTCATCCCTCCAGCCTAGGCACCTCGAGAGGGCCTCCGGCCTCAGGCGAGCGCGTCCCAGCGCGCGAGTGCGCGCTCGGCGAGGAAGGTGACCCATCTCGACGGTTCGCCCGCCGGAACGTCGATGTCGAACCAGACGCGTCCCTCGTAGCGGATCTCCTGGATCCAGCGGCCATCGCTCGGGCGCGCGGAGCGCAGTAGCTCGACGGCTTCGTGCGCCCGCGGGTCGGGTCGCACGCCGTCGTGGAGGGCTGCTTCGGTGACGTAGTCGACCGCCTTGAGCCCCGAGTACCACGCGCGGTACGGGTACTCGACCTACCAGCGGAGACTCGGGTCGGAATCGAGGAGCCAGTCGACGACTGCGGTGTCGATCATGCCGACAGGCTCGTCCGATTCGTCACGGACCGACCAGTGTCGCCCCGCCCACGTCGAGTCCGTCGTGCTCGATCATCCAGGCGACCGACTGCCGTGCGGCCTCGTCGGCCGAGTAGCGCGGAGAGTAGCCGAGACGTTCCACGCCGTCGACGATGCTGCAGACGTGGTTGCGCACGAGGTGCTCCCAGCTCGTGTTGGCCGAGGCCTCGTCGGTGCTCGCGCGGAAGTCCTCCCACGAGCCCGGAACGAGATCCGCCTCGCGGCCGAACCAGGCGGCCGCCCGCTCGGCGAAGCCGCGCACGGTCAGGGCCTGACGGGCGACAGCGTGGAACGCGTACCCGATGGCCGCCTCAGGCTGGGTGACGGCGAGCTCGAAGAGCTGCGCGACGTCGTCGGCGTGCACGTGGTGCATCGCCTCCGCCCCGACTCCCGGCACGCGCAGGGCCGACCCCGTGGCGAGGGCCGTCCACACCCGGTGGTCGCGGTTTCCGACCGGATTGATGACGTCCCAGCCCGGGCCGCTGATGTGGCCGGGGTGGATGACGGTCGAGGGCACACGGTCCTGGTCGAGGAGCAGACGCTCGATGGCGTACTTCTGCACGCCGTAGTCGCCGAAGGGGCGCTTCTCGACGGCGTTCTCGCGGAGTGGCAGCGCGTCGCTCAGCCCGTGGGTCCAGATCGTGCCGCAGTGCAGGAGGTGCGGGGGAGTGTCGAGGCCCGCGAGCGAGTCGAGCAGATGCGCGGCCGACTGCTCCGAGAAGCAGATGAGGTCGATGACGGCGTCGGGTTCGAGTGCGGCGATGCGCGGGCCGAACGTTCCGGCGGCGTCCTCGGCCTCGCGGTCGGCGTGGACGACGTCGATCCGGCTCCACGCGTCATCCGCCCCGTAGGGGGCGCTCGAACCGCGACTGACCACGGTGACGGCGTGCCCGGCCGACACGAGGCGGGGGATGAGGTACGTGCCGATGTGACCGGTCGCTCCGATGACGATGATGCGCATCTGTCGAGGCTAAGCGACGTCGGCGCGCTCGTGTAGCGGAACGCGTCTCGACCCCACTTGTCGACCGGTTCACCGAACTGCCACTATGTGCTCAGAGCGCCCGCGGGAGGCGTCTGATCATGCGGGGAGATCACGTGGTAGAGGTAATCACGCAGACGAAGCAGTCCGGCTGGGCACGGTTCTGGAACCACGGCGGCTGGTGGCGCGCCCTCCTGCTCGTCGTGGGGTACCTCGTGATCTACGAGGGCATCGGCCTGCTCATCGGAACGGCCTTCCACGACCAGATCGACACGAAGAACCTCTTCGCGACACCCGAGAGCATCGTCTTCGGCATCGCGCTCGCGATCCTCATCGCCGGGCTGCTCGCGCTCACCTTCACCTGGTCGGTCGGCTGGCTCCGCGAGGTCTTCGGGCGGCAGCCGGTAGCCGGGCGCGGGTGGATGTGGATCGCGGTGCCGCTCCTCGTCATCCCGATCATCCTGCGCGCGGCGGGAACCGATTGGTCGAAGTACACGGTCGCCGTGATCCTGACGACCCTCGCCTTCGGGTTGTGCGTCGGATTCGCCGAGGAGCTCGTGACGCGCGGACTCGCCGTCAACATCCTGCGTCGCGGTGGGTACAGCGAGCGCGTCGTCATGGTGATCTCGTCACTGCTCTTCGCGCTCATGCACTCCATCAACGCGCTGAACGGCCAGGCGCCTCTCACGGTCGTCATCACGGTGCTCTACACCTTCGGATTCGGAACGATGATGTACCTCGTGATGCGCGTCACCGGCAGCATCATCTGGCCGATGCTCCTGCACGCGGCGACCGACCCCACGACGTTCCTCGCGACCGGCGGCATCGACACGACGACCGCGAGCGCGGGCTCCGCCGAACTCCTGAGCCTCGCCGGAATCTTCAACTGGATCTACATCGTCTTCGCCATCGTGGCGATCTTCCTCGTCAAGGGAACGGTGTTCCCCGAGCGCAAGCGCCTACGCTGACACGCGTCGACGGCGGCTCACGGCGAACGCCACGAGCCGCCATCCGACGAGGAAGGCGCCGAGCGACACGGCCGTGACGATCACGAACGACAGGGCCGTGCCCTGCCCGCTGAGCGCACGGAACAGCATCGTGACGGCGACCGTGACGATCCAGACCGGCACGCCGGTGCGGAGCGGTGCGGTGGGTCGGCGCCACGCGAGCGTGACGAGCCAGGCGATGCCGAGCGCCGCGATGAACGGCCAGGCCGTCGTCATCAGCCCGACGCCGCCGTCACCGAGGAGCCCCTCCGCGTGACTCGCGCGACCGATCGTCGCGAAGGCGAGCACGATGACGAGGTCGCCGAGGAATGCGCCGAGGGCGATGCGCGTCGACCGGCTCACGCGTCGAGCTCGAGGCCGATCGCGGCCGAGCATCGAGCGAGTTCGTCGGTCGAGAGCTCGAGGTCGGCGGCGCGCGCCGAATCGCTGATCGAGGCGGCGCGGCGAGCCCCCGGGATCGGGATCACGACGTCGGCGAGCGAGAGCTCCCACGCGAGGACGACCTGCTGAGGGCTGACGCCGCGGTCGGCTCCGATGTCGGCGAAGACGCCGAATCGGTCGCCGACCGATCGACCCGCGCCGCCCGTGCCGCCGAGCGGGCTCCAGGGCAGGAAGGCGATGCCGCGTTCCGCGCAGTGCCGGAGTTCGTCGAAGCTGCCGGGATGACGCGGGGAGAACTCGTTCTGCACGCTCGCGAGGTTTCCCTCGCCGAGCACCTCGACGGCGATGTCGATCTCCTCGACGCTCGCGTTCGAGATGCCGATCGCGCGGATCTTGCCCTCGTCGCGCAGCGTCGCGAGGTGCTGGATGATCTCGCCGTAGACGATCCAGCGGTCGGGGCGGTGGTACTGGTACAGGTCGATCGCCTCGACGTCGAGCTGTCGGAGCGAGGCCTCGACGGCCGCCCGGAGATAGGGAAGTGAGCCGTCGCGGCCCCAGACCTCGCCGTCGGCGCGCGTGATGCCGCCCTTCGTGCCGATCACGATCTGCGAGGCATCCCCGCCCCAGCTCTTCACCGCGCGGCCGACGATGCTCTCGTTGTGACCGACCGTGTCCCACGAGGGGGCGTAGATGTCGGCCGTGTCGATGAAGGTCACTCCCGCGTCGAGTGCGGCGTGCACCGTGGCGATGGCCGATTCGTCGGACGGGATCTGCCTGTCGTTGTTCATCGAGAGCGGCATCGCTCCGAGACCGATCGCCGAGACCGTGTAGGGGCCGAGGGTGCGGGTGCGCATGGAACTCCTTCGTCGAAAGCGTCCTTCCATTCTCGCCCTCAGTCGCCGGGATTCAGGATGACGTTGCCGACCTTTCGTCCCGAGTCGACGCGCTCGTGAGCGCGCACGGCCTGCGCGAGCGGGTAGGTGCTGTCGATGACGCTCTCGAGCCGGCCCGTCGCGAGGAGCTCGACGAGATGCTCGACGTCGACGGCGCGCTCGGCACCCGACCCTGATTTCACCCGGCGACGGAGGCTGAGCGTCTCCGAGAGGTCGGCGACGGCGAGCAGCAGCGTTCCGCGCTCGCTCAGGAGAGTCACTCCGCGGCGAGGCGAGATGTTGCCGACGGCGTCGAGCACGATGTCGAAGCGATCGGTGAGCGTGAGGGGCGGGGTGACCGTGTAGTCGACGACGCGGTCGGCTCTGAGTCGGCGCGCGAGATCGAGGTTCGCCGTGCTCGTGACGGCTGTCACGGTCGCGCCGGCGTTCTTCGCGAGCTGTACGGCGTTCGTGCCGATCGCGCCCGATGCGCCGTTCACGAGCACCGTGTCGCCCGGGCGCACGGTCACCGTGTCGCGCAGGAAGTGCAGCGCCGTGAGGCCGCCGAAGATGACTCCGGCCGCGTAGCCTTACGCATGTAAGTACGCAAGGCCCCGGAGGGATGACATGGCTGAACGACCCGCTCTCACTCGCGATCGCGTCATCGAGGCCGCTGTCGCCGTCGCCGATCGCGGTGGCCTCGCCGCGGTGAGCATGCGCAACGTCGGTCGCGAGCTCGGCGTCGAGGCGATGTCGCTCTACAACCACGTCGCCAACAAGCAGGCCCTGCTCGACGGGCTCGCCGACGTGGCCTTCGCGAGCATCGCCCTCCCCGTCGCCACGGCGCCGTGGCGAGACGAGATGGTCACGCGCGCCGATTCCGCACGCGCCGTGCTCTCGAGTCATCCGTGGGCTCTCGGTCTGCTCGAGTCCCGATCCTCGCCCGGCCCCGCCGTACTGATCCACCACAACGCCGTGCTCGCGTGCCTCCGCACGAACGGCTTCTCGATCGCACTCGCCTCGCACGCCTTCTCGGTGCTCGACGCCTACGTCTACGGGTTCGTGCTGACCGAGGTGAACCTGCCCTTCGACTCGGCCGACGGCCCGGAGGACTTCGCGGCGGGATTCGAGGTCCCGGCCGACGAGTACCCGTTCGTTCGCGAACTCATGACGGAGCTCGTCGTGGGCAAGGACTACGCGTTCGGCAACGAGTTCGGGTACGGCCTCGACATCATCCTCGACGAGCTCGAGAGGCGCCTCGCCGCGGAGTGACGGCGCACCGCTTGACCCCGACGTAACGTCAGGGTCTTCACTCGAAGCATGAACCTCGTTCCCTTCGTTTACCTCGCGTCGTACACGCTCTCGCTCCTCGGCAACTCGATCGCGGCCATCGCGCTGCCCCTCATCGTGCTGCAGTCGACGGGCAGCGCGCTCGGCGCCGGTGCGGTCGCGGCCGCGAGTGCGATTCCCGCGTTCGTCGTCGGTCTCGTCGCGGGCGTCGTGATCGACCGCATCAACCGGTTGACGGCCTCGGTGATCTCCGACGTCATCTCGGCGGCGGCTCTCGCGGCGCTGCCGATCGTCGATCTCGTGACCGGCCTCGACATCGGGTGGTTCGTCCTGTTCGGCATCATCGGCACGATCGGCGACGTCCCCGGCATGACGGCTCGCGAGGTGCTGCTCCCCGCGATCGTGTCGAACGGCCGGATGACGGCGGACCGGCTCCTCGGCCTGCGTGAGAGTCTCGGTGCCGTCGCCCTGCTCCTCGGCCCCGCCGCCGCGGGCACGCTCCTCGTCGTCTTCGACGGCTCGACGGTCCTGTGGATCACGGCGGCGACGTCACTCTCGGCCGCGGCGCTGACACTGCTCATCCCGCATCGCGTCGGCGCGATCGCGCCGCGAGGGGAGGGCGCCGTCGCGACGGGCGGGTGGGGAGCGCTCCGCGAGGGCTGGCGTGCACTCTTCCGCAGTCGGTTCCTCGTCGTCGTGACGGCGCTGACCGTCGCCTCGGCCGTCGCCCTCGCCGGTCTGCAGGGTCTCGTCCTCCCCGTGTACTTCACCCTCGAGGGCCACCCCGAGATGCTGGGCTTCGTGCTGAGCGCGCTCGCCCTCGGCATGCTCGTCGGCGGAGCGACCTACGCGTTCGCCGCGACCCGACTGCTCCGGCGGGTGTGGCTGCTCACGGGCCTCGTCGGAACGACGATCGGCCTCGCCATGATCGCGGCCCTCGCGTCGGTGTGGCTCGTCTTCGCCGGCGCCTTCGTCGTGGGTCTCGCGAGCGGGCTCTTCGGAGCGCTCCTCGGCGTGCTCATGATCGAGCGCATCCCCGACGCCGTGCGCGGCCGCGTCCTCGGCACGCAGAACGCGATCCTGACGCTCGCGGCTCCGCTCGGAATCGTCGTCGCCGCGGTCGTGACCGAGTACGTCGGGGTGGGCGCGGCCGTCCTCGCGCTCGTCGCCGTCTGGGTCGTCGCGGCCGTCGGAGGGCTGTGCGCCCGCTCCCTGCGTACGCTCGAACCCGAGGCGCACGCACCCTGCGCCGACGACGTGAGGGCGGTGGAGCATGCAGAGCGTTGAACTCGCGCGACTCGCGGGGGTGTCCGTCCGCGCTCTGCGGCACTACCACTCGGTCGGCGTCCTCCCCGAGCCGCCGCGATCCCACTCGGGCTATCGCCGGTACTCGGTGCACGACCTCGTGCGGGTGCTTCGCATCAAGCGACTCGCCTCCCTCGGCATCCCGCTCGAGGGCATGCCTCCTCTCCTCGACGACGATTCGACGTCGGCCGCACCGCTCCTCGAGCGGCTCGACGCCGAACTGGCCGCCGAGATCGAACGGCTCGAGCGGCAGCGAGCACTGATCGCCGACCTGCGCGAGAACGGAACCCCGCCCGCGCTTCCTCCCGCACTCGCGCGCTTCGTCGGCCTGGGAGGAACGCTGCCGCCGTCATCCGCCCTCGATCGTCTCGACCGCGATCAGGCCGTGCTCCTCGCGCACGTCGTCGGCGACGAGGGCCTGCCGGGCATCGTCGAGGCGTTCGAACGGCTGGCCGTCCCCGAGCTGCGCGAGGCGACCGTGCTCCTCACGCAACGGTTCGACGCACTCGACGACGCCACGCCGCGCGAGGACGTCGACGCGTTCGTCGCCGACTTCGCCGTCCTGTTCGGGCCCGTCGTCGCGGAGCTGACCGCGACGGGGCTCTTCGCCGTCCCCGATTCCGCGACCGACCTGCTCGCGACCCTCGCCGGCGACCTCCTCAACGAGACTCAGCAGCGCGTCATCGAGCGGTTCGACGAGCTCTTCCCCGCGCCGCCCCGCGAGGTGCCGCCACCGGTCTAGCCTTGACGTCGTGAGTACGGGAACCGTCGACCATCGCCGCCTGCCGGTCTACGACGCGGGCTCGGTCGAGGTGCCGTTCGTGATCGCCGGCGCGAACGAGCAGATCATGCGCAACACGCACTGGGACGATCACTCGCACCCCACGCACGAGCTGCTCTGGAACGAGCGCGGTGCGTCGACGGCGACGATCGGGTCGCGCACGTGGACCGTGACGCCGTCGGTGGGGCTCTGGATTCCCGCCGGGGTGCTGCATTCCGGGTGGATGCCGGCCGGCACGTGGTACCGCGCGGCGCAGTTCAGCGTCGTCTCCGTGCCGTCCATCTCGGCCGATGCCGTCGCCGTCGAGATCTCGCCGCTCCTCAGGCAGTTGCTCGAGCGCCTCGCGGGCGAACTCGAGCCCGACGCGCGCTCCCGCACCGAGGCCGTCGTGCTCGACGTGCTCACACCCGCGTCGCGAAGCCTCCTGCTCCGCATGCCCCGGTCCGAGCTCCTCGCTCCCATCGCCCGCGCGCTCCGCGACGATCCGGGCGACACGACGCCGCTGAGCGAGTGGGCCACGCGACTCGGTGTGAGCACACGCACGATCACGCGCGACTTCCGCGCCGAGACCGGTCTCGGGTTCGGTCAGTGGGTCGCGACGGTACGCGCGCACCACGCGATCACCGAACTCGCGCAGGGGGTGCCGATCGACGAGGTCGCGGCGATGGTGGGGTACACGTCGGCGAGCGCGTTCGGCACGGCGTTCCGGCGCATCACCGGCGAGAGTCCCGGGCGCTTCCGAGCCTCCTGAGCGGTGTCCGTTTCGCGAGATCCGCTGTCTCTTCTGCTCGATTGCAATGCCGTGACCTCTCGCCTACCTTTGGTAAGGCAATCCTTAGCTCGCTGATGAGCGTCGTACGTCGACAGCCGTGAGCGACCCTCGAACCGGTGACACACCGGTCGGTTCCGCATGCCCCGACGTCGATGCCCTCGGTCCGAGCGTCACCCCCCCCTCCGAAAGGACACCATGCCTCGCGCATCCCGTTTCGTCGCCCTCTCGGCGGCCGCCCTCCTCACGGCCGGCCTCGCCGCCTGCTCGACCCCGTCGGGTGACGACGCGGCGAGCACCGACGGCGACACCATCACGATCGAGCACGCCCTCGGCACGTCCGAGGTTCCCGCGAACCCCGAGCGCGTCGCGACCGTCGCGTGGGCCAACCAGGAGGTGCCCCTCGCACTCGGCGTGGTTCCCGTCGGAATGGCGGCGGCGAACTTCGGCGACGACGACGGCGACGGAGTGCTGCCGTGGGTGACCGAGAAGCTCGAGGAGCTCGGCGCCGAGACGCCCGTGCTCTTCGACGAGACCGACGGCATCGACTTCGAGGCCGTCGCCGACACGAACCCGGACGTCATCCTCGCCGCCTACTCGGGCCTCACGCAGGAGGACTACGACACGCTCAGCGAGATCGCTCCCGTCGTCGCGTACCCCGAGACCGCATGGGGCACCTCGTGGCGCGACATGATCTCGTTCAACGCGGCCGGCATGGGAATGGCCGACGAGGGAGAGGCGCTCATCGCCGACCTCGAGAAGGAGATCGCCGACACGGCCGCGAAGCACCCGTCGCTCGAGGGCACGACCGCGATGTTCCTCACGCACGTCGACACGGCCGACCTCAGCGAGGTGAGCTTCTACACGACGCACGACACGCGCACGATGTTCTTCGAGGACCTCGGCCTCACGTTCCCCAAGAGCCTCGTCACGGCATCGGCGACGACCGACAAGTTCGCCCTCACGCAGAGCGCCGAGCAGGCCGACGCCTTCGACGACGTGCAGATCATCGTGACGTACGGCGGCGACGAGCTCGTCACGGCCCTCGAGGGCGACCCGCTGCTCTCGCAGATGCCCGCCGTCGCGAGCGGCTCGATCGTGAGCCTCCCGGGCACCAGCCCGCTCGGCACCGCGGCGAACCCGACCCCGCTGTCGATCTCGTGGATCCTCGACGACTACGTGACGCTGCTCGCCGAGGCCGCCGACAAGGCCCAGTGACCTCTCTCCCGTCGCACACTCCCGTCTCGGGTGCCGCCGTCGTGCGGCGCCCGAGACGTCTGCGGTCGGCCTGGCTCCTCGCCGTGCTGGCCGTCCTCGGCGTGCTCGCCGTCGCCTCGATCGTCGTCGGGTCGCGTGACGTCGATCTCGACGACGTCCTCGCGGCACTCGGCGGCGGCGCCGACGGCTTCGGGCAGGCCTCGGTCGCGAAGCGCATTCCGCGAACGCTCCTCGCGATCATCGTCGGAGCGGCCCTCGGGGTCTCCGGCGCCGTCATGCAGGGCGTGACGCGCAACCCGCTCGCCGATCCCGGCATCCTCGGGGTCAACATGGGTGCCGCTCTCGCCGTCGTCGTCGGCATCGCGTTTTTCGGGCTCGTCTCGGCGACGAGCTTCATCTGGGTCGCGATCCTCGGTGCGGCGGCCTCGGCGACGTTCGTCTACATCATCGGGTCGCTCGGGCGGGGCGGCGCGACGCCGCTCAAGCTCGCGCTTGCCGGTGCTGCGACGTCGGCCGCTCTGATCTCGCTCATCACGGCGATCATGCTGCCGCGCAACGACATCGCGGGAGGCGTGCGGTCGTGGCAGATCGGCGGCGTCGGGGGAGCGAGCCCCGAGAGCATCCAGCAGGTGCTGCCCTTCCTCGCCGTCGGTTTCGTCATCTGCTTCCTCTCCGCCCGCGGCCTCAATTCGCTGGCTCTCGGAGACGACCTCGCCGCCGGACTCGGTGAGCGGGTCGCGATCGCCCGGGGCACCGCCTCGCTCGGAGCCGTCATCCTGTGCGGTGCGGCGACGGCCGTCGCAGGCCCGATCGCCTTCGTCGGCCTCGTCGTGCCCCATGCCGTGCGGCTGCTCATCGGCGTCGATCACCACTGGGTGCTGCCGTTCTCGGCCGTCGTCGGTGCGGCACTCCTCACGGCGGCCGACGTGATCGGTCGCATCATCGCCCGGCCCGCCGAGATCGACGTCGGCATCATCACGGCGCTCATCGGCGCGCCGTTCTTCATCTACATCGTGCGGCGCCAGAAGGTGAGTGCCCTGTGAGCATCGCCCTCGACACCCTCGCCGCGTCGATCCGCAGCTCCCGCCGGCGACGCAGCCGACGGCGTCGCGTCACGATGGTCGTGCTCGCGGTGCTCATCGCCACGGTCTTCGTCGTGAGTCTCATGGTGGGCCAGACCTTCTATCCGCTCGCCGACGTCATCGCCGTGATCGCGGGGCAGGACGTCGCGGGAGCGACCTTCACCGTCGGGCGTCTGCGTCTTCCGCGCGCGGTGCTCGCGATCCTCGTCGGGCTCTGCTTCGGGCTCGGCGGAGTGACGTTCCAGACGATGCTCCGCAACCCGCTCGCGAGCCCCGACATCATCGGGATCAGCGCCGGGGCGAGCGCCGCGGCGGCCTTCGCGATCGTGACGCTCTCGCTCGGCGCCGCCCAGGTCTCGGCCTTCGCCATCGTCGTCGGCCTCCTCGTCGCGCTCGTCATCTACGCGCTCTCGTTCCGCAGCGGAGTCGTCGGCACGCGCCTCATCCTCATCGGCATCGGCGTCGCGGCCATGCTCGAGAGCATGACGGCGTACGTGCTGTCGCAGGCCGCCGAGTGGGACCTGCAGGAGGCGATGCGCTGGCTCACCGGAAGCCTCAACGGGTCGAGCTGGTCGCAGGCGCTCCCCGTGCTCATCGCCCTCGCCGTGCTCGGGCCCGTGCTGCTCTCGCAGTCGCGGAACCTCTCGATGAGCCAGCTCGGCGACGACACGGCGTCGGCGCTCGGCGTGCGGGTCAACCGATCGCGCCTCGTCGTCATCATCGCCGCCGTCGGCCTCATCGCGTTCGCGACGGCAGCGGCCGGACCCATCGCGTTCGTCGCGTTCCTCGCCGGTCCGATCGCCGCGCGCATCGTCGGCCCCGGCGGCTCCCTCCTCGTCCCCGCCGCTCTCATCGGAGCGCTCCTCGTGCTCGTGGCCGACGTCGTCGGGCAGTACGCACTCGGCCTCCGCTACCCGGTGGGCGTCGTCACGGGAGTGCTCGGCGCTCCGTATCTGATCTACCTGATCATCCGCACCAATTGCGCGGGAGGCTCGCTATGACCCACGACCACTCACTCAGCGTCGAGGGCCTCGCCCTCGGCTACGGCGATCAGACCGTGATCACGGGGCTCGACCTCGTCGTTCCTCCCGGCCGCATCACGGCCATCGTCGGCGCCAACGCGTGCGGCAAGTCGACGCTCCTCCGCTCGATGTCGAGGCTCCTCGCGCCGCGCGCGGGCCGGGTCGTGCTCGACGGCCGCGAGGTGCATCGGATGCCGGCGAAGGAGCTCGCTCGCACCCTGGGGCTGCTCCCGCAATCACCGATCGCACCCGAGGGCATCACGGTCGCCGACCTCGTCGGCCGCGGTCGGCACCCGCACCAGGGCATCCTGTCGCGGTGGAGTGCGGCCGATGATCTCGCGGTCGCGGAGGCGCTCGAGGCCACCCACACGGTCGACCTCGCGGATCGACCCGTCGACGAGCTCTCGGGCGGCCAGCGCCAGCGGGTGTGGATCGCGATGGCGCTCGCGCAGCAGACCGACCTCCTCCTCCTCGACGAGCCGACGACCTTCCTCGACGTGAGCCACCAGGTCGAGGTGCTCGATCTCCTCACCGACCTCAACCGGTCACGCGGCACGACGATCGTCATGGTGCTGCACGACCTGAACCTCGCGGCGCGCTACGCGGATCACCTCATCGCCCTGCAGGCGGGCACCGTGCACGCGGCGGGCGAGCCGGTCGACGTCCTCACGGAGGACTGCGTGCGCGCGGTCTTCGGTCTCGACAGCCGTGTCATCGTCGACCCCACGTCGGGCAAGCCCCTCATGCTGCCGCTCGGTCGTCATCACGTGGCGGCGTGAGTCAGATCCAACCCTGTTGCCAGGCCTTCTCGGCCGCTTCGTGCCGCGACGACGCATCGAGCTTCGTCATCGCCGCCGAGAGGTAGTTGCGCACCGTGCCCGAAGCGAGGTGCAGTCGGTCGGCGATCTGCTGCACGCTGAGCGTCGATCGGCTGAGGCGCAGCGCGTCGAGTTCGCGGTCGGTGAGCGGGCAGCGTTCGGCCGACAACGCGGTCGCCGCGATCTCGGGGTCGACGTAGCGTCGGCCGGCGGCGACGTCGCGGATGACGTCGGCGAGCTCCTCGGCGGGGGTCGACTTCGGTACGAATCCCGAGACGCGCGTGGCGAGTGCTCGCCTCAGCACACCCGGGCGAGCGTGCCGCGTGACGATGACGACGCGGGTCGCGACGGAGTCGAGGATGCGCGCGGCGGCCTCGAGTCCGTCTGCCTTCGGCATCTCGAGATCGAGCAGACACACGTCGGGGGTCGTCTCGCGAGCGACCCGCACGGCGTCCTCACCGTTGTCGGCGGAGCCGACGACCTCGATGTCGTCCTCCAGATCGAGGAGGGCGATGAGGGCGCCGCGGATGAGGTGCTCGTCGTCGGCGACGAGCAGACGGATGACGGAGCCGGGCTCTCTCACGCCGCTCATGCGTTCACCCGCACGGGAACCCACGCGCGCAGCTCGAAGCGCCCGCCGTCGGCATCCTCGTCGGTGTCGAGCACGCCGCCGAGTGCGGCGAGCCGCTCACGGAGGCCGGCGAGTCCGGTGCCGGGTGCGCGGGCGGACCGAGCCGTCGCCGTGAGCCCGTCGTTGGTGACGAGGATCGATGTGCCGTCGTCGATGCGGGTCAATCGGATGCCGACGGTCTCTGCCGCACTGTGCCGCAGGATGTTCGTCGTCGCCTCCCGCACGACGAGCGCGAGCACGCGCTGCGTCTCGGGATCGTCGATCGTGGTGTCGACCCGCACGTCGCAGACGGCACCCGCGGCGGTGAGCACCTCGCGCGCGTTCTCGAGCTCGTCGTCGAAGCTCGTCTCGCGGTAGCCCGCCACGAGGGAGCGCGTCTCCTCGAGCGCCTCCTTCGCGATGAGGCGCGCCTCGTGCAGGTGTCCGCGCGCGGCCTCGGGGTCGATCGAGAGGAGTCTCTCGGCCAGTTCGGTCTTGAGCGCGATGACCTGCAGGTGGTGTCCCTGGATGTCGTGGAGGTCGGCGGCGAACCGGAGGCGTTCGCGGGCGACGGCGAGGTCGGCCGATGCCCGACGGTTGCGGTCGAGGGTCACGACGATGCCCCACCACCAGATGCTCGACATCACCATGACGGGGAGGAGCCCCGCGTAGATGCCGATGAACCACAGTCGGTCGGCGTTCTCGAGCCCGACCTCCAGGGGCCGACCGAGGATCGCCGCCGAGAGCGGAGCGTGGACGAGCGATACGACGGCCGCGGCACCGATCAGGACCCAGCGGTGCAGCACGGGCAGGAGGCACGCGACGAGCGAGAGCGACATCCAGAGGGGGAGCACCGAGGCGATGACGCTCGTCGACGAGACGAGGCCGACGATCCACGCGAGTGCGGCGGGTGCGATGAGCGCGATCGTCCACCGGCCGGGCACCCCTCCGCCGAGGCCCGCGCGCAGGAACCAGCAGTACCGGATGTGCAGGGCGGCGGCGACGATGGTCAGCACGAGCAGCGTGCCGTCGACGAGTGACGGTGCCGTGCGGAAGGCGTTCGTCACCGCGACGACGACGACCGCGTCGAACACGACGTAGAAGAAGACGACCGAACCCAGTGTGTACGCCCATGTGGTCTGCACGCTTCGACCCGACTCGCCGCGGGCGATGGTCGACGGGGTCTCGGGGGGCATGCCTTCGAGCGTAGGCCAGTGACAGATGTCACGGTCAGCGCGTGACGCCGCGGCACTGCCCCGGGAAGGGCAGCGCCGGAAGTATGGGATCACGCCGTCATTCGCCGACGAAAGGAACCCCCGTGATCGACTCCCTCCAGGACTTCACCGCCTCTCTCCCCGCCGTCGCCCAGTGGCTCGGAATCATGCTCGCGGGGGCCGTCCCGTTCATCGAGTCGTACTTCGGAGCGGTCATCGGTGTGCTCGCCGGCCTGAACCCCGTCGTCGCCATCGTCGCCGCGATCGTCGGCAACATCCTCTCGATGCTCATCGTCGTGCTCACGGCCCACGGTGTGCGCTCGAAGGTCGTCGAGCGCGGCACTCCGAAGCCCGAGTCGCCGCGACGTCGGAAGCTGCGTGAGCGATTCGACCGCTACGGCGTCGCGGGCGTGAGCCTCCTCGGCCAGACACTGCTGCCGAGTCAGATCACGTCGGCCGCGATGGTGTCCTTCGGGGCCTCGCGCAACGCCGTCATCCTCTGGCAGATCATCTCGATCATCATCTGGGGCGTCGCGTTCGGCGTGCTCGCGACCCTCGGCGTCTCGTTCATCGGCTAACGTTCCCCTCGGCGGATGACGCGGAAGGGGCCTGCCATCTACATCAAGATCTGTGGACTCTCGACCGAGGCATCCGTCGAGGCGGGCGTCGCGGCCGGCGTCGACGCGATCGGATTCGTCTTCGCTCCGCGGAGCGTCCGGTTCGTCGAACCCGAACGCGCGGCGACGCTCGGCCGCCGTATCCCCGAGGGGATCGAACGGGTCGGCGTGTTCCAGAACGCGAGCCTGGCCGAGGTGCGCGATATCGCACGGCGCGCGCGGCTGACGACCGTGCAGCTGCACGGCACGGTCGAGGATGCCGATGTGCATGCTCTTCGCGATGAGGGACTCCGGCCGATCCGCGCGCTCAGCGCCGCGAGCTTCGCCGAGTACCGTGCGAGCGCACGACCGGCCGAACGCCTCCTGCTCGACGCCGAGGAGCCTGGTGCTGGTGTGCCCTTCGACGTCACGGCTCTCGGCGGCGCTCGCCCGACCGGGTTCTGGCTGCTCGCGGGCGGCCTCACTCCCGAGAACGTCGTCGAGCGGATCCGTGCCCTCTTGCCGAGCGGCGTCGACGTGTCGAGCGGTGTCGAATCGGAGCGCGGCGTGAAGTCGCTCGCGCGCATCGCCGCGTTCGTCGATGCGGTGCGAGCTACGGGCGCCGAGCCTACGGACGCCGAGCCCGCTGCCGCCCGATAGGCACGACCGACGGCGTTCCCGTCACGGGGTCCGGCACGACGATGCACGGCAGCCCGAAGACGTCCTCGACGAGCAGCTTCTTCACGACGAAAGTCGAGCGATCGGTGCCGCTCGAGTGGCACGATAGCCCTATGGCGCGACGGGGGCTTCCATCATGACGGGCAACGACGCGGCCGATCGTGTGCCGATCGCGCCTCAATCGATCGATGCGCCGCTCAGTCGCTCCGCGATCTTCCTCGTCGTCACGATTGCACCGTCGGCCGATGCCCTCGACGCCGTGCGCTCGGCTCTTGCCGACCTCGACGGACTCGTCAAGACCGTCGGCTTCCGCGACCTGAACGGCCGGCTCTCGTGCAACGTCGGCATCGGCAGCGAGGCGTGGGCGCGCCTCTCCTCACGCGAGAGCCCCGCCGAACTCCATCCCTTCCCCGTCATCGCGGGTTCCGTGCACACGGCCGTATCGACACCGGGCGATCTGCTCTTCCACATCCGGGCCGAGCGCGAAGACCTCTGCTTCGAGCTCGAGCGCCTGCTGCTCGACGCCCTCGGAGACGCCGTGACGGTCGTCGACGAGGTGCAGGGGTTCCGCTACTTCGACTCTCGCGACCTGCTCGGCTTCGTCGACGGAACGGCGAATCCCGTCGGTCTCGATCTGCCCGCGTCATCCCTCGTCGGCGATGAGGACCCGGCGTTCGCGGGCGGGAGCTATGTCGTCGTGCAGAAGTACACGCACCCCCTCGATGCGTGGGCGGCGCTCAGCACCGAACACCAAGAGGCGATCATCGGGCGCACGAAGATCGACAACGTCGAACTCGACGACGCGACCTCGGGCCAGAAATCGCACAAGACCCTCGCGACGATCGTCGACGAGAACGGCGACGAGCACGACATCCTGCGCGACAACATGCCGTTCGGGCGACCGGGCCGGGGCGAGTTCGGCACGTACTTCATCGGCTACGCGCGGCACCTCTGGGTCATCGAACGCATGCTCGAACGCATGTTCATCGGCGACCCCGTCGGGTCTCACGACCGCCTCCTCGACTTCTCGACCCCGCTCACGGGCACGGCGTTCTTCGCGCCGCCGCTCGACATGCTCGGAGCCCTCGACGCCCCGGAGCCGGATGTGCGCGACGACGTCGAGGAACGCCCTCCCGCGGCATCCGGGCTCGGAATCGGTTCACTGAAAGCGCACCCCATCGAAAGGCACGAATCATGACGGACCACCTGCTTCGCGGGCTCGCCCCGATCACCGACGCTGTCTGGGACATGCTCGACGACGAGGCGAAGACGCGCCTGTCGACGGCGCTCGGGGCGCGGAAGCTCGTCGACTTCGCCGGCCCGCACGGATGGCAGCACTCGGCCACGAACCTCGGTCGGGTCGGACCGGTCGTCGCCGCTCCGGCCGATGCCGTGATCGCTCGCACGCGCTCGGTGCTGCCGCTCGCGGAGGTGCGTGCCGACTTCACCCTCAGCCGCTCGGAGCTCGATGCCGGAGCCCGCGGGGCGCTCGACGTCGATCTCGGCGCCCTCGACGCGGCAGCACGCCGCATCGCGACGGTCGAGAACGCCGCGGTGTTCGCGGGATGGGACGCCGTCGGCATCACGGGCATCACGCAGGCGACGCCGCATCCGCCGATCTCCCGAGACGACGACCCGCGGCGGTTCGCCCAGCAGGTCGCCGCGGCCGTGGCGGTGCTGAAGGACGCGGGTATCGACGGACCCTACGGGCTCGCCCTCGGCCGCGACGACTGGGTGAACGTCGTCGGCGGCAACGACGCGGGCGGGCAATCCCTCCTCGAGCACCTGCGGCGCATCCTCGACGGTCCGGTCGAGTACACGCCGGGTGCCGAGGGCGCCGTCGTGCTGAGCCTCCGAGGCGGCGACTTCGTCTTCGACTCCGGCGAAGACCTGTCGCTCGGCTACAGCTCGCACACCAGTGAGAGCGTGAGTCTCTACCTCGAAGAGACGTTCAGCTTCCGCGTCGCGACGCCCGAGGCGGCCATCGCGCTCGTGTAACGTGCGGCCGGCGTCGCCTACCGTGGGAGCCATGCCTGCTCACCCCGATTGGATAGCGCACCGCCGTGGCGACGGCGAGATGCTCGGCTGGATGCTCCCCGACGGTGAGGGATTCGTCGTCATCGACCTCCTCGGGCGCCCGCGCACACCGCCTCTCGAGTGGCTCGACGCCGAGGAGATGCTCGAAGCCACCGGCATCGGCTACCTCGCCGACCCTTACGAGCTGCGACTCGACGACGGCCGCTGGTTGCGCGTGCGCATCGTCGAGGTGTCGACGGATGTCGTGCGTGTGAAGAAGGAGGACTGGGGTGCCGTCGACATGCCGGGACTCCACTACACCGTGCCGTTCCCGGTCGATGAGAGGCTGAGGACCCTCGCCTGAGCGGGGGCTGCGGCGTGCCTCAGGCCGTCGTGCGCTCGAGCTCGGTCACCCAGTGCCGCAGGAATGCCGCGCCGGCCTCGTCGTGGATGAGGTCGCCCTCGACGATCACGTCGTACGGCTTCTCGAGGATGCCGTCGCTCGGGCGCACATCGACGTGCGAGACGTCGTAGCCCGTCGCGTGCAGTTCGTCGGCCATCTTGTAGTCGCTGCGTGAGTCGCCGATCGTGCGCCAGCGCTTCGGCACCTCGCCGAGCGACAGGAAGTGCTCGAGGGCACGGCGCGCACCCCGGTCCTTGTCGAGCAGCACCGACTCGATATCGGTCGAGATGATCGTCGGGTCGAGGCGGAACGGGGTCTCTCCCGAGTCGTCGGGGTGACGGCGATCGCCGTGCGAGACGCCGACGCCGTGACGGATGGCGGCGTCGTACGCGGCGTCATCGAAGGCGTCGCGTCGTGCGCGGAACGCGTCGTTGCTGACATCCGTGCGCTGTTCGACCGAGATCATCGCGCGCTTCGTGTCGTCGAAGAAGACGATGTCGGAGAACTCGTTCTCGACGAGAGAGCGGATCTCGTCGACGAGCGCCGCCGGGGGAGCGACCGACTCATCGATGATCACGTCGCCGAGGCCGTCGGACGAGATCGTCGACCACGTCGCGCCCTTCTCATAGACGCCGAACATGCGTGCGCCGGGGGTGTCGAGCGCCTCGGCGAGCCCGCGAGCGAGGAGCGGCGCGATGACGGCGTCGCGGATGAACGCGTCGGAGCGCCCCGTGATGAATGCGATCGGCACGCCGATGCGCGTGAGCGTGACGATGTCGTCGAGGATGCTCTCGATCGCGATGGTGCGCGTCTCCGGGCTCGCGATCGGCCCGTCGACGTCGAAGAGAATGCCGAGATCGGGGGAGGAGGGCGGGGTGCTCGCAGCTGAAGACGTCACCGTCTCATCCTCCCATCTCGCCGCGGATGGCTCGTCGCGGGGTGATGTGCGGAGTTGTCCACAGGTGCTCGGTAGGCCGGCGGGATGTCGGTGGTTCGAACTAGTCTTCTAATGTGATCGAATCGACGGATGAGACGGGCGGTGTGCCCGAGGGTGCTGATGGTTCTGCTGGCGCTCGTGGCGTGACGATCTCGCAGGCCGAGCTCCTCGACATGGTCATGACCGACGCCGAGCAGTTTGCCTTCGAAGCGAACCGGGTCGCGGCCCGTCGTCTCGCGACCATTGGCCGGGCGATTCGGATGGCTCAGGAGAACCCGCACATCTACGTGCTCCCCGAACTCATGACCCGTGCTGAAGCGCGTGACTGGGCGGTGCGTGCCGCGGCGACCGAGCTGTCGATGCGGTTGCTCATTCCGACAGCGACCGTCGTGAACGAAGCCGCCGAAGCACACACGCTCGCCGCACGGTTACCGAAGCTGTGGCTCGAGTTCCTCGACGGAGCGACGTCATATCCGATCGTGCGTGCCGCCGTCGAAACCATCACCGGGTGGGACGACGCCGACGCCATCGCACGCTTCGACGACGAACTCGCCGGAATCGCCGGACGCGTCACCGTCGCCTCGTTCCGGTCTCGCGCGAAGCGCTTGCGCGACCGGCTCAGCGCCGCGACCCTCGCCGAACGCCACCGACGCGCCCTCACCGAACGACGGGTCGTGTTCGAGGACGCCCCCGAAGGCATGATGTGGCTCCACGCGTTGGTGCCCGCACTCGACGGAGTCAAGATCCGCACCCGGTTGAACGCGACCGCCAAGCAAGCCTCACGGGTTACCGGTGAGACCCGCACCCGCGATCAGCTGCGTGCCGACCAGTTCTCCGCCTGGCTCACCGGCACCGGAACCCCGACCGCCGTGCAGACGCGTGTCCTCGTCACCGTGCCGCTCATCGCGGGACTCCTCGAGAAGCCCGTACGTGATGCGCGTGTGAGTACTGAAACAACAGGTAGCGCTCTTCCCGAGCACCCCTGGCTCGATGTCGCCACGATCGACGGATACGGACCGATCAGCACCGAGACCGCCCGCCAGATCTTCGACACCGCGACCGCATTCCGATGCCTCATCGTCGACCCCATCACCGCCGAACCGCTCCACCTCGACCGCACCCAATACCGGCCGAGCCAGGCACAACGCGACTGGTTGACCCTCACCTACCAACGCTGCTCCAGACCCGGATGCAACAGCCTCGCCGCGACCTCCGATATCGACCACATCCACGACTGGGCCCACGGCGGCAGAACCGACATCGACAACCTGGCACCACTCTGCCCACCCGACCACACGCTCAAACACACCACGTGGCTCGGCCCCGAACAGCCACCCGAACCGAGACCCGAACAGGCACCCGAAACGAGACCCGAGCAGTCACCCGAGTCGAAGAAGAGCGCCGACGTTCGAGCAGCTCTCGAGCACCTCCTCACGTCGAGCGCGCCCTCCGACGGACCCGACTCGGACCGCGCCACCCGCGACTGGCCCGACGAGAACCTCACCCTCGACCCGAAACCACCCCGCCGCCGCTGGGCCAGCCCCACCGGGTACACCAGCGACACCGAACCGCCACCCTTCTAGCGTCGGTAGGCTCCCGCGACGAGCGGCCGAGACCGAGCTGCCGAGACCGACCCGCGCCGAGACCGACCCGCGCCGATACCGACCCGCGCCGATACCGACCCGCGCCGCTACTACCGAGTGACCCGGTACCAGACATCCGTCGAGAGCGGGCTCTCGGTCACGCTCACGCGCTCGAGACGCACCTGCTCGCACGACTCGCTCTCGAAGAGACGCGTGCCGCTTCCGAGGAGCACGGGAACGATGAAGACGAGCACCTCGTCGAGGATTCCGTGCTCGATGCACTGGCGTGCGACATCCGCGCCGAGCACATTGACGTACTTCTCTCCGGCCGCCGCCTTCGCCGCGATCGTCATCTCGAGCAGGTCGTCGCCGAAGAACACGTCATCGGGAAGCTCGTCCGACGGCGCGGCGTGCGTGAGCACGTACTGCGGCCCGTGCCACTGGCCGCCGAACGCTCCCTCGTGCTCCGGGTCTCCCGCATTGGGGTCGTCGCCCCCGTAGGTCCGCGCTCCGACGAGCAGCGCTCCGGTCTCGTTCATGAGTCGATCGGCGAGGTCGTTCTGCTCCGCAAAAGGAGTGAGCCACGACATGTCGCCACCCGATCCGGCGATGAAACCGTCGAGCGACATGGTGGCCGAGTAGATCAGGCGTGCCATCGTTCCTCTTCTCTCGTGAGGCCGACGCACACTCGGCGGCCGCAGGGGCGGGCGTCGACGGAGTCACTCCAGACTACGCGGGCACCTCCGCGGCACCGCGGGAGGTACCGGAGGCAGCGCGCCGGCCGGCCTCCCACTCGAGCAGCGCGCGTCGTTCGTCATCGCGAGGCGCGAGCGCGATCGGGTCATCCGCCCCGTCGAAGACGCGGACGGGCCGCGTGGCATCCCACTCCGTCCAGTCGGCGCGACCCGACCGGATGAAGGTCAGCCACGACGCGTGCATCGAGCGCGCGAGCGAACGCGGGGGAGCCTCGCCGACGAGCGGGGCGGCATCCGTCGTCTCGGCGTTGTCGAAGACGAAGGGGATCTCGACCGCGTGCGCTGCCCCGAGCACATCGCCGTCGGCGCTCTCGACCGGGCTGCGCCAGGCGAATTCGAAGATCCACGTCGCGGCACCCTCAGTCAGGCGCCCGTCCGCGACATCCTGGGCTGGGGCGCGGAGGATGAGCTCGGTGACGATCGCGCCGAGGATCTCGCCCGGGCGCGCTCCGGGACGCGCGTCGCGGAACGTCGCGACGAGCGAGCTCGGCATGCGCTTCGCGACCCGTGCGCCGAGGAGCATGAGTTTCGAGATCTTCCGCAGCCGACCCGTGGGCACGAACCACAGGCGGTACTCCTCGGTCGTCGTACCGATGAGCAAGGGCAGGTTCGCCGACACCCCGGAACGCAGCGCATCGCGCGGGTTCTCGGGTACGAGTTCGCCGCCGATCGTGAGCGTGAAGGAGGGCCCGGAGGTGAGCGGACTGCCCCCGGCGAGCACGTGCTCCTGGGCCTCGAGCAGCCGCTCGGGCGTGACGGCGGCGAAGGCCTCGCGCGTCGCCGCGATCCCCAGGTGCTTCGCCATGGCGTCGGTCACGCGTCGCGCTTCGCTCTCGGGCTGAGCGTCGAGGGGACCGCTCTGCACGATGGTACGCGCGAACAACGTCTCCGCGTCGGGCATCGCGAGCAGCGCCGCGGTCAGAGCCCCTCCCGCCGACTGACCGCCGACCGTGACGTCGGCTGGGTCGCCGCCGAACGCTGCGATGTTCTCCCGCACCCACTCGAGGGCGGCGCGGAGGTCGGCGAGCCCGAGATTGCGTGGAGCGTCGTCGAGCACCGAGAAGCCCTCGGCGCCGAGGCGGTAGTTGACCGCGACGACGACGACGCCCTGCTCCGCGAATCGCGAGCCGTCGTAGGCGTCGAGCGAGTTGGCTCCGCGCGTGAGGCCTCCGCCGTGAATCCACACGAAGACGGGATGGCTTCCGGCCGGGTCCTCGTCGGGCGCCCACACGGCGAGGTTCAGGATGTCGGTGCCAGCGATCTCGCTCGTCGGCAGGATGGCGCCCAGCGGGCCGGGGTATGGGGTCTGCGGCGACGTCGCGCCGAAGACCGTCGCGTCGCGGATGCCGTCCCACGGCTCGACCGGTTGCGGAGCGCGGAAGCGATTCTCGCCGAACGGTGCGGCGGCGTATGGCACGCCCCGGAACACCGCGACACCATCGGCGGCACGACCCTCGATCGTCCCCGCCGGAAGATCGATTCTCCGCGCTGCCGTCTCCGCTGCCATGGCGTTCCTCTCGTCGGACTTCTGAGACTAGAACGGATGTCGGTGAGTGCGCCTATCGTGCTGTCATGTCTCCTGCCGGAACCGCGTCGTGACCGTCGTGGCGCGTGTCTGCGGCATCGTCGAGGGCGATGCCGCGCCGTGCGGCCGACCGGTGCCCGCCGAGGCGGCCCTCAACGTGTGCGCCCGCCACCTCGTCGTCATCTACGACGGCGTCGCGGGGGCCGTCGGTGAGACCGATCTGCTCCCCGCGCCCTGCGCGTGGTGCGGCTGCCGTATCGGGGTGCACTACCCCTCGGGCTGGGTCTGCGCCGAGTGCGAGTGGCGATTCGGCGATGCCCCCGACGACGTGCAGGCTCCACCGCGCGTCGAGGTCGTCTACTACGTGCGCTACGCCGACCGCATCAAGATCGGCACGAGCGCCGGGCCCCGGGCACGCATCGCCCAGCTGCCGCACGACGAGGTCCTCGCCTTCGAACGGGGCGGCCGCGAACTCGAAGCGCGCCGGCACTCCGAGTTCGCGGCGCATCGTATTCCGCGAACGGAATGGTTCGAGGAGCACGTCGCGCTCACGCACCACATCGACGCGCTCCGCGACGGCGTCGACGACCCGTGGCAGCTCTATCGGTCGTGGGTCGCGCGAGCGGCGGCGAAGGCCCTGCTCTGACCGCTCGTCACTCGTGACCGATGATGCGGGCGCACAGTTCCATCGTGTGCACGTTGTCGGCCGCGGTGCTCGCGTGCGTGAGGTCGCCCGCGGCGAACGCCCGCATCTGGTCGACGAAGCCGCGTACGAAGAGGTCGCGCTCGACGCCCGACATCGCGCTCTCGACGGTCCGGTGGACGCTCGTCGTCTCGGTGAGATCCGTCCACGACGGCGCAGCCGTCCCCGTGCGATGAAGCGTCAGCTCGCCGACATCCCGCACGGTTGCGATGCCGCGCGTGCCGACCACTCGCAGCACTTCGGTCTCGCTCGAGTAGGAGGGCAGCCCGACGAGGTCGAGCGAGCCGACGACGCCCGACTCGAATCGCAGGGCGACGGCGAGGGCCACCTCCGGGCCGGTCGAGTTCGAGTGAGTCGTGACGTCGACGACCTCGCCGAAGAGGTGCCGCACGAGATCGATGACATGGATCGCCGCGAGGTGAACGAAGTCCGCCTCGGTCCGGCAGAACGCCGTGCTGTCGCAGCCGAACGTCAGCTGGAAGGAGCGCACGTCTCCGAGCGCGCCGTCACCGATGAGCGCGCGAAGACGCCGGTACGACGGAGCGTGCCGCTTCATGAATCCCACGACGACCTCGACGCCCGCACGTTCGGCTGCCGCGGCGATCGACCGGGCCTCGTCCACCGAGGTGCCGAGCGGCTTGTCGACGAACACGGCGGCGCCGTGGGCGATCGCGGCGTGCACGAGCTCGGGCTGATCGGCGGGCTGGGCGACGACGGCCACGCGTCCGACGGCGGGGTTCTCGAGAAGCTCCTCCGCGTCGCCGTAGGGAACGCCGTCGGAGCCGAAGCGGCGGAGCGCAGCGCGAGAGCGATCGATGTCGCGCGTCGCGATCGCGTCGATGCGCACACCGGCGATGACCGCGGCCGGCAACAGATTGCGGGACGCGTGGAACCCGGCGCCGATGAACGCGATCGACGGCGAAGGTTCGAGACGCTCGACGACCTCGAAAGCCGTCGCGATCGCGGGTTCCGCCGTGCCGAGCGTCCACTCGTCGTCGCCCGTGAACTCGCGGATCGCGGGAACGAGACTCGACCAGTAGTCCGCATGCGCGGCACGCCACTGCGCTATCGACGAGGCTTCGTGGACGATGAGGTCCTCGGTGATGTCGTCCGAGCTCGTCAGTTCGACCCGCGTGTAGCGGATGACGGCGACGGGCCGGTTCGTGGAGTCGACGAGCACCCGTCGTTCGCCCTCGACGGGAATGGGGGTACCCGACATCCGGTACGCGATCCGGAGGTTCGTCGATCCGGTCTTCCGCCCGCTCAGCACCTGGCCGACGGTGAACTCGCGGAACTCTCCCGGCTCTCCGAAGGCGAGGGGAAGGAGCGCGGACGTCGCAGAGTCGGTCATGGTTCCCCATCCTTGCCGATCCGGCGGCAGCCCGGCCGGTCGGTCGCGCGAGCCGCGAAACGGATGACAGGCTAGGCGCACGATCAAGAGGAGATCCCGTGAGCCTGTTCCGCCGACCCGCACCCCGCCCGACCCCCGAGGCGAAGCCGGTCACCCGCTCGGCGAGTGCGCTCTGGACCGATGGTCCCGGCCGGCTCGCTACCCGCGCCGTCCAGATCCTCGCCGTCCTTGCGGTCGTCGCGATCTTCGTGTGGGGGATGACGCAGCTGAGCCTCGTCATCATCCCCGTCATGATCGCCCTCATCCTCGCCTCCGCGATCCACCCCGTGCTCTCGTGGGTACGCGGGAAGGGCGTGCCGTCGATCCTCGCGACGTGGCTCGCGCTCATCGCGATCATCGTCGTGCTGAGCGGGCTCGTCTTCCTCATCGTCCAGGCAGTTCGGTCGCAGTGGAGCGAGCTCTTCGACAGCGCAGCCGAGGGCATCGACCAGTTGCGCGATTTCGTGCTCGGGCTGCCGTTCTCGATCACCGATGAGCAGATCCAGGACGCGACCGACGCGGTCACCGACTTCCTGACGAGTGCGCAGTTCGGTTCGGGTGCCATCGCGGGCGTTTCGGCGACGGCCTCGTTCATCACGGGTCTCGTGCTCATGGTCGTCGTGCTGTTCTTCTTCATGAAGGACGGCCCGCGCATCTGGGAGTTCCTCCTCCGCCCGTTCGAGGGCGTGGCGTACGAGCGCGGCAAGCGCATCGGCACCAAGGCCGTCGACACCCTCGGCGGTTACGTGCGCGGCACGGCGACGGTCGCGGCGGTCGACGCCATCGGCATCGGCGTCGGTCTGGCGATCCTGCAGGTGCCCCTCGCGCTCCCTCTCGCCGTCATCGTGTTCGTGCTCGCGTTCATCCCGATCGTGGGTGCGACGCTCGCGGGCGTGCTCGCAGCCTTGGTCGCCCTCGTCGCGAACGGTCCGGTCGTCGCGCTCATCGTCATCGCGATCGTCGTGGGTGTGAACCAGCTCGAGGGCAACTTCCTCCAGCCCATCGTCATGGGCCGATCGCTCCGTCTGCACGCGCTCGTCATCCTGCTCGCGTTGACCGCAGGAACCATCGTCGGCGGCATCGTCGGAGCGGTCCTCGCCGTACCGATCACGGCTGTCGCGTGGGGCATCGTGAAGGTCTGGAACGGTCCGAACGAGCCGGCTCGACCGGCGCGGCAGAAGCGCGCGGAAACGGTCTGAGCGGCCCTGTCGAAACCGGCGATTTCGTCTACGGAAGAATCCGAATTCTCAGGGCATTAACAGCATTCACCCGGTGACCGTGGAGACGGCGTCGACATACTTGCGGCTTTGTATCGCGCCCCCGCGATGCACCCCCCACTGAAGCCGAAACGATTGTTGATGAGGTCCGCCACGCGCTCTGCGCCGCGGACCGAATGTGAAGCCTATGCGAAACCTTTTCCCGTCCAGTCCCGCCAGCACCACCCCTGAAACCGGCTCGCCCCGCGAGCACGGACGCCGACGTAAGAGCCGGCCGATGCGCGATTCGATCCTCGCCGCCGGAGCCATCGTCACCATCGGAGCCCTCGCCGGCACCGGGTTCGTCATCCAGTCGGCCGTCACCGCTCAGAACGAGCGCATCGCCGAGACGGCCGCACTCACGAACAGCCGAGGCCTCGACGCCGAGCACCTGCAGCACGCGAGCACCGTCCTCGATGCGCGAGCCGCGCAGAAGGCCGAGATCACCCTCGCCGATGCGAGCGCCGCGATCGCCGCCGCCGCGGGCAAGACCGATGCTGCAGCACTCGAGACGACCGTCGCGTCGCTCGCGCAGCACGACCTCCTCGCCCCGAAGCGCATCTTCCTGCTGTCCGAGCAAGCCGCCGAGCAGGCCGCCGCCGTGAAGGCCGCGACCGCCGAGGCCGACCGGATCGCTGCTGAGGCCGCCGCGGCAGCGGCCGCTGAAGCCGCTGCCGCCGAGGCTGCTGCAGCCGAAGCCGCCGCATCGGCGAGCGTCGGCGCCTCACGCCCGACCGCTCCCTCGAACCCGAGCGAGGCCCAGGCCATCGCTCGCGACATGATGGCCGCGAACTACGGCTGGGGCGACGACCAGTTCGGTTGCCTCGTCGCGCTCTGGAACAAGGAGTCCGGCTGGAACGTCAACGCCTACAACTCGTCGAGCGGCGCCACGGGAATCCCGCAGGCCCTGCCCGGCAACAAGATGGCGAGCGCCGGCGCCGACTGGCAGACGAACCCCGCGACGCAGATCGCGTGGGGCCTCGGCTACATCGCCAACCGCCACGGCTCGCCGTGCGGTGCGTGGGAGCACTCGGAGTCGAGCGGCTGGTACTGATCCCAGCTCGGTGACCCACGACGGCCCCGATCCGCGCGAGCGGACGGGGTCGTCGTCGCGTCCGGTACAGTAGATCGACCGACAACCTTTAAGACCGTCCTGTGAGGCGGAGAAGGGAGTCAGCGTGGCTGCGCGTACCGTGCTGCAACAGGCTGATATCGCCCGAGCGATCACTCGAATCGCTCACGAGATCCTCGAATCGAATCGTGGGGCCGAGAATCTCGTTCTCCTCGGCATCCCGACACGGGGCATCTTCCTCGCCGAACGCCTCGCCCGCGTGATCCGCGAGATCTCCGACGTCGAGGTTCCGACCGGCACGCTCGACGTGACGATGTACCGCGACGATCTGTCGCGGACTCGTACGCGAACGCCCGGCCCCACCGACATCCCCACCGGCGGCATCGACGACCGCGTCGTCGTTCTCGTCGACGACGTGCTCTACTCGGGCCGCACGATCCGAGCGGCGTTCGACGCGCTCGGAGATCTCGGCCGCGCCCGTGCCGTGCGACTCGCCGTCCTCGTCGATCGCGGTCACCGCGAGTTCCCGATCCGCGCCGACTTCGTCGGGAAGAACCTTCCGAGCGCGAGCTCGGAGCGCATCAACGTGCACCTCGCCGAGATCGACGGCGACGACAGCGTCACGATCGATGGGGGCGTGCAGTGATGCGGCACCTCCTCTCGACCCGCGACCTCACCCGCGCCGAGGCGATCGAGATCCTCGACATCGCCGAGGACATGGCCGCCGTGCAGTTGCGCGAGGTCAAGAAGCTCCCGACGCTCCGCGGCAAGACCGTCGTCAACCTCTTCTTCGAGGACTCGACCCGCACGCGCATCTCGTTCGAGGCCGCGGCCAAGCGGCTCTCGGCCGACGTCATCAACTTCAGCGCCAAGGGCTCGAGCGTCTCGAAGGGCGAGAGCCTCAAGGACACGGCGCAGACTCTGCAGGCGATCGGCGCCGACGGCGTCGTGATCCGGCACGGCGCGTCGGGTGCACCCCAGACGCTCGCGACGAGCGGATGGATCGACGCCGGCGTCATCAATGCCGGCGACGGAACCCATGAGCACCCCACGCAGGCCCTCCTCGATGCGTTCACGATCCGACGCCGCCTGCACGGCGCGGCATCGCGGGGTCGAGACCTCGCGGGGGTGAGAGTCGTCATCGTCGGCGACATCCTGCACTCGCGCGTCGCGCGATCGAACGTCTGGCTGCTGTCGACCCTCGGCGCCGACGTCACGCTCGTCGCTCCGCCCACGCTCGTTCCCGTCGACCTCACGGCGTGGCCCGTCACGGTCGGCTACGACCTCGATGCGGCCCTGGCCGCCGGCCCCGACGTCGTCATGATGCTGCGCATCCAGGCCGAGCGCATGAACGCGGCGTTTTTCCCGAACAGCCGGGAGTATTCGCGAACCTGGGGGCTCGACGACGAGCGATTCCACAGGCTCGCGCCGACTAGCATTGTCATGCACCCCGGGCCGATGAATCGCGGACTGGAGATCTCCTCCGCCGCCGCCGATTCCCCCCAGTCGACGGTGCTCGAACAGGTCTCGAACGGAGTCTCGGTGAGAATGGCTGCCCTCTATCTGCTGCTGTCGGGCGAACGCGAGGCCACGGCATGACCCGCCACCTCGTCACGGGCGCGACGCTGCCCGACGGCACCCGCGCCGACATCCTCTTCGACGAGACGATCCTCGCCGTGGGGTCGAACCTCGACGCGACGGGCGCGACCGTCGTCGACGGCGACGGGCTGCTCGCACTGCCGGGTCTCGTCGACTTGCACACGCACCTCCGCGAGCCCGGTTACGAGCAGAGCGAGACGGTCCTCACGGGAACGCGCGCGGCCGCGGCCGGAGGATTCACGGCGGTGTTCGCGATGGCCAACACATCGCCCGTCGCCGACACCGCCGGCGTCGTCGAGCAGGAGCTGCGGCTCGGCGAGGCGGCCGGCTTCGCGACCGTCCAGCCGATCGGCGCCGTCACCGTCGGACTCAAGGGTGAACGTCTCGCCGAACTCGGCGCCATGGCCTCGTCTCGTGCGCGCGTTCGGGTCTTCTCCGACGACGGGTTCTGCGTCTACGACCCTCTGCTGATGCGCCGTGCCCTCGAGTACGTGAAGGCCTTCGACGGCGTCGTCGCCCAGCACGCTCAGGAGCCGCGCCTCACCGAGGGCGCGCAGATGAACGAGGGCGCACTGTCGGGCGAGCTCGGCCTCACCGGCTGGCCCGCCGTCGCGGAAGAGTCGATCATCGCGCGCGACGTCCTGCTCGCCGAGCACGTCGGCGGCCGACTCCACGTCTGCCACGTCTCGACCGCTGGTTCGGTCGAGGTCATCCGGTGGGCGAAGGCGCGCGGCATCGACGTCACCGCCGAGGTCACGCCCCACCACCTCCTCCTCACCGAAGACCTCGTCGCGAGCTACGACGCGCGCTTCAAGGTCAACCCGCCCCTCCGCTGTGCCGAAGACGTCGAGGCGCTCCGTGCGGCACTCGCCGACGGCACGATCGACATCGTCGCGACCGACCACGCCCCGCACCCCGTCGAGGCCAAGGAGAGCGAATGGGATGCCGCGGCGAACGGCATGGTCGGCCTCGAGTCCGCTCTCTCGGTGGTGCATGCCTCCGTCGTCGAGAACGGTCTGCTCGACTGGACCGACGTCGCGCGCGTTCTCTCGAGCGCTCCCGCTCGCATCGGGCGCCTCGACGGCCAGGGGCAGCCGATCGCCGTCGGATCGCCCGCGGAGATCACGCTCTACGACCCGACGGCCTCGCGCGAGTTCTCGACCGGTGACCTCGCGGGCCGCAGCGTCAACTCGCCGTACCTCGGCCGTGCACTGCCCGGCCGCGTCGTCGCGACGTTTCACGCGGGCTACGCGACGGTCCTCGACGGCGCCGTGCGACCCGTCGACGAGATCGCGGAGGCCGCACGTGGATAAAGTGCTGCCCACCGTCATCACGGTCGTCGTCGTCGCCCTCGCGGTGACACTCATGATCCTGTCCTGGCGTGCGCGCCGCCGACGCGACTCGGGGCTCTCCGCCTACGAGCTGCCCGCGACGGCCGGCGACGAGATCCTCGCGGCCGACGTCTTCTACGTCGCGACGACCCCGCACGAGGTTCCCCACGAGCGCCTCGCCGTGCGCGGTCTCGCCTTCCGCGCCTCCGCACGACTCGCGGTCACCGCCGACGGTCTGCGCCTCGAGATCCCGGGGGAGTCGGAGACGTTCATCCCGACGAGCGCGATCACGGGGGCCGACCGAGCCACGTGGGCGATCGACCGCGGTGTCGAGCCGCACGGTCTCGTCGTCGTGACGTGGACCGCCGACGGTGACGACGCGCACCCGTCGGTCGACAGCTACTTCCGTGCCCGATACCTCGACGACACGTCGAAGATCATCGACGCACTCCGTTCACTCATCGCCGGACGCACCGGCAGCATCATCGAAAGAGAGGCCTGACATGGCGACTCCCGGAACCCGTTCGGGCGGCCCCGCCGTCCTCGTCCTCGAGGACGGCACCCGGTTCACCGGTCGTGCATACGGCGCTCGCGGGCGCACGCTCGGCGAGGCCGTCTTCGCGACCGGCATGACCGGCTACCAGGAGACCCTGACCGACCCGTCGTACGCGGGGCAGATCGTGCTCATGACCGCGCCGCACATCGGCAACACTGGTGCGAACGACACCGACATGGAGTCGTCGCGCATCTGGGTCGCGGGCTTCGTCGTGCGCGACCCCTCCCGCGTCGTGTCGAACTTCCGCGCGCAGCGCAGCCTCGACGACGACCTCGTCGACGGGGGAGTCGTCGGCATCAGCGGCATCGACACGCGCGCGCTCACCCGCCACATCCGCTCCGGCGGTGCGATGCGCGCCGGCATCTTCTCGGGCGACGACGCGACGCTCTCGAACGCCGAGCAGCTCGAACTCGTGCGCTCGGGCGCCGAGATGAGCGGTCAGAACCTCTCGGGCACGGTGTCGACGTCGGAGCGCTACTCGCTCCCCGCCGTCGGCGAGAAGGTCGGGACGGTCGCCGTCCTCGACCTCGGCGTCAAGAACTCGACCCTCACCTACCTCGCGGAGCGCGGCTTCGACGTCGAGGTGTTCCCCCAGTCGGTCACGGCCGACGAGATCCTCGGCATCGCGCCGAGCGCCCTCTTCTACTCGAACGGCCCCGGCGACCCGAGCGCGTCCGACCAGCACGTCGAGATCCTCCGCACCGCGCTCCGCTCGGGCGTGCCCTACTTCGGCATCTGCTTCGGCAACCAGCTCCTCGGCCGCGCCCTCGGCTTCGGCACCTACAAGCTGCCGTTCGGTCACCGCGGCATCAACCAGCCCGTGCTCGACAAGGCGACCGGCCGCGTCGAGATCACCGCGCACAACCACGGATTCGCCGTCGACGCGCCCATCGAGGGCGTGAGCGACTCGCGTGAGGGCTTCGGCCGCGTCGAGGTGAGCCACTACGGCCTCAACGACAACGTGGTCGAGGGCCTCAACTGCCTCGACATCCCGGCGTTCTCGGTGCAGTACCACCCCGAGTCGGCGGCCGGCCCGCACGACGCCAACTACCTCTTCGACCGCTTCCGCGACATGGTGCTCGCGACCACCGCCAACAAGGAGACTCACGCCTGATGCCCAAGCGCGACGACATCAACAGCGTTCTCGTCATCGGGTCCGGCCCGATCGTCATCGGCCAGGCGGCCGAGTTCGACTACTCGGGAACCCAGGCCTGCCGCGTCCTCCGCGCGGAGGGCGTCCGCGTCATCCTCGTGAACCCGAACCCGGCCACGATCATGACCGACCCCGACTTCGCCGATGCGACCTACATCGAGCCGATCACGTCGGAGATCATCGAGTCGATCATCATCAAGGAGCGCCCCGACGCGATCCTCCCGACCCTCGGCGGCCAGACCGCGCTCAACGCGGCGATCGCCCTGCACGACGCGGGAATCCTCGAGAAGCACGGCGTCGAACTCATCGGTGCGAAGGTCGAGGCGATCCAGAAGGGTGAGGACCGCCAGCTCTTCAAGCAGCTCGTCCTGGATGCCGGTGCCGACGTCGCCCGCTCGCACATCGCCCGCACGCTCGAGGAGGCGAAGACCTTCGCCGAGGACCTCGGCTACCCGCTCGTCGTCCGGCCGTCCTTCACGATGGGCGGACTCGGTTCGGGATTCGCCTACGACGAAGCCGATCTCGTGCGTTACGTCACCGCCGGCCTCCACTCGAGCCCGACGACCGAGGTGCTCCTCGAGGAGTCGATCCTCGGCTGGAAGGAGTACGAGCTCGAGCTCATGCGCGACACGGCCGACAACACGGTCGTCGTCTGCTCGATCGAGAACGTCGACCCCGTCGGCGTGCACACGGGTGACTCGATCACCGTGGCGCCGGCGCTCACGCTCACTGACCGCGAGTACCAGAACCTCCGCGACATCGCGATCGACATCATCCGCGCCGTCGGCGTCGACACCGGTGGCTGCAACATCCAGTTCGCCATCGACCCGAAGGATGGCCGTGTCATCGTCATCGAGATGAACCCGCGTGTCTCGCGGTCGAGCGCGCTCGCCTCGAAGGCCACGGGCTTCGCGATCGCGAAGATCGCCGCGAAGCTCGCCATCGGCTACCGCCTCGACGAGATCCCGAACGACATCACGAAGGTCACCCCCGCGAGCTTCGAGCCGACGCTCGACTACGTCGTCGTCAAGGTGCCCCGGTTCGCGTTCGAGAAGTTCCCGGCCGCCGACCCGACGCTCACGACGACCATGAAGTCGGTCGGCGAGGCGATGGCGATCGGCCGCAACTACGCCTCGGCGCTGCAGAAGGCCCTCCGCTCGCTCGAGAAGCGCGGTTCGAGCTTCCACTGGGGCGACGAGTCGCGCTCGGTCGACGAGCTGCTCGAAGAATCGCGCACGCCCACCGACGGCCGCATCGTGCTCGTGCAGCAGGCGCTCCGCCTCGGTGCGACGATCGAGCAGGCCTTCGAGGCGACGAAGATCGACCCGTGGTTCCTCGACCAGATCGTCCTCATCAACGAGATCGCCGACGAGGTCCGCACCGCCGAGGCGCTCGACACCGACCTCCTCCGCCACGCCAAGGACCACGGCTTCTCCGACGCCCAGATCGGTCAGCTGCGCGGCTTCGGCGAGGCCGATGCCCGCGAGGTGCGTCACATCCTCGGCATCCGCCCGGTGTTCAAGACTGTCGACACGTGCGCCGGCGAGTTCCCCGCGCTCACGCCGTACCACTACTCGAGCTTCGACCAGGAGACGGAGGTCACTCCGAGTGACCGCCGCAAGGTCGTCATCCTCGGATCGGGTCCGAACCGCATCGGTCAGGGCGTCGAGTTCGACTACTCGTGCGTGCACGCGTCGTTCGCCCTCTCGGCCGCCGGGTACGAGACGATCATGATCAACTGCAACCCCGAGACCGTCTCGACCGACTACGACACGAGCGATCGTCTCTACTTCGAGCCGCTCACGCTCGAAGACGTGCTCGAGGTCATCCACGCCGAGATGCAGTCGGGTGAGCTCGTCGGCGTCGTCGTGCAGCTCGGCGGCCAGACCGCTCTCGGCCTCGCAAAGGGCCTCGAAGCCGCCGGTGTGCCGATCCTCGGAACGAGCCCTTCGGCGATCGACCTCGCCGAGGAGCGCGGCCTCTTCGCCGGCATCCTCGACGACGCCGGGCTGCTCGCCCCGCGCAACGGCACGGCCGTCGACCTGCAGGGCGCCGTCACCATCGCCGAGGAGATCGGGTACCCCGTGCTCGTGCGCCCGAGCTACGTGCTCGGCGGCCGCGGCATGGAGATCGTCTACGACTCGCCGTCGCTCGCGGACTACTTCGCGCGCATCGAGGGCCAGGGCATCGTCGGCGCGGGTCACCCGCTGCTCGTCGACCGCTTCCTCGACGACGCGATCGAGATCGACGTCGACGCACTGTACGACGGCGAGGAGCTCTACATCGGCGGTGTCATGGAGCACCTCGAAGAGGCCGGCATCCACTCGGGCGACTCGAGCTGCACCCTCCCGCCCGTGACCCTCGGCCGCGCTCAGATCGACCGCGTCGTCGAGGCGACCGGCAAGATCGCCCGCGGCATCGGCGTGCGAGGCCTGCTCAACGTGCAGTTCGCGATCGGCGCGGGCGTGCTCTACGTGCTCGAGGCGAACCCGCGTGCGAGCCGCACGGTGCCGTTCGTCTCGAAGGCGCTCGGCATCCCGCTCGCGAAGGCCGCGTCCCGCGTCATGGTCGGCGACTCGATCGCGTCGCTCAAGGCCGAGGGCCTCCTCCCCGAGCAGGACGGCTCTCGCGTGCCGTTCGACTCGCCCGTCGCCGTCAAGGAGGCCGTGCTTCCCTTCCACCGCTTCCGCACGCGCGACGGCCGCATGGTCGACTCCGTGCTCGGCCCGGAGATGCGCTCGACCGGTGAGGTCATGGGCATCGACCGCGACTTCCCCCGCGCGTTCGCGAAGAGCCAGCTTGCGGCGTACGGCGGGATGCCGCTCGAGGGCACCGTCTTCGTCTCGGTCGCCGACCGCGACAAGCGTTCGATCATCCTCCCGGTCCTCCGCCTCAAGGAACTCGGTTACCGCATCACGGCGACCGAGGGAACGGCCGAGGTGCTCCGCCGCAACGGCATCGAGTCGGAGATCGTGCTCAAGTTCAACGAGAAGAGCGACGACAGCGCCGACTCGGTCGTCGAACTGATCAACCGCGGTGAGGTCGACGTCGTCATCAACACGCCGAGCGGTCGTTCCGCGCGTGCCGACGGCTACGAGATCCGTGCCGCTGCCGTCGGCGGCGACATCCCGCTCTTCACGACGATCGCCGAGCTCTCGGCGGCCGTCGCGTCGCTCGACGTCGTGCGTCACGGCTTCGACGTGACGAGCCTGCAGGAGTACGCCGAGAGGCGGCAGGCCGCACTGTGAGCGATACGGCGAGTTTCGGCGACCGCCTCGGCGCGGCGTTCGATCGGTTCGGGCGCCTCTGCGTCGGCATCGACCCCCACGCGAGCCTGCTCGATTCGTGGGGGCTGACCGACGACGCCGACGGCGTGCGTGAGTTCGGACTGCGCGTGGTGGACGCCGCGCACGGCCGCGCCGGCATCGTCAAGCCGCAGATCTCGTTCTTCGAGCGCTTCGGTTCTCGCGGATTCGCGGCGCTCGAACGGGTGCTCGCCCACGCGGCGTCGGCGGGTCTTCTCGTGATCGGCGACGTCAAGCGCGGCGACATCGGTTCGACGGTCGAGGCCTACGGCGACGCATGGCTCTCTCCGGGGTCCCCGCTCGAGGTCGACGCCATCACGCTCTCGCCGTACCTGGGACTCGGCTCGCTCGCCTCGACGCTCGAACGAGCCGAGTCGCTCGGCAAGGGAGCATTCGTCCTCGCCGCGACGTCGAATCCCGAGGGAGCGGCCGTCCAGCAGGCCGTCCTGCAATCGTCGAGTCGCGAGGGCGACACGGTCGCCGCCGCCATGGTGGGCGGCGTCACCGACTGGAACGCGCGACGAGCGGATGGCGCTGAGGCGCGTTTCGGCTCGATCGGAGTCGTCCTCGGCGCGACGCTCGACCTCTCGCGATTCGGGATCGACCGCGATTCCGAGCAGCCCGGCCCGATCCTCCCCGTTCTCGCTCCGGGCTTCGGCAGTCAGGGCGCCGCCGTGTCCGACATCCGCTCGACCTTCGGAGCGCTCGCGCGCGGCGTCATCGTGAGCGAGTCCCGCTCGCTCCTCGAAGCGGGCCCCGACGGGATCACCGACGCGATCGCGCGCCGGGTCGACGAAGTGGAGAAGGCACGTGGCTGAGTCGGTCGATCGCGGTCACGGTCCGATTCCCGAGGTCGACCGCGTCGCGGCCTCTCGCGCCGCTGTGGCGGCGCGCCGGGCACGCGCCGAAGTGAAGGCCGCCGTCACGTCGGGGGAGCGCAGCCCGCTCGACGTGCTGCGCGTCGCCTTCGACGACCCCGAGGGCGTCGAGGGAAGACTCCGGGTCACCGAGTTCCTCACGGCGATGCCCGCGATCGGTGTGACCAAGCGCGAGCGCATCCTCGAGCAGCTCGAGATCTCGCCGGCGAAGCGGCTCGGCGGCCTCGGCCGTCTGCAGCGCCGACGCCTGCGTGAGTTCGTGAGCGCCTGGGTCGCCGCCCACGGCGGAACGGGCAGCCGTCTCGTCGTGCTCGCCGGGCCGACCGCCGTCGGCAAGGGAACGGTCGCGGGGTACATCCGCGACAACCATCCCGACGTCAAGCTCTCGGTGTCGGCGACGACGCGGAAGCCGCGCCCCGGCGAGGTCGAGGGGGAGCACTACTTCTTCGTCGACGACGCCGAGTTCGACCGTCTCATCGCCGAGGGGGAGCTCCTCGAGTGGGCGACGGTCCACAACGCCTCGCGCTACGGAACGCCGCGCGGACCCGTCGACGACGCGATCCGTGCCGGTTCGAGCGTCCTGCTCGAGATCGACATCCAGGGCGCACGGGCCGTTCGCGAGGCCATGCCCGAGGCGACGCTCATCTTCCTCCAGCCGCCGACCTGGGACGAACTCGTCCGTCGACTAGTGGGGCGCGGCACCGAAGGACCGGCCGAGCAGCAGCGTCGGCTGGAGACCGCGAAGGTCGAGCTCGAGGCCGCTTCCGAGTTCGATCACGAGGTCGTGAACCGCGACGTCGCCGAGGCCGCTCAAAAAGTCGTAGACTTGATGAAGCCCACAAAGCCGCTCGGTCGAGCGCGCTCACGGCCCTGACTTCCCGCGACCACCGCCCGGAGCGCGGTTGACGCCGATCCGTAAGGAGCATCCCCATGGCTGACAAGCTGACCGGAATCATCGACCCGCCCATCGACGACCTGCTGTCGAAGGTCGACTCGAAGTACGCACTCGTGATCTTCGCCTCGAAGCGCGCGCGTCAGATCAACGACTACTACGCCGACCTCCACGAGGGCAGCCTCTTCGACAACGTCGGCCCGCTGGTCGACTCGTCGATCGACGACAAGCCGCTCTCGGTCGCGATGCACGAGATCAACGAAGACAAGCTCCAGATCCGCCCGGCCGAGTAGACCGAGCCGAGCGAGCGACATGGCGAGGCTCACGGTCGTCGTCGGCATCACGGGCGGCATCGCGGCGTACAAAGCCGTCGGTGTCGTCCGTGCGTTCGTTCTCGCGGGTCATGACGTCCACGTCGTGGCGACCGAAGCCGCCCTGCGGTTCGTCGGTCGTCCGACCCTCGAGGCGATCTCGCGCAACCCGGTCCACGATTCCCTCTACGAGGGGGTCGCCGAGGTGCGTCACGTCGCCATCGGGCAATCCGCCGACCTCATCGTGATCGCCCCTGCCACGGCGAACACCATCGCGAAGCTCGCGGCCGGCATCGCCGACGACCTCCTCGGCAACACGGTGCTCGCGAGCGAGGCGCCTCTCGTCATCGCCCCCGCGATGCACACCGAGATGTGGCGGAACGCCGCGACCGTCGCGAACATCGCGACGCTCCGCTCCCGCGGCGTCACGATCGTGGGGCCGGCCTCCGGCCAGCTGACCGGTTCCGATTCGGGCCCCGGTCGTCTCGAGGAGCCCGAGGTCATCGCCCGGCGGGCCCTCGAGCTCGTCGAGCCCCGCCGCACCGATCTGGCCGGCCGCCGCATCGTCATCACGGCGGGCGGCACGCGAGAGCCCCTCGACCCCGTCCGCTTCCTCGGCAACCGCTCGAGCGGCAAACAGGGCGTGGCCCTCGCCGAGGCGGCGCGCTCCCGCGGAGCCGAGGTCACGCTCATCGGAGCGAACCTCGAAGTGGCGCACCCCGAACGCTGCGACGTCGTGGCCGTCTCGACGACCCTCGAACTGCGCGACGCCGTGCGTGCCGCTGCCGCGACGGCCGACGTCGTCATCATGGCTGCCGCCGTCGCCGACTACCGGCCCGCCGAGGTGCGCGACTCGAAGATCACGAAGGAGGAGCAGGGCGACGAGCTCACCCTGCGACTCGTGAAGAACCCCGACATCCTCGCCGAACTCGCCTCCGAGCGACCCGCCGGGCAGACGATCATCGGCTTCGCCGCCGAGACCGAGCCCGACGACGCGCTGCTCGTCGAGCGCGGTCGCGCGAAGCTCGCCCGCAAGGGCGCCGACTTCCTCGTCGTCAACCGCGTCGGGTGGCACGAGGGCTTCGCGACCGACGAGAACTCCATCGTCGTGCTCGCCGAGGGCGGCCACGTCGTCACAGAGGGCAACGGAGACAAGCTGTCGGTGGCCAACCGCATACTCGACGTGATTGTCTGACACGATCGACCTGATCGACACGAGCCGTCCGGCTCGAGAGGAGCACTGCGCAGTACATGAGCGAACTTCGCCACTTCACGTCCGAGTCCGTCACCGAGGGTCACCCCGACAAGATCTGTGACCAGATCTCCGACACGATCCTCGATGCACTGCTCACCGTCGACCCGCACAGCCGGGTCGCCGTCGAGACGCTCGTGACGACCGGCCTCGTCCACGTCGCCGGCGAGGTCGCCACCTCGGGCTACGTCGAGATCCCGGCCCTCGTGCGCGAGAAGATCACGTCGATCGGCTACAACTCGTCCGACGTGTGGTTCGACGGCCGCTCGTGCGGCGTCTCGGTCTCGATCGGCGGGCAGTCGCCCGACATCGCGCAGGGCGTCGACGACGCGTACGAGTCGCGCGAAGAGACGAGCCTCGACGCCTACGACAAGCAGGGCGCGGGCGACCAGGGCATCATGTTCGGGTACGCCACGACCGAGACCCCCGAGCTCATGCCGATCCCCATCTGGCTCGCGCACCGACTCGCCGAGCGCCTCGCGCACGTCCGCAAGAGCGGCGAGGTCGATTACCTGCGTCCCGACGGCAAGACCCAGGTCACGATCGGCTACGACGGCCAGGTGCCGCGCACGATCGAGACGGTCGTGCTCTCGACGCAGCACTCGCCGTCGATCTCGACCGAGCGCCTGCGTGCCGAGGTCGAGGAGCTCGTCATCCTTCCCGTCCTCGAGACGGTCGATCTCGACGCCCGCTCGCTCCGCACGCTCATCAACCCCACCGGTCGCTTCGAGATCGGCGGGCCGCAGGGCGACGCCGGCCTCACGGGTCGCAAGATCATCATCGACACCTACGGCGGCGCGAGCCGTCACGGCGGCGGTGCGTTCAGCGGTAAGGACCCGTCGAAGGTCGACCGTTCGGCCGCCTACGCCATGCGCTGGGTCGCGAAGAACGCGGTCGCCGCGGGCCTCGCCGACCGACTCGAACTGCAGGTCGCCTACGCGATCGGCAAGGCGGCCCCCGTGGGCCTCTACGTCGAGACGTTCGGCACGGCGCACGTGCCCGAAGAGCGCATCATCGGTGCGATCCGCGAGGTCTTCGATCTTCGCCCGGCGGCGATCATCCACGAGCTCGACCTTCTCCGCCCGATCTACGCGCAGACCGCGGCCTACGGCCACTTCGGCCGCGAACTCCCCGACTTCACGTGGGAGCGTCGCGACCGGGTCGACCAGCTGCGCTCGGCTGCCGGTCTCTGACGTGGGTGCGCCGTCCGGCGCACCCGTCCTCGTCGCGCGGGTGCTCGTCGACTCGCCACTTCCTCAGCTCGACCAGCTGTTCGACTATCGCGTTCCCCCTGCTCTCGTCGCCGAGGTGATCGCGGGCATGCGCGTGCGGGTGCCGCTTCGCAGCGGAGGCCGCATCGCGACGGGCTGGATCGTCGAACTCGCCGACACGAGCGAGTTCGCGGGGCGCCTCAGCGATCTCGAGGGCATCGTGTCGAGTGCACCGCTCCTCGCGCCCGACGTGTGGCTCCTCGCGCGGAAGCTCGCCGACCGTGCGGCGGGCAACGCGAGCGACATCCTCCGCGTGGCGATCCCGAGCCGCTACGTCCGTGTCGAGAAGGCGTGGCTCGAGGCCCGACAGGCCGGGGGAGGAGCGGCATCCGACGCGTCATCCGTCGACGAGATCGCGGAGCCGATCGTGCCCGCCGCCGGGTCGTTCGCCGAGTCGGTCGAGCCGGGGCGTCGTCTCGCGCTGACCCCGCGGCCGCGCCTCGTCGAACTCGCGTCGGGCACCTGGGTCGGCGGCTGGGCCGTCGATCTCGCCGAGGCCGCGGCCGCGACCCTCGCGACGGGGCGCACGTCGCTCCTCTGCGTCCCCGACTACCGCGATCAGGAGCAGCTCGAGGCGGCTCTCGCCGAGGCGGTTCCGGCCGGCGCCATCGCGCGACTCGATGCACGGCAGCCCGGGGGGCGCCGCTTCGCCGACTTCCTCCGGTGCCTCGACGGCGAGCCGCTCGTCGTCATCGGAAACCGATCGGTGCTCTACGCACCCGCCGAACGGCTCGGGCTCATCGCCGTGTGGGATGACGGCGACGCCCTCCTCGCCGAGCCGCACGCACCGGGCGTGCACGCGCGCGACGTCGCGCTCGTCCGCCAGGAGCAGAGCGGCGCGGCGCTCGTCTTCGCCGCGCACTCGCCGAGCGTCGAGGTCGAGCGTCTCGTTCGGGTGGGCTGGCTCGACGTCGTCGCGCTCCAGCGCACCGAGAGGCCTCGCATCGTCGTCACCGCCGGGCAGCCGGGGGATGTCTCGCACGCGCGCATCCCGTCGAGCACGTGGACCGATGCACGCGAGGCACTCGCTCACGGCCCGGTGCTGATCCAGGTCGCCCACCCCGGCTTCGCTCCGCTCCTCGCCTGCGCGACGTGCGGCGAGAACGCGCGGTGCACGCGGTGCGCCGGGCCCCTGGGGCTCGGTTCGCGCGGCGGAGTGCCGCGCTGCCGGCTGTGCGGCGCACTCGCCGCCGACTGGTCATGCGGGGAGTGCCACGGCACCGCCATCCGCCCCGCTTCCGTCGGTGCCGGGCGCACGGCCGAAGACCTCGGGCGCGCGTTCCCCGGCACGCGGGTCATCATCTCCGACGGCGAGCGTCCCGTCCTCCGGGTCGGACCCGAGCCGGCACTCGTCGTCGCGACGCGCGGTGCGGAGCCGATCGCCGAGGGCGGGTACCGTGCGGTGCTGCTCCTCGACGGTGAACGGATGCTCCTGCGCGAGTCGCTCCGCGTCGCCGAGGACTGTCTGCGCTGGTGGTCGAATGCGGCGACTCTCGCGGCTCCCGGCGCGCCCGTCCATCTCGTGGGGGTATCCGGTCGCATCGCGACGGCCCTCGCGACGTGGCGGCAGGCCGAGTGGGCACGCGACGAGCTCGACGCGCGTCGAGCCCTGCGGTTCCCGCCCGCCGTGCGGATCGCGACGATCCGCGGACGCCGGACGAGCCTTCTCGAGGCTCTCGAAGCCGTTGCCGAACTGGGCGACGGCGTCGACGCGCTCGGTCCCGTGCCGGAGGACGACGGCATCGAACGCGCCATCGTGCGCTTCGACTACGCGCGCGGAGCCGAGGTCGCCACGACCCTGCGTGCTGCCATGATCCGCGTCGCGACGCGTCGACGTCGACCTGTCGCGGGTCAACCACCGCGGCCCGCTCCGACACTCAGAGTCCGATTCGACGATCAGGAGATCCTCTAATGCGCCTCATCTTCGCGGGCACGCCCGCCGTCGCCGTGCCGAGCCTCGACGCCCTCGTCGCCGGCCCGCACGAGGTCGTCGCCGTCGTGACCCGACCCGATGCCCCCCTCGGTCGGAAGCGTGTGCTCACACCCTCGCCGGTCGCGGCGCGCGCCGCGGAGCTCGGCATCCCCGTCGTCCGCGCGGCTCGCCTCGATGAGGCCGCGACGACCGAGATCGTCGCGTTCGGCGCCGATCTCGGTGTCATCGTCGCGTACGGCGGACTCGTGCGCGAGCCGCTCCTCTCCGCTCCGCGGCACGGCTGGATCAACCTGCACTTCTCGCTCCTTCCCCGCTGGCGCGGCGCCGCCCCCGTGCAGCACGCGATCATCGCGGGCGACGCGACGACCGGGGCCGCGGTCTTCCAGCTCGTTCCCGGGCTCGACGCCGGGGCCGTGTTCGACGAGATCACCCGCGACGTCGGAGCGGACGAGACGGCCGGCGAATTGCTCGACGCCCTCTCGTACTCGGGAGCCGCGTTGCTCGCGAGCGTCGTCGACGAGATCGCGGCGGGCACGGCCGTCGCGCGCGAGCAGGAGGGCGAGCCCACGCTCGCGCCGAAGCTCGGCCAGGACGACGCACGACTCGACTGGACGGCGCCGTTCGACGAGGTCTACAACCGCTTCCGCGGCGTCACGCCCGAGCCGGGCGCCTTCACGACGATCGCGGGCAACCGACTGAAGGTTCTCGAAGCCCGCGCCGCGGCCGACGACGCCCCCGACCTCGAGCCGGGCGCGCTGCTCGTCGAACGGTCCCGCGTGCTCGTCGGAACGGGGTCGCGCCCGCTCGAACTGCTCCGCGTCCAGGCGGCGGGCAAGCCCGCGGCTGCGGCGGCCGACTGGGGCCGCGGCCTCCCGCCCGGCACCGAGCGCCTCGACGCGTAGGGTGAGACGGTGCAGCAGCAGAGTCGACCCCCGCAACTGTCTCCCGCCCGCATCGTCGCCTTCGAGGTGCTCGAGGCCGTCGAGATGGATGACGCGTACGCGAATCTTCTCCTCCCCGTGCGTATCGGGCGAGCGGCGCTCTCCGACGTCGATGCTCGTCTCGCGACCGAGCTGACCTACGGCACGCTCCGCATGCGTGGGTTCTACGACCGCGTCATCGAGATCGCCGCGAACCGACCGACCTCGAAGATCGATCCGCGCGTCCTCGACGCGCTCCGCCTCGGCGCGCACCAGTTGCTCTCGACCCGCATCCCCACGCACGCGGCCGTCAACGAATCGGTCGAGCTCGTCCGCCGCTACGCCACACGTTCGGCAATCGGCTTCGCGAACGGCGTCCTCCGCGCGATCTCCCGACGATCGACCGACGAATGGCGCGACGATGTCTCGGCCGAGGCGAGGACCGACGACGAACGTCTCGCCGAGCTGTCGTCGCACCCCGAATGGGTCATCCGCGCATTCCGGGGCGCGCTCGAGCGCGACGGTCTCGGCGACACGCTCGACGAGCTGCTCGAGGCCGACAACGTCGCCCCGGTCGTCAATCTCATCGCATTGCCCGGCGTCGGCCTGGGCGAACCCGACGACTACGGCACCCCGAACCGATACTCGCCCCTCGGCTTCACGCGCGACGGCGAGGGCGCCCTCGAGCTCGACGTCCACGGCGGCCGCATCCGCGTGCAGGACGAGGGTTCGCAGCTCGCCGCCCTCGCGCTGTCGCGTGCGCGGCCCGTCGTCGCGGGGGAGCGGTGGCTCGATCTCTGCGCGGGCCCCGGCGGCAAGGCCGTGCTTCTCGCCGCCGAGGCTCTCGCATCGGGGGCGGTGCTCGACGCGAACGAGGTCATCCCCGTGCGCGCCGATCTCGTCCGTTCCGCGCTCTCGGCCGTGTCGACCGGCATCCCCGTGAGCGTGGTCGACGGTCGTGCGATCGGTGACGAGAGGCCCGGGTACTACGACCGGATCCTGCTCGACGCGCCGTGCACCGGCCTCGGTGCGCTCCGCCGCCGGCCCGAGGCGCGCTGGCGGAAGAGCCCGCGCGACGTCGCCGAGCTCACGCGCCTGCAGGGTGAACTCCTCGACTCCGCCGTCGCTGCACTCCGCCCCGGAGGCATCCTCGCCTACGTCACGTGCTCGCCGCACACGGCCGAGACGCACGGCGTCGTGAAGGGCGCACTGTCGCGCTGGGGCGACACTCTGACGCCGCTCGATGTGCCGACGGTACTCGACGGCCTCACGCGTCATCCGCTCGACCTTCCCGCCGGCCCGCACGCGCAGCTCTGGCCGCACCGCGACGGCACGGATGCGATGTTCATCGCGCTGCTCGAGAAGCACTGACGCCGCGGCGTCGGCTCTAGGCTGGAACCATGACGACCCGGATCAATCCGAGCATCCTCGCCGCCGACTTCGCGAACTTCGAGTCGGAACTGCAGCGCATTGCGACGGCCGACCTCGTGCACGTCGACATCATGGACAACCACTTCGTGCCGAACCTGACGTTCGGGCTGCCCATGGTCGAGCGCCTGCAGCAGGTGTCGCCCGTGCCGCTCGACGTGCACCTCATGATCGACGACGCCGATCGCTGGGCGCCGGGCTACGCCGAAGCAGGCGCCTTCTCGGTGACGTTCCACGCCGAGGCCGCCGCCGAGCCCGTCGCCCTCGCGCGCCGGCTCCGCGAGATCGGCGCCCGTGCGGGCATCGCGCTGAAGCCCGGCACCGACGTCGAGCCGTACCTCGAGCTGCTTCCCGAGTTCGACCAGGTGCTCATCATGACGGTCGAGCCGGGATTCGGCGGCCAGAGCTTCATGAACGAGACGATGCCGAAGCTCCGCCGCACCGCCGACGCGGTCGAACGCGCCGGGCTCGACGTCTGGCTGCAGGTCGACGGCGGCATCTCGCTCGACACGATCGGCATCGCCGCCGAGGCCGGAGCCAACACGTTCGTCGCCGGATCCGCGGTGTTCCGCGGCGAACCGGCCGAACAGATCGCTCTCCTGCGCGAAGCGGCGTCACGGCCCCACGCGCACTAGTAGCCTTGAGGCGTGAAGACTTTCGACGACCTCTTCGCCGAGCTCAGCGAGAAGGCCGCATCGAGGCCCGAAGGTTCGGGCACGGTGCGACAGCTGGATGCCGGTGTGCACGCGATCGGTAAGAAGATCGTCGAGGAGGCCGCCGAGGTGTGGATGGCCGCCGAGTACCAGAGCGATGACGAGACCGCGGAAGAGATCTCGCAGCTCCTGTACCACCTGCAGGTCCTCATGATCGCAAAGGGTCTCGCTCCGGCCGACGTGTACCGACATCTCTGAGGCTCACCTCGACCGTCGACCACTCGTACTGACTGAAGGCCTCCCCATGACTGATTCACCCGCGCTGCTGCGCATCGCCGTGCCCAACAAGGGCTCGCTCTCCGAGACCGCCGCCGAGATGCTCGCCGAGGCCGGTTACACCGGCCGCCGCGACGCGAAGGAGCTGCACGTCGTCGATGCCCGCAACGGCGTCGAGTTCTTCTACCTGCGCCCGCGCGACATCGCGACCTACGTCGGATCCGGCGCACTCGACGTCGGCATCACGGGGCGTGACCTGCTGATCGACTCGGGTTCCGTCGCGAGCGAGACCGCCGAGCTCGAGTTCGCCCGCTCGACGTTCCGCTTCGCGGGCCCCGCCGAGCGCTTCAGCGAGCTGTCCGACCTCGAGGGCGTGCGCGTGGCGACGAGCTACGCGGGCCTCGTGGGCAAGTTCCTCGCCGATGCGGGCGTCAACGCGACCCTCGTTCCGCTCGACGGCGCCGTCGAATCGGCCGTGCGCCTCGGTGTCGCCGACGCGATCGCCGACGTGGTCGAGACGGGCACGACGCTCCGCAAGGCCGGCCTGTCGATCTTCGGTCCCGTCATCCTCGAGTCGAGCGCCGTGCTCGTGAGCTCGCCGACCGAGCAGCCCGGAACGGCGACGCTCGTGCGCCGCCTGCAGGGCGTCCTCGTCGCGCGGCGCTACGTGTTGCTCGACTACGACGTGCCGGTGAGCCTCGTCGAGGAGGCGACGCGACTCGCCCCCGGGTTCGAGTCGCCGACGATCTCGCCGCTCCACGACCCCGAGTGGGTGGCCGTGCGGGTCATGATCCCGCGCAGCGACATGAACCAGGTCATGGACGACCTCTACGCCATCGGTGCACGTGCGATCCTCGTCACCGCGATCGCCGCAGCGCGACTCTGAGGCGGCGGAGATGAGTCTCGCGGTCCGCGTCATCCCGTGCCTCGACGTCTCCGACGGACGAGTCGTCAAGGGCGTCAACTTCCAGAACCTGCGTGACGCGGGCGACCCCGTCGCGCTCGCCCGCCGGTACTACGAGCAGGGCGCCGACGAGCTCACCTTCCTCGACGTCACCGCGACGGTCGACGACCGCGCGACGATGTACGAGACGGTGACGGCCACGGCCGAACAGGTCTTCATCCCGCTCACGGTCGGCGGCGGCGTGCGCACCGTGGCCGATGTCGCCCGGCTCCTCGCGTGCGGCGCCGACAAGGTCGGCGTCAACAGCGCGGCGATCGCGCGGCCCGAACTGCTCGCCGAGATCGCCGACCGCTTCGGCGCCCAGGTCCTCGTGCTCTCGCTCGACGTCAAGCGTTCCTCGCGCACCGCGTCGGGCTTCGTCGTCACGACCCACGGCGGCCGCACCGAGACCGATCTCGACGCCCTCGAGTGGGCGGCGCGTGCGATCGAACTGGGCGCGGGCGAACTGCTCGTGAACTCGATCGACGCCGACGGCACGAAAGAGGGCTTCGACACCGAGCTCATCGCGCTCATGCGCGGCATCAGCTCCGTGCCCGTGATCGCCTCGGGCGGCGCCGGTCGTGTCGAGCACTTCGCTCCCGCGATCGATGCCGGAGCCGATGCCGTGCTCGCGGCATCCGTCTTCCACAACGGCGAGCTCACGATCGGTGAGGTCAAGGCGGCACTCGGTGCTGCAGGAGAGGTGGTGCGCTGATGGACGAATCGATCGTCGACCGCGTCGTCTGGAACTCCGACGGTCTCTTCCCGGCCGTCATCCAGCAGTGGGACTCCCGCGAGGTGCTCATGCTCGGCTGGATGGACCGTGAGGCGCTCCGCCGCACCCTCACCGAGGGCCGTGTCACCTTCTGGTCGCGTTCGCGTCAGGAGTACTGGCGGAAGGGCGACACGTCGGGCCACGCCCAGTTCGTGAAGTCCGCCGCCCTCGATTGCGACGCCGACACCCTCCTCGTCGAGGTCGAGCAGATCGGCGCCGCGTGCCACACCGGCACACGCACATGTTTCGACGCCGACCGCCTCGACGTGGTCGTCGGCACCCCTGAGCAGGAGGCACGATGAGTGCGACGACGACGCGCGAGTCCTTCGACGCGACCCTCGCCGGTCACCGCGTGGTGCCCGTCGTTCGCGAGCTCTTCGCCGACGGCGAGACACCCGTCGGCATCTATCGCAAGCTCGCGGGCGGGCGACCCGGCACGTTCCTCCTCGAATCGGCCGAACAGGGCGGCATCTGGTCGCGGTTCTCGTTCGTCGGCGCCGGCTCCTACGGTGTCCTGACGCAGGACGGCGACGCATCGACGTGGCTCGACTACGGACTCTCGCGCGAGCGCGCACTCGGTGACGGCGCACCGCTCGCCCCGCTCGAGACCCTGGCCGCCCTCTTCGCGCGGTGGGAGACGCCGCGCCTGCCCGGCCTGCCTCCCCTCACCGGCGGACTCGTCGGGTTCATCGGGTGGGAGGCGATCCGTCAGATCGAGCGTCTGCCGAACCAGCCGGCCTCCGACTACCCCCTGCCCGGTCAGGCGTTCAGCTTCGTCTCGGAGCTCGCCGTCATCGACCACCGCGTCGGCACGGTGCAGCTCATCGCGACGGCGCTCAACGACGGCACCGACGATGCCGACGCCCTGTGGGATGACGCTCAGGCACGACTCGACGACCTCCAGCGTCGCCTCGCGGCCCCCTCCGAGGCCTGGCTCGCCGAGGTCGATCTGACGGTGCGACCGGATGCCGTCTCGAACACGCCGCGCGAGGACTTCCTCGCCGCCGTCGAGACGTCGAAGCAGTACATCCGTGACGGCGACATCTTCCAGGTCGTCATCTCGCAGCGCTTCGAGCAGCCGAGCGAAGCGCACCCGATCGACGTGTATCGCGTGCTCCGCAGCCTCAACCCGAGCCCGTACATGTACCTCCTGAGCCTCGACGACCCCGACGGCGAGACGTACTGGATCGTCGGTTCGTCGCCCGAGGCTCTCGTCAAGGTGCAGGATGGCCGCGCGTACACGCACCCGATCGCGGGCTCGAAGCCCCGCGGCGCGACGCCCGAGGAAGACGCCGAACTCGAGTCGGTGCTCGCGAACGATCCCAAGGAACGCGCCGAGCATCTCATGCTCGTCGACCTCGCTCGCAACGACCTCGCGAAGGTGTGCGTCGCGGGCTCGGTCGAGGTGACCGAGTTCATGCGCGTCGAGCGCTTCAGCCACATCATGCACCTCGTCTCCTCGGTCGAGGGCGACCTCTCGGCATCCGCCAACGCCATCGACGCGTTCCGGGCGACGTTCCCCGCGGGAACCCTCTCGGGCGCTCCGAAGCCGCGCGCGCTCGAGATCATCGACGAGCTCGAGCGGGCGCAGCGCGGCGTCTACGGGGGAGTGGTCGGGTACTTCGACTTCGCCGGCGACGCCGACCTCGCGATCGCGATCCGCACGGCGATGATCCGCGACGGCGTCGCTCGCGTGCAGGCGGGTGGCGGACTCGTCGCCGATTCGATCCCCGCCTCCGAGTTCGAGGAGTCCCAGAACAAGGCCGCGGCACCGCTCCGAGCCGTCGCCATCGCGAACGCGATGCGGAGAATCGGCCAGTGACGGGTCGTCGCGCCAAGCTCGTCGTCATCCTCGCGATCATCCTCGCGAGTGCCTTCGGCCTGATCGGGTGGACGCAGACGTGGTTCACGGCGGATCTCACCGACTCCGACACGGTTCTCGCTGTCTCGGGCCAGGTGGCCTCGCCCGCCTTGTCGGCCCTGTCCCTCGCCGGACTCGCACTGGCCGGTGCGCTGGCGATCGCCGGCCCCGTCATCCGCATCGTGCTGTCGCTCCTCGCTGTCATCCTCGGGGCGAGCATCGCCCTCGCCGCCTCGCTCAGCCTCGGCGATCCGGTCAGTGCCGTCGGCCCCGCCGTGACCGAGTCGACGGGCATCGCCGGGTCGGCCTCGATCGCCGCCCTCGTCGAGTCGGTCGAAGCGACGTCCTGGCCCGCGGTGACCATCGCGGCGGGCATCCTGCTCGCGCTCTCCGGCCTGTTCGCCGTCGTCACGACCCGGCGCTGGCCCGGTTCGACGCGCCGCTATCGCGCGGTGCGCTTCGACGCGACGGATGACGGTGCCGAGCGTTCGACTCGGCCGACGTTCGGCGACGAGCCGTCGGCACGCGATCGAGCGATCGACGAGTGGGACGACCTCAGCCGCGGCACGGACCCGACCGACACCACCCGTTAGACTTGGGGTTCAATCCCCGCTGTGAAGGAGCATCATGAGCACTGATTCCGACGATCTCGGCCACGGACACTCTCCCGCCGCCTGGACGGCCGTCATCATCATGCTCGTCGCGTTCACGATCGGCACGGTCGCATTCTTCTTCGAGGCGGCCTGGCTCGTCTGGGCGTCCGCAGGGCTCCTCCTCGTCGGAGCGCTCTCCGGCTGGGTCATGGCGAAGGCGGGCTACGGGGTCAACGGCCCCAAGTACGCGCCGAAGGCGCACTGACCCGTGCTCTCGGACCTGACCGCGGGGGCGGTCGCCGACGCTGAGGCGCGCCGCGAACACCGCCCTCTGCACATCGTCGAGGCCGAGGCACTCGCACGCCCGGCGGCGATCGACGCGCTCGAGGCCCTATCGCCGAGCGATCGGGTAAAGATCATCGCCGAGGTCAAGAGGGCGAGTCCCTCCCGCGGCGATCTCGCCGAGATCCGCGACCCCGCAGCGCTCGCCCGGCTCTATGAGCAGGGCGGCGCGAGCGCGATCAGCGTGCTCACCGAGGGTCGACGGTTCAAGGGATCGCTCGCCGATCTCGAGTCGGTGCGCGCCGCGGTCTCGCTCCCCGTCCTCCGCAAGGACTTCATCGCCGAGCCGTACCAGGTGTTCGAGGCACGCGCCGCCGGTGCCGACCTCGTCCTCCTGATCGTCGCGGCGCTCGAGCAGGCGACCCTCGCCGAGCTCCACACCCTCATCGGTGAACTCGGCATGACGGCTCTCGTCGAGACGCACAGTGCCGACGAGGTCGCCCGAGCGGCCGACATCGGTGCTCGTGTCATCGGAGTGAACGCCCGCGACCTCTCGACGTTCGAACTCGATCGCGACCTCTTCGGCTCGCTCGCCGGGCAGATCCCGGCCGGCGCGGTGAAGATCGCCGAGTCCGCGGTCAAGACCGCCGAGGATGTCGCTCACTACCGCTCCGCGGGCGCGGACGTCGTCCTCGTCGGCGAGGCTCTCGTCACGAGCGACCCGCTGAAGACCCTCTCCGACTTCCGATTGGTGTGACCATGTCCCTCAGAACTGAGGAAGGCCCCTACTTCGGCGATTTCGGCGGACGCTTCGTCCCCGAATCGCTCGTCGCCGCTCTCGACGAGATCAGCGAGGCCTACGAGGAGGCGCGGAACGATCCGGCCTTCCGCGAGGAGCTCGTCGAACTCGGCCGCTCGTACAGCGGTCGTCCGTCGATCATCACCGAGGTGCCGCGGTTCGCCGAGCACGCCGGGGGAGCGCGCATCATCCTGAAGCGCGAAGACCTGAACCACACGGGATCGCACAAGATCAACAACGTGCTCGGTCAGGCGCTGCTCACGAAGCGTCTCGGCAAGACGCGCGTCATCGCCGAGACCGGAGCCGGCCAGCACGGCGTCGCCACGGCGACCGCCGCGGCTCTCTTCGGTTTCGACTGCACGATCTACATGGGCGAGGTCGACACCGAGCGGCAGGCGCTCAACGTCGCCCGCATGCGACTCCTCGGCGCCGAGGTGATCCCGGTCACGACCGGTTCACGCACCCTCAAGGACGCGATCAACGAAGCGATGCGCGACTGGGTGACGAACGTCGATTCGACGATGTACGTCTTCGGTACCGTCGCCGGCCCGCACCCGTTCCCCGCCATGGTCCGCGACTTCCAGAAGATCATCGGCGAAGAGGCCCGCGCCCAGGTGCTCGAGCTTACCGGTGCGCTGCCCACGGCCGTCGCCGCGTGCGTCGGCGGCGGGTCGAACGCCATCGGCATCTTCCACGCCTTCCTCGACGACGCCGATGTGGCGCTCTACGGCTTCGAGGCCGGCGGCGACGGGGTCGAGACCCCGCGCCACGCGGCGACGATCTCGAAGGGTCGCCCCGGTGTGCTCCACGGTGCGCGCAGCTTCCTCCTGCAGGACGACGACGGCCAGACGATCGAGTCGCACTCGATTTCCGCCGGACTCGACTACCCGAGCGTCGGACCCGAGCACTCGTGGCTCTCCGCCATCCACCGCGCCGAGTACCGACCGGTGACCGACGCCGCGGCCATGGAGGCGCTCCGTCTCCTCGCCCGCACGGAGGGCATCATCCCGGCCATCGAGTCGGCGCACGCCCTCGCGGGAGCCCTCGTCCTCGGCCGCGAGCTCGGCCCCGACTCGACGATCCTCGTGAACCTCTCCGGTCGCGGAGACAAAGACATGGAGACGGCCGCTCACTACTTCGAGCTCCTCGACGCCGACGCCTCCACCGGTGAAGGAGACGCATCGTGACGAGTGTCGCGCCCGTGATCCGCGCCCGCCGTGAAGCGGGCAGCGGTGCACTGATCGGCTACCTCCCCGTCGGCTTCCCGACGCTCTCCGAGAGCATCGATGCCGCCGTCGCCCTCGTCGAGAACGGCGTCGACGTCCTCGAGCTCGGTCTCCCGTACTCGGACCCCGTCATGGACGGCCCCGTCATCCAGGCCGCGACGCAGCGAGCGCTGAGCGAGGGCTTCCGCTTGCGCGACGGATTCGAGGCCGTGAAGCAGGTCGCCTCGCGTGTCGACGCTCCCGTGCTCCTCATGACCTACTGGAACCCCGTCGTGCAGTACGGCGTCGATCGGTTCGCCGACGACCTCGCCGCCGCAGGCGGAGCCGGTCTCATCACGCCCGACCTCATCCCCGACGAAGGCGCCGATTGGATCGCCGCCTCCGATCGTGCGGGGCTCGATCGCGTCTTCCTCGCGGCGCCGTCGTCGACCGATGCGCGCCTCGACCGCGTGGTCGAGGCGAGCCGCGGCTTCGTCTACACCGTCTCGACGATGGGCATCACGGGGGCGCGCACCGACATCGACTCTGCCGCCCGCACCCTCGTCGATCGCCTTCGCACCGCGGGCGTCGAGAACGCGTGCGTCGGCCTCGGCATCTCGACCCCCGAGCAGGTGCGCGAGATCCTCGCCTACGCCGACGGCGCCATCGTCGGTTCGGCGCTCGTCCGTGCCCTCGCCGAGGGCGGAGTTCCCGCCGTCGGCGCATTGGCCGCCGAGCTCGCACGCGGCACCGCGCCGAGTGAAGTACCCTGACTGAGGCCCCGCGCTCCGCGTGATGCGGAGCCTCGGAACGAAAGGCAGTCCACCAGGTGATCGCACCGCTCTCCATCCCGAGTCCCGACCCCGTGTGGCAGGTCTGGGAGATCCCCCTCTTCGGATGGGTCATCCCGATCCACACGTACGCGTTGTGCATCCTGCTCGGCATGGTCGTCGCCCTCATCTGGACGTCGCGCCGACTCACGAAGCGCGGCGGCGAGCCGGGCGTCGTGCTCGACGTCGCCCTGTGGGCGATCATCCTCGGCATCATCGGCGCGCGTTTCTACCACGTGTTCACGCACCCCGGTGACTTCTTCTACGAGGGCGCCAACCCGTGGGAGGTCTTCGCGATCTGGAACGGCGGCAACGCCATCTTCGGCTCGCTCATCGGCGGCGCGGTCGGCGTCTTCATCGGCTGCAAGATCACGGGCCTCCGGTTCTGGTCGTTCGCCGATGCACTGGCACCCGCGCTCCTCGCGGCGCAGGCGCTCGGCCGTCTCGGCAACTGGTTCAACCACGAGCTCTTCGGTCTGCCGACCGACCTGCCCTGGGGCCTCGAGATCGAGTCGACGAACCCGGCGTTCCCCGCCGGCCTCGCCGAGGGCACGCTCTTCCACCCGACGTTCCTCTACGAGATGATCTGGAACATCATCGGCATCGCGCTCATCGTGTGGCTCGAGCGCAAGCTCAACCTCCGATGGGGCCGCGCCCTCGCCGTGTACCTCATCTGGTACGGCCTCGGGCGCAGCTTCCTCGAGTCGATCCGTGTCGACCCCAGCGAGCTCTTCCTCGGCATCCGCTCGAACGTCTGGGCGTCGTTCGCCGCGATCGCGATCGGCATCATCATCCTCATCGTCCAGAGTCGTCGCCACACCGGACTCGAGCCGTCGGTGTACGTGCCGGGTCGCGAATGGCACGCTCCTGACCCTGATGTAGACTCTGACGACACCGACTCTGCCGCCGACGAGACAACCGATGAAACCGACGTCGCGGCCGAGAAGGCAGAGGCCGCAGCCACAAGCACGAGCGGAACCCCGTCGCAGGAGAGATCGACCCCGACTCCCTGATCGCGACATCCGCCGCGGAGCCGATGACGACTCCGCACAGTGCGACATCCTTCCGAGAGGGCCGACGACGTCCCGAGGTCACTAATTCACGAGGACGGTCAGATATTGGCGCTCACTCCAGTTTTTTCGAGGTTCGGTACGACACCGGCAGCGCAGGGTCTCTACGACCCCGCGCATGAGAAGGACGCCTGCGGTCTCGCGATGGTCGCGACGCTCCGCGGCACGGCCGGGCACGACATCATCACCACGGCGCTCGACGCCCTGCGCAACCTCGAGCACCGCGGTGCCGTGGGCTCCGACGCCGGAACCGGTGACGGCGCGGGAATCATCACGCAGATCCCCGACGAGTTCCTCCGCGCGGTCACGACGTTCGCGCTGCCGCCCGTCGGCCGTTACGCCGTCGGGAACGCGTTCCTCCCGACCGACCCCAACGAGCGCAGCCGCACGAAGCGCAACCTGCAGGCACTCGCCACCGCCGAGGGCCTCTCGATCCTCGGTTGGCGCGAAGTTCCCGTGCGCCCCGACGAGCTCGGCAACCTCGCGCGCGCCGCGATGCCCGTCATCCAGCAGCTCTACGTCGAGAGCGCGTCGGGCGAGCTCGAGGGCATCGCGCTCGACCGCCTGACCTTCCGTCTGCGCAAGCGCGCCGAGCGTGAGCTCGAGCTCTACTTCGCGTCGCTCTCGAGCCGCACCATGGTCTACAAGGGCATGGTCACGACGCTCCAGCTCGAGCCCTTCTACCCCGACCTCTCCGACGAGCGCTTCACGTCGAAGCTCGCTCTCGTGCACTCGCGGTACTCGACGAACACCTTCCCGTCGTGGCCGCTCGCGCAGCCGTTCCGCATGATCGCGCACAACGGCGAGATCAACACCGTGCAGGGCAACCGAAACTGGATGCGCGCTCGTCAGTCGCAGCTCGAGTCGGAGGCGCTCGGCGACCTCCGCCCGCTGCTTCCGATCGTCACCCCCGGTGCGAGCGACTCGGCGTCGTTCGACGAGGTCGTCGAGCTGCTGACCCTCGCGGGCCGCAGCCTTCCGCACGCCGTCATGATGATGGTCCCCGAGGCGTGGGAGAACCAGGCCGAGATCGACCCCGAGCGGCGCGCGTTCTACGAGTACCACTCGATGCTCATGGAACCGTGGGACGGCCCCGCCGCGATCGTCTTCACCGACGGCTCGCTCGTCGGTGCGACGCTCGACCGCAACGGCCTGCGCCCCGGTCGCTACGTCGTGACCGACGACGGGCTCGTCGTCCTCGCGAGCGAGATCGGCGTCATCGACGTGCCCGCAGCGAAGGTCGTCCGCAAGGGCCGACTGCAGCCGGGTCGCATGTTCCTCGTCGACACGGTCGAAGGCCGTCTCATCGAGGACGACGAGATCAAGTCCGAGCTCGCGGCGTCCGAGTCGTGGGGCGAGTGGCTCGACGAGGGGCGCATCAAGCTCTCCGAACTGCCCGAGCGTGAGCACATCGTGCACCCGCCGGCATCCGTCACCCGCCGTCAGCGCACCTTCGGCTACACCGAGGAAGAAGTGCGCATCCTCCTCGCGCCCATGGCGCGAGCGGGAGCGGAGCCGCTCGGTGCGATGGGTTCCGACACGCCGATCGCCGTCTTGTCCGACCGGCCGCGCCTCCTCTTCGACTACTTCACGCAGCAGTTCGCGCAGGTCACGAACCCGCCGCTCGACTCGATCCGCGAAGAGGTCGTCACCTCGCTCGGCACGAGCCTCGGCCCGGAGCGCAACCTGCTCTCGGCGGGCCCCGAGCACGCTCGACAGGTCTCTCTGACGTTCCCCGTCATCGACAACGACGAGCTCGCGAAGATCCAGCACATCGACCCGCGACCCGACAGCTCGACGACGGTCACGATCCGCGGTCTGTACCGCTTCGACGAGGGCCCCGACGCGATGCGTGACCGCATCACCGCTATCTTCGGCGAGGTCGACGCGGCGATCGAGGCCGGTTCGCGCTTCATCGTGCTGAGCGACCGCGACTCCAACAAGGACCTCGCGCCGATCCCGTCCCTCCTGCTGACGGCAGCCGTGCACCACCACCTCATCCGTGCCGAGAACCGCATGAAGGTCGGTCTCATCGCCGAAGCCGGTGACGTCCGCGAGGTGCACCACGTCGCACTCCTCGTCGGATACGGCGCGTCGGCGGTCAACCCGTACCTCGCCATGGAGACGTGCGAAGACCTCGTGCGCAGCGGTGTCATCACGGGCATCAGCCCCGAGAAGGCCGTCGCGAACGTCATCAAGGCGCTCGGCAAGGGCGTCCTCAAGATCATGTCGAAGATGGGCATCTCGACGATCTCGTCGTACGCGGGTGCTCAGGCGTTCGAAGCGGTCGGTCTCGACCAGGCGTTCGTCGACGAGTACTTCACCGGCACGACGTCGAAGCTCGGCGGTGTCGGCATCGACGTCGTCGCGGCCGAGAACCTGCACCGCCACACGGCCGCCTACCCGGCCGACGCCGCGGTGACGGCGCACGAGCGCCTCGCCACGGGCGGCGAGTACCAGTGGCGTCGCGACGGTGCACCGCACCTCTTCAACCCCGACACGGTGTTCCGTCTGCAGCACTCGACGCGCAACCGTCGCTACGACATCTTCCGCGAGTACACGAAGCTCGTCGACGACCAGGCCGAGAACCTGTACACGCTGCGCGGCATGTTTGCTCTGCGCACGGGTCAGCGCGCCGCCGTGCCGATCGACGAGGTCGAGTCGGTCGAATCGATCGTCAAGCGCTTCTCCACGGGGGCGATGAGCTACGGCTCGATCTCGAAGGAAGCGCACGAGACCCTCGCCATCGCGATGAACCGCCTCGGCGCGAAGTCGAACACGGGTGAGGGCGGCGAAGACCTCGAGCGTCTGCTCGACCCCGAGCGCCGCAGCGCGATCAAGCAGGTCGCGTCGGGTCGCTTCGGTGTCACGAGCATGTACCTCACTCACGCCGACGACATCCAGATCAAGCTCGCCCAGGGCGCCAAGCCCGGCGAGGGAGGTCAGCTGCCGCCGACGAAGGTCTACCCGTGGGTCGCTCGCACGCGTCACGCTACGGCCGGCGTCGGACTCATCTCGCCGCCCCCGCACCACGACATCTACTCGATCGAAGACCTCAAGCAGCTCATCTTCGACCTCAAGCGAGCGAACCCGGGTGCCCGCATCCACGTCAAGCTCGTGAGCCAGTCGGGCATCGGCGCGGTCGCGGCGGGCGTGGCGAAGGCGCTCTCCGACGTTATCCTCGTCTCCGGACATGACGGCGGCACGGGCGCGAGCCCCCTGAACTCGCTCAAGCACGCGGGTACGCCGTGGGAGCTCGGTCTCGCCGAGACGCAACAGACGCTCATGCTCAACGGCATGCGCGACCGCGTCGTCGTGCAGGTCGACGGTCAGATGAAGACCGGTCGAGACGTCATCATCGGCGCCCTGCTCGGTGCAGAGGAGTACGGTTTCGCGACCGCCCCGCTCATCGTCGAGGGCTGCGTCATGATGCGCGTGTGCCACCTCGACACGTGCCCGGTCGGCGTCGCGACTCAGAACCCTGAGCTGCGCAAGCGCTTCACGGGCAAGCCCGAGTTCGTCGTCAACTTCTTCGAGTTCATCGCTCAGGAGGTGCGCGAGTACCTCGCGGCCCTCGGCTACCACAGCCTCGACGAGATCATCGGTCGGCGCGAGCTGCTCGATGTCGCGAACGCGGTCGACCACTGGAAGGCCTCGGGCCTCGACGTCTCGCCGATCCTCATCGGGCCGGACTTCTCCGACTCCGAACCGCGTCGGAACAGCCGCACGCAGGACCACGAGCTCGAGGAGCACTTCGACAACGGCCTCATCGAGGCGAGCGCCGACGTGCTCGCGAACGGCGGGAAGGTCGAGATCTCCCTGCCGATCCGCAACACGGAGCGTGCCGTCGGCACGATGCTCGGTCACCACGTGACGACGCGCCACGGTGCGAACGGGCTCCCGGCGGGATCGATCGACGTGACGCTCACGGGTTCGGCCGGGCAGTCGCTCGGCGCCTTCCTTCCGAGCGGCATCACGCTGCGCCTCGAGGGCGACTCCAACGACTACGTCGGCAAGGGTCTCTCGGGCGGACAGATCATCGTGCGCCCGCCGCGCGACGCCGCGTTCGCCGCGGAAGAGAACGTCATCGCCGGCAACGTCATCGGTTACGGTGCGACGCAGGGCAGCCTCTTCATCCGCGGAATCGTGGGGGAGCGGTTCCTCGTCCGCAACTCCGGTGCGACGGCCGTCGTCGAGGGCGTGGGCGACCACGCGCTCGAGTACATGACGGGTGGGCTCGCGCTCATCCTCGGTACGACGGGCCGCAACCTCGGCGCGGGTATGTCGGGCGGCACCGCGTACGTCCGCGGTCTCAAGAAGGAGCGCGTCAACCGCGACTCCCTCGGTTCGGGCGAACTCGAGCTGCACCCGCTCGGCAGTGCCGATCGTGAGATCGTGCGCGACCTGCTCGAGCAGCACGTCGAGCACACCGATTCGACGCTCGCGCGCGCCATCCTCGACGACTTCGAGAACGTCGTCGAAGACTTCACCAAGGTTCTCCCGCGTGACTACGCGGCCGTACTCAAGACCCGCCAGCACGCCGTCGACGAGGGGCTCGACCCCGATGGCGACGTCGTCTGGACCCGCATCCTGGAGGTGACCGGTGGCTGACCCGAAGGGCTTCCTCAAGACGACCGAGCGCGAGCTGCCGAAGCGGCGCCCGGTTCCCGTACGCATCATGGACTGGAAAGAGGTCTATGAGGCGGGCGACTCGGCGCAGCTGCGTCGTCAGGCCGGCCGCTGCATGGACTGCGGCATCCCGTTCTGCCACCAGGGCTGCCCGCTCGGCAACCTGATCCCCGAGTGGAACGACCTCATGTGGCGCGGCGAGGGCCGCGCGGCGATCGAGCGTCTGCACGCGACGAACAACTTCCCGGAGTTCACGGGTCGGCTCTGCCCGGCTCCGTGCGAGTCGGCGTGCGTGCTCGGCATCAACCAGCCGGCCGTGACGATCAAGCAGGTCGAGGTCTCGATCATCGACCAGGCGTTCCAGAACGGATGGGTGCAGCCGCAGCCTCCGGGGCGTCTGACCGGTAAGACCGTCGCCGTCGTCGGCTCGGGCCCCGCGGGTCTCGCCGCGGCCCAGCAGCTGACGCGCGCGGGCCACACCGTCGCCGTCTACGAGCGCGACGACCGCATCGGCGGCCTCATCCGCTACGGCATCCCCGACTTCAAGATGGAGAAGAAGCAGCTCGATCAGCGCCTCGCGCAGATGACGGCCGAGGGCACGCGCTTCCGCGCGGGCGTCAACATCGGCGTCGACATCACGTGGGACCAGCTGCGCGAGCGCTATGACGCCGTCGTGGTCGCGACCGGCGCCGTCGTGCCGCGCGACCTCCCGATCCCGGGCCGCGACCTCTCCGGCGTGCACTTCGCCATGGAGTACCTCGTCGAGGGCAACCGGGTGCAGGCGGGCGACACCGTCGAGAACCAGATCACCGCAGAGGGCAAGCACGTCGTCGTCCTCGGCGGTGGCGACACGGGTGCCGACTGCATCGGTACCGCTCACCGTCAGGGCGCGGCCTCCGTCACGAACCTCGCGATCGGTAAGCAGCCGGGCATCACGCGCCCCGAGTCGCAGCCGTGGCCCATGCAGCCCACGCTCTTCGAGGTGCAGTCCGCGCACGAAGAGGGCGGAACGCGCCAGTACCTCGCGTCGACGGTCGAGTTCCTCGCGAACGAGGTCGGCGAAGTGCGGGCGATCCGCCTCGCCGAGACCGAGTACATCGACGGACGCCGCGTGCCGAAGGCGGGAACCGAGCGCGAGATCCCCGCGGATCTCGTCCTCCTCGCTCTCGGCTTCACGGGTCCCGAGTCGGCCGACCTCTCGTCGCAGCTCGAGCTCCCGTTCACCGATCGTGGCAACGTCGACCGCACCGATGACTACGCGACGAGCATCCCTGGGGTGTTCGTCGCCGGAGACGCCGGGCGCGGCCAGTCGCTCATCGTCTGGGCGATCGCCGAGGGTCGTGCTGCGGCCGCCTCGGTCGACCGCTACCTTGAAGGGGAGACATCGCTCCCGAGCCCGATCACCTCGTCGGCGCACGCGATCTCCCTCTGAAAATCCCCACCACAACACACAACGAGCAGAGCGCCTCGGCGCGGAAGCACGGAGCACACAACTGATGAGACGAGCGAAAATCGTCGCAACCCTCGGGCCGGCTACGTCGAGCTACGAGCAGATCCGAGCGATCATCGATGCGGGGGTCGATGTCGCACGCATGAACCTCAGCCACGGCAGCTACGACGTCCACGAGGCCGTCTACCAGAACGTCCGGAAGGCCGCGAACGACTCCGGCCGTGCCGTCGCCGTGCTGGTCGACCTCCAGGGCCCGAAGATCCGTCTGGGCAAGTTCGAGGGCGGCCCGTACGACCTCGCCGAGGGTGACATCTTCAAGATCACGACCGAAGACGTCGTGGGCACGAAGGAGCTCGTCGGCACGACGTTCAAGGGCCTGCCCCAGGACGTCAAGCCGGGCGACTTCCTCCTCATCGACGACGGCAAGGTGCGCGTCGAGGTCGTCGAGACCGATGGCACCGTCGTGACGACGAAGGTCATCGTCGCGGGCCCCGTCTCGAACAACAAGGGCATCAACCTGCCCGGTGTCGCCGTCAACGTACCGGCCCTCTCCGACAAGGACGAGGCCGACCTGCGCTGGGGCCTCGAGCTCGGCGCCGACATCATCGCCCTCTCGTTCGTGCGCGACGCCGCCGACATCGAGCGCGTCCACGAGATCATGGACGAGGTGGGCCGCCGCGTCCCCGTCGTCGCGAAGATCGAGAAGCCGCAGGCCGTCGACAACCTCGAAGAGATCGTGGAGGCGTTCGACGCCGTCATGGTCGCCCGTGGTGACCTCGGCGTCGAGCTCCCGCTCGAGGCCGTCCCGATCGTGCAGAAGCGCGCCGTCGAGCTGGCCCGCCGCATGGCGAAGCCCGTCATCGTCGCGACGCAGATGCTCGAGTCGATGATCCACAGCCCGGTGCCGACCCGCGCCGAGACGTCCGACGTCGCGAACGCCGTCCTCGACGGTGCTGACGCGGTCATGCTCTCGGGTGAGACGAGCGTCGGCGAGTACCCCGTCGTCACCGTCCAGACGATGGCGCGCATCGTCGACTCGACCGAGCAGCACGGTCTCGACCGCATCCAGCCGCTCGGCACGAAGCCGCGCACGCAGGCCGGAGCGATCACCCTCGCCGCCGTCGACGTCGCCGACTTCGTCGAGGCCAAGTACCTCTGCGTGTTCACCGAGTCGGGCGAGTCGGTGCGTCGTATGTCGCGTCTCCGCAGCTCGATCCCGATCCTCGCGTTCACGCCCGACCAGGCGATCCGTCGCCGCATGGCTCTCAACTGGGGCGTCGAGTCCTTCGTCGTCGAGCGCGTGACGCACACCGACCAGATGGTCGGCCAGGTCGACGAGGTCCTCGCGAAGACCGGCAAGGCCGCTCTCGGCGAGAAGGTCGTCATCATCTCCGGTTCCCCTCCCGGAATCCCGGGAACGACCAACGACATCCGCGTGCATGTCGTCGGCGAGGTCCTCTGACCCCGTCGTGACGAAGGGCCGGTGCGAGAGATCGCACCGGCCCTTCTTCCGTTGTCGCGACGTTCGTCAGAGCGTGCCGCGGGGTGCGCTGCGATAGCGGATGTCGCGGGCGTCGTCGACCTCGCGGCGGATGCGTTCGGCACGGATGTCGCTGAGGGCCGTGTCGCGCGGCTCCATGACGAGTCTCTCCTCGGCCGCGATGCCCGCCTGCAGCTGCCGGCCGCGCTCCACCTCGGAGTCGAACTCGGCGCCGAGGAGCACGGCGAGGTTCGCGATCCACACCCAGATGAGGAAGATGAGCGCGCCCGCGAGCGAGCGGTAGATGCGGTCGTACTGCGCGAAGTTCGCGACGTAGAGGAAGAAGCCGGCCGACGACGCGACGAGGACGAGCAGCGCGATGCCGGCCCCGAGGCTGAGCCAGCGGAACCGGCGCTGGTGCACGTTGGGCGTCGCGTAGTAGAGCATGCCGATGAGGACGACGGCGAGGGCCACCGCGAGCGGCCAGCGCAGGATGCCCCAGACCATGAGCCAGGGTTCGCCGATACCCCAGGCGGCGGCGACGTCGTCGGCCGTCGGCCCCGCGATGATCACGCAGCAGGCGATGAGCGCCCAGAGCAGGATGATGGCGAGGCTCACGGCGAGCTGCTCGGGCTTCAGCCGCGGGAAGCGTCGTCCCTCGTCGATCTCGTAGATGCGGTTGAGGGTGCGTGAGAACGCACCGACATAGCGTGAGACCGCCCAGACGGTGACGAGCGCACCGACGATGAGCGCGTACCAGCCGGCCTGCGAGGCGAGCTCGTCGAGTGCACCGCGCACGTTCTCGGTCGACACGCCCGGGAAGACCTCTTCGAAGCGGGCGAGCACGGCGTCGATGGCGACGCCCTCGTCGCTGAAGACGACGAAGCCGGCGACGATCGCGATGAGTGCGGGGAAGATCGCGAGGACGGCGTAGTAGGTCAGTGACGCAGCAGCGTCGGGCAGATCGTCGAAGCCGAAACGCCGCGCGGTGCGGACGATGATGTGCCGCCAGGTCTCGCGCCGCAGCTGCGTGGGCCGGGTGGGTCCGGGGGTATCGTTCATCGCCGATCTCTACCCTTCAGATGGTGCCGGTGGTGGGGGTCGAACCCACACGTCCTCTCGGACAAAGCATTTTGAGTGCTCCGCGTCTGCCATTCCGCCACACCGGCTCACGAGCCTGGATCAGGATACCGTAGGCTTTCAGGCGTGACTGACACCGAGAACACTTCCACGGCGCCCCGTCGCGTCGTCGTGGCCGAGGACGAATCCCTCATCCGACTCGACATCGTCGAGATCCTCCGCGACAACGGATTCGACGTCGTCGGCGAGGCCGGTGACGGCGAGACGGCCGTCGCGCTCGCGACCGAACTGCGTCCCGACCTCGTGGTCATGGACGTCAAGATGCCGAAGATGACGGGCATCCAGGCCGCCGAGCAGCTCGGCAAGGGCCGCATCGCGCCCGTCGTGCTCCTCACCGCGTTCAGCCAGAAGGAGCTCGTCGAGCAGGCGAGCGAGGCCGGTGCTCTCGCGTACGTCGTCAAGCCGTTCACGCCCAACGATCTTCTCCCCGCCATCGAGATCGCCCTCGCGCGTCACGCGCAGATCATCGCCCTCGAGGCCGAGGTCGGCGACATGGTCGAGCGCTTCGAGACCCGCAAGCTCGTCGACCGGGCCAAGGGCCTCCTGAACGAGAAGATGGGCCTGTCCGAGCCCGAGGCGTTCCGCTGGATCCAGAAGGCGTCGATGGACCGCCGACTGACGATGCACGATGTCGCTCAGGCGATCATCGAGCAGCTCGCGCCGAAGAAGTCCTGATCTCTCACACCCCTCCGGGGTGTCCCACCGAACGCCGTCGCCTCCGGGCGGCGGCGTTCGTCGTTCACGAGGCGGGGCGGTCCTTCACGAGATTGGTGATGCGGATCGTCGAGCAGCGGCGACCCTGTTCGTCCGTCACCGCGATCTCGTGGGTCGTGAGCGTGCGTCCGAGATGGATGGGCGTGCACACCCCCGTGACGAAGCCCTCGGTCGCCGAACGCGTGTGGGTGGCGTTGATCTCGATGCCGACGGCGAGCCGGCCGGCGCCGGCGTAGAGGTTCGCCGCCATCGACCCGAGCGATTCTCCGAGGACGACGTAGGCGCCGCCGTGCAGGAGCATCGCGGGCTGCGTGTTGCCCTCGACCGGCATCCGGGCGACCGATCGTTCGACGGTGAACTCGAGGAACTCGATGCCCATCTTCTCGGCGAGGGCACCGATCCCGCGGGACTGCAGGTATTCGAGGGCGGCGTTGCTGGTCTCGGTCATGGTCACCTTGCGTGGGGCCGACCGCCTGTCGGAGGCGGCTTGTAGGCTGGGCTCGTGTCGGACGCAGAAAAGCCTACCCTCCTCGTCATCGACGGCCACTCGCTCGCCTTCCGGGCGTTCTACGCGTTGCCGATCGACAGTTTCCAGACCCGCGACGGTCAGCACACGAATGCCATCCACGGCTTCCTCGCGATGCTCATCAACCTGTTGCGCAACGAGAAGCCGACGCATATCGCCGTCGCCTTCGACATCTCGCGGTACTCGTTCCGTACGCGCGAGTACCCCGAGTACAAGGGCACGCGTGGCGAGACGCCGTCCGAGTTCATCGGTCAGGTGCCGCTGCTCCAGGAGGCCCTCGCGGCCATGAGCATCCGCACGATCGTCAAGGAGGACTTCGAGGCGGACGACATCCTCGCGACCCTCGCCGCGCGCGGCAGTTCCGAGGGCTATCGCGTGCTCGTCGTCTCGGGAGACCGCGACTCGATCCAGCTCGTCACCGACGAGGTGACCCTCCTGTACCCGTCGGTGCAGGGCGTCTCGCAGCTGAAGCGCTACGACCCCGAGGCCGTGCTCGAGCGCTACGGCGTCCGCCCTGAGCAGTACCCCGAGATCGCCGCCCTCGTCGGCGAGACGAGCGACAACCTCCCCGGCATCCCCAAGGTCGGCGAGAAGACCGCCGTCAAGTGGCTCGGCCTCTACGGCTCGCTCGACGGCATCCTCGAGAACGCCGAATCGATCAAGGGCGTCGTCGGCCAGAGCCTCCGCGACAACAAAGAGAACGCGATCCGCAACCGTCGTCTCAACCGCCTCGTCACGGATGTCGAGCTGGGCGTCGAACTCGACGAGCTCGAAGCGCGCCCGATGGACGAGCAGGCCGTGCGTGCGATCTTCGGTCGCCTCGAGTTCAAGACGCTCCTCGACCGCGTCCTCAAGGCCGCCGCCGAGTCGTCCGGCGTCGTGAACGGCGGTGAGTCCGCCGAGGAGGCGCCGACATCGCAGGCGGCGCCCGAGGCGCAGCCGCTCCTCGACGAAGAGCTCGCCGGATGGTTGAAGCGTGCCGTCGCCGCCGAGCCGGCGGGGCTCGGGCTCTCGTTCGAGATCCTCGACGGCCAGGTCATCGGTGCCGGCATCGCCACGTCCACCGAGAGCGTCACGGTGCCGTGGCAGGCCGGAAGCCGCGACTACGAGCCCTTCGAAGAATGGCTCGCGAGTGATGCGCCGAAGATCCTCACCGACGCGAAGCCGCAGCTGAAGGCCGCTCGTCGCAGCGGACTCACGGTCAACGGCCTCAGCGTCGACCCCCTCATCGCGGGCTGGCTCGTGCGCCCCGGTGGCCAGGAGAAGACCCTCGCTGACCTCGTCTTCCGCTACCTCGACGAGACGCTCCCCGTGCCCGATCCGTCGCAGCTCGTGCCCGAAGAGGGTGCGAGCGCAGGCCCCGCGACGCACGCGTGGTTCTCGCTCCGCGTCGCGCCCGTCGTGCTCGCCGAGATGAGCGAGGGGGAGCGCCGCGTCCACGACGAGATCGAGATCCCGATCACGCTCGTCCTGACCGAGATGGAGCTCCGCGGGGTGAGCGTCAACCACACCGAGCTCGCCGAACTCTCGTCGCAGCTCGGAGAGCGTGCGGCGACGATCGCCCAGACGGCGTTCGCCGAGATCGGCCGCGAGGTCAACCTCGGTTCGCCGAAGCAGCTGCAAGAGGTGCTGTTCGACCAGCTCGGCATGCCGAAGACGCGCGCGACCAAGACGGGCTACTCGACGGATGCCGGGGCACTCGCCGACCTGCAGGAGTCGAACCCGCACCCATTCCTCGGCCTGCTGCTCGAGCACCGCGACGCGACGAAGCTCCGCCAGATCGTCGAGACGGTCGACAAGTCGATCGACGGCACGGGTCGCGTGCACACCAGCTACGTGCAGGTCGGCACCGCGACGGGCCGCATCTCCTCGAACGACCCGAACCTGCAGAACATCCCGATCCGCACGGAGGAGGGGCGACGCATCCGTGCGGCCTTCCAGTCGGGCCCCGAGTACGAGAACCTGCTCACGGCCGACTACTCGCAGATCGAGATGCGGATCATGGCTCACCTGTCGGAAGACCCGGGGCTCATCGAGGCCTTCAACGCGGGGGAGGACCTCCACCGCTTCGTCGGTGCCCGCATCTTCGGCGTCGCTCCCGAAGACGTGTCGCCCCACATGCGCACGAAGGTCAAGGCCATGTCGTACGGTCTCGCCTACGGCCTGAGCGCCTTCGGTCTCTCGAAGCAGCTCCGCATCGAGCAGTCCGAGGCGCGTCAGCTCATGAAGGACTACTTCGAGCGATTCGGCGCGGTGCGCGAGTACCTCCGCAACGTCGTCGAGCAGGCGAAGGTCGACGGCTACACCGAGACGATCTTCGGCCGCCGGCGCCCGTTCCCCGACCTCCACAGCCCCAACCGCGTGCTGCGTGAGAACGCCGAGCGTGCAGCGCTCAACTCGCCGATCCAGGGCTCGGCGGCCGACATCATCAAGATCGCGATGATCGGCATCGAGACCGACATCCGTGAGCGCTCGCTCGCCTCCCGCATGCTCATGCAGGTGCACGACGAGCTCGTCTTCGAGGTCGGTTCGGGCGAGGCCGTCGTCCTCGAGGAGATCGTCCGTACTCGCATGGCCGGTGCTGCCGATCTCACGGTTCCGCTCGACGTCCAGGTCGGTATCGGAGCCAACTGGGACTCCGCTGCACACTGACGGCTCGGCCCGTACGGCCGGTGAGTAGGCTCGATTCATGGCAACAGAGAAGAGAGAACCCACTCCGGTCGACACGATCGCCGAGGAGTGGGTCGACACCCTGGTCGAACTGAGCCCCGTGCTCGGAACCTACATCGGACGGACGGCGGGCGACGGCGCGTTCGGGGACTACTCGCCGGCGGGTCAGGAACGCTACATCGGCGAGGCGAAGCGCACGATCGCCCGTCTCGACGCAGCGACTCCCGTCGACTCCGTCGACGAGGTGACGATCGCCGACCTGCGCAGCGAACTCGCACTCGATGTCGAGAGCGACGACGCCGGCCTCCACCTGCGCGACCTCAACGTCATCGCGAGCCCGTCGCAGGAGATGCGAGAGATCTTCGACCTCATGGCGACCGACGAGGTCGGCGACTGGGAGAACATCGCGTCGCGACTGTCGAACCTGCCCGCCGCGGTCGACGGCTACATCGAGACCCTGCGCCTCGGCATCGAGCGGGGCACGACCCCGGCGATCCGCCAGGTCCGCGAGGTCGCGCTGCAGGCCCGCAAGAATCAGAAGCCCGACGGCTTCTTCGGCGCCTTCGTCGCGGGTGCGGCCGTCGACGGAGGAGAGCTCCCGAGCGCCCTCGCGGCGGAGCTCGCCCGCGGAGCCGAGGCGTCGGCGCACGCGTACGGCGTCCTCGCCGACTTCCTCGAGAACGAGCTGGCTCCGGCCGCCCGCCCGGGCGACGCCGTCGGCCGCGAGATCTACGAGCTGCAGTCGCGTCGGTTCCTCGGTGCGAAGATCGACCTCGACGAGACGTACGAGTGGGGCATCGAGGAGCTCGCACGCATGGTCGAGGAGCAGGAGTCGATCGCTCGCGAGATCGTTCCGGGTGGGGGAGTCGCCGAGGCGATCGCCTTCCTCGACGGCGACACGAGCCGGAAGCTCATCGGCACCGACGCCCTGCAGAAGTGGATGCAGGAGACGAGCGACCGTGCCGTCGCCGAGCTCGGCGCCACGCAGTTCGACATCCCCGACGAGATCCGGACGCTCGAGTGCATGATCGCCCCGACGCAAGAGGGCGGCATCTACTACACCGGGCCGACCGACGACTTCTCGCGGCCCGGTCGCATGTGGTGGTCGGTGCCCGAGGGCGTCACCGAGTTCGACACGTGGCGCGAGCTCACGACGGTCTACCACGAGGGTGTTCCCGGACACCACCTCCAGATCGGTCAGGCCGTCTACAACCGCGCGAAGCTCAACACCTGGCGGCGTCAGCTCGCCGGTACGTCGGGCCACGCCGAGGGCTGGGCGCTCTACGCCGAGCGACTCATGGAGCAGCTGGGCTACCTCGACGATCCCGCCGACCGCCTCGGCATGCTCGACGGTCAGCGGTTGCGTGCGGCGCGCGTCGTGCTCGACATCGGCGTCCACCTCGAGAAGCAGCTCCCCGAGGGTTCCGGCCCGTGGACGGGCGAGTACGCCTTCGAGTTCCTGGGGCAGAACGTCAACATGAACGACGGGTTCGTGCGCTTCGAGGTCAACCGCTACCTCGGGTGGCCGGGTCAGGCGCCGTCGTACAAGGTCGGTCAGCGCATCTGGGAGCAGATCCGCGACGAGTACCGCGCGCGCGAGGGTGCCGCCTTCGACATCCGCGACTTCCACCGCCGCGCGCTCGACATCGGCGGCGTCGGTCTCGACACGCTCAAGAAGACACTGCTCGGTTGAGTCGGTCGTCCGCGCCCGGCGCCGTCTCGCCCTATGAGGCGGTGCTGGGCGCGCGCATCGACGACCTGCATCCACGGCTGCGGCGTTACTTCTCGACGATCCCCGACGGGCATGTCGGTGTGGGTCGCGGGGTGTTCGATGTGGTCGGTTCGCCGCGACGATCGGTCTGGCCGCTCCTCGCGGTCCTCGCGCGATTCGGCGTCGCATTCCCGGGGTACGAGCGCGGCGTCGCGTTCGACGTCGTGAACACGCCCGTCACCGGTCGTGCTGCGGTGGCCGCCGAACGCACGTTCCATCTCCGGTCGGGAACCGCCGTCATGCGCGATCGCATCGCGCATGTGTCGGGAGCGCTCGTCGACGATCTCGGTCGCGGCGGCATCCTGCGGGTTCGGTTCGTCGCGGCGGTCGACGGGGCGGCACTCGTGCTGCGATCCGATCGAGTCGGGTTCCGACTCGGGCGCGTGCGCGTGCGCCTGCCGCGTCTCGTGGCGCCTCGAGTCACGCTCACCGAACGCTTCGACGACGATCGCGGTGAGCAGGTCGTCGCGTGCACCGTCGAACTTCCGGTACTCGGGGTCATCTACAGCTATCGCGGGAGCTTCGACTACCGCATCGAGTCGAGAGGATGACACGGATGCAGTGCGTCGTCTTCGCCGGAGCATCCGGCTTCATCGGTCGGCGTCTCGTGGCGTCGTATCGCGAGGGCGGAGACTCGGTCACCACGATCGGTCGCGGCGGAGCCGACGTCACCTGGTCCGACGTCGACGGCCTCGTACGCGCCGTCGACGGCGCCGATCTGCTCGTGAACCTCGCCGGCAGGACGGTCAACTGCCGATACACGCCGGAGAACCGCGCCGTCATCCTCGATTCACGCGTCGAGACGACGCGGCAGCTCTCCGACGCGGTACGGCGGAGCGCCGAGCCTCCCGGCGTCTGGATGAACTCGGCGCGCTCGTCCCGCTCGCGCGACTCGCGCGCTTCGGCCTCGGCGGGGCGCAGCTCGACGGACGGTGGCCGAACACGGCGGCTCGCCGCCGGGCCGGCACGTACCACGCGTTCGCGGCGCGCGGCGGGCGTCAACGATTCAGCTGGGTGCACATCGACGACGTCATCGACATCGTCCGCTTCGCCCACGCGTCGCCCGAGCTGAGCGGGGTGTTGAACGTCGCGGCTCCGGAGGCGTCCGACTCGCGCGGACTCATGTCGACGGTGCGCCGAGTGCTCGGTGTGCCGATCGGGCTGCCGGCGCGGCGGTGGATGCTCGAGATCGGTTCGGCCGTCATCCGCACCGAGACGGAACTTGTGCTCAAGAGCCGCTGGGTCGCCCCCGAGCGGCTCCTCGCGGAGGGCTACCGCTTCCGTCATCCGAGCCTCGAACCGGCGTTGCGGTCGATCCTTCGAAAGAGCTAGGATTGAGAGTCACTTTTGTGACGTCCTATCCGCATGCCTCTCGCGGACAATCACTCATCACCACCGCCGCGCGAGGCCCGAAAATGTCCATACTGGAGTATTTACTCAATGACAACCGTAACGACCAAGGCACCCAAGCAGGTCGCGATCAACGACATCGGCTCTGCTGAAGACTTCCTTGCCGCGGTCGAAAAGACTCTGAAGTTCTTCAACGACGGAGACCTCATCGAGGGCACCGTCGTGAAGATCGACCGCGACGAGGTCCTCCTCGACGTCGGCTACAAGACCGAGGGTGTTATCCCCTCCCGCGAGCTTTCCATCAAGCACGACGTCGACCCCAGCGAGGTCGTCAACGTCGGCGACTCCGTCGAGGCCCTCGTTCTCCAGAAGGAGGACAAGGAAGGCCGACTCATCCTGTCGAAGAAGCGCGCTCAGTACGAGCGTGCGTGGGGCGACGTCGAGAAGATCAAGGAAGCCGATGGCGTCGTGACCGGTTCGGTCATCGAGGTCGTCAAGGGCGGTCTGATCGTCGACATCGGCCTCCGCGGCTTCCTCCCGGCTTCGCTCATCGAGCTCCGCCGCGTTCGCGACCTCACGCCGTACCTCGGCCAGGAGATCGAGGCGAAGATCCTCGAGCTCGACAAGAACCGCAACAACGTCGTGCTCTCGCGCCGTGCGCTCCTCGAGCAGACTCAGTCCGAGTCGCGTTCGACGTTCCTCGCGAACCTGCACCCGGGCCAGATCCGCAAGGGTGTCATCTCGTCGATCGTCAACTTCGGTGCGTTCGTCGACCTCGGTGGAGTGGACGGCCTCGTTCACGTCTCCGAGCTCTCGTGGAAGCACATCGAGCACGCCAGCGAGGTCGTCGAGGTCGGCCAGGAGGTCACCGTCGAGGTTCTCTCCGTCGAGCTCGACCGCGAGCGCGTCTCGCTCTCGCTCAAGGCCACGCAGGAAGACCCCTGGCAGGTCTTCGCCCGCACGCACGCGATCGGACAGGTCGCACCGGGTAAGGTCACGAAGCTCGTCCCGTTCGGCGCGTTCGTTCGCGTCGCCGACGGCATCGAGGGCCTCGTGCACATCTCGGAGCTCTCGGGCAAGCACGTCGAGCTGGCCGAGCAGGTCGTCTCGGTGGGCGAGGAAGTGTTCGTGAAGGTCATCGACATCGACCTCGAGCGTCGCCGCATCTCGCTCTCGCTCAAGCAGGCCAACGAGGGTGTCGACCCCGAGGGCACCGAGTTCGACCCGGCGCTCTACGGCATGCTGACCGAGTACGACGAGCAGGGCAACTACAAGTACCCTGAGGGCTTCGACCCCGAGACCAACGAGTGGCGCGAGGGCTTCGACGCCCAGCGCGAGAAGTGGGAGCAGGACTACGCTGCCGCCCAGGCTCGTTGGGAGTCGCACAAGAAGCAGGTCGCTTCGGCTTCGCTCGCTGCAGCCGCTGACGACTCGTTCGCGGGCTCCAGCTCGTTCACGAGCGAGAGCGCCGGAGCCGGCACGCTCGCCGACGACGAGTCGCTCGCCGCTCTGCGCGAGAAGCTCTCCAGCAACAACTAGTCGCTCGTCGACACCGGAAGGCCGGGCCCCTCGGGGCTCGGCCTTCTGCGTTTCCGGAGCAGGCGACGGGCGATCAGGATGACGCCGACGATGCTGCCCGCGATGCCGATGATCACGAGCACGGGGAGGATGATCGCGAACAGCGACATCGCGATGCTGCCGAGGTCTTCGACGACGCTCGCCACCGGTCCGCCGAGACCGGCCGTCGTCGCGGTGATGAGGGGCCGGATCGACGACTTCGCGAGGTGCACGAGCAGGGCGATGACGATCCCCGCGACGACGGGCACCCACTGGTTCGACGAGAAGAACGCCGCGGGGTCGGTGACCGCGACGGTCGTCGAGGCGGAACCCGAGCCGAACGCGAGTCCACCCGAGGTGGGCCGGATGACGGTCTGGATGACGTCGTTGACGGAATCGACGCCGGGCACCTTGTCGGCGACGAACTCGATCACGAGGAGCGCGGCGAGGATGACGAGCACCCACTCGTTCGACAGCCACGCCCACCCCGCCGGGAGCTCGATGAGCCCCGTGAACCGATCGAGCGCCCCGATGAGCAGGAGCGGGATCCAGGCGTTGAGTCCGGCCGCGAAAGCGAGCCCTGTTCCCGTCAGAATCTCGAGCACGTGGCGCCTCCTTCGTGGGGGTTCCGGTCGCTTCGAGTCTCGCACGGATAGAGTGAGCGACATGTACGTCATCGCGCTGACCGGCGGAATCGCCTCGGGAAAGTCGACGGTCGCCCGTCGTCTCGTCGAGCACGGTGCGGTCTTGATCGATTCGGACGTTCTCGCCCGGCGCGTGGTCGAGCCGGGCACGCCGGGACTCGCCGCAATTCGCGAGGCATTCGGTCCCGAGGTGCTGCGCCCGGACGGAACGCTCGACCGAGAAGCGCTCGGTGCGCGTATCTTCCACGACGACGAGGCGCGTCGGACGCTGAATGCGATCGTGCACCCGGCCGTCAAGGAGCTCGGCGCGAGGCTTCGGGCCGAGGCCGTCGCAGCGAACCCCGCGGCGATCATCGTCCACGACATCCCGCTCCTCGTCGAGTCGGGGCGGGCGGACGAACCGTTCGACCTCGTCATCGTCACGGAGGCTCCGAAGAAGACGCGCATCGCACGGCTCGTCGACGAGCGCGGTCTCGATCCCGTCCACGCCGATGCCCGGGTCGAATCGCAAGCCACCGACGAGGAGCGGCGTGCGATCGCCGACGTCGTCATCGATACGAGCGGTTCGATCGCGAAGACCATGAGCCAGGTCGACGCCGTCTGGGGTCGTGTGCGTGAGGAGATCGCGGCGCGCTGAGGCGCCGCCGCTACGCCGACGGTGAACGCCGGCGGGCATGTCAGAGGTCGAATCTAGACTGAACCCCATGCAAGCCACGCGATCGGTGCGACCCTTCGAAGTCGTCAGCGAGTACACCCCGAGCGGTGACCAGCCCACGGCCATCGCCGACCTGGCCGCACGCATCAATGCGGGCGAGACCGATGTCGTCCTCCTCGGCGCGACGGGAACGGGTAAGTCGGCGACGACGGCCTGGCTCATCGAACAGGTGCAACGGCCGACCCTCGTGCTCGCGCACAACAAGACGCTCGCGGCCCAGCTGGCCAACGAGTTCCGCGAGTTACTGCCGAACAACGCCGTCGAGTACTTCGTCTCGTACTACGACTACTACCAGCCCGAGGCGTACGTGCCTCAGACCGATACGTTCATCGAGAAGGACTCGTCGATCAACTCAGAGGTCGAGCGGCTCCGCCACTCGACGACGAACTCGCTGCTCAGCCGTCGCGACGTCGTCGTCGTCTCGACGGTCTCGTGCATCTACGGCCTCGGTACGCCGGAAGAGTATCTCGGGGCGATGATGCCCCTGCAGGTGGGGCAGCGCGTCGATCGTGATTGGCTCATCCGTAAGTTCGTGTCGATGCAGTACCAGCGCAACGACGTCGACTTCTCGCGAGGCACCTTCCGCGTACGCGGAGACACCATCGAGATCATCCCCGTCTACGAAGAGCTCGCCATTCGCATCGAGATGTTCGGCGACGAGATCGAGGCGCTGTACACGCTTCACCCGCTGACCGGCGACATCGTGCAGAAACTCGACGCCATTCCCGTCTTCCCGGGTTCGCACTACGTCGCGAGCACCGAGGTCATGCAGCGAGCGATCGGCACCATCCGAACCGAGCTCGAGGAGCGCCTCGCCGAGCTCGAACGCGATGGCAAGCTCCTCGAGGCCCAGCGCCTCCGCATGCGGACGACGTTCGACCTCGAGATGATGGAGCAGATCGGCTTCTGCTCCGGTATCGAGAACTACTCCCGGCACATCGACGCGCGGGCTCCCGGTGAGGCGCCGCACTGCCTGCTCGACTATTTCGCCGACGACTTCCTCGTCGTCATCGACGAGTCCCATGTCACCGTTCCCCAGATCGGGGCGATGTACGAGGGCGACTCGTCGCGCAAGCGCACCCTGGTCGAGCACGGCTTCCGCCTGCCGAGCGCGCTCGACAACCGCCCGCTCAAGTGGGACGAGTTCAAGGCGCGCGTCGGTCAGACCGTCTACCTGTCGGCAACGCCCGGCAAGTACGAGATGGGGATCGCCGACGGCGTCGTCGAGCAGATCATCCGCCCGACGGGCCTCGTCGACCCGCAGATCGTCGTCAAGCCGAGCAAGGGGCAGATCGACGACCTGCTCGAACAGATCCGACTGCGCGTCGATCGCAACGAACGCGTGCTCGTGACGACGCTCACGAAGCGCATGGCCGAGGAACTCACCGACTTCCTCACCGAGGCGGGTGTGAGGGTGCGCTACCTGCACTCCGACGTCGACACCCTCCGCCGCGTCGAACTCCTGACCGAGCTCCGCGCCGGCATCTACGACGTCCTCGTCGGCATCAACCTCCTGCGCGAGGGACTCGACCTTCCCGAGGTGTCGCTCGTCGCGATCCTCGACGCCGACAAGGAGGGCTTCCTCCGTTCGTCGACGTCGCTCATCCAGACGATCGGTCGCGCCGCCCGTAACGTCTCCGGCGAGGTCCACATGTACGCCGATGTGATGACCGATTCGATGAGTCGGGCGATCGAGGAGACGACGCGTCGCCGTGAGAAGCAGGTCGAGTACAACACCATCAACGGTATCGATCCGACGCCGTTGCGGAAGCGCATCGCCGACATCACCGATGTCCTCGCCCGAGAAGAGGCCGATACCGCCGCGCTCCTCGCCGATCGTGAGTCGCGGAAGAAGTCTCCTGTTCCGAACCTCCGGCGCGAGGGGATCGCGGCGGCCGGTGCGAACGAGCTCGAGTCGCTCATCGCCGATCTCAACCAGCAGATGCTCGAAGCGGCGGGTGAGTTGAAGTTCGAACTCGCGGCGCGACTGCGCGACGAACTCGGCGACCTGAAGCGCGAGCTGCGGCAGATGGAGAAGGCCGGACACCTCGGTTAGGCGTCCGGAGCGCTGATCGTTCGCTCTCAGCAGAGGCGTTCGGGGGAGAGTGTCAGAGGTGCTGCATAGACTCTCAGAGTGCCTGTATCCCGCCTAGAAACCCAAGCGCATTTGAGCGTTCGCGGTGCCCGCGTCCACAACCTTCAGAACGTCGACGTCGAGATCCCGCGTGACGCGCTCGTCGTCTTCACCGGCCTCTCCGGCTCGGGAAAGTCGTCGCTCGCATTCGACACGATCTTCGCCGAGGGCCAGCGTCGCTACGTCGAGTCGCTCTCGGCGTACGCCCGCCAGTTCCTCGGTCAGGTCGATCGCCCCGACGTCGATTTCATCGAGGGTCTGAGCCCCGCCGTCTCGATCGACCAGAAGTCGACGAACCGCAACCCGCGCTCGACCGTCGGAACGATCACCGAGATCTACGACTACATGCGTCTGCTCTGGGCGCGCATCGGTGTCCCGCACTGTCCCGTGTGCGGTGAGCGCATCCAGCGTCAGACGGTGCAGCAGATCGCCGACCAGCTCATGGAGCTCGACGAGGGCACGCGGTACCAGGTGCTGAGCCCCGTCGTCTCGCAGAAGAAGGGCGAGTTCGTCGACTTCTTCAAGGAGCTCGCGGCTCAGGGCTTCTCGCGTGCGGTCGTCGACGGCGAGGTCATCCAGCTCTCGGCTCCGCCGACGCTCAAGAAGCAGGTCAAGCACGACATCTCCGTCGTGGTCGACCGTCTCGTCGCCGGCCCCGACATCCTCGGTCGACTCACCGACTCCCTCGAGACGGCGCTGCGGCTCACCGACGGCCTCGTGCGGGTGAACTTCGTCGACCTCGAGGGCGACGAGGCGTACGCGACGTTCTCCGAGAAGCTCTCGTGCCCCAACCAGCACCCCATCCAGCTGACCGAGATCGAGCCGCGCACCTTCTCGTTCAACGCTCCCTTCGGCGCGTGCCCCGAGTGCTCGGGCCTCGGCACCCGCATGTCGGTCGACGACGAGTTGCTGCTCGGCGATCCCGAGCTGAGCATCGATCAGGGCGTCATCCTGCCGTGGACGACGCAGGGCAAGGGCCTCTACCAGTATTACGAGAAGCTCCTCGAGGGTCTCGCGCGCGATCTCGACTTCTCACTCTCGACGCCGTGGGCCGAACTCAGCGACGACGTGCGCCGGGCCGTGCTCCACGGCGAGAACTTCGAGGTGCGCGTCAAGTGGCGCAACCGTTACGGCCGCGAGATGAGTTACACCTCCGGCTTCGAAGGCGTCGTGCCCTACATCGAGCGTCAGTACCTGCAGGCCGAGACCGACGTGCAGCGTGCGCGTTGGTCGGAGTACCTGCGCGAGGTTCCCTGCCACGTGTGCGACGGCAAGCGCCTCAAGCCCGAGGTGCTCGCGGTGCACGTGCACGACCAGAGCATCGCCGACGTCTGCGAGCTCAGCCTCACCGACGCACGCGATTTCATGGACCTCCTCGAGCTCTCCGACCGTGAGGTCAAGATCGCCGCGCAGGTCCTCCGCGAGATCAAGCTGCGCCTCGACTTCCTCATCCGCGTCGGCCTCAGCTACCTGAACCTCGCCCGCGCCGCGGCGACCCTCTCGGGCGGTGAGGCGCAGCGCATCCGATTGGCCACCCAGATCGGTTCGGGCCTCACCGGCGTGCTCTACGTCCTCGACGAGCCGAGCATCGGTCTGCACCAGCGCGACAACCGACGCCTCATCGAGACGCTCATCGCACTCCGCGACCTCGGCAACACGCTCATCGTCGTCGAGCACGACGAAGACACCATCCGCACGGCCGACTGGATCGTCGACATCGGCCCCGGCGCCGGTGTCGGGGGAGGCCGGGTCGTCCACTCGGGCAACTACGACGACCTCCTGGCGAACCCCGAGTCGATCACCGGCGACTACCTCGCCGGTCGCCGCGAGATCGCGGTGCCGACGAAGCGCCGACCCGTCGACCCGAAGCGTCAGATCGAGGTGCAGGGGGCTGCGGCGAACAACCTGCGCGGCATCGACGTGAAGTTCCCGCTCGGCACGCTCACGGCGGTCACAGGGGTGAGCGGCTCCGGCAAGTCGTCGCTCGTCAACGACATCCTCTACCGAGTGCTCGCCAACCGACTGAACGGTGCCCGCAAGGTGCCCGGCAAGCACAAGCGCGTCATCGGACTCGACAACCTCGACAAGGTCGTGCACGTCGACCAGGCGCCCATCGGGCGCACGCCGCGCTCGAACCCCGCCACCTACACCGGCGTCTTCGACCGAATCCGCACGCTCTTCTCCGAGACGAACGAGGCGAAGGCGCGTGGCTACCTTCCGGGTCGCTTCAGCTTCAACGTCAAGGGCGGCCGCTGCGAGGCGTGTTCGGGCGACGGAACGATCAAGATCGAGATGAACTTCCTGCCCGACGTGTACGTCGCGTGCGAGGTCTGCGGCGGCCAGCGCTACAACCGCGAGACCCTGCAGGTGCACTACAAGGGCAAGAACATCGCCGAAGTCCTCGACATGCCGATCAGTGAGGCGGCCGACTTCTTCGAGCCGATCTCCGCGATCCACCGCTACCTCAAGACGCTCGTCGATGTGGGGCTCGGCTACGTCAAGCTCGGTCAGAGCGGGACGACGCTCTCGGGCGGCGAGGCGCAGCGCGTGAAGCTCGCGACCGAGCTCCAGCGCCGGTCGAACGGTCGAAGCATCTACGTGCTCGACGAGCCGACGACGGGTCTCCACTTCGAAGACGTCCAGAAGCTGCTGAAGGTGCTCGGCAAGCTCGTCGACAAGGGCAACTCCGTCATCGTCATCGAGCACAGCCTCGACGTCATCAAGTCGGCCGACTGGGTCATCGACATCGGACCCGAGGGCGGTTCGGGCGGCGGACAGGTCATCGCGACGGGCACGCCCGAGCAGATCGCCGACGTCGAGGCGAGCCACACGGGCCGGTTCCTCCGCGAGATCCTCGACGACGCCGTACCCTCGCGCGCCGTCGCGGCGAGCTGAGGTCACGGGTCGGCACATGTCGCAGACGGTGAGCTACCGGCCGAAGGCCGGTGAGATTCCGACGACTCCGGGCGTCTACCGGTTCCGTGACGACGGCGGCCGGGTGCTCTACGTCGGCAAGGCGAAGAACCTCCGGGCCCGGCTCAGCAACTACTTCGCACCGCTCCGCACCCTGCACGAGCGCACCCGACGCATGGTCACGACGGCGTCGAGCGTCGAGTGGACGGTGGTCGGCACCGAGGTCGAGGCACTCCAACTCGAGTTCACCTGGATCAACGAGTTCGACCCGCCGTTCAACGTGCAGTTCAAGGACGACAAGTCCTACCCGTACCTCGCCGTCACCCTCGCCGATGAAGCGCCCCGTGCGCTCGTCACGCGTCGACGCGGCATCCCCGGTGCGCGGTACTTCGGTCCGTACCCGAAGGTCTGGGCGGTGCACGAGACGATCGACACGCTGCGTGCGCTCTTCCCGATGCGCGCGTGCAAGGACTCCGACTACAAGCGGGCGATGCAGTCGGGAAAGCCGTGCTTCCTCGGCCAGATCGGTCGCTGCTTCGGGCCGTGCTCCGGCAAGGTCACGATCGCCGAGCACCGTGCGGTCGTCGACCGCTTCGTCTCGTTCATGCAGAGCCAGGATCGACGGATCGTCACCGATCTCACGCGCGAGATGAACGAGGCCGCCGCGCGCCAGGAGTACGAGCTCGCGGCGAAGCGTCGCGATCAGGTGCAGGCCGCGCAGGCGTTCTTCGAGAAGAGCGCCGTGGTGCTGCGCGACTCGGTCGACATCGACCTGTTCGGCATCGAGCACGACGAGCTCGCGGCGGCGGTCCAGCAGTTCATCGTCCGCGGCGGTCGCATCCGCGGTGTGCGCGCGTGGACCGTCGACAAGGAGCTCGACGTCCCGCTCGGCGACCTCGTCGACTCGGTGCTGCAGAACGCGTACGGCACCGACGAATCGCCGCCGACCGAGATCGTCGTGCCCGAGCTCCCCGACGACGCGGCCGCGCTCGAAGACTGGCTGAGCGGGGTGGGGCGACGCCGGGTGCGCATCCGTGTCGCTCAGCGCGGCGAGAAGGCCGCGCTCCTCGCGACCGCGACGCAGAACGCCAAGGGCGCGCTCATCCTCTACAAGACGCGGAGGAGCGCCGACTTCACCGCCCGGTCACGCGCTCTCGAAGACATCCAGAGCGCGCTCGGCATGACCGAGGCGCCGCTCCGGATGGAGTGCTTCGACGTCTCTCACCTGAGCGGCACCAACATCGTGGCGTCCATGGTGGTCTTCGAAGACGGTCTTCCGCGGAAGGACGAGTACCGACGGTTCACGATTCCCCAGTCGACGGATGACACCGACTCGATCCATCAGGTGATGACGCGGCGACTCGCGCGCATGGTGATCGACGAGGAGGCCGAGCCCGAACCCGATGCCGATGGCGTCGTCGTCCAGCGCAAGCGATTCGCGTACCGACCGAACCTTCTGATCGTCGACGGCGGGCAGCCGCAGGTCGCGGCGGCGGCGCGCGCTCTCGCCGAAGCCGGCGTGACCGACATCGCCCTCTGCGGCATCGCGAAGCGGCTCGAGGAGATCTGGCTGCCCGACTCCGACTACCCGGTGATCTTCCCGCGCAACAGCGAAGCCCTGTTCCTTTTCCAGCGCATCCGCGACGAGGCCCACCGTTTCGCGATCGTGCACCAGCGATCACGGCGGAAGCGCGACATCTCGACGATCCTCGCCGAGATCCCCGGTCTCGGCCCGGCACGCGTGAAGGAGCTTCTGCGTTACTTCGGGTCGGTGTCGCGGCTCAAGCAGGCATCCGTCGACGACATCGCCGAGGTCCGCGGTGTCGGTCCCGCCCTCGCGACTGCGATCCACGCTCATCTGCGCGACGGCGCCGCCGCGGCTCGATAGGCTGGGGGGAGTGGACGCGGAAGGGGCTCCGAAGACGATGACGGACGAACCCGAGACGATCGGATCCGCGAACGACGACGGCGAGACGACGCCCGACGAGCGCGAGATGCTCATCGTGACGGGCATGTCGGGTGCCGGGCGCTCGACGGTCGGCAACGCCCTCGAAGACCTCGGCTGGTACGTCGTCGACAACCTCCCGCCGCAGATGCTCCGACCGCTGAGCGAGCTCGTCGAGCGCGCGGGAGCGACGCTTCCGCGCATCGCGGCGATCGTCGACATCCGCGGCCGCGACTTCTTCTACGAACTCCGCGACATCATTCAGGGCTTGCGCAACGGATTCGACGTCCGCGTCGTCTTCCTCGACGCGACGGATGCCGCGCTCGTGCGTCGCTTCGAGTCGGTGCGTCGCCCCCACCCGCTCCAGGGCGATGGAACGATCCTCGACGGCATCGTCGCCGAACGCGCGCGGATGGCCGAGATCCGCGAGATGAGCGATCTCGTCATCGATACGTCCGACCTCAACATCCACCAGCTCGCGACCATCACGACCGAGAGCTTCGCCCACGAGTCGACCGCGGGCGTGAGCGTCACGCTCCTGACGTTCGGGTTCAAGTACGGACTGCCCACCGACGCCGACCTCGTCGCCGACGCGCGGTTCCTGCCGAATCCGTTCTGGGTCGAGGAACTCAAGTCGTTGACGGGGCTCGACGACGCGGTCTCCGACTACGTCCTCGGCCAGCAGGGAGCGCGCGAGTTCGTCGACGACTATGCTCGTGCTCTCGAGCCCGTGCTCGCCGGCTATCAGCGTGAGAACAAGCGTCACGTGACGATCGCCGTCGGGTGCACGGGCGGGAAGCACCGCTCGGTCGCCGTCGCCCGTGCGCTCCAGGACAAGATCGCTGCCCTTCCGGGTGCGATCGTGAGCATCAAGCATCGCGACGTCGGTCGCGAATGAACGTCGCCCCGACCGAGTGTCGTGTGGGCGTCGACAGAACGAATGGATGATTGAGTGGCACTGACCGCTGAGGTGAAGGAAGAGCTGGCGCGCCTGGCCGAAGGCCGCACGACGGCTCGCGCGGCAGAACTCGCGACGATTCTGAGGTTCGCCGGAGGACTGCACATCATCTCGAATCGCATCGCGATCGAGGCCGAACTCGACTCGCCGGCACTCGCGAAGCGCGTGACGCGGGACATCGCCGAGATCTACGGCATCCGTGCCGACGTCTCGGTGATCTCGGCGTCGGGGCTCCGTCGCACGCCGCAGTACCTCGTGCGTGTCCTCGACGGCGGCGAGACCCTCGCCCGCCAGACCGGACTGCTCGACGCTCGTCGTCGCCCCGTGCGCGGCCTCCCGAACAAGCTCACGACGGGTTCGCGCGAGGACGTCGCGGCGATCTGGCGCGGCGCATTCCTGGCGCGGGGGAGTCTGACCGATCCCGGCCGCTCGGCAGCGCTCGAGATCACGTGCCCCGGCAACGAGACGGCGATGGCGCTCGTGGGTGCGGCGGGCCGCCTGGGCGTCTCGGCGAAGGCGCGCGAAGTGCGCGCGGTGCACCGTGTCGTCATCCGTGACGGTGAAGCGATCAGCGCGATGCTCGCGCACATGGGCGCCACGGCGACCGTCAGGAACTGGGAAGAGCTGCGTCAGCGCCGCGAGGTGCGGGCGACCGCGAACCGACTCGTGAACTTCGACGACGCCAACCTCCGCCGCTCGGCGCAGGCCGCGGTCGCGGCGTGCGCGCGGGTCGAGCGTGCGCTTGAGATCCTCGGCGACGACGTGCCCGAACACCTGCGCTACGCGGGCGACCTGCGATTGCGATTCCGCGAGTCGAGCCTCGACGAGCTCGGTCACCACGCCGATCCGCCCATGACGAAGGACGCCGTCGCGGGACGCATCCGCCGACTGCTCGCGATGGCCGACAAGAAGGCCGTCGAGACCGGTGTCCCCGGCACCGACGCGAACCTTCCGCCTGACCTCGACGACGTGTAGCGCGGGGAAGCAATCAGGCTCGAATGTGTTGTCTTCACTAGACTCGACAGAGTCGCTCGAAGCACGGCACTGATGTGCTCCGGCACTTGACAAGGAGAAAAGCAATGGCTGATTACACCCTCCCGTCCCTCGCCTACGACTACTCGGCGCTCGAGCCGAGTATCAGCGCGACGATCATGGAGTTGCACCACTCCAAGCACCACCAGGCGTACGTGACCGGCGCGAACACGGCGATCGCTCAGCTCGCCGAAGCTCGCGACTCGGGCAACCTCGCCAACGTGAACAAGCTCGAGAAGGACCTCGCGTTCAATCTCGGCGGTCACGTCAACCACTCGATCTTCTGGACGAACCTCTCGCCGAACGGCGGAGACAAGCCGACCGGCGACCTCGAGTCGGCGATCGACGACCACTTCGGTTCGTTCGACAAGTTCCAGGCCCACTTCACGGCGACGGCGCTCGGCGTCCAGGGCTCCGGCTGGGCCGTCCTCGCCTGGGACTCCATCGGCGAACGCCTCATCATCGTGCAGTTCTTCGACCAGCAGGCCAACTTCCCCGCCGGCATCGTGCCGCTGCTCATGCTCGACGTCTGGGAGCACGCCTACTACCTCGACTACAAGAACGTGCGCGCCGACTACGTCAAGGCCTTCTGGAACATCGTCGACTGGGCGAACGTTCAGGAGCGCTTCTCCGTCGCTCGCGAGAAGACCTCCGGCCTGCTGCTACTGTCTTAGCGGATGGTGTCCCTGGACGCCGTCCGGGGACACCGCAGTCCGTTCGTGTTCATCCCCAGTATGCGCGTCACCGCGCCCCAGAAACAGGAGTAATCCGTGTCCGTAAAGATCGGAATCAACGGCTTCGGCCGCATTGGTCGCAACTACCTCCGCGCGGCTCTCGCGCAGGGTGCAGACCTCGAAATCGTGGCGGTGAACGACCTCACCGACAACAAGACGCTCGCTCACCTCCTCAAGTACGACTCCGTCAGCGGACCGCTGACCGAAGAGGTCTCCTACGACGACGACTCGATCACGGTCGGCGACCGCAAGATCAAGGTCTTCGCCGAGCGCGACCCCGCCAACCTCCCGTGGGGCGAGTACGGCGTCGACATCGTCATCGAGTCGACGGGTCGCTTCACCAAGGCGGATGACGCCAAGAAGCACATCGCCGGCGGCGCCAAGAAGGTCCTCATCTCCGCTCCCGCGACCGGTGACGACGTCACCATCGTCATGGGCGTCAACGAGGGCGACTACAACCCCGAGACCGACGTCATCATCTCGAACGCGTCGTGCACCACGAACTGCCTCGCGCCCCTCGCGAAGGTCTTCAACGACGCCTTCGGCATCGAGCGCGGCTTCATGATGACCGCTCACGCGTACACCGCCGACCAGAACCTGCAGGACGGCCCGCACAGCGACCTCCGTCGTGCCCGTGGCGCTGCGATCAACATCGTCCCCGCGTCGACCGGTGCAGCCAAGGCCATCGGCCACGTGCTGCCCGAGCTCAACGGCAAGCTCAGCGGCTCGTCGTACCGCGTGCCCGTCCCCACCGGCTCGATCGTCGACCTCACCATCGTGACGCCGACCGAGGGCCTCACGGCCGAGCAGATCAACGCCGAGTACAAGGCTGCTGCAGCCGACGGCCGCCTCGCCGGCTACCTGCAGTACACCGAGGACCCGATCGTCTCGAGCGACATCCAGGGCAACCCGCACTCGTCGATCTTCGACGCCGAGCTGACCAACGTCAGCGGCAACCTGGTCAAGGTCTCGGCCTGGTACGACAACGAGTGGGGCTACTCCAACCGTCTCGTCGACCTGACCGAGTACGTCGCCGAACGTCTCTGAGCGGCAACGGAATGGCTCTGCGCACGATTGACTCCCTCGGATCGCTCGCGGGCAAGCGCGTCGTCGTCCGGTGCGATCTGAACGTCCCTCTGAAGGACGGCGTGATCACCGACGACGGTCGTGTGCGGGCCTCCGTACCGACCATCACCGCGCTCGTCGAGCAGGGTGCCCGCGTCGTGGTGATCTCTCACCTCGGCCGCCCCGACGGCACCCCCGACGAGCGCTACAGCCTCGCGCCGGCAGCTCACCGTCTCGGTGAGCTGCTCGGCCGCGAGGTCGCCTTCGCGACTGACACGGTCGGCGACGACGCGGCACGCGTGGTCTCCGCCCTCACCGACGGTGACGTCGCCGTCCTCGAGAACCTGCGCTTCAACGCGGCCGAGACGAGCAAGGACGCGTCCGAGCGCGAGGCGTTCGCCGCGCAGCTCGCCGAGTTCGCCGACGCCGTCGTCTCCGACGGCTTCGGTGTCGTCCACCGCAAGCAGGCGAGCGTCTTCGAGCTCGAGAAGCTCCGCCCGAGCGCGGCCGGTCTGCTGATCGCCGCCGAGCTCGAGGTGCTCGACCGACTGACCGAGACCCCCGAGCGCCCCTACGCGGTCGTCCTCGGCGGCTCGAAGGTCTCCGACAAGCTCGGTGTCATCGGTCACCTCCTCCCGCGGGTCGACTCGCTCCTCATCGGCGGCGGCATGCTCTTCACCTTCCTCGCGGCCCTCGGCCACAAGGTCGGGTCGAGCCTGCTCGAGGCCGACCAGATCGAGACCGTGCGGGGTTACCTCGCCGAGGCCGAGCGCCTGGGCGTCGACATCGTCCTCCCGACGGATGTCGTGGTGGCCGAGAAGTTCGGCGGTGACGCCGCCCACGTGGTGACGGCCGCCGACTCGATCGAAGAGACCCCGTTCGGCTCCGCCGGGCTCGGCCTCGACATCGGCCCGGAGACCGCAGCGCGCTTCGCCGAGGTCATCCGTGGTTCGAAGACCGTGTTCTGGAACGGCCCGATGGGCGTGTTCGAGCTCGCTCCGTTCGCGGCGGGTACGCGCACGGTCGCCGAGGCACTCACGCAGGTCGATGGGCTGAGCGTCGTGGGTGGTGGCGACTCCGCCGCCGCCGTTCGTGCGCTCGGGTTCACCGACGAGCAGTTCGGCCACATCTCCACCGGAGGTGGGGCCAGCCTCGAGTTCCTCGAGGGCAAGAAACTTCCCGGACTGGAGGTCCTCGGATGGCTGTGAACGGCCGCACCCCGCTTCTCGCGGGAAACTGGAAGATGAACCTCGACCACCTGCAGGCGATCGCCTTCGTGCAGAAGCTCGCCTGGAGCCTGGCCGACGCGAAGCACGACTTCGACTCGGCAGAGGTCGCCGTCTTCCCGCCTTACACCGACCTGCGCTCCGTGCAGACGCTCGTCTCGGCCGACAAGCTCCCGATCGCCTTCGGCGCGCAGGACCTGTCCGTCCACGATTCGGGTGCCTACACGGGCGAGATCTCGGGTGCGTTCCTCGCTCAGCTCGACTGCACGTACGTCATCATCGGTCACTCCGAGCGCCGCACGCTGCACGGTGAGACCGACGAGGTCGTCGCCGCGAAGACGAAGGCGGCCCTCCGTCACGGACTCGTTCCGGTCGTCTGCGTCGGCGAGACGGCGGAAGACCTCGAGAAGCACGGCCCGAGCGCTGTGCCCGTGGCACAGCTGCGCGCGGCCCTCGACGGCCTCGCCGAAGGCTCGGAGATCGTCGTCGCCTACGAGCCCGTGTGGGCAATCGGTTCCGGTCAGGCGGCGACGCCCGAGCAGGCCGAGCAGGTCGCCGCGGCTCTGCGCCCGGTCATCGCCGAGATCCTCGGCGCCGACGCGGCTGCCGCGACGCGCATCCTCTACGGCGGTTCGGTGAAGGCGGCCAACATCGCCGGCTTCATGCGTGAGCCGAACGTCGATGGCGCACTCATCGGCGGCGCGAGCCTCGATCTCGACGAGTTCTCGAGCATCGTCCGTTTCCAGAAGCACGTGGGAGTCTGACGGACCGAAGGGTTCGTCGCGGCTATACTCATTGAGGTCGCACCGACGTTCGTGGTGCGCAGAGAAAGGTAACCGGTGGAGATTCTCCAGGTCGTATTGCAGGTGCTGCTCGGACTCACGAGCCTCCTGCTCACTCTGCTCATCCTGTTGCACAAGGGTCGCGGCGGTGGTCTCTCCGACATGTTCGGCGGAGGCGTCACGTCCAACCTCGGTGCATCCGGCGTCGCTGAGCGCAACCTCAATCGCATCACGGTCATCCTCGGACTCGTGTGGGTGACGTGCATCATCGTGCTCGGCATCATCACCAAGTTCGACGTCGCCGTCTGAACGGGAGCGGATCATGGCTTCAGGTAACAGTGCAATCCGTGGCTCGCGCGTCGGCGCCGGCCCCATGGGCGAGCAGGATCGTGGATTCCACGCTGACCGCGTAGCGATCAGCTACTGGGACGCGCTCGGCAACGAGACGGTCCGCTACTTCGCGGCGAACCTTCCCGACGAAGAGATCCCCGAGACGATCGACTCGCCGCAGTCCGGCCTTCCCGCCGGTCGCGACAAGGAGAACCCGCCCTCGCTCGCGAAGGCCGAGCCGTACAAGACGCACCTCGCGTACGTGAAAGAACGTCGCACCGAAGAGGAGGGCGTCTCGCTCCTCGAAGACGCACTCCAGCAGCTTCGCGAGCGTCGCGGTCAGGCGCCCAAGGACTGACAAGAACATCAGCTCGAGCTCCGGCTCGAACGGCGAAGGCCCGAGACCATGTGGTCTCGGGCCTTCAGCGTTGATGCGCTGTATCGGTCTAGTAGTCCGGGCTGATGAGGCGCTCGGGAACTTCGGCGGCCGCCTCGCGGTCGACGAAGAAGACCGTGCGACGGCGTCCCTTGATGCCCGCGACGGGAACCTCGTCACGGCTCGCACCCGCGAGGGCGAGGCCGAGCGCTGAGGCCTTGTCGGCACCGGCGAGCACGAGCCAGATGCGGTCCGATGCGTTGAGCACCGGTCGCGTGAGGCTGAGTCGCTCGGGCGGCGGTTTCGGCGAGTTGCGCACGGGGATGACGGTCGCGTCGGTCACCTGGATTCCACTGCGGTGAGGGAAGAGCGAGGCGATGTGACCGTCGGGACCGACACCGAGGAACGTGATGTCGAACACGGGGGTGTCGGCGCCCTCGGGAGCGTGCAGCGCGAGTTCGCGCGCGTACGCCTCGGCCGCCTCGTCGAGTGTCAGTCCGCCGTCGGATGCCGGCATGGCGTGCACATTCGCCTCGGGGATGTCGATCGCATCGATGAGCGCGGCGTGGGCCTGCCCCTCGTTGCGCTCGGCGTCGCCGAGCGGAACCCAGCGTTCGTCGCCCCACCAGAGGTGGATGCGTTGCCAGTCGATCGTGTCGCGCGCCGAGGACTGTGCGACCTGCTCGAGCACCGCGTTGGCTATCGAACCACCGGTGAGCACGATGTGCACGACCGGACGCTCGTCGAGGAGGTCGACGACCTTGGTGAGGAATCGTGCAGCGACGGAGCTCGCGAGAGCGGGCTTGTCGGGGTGCACGATCACGCGGCGATCGTTGGTCATCAGGCTCCTTCGGTGACGAGGGACGGCTTGCCGACGAGGTCGAGTCCAGCCGTGATCACTTCACCGTACAGCTCATCGGGGTCGAGACGACGGAGCTCGTCCGCGAGGCAGTCACGAAGGTTGCGGCGGGGGAGGGCCAACTCGTGCGTCGGCTGACCGGGCTGCCGGAGCGTCGCGACGCTCGGCTGGTCGCGGACGAGCTGGATGTCCCCGGAGGCACGCGTGAGTTCGACGCCATGGATGCCGTGGGCCGCGGGCTCGCCCGTCAGCGTGCACGTGGTCTCGGCGCCGAGCTGCATCTTCAACCAGGCGGCGAAGAGCGTCGTCGACGGCGAGTCGGCGGAACCCGTGACCGAGACGGCCGTGACCGACTCGAACGGCGGCTGGTCGAGCACCGCGGCGAGCTGCGCACGCCACAGGGTGAGGCGAGTCCACGCGAAGTCGGCATCGCCGGGCGTGTAGTTCTCGGAGAGCACCTCGAGCGCCGCCTGCGGGTTCGGCTGGGCCGAGGCGTCGGTGATGCGTCGCTGCGCGATTCGACCGAGCGGGTCCGTGCCGGGGTTCTTCGGAGCCGCCGCCGGCCACCAGGTGACGACGGGTGCGTCCGGAAGGAGGAGACCCATGACGAGGCTCTCCTCGTTGTCGGCCGCATCGCCCCAGGCCCTGAGGATGATGACCTCGCTCGCGCCGGCGTCGCCGCCGACACGGATCTCGGCGTCGAGCCGGGGCCCGCTGCCGCTCTCACTCGGTCGCGGTGCGACGACGATGACGCGCATCGGGTGCTCGCGCGAGGCTTCGTTCGCCGCCTCGATCGCTTCTTCGTCGAGGCCGTCGGCCGACGTCACGATGATGAGGGTCAGGACGCGCCCGAGGGCGACCGCGCCGCCCTCTTCGCGGAGCTTGACGAGGGCCTTCGAGACCTGGCTCGTCGTGGTATTGGGCAGATCGACGATCACGGGCGTCTCCAAGTTCTTCCATCGCGGCTGAGCAGCTCATCGGCCGAGGCCGGGCCCCACGAGCCGGGGCTGTACTGCTCCGGCTGGGGCTGAGTGGTCCAGAACTCCTCGATCGGGTCGAGGATCTTCCACGAGAGCTCCACTTCCTCCTGGCGGGGGAAGAGCGGCGGGTCGCCGAGGAGCACGTCGAGGATGAGGCGCTCGTAGGCTTCGGGGCTCGCCTCGGTGAACGCGTGGCCGTAGCCGAAGTCCATCGTGACGTCGCGCACCTGCATGCCGGCACCGGGAACCTTCGACCCGAAACGGATCGTCACGCCCTCATCGGGCTGCACGCGGATGACGAGAGCGTTCTGTCCGAGCTCGGACGTCTGGCTGTCGGCGAAGAGCTGCTGAGGTGCGCGCTTGAACACCACGGCGATCTCGGTGACACGTCGACCCAGGCGCTTTCCGGCGCGCAGGTAGAACGGGACGCCGGCCCAGCGACGCGTGCCGATGGTGAGCTTCACCGCGGCATACGTCTCGGTCGTCGACTCGGGGTTCATGCCGTCTTCCTCGAGGAAGCCGAGAACCTTCTCGCCGCCCTGCCAGCCGCCGGCGTACTGGCCGCGAGCGGTTCCCTCGGCGAGGTTCTCGGGCAGACGGACGGCGGAGAGGACCTTCTCCTTCTCGGCGCGCAGATCGCTCGCGTCGAACGAGATCGGCTCCTCCATCGCCGTGAGGGCGAGGAGCTGGAGGAGGTGGTTCTGGATGACGTCGCGTGCGGCGCCGATTCCGTCGTAGTAGCCGGCGCGGCCGCCCACTCCGATGTCTTCGGCCATCGTGATCTGCACGTGGTCGACGTAGTTCGCGTTCCATATGGGCTCGTAGAGCTGGTTCGCGAAGCGGAGCGCCAGGATGTTCTGGACCGTCTCCTTGCCGAGGTAGTGGTCGATGCGGAAGACCGAGTCGGGCGGGAAGACCGACGCCACGACGTCGTTGAGCTCGCGCGCGGTCTTCAGGTCGCTACCGAACGGCTTCTCGATGACGACGCGACGCCACTGGCCCTCGCGCTGCTCGGCGAGTCCCGAGCGGCGCAGCTGCTCGGTGACGATCGGGAACGACTTCGGCGGGATCGAGAGGTAGAACGCGTGGTTGCCCATCGTTCCCCGGTCGCGGTCGAGCTCGTCGACGGTCGCGCGAAGGCGGTCGAACGCCTCGTCGTCGTCGAACGTGCCGGGCACGAAGCGGATGCCCTGAGCGAGTTGCGCCCAGACATCCTCACGGAACTCGGTACGTGCGTACTGCTTCACGGAGTCGTGGACGACCTGCATGAAGTCCTGGTCCTCCCAGTCGCGTCGCGCGAAACCGACGAGCGCGAAGCCGGGGGGAAGGAGGCCGCGGTTGGCCAGGTCGTACACGGCCGGCATCAGCTTCTTGCGCGACAGGTCACCCGTCACTCCGAAGATGATGAGGCTCGACGGTCCGGCGATGCGGTTGAGGCGGTAATCCTTGTCTGACCGCAGGGGGTTGTTGTCCTGCGAGATCTCGACCGGTGTCATCCGATTCCTTTCGGGCGTCTCAGGCGAGAGCGTCGAACAAAGCGCCGACGCCGGTCTCGGGGTCGGTGAGGGTCAGGCTGAGCACCGGGCGGCCGTGCTCGGCGAGCACCTGGGCGTCGCCGTTGGCCTGGGCCGTGATGAGCTCTCCGAACGTGAAGGGGCGTTCGGGGATGTCGAGGTCGCTGCTCGAGGCCGTGAGGATCTGAAGGAATGCGCCGACGGCCGGCCCGCCCTTGTGGAACTGTCCGGTCGAGTGGAGGAAGCGCGGTCCCCACCCGAAGGTGACGGGGCGCTCTGCACGGGCGGCGAGAGCCGCACGCAGACCTTCGAGCTGGGGGAGCGCGATGCGATCGACGTAGGCCTGGACCGACAGGTAGCCGTCGGCCGGCAGCTCGTCGAGCAGCACGTCGATGGCCGACACGAGGTCGCTCGAGGCGCCGATGACGTCGGGCGTGCCGCGCACCTCGATGCCCTGCGACACGAATGCCGCGGGCGCGGGCTCGGGACGGTCGTCGAGCAGTCCACGCGTCGCGATCTTCGCCGACTCGACGTCGGGCTGATCGAACGGGTTGATGCCGAGCAGTCGTCCGGCGACGGCCGTCGCGTACTCCCACAGGAGGAGCTGTGCGCCGAGCGTGCCCGATACGTGGATCTCGCCGGACTCGTCGTGGCGGAACAGGTGCTCTCCCGCATCCGAGACGAGGCGCACGACCTGCACGTCGGCCAGGCCGAGTGCGAGTTCGGGGGCGTCCGTCTCGAGGACGACGGGGAGGAGGCCGGTGCCGTCCTTACCGGTCGACTCGGCGATGAGCTGCTCGGCCCAGTCGGCGAAGCCCACGATGTGGGTGCCGTCGGAGACGATGGCGAGCTTGTTGCGGAGGGGAGACGTCGCCGCGATCGCGGCGCCGAGCACGAGGCCCGGGTTGTCGTCGGTGTCGACGGCGAGCGAGAGCTCGATCGTCTCGGCCTCGTCGAGGATCTCGCTGATGTCGACGCCGGCGAGGCCGGACGGCACGAGACCGAAGGCCGTGAGCGCCGAGTAGCGTCCGCCGACGTTCGGGTCGGCGTTGAAGACGCGGTAGCCCGCGGCGCGAGCCGATTCGTCGAGGGGCGAGCCCGGGTCGGTGACGATGACGATGCGCGACGTCGGTTCGATACCGGCCTCGGTGAAGGCGCGCTCGTAGACGCGCTTCTGGCTGTCGGTCTCGACGGTCGAGCCGGACTTCGACGAGATGACGACGGCCGTGGTGGTGAGGCGGTCGCCGAGAGCGGACAGCACCTGCCCGGGGTCGGTCGAGTCGAGCACGGTGAGGTGAGCACCGGTGGTGCGCGTGATGACCTCGGGAGCGAGGGACGAACCGCCCATGCCGCCGAGCACGATGTGGTCGACACCGGCAGCGCGGAGCTCGTCGCGGAGCGCGTAGATCTCGGGCACGAGGGGGCGCGAGATCGCGACGGCCTCGGTCCAGCCGAGACGCTTCGACGCTTCGTCCTCGGCTGCGGGGCCCCAGAGGGCCGGGTCCTGTGCCGTGATGCCGGAGGCCACACGGTCGGCGACCAGCGCGGGCACCGCGGTGCGGACGGCCTCGGCCGCCGCACCGCTCACCGACAGGCGGACGCTCATCGAGCGTCCTCGAGTGCGGCGGTGACCGTCTCGAGGAGTTCGTTCCACGAGATGACGAACTTCTCGACACCTTCGTTCTCGAGCACGAGCGTGACGTCGTCGTAGTCGACGCCGACGGCGGCGAGTTCGTCGAGGACGGCCTTCGCCTCGGCGTACGAGCCGGTGACGGTGTCGCCGGTCACGACACCGTGGTCGAACGTCGCCTCGAGGGTCTTCTCGGGCATCGTGTTGACGACGCCGGGAGCCACGAGTCCGGTCACGTAGAGCGTGTCGGGCAGGTTCGGGTCCTTGACACCCGTCGAGGCCCACAGCGGGCGCTGCTTGTTCGCACCGGCCGCGAGCAGCTCGGCTGCGCGTTCGGTGGCGAACTGCTGCTCGAAGAGCTCGTACGCGAGCTGAGCGTTCGCGACGCCCGCCTTGCTCTTGAGCGCGAGCGCTTCGTCGGTGCCGATGGCCTCGAGCCGCTTGTCGATCTCGGTGTCGACGCGCGACACGAAGAAGGAGGCGACCGAGTGGATCGTCGAGAGGTCGATGCCCGCGGCACGAGCCTTCTCGAGACCGGCGAGGTACGCCTCGATGACGGCCTGGTAGCGGCTGAGCGAGAAGATGAGCGTGACGTTGACGCTGATGCCCGCACCGATGACCTCGGTGATGGCGTCGAGGCCGGCGAGCGTCGCGGGGATCTTGATGAGCGCGTTCGGACGGTCGACCTTGGCCCACAGCGCCTTCGCCTCGGCGACAGTCGCGGCGGTGTCGTTCGCGACGCCGGGCGTGACCTCGATCGAGACACGGCCGTCGAAGCCGTTGGTCGCGTCGTAGATGGGGCGGAAGAGGTCGGATGCGTCCTGCACGTCATCCGTCGTGATCTCGAAGACCGCGTGGTCGACGTCGGCTCCTGCCGCGGCGAGGGTCTTCACCTGGGCGGCGTAGGCCTCACCGTTCGAGAGCGCGCTCGCGAAGATGCTCGGGTTGGTCGTGACGCCGACGACGTTCTTCTCGGCGATGAGTGCGGCGAGGTTGCCGGTGGCGATGCGCTCACGCGAGAGGTCGTCGAGCCAGATGCTGACGCCGGCTTCTGAGAGCGCGGCGAGGGGGGACGTAGCCATGGTGTCTGTTCTCCTTCGTTCGCGTCAGGCCGACGCGAGGGTTTCTTCGACTGCTGCGAGGACGGCTTCGGTGGTGATTCCGAACTCGCGGTAAAGGGTCTTGTAGTCGGCGCTCGCACCGAAGTGCTCGATCGAGACGGCGCGGCCGCGGCTTCCGAGGAACGGGGCCCACGTGAGGGCGAGACCGGCTTCGACGGAGACGCGCGCGGTGACGGATGCCGGCAGGACGCTCTCGCGGTACTCGGCCGACTGCTCGGCGAACCACTCGAGGCTCGGCGCCGAGACGACGCGGGCGTTGACGCCCTTCTCAGCGAGAACGGCGCGTGCCTCGACAGCGATCTGAACCTCGGAGCCCGTCGCGATGATGATGACGTCGGGGGTTCCGTTCGGAGCCTCGGCGAGGACGTAGGCGCCCTTCGCCGTGTTCGACGCCGCCGCGAAGACGTCGCCGGACGCCTCGCCCTCGCCGCGCTCGAACACGGGGATGTTCTGGCGCGTGAGCGCGATGCCCGCGGGCCCGCCCTGGCGCTTGAGGATCTCGAGCCACGCGTGGGCCGTCTCGTTGGCGTCGGCGGGACGCACGATGTCGAGACCCGGGATCGCACGGAGCGTCGCGAGCTGCTCGATCGGCTGGTGCGTCGGGCCGTCTTCGCCGAGCGCGACGGAGTCGTGGGTCCAGACGAAGATCGAGGGGACCTTCATGAGCGCGGCGAGACGAACGGCCGGACGCATGTAGTCGGAGAAGATCAGGAACGTGCCGCCGAAGGCGCGCGTCGGTCCGTGCAGCACGATGCCGTTGACGATCGCCGCCATCGCGTGCTCGCGGATGCCGAAGTGCAGCACACGGCCGTAGGGGTTGCCCGAGAACTCGTGCGTCGACCACTGCTCGGGGATGAACGACGGGGCGCCGTTGATCGTCGTGAGGTTCGACTCGGCGAGGTCGGCGGAGCCGCCCCAGAGCTCGGGGAGCACACCGGCGAGGGCATTGATGACCTTGCCCGATGCGGCGCGCGTCGAGACATCCTTGCCCGCTTCGAAGACGGGGAGCGACGACTCGAGGTCGACGGGGAGCTCGCCCGCGAGGAGGCGGTCGAGCAGCTGCTTGCGCTCGGGGTTCGCGGCGGCCCAGGCGTCGAAGCCCTTCTGCCACTCGGCGCGCTCGGCTGCGCCGCGCTCGACGGCGCCGCGCGTGTGGGCGATGACCTCGTCGGCGACGACGAACGTCTCGGCGGGATCGAAGCCGAGCACCTCCTTCGTCGCGGCGAGCTCCTCAGCGCCGAGGGCGGAGCCGTGGATCTTGCCCGAATTCTGCTTCTTCGGGGCGGGCCAGCCGATGATCGTCTTGAGGATGATGAGCGACGGCTTCGACGCCTCGCCCTTGGCGGCCTCGATGGCGTCGAAGAGCTCCTGCACGTCTTCGACGTACTCGCCCGTCTTCTTCCAGTCGACGACCTGGACCTGCCAGCCGTACGACTCGTAGCGCTTCTGGACGTCTTCCGTGAAGGCGATGTTGGTGTCGTCCTCGATCGAGATCTGGTTGGAGTCGTAGATCGCGATGAGGTTGCCGAGCTGCTGGTGGCCGGCGAGCGAGGACGCCTCGCTCGTGACGCCTTCCTGCAGGTCGCCGTCGCCGGCGATGACGTAGACGAAGTGGTCGAACGGCGAGGTGCCCGCGGCGGCCTCGGGGTCGAACAGGCCCCGTTCGAAGCGCTGGGCGTAGGCGAAGCCGACGGCGGACGCGAGGCCCTGGCCGAGGGGTCCGGTCGTGATCTCGACACCGTCGGTGTGTCCGTACTCGGGGTGACCCGGGGTCTTCGAGCCCCACGTGCGGAGAGCCTTGAGGTCGTCGAGCTCGAGTCCGTAGCCGCCCAGGTAGAGCTGGACGTACTGCGTGAGCGACGAGTGGCCCACCGAGAGCACGAAGCGGTCGCGTCCGAGCCAGTCCTGGTCGGAGGGGTCGCGACGCATGACCTTCTGGAAGAGGAGGTATGCGGCGGGAGCAAGGCTCATCGCCGTACCCGGATGTCCGTTACCGACCTTCTCCACGGCATCGGCGGCGAGAATCCTCGCCGTGTCTACTGCCTTCTCGTCGATAGCATCCCAGTTCAATGCAGCCACGTGCTACGTACCCTTCCAATCGGGGCGAGTAAGCGGGGGACCCCCGGACTCGCTGGATGACGTGCGCCGACGTCACCCGAGCGAGCTGCACTCCAGGCTTTTGACGTCTGCGCGGCCCGCGCGCGGCAACACTGACCGGCGAGCTTCTTCAGTATAGAGAACCCCGTATGCCGACACCGTTGCGTGACGTTCACAGTCAGCGAAACCGAATTGTGAGGCGGGAGGACTCACGGTGCCCATGCTCTAAACTGTGGGCGGGCCGCATGTCTACGCGCGCGCCCGCAAGCCGTGAAGAGGAACGATGGTCGCAGCCGTTGAATCGAGAGGGACGCGTCCTCGACCGACCCTGAAGCGCAAGGTGACGGCGTACATCGCTCTCACCAAGCCGCGCGTCATCGAACTCCTGCTCGTCGTGACCGCTCCGACGATGATCCTCGCCGTCGGCGGGCTGCCGAACCTCTGGCTCCTCGTCGCGACGCTCATCGGCGGTGCCATGAGCGCGGGCTCCGCCGGCGCCTTCAACTGCTACATCGATCGCGACATCGATCGCGTCATGAACCGCACGAAGAAGCGCCCCCTCGTGACGGGGGAGTTGAGCGACCGAGAGGCGCTCGTGTTCGCCTATGCCCTCGGCGTCGCGTCGATCGTCTGGCTCGGCGTCTTCACCAACTGGTTCGCCGCGGCCCTCTCGCTCGTCGCGATCCTGCTCTACGTCGTCTTCTACAGCCTCATCCTGAAGCGCCGTACGGCTCAGAACATCGTCTGGGGCGGCGTCGCCGGCTGCATGCCCGTTCTCATCGGCTGGGCCGCGGCCACCGGCAGCCTGACCTGGGCGCCCGTCATCCTCTTCCTCATCATCTTCCTGTGGACGCCGCCGCACTACTGGCCCCTCTCGATGAAGTACCGCGACGACTACCGCGCGGCCGGTGTGCCGATGCTCGCCGTCATCCGCGGCCGTGCGCAGGTCGGCCTCCAGGTCATCCTCTACGCGTGGGCGACCGTCGCCTGCTCGTTGCTGCTCATCCCCGTCGCCGACATGGGCATCGTGTACTCGGCCGTCGCGCTCGTCTCGGGCGGCTGGTTCATCTACGAGTCGCACCGCCTCTACAACCTCGCGATCCGCCACGAGAACGTCTCACCGATGCGCGTCTTCCACGGCTCGATCGCCTACCTGTCGCTGCTCTTCCTCGCGGTCGGCATCGACCCGCTGCTGCCGTTCTGACGCACTAGGCGTCGACGGGCTGGAGCTCGCCCGCCGGCCACGTGCCGAGGTCGACGACCGTCCGGTCGCCGAGCGGGGCGTCGAGTTCGACCTCGAACGGCGTCCACGGGTTGCTCGGGCAGGTCGCACTCTGATCCTTGGCCGGCTCGATGCCGACGACGAGTTGCACCATCGTATCGGTCTCGATGACCTCGACGACCTTCACGCGACCGGCCGCGTCCCGCCCTGAGTTGCAGTCCATCTCGAGTGCGAGGAGAGGCAGCGTCGTCGAGGAGCGGTCGACGTCTCCCAGTCCGAGTTCGGGCGTGGTGAGTCCGTCGAGGGGGACGGCGAACGCGCACGATGTCGACTCCATGAGTCCCCAGTCGTCGACGAGGGGGATGGCGTGCTGATCCGCTCGCGCCACCGTGATCAGGAACCAGTCGTCGCCCTCGAGTGCGACGGGGTCGCCCTCGTTCGCGGTCCGCACCACGGTGATGCTGTCGGGGGTCTCGGCGGCAATGATCCAGTCGGCCAGATCCGGCCCGATGGCCAGGTCCTGGGCGAGGGCCGCCGCTGCCGCGGGAGCCGCGTCGCTCGCCGGACGCGCGGCCTCGAGAGCGTCTCGCGACACGCTCGTCCCGCGGCAGTCGAACGCATCGGGGAGCGTGCGGGTCTCATCGGCGACGGACTCGGCCTGCGGGTTCGCTGCCGTGTCGGTGGCGCACGCGCTGAAAGCCGCGATGGCGAGCAGGGGAAGCAGCAGGGAGAGACCTCGTCGTGCGCTCATGCGCGCAGACTAGCGAAGCGCGGCGTCAGCTTCCTGGGAATCGACGGCGTGCGGTGCGACGGCATCGGCCGACTTCAGCTTCAGGATGACGACGGTCATGGCAGCCGCGGTGAGGGCCGCGAGCACCATGTGGATGCCGACGAGGAGCGGGGGGAGGCCGTTGCGCGCCTGGATGAGGCCCACGACGATCTGGACGATCTCGACGGCGAGGAGCACCGCGATCCACCGGGCGCCGCGGAAGCGCACGCGGAGCGCCGCGATCAACAGGACGACGGTGAGGGCGAAGAGCGCGTACCCCGGCCAGGCGTGGATGTGCTCGAGGAGCTCCGAATCGAAGCCCGTGCGGCCGGCGGCCTTGTCGCCCGAGTGCGGACCGGAGGCCGTCGTGAGGACGCCGAAGATGATCGTGAGGGCGAGCACGCCGCTCGTCGCGTGGACGAGCCCCGAGAACCATCGGGGGACGACGAGCGCGCGCGGGCCCGGAGCGGCTCCCATGCGCACGATGAACGCCGTCGTGACGCAGACGAGCGAGAGCGAGGCGATGTAGTGGAAGCCGACGATGAACGGGTTGAGGCCCGTGAGCACGGTCACGCCGCCGACGAGCGCCTGAGCGATGACGCCGAGCACGACGATCTGGGCGAGGAGGAAGAGATCGCGACGCTCGGTGCGGAGGTTCCAGCAGAGGACGAGCACGATGACGGCGATGATGCCGACGACGCCCGTCATCGTGCGGTTCGCGAACTCGATGATGCCGTGGATGCCCATCTCGGGCGTCGGGATGAGCGACTCGGGAGTGCACGTCGGCCACGTCGGGCAGCCGAGACCCGAGCCCGTGAGCCGGACGGCTCCGCCCGTGGCGATGATGATCGTCTCGCAGACGAACGACAGCCAGGCGAAGATGCGGATCCGACGGTCGATCCGGTCGGGGAGCCAGGCGATGAAGCGGTTCACGGAACTCGATCCTGTGACGAGGGTGTGAGCCCGGGCGATCGGTGCCCGAAACGCGGCGACCCTGTAGACTATGAAGGTTGATGAACCGGTGCGAACTCGCACGCGGACACTGGTAACTGGTGGCCGGGGTTCTCGACCATCTTAGATTCGCACTGACGCCACCCGCACATCGTCCCCCGTTCGCCCGCACCTCGGCGGGCGCCCCGGGAATGAGCCGGACTGATATCCGGTTGTCGGGAAGGAGAAGAGGGAGCTACATGTCGGATGTCTTGATCGATCGACCGGAACTCGAAGGACTCGGTGTCTACGAGTTCGGCTGGGCCGACTCCGATGCCGCAGGTGCCTCGGCACGCCGCGGCATCTCGCCCGAGGTCGTCGCCGACATCTCGGCGCTGAAGGGCGAGCCCGAGTGGATGCTGAAACGTCGCCAGCGCGCGCTTCAGCTCTTCGAGCAGAAGCCCATGCCGTCGTGGGGCGCTGACCTCTCGGAGATCGACTTCGAGAACATCAAGTACTTCGTGCGTTCGACGGAACGCCAGGCCCAGACGTGGGAAGACCTTCCCGACGACATCAAGAACACCTACGAGAAGCTCGGCATCCCCGAGGCCGAGCGTCAGCGTCTCGTCGCCGGTGTCGCCGCTCAGTACGAGTCCGAGGTCGTTTACCACCAGATCAACGAAGAGCTCGAGCGCCAGGGTGTCATCTTCATGGACACCGACACGGCGCTCAAGGAGCACCCCGAGTTCTTCGAGGAGTACTTCGGCACCGTCATCCCCTCGGGCGACAACAAGTTCTCTGCGCTCAACACGGCGGTGTGGTCGGGCGGCTCGTTCGTCTACGTTCCCCCCGGCGTCCACGTCGAGATCCCGCTGCAGGCCTACTTCCGCATCAACACGGAGAACATGGGCCAGTTCGAGCGCACGCTCATCATCGCCGACGAGGGCAGCTACGTTCACTACATCGAGGGCTGCACGGCTCCGATCTACAAGAGCGACTCGCTGCACTCGGCCGTCGTCGAGATCATCGTGAAGAAGAACGCGCGCGTTCGCTACACGACGATCCAGAACTGGTCGAACAACGTCTACAACCTCGTCACGAAGCGTGCGACTGCCGCCGAGGGCGCCACCATGGAGTGGATCGACGGCAACATCGGCTCCAAGGTGACGATGAAGTACCCGTCGATCTTCCTCATGGGCGAGCACGCCAAGGGTGAGACCCTCTCCGTCGCGTTCGCCGGCCCCGGCCAGCACCAGGACGCCGGCGCGAAGATGATCCACATGGCGCCGCTCACGCAGTCGTCGATCGTCTCGAAGTCGATCGCGCGCGGCGGTGGCCGAGCCGGTTATCGCGGCGAGGTGCGCATCGACGCGAACGCCCACCACTCGGCGAACACGGTGCGCTGCGACGCGCTCCTCGTCGACACGATCTCGCGTTCGGACACGTACCCCGCGATCGACATCCGTGTCGACGACGTGCAGCTCGGGCACGAGGCGACCGTCTCGCGCGTCTCGGAGGAGCAGCTGTTCTACCTCATGAGCCGCGGTATGCCCGAAGACGAAGCGATGGCGATGATCGTGCGCGGCTTCATCGAACCGATCGCGCGCGAGCTCCCGATGGAGTACGCAATGGAACTCAACAAGCTCATCGAGATGGGCATGGAAGGCAGCGTCGGCTAGGAATGACGGTCATCGAACAGAGCACAGCCCTGCCCGCAGGCCAGCACGGCATCCGGGCGCACAGCGACACCCTCGTTCCCGTCCAGACGCGTTCCGAGCGGTTTAAGTCGACGAACGTCGAGGACTTCGCCGCCGTCACGGGGCGCGAGCTCGAGTGGAAGCTCTCGCCCGTCGGTGTGTTCGCCGACCTCACGAGCGGCGAGCTCGACGGCTCGCGTCTGCCGATCGAGTCGACGGATGTCGCGGGAGTGACCACCTCGTGGATCCCGCTCACCGACGCTCGCGTGGGCTCCGCCGGACTCCCCGAAGAGCGTGGGTCGGCCAACGCGTGGTCGAGCGCCGGCGAGGCCCTCCTCGTGAGCGTCTCCGGCGAAGAGGCGAAGACGGCGTTCATCCGCCGCTCGGGTCTCGGAGCCGCGCCGCGTGCCGCGCACACCGTCGTCGAGATCGCCCCGTTCAGCCAGGCGCTCCTCGTCATCGAGAGCTCGGGCCCCGCCCGGCTCTCGGAGAACGTCGAGATCCTCGTCGGCGAAGGCGCGAACGTCACGGTCGTTTCGGTGCAGGAATGGGACGACGACGCCGTGCACCTCGCCTCCCACTTCGCTCGCGTCGGCCGCGATGCACGCCTCAAGCACATCGTCGTCACGCTCGGCGGCCGCGTCGTGCGTCTCAACCCGTCGACGCACCTCGCTGAGCCGGGCGCCGACATCGAAGCGTTCGGTCTGTACTTCGCCGACGCCGGTCAGCACCTCGAGCAGCAGGTCTACGTCAACCACGATGCGCCGAACACGCGCAGCCGGGTGAACTACAAGGGCGCCCTGCAGGGTGCGGGTGCTCGCACCGTCTGGATCGGCGACGTGCTCATCGGCCAGAAGGCCGCGGGCACCGACAGCTACGAGCAGAACCGCAACCTCGTCCTCACGGACGGCACGCGCGCCGACTCGGTTCCGAACCTCGAGATCGAGACGGGTGACATCGCCGGTGCCGGTCACGCGAGCGCGACCGGCCGCTTCGACGACGAGCAGCTCTTCTACCTGCAGGCTCGCGGGATCACCGAGGAGGAAGCGCGACGCCTCGTCGTGCGCGGCTTCCTCAGCGAGATCGTCCAGCAGATCGGCAACACCGACCTCGAGGCTCGACTGCAGCTCGCGCTCGAGGCCGAGCTGACCGCGGGTGTGAACTGACCGTGGCCGCCGTCCGCGTTCTGGCCGTCGACGACCTTCTGCCGAATCAGGCGATCAAGGTCGATGTCGACGGTGTGGCCATCGCCGTCGTGAAAGACGACGCCGGTGACATCTTCGCCATCGGAGACACCTGCACGCACGGCGACATCTCGCTCGCGGAGGGTTTCGTCGAGGACGACACCCTCGAGTGCTGGGCGCACGGCTCGAAGTTCTCGCTGAAGACCGGCAAGCCGCTCACGCTGCCTGCGTACGAGCCCGTGCCCGTCTACCGCGTCGACATCATCGACGGAGGGGTCTGGATCGACCCCGCCTCGACCCTGACCATCAACTGACACCGCCGGCGAGCACGCCGCGAAGGAAAAGAGTACGAATTCATGTCCGTTCTTGAGATCAAGAACCTGCACGTCAACGTCGAGACCGATCAGGGAACCCGCGAGATCCTCCGCGGCGTCGACCTCGTCATCCGCGAGGGAGAGATCCACGCGATCATGGGCCCGAACGGCTCGGGCAAGTCGACCCTCGCGTACACGATCGCGGGCCACCCCAAGTACACGGTCGTCGGCGGCGAGATCCTCCTCGACGGCGAAGACGTCCTCGAGATGAGCGTCGACGAGCGCGCACGCGCCGGTCTCTTCCTCGCGATGCAGTACCCCGTCGAGATCCCGGGCGTCACCGTCACGAACTTCCTCCGCACGGCGAAGACGGCCATCGACGGTGAAGCACCCGCGATCCGCGGCTGGTCGAAGGAAGTCTCGGAGTCGATGAAGGCGCTCCGCATGGACCCGGCTTTCGCGGCGCGCAACGTCAACGAGGGCTTCTCGGGCGGCGAGAAGAAGCGGAACGAGATCCTGCAGCTCGAACTGCTCAAGCCGAAGTTCGCCGTCCTCGACGAGACCGACTCCGGCCTCGACGTCGACGCGCTCAAGATCGTCTCCGAGGGCGTCAACCGCGCGAAGGCCAACACCGGTCTCGGCATCCTGCTCATCACGCACTACACGCGCATCCTCCGCTACATCAAGCCCGACTTCGTGCACGTCTTCGTCGCCGGCCGCATCGCCGAGCAGGGCGGCTCCGAGCTGGCCGATCGCTTGGAAGACGAGGGATACGATCGCTATCTCGCCGACGCGCCCGTAAGCTGAACGCATGGTTGCCACGCTCAGCCCGGAGCTCTTCGACCAGGTCGAAGAGTCGCTCAAAGACGTCATGGACCCGGAACTCGGCATCAACGTCGTCGACCTCGGTCTCATCTACGACCTCGGTTGGGATGACGAGAACAACGCTCTCATCATCCACATGACGTTGACGAGCGCAGGGTGCCCGCTGACCGATGTGCTCGAAGAGCAGACCGCGCAGGCGCTCGACGGTGTCGTCGACGCCTTCCGCATCAACTGGGTGTGGATGCCGCCGTGGGGCCCCGAACGGATCACCGACGACGGTCGCGACATGATGCGAGCCCTGGGCTTCGCCATCTGAGCGGAACGTCGAATGACGAAGGCCGGCACCGCGGAAGCGGCGCCGGCCTTCGTCGTTCGGGCTGCTCAGGTCAGGCGAGACCGCGGCGCTCGAGGAGCGGCTCGATGACGGCATCGCGGCCGCGGAAGTCGCGGAACGCGTCGAGCGGGTCGCGGCTGCCGCCGACGCCGAGCACGAAGCGCCGGAATCGGTCGCCGTTCTCGCGGGTGAGGCCGCCGTTCGCGCGGAACCACTCGACGGTGTCGGCGTCGAGCACCTCGCTCCAGATGTACGAGTAGTAGCCGGCGTCGTACCCGCCGGCGAAGGTGTGCGCGAAGTACGTGCTCGAGTACCGGGTCGGGACGACCGGGTTGTCGAGACCGGCCGCCGCGAGTGCGTTCGCCTCGAAAGCGGCGACATCGGTCACGGCAGCAGCCTCCTCGGGGCTGAGACGGTGCCATGCCTGGTCGAGCAGGGCGGCGGCGAGGTACTCGCTCGTCTGGTGCCCCTCGTTGAACTGCTCCGACGCCCGCAGCCGGTCGACGATCGCCTGCGGCATCCGTTCGCCGGTCTCGTGGTGGACGGCGTAGTTCGCGAGCACCTCCGGCCACAGCATCCACATCTCGTTCACCTGGCTCGGGAACTCGACGAAGTCGCGGTAGACGCTCGTGCCCGAGAACTTCGGGTAGCGCACGCGGGCGAAGAGCCCGTGCAGCGCGTGGCCGAACTCGTGGAAGAGCGTGTTGGTCTCGTCGTACGTCAGGAGCGTCGCCTCGCCCGCGGCGGGCCGCGGGATGTTGAGGTTGTTGACGACGACGGGCAGAGTGCCGAGCAGGTCGGACTGCGAGACGAGCGAGTTCATCCACGCGCCGCCCCGCTTCGAATCGCGCGTGTAGAAGTCGCCGACGAACAGGCCGACGGGGGAGCCGTCGGCATCGTGCACCTCGAAGACACGGGCATCGGGGTGGTAGGCGACGAGGTCGGGTCGCTCGGTGAACTCGATGCCGTAGAGCGCCGTCGCTGCATGGAACACGCCGTCGACGAGAACCCGTTCGAGCTCGAAGTACGGCCGCAGGGCACTCGTGTCGACGTCGTACTTCTCGGAGCGCACGATCTCGGTGTAGTAGGCCCAGTCAGCGGCTTCGAGGCGACGGGCGGTGGGATCGCGATCGACGACGGCTTGGAGGACGTCCTGCTCGGCGCGTGCGTTCCGCGCGGCAGCGGGAGCCAGCCGATCGAGCATGTCGGCGACGGCCTCGGGAGTCTTCGCCGTCTCGTCGGCCGTGACGAAGGCCGCGTGGCTCTCGAAGCCGAGCAGGCGCGCACGATCGGCGCGCAGGCGCACGATCTCGAGAACGAGTTCGCGATTGTCGTGCTCGCCTCCGTGGATGCCGCGTGCGCGGGATGCCGCGAGCAGCCGGTCACGCGTCTCGGGCCGACGGAGGCTCGCGAGATAGGGGTGACCCGTGAAGAGGACGAGGCTCACGAGGTATCCGTCGAGACCGCGCTCGGTGGCCGCTCCGGCGGCGGCGGACAGCTCGCCCGAGCTCAGCCCCTCGAGTTCCGCGGCGTCGAGCACGTGCACCGCGAGTTCGTTGGTGTCGGCCAACAGGTTCTTCTCGAAACGCGTCGTGAGCGACGAGAGCCGCTGGTTGTAGTCGCGCAGCACCTCCTTCGCGTCGTCGTCCAGTGCCGCTCCGGCGAGGGTGAACTCGGTGTGGTACCTCTCGACGAGGTACCGCGATTCGGCGTCGAGCCCCGATTCTCCGAGGCCGGCGTGGATCGCATCGATCTTCGCGTAGAGGCGGGAGTCGAGTCGGATCGAGTCGGAGTGCGCGGCGAGGATCGGCGCGAAGCGCTCTTCGAGGGCGTTCGTCACCTCCGTGCTGTCGGAGGAGCTCTTGTTGTAGAAGACCTCGAGCACGCGAGTGAGGAGTTGGCCGCTCTCCTCCAATGGGAGGAACGTGTTCTCGAAGGTCGGCTCGGCCGGGTCGTCGATGATCGACTGGATCTCGGCGCGATGCTCGATGATGCCGCGTTCGATGGCCGGGGCGTAGTCGGCGTCGGTGATCCGAGCGAAGTCGGGCAACTGGTACGGCAGTGTGCTGGGGGAGAAGAAGGGGTTCGCTTCGCTCATCACTCCACCCTAGTTGCGTGCCCCTGTGCGCTCCTCGTGCGTCATAGGCTCGATGGATGAACGATCAGCGCGATGATTACGTCCACGGCCACCACGAGAGCGTCCTCCGCACCCACGCGTGGCGCACCGTCGAGAACTCGGCTGCCTATCTCGCCCCGCACCTCGCGCCCGGGCTCGCGGTGCTCGATGTCGGGTCGGGCCCGGGCACGATCACGATCGACATCGCCCGCCGGGTCTCACCGGGTCGGGTCGTCGGCATCGATGCGTCGCAGGACGTCGTGGAGCGCGCACGCGGGCTCGCCGAGTCGGAGGGAGTGACGAACGTCGAGTTCGCTGTCGGCGACGCGTACGCTCTCGAGCTGGACGACGAGAGCGTCGACATCGTGCACGCGCACCAGGTGCTCCAGCACGTCGCCAGGCCGGTCGACGTGCTGAGGGAGATGCGCCGGGTACTGAAGCCGGGCGGCATCCTCGCCGTCCGCGAGGTCGACTACGGCGGTGTCATGATCGATCCCGCGACGGCGGCGCTGACCGAGTGGCTGTCGGTCTATCGCGAGGTGCACCGCTGGGGCGGGGGAGAGCCGGATGCCGGGCGACGGTTGACGTCGTGGGCCCATGAGGCGGGCTTCTCCGACATCCGCTCGACGGGGTCGCTGTGGGTCTTCGCGACGCCCGCCGAGCGCGACTGGTGGGGTTCGGCGTGGGCCGAGCGCGCGACCGAGTCGACGTTCGCGACGCACGCGATCGAGTCGGGCCACGCCGACCTCGAGACGCTCGAGCGCATCGCCGCGGGCTGGCGTGCGTGGGCGACGGCCGACGAGGGGTGGCTCGGGATGCCGCATGGAGAGATCATCGCGCGTCGATGAGACAAGTGCAAAGGTAAATTTGCAAACAAAGCATTGCAAAGAGATCTTTGCATTGCTAGTCTCGAATCATGAGCGACAACGACACCCCGCAGCGCACCCGCCACGAGCGCATCGCCGATCTCGGCGCGCTCAAGGCTCTCGCTCACCCGGTCCGCATCGCGCTCTACGACCTGCTCTCGCAGTACGGTCCCGCGACGGCGAGCGGCCTCGGTGAACGCATCGGCGAGTCGAGCGGCTCGACGAGCTATCACCTGCGTCAGCTCGCCGCGCACGACCTCATCCGCGAGGTCGAGGGCCGGGGGAGTGCGCGCGAGCGATGGTGGGAGCGCACGCCCGGCGGTCTGTCGATCGTCGCGACCGAGACGCGCTCCGATCCCGCCGCCATGGAGATGACCCGCACCGTCGTCGAGCACTGGAACGCCAACCGGGCCGAACTGCTCGACGAGTTCAGTCGGCGCGGGCCCGTCGAACTCGATGACGCCTGGTTCGAGGCATCCGTGATCTCGACGCTCAACTTCCGACTCACCGCCGAACAGCTCGACGAGTTCGTCGCCGAGTGGCAGGACCTCGCCGACCGTCTCTACGAACGGTTCCACGGCTCCGATCTTCCCGGTTCCCGGCCGGTGCAGGTGCACTTCAACGCGTTTCCCCTCATGGGCGGTGAAGCGTCATGAGCGCGCTCGCACTGAGCCACACGCGCGGCGTCGCCCGTCCTCGCGGTCTCTCGCGCGTGGCGATCGCGCTCGGAGCACGTCTCACCCGCTGGGGTCGACGGCACGCCGAGCTCTCTGCACGCCGCGCCGTGCAGCACGCCGAACTGACCCGAGAGATCGACGAGCGTCGCGCGCGTCTTCCGATCGTGCTGCTGTCGGGCCGATCGCTCGACTGATCGAGTCGGCTCAGCTCACCAGTCGTCCGAGTCGTCGTCGGCGGGCGCGACACCCACCGGTACGCTCGTGCCGTCGTCGAGCTCGAGCCGCGGTCGACCTTCGAGCCACGTCAGCGTCCACGTTAGTCCGCTGATCTCCGCGCCGCGAGCGGCCTCGTATGCTGCGACGGTGTCGCGCACCTCGGTCGAGAGGCTCGCCGGTCCGGCGGAGCCGACGGCCCATCGCGTGCCGAGCTGCATCAGAGCCGGATCTCGTAGGTGACCCACGACGTGCGGTCGGCGACCTTGTCGTAGACCTTCTGGGCCGCTTCGTTGGACTCGGCGGTGATCCACCGCACGAGGCTGTGGCCGCGCTTCTCGCCGATCTCGCGCACGGCCTCGATGAGCTGCGTCCCGACGCCCGACCCGCGGTGCTCGGGGTCGACGAAGAGATCGTCGAGGTAGAGTCCGCGACGCGATTCGAGGGTGCGCGGAACCTCGCGGAAGTGCGCGAAGCCGACGAGCGTGTCACCCATCTCGCCGGGCTCGACGGCGACGACGGCCTCGAGCTCGTGCGAGGCGTCGTGCAGCCACTGCCAGACGGTCAGTGCCGTCTCGTCGCTGAACGGGCTCTCATAGAACTCGGCGTAGCCCGCGAAGAGCGGGATCCACGAGAAGAAATCGCGGTCGCCGATCGGGCGCACGGTGATGGTCATGCTCGTCCTTCTTCCTGTTCCGCGAGCGTGATGGCGCTCACGGCGAGTTCGTCGCCGTCGACGAACGTGAGTTCCGCGATGCGTCCGACGGCACGGAGGTCGTCGGAGGCGCCCGCGAGGAGCGTGGTGACGTCGGCCGGGCCGGCGATGACGGCGGAGGAGACCGCCGTCTTCTGCGAGGCCTTCGCGTCGGTCTTGGCGCGGCGGATGCCGGTCAGGGCGACGCTCGCGAGACGGAGGAGCTCCGGCTCGCCGATGTGGTCGCCGAACTCCTCGACGGTCGGCCACGCCGCGACGTGCACCGAACCCTCGTGGGTCCACGACCATGCCTCTTCCGCGGCGAACGGGATGTAGGGCGCGAACAGACGCAGGAGCGTGTCGAGGGCGGCGCGGAGAGCGGCGACGGCCGAGGCCTGCGCGGGGCCCTGCTCGCCGTAGGCGCGCTCCTTCACGAGTTCGAGGTAGTCGTCGCAGAACGTCCAGAAGAAGCTCTCGGCGACCTCGAGTGCGCGCGCGTGATCGTACGACTCGAGCGACTGCGTCGCCTGGCGGACGACCTCGGCGAGCGTCGCGAGCATGCTGCGATCGATCGGCTCGGTGATCGCGGCGTCGAGTCCGCCCTCGAACCCGAGGATGAACTTGGACGCGTTCAGGACCTTGATCGCCAGTCGGCGACCGATCTTCACCTGCGTCGGGTTCTGCGGGTCGAACGCCGCGTCGGTGCCGAGGCGCGAGGATGCCGCCCAATACCGCACCGCGTCGGATCCGTGCTGTTCGAGCAGGCCCGACGGCGTGACGACGTTGCCCTTCGACTTCGACATCTTCTTGCGGTCGGGATCGACGATGAAGCCCGAGAGCGCCGCGTGCGCCCAGGGGGCGACGCCGTGCTCGAGCTCGGCGCGCAGTGTCGTCGAGAAGAGCCAGGTGCGGATGATGTCCTGGCCCTGGGGGCGGAGCGAGTAGGGGAAGACGATGTCGAACAACTCGGGGTCGCGCTCCCAGCCGCCCGCGAGCTGCGGGGTGAGCGACGAGGTCGCCCACGTGTCCATGACGTCGTGCTCGCCGATGAAGCCGTTCGGCTGATCGCGCTGCGACTCGTCGAAGCCCGGTGCCGCCTGCGACGACGGGTCGACGGGCAGGAGGTCGGCCGTCGCGACGATGGGGGAGTCGAAGATCGGGTTCGCGTCGGCGTCGAGCGGGTACCAGACGGGGATCGGCACTCCGAAGAAGCGCTGGCGCGAGATGAGCCAGTCGCCCGTGAGGCCGCCGACCCAGTTCTCGTAGCGCACGCGCATGAAGTCGGGGTGCCAGTCGATGGAGGCGCCGTGTTCGAGGAGCGTCGAACGCAGCTTCTCGTCGCGGGCGCCGTTCGAGATGTACCACTGGCGGGTGGAGACGATCTCGAGCGGGCGGTCGCCCTTCTCGAAGAACTTCACCGGGTGCGAGATCGATCGCGGCTCGCCGATGAGGTCGCCCGACGCGCGGAGGAGGTCGACCATCGTCTGCTTGGCCGAGAAGACGGTCTTGCCGGCGATCTCGGCGAACGCGGCGACGCCGGCCTCGGAGGTGATGGCCTCGGGGGCCTCGCCGAGGATGCGGCCGTCGAAGCCGATGATCGCGCGGTTCGGCAGGTCGAGTTCACGCCACCACACGACGTCGGTCACGTCGCCGAACGTGCAGATCATGGCGATGCCCGAGCCCTTGTCCTTCTGGGCCAGGTGGTGGGCGAGCACGGGCACCTCGACGTCGAAGACGGGGGTGCGCACGGTCGTGCCGAAGTAGGGCTGGTAGCGCTCGTCGTCGGGGTGGGCGACGAGAGCGACGCACGCGGCGAGGAGCTCGGGGCGCGTCGTCTCGATCTCGATCGTCTCGCCGCCCTCGCGGTGGAACGACACGCGATGGTAGGCCGCCGGCTGTTCGCGGTCCTCGAGCTCGGCTTGGGCGACGGCCGTGCGGAAGGTCACGTCCCACAGGGTCGGAGCCATGGCCTGGTACGCCTCGCCGCGCTCGATGTTGCGGAGGAACGCGAGCTGCGAGGTGAAGAGCGCCTCGTCGCCGATCGTGCGGTAGGTCTGGGTCCAGTCGACCGAGAGGCCGAGCATGCGCCACAGCGCCTCGAACTGCTTCTCGTCCTCGGCGGTCAGCCGCTCGCACAGCTCGATAAAGTTGCGTCGGCTGATGGGCACCTGGTCGGCCGCCTTGACGCTCTTGCCCTCGCCACCCTCGAACGGAGGAACGTAGCCCTCGACGTACGGGAGCGACGGGTCGCAGCGCACGCCGTAGTAGTTCTGCACGCGGCGCTCGGTCGGCAGTCCGTTGTCGTCCCAGCCCATCGGGTAGAAGACGCTCTTGCCGCGCATGCGCTGGAAGCGGGCGACGACGTCGGTGTGCGTGTAGGAGAACACGTGGCCGATGTGGAGCGAGCCCGATGCGGTCGGCGGGGGAGTGTCGATCGAATAGATGCACTCGCGCGTCGCGGACTCACGATCGAATCGGTACGTCCCCGAGTTCTCCCAGGTGTCGCCCCACTTCGACTCGAGTCCTTCGAGGGCGGGCTTGTCGGGAATGCGCGGCGAGGACACGGGGGCTCCGATTCGATATGTGCGGCACCGAGTCGGTGGAGAGGTGCCTGAGTGTCGTAGACCACTCACGATACCGGAGGGTGCCCCGAGACGTTCACTGCACGGATGCCGCGTGCGCGAGTTCCTCGTCGAATCCGCGCACCGCGGGCGCGAGCGCGGTGGCGACGAACGGTTCGAGAGCCCCGCGCGAGACGCCGGCGGCCGACCAGGCGCCGAGCGCGGTGACGATGGCCGCGGTGACGGCGTTGGCCGCTCCGCGGACACGGATGTCGTGGGTCGGCAGACCGGTGCGCCCGGCGAGGTGCAGTCCGATGAGCTCGGACACCGCGGCGACGCGGTCGGCCGCCGTCGATCGCAGATCGTCGATGCTTCCGATGATGGTCGCGTGCGTCAACACCCACGGCACGGAGGAGGGGCCGAAGTCGGCGGCGACCGCGAGCACGGCCCGGGTGACACCCTCGAGCGGAGCCCAGGAGTCGTCGATCTCGGCGAGCGTGCGTCGGAGCGTGCGGTCGGCACCGTCGATGCCGACCCAGAACACATCGGCCTTGCCGCTGAAGTAGTTGAAGAACGTGTTGCGCGATACCCCGGCCCGCTGGGCGATCTGTTCCACGCTCGTCTTCGCGTATCCCTGTTCGAGGAAGAGCTCGGTCGCCGCGTCCTCGAGCATCGCCCGGGAGACCGCTCGAGGCCGTCCGCGTGCTGCTCGTGTCGTCGTCATGGGAATAACTGTACTGCGTCCAGGATTGCTATACGGTGGAGTCACCGCCCCCTTATCGAACAGGATCCCCATGCCCACTCGACGCTCGCGCGCCGCCCTCGTCGGCGCAGCACTCTTCGGAATCACGGCTCTCGCGCTCACGTCGTGCGCGACCGATGCCGGTGGCTCGGCCGACAGCGAGATCGTCTGGGCGATCGAGGGAGCGAACCTGTCGGCCGGTCACATGGACCCGCAGACGAGCCAGCTCGACGTCTCGTCGATGGTGCAGCGTCAGGTGCTCGACTCGCTCGTCTTCCAGGAGGCCGACGGCACCTTCTCGCCGTGGCTCGCCACGTCGTGGGAGGTGTCCGACGACGGGCTGACCTACACCTTCGAGCTACGTGACGACGTGACCTTCCACGACGGCGAGGTCTTCGACGCTGCTGCCGTCAAGGCGAACTTCGACCGCATCGCCGACCCCGAGACCGCGTCCGCGCAGGCGGCGAGCATGCTCGGCGGCGACTTCTACGCGGGTACCGAGGTCATCGACGCCGACACCGTCGCCGTCTCCTTCACCCAGCCGTACGCGCCCTTCCTCCAGGCGGCGAGCACGGCCCTCCTCGGCTTCTACTCGCCCGCTGTCCTCGCCGACCACGCCGACGAGCTGAAGGCGGGCGGGCCCGGCATCACCGTCGGCACCGGACCGTTCGAGCTCACCGAGTACACGCCCGACCAGGAGATCGTCTACACCCGCAACGCCGACTACGCGTGGGGCCCGCACGACGGCCGCCCCGCGGAGGTCGAGACGCTCCGCGTGAGCATCCTGCCCGAGGCATCCGTTCGTGCCGGCGCCGTGCAGAGCGGTGAGGTCGACCTCGCGAGCCAGCTGCCCCCGAACGCCGCGACCGACCTCGGCGACGCCGTGACGGTCGAGTCGAAGGAGCTGCCGGGTCTGCCCTACTCGCTCTACCTCAACGAGAAGTACGGCGTGTTCGCCGACCAGCTCGTGCGCCAGGCGTTCGAGCGGGCGATCGACGTCGACACCGCGGTCGACAGCATCTTCTTCGGCCAGTACCCGCGGGCGTGGAGCATCCTCGGCCCGACGACCCCCGCGTACGACGCGAGCCTCGAGGGCACCTGGCCGTTCGACGCCGCCGAGGCCGACAGCCTCCTCGACCAGGCCGGCTGGACGGAGCGCGACGCCGACGGCTACCGCGTGAAGAACGGTGAGCGTCTGAGTGCGCGCTGGATCGCCTGGACCCCCGTTCCCGACGACCGCGCCGCTCTCGCCAACGCGATCCAGTCCGACCTCAAGGACGTCGGCTTCGAGCTCGTCCGCGAGGTCCTCGAGCCCGGCGCGTACAACGAGCAGTACGGTCCGAAGACGTTCGACCTGACCGACTGGGGCTTCTCGGGGGTCGACGCCGACCTACTGCGCAGCCACCTGCACACCGAGGGATTCCAGAACGCGTCCCAGGTGAGCGACCCCGCCGTCGACACGCTGCTCGATGAGGCCGTCGCGACGACCGACGCGTCGGCACGCGCAGCCGACTACGCCGAGCTCCAGCAGTGGAACGCCGAGCACGTCGCGATCGTGCCTCTCTACGTGCCATCGCTCATCACCGCCGTCGGCACCGGTGTGGACGGCCTCCAGTACGATCTGTACGGCCGCCCGCTGTTCTACACGGCGACCGCCAGCTGACCGTCGCCGAGGGGCGCGGCGAGAGGGAGACCATGCGGGGCGCTCAGGTCGTTCGAGCCGTCGGCGCGCGCCTCCTCGGCGTCGTGGTCGTGCTCTGGGGCGCCGCGACCCTCGCCTTCCTGACTCTGCGGCTCATCCCCGGCGATCCCGTCGACGTCATGCTGGGGCCGCAGGCGCAGGTGAGCGACGCGGTCAAGCAGGGCATCCGCGAGGACCTCGGCCTCGATCGCCCCCCGGTGGTCCAGTACGTCGACTACCTCGCGCGGCTCGTCCAGGGCGATCTGGGCATGTCGTACCAACTCCGGATGCCGGTGGTCGACGTCATCGGTCGGCAGTTGGGCGCGACGGTCCAACTGACCGCTCTCGCCCTGGCTCTCGCCGTCGTCGTGGCGCTCGTCGTCGCCGTCGTCGCGCGAGGCCGCACGCTGCGCTCGATCGGTGCGGCCGTGGAGCTCGTCGTCGTCTCGGCGCCCGTGTTCTGGATCGGTCTCGTGCTGCTCACGATCTTCTCGTTCACGCTGCACTGGTTCCCCGTGGCCGGCGGCAGCGGGCTGCCCGGGCTCGTGCTCCCCGCCGTGACCCTCGCACTACCGATCTCGGCGCTCCTCAGCCAGGTGCTGCGCGACGGACTCGAACGCGCCGAGCAGCAGCCGTTCGCGACGACGGTGCGGGCACGCGGTGCGAGCGAAGTCCGCCTCGTCGGCGTGCACACCTTGCGGCATGCCGCGACGAACGCGCTCACGCTCACGGCCTATCTCATCGGGTCGCTGCTGGGCGGTGCCGTGCTCGTCGAGTCCGTCTTCGGGCGCCCCGGTATCGGCCGGGTCACCCTCACCGCGATCACCGACCGCGACATGCCCGTCGTCATGGGCATCATCCTCATGAGCGCACTCGTCTTCGTGATCGTGAACCTCCTCGTCGACCTCGCGCACCGCGCGCTCGACCCGCGGATCGCGGTGAACTCGTGACGGCGGGGCGACGGCTCGTTTTCGGAGCAGCCGTCCTCGTGCTCGGCGTCCTCGTGACGATGGCGCTCTGGCCGACACTCTTCACGAGCGTCGACCCGCTCCGCACGGATCCCGCCAATGCCTTCCTGCCGCCGTCGACCGAGCACCTGTTCGGCACCGACCAGAGTGGGCGCGACGTGTTCTCCCGCGTCGTGCACGGCGCGCAGTACTCACTCGGAGTCGGTTTCGGTGCGACGACCATCGCCGTCGTCATCGGGCTCGTCATCGGAGCGCTCTCCGCGCTCGCCCCGCGCGCCGTCGACGGGGCCATCATGCGCGGCACCGACATCCTCCTCGCGTTCCCCGAGTTCCTCATCGCCCTCGTCGTGATCGCGATCCTCGGTCCGGGCCCCGTGAACGTGGCCGTCGCGGTGACGATCGGGGCGATCCCCGTGTACCTGCGTCTCGCGCGAGCCGAGACGCGCACCCAGCTGACGGCCGACCACGTCGAGGCGGCGCGGCTGCTCGGTATCGGCTCGGCGCGCGTGCTCACGCGTCACGTGCTCCCCGCGACGGCGTCGCCGCTCCTCGTGCTCGCCACGATCGGCATCGGCACGGCGATCATCGCCGCGGCCGGCCTCAGCTTCCTCGGCCTCGGCCCGACGGAACCGACGCCCGAGTGGGGTCTCATCCTCTCGGGTGGGCGCAACTTCCTCGGGCGTGCCTGGTGGATCGCCGTGTTCCCGGGCCTCGCGATCACGGCGACGGTCGTCTCCGCGACCATCATCGGGCGCACGCTCCGTGCGCGTTCAGAGGGGCGGGACGGTTCATGACGGCACTCAGCATCCGCGACCTCCGTATCGACATCGCGGACACGACCCTCGTCGACGGCGTCACGTTCGACGTCGCCCCGGGCGAGATCGTCGCGGTCGTGGGCGAGTCGGGTGCCGGCAAGTCGCTCACGGCTCGAGCGCTCCTCGGGCTCACGCCGCCCGGCGCTCGCGTGAATGCCGCGGAGCTCAGGGTCGATGGAGTCGACATGCGTCAGGCGAGCGAGACCCGGTGGCGGCGTGCCCGCGGATCGACCATCGCCCTCGTCTCGCAGGACGCCCTCGTCTCCCTCGACCCGCTGCGCACGATCGGCGCGGAGGTCGCCGAGCCCCTCGTCATCCACCGACGGTCGCTCTCTCGAACGCAGCGACGGGAACGGGTCGTCGAGCTGCTCGACGACGTCGCCCTGCCGCTGCCCGAGAGGCGCGCACGCCAGTATCCGCACGAGTTGTCGGGCGGGCTCCGGCAACGGGCGCTCATCGCCTCGGCCATGGCGGGCGACCCGCGGATCCTCGTCGCCGACGAGCCGACGACGGCGCTCGACTCGACCGTCCAGGTGCGCATTCTGACCCTCCTGCGCGCGATCGCCGACCGCGGCGTCGCCGTCGTGTTCGTGAGCCATGACCTCGGCGCCGTCGCGCGGATCGCCGACCGCGTGCTCGTCATGAGCGCGGGCACGGTCGTCGAACACGGCACGACGGCCGACGTCCTCAGCCATCCTCGATCCGACGCGGCTCGCGTGCTCGTCGCGGCGATACCGCAGTCCGCCCGGCTCGAACGCCCCGCGCCGTCCGGTGCGGTCGCGCCGGTGCTCGAAGCCCGCGACCTCGAGGCCTCGTTCAGCACGCGGCGCGGGACGACCGTCGCCGTCGCCGGCGCATCGTTCACGCTCGAGCGCGGTCGCACGCTCGGAATCGTGGGGGAGTCGGGCTCGGGGAAGACGACCCTCGCCCGTCTGCTGCTCGGCACACTGACGCCCGACCGAGGCACGGTGCTCATCGACGGCGACCCGTGGAACCCTCTGCCCGAGTCGTCGCGTCGCGCGAGGCGCACGCGCATCCAGCTCGTGCACCAGAACCCCGGCGCGGCGTTCGATCCGCGGTGGACCGTGGGTCGCTCCCTCCTCGAGGCCTCGCGTGCGGGTGGAGGCTCGACGCCGTCATCCGCTCGCGTCACCGAGCTCCTCGAACTCGTCGGGCTCGATCCGGCGCTCGCCCGCCGACGGCCGCGCACTCTCTCCGGCGGTCAGCGGCAGAGGGCGTCCATCGCCCGGGCCCTCGCCGTCCGGCCCGAGATCCTCGTGCTCGATGAACCGGTCTCGGCACTCGACGTCTCCGTGCAGGCGCGCATCCTCGCCCTCCTCGAGCGGCTCCAGAACGACCTCGATCTCGCGCTCGTCTTCATCTCCCACGACCTCGGTGTCGTGAGGCGCATGGCCGACGACGTGCTCGTCATGCAGGGCGGCGAGGTCGTCGAGCAGGGCGTGGCGGCCGAGGTGTTCGCCCGCCCGCGGCATCCGTTCACGACGGCGCTCCTCGACGCTGCGCGCGTTCCGCCCGTCGGTTAGACTCGGGGTATCGACTGCGATCCGGCCATCACCGGGGAGTCTTCGGAGGAACGGCGTCCGCGCTCAGTAGAACCGAACGGGGCAGGCCCGTCACAGCCGTCGTATGAGTGGTCCCGGTCTGCCGGGGCAAGCGAGGTGGTACCGCGGTGGGGCTCGACGAGCACCGCCGTCCTGGCGACGCACACCGATTCTGGAGTGAGAGTGTACCCGCGCACCCCCGATGACGACTCGACCGTCGTCCCCTCGCCGAGCTTCCCCGCGCTCGAAGAAGAGATCCTCGCCTACTGGAAGAGCGACGAGACGTTCCAGGCGTCGATCGATCAGCGCGACGGCTCCGACGAGTGGGTCTTCTACGACGGGCCTCCGTTCGCGAACGGCCTCCCGCACTACGGCCACCTGCTGACCGGGTACGCCAAGGACGTCTTCCCGCGCTTCCAGACGATGCGCGGCAAGCAGGTGCACCGTCGCTTCGGCTGGGACACCCACGGTCTGCCCGCCGAGCTCGAGGCGGAGCGTCAGCTCGGCATCACCGACAAGAGCCAGATCGAAGAGATGGGCATCGCGGCGTTCAACCGCGCGGCCAAGGAATCGGTGCTGCGCTACACGGGCGAGTGGCGCGACTACGTCACCCGTCAGGCACGCTGGGTCGACTTCGACAACGACTACAAGACTCTCGACACGACCTTCATGGAGTCCGTGCTCTGGGCGTTCAAGACCCTGCACGACAAGGGCCTCGCGTACGAGGGCTACCGGGTGCTGCCGTACTGCTGGCGCGACCAGACGCCGCTCTCGAACCACGAGCTCCGCATGGACGACGACGTCTACAAGATGCGTCAGGACCAGTCGGTCACCGTGACGTTCCCTCTCGTCGGTTCGAAGGCGGAGTCGCTCGGCCTGACCGGCGTGCGCGCCCTCGCGTGGACGACGACGCCGTGGACCCTTCCGACCAACGCCGCCCTCGCCGTCGGACCCGACATCGAGTACGCGGTCGTGCCCGCCGGTCCGAACGGCACGCCCGACGCGACCGTCCTGCGCGAGCGCGACGGTTCGATCGGCGACACCGAGGTGCTCGGCGCCGAGTACCTCATCGCGCTCCCGCTCCTCGGCAACTACGCGAAGGACCTCGGCTACGAGTCGGCGGCCGATGCCGTGGCGAGCGTCTCGCGCACGGTGCGCGGCTCCGAGCTCGACGGCGTCTCATACGACCGGCTCTTCGACTACTACGCGGATGTCGACGAATACGGCATGCAGAACGCCTGGCGTATCCTCGTCGCCGACTACGTGACGACCGAGGACGGCACGGGAATCGTGCACCAGGCCCCCGCCTACGGCGAGGAAGACCAGAAGATCTGCGAAGCCGCAGGCATCCCCGTCATCATCTCGCTCGACGACGCGGGCCTCTTCCTGCCCGCCGTCTCCGACGTCACGGGCCTCCTCTGGAGCGACGCGAACAAGCCGCTCACCCAGCTGCTCCGCGCCGAGGGGCGGCTCCTCCGCCAGGCGAGCTACGAGCACTCGTACCCGCACTGCTGGCGCTGCCGCAATCCGCTCATCTACAAGGCCGTCTCGAGCTGGTTCATCACGGTGCCCGAGATCCGCGACCGCATGGGCGAGCTCAACCAGGAGATCTCCTGGGTTCCCGACAACGTCAAGGACGGCCAGTTCGGCAAGTGGGTCGCGGGTGCGCGCGACTGGTCGATCAGCCGCAACCGTTACTGGGGTTCGCCGATCCCCGTGTGGAAGAGCGACGACCCCGAGTACCCGCGCGTCGACGTCTACGGTTCGCTCGAAGAGCTCGAGCGCGACTTCGGTGTGCTCCCGCGGAACCCCGAGGGCGAGCCCGACCTGCACCGCCCGTACATCGACGACCTCACGAGGCCGAACCCCGACGACCCGACCGGTGCGTCGACCATGCGTCGCATCCCGGATGTCTTCGACGTGTGGTTCGACTCGGGATCGATGCCGTTCGCGCAGGTGCACTATCCCTTCGAGAACCGCGAGTGGTTCGACACCCACCACCCCTCCGACTTCATCGTCGAGTACATCGGTCAGACGCGCGGCTGGTTCTACGTCATGCACGTGCTCTCGACAGCGCTCTTCGACCGCCCCGCCTACACGAACGTCGTGAGCCACGGCATCGTGCTCGGCAGCGACGGGCAGAAGATGTCGAAGTCGCTCCGCAACTACCCCGATGTGTCGGAGGTCTTCGACCGCGACGGCTCCGACGCGATGCGCTGGTTCCTCATGGCGAGCTCGGTGCTGCGCGGCGGCAACCTCGTCGTCACCGAGGAGGGCATCCGCGAGGGCGTCCGACAGGTCATGCTCCCGCTCTGGAGCACGTGGTACTTCTTCGCGCTCTACGCCAATGCGGCGGGCTACGAGGCCGAACGACGCACCGACTCGACGAACGTGCTCGACCGGTACCTGCTCGCGAAGACGCGTGAGCTCGTGACGGCCGTCGCCGCCGACTTCGAGGCGTTCGATTCGACGCTCGCCGCGGCGAAGCTGCGAGACTTCGCCGACGTGCTCACGAACTGGTACGTGCGCCGATCGCGCGATCGGTTCTGGGCAGGTGTCTCGGCCGACGGCGAGGGCCGTGAGGCGTTCGACACGCTCTTCACCGTGCTCGAGACGCTCTGCCGCGTCGCCGCGCCGCTCCTGCCCCTCGAGACGGAGAAGATCTGGCGTGGGCTCACGGGCGGACGCAGCGTGCACCTCGCCGACTGGCCCGACGCCGACGAGTTCCCCGAGGACCACGAGCTCGTCGCGGCGATGGACGCCATCCGCGAGATCAGCTCGTCGAGCCTCGCCCTCCGCAAGCAGGCGGGTCGTCGTGTGCGTCTGCCGCTGGCATCCCTCACCGTCGTCGCTCCGCAGACGGCCGCACTCGCGCCGTTCGAGGCGATCCTGCGCGACGAGCTCAACGTCAAGTCGGTCGCGCTCGTCGAGTTCGACGAGGGCAGCGCCGAACGCTACGGCATCACGAAGCGCCTCACGGTGAACGCCCGCGCGGCGGGGCCGCGTCTCGGCAAGACCGTGCAGCAGGCGATCCAGGCCGCTCGGAACGGCGACTGGAGCGTCACCGCCGGAGTCGTCACCGCCGGCGGCATCGACCTCGTCGAGGGCGAGTACGACCTCGTGCTCGAGACGGCCGGCGCGGCGGAGGGCACCGCACTGGCGCTCCTCGCCGATGGCGGGTTCGTGCTCCTCGACACGGCGACGACCCCCGAGCTCGAGGCCGAGGGCCTCGCGCGCGACGTCGTGCGTGTCGTGCAGGACGCCCGCAAGGCGGCCGGACTCGACGTGAGCGACCGCATCCGTCTCGGCCTCGGTCTCGATGCCGCGGGCGTCGAGGCGGCGATCCTGCACCGAGAGTTGATCGCGCGCGAGACGCTCGCCGTCGAACTCGACATCGTCGAGGGCGAGGGCGAGGGCGACGACGCCAAGCCGGTGGGCGACGGTTCGTCGCTCGTCGTGAGAGTGGAGAAGGCATGAGCGGCACCGACGAATCCGAGGAGTTCCGCGAGGCGGGAGACGCCGTCTACGAGGCCCTCCTGTCGCGCATCGGCGAAGGATCGCCGCGCCCGCGGCTCGAGCCCACGCGGCGTGCGGTCGAGCTCCTCGGCGACCCGCAGCGCGCGTACCCGATCCTGCACATCGCCGGCACCAACGGCAAGACGAGCACGTCGCGCATCGCCGAGAGCATCCTGCGGGCCTACGGGCTGCGCACCGGTCTCCTGACGAGCCCGCACCTCGAGCGGTTCAACGAGCGCATCCTCATCGACGGGGTTCCCATCAGCGACGAGTCGCTCGCCGTCAACTGGGCCGATATCGAGCCGTACCTCGAGATGGTCGACGACGAGCTCGTGACCGCGGGGGAGAGCCCGCTCACCTTCTTCGAGGCGCTCACGGTGCTCGCCTTCGCGGTCTTCGCCGATGCGCCCGTCGACGTGGCCGTCGTCGAGGTCGGCATGGGTGGCGAGTGGGACTCGACGAACGTCGCCGACGGTGACGTCGCCGTCATCACGCCGATCGACCTCGACCACACGAACCGGCTCGGCTCGACCGTGACCGAGATCGCGCGCACGAAGTCGGGGATCATCAAGCCCGCGTCATCCGTCGTGTCGGCACGCCAGACCCCCGATGTGCTCGCCGTGCTCGAGAACGCCGCCGAGCTGACCGAGTCGACCCTCGCGGTCGAGGGCGACGGATTCGAGCTGCTCGACGCCCGCGTCGCGGTCGGCGGTCAGATGATCGACGTCCGCGGGATCGCGGGGGAGTATCGCGAGCTCTACCTGCCCCTGCACGGAGTGCACCAGGCGCAGAACGCCGTCGTCGCGATCGCGGCCGTCGAGTCGTTCCTCGGCGGCGGAGGCACATCTCTCTCGTACGACGCCCTCGAAGAGGGCCTCGCGAGCGTCACATCGCCCGGCCGCCTGCACCTCGTCGGCATCGAGCCGAGCGTGCTCGTCGACGCCGCCCACAACCCGCACGGAGCGGCGGCCCTCGTCGCCGGGATCGGTCGGTCGTTCGACTTCGACGAGATCGGCTTCGTGTTCGGCGCACTGGCCGACAAGGACGTCACGGGCATCCTCACTGCCCTCGCGCCTGCGGCAGCGGCGTTCTTCGTGACGACCCCCGACTCCGACCGGGCGCTGTCGGCCGACAGCGTCGCCGACCTCATCGCCGGCGTCGCTCCGAGCGCGCTCATCGAAGTCGTCGATCGTGCCGACGACGCCCTCGTCGCAGCACGCGAGTGGGCCGCCTCCGCACCGCGTCGCGCGGTCGTCGTAACGGGTTCGATCGTGCTCGTCGGCGAAGCGATCACCGTCGCCGAGCGCGAGGGGTGGATGTCGGCATGAGCGCCGAGTCGCCCGCCGCGCCGCGCCCGGCGCGTTCGATCCGTCAGACGCTCGCGTCGATCGTGCTCGCCTTCGAACTCGTCGTCGTCTTCCTCGCGGCGCTCGTGATCTGGGGTCTCGACGCGGCGCCCTTCGGCCTCCCGGCCTGGAGCGCGCTCATCGCCGGTGGCGTACTGCTCGTCGGAATGATCGCGGCCATCGGCCTGCTGCGCGTCGAGGCCGGCTTCATCCTCGGATGGGTGCTCCAAGTGCTCATCCTGCTCGCCGGATTCCTCAATCCGGCGCTCTTCATCGTCGGAGCGCTCTTCGGCGGCATGTGGTGGTACTGCATGGTCGTCGGCGCGCGCATCGATCGCCAACGAAAGGAACTCGCATGACCGCTCCCATTGAAGAGACTCTCGTCCTCATCAAGCCCGACGGCGTCTCCCGCAACCTGACCGGTGAGATCCTCCGCCGTATCGAGGCCAAGGGCTACTCGCTCGTCGACCTTCGTCTCGTGCAGGCCGACCGCGACCTGCTCTCGGCACACTATGCCGAGCACGAGGGCAAGCCCTTCTACGAGCCGCTCATCGGCTTCATGGAGTCGGGCCCGATCGTCGCCGCGCGCATCGCGGGCAACCGCGTCATCGAGGGCTTCCGTTCCCTCGCCGGCACGACCGACCCGACGACGGCCGCCCCCGGCACGATCCGCGGAGATCTCGGCCGCGACTGGGGCCTCGCCGTTCAGCAGAACCTCGTGCACGGCTCCGACTCGCCCGAGTCGGCAGCGCGCGAGCTCGCGCTCTGGTTCGCCTAGACACCACCCACCGGGAAGGCCGGCACTCGCATCGCGCGAGGGCCGGCCTTCGTCGTGTACAGCGGTAGCGGACGGCCGATCAGCCGAACAGGCCTTGCAGGTCGAGGATGGCGCGGGGGATGGCATCCATCCGCACCTGCGCGAGAAGGATGACGACGGCATAGCTCGCGAGCGTGATGATGGGAATCCACCCGAACCAGCCGCGGGCAAGACGCCGGACGCGCGCCGACGTCGGGATGCGCCCCTCGCGGAGGTTGTCGAGCGTCACGATCCAGAAGACGGGAATGGTGACGGCCCACGTGAGCATGCACCACGGGCACAGCACGTCAAGGACGTAGATGCTCTGGTAGATGAGCCAGCCGACGAAGATCAGTGCGCCGGCCACGCCGATGTTGAAACCCGCCCAGAACCATCGGGGGAGTCTGACTCCGGCGAGGAGCGCCACTCCGATCGTGATGACGACGGGCCACGCCATGAGGCCGACGATCGGGTTGGGGAAGCCGAAGACGGCGCCCTGCCACGACGACAGGTTGGTGCTGCAGCCCAGGAAGATGCCGACGTTGCAGGACGGCACATGGTTCGGGTCGGACAGCACGAGGAACTTCTCGACGGTGAGCTCGAACGCGGCGAGGAGGCCGAGTGCGCCGAGCGCGATGAGCCAGAGCGCAGGGAATATGCTCCGACGGGAATGTGGCGCGTTCGACGACATGAACGGATTATCTCACGCGGCTCGCGCACGATCCTGTGAGCGCATGCGATAATGAAGGAAGTCGCCGGGCCGCGCCCGTGTCGACGCCAACGAAACTTGGGGAGCGCATGACGCTCCCACACGGCGGTGAGACAACCGCAGAAGTGGCAGCCCGAGCACCGTGCCGGCTGCAGAAGTGACACGATTCGCGGGTCCGCATGGCGGCTACCCGCTTGAGAGAGTACCGGCAGGGTTGGCGCGGTCAGCCCGGTCGTCGAGGAGTGCACCAGTGATGGTGGAAAGCAACAACAACACGAACGAGAATCCGGCACCGAAGAAGCGAGCACTGTTCGGCGGACGCCGGTCACGATCGCGGGCGACGACCGAATCGGTAGCCGCGGCGGCCGCTGCGAACGCGCCGGTCGAGACCGCGACGAGTCGTGGCGAAGGCGTGATCAGCGCTCCGCCCGTCGAGGCGCCGACTCCCGAGGCCGCTCCGGTTGACACGCCGGCTGCCGAGGCCGTTGCGGCTCCCGCGGCGGACGAGACGCCGGTGCAGTCGGCCGACGCGGTCGCCGAGCCTGAGGCCGCGCAGCCCGCCGTCGAGGACGACGAGCCCGCTGCCGATGAGCCCGCTGCCGCCGAGCCCACGTCCCCGATCCCCGCCGTCCTCACGACGACGTCGCTCATCTTCCACGCGCCGCCCGTGCTCGTCACGCCCGACCGTCCCGAGCGCCCCGAGCGATCGGAGCGTTCCGATCGCTCCGACTCGCCCGCCGGCGACGACGAGGGTTCGAGTGCGCGTCGCCGCACGCGTCGACGCAGCGGCGAGGACGCCCGTGCGAACGGCGACGAGCCGCAGAACACCGTCGTCAAGGTGCGTCAGCCCCGCGAGCCCGAGCTCATCACCGAGCCGCAGCGCGTCAAGGGCTCCACTCGACTCGAGGCGAAGAAGCAGCGTCGCCGCGATGGTCGCGATGCCGGCCGTCGCCGTGCCGTCATCACCGAGGCCGAGTTCCTCGCGCGTCGTGAGTCGGTCGACCGTTCGATGATCGTGCGACAGAAGCAGGGCCGCATCCAGATCGGCGTCCTCGAAGACGGCGTCCTCGTCGAGCACTACGTCGCCCGCAACCAGGAGGCGTCGCTCATCGGCAACGTCTACCTCGGCCGCGTGCAGAACGTCCTCCCGAGCATGGAGGCCGCCTTCGTCGACATCGGGCGCGGCCGCAACGCCGTGCTCTACTCCGGCGAGGTCGACTGGGAGGCGGCGGCAGAAGCCGGTCAGCCCAACCAGCCGCGCCGCATCGAGCTGGCGCTCAAGCCCGGCGACAAGGTCCTCGTGCAGGTCACGAAGGACCCGGTCGGCCACAAGGGTGCTCGTCTCACGAGCCAGGTGTCGCTGCCCGGCCGCTACCTCGTGTACGTGCCGAACGGCTCGATGAATGGCATCAGCCGCAAGCTCCCCGACACCGAGCGTGCTCGCCTCAAGAAGATCCTCAAGGAGGTCCTGCCCGAGAACGTCGGCGTCATCGTGCGCACCGCGGCCGAGGGCGCGACCGAGGAGCAGCTCACGCTCGACGTCACCCGCCTGACGTCGCAGTGGGCCGACATCTCGAAGAAGGTCGAGTCGATGCAGGCTCCGGCTCTCCTTCACTCCGAGCCCGACCTCCTCATCAAGATCGTCCGTGACGTCTTCAACGAAGACTTCCAGCGCATGGTCATCTCGGGCGGCGAAGCGCGCGAGACGATCACGAGCTACCTCCAGGGTGTCGCTCCCGATCTCGTGGAGCGTGTCGAGGAGTACTCCGGCGATCGCGACGCGTTCGACGAGTTCCGCATCAGCGAGCAGATCGAGAAGGCGCTCGACCGCAAGGTCTGGTTGCCGTCGGGCGGTTCGCTCGTCATCGACCGCACCGAGGCCATGACGGTCGTCGACGTCAACACCGGCAAGTTCGTCGGCTCGGGCGGAAACCTCGAAGAGACCGTCACCAAGAACAACCTCGAGGCCGCCGAAGAGATTGTGCGTCAGCTGCGACTGCGCGACATCGGCGGAATCATCGTCGTCGACTTCATCGACATGGTGCTCGAGTCGAACCGTGACCTCGTGCTCCGCCGCCTCGTCGAGTGCCTCTCGCGCGACCGGACGAAGCACCAGGTCGCCGAGGTCACGTCGCTCGGTCTCGTCCAGATGACGCGCAAGAAGCTCGGCCTCGGCCTGCTCGAGTCGTTCAGCGAGTCGTGCGAGACGTGCGCCGGCCGCGGGATCATCGTGCACCACGACCCGATCGCCAAGCACCGTCCGGCGCCTCAGACCGAGCGTCGTCGTGGCCGCGGAGCGGGCAACGGCGGCGGAGCCTCCAACGGTTCCTCGAACGGGAACGCACCGGCCGCCAACGTCGATTCGTCGAAGCCGAGCGTCGGCACGCACGGCATCACCGAGGACGCGAAGAACGCCCTCGCCGCCATCGCCGCGAGCACGCTCGCTCACGATGCCAAGGCCGACAGCGCCGAGGCCGTCGAGGCGGCGGCGACCGAGGCCCCGGCCGCGGAGTCGACGACGTCGACGGATGACGCACCTCAGCGCGAACCGGGAAGCCGGAGCCGCCGCGGCCGCAAGGGTCGTCGCTCGTCGAACTCGACTCCGGCCGAGTCGAACGACGACGCGTCGGCGCCCGAGTCTGCTACTCCCGCGTCATCCGCGCCCGTCATCGAGCTGCCCGAGGTCGCTCCGGCCGTCGAGAAGCCCGTGCGACGCCGCGCTCCCGACGCCGAGAACCTGCTCGACTCCGTGCTCGAGGCGCTCCCCGCTCCGAAGCAGCCGGGCGAGGGTCGCGCCTCGCGCAGCCGTCGCGTGTCGACGGCCGCCGTCGTCGGCAACGCGTCCGACCCGGTCATCACCCGCCACGACGTCTGAGTGCGTCGGGTCGCCGCTCGATGCGGCGACCCGACACCTCACGCCCGGCGTTCGCGCTGGGTGACGCGCAGTCCGCTCGCGCGGAGGCGCACGACGAGTTCCCGGTTCGAGACCGGCACGGCGCCGCTGTCGACGAGGTCGGAATAGCGCTCGGCCGGCACGTCGTAGTGGTCGAGGTCGAAACCGCGCCGGGGGATTCCGGCCCGGGCCGCGAAGGCGTGCAGCTCGTCGAGGTCGCTGTCGCTCACGAGGTGGCTCCACAGGGTTCCGTGGGCGGGCCACATCGGCTGGTCGATGAGCACGGTCATGGAGCCGATCTTAGGCTCGTACGGGGTGCGACACGCGCTCGCCCTCGTTTGACCGGGGTACAACCATGACGTAGACTCGACCGTTGGCGCGTGTCGGCTTATCCCCGTGTGCGCCCACAGTTTCCCGGCATGATCCCCCCACTGGTTCATGTGCAGAGTGACTTCCCTGTGAAATCGGAGCGCAGGCTCCCCAGAGATAGGTACATGTAGTGGTTTACGCAGTAGTGCGCGCCGGTGGCCGCCAGGAAAAGGTCGAGGTCGGAACCATCGTCACGATGGACCGCGTGAAGTTGAAGGCTCGCGAGAACGGAACGGTCCAGCTGGCCGCCGTCCTCCTCGTCGACGGCGACACCATCACCTCTGACGCCGCGGCGCTCGAGAAGGTCACGGTCACCGCCGAGGTCCTCAGCGACCTCCGTGGCCCCAAGATCATCATCCAGAAGTTCAAGAACAAGACCGGCTACAAGAAGCGTCAGGGGCACCGTCAGGAGCTCACGCGCGTCAAGATCACCGGCATCAAGTAGCCGCGAGGAGAAGGCAGAATGGCACACAAAAAGGGAGCTAGCTCCACCCGCAACGGCCGTGACTCGAACGCTCAGCGCCTCGGCGTGAAGCGCTTCGGCGGCCAGGTCGTCGGCGCAGGCGAGATCATCGTCCGCCAGCGCGGCACGCACTTCCACCCGGGCGCTAACGTCGGCCGTGGTGGCGACGACACGCTCTTCGCTCTCGCTGCCGGCTCGGTCGAGTTCGGTCAGAAGGGTGGCCGCAAGGTCATCAACATCGTGGCGGCCGCCGAATAGGCATTCGTCGTTTGTCGTGAGGGCGGGCTTCGGCTCGCCCTCACGTGTTTGCAGCCCCTGTCTGTGGGTTGAACCTCTCGAAAGGACTCGTTCACATGGTGAGCTTCGTCGATAATGTGACGCTCCACCTTCGTGCGGGCTACGGCGGCAACGGTTGCGTCTCGGTCCGTCGGGAGAAGTTCAAGCCACTGGCCGGCCCGGACGGCGGAAACGGCGGCCACGGCGGCGACATCGTGCTCGTCGCCGACCCCCAGGTCACGACCCTGCTCGGCTACCACCGTCGTCCGCACCGTTCGAGCGACAACGGCGGTCCCGGAATGGGCGACCACCGCGCCGGAGCCGCGGGCGAGGTCCTCGAGCTGTCCGTGCCCGTCGGTACCGTCGTGAAGACCCCCGACGGTGAAGAACTCGCCGACCTCACCGAGCCCGACATGCGCATCGTCGTCGCGGCCGGAGGAATCGGCGGACTCGGCAACGCCGCTCTGTCGTCGACGAAGCGCAAGGCCCCCGGATTCGCCCTGCTCGGCACCCCGGGCTGGGAGGGCGACGTCCTCCTCGAGCTCAAGACCATCGCGGATGTCGCGCTCGTCGGTTATCCGTCAGCAGGAAAGTCGAGCTTGATCGCCGCGCTGTCCGCCGCGCGGCCGAAGATCGCCGACTACCCGTTCACGACGCTGCACCCGAACCTCGGCGTCGTCCAGGCCGGGGAGCACCGCTTCACCGTCGCCGACGTCCCCGGACTCATCGAGGGTGCATCCGAGGGCAAGGGACTCGGTCTCGAGTTCCTCCGCCACGTCGAGCGCTGCCAGGCGCTCCTGCACGTCATCGACTGCGCGACCCTCGAGCCCGGCCGTGATCCGCTCACCGACCTCGACGTCATCCTCGGCGAACTGGGCGCGTACCCGGTTCCCGAAGGCCAGATCCCGCTCCTGGAGCGCCCGCAGTTCATCGCTCTCAACAAGATCGACGTCCCCGAGGCGAAGGAGCTCGCCGACTTCGTGCGCGGCGAGTTCGAAGCGCGCGGGTACCGCGTGTTCGAGATCTCGACGGTGAGTCACGCCGGTCTCCGTGAGCTCGGCTTCGCCCTCGGGCAACTCGTCGACGACTCGCGCGCGGCAGCAGCCGTCGAGGCCGCAGCGGCACCGCGCATCGTCATCCGTCCGCGCCCCGTGCGCGAGAAGGACTTCGTCGTGCGTGCCGAGGGCGGAAGCTACGGCACGATGTACCGCGTGCTCGGCGAGAAGCCCGAGCGCTGGGTCGCTCAGACCGACTTCGCGAACGATGAGGCCGTCGGCTACCTCGCCGACCGCCTCGCTCGTCTCGGTGTCGAAGACCAACTGGTTCGTGCGGGTGCCGTCGCCGGCTCCGCCGTCGTGATCGGCCCCGGCCAGGGCATCGTCTTCGACTGGGAGCCGACCCTCACCTCGACCGCCGAGCTCATGACGGCGCCGCGAGGCACCGACATCCGCCTCGACGAGAACCGTCGAGCGACGCGCGAGCAGCGCAAGGCCGAGTACCACGACCGCATGGACGCGAAGGCCGAGGCCCGAGCCGAGCTGCAGCGTGAGCGCCAGGCCGGCATCTGGTCGGACGACGAGGACGAGGACGAAGACCAGTTCGAGGTCGTCGAGGAGCAGAAGTGACGCTTCTCGATCGTTCCGCCATCGCTTCGGCGAGGCGCATCGTCGTCAAGGTGGGGTCGTCGTCGATCAGCGGCGAGAACGCGACTCAGATCGGTCCGCTCGTCGACGCTCTCGCTGCCGCGCACGCGCGCGGCGCCGAGGTCGTCCTCGTCTCGTCGGGTGCGATCGCCACGGGCATGCCGTACCTCAAGCTCGATGCACGCCCGAGTGATCTCGCAACACAGCAGGCCGCGGCATCCGTCGGTCAGAATCTGCTGATCTTCCGTTACCAGGACTCGTTGCGGCGCTACGGGATCGTGGCGGGACAGGTGCTTCTCACCGCCGGCGACCTCGAGAACCCCACGCACCGCAGCAATGCCCAGCGCGCCATGGAGCGTCTCCTCGGACTCCGCATCCTCCCCATCGTCAACGAGAACGACACGGTCGCGACGCACGAGATCCGCTTCGGCGACAACGACCGGCTCGCGGCCCTCGTCGCCGAACTCGTCGACGCCGACCTCCTCGTGCTCCTGTCGGACGTCGACGCGCTCTACACGAAGCCGCCGCACCTCCCGGGGGCCGAGCGCATCGTCGACGTTCCGCACGGCGACGCCCTCGCGGGCGTCGAGATCGGTTCGGTCGGCGCTGCAGGAGTCGGCACCGGGGGAGCGGAGACCAAGGTCTCCGCTGCTCGCATCGCGGCCGACAGCGGCACCGCGGTGCTCATCACGGCGACTCCGCTCGTCGAATCGGCGCTCCGGGGCGACGCCGTCGGCACGTGGTTCGCGCCGGCTCACGTCGAGGGCGCCACGCCCTAAACTGAAGGGATGTCGGAAACCGTCATCCTCACCCCCGCCGTCGTCGACCTCCTCGAGAAGTCCGTCGACGCCGCTCGTGCTCTCGTGACCGCGTCGACATCGACGAAGAACGCCGCCCTCGAGGCCGTCGCGCGCGACCTCCGGGCCCACTCCGCGTCGATCGTCGAGGCGAACGGGCGCGACCTCGCGGCCGGTCGCGAGAACGGTCTCACCGACGGTCTCCTCGACCGGCTCACGCTCTCCGAGGCGCGTATCGACTCGCTCGCCGACGCCGTCCTCGACATCGTGTCCCTCGCCGACCCCGTGGGAGAGTCGGTCCGAGGTAGCGCTCTGCCGAACGGCATCCGGATCGAGCAGGTCCGCGTTCCCCTCGGCGTCGTCGGAGTCATCTACGAAGCCCGACCGAACGTCACCGTCGACCTCGCTGCCCTCGCCCTCAAGAGCGGCAACGCCGTTGTGCTGCGTGGCGGCAGTGCCGCCGAGAACACGAACCGCGTCCTCGTCGACGTCATCCAGGGAGCGATCGAGTCGGTCGGACTTCCGCGCGCGGCCGTCGAGACGGTCGACGCGTTCGGGCGTGACGGTGCCCGCCAGCTCATGCAGGCGCGCGGGTACGTCGACGTGCTGATCCCGCGGGGGAGTGCGGGCCTCATCGCCGCCGTCGTCGACGAGTCGACGGTTCCCGTCATCGAGACCGGTGCGGGCGTCGTCCACATGTTCCTCGACGAGTCGGCGCCCCTCGACTGGGCCGTCGATCTCGTGCACAACGCGAAGGTCCAGCGCCCGAGCGTCTGCAATGCGCTCGAGACCCTGCTCGTGCACTCCGCGTCGGCCGACGCGTTGCTGCCGCCCGTGCTCGCGAAGCTCGCCGAGTCGGGCGTGACGATCCATGCCGACGAGCGCACCCGTGCGCTCCATCCCGCAGCTGTCGCCGTCACCGACGACGACTTCGCCACCGAGCACATGAGCCTCGACATCTCCGTCGCGGTCGTCGATTCGCTCGACGAGGCGCTCGCGCACATCCGTCGGTACTCGACGAAGCACACCGAGTCGATCATCACGAACGATCTCGGCAATGCCGAGCGCTTTCTCAACGAGGTCGACGCGGCCGCCGTCATGGTGAACGCGTCGACGCGCTTCACCGACGGAGGCGAGTTCGGCTTCGGCGCCGAGGTCGGCATCTCGACGCAGAAGCTCCACGCGCGCGGCCCGATGGGGCTCACCGAGCTCACGAGCACCAAGTGGCTCGTGCGTGGCAGCGGTCAGTCGCGCGGCTGAGGCCGGTAGACTGGTCCAGCGCTTTCCGAAACGACAGGAGCCTCCCTTATGAGTCTGGTGACCGCAGTCCTCGCCGAGACCGAGCACGCCCGCGAGCTCCCGATGGATTCGTGGCTCTACGGCCTCGTCGCCCTCGTCATCTTCGCCGCCCTCGGTTTCGTCGTGTGGTCGTACCGCGACGTCGCCAACCGCCACGCCGCCAAGGCTGAGGCGTACGCGAAGGCCCACTCCGGAGAGCACGGCCACAGCGGTCACTGACCGACGTGACTGAGATGACGACCACGGAGGCCGCGGGGGGCCGTTCCCCCCGGATCGGCATCATGGGTGGAACGTTCGACCCCGTCCACCATGGCCACCTGGTCGCGGCGTCCGAGGTCGCGCAGTCGTTCGACCTCGACGAGGTCGTCTTCGTGCCGACCGGTCAGCCCTGGCACAAGTCGGGTGTCACCGAGGCCGAGCACCGCTACCTCATGACGGTCATCGCGACGGCGTCGAACCCGCGCTTCACCGTGAGCCGCGTCGACATCGACCGTGCGGGCACGACCTACACGATCGACACCCTGCGAGACATCGCCCGTGAACGTCCCGGCGCCGAGCTCTTCTTCATCACGGGTGCCGACGCCATCGCCCAGATCCTCACGTGGAAAGACGTCCCCGAGCTCTGGAACCTCGCGCACTTCGTTGCTGTGAGCCGCCCGGGTCATCCGCTCAACGCCGCGGGTCTTCCCGAGCAGGACGTAAGCTTGTTGGAAGTCCCCGCTCTCGCCATCTCGTCGACCGATTGCCGGGAGAGGGTGCGTCGGGATTTCCCCGTCTGGTACCTGGTGCCCGACGGGGTCGTCCAGTACATCTCCAAGCACCACCTGTATCGGAGTGTGGAATGACGTCAGAAGATCCGCCGCTGACACGTCGTGAGTTGCGCGAGCGCGAACGCCAGCTCGCCGGAAAGACCGCGACCGGCACGCTGACCGCGCAGCCGGCGCCTCTCACCGCGCCGACCCCCGTGACGGATGCCGGTGGCGGGCGCCGCGCGACGGTCGAGTCGACCACGCGCGGCGGTGAGGCTCCGACGCTCACTCCGCCGCAGAAGCCCGCCGCTCCCGAAGCACCGAACCCCGCGGTTTCCGAGCCCACCCCCTCGCCGGTGAGCCGTTTCGCTCCGCCGACGGCATCGACGCCGATCGTGTCGACGGACGACCGCGACGAGGCGAGCGGCGGTGCTCCCGAGCGCACGCTGACGCGCCGCGAGCTGCGCGCACTCCTCTCGTCGAACACGGCTTCCGACATCGACGACTCCGACGACACCGGCGGCCCCTCCGTGGGCGGCTCGGCCGATCGGCCCGTCCCTGCGGCGTCGACGCCGGCGATCGACCGCGTGCCCGCGGGCAACTCGGCGACCGCGTCGACCCTGCTCGACGAAGCGACTCCGACGACGTCGCCCGTCGGTCACTGGTCGCACGACATGCACGTCGACGACGCGACACGCGACGAGCCCTTCGACCAGTTCCTCTCGCGGGGCCCCGTGCCGCGGTCGGCGATGCCGACCACGACGAACGCGCTGATCCTCCCGAACCTGCCCGAGCATCTCGGGGGAGCGGGCGGACCGGTCACGAGCGAGGTCATGGTCACCGGATCGGTCGACCTTCCTCGCGGCCTCGGCGCCACCGGGGCGATGCCGAGCCACATCGACTCGCCCGACATCGATCGCCTTCTCGACGAGGTCGACGATCACCACACCGATCCCACGGGTGCCCAGCCCATCTCGGCCGCGCGAGCGGTCAGCACGCAGGGCCCCAACCGCGACGTCATCACGCCGCCGAAGAAGGAGGGCATGAACGTGCCCCTCGTGCTCGCGGTCACCGCCGGCATCCTCACGATCGGGGTCATCGGTACCCTCATCGTCGGCTACGTTCTGGGCGCCTTCCAATGAACCCGAGAGCGAGCGCATGACTGCATCGAACCACGCCCACGAACTCCTGAACACCGCTATCGCGGCTGCCGACGCCACGGGCGGGGTCGACCTCGTCGCTCTCGACGTGTCGGGTCCGCTGCCCCTCACCGACGTCTTCCTGCTCGTCACGGGCCGTTCGGAGCGCAACGTCATCGCGATCGCCGACGAGGTCGAGAACGCCCTCATCGCGAGCGGATCGAAGCCGCTGCGCCGCGAAGGCCGCCAGGAGGGCCGTTGGGCGCTGCTCGACTTCGGCGACCTCATCGTCCACGTCTTCCACGAGGAAGAGCGCATGTACTACGGCCTCGAACGCCTCTGGAAGGACTGCCCGGCGATCCCGATCGGTGCTCTCACCGGCCAGTCGACCGACGCCTGAACGGCGAGCACTCCTCAATTTCGCAGTAGCCGGGAGCGTGTAGTAACCTCAATGAGTTGCCTCCACTGCGGAGGTTACGGGTCTGTGGCGCAGCTGGTAGCGCACCTGCATGGCATGCAGGGGGTCAGGGGTTCGAGTCCCCTCAGATCCACCAACACCCCGATCTCCTCGTGAGACGGGGTGTTCGTGTTTTCGGGCGGCGTTCGGCGCGTTTCATCCGTTCCCGCCGCGACACGACGATTCGACGATCGGTCGGACCCGGCCTCGGCACCCCAGATCAGGTGTCATTGCGCGGAACGGCGCCGAATTCCCTTGTGCCCGTGATCGGCGCGCCCTTACGATTCAGCAGGATTTTCGTCCCTGTACGAATCCGCACGGGAGCAGACATGCGGCAAGGGAAGCGGCGCACACCGATCGTGGCGATCATGACGGCCGCAGTGATCGCGGTATCCGGTTCGTGTGTGCCGGTCGCGGCATTCGCTGAGGAGATCGTTCCGGTGCCGTCGGTGCAGCCGGCTGTCGAGACCCCGGCGCCCGAGGCCCCGGCACCCGAAACCCCGGCACCCGAAACCCCGGCACCCGAGACGACGGATGACGCGCCCGAGGTGAGCGATCCGTCGGCGCCGCCGTCGGAGGCGCCCGTCGAAGACGCTCCCGACGCGAGCGAGACTCCTGCACCGGTCGAGGACGAGAGCCCGCAGCCGACGCCGGCAGCCGTCGAGGGCGATGCTCCGGTGCCGACGGATGCCCCCGAGCACGCATTCTCGGCACACGCCGCGGGCACCATCGGCGAGCAAGAACCCAACAACACCACCGCGCAGGCGCAGGTGCTGCCGCTCGGCACGACCCTCTCCGGTCGATTCGGCCCGCGGGGCACGTGCGACAACAACTTCTACGACTGCGATATCTACAAGATCACGTCGCCCGAGAACGGCAAGCTCACGCTCGACCTGAGGTTCGCGAGCACACTCGGCACCGACGGTTCGTTCACGGTCCGCGTGCTCGACGCGAGCGGGCGAAGCATCCACCGAGTCGATGTCAGTTCCTCCGACTACACGGGGGCACCGCTTCGCGGCAGGTTCATCTCGGTTCCGAAGGGCGTGTCGTACATCTCCCTCACGGCACGGGTTCAGTCCTTCGGCGGAACACCGCTCTGGAACAATCAGACGTACACGCTGAAGGCGACGGTCGAGAAGCGCGTCGTCGAGATCGAACCGAACGGTGCAACGAAGTCCGCGACGCCGATCGCGGCGGGCCAGGTCGTGTACGGCGCGACGGGCAACGGCGACTGCAACAACAACTTCTACGACTGCGACGTGTACCGTCTGAGCCTCGGCAGCGCGACCGTGGTCTCGGTCAGCTTCGTAGCGTCGTGCAGCCTGGCGACCGAGCGCCCGTACCGGGTGCGACTCCTCGACAATGCCGGCAAGATCCTGCAGACGAAGGAGCTCGGTGGCCCGGAGTGCTCGTCGGGTTCGACGTTCAGTGCGACGGCCCCGGCGGGCAACGCGTACATCGAGGTGTACGCGCGAGCCGGCCGTATCGCCGACGGCCTCGAGTACCGACTGAAGGCCGGCGGCGTTCTCACCGCATCGACGCCGACGATCACCGGCACGGGTCAGCAGGGAACCACACTCACGGCCAAGCCCGGCGCGTGGGGCCCGGGAGCGGTGTCCCTCGCCTACCAGTGGAATCGCGCGGGCGCTCCCATCGCCGGCGCGACCGCCGCGAGCTACAAGGTCACGGCGGCCGACGCGAAGCGCGAGATCTCTGTCACCGTCACCGGCACCAAGGGCGGCTACTCGCCGGTCTCACGCACCTCGGCGAAGAAGCTCCTGCCCGCGGCGCCCGTGCAGCAGAAGCTCACGACGGCGACCCCGACGATCTCCGGTGCGACCACCGAAGGTGCGATCCTCACCGCCGCTCCCGGAGCGTGGAAGCCGAGTCCGGTGACCTTCGCCTACCAGTGGAAGCGCGACGGTGCAGTGATCTCCGGCGCGACGGGGGCGAAGTACAAGATCACGAAGACCGACCTCGGCCGCGCGCTGACCGTCACCGTGACGGGGTCGAAGAGCGGATACACGACGGCCTCCGTCACGTCGGCGAAGAAGGCGATCCCGAAGCCCGCCACCCCGCAGCCGCAGACGTTCACGACCGCGACGCCGTGGATCTCGGGAGGCAACCGCGTCGGGGCCGTCGTCACCGCCAACACCGGTACGTGGAAGCCGGTGCCGACGTTCCGTTTCCAGTGGTACCGAAACGGTGCGGCCATCCCTGGTGCGACGGCGGATCGCTACACGCTCACGCCGGCCGATGCCCGGGCCACGCTCAAGGTCACCGTCATCGGTTCGAGGTCGGGCTACGTGTCCGCCTCGACGGTCAGTGGCGACTTCGGCGTCTCGGGGAGCTTCGGCGACACCCTCGGCGCGGTGTCGACGCTACCGACGAACATGTACCTCGAATCGGGCAACGGCCGGTACCGCGCCGTCATGCAGACCGACGGCAATCTCGTGGTCTACGACAACGGCCGCGCGATCTGGGCCAACGACAGGCGAGGCGCGAACGCGTCGCTCACCATGCAGGGCGACGGCAATCTCGTCTCGTACGCGGGTGGACGGGCGATCTGGGCGACGGGAACGACGGGGCGCGGCGCGGTCAGACTCGTCATGCAGAACGACGGCAATCTCGTGCTGTACACGGCTTCCGGCCAGGCGGTCTGGGCGAGCGGGAGGTAGCCGCGCCCGACCGAGTCGTGCGGGGATAATGGCACGATGCAGCTCAACGCGGAGACCATCGGATCCGGCGAACGCCACCGACCTGCACAGCGTCATTGCGCGGAGTCGTGAGCTGTTCGATGCGTCGATGGCGATCGGAGTGTTCCGCGACGTCGCGTTCCACCCGATCAGGATCGCGGCACCCGAGGTGCCGTCGACGATCGTCCTCTCGGACGAGTCGCCCGCGGTTCTTTCCGATGCGATGGCCGCCGAGCTCGAGGCGGTGGGATGGCAGATCAGGCGTTTCGCCGGCGTGCATCACGACATGCACCTCGAAGACCCTGACGGAACGCTCGCGCTCATCGCCGACGTGCTGTGAGCCATCTCGCGTACGCGAGTGATCAGCGCCGCGGGCGCTTGCGGTTCTGAGGTCGCTTCGACGCCGACGGGGGAGCGGCGGGCGCGGGCGGGCGCACGACGACCCATGAGGTGATCGCTGCGATCACGCCGAGCCCCGCCGCCCAGAGCATGATGGCGCCCTCGACCCAGCTCGCGGGCATGTCGCCCGTCGCCCAGACGCACACGATCGATGCGGCGATCGCCGCGGCCGGGCCGAGCCACCAGAACACGTCGCGCAGCGTTCCCTGCGTCATCCGGCGGCCGCGGAGGAGGGATCTGCCGACGGCGATGACACCGATGAGTATCGCGAGACCGGCCGTCGATGTGACGACGATGATCGGCAGGGCCCACGCGAACGCCTGAGCATCGCGCGCCTCGGCGTCAGGGCCCGCCCAGGTGCCCTCCGGGAACTCGAGGAGCACGCCCAGGTCGGAGTACGTCGAGCGCGTCGGGTAGCCGTACTCGCCCTCCGTGACGGTCATCGTGTGCACGACCCCCGCGTCAGCGCTGTCGCGGCTCTCGACGAGAGTGCCGTACTCGACTTCCGTGAGGTACTCGGGTGCGCCGAGTTCGTCGTCGAGCGTACCGAACGCGTACGACGAGTCCTTCCAGTCGCGGGCTTCCTCGGCGGTGTCGGGGTCTTCGCGCAGCCACCCCGAGCTCAGGGCACGGTCGCTCACCGAGTCGTCGATGCGCACGGAGATCGTGACCGGGTCGGGAGCGGAGGGGTGCGTCCACCCGCTCTCCCAGCCGTCGAGGAGGCCGGCCCAGCGGATGCGGTCGACAGGGTGTCCTTGCTCTCCCGACACGGGTGAGCCCTCGCCGATGACGGCGGGTGACGTGTAGGCATAGGTGACGACGGCCTCGGCCTCGCCGACGCGGACGTCGCCCATGACCGTCGTGATCGTCGAGACATCGAGGTTCTCGGTGACCTCGAACGGCACGGATTCGCCATCGATCGAGACGTCGTCGACGACGAGGCCGAGGTCTTGTCCGTCGATCGCGTTCATGACGGGCACGGCGAACTGCGGCACTCGGCGCGAGTCCTCGTCGAACTCGATGCCGAAACGCAGGGTGGCATCGATCCTCGGCCGGTCGCCATCGGAAGAGATGTGAGCCTCCACCTCGGCGCTGTCGACCTGCACGTAGAGGGTTCCTCGCGACTCGAAGTCGTACCGATCGTAGGTCGACACACGCTCGTACGGGTTCGGCACGAGAGCGACCATCGCGATGGCGCCCGCGACGATGAGCACCGCCGCGGCGCGGAGGATGAGGCGCGGCCACGAGAGGAAGTCTCCGGTCCGCCATCCCCGCCTCGACGCTCCCTCGCCGAGTTCGCGGTCGACGAGGGCGACGATGCTGCGGCCGGCATCACGCGGGTCGGCCGTGACGACCGCGTAGGGAAGGAGCGCGTCGTCGATCGTGACGCGGTCGAGCATCGACGTCTGATCGGCATACGCCTCGACGCCGAGCAGATGTTGACGGGCGAGCGCACCCTTGCGGGTCAGCGGGCGCGCGGAGAGCGCGATGCCGAGCACGATCGCGGAGATGACGAAGGAGACGAGGGCGAAGAGCCCGGGCCACCAGATGACCGCGAGCGTCTCCTGGTGGGAGAGCTGCCGGATCGTGGCGAGCTGCACGAGTGTGAGCGCGAGGGGCGCGGCGATGAAGCCGTCACGCACGAAACCGCGCGGGATGCGGCGGAAGCCGTCGGCGATCTGCGCGTGGCGTGCCCGATCGAAGAAGTACGCGGTGCGTGCGCGGAATCGATCTCCCACGCGACCCGTCCGGTGAGCGGCACGACCGACGGCAGCGAGGGCCTCCGGTCGTCGACTACGAGAGGAGTCGGCGAGGGCCGCGAGGGCGAGGGCGAGTTCACGCGTTCGGGGCCGACGCATGATCTGCGCCGCCTGGGCCGCCGAGACGTTCTTCGGCGGCGCGTACTGAGCGACGTACCAGGGTCGCCCGCGCGCATCGCTCCACGCGACGGCGCGCGCCGCCAACGAGAACGGAAGCGTCAGCAGCAGGATGCCGAGCGGGATGAGCGGCCCGAACGTCTGCAGGATGAAGAGCGGAGTGGGCGGCGGCATCGTGAACGTGCCCTCGGGGAACACCATGCGGAACCACGACAGGGAGTACGGCGGCATGTTCTGGTCGACCGAGAACGCGTAGACGTTCTGGCCGGCGGGGGAGTCGTCCTCACGGTCGAGCCAATCGGCTCCGCTGACGAGGGTCCACGCCACGCCCCCGAAGGGCTGTCGCACGAGGAGCTCGTCGAGTTCGTCCGGCAGCGTGACGCTGACGTTCAGTGCCGAGAAGGCCTGCGGCCAGCTCGGCCCGAAGACGCTCCACTCGAGCAGGTCGACGGGACCGCCCGTGACGTCGTCGGTCGCGGTGTAGGCGAGATCCGACAGTCGATAGCGGATGACGAATTCATGGTCACCCCGCAGCCGTTCGCCGGTATCGAGTTCGATGTGCAGACGGTCGGCCGTCGAGCGGACATCCGGTTCGACCGACGTGCCGTCGATCTCGACCTCGAGGCCTCGCGGGGCGAGATCGTGCCCCTCGTACTGCGTCGCGAGGATGCGCTCGATGCCGGACTCGTCGACGTCGTCGGGGAAGAACGCCGTGATCGTCTCGACGACGTCGGCGTGCAGTCGGCCGTCAGCGTCTCTCGAGATCGTGTAGTCGGCGTCGAAGTCGCGCGCGATCCAGGTCTCGGTCGCCGTGCTCGCCGACTCGGTGATGTCGTCGAGGCTGAGCGGAGGATTGATGACGGGGCCGACGAGAAGGAATGCCGCGATCGCCGCGATCGTGACCCAGACAGCGCGGATGCCGTAGCGCAAGGGTGTGCCGCCGTGCGACCGGAGCCAGGCCTCGAGGCGTGTGAGCCACCGCGAAAGCAGCGCCCACAACGGCGTCGGTCGGGGCCGGGTGTCCGGAATACGTTCGGCGTCGTCGGGGACAGTCGTCCCCGTCTCGTCAGTACCAGTCACTCTCGCTACCCCCGCCGTCAACGGTAGTCGGTCGCGCGAGTGACGGTCGCCGACGGTGCCGTCGGGAGAGCGGGGTGACGCGTTCTCGGCATCCTCACAGGAAGTTCAGGTGCGGATACCCTAGATTCGCAGAACCAAGGGGAGTACTCCGCCACGGTTGGCTCGTCAATACGGATGTGTGTTGCATCCCGGGCGACCGGTCCCTCATCGAGGGATGGAGAAGACCTTGCGTCGATGCGTTCGCGCTTGGTTTGGAGCCTGCCTTGAATGTGACCCCCCTGGTCTGGATCATCACGATCGCCGTCACGATCGCGTTCTTCGTATACGAGTTCTTCGTGCACGTGCGGAAGCCGCATGAACCGTCGATCGGGGAGTCGGCGCGATGGTCGGCCTTCTACATCGGGCTCGCACTGCTCTTCGGCGTCGGTATCGGCGTCACCGTCGACTGGACCTACGGCGGTGAGTACTTCGCCGGCTATCTGACCGAGAAGGCCCTGTCGATCGACAACCTCTTCGTCTTCCTCATCGTCATGACGGGCTTCGCCGTTCCGAAGAAGTACCAGCAGAAGGTGCTGATGATCGGCATCGTCATCGCGCTCATCCTGCGCGGCGGCTTCATCGCGGTCGGCGCCGCCCTCATCGAGAACTTCTCGTGGGTCTTCTACATCTTCGGTGCGTTCCTCCTGATCCTCGCCTACCAGCAGGCGCGCGGTGGGCACGGCGGCAACCCGGCCGACGGCTGGTTCATGAAGTTCGTGCGCCGCATCCTGCCCGTCACCGACGAGTACCACGGCGACCGGCTCACGGTCGTCAAGGACGGTCGCCGCTGGGTCACGCCGATGCTCCTCACGATCATCGCCATCGGATTCATCGACCTCGTCTTCGCGCTCGACTCGATCCCGGCGATCTACGGTCTGACCGAAGAGGCCTACATCGTCTTCACGGCCAATGCATTCGCCCTCATGGGTCTCCGCCAGCTCTTCTTCCTCATCGGTGGACTGCTCGAACGTCTCGTCTACCTCGCACAGGGCCTGGCCGTCATCCTCGCCTTCATCGGCGTGAAGCTCGTGCTCCACGCGCTGCACGTCAACGAGCTGCCCTTCATCAACGGTGGTGAGCACGTCGAGTGGGCGCCCGAGATCCCGATCTGGTTCTCCTTGACCTTCATCGGTGCGACGATCGTCGTCGCCACCGTCGCGAGCCTCATCAAGACCCGCTCCGACGCCCGCAAGGCGACGAGCACGCTCTCCCGGACGCCGGAAGAGGTCGAGAAGGAGATCTCCGAGTAGGACTTCGCGTCCGCGGGCTGTTCCGGTGGCCCCGAACTGGGGTCACGCCCGACGCGGCCGCTCTGAAACAAACGGTGCTTATCCGGAAACAGAGTCTGAGAGGGCCGATCGGCGCTCTGCACTCGAACGCCGGGGGTCGGCCCATGATTGAGACCAGACGACCGAGGAGCCTCCTGCCCTGGACGCTCCAGTCGATCCTCCGCGAGGGCGTGACGCCACGCCCCGCGGAGGACTTCGGGTGGGTCAGGGTGACCGTGCGTGACGACGACGACGGCCCGGCCGAATGGCTCGGGAGCTACGACCGGGCCGACGCACTCGTCGTGGTCGCGCGACTCGTGGCGGGGCTCGTCGAGTTCGACGCCTTCGACCCCGAGGTGCGCGAGGCCGCGGTGGGCAACGGCTTCGTGATCGTCAAGCATCCGCGCCTCGCGACGCTCGCGGGTCATCATGCGGCAGCGGTGGCTCGGGGGGAGCGCGACGGCGCGGCCGCGCTTCTCGTCGCCCTGCGCGGTGAGGTCATCGCCGCGGCGCATCGCGGCGAACGACTGACGGCGATCGCCCGCTCGGCCCGCCTGACCCCCGAGCGCGTGCGCTCATGGTCGAGGTCGTCGCTCCCGAGCATTCGCTGACACGTGACGCGGCGCACGCCGCGTCGTCTTGACCTGTCTTCCCGTGCCCCTCAGACTGGGGCCACCCACCTGAACCAGCGGAGGAACGCATGTCCGAACAGAGCCCGCAGAACGCGCCGGCACCCACCATCGAGATCGACCCGTTGGCGACCACGGTCCTCCCTGAGGTGTCTCCGAGCGAGGCGCGTCGCGGTGCGGCCGAGCAGTTCCGTTTCATGCTCGTCGTCATCATCGGCGTCACGGCCCTGTTCCTCGCCTTCCTGATCTTCATCGCCTTCGGGAGCGGAGCCGACGGAGTCGTCGCTCTCGCCGTGATCGCGGCCCCCATCGTCACGATCGTCGCCGCGTACTACGGCATCACGCTCGCCATCGGTCAGGTCAGGTCGGCGCGTTCCGCCGCCGAACTCGCCGAGGAACGAGCACTCGCCGCTGAGGCCTCGGCACGCGAGTCGGACGCGTGGGCCGCCCAGATGGAATCGGGGCTGCGTCTGGCCGTCTCGAAGCTCACCACATCGGGTATCAGCACGCGCGACGTCGAGCGCGCAGCGGGAACGCCCGACGAGTTCTTCTAGAGATCAGATCTCGGCGATTAGCGCGACGGGGCGCTCGATGCATCGGCCGACGAACGTGAGGAAGTCGGCGGCGACCTGACCATCGCACACGCGGTGGTCGAAGACGAACGACAGCTCGACGACCGTGCGGACGCAGATCGCTCCCTCGACGACCCAGGGCCTCTCGACGAAGCGGCCGATACCGAGTATCGCGACCTCGGGGTGATTGATGATCGCCGCCGAACCGTCGACGCCGAGGGAACCGAAGTTGTTGAGCGTGAACGTGCCGCCGCGGAAGGCGTCCGCCGGCGCCGATGCGGCGCGCGCGGCACTCACTGCTCCGTCGATGCCGTGCGCGAGATCGCGGAGCGAGAGCTCGCCGGCCCCACGCACGACGGGCACCATGAGCCCCCGGGGCGTCTGAGCCGCGATGCCGAGGTTCACGTGATCGTGGTGAACGATCTCGGACCTCTCGCTGTCGAACGACGCGTTGAGCACGGGGTGCCTCACGAGGCCCGCGATCGCGAAACGGGCGAGCAGCGCCGTCAGGCCGAACCGTTCTCCCGTCGCCGCCTGGATCTCGTCTCGTGCGGCGAGGAGCGGTGACGCATCGACATCGAGCCAGATCGTCGCCTCGGGTATCTCGCGGCGCGAGCGTGCGAAATGGTCCGCTGCTGCTCGACGAAGCGGTTCGAGCGCCTCGCGGCGGTCGGCACCGGGCGCAGAAGTACGTGTCGGGGCGTCATCCGTCGGTGCGGTGTCCGAGGCGCGCGCGGTCGCCTCGCGTGCGGAGACGACGGCCTCGACGTCGCGACGCATCACGAGGTTGTCGGCGCCGGAACCGAGGAGCTGCGACGCCTCGAAGCCGTTCTCGCGAGCGAGGCGACGGACGAGCGGAGAGACGACGGGGGAGCGACGGTCGGGGTCGAGCGGCATGCCGGTAGACCGAGGCGCCGCTTCGGTGACGGGCTCCGTCGTTCGTCCGAATCGGCGGCCCGATCGCGCCGATGCCGTCTTCGCCCGCGTTCCGTAGCCGATGAGGACGGCGCCCGACGCGTCGCCGTCCGGTGAGGCGGGGGATGACTCGGCGACAGCCGTCTCTCCGGTCGCCGCATCGATCTCGACGAGCACATCGCCCTCGTGGATGACGTCACCGATGGCGGCGCCGAGGCGCTCGACGCGACCCGCGTGCGGGCACGGGAGCTGCACGACGGATTTGGCCGACTCGACCTCGACGATCGGCTGATCGACCGTGACGACGTCGCCGGCCTCGACGAGCCACGTCACGACGGTCGCCTCGGTGAGCCCTTCGCCGAGGTCGGGGAGCAGGAACGTCTCACTCATCGCGCCTCCCACTGCCACGTCTCGATCGCATCGAGCACGCGTTCGGCCGTCGGCAGGAAGTACTCCTCGAGCTTCGGCGACGGATACGGCACGTCGAATCCCGTGATGCGCAGCACGGGCGCCGACAGGTGGAAGAAGTTCCGCTCGGTCACGCGCGCCGCCACTTCAGCGCCGTAGCCGCCGAACTGCGCCGCCTCGTGGATGACGGCCGCTCGGGAGGTCTTCCGCACGGAGGCGCCGACCGTCTCGTCGTCGAAGGGCGAGAGCGAGCGGAGGTCGACGACCTCGATCGAGAGACCGTCGGCCGCGGCCTGGTCGGCTGCGGCGAGCGCCGTCGCCACGGTCGGGCCGTAGGCGAGCAGAGTGACGTCGTCACCCTCCCGGACGACGTGCGCGCGATCGAAGGAGGTCTGTCGTGCGGGGAACTCGACGTCGGCGCGCATCCAGTAGCGGCTCTTCGGCTCGAGGAAGATGATCGGATCGTCACTGTCGATCGCTTCGCGCAGCATCGAGTAGGCGTCGGCGGGGTTCGACGGGGTGACGACCGTCAGCCCGGGCGTGGCCGTCCAGTACGCCTCGGAGGAGTCGGAGTGGTGTTCGACGCCCCCGATGTCTCCCGAGCACGGGATGCGGATGACGAGGGGCATGCCGACCCGGCCGCGGGTGCGGTTCCGCATCTTGGCGACGTGCGAGACGATCTGCTCGAACGCGGGGTAGCTGAATGCATCGAACTGCATCTCGACGACGGGGCGCAGACCGTAGAGGGCCATGCCGACGGCGGTGCCGACGATGCCCGATTCCGCGAGCGGCGAATCCCAGATCCGGTCGGAGCCGAACTCGGCCTGCAGTCCATCGGTCACGCGGAACACGCCACCGAGCGGCCCGACGTCCTCGCCGTAGACGACGACGCGTTCGTCGGCTGCCATCGCGTCGCGGAGAGCGGTCGTCAGTGCACCCGCCATCGAGGTCGTCGTCATCGCGCCGCTCGATCCCGCTCGTCGGCGAGGAATGCACGCTGCTCGCCGAGTGCGACACGACGCGTCGCGTAGACGTGCTCGAAGAGTTCGAGCGGGTCGTGGTCCGCCTCGACGTTCATCGTCCGGCGGGTGTCGGCCGCGAGCGCCTCGGCTTCGTCCGCGATGCTCGAGCGCTCCTCGTCGCCCAGGAGCCCGTCCGACACGAGGTACTTCTCGAGGCGCTCGATGGGGTCTCTGCGCTTCCAGTGCTCGACGTCGCGCGACTCCCGGTACCGCGTCGGGTCGTCGGTCGTCGTGTGCGCCTCGATGCGGTAGGTGAGCCCCTCGACGAGGGTCGGGCCGCCGCCGTTCCGAGCGCGTTCGACCGCGTGGCGGGTGACCGCGTACATCGCGGCGACGTCGTTCCCGTCGACGTGGTAGCCCGGCATCCCATAGCCGACGGCCTTGTCCGCGAGGGTCGCGGCGCGCGTCTGTCGCTCGAGCGGCACGCTGATCGCGAACTGGTTGTTCTGTACGACGAAAACCGTGGGCGCCTGCCAGACCGCAGCGAAGTTGAACGCCTCGTGCGCGTCGCCTTCGCTCGTCGCGCCGTCTCCGAGGAAGGTGAGCGCGACGATCGGGTCACGGCGGAGGCGCGCGGCGTGGCCGAGACCGACGGCGTGGAGCGCCTGGGTGGCGAGCGGTGTCGCGAGCGGCGCGATGCGGTGCGCCCGCGGGTCGTAGCCCGAGTGCCAGTCGCCCCGGAACTGCGAGAGGATCTCAGCCGGAGCGACTCCGCGCGTCAGGAGGGCGATCGAGTCGCGATACGTCGGGAAGAGCCAATCGGTGGCGTCGAGAGCCGCGACCGCACCGATCTCGCAGGCCTCCTGGCCGAACGCGGACGGGTACGTCGCGAGTCGCCCCTGCCGAGTGAGGGCCGTCACCTGCACGTCGAACCGGCGTGCGACGACCATCCGACGGTAGATGTCGCGGAGGATCTCCGGTTCGGGGAGCGCGAAGCCGCCGGCATCCTCGCTCCGGATCGCGTGACCGGCGTTGTCGAGCAGGCGGAGGGGGGTGAGCGTGGGGAGCGTGCGGCTCTCGGAGCTCTCGACGTTGAGACTCATGTCCTCATCGTGCGTCACCCGAGTGCGCTGATCGATGAGGCGGATGGGCATCGGGAACGTTCGGCGCGCATCGCACCGAGCCCGAACCATCCGTCCGGCGCGAGGCCACCGGTGCGTGCCATGCGTCCTCGCCGATCAGCTCCAGATGTCGAGGGTCTGGGCGGGCGCGTGCCCCGTGATCTCCTCGAGGACGAGGTGCGATCGCGTCGACGCGACCCCCGGCATGTCGTGGATGTTCCGCAGGATCGCCTGGCTCAGTTGCTCGTGGTCCGGAGCCGACACGGTCAGGATGATGTCGATGTCGCCGCTCACGGCCTGCACCTTCTCGACGAACGGCAGCTTCGCCAGATCGGCCGCGATGCGTTCCCACGACACGTCGGCGATCCTCACGACGACGAGCGCCGTGACGTGGAGGCCGATGGCGGCGCGATCGACGTGGGCCCCGAATCCCGTGATGACGCCGCGCGCGACGAGGCTCTGCATACGGTTGTGGGCGGCCGTGCGTGAGACGTGGACCCGTTCGGCGATGGCGCGGACCGAGAGCCGTCCGTCGCGACTGAGTTCGGCCACGATCTTCCGATCGATCCCGTCGAGCGTCGCTTCACCGTTGTCTCTCATCGCCGTCCTCGCCGATCACCTGCGGCACATCGGTGTGCCGCCTCCAGACTAAGCGCGACTCTCCGAACCCGCTCGTCGAAGCGCCGCCCGAAGCGGAGCTTCACGCACGAACGCCGGCAGGAGCGGATAGACGAAGCGGATGACGCGGATCCACGCGGTGAACACGGCGTCGGCGCGTGCCGTCCAGCGCAGACCGAACAGCGGGCGGACGCTCGGGGGGAGGAGCCCCGTCGTCATGATTCTGAGGAGAGGGCGCAGCGGACGCAGGGCGAGCGGCAGTCGCGCCTCGACGAGGAGGCTGCGGGCGACACCCCGCACGGTGTCGTCCACCCGGAGCTCGGCGAGACGCTCGTGCCAGTACTCGGCGAAGGCGGCGCGATCGGCGGGCCACAGGTCGTCGGGCATCTGCAGCGCACTGCCGAGCAGGGCGTAGTCCCGGTAGAGGGCGTCGGCGTCGCTGTCGGCGAGCCGACCGAACACGGTCTCGGTGACCGTGACCGCCGTGTCGTAGATCGTCGCGGCGACCCACAGCTGGAGTGCGGGATCGAAGGCCGAGTAGGTCGGCTCGCCCTCGGTGCGACGCACGGGCCCGTGCGCTCGATTCACCCGACGGGCGACGCGGGCGGCTTGCTCGGGCGTGCCGTTGATCACGACGTAGACGAACTCGAGTGTGGCGCGCAGACGATCCATCGGCCGACCCACGAAGTCGCTGTGCGCTGCGACACCGTGACCGATCGCGGGGTCGGCGATCTGGAGCAGGATGGCTCGGGCGCCTCCGAGGAGGAGCAGTACTTCACGGCCGAGGGGAGAGGCTTCGGCGCGAGCGCCGACGTCGGAGCGCGGCATCAGTACCAGTTGAAACGTTCGGAGTGGTCCCAGGCGCCGCACGGCGATCCGTAGCGGTTCGCGATGTAGCCGAGTCCCCACTCGATCTGCGTCGCCGCGTTGGTACGCCAGTCGGCTCCGGCCGATGCCATCTTGTCACCGGGCAGCGACTGGGGGATCCCGTACGCTCCGCTCGAGGGGTTGTACGCGTCCGCGCGCCATCCCGACTCGCGGTTCCAGAGCCACACGAGGCAGTCGTACTGGTCGCCGCCCCAGCCTCGAGCGGCCACGGCGCCGGCGGCGTACGCGCGCGCACCGTCGGGATCCGAGACGACGCCCGACGGCGGGGGAGCGGTGATGCCGCCGTTGCCGCCGCCTCCGGAGCCCTCGGAGTTGTCCTCCTGGTCCTCGTAGGCCGCGCGCGCCGCTTCTCCCTCGCGGTACTCGCGTTCGAGCGCGGCCGACGTGTCCCTGAGGTACGCGAGCTGCGCGTAGAGCACGTCGGCGGCCGCGCGCTCTGCCTCGAGGCGATCCTCAGCCGCCGCCTCGGCCGCGACGGCGGCATCACGGGCGGCCTCGGCCTCGGTGGCGAGCCGGTCGCGTTCGGTCTCGGCGACATCGGCCTGAGCGGCGAGCAATCGTGCGCTCTCGCGTTCGGCCGTCGCGCGGGCCTCGATGACGGAGAGGGTCTCACCGACGCGCGAGGAGAACTCGAGCCGCCGCAGGAGAGTGCTCGAGTCGCCCGAGGAGAACATCACCTGAGCGGTCAGCGAGCGGCCCGTCGACCGGTAGAGCTGTGCGCCCAGGCGGCCGAGCTGTTCGCCCGCGGTGGCGGCCGTCGCCTCCGCCTCACGGACGGAGGTCGCCAGCCGGTCGGCACGGTCGCGGGCGTTGGCGGCGAGCACGCGAGCGCTCTCGGCCGCGGCGCTTGCGGCGACCGCCTCGTTTCCGAGTCGTCCCGACTCGGTTTCGAGACCTGCCAGGCTCGCTTCGATGCGCGTCGCCTCCGTCTCGCGAGCGCCGACGTCGGCACGAGCGGCTTCGACCTCGTCCCACGAGGGGTAGTCGGCCGCGGCGGCAGGGGGCGCGAGGAGCACCGTCATCGCGAGTGCGGCGGCGGCAGTGAACGCCGCAGCACGAGCTGTCGATATCGAGCGCACGATCTCCTCCGTCATCCCGAACAGCGAGCTTAACCCGCGCGCCCGGTGCCGTGGGGAGGGCGCGCCCGCCTCAGGTTCACTCGGTAGACTCCGACCCATGGTTCGCCGAGCGGGTGCGATGGCCGTGCTCGCGGCCTCTCTCGTCGTGCTGTGCGGCTGCTCGCCGTCGTCGACGCGGCCGACACCGACCTCCGAAGCCACCCCCGATGCGGTGCCGACGGCGACCGCGATCGACCCCGTGCGCCTCGCCGTCGATGAGCGACTCGAAGCGATGACGCTCGAGCAGAAGATCCGCTCGATGCTCATGCTGCACTACCCCGGAACCGACCCGGCGCCCGTCCGCGAGTTCGCCGATCACGTGCAGCCGGGCGGTCTCATCCTCATGGGCGACAACATCGGATCCTCCGAGGAGGAGGTGCGCGCGTTCACCTCGGCGCTCAGTTCCGACGAGATCTTCCCGCTGCTCCTCGGCATCGACGAGGAGGGCGGCGACGTCACGCGACTCCCGTGGGACGAGCTCCCGGCCGGCAGCACACTCGCCGACTCGGCGCCCGAGCTGACGACGGAGGCGTTCACCGCACGCTCGGAGCTCCTCGAGAGCGCGGGGCTCTCCGTCAACTTCGGCATCGTCGCCGACGTCACGGCCGACCCCTCTTCCTTCATCTACTACCGCGTGCTCGGTCACGACCCCGCCTCCGCCGCCGATCGCGTCACGCGCGCGGTGCAGGCCGAGTCGGGCCATGTGTACAGCACCCTCAAGCACTTCCCCGGCCACGGCGGGGCACCGGGCGACTCGCACTCGTCGATCCCGGTGGCCGGCGCGTCACTCGACGAGTGGCGTGCGACCGACGCCGTGCCGTTCGCTGCGGGCATCGCGGCGGGCGCGCCTCTCGTCATGACCGCTCACGTCGCCTATCCCGCGGTCGACTCCGCGCCGGCATCGCTCTCGGCGGCCTGGCACAACATCCTGCGCGACGAACTCGAGTTCACGGGCGTCACGATCACCGACGACATGCTCATGCTTCAGCGCAACGGCCTCGCCGAGTTCGCCGATCCCGTCGAGAACGCCATCCGTGCCATCGCCGCGGGCAACGACATGCTCGTCTACGTCCTCCCCGCCGACCCCGGAGACGTCGACATCGATCTCGATGCGCTCGTGTCATCCGTCGCCGCCGCGATCGACTCGGGCCGGATCTCCGAGGACGCGATCGATGCGTCCGTCGACCGCCTGCTCTGCCTGCGTTTCGCGCTCGGCGGCTAGTCCGAAACTTTTCTCGGCGGATGCGGAATAAGCTCGCGTCTTCCATGCGTTTGCATCCATGAACGTGCATCCAGCATTGAGGAGAGAACACCTATGAGCGAGACCACCACCGTCGACATCCCGGGCTACCGCGTCGGAACCTGGACCATCGACCCCACGCACAGCGAGGTCGGATTCAGCCTCCGTCACCTCATGATCAGCAAGGTGCGCGGCAAGTTCGAGCGCTTCGAGGCCACCTTCGTGACCCCCGAGAACCCGCTCGAGACGACGGTGACGGCGAAGGCCGAGGTTGCTTCGATCAACACGAACGAGCCGAACCGCGACGCACACCTCCGCACCGGTGACTTCTTCGACGCCGAGACCTACCCGACGATCGACTTCGTCTCGACGGGCGTCCGCATCGAGAAGGGCGACTTCCTCGTCGACGGCGACCTCACCATCCGCGGCGTCACGAAGCCCGTCACGTTCGACTTCGAGTTCGGCGGCTTCGGCGGAGACCCCTACGGCAACTACAAGGGCGGCGCCACGGCGAAGACCGTCGTGAAGCGCGAAGACTTCGGCCTCACCTACAACGCGGCTCTCGAGACCGGCGGAGTGCTCCTCGGCGACGACGTGACCATCACCCTCGAGCTCCAGGCTGCTCTTCAGCAGGACTGACCCCGCCGAGCACACGCCGGGCGAGACGATCGACGAGCGGGGTGAACAGGAACCCCGCGAAGGCGATCGATCCGAGCCACGGTGACGCGGCGACGACGACGACTCCGACCGAGAGGGCCGAAACGGCCCCCGATCGCGAGTCGCGTCGTCGCCGTTCGTCGTATCCCTCCTCGGTCAGCGAGCGCTTCGGCGACGTCAGGTACCAGACCTGCGCGGCGCTCATGATGAGGGCGAAGAGGAAGTTGATCGGCAGGGCCATGCGCCCGAGCGCGACATCCTCGTACTGATTGGCGATCGTCGTCGTGAACGGGATGAGCACGACGGCCAGGAGCCTGCCCGTGTTCAGCCACAGGGCTGTCGAGTCGACGCGCTCGACGTACTCGAAGCTCGCCGAGTGCAGCATCCACAGCAGACAGATCAAGAGGAAGCTGATCAGGAAGCTGATGACGACCGAGCTGTTGCCGACGATCGCGTGCCAGAGATCGGCGCTCGACGAGATCGTGCCGAAGTCGGACGTCGTGAGGTCGAGCACGAGGATCGTCGCGGCGATCGCGAAGACACCGTCGCTGAACGCCTCGACACGTCGGGTCGAGACCTCGTCCGGTCGTCGGGTGGAGCGGAGCCTGATCATGCGTTCTCCTCGAGGGTCGCGGTGGTGCCGTGGAAGTCGGCCCAGCGGCGGATGTCGCGGGCGAGAGCACGACGGTCGCGAGCCGCGAGCGTCGTGAACGGTCTCGCCGTCACGGTGGGAGCACTCGGCGTGCCGCTCCGCGCCCACGTGCCGATGACGCGCCCGCCGCGCACGATGACGGGCTGGAACACGCCGTTGCCGCCCGGGATGACGGCGGCGGCGTGAGCCGGATCGCACACGAGACTCCGGTCGCGGTAGCCGAGGAAATACTCGTCGAAGGCCGCGAGGGCGAGCACGCCGGAGGTCGTCTCGGGCGGCGGCGCGACGTCACGCAGTCGCCACAGCTCGACGTCGCGGTGGGAGAGCTGCTCGACACGATGCCGTGCCTCGGCGAGGGCGCGCCGGGCATGGCCGAGCGTCAGTCCCGTCCACCACGCGAAGTCCGCTAGGGATGCCGGGGCGTGGCCCGCGAGATAGCGCGTGAAGAACTCGCCGAGGGCGGCGTCTCCGTCGAGTTGTCGTCTCGTCGATGGCGGCGTCCACTCGCGGGAGAGGACGAGTCGTTGGGCCCGCCCCTCGAGCGGACCCCAGCAGAGCAGCCCCCGCAGGGAGAGGATGACGATGAGGTGGTACCCGCGCTGACCGCTCACGTCGATGCCGGCCGTGGTCCACACGTCGTGCATCTCGGCCCGCGAGAGCGAGCGACCGCCCTCGAGGGCCGCTTCGGCCGACGCGGCGGCGCGACCGATCACGTGATCGTCGATACCCTCCCGCGCGTAGACCGCGCTTCCGCTCCTCAGGACGCGGTCCGCGGTCAACCCCAGGATCCAGGCGAGATCGCCCGCGGGCAGCAGATGGAGGGTGCCGCGCATGGGCCACGATCGCACGACGGAACCGGAGTCGATGAGCGCGCGAACGTCGGCGACGTCCGATCCGCCCGTCCGTGACCCCACCGCCCAGAGCGCCGCGGGCAGATCCTGTGCCTGCAGCGCGAACATGCGCTCGACGGCCGCGAGGGGAGTCGCGAGCCGGTCGACGACAGCGTGCGAGTGCACTCGTTCGGCACGGAGACGTTCGTCGGGCGCGGGCATGTGTCGATTCTGGCCGCGACGACCGGCTCGTGCCAGTACCTCGCTCCCGGCATCCTCGCACCCGGGAACCCGTAGACTGTGACGTCGCGCCTTTTCGGCGCCCTCCCACCACCCCACTCTCTTCCAAAGGAATCCGCCGTGCTCGCCGTTCACGATCTCGAGATCCGCGTCGGCGCACGCGTACTGATGGAGAACGTCGCGTTCCGCGTCTCCGACGGCGACAAGATCGGCCTCGTGGGCCGCAACGGCGCCGGCAAGACCACCCTGACGAAGACGCTCGCCGGCGAGACGCTGCCGAGCAACGGGCGCATCGACCGTTCCGGTGAGATCGGGTACCTGCCGCAGGACCCCCGCTCGGGAGACCCCGACGAGCTCGCACGTACGCGCATCCTGAACGCACGCGGTCTCGGCGAACTCGTCGAGGGCATGCGCGAGGCCTCCGTCGCGATGGCGAGCGACGACCCGAAGGTCGCCGAGAAGGCCATGAAGCGCTACGGCAACCTGACCGATCGCTTCACGGCGCTCGGCGGGTACGCGGCCGAGGCCGAGGCGGCGTCGATCGCGTCGAACCTGAACCTTCCCGACCGGATCCTCGATCAGCAGCTGAAGACGCTCTCGGGCGGTCAGCGCCGCCGCATCGAACTCGCCCGCATCCTCTTCTCCGACGCCTCGACGATGATCCTCGACGAGCCGACCAACCACCTCGACGCCGACTCCGTCGTCTGGCTGCGCGAGTTCCTGAAGACGTACAAGGGCGGCGTCATCGTCATCAGCCACGACGTCGAACTCGTCGGCGAGACGGTCAACCGCGTCTTCTACCTCGACGCGAACCGTTCGGTCATCGACATCTACAACATGAACTGGAAGAACTACCAGCGTCAGCGCGCGGCCGACGAAGATCGCCGCAAGAAGGAGCGCTCGAACGCCGAGAAGAAGGCCGGTGCCCTGCAGATGCAGGCCGCACGCTTCGGCGCGAAGGCCTCGAAGGCCGCCGCCGCGCACCAGATGGTGGCTCGCGCCGAGAAGCTCCTCGCCGGCCTCGACGAAGTGCGTGCCGTCGATCGCGTCGCGAAGCTCCGGTTCCCGACGCCCGCGGCCTGCGGTCGCACGCCGCTCCAGGCGAGTGACCTGTCGAAGAGCTATGGCTCGCTCGAGATCTTCACGGCCGTCGACCTCGCGATCGACCGCGGCTCGAAGGTCGTCATCATCGGCCTGAACGGTGCAGGAAAGACGACGCTCCTCCGTATCCTCGGCGGCGCGGACAAGCCCGACACGGGCGTCATCGAGCCCGGTCACGGTCTCCGCATCGGCTACTACGCGCAGGAGCACGAGACGATCGACGTCAAGCGTTCGGTGCTCGAGAACATGGTCTCGTCGTCGCCGAGCCTCACCGAGACCGAAGCGCGCAAGGTGCTCGGCTCGTTCCTCTTCACGGGCGATGATGCGCACAAGCCCGCCGGGGTGCTCTCGGGCGGCGAGAAGACGCGACTCGCCCTCGCCATGATCGTGGTGTCGGGTGCGAACGTCCTCCTCCTCGACGAGCCGACGAACAACCTCGACCCCGCGAGCCGCGCCGAGATCCTCGACGCGCTCGCGCACTACGAAGGAGCCGTCGTGCTCGTCTCGCACGACCCGGGTGCCGTCGAAGCGCTGAACCCCGAGCGCGTGCTCATCATGCCCGACGGAACCGAAGACCACTGGAGCCGCGAGTACCAGGAGCTCATCGAGCTCGCCTAGTCACGGGCGAGCGACGACTTGTCGCTCAGTCCGCGTCATCCATCGCCGTGACGGCGACCGGGAACGATCGCGACGTGAGGAAGCCGTTCAGGTACTCGACGTGCTCGTCGCACGCGAGCCAGGTCTTGGTGCGGCCGTCGGTGTGGATCTTCGGATTCGACCACTCGATGCGCCATGTCGCCGCCTCTCGGCAGTTCGCGCGAGAACACGTCGGCCGAGTCAGTTCACCGCCGATCACGCGTCGTCCTCGTCGTCCCGACGCGGACCGGGCACGGCGTCGCCGTTGTCCAACCGCACGATGGCGCCGGGGCGCTCGACATCGGCTCCACGTCGCTTCGAATCGACGTTCGCGACGATGACCGCGAAGTAGGGGAGGAAGATCGCTCCGGCCGCGAAGATCGCGAGCCACCAGCCCTTCGCGAACAGCAACCCGAAGATGCAGAGCACACGGATCGACATCGCGATCGTGTACTTGATCATGCGGGAGCGTCGCTCATCGTCCGGCGATGCCGGCAGCGACGTGATGGAGTGGTGTTTCATACCCTGACCCAGCTCGGAGCCCAGAGATTCTGGTGTCTCCAGCCTACGTCGCCTCGGCTGCGAAGGCGCTCTCGATATGCTGTCATGGGCCCGCGCAGGCCCCGCACTGAACGGAGCACACATGTCGGAGAGCCGTACCGTCCTCGTCACCGGAGGCAACCGCGGGATCGGGTTCGCCATCGCGAGCGAGTTCGTCGCCCAGGGACACCGGGTGGCCGTGACGGCGCGATCCGGAGAAGGCCCCGAGGGAAGCCTCACGGTGCGCGCCGACGTCACCGACTCCGCATCGATCGATGCGGCCTTCTCGATCGTCGAAGCCGAACTCGGCCCGATCGAGGTGCTCGTCGCGAACGCGGGCGTCACGCGCGACACCCTTCTCCTCCGGATGACGGAAGAGGATTTCGAGACCGTCGTCGACACCAACCTCACGGGTGCCTTCCGCGTCGTCAAGCGCGCCTCGAAGGGCATGCTCAAGGCGCGCTTCGGCCGCATCGTCCTCATCTCGAGCGTCGTCGGTCTGTACGGCTCGGCCGGGCAGGTCAACTACGCCGCATCGAAGGCCGCGCTCGTCGGCTTCGCGCGCTCGATCACCCGTGAGCTCGGCGCCCGCAACATCACGGCCAACGTCATCGCCCCGGGCTTCATCGAGACCGACATGACCGCCGAGCTGCCCGAGGCCCAGCAGGCCGAGTACAAGGCGAACATCCCGCTCGCGCGCTTCGCGACGCCGCAGGAGGTCGCGCGCGTCGTGACCTGGATCGCGGGCGACGACGCCGGATACATCTCGGGCGCGGTCATCCCCGTCGACGGCGGCCTCGGCATGGGTCACTGACCCGAGACGAGAGGGTCGCTCAGGCCGGGAGGCCGAGGAGCGGCAGCACCTGACGCAGGTCGGGGGAGTCGATGACGACATCGGCACGCTGCCGGACGAGCGGTTTCGCGCAGAAGGCGACTCCGAGGGCGGCGGTCTCCATCATGAGGAGATCGTTCGCCCCGTCACCGATGGCCACGGTGCGAGAGAGCGGTACGCCCACGGTTCTCGCCCACTCGCTGAGGGCGGCCGACTTGGCCGCCGCATCGATGATGGGGCCGTCGACGCGGCCGGTGAGCCGCCCGTCCTGGATCTCGAGACGATTGGCGCGACCGAAGTCGAGGCCGAATCGCGCGACGAGCGGATCGAGCAGCTCGTGGAAGCCTCCGGAGACAACGCCGACGGCTCCTCCCGCGGTATGGACGGCATCGACCATCTCCTGCACGCCGTCGGTCGGGCGGATGATCGCACCGACCTCGTCGAAGACCGACTCGGGCAGCCCGGCGAGGGTCGCGACACGCTCACGGAGGCTCTCGGCGAAGTCGAGCTCACCGCGCATGGCGCGTTCGGTCACGTCGGCGACGAGCTCGCGCGAACCCGCCACGTCGGCGAGGAGCTCGATCACCTCGTCACGGATGAGGGTCGAGTCGACGTCGAGGACGATGAGGAAACGCGCCGGGCTCATGCCTGTGCGCGCACGCGTGAGCCCTTGCCCACCACGGTGATGCCGCTGTCGGTCACGATGAAGCCGCGCGCACGGTCGACGTCGTGATTGACACCGATCTGAGCACCTTCTTCGACGACGACCTCCTTGTCGAGGATGGCGCGACGGACGGTCGCTCCCGCCTCGATGCGTGCACGATCGAAGATGATCGAGTCGGCGACGTGCGCTCCCGAGCCCACGATGGCCCAGGGGCCGAGCACGCTGCGCTCGACGTGGGCGCCCGAGATGACGGATCCGAGGGACACGATCGAGTCGATCATCGTGCCGAGCGAACCGCGCGCGTCACGCGTGAACTTCGCCGGCGGCGAGTTGAGCTGCTGGCTGAAGATCGGCCACTCACGGTTGTAGAGGTTGAAGACGGGCAGTACCGAGATGAGGTCCTGGTGCGCCTCGAAGAACGAATCGATCGTTCCCACGTCGCGCCAGTAGTAGCGGTCGCGGTCGGTCGAACCGGGCACGTCGTTGCGGCGCAGGTCGTAGACGCCGGCCGTGCCCTTCTCGACGAAGCTCGGGATGATGTCGCCGCCCATGTCGTGGCTCGAGTCGGTGCGCTCCCCGTCGCTCAGAACCGAGTCGATGAGGGCCTGAGCATTGAAGACGTAGTTGCCCATCGAGGCGAGCACTTCGTGCGGGGCGTCGGGCAGACCGATCGGGTCCTTCGGCTTCTCGAGGAAGCGGTTGATGCGCTCGGGGTCGTCGGGGTCGACCTCGATGACGCCGAACTGGTCGGCGAGGCCGATCGGCTGGCGGATCGCCGCGACGGTCGCCTCGGCGCCCGAGTTGATGTGCGCCTCGATCATCTGCGCGAAGTCCATGCGGTACACGTGGTCGGCGCCGACGACGACGATGATGTCGGGGTGCTCGTCGTAGATGAGGTTGAGGCTCTGCAGGATGGCGTCGGCCGAGCCCGAGAACCAGCGCTTGCCGAGTCGCTGCTGTGCGGGAACCGATGCGACGTACGAGTTCAGGAGCCCGTTCATGCGCCACGTCTGAGAGACGTGGCGGTCGAGACTGTGCGACTTGTACTGGGTGAGGACGACGATCTGTCGGAGCCCCGAATTCAAGAGATTCGAGAGCGCGAAGTCGATCAACCGGTACTGCCCGCCGAACGGAACAGCCGGTTTCGCCCGGTCTTCAGTGAGGGGCATGAGGCGCTTACCCTCACCACCGGCGAGAACGATGCCGAAGATCTTCCTGGGTGCCATGGGACAACACTAGGGCAGCCGATCAGACTGCACGAGCAACTCTCTGCAGGCTCTCAACGTGCGCTAGCGTTGCCGCATGCGCGTCGATCTGCTCACCCGCGAATATCCGCCCGAGATCTACGGAGGCGCGGGAGTCCACGTCGCCGAATTGGTCACCGCCCTGCGGCGTCACATCGATGTCGAGGTGCGCTGCTTCGGCGCTCCGCGCGAGGAGATCGGCGTCACGGCGTACGGCACGCCGCCCGGCCTGGCCTCGGCCAATCCGGCTCTCACGACGCTCGGTGTCGACGTCGAGATGGCGGCGGATGTCGGGGGAGCCGACATCGTGCACTCGCACACGTGGTACGCCAATGCGGGCGGGCACCTCGCGAAGCTCCTGCACGGCATCCCGCACGTCGTCACGGCGCACAGCCTCGAGCCTCTCCGGCCGTGGAAGGCCGAGCAGCTCGGCGGCGGCTACCGCGTCTCGAGCTGGGTCGAGAAGACCGCGTTCGAAGCGGCGGATGCCGTCATCGCCGTGAGCGGCGGCATGCGACGCGACATCCTGCGGAGCTACCCGTCGATCGATCCCGAGCGCGTTCACGTCGTCTACAACGGCATCGACCTCGAGCGCTGGCGCCCGGTCGACAACCCGGATGCTGTTCGTGCGCTCGGAATCGACCCCGACAAGCCGGCCATCGTCTTCGTCGGGCGCATCACGCGGCAGAAGGGTCTTCCCTACCTGCTGCGCGCGGCTCGCGAGCTCCCCGCCGACGTGCAGCTCGTGCTGTGCGCCGGAGCGCCCGACACCCCCGAGATCCTCGCCGAGGTCAGCGGCCTCGTCGAAGAGCTCCAGAAGGAGCGCGGGGGAGTCGTCTGGATCGAACGGCACCTGCCCCACCACGAACTCTCCGCCGTTCTCACGGCGGGCACCGTCTTCGTCTGCCCGTCGGTGTACGAGCCGCTCGGCATCGTGAACCTCGAAGCCATGGCGTGCGGGCTCCCCGTCGTCGGCACGGCGACGGGCGGCATCCCCGAGGTCGTCGTCGACGACGAGACCGGAATCCTCGTACCCATCGAGCAAGTGGATGACGGTACGGGCACGCCGATCGACCCTGAGCGCTTCGTCGCAGACCTCGCGCGAGCACTCACCGAGGCCGTCTCCGACACCGAGCGTGCCGCCCGCTGGGGTGCCGCGGGGCGTCTGCGGGCCGAGCGCGAGTTCAGCTGGGGCCGGATCGCCGATGACACGCGAGCGATCTACGCGACTCTGCTCGGCTGAGACCTCCGAGCGGGCCGGGCAGCCCTCCGCCTCCCGATAGCATGGAGGAATGGCGACGACCGTTCTGCAGCTCGAAGATGTCTCGGTGATCCGCGAGGGGAATGCGATTCTCGATTCCCTCACTTGGACGGTCGATTCCGACCAACGCTGGGTCATCCTCGGGCCGAACGGCGCGGGCAAGACCACGACGCTCCAGATCGCCGCCGCGGCGCTGCACCCCACCTCCGGCACGGCGAGCGTGCTGCAGGAGCAGCTCGGCAAGGTCGACCTCTTCGAGCTGCGCCCGCTCATCGGTTTCGCCTCCACCGCGATGGCACGCCGCATCCCGCGTGACGAGACGGTGCTCAACGTCGTCCTCACCGCCGCCTACTCGGTGACGGGACGCTGGAACGAGGAGTACGAGGAGATCGACACCAAGCGCGCGAGCCGCGTCCTCGCCGAGTGGAAGCTCGACTACCTCGCCGAGCGCCGCTTCGGAACCCTGAGCGACGGCGAGCAGAAGCGCGTGCAGATCGCGCGATCGGTCATGACCGACCCTGAACTCCTCCTCCTCGACGAGCCGGCCGCGAGCCTCGACCTCGGCGCCCGCGAAGAGCTCGTCTCCCTGCTCGGCGGCTACGCGAGCTCCGACACGTCGCCCGCGATCGTCATGGTCACGCACCACGTCGAAGAGATCCCGCGCGGCTTCACCCACGCGCTCCTCCTCGCGAACGGCAAGGCCGTCGCGTCGGGCCCGCTCTCCGAGGCCCTGACCGCCGAGACCCTCAGCGAGGCGTTCGGCATGCCGATCGAACTCACCGAGCGCGACGGGCGCTACACGGCGCGCGCATCCTGACGCGTTCCACACCACGGCGACCTCTCTGCTAAGATTGGTGGCTGGCTCACGTAGCCGAAAGCTTTCTCGCCGTCTGGCGGTTAGATCCCATTCATTCAAGCAACTAGGAAGTCCGATGAAGGCAGCTATTCACCCCGACTACGCACCGGTGGTTTTCCGCGACCTCGCTTCGGGTGCGACGTTCCTCACCCGTTCGACCGTCTCGAGCGACAAGACGATCGACCTCGACGGTGTCACCTACCCGGTGATCGACGTCGAGATCTCGTCCGAATCGCACCCGTTCTACACGGGCAAGCAGCGCATCATGGACTCGGCCGGCCGCGTCGAGAAGTTCAACCAGCGCTTCAAGGGCTTCGGCGCCTAAGCCAGGTTCACCACGAAGGGCGGAGCGCATCGCGCTCCGCCCTTCGTCGTACCCGGCCGATGCCGGGGCTGAGCGTCAGCGCTCGGGCCAGGCGCCCGACGTCACGAAGTCGGGCGTGCCGTTCGCCCGGCGCCACGCCTGGTAGCTCTCGGCCTGCTCGCGGCTCCACTCGACCTGGCGCGCGTGGATGGCCGCACCGTCGAGAGAGGCGACCTCAGGGAACGCGCGCGCGATGGCCTGGGCGACCCGCCCGGCCGCGATGGCGTCGGCACCGGCGTCGTGAGCGCCCTCGAGCACGACCCCGTAGTGGCCGGCCGTCACCTCAAGCGTTCGCTTGCCGCGACGATAACGATCAAGGGCCTTGTCGAGCACGAGCGGATCGATGACGGGCGACGGCGCGTCGAGGGGCGTGAGCCCATGGCGACGTGCCTCTCTGTTGAGCAGGGTCAGGTCGTACGGAGCGTTGTAGGCCACGAGGGGGCGGCCCACCACGAGCGCCGAACGCAGCGTCTCGATGATGTCGGCGATCGACTCGCGCGCCGGTGCCCCATGCGACACGGCGTACTCGGTCGAGATGCCGTGGACCGCGGCCGCTCCGGCGGGGATCTCGACACCGGGGTCGATGAGCCAGTCTCGACGCTCGACGACGACGCCGTCGCGATCGAGCACGCCCACGTGCGCCGTGACGATGCGAGAGGTCTCGACATCGATGCCGGTCGTCTCGAGGTCGAAGACGGTCAGAGAGTCGGTCCAGGTGAGGGTCGTCGTATCCACGGCCTCACTCTACGGTCGACGTCCGACACGGCGGCTCGTCTCGTCCGCGCGTCGGCAGCCCGGGTTGCCGTGTCTCGGAGCGAGCGCTCGTAGAATAGTTCGGATGAGCGTCGAATCCCCGTATGCCGATCTCCTCGATCGGATCCCGGTCACCGAGCGAGTGTCCGAGGTGCTCGGTTCGCCGACCCACTGGTGGGAGTACGGCGAGCCTGCGACGGCCGAGGGAACGACGCTCGTCGTCGTGCATGGGTTCCGCGGCGACCACCACGGTCTCGAACCGGTCATCGCCCATCTGCCCGGCATCCACATCGTCTCGCCCGACCTCCCGGGTTTCGGGGCGTCACCGCCCCTCGACTTCGTGGCCCACGACGTCGACGGCTACGCGACGTGGCTCGGCGCCTTCATCGACAAGCTCGACTCGCCCGGCCGCATCGTCGTGCTCGGCCACTCGTTCGGATCGATCGTCGTCTCGGCGGCTCTCTCGCGCGGGCTCGACGTCACGGCGGCGATCCTCGTCAACCCGATCGCTGCTCCCGCACTCGCCGGACCGCGCGGAATCCTGACGCGGCTCGCGGTCGTCTACTACCAGGCCGCGACGGCGCTGCCCGAGAAGGCCGGATTCGCCCTCCTCCGCAACCGGGCGATCGTGCGCGTCATGAGCGTCTCGATGGCGAAGACGCGCGACAAAGACCTCTTGCGATTCATCCACGACCAGCACGACCGCTACTTCTCGGCGTTCGACGACCGCCGGGTCGTGCTCGAGGCGTTCCGCGCGTCGGTCAGCCACGACGCGAGCGAGTACGCCGCGCACGTCGAGGTGCCCGTGCTCCTCATCGCCGCCGATCGCGACGACATCACCCCCGTCGAGGCGCAGCACCGACTCGACGAGAGCCTCGCCGACTCGCGCCTCCACGTCATCGACGGCGTCGGGCACCTCATCCACTACGAGAAGCCCGCCGAGGCCGCCGAGCAGATCATCGCGTTCCTGAACGACGTGGCGCCGTGAAGGTCGTCGTCGACTGCCGCTACACGCGCTTCGACCGGCACGACGGAATCAGCCGCTTCACGGCGGGCATCGTGGGTGAGCTCGCGAAGCTCCACCCCGTGACGATGCTCATCAACGACCACCGGCAGCTCGCCCTGCTGCCCGACCTCCCGTGGCAGCTCGTGTCGTCGCCGACGAGTGCGCGCGAACCTCTCGTCGCGCTCCAGGTCAACCGGCTGAAGCCCGACGTCGTCTTCTCGCCGATGCAGACCATGGGCTCGTGGGGCAGGCGCTACCGGTTGCTCCTCACGGTGCACGACCTCATCTACTACGAGAACCGCACGCCTCCGCGCGATCTGCCAGGCTTCGTGCGGCTGCTCTGGCGCCTCTATCACCTCGCGTGGTGGCCGCAGCGGCTGCTCCTCAACCGAGCCGACGGTGTCGTCACGGTCTCCGAAACGACGGCGGCCCTCATCGAGAAGCACCATCTGACCGATCGGCCCGTCACCGTCATCCCCAATGCCGCCGACGAATTCGCCGTCGCGACCGAGCCGCGCTCCCGGCCCGAGACACGCGCCCTCGTCTACATGGGCTCGTTCATGCCGTACAAGGGCGTCGACACCCTCGTTCGCGGCATGGCGCAGCTCCCGGGGCACGAACTGCACTTGCTCAGCCGCGTGAGCGATTCCGAGCGGGCGCGCCTCGAGGCGCTCGCGCCGGGAGCCCGACTCGTCTTCCACAACGGCGTGACGGATGCCGCGTACGCCGAGCTCCTCGGACGCGCGACGGCACTCGTGCACGCGTCGAAGGCCGAGGGATTCGGCATCCCCCTCGTCGAAGCGATGCGTCTCGGCACGCCGATCGTGGCGACCGACATCCCCATCTTCCGCGAGATCGGCGGCGACGCGGCACTGTTCTTCCCCGCCGACGACGCGACGGCGTTCGCGCGGGCCGTGCAGCGCCTCGATGCCGACGACGAGTGGACGAAGCGCTCCGAGCTCTCTCGAGCCGCCTCCGAGCGTTACACGTGGGAGGCCTCGGCGCGCACACTTCTCGCGCTGCTCGAACGAACGGCGACGTAGCCCGCCGACTCTCAGCGTGCGGTGCTCTCCACGCGGTCGCTCGCGAGATCGACCGGGGGACCGGGGCGGAACTTCTCGAGCACGAGTTCCCCGTCGGCGACGCGGAAGTCGTGCGCCGAGAGATTCGTGATCATGGTGCCGCCGGGCGGCACGTCTTCGGCGAACGCCGCGCGCACGAGAGTGCTGATGACTCCGCCGTGCGTGACGACGAGCACCTCGTCGTCGGCGCCGAAGCGGTCGGCGAGAGCGACGAGTGCGGGCCGCACACGGTCGACGACCGCCTCGCGAGACTCGAGCCCCGAGACATCCGTCTCATCGGGGAATCGGCTCTGTCGCTCGGCGAAGGTGAGCCCCTCGAGGTCGCCGTGATGACGCTCGACGATCTCGTCGACGATGATCGGCGAGCCGAGGCCGAGCTCGAGGGCGATGATCTCGGCCGTCTCGCGGGCGCGCGAGAGCGGGCTCGCGACGATTCCGGCCCACTCGACAGACGACAGTCGCTCGGCGCCTTCGCGGGCCTGACGTCGGCCCGTCTCGTTCAGTGGGATGTCGGTCGACCCCTGGATACGGCGGTCCCGGTTCCAGTCGGTCTCACCGTGGCGGACGAGGACGAGTCTCATGGGCACCCTTCGATCGAGGGGCCGGTGATCACGCGAGCAGGCCGCCGGCGATGGCCTCGAGGGTCTCGCTCGTCCCCGCTTCCAGCTTAAGGGTCGCGCGCGAGTCGCCCTTCGTGACACCGCGGTTCACGACGACGATCGGCATGCGGCGCTTGCGAGCGAGTTCGAGCAGGCGGATGCCGGAGTTCACGACAAGCGACGACCCGGCGATGAGGAGCACGTCGGAGCGCTGCACGAGGGAAGCGGCCGCCTGGAACTTGTCGACGGGCACGAACTCGCCGAAGAACACGACATCGGGCTTCAGGACGCCGCCGCACACCGTGCACTCGGGCACGACGAGGTGGTCGATGTCGTCGACCTCGACGTCGCCGTCGGGAGCGAGACGGATCGCACCCGGCGTCGAGAAGTCGGGGTTGGCCGCTTCGAGACGCTCGGCGATCGCGGAGCGTGCGAAGTGCTGACCGCAGTCGAGGCACACGACCCGATCCATGCTGCCGTGCAGGTCGACGACATGACGGCTGCCGGCGCGAGTGTGGAGACCGTCGACGTTCTGGGTCACGACGCCCGAGACGACGCCGCCGAGTTCGAGGGTGACGAGCGCCGCGTGGCCGCGGTTCGGTCGAGCGATTCCGAAGCTCTGCCAGCCGAGGTGGCTGCCGGCCCAGTAGCGTTTCCGCGCCCGCTCCGACGCGACGAAGGTCTGGAACGTCATGGGGTTCCGCACCGGGGCGCCCTCACCGCGGTAGTCGGGGATGCCCGAGTCGGTGCTCACGCCCGCGCCCGTGAGCACGGCGGTGCGCGCTCCGGAGAGAAGGGACAGCAGCTGCTGCAGTTCGACATCCGTGAGCGCAGGCGCATCGAGCGTCGTGGTCATCGCGACCTCCTTCGAGAGCGTGTGTCGAGTCTAGACACAACAGTTTTCGAGAATGTTTCGGCGGACTGGCAGTCTGAGGGGGTGAGTCCCCGAATCGTGCACCTCTCCGACCTGTCCGACCCGCTCCTCGCCGACTACACGGGGTTGACGGATGTCGCGCTCCGCAGCTCTCGGGAAGAGAGCGAAGGGCTCTACATCGCCGAGTCGGCGAAGGTCATCGGCCGGGCGATCGCCGCGGGGCACGTGCCCCGCTCCCTCGTCATGGAGGAGAAGTGGTACGCGGGCCTCGAGACGGTGCTCGAGCCCTTCGACGTTCCCGTCTTCATCGCGCCGCCGGCGCTCGTCGAGGAGCTCACGGGGTTCCGCGTGCACCGGGGTGCCCTCGCATCGATGCACCGCCCGACCCTGCCCTCCGTGGCCGAGTTGCTCGCGGATGCGCGCCGGGTCGTCGTGCTCGAGGACATCGTCGATCACACGAACGTCGGAGCGATCTTCCGCTCGGTGGCCGGACTCGGTGCGGACGCCGTGCTCATCAGTCCGCGGTGCGCCGACCCGCTGTATCGGCGGAGCGTGCGCGTGAGCATGGGAACCGTCTTCCAGGTGCCGTGGACGCGGCTGCCCGACTGGGATGACGCGGTCCCTCTTCTCCACGACCTCGGCTTCCACCTCTCGGCTCTCGCTCTCGCCGACGACGCGATCGACCTCGACACCCTCGCGGCCGACCCGCCCGAGCGGCTCGCCCTCATCTTCGGCTCGGAGGGCGACGGCCTCAGCCGCGCGGCGCTCGATGCCGCCGACAGCGTCGTGACGATCCCCATGCTGCACGGCGTCGACTCGCTGAACGTCGCCTCCGCCTCGGCGGTCGCCCTCTATGCGCTGCGCCTCCCGAGGCACTCAGACACCCTCGCCTAGGATCGACGGGTGCCACCGACATCCTCGACGAACGACGCCCGGCGCCGAATCTATGTGAGGCGGCGCATCGTCGTCTTCTCGGCGCTGGCCCTCGTGCTCGCTCTCGTGATCGGCGGCGGCGTCTACACCTCGAGCGCCCTCGCAGCGCCCGTGCCCACGCAGAGCGCGACGGTCGCCGACCGGGTCGACGCGACGCAGCCCGCCGTGCCGATCGCGTGGCCCGACTTCGGTCGTGGAGCGCTCGGCGCCGTCGGGATGCCCGGCGTGCTGACCTCGAGCGGCGATCAGGGCGCCGTGCCCATCGCGAGCATCACCAAGGTCGTGACGGCTCTCGTGATCCTCGATGCGCAGCCGCTCGCCGAGGGCGAGGCCGGCCCCACGATCGAGTACGGCGAGCGTGACGCCGACATCTACTACGACGTCATCGCCGAAGGAGGATCGGTCGCGCCCGTCGCGGTCGGCCAGACGCTGTCGCTCCGTCAGAGTCTCGAGGCACTGCTCATCCCGTCGGCGAACAACTACAGCATCTCGCTCGCCGAGTGGGCCTACGGCTCGGTCGACGCCTACCTCGCCGCGGCGCGCGCCTGGCTCGACGCTCGCGGCCTCACCGACACCCAGCTCGCCGATACGAGCGGTCTCGACGCGGGCAACACGTCGACGCCCGCGAACCTCATCGAGATCGGCAAGCTCGCTCTCGCCGATCCGACGATCGCGTCGATCGTCGCGGAGCAGGCGGCCGACCTCCCGGGAATCGGCGTCGTCGACAACACCAACAAGCTCCTCGGCTGGAACGGCGTCGACGGCATCAAGACGGGCACGACCGACGAGGCCGGCGCGTGCCTGCTGTTCTCGGCCGACTACCTCGTCGGCGACCAGACCGTCACGGTCGTCGGTGTGCTCCTCGGCGGCGACACCCACTCCGAGTTGAACGCGGCGATCCGATCGGTGCTCGAATCGGCGGTTCCCGCGTTCCACATCGTCGACGTCATCGCGGAAGGCGATGCCGTCGCGACCTACTCGACCGTCTGGGGCGACGAGGCGACCGCGCGTGCGAGCACGGCGGCGAGTGTGCTCGTCTGGAACGACACCCCCATCACGCAGACCGTCGTCGCCGACGACATCACTCTCGCTGCGGAGGGAACCGCGGTCGGCAGCGTGCAGGTCACGGCGGGCGAGACGACGATCGACGTTCCGATCACCCTCGACGCCGCGATCGACGACCCGGGCTTCGAGTGGCGGATGACGCACCCCGGCGGGCTCGACGGGTGAGTCGCCACCCCGGGTGAGGCCGTCGTCCGGCGAACCGCCGGGAGGCGTCAGGCGAACGGACCCGCTTCGGGGCGCTTGGGGCGCACATGGTCGCCGGACGACTGGTGCCTGATGCGGCGCAGCACCCACGGCACGAAGTACTCGCGCGCCCACAGCAGGTCCTCCGTGCGCGCCTGCCTCCACGGGACGACGGGAACCGGCTCGGGCTGCATCGGTTCGAGGTCGTTCTCGACGTTGAGCGCCTGCAGCACCATGCGCGCGACGGTGTGATGTCCGAGGGCGTTGAGGTGCAGGCGATCAGGGGCCCACATGCGCTGGTCCTGGATCTCGGCGAGCGACCACTGATCGGCGACGATGCAGTCGTACTTCGTCGCGATGGCGCGGAGGTTCTCGTTGTAGATGGCGACCTTGCCGCGGATGGATCGGAAAACGGGGGAGAAGCCGACGTCGACGCCCGTGAAGAGCACGATCGTCGCGTGATCGCGCGACAACCGCTCGATGGCGTGCTCGAAGAGCGCGGAGATGGCATCGGGGTCGGTTCCGGGGCGGATGACGTCGTTGCCGCCCGCGGAGATCGTGATGAGATCGGGCTTCAACGCGAGCGCCGGCTCGATCTGCTCGTCGACGATCTGCTGGATGAGGCGGCCCCGGACGGCGAGGTTGGCGTACGCGAACTCCGGATTGCCCTGGTTGAGAACCTCGGCGACGCGATCGGCCCAGCCGCGGTTTCCGCCCGGCGAGGTGGGTTCAGGATCACCGATTCCTTCCGTGAAGGAGTCGCCCAGGGCGACGTATCGCGACCAAGGATGAGGCTGCGTGACCATGCCTCCATTCTGCACCGTCGTGTCAGAGGCATCAGGTAGGTTCTCTTGAAGTGAGCACAGCGATCCCTTCCGGTCACGTGCCCGGCACCTCGGCGGCCGAGCACCTTCCGCCGTCCTACCCTGAGCGCGCCGCATGGGGCACCGCCGGCAAGCTGCGCGCGTGGCAGGCCGAGGCGATCGACGCCTATCTCGCGGCGTCACCGCGCGACTTCCTCGCGGCGGCCACACCGGGCGCCGGCAAGACGACCTTCGCGCTGCGCCTCGCCTCGGAGCTCCGTCACCGTCGTGAGATCGACCGCATCACGGTCGTCGCGCCGACCGAGCACCTGAAGAAGCAGTGGGCCGACGCGGCCGCGCGCGCCGGCATCCGGCTCGACCCGACCTTCCGCAACGCGCACGGCCGTTACGGGCGCCACTTCCACGGCGTCGTCGTGACGTACGCGCAGGTCGCGACACGCCCGGCGCTGCACCGCGAGCTCACCCAGAGCGGCCGCTCGCTCGTCATCCTCGACGAGGTGCACCACGGCGGCGACGCCCTGAGCTGGGGCGATGCCATCCGCGAGGCCTTCGAGCCCGCGACGCGACGGCTCTCGCTCTCGGGCACCCCGTTCCGCTCCGACACGGCTCCCATCCCGTTCGTCGAGTACGCGCCCGACGAGCGCGGCATCCGCCTCTCGCGCACCGACTACAACTACGGCTACGGCCGCGCCCTCGCCGACGGCGTCGTTCGCCCCGTCATGTTCATGGTCTACGCCGGGCACATGCGCTGGCGCACCCGGGCCGGCGACGAGATGGAAGCGAAGCTCGGCGAAGACAACACGAAGGACATCACGTCGGCCGCGTGGCGCACCGCACTCGAACCGACCGGCGAGTGGATCCCCGCGGTGCTGCGCGCCGCCGACCGACGGCTGAGCGAAGTGCGTCAGGCGATCCCTGACGCCGGTGGCCTCGTCATCGCGACCGATCAGTCGACCGCGCGCGCGTATGCGCAGATCCTCCACGAGATCTCGGGGGAGCCGGTCACGATCGTGCTCTCCGACGAGAAGGAGGCGAGCGATCGCATCGAGCAGTTCTCCGAGAGCGAGCGCCGCTGGATGGTCGCGGTGCGCATGGTGTCGGAAGGCGTCGACGTTCCTCGCCTCGCGGTCGGCGTCTATGCCACCTCGGCGTCGACCCCGCTCTTCTTCGCCCAGGCGATCGGTCGCTTCGTGCGGGCGCGTCGCCGGGGCGAGACCGCCTCGGTGTTCCTGCCGAACGTGCCCGGCCTCATGGCGCTCGCGAACCAGATGGAGCTCGAGCGCGACCATGCACTCGACAAGGTTCCGGATGACGACGCCGAGGGCGACCTGTACAACCCGGAGGACGCGCTCGTCGCCGAGGCGAACCGCGAAGACAAGGCCTCGGAAGAACTGACCCACGAGTTCACCTGGGAGGCGCTCGGTTCGACGGCGGCGTTCGACCGCGTCGTGTACGACGGCACCGACTTCGGCACCCTCGCCGAACCCGGCAGCGACGAAGAACTCGACTTCATCGGTCTGCCCGGCATCCTCGAGCCCGAGCAGGTCTCCGAACTCCTGCGCCATCGACAGGCGCGTCAGGCCCGGCGGGCGACCGAGCGCACGAAGAACGCGCCACCCGCGACCGACGACACACCCGTCGCCCTCTACCGCACGCTCAAGGAGCAGCGCACGCTGCTCAACAGCCTCGTCGGAATGTGGTCGAAGCTCTCGGGCGAGGCGCACGGCATCATCCATGCCGAGCTGCGCCGGGTGTGCGGCGGGCCGGCGGTCGCTCAGGCGAGTGTCACGCAGCTGCAGGCGCGCATCGACCACCTGCGGAAGCGTCTCTCCTCGCACTGAGCGTCGGCGCGGTCAGAGCACGGGTCGCGGTGCGGATATTCTGAGTCGACGCACCGCGTGAGCGCCGGGAGGCAGCCATGGCAGAGATCGCCGAACTCGACCGTATCGACAAAGCGCTCCTGCGCGCTCTCTCGACGAACGCCCGAGCATCAGGCGCCGCACTCGCGGCCGAAGTGGGCGTCGCGGAGTCGACGATCTCGCTCCGCCTGCGGCGACTCCAGACGCAGGGCCACATCCGCGGCTTCCGCGTCGACATCGATCCCCTCGCCTTCGGCGCATCGCTCCAGGCGCTCATCGCCGTGCGACTCGTCAAGCACGACCGCAGCGAGATCGACGCGTTCCGGCAGGTGGCCCCCCACCTTCCCGGCGTGCTCGGTCTCTTCCACATGGCGGGAGCCGAGGACTACCTCCTCCACGTGATCGCCCGCGACGCCCGCGAACTCCGCGAGTTCGTGCTGACGCACCTCACGGGTCATCCCGCCGTCGCCCACACCGAGACGAACCTCATCTTCGAGCACGTCGACGGTGACGGCTGGTACGAACTCGTCGGCTGATCCCGCGCCGTTCGGGAGCCCGAAAAGCTGCCAATCCGGGCATCCGGCGCCGGTGACGTGCCGCTCGATCGCTAGGGTGATCTCTCGGCCGGTGACCCGGTCGGAACGGAGTCTCCCATGCAGTCGGCCACCCGCAAGGACAAGAGCCGGTGGCGACGCTACCTCGCCAACGAGCGTGCCGAAGCGGCCGTCTACCGTGAGCTCGCCGCCCGTCGAGAGGGCGAAGAGCGTGCCATCCTGCTCGCCCTCGCCGAGGCGGAGGGCCGGCACGCCGCCCACTGGATCGAGCTGCTGGGCGACGAGGCGAAGGGGCTCCCCGAGGCGGACCTCCGCACCCGGGTGCTCGGCGGTCTCGCGCGCCGATTCGGCTCGATCTTCGTGCTCGCTCTCGCGCAGCGTGCCGAGGCACGGTCGCCCTACGCCGACGATCCCGACGCGACTCCGGCGATGGCGGCCGACGAGCGGATCCACGGCGAAGTCGTGCGGAGCCTCGCCGCTCGGGGCCGGCGACGCCTGTCGGGCACCTTCCGTGCCGCGGTGTTCGGCGCGAACGACGGACTCGTCTCCAACCTCGCCCTCGTTCTCGGCATCGGAGCGACCGGCGTCGCGACCGAGGTCGTCCTGTTCTCGGGAATCGCGGGACTTCTCGCCGGAGCTCTGTCGATGGGCGCCGGCGAGTACGTGTCCGTGCGGTCGCAGCGTGAGCTCCTCGAAGCGTCGACGCCCGACCCCGCCGCCCACGACGCACTTCCCGACCTCGATCTCGAAGCCAACGAGTTGGCCCTCGTCTACCGCGCCCGCGGCATGAGCGAGGATGACGCCATCGCGCGCGCCGAGCGCACCCTCGCCCGCGTGCACGCGACAGGTTCGTCGCACGGAGTGCTCACGACCGCGACGGGGTCGGTGACGGCGACGGATGACGACGACGAGGCGATCGGCACGGGGCTCTCCGCCGCGCTCTCGAGCTTCTGCTTCTTCGCCTCGGGCGCGATCATCCCCGTGCTGCCGTACCTTTTCGGTCTCACCGGGTTCGTCGCCGTCGCGGTGGCGGTTGTGCTCGTGAGCATCGCGCTCATCATCACGGGCGCCGTCGTCGGTGTGCTCTCGGGCGCGTCGCCTCTCAAGCGCGCGATGCGTCAGCTCGCGATCGGTCTCGGCGCGGCGCTCGTGACCTACGTGCTCGGTCTCGCCTTCGGCACGACGATCGGCTGAGGATCGGGCTGAACCGGGTTGCTGAGCTCAGCGACTCGGCGTCGTCACGAAGTCGATGAGTTCCTCCACACGGCCGAGGAGCGCCGGCTCGAGGTCGTTGAAGGTCGTGACGCGCGAGAGGATCCGCTGCCACGCGCGTGCGATGTCGGCCTGATCGGCGTGCGGCCAGCCGAACGCCTCGCAGATGCCGTGCTTCCACTCGGTGCCGCGGGGGATCACGGGCCATGCCGAGATTCCGAGGCGGGCGGGCTTGACGGCCTGCCAGACGTCGATGAACGGATGACCGACGACGAGCGCATCACGCCGGAACGGGCCGGCCGCGACGGCCGCGGCGATGCGGCTCTCCTTCGACCCCGGCACGAGGTGGTCGACGAGCACGCCGACCCGGCGCCCCGGCTCCGGTCGGAAGTCGGCGAGGATCGCTTCGAGGTCGTCGATACCGGCGAGGTACTCGACGACGACGCCTTCGACCCGGAGGTCGGCGCCCCACACGCGTTCGACGAGTTCGGCGTCGTGACGCCCCTCGACGAAGATGCGACTCGGCAGCGCCACGCGTGCGGGAGCGTCGTCGACGGCGAAGGACCCCGACGCCGTGCGTGTGCGACCGGTGGGTGCCTTCGGCTTCGGCGCGGTGAGCTGCACGGCCTGGCCGTCGACGAGGAAGCCGTGCCCCAGGGGGAAGAGGCGGCGCGCACCGAAACGGTCTTCGAGCACGACGTTGCCCTTCTCGATACCGACGACGGCACCACAGAAGCCGTTGGACGCGAGTTCGACGACGAGGTCGCGCTCGGCCTCGAGGGTCGGGATGGTCTTCCGGCCCGCGGCCCGCCAATCTCCGGAAAGGACGTCCTGGCCGTATCTGTCGTCGAAGCCCATCACCGGTCGAGGCTAACCGACACCGCGCACCGCCGGCGGGCGACACGGCGGAGGATCTCCGCGCTCACCGGAAGTCACGCGAGCGATGCGGTGCCGACACGGTGAGCGACTCGAAACGATCGGCGACGAGGTTCGTGACCCCCTCACGGGAGCGTTCGAGGATCCCCCGCACGATCATCGCGGGAGCTTCACGCGCGACCCGCCGATACCGGTTCCAGACCCCGACCCCCGCGATGACGTTGAGCGTTCCCGATTCGTCCTCGAGGTTCAGGAACGTGATGCCACCGGCCGTCGCCGGTCGTTGACGGTGGGTGACGACACCGCCCACCTCGATACGTCTGCCCGAGTGTGCGGAGCTCAACCGATCGATCCTGATGGCTCCGCGCACATCGAGACGTTCGCGGACGTAGCGGATGGGGTGGTCGCCGGGCGAGATGGCCATCGACCACAGGTCATAGACGACCTGTTCGGCGGGGGAGAGCATCTCGAGCAGGGGCGGCTGCACGACGACGACCGCACCCGGCAGGAAGTCGGCACGGTCCTGAGAGGCCTCACCGGCCATCCAGAGCGCCTCACGCGGCTGCAACGCGAAGCTCTCGAAGGCACCGGCGGCTGCGAGCGACTCGAGCTGCTCGGTCGAGAGCCCCACGCGCCGAGCGAGGTCGGCCATGTCGCGATACGGGCCGTCGGCCTCGCGCTCGGCGACGATGCGCTCGGCAAGCTCGTGCCCGATGCCCTTCACATCGGCGAGACCGAGACGCACGGCGAATGCCGCGTCGCGTCGGTGGGCCGCGGCTTCGGACGGAGCCCCGCGGTCGAAGAGACCCACCGGGGGCTGCAGCGCGTCGGTGCACGAATCGCGCCCGCTGGGAGACGCGTCGCCGTCCGTCATCCGTTCGAGTACGGCCTGCGCGCCCGAGCGTGCGATGTCGGGGCGTCGGGTCTCGACACCGTGCCGGTGCGCATCGGCCGTCAACGTCTGCGGCGAGTAGAAGCCCATGGGCTGTGCGCGGAGGAGCGCGGCGAGGAAGGCCGCGGGGTAGTGCAGCTTCAGCCAGGAGCTCGCGTACACGAGCACCCCGAAGCTGATCGCGTGGCTCTCGGCGAAGCCGAAGTTCGCGAACGCCTCGATCTTCGCGTAGATCGTGTCGGCGGTCTCGAGCGGGATGCCGTTCCTCTCCATGCCCGCGTAGAGCTTGTCCTTGAGTTTCGAGATCTTCTCGATCCCGCGCTTGGAGCCCATGGCCCGGCGCAGCAGGTCGGCGTCCTCCGCCGTGCAGTCTCCGACGGCGACGGCCATCTGCATGAGCTGCTCCTGGAAGAGGGGCACGCCCATCGTGCGGTGCAGCACGGGCTCGAGCTTCGGATGCAGATAGGTGATGGGTTCCTGCCCCGTCGCCCGGCGGATGTAGGGATGCACGGCGCCGCCCTGCACGGGGCCGGGGCGGATGAGCGCGATCTCGACCACGAGGTCGTAGAAGCGCCGCGGTTGGAGCCGCGGCAACGTGCCCATCTGTGCGCGGCTCTCGACCTGGAAGACGCCGATCGAATCGGCGCGGCACAGCATGTCGTAGACCCCGGGCTCCTCCTTCGGGATCGAGACGAGATCCCAGCTCTCACCCGTCGCATCGCGGATGAGGTCGAAGGTGTACTGCAGGGCGGCGAGCATGCCGAGACCGAGAAGGTCGAACTTCACGAGTCCCATCCAGGCGCAGTCGTCCTTGTCCCATTGCAGGACGGTGCGGTTCTCCTTGCGCGCGTGCTCGATCGGGCAGACCTCGCCTACCGGCCGATCGGTGAGCACCATGCCGCCCGAATGGATGCCGAGGTGACGGGGGAAACCGAGCAGGCTCTCGGCGAGTCCCACGACGGGCGCGGGGATGTCGTGCTCGATGCTCGCGATCTCGGCGCCCCAGCGCTCGACCTGCCGCGACCAGGCGTCCTGCTGACCCGTCGAATACCCGAGGGCCTTCGCCATGTCGCGCACCGCGACCTTCGGGCGATAGCTGATGACGTTCGCGACCTGCGCGGCGTTCCGCCTGCCGTACTTCGCATAGACGTACTGGATGATCTCCTCCCGCCGGTCGGAGTCGAAATCGACGTCGATGTCGGGCGCCTCTTCGCGGAGGCTCGAGAGGAAGCGTTCGAACGGCAGGTCGAAGAAGATCGAGTCGACGGCGGTGATATCGAGCACGAAGCAGATCGCCGAGTTCGCGGCCGACCCCCGCCCCTGACAGAGGATGCCGCGGGAGCGCGCCTCTCGGACGATGTCGTAGACGATGAGGAAGTAGCCGGGGAAGTCTTTCTCCTCGATGACGTCGAGCTCGCGTTCGAGACGGGCTCGGTGCCCGTCGGGCAGCCCGGGGTAGCGTGCGGCGGCTCCGCGCCAGACGAGTTCGCGGAGCCAGCTCATCGGCGTGTGCCCCGGCGGTACGTCTTGCTTCGGCAGGTTCGGACGCGCACTGCGCAGGGTGAAGGAGAGTTCGTCGGCGAGTTCGACGGTGCGGGAGACGGCGTCGGGATGACGGGAGAAGCGCGCCGCCATCTCCGCGCCGCTCCGCAGGTGCATGAGATCGGTCGCCGGGAGCCAGCCGTCGAGCTCGTCGAGGCTGCGTCGCGCGCGGACCGCCGCGAGGGCCTGGGCCAACCGGTGGTCCTTCGGGGCGGCGAAGTGCACGACGTTCGTCGCGAGGGTCGGGAGTCCGAGCTCGCGCGCGAGACCGGCGAGCACCTCGTTGGTCGACTGGTCGTGGGGATGACCGTGGTCGAAGAGCTCGACGAAGACGTTGTCGCGGCCGAACCGTTCGCCGAGTCGCACGAGCTCGTGCTCGGCCGCCTCGGCGCCGCGTTCGTCGAGGGCGCGGCGCACACTGCCCTTCCGGCATCCGCTGAGGATCGCCCACGTGCCGGCGGCTTCGTCGGCGAGCCGATCGAGGTCGTAGACCGGGCGCCCTTTCTCGCCGCCGTCGAGCTGGCCGTTCGTGATCGCTCCCGCGAGCCGGTGGTACCCCTCCTCGCCGCGGGCGAGAGCGAGGAGGTGCGGGCCCTCGGGGTCGGGGACGCCGTTCTGCGGAGCCGTGAGCCCGAGGGAGAGCTCGGCGCCGAACACGGTGCCGAGACTCGGGTGGCTTTCGGCGGCCTCGGCGAAGCGCACCGCTCCGTAGAAGCCGTCGTGGTCGGTCAGAGCGAGCCCCGAGAGGCCGAGTCGGTGGGCCTCTTCGACGAGGTGCTCGGGCTGACTCGCACCGTCGAGGAAGCTGAAGTTCGAGTGCACGTGCAGCTCGGCATAGGGGACCACGGGCCCGTCGGGAGTGTCGAGGTCGTCGTGGGGTCGGTACGGCTGGCGCTTCCTGCTCCACGCGGGCGAGTCACCGCCGTCGGCGATCACGGCGCGTTGCCCGGGCCGCGATCTCTCCGACAGTGAGCGTTCGAGATCGGACCAGGGGATCGGGGGATTGCTGAAGCCCATCAGTCGTACCTCGCTTCGGCCCACCAGCGATCGCCGTCGCGCACGAGCAGCCAGGCCGTTCCCGAGTCGTCGATGATCTGGAACCGATGGATGCGGCGGGCGTTCTCCGCGTCCCACCAGCGTTCGACGACGGGCCAGGGGCCGGCCCACGCGCGGACGGCGAACTCGCGGTAGTCGGGGTCGGTGAAGGACTCGGGCGCGCCGTTCGCGACGCCGCGATCATCGAGTGAGAGCGGAGAACCGTCGGCGATGCGGAGCGAGACGCCGACCCGGTCGGTGTACACGGTCGACGGGACCAGTTCGGCGATACGGCCCGGCCAGGGGCGGTCGGCGGTTCCCGCGGGCGCCCGGTCTCCCCACGGGACGAGCACCTGACGATCGGCGAGCATGCGGCCGCCGCCGAGGGTCGGTGTGAGCACTCCCTCGTGCCCGAGGATGCTCTGCACACGCGAGAGCCCGTGGTGCACGCGTTCGTCGGGCCCGGAGCCCCACAGGCCCTCTTCGTGGTTGCCCGTCGAATCGACGCGCTCGGGGAAGAAGTGCACCCGAGCGATCGGGGATCCGAGGGAGGACTCGCCGCTGCCGGCTGTTCGTTCGCTTCCGGAGCCCTGCAGCTGCCACCGGACGCGATCGACGACCTCGGGGGCCGAGAACCACCGCGGATGCAGCCAGATGCGCGTCGAGACCTGACCCCGGTCGTCGTGGACCTCGACCCTGAGACCCGTGCAGACGAGCCTGACGGCTCGCATCCGATCGATGAACTCGTCGGCGCGAGCACGGATGGCGAAGGCGACGCTGTCGATGCGGTCGAGCGGAGGTTCGAAATCGATGGTGATCTCGAACTCGGGAGGGAGCGACCTCGGCACCACCCGGGCTCCGTCGCGGGCCCCGGCCCGGGCATGGGCGAGCGCACCCTCCGGGCCGAACCGACGCAGCACGTCGGCCGCGGGGAGCGCAGCGAACTCGCCGAGCGAACGGACTCCCAAGCGGTGGAGGAGCGTCGCCGTGCTCGCGGTCGTCACGAGGGAGACGGGCAGGGGTGCGAGGAAGCTCGCGGCGGATCCCTCGGCGACGATGAAGACAGGGGGCTGCGCCTGATCGCTCCCGGGCACCCTGATCGCCGCACGAGCGGCCTGCTCGGCCGCCAGGAGCCCGTCGGCGACACCGACGCAGGCCTCGACCGCCTCGGCCTCGCGAACGGTCGCGAGAAGTGCCCGAGCGGCTTCGGCTTCGCCCCCGTAGTACCGGGCCGGCCCTCGAGCCCGCATCGCGAGCGCGCCCGGCCGCACGACCTGCACGGCGGGGACCGCTTCTTCGACGACGCGGAGCACGGGCTCGAAGGCCCGCGCATCGAGCGCGACGTCGTACGGCAGCACGATGACGTCGGGACAGCGGTACTGCGCCTCACGCACGCGGAGACCCCGGATGACGCCCTCACGCCGAGCGGATGCCGACGAGGCGAAGACGAGACCCTTCTCGATGAGCGCGACGGGGGCGTCGGGGGAGAGGCGCTCTGCGGTGATCGCCGCGATGACGGGCCAGTCGGGGCACCACAGCACGATCGTTCGGTCGGCGGTCATCCTGCGGCCCTCTCAGGGAGCGGGATCATGCGCAGCCGACCGTCGTCGGGCTCGGCGGAGGGCCGGTGCCCCGGTCGCGACCGTTCGGGCAGCCACAGCTCGGTCTCGCGTGCGCGTTCGAAGCCGCCTCGCCCGGCCACGCGCACCGTCGCCCGTCGGGAGTCGAGCTGGCCGTGGCCCCGGCCGAGCCCGCCCCACGTGCTCTCACCGAGACTCACCCGGGCCTCGGTCTGCGGCCAGTTCCCGTCGACGACGAGCGTCGTGCCCCGTTCGCGGAGCCGGGCGGCCAGGCGGGACGCCTCGCCGGGGGTGACCCGGTCGAGTGCCTTGACGGCGACGACGGGGATGACGTCGGCGAGAGCCGCAACGACCTCGAGCCAATGCCGCCCGGGGCGAGGGACGAGGACGAGGCGATCCAGGTCGATGCCGAAGCGGGTTGCTGCTTCGATGCCGAAGTCGGGGAAGCCGACGACCGCGCACCACCGGCCGGCCTCGGACGGTCCGGCGAGGAAGCTCATGATGAGGCTCGTCGATCCCGCGACGCTGTAGACCGAGCCCTCTCGCATGCTGCCGCCGAGGGCGCGAGTGAGCGCCGGCGTCGTCGGGACGGCTCGGGAGTCGAGCTTCGTCGCCTGCATGCCGCGGATGCGGGACTGGAGTTCGCGCACGGTGTCACCGCGTGCGCCTACACTCGCCCTACCGTCTCGTGAGACACCGTCGTCGACGGCTATCGAGGGGGCGAGCGAGGTCATACTCCATGTTCGAACACATGTTCGAATGCGTCAAGTCCGCCCGGTGTGTCGCGCTCCACCGATGTGTCGACCGGCCCGCGTCCGGGCTCCTGTCAGTGCGGGCCGATAGCCTGTCGGCATGTGCGGACGCTTCGTCATCTCCGATACGGCCCCCGATCTCGTCGCTCTCTTCGACATCGATGAGGCGGGGGAGGCCCTGCCCGATCCCTCGTGGAACATCGCACCGACCGACCCGATCGCCGTCGTCCTCGAGTCGAACAAGGGCGGCCCCGTCGTCAGGCGGCTCGAATCGGCACGATGGTCGCTCGTGCCGAGTTTCGCGAAAGAGCTCACGCTGCCATACCCGACGTTCAACGCGCGCGCCGAGGGCATCACCGAGAAGGCGAGCTTCCGTGCGTCCGTCGCGTCCAAGCGCGCCCTCATCCCCGCCGAGGGCTACTACGAGTGGCAGACCGTCGAGAAGACGAAGACGCCGTTCTTCATCCACCCGCCCGAGGGCGTCCTGGCGTTCGCCGGACTCTACTCGTGGTGGCGCGATCCGACGAAGGCCGATGACGACCCCGCGCGCTGGGTGCTCTCCGCCACGATCCTGACGACCGACGCGACCGGTGCCCTGGCCGACATCCACCCACGCACCCCGGTCATGCTGCCCCCCGAGTACTGGGACACCTGGCTCGACCCCGAGACCGAGGGCGACCAAGATCTCGTCGACGCGGCCGTCGACGCCTCGCACGAGGTCGTCTCCGGGCTCGAGCTGCACGAGGTCGCGCCCCTCCGCGGCAACGGTCCCGAACTCATCCTCCCGCTCCAGCCCTAGCCGCTCGGCGGCATAATCGAAAGATGCCCGTGTTCCCGCCTGCAGACGCCTATCGCGTGCTCGGCGTGGACGAAACAGCGTCCGACGACGATCTCCGACGCGCGTATCGCCGGCTTCTGCGGTCGACGCATCCCGATCTCGGCGGTGACGTGGCCCGGTTCCACGCCGTGCAGGTCGCCTGGTCGCACATCGGCGAGCCGATCGCCCGAGCGCAGTACGACGCACGTCGCTCGTGGCCGTCGACACCGGGCCGCGCGCCCCGAGCAGCGGGAACCCCTCGCCATGCGGCACCGCCGCCCGCTGCGGGAGCGCGCACGTACGGCACGCCGGGCGGTTCCTCGCGAGAGCGCTACCTCTCGGGGCTCCGGACATGGCTCGGGCTCCCCACGCTCCCGCCGAATCCCTACGCCCCCGAACTGCTGAGCCGCGTTCCCGCACGACTCTCCGAGCTGTATCTCGCCGCTCGTGCCGAGGAACGCACCGCCGTCGTGCTCTCGGCGCTCGACCTGCGGCACTCCGTCTGGAACGACGTCGCCGTCGCGGGTTCCGCGGCGACGATCTCGCACGTCGTCCTCGCGCCGACAGGACTCGTCGCCGCCTTCTCGACGACGTGGCCGAGTCCGCTCCTCGTGCATCGCGGAGACGTCGTCGTCGACGGCATGCCGCGGAACGCCCGACCGGTCCGCGAGATGCTGCGACTGACCCGCGCCTTCGAGAGCTCTGTGTCGGTGCGCGTGACGGGCGTCGTCGTGATCGCGGCGGATGACCCGGCGATCGCACAAGACGTCGAGGAGATCCGCGCGCGCCCTCTTCCGACGCTCCTCGCGCCGCGGTCGCGCCTCAGCGGCATCATCCGCGACGGCTTCCCCGGCGTCGAGCGAGGCGTCGGCGGAGACACTGCAGCGACGGCGGATCGCCTTCGGACCGGCATCCTCTTCGCGTAGATCGAGCCGAGGAATGCGACAGAAAAAGTCGCAGAAAAAAGTCCTGGAAAATGCGAAGAGCCGGATCTTTCGATCCGGCTCTTCGACTTCTCAACACAGTGTGCGCGAGGGGGGACTTGAACCCCCACGCCCGTTAGGGCACTAGCACCTCAAGCTAGCGCGTCTGCCATTTCCGCCACCCGCGCCTGTAGTTGTGAGCTGCGGTTTCCCGCGGCCCGAGGTAAGACACTAGCACGGTTTTTGAGGCACCTCGAACCACGTCGGGAACGACGCCCGGCGAGGGTAGTTTGAAGGGCATGGTCCCGGAATTCACTCCTGAGAACAGTGCGCCCGCCCTCGACGAAACCGTGGTGATCGCACGCGATCTCATCCGCATCGATACGACGAATCACGGCGAGGGTCGATCCAACGGCGAGACCGAGGCGGCCGAGTACGTCGCCGCGCGGCTCGAGGGCATGGGGCTCCGTGCCGAACTCTTCGACGCCGCACCCCGCCGCACGAGTGTCGTCACGCGGGTGAAGGGTCGGAACCCCGACAAGCCCGCCCTCGTCGTGCACGGCCACCTCGACGTGGTTCCCGCCGACCCGCGCAACTGGAGCGTCGACCCGTTCGGCGGCGAGATCCGCGACGGACTGCTCTGGGGCAGGGGAGCGGTCGACATGAAGAACATGGACGCCATGATCATCACGGCCCTCGGCGACGTCCTCGCCGACGGCGGACAGCCCGAACGCGACCTCGTGATCGCGTTCTTCTCCGACGAGGAAGCGGGCGGCCTCGAGGGGTCGAGCTGGATGGTCGACAACCATCCCGAGCTCTTCGCCGGTGCGACGGAGGCGATCAGCGAGGTCGGCGGCTACTCGATCACGGTCGGCGGAGAACGCGCGTACCTGCTGCAGACGGGCGAGAAGGCCCTCCTGTGGGTCCGGCTCGTCGCCCGCGGGCGCGCGGCCCACGGCTCGCGGCTCATCCGCGAGAACGCCATCACACGCCTCGCCGAGGCCATCGCCCGCATCGGTCGACGCGAGTGGCCGATCCACCTCACCGAGACGACCACGCAGCTGCTCGGCGAGATCGCCCGGGTCCTCGGCGTCGACCATCAGAAGGTGAGCCCCGACGAGCTCGTCCTCGAGACCGGTTCGGCGGCCGGATTCATCCAGGCGACGCTGCGCACGACGAGCAACCCGACGCTCCTCGATGCGGGCTACAAGCACAACGTCATCCCCGACCGCGCCGAGGCCCTCGTCGACATCCGCACCCTTCCCGGCGAGGAGGAGGCCGTGCTCGCCGAGATCCGCGAGCTCGCGGGCGAGTTCGTCGACGTCGAGATCGTGCACCGCGACGTGGGCCTCGAGAACCCGTTCTCGGGCGAACTCGTCGACGCCGTCGTCGGCACGCTCGAGCGCCACGATCCGGGGTCGCCGGTCTTCCCGTACCTCCTGAGTGGTGGCACTGACAACAAGGCGCTCAGCCGACTCGGCATCCGCGGTTACGGTTTCGCGCCGCTCCGGTTACCGGCTGATCTCGACTTCCCGGGAATGTTCCACGGGGTCGACGAGCGCGTCCCTCTCGACGCATTAGTATTCGGCAGGCAGGTCCTGCGCGACCTCCTCGCCACTTACTGACAACCGGAAGCGCGGTACATGGAGCTCCTCAACGCCATCATCCTCGGCATCGTCCAGGGTCTCACCGAGTTCCTCCCGATCTCCTCGAGCGCCCACCTGCGCGTCGTGGGGGAGTTCCTCGGCACGGGGGGCGACCCGGGGGCCCGCTTCACCGCGATCACCCAGATCGGCACCGAGCTCGCCGTCGTGATCTTCTTCTGGCGCGACATCGTCAGGATCATCAGCCAATGGGCGAAGTCGCTCGCCGGGCGTGTTCCGCGCAACGACCCCGATGCGCGCATGGGGTGGCTCATCATCATCGGCTCCGTCCCGATCGTCGTGCTGGGATGGTTCTTCCAGGACCAGATCGAGACGGTGTTCCGCAACCTGTGGATCACCGCGACGATGCTCATCGCCTTCGGCATCCTGCTCGGCATCGCCGACCACGTCGGCGCGAAGCGACGGAAGCTCGGCGACATCACCTACCCGCACGGCGTCATCTACGGGTTCGCTCAGGCGATGTCACTCATCCCCGGCGTCTCGCGTTCGGGCGGCACGATCACCGCGGGTCTCTTCCTCGGCTACGAGCGGGCCGCAGCGGCGCGCTACGCCTTCCTCCTGGCCATCCCCGCCGTCTTCGGCAGTGGTTTCTACCAGGTCTACAAGTCGATCGCCGAGCCGTGCACGGCCGCCGCCACGAACTGCAAGCCCGAGATCTTCGGGCCGTTCGAGACGCTCATCGCGACCGTCGTGGCCTTCGTCATCGGCCTCGTCGTGATCGCGTTCTTCATGCGCTACATCTCGAAGCGCAGCTTCCTGCCGTTCGTGATCTACCGCATCGTCGCCGGCGGCGCGCTCATGATCCTGCTCGCGACGGGCGTCCTGCTGCCGTAGCGAACGGATGACGCGGGGGAGTCAGCTGCGCGGATGCCGCGGCTCATCGCCCTTGTCGTCGCCGCGCTTGCGGAGATAGCGCTCGAACTCCTCGGCGATGGCCTCGCCGCTCGCCTCGGGCGCGTCGACCGTGTCGCGCGCCTGCTCGAGACCCTCGATGTACGAGGCCATGTCCTCGTCCTCCGCGGCGAGAGCGTCGACTCCGGCCTCCCAAGCAGCGGCATCGGCTTCGAGCTCGCCGACGGGGATCGAGAGTCCCGTGAGCTCCTCGAGCTTCCGCACGAGCGAGAGCACGGCCTTCGGCGACGGAGCGTTGTGCACATAGTGCGGCACGGAGGCCCAGAGCGAGAGCGTCGGGATCCCCGCGGTCTCGGCGGCGTCGGCGAGCACGCTGAGGATGCCGACGGGCCCCTCGTAACTCGGTCGGTCGATGTCGAGAGCGCTGCGCATCTCGTCGTTGTCGCTCGTCACATACACCGACAGCGGTCGGGTGTGCGGAGCGTCGGCGAGCATCGCGCCGAGGAAGACGATCGCGTCGACGCCCGCGGAGAGCGCGGAATCGATGAGTTCGGCGGCGAAGGCCTTCCAGCTGCGGGCGGGCTCGGTTCCGATGAGGATGTGCAGCCCGTCGGCGCCGACGCCGGAGACCCGTTCGGGCTTCTCGGAATCGTCGACGGGAACCGAGATCGGCGCGGGCGCCCACACCGTGGCACCGGGCCACGTGAGCGAGCGTCGGCCGCGCTCGTCGAACGCGATCGTCGGTCGGGAGAACTGGTAGTCGAAGTACAACTCGGGGTCGACGGTCGTGTGCTCGATGAGGTCGAGACGATCGCTCACGGCCTTGACCGCTCCCGTCGCCGCCTCGCCGGCATCGTTCCAGCCCTCGAAGGCGACGAGGAGAAGTCGACTCCCGATCGTGCCGTTGGGATTGGCTGGCATGGACCCCGCTTCCGTCGTGACCGGAGTACCCGGTCGAGTTCCAGGATAAGACCTGCCCGTAGACTTGCGGCTCGTGACCACTCCACTGCTTCCCGCCGCCGTCCTGTGGGACATGGACGGAACCCTTGTCGATACCGAGCGCTACTGGATCGCCGCCGAGACCGCACTCGTCGAGTCATTCGGCGGCCGGTGGACCCACGAAGACGCGCTCCAGCTCGTCGGTTCGGGCCTCTGGAGCTCGGCCGAGGTGCTCCGCGGTTACGGCGTCGACCTTCCCGCCGACGAGATCGTGGAGAACCTCACCGAGAGCGTGCGCCGCCAGCTCGTCGAGCAGGGCGTGCCGTGGCAGCCCGGTGCGAAGGAGCTCCTCGAGGAGATCCGCTCGCGCGGCATCCGCACGGCCCTCGTCACCATGTCGATCCGTTCGATGGCTGAGGACATCGTGGGCGGCATCCCGTTCGACGCCTTCGAGCTCCTCGTCACGGGCGATTCGGTCGACAACCCCAAGCCTCACCCCGAGCCCTATCTCGCCGCGGCCGCGGCGCTCGGCGTCGCCCCCGAAGACTGCGTCGCGATCGAGGATTCGCCTCCCGGCGTGGCGTCGGCCATCGCCGCGGGGATGACGACGATCGGCGTTCCCCACATCCTCGACCTCGACGACACGTCGGCGACGGTCATCTGGCCCACACTCGACGGCCGCACCGTCGATGACATCGTCGCGGCGTTCCGCTCGGCGACCGACGCGGAGGAGACCGCATGAACGACGCCCGCCCCGCCTCGAGCGGCCCCTTCCGCGCGGGCGACCGTGTCCAGTTGACCGGCCCGAAGAACAAGCTGCACACGATCACCCTCGAGCCCGGAAAGCTGTTCCACTCGCACCGCGGCCCCATCGCGCACGACGACATCATCGGTCTGCCCGACGGCTCCGTCGTGGCGAACAAGATCGGCGAGTCGTACCTCGCGCTCCGCCCGCTGCTGCAGGACTTCGTGATGTCGATGCCGCGCGGTGCGGCCATCATCTACCCGAAGGACGCCGCGCAGATCCTCGCGCAGGCCGACATCTTCCCCGGTGCCCACGTCGTCGAGGCCGGCGTCGGTTCGGGTGCGCTGTCACTGTGGCTCCTGCGCGCGATCGGTCCCGAGGGCCGCCTCGACTCCTTTGAGCGTCGCGAGGAGTTCGCGGATGTCGCTCGCGGCAACGCGGCGACCTTCTTCGGGCACGACCCCGAGAACTGGTCGATCACGCTCGGCGATCTCGCCGAGGTGCTCCCCGAGGTCGCCGACGAGGGCACCGTCGATCGCGTCGTGCTCGACATGCTCGCTCCGTGGGAGTGCCTTCCCGCCGTCTCCGCCGCGCTCAAGCCCGGCGGCGTGCTGCTCTGCTACATCGCCACGGCCACCCAGCTCTCCCGCGTCGCCGAGGCGATCCGCGGCTCGGGTCTCTACACGAACCCGTCGTCCTCCGAGACGATGGTGCGCGGCTGGCACGTCGAGGGTCTCGCGGTCAGGCCCGACCACCGCATGATCGGCCACACCGGCTTCCTCCTGACCGCCCGTCGTCTCGCCCCCGGCACCGAACTGCCCGAGCTCAAGCGCCGCCCGTCGAAGTCGGACTACTCCGACGCGGACGTCGAGGCGTGGACGCCCGGAGCGCTCGGCGAGCGTTCCGTGAGCGACAAGAGCCTCCGCAAGCGCGTTCGCGCCTCGGAGACCGCGGCCGAGCTCGCGAAATCGCGTGACGCCGACTCCCGTTAGGATTCATCGGGGCGGTCAACGCCCGTTCGGAAAGAGGAATCGAGGATCCGTGCGCCGTCAGATCGCGCCCTTCGCTGCTGCTGCAGTGCTCGCCCTGTCGCTCGCCGGCTGTGCCACGAGCGACGAGCCCGCTGCGTCACCCAATGCCGACCTGGTGTCGGTGACCGGCGAGTTCGGTGAGGCAGTGACCGCCGACTTCCCGACCCCGATCTCCGTCGACACCACCGAGTGCCGCACCGACATCGCGGGCACGGGCGATCGCATCGACGACGGCCAGCTCGTCATCGCCTCGGTCACCGCGTTCGACGGGTCGACCGGCGAGCAGCTCCAGGCGACCGCGCCGCAGGCCTTCCCCGTCGGCAAGACCAACGACGGCTTCGACAAGGCACTCGCGTGCGCGTCGGCCGACTCGCGCGTCGTCGCCGTCATCGCGAGCGCCGAACTCGGTCAGGGCGATGGCGAGAGCAACTCGTTCGTCGTCGTGTTCGACGTCACGCAGACCTTCCCGGCTCGTGCCGACGGCGACCCCCGCCCCGGCCGCGACGGATTCCCCGCAGTCGTCCTCGCCCCCGACGGACGCCCCGGCATCACGGTTCCCGACGCCGACGCGCCGAAGGACGTCGAGTCCTCCGTGCTGCGCCAGGGTTCGGGCGACACGTTCGAGGAGGGCCAGACGGCCGTCTTCCACCAGGCCATCGTCAACTGGGACACCAACGACCTCGTCTCGACGACGTGGGAGGCCGGCACGCCGAACGCGGTGCTGCTCGACCCTGCCTCGGCCGATGCGACCCAGAAGGCCATCACCGACGCCATCGTCGGCCAGCAGGTGGGCAGCCAGCTCATCGTCATCATCCCGACCGAGAACGGCTCGGCGACGGTCAACGTCATCGACCTGCTCGGGGTCATCGGCTGATCGGACGGATGCCGGTGACCGACGTCACCGGCCGGTAAGATCGCCTCTGTGCCTGCGAACCGAGCCTCATCGAGCGAGCCTCCCGTGCCCGTCGAGGAGCGTCTCTTCAGCCTGGTGCTCGCGCTCCTCGCGACCGAGACCGGCCTGACGAAGTCGCAGATCCTCTCGACGGTGCACGGCTACAGCCAACGTCACGAGCACGGCGGTCAGAACGCGAGCCTCGAGCGTCAGTTCGAGCGCGACAAGGACGACATCCGCGAACTGGGTATTCCGATCGAGACGATCGACTCGCCCGACAGCCCGGGCGACAACCGCACGGCGCGGTATCGGATCCCGAAGGGTCTCTACGACCTCCCGTCCGACATCACGTTCTCTCCGGAAGAGCTCTCGCTCCTCGGTCTCGCCGCCACGGTCTGGCGTGAGGGCTCACTCTCGACGGAGTCGAGACGAGCGCTGACCAAGCTCCGCTCGTTCGGCATCGAGTCGCAGGAATGGGTCATCGGCTACGCGCCGAAGCTCCGTGTGCGTGATGCTGCATTCGAGCCGCTGAGCGTCGCCGTCGACCGGCGCCAGCTCGCCCGGTTCGGCTACCTCAAGCCCGGCGAGGCGGCACCGCGCACGCGCACCGTCGAGCCGTACGCCGTCGTGCTGCACGACGGTCGGTGGCACCTCTTCGGACACGATCGCGACGCCGACGACTCGCGCACGTTCCTCCTCTCCCGCATCGTCGGGGATGTCGAGCTCGATGCCGAGGGGTCGTTCGACGATCCCGGAGCCGGGCAGGCCGAGAAGGCGATCGCCGGGCTCGACGACGTGTGGCGCGCTCGCACCGCGACGCTCGATGTCGTGCGCGGCAGCGATGCCGACATCCGTCTCACGAAGCGGCCCGGCGCGGAACGCGCGGGGGAGCGCCTCGTCGTCCACTACACCGACGCCAACGTGTTCGCCGACGAATTGACGGGCTTCGGCCCCGAGGTGCGCGTCGTCGAACCCGCCTCACTCGCCGATGCCGTGCGTGCGCGTCTGCTCGCGGTCGCCGAGGCCCACCGTACGGGGGAGATCTGATGGCCGCACCACTTCGGGCCCAGGACAAGCTCACGTTCCTGCTCGCCCTCGTACCCTTCCTCATCGACCGTTCGCGCGTGAGCGTCGCCGATGCCGCCCGCCATTTCTCGACGACGCCCGAGCACATCCGTCAGGCCGTGACCGTCATCGCGATGTCGGGCGTGCCCGGCTCGACGAACGCCTACCTGCACAACGATCTCTTCGACATCGACTGGGACTCGTTCGAGCAGCACGACGAGATCGTCATCGTGCACCAGGTCGCGATCGACGACTCGCCGCGCTTCTCGTCGCGTGAAGCCGCCGCTCTCATCGCCGGGCTCCAGTACCTCTCGGGCCTTCCCGAGAACATCGACCGCGATTCGATCGCGTCGCTCATGGCGAAACTCGCGCGCGGCGCGTCGTCGACGCCGAGCGCCGTCGCGATCGCCGGAGGAGACGTCGATTCGACGCTCGCGACGATCCGTGACGCCGTGTCGGGTTCGCACAGCCTCGAGTTCGACTACGTCAATGCGCGAGGCGAGAGCGAACGTCGCGTCGTCGACCCGCTGCGCGTCGAGTCGGCCGATCGCGACTGGTACCTGCGCGCCTGGTGCCACCGCCGAGAGGCGGTGCGCACGTTCCGACTCGACCGCATGAGCGAGGTCCTCGTCTCCGACGTGCCGGTCGCCGATCATCCCGACGTCACGCTTCCCGACACGCTCTTCCAGAACTCGGCCGACGACCTCACCGTCACGCTCGACGTCGCGTCGAGCGCATTGCCGCTCCTCGCCGACTATCGGGCGCGCATCGAGGATGCCGGAGCGGAGGTCACTCGCGTGTCGGTGCGCGTCGCGCATGTGCACAGCCTGAAGCGGCTCGTCGCCGGCCTTCCCGGTGTGGTCCGCGTCATCGATCCGCTCGAGGCGCGCGCCGCCGTCGCGGAGTGGGCTGAAGCCGGTGCCGCGCTCTACGAGGGCGATGATCAGGTCTCGGGTTAGACTGGACTCTCGCTCTTCACGATCGGATGAATCATCATGTGGCAAGGTTTCACGGGCTGGCACGCTCTGATCATTCTCGTCGTGATCCTTCTGTTGTTCGGCGCACCCAAGCTTCCCGCGCTCGCTCGCAGCCTGGGTCAGTCGATGAAGATCCTGAAGTCGGAGGTTCGGAGCGACTCCAGCGAGGCGCCGAAGTCCGACGTCACCACTGACACGACGGGCGACGAGCCGCAGAAGCCGGTCTCCTAGCGCGTGAGCGCCCGGCAGACTCGCGGTGAGAACCGCGAGAAACGGATGTCGCTCGGCGCCCACCTGGTGGAACTGCGCCGTCGACTGTTCGCTGCTGCGATCGCGATCGTCGTCGGCGGCATCATCGGCTGGATCCTCACCGACCTGTTCATCTGGGACGCGATCCAGGAGCCGGTCTCGAAGGTCGCCGAAGCGCGTGACGGGGCGACGGGGATCATCTTCCCGACCATCACGAGCGCCTTCGATCTGCGTCTGCAGATCGCGCTGACCGTCGGCATCGTCGTCTCGAGCCCGGTCTGGCTCTACCAGATCTTCGCGTTCTTCGTCCCCGGCCTCAACCGACGCGAGAAGCGCTACACGTTCGCCTTCCTCTTCAGCGCTGTACCCCTCTTCTTCGCGGGCTGCGCCGCCGGCTGGTTCGTGCTGCCGAACATCGTGCGCATCATGACGAGCTTCGTGCCCGAGGGGGCCGCGAGCCTCCTCACGGCGCGGGAGTACTTCGACTTCGTCCTGAAGCTCGTCGTCGCGATCGGTGTCGCGTTCGTCGTGCCGGTCTTCATCGTGCTGCTGAACTTCGTGGGGGTCTGGAGCGCGGCCGCGATCATCAAGGCGTGGCGCGTCGCGATCCTCGTCATCGTGCTCTTCACGGCGATCGCCACGCCGTCCGCCGACGTGATCTCGATGTTCCTCCTCGCGATCCCCATGATCGGCCTGTACTTCGCGGCGTGGTTCATCGCCTATCTCCACGATCGACGGGTCGCGAAGCGAGCGGCCGAACTCGACGCGGAACTCGCGGGCTGACGGGCGATCTTCCCAGCGCGGCTGTCTAGGCTGGGGGAGTGATGACCCTCTCCCCGGCCGAACGTTTCGCCGCCGCCCAGTCGCGTCAACGGCAACCGCGAGTCGAGGGGTTCGCCGCGCGTCAGCGTTTCGACCTCGATCCGTTCCAGCGTGCGGCCTGCATCGCGCTCGACGAGGGCCGCAGTGTCCTCGTCGCCGCCCCGACAGGTGCGGGCAAGACGATCGTCGCCGAGTTCGCGGTCTACATCGCGATGCAGGAGCCGCGCGCGAAGGTCTTCTACACGACGCCCATGAAGGCGCTCAGCAACCAGAAGTTCCAGGAGTTCCAGGCCGAGTACGGCTCCTCCGAGGTCGGGTTGCTCACGGGCGACACCAACATCAACGCCTCCGCCCGGATCGTCGTCATGACGACCGAGGTGTTGCGCAACATGCTCTACGCCAACTCGCCCTTGCTCACCGACCTCGCCTTCGTCGTGATGGACGAGGTGCACTACCTCGCCGATCGGTTCCGAGGCGCCGTGTGGGAAGAGGTCATCATCCACCTGCCGGAGTCGGTGCGGATGGTCTCACTGAGCGCGACCGTCTCCAACGCCGAGGAGTTCGGCGATTGGATGCAGGCCGTGCGGGGCGACACCGACGTGATCGTCTCGGAGGAGCGCCCCGTTCCTCTCGAACAGCACGTGCTCGTGCGTCAGAAGATGCTCGACCTGTTCGACTCGTCGGGTACGGCCGCGACGCACCGGGTGAATCCCGAACTCGTGCAGCTCGCCAAGGCCGGCGGCCGCTCGATCCAGGGTCGTTCGTCACGCGGGCGGCGCGGCGCCGACCGGGGCCGCTGGCACGCCGAGGCGAATCGCGTCGGCCGACTCGACCGGCCCGACGTCGTCGAGATGCTCAACGGCAAGAACCTGCTGCCGGCGATCTTCTTCATCTTCTCTCGCGTCGGCTGCGACCAGGCGGTGCGTCAGGTGCTGCGTTCCGGCATCCGTCTCACCGACTCGGCCGAGCGCGAAGAGATCCGCGCGATCGTCGAAGAACATTGCCGCACCCTGCTCGATGAAGACCTCGCCGTGCTCGGCTACTGGGAGTGGCTCGAGGGCCTCGAGCGCGGCGTCGCCGCCCACCACGCGGGTATGCTCCCGGCCTTCAAGGAGGTCGTCGAAGAACTCTTCCAGAAGAAGCTCGTCAAGGCAGTCTTCGCGACCGAGACCCTCGCACTCGGCATCAACATGCCCGCGCGCACGGTCGTTCTCGAGAAGCTCGAGAAGTTCAACGGCGAAGCTCGCGTTCCGATCACGCCCGGCGAGTACACCCAGCTCACGGGCCGCGCGGGCCGCCGAGGCATCGACGTCGAGGGCCACTCCGTCATCCAGTGGGTCGACGGCCTCGACCCTCAAGCGGTCGCCTCGCTCGCCTCGCGCCGCACGTACCCGATGAACTCGAGCTTCCGGCCGACGTACAACATGGCGGTCAACCTCATCGAGCAGTTCGGGCGCGAACGCACGCGCGAGATCCTCGAGTCGAGCTTCGCGCAGTTCCAGGCCGACCGTTCCGTCGTCGACCTCGCGCGCACGGTGCGCAAGCAGCAAGAGTCGCTCGCCGGCTTCGAGCGGTCGATGCAGTGCCACCTCGGCGACTTCCGGGAGTACTCGAGCATCCGCCGAGAGCTCGGCGACCTCGAGAAGAAGGCATCGAAGGCGGGGCTGTCCCACGGCAACCGCGAGCGCATCCAGCGGCAGATCGCCGATCTGAAGAAGCGCATGAAGGCGCACCCGTGCCACGGCTGCTCCGACCGCGAGGCGCACGCCCGCTGGGCCGAGCGCTGGTGGCGTCTGCGCCGCGAGAGCGACGACCTCGCCCGACAGATCCGCACGCGCACCGGAGCCGTCGCGAAGATCTTCGACCGGGTGACCGACGTGCTGCTCGAGCTCGACTACGTGCGCGTGTCGGACGCCGGCGAGGCGACGCTGACCGATGCCGGCGTGTCCCTCCGCCGCATCTACGGCGAACGCGATCTGCTCGTCGCCGAGTGCCTGCGTCGTGGCTACTGGAACGACCTCGATGTCGCGGGACTCGCCGCGATGGCCACGGCGCTCGTCTTCGAACCGCGGCGCGAAGAGAACCCCATCGATGATCGCTACCTCCCGCGCGGCGCATTCCGGCGCGCCCTCGAATTGACGACGGATGCCTGGAGCGAGCTCGACGACGTCGAACGCGAACACCGTCTTCCGGGTACCGAGCCGATCTCCACCGGACTCAGCCTCGCGATGCACAGCTGGGCGCGGGGTCTCCCGCTCGGGTCCGTGCTAGAAGAGGCCGACCTTGCTGCGGGTGACTTCGTGCGCTGGTCGAAGCAGACGATCGATCTGCTCGATCAGATCTCGCTCGTCGCGCCTCCGGAGCTCGCTGCGACGGCGCGTGCCGCCATCGATGCCGTGCGGCGCGGGGTCGTCGCCTACGCGACCGTCGCATGAGCGCACCGACTGCCGCCGAGGTCACCGCCGCGCGCCCCGTGGCCGCCCGGCCTTCGCCGTTCCTCCCGCTGTGGGCGGCGCTCATCGTCAGCGGTCTCGGGGGAGTGGTCTACGACCTCGCCTTCCCCGACGTCTCGATCTGGCCGCTCGCCTTCGTCGGCATCGCGATGACTCTCGTGTCGCTCATCGGTCGTCGAGCGGGCAGCGCGTTCCTCGTCGGGCTCGTCTTCGGGCTCGCGTTCTACCTCAACCACGTCTCGTGGACGAGCCTCTACCTCGGCCCGGTGCCGTGGCTCGCCCTCTCGGTGCTCGAGTCGCTCTTCGTCGCCGGGGGAGCGGTGCTCATCACCCTCGCGTACCGGTGGCTCCCGCGGGCGTGGCCAGGCCGAATCGGCCGTCTCGTGGTGCTCCCGCTCGTCGTCGCGGGGCTCTGGGTCGTCCGTGAGGCGGTCACGGGTTCGTTCCCCTACGGCGGGTTCCCCTGGGGGCGCGCCGCGCTCAGCCAGTCGGAGAGCCCGTTCGCCGACGTCGTGTCGTGGGTCGGGTCGACCGGGCTCGGGTTCCTCATGGTGCTGCTCGTCGCCGCCGTCATCGAGTGGTCACGTGTCCGCGCGCTGCGCGACGTCCGCACCGTCATCCCGGCTGCCGTCACGCTCGCCCTCCTGCTCGGCCTGCCGGCGTGGCCGACGACTTCGGCGGGCGAGTACACGGTCGCGAGCGTGCAGGGCAACGGCCCGGCGGGCTACTTCGACGAGCGGCAGCGGGGCGATCTGCTCGCCTCGTCGCTCGCGGCGACCGAGCCGATCCTCGACACTCCCGGCATCGACGTGATCCTCTGGCCCGAGGGCGGGTCCGACATCGATCCGACGCGCGACGCGACGACGGCACGTCTGCTCGACCGCCTCACGGAGGAGGCCGATGCGCCGCTCCTCCTCAACACGGTGACGACGACGGGTGACGAGTTCTTCAACACCTCGATGCTGTGGCGTTCCGGCGAGGGCTCGGTCGCGACCTACGACAAGATGCATCCCGTGCCGTTCGGCGAGTACATCCCCGATCGCGACTTCTACTACGCGCTCGCCCCCGACCTCATCGGCCTCGTGCAGCGCGGATACTCGCCCGGCACGAAGCCGCCCGTCTTCGATCTCGACGGAACCATCGCGGGGCTCGCGATCTGCTTCGACGTCATCTACGACGACGTCATCTGGCAGGGCGCGCGCGAGGGAGCCGAGCTCTACCTGCTGCAGACGAACAACGCCGACTTCCGCGGGACGGACGAGAACATGCAGCAGCTCGCCATCGCGCGCCTCCGCGCCATCGAGACGGGACGCTCGATCGTCAACATCTCGACGGTCGGGACGAGTCAGGTCATCGATCCGACGGGCAGGACGATCGATGCGCTTCCCGCGTACGAGGCCGGTGCAATGGTGACGGATGTCGAGCTGCGGACCGGACTCACTCCCTCGGTCGTACTCGGTGCCGCTGTGCCGTGGACCATCGCTCTGGCATCACTCGGCACCCTGCTGGCGGCAGCAATAATCGCCCGCCGACAGAGTCGACGGGCGATCATCTCGGGCGACTAGGCCCCGATCTTCTGCTGTCCACCGCGACGTGCGCGGAGGTAGGCGAGTCGCTCTTCGAGCAGCTCTTCGAGCTCGGCGCGCGTGCGGCGCTCGAGCAGCATGTCCCAGTGGGTACGTGCCACCTTCTCGCCGGATCGATCGATCTCGACGGGCTTGGCGTCGACGAGGCGGGTCGCCTCGTGTCCGCACGTGCGGCACTCCCACACATCGGGAAGCTCGGCGTCGCTCGCGAAGACCATGACAGTCTCGCGTCCGCAATCGGCGCACAAGTACGTCGTTTGCGCGCGATCGGCGAAGATCACGCCGTCCTCGCTCTGAAGGCTCTGTGAGCCCAGCCGCATCCCTCGTAGACTCCGGTCAGCCATGGCCGTTCTCCTCTCGCTCTCCCCAAATCCTCATCAGTTATAAACGACGAAGCTGGGCGTTCTCTTTCCGCGAGGGGCTGTTCTGCCAGGGGACTCTCAGGGTCGAGGTGATCGGCGTCGCACGACGTCGAGTGCCTGATCGGCGCGATCGGTGATGATGCCGTCGACGCCGAGATCGAGGAGCCGCTGCATGTCGTCGGTCTCGTTGACCGTCCAGACGTGCACCTCATGGCCCGCCGCGTGCACGCGGTCGACGAACGTGCGCGACACGATGCGCAGGGCACCGTAGCGTTCGGGCACCTGCACGGCCGAGACATCGGCGAGAGCGCGGCGCACCGCTCCGGCCGAGAGCGCGGCACGTACCCGAGCGATCGTCGCGCTTCCGGCCGACGAGGCGACTCGCGGGAGAGCCGCGAGCACGCGCTTCCTGCGGGCATCGGAGAACGAGGCGATGAGGACGCGCTTCTCGGCACGGGTTCGGGCGATGGCCCGCGAGATCGGCAGCGCCGCGGCATCCGTCTTCACGTCGATGTTGAAGCACGTCTCGGGGAAGGCGTCGAGCGCCTCCTCGAGCGTGCAGAAGCCTTGAGCCGAGCCGAGGTCGATCCTCCGGAGTTCCGGCACCGTCAACTGGTCGATGCGCACCGGTCGTCCGGCGACCCGTTTGAGGTCGGGGTCGTGCGCCACGATCGCCACGCCCTCGTGACTCACGTGCACGTCGGTCTCGATGTAGCGCACTCCCGCCGAGACGGCACGCGCGAACGCGAGGAGGGTGTTCTCGGGCGCGTCGACGGCGAGTCCGCGGTGTGCGAAGACGCGGGGGAGCGTTCCCCCGAAGAACTCGACCTGCATGCTCAGACGGGCGGCCGGTTCTGCGTGCCGTCGCCCTTGACGCCGAATGCCGCACCGATGTTCTTGACGGCGTCCGAGAACTCGCTCGGCACGATCCAGAGCTTGTTCGCGGTTCCCTCGGCGATCTTCGGAAGGGTCTGCAGGTACTGGTAGGCGAGGAGCTTCGGGTCGGCGTCGCCCTGGTGGATGGCCTCGAAGACCGTGAGAATCGCCTTCGCCTCGCCATCGGCTCGGAGGATGGCCGCCTGGGCGTCGCCCTCGGCGCTCAGGATGGCCGCCTGGCGGCGCCCTTCGGCCTCGAGGATCGCGGACTGCTTGGTTCCTTCGGCGGTGAGGATGGCGGCGCGCTTGTCACGCTCGGCGCGCATCTGCTTCTCCATCGAGTCCTGGATGGAGAGGGGCGGGTCGATCGCCTTGAGCTCGACGCGCGACACGCGGATTCCCCACTTGCCGGTCGCTTCGTCGAGCACGACGCGCAGCTGCCCGTTGATGTTGTCGCGGCTCGTGAGCGCCTCTTCGAGGTTCAGGCCGCCGACGACGTTGCGGAGCGTCGTAGTCGTGAGCTGCTCGACCGCGCCGAGGTAGTTGGCGATCTCGTAGGTCGCCGCGCGGGCGTCGGTCACCTGGAAGTAGACGACGGTGTCGATCGAGACGACGAGGTTGTCCTCGGTGATGACGGGCTGCGGCGGAAAGGAGACGACCTGCTCGCGCATGTCGACGAGCGGGCGCACCCGGTCGATGAAGGGGACGAGGATGTTGAGCCCCGGGTTGAGCGTCTTGTGGTATCGACCGAGCCTCTCGACGACGCCCGCGTACGCCTGCGGGATGATCCGGATGGCCCGGAACAGCACGATGACGACGAAGATCGCGACGACGACGAGCAGCACGACGATGAAGATCTGAAGAACGAGTCCTCCGACGTCAGGCATGATGTGTCCTCTCTCTTCAGACGGTGGCGCGTTCGACCGGGACGACGACGACGGTCGCCCCGTCGACGACGGTGACGAGGACGTCCTCGCCGGTCTCGATGGTGCGTTGCTCGGTGCTCGACGCGATTCGCGCCGTCCAGGTCTCGCCGTTCGCGAGCTTGACGAGCCCGCCGGTCTCGACGATGGGCGAGACGACTCGGCCGCGCATGCCGAGGAGCGCCGCGATGTTGCTCGGCGTCGGATCCTCACCGGTCCGGAGCTTCTTCAGGAGGAGCGGACGGATCGTGAAGAGCAGGAGCACCGACACAATCGCGGCGAGCAGGATCTGCACCCACCACTCCCAGCCGAGCAGTTCGGCGCCGAGGCCCGCGATAGATCCGAAGGCGATCATGAGGAACGTGAACTCGAGGGTCAACAGCTCGATGATGACGCAGATCACGATGAACGAGAGCCAGATGATCCACAGATAATCGGTGATGTCGATCATCGCGTTCCTCTCGTCGTCGTGAGCGTGATTCGAAACTAGCAGCCACGGCGTCAGACCGACCCCCTTGGTAGGGTCGTGGACTGTGAACACTCCTCTCGCTCCCGGCTCGCTCGCCGGAAAGACCGCACTCGTCACCGGCTCGTCGCGTGGAATCGGAGCCGACACGGCTCGCTACCTCGCCGCCGCCGGAGCCCGCGTCGTCATCAACTACCGCAACAAGGCCGCTCGCGCCGAGAAGCTCGTCGGTGAGATCACCGCAGCGGGCGGAACGGCGATCGCCGTCGGCGCCGACCTCACCGATGCCGACTCCGTGCGGGAGCTCATCACGACCGCCGCCGACACCTTCGGCCCGCTCGACGTGCTCGTGCTGAACGCCTCGGGCGGCATGGAGTCCGGCATGGCCGCCGACTACGCGCTCACGCTCAACCGTGACGCCCAGGTCAACGTCGTCGACACGGCGCTCCCGTACCTCGCGGCCGGTGCCCGCATCGTCTTCGTCACGAGCCACCAGGCCCACTTCATCCGCACGACGGCGACGATGCCCGAGTACGAGCCCGTCGCCCTCTCGAAGCGCGCGGGTGAAGACGCCTTGCGCGAGAAGATCCCCGCCTTCGATGCCGCCGGCATCGAGTTCGTGGTCGTCTCGGGCGACATGATCGAAGGAACGATCACGGCGACCCTGCTCGAGCGGGCCAACCCGGGCGCGATCGATGCGCGCAAGCAGGACGCCGGTCGTCTCTACAACGTGTCGGAGTTCGCGGCCGAGGTCGCTTCGGCCGTCGTCGAGCCCGTGCCCGCTGAGAACACACGCTACGTCGGCGACGTCTCCGGCTTCGCGGCCGAGTAGGCGCCCCGATGCGCGCCGTCGACATCGAACTGCTGTCGAACCTGTCACGACCCACGCTCGATCCGTCGGGTGAGCGGGCCGTCGTCGCCGTCACCCGTCCTCACCTCGCGGCCGATGCCTACGTCGGTCAGCTATGGGAGGTCGCACTCGATGGTTCGGTGCCGCCGCGGCGACTGACCCGGGGGTTCCGTGACGGCTCCCCGCAGTTCTCGCCCGACGGATCGGCACTCGCCTTCCTCCGCGCAGCACCCGGTGAGCCGACTCAGCTCGCCGTGACCGACGCGCGCGGCGGGGAGCCGATCATCGTGACCGATGCCGAACTCGGTGTGGACGCGTTCCAGTGGTCGCCCGATGGGTCGACTCTCGCCTTCCGCGCGCGCGTCCCGGAGCTCGGACGATACGGATCCGTCGACGGCATGTCCGCCGGAGCCGAGGCTCCCCGCCGCCTCACGACGCTGCGCTACCGCTCGAACGGCGTCGGCTACACCGGCGATCGCCCCGCGCGCGTGCACCTCTTTCCTTCCCCCGACCTGCAGGGTGCACCGTTCGTCGCCCCGATCGCCGAACGCGACGGATCGACGCAGGAGGCGTCGCCCGTGACTCCCGGCGTCGCGCTCTCGAGCCCGGAGGGCGACGCCGGTGCGTTCACGTTCTCGCCCGATGGCACCGAGCTCTGGGTCGTCGAAGCACTGCACGACGAACGCGACATCGATCTGAACTCCGGCGTCTACGCGTATGGCATCGAGGCGGGCGAGAGTGCGCGCCGCGTCATCCTCTCGCCGACCGCCGGCCTGTCGATCGGCGACCTCGTCGTCGGTTTCGACGACGTGCCGGTCGTCCTCGCGAGTAAGACGGGGGAGTCGGGGCGCGATTTCGTCGCGCGCAACACCGGGCTCTTCGTGATCGAGGGCGATTCAGCGACCCGGCTGACCGATGCCGAGACGATCGACCTCGGCGAGGTCGGAAGTCGCATCACCCCGGCGGGTTCCGACGCCGTGTTGGTGCAGAATCGCACGCGCGGCCGTGTCGAGCTCCTCTCCGTGACGCGGACGGGCGACGTGACGCCGGTTCTCGACGGAGCCGTCGAGGTCACGGGTGCGGCGGCGGGGAACGTCGTCGTCGCCTCCGTGCAGTCGGCCGAGAGTTTCGGCGACCTCGTCGTCATCGACGGCGCCGGTCACCGTCGGCTGACCGACTTCTCCGCCGACATCCGCGCCGCGGGCATCGCCCGGCCGCGGGAGATCACCGTCCCCACTCGCGACGGGTCGACCGTTCACGGTTGGATCGTCCGCCCGGAAGGCGACGGCCCGCATCCGACGCTCCTCATGATCCACGGCGGTCCGTTCTCGCAGTACTCGGTGCACCTCTTCGATGAGGCGCAGGTGCTCGCCGATGCGGGCTACGCCGTCGTCTTCTGCAACCCGCGCGGCTCGGCGGGCTACGGCGAAGCGCACGGCCGCGTCATTCGTCAGAAGATGGGCAGCGTCGACCTGACCGACGTGCTCGACTTTCTCGACAGCGCTCTCGCGTTCGATAGCGCGCTCGACGCGACCCGCCTCGGGATCCTCGGCGGATCGTACGGCGGATATCTGACGGCCTGGGCGATCGCGCACGACCACCGCTTCGCCGCGGCGATCGTGGAACGCGGCTTCCTCGACCCCGAGTACGTCGTCGGCACCTCCGACATCGGCGACTTCTTCGCCGACGAGTACACGGGAACGGATGCCGCGCTGCAGCGTTCGCAGAGCCCTCAGGCCGTCGTCGATCAGGTGAGGACGCCCACCTTCGTCATCCACTCGGAGAACGACCTGCGCTGCCCGCTCGGGCAGGCGGAGCGCTACTACGCGTCGCTCAAGCGCAACGGGGTCGAGACCGAATTGCTCGTGTTCCCGGGGGAGGATCACGAACTGAGCCGTTCCGGACGACCGCGTCACCGCGTCGAGCGGTTCGAGGCGATCATCGAGTGGTGGAACCGGTACCTGCCGGTCTGAGCCCGTAAACGACGAAGGGCGACCCCGAGGTGGGGTCGCCCTTCGTCGTCGTCTGCTCAGACGGTTGCGACGCCCTTGCCGAAGGTGAAGGCACGAACGATCTGCAGCACACCGAGGACGATGAGGCTGATGCCCGCGAAGATGAAGAGCACCACGGTGCCCCACAGCGGGGAGAAGAGCACGACGATACCGGCGATGAGGCTGACGATTCCGAAGAAGATCGCCCACCCGCGCGAACCGGAGTCACCACTCTGAACGAGGGCGACGACACCCTCGACGATCCACAGCACACCGATGAAGACACCGAGGAAGATGCCGAGGATGACGGCCGAGTCGGTGAGGTTCGTGAAGACGATGATGCTCGAGATCACGAGCAGCACGCCGAGGATGATGTCGAGGGCACGCGCACCGCCGCTCAAGCCCTTGGCGAAGAGTCCGATACCGAGGTAGGCGAGTCCGGCGACGATGAAGTACACGCCGATGAGAGCCGTGAGGACGAGTGCTGCTTCCTTCGTCCAGACGGTGATGATGATGCCGATGATGAGGGCGACCACGCCGCTCACTCCGAGGGCGACGCGGATCGCGCTGATGGCGGACTTCGTGAGGTCTTTCCCGTTGAGCGAGAACGAGGCGAAGGCCGAGGGCTGTGTGGATGACATGGGTAGACCTTTCCTGGGTGGTACCTGTGTGGCCAGACTATTGCGGCGTGTCGCGTAGCCACCAGCGACACGCGCGGCGGTTCACCAGAAGTCCACCCGTCGCTGTGGCGCTGTCGCACGTCCGAACTATGCTGACGGCCGAGGACGAGGAGCACCACGATGAGCACTGCAGCGAGCCCGGCGGCGCACGGGCGCCACGATGCCGACAGCCACGACCGCATCCGCGTGCGCGGCGCACGCGAGAACAACCTGAAGGACATCAGCGTCGAGCTGCCGAAACGTCGGCTGACCGTGTTCACGGGAGTCTCGGGCTCGGGCAAGAGCTCGCTCGTGTTCGGCACCATCGCCGCCGAGTCGCAGCGCATGATCAACGAGACCTACAGCGCGTTCGTTCAGGGCTTCATGCCGACGCTGGCCCGGCCCGACGTCGATGTGCTCGACGGGCTCACGACGGCCATCATCGTCGACCAGGAGCGCATGGGCGCCAACTCCCGCTCGACGCTCGGCACGGCGACCGATGCCAACGCTCTGCTCCGCATCCTCTTCAGCCGGTTGGGGGAGCCGCACATCGGTTCGCCGCAGGCGTTCTCGTTCAACGTCGCGTCGGCGCACGGCGCTGGCGCGCTCACGGTCGAGAAGGGCACGAGCAGTAAGGCCGAACGGCGCGACTTCACCATCACGGGCGGCATGTGTCCGCGCTGCGAAGGCATGGGAACCGTCAACGACATCGCTCTCGACCAGTTGTATGACGCGAGCAAGTCGCTCGCCGACGGCGCACTCACGATTCCCGGCTACAACGTCGACGGCTGGCTCGTGAGGATCTTCAGCGAATCCGGATTCCTCGACCCGGCGAAGCCGATCCGCGACTACACCGACGTCGAGCTGCACGACTTCCTCTACAAGGAGCCCGTCAAGGTCACGTTCCAGTCGATCAACATGACGTACGAGGGCCTCATCCCGAAGATCCAGAAGTCGTTCCTGTCGAAAGACAAAGAGGCGATGCAGCCGCACATCCGTGCGTTCGTCGACCGGGCGGTGACATTCACGGCGTGCCCGGAATGCAACGGCACGCGCCTGAGCGCCGGCGCGCGGTCGTCGAAGATCGGGGGAATGAACATCGCCGATGCATGCGCGATGCAGATCAGCGACCTCGCCGAGTGGGTGCGCGCCCTCGACGAACCCTCGGTGGCGCCGCTTCTCGAGACGCTGCAGGCGACGCTCGATTCCTTCGTGAAGATCGGCCTCGGCTACCTCTCGCTCGACCGGCCGTCGGGCACGCTCTCAGGCGGCGAGGCGCAACGCACGAAGATGATCCGTCATCTGGGTTCGTCGCTCACCGACGTGACGTACGTCTTCGACGAGCCCACGGTCGGGCTCCACCCCCACGATATCCAGCGCATGAACGAACTCCTCCTGCGCCTCCGCGACAAGGGCAACACTGTGCTCGTCGTTGAGCACAAGCCCGAGACGATCGCGATCGCCGATCACGTGATCGACCTCGGGCCCGGTGCCGGATCGTCGGGTGGCACGATCTGCTTCGAGGGCACCGTCGACGAGTTACGAGCGAGTGACACCCTCACGGGGCGACACCTCGACGACCGCGCGACGCTCAAGAGCACTGTGCGAGAGGCGACCGGTGCGCTCGAGATTCGCGGTGCGCACGCGAACAACCTGAGGGATGTCGATGTCGACGTACCGCTCGGAGTGCTCGTCGCGATCACCGGAGTCGCCGGTTCGGGCAAGAGCTCGCTCATCCACGGCTCGCTGCCCGACGACGCCGGCGTCGTCTCGATCGACCAGGGGGCGATCCGCGGATCCCGTCGTTCCAACCCGGCGACCTATACCGGGCTCCTCGAACCGATCAGGAAGGCGTTCGCGAAGGCCAATGGGGTGAAGCCGGCGCTGTTCAGCGCGAACTCGGAGGGAGCGTGCCCGAACTGCAACGGTGCGGGCGTCGTGTACACCGACCTCGGCATCATGGCCGGCGTCGCCGCAACATGTGAAGTGTGCGAGGGAAAGCGTTTCCAGGCCTCCGTGCTCGAGTACACGCTCGGCGGCCGCAACATCGACGACGTCCTGACGATGTCGGTGGGGGAGGCGGAGCAGTTCTTCGCCTCAGGTGACGCTTGCATTCCCGCGGCGCACGCCATCCTGGCTCGACTCGTCGACGTCGGGCTCGCGTACCTAACGATCGGCCAGCCCTTGACGACGCTGTCCGGGGGAGAACGGCAGCGCCTGAAGCTCGCGACGCACATGGCCGAGAAGGGCGAGATCTACGTCCTCGACGAACCGACCACCGGGCTGCACCTCGCCGATGTCGAGAACCTCCTCGGGCTGCTCGATCGTCTCGTCGACTCGGGCAAATCCGTCATCGTGATCGAGCACCACCAGGCCGTCATGGCACACGCCGACTGGATCATCGACCTCGGCCCGGGCGCCGGTCACGACGGCGGCCGCCTCGTCTTCGAGGGCACTCCCGCCGATCTCGTCGCCGCGCGTTCGACGCTCACGGGGGAGCACCTGGCAGCCTACGTGGGGGAGTGACCGTCGACCCTCAACCACCTCACGATACGAAGGAGCGCACATGACTTCGTTCGCGGCCGGTTCGGCCATGCCAATCCTGCGGGTCGTCGATGCAGAGCGTGCCAGATCGTTCTATGTCGATGTCTTGGGCTTCACCGTCGAGTTCACGCACCGATTCGGTGCGCGAATGCCGGTCTTTCTCGGCGTGCGACTCGGCAAGACCACGCTGGGGCTGAGCGAGCACCACGGCGATGGTACGCCCGGCTCCGTCGTCTGGATCCCCCTCCGGCGTCTGACGGCGTATCACTCGTTCGTGTCGAAGGCTGCGGGCGGGCACCTGCGACCGGGTATCGACGCAGACGCGCCCGTCGGTCCGACGATGAGCATCATTGACCCGTTCGGTAACGAGCTTCGCTTCTGCGAATCGAGGTAGCGACGCTCACGTGGTTCGCCCAGCCGACTGTGTGTCGTGTCAGGCCTTCATCCGTGACGACGACGCGACCTCGCGCGGGCGGCGGATCTCGATCGAGAGCGCCGCGGCGATCACGCACATTGCAGCCCCGCCCCACCAGGCGTAGGTGTACTCGCCGAACACATCGCGGATGACTCCCGCTCCGAGCGCCGCTGCAGCAGCACCCAACTGGTGGGCGGCGAATACCCAGCCGAAGACGATCGTGCCGCGGTCACCGAATATCTCTCGGCAGAGCGCCGCCGTCGGAGGAACGGTGGCGACCCAGTCGAGGCCGTAGATGACGACGAACACGACCATGCTCGGGTGGATCGAGTCGGAGAGCAGCCAGGGCAGCGCGAGCAGCCCGACGCCGCGAAAGACGTAGTAGGCGACGAGGATCTTCCGTGGGTCGAACTTGTCCGTCAGCCATCCCGACGCGATCGTTCCGGCGATGTCGAAGACGCCCACGACGGCGAGCAATCCCGCTGCGGCTGTCGTCGCCATGCCGTGGTCATGCGCCGAGGGAATGAAATGGATGCCGATGAGGCCGTTGGTGGTGGCGCCGCAGATCGCGAAGGCGATCGCGAGCGCCCAGAACGAGCGGTGCTTGACCGCGAACGTCAGTCCTTCCCAGGCGCGGCGGGTCGCTCCGCCCGTCGCCCGAGGGGGAGCCGCATACGTTTCCGGATCAGCACCGTAGGGGAGTGCTCCGCGATCCTCGGGGTAGTCACGCAGCACGAGCCAGACGATGGGCACGGCCGCGAGGGCCGCGACCGCGACGATGAGGGATGCCGGTCGCCATCCTTCCGTCTCGGCGATCGACGCCACCGGCGGGAGGAAGATCAGCTGACCGGTAGCCGATCCGGCGGTCAGCACGCCCATCACGAGGCCCCGCCGACGAACGAACCAACGATTGGCGATCGTCGCGGCGAAGACGAGGGCCATCGAGCCGGTGCCGAGCCCGATGAGCACACCCCAGAAGACGAGGAGCTGCCATGAGGCGGTCATGAACACGCTTCCGCCGGCGCCGAGTGCGATGAGGATGAGAGCCGTCGCGACGATCTGCCGCACGCCGAAGCGGTCCATGAGTGCCGCGGCGAAGGGCGCGGTGAGTCCGTAGAGCACGAGGTTGATGCTGACCGCGAACGACATCACGCTCGTCGACCACCCGAACTCCTCGTGCAGGGGAACCAGCAGGGCGCCGGGTGCGGCTCGAAATCCCGCGGCGGCGAGCAGGGCGAGGAAGGCTGCGGCGGCCACCCACCACGCAGGATGCACGCGACGCGGTGAGGATGGCGGGCGCTGAGGCGAGGGGATCATTGATAACTTTCTTCAACGAAGTTAGAGTGGGTGCGAGCCTAGCCCGAATGACCGATCGAAGGAAAGGGCCCCATGCCGCTGCGATCTGACTGGTCGGGGGAGTTCTGCCCCATTCGTCGATCTCTCGACGTGCTCGGCGACCCTTGGGTGCTCCTCATCATCCGTGATGTGCTCCACGGCCGGGGACGCTTCGATGTGCTCAGAGACAACCTCGGCATCTCGGAGCCCGTTCTCAGTCGTCGACTGCAGACCATGGTCGAAGCCGGACTGCTCGTACGCGTCGACTACGCCGACGGACCACGGACTCGTCAGGGCTATGCAGCGACGGACGCAGCGGCTGAGCTCTTGCCGGTGCTTCAGCAGCTCGCCGTCTGGGGCGAGCGTCATACGGTCATGCCCGCGGGCGGCGCACACATGGCGCTCATTCACGAGACGTGCGGTGACGAGACGACGTCCGGTGAAACGTGCAGCTCGTGCGGCGCCGCGCTGAGCGCCGGGCAGATGACCTGGGTCAAGCCATGGAAGCATGCGCGCGATCGGCTCCAGCCGGCGGGAACATTGCTCTAAGCGGGGCGTAACGGCTGCGCACGCTCATCGACTGCGCACTTGCGGCCGCGCGCGGTATTGCCTGCACAGGGCACAACGGACCCGCGCTCGACCGCATGCTCTTCGACGCCATCGAACGAGACAACACCCGACGCAACCTCATCCACGAACTCGACATCGTGACCAACTGGGGGAGCAGCACCACATGAGCGCGGAGGTCGTGCTCACCATCTCGACGAGACCGAAGTGGAAGCAATGGCAGTTCGGCGTCTACGACGTCCGAGACGTCCGCGTCACCACCCAGGCCCGCCGACTGATCGAGCACGACCTTCGCCGCTTCCGAGTGGAGACAGTGGAGGTAACGGCGCTATCTGCCGGGGGAGACCTATTCATTCTGAAGGCAACACGGCGCGTGACCTTCAGCTCGTCCTTTATCGCGGTCGCCCCACAAGATGAACAGATCAACGTTGCGTGAGTTAGACCGTCTTCCAGCTATCTATCGTCGAGATGGCGCTCGAGATTGCCTGGAAACCATTGATCGCTGGCTGCACGCTCTTTCTAATGCTGACGTTCGCAGTCGCGACATACCGAAGCTGTTGGATGGGTTCCTCGAATTGGCTGACGACCGCACGCAGCCCCTCGATACTGCGGAGCTCAGCGAGAGTTCGCTCAAGTTGGTCTTCGGCAGAAGCGAGATTCAACGAACGGAGCTCCTCAGCGACGGCTCGAAGTCGAGCATCAGTCGAAACCGCCGTCGCCTCGAACTCTCGCCCCAGCTGCTCAAGATTTAGCGCAGGAGTTTTGAGATCGTGAGCTAGGCGTACCGCAGCTGCTTGCTTCTGGGTGGTTGTGAGCGTCTTACCCTCAATTCCGTTCGCAGCTGCAGTAGCCGCCGATGTGAAGTCGGTCATCACGCCCGGTATCTGACCGGTGAGTTCAGTCAGACGTTCGATATCCTTCGACAGCTCAAGAGAATCAGCTACAACGACATCATCATCATCAGGTTCGCCGAGTCCGACGACAGTAGCTATCGCAGATTCCTGTTCAGCGAGGTGAGTTTCTGCAAGCTGGAGAGCTTCCTCAAGATGCTTCACCATCTCGTAGATGGCACGCCGCCACTCGGCGGAGTCATAACCGGCGAGCCAGGCAGGTTCGACGTTCTTGTAGTTCAGCTGCTCAACGATCTGCACTTCCTCGCGATCGTCTTCAGGCGATATCCGCTCAGCGCCCGTGAGAACGATTGGAAGGATGAGGCGCGTTACGCCAAGGTTCTTCGCGTTCTCATGGAACAGGAGCAGCTCTTCCTTACAGGCAGGACTTTCGAAGTATCGCTGCGAAACGATAGGGATGAAGAACGTGGCGCCCTTGACGCTCCCTGAAATACTCGCGCGCCAGTCTGCACCCCAGCCGATGGACTCCCTATCCAAGAAGATCTTTAGCCGTCTGCCCGTCGACGCATGAAAACGCTGCTCGAGGTCAGTTTTGATCTGGTCTACGACATTGGCAAACCCGGCGTTATCCGCTCGGTTGTAACTAATGAATCCCTGAACTTCAAGTTCGGCGTCTTCGCTCATCTTTCGACGGTACCGACGATCGTCGCGTCTCACTCGTCCCTTAACTGGTTACAGATCGACTACGCCGCAAGGGTCCAATCGCGCGAGCTGGCGAGAAGCCGCACGATGTCTCCACCTGTCACACGGCCGTCGTTGACGATGAGGAACCCGGATCCACCCGTGTAGGAGCCGATCGAACGACGTCGGATCGTCCGGATGTGCGCGGGCACCTCGATTTCGCAAAATTCGGTGTCGATCGCGCCTGTAATTGAGTCAATGACGTCGACCGTGCGCCATTCAATCTGCTCGGGCACAGCGACTTGCTCCCAGTACCGCCTCACGAACACCCCGGAGCGAACTCCGCCGTTCTTGGCGGGCACCTGAATGATTGGGCGGTACCGAGCACCGGTGTGTCCGACAACCGTTCTGCTGCGTTTTACGGCCATCGGGCGAGCGAGCTTCCGCAGATGACGCTCGACGATCACCGCATCAGATTTCTCGCCCGAAACCTAGGATCGAGACCATGCGCGAAGCACTGACTTGTCAGTCGACCACAGCCCCGCTTCTTTCGATCCTAATGTGTCCGATAATGCACATTATGTCAACAAAGCAATTCCGTCCCTTCTCATCGCCGCGCCTCCACCTCACGATTCCGTCACAGAGCACGTGCCACCGCTGACCAACTCGTACGGCGAAGACGTGAAACGCAGATCACTCCTCGCGGCGCCTGTCGCATGCGCGCTGATGGTCGCGCTGACCTCGTGCGGTCCAGCAGTGATCGGCACGCTCGGAATCGCCCGTCAGGACGACGGCTCGCTCACCGTGATGATTCGCATCTGCGAGGAATCCGTCGATTCGATCGCACTGAGGGCGATCAATTCCTATCCGGTTCCCGAACATGACAAACCCGATGACGGCCGGTGGGCGAGCGTGCGTGACGAGCTCGCGCCACTTCCCACGACAGTGATCGACTCGGTGGACATCCCTCTCCCCTTCGAGGAAAGCTCAGTTCGGTCCGACATCCTCTACGAGCTCATGGCGTACGGTCAGAACGGCACTGCCCACTCTGCGTACTTCAGCGCAGCCGATCTCGCGGCCGTCGAGCCTGGATTCGTCCTCACGCCCGCTGTGCGAGCGAGCAGCGACGCCGTCCTCACTCCCCCGGAGTTCGAGTCCCGCGCCGGTGAAGCGTGCTCGTGACGCGCACCGGAACTCAGAACTCCTCGACGATCCCGATGATGACGCCCGCGGGTCCGCGCACGTAGCAATAGCGACAGACATCCTCGTAGCGCGCGATATCGCCGACGAGCCGCGCGCCGTGCGGGTTGAGGTTCTCGAGAGTCTCGTCGAGAGAATCCACGACGAAGGTCAGTCGCGGGATTCCCGTGACGTTGACCGGGGCGTCCGGCATGCCCGGCTGCACGGCAGGGTTGTGGAAGGTCGACAGCTCGACGCGACTCTGACCATCCGGCGTACGCACGACCGCGATATCCGTCTGCACGTCGTCGAGCGCGAGGAGACGGTCTGCCCACTCCCCGCTCACCGACGCACGCCCCTCGACCTCCAGACCGAGTGCGACGAAGAACGCGACCGCTGACTCGAGGTCGTCGACGACGTACCCGACGTGATCCATGCGACGAACAGCCATGAGTGCCGCTCCCCTCAGCGCGAGAACGTCACGTGGATGACGCCGCTCTCGGCGACCTCGGAGGTGACCTCGTATCCGAGATCGAACTCCCGCAGGTCGTCCCATAGCCGCACACCGCGTCCGAGCACGATGGGAACGATACCGACGTGGAGTCGATCGACGAGCCCCGCGGCGAGGAAGTCGCGCGCGACGCTCACTCCCCCTCCGATACGGATGTCCGCTCCGCCGGCCACCTCATGGGCACGCGCGAGCACATCCGCCGTCGACGTCGCGAGGAACTCGAATCGGGTCCCGTTCGCGAACTCGAGCGGCGGACGCTCGCGGTGCGTCAGTACGAACACCGGAACATGGAACGGAGGCTCGTCTCCCCACCAGCCCCGCCAGTCAGGATCGTCCGGGTACGTGTGCAGGCCGAACATCGCGGCTCCCATGATCTCCGCGCCGATATCGTCGAAGTACGCCGACGCGTAGCGATCATCGACTCCGGTCGTGCCCGCACCCGACGTGTCGTGCAACACGCGCTCGTGAAAAGTCCTGGTCGCGGCGTAATCCGCGACGAGCCGCCCCCAGTCCTCCCCCATCGGGTCCTCCGGGGTCTGACCTGTCGGCATCGCCACGCCGTCGAGCGAGATGTTGAGATCGATACGAACCGCCATGGTGGCCTCCGGGTGCGTGTGGTCGTGGGGTCGAACCTGCCAGACGGCGGTTCCGTCGTCAATCGGCATCATCGCAAGGCAGAGCAGTGAGAGCATCTAGTCGAGGATGACGAGCTGCTCCGTCGCTCGCGTCATCGAGACGTAACGGTCGACGGTGCCCTCGATCCCCGCCCCGAACGCGGCAGGATCGACGACGATGACGAGATCGAACTCGAGCCCCTTCGCGAGCTCGGGCGTGAGCGAACTCACACGATCGGTCGCCGCGAAGGTCTCGTCACCGATGACGCACGCGACCCCGTCGGGGTGCGTGTCGAGCCACTCGCCGAGGAGATCCGAGAGCTCTGCGATGACTCCGCGGCGCACCGGTCGTCCGCTCCGGCGAATCGATGTCGGCACGTTCGCATCGGGCAGCTCGGCCCGGATCATGGGCTCTGCGGCCTCCATGACCTCTTCCGGCGTGCGGTAGTTGATGGTGAGCGACGCGAGATGGATGTCGCGGAGGCCGACACGCTCGAGTCGCTCGATCCACGTCTCGGTGAAGCCGTGTCGCGCCTGCGCTCGATCTCCGACGATCGTGAAGCTTCGCGACGGACAGCGTCGGAGCAGCATCTGCCACTGGGCGTCGTTCAGTTCCTGCGCCTCGTCCACCACGATGTGCGCGAACGGTCCGGCGAGAAGGTCGGGCATCGCCCGGGGAACCACGTCCTCGTCGACGAGGGAGTTCTTCGTGTCCTGCCCTCGCAACATCGACATGAGCAGCAACTCCGAATCGTCGGCCGCGATCAAGTCGTCGATCACCCGATCACGTTGCTCCTGATCCGCGGCGAGGGCCGCGGCGCGCAGATGTGCACGCTTCTCCGCTTCCGGGTCGCCGAACCTTTGTCGGGCCGCATCGAGCAGCGGAAGGTCGGCGTCGGTCCATGGCCCTCCTCGCGTCCGCCACAGGAGACCGCGCTCGACGTCATCGAGCACCGGCGCGCACTCCCGGAGGTAGTCGGGCGCAGCCCAGAGGTCGGCGACGATTCCGGCGGGATCGAGGAGGGGCCAGGCGCGCGAGAATGCCGCGCGGAGGTCGGCATTCTTCGCGATGATGCTCCGAGCGCGGTCGCTCGGCACCTCGTCATCCAGCCCCTCCGCAGCGATCGCGATGAGCTCGTCCCAGACCTGCTCGCGGGCGTCGTTGTGAGAGGCATCCGGCTCGGCGGCATCGAAGGCGACGGCCCAGTCGCTCGCACTCAGCCACACGTCCGCCCACGGTGTCTCGACGAGAACGCCGTCGCGCGGAGGCTGTTCATACCGCTTGACGGCGCGCGCGATGACGTCGTCCGCATTGAGTGATTCCTTGAGCCTCGCGACATCCGCGTCGGCCTCGACGACCGCACCTGCTCCCTCCACGACGAGGTCGCGCAGCGTGCACGTCTGAACGCCCTCTTCGCCGAGGTTCGGCAGCACGTCCGACACGTAGGCGAGGTACGGCTGGTGCGGCCCGACGACGAGCACTCCCCCGCGCCGGGCGTCCAGACGCGGATCCGAGTAGAGAAGGTACGCGGCCCGGTGCAGCGCGACGACCGTCTTACCCGTACCCGGTCCGCCGTCGACGACGAGAGCCCCTCGAGACCCCGCTCGGATGACGGCGTCCTGGTCGGCCTGGATCGTGCCGAGCACATCGCGCATGCGCGGCGACCGGCTCTGGCCGAGGCTCGCGATGAATGCCGACTGATCGTCGGGCGACGCCGCCTCCGATGCCTCCTCGAAGCTGAAGACCTCGTCCCAGTAGTCGCTGACGAGTCCGCGCGTCCAGCGATAGCGGCGCCGACTGACCACGCCGAGCGGATGCGCGAGCGTCGCCGCGAAGAACGGCGCCGCAGCCGGAGCACGCCAATCGATGAGCAGACGTCGCCCATCGCGGTCGGTCAGACCGAATCGCCCGATGTAGAGCGGCTCAGGATCGTCGGCCGTCACGATCCGGCCGAGGCAGGCGTCGAGGGTGAATCGCCGGAGAACGCGAAGGCGTGCCGTGAGGCGATGGATCTCGATGTCTCGATCCATCGCCTGCTGCCCGATGCCTCCGGCCGAGCGCCGCTCGATCGCGAGCCGGTCGACGAGCTCGGAGACCGACTGTTCCCGACACTCCGCGATGGCCTGGAAGTGCGCCTCATCGGCTTCGATTCGAGCAGGCTCACGCTTCGCGCTGAGCCGATCAGGGAGGTCGAAGGCACGGGTTCCGGTCGTCACGATCGACAATTCTGTGCCTCCGTGGGGGCCTTGCGGCAAGCCCCTCCCCCGACGTTAAACTGGACGTGCAGGCACACGGTCGCGCCCTCCCGCCGTCTCGATAGACTCGGCGGGTGACCACCACCACCCTCCTCGAGTTGCCCGTCGGGCGATCGGAGGTTGTCGGCGCCCTTCACGCCGGTCCGAGAGTCAGCCCCCTTCCTCGCTGATCACGAGCGCCAGCGCTCGCTTCGTCACCACGCACTCGTGTCGTTGTGACGCCTCTTCTCTCCGACCTCTCGCCGACCGCTCGTCGCGCGTCGGCATGTTCTCAGGACTCTCCTCATGCAGAAACTCACCCTGGACGACCTTCGATCCAGCTTCATCAACACGTCGCTCCGCGAGCGACAGTCGATCACTCCCCCGTCCGACGTCGACTCGATCGACTGGGACGGCCTCGACTTCATCGCCTGGCGCGACCGCAAGCTCGCCGATGTGGGCTACGTCGTCGTCGAGATCGACGGCGTCCCGACGGGGGCGCTGCTCCGTCGCGCCTCGGGACAGGTCCGCTCTCGGCCGCAATGTTCATGGTGCGAGGACATCCACCTGCCGAACGACGTCATCATGTTCATCGCCAAGCGCGCGGGCCGCGCGGGACGCATGGGCAACACGATCGGTACGCTCGTGTGCGCCAACTTCGAGTGCTCGACGAACGTACGTCGGCGGCCCCCGCTCGCCTACGTCGGCTTCGACGTCGAGGCCGAGCGTCGCCGCCGAATCGCCGTGCTCTCCGAGCACGTGCGCGACTTCATCCGAGACGTGGCGACCGACGCCTGACCACGCGGTGGCCGTCGTCGATCACCGGCGGCGGCCCCGCAGCGCATCGATTCCTGCTGCCGCGAAGGCGACGATGGCGCCGATACCGAGCCAGAGACCCGCGACCGCGGGCTGGACGGCGACGTCTCCCGCCGGTTCCGGGGTCGTGAGATAGCCGACGGATGACACGCCGGCGACGACGCCGACGACGGTGAGCGACAGCTGGCGGATGAGCCCGCGCAGCAGTCGACGGTCTCGGTGGTCGGCGAGCAATCGAATGTTGACGTTCAGATCGCCGGTCTCGAGCGCGTGCCCGATGCGGTCGATGCGCCTCGGCAGACGCCTGACGCCGGGCAGCAGTGCGAGGAGCTCGGTGGTCAGTGTCTCGCGGAGCCTCCGCGGAGACATCTGATCGCGGATCTGCTCGGCGGCGAGAGCCCGGGCCTCTTCGAGGATGTCGAAGTCGGGAAGCGTCGAACGCAGTGACCCCTCGAGCACCGCGAAGCCGCGTCCGGCGGCGATGAGCTCGGCGGGTACCGACATGCCGTAGCGCACGAAGATCGCGACGGCGGCGTCGACCGTGGCCACGCTGATGCGCGCACCCGGGCCCAACTCGAACGCCACGAACGCACTGAGCTCTCGGCGGAACGCCTCCTCGTCGGCACCGTCACGGAGACGCGCGAGGGTCAGCAGGCCGTCGGCGATGAGTTGATTGTCGGATTGCAGGTAGGCGATGAGCAGCTCCTGCACCGACTCGCGCAGCTGCAGATCGAGTCGACCCACGGATCCGAAGTCGACGAGAGCGGGCTGGCCGTCCGGCAGGATCATGATGTTGCCGGGGTGGAGGTCGGAGTGGTAGATGCCGTCGAAGACGATCTGACGCACGAACGAGCGCAGCACGGAGCGCAGTGCGGGTGCGACCTCTGCTGACACCGGGCCCGGTCGCTTGTTGATCGCGGTGATCGTGTCGCCCTCGAGGAACTCCATGACGAGCACGCGCTCGCTCGAGAGCGACTCGACGAGTTCGGGAAGACGGATGTCGTCGCTGCGCCCACCCCGCGCTTGCATCGCTCGGAGGGCGGTCAGATTGAGTGCCTCCAGGCGGAAGTCGAGCTGACGAACGAGGTCGGCGCCGTACTGCTCGGCCACCTGGCGAATGCCGAGCATGCGTGCTTGCGCCGACGTGCGGTCGATGAACGAGACGAATCGGAGTGCGATGTCGACGTCGCGCTCGACCTCGGGTGCGATTCCCGGGCGAAGGATCTTGACGGCTACTGTTCGGCCGCTCGGTAACGTCGCCCGATGGACCTGACCGATCGAGGCTGCCGCGACGGGCTCGCTGTCGAAGTCGAGGAACACCTCATCGAGAGGAGCACCGAAATCCGTCTCGAGCATCGCACGCACATCGACCCACGGCGCGGGTGCCACGTCGCGTTGCAGATGGGACAGCGCCGTCACGTACTCGTGCGGGAGCAGATCGGACCGCGTCGAGAGAACTTGGCCGAGCTTCACGAACGCGCCGCCCGCTTGCTCGAGCGCTCGGCGCAGGCCCTCCGCTTGCTCTGCACGCAGGTCGGCCGTGGCGAGATCCGTCGTGAAGTCGAGTTTCCGCCAGGGCAGCAGGCCATTGCGCCGAGCGATCCTCGCGAGTTCGGCGAAGCGGCGACCCCGCCCGAGCGATGCTCGCTCTTTCGGTCGCGAACTGCGGTCTTCCGCGAGCGTGAGGCCCGGTCCGGGCAGACTCCGTGCGCTCACTCTGGCCTCCGATTCGACGTGCCGGTCGGCGGGTTCCGACTCCGCACACGATAGTCCTCTGCACCGACAGGCCGCCCAGCTTCGCGTCATCCGGCTAGCGTTGTGGCATGACTGACACGCCCCACCGTCCCGTCACGCTCGTCACCGGCGGCAGCCGCGGCATCGGCGCCGCCATCGTGCGTCGCCTCGCCCGCGACGGGCACGACATCGCCTTCACCTACCGCGACCGACGGGATGCCGCTGAGGAGGTAGCCCGTGATGCACGCGAGCACGGTGCGCAGGTCAGCATCCACCGCGTCGACATGGCGGACCTCGCCGACGTGCTGTCGCTCCTGCCCGCTGTCCTCGCCGAGTTCCCTGCCGTGACCGGCCTCGTCAACAACGCCGGCATCACGGGTCGAATCGGAGGCTTCCTCGACGTCGACCTCGCCGAGACACGCGACGTCCTCGAGATCAACGTGCTGGCACCGCTCGCTCTCAGTCAGGCGGCCATCGCTCATATGTCCACCGCACGCGGCGGTCGCGGCGGGTCGATCGTCAACATCTCGTCGGGAGCGGCGACGACGGGAGCCCCGGGCACGTACGTCCCCTATTCGATGAGCAAGGCGGCGCTCAACATGCTCACCGTCGGCCTCGCCAAGGAGTTCGGCCCCGAGGGAATCCGCGTGAACACCGTCTCACCCGGAACGACTCACACCGACATCCACGCGGCCGCCGGCCGTCCCAACGCGCCCGCAGAGCGCGCCCCGAACATCCCCCTGCGCCGAGCCGGCGAGCCCGAGGAGATCGCGGGAGCCGTCTCGTACTTGCTCAGCTCCGACGCGTCCTACACGTCGGGCACCGACCTGCGCGTGACCGGAGGCAACTGACGCCTTCAGTGACGGTGACGACCGAGTTTCTCGATCCGCTCCTCCGACGCCGGCATGCCGAGCTCGCCGAGGGGGCCGTCGTTCGCCGGGAGCGGCAACCGTTCATCGGTCGGGCAGATCAGCACGAAGTCGTGGGACGACCGGTCGATCGCATGCTCGAACATGGGATGACCACACACGGGGCACGGGTCGGAGCTGGTGGGTCGTTCGATGGCGTCGTTGCCTGACATGCCGTCATGGTACGCCCGTGGAGGTTCGCGCGACAGCGTCGAGTGGCTCAGCGCGAGTGGAAGCCCGACTCGACGAGCGACGCCAGTGCATCGACCGCCTCGTGCGCTTGACCGTCCGCCGAAGCGATCTCGGCCGACATGCCCTTCACGAGACCGAGCGACATAATGCCCAGCAGGCTCTTCGCGTCACGCCCGTTGACCGTGATGTGGGCGTTGAAGGTGCCGGCGAGACGCACGAGCTCCGCGGCGGGCCGGGCGTGAAGCCCCTCGTCGTTGATCAGCACGACGGTGCGGCGGTACACATCGGCCGCGAGCTCGGGAGCGCTCTGCAGAGGTTCGAACGCGTCGAGTGAGCCGCGTGCGGCGGCTGCGACATCGTCGACGTCTCCCCCGCTCTCGGCCGAGACGGCCGCGGCGACCGCGCCCTCGACGAAGGGAGCACGAGCGATCCTCACTCGATCGCGTGATTCCGCGGAGAGGAAGTCGAGGACGGACTCCGCCGTGAGGATCGCCGAGCCGAGGTCGCCGAGCACGACCGCTCCGTGGCCGTCGTCCGCCTGCTCGAGGGCCGCCATGACGCGCTCGAAGCTCGTGCCGATGGCATCCGAGCCCGATCCCTCGCGTCCGCCGGCAGCCACGATCCGCACGTTCGGCGCCATCTGGGCGGCGAGTTCGACGAGGCCGGTGGCCAGGTGCTCACTGTGCGAGACGACCACGATCCCGACATCTCCCGCTCGACCCACGATCTGCCTCTCCACTCGAGTGCTGTTCCCCTCCCACGGTACGCGCCTCCGCGGGCGCGCGACCCGTTATGCGGATGTCGCCCGCACCCACTGATCGAGCTTCGCGGTCGCGGCGCCCGAATCGATCGTCGTCGCGGCGACCGCCATCTTCTCGGCGAAGCGCTCGAGGATGTTGCGCTGAGCCTCATCCGGATTCCGGGCGAGATCGAAGGCGACGAGACCCGCAGCAGCGTTCAGGAGCACGATGTCGCGAACGGGACCTTCCTCACCCGCGAATGTCCGGCGCACGATCTCGGCATTGTGTGCGGCGTGCCCGCCCACCAGATCCTCGATTCGAGAGCGAGCGATACCCAGGTCGCGGGGGTCGAGGTCGTGCTCACGAACACGACCGAGCGACACCTCCCAGATGTGGCTGTGGCCCGTCGTCGTCAGCTCGTCGAGGCCGTCGTCGCCCCGGAACACGAGGGCGGTCGCTCCGCGCGTCTGGAACACGCCGACGATGAGGGGGACGCGATCCAGGTGGGCGACGCCGACGGCGGACGCCTCGGGGCGGGCCGGGTTGCAGAGCGGGCCGAGGAAGTTGAAGACCGTCGGCACACCGAGTTCCTTCCTCACGGCGGCGGCGTGCTTGAAACCCGGGTGGAAGGCGGCCGCGAAGGCGAAGGTGATGCCCGCCTCGTCGAGAACGGCCGCGACTCGCTCGGCGGGAAGCGCGAGATCGATGCCGAGTGCACCGAGGACGTCGGATGACCCGGAGGCCGAGCTCGCCGCGCGGTTCCCGTGCTTGACGACGGGCACGCCCGACGCCGCGGCGATGATCGCCGACATCGTCGAGACGTTCACCGTGCCGAACCGGTCGCCGCCCGTGCCGACGACGTCGAGGGCCATCGGATCGACGGAGAGGGGCACGGCGTGATCGAGGATCGCGTCGCGGAACCCGACGATCTCGTCGACGGTCTCCCCCTTGGCGCGGAGGGCCACGAGGAACGCCGAGAGCTGCGCGGGAGTCGCGAGACCGAGCATGACCTGCTCCATGCACCACGCGGCGTCGCCGACACTCAGATCTTCTCCGGCGAGGAGACTGGTCAGGACGGCGGGCCAGGAGCGCGAGTCGAGCATGGGGACGATCCTACTGGCCCCATCTCACAGGGGATTCCCGGCCGATTCTCGGCGCTACTTAGGTTCACCTAAGCAACTTCGCATCGACACGGGGTACCGGGGTGGGCAAAAAACACGCGCTCTTTCGGCCATAATGGAGGGGTGACGAGCACCTTGACACCACCCCGCGCGACAGCGCCCGTGATCAACCGTCCGAACAGCGTCGCGGTCGGTACGATCGTCTGGCTCGGTAGCGAAGTCATGTTCTTCGCCGGCCTCTTTGCGATCTACTTCACGCTCCGTTCGACGTCTCCCGAGCTGTGGGAGTTCGAGGCGAACCGCCTGAACATCCCCTTCGCGGCGATCAACACGACGATCCTCGTGGCGTCGTCGTTCACCGCTCAGTTCGGTGTCTTCGCCGCTGAGCGCATGCAGCCCCGCGCGACCGGCTGGAAGCCGACGCAGTGGGGCCTCGTCGAGTGGTTCATGCTGAGCTACGCGCTCGGCGCCGTCTTCGTCGCCGGTCAGATCTGGGAGTACGCGACCCTCGTCTCGGAGGGCATCGCCCTCGACTCGAACGCCTACGGCTCGGCCTTCTACCTCACCACCGGATTCCACGGTCTTCACGTGACAGGCGGTCTGATCGCCTTCCTCCTCGTGATCGGACGTGTCTTCGCGGTCAAGAACTTCGGACACAAGGAGGCGACGAGCGCCATCGTCGTCTCGTACTACTGGCACTTCGTCGACGTGGTCTGGATCGGCCTGTTCTTCGTCATCTACATCCTCAGATAGTGAGCAGGAGTCACCCCTTCAGCATGGCCGGGAACAGGAAAGCAATGACCAACTCGAAACGACGCACGGGACGCCGTCATCCGCTCGCCACCGTGGCGCTGCTCGCACTCGGACTCCTCTTCACGGGTGGTGCGTACGCTGCGATCAGCGCGGGCACCTCCGCGCAGGCGGAGATCGACGGCAACTCGCAGCAGACCATCGACGAGGGCAAGAAGCTCTTCCAGGCGAACTGCGCGACGTGCCACGGTCTCTCCGCTCAGGGCACCGACGAAGGCCCGAGCCTCATCGGCGTCGGCGCCGCCTCGGTCGACTTCCAGGTCGGAACGGGCCGCATGCCCATGCAGATGTCCGGCCCGCAGGCCGAGCAGAAGCCCGTCCAGTTCACGGATGACCAGGTCAAGCAGCTCGCGTACTACGTCGCGTCGCTCGGCCCCGGCCCCGACATCCCCGCGGACCACCTCGTCAACGGCGGCGGCGACGCCGCTCTCGGTGCCGAGCTCTTCCGCATCAACTGCGCCATGTGCCACAACGTCGCCGGCGCCGGTGGAGCTCTCACCGAGGGTAAGTTCGCTCCCCCGCTGACCGACGTCTCCGGCGTGCACATCTACGAGGCCATGGTCACCGGCCCGCAGAACATGCCCGTGTTCAACGACCTGAACATCTCGCCGGAAGACAAGCGCGACATCATCACGTACCTCAAGTACGTACAGGACAACCGCTCGCCCGGTGGCTTCGAGCTCGGCTCGCTCGGCCCCGTCGCAGAGGGACTGTTCATCTGGATCTTCGGCCTCGGGACGATTGTGGCGATCACTGTGTGGGTCACCGCGAAGTCGAACTAGCCGGTACTGAAGAAGCTTAAGAAGGAGAACCATGGCACAGGACGACAACAGCGGTAAGGACATCGCCGCTGCGGGCTCGTCGCACGCCGAGCACGGCCCCGAGGTTCCGGTCGGCACGGCCGTGATTTCGGCTGACGCGTTCGAGAACCCGGGCTTCCCGGAGCACCGCAAGCGCGTCACCGACATCGACCCGAAGAAAGAGAAGTCGGCGGAACGAACCGTCTACACCCTCTTCTACATCTCCATCGTGGGAAGCATCTGGGCGATCATCGCCTACATGATCTTCCCGATGGAGTCGAACAACGTCGGCGAGGTTCGCCTCAACAACATGTTCGTCGGGCTCGGAATCGCTCTGGCTCTCCTCGCCGTCGGCTTCGGCATCGTGCACTGGGGCAAGTCGCTCATGCACGACGTCGAGAAGGTCGACGAGCGCCACCCCGTTCGCGGAACCGACGAGACGCGCGCCGCAGCGGTCGAGATCTTCCGCGTCGCCGACGAGGAGTCGGGCTTCAGCCGTCGTTCGATGATCCGCAACAGCCTCATCGGTGCTCTCGCGGCATCGGCGCTTCCCGCCGTGGTCCTGTTCCGCGGCTGGGCTCCTCAGGACCAGCTTCCGGTCGAGCTCCTCAGCCACACCATGTGGAAGCGCGGCACTCGCCTCGCCATCGACCCGAGCGGCGTTCCGATCAAGGCGTCCGACGTCACGATCGGTAGTGCGTTCCACGTCATCCCCGAGGGTCTCCAGGACATGGAGCACGGCCGCCTCGAAGAGAAGGCCAAGGCTGCCGTCCTCCTCATGCGTCTCGACCCGAAGGACCTCAACGAGGCTCCCGACCGCGTCGACTGGTCGTACGACGGCATCGTCGCCTACTCGAAGATCTGCACGCACGTCGGCTGCCCCGTCGCACTCTACGAGCAGCACACCCACCACCTGCTGTGCCCGTGCCACCAGTCGCAGTTCGACGTGACCGAGCACTGCGCGGTCATCTTCGGACCCGCGGCCCGGCCGTTGCCTCAGCTGCCCATCACCGTCGACGACGAGGGCTACCTCGTCGCGCGCAGCGACTTCACCGAACCCGTCGGTCCGAGCTTCTGGGAGCGTCATTGAGCACCGCAACCACCGTCAACGCTCCCCCGAAGAAGAAATCGGGCGGATTCACCGGCGCGGCCGCGAACTACATCGACGAGCGCACGAGCATCTCCGGACTCGTCAAGGAGCTCGGTCGTAAGGCCTTCCCCGATCACTGGTCGTTCCTCCTCGGTGAGGTAGCGCTCTTCAGCTTCATCGTCATCCTGCTGTCGGGAACGTTCCTGACGTTCTTCTTCCAGGCGTCGATGGCCGAGATCCACTACGAGGGCTCTTACGTGCCCCTCAAGGGAATCGAGATGTCGGTCGCCATGGCGTCGACGCTCGACATCTCGTTCGACGTACGCGGCGGTCTTTTCGTCCGTCAGATGCACCACTGGGCGGCTCTGCTGTTCGTGGCGGCCATCGGTCTCCACATGCTCCGCATCTTCTTCACCGGTGCGTTCCGCAAGCCGCGCGAGATCAACTGGGTCATCGGTTTCGTCCTCTTCATCCTCGCGATGGCCGAGGGCTTCACCGGCTACTCCCTCCCCGACGACCTCCTCTCGGGCAACGGTCTCCGCATCATCGACGGCATCATCAAGGGAATCCCGCTCGTCGGCACCTGGATCTCGTTCCTCCTGTTCGGCGGAGAGTTCCCGGGCACGGCGATCGTGGGCCGCTTGTACACGCTGCACATCCTGCTGCTGCCCGCGTTGCTCGTCGCGCTCATCGCGATCCACCTGGTGTTCGTCGTCGTGCACAAGCACACGCAGTACGCAGGACCGGGCAAGACGCAGCAGAACGCGGTCGGCCCGCCCATCCTCCCGGTGTACGCCGCGAAGGCCGGTGGCTTCCTCTTCATCGTCTTCGGTGTCATCGCGCTCATCTCGTCGCTGTTCACGATCAACCCGATCTGGAACTACGGACCGTACGACCCCTCGCCGGTGTCTGCCGGCACCCAGCCCGACTGGTACATCGGCTTCGCCGACGGCGCCCTGCGATTGATCCCGCCGCACTGGGAGTTCGTGCTCTTCGATCGCACGTGGTCGTTCAACATCCTCGTGCCGCTGATCGCGATCGGTATCTTCATCGTCCTCGCGCTGATCTACCCGTTCATCGAAGCGTGGGTCACGGGCGACAAGCGCGAGCACCACATCGCCGACCGTCCCCGCAACGCCCCGACCCGTACGGCCATCGGTGCTGCAGGCGTCACGTTCTACGCCGGCCTCTGGGCGGCGGCGAGCTCCGACATCCTGGCGACGCACTTCATGCTGACGATGGAAGGCGTGATCCACGCGCTGCAGGCCATCACGTTGCTGGGCCCGATCCTCGCCTACTTCGTGACGAAGCGCGTGTGCCTCGCGCTTCAGAAGAAGGACCGCGAGATCGTGCTGCACGGTTTCGAGTCGGGACGCATCGTGAAGCTCCCGGGCGGCGAGTTCATCGAGGTGCACCAGCCCCTCGACGAGTACGACCGTTGGCGCCTGGTCAGCTTCGAGAGCTACGAGCCGCTCATGATCCGCCCGAACGCGCGCGGCAAGATCGGCCCCGCTCAGCACCTCCGCGCAGCGCTCTCGCGCTGGTTCTTCGAGGACCGCATCGCTCCGGCGACGAAGACGGAACTCGAGCAGAACCACCACGGCGAGCACTGATCGTCACAGCATTCGGGCACCGCATGATCGGTTCGGCTTCGGCCGACCGGCTGCGGTGCCCGACCTGTTTCCGGGCGCTCTCCCCCACGGATGACGCAGGACGAACCTTCGGCTGCGATTCGGGGCATCGCTTCGACGTGAACCGTCGCGGCTACATCTCGCTCCTCGGTCCGAAGCGCCCCGCGTTCATCGCCGATTCCGCGGAGATGCTCGACGCCCGGGCGACGTTTCTCGCTGCCGGACACTATGCGCCGATCGCGGACGCGGTCGGGTCTGCCGCCGCATCGCGTTCCGAGCAACGTACCGAGAGCACGATCGTCGCCGATCTCGGCTGCGGCACCGGATACTACTCAGCGGCCGTCCGTGCCGCGCTGCCGAACGCGGAGTTCATCGTCAGCGACCTCTCGCCCGAGGCCGTGCGACGCGCCGTACGCGGCATTCCCGATTCCCTCGGGCTCGTCGCCGATATCTGGGCGCCGCTTCCCCTCGTGGATGACGGCATCGACGTCATCCTCAATGTCTTCGCTCCGCGTCACGCGTCCGAGTTCCTGCGCGTTCTGCGGCCGGGCGGTACCCTCGTCACCGTCGTGCCGACGGAGCATCACCTCACCGAGCTGCGAGAGTCGGGTCACGCGATCGAGGTGCAGCCCGACAAGGCCGACAGAGTCATCGCGTCGTTCGGCGGCTTCGCGCTCGAGGACCGCACGAGAGTCGAGTACTCCATGGATCTCGACGAATCCGACGTCGAACACGTCATCGCGATGGGGCCTTCTGCCCATCACCGCTCCCCCGATGCGGCGTCGTTGCCGTCTCGTGTGACGGTGAGCGTCGACGTGCTGACGTTCGTGAGCGGATCGCTCGAGTGAGACGTCTCCCCGCGCGAGCTCGAGTCATCTGACCCGGTAGTGGTAGCCGTCGGCCTCTGCGAAGCCGGCCGCCGCGTAGAGTGCGCGGGCCGGGGTGTTCGACGCGACGACCTGAAGACCGATGGCAACGACATCACGCTCTCGCGCTGCGTCCCGAGCCGCGCTGATGAGTGCGCGGGCGATTCCCTGCCGTCGTGCCTCCGGACGCACCGCCATGCAGCTGAGTACCGCGACGTCATCGATGACGGTGAGGCGCGCAGTACCCACCACGGCGGACGGCAGCGCGGCGGAGAGGTAGAGCGATGGAGTGCGCTCGAGGATGCGCTTCACCTCAGCGGCGTACTCCGCCCGGCCGTCGACCCCGACGTAGCAATCGAACCAGTCCGCAGCGCATTCAACCGAGACGTTGACTCTCACGCGCGCGCGGTCCGCGCCGGCCGATACGCAGAGCACGAGGTCATCGTCGACGACGTACTCAGCAGAAAGCCACGACCTCACCCACAGGGGCGAGGTCGTGGCGAATGCTGCTGAGAGAGTCAGCGCGCGAAGTTACCGCGGTAGTACTCGAACACCCAGCCCACGAGGCTGATGAAGCCGACGCCGAGGGCGATGAAGCAGATCCAGAAGCCCACGGCAAGACCGAGGAAGAGCAACGCAGCCGAACCTGCGAGCAGGATGGGCCACCAGCTCCACGGGCTGAAGAACCCGAGCTCGGCGTCACCGTCGTCGATGTTGGCATCGACGCGGTCCTCGGGCAGCTCTCCACCCTGGGCCGAGTGCACACGTCCGACGTAGAACGCGATGAAGCCGGCGAGGATCGCCGAGAGGGCCATGGAGACGGTGCCGACCCACTCGGGGTGATTGTTCCCGTCAGCGAAGAACGTCCAGACGCCGTAGACCGCGGCCGACAGCAGGAAGAAGACCGCAAGCACCCAGAACAGAACGACATTCGTGCGCATGCTACTTGACCTTTTCCGAGTCGATGTCGTACGTCGGGGCGTCGGGAGCGTCCTTCGCGGGACCGATTCCGACGGGGATCCCCGCTTCAGGGTGGTTCAGGTCGAATGCCGGACGCTCCGAACGGATGCGCGGGATCGACGTGAAGTTGTGGCGAGGCGGCGGGCAGCTCGTCGCCCATTCGAGCGACGCTCCGTAGCCCCACGGGTCGTTGACCGTGACCCGCGGAGCGCGTCGTGCGGTCAGGTAGACGTTCAGGAAGAACGGGATGAGCGAGACGGCGAGGATCATCGCGCCGATCGTCGACAGCTGGTTCATCCAGGTGATGTTGTCTTCCGGCAGGTACGAGTAGTACCGGCGGGGCATGACGACCACACCGAGCCAGTGCTGGATGAGGAACGTCGTGTGGAAGCCGATGAAGAGCAGCCAGAAGTGCCACTTGCCGAGCTTCTCGTTGAGCATCTTGCCGGTCCACTTGGGCCACCAGAAGTAGAAGCCGGCGAACATGGCGAACACGACCGTGCCGAAGACGACGTAGTGGAAGTGGGCGACGACGAAGTAGGTGTCAGAGACGTGGAAGTCGAGCGGGGGCGACGCGAGGATGACACCGGTCAGACCACCGAAGACGAACGTGATGAGGAAGCCGAGCGTCCAGATCATCGGCGTCTCGAACGTGACCGACCCTCGCCACATCGTGCCGATCCAGTTGAAGATCTTCACACCCGTAGGCACCGCGATGAGCATCGTCATCAGTGCGAACCACGGAAGGAGCACCGAACCGGTGACGTACATGTGGTGGGCCCACACCGTCACGGAGAGGGCGGCGATCGCGATCGTCGCGTAGACCAGCGTCTTGTATCCGAAGATCGGCTTGCGGCTGAACACCGGCAGGATCTCCGACACGATGCCGAAGAACGGCAGCGCGATGATGTACACCTCGGGGTGTCCGAAGAACCAGAACAAGTGCTGCCAGAGGATGACACCGCCGTTGGCAGGGTCGTAGACGTGGGCGCCGAACACGCGGTCAGCAGCAGCGGCGAGCATTGCCGCGGCGAGCACCGGGAAGGCCATGAGCACGAGGATCGACGTCACGAGGGTGTTCCACGTGAAGATCGGCATGCGGAACATCGTCATGCCCGGAGCGCGCATCGTGATGATCGTCGTGATGAAGTTCACGCCACCGAGGATCGTTCCGAAGCCCGAGAGGCCGAGGCCGATCATCCAGAGGTTTCCACCGATACCCGGTGAGAAGGTCGTCGACGCGAGTGGCTGATACGCGAACCAACCGAACGATGCCGCACCCTGCGGGGTGAAGAAGCCGGCGACGGCCATGAGCGAACCGAAGTTGAACAGCCAGTACGAGAAGGCGTTCAGTCGCGGGAACGCGACGTCGGGGGCACCGATCTGCAGGGGCATGAGCGCGTTCGCGAAGCCGAAGAAGAGCGGCGTCGCGAACATGAGAAGCATGATCGTGCCGTGCATCGTGAAGAGCTGGTTGTACTGCTCACGCGTCTGGACGATCTCGAGGCCGGGCTCGAAGAGCTGTGCGCGGATGATGAGTGCCATCACGCCGGCGATGCAGAAGTAGATGAACGACGTGATGAGGTACATGTAGCCGATGACCTTGTGGTCGGTCGACGTGATCCACTTCACGAGGATGTTGCCCTTGCGCTCGACTTTCGACGAGCCGGGCGGAGCCGTCCGGGGAGCTGGTGCTGTCGTGGTCATGGCGGCTTAGTGCTCCTCTTTCAGCTCGGGCGCGCCCGTGCCGGGCAGATTCGTGTTGCGGTCGTACTCGCTCGAGAGCTGGCCTTCCTGGCCCAAGTCGCGGAGGGACTGGATGTAGTCCTCGTACTCGGCCTCGGAGACGACCTCGACGTTGAAGAGCATGAGCGAGTGGTACTCGCCGCACAGCTCGGCGCACTTGCCGGCGTACGTTCCCTCGCGCTCGGGGATGACGGACATGATGTTCGTCTTTCCCGGGTACATGTCCTTCTTGTAGAGGAAGTCGACGACCCAGAAGGAGTGGATGACATCGCGCGATTCGAGCTCGATCTCGATCTTCTTGCCGACGGGCAGGTAGAGCGTGGGCAGCACCGACTGGTCGATCGAGCCGGGCTCGCCGTTCGGGTCGAGCTGCGCCTGGATGCCGGGCGAGTAGACGTCTTCGTCGACGTAGTTGAAGTCCCATGCCCACTGCTTGGCCACGACCTCGATGGTCACGTCGGGCTCGTCGAAGCGCGCCTCGATGGCCGCCTGGTCACGCGCGGTGAAGGCGAAGAAGCCCAGGACGAGGATGAGCGGCACGACCGTGTAAAAGATCTCGATCGGCATGTTGTAACGCAGCTGAACGGGAAGGCCGGTCTGGCCCTTGCGGCGGCGGTAGGCGATGACGGCCCAGATCGTCAGACCCCAGGTGATGAGGCCGACGATCAGCAGGACGATCCAGGACGTGACCCAGAGTCCGGCTACTCGCTCGGTGTTGTTCGTGACGGGGGGCTGCCCCTCTTCGAATCCCGGCAGGAAGCCGTTGAGCTGAGCCTGCGTGCACCCGGCGAGTACAAGACTGAGTGTCGCCGCGATCGGAATCGCAGCCCATCGGAGACGGCGGTTGTTGCGCACCGGTGACCTTTCGGAGGACTCGGGGGCGCTTCACAGGGAAGCGCCATGATCTCGTTCTAGCCTACTCCGACTCTGTGCCGCACATGTGCACCCCGCGCGGATGTCGCCGTTTCGCGAGCCGCCCCCGAACCCCGGAAACACCGGACGGGAGGCCGCTCTGCGGCCTCCCGTCCGGGGAAGAAAATCGTTCTGAAACTCAGTGGAACGAGTCTCCGCACGCGCAGCTGCCCTGAGCGTTCGGGTTGTCGATCGTGAATCCCTGCTTCTGGATCGTGTCCTCGAAGTCGATCGTCGCTCCGTCGAGGTAGGGCACGCTCATCTGGTCGATGATGACCTCGACACCGCTGAAGTCGACGACGGCGTCGCCGTCGAGGTATCGCTCGTCGAAGTAGAGCTGATAGATGAGGCCGGAGCAGCCGCCGGGCTGAACGGCGACGCGCAGGCGCAGGTCGTCGCGACCCTCCTGCTCGAGCAGGCTCCGCACCTTCGACGAGGCGTGCTCACTGAGCAGCACGCCGTGCTCGGCGGTGGAAGTAGCCGTGATCTCGGGGCTGTCGGTCTGAGTCATGACACTCCTCGGTAGTTCGGTCGCTCGCGGGACGCGCGCGGATTTCGTCAGTCTAAACCGTGAAACACGGAGATCGGCCTGTGCATTCCCTACTCGTTCGCTGCGGAGTCCAACCGGGCGAGGAAGAGCGCTTCCGACAGCACGGCGCGGCGGAACACCCCGAGGTGGAGCGACTCGTTCGGACTGTGCGCACGCGAATCGGGGTCTTCGACTCCGGTCACGAGGATCTGCGCCGACGGGAACACCCGCACGAGGTCGGCGATGAACGGGATCGAGCCACCGACACCGATGTCGACGGGCTCGCGGTCCCAGGCATCCGCCATCGATTCGCGCATCGCCGCCACGGCCCACCCGCTCGTGTCGACGAGGAACGGCTGACCGGTGTCGACGTCGTCGATCTCGATGTGCGCACCGAAGGGAGCGTGTGCACGGAGGTGCTTCTCGAGCGCCTCGAACGCCTCGGCGGCGTCCTGCCCCGGGGCGATACGTGCGCTGACGCGCACCGAGATCGACGGCGACAACGTGTTCGACGCGTTCGCGACGCTCGGTGCGTCGATTCCCGTGACGGTGATGGCCGGCTGCGCCCAGATGCGCGAGAGGATGCTGCCGCGCCCGATCGGCATCACGCCGTCGAGGAGTCCCGCCTCGTCGCGCAGCTGCTCCTCGGAGTAGTCGGGCGTCTCGAACTCGGTGCTCGTGAGGCCGTCGACGGCGACGGCGCCCTCGTCGTCGTGGAGCGTCGCGAGCAGACGGATGGTCGCGAGCATGGCGTCGGGCACCGGTCCGCCGAACATTCCCGAATGCGACGCGTGAGAGAGCGTCGACACGGTGAGGCGGAGTGTGACGTTGCCGCGCAGGGCGACCGTGACCGCGGGGGTGTCGATGTCCCAGTTGTTCGAGTCGGCGACGATGATGACGTCGGCCTCGAGCGCCTCGCGGTTCTCGGCGAGGAAGTTCGCGAACGATCGCGAACCGAACTCCTCCTCGCCCTCGACGAAGAGGACGATTCCGAGGTCGGGGTCGCCTCCCCCGACCTCGAGGAGCGAACGGATGGCAGCGATGTGCGCCATCACGCCGGCCTTGTCATCCGCCGAACCGCGGCCGTAGAGCCGCTCGCCGACGACCGTCGGCTCGAACGGGGGCGTCGACCAGTGCTCGTCGTCGCCGGGCGGCTGAACGTCGTGGTGCGCGTACAGCAGTACCGTCGGGCGTCCGTTCTTTGCCTCTCGGCGGGCGAGTACGGCCGGCTGGCCCTGCTCCCCCGACTCGGTCGCCGCACGACGGATCTCGACGGTGTCGAACACCTCGAGGCCCCGCGCGAGCTCGGCGACGGCCTCGGCGCTCGTCGCGACATGGGCGGCGTCGAAGGCGGCCCACGACACCGAGGGGATGCGGACGAGACGCGAGAGATCGGCGATCGTGCGCGGCAGCCCGAGCTCGACGGATTCGCGGATGGCGGAATCGAGCGGGTGAACTTCGGTCGGCAGGGTCTCTGTCATGCGGGTAATCTTAAGGGAACCGAATCCGAGGACTGATGTGAGCAAGCGAAGCGTGCCTGAGGGCGTCGAACCCGTCATCGAGACCGTCGAAGAGACGGAGGCCCGCCTGAAGCAGGGCAAGGGCACCCCGACTCCCTCCCGTCGCGAGCAAGAGGCCGCGCGCAAGCGCCCCCTCGTTCCGGACGACCGCAAGGAAGCGGCGAAGCAGGCGCGCGCGAAGGCTGCTGCGGCTCGTGATCGAGCTCGTGTCGGTATGGCACAGGGAGACGAGCGCTTCCTCCCGACCCGCGACAAGGGTCCGCAGAAGAAGTTCGTCCGCGACTACGTCGACGCTCGCTTCTCCGTCGGCGAGGTCCTCATCCCGGTCATGTTCGGTGTCATCCTCCTGACACTCCTGCCGAGCGTCGAAGCCCAGATGATCTCGATCCTCGTCCTGTGGGCGTTCTTCGCGATCGCCGTCATCGACTGCATCCTGCTCGGCTTCCGCCTGCAGAAGAAGCTCGCGGCGAAGTACGGCGAATCGCGCGTCGAGCGCGTGCGCTGGTACGCGGCCATGCGCGCTCTGCAGATGCGCCCCATGCGTCTTCCGAAGCCGCAGGTCAAGCGTCGCCAGTTCCCGAGCTAGGTCGTCCCGACCCGACCATCGGCACGATCAGTCGCGCCGGTACGCTCCGCCTCGGATGAGCGGCAGACGCGTCTCTTCGTCGCTCAGCGATCCGTGCTGGCCGACCATGCCGTGCGACTGCACGTTCGGATCCCGTCCGTCGTAGTAGGCGATCCCCGAGCGCGCAGCGATGACGATGTCGCCGATCCTCGGTGCCACCGCGGGATCCACGTCGCCGAAGAGCCCCGCGTCGATCGCCTCGTCGCGCGAGAACACCCACGCGCGGTGGCCCTCGGCGGCGCGCCACGCGTCGAGCAGGGCCGCGCGCCCCGCATCGTCGAGTTCGGGTTCGAGGTAGAGGTACCGGCACCGTGGCTCTCCGCCCACGTGGCGCACACCGACCAGGAGGCCCTGGTCGCGGTCGAGGAACACGTGCTTGTGCGCCGGCACGTCCACGATCCCATGATCGGCCGTGACGATGAGGCCGACGTCGCGGGGCAGGCGGGCGTCGAGGGACGCCAGTTCGGAGTCGAGCGTCTCGAGGGTGGAGGTCCACCGCGATGATTCCCACCCGCTCGCGTGCGCGATCACATCGAGTTCGGCGACGTAGACGTAGATGATCGCGCGGCCGCCGGTCGACGCGAGGCGCTCCGCCTCGGCGAAGCGCTCGGTGAGCGTACCGGCGATGACGTACTCCGCGCCGCGCAGGATGGCGCCGGTGAGCCCGGAGGTCGCATAGCGCGGCAGTCCGACGGCGAACGACGGGAGGCCCCGAGCGGCGGCCCGCTCGAAGACCGTCTCGCTCCGCTGCCACTCCGGGCCGAGCAGTCCGTGATCCCAGCCGTTCAGCTGGTTGACGATCCGGTCGGCCTCGGTGTCGAGCGTCGCGTAGCCGACGAGGCCGTGCTGTCCCGGCGGGGTTCCGGTCGTGAGGCTCGCGATTCCGGCAGCCGTCGTGCTCGGGAAGTGGCCGATCGCGATGTCGCGTCTGCCGAGCCGTGAGGCGAGGAACCGGGCGTGTCCGGCGCGTGACTTGATGTTCGAGGCGCCGAGTCCGTCGACGAGCACGACGATCGCCGCGCGGGCCGGGGGCAGGCCGAGGATGTTGGGTTCGGCCTCGAGGCTCGCGAGGCAACTCGGCAGGACGTCGGCAAGGCGCACGGCCCCGTCGGGGGCCGCCGGTAGCATGGGGGGCATCGCGCTCAGTCTGGCACAGACCGTCTGAGCCTCCCCCGCCGCATCCCGTAGAAGGACCTCCGTGCAGAGAGCGAAATCGCAGCCCGACGACATCGTGGAGAAGATCGAAGACGTCGACGTCGCGTCCGAGATGCAGGGCTCGTTCCTCGAGTACGCCTATTCCGTCATCTACTCGCGCGCTCTCCCCGACGCGCGCGACGGACTGAAGCCCGTGCAGCGCCGAATCCTCTACCAGATGAGCGAGATGGGTCTCCGCCCCGATCGGGGTCACGTGAAGTCGGCTCGTGTCGTCGGCGAAGTGATGGGAAAGCTCCACCCCCACGGCGACACCGCCATCTACGACGCTCTCGTTCGTATGGCTCAGGCCTTCACTCTGCGTGTTCCCTTCATCGACGGACACGGAAACTTCGGCTCACTCGACGACGGTCCCGCCGCGCCCCGCTACACCGAGGCCCGCCTCGCCGCCGCCGCTCTCGCCATGACGGCCGATCTCGACGAAGACGTCGTGGACTTCGTGCCGAACTACGACAATCAGCTCACCCAGCCCGATGTGCTCCCCGCTGCGATACCCGCACTCCTCGTCAACGGCGCGAGCGGCATCGCCGTCGGCATGGCGACGAACATGGCTCCGCACAATCTCATCGAGGTCGTGGCCGCCGCGCGCCATCTCATCGAGAATCCGTCGGCCGAGCTCGACGAACTCATGGAGTTCGTGCCCGGCCCCGACTTCCCCTCGGGCGGAACCATCGTGGGCCTCGCCGGGGTGCGCGATGCGTACGCCAACGGGCGCGGCTCGTTCAAGACGCGCGCACGTGTCTCCGTCGAGTCGATCACGGCCCGCAAGACCGGTCTCGTCGTCACGGAGCTCCCCTACCTCGTCGGGCCCGAGAAGGTCATCGAGAAGATCAAGGACGGCGTCAACGCTAAGAAGATCACCGGCATCTCCGATGTCACCGACCTCACCGACCGCACGAACGGCTTGCGCCTCGTGATCGGGATCAAGACCGGCTTCAACCCCGACGCCGTGCTCGAGCAGCTCTACCGGCTCACACCCCTCGAAGACTCGTTCAACATCAACAACGTCGCCCTCGTCGACGGCCAGCCGCAGACGCTCGGACTCCGCGAACTCCTGCTCGTCTTCATCGGCCACCGCATCCGCGTCGTCACCCGTCGCTCGCAGTATCGACTCGCGCGCCGCCGTGAGCGTCTCCACCTCGTCGAGGGACTGCTCGTCGCGATCCTCGACATCGACGAGGTCATCCAGGTCATCCGCGCGAGCGATGACTCCGAGCAGGCCCGCACGAAGCTGCAGGACGTCTTCGACCTCAGTCAGCTGCAGGCCGAGTACATCCTCGAGCTGCGCCTGCGACGCCTCACGAAGTTCTCCCGCATCGAACTCGAGGCCGAGCGCGACGCGCTCCTCGCCGAGATCGCGACGCTCGAAGAGCTCCTGAGCAGTGAACGGAACATCCGCGCCCTCGTCTCTCGCGAGCTCGGTGAGGTCTCCGAGAAGCACGGCACGCCGCGCCGCACACTCCTGACGGAGGCCCGCGCGACCCCGACGGGAGCGGCCGCCAAGCGCGCCGCCGCCGCAAGCCTCGAACTCGCCGACACCGCGTGCCGAGTGCTGCTCAGCGCGACGGGTCGTGTCGCTCGCGTCGACGCGACCGAGGGCGAGCTCGTCGTCACTCCCCCGGCCCGACGCAGCAAGCACGATGCGATCCTCTCGACGCTCGACACCACGAGCCGGAGCGAGATCGGTGCCGTCACGAGCCGCGGGCGCCTCATCCGGTTCTCGCCGCTCGAGCTTCCCGTGCTGCCCGGCAACTCGGTCCAGCTCGGCGCCGGCGTCCGCGTCCACGACTACCTCGCACTCGCCGACCGTGCCGAGCGCGTGCTCGCGATCGTGTCGCTCACGTCCGAGACTCCGATCGTCGTCGGCACGCGCGACGGCGTGGTCAAGCGGGTCGCGCCGGGCGCCTACCCGAACCGTCCCGACTTCGAGGTCATCGCCCTCAAGGGCTCCGACGAGGTCGTGGGTGCGACGAGCGCCGCGGATGACGACGAGCTGGTCTTCACGACGAGCGATGCCCAGCTCTTGCACTTCTCCGCGTCATCCGTGCGCCCGCAGGGCACGACAGCCGGGGGAATGGCGGGCATCAAGCTCGGCGCGGGCAATCGCGTCATCCACTTCACCGCGCTCACTCCTGCCGAACTCGAGGAGTCGGTCGTCGTGACGATCGCGGCCGGCGCCGACACTCTGCTCGGCACCGAGCCCGGGTCGGGCAAGGTGTCGTCGTTCGCGGAGTTCCCCGGCAAGGGTCGCGCGACCGGCGGCGTCCGTGCGCAGCGCTTCCTCAAGGGCGAGAGCGAACTGGCTCTCGCGTGGGTCGGACCGGCACCGGCGCACGCCGTCGGAATCGACGGAAGCGTTCGCGCTCTCCCCGAAGCCGGAGCGAAGCGCGACGCATCCGGCGTCATCCTGGATGCCGTCGTGGGCGCGGTCGGTCGACGTATCGGCGGTTGAGCCGAAGAACGCCGAAGTTCGCCTGAGTGCGGCCCCTCTGCGACGACGTCAGGCGTCGATGCGCTCGCGGCTGAGGTCCGTCGCCGAGTCGATGATGAACTCCTTGCGGGGAGCGACCTCGTTGCCCATGAGCAGTTCGAAGACACGGCCGGCGTTCTCGGCGTCCGACACTCCGACGCGACGGAGCGTGCGCTGCCGACGGTCCATCGTCGTGGTGGCCAGCTGGTCGGCATCCATCTCGCCGAGTCCCTTGTAGCGCTGGATCGGGTCCTGGTAGCGCTTCCCCTGCTTCCGCAGTGTCGCGAGAACGCCGTGGAGTTCCGCCTCGGAGTACGTGTAGATCGTCTCGTTCGGCTTCGATCCGGGGTTCATGACGACGACGCGATGCAGCGGCGGGACCGCCGCGAACACGCGTCCCTCTTCGATCATCGGGCGCATGTAGCGGAAGAAGAGCGTGAGGAGGAGCGTGCGGATGTGCGCACCGTCGACGTCGGCGTCGCTCATGATGATGACCTTACCGTAGCGCGCTGCCGACAGGTCGAAGCTGCGCCCCGAACCGGCGCCGATCACCTGGATGATCGATGCGCACTCGAGGTTCGAGAGCATGTCGGACACGCTCGCCTTCTGCACGTTGAGGATCTTCCCTCGGATCGGCAGGAGCGCCTGATGCTCGCTGTCGCGCGCGAGCTTGGCCGTGCCGAGGGCGGAATCTCCCTCGACGATGAAGAGTTCACTGTGCTGCACGTCGGACGAGCGGCAGTCGACGAGCTTCGCCGGCAGGGACGAGCTCTCGAGCGCGTTCTTGCGACGCTGGGTCTCTTTGTGCGCTCGCGCCGAAATGCGCGACTTCATCTCGGCGACGACCTTGTCGAGCACAAGCGCGGTCTGTGCCTTGTCGTCGCGCTTCGTCGACGAGAAGCGCTCGGCGAGCGACTTCGCCACGACGTTCGCCACGATCGCGCGCACAGCGGGAGTTCCGAGGACCTCCTTGGTCTGCCCCTCGAACTGCGGCTCGGGCAGGCGAACGGTGAGGACTGCCGTGAGACCGGCGAGCACGTCATCCTTGTCGATCTTGTCGTTGCCGACCTTCAGACGTCGCGCGTTCTGCTCGACCTGGGTGCGGATGAACTTCAGCAGGCCCTGGTCGAAGCCGTTCTGGTGCGTGCCGCCCTTCGGGGTGGCGATGATGTTGACGAAGCTGCGCGTGACGGTCTCGTACCCCGTACCCCAGCGCAGAGCGATGTCGACCTCGCACTCTCGTGTGAGCTCGGTGGGCAGCATCGCGCCGTTCTCGTTGAGGACGGGGACGGTCTCGGTGAACGTGCCCGAACCGGTCAGGCGCCACGTGTCGGTCAGCGGCGAATCGACGGAGAGGTAGTCGACGAACTCCGCGATGCCCCCGTCGTAGCGGAACGAGTGGACCTCGCGTTCCTCGAGACGCTCGTCGGCGATCTCGATGCCGAGACCGGTCACGAGGAAGGCAGTCTGTCGAGCGCGTCCGAGGAGCTCCTCGACCTGGAACTCGGCGCCGCGCGTGAAGATCTGACGGTCGGCCCAGTACCGCACACGCGTTCCCGTGACGCCCTTGGCGACCTTGCCGACGACGCGCAGCGTGCTCGACTTCTCGAACGGGGTGAACGGAGCATCAGGGCTCGGCGCGCCCGTGTCGGCGAACGTCCCGGGCTCACCACGGTGGAACGACATCGTGTACGTCTTGCCGTCGCGATCGACCTCGACGTCGAGCCGCTCCGACAGCGCGTTGACGACCGAGGCTCCCACGCCGTGGAGACCGCCGGACGACGCGTACGATCCGGATCCGAACTTGCCGCCCGCGTGGAGCTTGGTGAACACGACCTCGACACCGGTGAGACCCGTCTTCGGCTCGACATCGACGGGGATGCCGCGCGCGGTGTCACGCACCTCGACACTGCCATCGGGGTGGAGCACGACGTCGATGCGGTCACCGTGTCCGGCGAGGGCCTCGTCGACCGAGTTGTCGATGATCTCCCAGAGGCAGTGCATGAGACCGCGGGCATCGGTCGAACCGATGTACATTCCCGGTCGTTTGCGCACAGCCTCGAGACCCTCAAGGACGGAGAGGTGGCGTGCGGAGTAGTCGGAGTTCACGATTGACGAGCCTAGTTCGCGCCCCCGCGCGTGAGGCGCACCGACACCCGACCGCCGCCGATCGACTACGCGCACAGCGAAATGCCCCGAGATGTGGCATAGGGTCAACGGTCCACGTGTTTACATTGATGAACCCGAAATCCCGGGACGCACGACGGAGGAGGCACCATGACTCAGTTCACCAGCACGAACGGTTCCGTCGACGAACTCGAGACCCCGCACGAACTCACTGCGCTCGACCGCTGCGACAGCTGCGGAGCACAGGCGTACATCCGGGTCGTCGTCAACAGCGGCGAACTTCTCTTCTGCGCTCACCACGGGCGCAAGTACCAGGAGAAGCTCTCGCAGATCGCCCACAGCTGGCACGACGAGTCGGCTCGGCTTCTCGGAGACTCGAAGCCGTAGACCCGATTCAGTCTTCGGGAAGAGACAGGGAACGCAGAACAGCGTTCCGCGCTCCCTTCGCGAAGTCGTCGACTTTCACCGCGGCCGAGCCGACCTGGTACTCGATACCTCGTCGCTCGGCCGCTGTCGTCAGCATCTGATCAGCGAGCGTCGGGTTCTTCGCGAGCACCGGTCCGTGCAGGTGCGTGCCGATCACGGTTCCCGTGACGACGCCTTCCTGGGCGGATCCGCGGCCGTTGCCCGCGCCGGCGACGACACGGCCAAGCGGTGATGCCTCGGCGCCGACGTAGTCGCGCTCGTGGTTCTCGAACCCGACGAGTCGGGCACCCTTGCGCGTGATGACGAGATCACCGGTGACACGCCCCTCGACGCGGGGAACGGCTCGACCGGGCAGCACGCCCAGGCCCTCGAGCTGCTCGCCCGAGGCGAACTCGATACCCCAGCTGAGGAGCTCCCAGCCGGTTCCGACGGCGAGCACACCCACTCGATCGGTACCCCAGCGGCGCAACTCGTCGAGCATGTCGAACAGTCGCAGTCGCGCCTCCCCGAGACTCGCGTCGCTTCCCGATCCGATGACGACGAGGTCGGGTTCGCTCGGAAGCTCGGCCGCGCGCTCGACGGTACTGACGCGAGCGTCGATCCCCGCCCACTCCGCACGGCGCAGGAGCACGCGCGCGTTCTCCGCGTCACCGTTGGTGTTGAGCAGCGACGGGAGCAGCGAAACGATCTCGAGGGTCATGCGGTCTCCGTCATTCCGAGGTGGGCGCGTGCACGCCGCATCGAGTCGGCGGTGAAGACGATCGTCTTCACTCCGACCTCGGGGGTCGGTAGAGCGAGGAAGTCGTCGATCGCGCGGTGGAGATCGTGCTCGATCCGATCGACCGCTACTCCCCCGTACACGAGGTGGAGAGCGGCTTCGTCGGCCTTCGATCCGCTCACGATCGCCACGCGTCCGAGGCTCGACGGATCCACGGGCCAGAAGTACGACGGATCGCGCACATCGGAGCCCATGGCGAAGAGGATGGGGCTCGTGCCGGGTGCGATGCTGTCGACGTTCAGTTGGAAGCTCGCCGGGTTCTGCACGAGCACGAACTCGACGAGCTGACCGCGAACGGTCGTCCGCTCACCGCGGCCGAAGACGGCGGGGATGTCGGTGAGGGCCTTCGCCGCGATCTCCGAGGAGAACCGCTCGCCGAGCACGGCCTCCGCCGTCGCATAGGCTGCAGCGGCGTCGACCGCGTAGTGGATGCCTCGGGCTGGGAGCCCGACGACGATCTCGTCGCCGCGCGATGTGAGGACCGTCGAACGATCGACGACCGACTCGACGCGCACTCCCTCGCCCGGCGTGAGGCGAGCGTCGGTTGTCTGCGTGTACCCGAGTCCGCGGGGCGCACTCGCGAGCACCTCGGCGGAGACACCGAACCGATGCACGGCGATGCCGTCGACCACACGATCGGCGAGGGTCTCGAGATACGCGTCGTCCGCGTTGATCACGACGGATTCACGAGCTCGGCCGGCGATGCGGCCGAGCATGCCGGCGACCATCTCGGAGTCGTGGAACCGGTCGATCTGGTCGACCATGATGTTCGTGAGAGTCACCGTACGTGCGTCGATCCCTCGCATGACGAGCGCACCGTGCCCCTCGTCCATCTCGAGCACGCCGATGTCGCCGGGCACGCGGCCCCGCCAATCCGATTGCTCGAGCAGCGCCGAGGTCAGCCCCTGACTGATGTTCGCGGTCGACGGGTTCGTGAAGACCGAGAGGCCGTGGGCACGCAGAACGGCCACGAGCATCTTCGTCGTCGTCGACTTACCGCTCGATCCCGAGACGATGAGGAGCCCGTCTCGGAACCCTCCGAGGGTCGCCGGAAGGTACCCCGGTGCGATCCGATTGACCACGAGGCCGGGCACCGCCGAACCGCCGCCCGGCTTTCGCAGGCGCGCGAGGACGCGCACCACTCGGCCGACGGCGACCGCCGGAGCGTACCGCACTGCTCTCCTACTCGAGGTAGTCGCGCAGCGACTGCGACCGCGACGGGTGGCGGAGCTTCGCCATCGTCTTCGACTCGATCTGGCGGATGCGCTCACGCGTCACGCCGAACGTGTCACCGATCTGGTCGAGCGTCTTCGGCATGCCGTCCCCGAGACCGAAGCGCATGCGGATGACACCCGCCTCACGCTCCGACAGCGAGTCGAGCAGACTCTCGAGCTGCTTCTGCAGCATCGTGAAGCCGACGGCGTCGGCGGGGACGACGGCCTCGGTGTCCTCGATGAGGTCGCCGAACTCGCTGTCGCCGTCTTCACCGAGTGGCGTGTGCAACGAGATGGGCTCGCGACCGTACTTCTGGACCTCGATGACCTTCTCAGGAGTCATGTCGAGCTCACGGCTCAGCTCTTCAGGCGTGGGTTCGCGGCCCAGGTCCTGGAGCATCTGGCGCTGCACGCGAGCGAGCTTGTTGATGACCTCGACCATGTGCACGGGGATGCGGATCGTGCGGGCCTGGTCGGCCATCGCGCGCGTGATCGCCTGACGGATCCACCACGTGGCGTAGGTCGAGAACTTGAAGCCCTTCGTGTAGTCGAACTTCTCGACTGCACGGATGAGACCCAGGTTTCCCTCCTGGATGAGGTCGAGGAACTGCATGCCGCGACCCGTGTAGCGCTTCGCGAGCGACACGACGAGACGGAGGTTGGCTCCGAGGAGGTGCGACTTGGCACGCTGGCCGTCGCGCGCGACCCACTGGAGCTCGCGGCCGAGCTGCGAGCGCTTCTCGGCGTCAGCCATGTGCGCCAGCTTCTCTTCGGCGAAGAGACCCGCCTCGATGCGCATGGCGAGCTCGACCTCTTCGGCCGCGTTCAGGAGCGCGACCTTTCCGATCTGCTTCAGGTAGTCCTTGACGGGGTCGGCCGTGGCGCCGGTGATCTGAGCCGAGTAGACGGGGACTTCGTCTTCGTCGTCGACGGCACGCAGAACGATCGCGCCGGTCGGGTGCGGTTCTACGGGGATCGCGGGCTTCGCCTCGTCGTCGTCGGAGTCGTCCGTCGAGTCGTCGGTGCCGACCTCGACGTCGACGACAACGGTCGGCTCGTCGGAGTCGCCCTCGTCGTCGTCTTCACCCTCGGGCGACTCGTCGGACGAAGCGGTCTTCTTCGCCGCACGAGCGCGCGTCGGCTTCGTCTCGGTCGCGGGCTTGCCTTCGGACGCCGCCGGCTTCCGCGCGGGCGCCTTCTTCGCCGCCGGCTTCTTTGCCGGGGCCTTCGTCGCTGCAACGGTCTCGGGCTCGGCGGCCTCAGACGTCGGTGCGGCGGATTTAGTGGTGGCAGTCGCCATTCGAAAACCTCTCAACGCTGCAGTCTCGGGATGATGCAGCTTCGCCGGAATCGATCCGGCCAGTGGTAAAAGTGACATTACGAAGACCCATGTCAAGTCCGCGGAGATCTGGCTGCGAAAGTCGCTGCCACGCGGACGTGAACGGGTCCTGCTTCAATTATAACCCGTGACGGCGACGCTCGTCGCCCGGTGAGCCGCTTCAGCGGCCGTTGCGGCCCTTCCAGGCCCTGACAACTGCAACCCACAGGGGCGCCACGGCTATTCCCTCCTGCTCGAGAACAGCCGCCCGTGTGCGCCGTCGAGCGATGAGGAGTCCGACGACGCCCGCGCCCACGACCACGAACTGCACCGACAGCGCGACACGGAACGAGTCGAGCGCATACAGATTGCTCTCGAGACCGGTCGCCACCCGGGCGTGGTCGAGCGCGTCGAGGATGATTCCGACGAGCAGCATGATGAGGAAGCTCGCGGAGAAACCGCCGACGTTCACGATGCCGTTCGCCGACCCGAGACTGCGGGCGGGATTGAACGTGCGCGCGTAGTCGAATCCGATCATCGAGCCCGGACCGCCCACGCCGATGACGATGATGAGGGCGGCGAGGAGCCACGTCGGAGGCACGCCCGGCCAGAGGAGCACGACGGCCCACGCGACGCCCATCGCCGCGACGATGCCGAGCACGACATTGCTCCGGCGGTTGGGGTAGCGAGCGGTGAGCACGCCGAGCACGGGGCCGATGACGAGCCCCGACCCGGTCAGCAGGACGAGCAGCCACGCCGCCACCTGCTCCGAGAGGCCGACCGCGTAGACGAGGAAGGGGAATCCCCAGAACAGGGCGAAGACGGTGCCCGACGACTGGGTGACGAAGTGAGCCCAGAAGCCGAGGCGCGTTCCCGGGCGCTTCAGGGCGCGGCCCAGCTCCCTCATCGCGTCGCGCCACGAGACATCCGCCCGTTCGTCCGGCGCCCCGCGGGGGTGGTCGGCGACGACGAAGAAAACGAGCGCGAAGGCGAGCAGAGCGAGCGAGGCGGCCGAGAGGAACGCGGCGCTCCAGCCGAACTCACGAAGGACGAACGCGAGCGGCACCGCGGACAGCAGTTGACCGAGCTGCCCGGTGTTACCGACCCATTGCGAGAGCTGGGGCACGATCCGACCGCTGAACCACGAGGCGACCAGGCGCATCATCGAGACGAAGATCGTCGCATCGCCCGCGCCGACGAGCACCCGGCCCGCGATCGCCCAGCCGATCTCCGTCGACAGAGCGAGAGTCGTCTGCCCGACGATCATCACGAAGAGCCCCGAGAGCATGAGCACGCGAGGCCCCAGGCGGTCGATCAGCACGCCGACGGGAATCTGCATGCCCGCGTAGACCGCCAGCTGCACGACGGCGAGCGTCGACAGGAGGGCTGCCGAGACCTGGAACCGATCGGCTGCCGCGACCCCGGCGACCCCGAGGGATGTCCGTTGCAGGACCGCGATCACATAGGCGAAGGCGGCAACAGCGATGACGACGCGGGCGCGCCTACTGTTCACGAGGCGAGCGGGGGCTCGTCATCGCTCCCGCGTCGGAAGGCCAGGAACTTCTCGAGCTCGGCCGCGATCTCGTCGGCGGACGGCAGCTCGCCGTCCTCGTCCGTCAACGGAGAACGCAGCGTCGTGCCCTCCATATAGGCGTCGTGCCGCTCCTCGAGTGTTCCGACGAGCTTCGCGAGCTCGCCGTTCTCCGCGACCTGATCGTCGATGCGTGCGAGGAACTCACGCCCCTGAGCGCGGAGCTCGTCGGTCGGGAAGATGAGCCCCGTCGAGGCGCTGATGCTCTCGAGTGCCGCGACGGCTGCCGCCGGGTACTCGGTGTCGGCGAGGTAGTGCGGAATGAGGAGCACGAAGCCCACCGTCGGGTGGTCGAGCGACTGGAGCCGGTACTCGATGAGGTGCAGTGCGTTCGAGGGCACCTGCGTGTGCGGACGCCAGACCGACATGGAGTCGATCAGGTCGCTGCGGTTGCCGCTCACGGTCACGCCGATCGGGCGCGTGTGCGGCACCGGCATGGGGATCGAATGGACCCACGTCGTCGATGCGACACCGAGCGACTCGACGAGACCGATGACGGCGGCCGAGAAGCGATTCCACTGGAAGTCGGGCTCGAACCCCGAGAGGAGGAGGAACGGCCGCCCGAGTTCGTCGCGCGCGAGGTCGAGGCTCAGGCGAGCGGGTTCGTAACCCGTCAGGTGGTCCTGGTCGAAGTAGATGATCGGTCGACGCGCTCGGTAGTCGAGCAGTTCGTCGGGATCGAACTGGGCGACGACCTCGGTGTCGAGCGTGTCCAGCAGATAGCTGGAGAACTGGGAGACGGCGCCCCCGGCATCCGCAAAGCCCGTAAGTGCCGCGACGAGATGCAGTCCGGTCGGCACCACGACGTCGGAGTTGAGGTCGTAGAGGCCCCGAGGATCACGCATTCCCCCATCGTACCGACGGGGGAAGGCCCCCCGACCGAGCGCGGCAAGCTCTGAGCGAACACGACCAGACATGCGCTCGTCGCACCCGTGTGCTGGCCTGAGTCAATTCGTGCAGGTAGTAAGGTCGTAGGGGCGAGAAACGCTCGCCGAAGACCGCGTGCCTGCGGGTCACCATCCGCTAGGGCACGGTGCGTCGCATATCTATGCGCGAGGGAGATAACCGAGTGTCAGAGCAGAACTTCGACATCGTCGTTCTCGGCGGCGGAAGCGGTGGCTATGCAGCCGCGCTGCGCGCCGTCCAGTTGGGCTTCACCGTCGGACTCGTCGAGAAGGACAAGCTCGGCGGAACGTGTCTGCACCGGGGTTGCATCCCGACGAAGGCCCTCCTCCACTCCGCCGAGGTCGCCGACGTGGCCCGCGAGTCGGAGAAGTACGGCGTCAACGCCACGTTCGAGGGAATCGACATCTCGGCTGTGACCTCGTACCGCGAGGGCATCGTCTCGAGCAAGTGGAAGGGCCTCCAGGGCCTGATCAAGGCTCGCGGCATCACCGTCATCGAGGGCGCAGGCAAGCTCGTCTCCCCCACCACGGTCCAGGTCGGCGACGACCGCATCGTGGGCAAGCACGTCATCCTCGCGACCGGGTCGTACTCGCGTTCGCTCCCCGGCCTCGAGATCGGCGGCCGCGTCATCACGAGCGAGCAGGCACTCGAGCTCGACTTCGTGCCGAACAAGGTCGCCATCCTCGGCGGCGGCGTCATCGGCGTCGAGTTCGCGAGCGTCTGGAAGTCGTTCGGTGCCGACGTCACCATCATCGAAGCGCTCCCCCACCTCGTCCCCAACGAGGAGGAGTCGATCTCCAAGCAGTTCGAGCGTGCGTTCCGCAAGCGCGGCATCGAGTTCTCGCTCGGCGTTCGATTCCAGGGCGTGACCCAGAACGAGTCCGGTGTCGTCGTCACCCTCGAAGACGGAAAGACGATCGAGGCCGACCTGCTCCTCGTCGCCGTCGGTCGTGGCCCCTCGACGTCGGGCCTCGGCTACGACGAGGTCGGCATCACGCTCGACCGCGGATTCGTCATCACCGACGAGCGCCTCGCGACCAACATCCCCGGCGTCTACGCCGTCGGCGACATCGTCCCCGGCCTGCAGCTCGCGCACCGCAGCTTCCAGCAGGGAATCTTCGTCGCGGAAGAGATCGCCGGTCTCAACCCGATCGTCGTCGAAGACGCCAACATCCCCAAGGTCACCTACAGCGACCCCGAGGTCGCCTCCGTCGGTCTCACGACGGCGAAGGCCGCCGAGAAGTACGGCGCCGACGCGATCTCGACCTACGACTTCAACCTCGCGGGCAACGGCAAGAGCCACATCATCGGAACCGCAGGCTCCATCAAGGTGGTCCGCGTGAACGACGGCCCCGTGCTCGGCGTCCACATGATCGGTGCACGCGTCGGTGAGCTCATCGGCGAAGCCCAGCTCGCTGTGAACTGGGAGGCGTACCCCGAAGACATCGCGCCGTTCATCCACGCGCACCCCACCCAGAACGAGGCTCTCGGCGAGGCATTCCTCATGCTCGCCGGCAAGCCGCTCCACGCGATCTGATCCGCCGGCCCGCCGGCACCGACTAATAAGCTAAGAAGCGTCACACGCTGTGAAGGAGACAATCGCATGAGCGAATCCGTCAGCCTCCCGGCACTCGGAGAGAGTGTCACGGAAGGCACGGTCACCCGCTGGCTGAAGAACGTGGGCGACCGCGTCGAGGTCGACGAGCCCCTGCTCGAGGTATCGACCGACAAGGTCGACACCGAGATCCCCTCGCCGGTCGCCGGCGTCATCGAGGCGATCCTCGTCCAGGAGGACGAGACCGTCGAGGTGGGAACCGCCCTCGTCACGATCGGCGACGGCAGCGGATCCGCTGACGCCCCCGCAGAGGAGGCACCGGCAGCTCCCGCCGAGGCACCGGCTGAAGCACCTGCTGCTGAGGCTCCCGCCGCTGAGACACCCGCCGCGCCCGAGCCCGAGGCGCCGGCCGCACCCGCTGCTCCGGCTCCTGTCGCACCGGCGCCCGCCGCGGCACCGGCACCGGCCGCTGCTCCCCCGGCCGCCGCGCCGGCACCCGCCGCTCCGGCTGCCGCACCGGCACCGGCTGCCGCTCCGGCTGCCGCACCGGCACCGGCTGCTGCACCGGCGCCCGCCGCTGCTGCCGCACCCGCACCGGCCGCAACGGGTTCGCACGCTGCTACGAGCGGATACGTCACTCCGATCGTGCGCAAGCTCGCCAACGAGCAGGGCGTCGATCTGGCCAACGTCACCGGCACCGGCGTCGGCGGACGCATCCGCAAGCAGGACGTGCTCGCAGCCCAGTCGGGTTCGTCGGCTCCGGCCCGCGAAGCCGCACCGATCTCGCCTCTGCGTGGCACGACCGTCGCCATGACGCGTCTTCGCAAGGTCGTCGCCGAGCGCGCTGTGGCGTCGATGCAGTCGACGGCTCAGCTCACCACGGTCGTCGAGGTCGACGTGACTCGCGTCGCTCGCCTCCGTGACAAGGTCAAGGGCGAATTCCTCCAGAAGACCGGCAACAAGTTGTCCTTCCTGCCGTTCTTCGGTCTCGCTGCGGCTGAGGCGCTCAAGGCGTACCCGATCATCAACTCGACCGTCGACGGCGACTCGATCGTCTACCCCGAGAGCGAGAACATCTCGATCGCGGTCGACACCGAGCGCGGTCTCCTCACACCGGTGATCCGCAACGCGGGCGACCTCGACATCGCGGGCTTCGCCGCCCAGATCGCCGACCTCGCCGCTCGCACGCGCGACAACAAGCTGAAGCCCGACGAGCTCGCCGGCGGCACCTTCACGCTCACCAACACGGGCTCGCGCGGCGCGCTGTTCGACACGCCCGTCGTGTTCCTGCCGCAGAGCGCGATCCTCGGCACCGGTGTCGTCGTCAAGAAGCCCGTCGTCGTGAGCGAAGACGGATTCGACTCGATCGGTATTCGTTCGACGGTCTACCTGGCCCTCTCGTACGACCACCGCATCATCGACGGTGCGGATGCCGCTCGCTTCCTCACCACGATCAAGGCTCGCCTCGAAGAGGGCGACTTCGAGGGCGACCTCGGTCTCTGATCACTCCGCGAAGATCTCTCGCAGACGCCAACCGGCCTCGCCCCTCACGATGAGGGCCGAGGCCGGTTCGCTGTCTCCCGGCAGAGCATCGATCGACAGGAGCACGGCTTCGCCCATGGTTCCCGTGACCCGGATCTCCGCCTCCCACGTGCGAGGCAACTCGTCGATCTGTTCACCGTTCTGAGCGGCGATGATCGCTCGGCGATCCGCGTCGAGAATGGCCGATCCCGGCTGCTCGATCGCCTCGAGGCAGCTCACCGATAGTTCCGCCCTGCACTCGGCGCGACGCTCGAGAAGCCCGCGGAGTGCGGTGACGGCGTCGTCGGTGGCCTTCTCAGCGATCTCCGTACCGCGCGCGCCGGCGCTCGTCTGCTGCGGCTTCGGCGCTTCCGATGGCTCGGTGACGACGCTCGACGACTCGCTCGCGGCATCCACCGCGGGCGAGCTCGGAGGCACCACGGTGAGGAGCACGACGGAGCTCGCCGCCGCGATGCATGCGCCGACGATCACGACGGGTCGGCGCGCTGCGAGCAGGCGACTCAGTCGTGTTCGAGCCGCAGCGACCCATGACGTCTCGAGGAGCGCCGCGATCGTCTCGAGCAGATCGTCCGGAACGACGGACCGCGCTCGCGCCGTCGGTGCGATCGTCGCTGCCGATTTCGTCGACCGTCGCGTGACCGGAACAGGCTCAGGGTGCACCACCGGATTCAGATCGACCGCGGCGGGCGACGCGATGTCGAACACGACCCGCTCCAGTTCGGCGAGGCACGCGACGAACGGCCGCGTGGCGATCCGCTCGCGTAGCCATTCCGCCGGTGCGACGGCGCCGGGTGCGCGCTCGATGCCCGCCCAGACGCCGTCGAGCAGTTCGGCGAGATGCTCATGGTCGGCGCGAACGGCGCCGAGATCGCTCGTGCCGTCGGGCAGCGCGTGCCGGACGACGGCACCCGCGCCCACGAACGCCGGTCGGCCGTCGGCGGAGAACTGCACCGCCGACGAACGCATCCGACCGTAGACGAAGCCGACGGCGTGGAGGGCGGCGACGGCTTGGACGAGCGAGGCGGAGACCGTTACGGCTTCGTTCACGGAGAGCCTCCTCTGGTGGAGGATCGACGCGAGAGACGGCCCGCCGAAGACCTCCTGCACCACGCACAGGCGGCCGTCCGGCATGCTGCTGAGGTCGATGAGGCGCGGCCATCCTCGACCGTCGACACGATCGAGGGCTTCGAGTTCGAGGGCCGTCACGTCGTCGTCCGCCCTGCGATACACCCGCACAGCGACGGGCTCCTCATCGGGAGCATCATCTCGCCGTGCCAGGTACACCTCGACCCGCCCTCCCGCGCCGAGCCGCCTGACGACGCGATAGCCGGCGATCGTCGCCGGCACGGGGCCACCCGCCGATGCATCCGTGTCGCGCCCGCCCCTGTCATCCACTCGTCGTCTGCCCACGTCGGACAGCCTCACAGCGTGCCGCAGCGTCCACCGCTCGGGCGGTGACGATCTGTGCACGTGAACGGTTACGCCTGCGCTGTGGAGGACGAGACGAGGCTCCTAGACTGATGTCATGCTCGACTTCGTCGTCGCGGGGCTAAGCGCCAACTCCGTGCCGTACCGAGAGGGTCTCGACCTTCAGCGCGCCGTCCATCGCGCGGTCGTCGCGGGCGAAAGCCCCGACACCGTCCTCCTTCTGGAGCACCCCTCCGTCTATACCGCGGGCCGACGCACGTCGCCCGACGAGAGACCGACCGACGGCACACCCGTCATCGACGTCGATCGAGGCGGCAAGATCACCTGGCACGGGCCCGGGCAGCTGATCGGGTATCCCATCGTGCGCCTTCCCGAACCGGTGGACGTCGTCGCCCACGTGCGCCGACTCGAAGAGGTCCTAATCATCGCCCTCGCCGACATCGGGGTCGCCGGTGTGCGTGTTCCCGGGCGAAGCGGGGTCTGGTTCGGTCCCGCCGGCCACGAGGACAAGATCGCCGCGATCGGAGTGCGGATCGCCGAGGGGGTGAGCATGCACGGCTTCGCGCTCAACTGCGACAACTCGCTCGATCCCTATGACAGCATCATCGCGTGCGGCATCCGTGATGCAGGGGTGACGACCATCTCGCGCGTCCTCGGCCGTCGCGTCTCCCCCGGCGACATGATCCAACACGTCGAGAACGCGTTCCGCTCCGTACTGGCGGTGACCGCATGACCGCCGCGCCCGACGGGCGTCGCATGCTCCGCCTCGAGATCCGCAACTCGGAGACGCCCATCGAGAAGAAGCCGGAATGGATCAAGACCCGCGCGAAGATGGGGCCGGAATACCGTCGACTCCAGGACCTCGTGAAAGGCGAGGAATTGCACACGGTGTGCCAGGAAGCCGGATGCCCCAACATCTTCGAGTGCTGGGAGGATCGCGAAGCGACCTTCCTGATCGGCGGCTCGCAATGCACTCGCCGATGCGACTTCTGCCAGATCGACACGGGCAAGCCCGCCGACTACGACATCGACGAGCCGCGGCGGGTCGCGGAATCGGTCGCGACGATGCAGCTGCGCTACGCGACGGTGACGGGAGTCGCTCGTGACGACCTCCCCGATGAGGGCGCCTGGCTCTACGCCGAGACGATCAGGCGCATCCACGACGCGAACCCCGGCACTGGGGTCGAGATCCTCGTACCCGACTTCTCGGGCAATCCCGCACTTCTCGGCGAGGTGTTCTCCGCACGTCCCGAGGTGTTCGCGCACAACGTCGAGACGGTCCCTCGCATCTTCAAGCGGATCCGACCCGCATTCCGCTACGAGCGCTCGCTCGACGTCATCACCCAAGCTCGGGACGCGGGACTCATCACGAAGTCGAACCTCATCCTCGGCATGGGCGAGGAGCGGCACGAGGTGTCGACAGCACTCCGCGATCTGCACGAGGCCGGCGCCGACATCATCACGATCACCCAGTACCTGCGCCCGAGCCCCCGCCATCTGCCCGTCGCTCGCTGGGTGCGCCCCGAGGAGTTCGTCGAGTTGAGCGCGGAGGCCGAGGCCATCGGATTCGCCGGCGTGCTCTCCGGCCCGCTCGTGCGCTCGTCCTATCGCGCAGGCAGACTCTGGGCGAAGGCGATGCGCCGGAGCGGGCGTCCGATCCCCGACCGGTTGTCGCACCTGAATGTCGAGGAGGGCGGTTTTCCCCAGGCGGTGGGATGACACCGGCGCGTGTCTCCACGCGGTCGGCGAACACGGTCGGCACGATCCTCCGGCCCCGGTATTCTTGTCGGCATGGCACGCAAGAAGGAGTCGTCCTCCGTGACGAAGGAACCCGGTCGCATCAAGCAGATGTGGCAGGTCTTCCAGATGACCCGTCGCTACGACTCGAAGGCGCAGTGGTGGATTCTGTTGGGCCTCGTCGGCCCGATCATCCTCGGAGTGGGCGTCGGCATCCTGCTCAGCGGAGGCAACGGCTTCACGATCGCCCTCTGGGTCATCGCCGGCCTCCTCGCCGGCATCCTCGTCGCGATGATCATCCTGGGTCGTCGCGCCGAGCGCGCCGCCTACTCGCAGATCGACGGGCAGCCGGGCGCCGTGGGTGCCGTGCTGAAGAGCGGCCTGCGTCGCGGCTGGATCGGCAACGAGATGCCCGTCGCCGTCAACGCCAAGACCCAGGACGCCGTCTACCGCGCCGTCGGCCGCGGTGGTGTCGTGCTCATCAGCGAGGGCCCGCAGACGCGTACCCAGCGCATGCTCGAGGAGGAGAAGCGGAAGGTCGCGCGCATCCTCCCCAACGTTCCCGTATCGACGATCGCCGTCGGCCACGGTGCCGGCGAGGTCGAACTGCACCGCTTGGGCCCGGCGCTCAAGAAGACCAAGAAGGCGATCACGAAGCCCGAGGTCGTCGCGGTCAACAATCGTCTGAACTCGCTCCAGACGCAGCTGCCGATCCCCAAGGGTATCGACCCGCTGCGCGCGCGCCCGCAGCGCGGCAAGATCCGCTGATCGCTCGGCGCTGATCTCTCGATCAGCACCGCCGGGCGTCAGGCCCGGATGAGGACGGTTCCTGCGACCTTGTCGTGGAAGCCGCGCTGGTCGGAATCCCAGGCGAGAGCCGGGATGACGATGGCGAGAAGCAGCGATCGGACGACGGGTCGCCACAGGCCGACCCACCCTCCGCTGATCGGCACGATGCGCATGCCGAGCAGGCGGTGTCCGATGCTGCCGCCGATCGTGGGGATGAAGATCATCTGCATGAGCGCGAAGACACCGATCGTGATGAGCGAGTGCGCTGCGGACTCGTACGGCGCGAACAGCAGCGCGATCACGACCGCCAGGCCGTAGTCGACGACGAGCGCCGCGATCCGTCGCCCGACGCGAGCGACGGAGTGCTGACCCCGCTCGGGAAGGCCGAGTCGCTCCCCCGGCCAACGGCTCGGTGCCAGTTCGCCGAAGGTGGTGGGTTTCGATCCTGAGGAGCTCACTCGTGAAATTCTACCGTCGGGGCATCGCGTAACATGGCGGAAACAATTGCGACACGGCAGGGAAACCCCTGGGCGTTAGCGTCGGACTCGGCAGCCCAGGCCTTCGTCTGAACACGCCAATCATCCAGATTCCGCACACTCTTGGAGATACGTCACATGTTCAGTGATTCATCCGAAGTCCTTACGTTCATCAAGGAGACGGACGTCAAGTTCCTCGACATCCGCTTCACCGACCTCCCGGGTGTGCAGCAGCACTTCAACATCCCGGCCTCGACGGTCGACGAGGAGTTCTTCACCGTCGGTCAGCTGTTCGACGGTTCGTCGATCCGCGGCTTCGCCAACATCCACGAGTCCGACATGCAGCTCATCCCTGACGTGTCGACCGCGTACATCGACCCCTTCCGCGTCGAGCGCACGCTCATCATGGTCTTCGACATCTACAACCCGCGCAACGGTGAGATCTACTCGAAGGACCCGCGTCAGGTCGCCAAGAAAGCTGAGAAGTACCTCGCCTCGACCGGCATCGCCGACACCGCGTTCTTCGCCCCCGAGGCCGAGTTCTACATCTTCGACGACGTTCGTTACAACGTCGACCAGCGCTCGAGCTTCTACAGCGTCGACTCCGAAGAGGGCGCCTGGAACACCGGCCGCAAGGAAGAGGGCGGAAACCTCGCCAACAAGACGCCCTACAAGGGTGGCTACTTCCCCGTGAGCCCCGTCGACAAGCAGGCCGACCTGCGCGACGACATCTCGCTCAAGCTCATCGACGCGGGCCTCATCCTCGAGCGCGCGCACCACGAGGTCGGCACCGGCGGACAGGCGGAGATCAACTACCGCTTCGACACCATGGTCCACTCGGCCGACGACATCCTGAAGTTCAAGTACATCGTCAAGAACACGGCCGAGCAGTGGGGCAAGACCGCGACGTTCATGCCGAAGCCGCTCTTCGGCGACAACGGTTCGGGCATGCACACCCACCAGTCGCTCTGGAACGACGGCAAGCCGCTGTTCTACGACGAGGCCGGCTACGGCGGTCTCTCCGACATCGCCCGCTGGTACATCGGTGGCCTGCTGAAGCACGCTCCCGCCGTGCTCGCGTTCACGAACCCGACGGTCAACTCGTACCACCGCCTCGTGCCCGGCTTCGAAGCCCCCGTCAACCTGGTCTACTCGGCCGGTAACCGTTCGGCCTCGATCCGCATCCCCATCACGGGAACGAACCCCAAGGCCAAGCGCATCGAGTTCCGCGCGCCGGACGCCTCGGGCAACCCGTACCTCGCCTTCGCCGCGCAGCTCATGGCCGGCCTCGACGGAATCAAGAACCGCATCGAGCCGCACGAGCCCGTCGACAAGGACCTCTACGAGCTTCCCCCCGAGGAGGCCAAGTCCATCCCCCAGGTTCCCGGTTCGCTCGGCGAGGCCCTCCTCGCTCTCGAGGCCGACCACGACTTCCTCCTCGAGGGCGGCGTGTTCACCAAGGAGCTCATCGAGACCTGGATCGACTACAAGCGCGAGAAGGAGCTGAAGCCGCTGGCTCAGCGTCCCCACCCGTTCGAGTTCGAGCTGTACTACGGCGTCTAGTCACCTGACGTGACAGAGGGGCGTGGCCATCCGGCCACGCCCCTCTGTCGTACTCAGACGACCGATGAACCCCGGTTCTCGCTGGATCTCTACATCGAGACCGGCGAGGCCGGGGTTCTGTCGTTGCGCTAGCGACTTACACGTAACTGCCGACCGTCGTAGCCGACGACATCTCCGAACTGGAGCTGGCGCCCCCGACGCCGATCGACCTCGCCGTTCACGGTCACGTAGCCGTCGATGATGGCTTCTTTCACGTCGCCGCCGGTGTCGAGCAGGCCCGCGAACTTCACGAACTGACCCAGCCGCACCGCCTCGCCGGAAATCGGGACATCATCGATCGGAGGCGTATTCGTCATGCTCGAATGCTATTCGACGCCGGGCCCGCGACCTGTCGGGCAGAGCTTCAGCGGTCCGCGCCCGGCGTTCACGGTGTCGGGCTCCTCATCGACGAACCGCGCACGGAGCGCGTCGAGTTGCTCGGTCGTGAGGCCGAGACCGTCCCGGGCGTAGCCCTCGATGTCACCGAAGCGCGATCGCATCTCATCGAGGGCCGCATCGAGGTACTCGCCGCGCACGCCGAGCACCGGGAGCAAGAGTTCGCGGTCGACTCCGTGCGCCGCCGCGGCGTCGAGCACCGGTGCGAGCGCGGGCAACAGGTCGGCGTTGGTCTCGAGATAGTCGACGAGCACGTCGTCGGGGTCGACGCCGAGGAGGAGCAAGAGTGACGCCGCAGCCCACCCGGTGCGGTCCTTGCCCGTCGTGCAGTGGAAGAGAGCGGCACCCGCGCGATCGCCGTCGATCAAATCGAGATAGAAGGCGCGATACGCCGCGAGTGCCGAGGGGAGGCTCACGATGTTCCGGTACGACTCACGCATGAGGGCGACTCCTCGCCCATCGCTGAGGGATGCCGCGAGGCCGGCCGGATCGCTCGCGAGCTGACCGACGCTCGCCGCGACATCCGTCGTGCTGTCGGCGAGCACGTCGAGTCCCACCGAGCGCACTCCGTCGGGCAGGATGTCGGGTGCATCCGCTCGTTCGGCAGCCGTCCGCAGGTCGTAGACGGTGCCGATACCCAGCCGGCCGAACGCGACGAGGTCGTCTCCGCCGAGCCGCGCCAGGGTCGCCGAACGATAGATGACGCCGGACCGCACGGTGCCGTCACCGGCTGCGAGACCGCCGAGGTCGCGCAGGTTAGGCGCGCTCTGCAGCGGCACTCGGCGATCGATCGGTGTGGTCATGCGAGCTTCTCCTCGGAGTGTGGTGGTCGCGACACGAGTTCCAGTATGGCGACGAGAACGCCGCCGATGGGCGCTGTACGGATACTCGCGCGCAGTGTGAGAGATGTCACCGGCCGCGCGTAGGCTGAACCGGCTATGACGAACCGACGCACCGCTCCCCCCACCCGTTCGCCTCGACTCTCGCCTGTCCGCCTCGAGGGCCTCACCGCGGGTGACGCGCTCGACATCGAGAGCGGCGCGCACCTCGACGGCTTCGAGCTCGACGCCCTCACGCTCGACTCGATCGAGCTCGCATCGGCGAATCTGAGCGAGTGTCGACTGGCATCGATCACCGCGATCGACGTCGATCTCGCCGGCGCCCGAATCTCGGACTCGGTCATCGAGCGATGGAACGTGCCCGTGCTCGCCGCACGGCGTTCCACGTGGCGCGACGTCGAGGTGCGTGACTCCCGCATCGGCTCGGCCGAGTTCTACGGTTCCGAGGTGCGCAGCGTGCTGTTCGAGAACTGCAAGCTCGGTTTCGTCAACCTCCGCGGAGCGACCTTCACCGACATCCGGTTCGTCGATTGCACCATCGACGAGCTCGACCTCGGCCAGGCGACCGTGTCGCGGCTCGCGTTCGAGCGGACATCCGTCGACCAGATCGAACTGGCGGGCGCGACGCTCGAGCACACCGATCTTCGGGGCGCTCGACTCGCGGTCGTCAACGGGGTCGACCGCCTGCGCGGCACGATCGTCACCCCCGAGCAGTTGAGCCTGCTCGCTCCCCTCATCGCCGCGAACCTCGGTATCGACGTCGACGACTGAGCGTGACGACGCGGATCAGATCGACGGTTCGTGTCTCTCGACGGTTCCGTAGAAGCCTCGCTCGAAGACCGCACGCGATCGACGGGTGATCTGCAGGTAGTCCTGTTCGAGCATCGACGCCGAGCCCGGCGGGTATTCGAGGAGCCGTGCGACGCCTTCGAGTTGAATGCGGTCGACGGGAAGCACATCGGTCGTCTTGTTGAGCCAGAGTGTGAGCGCCGAACGCGCACGCGAAGCGAAGACCCAGGCTGCGCGAAGCAGCGCGGCATCGTCTGGCGTGATCAGTTGCGCCTCGACCGCCTCGGCCAGCGCGGCCAGCGTCGACGTCGTGCGGAGCGCGGGCACGGATGACGCGTGCTCGAGCTGCAGGAGCTGCACGAACCACTCCACGTCGCTCAGCGAACCACGCCCGAGCTTCAGATGGCGCGTCGGATCCGCGCCCTGCGGGAGGCGCTCGTTCTCGACGCGGGCCTTGATGCGCTTCACCTCGCGCACGGCAGACTCATCGATCTCCGCCGGGTAGCGAACGGTGTCGGCGAGGGCCTCGAAATCGCGGATGAGCGCCGAATCTCCGGCGACCCCGCGGGCACGAAGGAGCGCTTGCGCCTCCCACGTCAGCGACCAGCGCTCGTAGTACGACCGGTAGGCGTCGAGTGATCGTGCGAGGACACCGTTGCGCCCCTCGGGTCGCAGGTCGGCATCGAGGTCGAGAGGGAGGTGCGCGTCGCTGCCGAGACGGATGAGCTCCGAGACGATCTTCTGCGCGCGCTGCTGAGCCGCTTCGCCCTCGAGGCGACCGGGACGGAAGACATACATGACGTCGGCGTCGGAGCCGAAGCCGAGTTCCGCACCGCCGAAACGGCCCATTCCGATGACGGCGAACTCGATTCCATCGTCGGCGAACTCGCCGGCCCCCTCGGCGCGAATGGCATCGACGAGCCCGCGCACCAGATTCTCGGTGACATCGCTGAGAGCCTGCCCGAGCTGCTCGACCGTGATCCGCTCGAGGATCGCGGCGAAGGCGAGCCGGAGCACTTCACGGCGGCGCGCCGTGCGCAACACCTTCGCCGCAGCCTCGGCCGTGCCGTGACGCGCGACCACGGCCTTGGTCTCCTCAGAGAGGACGGCGAGCGTGCGAGGGCGCAGGTCGTCGTCATCCTCGAGCCAGGCGACCGACTCGGGTGTGCGCTCCAGGAGCTCGCCCGCGTAGCGCGACCCGGCGAGAATACGCGTGAGCCGGTGACCGGCCTCGGACGAGTCACGGAGGAGCCGCAGGTACCAGTGCGTCGTGCCGAGCTTGTCGCTCAGTCGCCGGAAAGCGAGGAGCCCGTAGTCGGGATCGGCGCCCTCGGCGAACCAACCGAGCATGACGGGCAAAAGGTGTCGCTGGATCGTCGCGCGACGCGAGACCCCGGCGGTCAGCGCACCGATGTGAGCGAGCGCACCGCGCGGGTCGCGGAAACCGATCGCCGCCAGACGGTCTTCCGCCTGCTCGCTCGTGAGGCTGAGCCCGGACGACGGAAGCGCGGCGACGGCGGAGAGGAGCGGTCGGTAGAAGAGACGCTCGTGCAGACCGCGCACGCGCTGACGCGTCGACTGCCACACCTCGCGAAGCTGCGTGGCGTTCGGAGCGAGCCCCGACGCACGCCCGATCACGCGGAGTTCGGCATCGCCGCGCGGCATCAGGTGCGTACGCCGCAGTCGCTCGAGCTGCAGACGGTGCTCGAGCAGGCGGAGCACGCGGTAGTCGTGTGCGAACTCCGCGGCCTCGACGCGTCCGACGTAACCGGCATCGGCGAGGGCGGCGAGAGCGGGCAGCGTGCCGGCCTGGTGCACCGAGGCGTCGGTTCGACCGTGCACGAGCTGCAGGAGCTGCACGGTGAACTCGATGTCGCGCAATCCGCCCGGACCGAGCTTCACCTGGATGTCGATCTCGTCGTCGGGGATGTGCGCGGTGACGCGCTCCCGCATGCGCTGCACCGACTCGACGAAGTTCTCACGCGATGCGCTCGACCAGACCTTCGGCGCGACGGCTTCGACGTAGCGGGCCCCGAGCGCGCGGTCACCCGCGAGCGGGCGCGCCTTCAGCAGCGCCTGGAACTCCCAGCTCTTCGCCCACCGGTCGTAGTACTGCACGTGCGAATCGAGCGTGCGGACGAGGGCGCCGTCCTTGCCCTCGGGCCGGAGGTTGGGGTCGACCTCCCAGAGGTCGGGCTCGACGGATGACGCCGAGATGGCCTTCATCGTGAGCATCGCGAGTCTCGTGGCGATCTCGATCGCTCGATCGGCGCCGAGGTCACTGCCGTCGGCGACGTCGGCCACGAAGATCACATCGACGTCGCTGACGTAGTTGAGCTCCGATGCCCCCGCCTTGCCCATACCGATGATGGCGAGTCGCGTCGCCTCCACCTCGTGAGCGGGGAAGCGTCCGAAGGCGCGCTCGCCCTCGGGCAGAGATACGGCCTGGCGGGCGAGATCGAGCGCGGCGTCGAGGGCTGCTCCCGCGAGCTCGGCGAGCGAGGCCGCGACGAGATCGACGATCGCGACGGGATCGACGCTCGTGAGGTCGAAGATCGCGAGCTCGGCGAGACGCCTGCGGTACTGCACGCGAAGCGCGGACCAGGCGGTCTCGGCCTGGTCGGGCCCGCCCGTGCCGCGGCCGTCGACGACCGCGAGCAGGTCGGAGCGCACATCATCGGGATCCGGGATCGCCACGACGGGCTCGGCGAACACGTCGAGTTGGTCGGGGTGCCGCAGGAAGAAGTCCGCGAGACCGCGCGATGCTCCGAGCACGCGCACGAATCGCGCAGCGGCCTGCCCGTCGGCGAGCAGAGCGGAGACGGCGTCCGGTGCGCGTTCGTGCAGCTGCAGCACGGCGATGACGGCGTCGTCGGGATCCGCAGCGATCGCGAACGCGTCGAGCAGCAGCCCGGTGGCTACGCCCGACGCCCGGGCGAGTTCACCCACTCGCTCCGCGGAGGAGTCGAGTGAGGTGAACCCGGTCCGTGCGAGTTCGGTCAGAGTCGGCTCGGTCGGCACGCTCGCAGGCATCGAGACCCGGTCAGAGGATCTCGAGGTTGCGCTGCAGCTCGTACGGCGTCACCTGAGACCGGTAGTCGCGCCACTCCTGACGCTTGTTCGCCAGCACGTAGTTGTAGACCTGCTCACCGAGCGTCTCGGCGACGAGCTCCGACTCCTCCATGTACTGGACGGCGTGGTCGAGGCTCGCGGGGAGCGACGCGTACCCGAGGGCGCGGCGCTCGGTGTCGGAGAGGCTCCACACGTTGTCCTCGGCCTCGGGAGGCAGCACGTACTCCTCCTCGATGCCCTTCATTCCGGCGGCGAGCAGAAGCGAGAACGCCAGGTAGGGGTTCGACGCCGAGTCGATCGCGCGATACTCGACGCGCGCGCTCTGGCCCTTATTGGGCTTGTACAGCGGCACGCGCACGAGCGCGGAACGGTTGTTGTGGCCCCACGTGACGAAGCTGGGCGCCTCGTCTCCGCCCCAGAGTCGCTTGTACGAGTTCACGAACTGGTTCGTGACGGCGGCGATCTCCTGCGAGTGACGGAGGAGGCCCGCGATGAAGTGACGGCCCGTCTTCGAGAGCTGGTACTGCGCACCGGCCTCGTAGAACGCGTTGGCGTCGCCCTCGAAGAGCGAGAGGTGGGTGTGCATGCCCGAACCGGGGTGCTGCGAGAACGGCTTCGGCATGAACGTCGCGTAGACGCCCTGCTCGATGGCGACCTCTTTGATCACGGTGCGGAACGTCATGATGTTGTCGGCCGTCGTGAGAGCGTCGGCGTAGCGCAGATCGATCTCGTTCTGGCCCGGGCCGGCCTCGTGGTGGCTGAACTCCACGGAGATGCCGAGGTCTTCCAGCATGCGCACCGAACGACGACGGAAGTCGTGAGCCGTGCCACCCGGAACGTTGTCGAAGTAACCGGCCGAGTCGACGGGCTCGGGCCCGTGCTCGCCGAACTTCGACGACTTCAGGAGGTAGAACTCGATCTCGGGGTGCGTGTAGAACGTGAACCCGCGATCGGCGGCCTTCTCGAGCGTGCGCTTCAACACGTTCCGCGGGTCAGCCACAGCGGGCTCGCCGTCGGGCGTCGTGATGTCGCAGAACATACGACCGGTGGGGTCGATGTCGCCGCGCCACGGCAGCGTCTGGAACGTCGTCGGATCGGGGTGGGCGAGGAGGTCGGACTCGAAGCTCCTCGTCAGGCCCTCGATCGCCGATCCGTCGAAACCGAGGCCCTCGGCGAAAGCGCCTTCGACCTCGGCCGGGGCGATCGCGACCGACTTGAGCGTTCCGACGACATCGGTGAACCAGAGGCGAACGAACTTGACACCTCGTTCCTCGATGGTTCGAAGAACGAAGTCGCGCTGCTTATCCATCCACACCCTCTCTCGCTCCTCTCAGATTAGTGCGTCGGAGACGCTTTCCGCGCCCCGTGCAGCCGAGTCGTCGCGAGCCGCCGCCGATAGACTCGACCCATGTCTGAGCAGCCCTCGAACGACGCCACGTCACCCGCGAAGATCGAGGGGAGCAACGAGCAGAATCCGTACGGCGGAGGAGGCGCCGCTGCCGGCGCGAAGCGCGTTCGCACGCGGCACTTCCAGAACGCGAAGCGCGACGGCATCAAGATCACCGGGCTCACGAGCTACGACCAGTTGACGGCCCGCATCTTCGACGAGGCCGGCATCGACTTCCTCCTCGTCGGCGACTCCGCCGGAAACAACGTCTTCGGCTACTCGACGACCCTGCCGGTCACGGTCGACGAGCTCATCCCCCTCACGCGCGCCGTCGCGGGTGCCGTCACTCGCGCCTTCGTCGTCGCCGACATGCCCTTCGGCTCCTACGAGTCCGGCCCCGACGAAGCCCTGCACACGGCCGTCCGGTTCATGAAGGAGGCCGGCGCCCACGCCGTGAAGCTCGAGGGCGGAGAGCGCAGCCACAAGCAGATCCGGCGTGTCGTGCAGGCCGGAATCCCGGTCATGGCGCACATCGGCTACACCCCGCAGAGCGAGCACGGCCTCGGCGGGCACATCATCCAGGGTCGCGGCGACGGTGCCGAGCAACTTCTCGCCGACGCACACGCCGTCGAGGACGCGGGCGCCTTCGCCGTCGTCCTCGAGATGGTTCCCTCTGACATCGCGGCGCGCGTCACGGCCGAGCTGTCGATCCCCACGCTGAGCGTGGGGGCCGGGCCGCACACCGACGGCCAGCTCCTCGTCTGGACCGACTGGGCCGGGCTCACGGTCGGGCGCATCCCGAAGTTCGTGAAGCAGTACGCCGACCTGTCGGGCATCCTCCACGGTGCGGCGAAGGCGTGGCAGGCGGATGTCGCGTCAGGCGTCTACCCGGCGCCTGAGCACAGCTACGAGTGAGCGGCGCTCAGTCGTCGTTGGCGTCGTCTTCCGCCCACTTCGCGCTGTTCTCGCGCAGCTTCTCGAGGGCGTGCTCAGCCTCCACGTGCGTGGCGAAAGGCCCGACACGATCGACCGAGGGCGAGAGAAGTCCGTGCTCGACCTCTCCGGATCGCATGTTGTACCAGTAGGCGTGTTCGGCGTCCGTCATAGGGTGATCTTATGCCCAAAGACCCCGCCGGCCACCTGATTCCCGGACGCCTCTCCCCCGCCCTGACGGTGCCCGCGAGCATCGCGCGCCCCGAATACGTCGGGCGACCCGCTCCGCGGGAGCACACGACCGGCGACGTCTACACACCCGATGAGATCGAGAAGATCCGGGCGTCGGGTCGCATCGCGGCGGGAGCGATCGAGGCCGTCCGGGCAGAACTGCACGTCGGCATGACGACCTCCGAGATGAACCGCATCGCCCACGACTACGTCGTCGGCCACGGCGCCTACCCGTCGACGCTCGGGTACCGCGGCTACCCGGCCTCGTCGTGCACCTCGGTCAACGAGATCATCTGCCACGGCATCCCCGACGACACCGTGCTCGAGGACGGCGATCTCGTGAACCTCGACGTCACGGCGTACCTCGACGGCTTCCACGGCGACCTCAACCACACGTTCATCGTCGGCGAGGGCGACGAGCAGGTGCGCGACCTCGTCGACCGCACGCGAGAAGCACTCGCCCGCGGCATCCGTGCCGTCGCCCCCGGCCGCGAGGTCAATGTCATCGGTCGCGCGATCCAGTCGTACGCGCGTCGTTTCGGCTACGGGGTCGTGCGCGACTACACCGGGCACGGCGTGGGCGCCTCGTTCCACTCGGGGCTCATCATCCCGCACTACGACGAACCGCGGTACGACACCGTGATGGAACCCGGGATGGTCTTCACGATCGAGCCGATGCTCACGCTCGGCACTCACGACTGGGAGATGTGGGATGACGGCTGGACCGTCGTCACGGCCGACCGGAGCTTCACCGCGCAGTTCGAACACACCCTCGTCGTGACAGAGCGCGGCGCGGAGATCCTCACGCTCCCGTAGGCGTCCGACCGGTAGTGTGCAGGCATGGCACGTGAACACGGCATCGGTATCGACATCGGCGGAACGGGCATCAAGGGGGCGATCGTCGACCTGTCGACGGGTGAACTCGTCACCGACAGGATCAAGGTCTCGACCCCCGAGGGCGGTCGTCCCGACGACATCCTTGACGCCACGGCGAACCTGCTCGGCCGACTCGAAGAACAGCACCCCGGCGCCCAGTCGCTGCACGTGGGCGTGTGCTTCCCCGCCATCGTGCGCTACGGCAAGACCCTCTCGGCGGCGAACGTCTCCGACGAGTGGATCGGGCTGCCCGCCGAACGGCTCTTCGAGGAGCGTCTCGGCACGCCGATCCACTTCATCAACGATGCGGATGCCGCGGGCTACGCCGAGTCGCAGTTCGGTGCCGCTCGCAACGTCCCCGGCCTCGTCATCCTCACGACCCTCGGCACGGGCATCGGCTCGGCCTTCCTGTACGACGGCGTGCTCGTGCCGAACACCGAGCTCGGTCACCTCGAGATCGACGGCAAAGACGCCGAGCACCGCGCCGCGTACTCGGCGATGGAGCGGGAAGACCTCGAATGGTCTGCGTGGGCGAAGCGGTTGCAGCGCTACTACTCGACCGTCGAGTTCCTCTTCTCGCCCGACCTCTTCGTCGTCGGCGGCGGCGTGTCGAAGCACCACGAGAAGTTCCTGCCGCTCCTCGACCTGAAGACGCCCATCGTTCCCGCCGTGCACCGCAACAATGCGGGCATCCTCGGCGCTGCGGCGATGGCCGCGACGTTCGGCGTCGATGAGGGCGAGCGGGCCGGCTGATACGCCGGGTTCTGTTCACGCAGCGAACTGCGCTGGACGGCCATCTCTCTCGGGACTACGTTGCCGCAGCCCTCTAGCGGCCTACCCGGGAACGGGACGGGCAGCCCCATCGTTCCCTGTCTGACCTTGCTCCGGACGAGGTTTACCGAGCCGACTGAGTCACCTCAGCCGCTGGTGGTCTCTTACTCCACCGTTTCACCCTTACCGGAGCCGAAGCTCCGGCGGTCTGTTTTCTGTGGCACTGTCTCGCGGGTTACCCCGGGTGGGTGTTACCCACCGTCCTGCCCTGTGGAGCCCGGACGTTCCTCGGCGCACACCCGAAGGTGTGCGACGCGACCGTCTTGCCGACCCACTCGCTCTGTCGAGATTACAGGCCGAAGCTCTGCTTCATGTCCATCGAGCGGTTCGCGAGCGCGTCTGCGCGCGAGTTCTCGGCCCGCGGGATCCACTCGAACGTCACGGGACGCCCGGCGATGAGGCTGCGTGCCTCGACGGCGAGCTTCTGCATGTCGGGGTGCTTGATCTTCCAGCGACCGGCCATCTGCTCGACGACGAGCTTCGAGTCCATCCGCACGTGGATCTCGGCGTTCGGGTCGATCGTGAGGGCACGACGCACGCCCTCGAGCATGCCCGTGTACTCGGCGACGTTGTTCGTCGCGATGCCCACATAGGCGCCGAGCTCAGCGATGATCTCGCCCGTCGCCGCATCGATGACGAGCGAGCCGCCCGCGGCGACACCCGGGTTTCCCCGCGATCCGCCGTCGGCCTCGACGACGAGCTTGCGGGCCATCAGATGCCCGACTCGTCGGTGCGGACGAGGATGCGCTCGCAATCAGGGCACTGGATGACGTCGTCGGGCGCCGCACGGCGCACGGCCTCGAGGTCGGAACCCGTGAGCGTGATCGTGCAGCCGCCGCACGTGCGCGCCTGGAGGAGCGCCGCGCCCACTCCGCCGCCCGCGGCGCGGCGACGCTCGTAGAACGCCTGCAGCTCGTCGCTGATGGTCGAGGCGACCGCCTCGCGATCGCGCGTGACCTGGTCGCGCTCGGTGGCGAGTTCGCCCGACGCCGCGTCGCGCTCGGTGCTGACCCGGATGACGTCGGCCGAGATCGTCTCCCGAACCGCATCGATTCCGGCGACGACGCCCTCGGCGTCCTCCACGCGCTGCATCACGGCGATCTCGATGTCTTCGAGGTCGCTCAGGCGCTTGCGCAACGACGTGAGCTCGGACTCGAGTGCGTTCACGTCCTTGACCGACGACGTGTGCGTCAGTCGGTCGGAGTCACGGGCGATACGTGCCTCGACGGTGGCGACGTCGGACTCGACGCGACCGAGCTCGATGCGAGCGTCTTCGAGCACTCCCGATGCCTCAGCACGGCGACGACGCTCGGCGTCGTCTCGTGCGTCGAGTTCGGCGAGGGCCGTCGTCTGCGGCAGGGCGCTCAGGCGGTGGGCGAGCTGCTGCAGACGGGTGTCGAGTCGCTGCAGGCGCAGCAGCTCCTTCTGCTCGGCCGGGCTGGATTTCACGGGGTCTCCTTCGAAGTGCGGGATGTCATCGGACGATCGCGAAATCCCACGGATCCGTGCGGATGTCGCTCACGACGATGTCGAGTTCGGGGTGGGCTCGGCGGAGTTCGGCGGCTGCGGCGTCGAGCCACAGCCATTCGCTCGCCCAGTGGGATACGTCGATGAGTGCGGGACCGCGGCCGGAGAGCTTCGTCTGCTCGCGGGCTTCGGAAGCCGGGTGGTGGCGCAGGTCGGCGGTGATGTAGACGTCCGCGCTCTGAACGGCCGGGTGGCTCAGAAGGGAGTCGCCCGCTCCCCCGCAGACGGCGATCGTCTGCACCTCGCGGTCGTAGTCGCCCGCGACGCGGACACCGCTCGCCGTGGCGGGCAGCACGTCGACGAGGAGTCGAGCGAGTCGGCCGAGCGTGGTCGGCTCGCTCAGCCGACCGACGCGGCCGAGGCCGATGGCCGGGTCATCGCCGGGAACGATCGGCACGGATGACTCGAGCCCGACGCGATCGGCCAGCACGGCCGAGGTGCCGGATGCCACGACGTCGGCGTTCGTGTGCGCCGCGAGCAGCGCGCAGTCCGAGCGGATCAGGCGCGCCAGGAGCGCACCCTTGTAGCGGTCTTCGGCGACGCTCGTGACCCCGCGCAGCAGCAGCGGGTGGTGGACGAGCAGGAGGTCGGCATCGACGGCGACGGCTTCGTCGACGGTGTCGGCGACGGCATCGACGGCGAGGAGGATTCGAGAGATCTCGGCGGCCGGATCACCGCTCACGAGGCCCACCGAGTCCCACGATTCGGCACCGGCTCGGGGCCAGAGCTGTTCGGCCGTCTCGAGGAAGTCGTTCAGTCGGAGCGGCATCCTCTCAGCCTACCGTCGCACCTGCTCTCCGACGGGCGACGCGTGCCGTCAGGCGATGTCCTTCGCGAACGGCAGCGACGGCTGGGCGCCGGCACCCTGCACCGTGATCGATGCGACAGTGGTCGCGTACTCGCACGCCCGACGAAGCGTCGTCTCGCTGAGAGCATCGCCACCGGCATCCTTCTCGGCCGCGATGACCGAGCTGAGACCGGCGATGAAGGAATCACCGGCCGCGGTCGTGTCGACCGCGACGACGCGTTTCGCGGGAATGCGACGCAGGGTGTCCGGCCCCACGAGAGCGACGCCATCGCCGCCGAGCGTCACGACGACCCACGCGACTCCGCGGGAGAAGAGCGGCGCGCAGGCCTCCCGCAGTGCATCGTCGTCGGTCGGCGCGACGCCCGTGAGCTGCTCGAACTCGAGCTCGTTCGGCACGAGCACGTCGGTGAGGTCGAGGAGGCTCGCGCCGTCCTCGTGAGCGGGCGCGGGGTTCAGCACCGTCACGGCGCCTTCCTCGCGCGCACGGCGGAATGCAGCCGCTGTGCTCTCGAGCGGAACCTCGAACTGCGCGACGACGACGTCGGCCGAGGGGAAGAGGTGTGTCGCCGCCTCGATGCGGGCGACCGACAACTCGGCGTTGGCGGCGGGAACGACCACGATGTTGTTGTCGCCGTCGTCGGCCACCGTGATGAGTGCCGTGCCCGTCGCGACGCCGTGAGCACTCGAGACGTGCGAGACGTCGATGCCCTCGCTCGCGAGATCGTTGCGGTAGTCGTCGCCGGCCGCGCCCTCACCGACCGAGCCGATGACGGCGACCGAGGTGCCGAGGCGAGCGAGCGCGACGGCCTGGTTGGCGCCCTTGCCGCCGCGGGACTCCTGCACCGACGTGCCGAGGATCGTCTCACCGACCGCCGGTATGCGCGCCACCGTCACGGTGATGTCGACATTGATGCTGGCCACGACGACAGCCCTAGGCATACGTCCCCTCCCGATCGGTGTCGAGATACGCGCTCGTGAACTCGTCGAGGTCGAGCACGCTTCCCGGAAGCCCGAGGCTTCTCGCCAGATCGCTGAGGTGCGGCTGCGTGAGCATCGCCTCCTCGAGCACGGCGTCGTTCCAGAATACGTCGCGGGCCGAGGCGTCGGCGATCACGCGCTTGTTCGCCATGACGACGACGCGCTCGAAGTTGTCGACGACGAACTGCATGTCGTGCGTGATGGTGATGACGGTCTTGCCTCGGGCCTGCAGCGACTGCATGATCCGCGCGATCGTCTTCATGCCCGCGAGATCCTGACCGGCCGTCGGCTCGTCGAGGATGAACGCGTCGCAGTTCATCGCGATCGTCGACGCGATGGCGACGAACTTCCGCGTCGAGAACGGGAGGTTGTAGGGGTTCTCGTCGAGGTCCCCCGCGATCCCGGCGATCTCGGCCGCGGCGTACACCGTCTCTTCGAGCTCGCTCCCCGTCATCCCCAGGGTCTTCGGACCGAACTCGATCTCGCCGTACACGTCGTTGTGGAAGATCTGATCGTCGGGGTTCTGGAAGACGTAACCGACCGATCGCGAGACCTGCGCCGTCGTGCTCGACGCCGTGTCGACGTCCTTCACGAGCACGCGCCCCGACGAGGGCCGCAGGAGCCCGTTCATGAGCTTCGCCGTCGACGTCTTGCCCGCGCCGTTCTGACCGACGAGAGCGACCGACTCTCCCGCGGCGAACGAGAGCGAGAGGTTCTCGACCGCGGTGAATCCGTTGGGGTACGAGAACGTCACGTCCTCGAGGGTGATGATGCTCATCGGCCGGCCTCCATCGATCGGGTGAGTGTTCGAGCCGCCTCGAGAGTGCGCACGGCATCGCTCTTCGTCACGGGGATGTGATCGAGCGGCACGCCGGCGTCGCGGAGGGCGAGCGCCGCACGAGCGAACTCGGGATACGCGACGCCGTACTGCGGCAGCTCGGGCGACGAGAAGACCTCGGCGCTCGCTCCGTGCATCGCGAGTGCGCCGTCGTGAAGCACGACGACCGAGTCGGCGTACTCGGCGATGAGCTCCATCTTGTGCTCGACGAGGATGATCGACTTCCGCCGCTCCTTCAGCAGACTGATGATCTCGAAGATCTCGTTCGTGCCCTGAGGGTCGAGCTGCGATGTGGGCTCGTCAATGACGAAGATCGGCGGGTCCATCGCGAGCGTCGAGGCGAACGCGACTCGTTGCTTCTGCCCGCCCGACAGGTCGACGGGATTCTTGTCGCGGAGGTGCTGGATGTTGATGAGATCGAGCGTCTCCTCCACGCGAGAGCGGATCGTCGCGACATCCACCCCGAGGTTCTCGAGCCCGAACGCCACCTCTTCGTAGACGGTGTCCTTCGACCCGCTGATCTGCACGAACGGGTTCTGGAAGACGAAACCGATCTGCAGGCCGAGGAGTCCGAGGTTCGTCTCGGCGATGTCCTGGCCGTCGATGCGCACCGAACCGGTGAGCTCACCGGTGTGGAACCGCGGGATGAAACCACGCACGATGTTGCAGACCGTCGTCTTGCCCGAGCCGTTCGCGCCGACGAGGGCGCACAGCTCGCCCTCCTCGACCGAGAACGAGAGGTCTCTGATGGTCGGGGCATCGGCGGTCGAGTACGTGAACGACACGTGGTCGAGTTCTACAGCAGCCACAGGGCGATCCTTCCGATGACGATGAGCACGAAGAGTGCGATGAGGACGACCTGGATGACGACGTCGCGGCGTTCCTTCGTGACGACGTAGAGGCGCGTCTTTGTGACGGGGGCCGTGAACGCACGGGACTCGAGCGTGATGACCCGCTCCTCCGTGCTCGCGATCGATGAGAGCACGAGCGGTCCGAGTGTCGGGACGAACGCCTTCATGCGCGTGAGCAGCTTTCCCTCCGTCTCGACGCCGCGAGTCTTCTGCGCATCCATGATGGTCGCCGATTGCTTCCGCATCTCGGGGATCATCTGGATCGCCGAGAGGACGACGTAGGTCGCGGACGGCGCCATTCCGGCGTTCTCGAGCGCGGCCGTGATGTCCTTCACAGGAGTGATGAGGAAGAAGAGCAGGAGTGCTGCTCCGAGGGCGAGGATGGCCGTGACGATCGTCGTCGCGTTGTTCAGGCTCTCGACCGTGACGCTCAGGTTGCCCCACTTCCAGAGCACCGTCTCTCCCCCGCCGAACAGGGTGCGGATGCCGAACATGAAGATCGCCAGCACGAGCAGGGTGTTCCGCACCGTGCGAAGGAACTTCGGTCCGATGCCGGCGAGGAACGCGAGCACGATGCACGCGAGGAAGGCGCCGATGCTGTACCAGTAGGTCGGCACGATGAAGGCCGTGATGCCGAGGAAGAGTGCCCCGATGAACTTGGTGCCCGGGTAGAGGCCCGTGATTGATTTCTGCATGTCCACTCGATGTCGTGGGTGGGTGAGGGGGTCGGTGCGACCCGGCCGAGGCGCGGGCCGCACCGAATCGCCTAGCTGCCGGATGTCTCGCGGACCCGTGACCGCTTGGCACGCGTCGTGTAGAGGTGGCCGTACTTGACCTTGCTGAGGTACCGCGTCGGCAGGCCCTTGATGACGATGTAGACGACGAGCACGGAGATGAGCTTGTCGGCGATCTCCTGGAAGAACTGCACCGAGAAGACGCTCGTGAAGATGTTGTTGCCGGCGGCGAGCAGGGTCGCCGTGATGATCGACCCGGTGCTCCCGGTCGCGCCGCCGAAGACGATGGCGGTGATGAGGCCCGAGCAGATCGTCGCGACGAACGTCAGGATGAGGCCCGCGATGATGACCGTCCAGAGCTTCGTGAACATGCCGCGCTTCGCGAGGAGGCCCGCGACGATGCCGACCATGATGGACGTCAGCGCGTACGGGAAGTAGACGGGGTTGAAGATGCCGTTGATGCAATTGGTGAGGAGACCGGTGACGGCTCCGACCCACGGACCGGCGATCGCGCCCACGAGGATCGTCCCGATCGAGTCGAGGAAGATCGGCAGGCGCAGCAGCTGGCAGAGCTGGAAGCCCACGATGTTGATCGCGATCGCGACCGGGATGAGGAGGAGGGCGATCAGGCTGAAATCGCGCTTGAAGAAGCCTTGCTGAGTGGACACGAGTGACCTTTCTTCGTTGAAAGAGTGATGCGGGTTCAGGCGAAGGACGCCAGGGAGGTGTGGAGCAGGTGCGCGAATCGGTCTCGATCGATGTCGAAGCCGACCAGGGCATTGGGTTCACGGCCGCTCGACGCGTTGTAGTCGACGACCGTCGCTCCGAGAGTCGGGCCATCGCTCGTGACGATGTCGACGCGGGTCGCGACCATGGTGAAGAGTGAGGGGTCGATCAGGTAGGCCACGGCGCACGGGTCGTGCATGTGAAGGCCTTCGACGTGATCGTCCGGGGCGAGGAACGGCCGGGTCGTCGAGCGGTCGTAGAACTCGAGGAGGCCGGCGAAGACCTCGCCGGTTCGTGTTCCGAGGGCTCGGATCGCTTCGATCTCGGGCGTGAAGATCTGCGCCTTGTGCGTGACGTCGAGTCCGAACATCGCGATCGGCACGCCCGCGTTGAAGACGATGTCGGCGGCCTCGGGGTCGACGTAGATGTTGAACTCGGCCGCCGCCGAGTAGTTGCCGCCGAAGCACGCCCCGCCCATGATCGAGATCTGCGCGATCCGGTCGCGGAGATCGGGGTACGCGAGCAGGAAGATCGCGATGTTCGTGAGCGGGCCGGTGGCCACGAGGGTGATCGGTTCGTCGGACGACTCGACGAGCTGTGCGATCGCCTCGACCGCGCGTCGGCCGTCGGGCTCGACGGTCGCTTCGGGAAGCTCGGCCCCGTCGATCCCCGATTCGCCGTGCACGTAGTCGGCGATGATCAGCTCGCGGCGGAGCGGGCGCGGTGAGCCCTGCACGACGGGGATGTCCTCACGACCGGCCAGGGCGAGGAGTCGGCGCGCGTTCGCGAACGTCTTCTCGGGCCGCTGGTTGCCCGCGCACGTCGTGACGAGTTCGACCGAGACCGCCGGGGAGGCGAGAGCCATGAAGAGGGCGACGGCGTCGTCGTGGCCCGGGTCGCAATCGAGCACCATCCTCACGACGTCGGATCGATCACTGACGGTAGACGGGACTGCCACAACAACTCCTTTGTGTGTGCGAACGGAACGTGACTCAACACGTGTTGATGACGATACAACACGTATTGCGCTTGATGCAACACGTGTTGATACGATGGGCTCGTCGACGGTGACTCGCTCGCGAGTCGACCCGGATGCACCCCAACGAAAGTGGAAGCACATGGTCGTTTCTCGTGCAGATGTCGCCCGGCGGGCGGGAGTCTCCCCCGCCCTCGTCAGCTATGTCACCAATGGCGGGCCGCGGCCCGTGTCCGCCGCAGCTCGCGCCCGCATCGAGCAGGCGATCGACGAGTTGGGCTACACCCCCAACACCATCGCTCAAGCGCTCCGCGGCTCGTCGACGCAGACCGTCGCGCTCCTCGTGCCGAGCGCGGTCAACGGCTTCTTCGGTGAACTCGCGACAGCGATCGAGGAACAGCTCTACGCGACGGGCAATTCGCTCGCCGTGGGCATCACCAACGACGAGGAAGAGCGCGAGATGCGCTACATCGAGTCGTTCGCCGCCCGCCAGGTCGACGGCATCATGGCAATATCGTCCAACTCCGAGAACACGCTCGGTCTGCTCTCCCGCAGCACGGTGCCCGCGATCATCCTCGACCGCATCCACCACGGGCTCGACCTCTCGTCGGTCACGATCGACAACCGAGCCGCCGCGCACAGTGTCGTGCAGCACCTCCTCGAACACGGACACTCGATCGTCGCGTGCGTCGGCGGGCGCATCGGCACGAGCTCGGCCGACGAGCGCGTCGACGGATGGCGCGAGGCGACGTCGACCGGGGCCGGCGACGACCGCTATCTCGCGCGAGCCGACTTCACCGAGATTGGCGGTTACGAGGCGACGCGAACGCTCCTCGAACGCGAGGGCACGCCGCCCGCAGCCCTCTTCGTCTCCTCCGACGTTCAGGCCGTCGGTGCGATCCGGGCGTGCGCCGAACGCGGGATCCGCGTCCCCGACGACCTCGCGATCGCCTCGATCGACGGCACCGTCGCAGCGTCGTTCATGTCGCCGTCGCTCACGTCGTACCGTCAGCCCATCGAGAAGATCGCGGAGACCGCGGTCGGCCTTTTGCTCGCCATGACGGGCGACGAGGGCGACGCGCACAGCCACCTCACGATCGGCGGTGAACTCGTGCTCGGCGGCAGTTGCGGGTGCCCGGAGCACCCGATCTCGGCGAGCGGTGGCTGAGGACGATGTCATGCTGTCGATGAGCTACAGATTTGCCTCAGCGCTAATCCCTGAATATTCGCGTACTCTACGGCGCTCCGATGCCATACGTATAGCTACCGGTGTCCCAGTTCATTGTCGAGTTGTAACTGTAGCCACTCAGCGTGCCGTCGCCGTTGTCTACGTTTGCAACGAAGCACTCAAATACTGTGGTCTGTTCGGTCAGGTCATCCGTCGATCCGCCGTTCACAGGACTGCAGTCGATTGAAAGCACTGGGCCGTCGATGAGCCCGTCAGCGATGTGTTTCTCAGCCATCGCGCGGATGGAATCCTCGATTCCTGGGACGCTGTCAGCGCGAAGCTTCCGCTCGCTCGCTTCAGCCTCTTTGGCTGCCGCTGCCTTCGCGTCCGCTGCTCGTTGTGCAGCCTCTTCCTTCACCGCAGCGCGGTCAGCCGCCTCCTGCGCAGCGACCGCGGCTTGCTGATCCGTGACCAGCTTCCAAACGAGTGCGCCACCGCCTACCACCAATAGAACCGCGACGAGCACGCTTGCGACGAGCACAGACGTTCGTCGGGACGACCGATGAGTTGGCGTCGCTTCTGCAGGCTCAGTAGGCAGAGGAGAGCGGGATGGCTCAGGAAGACTCAGCCAACTCTCGCCATTCCAGTATCGCTGGGAACCATCCGGAGTTGGGTACCAACCGGCCGGTGGTTGAGGCGCATCGTCAGTCATTACAAGCCCTTAATCACGGCAAGCGAACGCTGATAGCAGAACTGAGGCGAATGTAGCAGTGAGCAACTGACTCGATCGAACCGTGAACGATGCCGCACTTTTGAAGTGCACGTCGACCATCTCGGACATGTCGATCACAAACGCACTTGGGGCCCGCGCGAACCCCATAATTCAACTCGACGTCGGCGTCGCATGAGTGCGCTGCGCGCGATGTGCACAGATAGCGCTGAGAGAGGAGACTGTGGGCCCTACCGGGCTCGAACCGATGACATCCACGGTGTAAACGTGGCGCTCTACCAACTGAGCTAAAGGCCCGTCTGAAAGACGACTTCCGCCATCATAGCGGAGCGTAGACTCCGCTCATGGCCGACGACCAACGCTCTCGAACGGCGCCAGCCGAGCACCGCTGGCCCGTCGTCATCGCCGTGCTCATCGCACTCGCACTGCACCTGTTCCTTCCGAGCTCGCTCCTCGAGGTCCAGCGCTACATCGTCGCCGTCGTCGTGGTCGCGCTGCTGATCCCGCTCATCGTGCTGAACCCCCACCGGCTCGTGCGGCAGACGCGCTGGTCGCGGAACCTCGAGATCGTCACGGCGCTCGTGCTCGTCGCGGCGAACCAGATCACGCTCGTGCTCCTCGTCTTCCAACTCGTCGAGCGCGCCGGAGACGGGACGGCGCTCCTCGTGGCATCCCTCCAGGTGTGGACGACCAACGTCATCGCGTTCGCGCTGCTCTACTGGGTGATCGATCGCGGCGGCCCTGTCGCTCGCGTCCACGTACCGCGCGAAGACCTCGCGCACGCCGACTTCCGGTTCCCGCAGGACGAAGACCACGACGCCGTCGTCGAGGTCGCCCGCGGGTCGTCACGCACGAGCGACTGGGTGCCGTCGTTCGTCGACTACCTGTACTTCTCGCTGAGCAACTCGATGGCGTTCAGCCCGACCGACACGATGCCGCTCACGCACCGCGCGAAGCTCCTCATGGGCCTCGAGTCGTTCGCGGGGTTCATCCTGCTCGCGCTCGTCATCGCCCGCGCGGTCGCGCAGATCGGCTGAGCGGAGTCAGCCGACGAGCTCGGCGACCGCGTCGCGGTACGCCTCGAGCGAACGCGGCTGGCCGGGTGCCGTGATGAAGCTCGATCGGATGACGCCGTCGCGGTCGATCACGAAGGTGGCGCGGTTCGCGAAGCCCTTCTCCTCGAGGAAGACGCCGTATTCCTTGGCGACCTGGCCGTGCGGCCAGAAATCGGCGAGCAGCGGGAAGGTGTAACCCTGCTCCTCGCCCCACGCGCGCAGCGTGTACTTCGAGTCGACCGAGATGCCGATGAGTTCGACGTTCGCGTCGGCGAAGATTCCGATGTTGTCACGGAGTTCGCAGAGCTCGCCCTGGCATGTTCCCGAGAACGCGAGGGGGAAGAACACGAGCGTGACCGGCTTGACTCCGCGGAAGTCGGACAGATGCACGGTCTGACCGAACTGATCGATGAGTTCGAAGTCGGGGGCCAGTGTGTCGTTCTCAAGTGCCATGGTCGCCGAGCCTACCCGCCTAGACTCACTAAGATGGCGGGGGTGCTCGACGAGCCGTGACCCGGCCGCCGATGCGAACGTCTCCCTGAATGCGCCAACTGCGCGCGAGAGAAAGGTCGACCGTGACTGTCAACGACCAGGACCCGTACTCGGTGGAAGCCTTGGACTCCGATCCCGAAGAAACGGCCGAGTGGTCTGAATCACTCGACGCGCTCGTGGCCGCTCATGGCCACCAGCGTGGCCGCGAGATCATGCTGAGCCTCCTCAAGCGGTCGAAGGAACTGCACCTCGGCGTGCCGATGGTTCCCACCACCGACTACTTGAACACCATCGCTCCCGAGAACGAGCCCGAGTTCCCCGGCGACGAGGAGATCGAGCGCCGCTACCGTGCGTGGCTCCGCTGGAACGCCGCGATCATGGTGCACCGCGCTCAGCGCCCCGGCATCTCGGTCGGCGGCCACATCTCGACCTACGCCGGAGCCGCGTCGCTCTACGAGGTCGGCTACAACCACTTCTTCCGCGGCCAGGACCACGCCGGCGGCGGAGACCAGATCTTCTTCCAGGGCCACGCCTCCCCCGGCATGTACGCCCGCGCCTTCCTCGAGGGCCGCCTCGGCACCGACCAGCTCGACGGATTCCGTCAAGAGAAGTCGCACGCCCCCTACGGCCTCTCGTCGTACCCGCACCCGCGCCTCATGCCGCAGTTCTGGCAGTTCCCGACCGTGTCGATGGGTCTCGGCCCGATCAACGCGATCTACCAGGCCCAGGCCAACAAGTACCTCACCAACCGCGGCATCAAGGACGCGAGCGACCAGCAGGTCTGGGCGTTCCTCGGCGACGGTGAGATGGACGAAGTCGAGAGCCGCGGTCAGCTGCAGGTCGCTGCCAACGACGGCCTCGACAACCTCAACTTCGTGATCAACTGCAACCTGCAGCGTCTCGACGGCCCGGTGCGCGGAAACGGCAAGATCATCCAGGAGCTCGAGAGCTTCTTCCGCGGTGCCGGCTGGAACGTCATCAAGGTCATCTGGGGCCGCGAGTGGGACGACCTCCTCGCCCGCGACAACGACGGCGCGCTCCGCAACCTCATGAACGTCACGCCCGACGGCGACTACCAGACGTACAAGACCGAAGACGGCGCCTTCGTGCGCGAGAACTTCTTCGGCCGCGACCCGCGCGCCCTCGAACTCGTCAAGGACTACACCGACGAGCAGATCTGGGGCCTCAAGCGCGGTGGCCACGACTACCGCAAGGTCTATGCCGCCTTCAAGGCCGCGAGCGAGCACAAGGGCCAGCCGACCGTCATCCTCGTGAAGACGATCAAGGGCTACGGTCTCGGACCGAGCTTCGAGGGCCGCAACGCGACCCACCAGATGAAGAAGATGACGCTCGAGAACCTGAAGACGTTCCGTGACGCCATGCACATCCCCATCTCGGACGCGCAGCTCGAAGAGAACCCCTACCTGCCGCCGTACTACCACCCGGGCGAGCAGGACGAGGCGATCCAGTACCTGCACGAGCGGCGTCGCGCGCTCGGCGGCTACGTGCCCGAGCGTCGCACGAAGCACACCGAGTTCACGCTGCCGGACGACTCGGCGTACGCGATCGCGAAGAAGGGCTCCGGAACGCAGGAGATCGCCACGACCATGGCGTTCGTCCGACTGCTGAAGGACCTCATGCGGTCGAAGGACTTCGGCAACCGCATCGTCCCGATCATCCCCGACGAGGCGCGCACGTTCGGCATGGACGCGTTCTTCCCGAACGCGAAGATCTACAACCCGAACGGCCAGAAGTACACCTCGGTCGACCGCGAACTTCTCCTCGCCTACAAGGAGAGCCCGCAGGGCCAGATCATCCACGTCGGCATCAACGAGGCCGGTGCACTCGCCGCCTTCACCGCCGTCGGAACGTCGTACTCGACGCAGGGCGAGCCCCTCATCCCGATCTACGTCTTCTACTCGATGTTCGGGTTCCAGCGCACGGGTGACGCGATGTGGGCAGCCGGCGACCAGATGGCTCGCGGCTTCATCATCGGCGCGACCGCCGGCCGCACGACGCTCACGGGCGAAGGCCTGCAGCACGCCGACGGCCACTCGCCGCTCCTCGCGTCGACGAACCCCGCGGTCGTGTCATACGACCCCGCCTACGGCTACGAGATCGGCCACATCATGCGGTCGGGTCTCGAGCGCATGTACGGCGGATCGCACCCCGACCCGAACGTCATGTACTACTTGACGGTCTACAACGAGCCGCTCGTTCAGCCGGCCGAGCCGGAATCGGTCGACGTCGAGGGCATCGTCCGCGGCATCCACCGCATCTCCGAGTCGAGCACGGCGGGCCCCAAGGCTCAGCTGCTCGCCTCCGGCGTGGCGGTGCCGTGGATCATCGAGGCTCAGGAACTGCTCGCGAACGACTGGGGCGTCTCGGCCGACGTGTGGTCGGTCACCTCGTGGTCGGAGCTCCGTCGCGACGGCCTCGCCGCCGAGAAGCACAACTTCCTCGACCCCGACGGCGCCGTGCGCGTTCCGTACCTCACGACGAAGCTCGCCGGCGCAGCCGGACCGTTCGTCGCCGTGTCCGACTTCATGCACGCCGTTCCCGACCAGATCCGCGCCTTCGTGCCCGGTGAGTTCGCGACCCTCGGTGCGGATGACTTCGGCTTCAGCGACACGCGCCCCGCCGCGCGTCGTTACTTCACGATCGACGGCCCCTCGGTCGTCGTGCGCACGCTCGAACTCCTCGCCCAGCGCGGCGAGATCGATCGAAGCATCCCCGCGCAGGCCATCGCGAAGTACCGACTGCACGACGTGAACGCCGGCACGACCGGCTCGGCCGGGGGCGAGAGCTAAAACCGAGTGGCCAAGCCCCGAACGAAGGACGAGACGCTCGCATGGTTGCGGACGATCTCGGGTGAACTCTCCACGGCGACTCTGAAGCGCCTCGAGGACACCCTGCCGTGGTACGGCGACATGCCCCCGGGCCGTCGCTCCGCCGTGGGTCTCGTCGCCCAGGCGGGCATCACGTCCTTCATCTCGTGGTTCGACGACCCTCGATCGACGCCCTGGATCGCCGCCGACGTTTTCGGTGCGGCTCCTCGTGAGCTGCTGCGATCGGTGAGTCTGCAGCAGACGCTGCAGCTCATCCGGGTGACGGTCGAGGTCGTCGAAGACCGCGTGAAGGACGGCAGCGAGTCGCTCCGCGAGGCGATCCTGCTCTACTCGCGCGAGATCGCCTTCGCCGCGGCCGACGTCTACGCACGCGCCGCCGAGGCGCGTGGGCTGTGGGATGCCCGTCTCGAGGCTCTCGTCGTCGACTCGATCCTGTCGGGCGAGTACGACGACGAGCTCCCGAGCCGCATCGCTGCCCTCGGTTGGCACGGCCACGGAGAGGTCGCCGTCCTCGTCGGAACGACGCAGCCTCACGTCGACGTCGATCAAGTGCGCCGTGCGGCGCGCCACATGCAGGCCGACGTGCTCATCGGCATCCAGGGCAATCGGCTCGTCCTCGTCATCGGTCGCGCCGAACCGCGCGAGCCCGCCGAGGCCGAGAACGGCAGCGAGACGATCGGTACCGCTCCGGCGCTCGGGTTCCAGGAGATCGCGGTCGCCCTCGAGCCGCACTTCGGACCGGGCCACCTCGTGCTCGGGCACGAGGTGCCGAACCTCGTCGACGCGTCGAAGAGCGCACGGGCAGCCCTCGCCGGGTTCGCCGTGGCGAAGTCGTGGCGACATGCGCCGCGGCCCGTGCTCGCCGACGACCTCCTTCCCGAACGCGCCCTCGCGGGCGACTCCCTCGCGAAGGCGACCCTCGTCAACCGCATCTACCGGCCCCTGCAGGCCCACTCGACCGAGTTGCTGACGACGCTCTGGTGCTACCTCGACAACGGCCGCTCGCTCGAGGCGACCGCGCGCGAGCTCTTCGTGCACCCGAACACCGTGCGGTATCGCTTGAAGCGCGTCTCCGACGTCATCGGCTGGGATGCGACCGGTGCGCGCGAAGCGCTCATCCTGCAGTGCGCGCTCATCATCGGCTCGATGAGCGATCACGAACCGGGCAAGCGCCGCTCGTGATGCCACGCCCGTCACTCTCGACAACGCTTTCGACGAGAGCTTGTGGCATGTCTACACTCCGATGGCTCGGTCGAACGGCAGACTAGAGGGATGATTGTCATCGTCTGCCCGGGTCAGGGCTCGCAGACTCCTGGATTCCTCTCGCCGTGGCTCGAGCACGACGGTTTCGCCGATCGCCTCGGCGCGCTGTCGGCCGCTTCGGGTGTCGACCTCCTCACGCACGGCACCGAGAGCGACGCCGACACGATCCGAGACACCGCGGTCGCGCAGCCGCTCATCGTCGCCGCCGGCATCCTGAGCCTCGAAGCCCTCCTCGCCGATGGCCGACGCGAGAAGGTCGGCGGAATCGCCGGTCACTCCGTGGGCGAGATCACCGCAGCGGCCGGCGCGGGAATCCTGAGCGCCGACGACGCCCTCGCGCTCGTCACCGAGCGCGGTCGAGCGATGGCGGATGCCGCCAGCCAGGTGCAGACCGGCATGAGCGCCGTCATCGGTGCCGATGAAGCCGAACTCCTCGCACGTCTCGACGAGCTCGGTCTCTACCCGGCGAACGTCAACGGCGGCGGTCAGATCGTCGTCGCGGGTGAACTCCCCGCTCTCGCCGCTCTCGCCGAGAACCCCCCGGCACGCGCACGCGTCATCCCCCTGCAGGTCGCGGGCGCGTTCCACACCCGCTTCATGGAGCCGGCCGTCGCACGCCTCAGCGAGGTCGCCGCGTCCCTCAGCCCCGCCGACCCGACGCTTCGTCTGTGGACGAACAACGACGGCACCGTCGTCGACTCGGGTCGCCGCTTCCTCGACCTCATCGTCGGCCAGGTGTCGTCGCCCGTGCGCTGGGACCTCTGCATGCAGTCGTTCGCCGATGCGGGCGTCACGGGCATCATCGAGGTCGTCCCGGCCGGCGCTCTCGTGGGCCTCGCGAAGCGCGGGCTCAAGGGAATCCCGTCGGTCGCGGTCAAGACGCCCGACGACCTCACCGCCGCGTACGAACTCATCGACTCCGCCGCCTGAGCGGGAACGACGCAACGAGAAAGCCGCACATGACGCCTCCCACCCTTCAGCAGTCGCACGGACCCGCCTACACGCGCATCTACGCGCTCGGCGCCGCTCGTGGCGACCGTGCCGTGCCGAACGACGACCTCGTCGGTCCGATCAACTCGTCGGACGAGTGGATCCAGCAGCGCACCGGCATCGTGACCCGCACGCGTGCGAGCTCCGACGTCGCCGCCGTCGACCTCGCGACCGAGGCCGCCCGTGAGGCGATCGCGAAGTCGGGCGTCTCGCCCGAACTCATCGACCTCGTCATCATCGCGACGATCTCGAACGTGCAGCAGACTCCGTCGATGGCCGCCGTCGTCGCCGATCGCGTCGGTGCGAACCCGGCCGCGGCCTACGACGCCAACGCGGCGTGCGCGGGCTACGCGTACGCGGTCGCTCAGGCCGACGCGCTCATCCGCACGGGTGTCGCGCACTACGCCCTCGTGATCGGCGCCGAGAAGCTCTCCGACATCGTCGACCCGACCGACCGCTCGATCTCGTTCCTCCTGGGCGATGGTGCGGGAGCGGCTGTGATCGGCCCGAGCGACTTCCCCGGTATCTCACGAACCATCTGGGGTTCCGACGGCTCGAAGGCCGACGCTGTGGGCATGAACAACACGCTCACCGAGTTCCGCGACGGTGCCGCCGAGTGGCCGACGCTCCGCCAGGAGGGCCAGACGGTCTTCCGCTGGGCCGTGTGGGACATGGCGAAGGTCGCGAAGCAGGCTCTCGACGCCGCGGGCGTCACCTCGGCCGACCTCGCCGCCTTCATCCCCCACCAGGCGAACATGCGGATTATCGACGAGTTCGCGAAGCAGCTCAAGCTCCCCGAGTCGGTCGTCATCGCGCGCGACATCGCGACGACGGGCAACACCTCGGCGGCGTCCATCCCTCTCGCCACGCACCGGCTGCTCGACGAGCACCCCGAACTGTCGGGCGGACTCGCCCTGCAGATCGGATTCGGCGCGGGGCTCGTGTTCGGCGCACAGGTCGTCGTCCTTCCCTGAACCACGTCGTCGCGGCCCGTCGCGACGCGTCCGACCCCCATCCCCCTAAACTGATCTCGGTCATCCGAGACACCCCAAGGAGAAAAACAATGGCATTGTCCACCGAAGAAGTCCTCGCCGGCCTGGCCGAGCTCATCAACGACGAGACCGGCATCGCGACCGACACGGTTGAGCTGGACAAGTCGTTCACCGACGATCTCGACATCGATTCCATCTCGATGATGACGATCGTCGTCAACGCCGAAGAGAAGTTCGACGTCAAGATCCCCGACGAAGAGGTCAAGAACCTCAAGACCGTCGGCGACGCCGTCAGCTTCATCGTCAAGGCCCAGGACTAGCGCGACCTGTCGTCGGGACGGGCCATCGGCCCGCCCCGACGACAACCGTGTCCCTCTTCCCGTTCTCTGCTCGGAGTTCCTCGAATGACCAAGAAGATCGTTGTCACAGGTATCGGTGCGACCTCGCCTCTCGGCGGAACCGCCCGCGACAGCTGGAAGGCCCTCCTCGCCGGCGAGTCGGGTGCATGCACCATCGACGCCGAATGGGTGTCGAAGTACGAGATCCCCGTGACGTTCGCGGCACAGGCCAAGGTTCCCTCGGCTGACGTGCTCGCGCGCCACGAAGTCAAGCGACTCGACCCGTCGAGCCAGTTCGCCCTCATCGCCGGCCGTGAGGCCTGGGCCGACGCCGGCGCCCCCGAGGTCGCCCCCGAGCGTCTCGCCGTCGACTGGTCGACCGGCATCGGCGGCGTCTGGACGCTGCTCGACGCGTGGGACACCTTGCGCGAGCGCGGCCCCCGCCGCGTGCTGCCCATGACGGTTCCGATGCTCATGCCGAACGGGCCGGGAGCGGCGATCGGAATGGACCTGCACGCCCGTGCCGGCATCCGTACGGTCGTCTCCGCGTGCGCCTCGAGCACCGAAGCGATCGTCAACGCGTACGACCACCTGCAGCAGGGCTTTGCGGATGTCGTCATCGCCGGTGGTTCGGAAGCCGCGATCCACCCGCTGCCCATCGCCTCATTCGCCGCGATGCAGGCGCTCTCGCGTCGGAACGACGACCCGACGACGGCCTCACGCCCCTACGACGTCACGCGCGACGGCTTCGTGCTCGGAGAGGGCGCTGCGGCGCTCGTCCTCGAGACCGAGGAGCACGCGAAGGCGCGCGGCGCTCGTATCTACGCCGAGGTCCTCGGCGGTGCCGTCACGAGCGACGCGTACCACATCACCGCTCCCGACCCCGAGGGCTCGGCTGCGGCGCGCGCGATGATCGCCGCTATCGAAGGCGCGGGCGCGACCCTCGCCGACGTCAAGCACATCAACGCGCACGCGACGTCGACGCCCGTCGGCGACATCGCCGAGTACAACGCGCTGCGGCGCGTGTTCGGCGCGGGCCTCGATGACATCGCCGTCACCGCGACGAAGGCCTCGACCGGTCACCTCCTCGGCGGAGCCGGGGCCATCGAAGCGCTCTTCACGGTGCTCGCTCTTCACGAGCGCATCGCTCCGCCGACGATCAACCTCACCGAGCAGGACCCCGAGATCCCGCTCGACGTCGTCACGTCGCCGCGGGCCCTCGGCGACGGTGAGCTGCTCGCGATCAGCAACTCCTTCGGCTTCGGCGGTCACAACGCCGTCGCCGCGTTCCGCGCCATCTGATTCGTGGAGTAAGAAGAACCCCGGCTCGGATCTCTCCGGCCGGGGTTCTCTTCTTCTCGATCCTCGGATTTCGCTTACGCGGTGCCAGGAAGCCGTCCGACACTCGCTTCTCGCGCCAAGCCGAGCGATCGAAGTCTCTATCCCACTTTGTGCAGCCAGACGACGGGTGCGAAATCGCTCGCGTGGCGGAACGGTTCGAGTTCGTCGTCCCACTCCTGACCGAGCGCGAGTCGGAGCTCACGGTGCAGTTCGACGGCGTCGGCCCCGGCGACCTCCATGGCGTAACGCACACGGTCCTCCGAGATGACGGAGTTGCCGGCGGTGTCGGTCTGAGCGACGTGGATTCCGAGTTCGGGCGTGTGCATCCAGCGCATGCCGTCGCTACCCGGCGTCGGGTCCTCGGTCACCTCGAAGCGCACGTGCTCCCAGCCGTGCAGAGCCGACGCGATCTTCGCGCCCGTGCCCTGCGGGCCTTCCCAGAAGTACTCCGCGCGCTGGGCGCCGCGCAGCACGGGCTGCGCCGACCAGTCGAAGTTGACGCCCTCGCCGAGGGCGCTTCCGACGGCCCACTCGACGTGCGGGCACATTGCCGCAGGTGACGAGTGGACGTAGATGACACCCCTCGCGGTGTGCGCGCGACGGGTGGATGCGTCCGCCATGGTGTTCTCCGTTCCTTCGAGGTGCGTCTTCCCCTACGACCTCAGAACGTGAAACTGGCGAATGTTCAACTGTGACGCCGATTATGCCTCATCTTCCTGGGGAATGACAAGGCTGCGATTCGCCGTGTCGCGCGCGGCTCCCGACAGGCGCGAACACTATGCTCGGTATACCTTTAGTCGAGCGTCAGGAGAATCCGTGAGCGTCCGCGATTCGCTGCTCGCCGCGCTCCTTCCGGGGCCGGCGTATGGCTTCCAGCTCCACCGCGAGATCACGCAGCGTGTGGGCGAGCGGCGCGAGGTGAACGTCGGCCAGACGTACGCGACGCTCGACCGGCTGACCCGGCAGAAGCTCATCGAGCCCGCGGGAAGCACCGACGACGGGCTCCCGCTCCACCGGCTCACGCCGTCGGGGCGCGCCGCCGTCGAGCGGTGGTTCGCGGGCACGGATGCCGCGGGGGCCGATGCGAGCGACGAGACGGTCGAGCGCGTGCTCGTGGCACTGTCGCTCGCCGAGGTCGACGCCCCGGCTGTCATCGCCGCCGAGACCTCGCGCTGGGCGGCGCGCCCGCGCGACCGACGCCCCGCGGCCTCACCGCTCGCCGCCCTCGCGGCCCGCGCGGATGCGGCACGCACGGAACGCATGCTCGAGTGGCTCGCTGACGCAGCGCGCCACGCCGAGGAGCGTGAGCGATTCGTCGTCGAACGTTCGAATGAGCGGCCGCGTCGAGGGCGGCGCCCCGCCGCATGACTCAGGCCGTCTCGACGTAACTGTCGACGATCGCGAGATCGAGCGGGAAGTCGACCGGGAAGGTGCCGAAGAGGAGGCGCCCCGCCGAGCGGGCCGCTTCGACGACGGCATCGGCGACGGCATCGGCGTGCCGCGCGGGAGCATGCACGATGATCTCGTCGTGCAGGAAGTAGACGAGATGGGGCTGCGCGCGGAAGACCGGTCCGGCGAGGGAGCTCGACTCCGCGTCATCCACCGGGTCGAGGGCGGCGAGGCGACGCCGGAGCTCGGCCATCCAGCAGAGCGCCCACTCGGCCGCCGTTCCCTGTACGACGAAGTTGCGCGTGAAGCGGCCCCAGTTGCGCGCCGACTGCCGCGCTCGACGTTCCTCGGCCGGGGTCGCGTCGGGCTCGGTCGCCCGCGACTGCACCTCGCGCCAGTCGGGTGACGGCCGAGGTGAACTGCGGCCGAGGAGGGTCGAGACGACTCCCCCGCGTTCACCGGTGCGTGCCGCATCGTCGACGAGGCCCATCGCTCGCGGATACACCCGGCCGAGACGGGGCGCGAGCCGCCCGCTCTCACCCGTCGTCGCACCGTACATCGCCCCGAGCATCGCGAACTTCGCCTGCTCGCGCGTCTCGACGGCGCCGCTGTCGACGATTCCGGCGTAGAGATCGGTGCCGCGCGCGGCCTCGGCCATGGCCAGATCGCTCGCCATGCCCGCGAGAACCCGGGGTTCGAGCTGGGCGGCGTCGGCCACGACGAGCTTCCAGCCGGGGTCGGCGACGACGGCCGCGCGGATCTGCTTCGGCAACTGCAGCGCACCGCCCCCGTTCGTCGCCCACCGACCCGTGACGACGCCGCCCGGCACGTAGTCGGGCCGAAACCTCGAGTCGTGGATCCACTCGTCGAGCCACGTCCACCCGTTGGCGCTCAGCAGGCGCGAGAGTTTCTTGTAGGCGATGAGTGGAGCGATCGCGGCGTGGTCGTGTTCGGCGAGCTCCCAGCGATTCGTCGTCGAGACGGGGATGCCCGCACGGCCGAGCGCGCGGAGGAGCTTCTGCTGGGAGTCGAGGTTGACCGTCTCGTCGCCGAGAGCCTCGCGCACGACATCGGCGATCTGCTCCATCTTCGCCGGTTTGCGCCCGGGTGCGGGGCGATCGCCGAGCAGATCGCTCAGCACCCGATCGTGCACCGTCGCGCTCCACGGCAGGCCTGCTGCGTGGATCTCGGCGGCGATCAGCGCACCGGCGGATTCGGCGGCGAGGAGCAGCCGCAGACGCCCGGGGTCGGCGCTCGACGCGAGTCGCTCGCGTTGACGTTCGAACTCCGCGAGCGTCTCGCGCGCGTCATCCGTCGACGTCGGGGAGTCGAGAGGGATGTCGAGGTCGAAGAGCGCCTCGCCCTGACGATGGGGCGTCAGCTCGGCGACGATGGGCGCGTCCCACGCGTCGCGAGGTCGATCGGTGGGCAGGGTGAGCGCCGAGTCGCGGAGGATCGCATGGGAGAGCCGGAGGTCATGACAGCGTTCGACGCGCACGCCCGCGGCGAGCAGCACGGGGTACCAGTGCGCGGTGTCGTTCCAGACCCAGCGGGGTCGGTCGGCCTCGGCCCGCGCAGCATGGGCGGCGAAGCCGTCGTCGGCGACCTCGGAGGTCGCGACGAGAGAGCCGCCGTCGTCGAAGGTGTGAAGGGCGATGCGCTCCCGTCCGAGGCGTCCGACGACGATCTGCACTCGTCCATTCTCCCGCCCACCTCCGACACGAATGTCGGTGGTGGATTGCAGGATGTCGCCATGCTGATTTCTGTACCCGCGCGGGGTCGCCGCGACGAGAGGATCTGAGATGGTCGCGGTCGCTTTCCGCTGCGGGCACGGGGCACGGGCGGGCGATGCCGGGGTGCTCTCACTGTCGCGCGCGTGCCCGCTCTGCATGCTCATCGCCGAGACCCAGCGCTCGCGCGGCGAACTCCTCTCGAAGGTCGCGCCGCCGTACCGCGCGTCGCTCGCCGCCGAGACGCGCATCGGTGCGGTGTACGAGTGGCGCTGTGCGCGCGGTCACGACCGGTACGAGGCGACCATCCGTGAGGTGCTCACCGGCCCGAGCTGTGCGAAGTGCAAGGCCAATGCGGCCGGGCCGTCCTCCCAGCGCGAGGCGGGCGTCGCGTACATGAAGCCGGGTCTCCGAACCGCGACGTCGCAGACCGAGCAGAGGCTCAAGATCCTGCTCGGCGAACGCATCAGACTGCACCACAAGGTCAACGCCGTGCGCATCCGCCGCATGTTCTACGGGCAGCAGGAGGTCTGGCCCGACATCCTCGTTCCCCAGCTGCGCATCGCCGTCGAGTACGACGATCCCGGCAAGGCCCGGCGCTGGCACCGCGGCCTGAAGGAGGCCTCCGACATCGAGAAGGATGACGCCCTGCGCGACGTCGGCTGGGAGATCATCCGCGTGCGCGCCGGTGGGCTCGAGCCCCTCGGGCCCTACAGCGTCGTCTGCAAGGGCCTGACCGTGGCAGCGGTCGACGAGGTCGTGCGACTCATGCGTGAGATCCGAGGCGATGCCGCCGTCGACGCTCTCGCAGTCGCGCCCGCCGCGGTCTGATCAGTCCTCGTCGTCGTCGCGGAACGTGCGCACGAGGTGCATGACCGTCAGCGTGAGCGCCCCGAGGATCGAGACGACGGCGAGCACGATCAGCACGATGCCGCCGGGAGTGTCGAAGTTCATACGTCGAGGGTATCGGCCCGGAATCGAGAGCGACCGGCCACGACGCGGTCACGCCCCACCGAATCGAGTGCGGCGGGGCGTGACCGTGCGTGCGGAGTAGGGCGGGTGGGACTTGAACCCACGAATCGGCCGGTTATGAGCCGGCTGCCTTAACCAGCTTGGCTACCGCCCCTCGGGCACAGTGATCAGAGTACCGGAGGAGAAACGCTTGGTCGGCGACCCGCGAGCGTGTGCCGCCTCGGTTCACTCCGAGCGAGTGGCCGACGCGTCTTCGGTGACCGGATCGGCCACCGGCTCACCGCGATACAGACTCTCGAACGTCGAGAGGGTGCGGTTGATGTCGTGCGCCGCGATGAGTCGGATCGACTCCTTCTTGAGGCGCTCGAACTCCTCCGGGCTCGCCTCGAGCACGACCTTCAGCTTGTCGGCGAGGTCCTGCGCGTTGCTCGGCTCGAAGAGGTAGCCGTTCTCGCCGTCGTGCACGAGGTGGGGCAGCGCCATCGCGTTCGCCGCAACGACGGGAAGGGCCGAGGCCATGGCCTCCATCGTGACGATGCTCTGCAGCTCGGCGATCGACGGCATCGCGAGCACGGTAGCGCGGTGGTAGGCCTCGCGCAGTTCTTCGTCGGTGACGTAGCCCGTGAAGACGACGCGGTCGGCGATGCCGAGAGTCACGGCGAGCTGCTGCAGGTTCTTCATCTGGTCGCCGCCGCCGACGATCTCGACGGTCGCATCGAGTTCGGCGGGAAGGAGCGTGAGTGCGCGCAACAGAACGTCGATCTGCTTCTCGCCCGTGACGCGGCCGACGAAGAGGATGCGGTTCTCGGTGCGCGGCTCCCAGTTCGGGGAGTAGTTGTCGGCGTCGATGCCGCACGAGATCGCGTGGACGCCGGTGAGGCCGGTGTGCTTCTCGAGGAAGTCCGCGGCCTTCCGCGTCGGAGTCGTGACCGCCTCGGCGCGACCGAACGTACGACGCGCGGCCTTCCAGGCGAGCCCGACGGCCCACTCCTGAAAGCCCTTGGGCAGGAGCGTGAACTCGAGCATGTTCTCGGGCATGAAGTGGTTCGTGCCGATGATGCGGATGCCGCGCTTCTGCGCCTCGATGCCGAGACCGCGGCCCGTGATGATGTGCGACTGGAAGTGCACCACGTCGGGCTTGACCTCGTCGATCACGCGGGCACTGTTCTGCTTGATGCGCCACGGCATGGCGAAGCGCAGCCAGTCGTGGGGGTACCAGCGCCAGCTGTAGAGACGGTGAGCCGTGACGGTCTGTCCCTCGTACACCTCCGGCCACGTTCCGTGCTTGCGGCTCGCAGCCGGAACCATGACGTGCACCTCGTGTCCGCGAGCGACAAGACCGGCGGCGAGCCGCTCCGCGAAGCGAGCGGCTCCGTTCACGTTGGGAGCGAAGGTGTCGGCGCCGATGAGGACGCGCAGCGGTTTCGGGGTCTCCGGGGATTCGGCTGACGCCGTCGTACCGGAAGTGTCTGACACGGGGTGATGTTCCTCACAGTCGGGGAGCAGAGTTCGTGGCCCTGCATCACGGCCGGGCACACACGGGCACCGGAGCGATTGTCCATTGTAACCATCCGGTCACGACGCACGCCCCGAACGACGCCGCGCGCCGCCTACAACTGTGTCTGCGGGTGGTACTTCGCGAGACGGAACACGCCCCAGATGGCGATGACGCCGGCGATGATGTAGACGACGATCGCCCACGGCGGGGCCTGCGACGCCTCGCCCAGCACGATGATTCCGATCGCGACGGCCACGAGCGGGTCGATGACCGTGAGACCGGCGATCACGAGGTCGGGCGGGCCGGATGCGTAGGCGTTCTGCACGAAGTAGGCGCCGAGTGCCGTCGCGGCGAGCAGCGCGATGACGCACGTGAGCGTCAGCCACTCGAAGTCACCCTGCTGCAGTCGACCGATGACGACCTTGGCGAGGGTCGCGACGAAACCGTAGAGCACGCCCGCGCCGAGCACGTAGAAGATCGCCCGCATGCGCTTCCGGAGGAAGGTGAAGGCGAGCCCGAATGCGGCGAGCACGACCGCGAGGATGATCAGGATCGTGATGAGGTTCTGCTCGGTCACGGGCTTGTCGACGGCGGTGAATGCGGCGACGAAGACGAAGAGGAACACGCCGCCCACGCACATGATGATCGCGATGACCGACTGCCGGTTCACCTTGACCTTCGCCACGCGGGAATTCACGACGGCCGTGATCACGAGGGCGATCGCGCCGAGCGGCTGCACGACGATGATCGGTGCGAACGAGAGGCTTCCGAGCTGGAAGAGGATCGCGAGACCCAGCATGAGAGTTCCGATGACCCACGAGGGTCGTGCCAGGAGGAGAGCGAGCTGCTTTCCCGACATCCCCTTGCCGACGGATGAATCGGTGCGCGCTTCGACCTTGCCGACCCCGCGGTGCTGGAACTGCGCCCCGAGCGAGAGGAAGACGGCACCGACGAGGGCCAACGGAATGCCGATGAAAGCGGCGGGATCGCTCGCGATCTCCTGCGTGATGTCGTTCAGGTCGGGGTTCACTCGATGACTGTAGCGCGCGTGCCCTCGATATCCTGGGCGAATGGCCGTACTCCCCATTCGAATCTCCGGAGATCCCATTCTCCACTCCCCCGCCGCCCCGATCGTCGCCTTCGACGACGACCTGCGATCGCTCGTCGCCGACATGTTCGAGACGATGGATGCCGCGCCGGGCGTGGGCCTCGCGGGCCCGCAGGTCGGCGTTCCGCTCCGACTCTTCACCTACGGCTGGGTCGACGAAGACGGCGAGCGGTGGCGAGGGGTCGCCATCAACCCCGAGCTGTGGATCACTCCGACCGCGACGGGCCCCGTCGACGAGGACGAGGAATCTGAGGGCTGCCTCTCGTTCCCCGGCGAGCGTTTCGGGCTGCGTCGGTCGGAGCGCGCGATCCTCCGCGCCGTCGACCTCGAGGGCGAGCCCTTCGAGATCATCGCCGAGGGATGGCTCGCACGGATCTTCCAGCACGAGTTCGATCACCTCAACGGCACGCTCTACATGGATCGCCTCGGTGAGAAGGACTCCCGGATCGTCGCGAAGATCACCAAGAAGCTCGGGTGGGGCGTTCCCGGCAACTCGTGGATGCCGGGAGTCGACGACCTCGAGGGCTGAGGCTCCTTAGAGGAAGTTGCGGACCGCCGCCGCGACGAGCGCCGCGACCAGGACGACGACGATGAACGGCACCCGGAGCGCATAAAGCGCGGCGGCGACGATGAGCGCGGGAACACGCGCATCGACCTCGATGCTCTGGCCGACGCCGAGCGTCTGTACGGCGATGAGCGCCGCGAGGAGCGCGACCGTCAGGAGGTCGGCGATGCGCGCGGGTCGCTCGCGTTCGAGGAGCTTCGGCGGCACGAGGTACCCCGCGAACTTCATCGCGACGCACGCGACCGCGGCGAGGATGACGACCTGCCAGAGCGTCATGCCGAGACCTCCCGACGACCGAAGAGGTTGAACCATCCGACGACGAGGGCGACCGCCGCAGCGACGAGCACGGGGATGCCGGGCATGAGCACCGGGGTCACGAGAGCGGCGACCACGGCTGCCGCCACGGCTGTCGCGCCTGCCTGAAGCGAGGTCAGTCTCGGCCAGAGGAGTCCGAGGAACGCGGCGGCCGCCGCAGCGTCCAATCCCCAGAGACGGGTGTCGCCGATCGCGTCGCCGATGAGCGCGCCCAGCAGGGTCGTGAGGTTCCAGCCGACGAAGATCGCCGCGCCCGTGACCCAGAAGCCGAGGCGCCGGCGACCGGTGCCCTCCTGGGCGAGCGAGACGGCGACCGACTCGTCGATCGTGAGCCACGGCGCCGCGAGACGACGCCACCCGGTGGGCCGCACGACCGGCGCCATCCTCATGCCGTAGACGATGTTCCGGAGGCCGAGGAGAGCCGCGCTCGCGATTCCGGCCGGGCCGGCGGCGACTCCACCACTCGCGAGCACGCCGACGAGCGCGAACTGCGAACCGCCCGTGAACATCACGAGGCTGAGGAAGCAGGTCTGCCAGACGTCGAGACCCGATGCCACGGCGAGAGCACCGAACGAGATGCCGTAGGCCGCCGTCGCGAGGCCGACGGCGAGACCGTCGCGGATGACCCGTCGCCGGCCGTCGACGTCGCTGCCGTCATCCGTCGCCGCGTCGGAATCGTCGCGTTCGGGCATGACGTCATCGTATTCGTTCGGATGAATATCGGATCGCGTGAAACGAAACGCCTCTATCCGGCAACGATAGTGATGTGAGGGCAGATGAGGACGGCCCGGCTCAGCCGGTCTCGTCGTCGACCCTCGACGACGAGGTGCACGCCCGTTACTCCGTCTTCTACGACGCGCACTACCGACGGATCCTGCGCGCCGCCTACAACCGCGTCGACGATCTCGACGAGGCGGAGGACCTCACCGCGGAGGTGTTCATCACCGCGTGGCGGCACCGAGACGACGCCGACATGGTGTTCCGGCTCCCCTGGCTCTACTCGACTCTCCGCAACCACATCGGTTCTGAGTACCGACGACGGGCCCGCGCGGCGCGGCGCGTCGAACGGGTGGGAGGCGAGCTGGTCGACCCCGATCAGTTCGCGGACTCGGAGCGATCCATCACCGTGCGACGGGCGATCGCCGAGCTCGAACCCATCGATCGCGAGCTGATCTGGTTGGCGTACTGGGACGAACTCTCGCGCGACGAGATCGCGAGCATCGTCGGCTACAACTCGGCGACCCTCCGCGTTCGTCTCATGAGGGCACGCCGACGTCTTGCACGAGCGCTCGCCCACCTCGACCACACATCGCCGTCGACGACCGCGGAAGGAGGCGAACGATGAAGAAAGACGACCTGACTCGCCTCATCCGATCGGCACGCCCCGAACTCCCGATCGACGATGCGACGATCGACGCCCGGAAGGCCGCGCTGTTCGATCGGATCGTCGGTGACGAGCCGAGCGACGAGCTCGCAGCGCGCCGCGTGCGACGCGCACCCGTGCGACTGATCTTCAGCGTGGCCGCCGTCTTCGTCATCCTCGTGCTCCTCGGCGCCGGCACGTTCCTCGTGCCGCGCCCCGGGCAGGCGTTCGCCGTCACCCCACCCGTGCTGCAGGCCGAACCGCTCAGTTCGACCGCGAAGGAGGTCCTCATGGATGCCGCCGATCAGCTCATCCCGACGTCGGGCGAGCCCCCGCGCACGTTCTCGTATCGGGCTTGGCAGCTGCAATCGACCGACCCGGGCAACGGCGCGCTGAGTTCGGTCGTGCAGCCCGCCGAGATCACCGTCTCGACGGCGCCGGACGGCTCGGTGTCGCGCATCGCGCGAGCGACCGTCCCGTACCCCGAGGACGCGGGGACGGTGCGACCGGGCGATGAACTGTGGCGACTCGAGTATGCGCCCGGCGAGTACCAGCCGGTCTTCCCCGACCCGCCCACCGATGCCGCCGCCGTCGGCGAGTATCTCGCACGGTACGGCGCGCTCCCCGAGGAGCCGACGTCGGGCGACTACATCCTGGCGATCCAGATGCTCCTCACCGAGCGCACCCTCGCGTCGACCGAGGAGGCGGCGCTGCTCCGCTTCGTCGCGTCGCTGCCCGACCTCATGGTGAACGGCACGGTGACGGATCGACTCGGCCGGCAGGGAGTCTCGGTCTCGACGACATCGCGCGCGCCCGGCGAGTTCATCGACTCCCTGATCGTGTCGCCCGCCGGCGCGGGCATACTGTCGTCGGAGATGACCTACATCGGTTCGGATCGCACCGACATCGCGTCACCCGCGATCGTGCTCTACTACGCCTGGGAGAAGTGACCACATGCGACGATTTCTGACGGTACTCGGAGCGAGCGCCGCGTCGGCGCTGTTCGTGCTCGGCCTTGCGCCCGCCGCCGCGGCCCACGCCGACGACGACGATCAAGCCGAGGGGAAGAACCCGCTGCAGGACCAGGTCGACCGGATCCTCGAGGCGCATCCCGGCGGAACGCAGATCGCTGCGAACCAGATCGCCTGGGACGGAGGCGACGTCGTCCTCACGATCCCCTCCGAGGACGTGAGCGGCCTCGCCGCGGTGGGGAGCTGTGCCACCGGACGATTCTGCGCGTACAGCGGATCGAACCAGGGTGGACTGCAGCTGTCGTTCTCGAGCTGCACGGGAACGAACTCGATCGCGCCGATCGGTGCGGTGCGGTCGGTGACGAACGCTCGATCGTCGGGCACCGTCTCCGCCTTCAACGGGTCGTCCGTCGTGCTCACGGTGGGTGCGGGTTCGACCACGAACACGAGTGCGACGATCACTCGGCTCGGCTGCTGAGGCTCGTCAGCGACTCACACTCTCGATCAGAGGGGGCGCAGTGCGGAGGCATCCTCGAGCTCGGCGTCGATGAGCGGTACGCCCGAGGCCCAGACGTTCATCGCGTCGAGCACGGGCCGGAGTTCCTGACCGATCTCGGTGAGCTCGTAGACGACGCGCGGCGGGATCTCGGCATAGGCCGTGCGCGACACGATGCCGTACGCCTCGAAACGTCGGAGTCGACTCGTCAGCGTGTGCGCACTGATTCCGGGTAGCGCGTCGCGCAGTTCGGTGAATCGCTTCGGCCCGGTGAGGAGCTCGCGCACGATGAGCGTCGCCCACGGCCCGTCGAGCAGGCTCAGGAATCGCGCGATTCCGCATTCGGGCCACGGCGCCGGCGAGAAGGTCATGGATCGAGCATAGCCTTTAGTGCAGTTGATGTAACTGGTGCACTGTGTGCACTAATAGACGTATGACCTACATCATCCACGGCGCCACCGGCGCCCAAGGCTCCCCTGTCTACGCCGCGCTCGTCGCAGCCGGCCACGATGTCACCGCCGCGGTGCGCGATCCCTCGGCCTTCGACGGGACGGCGGTCGCCGTCGACTACTCGTCGGTGCCCTCGCTCGAAGCCGCCTACCGAGGTGCGGACGGCGTCTTCATCCACCTGCCCATCGGCATGCCCGATCAGCAGCGCGCCTACGCCGAAGCGATCGTGACCGCGGTGACGAATGCGCAGCCGACACGCGTCGTCGCATCGACGAGCGGGTACGGAGCGGCGACAGACGACGACAGCCCCGTGTCGGTGCTCGTGCGCGGACTCCGCGCGAGCGGCGCGTCCGTCGCCATCGTCGAGCCCCGCCTCTACCTCGAGAACCTGCTGCTCCCCACGGTCGTCGCGCCGCTCCACGACGAGGGCGTGCTGCGCTACCCGCTGCGCGACGACTACGCGGTGTCGTGGAGCTCGCACCTCGACGTCGCCGACGTCGTCGTGCGTCTCCTCGCCGATCACAGCGTGACGGGTTCGGTCGCCATCGGTGCGCTTCCGGCCCTTCTCGGCGCAGATCTCGCTGCCGGGTTCGCCGCACACCTCGGTCGCGACGTGCGGTTCGAGGCTCAGGACCCCGACGACTTCGGAGCCCTCATCACGCCGCTCTTCGGAGCAGAGGGCACGGCACCGGTCGTCGCCGGCTACCGCTGGCGCCTCACGCAGGCCGATGACGTGATCGACGAGGCCCGGAGCGCTCAGAAGCTCCTCTCGCTCGAGCCACGAAGTGTGTCGCAGTGGCTCCGCGACGTCGGAGTCTGACACCGGCGTCCACCCACGAAGAAGGCCCGGTCTCCTCAGAGACCGGGCCTTTCTTGCTCCCCCACTTGGACTCGAACCAAGAACCTACCGGTTAACAGCCGATTGCTCTGCCAATTGAGCTATGGAGGATCGCTTGTTCAGCATCGCTACTTTAGCAAAGGTCGCGCCCAGTCCCAATTCGAGTGAAGCTCGCTTTCGGACCATCGCGATCAGTACCCCGCGCCGACGTCAACGATACCCGTGAAAGCGCCTCCGTGCAGGAACGCGCGCACGTTCGATTCGATCCTCTCGGCCAGTAACGGCGCGGTCATCGAGGGGGTATCGGCCGCGTGCGGCGTGACGATCGTGTTCGGGGCGGTCCACAGCGGATGCCCGTCGGGAAGCGGTTCCGGATCGGTGACGTCGATGCCCGCGCCGCCGATCGAACCCGTGGTGAGGGCCGCGACGAGGGCGTCGGTATCGACGAGCGATCCCCGCGCGATGTTGACGAGCAACGCGTGGGCGGGCAGCAGGTCGAGTTCTCGCGCGCCGATGAGCTGCGCCGTCTGCTCGGTCGCCGCGGCCGCGAGAATGACGACGTCCGCGTGCGGAAGGAGCGCCGCGAAGTCGTCGCCCGTGACGGTGCGAACACCCTCGACGGGCTGCGGTCTCCGCCTCACGATCGTCACGTCGGCTCCGAACGGCTCCAGCAGGCGCACGAGCTCGAGTGCGATGCCTCCCGCGCCGACGATGACGACGTTCGCCCCGTACAGGGAACGCCCTTCCTCGCGGTGGGACCACGACCGCGTCTCGAGACGCAGAGGGATGACGCGGAGGAGCGCGAGCATGAGCATGAGCGCGTGCTCGGCGACGGGCTGCGCGTACGAACCCTTCGCGCTCGTCCAGAGCAGCCCGGGGCGATCGGAGCCGCGCAGGGTCGCCGCGAACGCATCGACCCCCGCCCAGGGAAGCTGCACCCAGCCGATGAGCGGATGTGACGCGAGCACCGACTCGAGCTCCTCGGCACCCGTCGACGACAACCAGACGATTCCGCGCGTGTCGGGGCCGAGCGGGGCGACCACTCCCCCGGCGGCGGCGACGGATGACGCGAAGAACTCGTCGTACTCGGGCAGGATCGCGATGCTCCCGGGCTCGGGTCGCCGGTCACCGAGGTCGACCGGGGCATCGGCGAGCACGGCGCGGTGCCGCGGGCGTGCCTCCGTCATTCGGCGGCCGAGAGTTCGAGACCCGCTTCGGCGAGTTCGTCGGCGAGGCGCACGACGTACGGGTGGATCGGATCGGAGAAGACCTCGTCGAGGGTGCCGAGTGCGACGAGCCGGCCGCGATCGAGCACGGCGACGCGATCGACGAGACGTTCGAGCACCGAGAGGTCGTGGCTCACGATGAGCGCGGAGAAGGTGCGTTGGGCCTGCAGCTCGTGGATGAGGTCGACGATCGAGTCGCGCACCGTCACGTCGATGCCCGTCGTCGGCTCATCGGCGACGAGGAGCGCCGGGCCGAGCACGAGAGCACGCGCGATGGCGACGCGCTGACGTTGACCCGAGCTGAGCTCGTAGGGGTACGAGTCGAGCACCGTGAGCGGCAGACGGACGGCATCGATGATGGTCGCGACGCGCGACATGAGGGCGGATCGGTTGTAGCTCGGGTCGCGCACGAGGATGGGCTCGCCCACGATCTCGGCGACGCTGCGGTCGGCCGGGAGCACCGCGCCGGCGTCCTGACCGACGTGCCCGACATCGAAGTGCAACTCGGCGCTCGCCCGGCGGCCGAGGCCGCGCAATTCGTAGCCGAGCACCGTCGCCTGCCCGCCCGTGATCACGGGGTGCACCTCACCGGCGCGCGCCTTCAAGAAGTCGCCCGAGATGACGTCGGCGACCGTGCTCTTCCCGGAGCCCGATCCACCCAGCAGGCCGACGACCTCGCCGGGTTCGATGCGCAGGCTGAGTCCGTGCACGGCGACGTGTGCGGGGCTCGGACCGTGCGCAGGGTATTCGATCGTGAGATCGCTCAAGTGGACGGGGAAGCCGTGTGCGGCACCGTGACTCATGTGGCCTCGCGGAGGTCTCGGAGCGCCTCGCGACGCTGGCGTTGTTCGACGGGATCGGGGACGGGGAGTGAAGCGAGAAGACGTCGGGTGTAGGGATCGCTCGGCGAACCGAGGACCTCGGCACCCGTGCCTTCTTCGACGAGCTTGCCACGGTGCAGCACGGCGATGCGATCGGCGAGGATGTCGACGACGGCGAGATCGTGACTGATGAAGAGCGCGGCGAAGCCGAACTCGCGCTGGAGCTCGGCGAAGAGTTCCAGCACGCGGGCCTGTACCGACACGTCGAGCGCGGACGTGGGCTCGTCGGCGATGAGCAGTTCGGGTTCGAGCGCGAGAGCACGAGCCAGACTCGCCCTCTGGCGCTGGCCGCCCGAGAGCTCGTGCGGGTAGCGGTCGCCGTAGGCACGCGGCAACTGCACGGCCTCGAGTAGCTCGTCGACGCGAGCGCGCGCCGAACGAGGATCGCGGGCGCGCCCGTGCACGACGAGCGGCTCGGCGACGCACTCGGCAATCGTGAGGAGCGGATTGAAGCTCGACGCCGGGTCTTGGAACACGAAGCCGATTCGACTGCGGAGCGGACCGAAGGTGCGCTCGCGCACGCCGTTCATCTCGGTTCCGAGCACGGTGAGCGAGCCGCCGGTGATCTTCGTCAGACCACCGATCGCACGGCCGATCGTCGTCTTCCCCGAGCCCGACTCGCCGACGAGACCGATGACCTCCCCCGGTCGGATGTCGAACGAGACCCCGTCGACAGCCGTGAACGACGGCTTGCCGAAGCGGCCGGGGAACTCGATGCGGAGATCACGTGCCATGACGACCGGAACACGTGCCTCCCAGTCATCCGTTCGGAGAGCGAGCCGATCCTCGGCCGTCGCCGTGCCCTGACCGACGTGCGGCACCGCGGCGAGCAGCTGCTTCGTGTAGTCGGCCCGCGGAGCGCTGAAGAGCTCCGCGACGCTCGCCTGCTCGACGATGTCGCCCTGATACATCACGGCGACGCGATCGGCGAGGTCGGCGACGACTCCCATGTTGTGGGTGATGAGCACGATTCCCGTGTTGAACTCGTCGCGGCACCGGCGGAGCAGATCGAGGATCTCAGCCTGCACCGTGACGTCGAGTGCGGTCGTCGGTTCGTCGGCGACGATGAGGCCCGGCTCGAGCACGAGTGCCATCGCGATGACGACGCGCTGCTTCTGGCCGCCCGAGAACTGGTGCGGGTAGTAGTCGACGCGCGCCTCGGGGTCGGGGATCCCGACCCGGCGCAGGATGTCGATGGCTCTCGCCCGAGCATCCTTCCGCGACATCCGGGTGTGCGCGCGAAGTCCCTCGATGATCTGCCAGCCCACCGTGTAGACGGGATTGAGCGCCGTCGACGGCTCCTGGAACACCATCGCGACATCGGTGCCGCGCACATCGCGCAGCTGACGCGTCGACAGGCCGATGACGTCGCTCTCACTCGAACCGTCGCGGCTCGAGAGCACCACGGCGCCGTTCGCGGTCGCCGTCTCGGGCAGGAGACCGAGGATCGTCTTCGCCGTGACGGACTTACCCGACCCCGACTCGCCGACGATCGCGAGCACCTCGCCGCGATCGACGTGCAGCGAGACGTCGTTGACGGCCTTGACCGCACCGGCGTCGGTCGCGAACGACACTCCGAGGTTGTCGATTCTCAGCACCGTCGTCATCGTGTCTCGATTCCGTGTTCGTCGAACGATTCTCCGTCTTCGAGCCCGCCGAGCCCGCCCGGACCGGCGGTGAGTGAGCCGCCGGGCACGACGGACGTCTCGGCGACGACGCCGGCCGACTGCGCGACGGCCCGGCGACCGCGGAGGCGCGGGTCGGCGAGGTCGTTGAGGCTCTCGCCGACGAGGGTGATGCCGAGCACGACGAGGACGATCGCGAGGCCCGGGTAGAGGGCCGTCCACCAGATGCCGCTCGTGACGTCGGAGAGGGCGCGGTTCAGGTCGTAGCCCCACTCCGCGGCGGCCGTCGGCTCGATGCCGAATCCGAGGAAGCCGAGACCGGCGAGCGTGAGGATCGCCTCCGACGAGTTGAGCGTCACGATGAGCGGCAGCGTGCGGGTCGCGTTCCGCAGCACATGTCGGAACATGATGCGGTTCGAGCTCGCGCCGATGACCTTCGCGGACTCGACGTAGGCCTCGGCCTTGATGCGCACCGTCTCCGCGCGGATGACCCGGAAGTACTGCGGGATGAACACCACGGTGATCGAGATCGCCGCAGCGAAGACACCGCCGACGAGGCTCGACTGACCGCCCGAGATGACGATCGACATCACGATCGCGAGGAGGAGCGACGGGAACGCGTAGATCGCGTCGCACACGACGACGAGCACACGATCGAGCCAACCGCCGAAGTACCCCGAGACGAGCCCGAGGAGCACGCCGGCGAAGATCGAAAGGATGACGGAGACGACGATCACGAAGAGCGCCGTCTGCGCACCCCACAGCACGCGCGACAGCACGTCGTACCCGCCGACGGTCGTGCCGAAGAGGTGTTCGGCCGACGGCGGCTGCTGCGCCCCGAAGATGCCCGCGTCGTCCCGCCGCTGCGCGAAGCCGAAGGGGGCGATGAGCGGGGCGAAGATCGCGGTGAGCACGAAGACGCCCGAGACGACGAGGCCCGCGATGAGCATGCCGCGCTGCAGGCCGACGCTCTGCTGCAGCTGATGGACGACGGGAAGACGGGACGCCAGGGATCGCTTCGGCGCACGGGAGACGGTACTCATGTCAGTACCTCACTCTCGGGTCGATGATCGCCGCGAGAATGTCGACGAGGAAGTTCGTGAGAGCCACGATGATCGCGAGGAGCGCGACGATGCCCTGCACAGCGACGAAGTCGCGCGACTGCAGGAACTGGGCGAGCATGAAGCCGAGACCCTTCCACTCGAACGTCGTCTCGGTGAGCACCGCGCCTCCCAGCAGCAGAGCGATCTGCAGGCCGATGACGGTGATGATCGGGATGAGCGCGGGGCGGTACGCGTGCTTCCGCACGAGCCGGAATTCGCTCACACCGCGAGAGCGTGCGGCGTCGACGTAGTCGGTCGAGAGCGTGCCGATGACGTTCGTGCGCACGAGTCGGAGGAACACGCCCGCCGTGAGCAGGCCGAGCGCGATCGACGGCAGCACGGCGTGTGCGAGCACGTCGCCGAGCACGGCCGGGTTTCCCGTCATGAGCGCGTCGATCGTGTAGAAACCGGTCGTGTTCGGAAGCACCTGCATCTGCAGTTCGGCGCCCGTCGAGGCACGACCGGCGACCGGCAACCACTTGAGCCAGACGGCGAAGACGAGCTTCAGGAGCAGACCCGCGAAGAACACGGGCGTCGCGTAGCAGAGGATCGCGAAGACGCGGAGGAAGGCGTCGGGCGCCTTGTCGCGGAAGTAGGCGGCGACCATACCGAGCGGAATGCCGACGATGAACGCCACGATGAGCGAGTAGAAGGCGAGCTCGAACGTCGCGGGGCCGTAGGTGAAGAGCACGTCGATGACGGGGCGGCCCGTCGTGAGCGTCGTGCCGAAGTCTCCGCGCAGGAGCTGGCCGAGGTACTCGATGTACTGCTCCCACAGCGGGCGGTCGTATCCGGCCGCGGCGATGAGCTCGGCCAGCCGGTCGGGCGGCACGCGCCCGCCCTGGGCCGCCGTGATCGGATCGCCCGTCGTCCGCATGAGGAAGAAGACGAGCGTCACGAGGATGAAGATCGTCGGGAAGATCAGGAGGAATCTGACGAGCAGATATCTCCAGAGTCCGCCCCCGCCGCGGCGTTTCGCCGCTCGGGGCGCGGCCGCTCCGTCGGAGGAACCCGGTGGAACGGTTGCGGTGGTCACAGTCATCCCTCGCCTTTCAACGCCCGAAGGCGGGTGGCCCGCTCGTGAGCGGCCCACCCGCCTTCGGTTGTGTTGGTGGAACTCTACTCGGCGGACTCAGCCCTTCGAGAGAGCCGCGTACCGGAACTTGAACGACGCGTCGAGAGTGTCTTCAGCACCCTCGACATCCGCGCCCACGACGGCGAGCTGTGCACCCTGCATGTACGGGATCGTCGAGAGGTCGGCCGCGACGGCGTCCTGGATCTGCTCGATGAGCGCCGTACGCTCGGCCGGGTCGACCGTGACGGCCTGCTGGAGGATCAGGTCGTTGACGGTCGGGTTGTCGTAGTGGTTGGCGAGGAAGTTGTCGGCCAGGAAGAACGGCGTGAGGTAGTTGTCGGCGTCAGAGTAGTCGGGGAACCAACCCAGCTGGTAGGCCGGGTAGAGGTCGGCGACGCGGTCCTTCGAGTACTGCACCCACTCGGTCGACTGGAGGGTGACCGTGAAGAGGCCGCTCGAGTCGAGGTTGTCCTTGATGACCGCGTACTCGTCACCCGACGAGGGGCCGTAGCGCTCGGCGACGTACTGGATGTTGATCGGCACGGGCGTCGTGATGCCGGCGGCCGTGAGCGTCGCCTCGGCCTTGGCCGGGTCGGGTGCGCCCTGACCATCGCCGTAGAGGCTCTTGAGCGACTCGTTGGCACCGGTCAGTCCCTCGGGGACGTAGGAGTACAGGGGCGTGAACGTGCCCTTGTAGACCTCTTCTGAGATCGCTTCGCGGTCGATGAGGTCGGCGATCGCCTGGCGGACGGCGAGAGCCTTGGCCGGGTCGGCCTCGGGCGTCGTCGCACCGAACGGCATCGTGTCGAAGTTGAAGACGAGGTAACGGATCTCGCCGCCGGGGCCGTCGACGATCTTGACGTTGTCGTTCGAGCGGAGGTCTTCGATGTCGGTCGCCGAGAGCGTACGGTTCGCGACGTCGATGTTGCCCTCTTGCACGTCGAGCTTCAGGTTCGACGAGTCGGTGTAGTACTTGACGTTGATCGAGTCGGTCTTCGCCGCGCCGAGGAGACCCTCGTAGTCGGGGTTGGCCTTGTACGCGATGAGGTTGTTGAAGTCGTAGCTCGTGATCGTGTACTGACCGGCGAAACCGTTGCCCGCGACGATGTCGTCGTCGCTCGTGATCGAATCGGCCGAGAAGACCTCCTCGTCGACGATCGGGCCGACAGGGCTCGACAGGATCTGCGGGAAGATCTGGTCGTTCTCGCTCAGCAGCGTGAAGACGACGGTCGTGTCGTCGGGTGCGGCGACCGAGTCGAGGTTGTAGAGCAGCGACGACGGACCATTCGGATCGGCGATCGCGAGCTGGCGGTCGAACGTGAACTTGACGTCCGACGAGGTGAGGTCGTTGCCGTTGGCGAACTTCAGGCCCGGCTTGAGCGTCACGGTGTACTCGGTGGGACTCGTGAACTCGGCGGACTCCGCGATGTCGGGCTCGACGTCGGGGCTGCCGTAGGGCGTGTTCATGAGGAACGGATAGACCTGGTTCATGACCGCGAAGGAGCCGTTGTCGTACGAGCCGGCCGGGTCGATCGAGGTGATCTGCTCCGTCGTGCCGATCGTCAACACTCCCCCGCCGCCGGTGTCGGTTCCGGCGGAGCAGCCGGCGAGCACGAGTGCCGCGGCCGAGATTCCCGCCGCCGCGCCGAGAGCGCGCCGACCCTTCATGGTTCTGGATGCCATATCCGTCTCCTCATTCCTCTGAGTGTCGCGCCGGACGCAACCGACTGGCTGCGGCGGGCATCTACTAGGACTAACACACCCCCCAAGCGAGGCGCATGCTGAGTGAGGAATGTTTACCGATCTGCAACATGTGCCGAAGATGAGCCATGATCGGTCGTCGAACCTGCACGACCTGCGATCGAGGTAGCGAAGGGATGACGCGAGCGACTGCTACTCGGATCGCAAGGCACGACGGTCGGCCTCGACGAGCACGAGTGCCCGCTGCACGGCGCCGTAGGCCTCGACGTCGGTGCGGTCGGTGCGCTGCAGGCGCCCGAGCAGTTCGGCCTTCTGCCGCAGCAGTTCGCGATCGATGAGCGCCGTCACCACACCGCGCACGTACGCCGTGAGCTCACGCTCGGTGCGCTCGGGCAGTGGCGCGACGACGAGTTGCTGCACGAGGCCGGCGAAGGGCTTCGGCACGTCGGCGAGGAGCGTGTCGATGCCGGTCGGGGAGGCGAGCGTGTCGATGTTCGCCGCGATCCCGTCGCGCACGACGGCGAGGGCCTGATTGCCGAAGCGGCAGTCGACGGCCTGATGCAGGAGGTCGGGGCCGAGGATGTCGGAGTGCTGCAGGATCGCCTGCAGGGCGTCGCGCTCGAGCCGCGTCGCGGGGTCGGCGGGCAGGTCGGAGATCGAGTACGGCCGCTCGGTCGCGGGTGCCGTCGCGGCATCGCCCTTCGCCGGAGCCTCCGTCGACGTGCCGCGGTCGCGGCGGCCCGCCGACGCGACGGCGCGCGACACCTCGGCGAGATCGACGCCGAGCATGCGGGCGAGTTCACGCGCGTACCCGGGCCGGATCGACGGGTCGCGGATGTCGGCCACGATGGGCGCCGCGGCGCGGAGCGCGGCGACACGACCCTCGACGGTCTCGAGGTCGTACCGCGAGAGGGTATGCCGGATGACGAACTCGAACATCGGGGTGCGCTGCTCGATGATGGAGCGCACTGCGGCGTCGCCGCGAGCCAGACGCAGGTCGCACGGATCGAGGCCTTCGGGAGCCACGGCCACGAAGGTCTGGGCGGCGAACCGCTGCTCCTCGGCGAAGGCACGCATCGCGGCCTTCTCACCGGCCGCGTCGGGGTCGAACGTGAAGATGACCTCGCCGATGCCGGAGTCGTCGCCGAGGACGCGGCGGAGCACCTTGATGTGGTCGACGCCGAACGAGGTTCCGCATGTCGCGACGGCGGTCGTCACGCCCGCGAGGTGGCACGCCATGACGTCGGTGTACCCCTCGACGACGACCACCTGCTGCGATCGGGCGATGTCGCGCTTGGCGACGTCGAGACCGTAGAGCACCTGCGCCTTGTGGTAGATCTGCGTCTCGGGGGTGTTGAGGTACTTCGGGCCCTTGTCGTCGTCGAGCAGGCGACGGGCGCCGAAACCGACGGTCTGCCCGGTGACGTCGCGAATGGGCCAGACGAGTCGCCCGCGGAAGCGGTCGTAGACACCACGATCGCCCTGCGAGACGAGGCCGGCTGCGGCGAGCTCCTCGTCACGGAAACCCTTCGACCGCAGGTGCTTCGTGAGTTCGTCCCAGCTCTTCGGCGCGAAACCGACTCCGAAGTGCTTCGCGGATGCCGCGTCGAATCCGCGCTCACCGAGGAAGCGCCGACCGGGCTCCGCCCCCGGCGACGACAGGCGTTCCTCGAAGAACTCGGCGGCGGCGGCGTTGGCGGCGAGAAGGCGCGCACGGTTGCCGTGGTCGCTCGCCTGGCCGCCGTCCTCGTAGTGCAGTTCGAACGCGATGCGACCGGCGAGACGTTCGACGGCCTCGGCGAACGTGACGTGGTCCATCTTCTGCAGGAACGTGTAGACGTCGCCCGACTCGCCGCACCCGAAGCAGTGGTAGTAGCCGAGCTGGGGGCGCACGTGGAAGCTCGGGCTGCGCTCGTCGTGGAACGGGCAGAGGCCCTTGAGCGACCCGACTCCCGCCGACTTGAGACTCACGTGGTCGCCCACGATGTCGGCGATGTTGGTGCGGGCCTTGACCTCGTCGACGTCGCTCTGGCGGATGCGACCGGCCATCAGTGCTGCACCAGGCGTTCGTGCCACGCGAGCGCCGACTGATCGGTGAGGCTCGCGACCTGGTCGACGACGACACGACGGCGCGCTGCGTCGTCTCGGGCGTCGCGCCACTCGGCGGCGAAGCCCGGGTCGAGGTGAGCCGAGCCCGTCTCGAAGAGCACCTCCGCGAGACTCGAGAGCACGTCGCGCTGGTGCGCGTAGACGGGCTGACGGGTGTTGCGCGACATCACGTACGCCGCGACGATCCCCTTGAGCACGGCGATCTCGGCCGCGATCTCACGGGGCACGACGACATCGGCGCCGAAACGGGCGAGGCTCGACTGCGGGAACGCCGCGCGCGTGGCATCCGTCGCCGCGGCGGCGAAACGGCCGATGAGCTGACTCGTGAGGTTCTTGAGACGCCCCTGATCTTCGCGGGACGCCGACCAGCCCGACGGCCAGCCGTCGAGCGAGTCGAGCCGGTCGAAGGCGGCGATGAGCTCGTCGTGCGAGATCGCGCCGCCGATCCACTCGAACATGGAGTCGACGAGATCGTCGTGATCGACGCGGCTCGAGAGCGTCGAGACATCGATGTAGCCGCCGACGATGGCGTCCTCGAAGTCGTGGACGGAGTACGCGATGTCGTCGGAGAGATCCATGACCTGGGCCTCGATGCAGCGCACACGCGGCCGGGCTCCGGCGCGGAGCCACTCGAAGACGGGCAGATCATCACTGTAGAAGCCGAACTTGGAGCGCCCGCTCGGGTCGGGGATTCCCTCCGATTCGGGCCACGGGTACTTGCAGCTCGCGTCGAGGCTCGCACGGGTGAGGTTCAGGCCATAGCTCTGCCCGTCGGCACCGAACACCTTCGGCTCGAGGCGTGTGAGCAGGCGCAGGGTCTGGGCGTTGCCCTCGAAGCCGCCGATGTCGGCGGCCCAGTCGTTGAGCGCGCGCTCCCCGTTGTGGCCGAAGGGCGGGTGCCCGAGATCGTGGGCGAGGCACGCCGTGTCGACGACGTCGGGGTCGAGTCCGAGACTCGTCGCGAGCTCTCGCCCGACCTGAGCGACCTCGAGCGAGTGCGTGAGTCGGTTGCGCGCGAAGTCGAGCCCCGCCGTGGGACTCAGTACCTGGGTCTTCGCCGCGAGACGGCGGAGCGCACTCGAGTGCAGCAGTCGCGCGCGGTCGCGGGCGAAGTCGCTCCGCGTCGACGTGTGCTCTTCGGGGAGCCAGCGCTCGGCATCGACGTCGCTGTATCCGTTCGCATCGACAGCCGCCACCGTCATCCCCCGCTCGTGTCGAGTTCGGCTTCGACGAGCGTGCCCCGCTCGGCGCCGACGAGTTCCTGCGAATCGAGCCATCCGTCGGGAAGCGCCGGTCGCTTCGGCGTGCCGGCGCGACCGCGCGGACCCTCGGCCCCCTCGCCCGGGTAGGCGACGTCGGGGTCGAGCGTGCCGAGCAGGTCGTCGAGCGACGCGAGCGACTCGACGGTCGCGAGCTTCGCGCGCAACTCGCCGCCGACGGGGTAACCCTTGAAGTACCAGGCGACGTGCTTGCGGATGTCGCGGCAGCCGCGCTCTTCACTGTCGAAGAACTCGGCAAGCAGTTCGGCGTGACGGCGGAACGCGTCGGCGACCTGTCCCAGATTCGGCTCGGCCTTGACGCTCTCACCGCGGAACGCCGCAGCGAGGTCGCCGAAGAGCCAGGGACGACCGAGGCATCCTCGACCGACCACGACACCGTCGCAGCCGGTCTCGGCGACCATGCGCAGGGCGTCGTCGGCCGACCAGATGTCGCCGTTGCCGAGTACGGGCGTCGACGTGATCGTCTCTTTGAGCTTCGCGATGGCCGACCAGTCGGCCTGACCCGAGTAGAACTCGGCGGCGGTACGCGCGTGCAGCGCGATCGACGCGGCGCCCGCGCCCTCAGCGATGCGACCGGCCTCGAGGTAGGTCAGGTAGTCGGAGTCGATGCCCTTGCGCATCTTCACCGTGAGCGGCACGTCGCCGGCGGCCTTCACCGCGCCCTCGACGATCGAACGGAAGAGTCCGATCTTCCACGGCAGGGCGGCGCCTCCGCCCTTGCGCGTCACCTTGGGCACGGGGCACCCGAAGTTCAGGTCGATGTGATCGGCGCGGTCTTCCGCGACGAGCATCGTGACGGCCTCGGCCACGGTCTTCGGGTCGACGCCGTAGAGCTGGATCGAGCGCGTCGTCTCGCTCTCGTGGTGCGTGATGAGCCGCATCGACTCAGGAGTGCGCTCGACGAGGGCTCGAGAGGTGATCATCTCGCTCACGTACAGACCCGCGCCGAACTCGCGGCAGAGCCGACGGAACGCGGTGTTCGTGATGCCCGCCATGGGCGCGAGGACGACCGGCACCTCGAGCTCGATCGGACCGATCGAGAGCTGGGGAGCCGGGCTTAGGGTGGAAGGCGCAGTCATCTTCATCGATTCTTCCAGAAACCCGGTGCCCCATGAGCCTGTCCCCCACTTCCGACTCGCCCGAGGGCGTCGAGAGGGTGCGAACGGATGCCGCGTCGCGCGGTATCACGGTCGAGATCACGCCGCGCCCGGAGGCCTCGAGCCTCGCAGAGGCCGCCGAACTCCTCGGACTGACCCCGGCCGACATCGTCAAGACGCTCGTGGTCAAGCGCAGCGACGACACCTACCTGTTCGCCCTCGTGCCCGGCGGTCGGAAGATCTCGTGGCCGAAGCTGCGTGCCCTCGTCGGCGTCAACAAACTGCAGCTGCCGGGCGCCGACCTGGCGTTCGCCGCAACGGGGTACGAGCGCGGAACGATCACGCCTCTCGGCTCTCGGAACCCGTGGCCCGTCTACGCCGACGAGAGCATCGTCGGTCGACGGATCGCGATGGGCTCGGGTGCACACGGCTACAGCGCCTTCGTCGATGCCGACGAGCTGATCGCCGGGTTCGGTGCAGTGGTCGCCGACATCAGCGACCCCGAGTAACGACGCTCACGCCGACGGGATCTCGCAGACGTCTCCGTCGCAGACGGGCGCGTTCGCCGCACCCGCGAGTCCGACGAGCGGGGTAAGCGGCGTCGTATCCGTTCCGCTCATGCCGTCGCCCCGGCGTTCTCGGTCGCGACCTGGGTGAGCATCTGGGCGAAGGCCTCGGGCGGCTGTGCGCCGGAGACGCCGTACTTGCCCTCGATGACGAAGAAGGGAACGCCGTTGATGCCGTACTCGCGCGCCTGCTGCTGGTCGGCGCGCACGGCGGACGTGAACTCGCCCGACTCGAGCGCAGCGCGTGCGGCTGCGCCGTCGAGGCCGATCTCTTCGGCGAGGGCGATGAGGTCGTCGACGCGACCGACGTGGCGGCCCTCGACGAAGTAGGCGGAGAGGAGGCGCTCCTTGAGCTCGAGCTGCTTGCCCTGCGTCTTCGCGAAGTGCAGGAGCTCGTGCGCCTTGACCGTGTTGGTGTGCTGGAGCGACCCGAAGTCGTAGTCGAGTCCGGCTCCGGCTGCGACACCCGTGACGCGCTCGAGCATCTGCTGGACCTGATCGCGGGGCATGCCCTTGTGGTTCGCGAGGAAGTCGACCTCGTCGCCCTCGAAGTCGACGGGGGTGTCGGGCGACAGCTCGAACGAGTGGTACTCGATCTCGACGGCGGGCGCGTCGTCACCGAGTGCGGCGATGCCGTTCTCGAGGTTGCGCTTGCCGATGTAGCACCACGGGCACGCGATGTCGGACCAGATGTCGATCTTGATGGGTTCACTCACGCTGTCAACAACGGTCGGCCGGCGCGGCATATTCCCCGTGGGCGCCGGCCGCTCCTTAGTATCGGAGGATGCCCCGAGCCGAGGAAACCGTGACGCCTCGGCGTCGGGACTCCGCCGTCGACGCAGCTCGCGGTCTCGCACTCCTCGGAATGTTCTTCGCGCACGCCGCCCCCGGGCTGCCGCTCGGCTCGCCGTTCGAGATCGTCGCCTGGGCGTCGGAGGAGAAGCCGCGCCTCCTCTTCGCGCTCACGGCGGGAATCGGGCTCGGCTACCTCACGATGAGCGCGTGGCGCGCCGGTGCCGGACGCGGCCGCGTGCGAGGTCAACTCGCGATCCGCGCCGTCCTCGTCATCCTCATCGGTCTCGGTCTCACCGCGCTCGGGCCCCTGCTCTACGTCGTGCTCGAAGAGTACGGCGTCGCCTTCATCGTGCTCATCCCGTTCCTCTTCCTGCCGGCATCCGTCCTGCTCACCCTGGGGATCGGGCTTCTCGTCGTCGCGTCGATCGGCTCGGCGGTCTTCAGCGGGCGACCGGGCTTCGACCCCGACGCGTCGATCGCGGGATGGATCGGCGACCTCCTGCTCACGGGCGTCTATCCCGTGCTCATCTGGGTGCCGATCATGATGATCGGGCTCGCCCTCGCCCGCCTCGGGCTGCACCGGCGCCGTGTCGCGTACACGGCAGGAGCGGCCGGCATCGCCGGGATCGCGGTCTTCGAGCCCCTCGCGCAGCACTCGACGGCGCTCTACGTGCCGCTCGTCGCACAGACGCTCTCCGCGTTCTCGGTCGGCCTCGTCGTCGTCGCGGCGCTGACCGCGATCATCACGTTCACGCCCGAACGGGTCGGAGGAGTCGCGAACGCCGTCCTCTCGCCGCTCGCGGCCGCCGGCTCGATGCCGCTCACGATCTACTCGGCTCACGTCGTCGTGCTCGCCGCGACGATCCACGAGGAGAACGGCTATCTGACCGACGACTCGTGGCCGGTGCTCATCGGCATCTCGGTCGGTTCCCTCGTCTTTGCGTGGACGTGGCGCCGTTTCATCGGCCGGGGCCCGCTCGAATGGCTCATCGGCGTCGCGAGCGGTCGCGTGCGGATGCCGTGGCGCCGCGCGACGCCCGCCGTCGACTAGATCTCAGGCGGTGGGTGCGTCGACCGCGCCACCGAAACGGCGGTTGCGGCTCGCATACGTCTGGATGCCGCGCCAGAGCTGTTCGCGGTCGAAATCAGGCCACAGCGTATCGAGGAAGACCATCTCGGCGTAGGCCGACTGCCAGAGCAGGAAGTTCGACGTGCGCTGCTCGCCCGAGCTGCGGAGGAAGAGGTCGACGTCGGGCATATCGGGAACGTAGAGACGGTTGCGGATGAGCTTCTCCGACACGGCGGATGCCTTCAGGCGGCCCGCGGCGACATCGTCGGCGATCGAACGCACGGCGTCGGTGATCTCGTTGCGACCGCCGTAGTTCACGCACATCGTGAGGGTGAGCACCGAGTTGCCTGCCGTCAGTCGTTCGGCGAACTGGAGCTCGTCGATCACCGACTTCCAGAGTCGAGGCTTCCGACCCGCCCAGCGGATGCGCACTCCCCACTCGTTGAGCTGATCGCGGCGGCGGTGCAGCACGTCGCGGTTGTAACCCATGAGGAAGCGCACCTCATCGGGCGAACGCTTCCAGTTCTCGGTCGAGAACGCGTACACCGAGAGGTGCTTGACGCCCGCCTGGATGGCGCCGGCAACGACGTCGAGCAGCGCCACCTCGCCGGCCTTGTGGCCCTCGATGCGCGTGAGACCGCGCGCGTTCGCCCAGCGCCCGTTGCCGTCCATGACGATCGCGACGTGCTCGGGCACGGCGCCCTTCGGGAACGCGGGCGGGTGGATGCCGGTCCAGTCGATCGGCCGGTACGGCACGGCGTCCTTGTGCGTGTAGGGCTTCGGACTCACCGGGGCTCCCTCGAGACGTGCGGCAGCGAACGGAGGCCCCGCTCGAGATGCCACTGGGTGTAGGCGGCGACGATCCCGCTCGCCTGGTCGCGGCTGCGGGCCACGGCCGCGTCGGCGTACTCCCAGTCGCCCGAGAGCAAAGCGCCGAGCAGGGCGATCGTGTCCTCCGAGAGCTTCGGGGTGCCGGGAGGTGCGCAGTCGTCGCAGACGATGCCGCCGATCTGCACGACGACCGAGGAATGCGGGCCGGGGCGAGCGCACCGCGCGCAGTCCTCGAAAGTCGGCGCCCAGCCGGCGAGCGACAGAGCACGCAGGAGGTACGAATCGAGAGTGGCCGCCGCGCCGTGTTCGCGCCGTGAGAGGGAGCGCAGCGCGCCGACGAGCAGGAGGTACTGCTGCAGCGATCCCTCCGACTCGGTGAGCTTGTCGGCCGTCTCGACCATGGCGCTCGCAGCCGTGTAGCTCGCATAATCGGAGCTGATCTCGGCGCCGTACGTGCCGAGCGATTCGGCCTGCGTCACGACATCGAGGGTGCGACCCTCGTAGAGCTGCACGTCGACGACCATGAAGGGCTCGAGCCTCGACCCGAACTTCGACGCCGTGCGACGCACGCCCTTCGCCACTGCACGCACCTTGCCGTGCGTGCGCGTGAGCAGCGTGACGATGCGGTCGGCTTCACCCAGCTTGTGGGTACGCAGCACGACGGCTTCATCTCGATACACGGGCACTCAGCAATTATCGTCGCTCGACGCGATGTCACGGCCGAGGCTCGGCCACAATGGACCACATGCTCGAGTCGCCGTTCCAGATCCCGCTCTGGGTCGACCTCGTCGCCGTCGGCGTCGGAGCCCTCCAGGGGGCGATGTTCGCCGGTCGTCTCAAGGAGCGCCGCATCGATCTTCTCGGTGTCGCGCTCATCGGCATCATCGTCGGTCTCGGCGGCGGTCTCCTCCGCGACATCCTGCTCGGTCAGATCCCCGCGGCGCTGCAGAGCAACTGGTACATCCTCGTCGCGACGGGTGCCGCGCTCTTCGGCATGCTCCTGCAGCAGCTCTTCCAGCGCCTCAACCCGCTCATCATCGCGCTCGACGCCGTGACGATCGGCCTCTTCGGAGCAATCGGAACCACGAAGGCGCTCGCGTACGGCGTACCCGAGGTGCCGGCGGTCTTCGTCGGCGTCGTCTCGGCCGTCGGCGGCTCGATCCTCCGCGACGTCACGCTCAACCTGCCGATCGCGCTCATGCACGTCGGCTCGCTCTACGCGGTCGCGGCGGGCGCGGGCACGACGTTCCTCGTCGTCTCGCACGCCCTGGGAATGCCGATGACGGTCGCGAGCATCATCTGCGTGATACTCACGACCGTCATCCGGTTGTTGTCGGTGCGATTCGGCTGGAGCCTGCCCGAGCAGCGCGCCATCGCGAGCTGGCCGCGCTGGCGGCGCCCCGAGAACCCTCCCTCGGCCTAGCCGCGACGGCTCAGACCGCTGCGACGAGTGCGCCGCGGAGCGCGCGGTTGACCGCCGAGACGACGGCCTTGAGCGATGCCGTCGAGATGTCGGCATCGATGCCCACGCCCCACAGCGTGCGGCCCTCGACCTCGAGTTCGACGTACGCCGCGGCGTGCGCGTCGCCGCCCTGGGAGAGGGTGTGCTCCGTGTAGTCGAGCAGTCGGACGGCGACTCCCTCGGCGCTCAGCACCGAGAGGAAGGCCGAGATCGGGCCGTTGCCGTTGGCGTCGGCTTCGAGACGGGCCTCGCCGTCACGCAGGCCGACACGAACGTTCACGACACCATCGAGAGCACTCTCGGTGCGGAGCGACAGCAGTTCGAAGCGGCCCCACTTGTCGTCGGGGCGATCAGCCGGTGCCGGCAGGTACTCGTCGGTGAAGATCGACCAGATCTGCCCGCTCGTCACCTCGCCGCCCTCGGCATCGGTCTTGGCCTGCACGACGCCCGAGAACTCGATCTGCAGTCGACGCGGCAGGTCGAGCGCGTGGTCGTTCTTCAGCAGGTACGCGACGCCGCCCTTGCCGGACTGCGAGTTGACACGGATGACGGCTTCGTACGAACGACCCAGATCGCGCGGGTCGACGGGCAGGTACGGCACGGCCCACTCGAGCTCGGCGACCGGGACGCCCGTCTCGGCGGCCTTCGCGGCCATCGCCTCGAAGCCCTTCTTGATGGCGTCCTGGTGCGAACCGCTGAAGGCCGTGTAGACGAGGTCTCCGGCCCACGGGCTGCGCTCGTGCACGGGCAGCTGGTTGCAGTACTCGGCCGTGCGCTTGATCTCGTCGAGGTTCGAGAAATCGATCTGCGGATCGATGCCCTGCGTGAAGAGGTTGATGCCGAGTGCGACGAGGTCGACATTGCCCGTGCGCTCACCGTTGCCGAACAGGCATCCCTCGATGCGGTCGGCGCCGGCCAGGTAGCCGAGCTCGGCGGCAGCGACAGCCGTGCCGCGGTCGTTGTGCGGGTGCAGCGACAGCAGCACGTTCTCGCGGTGGGCGAGGTGACGGCTCATCCACTCGATCGAGTCGGCGTAGACGTTCGGCGTCGCCATCTCGACCGTCGCGGGCAGGTTGATGATGACCTTCCGCTCGGGAGTGGGCTCGAAGATCTCGAGAACCTGGTTACAGACATCCACCGCGAACTCGAGCTCGGTACCCGTGTAGCTCTCGGGCGAGTACTCGTAATAGACGGTCGTGCCCGGCACGCTCGCCTCCATCTCGCGGCACTTGCGTGCACCGTGCAGGGCGATGTCGATGATGCCCTGCTTGTCGGTGCGGAAGACGACCTCGCGCTGCAGCACGCTCGTCGAGTTGTACAGATGCACGATCGCCTGCTTCGCGCCGCGGATCGACTCGTACGTGCGCTCGATGAGGTGATCGCGGGCCTGCGTCAGCACCTGGATCGTCACGTCGTCGGGGATCGCGCCTTCCTCGATGAGGCTGCGCACGAAGTCGAAATCGGTCTGCGACGCCGACGGGAAGCCGACCTCGATCTCCTTGTAGCCCATCTTCACGAGCAGATCGAACATGATCCGCTTGCGCTCGGGGCTCATCGGGTCGATGAGAGCCTGATTGCCGTCGCGCAGGTCGACCGCGCACCAGCGCGGAGCGACCTCGATGCGCTTGGTCGGCCAGGTGCGGTCGGGCAGCTCGACGCGAATCTGCTCGTGGAAGGGCCGGTAGCGGTGCACCGGCATCGGGGAGGTCTTCTGCTCGTTCTTCATGGGGGTCTTCTCTTCTCGCTGGAGGGGTTCAGCCGACGACGAACTCCGCGACGAGGGAGGCCTGAGAACTAGGACTCGTCGCGGCAGCTAAGAAGGAGGAAGCCAGATCGCACAGAGTCAGGGTAGCACTCTCACTCGATGGCGAGTGCGACGACCGGTGAGACGCGCGTCGCGCGCCGCGACGGCGGTATCGACGCGATGACGGTGAGCGCCGCCGTCGAGACCACGACGCCCATGAGTACGGGCCACGGAACGGTCGGCACGACGATCTGCCGCGTCAGAGCGCCGAGGAGGGACTGCGCCGCCGCCCAGCCGTAGATGATGCCGAGCACGAGTCCGAAACCGACCGCGGCGATCGTCATCTGAGCGCTCTCGACGGTGATCGTCTGCCGCACCTGACGAGCGCTGAAGCCGATGGCGCGCAGCAGACCGAGCTCACGGGTGCGCTGGAGCACCGAGAGCGACAGGTTGTTGACGACGCCGACGGCGGCGATGACGGCCGAGAAGCCGACGAGCGACATGAAGATCGCGGTGCTCACCGTGATCGAGCTCTGCACGACGGCCATGACCTCGGGGTCGTCCTCGAAGCTCGACGTGACCATGTCGTTGTAGCTCGTCATCGCGACGGCGAAGAGCGTCACGAGCGTGACACCGATGACGAGACCGATCGTCGCCCGCGCGCTCCGCTCGGGGTGGCGCACGACGTTGGCCGCAGCGAGCCGTCCGGCGGCGCCCGGCGCGACGAGGCGGCCGACGAGCCGGAGGACGGAGGGCATGATGACGTGGGCGCCGAGGATGACGCCGGTGAACGACAGCACTCCCCCGACGAACGCGATGAAGAGGCCGAGCGGCGAGACGAAGCCGGCGACGACGCCGAGCACCAGGAAGGCTCCGCCGAGGACACCCAGGATGACGGAGGTCACCGTGCGGCCTCGGTGTGAGGCGAGCTCGGTCGCCGACTCCTCGACGGCCGCGGCGGTGGCGGCGACCGGCGACACCGTCGCGACCCGTCGCGAACCCACCCCTGCCGAGGCACCGGTAGTGAGCGCCACGATGACGACCGGCACGATGAGCACGACGTCGACGAGCGAGTACGCGAGATCGGGCAACCAGCCCTGCGCCATCCCGAGCGCGACACCGCCCACGGTGACGCCGAACCCGACGACGAGCCCGATGACGGCTCCGATGAACCCGATCATGAAGCCCTCGCGCACGACGCGTCGACGGAGCGTCCGTGACTGCGCGCCGAGAAGGCGGAGCAGGGCGATCTGGCGAGTCCGACCGGCGATGACCGTTGCGAACGTGTTGGCCGTGACGATCGCGCCGACATAGACCGCGATCAACGCGAACACGCCCGTCACAGCGGTGAGGCCGAGGCGCACGTTGCCCGAGGATCCGACGGCATCGTTCTCGATCACGGTGGTGAGCACCGACGTCGCCTCGAGGAGGACGACGCCGAACGCCGATGCCAGGGCGGTGACGACGAGCGTCGCCCCGTGGTCATGGGGTCGACTGATCGAGACGCTCATGCGGCCGACTCCATCCCGAGCATGATGCGCGAGATCTCCTCGGCGCTCGATCGCGGATGCTCGTCGACGATGCGTCCGTCGGCGAGGAAGACGATGCGGTCGGCGTAGCTCGCCGCGATGGGGTCGTGGGTGACCATCGCGATGCTCTGCCCCTCGACCTGGGCGGCCGACTGCAGCGTCGCGAGCACCTCTCGTCCCGTGCGCGAGTCGAGGCTTCCCGTCGGTTCGTCCGCGAACACGATGTCGGGCCCCGTGGCGAGTGCACGGGCGATCGCGACGCGCTGCTGCTGACCGCCCGAGAGCTCGTGCGGTCGGTGGGTGAGTCGCGGCGCGAGGCCCAGTCGGTCGACGAGGGCGTCGACACGGGCCTGCTCGGCGAGAGTCGGTCGACGGCCGTCGAGTTCGAACGGCAGCAGCACGTTGCCGCGCACGTCGAGCGTCGGTACGAGGTTGAACGCCTGGAACACGAAGCCGATGCGTCGCCGACGCACGAGCGTCAGTTGGGCGTCGTCCATGTCGGTGATGTCGGTGTCGCCGAGCCACACACGTCCGGCGCTCGGACTGTCGAGGCCGGCCATGACGTGCATGAGTGTCGACTTGCCCGATCCGCTCGGGCCCATGATGGCGGTGAACTCGCCGCGGCGGAGCCCGAACGAGATGCCGTCGAGGGCGCTGACGCGCGACGCGCCCGTGCCGTAGTGCTTCGTGAGGTCGGTGACCCGGGCGATGAGCCCGAGATCTGAGGGAGTGATCTGCATGACATCGACGCTACGGATGACGTCGTGGCGCCGAATCGGTCGCGAGTCGCGCCGACATACATCGACCGGATGATCTCAGTCGGCGAGGCCGTGCTCGTAGGCGAAGACGACGAGCTGCACACGATCGCGCAGCTCGAGCTTGGCGAGGATCCGACTGATGTGCGTCTTGACGGTCGCCTCGCTCAGGAACTCGGCGGCGGCGATCTCGGCGTTGCTGAGGCCCGCAGCGGCCAAGCCGAAGATCTCGCGCTCGCGCACGGTGAGGGCTGCGAACGATTCGGGCACGACGCGGGCGGACTGGGTGACGTGCGCGAACAGTTCGCGCGTCGCCGACGCGGCGATGACGGCATTGCCCTGGTGGACCGTGCGGATCGCGGCGAGCAGGAACTCGGGGTCGGCGTCCTTCAGCACGAAGCCGCTCGCTCCTGCGCGAATCGCCCGCGCGGCGTTCTCGTCGAGGTCGAAGGTCGTCAGCACGACGATGCGCGGCGCCGGCCTCGACGCCGTCGCGGCGTCGGCGAGGATCTCGGCCGTCGCGGCGATGCCGTCGAGAACCGGCATCCTGACATCCATCAGCAGCACGTCGATGGGGGTCGAGCGCGCGAGCGACACGGCCTCTCGTCCGTCGCCGGCCTCGCCGGCGAAAGCGAGATCGTCCTGCGATTCGATGAGCATGCGGATGCCGGCGCGGAAGAGCGCCTGGTCGTCGACGAGCCCCACTCGGATGACGGTCACAGCTCGTTCCTCTCTCCGGTGCGCGGAATCCAGGCGTCGACGACGAATGCACCACGTCCATCGGGACCGACGCTCAGTCGCCCGCCGGCGAGTTCGGCACGCTCACGCATGCCGGGGACGCCATGCCGCAACTGATCGGTGCGCGCGGGCGCGTCGTCGCGAGTCAGTGCACTCCGCACGACGAGTCTCACTCCCCCTGCCTCGGACACGACCGAGACCTCGACAGGGCGGGCACTGTCTCCGTGCCGCAGGGCGTTCGTGAGCGCCTCCTGAAGGATCCGGTACGCGGCGAGCTCGTGGCCCGCGCCGAGCGGCGGCACCGTCTCATCGATCGTGACGGCGAGGTCGAGCCCCGTGCTCCGCATCTGTTCGAGGAGGGCCGGCACGTCGGCGAGCGTGGGCTGGGGCATCTCGCCCTCACTGTGCCGCATCGCCGCGAGCAGCAAGCGCACCTCTCCCAGTGCGTCACGCGCGGTCGTCGCAATCGTCTGCAGTGCGGGCTCGACCGTCTCGGGCCGCGTCCGTGCCGCGTAGCGCGCCCCGTCCGACTGGGCGATCACGACGGCGAGCGAGTGCGCGACGACGTCGTGCATGTCGCGGGCGATGCGTCCGCGCTCCTGCTCGACGACATATCGGTACTGCGCGAACTGGCGATCGCGCGTCGCCTGCTCCTCGAGCCGGCGGCTCTCGCGCGAGGCCCCGAGCGCCCGCTGCAGGAAGCCGGTCGTCCACGCGAGAGCGAGCACGGCGAAGCACCCGGCGAGGATGACGACGATGAGCACGATGTCGCCGACACCGCCGTTTCGCCCCACCATGTCGAAACCGCGGGCGAGCGGAAGCAGGAAGCCGAGGTAGAGCGTCGCGAGAAGGGCACCGAGAGCAGCCGAGCCGAGCCCGACCCAGCGCACGACTCGCCCGCCGTAGGCCGCCGTGCCGTGCAGCACGGCGAGCACGGCGAGGTTTCCGAACTGCACGTCACGGATGCACGCCATCTGCACGATGGCCGCAGCCCACGCGACCGAGAGCGCGACGGTCGGCGAGAGGCGCCGGAACGCCGACGCGACCGCGAACACCGTGAGAAGGGCGACATCGAGTGCGCCCGTGCCGATGGTGAAGATGATCCCCGTGAGGAAGAACACTCCCGCGAGGGCGGCGTCGACGACGACCTGGGTACGGGGAATGTCGCGGAGCACTCCCCCACGCTACGCCGACCGATCGCCTCGAGGACGATCAGCGGCGCGAAATCATCCCTGCGATGTAGGCGATAGCGGCCGTCGCGGGCGACTCAGAAGCCGAGTCGACCAAGGAGCTTCGGGTCGCGCTGCCAGTCCTTCGCGACCTTGACGCGGAGCGAGAGGAACACCTTCGTGCCGATGAGAGGCTCGATCTGCGCGCGAGCGGTCGCCCCCACCTCGCGCAAGCGGCTGCCGCCCTTGCCGATGATGATGCCCTTCTGGCTGTCGCGCTCGACGAAGAGGTTGGCGTAGATGTCGGTCATCGAGCCGTCCTCGCGCTCGATCATGTCGTCGATAGTCACGGCGATGGAGTGCGGGAGCTCGTCGGAGACGCCCTCGAGTGCCGCCTCGCGGATGAACTCGGCGATGCGGTCTTCGAGGGTCTCGTCAGTGTGCGCCTCGTCGGGGTAGAGCGCCTGCGGCGATGCCGGCACGAGCTTCAGCAGCTCGGTCACGAAGACGTCGAGCTGGTCATCGGTGACCGCTGACAGCGGGATGATCGCCTCCCACTCACGCAGTTCGGAGACGGCCAGCAGCTGTTCGGCGACGCGCTTGCGGCCCACGGTATCGGTCTTCGTGACGATCGCGACCTTCTTGGCACGCGGGTAGAGATCGAGCTGCTCGTTGATGAAGCGGTCGCCCGGCCCGATCGTCTCGTCGGCGGGCACGCACAGGGCGATGACGTCGACGTCGCCGAGTGTCGACTGAACGAGAGAGTTGAGGCGCTCACCGAGGAGAGTGCGCGGCCGGTGGATGCCCGGCGTGTCGACGAGGATGAGCTGACCGTCGGGTCGGTGCACGATGCCGCGGATCGCGCGACGCGTCGTCTGCGGCTTGTTGCTCGTGATGGCGACCTTCTCGCCGACGAGGGCGTTCGTGAGGGTCGACTTGCCGACGTTCGGGCGCCCGACGATCGATACGAATCCTGCTCGGTACGTCGAGTCAGCCATGGGTGTTCCTTCCGGGGTCGGCGCCGAACGCCGTCTGCGCGTCGATGAGCGCTTGGTCACGCTCGACGATCACGGTTGCAATGCGTTTGCGGCGTCCTTCGGTGCGGTCGGCTTCGAGGAGCAGACCGCTCGTCGACGCCCGGTCTCCGCGTTCGGGGAGACGGCCGAGACTCTTGGCGAGCAGCCCTCCGACGGAGTCGACGTCGTCGTCCTCGAGCTCGAGTCCGAACAGTTCGCCGAGCTCGTCGATGGGCAGTCGCGCGTTCACGCGGTAGCGCCCGTCGCCGAGCTCCTCGACCTCGACGACCGCACGGTCGTACTCGTCGGAGATGTCTCCGACGAGCTCTTCGATGAGGTCTTCGAGCGTCACGAGGCCGGCGATCCCGCCGTACTCGTCGACGACCATCGCGATGTGGTTCGACTCGAGCTGCATCTTGCGCATGAGCGCGTCGACCTTCATCGACTCGGGCACGAAGCTCGCCGGGCGGGCGAGCTCGGCGACCGTCATGGTCTCGGCGTCGAGAGGACGCTCGAAACTCAGCTTCGCCAGGTCGCGGAGGTAGAGGATGCCGTCGACGTCGTCGGCCCCGCCCGCGATGACGGGCGCGCGCGAGATGCCCGTGCTGAGGAAGAGCGACATCGCCGCGCCGAGGTGCGTCGTCGAGTCGACCGTCACCATGTCGGTGCGCGGGATCATGACGGCGCGGACGACGGTCTCGTTGAACTCGAAGATCGAGTGGATGAGCTCGCGGTCGTCTTCCTCGAGCACGTCCTGCTCGGTGGCCTCGTCGACGAGGCTGAGGAACTGCTCCTCCGTGTCGAAACCGCCGACCGCGACGCGACCGGGCGTCACCTTGTTGCCGAGGGCGACGAGGGCGTTGGCGAGCGGGCCGAGAACCACGCGGATGAAGTGCACGAGAGGCGCGGTGAGACGGAGGATCGACGCCGCGTTCGCGCGGCCCACACTGCGTGGGCTCGCCCCCACGAGCACGAACGACACCGCCGTCATGATGAGCGCCGCGAGCAGCAGAGCGAGCCAGTCGTTGTCGATCGACGCGACGAACCCGAGGGTCACGAGCACGGCGGCCGAGGTCTCGGCCGTCACTCGCGCGAAGCTCACCGCCGTCACGTGCGCGCCACCGTCTTCGGCGATCGCGAGAAGCGAGCGCCGCCCGCGCGCGTTCTCGGCGAGGGCCGCGATGTCGGCGCGCGAGCTCGTCGAGATCGCCGCGTCGACGGCGGCCATGAGGCCACCGAAGGCGACGAGGACGAAAGCAGCGAGGAAGAGCCAGATGGCCATGGCTACCGGTGTCGCTCCTGCATCGAGAAGCCGACGAGGATGTCGCGCTGGATGCCGAACATCTCCTTCTCTTCGTCGGGCTCGGCGTGATCGAAGCCGAGGAGGTGCAGGATGCCGTGGGTCGTCAGGAGCAGGAGTTCATCGGTCATCGAGTGGCCGGCCGTCTGCGCCTGGGCCGCGGCGACCTGCGGGCACAGCACGATGTCGCCGAGGAGGCCGGCGGGCGTCGGGGTGTCTTCGGTTCCAGGCCGGAGCTCGTCCATGGGGAAGCTCAGCACGTCGGTGGGGCCGGGCTCGTCCATCCACTGCACGTGGAGCTGCTCCATCGCGCCCTCGTCGACGAGCACGATGGCGAGCTCGGCGTCGGCGTGCACGTGCATCGCGTCGAGGGCGTAGACGGCGAGGCGCTGGATGGCGGCCTCGTCGACCTCGATCGTCGACTCGTTGTTGATCTCGATGCTCATCGGGCTCCTCAGCCTCGTCTCGGAAGGCGGTCGCGCGGGCCCTGGCCGCGTCGTTCGGCGCGATTCGCGAACTCCTGCGCCTGCTCGCGCTCGAACTTCTTGGCCTGGGCACGGGCGTCGTGCTCGGTGTACGCATCGACGATGCGCCCCACGAGAGTGTGGCGCACGACGTCGTCGCTCGTGAGCCGCGCGAAGTGGATGTCGTCGATACCGTCGAGGATGCGCGACACGATGCGCAAGCCGCTCGCCCCGCCGGGGAGGTCGACCTGGGTGATGTCGCCCGTCACCACCATCTTCGAGCCGAAGCCCAGGCGGGTGAGGAACATCTTCATCTGTTCGGGCGTCGTGTTCTGCGCCTCGTCGAGCACGACGAACGAGTCGTTGAGCGTGCGGCCGCGCATGTAGGCGAGAGGTGCGACCTCGACCGTGCCCGCCGCGAGCAGCTTCGGCACGAGCTCGGGGTCCATCATCTCGTTGAGAGCGTCGTAGAGCGGCCGGAGGTACGGGTCGATCTTGTCGGTGAGCGTGCCCGGGAGGAAGCCCAGTCGCTCACCCGCCTCGACGGCGGGACGCGTGAGGATGATGCGGTTGACCTCCTTGCGCTGGAGCGCCTGAACGGCCTTCGCCATCGCGAGGTAGGTCTTTCCGGTACCGGCGGGACCGATACCGAAGGTGATCGTGTTGAGGTCGATCGCGTTGACGTAGTCGCTCTGACCCGCGGTCTTCGGCTTGATCGTCTTGCCGCGGCTCGACACGATGACCTGCCCGAGCATCTCGGACGGCTTCGCGCTCGGATCGGCGTCGAGGATGCGCGCCGAGGAGGTGACCTCGGTCGGCGTCACGTCCTGACCGGCACGGACGAGCTCGAGCAGCTCCTCGAAGAGGTGTCGTACCGACTCGACGTCGGCGGCGGGACCGCGGAGCGTGATGTCGTTGCCGCGAGCGTGCACCGCGACGCCCGGGAACTCCTGCTCGATGCGGGTCAGCAGGCGATCCTGCGGCCCGAGTAGACGCACCATCGCGATTCCGTCGATGTGCAGGCGCGTCTCGACCTCATCGGCCGGCGCACCTCCGGCGAGCTCGCGAGAGCTCACATCGTCATCCGACAAGTCCACGCTCCTCCAGTCCTCCGGCGAGCACATGGGCGTGCACGTGGAAGACGGTCTGTCCGGCGCCTGCGCCGGTGTTGAAGATCAATCTGAATTGGCCGTCGCCGTGATCGGCGGCGACGCCGCGTGCGACGTCGATCACCTCGGCGAGCAGGCCGGGGTCGCCCGCCGCGAGAGCGACGACATCGGCGTACTCGCCGGTCTTCGGGGTCACGACGACGTGCAGCGGAGCCTTCGGGGCGATATCGCGGAAGGCGATGACCCGGTCGGTCTCCGCCACGATCTCGGCGGGGATCTCGCGGGCGGCGATGCGCGTGAAGACGCTCGGTTCGGTCATGGCTCTATCTTAAGGCGCTGCCCCGACACGGGGGGCGGGGTCACCAGCGGCCGAGACGCGCGTTGACGAGCGCGAGCGCGGCGGGCCCCGCCGTCGACGTGCGGAGCACCTCGGGCCCGAGTCGCACGGCCTCGGCCCCGGCTGCGGCGAGAGACGCGAGCTCGGCATCGGAGACGCCGCCCTCGGGACCGACGACGAGCACGAGGTCGCGCTCATCGAGAGCGAGGGCCGAGAGCGCGACATCCGCCTCGGGATCGAGGACGAGCACGCGGCGCTCGCCGGCCAACCGTTCGAGCTCGCGCGTCGACGTGATCGGCTGCACGGTCGGCACGACGGGTCGGAGGGACTGCTTGCTCGCCTCGCGCACGATCGTCGACCAGCGCTCACGCCCGCGCTCGGCCTTCGGTCCGTCCCACCGCGACACCGATCGGCTCGCCGACCACGGGATGATCTCGTCGACGCCGAGCTCGGTCGCGGCCTGCACGGCTCGCTCGTCGCGGTCGCCCTTGGCGAGGGCCTGCGCGAGAGCGATCTGCGGGCGACGAGGCTCGCTGACCGTCATCCGTTCGACGACGATCGAGAGCTGCCGAGGCCCGGTCGAGGTGATCTCTCCCGTCACGACGAGTCCTCGCCCGTTGCCGATGGCGACCGACTCGCCGACCCGGAGACGCGACACCGTCACCGCATGACGACCTTCGTCGCCGCTCAGTTCGACGGTCGACCCGACACCGGCATCCGCCGGTTCGAGGTCGTCACGCAGGTAGAAGTGCGCCATGTCAGCCGAGGAAACGGTCGCGCAGACGCGCGAAGAGACCCTGCTGGAAGTGGCTGAGCTGCGGGTCGGCGTGCTTGTGCGACTTCGCGAACTGCTCGATGAGGTCGCGCTCGCGGCCGCTCAGCTTCGTCGGAGTGAGCACCTGGACGCCCACGCGAAGGTCGCCACGACCCGAACCGCGGAGCTTGGTGATGCCGCGGTCCTTCACCGTGATGACCTCGCCGGCCTGGAGGCCCGGCTTCAGTTCGACCTCGACGTCGCCGTCGAGCGCCTTGACGTGCGCCGTCGTGCCGAGGATCGCATCGGTCATCGAGACCTCGAGGGTGCAGAGCAGATCGTCGCCGTTGCGACTGAAGACGTCGTGGTTGCGCACCTTGATCTCGAGGTAGAGGTCGCCGTTCGCGCCCCCGGCGGGGCCGGCCTCGCCGCTGCCCGGCATCTGCAGACGGAGGCCCGTGTCGACGCCCGAGGGGATGTCGACGGGAACCGTACGACGAGCGCGCACGCGCCCCTGACCCTGGCAGGTGACGCACGGCGTGGCGATGATCGTGCCGTAGCCGCGGCAGGTGCCGCAGGGGCTCGACGTCATGACGTTGCCGAGGAGCGAGCGCACCGCGCGCTGGATGCTGCCCGAGCCGTGGCAGATGTCGCACGTGACGGGCGACGTGCCCGGCTGGCAGCACGAACCGTTGCACGTCTCGCAGCGGATCGCGGTGTCGACCTCGAGGTCGCGGTGCGTGCCGAACACGACCTCTTGCAGGTCGACCTCGACGCGGATGAGCGCGTCCTGACCCCGCTCGCTGCGCGAACGCGGGCCGCGCGATTGGCCGCCGCCCCCGAAGAAGGTCTCGAAGATGTCGCCGAAGCCGCCGAAGTTCTGGCCGCCCATGCCGCCCTGGCCGCCGCGGTCGTACTGCTCGCGCTGCCGCGGGTCGCTCAGCACGTCATACGCGTGCGTGACCTCCTTGAAGCGCTCCGACGCCTCGGCACCCGGGTTCACATCGGGGTGCAGCTGACGGGCGAGGCGTCGGTACGCCTTCTTGATCTCTTCGGTCGACGCGTCGCGCGCGACCCCGAGGACCTCGTAGTGGTCTGCCACAGGGGCGAGTCCTTTCGAATCAGTTGTCGCCGAGAAGGCGGGAGAGGTAACGGGCCACCGCGCGAACCGCGACGATGTTGCCCGAATAGTCCATGCGGGTCGGCCCCAGCACGCCGAGCCGCGAGAAGCCCGTCGCCGTGTTGAGGAAGCCCGTCGAGACGACGGAGGCGTCGCCGAGACCGAACGCCGCGTTCTCGCGGCCGATGCGCACGGCTACGCCGCTCACATCGTTCGTCATCTCTCCGAACAACCGGAGGAGCACGACTTGTTCCTCGATCGCCTCGATCACTCCGAGGATGTTGCCGGAGAAGTCCTGTTCGGTGCGCACGAGGTTCGCGGCGCCCGCGACGACGAGCCGCTCGTGACGCTGGGCGCCGGCTTGCTCGCCGAGCGCCTGCACGATCGTGCGCACCACGGCATCGTTGGCCGGTCCGAGATCGTCGCCCGTTGCGAGCCGCTCGACGGCATCGGCAAGCGCGAGGCCGCCGATCGCCGTGTTGATGCGGGCGCGGGCATCGCCGAGCACCGATTCGTCGATGACCGTCGGCAGTTCGACGATGCGCTGCTCGACGTGGCCGTTGTCGGCGATGAGGACCGTGAGCACGCGGGCCTCGCCGAGGGGCACGAGCTCGACGTGACGCACGCGGGCCGAACCGAAGGTCGGGTACTGCACGACCGCGAGCTGCTGGGTGAGCTGGGCGAGCAGGCGGACGGTGCGCGAGAGCAGTTCGTCGAGGTCGCTCGATTCGCCGAGGAACACCTCGATGGCCTGTCGCTGGGCGGGGCTCAGAGGGCGACCGTCGGTCAGCTGGTCGACGAAAACGCGGTATCCCTTGTCGGTGGGGATGCGGCCGGAGGACGTGTGCGGAGCCGCGATGAGCTCCTCTTCTTCGAGGAGCGCCATGTCGTTGCGGATCGTCGCAGCGGAGACGCCGAACGAATGCCGGTCGACGATCGTCTTGGAGCCGACGGGCTCGCGCGACGCGACGTAATCCTGCACGATGGCACGCAGCACGGCGAGGGCACGGTCCGAGACCACGGACGACTCCTCTCGCTTAGCACTCACAATCCGGGAGTGCTAATCATATCGCGTCATCCTGGCCGCAATCGTTGCCGCCCCGGCGAGGCAGCAGTAGTTTGTCGCTGTACCTCGACACCACCCCCCGAACACCGGAGACCCCACCATGACCGATCCGAATCAGCCGACTCCCCCGAGCGACGGACAGCAGAACCCCTACGGACAGGCCGCCGCCCAGCCGCTGAAGCCCGCCGACGACGTGCTGTGGGGCTCCCTCGCCCACCTCGGCGGCATCGTCGGCTTCCTGCCGTCGCTCATCATCTGGCTCGTCCTGAAGGACCGCGGGCCCTTCACGAACACCGAGGCGAAGGAAGCGCTGAACTTCCAGATCACGATCGCCATCGTCTACGTGATCGGTCTCGTGCTGACCGTGATCCTCATCGGCGGCCTCATCAGCCTCGCCGCGTGGGTCGTCAGCATCATCTTCTCGATCCTCGGCTTCCTCAAGGCGAAGCAGGGCGAGCACTACCGCTACCCCTTCGCCCTCCGACTCATCAAGTAAGGGCGAGCCGGACTCAAGCCACCGCGGCTCTGTGCCACAGTGGTCTGACCCGGTTCATTACAGCCTCGACAGGAGAGACATGTCCGAGTTCCCGCCTTCCGCACCTCCGCCCGCCGCACCGCCGCCTCCCGGCAACCCGTACGGGCAGCCGACCCAGCTGAGCCCTGCCGACGAGAAGCTGTGGGCGACGCTCATCCACATCGGCGGAATCTTCTTCTCGTTCCTGCCTGCCCTCATCGGCTACCTGATCCTGAAGGACAAGGGCCCGTTCATCCGGCTGCACACCGCCGCCGCGCTGAACTTCCAGATCTCCATCACGATCTACATCGTCGGCCTGTACATCCTCGGCTCGATCCTGCTGTTCGTCTTCGTGGGCATCGTGTTCTACATCGCCGCCTTCGCAGTCGGAGTCGCGGCGATCGTGTTCATGATCCTCGCGGCCGTCGCTGCGAACAAGGGTCAGCCGTACAGCTACCCGCTCACGATCACCTTCGTGCGCTGATCTGATCAGTCGCCGAGCAGCCGTCTGACGACGGCGTCCGCGAGAAGCCGCCCTCTCCGCGTCAACACGATGCGACCCGAGAGGGCGGCTTTCGCGTCGATGAGCTCATCCGCGATGAGGCCCGCGACAGCATGCCGCCCTTCGGCCTCGAGCGTCGATACGGCGAGGCCCTCGCGGATGCGCGAGAGCAGCAGAACCCGTTCGACGTGACGCGTCGCATCGTCGAGGGTCTCGCGACCGGCCGCGGGCGAGACGCCCGAATGCATGCGCTCGGCGTACGCCGCGGGATGCTTGACGTTCCACCAGCGCACGCCGCCGACGTGGCTGTGGGCTCCCGGGCCGACGCCCCACCAGTCATCCCCCCGCCAATAGGCGAGGTTGTGACGACTGCGATGACGGATGTCGGTCGCCCAGTTGCTCACTTCGTACCACTCGAGCCCGGCCGAGCCGAGCTTCTCGTCGACGTACTCGTACATGTCGGCCTGGAGGTCGTCGTCGGGGGCCGCGACCTCCCCGCGCTTGATCTGTCGGGCGAGCTTCGTGCCGTCTTCGACGATGAGGGCGTACGCGCTCACGTGGTCGGGCCGTTCGGCGAGCACGGCGTCGACGCTCGTCGCCCAGTCGTCGAGCGACTCCCCCGGCGTGCCGTAGATGAGGTCGAGACTCACGTCGAGTCCGGCTTCGCGCGCCCACGCGACGACGAGCGGGATGCGCTCGGGATCGTGCGTGCGCTCGAGGGTCGCGAGCACGTGCGGCACCGCCGACTGCATGCCGAAGGAGACGCGCGTGAACCCGCCGTCGGCGAGGCGCGCGAGGTAGTCGCGATCGACCGAGTCGGGGTTCGCCTCGGTCGTGACCTCGGCGTCGGCGGCGATTCCGTGCGTCGTGCGCACCTCGGCGAGCATGCGCACGAGATCGTCGACGGGGAGGAGCGTGGGCGTGCCGCCGCCGAAGAAGACCGTCGACGCCGCACGGGAGGGAACGGATGACTCGCGCAGCACCCGCACCGAGTCGCGCAGCTCGGCGATGGCCTCGTCGGCGTAATCCGACTGCTTCGCGCCGCGCAGCTCGGGGGTCGTGTAGGTGTTGAAGTCGCAGTAGCCGCAGCGCACCCGGCAGAACGGCACGTGGATGTACACGCCGAACGCGCGCTCGTCGGCATCCACGGCGGCCGAGGCCGGCAGGAGTCCGTCGAGAGGTGCGGGATCGCCGAGGGGTAGGGCTCCGGGCATCGTCAGCCGGCGACCGTCGTGGGATGCAGCGCCCGCAGGTACCGCGCCACGAACTTCTTCTGGATGCGCCGGATGATCGGCCAGACGAGACGGTACCGCGTGGTCGCGGGCCGCGAGAGCTGGCGGATCGTGAGCCACACCGAGCCGTCGTCGTGCCGATCGACGATGAAGCACTCCTCGCCGCTCAGCGGGTGGCCGGGCAGCGTGCCGATGCCGTAGCCGACGCGGTCGGGCTCTTCGATGACGAAGACGATTCGCATGGGGGCATCGAACTCGAAGGGACCGACCGAGAGCTTCTGCACGGCCGTCATGCCGGGTGCGATCCACGGCGTTCCGTCTTCGGTGAATCGCGCTTCGGGGCGGGCATCCGGCTGCTTCTCGAGCGGCGTGCCGTCGGGGCCGTAGACGATGCCCTGATACTGCTCGCCCGTTCCCGGGCTGATGTCGTCGAGGCGGATGCCGCTGTTGAGCGGGATGCCCCAGGTGAGGAGCGCGTGCGTGGCCGCCTCGAACCGGTCGTCGCCTGATCCGAGCCGGATGGCGTTCTCGCTCACGCGGTAACCGGTCGGCGGGAAGGTCAAGAGGTCAGGCGCGAGGGTGCCGCCGATCGCCCCGTAGGTGACCGCGTGATCGGTGAACGTACTCCGTCGCATGGCGCTACTTCTTGTCTTTCTTCTCCACGTCACCCGAGAGCGCGGCGATGAACGCCTCCTGAGGGACCTCGACGCGTCCGACCATCTTCATGCGCTTCTTTCCCTCCTTCTGCTTCTCGAGAAGCTTGCGCTTGCGCGAGATGTCGCCGCCGTAGCACTTCGCCAGGACGTCCTTACGCATGGCACGGATCGACTCGCGCGCGATGATGCGTGCACCGATCGCGGCCTGGATGGGAACCTCGAACTGCTGGCGCGGGATGAGCTCGCGAAGGCGCCCCGTCATGAGCACGCCGTACGCGTAGGCCTTGTCGCGGTGCACGATCGCCGAGAAGGCGTCGACCTGTTCGCCCTGCAGCAGGATGTCGACCTTGACGAGGTCGGCGGCCTGATCGCCCGTGGGCTCGTAGTCGAGTGACGCGTAGCCCGCGGTCTTCGACTTCAGCTGGTCGAAGAAGTCGAAGACGATCTCTCCGAGGGGCATGTTGTAGCGGATCTCGACGCGGTCCTCACCGAGGTACTCCATGCCGAGCAGCACGCCGCGGCGCGACTGACAGAGCTCCATGATCGTTCCGACATAGTCCTTCGGGGCGAGGATCGCGGCGCGCACCATGGGCTCGCGCACCTCGGAGATCTTCGCGCCGGTCGGGAACTCGCTCGGGTTCGTGACGGTGACGGTCTTCCGGTCTTCGGTCGTGACCTCGTAGACGACCGACGGGGCCGTCGCGATGAGGTCGAGTCCGAACTCGCGCTGCAGTCGCTCGGTGATGATCTCGAGGTGCAGCAGGCCGAGGAAGCCGCAGCGGAAGCCGAAGCCGAGGGCCACCGATGTCTCGGGCTCGTAGACGAGCGCCGCGTCGGAGAGCTTCAGCTTGTCGAGCGCCTCACGCAGTTCGGGGTAGTCGCTGCCGTCGATCGGGTAGAGACCCGAGAACACCATGGGCAGCGGCTCGGTGTAGCCGGGCAGCGCGTCCTCGGCAGGCTTCGCCGCGGTCGTGACGGTGTCGCCGACCTTCGAGAGACGGACATCCTTCACGCCGGTGATGAGGTAGCCGACCTCGCCGACGCCGAGGCCCTGAGTGGGCGTGGGCTCGGGCGCGCTGACACCGATCTCGAGGATCTCGTGCGTCGCGCGCGTCGACATCATCTGGATCTTCTCGCGCGGCGAGAGCTGGCCGTCGACCATGCGCACGTAGGTGACGACGCCGCGGTACGAGTCGTAGACCGAGTCGAAGATCATGGCGCGTGCGGGCGCGTCGGCGTCGCCCTTCGGCGCGGGGATGCGCTCGACGACGCGGTCGAGCAGCGACTCGACGCCGAGGCCCGTCTTGCCCGAGACCCGCAGCACGTCGTCGGGCGAGCCGCCGATGAGATCGGCGAGTTCACGCGCGTACTTTTCGGGGTCGGCCGCCGGCAGGTCGATCTTGTTGAGCACCGGGATTACTTCGAGATCGTTCTCGAGGGCGAGGTAGAGATTCGCGAGCGTCTGGGCCTCGATGCCCTGGGCCGCGTCGACGAGGAGGATCGCGCCTTCGCACGCCGCAAGCGAGCGCGAGACCTCGTAGCTGAAGTCGACGTGCCCGGGGGTGTCGATCATGTTGAGCGCGAAGGGCGAGTCGCCGACCTGCCACGGCATACGAACAGCCTGGCTCTTGATCGTGATGCCGCGTTCGCGCTCGATGTCCATGCGGTCGAGGTACTGCGCACGCATGTCGCGATCGGAGACGATGCCGGTGATCTGCAGCATGCGGTCGGCCAGGGTCGACTTGCCGTGGTCGATGTGGGCGATGATGCAGAAGTTACGGATCAGCGCAGGATCGGTGGCGGCAGGCACCGGCGGGTGAGCGGCTCGAGGAGACATATGTGACGATTCTCCCATGAGGCGGGCGTTCGGCGTGACTAGGCTGACGGCATGGATCGGCCCCGCGTCGTCTTCGTGCACGGCATCCGCACGTCCCGCACGATGTGGCGGGCCCAACTCGATGCGCTGAACGCTGCCGGGCGCGACGCCGTGGCGATCAATCTGCCCGGTCACGGCGACCGCATCGGCGAGTCGTTCACGGTCGACTCGGCACTCGCGGCGATCGACGACGAGGTCTCGCGTACGGACTCTCCCGTGCTCCTCGTCGGGCTGTCCCTCGGCGGATACTTCTCCATCCGCTACGCGGCGGAGCACCCCGACCGAGTCTCAGGTCTCGTCGCGGCGTCGTGCTCGAGCCTTCCGCGACGGGTGAGCGTCGGCGCGTATCGAGCACTCGCCCGCGGCATCCATCGCCTGCCCGACCGCGGGCTCGCGCTCCACAACGGGATGGCGCGGAGATTCGTCCCTCCCGCCGGCTTCGTCGATCTCGGGGCGGGCGGCGTCGCCCTCGACGTCATGGATGACGGCCTCGCAGCCGCGGGGCAGCTCGATCCGCTCCGCGACCTAGCCGCCTACCCGGGCCCGGTCTGGCTCGTCAACGGCGCGCTCGACCACTTCCGACTCGACGAGAGCCGGATGCTGCGCGCGTGCCGCGACGGCCGACGCGTACGCATTCCCGGCGCGACGCACCTCGCGAGCCTCGTGCGGCCCGAGGCATTCACGCGCGTCGTCGTCGACGCTCTCGAGACGGTCGATCGGCGTCTCGCGCGACACCCCGAACAGTGACTTTGGTTTCCCAGCCCGCTTCCTGGTAAAGTTGCCTGTTGGTTTGCGTGTGGGTCCCACCTCACACGGCTCGCCGGAAAGCGCCCCTCTACCGCGGCCCGGCATCTTCCGATCCACACACACAACGAAAGACGTACACACACGTGGCAAACATCAAGTCGCAGATCAAGCGCATCCGTACCAACGAGAAGGCTCACGAGCGCAACAAGGCCGTGAAGACCGGCGTCCGTTCGGCCGTCCGCGCCGCTCGCGAGGCAATCGCTTCGGGTGACAAGGACCAGGCCATCACCGCCGTTCGCGCCGCGAACCGCAAGCTCGACAAGGCCGTGAGCAAGGGCGTCATCCACAAGAACCAGGCTGCGAACCGCAAGTCGGCCATCGCGCGCCAGGTCGCAGCTCTCTGAGTTTCTGCACCACAGCCATGAAAGCCCCGCTTCGGCGGGGCTTTCGTGTTTCCCGGGGTTGGTGCGGCTCTCGCCGGACTTCGGCGTGCACGGATGCTGCAGGACACGCCCCGCAACGGCGTGTCGGCCGCGACACGCCGACGGCCGTGCCGATCGGCAGCATCCGTGACCGGTGACGCGGTTCAACGTCGGGCGTGAGCCGGGCGTTGCTGGCCAGCCTGTGTGCCGGAGGCTACGCGCGACCGCGTGAGGCGATGACGCTCACGAGTCGTTCGAGGGCGTAGATCGGGTCACGGCTGGCGCCCTTCACCGCGGCATCCGTCTCGGCGAGCGCCGTGATCGCACGGCCGAGGCCCTCGTCATCCCACCCGGCGAGGTCGCGCCGGGCACGATCGATCTGCCACGGTGCCATGCCGAGCTTGCCGGCGAGCTGCCCGGACGAGCCTCGCTCGCCCGCGACCTTCGCCATTCCGCGTACCTTCATGGCGAAAGCGGCGACGAGGGGCACGGGGTCGGCGCCGGATGACAGTGCCTGGCGAAGACCGACGAGGGCATCGCCGTGCCGACCGGCGATCGCGGCGTCGGCGACGGTGAACGCACTCGTCTCGACGCGCCCGCCGTAGTAGCGCGCGACGGTCGCTTCGGTGATCTCGCCCGAGACGTCGCTCATGAGCTGGCGGCATGCGGCCGACAGCTCGCCGATGTCGTCGGAGAAGGCGGAGACGAGCGCGCGCAGCGCGCCGGGCGCGACCTTCCGGCCTTCGGAACGGAACTCGGCCGTCGCGAAGTCGTACTTCTCCTGGTCCTTCTTGAGTTCGGCGCACACGATCTCGATGGCGACACCCGACGCGGCGCGAATGGCGTCGAGCAGCTTCTTGCCGCGAACTCCCCCGCCATGCCGCAGCACGACGACGGTGTCTTCGGCCGGAGACGACAGGTAGTCGATCGCGTCGACGATGAAGTCGTCGGAGCACTTCTCGACGGATGACACGCGAATCAGTCGCGGTTCGCCGAAGAGCGACGGGCTCGCGAGCGTCATGAGCTCGCCGCGCGCGTAGCCGTCGGCGGCGATGTCGGTGACCTCGAGCGAGGGGTCTTCGCCGCGCAGGAAATCGCGGAGGCGCGTGATCGCCCGTTCGGCGAGGAAGGTCTCGGTACCCGAGACGAGGATGACGGAGGCGGGTCGGATCTCGTTCCACGACAGCTGCGGAATGGCCGCTTTCGCGGTCTTCGCCGCCTTCGCCGGAGCGCTTCGAGTAGCCACGCGTTCCCCTGCTTCCTGCGCCGTGTGCGTCGCTCAAGTCTAGGGCGGGGCACCGACACCGCCGCGCCCCGCGAGCGCCCGCGAAGTTATCCACACCCATTGCAAGCGTTTCCAGTATTCGCCATTCTCGGATGAGGGAAGGAGCGACTGATGACCGAGAACACGATCTATCTCGACGCCGATACGGTGAACGACAGCATCGCTCGACTGAGCCGCGCGGGTGACGACATCGTCGATCACCAGTTCGCGTTTCGCGAAGTAGTCCCCGCAGCCTTTCGCGAGACGGAACCGTTCGATCGAGCGCTTCATGCTTACGGGTGGATGGCTTCGCTCGTCGCTCGCTCGACGGCTACCCACGCGCATCACTGCGCCGAGAGTTTGTCCGACGCCGCCGACGATCTCATTGCGATCGATTCCCGCGCGCAGCGCCTCCTCGTCGAACTCGCCCATCAACTGCAGGCAGGTAGCGATCAGTGAGCGCCTATGACGAACTGGGTCGGATTGCGGGCGCACCTCCGTTCGGACTCGCAAGCGAATCTGCCTCGCTCGCCTCAGAGCTCGACACGACGCGCGAGGCCTTCAGGGTTACCGCACGAGATGTAGGAATCGGAGGCCGCACGGGAATCGCTGCGGCGACGTCAATTGCGGGCGCTGCCGCGATCGCCGGCCGCAACGCCGAGGCTGCGCGGCACGCACGCGTCGCGATCGATAGCGCCAACGCGGCTCTCGATGAAGCCCGCCGCGAGTTCGCTCACCTGGTCGACCTCGAGGTCGCAGACGACGTAGCCGACGCCATGCTCTCGGGCGGATTCGTCTCGATGGGGCCCGCGGGCGCACTCACGGGCGCTGCCGGGCTCACGTTCCTTCGCGCAGTGCTCGACAATGAACGCGAACGCCGAGCTACGGCCGCGCTCAACCGGCTCCGCTCATCACTGGAGTCGGCCGCCGACGGGTTGACGAAAGCGACGGATGCGATGACGGCTCTGCTCGATCGTGGTGCCACACCGCCTCCGTTCCCGCTCGACCGACCAGAGCACGACATGTCCCCGTGGGAACTCGGGTCGGAATGGCTGTCGGGCAAAGGCAATCACCGAGACTTCTCGGAAGGCGATGCGTTCACGGAGTTGCTGCGCTCGCACCCGTTCTATGATCAACTCCGCCGTGACCTCACACAGTTGGCACGAGACGGAAAGCTCGACGTTTCGTTCTCGAGCGACGATGAGGATGCAGTCGCTTTGAAGACGTCTTATAGCTTGCGCGGAACTGAGGGAATCGGAAAGTTCATCGGTGACTACTCCACACTTCTCACGGGAGGCGCGACGGGGAATCTGGCCGTCACGTATCTCGGCTCGCATGACGTAGAGGCGAAAGTCATTGGTCAGAATCCACGCGGGAGTTACGAGGTCGAGCTGACCGTGGTGAATGCGTCCAGCCTCGAGTCCGCCACGCGCGTGCCGGTGATCGGCTACGACCCGTGGTATCGAAAATCGATCGGCGCGATATGGAATGGCATTGCAGAGAGTTCGGTCGCTGGACGTCGCACCACTCAAACGATCACATGGACAGAAACGATCAGTCCGTGAAGCGACTCCATGTAGCAGGTGCGCTCGCTCTTGCCCTGACGCTTTCCAGCTGTGCCCTTGTGGACCTGCCGAGTTATGAGGACATGCTCGATGAGTCAAAAGTGCGCGAGGCGATCGTCGCCGTCGGAACGCCGAATGTGCTCGATGCGGCCGTCTCAGTTTCCGTCGACGCTGACGTGACCGTGAAGGTGATCCTGACTGTTGATGAGGCACTCTTCGAAGCGCCGTCGCTATGCACGGTGGCTGCAGTCGCCGTTGAAACTGTCCCCTTCTCGGTCGACCGACTGTCCATCGGTATCCATCCAACCGACGACGGTGCGGCCCCCTTGGACGCTCGACAGTTCTTCGATGAACTCGGCGTGACCGCCTCGGAGGATCCTCTGGACAGGGCCGGAGTGGACTGGGCGGACGCCGAGGCGCTTGCGGACCGGTGCTCGTGAGGACGACTTACTCGGCAGCCGCCGCGTGCGGCGAGAGGGGCATGGATCTGATTCAGCGACCGCCGCGCCGTCGCATGCCGCTGACGGCAGTCCTCGTGATCGGCCTGGCGCTCTCTCTGGGACTCTCGGGCTGCGGTCTTCTCCGCTCGAGTCACGCCGACAAGTTGCGCGAGTCCACGATGGAAGACGCCGTCATTGCAGCGGGATCACCCGGAGTGGAATTCGCCGGCGTATCGGTGTCGACGATCGAGGACGTGAACCTGAGACTCTCGCTCCGGATCGACACCGAGTTGTTCGACGCCCTCACGCTCTGTCACACCATCGTCACGGCGGAACGTACCGCTCCCTTCGGGGCGGATCGACTGACGATCGATCTGGTCGATACGGAGAGTGCCGAGCAGCTCAACGCCCACGACTACCTCGCCGAACTCCGACTGAACATCGATGACAGCGCTGGATGGTCGGCTCTCTGGTGGGATGACGTCGAGAAGATCTCGGCTATCTGCGGCTAGGCACCGCTCGCGACAGGAGGACGACAGATGAAGACAGCGCCGATCGCCGCGCTCGCCGTGACGACTCTCGCACTCACCGGTTGCGCGAGCTTCTTCTCCGATCACACCGAAGCTCTTGAGAACTCCGTCACCCGTGAGGCGATCCTCGTTGCGGGCGCGCCCACCGTGACCGACGCCAGACTCTCGGCTTTCGTCGATCACGACGTCATCGTGACGATGTTCCTGAGAGTCGACGAGTCGTTCTCCGCACTCACTCTGTGCCACACGATCGCGGCCGCCGTCGACCACATCCCGTTCTCCGTCGACACGCTCAAGCTCGGCATCGCAGCACCCGACGACAGTCACGATGTCGACTCCGAAGCCCTCCTCGCCGAACTCGGAGTCTCGAGCGATGACGAGAGCCTCGGCGAGCTGCCGTGGGATGTCGCCGAGGCGGTCGCTCTGACCTGCGATCGCCGAGAGACGCAGTCCGAACGCGGGCGCGACCGTCACGATGCGCGAGTGTCATCCGAAGGCATCGCCACCGGGTGGTGACCGCTCGAACCACGCGCTGAGGCCGTCATCTGACCGAGCGAGGACGATGAGGCCGAGCTGATCGGTGCGGAGCGCGTGCGCCCCGGTGTCGCTCAGCGTCTGGAGGATCGACTCGGCGGGATGCCCGTACCCGTTGTCTGCACCCACCGAGATGATCCCGACCTCCGCGCGAGCGTCCTGGTAGACCTCAGCGAGCTGATCGGCCGAACCGTGGTGCGCGACCTTCACGACGTCGACATCCGGAACGGCCGACGTCGCGAGCAATGCACGTTGCGAGTCTTCGCCGAGATCACCGAGGAAGAGCGAACGCACACCCTCGGCATCCATCACCATCGAGACGCTCGCATCGTTCCCCGCCTCCGCCGCAGGGTCCTTCGCGTCCGGCCACAACACGCTCCACCAGACTCCACCGATCCGGCCATGGTCGCCGGCGACGACCTCATGGATCTCGGCGCCGCCGTCGGCGAGTTGCGCGAGGAGGTCGGAGCCGCGGGGGTCGGGCACTCCCCCGGTCACTACGGCATCGACGCGACCGACGATCGCGTCGGTTCCGCCGATGTGATCGAGGTCGAAGTGCGAGATGACGAAGACATCGAGGCGATCGATGCCGAGCTGGTCGAGACACCGCGAGAGCGCTTCCGGGTCGGGGCCCGAGTCGACGAGCACGTGAACATCGCCGCTCCGCACGACGACGGCATCGCCCTGCCCGATGTCGCACGCGGCCATCGACCAGTCGGCCGGCAAAGACGCCGTCCGAAGCCGCGGCGTGACGAGAGCGGCACCGACATAGCTCCCGACCGCGACCACGACGATAGCGATCGCGACGCCCCGCACGAGCACACGACGACGCCCGGCGAGTGCGACGCCGAGGGCAGCGAGCGTGACGATGACGATCACGAGAAATCCGACGAGGCCGTCCATCCACGGCACCCGGGCACCGGGAAGGGCCGCCGCGGTGTGAGCGATCGCCGCGATCCACGACGCCGGCGCCCACGCGATCTGTGCCGCCGCGTAGGCGACGCCGGGCAGAACGGGCAGCACGAGGCATGCCACGAGACCGAGCACCGTACCGACGGGCGCCGCCGGCGCCGCCAGGAGGTTCGCGGCGACCCCGTAGAGCGGCAGGCTCGGTTCGAGCAGGATGAGCACGGGCTGGCAGGCGAGTTGAGCGGCCAACGGGATCGCGAGCACACGAGCGAGGGATGACGGCATCCAGCGTTCCAGTGCTCGAGAGAGTGGCGACGTGAGAACGAGAAGCCCTGCCGTCGCGAGAACCGACAGCGCGAAGCCGTAATCGCGCGACATCCACGGATCGAGCACGAGCAGCACGACGACGGCGAGAGCCAGGGCGGGGAGCCCGCCGCCCTGACGACCGCGCGCGAGCGACACGAGCACGATGAGCGCCATGACTCCGGCCCGGACGACGCTCGCTTCCGGTGTCACGAGGACCACGAAGCCGAGCAGCGCGACGGCCGCCAGAGCGATCCGCACTCCCCGCGGGACGCGCGCGGCCGCGCCGAGGAGCATCACGGCGGCGACCACGATGGCACAGTTCGCGCCCGACACGGCCGTCAGGTGGCTGAGCGAACTGAGTTGCACTCTGTTACCGTCTATCCATGACAACCATCGTCTATACCCGCCAGAGCCTCGACAAGACCGGCCTCGCGGCTGGAGTCGAACGGCAGCTCGCGGAGTCTCTGGAGCTGGCGGAACGGCGCGGTATCGAGATCGAGCGCGTCCTGAGCGACAACGACCTCTCCGCAACGACCGGCAAGACTCGCCCCGCCTTCGAAGAACTGCTCAAGTTCGTGGAGTCGGGCACCGTCGACCGGGTCGTGGTCTGGCACGTCGACCGGCTGTACCGCACACTGAAGGACCTCACGCGGATCACCGAGATCGCGAAGGTTCATGGGCTGGACATCCTCACCGTGCAGGCCGGGGACATCGACCTCTCGACACCCTCAGGGCGCATGGTGGCATCCATGCTTGGTTCGGTCGCAACGTACGAGGGCGAGCACCGTACCGCCCGTCAGCGAGCCGCGTTCAAGCAAAGGGCAGAAGCGGGCGAATGGCACTTCGCCCACCGCCCCTTCGGCTACAAGCGAGTCGACGGCGCGGTCGTCATCGTGGAGCACGAAGCGGCAATCCTCCGCGAACTCTTCCAGCGGTACTACGAGGGCGAGAGCCGTCATTCCCTCGTCCGCGACCTCAACAAGCGCGGCATTCTGACGGCCATGGGCAAGTCCTGGAGCATCACTCAGCTCCGCGCCGTTTTAGGAAACGAGCGGTACGCGGGCTACGCCTCTTACAAGGGCGAGCGCACTGGCATGGGTAACTGGGTGCCCATCATCGACCCCGAGACCTACGACCGCTACGTCAGCGCCGCCGCAAGCCGGAAGGCCGTAACGACGACATTCAGCCGGGAGGCGACGTCGCTTCTCTCGGGACTCATCACGTGCGCCGAGTGCGAGAGCACTTGCTACAGGCGGCAACGGAAGGGCACGGATCAGCATGGAGACAAGGTGTATGAATACGCGTGCGCGGTGAACCGGTGCGTCTCGATGAACGCGAACGCCGCCGACAAGGCGGTCACCGATGAGGTCGTCAGCGCGCTCCTCTTCATGCCCTCCAGCGCCATCCCCGGAGAGTCCACGGCTAGCCCACTGGAGGCCCTCACCGCCTCCCTCGCATCCGTGCTGGAGCGTCGTGGGGAACTCGTCAGTCTCGTGACGTCGGGCGTTCTCAAGGCGTCTGACGTCGCCGCTGAGCTGGCCGAGCTGAACGCCGAAGAGGAACGTCTCACAACGGTGAAGAACGCCCACATGCGCGAGAACGTGGCCTCGGACGTCCTCCAAGGCATCCGGGGGGATTTGCTCTCTGGAGGCCGTGTGGACCTCTCAGACGCCGTCGAAGCGAAGAAGAGAATTCGTGCTCGGTTCCTCGACATGACGCTCCCCAGACGGCGAGAGCTTGTGCGACTGACGGTCGAACTCCGCCTCGGGAAGGTGACCGCCGAGAAGCGGCTCGATATCCGGCACATCGCCGCCGTGGGCCTGGTGGAGGAATGACTTATCCAGTAAGCTAAAGGAGTTCTTCTGGCGAAGACATAGCCCCCGGGTTCGTAGGGTCCCCGGGGGCTTCTTCATGCCCAAAACAGAAATTACTCCCCCAAACAGGGGTGGATCAGATAACAGGTCAGGGCCGATATCGACCCCTCATATGGCGTGAAAGTGGATCAAATAACGCAGCGAGGGGGTGGCTCATTTAAGTATCTGGAGAATCCAGATAAGAGAAGTAGAGAGAACATCAATCTCCGCCACTAGTTCAATTGCACCACTTGAAAGTGGTCATTGGAAATGCGATGATGATCTCACCACGAGCACAAGTCTCCGGGTCGAAAGTGCAAGAACTTCGACGCCAGGAGAATCACATGCTCTTCCCAACACCCACCGCTGGACACGACTTCTACGCCGACGTCCGCAGTTGGCTCACCGTCACCGGGGGCGAACTCCTCCGCTCCCTGGATAAGCCCGGAGAGGCCCTCCCGGACGTCGACTGGCTGGCCGCAGAACTCTACCAATCCGCGCTCGATGCTGGCTCTCGATTCATCCTCGACGGCCCGGGCCGTAACGGTATCCAGTCACACGCGCTCATCGCCCTCGTGGACGATCAAGCGGAGTTCGTGCACTCGACCCACCGTCGCACCCGTGGACGCCGCTGGACGTCCGCACAGGCCCGCCTCGGGGGTCAGAAGTCGAAGCGCCCGCCGAAGTACACCGACGCCCAACTACTCGCCGTCGCGGACTTGAGTATCCGGAAGCAAGCCCACGCACTTGGGTGCTCGACCGCCACCATCAAACGCATCCGTCGCCGTCTCCGTACGCGCTTCGACGTCCCGCTCGCAGAGGTCGCCTTCGAAGCCCTCCTCGACTCCATCCCGGTCCCTGATGTCGTGGAGCCTGAAGCCCCCACAGAGCCGGTAGACGCCCTGACAGCCGAGCTGGACGCACTGGACCTCACGCGTAAGCCGAAGCGCGCCCACACTCCAGAACAGGCCGAAGAGGACGCCGAGCAGCAAGCGCGCATCGAGACCTACTCGCGAATCTCGGGGCGAGACATGGGCGCTGAGTTTCTCGAAATCATCCACACCGAACCCGACCTCCCGAGCGATGACTACGCACTGACGTTCGCTCAGCTCGCGCCCCGAGTTCGCGAAGAGGCGTTCGACCTACTGGAGGGGGTCACGCTGTGAGCGGCCTCCCACCGGCGCTAGGACGCGATCAAATCCGGCTTCTGGACTTCGCATATCGACGTGCAGTGAAGGACGGACAGGACGACCTGGCGGAGCAGATCTTCCTCATTCTGTCGTGGTGGCGATCGGTCGAAACGATCGATCAGGACGCCAAATGAACTCCGACAGCTCGCGGCCGATACTAACCATCGAAGACCCCGAAGGAGCCATCATGCCAACCGCAGACCCCACCCTTACGAACCTCGCACGAGCACTTCTCCTCACATGGATGAACGCGAATCGAGCTGGCGACGAGAAGCTCGCTCAGGCGGCTCTGGACGCGTGGGGAGCGCTGAGCAAGTGACCGTCGACCTCCGGTGCCCCGGCGAGCACAAGCGCCTCCTCGCCCGCCTGAGCGGACCGAGCGACTCCGTTTCTCGAATCGAGTTCGCATGCGCCGACTGCACCCGACAAGCGAAGGCCCGCGACGTACACGCTCTCCGTGTCACACACACGTTCTCGGCGGGCACAGGCGCACTCACGGCGTCCGAACTCGTCATGGCGCGCCCCCTCGAAACCCGAGTCGCTAGCGGAAACCATGGCCTGGGCGCTTACCGCTATCGCGGCTGTCGATGCGACGTGTGCAAGTCAGCGAAGTCCAAGCTCAATGCAATCGAGCACCGACGTCGCACCCCGAACCCACGACAGCCCGAAGAGCACGGCCTCTCCGCCTATAAGAACAGGGCGTGTCGATGCGATGTGTGCAAGAAGGCGAACACGGAAGCTACTGCTCGCTATCGAGCGAACCGTGTTTCTCGAAATGAGGCCAGCTCGTGAGTAGACACCACGGCAACGGCTGGACCACCTTCACGCGTAAGGCACGGCCCATCATCGCCGCCACCCTGCCCGCACCATGCGTCAACCGATGCAAGCGAGGGGGCATCGTGACCCGTGAGGACGCGTGGGATGTCGCACACCTACCAGGCAGAGACGCCTACCTAGCTCAAGGGCATAGACCGACGATGCAGGACGTAGGTCCAGCTCATCGAGCATGCAATCGAAGTGACGGTGGAGCCGTGGGAGCAGCACTCACCAACCAGATCAAGCGCAACGCAAGAAAGTTGATCCCATGGTGACCACGGACGCAACAATCTTGCGCGAACAGGCTTCTTTTGACAACGAAGCCACAACCCCCGATACCGGCAGCTCAAGTTTTCTCACAGACGAGTGGGATTCTCTCCGTTCGTCTGTGATTCCTCCGCGTCACGTGTCGGTTCTGTCGGATTCTCCGGAGGGTCGTGAGGAGTTCCTAGCCGGGGCTGAGCTGCTTCGCTTCTACGGTGACCGGGCCTACACGAACCCGACGACACGCCAGCCCATGCAGCCACTCCCCCAGCAATGCCTTGCAGCGGACGCCGTGAACGGAGCCGCCGAAGCTGGGATGTCGAGCTTCGCACTTCTGATGCCCCGCCGAGCGTCTAAGACCTCCGGACTGTTCGCTCTCGCCCTGGGTCGATGCCAGACCCGCGAGAACTATCTGGTGGCGTACACGATGACCACCACGGCGCTGAAGGCTCGAACCCGCTTCAAGACCGACATCGTCAGACCGCTGGAGGAGCTGTACCCCGACGCGAAGACGCGACCCTTCCAAATCGTCAAGGCGGGCGGGTCAGAGTGTGTCGTCTTCCAGAACGGCTCCCGCTTCGCCATCCTCCCGCCCAAGGGCGAGAGCTTCCGCTCGGACTCGTGGGATCTCATCATCATTGACGAGGCAGGCGAGGCCGACCCCGAGACCACCGAGGACATCCTCGCCGGTGCGCTCTCCACGATGGATACCCGCCCCGATGCGATGCTCATTGTCACCGGCACCGCCGCCAAGTTCAGGGACGGCAACCTCCTCTGGCAGACGTTGGAAGACGGACGACACGCTCGACTCAACACCGGAATCCTGGAGTTCTCCGCGCCCGACTCCACGACCGAAGATGAGCTGGATGACTGGGAGACCGCGAAGGCTCTCGTGCTCGCGGCACACCCTGGCGTAGGCGTTCTCACAAACATATCCAAGGTGGAGGAGCGCTGGCACAAGCTCAGCCGCGCGCAGTTCGCGGAGGAGTATCTGTCCATCTTCGGCACCGATGGCGCGGTCGGTGGCTTCCTGGACATGGACGCGTGGCGGAAGCTCGCCGTCGAGAAGATGCCGACCCTCCCGGCGAAGTTTGGACTCGCCATCGCGACGCACCCGGACATGACCTTCTCCTCCATCGTCGCCGCCTGGCGAGACCGCAAGGGCCGTGCGTGCGTTGGCGTCCTGGAGCACGGACACGGCATCGACTGGCTCGGAGAGAAGAGCCTTGCCATTTCGAGAAAACACGCTCAGCCCGTCGTGCACGACACGCAAGGGTCGGTGTCCGTCGAGGTCGAGTGGCTCTCACGCCGACGCCCGAAGCCGCGCCTCGCTCCGCAGTCGTTCGGTGAAGTGAAGACCGCTCATGCCCTCCTCGTCAAGGAGATTGAGCGAGGGAACTTCGTGCACTTCGGACAGCCGATGCTCGACGCCGCCGCAGCCGTCGCCGTCAAGCGTCCGGTCGGTGACAAAGCCTGGCTCCTCGGTCGCAACCGGAAGACCCCCGCCGACGACATCACCCCGATGGAAGCCGCCGCGCTCGCGCTCCGCTACTACGACGCAACGTCGACCCGGCAGCGAGTGAAGGGTTCAGCGTGACTACTTGCTCAGTAAGTGATTATCGATTAAGCTGAGACCCGGAAGCGCCTGACGCTCGAACTCATTTCGAGGAACGGGCGCTTTCGTGGGAATTCTGAACTGGCTAGTCGGACGGCAACGTCGGCCCGACATGCTCTTCAGCCCCACTGGCATCGCGTCTCCGTGGGCTGAGTCGGACGGCATCCTCCACCACGTCGGCCCGGAGATCTTCGGCTCTGACATCGCGTCCAATCTGCCCATCTCCCGCGATGAGGCGATGACGATCCCCGCCGTCATCAAGGCCCGCAATCTCCTTGTTGCGACCATCGCGAAATTCCCGCTCGTCGCGCTCGACAAGTCCGGCCCCCTCGCATCGCAGCCTGCCTGGCTCTACCGGCAGGACGACGACCTCTCGACCTACGACCGCACCGCCGCGACCGTGGACGACCTCTTCTTCAACGGGCGCTCACTGTGGACGACGACGCGCGGCAGCTCCGGCATCCTCAACGCCTCGTGGATCCCCTCGGACCGGTGGCACATTGACGGTGCCGACGTCGTTATCGACGGCGTCGTCGCCGATGACCGAGACTTCATCCTCTTCCACATTCCCCTCTTTGACGGCGTCCTGAAGCACGGTCGCCGCACCATCCGGGGAGCACGGGACACGGAACTCGCATGGGTCGCCAAGATGCGGAACCCCACGCCCGTCAACGAGCTGCGCATCGTGGACGACACGAATCTCGAACAAGACGAGGTTGACGAACTCCGCAAGAAGCTCGACCAAAAGACGGCGGCTGGCGAGAGCGTCAACATGGTCACCCCCGCTGGCGTCGAGTTCAACGCTCACGGCGAGGTCGACCCGGCGCTGTACGTCGAGGGCCGTAACGCCATCCGTACCGACATCGGCAGCTTCGCGAACGTCAGCGTCGCGATGCTCGACGGCACCATCGGCGTCGACTCCCTCACCTACTCCACGAAGGAGGGCGAGAAGAACAAGTTCTACGAGTTCGACTTGCCCTTCTGGACTGACCCAATCCAAGCCGCGCTCTCCGTCGACAAAGTCGTGCCGCGTGGACAGCGCGTGCGCTTCGACATGTACGCGGCCCACAACATGCCCGTGCCTACGGGCGTGCCTACGGAGGACGACTGACTATGACGACCGTTCAGATGGACGCTGGAACTCTCGAGTTCTCCAGCGACGACATGACCGCGACGGGCCTTCTGGTGCCGTTCGGTGAAGAGGCACGAACCAACCTCGGGCGATTCACCGCCGACGAGAACTCGTTCACGTTCCCAACCGACGTGACCGGCCTCGCGCTCAACACCGACCACAAGCGCGAGCAGCCCGTGGGCGCGTTCACCAAGATCTGGAAGCAGCCCGAAGGACTCTTCGCCTCGTACAAGTTCAGCGAGTCCGACGAGGGCAAGGCAGCGTACGCAGACGCCAAGGCTGGCAAGAAGAGCAACCTCTCCGTCGAGGCCGCAGGAGTCATCATCCGCGCCGGTAAGGCAGTCGCCGGCCGAATCTTCGCATCCGCCCTCGTGGCCTCTCCCGCCTTCCCCTCGGCAACGCTTCTCGCCGCCGCAGTGGACACGGAGGAAGAGCCGCCCGCCGACGCTCCGACCGAGACCGAAGAAGTCATCGAGTCCGAGTTCACCGACGAAGACGGCGTGACCCACGTCCGCAAGACGACCCGCACCACTCGCGTGGATGGCGACAAGACGACCATCACCGAAGTCATCGAGATCACAGAACCCGAACCCCAGGAAGAAGAGGAAGACGCCATGTCGCTCCCCGGCACTCTCACAGCAAACAAGACCGACAAGGCGGCGATCACCGTTCGCGAAATCGGCGCGATGCTTTACGCGTCGAAGAACGGACAGCTCGCCCTCTCCGAAATCGAGGCCCGACTCAAGGACGCGAACGTCTCGCAGGATACGCTTTTCGCCGCCCTCTCGGACGTGAAGTTCGACGGCACCGGTGGCCTGGCGTCCAAGCTCGGGGTCGTCCCGCAGTGGCTCGGTGAGGTCTGGCAGGCGACAAAGTTTCGCCAGCAGGTTCTCCCGCTGTTCAGCCACGGCGACCTCACGGCGCTGACCTTCGCGGGCTTCAAATGGGGGACGAAGCCCACCGGGGGCGATTGGGCCGGTAACAAGGCCGACGTCCCATCGAACACGCTTGTCGTCACTCCGACGTCCGGTTCGGCAGCTCGATACGCCCTCGGCCACGACATCGCCCGCGAGTTCGTGGACTTCCCGGTCCCCGGATTCTTCGAGTCCTACGCCGCAGCCGTCTCCGAGGACTACGCCCGCTGGGCTGACAACAAGGTAGCCGCAGCCATCATCGCCGGGGCAACGACCCTCGCGGGTGACGCGCTCACGACCCTCCCCGGTGGAGCGTCGGGCAACATCGGCTCGGCAGCATCGGCCATCGTGGACGGCGCTACCGCCATCGTCACGACCGGCTCGCTCCCGTCGTTCGCCCTCGTCGCTCCCGCGCTGTGGAAGCAGCTTGCGAAGACGCCGCACAGCAACGTGCTCGGCTACCTCTCGGCGTCGCTCGGCCTCGCTGAGGGTGACCTCGACTCGTTCATCATCCGCCCCTCTTCGGCGGTCGCAGCGGGCAAGGTGCTCGTCTGAGCGAAGGAGGCCGCGACGGTCCTCGAACTCCCCGGCGCTCCCATCCGAATCGATGCCCTCGACCTCGCTCGCGGCGGCGTCGACAAGGCCGCGTTCGGCTACCTCGGCGTGAACATCAACGACGCCCTCGGCCTCCAGCTCGTCACAGCGGCTACGGCCTAAGCACTCCGGGCGGGCGTGCAACCCGCGTCCGCCCGGAACCCACACCACAGCGGAAGGAGGAGCCATGTCCTACATCGAAGGCGACACGCCCGACAGCATCGTCATCGAGCTTGCTGACCTCACCGACGAGACCGTCACGGCAGCCTCACTCCGCGTTGGCAGCTCGACGCACAACGGCACCATCGCGGGCGGCGACGTAACGTTCAGCCTCCCCGCGCTCACCAAGCTCGGCGTCATCCGCTCGACCATCCGGCTCACCCGTCCGGGCGGCTCCAGCTTCTCCGTGGCCGGTCCCTCGTTCGTCGTGGAGCCGTCTGTCCCGAGCGGCTGGCACACCCTCGCCAGCGCCCGCGATGAGTGGCGAGACGCCCCCTCCGAGCACGAGACGGGCGGAGACGTGCTCCTCTACACAGTTCTCGAAACGGCGCGGGTGCAGTGCGCCGAGTTCGGCCCCTCGCTCGCCGTCGATGAAGCCCCGACACTCCCCGGCCTCGGCACCCTTTCCGGCGCGGACACGCTCCCATCGGCGGGCACTCTCGCCGTCCCCGAGCACTTCCGACAGGCGCAGCTCATGCAAGCTCGGAACATTTGGAACGCCTCGCGAACCGACCCCGCCTCGGGCGGCATTGGTAACGACGGCTTCGTCATCCGACCCTTCCCCATGGACTGGGTCGTCAAGGGCATCCTTCGACCCAAGAGGGGCATCCCGGTGTTCGCATGACCCCTCGACAGATTCTCGAAACCGAACTCCGTAAGCGCATCCCCAAGGCGTGGAAGCTCCTCCCTTACGAGGACTCTTTCGACGTCCCGACGACGACCGTTGTCATGCTCCGGCAGCTCGGTTTCTCGAAGTGGGCGAACGCCCCTCTCGGAGCCGTCGCCACCAACTTCATTGCCACGCTCGTCACCCCGCACACCGACGCGAAGAAGGCGGAGGCGCAGCTCGACACCGACGCGCTGAAGCTCTTCCGCTGGATCGATGAGATCCCGTCCGCCCTGGCCACCGGGGCCGAGAAGGTCCAAGCAACGACCGAATCGATGGCTTATGACATCGACCTTTCCGTACTCACCCGAACAGAAAGCGAGTAACCGCAATGGCTATCGTGCCCGTCAACCCTCTGATTCTGAAGGACGTCATCCTGTCCTTCGGAGCGGACGAATACCAGGCTTCGGTCTCGTCTGTCGTCTTCACCCCGAACTCCTCGCTCCAGACCTGGCAGGGCCTCACGGCGACGTCGACCCACACGGCCTCCACGTCGGCCACCTGGAGCGCGGACATCACCCACATCCAGGACTGGGATACCCCGAACTCCCTCTCCCGTCTCCTGTACGAGAACGAGGGCGCAGAGATCCCCGTCGTCCTCAAGCCCCGTAGCGGCTCGGGTCCGTCGTTCTCCGTGACCATCATCGTCACGCCCGGTGCCATCGGTGGAGCCGTCAACTCGTGGGGTGAGTCGACTGTCTCGCTCGGCGCGAAGGGCCGTCCGGTCCTCCTCGCGGGCGCGGCCACCATTCCGGTCATCACGGGTGCCGACAAGAGCACCGGCCCCATCGCGGGCGGAACGCTCGTGGAGGTCTCCGGCTCGAAGTTCACCGGCGCAACCGCCGTTCACTTCGGCACGCTCGCGGCAACTCAGTTCACCGTCGAGAGCGATGGAACCATCTTCGCCGTGGCTCCGGCTCAGGCCGCTGGCTCCAAGCCGATCAAGGTGACCAACGCCGTGGGCCAGTCCACGACGACAGCTCCGTACTCGTACGCCTAAGAGAAGGGGTCGCCTGATGCTCTCAATTGACGCTCGCGCCAGTCGGGAAATTCAGGCGACCCTCTTCGCCATCAAGCTTGCAGCGAAGGATGTGCGGAAGCAGATCCGAGTTCACACGAAGGCGATGATCGGCCCCGAGTGGGCCAAGGCCGTGAACGAAGCGGCGAAGTCCCCCCTCGACAAGCGCATCGCCCGTACCTCTACCGTCGCCGTCGCTGACCGTGGAGTGACGCTCCGCATGGGCACCAAGGGGTTCCTGAAGAACTCCACGCGCATTGACGAGATCGTGAAAGAGAACGAGTTCGGCGCATCCCGTGAGGGCGAGTCGACGTACCGCTCTCGCCGTGGCTCCGCTCGGTTCGAGGTCACCCGACACACGCAACGCCAGCTCCCTCCGAAGTACCGGAAGGGACGCGTCGCGTATCCGTCCGCAGCTCGCTTGATTCCGCGTCTCGCCTCCCTCTGGGTCCAGACCACCGTACGCACGTTCCACGACGCCATTGAAGGGGCGAGCTGATGGCTTCCAAGGGAATCGAGATCCCCCTCGTCGTCAATGCGAACGGCGTCGTGAAGGGTGCGTCCGACGCTGAAGACGCGCTCGACAAGGTCGCGGACTCTCTCGATGATCTGGCACGCGATACCGCGAAGACTGCGAAGCGCGCCGGTAACGAGCTGGGCGACGAAATCGGCAAGGGTGCGAAGCAAGCCGACTCCTCTCTAGAGCGCGTTGAGAAGGGCTTCAAGGAGCTGTCCTCGACTGCTCGACGGGAGACGCAGGAAGCCTCCGACGCCCTCGACCGCAACACCAAGAAGGGCACGTCGGCAGCTAAGCGTGACCTCGCTGAGCTGGGCAACGAAGCGAAGCAGAACGCCTCCGAAACGTTCTCCTCCTTCGACGGCTCGGCGGCATCGTTCGCGGACGGAATCCAAGGCACGCTCGGTGGAATCGTCTCCTCGCTCGGTCCCATCGGTGCCGCAGCGGGTGCAGCCGGAGCACTCGGAATCGGCCTCATCATGAAGGCGATTGAGGACGCCGACGAACAGGCACAACTCTCCCGCGAGCAAGTCGCCATGCTCGCTGAGGCGTACATCGAGGCCGGTGGAAATGGAACCGTCGCCGTCGAGAAGATGGTCCAGCGACTCCGCGACCTCGCGACCGAGACCGACGAGAACGCCGACTCCTTCCTTCGTTTCAAGAAACTGACCGACGAATCCGGCCTCTCCCTCAAAAAGCTCTCCACCCTGACCGGGATGTCGGTCAAGGAGGTCAAGGAAGTTTGGCGAGAAGCCGACCGAGCCGCTCGCGAGTACGGCGAAACCATCAAGGAGGAGGGCTACTCCGAAGAGCTGGGTAACGCTCAGAACGCCGCACGTGCCTACCGCGATGAGGTCGGACGCACCATCGGTGAAATGGAGCGAGCAGCCCAGGTGGAGCGCGCATGGCGTGAAGCTGGCGGTCCCGAGCTGGAGGCCAAGGCAGCGCTCATCGACTCCATTGGCGACAGCTACGACGAGGCACGAGGCAGTGCGGAGGATTTCTTCGCAGAGGACGGACGCTTCGACCTCGGCCTGTGGATGACCTACGTGGCCGACCACAAAGCTCTAGTCGAGGAGTACAAGGCGAACCTGGAGCTGATGAAGCTCTCGCCCGAAGAGTGGACCAACTTCCTCGAACTTCCCGAAGCCGCTCGAATGTCGATCGCGGAGAACTGGAAGGCGGGCGACCAAGCGACAAAGGACGCCATCCGTACGACCCTCAGCGACGCCGCCGCCTCTGGTGGTCTCGATGCCGGGGTCGCCTTTGACAACGCGTTCAGCCCGAAGACCGACGTGGACGTGAAGGTTTCCGCGACGACCGAGAAGGCCGACACCGCCCTCGGCAAGGTCTCGGGTAAGAAGCGAACCGCCGTCATCGGAACCCGCGCCGACACGGCAGCAGCCGAGAACGCCCTCAACGCACTCACCCGACGCCGCTCGGTCGCTCTCGGGGTCGACGCCTACACCGACGCCGCCGAGCGAGCCATCGACCGACTTACCCGCGACCGCCGCGTCACCGTGTTTGCGGAGACCCGCGACGCCCGAACAGGACGGCAGATCTTCTGATGACCCTCCTCACCTTCTCCGGCACGCCGATGCTCGTTTCCGAAACTGAAGTCGCCCTCAACATCGCGACGAACCCGAGCTTCGAGCGCGACGATGACTTCCCGTACGAGCTGGAGCGGAACTTCATTACCTGCCCGCTCGTGGAGCTGGGATCGCCCTATTGGTCCACGGGTAACCCCACCGTCGTTGGAGTCGAAGCAATCGATGACGGCGCGGGCGAGCTGTACTTCAAGGGCACCCGCACGACGACAGCGGCCTACTCCCTCCGTGTGGGCTTCAACGCCACGCCGCTCACGCCCGGGCCATATGAGGCGCTCATCGAAGCTCGCGGTGACGACGGCTTCGTTCGTATGACCGTCCGCACCGGCACGAGCACGACGGCAGTTGAGCAGATTGACCACACTCTCACGTCGGAGTGGACGCTCCTCCGCGTCCCGTTCACCGTGTCCACGGCAGGCAATTACTCCATCGCTGGAGTGTCGACGTCGGGCCTGGTGGGCGCCAGCTTCGAACTCCGCCGTGCCGCCATCGTGCGCCCCGGAGGTCGATACATCAACGGCTCCATGACCGGCGAAGGTGACTTCTTCTACGACTGGTTCTCGGGAGTCCCGAACCGCAGCGTCTCCCGATACTCCGCGCGGTATCAGGTGCCCGACTGGGCCGGTGCTCACATCTCCACCGAGTGGTTCGTCAGCGGCACCCGCTCGGCCCGCGTCCCACCCGGCAGCTCGTGGGGCATGTACCTTCCCGAGAACCAACTGTGGACGGTCCTCGTCACGGCGCGCGACATCGGGCAGGAGTTCGGTCTCGGTGAAGTGGTCAAGACGGCGACGTCGAGCTTCGAAACCATGCGCATCACGACGACGGGAAACTACCTCGTCCTCGCGCCCGGTTGGTGGGACAACCTCCTCGTCGTCGCGGGCGAGTACGACGGCCCATACTTCGACGGCGACACACCCTCCACCTACACCGAGATCATCGGCTGGACGGGCACCCCACACCAAGCCGAGTCCCGGTGGATTCACCGCGAGTTCGAGTTCCCGAAGTACGTCGAGCCGATTCTCGTTGTCGGCTACGAGTCCACCCGTGCAGCTCGCGCCATCGTTCACGAGATCCTCGACAACACGGCCCCCTCGGTCGTGCTCCGTGCAGCCGCCTCCCGCTCCGGAAAGCTCCGCCTCATCTTTGACAACGAAGAGGACGCGTACGGTGCCGAGCGCGCACACGCCGAGTCCGGCTATTGGACGCTCACCGACCCCGACCGACCCTCGCTCAACATGACGTACGTCGTCGCAGACGGCGACATCGTGCGCACGCTCGACCCCGAAACCCGCACCATCTGGGTTCTGGAGATCCCGTTCGTGGAGGTCCAGCTATGAGCGTCGTTCAGCATGGCGCAGCCCTCGCGCTCGTCTTCCCCTCGGTCCGAAGCTTGACCCTCATCGCGGGCAGCCTGACGGTCGATGAGTCGTGGTCCCCGCACGTCCAGGTGTCCGCTGAAATCGCGATGCCGAACGCCGCGACGCTGGCTCTTCTGGACCCCAAGCAGGACCGCCGCCTCAACTTGTTCCCGGACTCGCACGACAAGGCGACCGACGAGTTCGTCTACAGCTCGTTTTTCAATCTCCGACTTCGCGAGGTCGAGCACAACCACGAAGACAACACCCTCACGCTGCGACTGGAGAGTGCCGAGTGTTTGTTGCAGGACAAGACCCACAACGCGGCGACTCCGGACTACTCGGCGTACGCCCGTCAGGCGAGCCTCCGAAGCATCGTCAACGCCGAGCTGTCGAAGGTCGGCGGGTCGCTGGAGCCGGGACCGGACACGTCCTTCTACGTCCTCTCCGAGATCACCAACCTCATCCCGAACCCGAGCGCGGAGACTAACGCCCTCTTCTGGATGGGTGGCGGCTCGTTCACTATCGCCCGCTCGACCGCTCAGGCATGGCGCGGGTCCGCATCCATCGCCGTCACCGCGACCGCAGCGGGCAGCATGGCTGTGTTCGGGTGCGACACGACCCAATACCTGCCGACCGTCCCGGGCACTCGCTACAGCTTCTCGGCGTACGTGCGCGGCTCCGTCACCCGGAACGCCTTCCTCCGCCTCAGATGGCTCGACAAGGACAACAACACCCTCTCGGACACTCCCGGCCCCAACGTCTCGGTTGGCGCTGGCGGCTGGACCCGCATCGTTCTACACGACCAACTCGCCCCGGCAGGTGCCGTGAAGGTGGCACCCATCATCACGATGTCGGGCGTCGCAACCGGCAACGTCATGTACATCGACGGGGCAATGCTCGTGGATCAGGCACCCGGAACCGACTCCTACTTTGTCGTTCAGGACTTCTTCGACGGCGCGGGCGGCACCGGCCCCGCAGCCGCCCTCTACAGCTACTCGTGGACCGGCACAATCCAGAACTCCGCCTCGCGACGTACGCCTCTTATTGATCGGGCGTGGGAACTACTCGCGCTCCAGCCCGGAGTCAGCTCGTGGGACTTCCTCGACCCGATGATTCAGGCAGCCGGATTCCGACTCTTCGTTGACGACACCGGGGCTTGGTACATGGTCGACGGTGCGACTCACACCGCCCCCGGGGCGACGCAGCTCAGCTCCAAGACGAACGTCACGAGCGCCGACAACTCCATGAGCCGAGACGGCGACGAGTGGTTCGACGCAGCCGTGATGCGCTACCGCTGGCGCGATGCACGCGGTAACGAGCGTCTCGCCGTGGACACCTACGCCCCGGCAGGCAGCACCAAGACGGCGACGTTCGAGCTGGAGAAGCCCTACCCCGGCCCGGGACTCGCACGCTACGCCGTCCGCCGTGCAGCCGGTAAGGGCCGCTCCATCCGCATCGACGCACTGAGCGACTACCGAGCACGTGCGAGCCAAGAAGTCCGCATCACCCTGCCGAACATCCCCGAGCAAACGGGCGTCATTCGCTCGGTCTCGTGGGACTTCGAAACGGGACTCATGCGCGTCGAGACGCGAGGCCTCACGGACACCCCTCCGGGGTCGTGGCTGGCGCAAGAAATCACTTGGGCCGACGTGCCCGAATCCACTACTTGGTCCACGTTCTAAGGAGATCATCATGGCAATCGGAGATGACGCAGTAAGCGACGGCATGCCGGTCGTTCCGGAAACGGGACAGGTCCGCAAGGGCTTCGAGGAAATCAACCGAACCCGCGACATGATCGCGCAGCGGAACAAGGCCACCCGCCCCGTGAACCGTGGCGGCACCGGCTCTACGACCGCAGCGGGCGCACGTACGAACCTCGGAGCTATGGCGTCCTCGTGGCGTCCGAAGTGGTCTGAGGTCACTGGCAAGCCGTCTGTATTCAAGCCGTCCGCGCACGGTCACGGCCTCGGGGAAATCGGCGGCGACCTCGTCAACCGTCTACCGAACCTCGAAGCTGGACGCCTGTCTCCGCTTCCGTGGGACCGTCCCATCACGTGGACCCGCCGCGCCGCCTACATGGGCAACAACGGCCAAATCCTCCTCGGTCACGTCGAGTCGACCCGAGCCTCGAAGACCGACCTCGCGAACGTCGAGTGGACCCGAGAGCAGCTCCAGGCCATTCCGGTGCTTCACTACCGCTACATCGCGGAGCTTCAGAAGCAGGCCGAAGACCCCGATTACCACGTGTCGCTCGAACTCGGAACCATCGCGGAAGACCTCCACGACCTCGGGTTGTGGGAATTCGTGCACTACGAGGGACACGGCGAATCCGCCATCCCCTCCGGCGTGCATTACGAGCTGCTCGGCCTTGCCGCGCTCCGACTGGCACAGCTCCAGGGTGAGCGACTTGACGCGCTGGAAGAGCGCCTAAACGCCTTGGAGGCGATGTGAACGAGACAACAAATCCCGTCGACATGACAGGCATGGCCGTGGCGCTCGGGCGGATCGAAGAAAAGGTGAGTCGGTTGGACGGGTTTGACGACCGCCTACGGAAGCTCGAAACATCCGTGGAACGCATGGACGCGAAGCAGTCGCCAAAGACGCCCTGGTACGTCGTGCTGGGCGGGGTCGCCTCCGCGCTCACCGTGACGACCCTCGTGGTCGCTCTCATCGTCTACATCGCCTCGAACGGAAAGGTCCTCTAGTGAAGCTCCTCAACTCCCCCAAGTTCCGCCGCTACCTCTACGGCGTGCTTCTCGCAGCGTTCCCCGTCGCGGTCTTCTACTACCCTCAGCTCGCGCCAGCAGCTCCACTCTGGCTCGCTCTCGCCGTCGCCATCTTCCACATCGATGACACGAAGAAGGGCAAGTACCAAGCCGAGTGAGGGTGGCTCAGAAGAAGTAGGGAGCTTCAGGGGCGCTTCTTCGTCCAGCCACCCGCGCTCAAGTTGCGCGGATCACTGTTCGGGCAATCACGCCTAGAACAGTGAGAGGGCACTTTCATATACGTGGGGTTGGCGCTACCGGGAGTGGTCGTCGCCACCCGCTGATACACAACTTCGGCATCGCATTTGCAGACAACATCATTCATGCGCTCACACTAGCCCGCGCACGCGACACGTGGCCGAGTTGCCGAAGGGCTAGCGGGTGGATCAGATAACGCACACTCTCCGTTATTTGAGCCATCTCTCCGTTATTTGAGCCTCCGTAACTTGGTGTATGTCAGCGAACTGACCTTCATGGCCTCGTCGAGCTCGGTCGACACCCGGCTGGTGTCGCCGATCGCGAGCCCGGGCAGGAGCTCTCCGCCACCGCCGGGAAGCGTCGCAGTGAGCTCGCGGAAGCCCGAGCGCAAAGGATCCGCCCACCCGAGAAAACCGGGAGGCGGCGCAACGAGTGCAATGGACTCGCTCGCGAACAGCCGATACGCCGAGGAATCGCCGGGCTCAGAGACGCGCACCGTCGCGGTCGCGGTCACGCGTGAACCGATGACGGGGAGCGCGCCGTCGACCGCACCGACGACCTGGACGGGAATCGCCCCGCGCACCGTCGAGCCCGCGACTTCCGCCTCGCGCAGCACGGCATCGAACCTCACGCGCGTCGACTCGGCGTCGTCAGCCCACGGCCCGAACGACGCCGTCACGATGCGTGGATTCTGCGTGAGTTCGACGGTGGCTTCGACGACGCCTCCGACTTCGGCGGCCTCATCGAGCGCATCCGACTCGCGGCCCGGAAGAGCCGCGCACACGGCGACGGCGACGAGTACGCCCGCGCTCGCGGCGACGGCCACCGCGGCAACGGCACGTCGCCGCGAGAGCACGATGGACGCGAACGCCACGACAGACAGTGCGATCGCCACCACGAGAGACCATTCGGTGACCAGCGTCAGCACCCACGCGACGGCCCACGCCACGCAGGCCGGTGCGACGAGCCGCAGATCACGTCCCGTCATACCGTCACGAGATCGCGGAGCCCCGCGAACACCTTCTCGCCGATCCCCGAGACGTTCCGCAGATCGTCGACCGACGAGAAGGCGCCATTCGTCTCGCGCCAGGCGACGATGCGCTCGGCGAGTGCCGGGCCGATGCGGGGCAGTTCTTCGAGGGCCGCGGCATCGGCGGTGTTGAGGCTCACGAGTCCGTTCGTCTCGCCCGCGGCATCCGTCGCCCGCACCTCGCCCACGCGCGGCACCACGAGCTGCTCGCCGTCGGTGACGGCACGCGCCAGGTTCACCCCGGCCGGGTCCGCGTCGGCGGCGAGGCCGCCCGCGGCTGCCACGGCGTCGATGACGCGAGCCTCGGGAGCGAGTTCGACGAGACCGGGGCTCACGACCGCGCCGAGCACGTGGACGAGCAGCACGTCGGGCTCGGCCGATTCGAACACGGGCTCGGAGTCGCTCGCGCCCCCGAACGTCTCGACGGCGTTGTTCGAGCCGGCCATCGAGATGACGACCGAAACGACAAGGGCGACGAGCAGCAGCACGATCGCGGCGCCGACACCGATCCGCACACGAGAACCCCGCCGCGCGGAATCGTGCAGACGATCGAAGGGATCGTGCTCGGTCGTCATCCCCCGACGCTACGGTGGGGCCGCGCGCGCCGAAGCGGCGGCCGACCCGGGTGGGGACGACCGTCGCTCGGACTCGCTTGTGGAGGGAGCGCGTCAGGCCATGTCATGCTTCGCGAGCCACCCCACGATCAGCTCGGTGACCTCGTGCGGCCGCTCCTCCGGAATCCAGTGACCCGCCTCGAGCGTGGCGACCTCGACGCGGGGTACGAACCGTGCGAGCCTCGGCGACTGCTGCACGACGTCGCGATCGCCGTAGATCATGAGCGCGGGCTGCGCGACGATCGGGTCGACCTCGGCCAGCAGGCTCCAGTTGCGATCGAGATTGCGGTACCAGTTGATGCTGCTCGTGAAGCCCGTCGCCTCGAACGCCGAGACGAACACCTCGAGCTCAGTCTCACTCATCGTCGGCTCGCCGGGAGCCTCCTCGGCGAGGGCGAGGTCGATCATGGCCATTCCGGGCTGCGGCGGAACGACGGGCTCGTTCTTCCGGAACAGGTTGCGGAGGAACCGCCGCGTGTTCGCGTCGAGGACGGCGTCGGCGACGCCCGGCTGCCGGTTGAAGTGCACGAAGTAGTAGTCCGGTCCGAGCACGGCCTCGAGCAGCTCGATCCACGGCAGCTCGCCGCGTTCCTGATACGGCAGGCTGAGGTTGACGACCGTCGACACGCGCTCGGGGTGCAGCAGGGCCAGGCCCCACACGACCATCGCGCCCCAGTCATGGCCGATGAAAGGCGCATTCTCGTAGCCGTAGTGATCGAGCAGCCCCACGAGATCGCCGGTGAGATGCTCGATGTCATAGGCCTCGACCTCGGCCGGTCGCGACGACCCGCCGTACCCCCGTTGGTTCGGAACGATGACGTGGTAGCCCGCGGCGACGAGGGCGGGAACCTGATGGCGCCACGTGTAAGCGAGTTCGGGCCAGCCGTGGGCCAGCACCACGGGTCTGCCGGCGTTCTCACGGCCCGCTTCGAACACCTCCAGCTCGATGCCGTTGACGGGGATGCGGGTGGGCTCGGGAAAGTCGGATGCAGCGTTCATGGGTTTCCTCCAGAAGTCGGGAAGTTCGGACGCTGCGACTGTAGGAACCTCTGCGGACAGATTCTGTCCTCGTTGTCTGACACGCTGAGGGTATGCGGAACGACCCCACGGCTCGAGCGCTGCAGCTGCTCTCGCTCCTCCAGACCCACCGGTTCTGGCGTTCGTCCGATCTCAGCGCACGGCTCGAGGTCACCGAGCGCACGGTGCGACGGGATGTCGATCGGCTGCGTGACCTCGGCTACTGGGTCGATTCCACCGCCGGTCGATACGGGGGCTACCGCCTGGCGACCGGCGCGCACCTGCCACCCCTCGTGCTCGACGACGATGAAGCCGTCGCCGTCGCGATCGGGCTACGCGCTGCGGTCGAAGCCGCGATCGAGGGCGTGGAGGAGACGTCGCTCCGCGCAGTCATGAAGATCGAACAGCTGCTGCCGCATCGACTGCGCCGCCGCGTCTCGGCTCTGCACTCGAACGTCTCCTCCGTGCGACGGGCCGACGAAGACGATGTCATCGACCCCGAAGCGCTCAGCGTGCTCGCCGCCGCGTGCCGCGATCACGAGCAGGTGCGCGGCGACTACCGCCGCGGCGATGGCGCGGCCACGAAGCGACTCGTCGAGCCGCACCATCTCGTCATCGCCGGGCGACGGTGGTACCTCGTCGCGTGGGACGAGCAGCGCGGCGCGTGGCGCACGTTCCGGGTCGACCGGCTTCGCGAGATCCGTGCCGTCGGCACACACTTCGAGCCCCGCGACATCCCGGGCGGCGATGCCGCCGCGTTCGTCGCGACCTCGATCGGCGCGACCTGGCGCGACCAGACGGCGACACTCACGATCGACGCGCCGCTCGCCGACGTCGAGGGCGTGCTCCGCTGGTTCGACCACACGGCCCTCGAGCACGGAGCGGACTACAGTGTGGTGCAGATTCGGAGCGAGGATCTCGGCAGGCTCACCATGGCGGTGGCACGCATCGCGCTCACCGCTCCCCTGACGGTCATCGAACCCGCCGAACTCGCCGAAGCCGTCGTGCAGCTCGCCGCACATCTCGGAGGCTCACGGCCATCACCGAACGAGGAGAACCCGTGACACCCGCACCGACATCCGCCTCTGAGCATCCGGCGACGGGCAAGTTCGACTATCCGATCTTCCACGCCGAGAGCCGCGCCGACTGGCGCGAATGGATGGCCGAGAATCACGCGACGACGCGCGGCGTGTGGCTCTGCTCGTGGCGCACCGGCACGTCGAAGCCCCGCTGCCCGTACCCCGAGGCCGTCGAAGAGGCCATCTGCTTCGGCTGGATCGACTCGACCAGCACGATCCTCGACGACGAGCGCAGCCTGCAGCTGTTCATCCCGCGTCGCACCAAGAGCCCGTGGACGAGGCTCAACCGCGACCGCGCCGCCGACATGGAGGAACGCGGTCTCATGGCCGAGGCCGGGCGCCGAGCGATCGCCGCTGCCCAGGCCAATGGCTGGTGGACGATCTCCGACCAGGTCGAAGACCTGCGCGAGCCGCCGGAACTCCGCGCCGCGCTCGATCAGAACCCGCGCGCCCGCGAGAGCTGGGACGGCTTCCCGCCGAGCGCCCGCAAGCAGATGCTGTGGTGGGTCGTGAGCGCCGCGCAAGACACCACGCGGGCGCGCCGGGTCGCCGAGATCGTGCGTGACGCCGCGCTCGGGCGCCGCAACCGCGGCTGACCAACGACAGCGAAACGGCGGCCGCCCCGCAGAGGGGCGACCGCCGTTGTCACTGAGGCCTGATCAGCCCCGCGTCGCGATGTTGACGAGTCGAGGCGCACGCACGATGACGTTGACGATCTCGCTGTCGCCGATCGAGCGCTTGACGGCGTCAGAGGCACGAGCGAGGGCTTCGAGCTCCTCGGCCGAGATCTTCGGCGAGATCTCGAGGCGGTCGCGCACCTTGCCGTTGACCTGCACGACGGCCGTCACCGACTCCTCGACGAGGAGCGACGGGTCGGCCTTCCGCCACGGCACGAGGGCCACCGACGGCTCGTAGCCGAGGCGCGCCCACATGTCTTCGGCGGTGTACGGAGCGAAGAGGTCGAGCATCATGGCCGTCACCTCGGCCGACTCGCGCACGGCGGCATCGGCCGGGCCGACGCCCGAGTCGATCGCCTTGCGCGTCGCGTTGACGAGCTCCATGAGGCGCGCGACGAGAACGTTGAACTTGTGCGCTTCGGCGAGGCCCGCGGCATCCGCGAGCAGGCGGTGGGTGATGCGGCGGAGGGCGCGGTCGCCCGTCTTCCACTCGACGTCGGGGCTCGACGAGACCTCACCCGAGATGCGCCAGGCGCGCGCGAGGAACTTCGCGGCGCCCGTCGGCGACACGTCGGCCCAGTCGATGTCGTCCTCCGGCGGGCCGGCGAACGCGAGGGTGACGCGCAGCGCGTCGGTCCCGTGGGCGGCGAGCTCGCTCGCGAACTCGACGAGGTTGCCCTTCGACTTCGACATCTTCGAGCCGTCCATGAGCACCATGCCCTGGTTCAGCAGCGAGGTGAACGGCTCGGTGAAGCTCACGTAGCCGCGGTCGAAGAGCACCTTCGTGATGAAGCGCGAATAGAGCAGGTGCAGGATCGCGTGCTCGACACCGCCGACGTACTGATCGACGGGCGCCCACTTCTCGGCCTCGCGCGGATCGAACGCCTGGGTGTCGTCGTTCGCCGAGAGATAGCGCAGGTAGTACCAGGAGCTGTCGACGAACGTGTCCATCGTGTCGGAGTCGCGACGTGCGGGCTCGCCGCAGTTCGGGCACGCGACGTTGACCCAGTCCTCGGCCGCGCCGAGCGGGCTCGACCCCTTCGGCCGCAGGTCGAGACCCTCGGCGTCGGGCAGGCGCACGGGCAACTGGTCCTCGGGCACGGGCACTTCGCCGCACGCCTCGCAGTGGATGATCGGGATGGGCGTGCCCCAGTAGCGCTGACGCGAGATGAGCCAGTCGCGCAGGCGGTAGTTCTTCGTCGCGCGGCCGCGGCCCTTCGCATCGAGCAGCTCGATGACGCGCGTGATCGCGTTGACCTTCGAGAGACCGTCGAGCGGACCCGAGTTCATGAGACGGCCCTCGCCCGCGAGCGCGAGACCGGTCTCGGCGGGGTCGCTCAGCGGAGCATCGTCGGGCAGGTACGGGTCGCCGTTCTCATCGAGAGGGATGACGGGGATGACGCCCGTGACGGGCGCATTGGTATCGACAACGACGCGCACGGGCAGATCGAACGCCCGCGCGAAGTCGAGGTCGCGCTGGTCGTGCGCGGGAACCGCCATGATCGCGCCGTGACCGTAGTCGGCGAGCACGTAGTCGGCGGCCCAGATCGGCAGACGTTCGCCGTTGACGGGGTTGACGGCGTAGCGCTCGAGGAAGACACCCGTCTTCGGACGCTCCGAGTTCATGCGCTCGATGTCGGTCTCGGCCTTGACGCGGCCGAGGTACTCCTGGAAGCGCGACTGCACCTCGTCGGAGGCGCCGGCAGCGAGCTCGGCAGCGAGCTCGGAATCGGGGGCCACGACCATGAACGTCGCACCCCAGAGGGTGTCGGGGCGCGTCGTGAAGACCGTCACGACGCCCTCGCGGCCCTCGATCTCGAAGTCGACGTCGGCACCGCGCGAACGGCCGATCCAGTTGCGCTGCATCGAGATGACCTTCGACGGCCAGCGTCCCTCGAGCTGGTTGAGGTCGTCGAGCAGACGGTCGGCGTAGTCGGTGACGCGGAAGTACCACTGCGTCAGGGCCTTCTTCGTGACCTCGGCGCCGCAGCGCTCGCAGTGACCGTCGACGACCTGCTCGTTGGCGAGCACCGTCAGGTCGACGGGGCACCAGTTGACGTTGCCGTTCTTGCGGTACGCGATGCCCTTCTTGTACAGCTCGAGGAACAGCCACTGGTTCCACTTGTAGTACTCGGGGTCGCTCGTGTGCAGCTCGCGCGACCAGTCGAACGAGGGCGCGTAGGTGCGGAACGAGCGCTTCTGCTGCGCGATGTTGTCGTACGTCCAGCCACGGGGGTCGACGCCGCGCTTGATCGCGGCGTTCTCGGCCGGCAGACCGAACGAGTCCCATCCGATGGGGTGCAGCACGTCGAAGCCCTGGTGACGCCAGTAGCGCGCGGCGATGTCGCCGAAGCCGAACGCCTCGGCGTGTCCCATGTGGAGGTCGCCCGAGGGGTAGGGGAACATGTCGAGGACGTACTTGCGGGGACGCGTGTCACCCTCGAGTCCGGCGCGGAACGGCTGGAGCTCTTCCCAGACCGGCAGCCACTTCTCCTGGATCGCAGCGAAGTCGAAGACCTCGGCGCCCGGGGCGTGCGTGTCGGGGTGTGTCGCGGAATCGTGCTCGTGTGCCACAGGACTCTCAATCGTGGTGGGTTCTCCGGGTCGACGTGCGTAACGGACCCGGCCATCCAGCCTACCGAATGAGCGGGTTCGGCCCGGCCGGATCGTCTCGATCGTCCACGCCGAGCACGGCGAGCAGCGCTCGCACCTTCACGCGCGTCTCCTCGATCTCGTCGGCGGCGACGGAGAGAGCCGTGATGCCGCCGCCCGTTCCGATGCTCACACCGTGCGGATCGATCACGATCGACCGGATGACCATCGCGAGATCGACGGCTCCCGTGCGGCTCAGATAGCCGAAGGCCCCCGCGTAGATGCCGCGCGGACCGCCCTCGAGCTCGTGCAGGATCGAGAGCGCTCTGATCTTCGGGGCCCCGGTCATCGAACCGGCCGGGAACGCCGCGGCGACCACGTCGAGAGGCTCGGCGGTCGGCGGGATCTCGGCGCGCACTGTCGACACGAGCTGATGAACGTTCGAGTAACTCTCGACGTCGAGGAGCACGGGCACCGTCACCGAGCCCCGCTCGGCGATGCGACCGAGGTCGTTCCGCATGAGGTCGACGATCATGACGTTCTCGGCGCGTTCCTTGTCGCTCGCGAGCAGTTCGTCGCGGAGGGCGGCATCCTCGGCCCCCGACGCTCCGCGCGGACGCGTTCCCTTGATGGGCTTCGTCGTGACGATCCCGCGCTCGATGTGCAGGAACTGCTCGGGCGAGGCGCTCAGGAGCGCGATGTCTCCGAAGCGCAGCAGTCCCCCGTGGTGCACCGGGTTCGACGCGCGGAGGTCGAGGTAGACGTCGACCGGATCGGGCGCGATGTCGATGCGGATCTCGTTCGTGAGGCACAGTTGGTACGCGTCGCCTCGGCGGATCGACTCGTGCGCGCGTTCGATGAGCTGCGCGTAGTGCGTGGCGTCGTGCCGCCACCGCGGCTCAGTCGTCGACCGCTGTCTCGCACGCGGCGCTCGCGGCTCGACCGCCTGCAGCGCTGCCCTCGTGCGCTCGATCCAGCTCTCCGCATCGTCGCTCTCGCGCGCGACGAGCGTCACGGTGCGAGCGCGGTGGTCGAAGGCGATCATCCGTTCGACGAGCAGCCAGGCCGCGTCGGGGGTGCGGGCGTCGGCCACGGGAGCACCCGTCGTCGCGGCGGCGAGTTCGTAACCGAACCAGCCGACCCAGCCCAGGTCGAATCCGCCGTCACCCCGCCCGTCGCCGATGTCGGCTGCGAGGACATCGAAGACGGATGCCGCTTCGACCGTCATCCCGCGATCGGGGCGTTCCGGCCACGAGGTCGTCACCGTGCCGGAAGAGACATCGGCCGTAATTAACTGTGACGATGCACTGGCGGAGCCGATGTAGCTCATTCCCTCGACGGCATATGGGCCGGAGTCGAGCCAGAACGCGAACGTCTCGCCGCCGAACAGCGACGCGAAGACGTCGGCGGGGTCGCGCCACGCGCCGGCATCCACTCGTCGTACTCGGCCACTCACTCCCCCAGCCTAGGACGAGGGCGCGGCTCAGGCGCCGACGAGCCGCCCGCCGTCGATCGTCACCGTGCGATCGATGAGTTCGGCGTCGACGTCGGTGTGCGAGACGAGCACCACCGAGCGGCCGCGCGCGGCATCCAGGAGTTCACGCAGGAGCGACGCACTGCGCTCAGCGTCGACGTTCGCGGTCGGTTCGTCGAGCACGAGGATCGGGAAGTCCGCGAGGAGTGCGCGGGCGAGCGAGAGCCGCTGCGCCTGACCGCCCGAGACGAGGGCGCCGTGGTCGCCGACCGAGACGTCGAGTCCTCCGCGGGCGCGTGCCCACTCGGCGAGCCCGACGCGATCGAGCACGGTCCAGAGGTCGTCGTCGGTCGAGGTGTCGCGTGCGAAGAGCAGGTTCTGCCTGATCGAGTCGTCGAAGAGCCACGGCTGCTGCTCGCAGAGTCCGATCGAGCGGCGCACCTCATCGGGGTCGAGCCGATTCGCCTCGACACCGCCGACGCGGTACGACCCGGTGTAGTCGAGGAAACGCACGAGCACGTGTGCGAGGGTCGACTTGCCCGCACCCGATGCTCCGCGCACGAGCACGCGTTCGTTCGCGTCGAGCGCGAAGTCGACGTCGGTCAGTGCAGGACCACTCGCGGATGGCCAGTGCGCACCGGCACCCGTCAGTTCGAGCACGGGGCCGTGCGACGGCAGGGCGACGACCGCCGACGAGGGGGCGTCGACCGGTCGAGGGATGCCGGCGGGAGCCTCGGCGGGAACCGCGGTCGCGACGCGTTCGGCACTGACGCGTGCCAGCCGCCACGCACCGGCGACCGCGGGGATCGTCGCCGCGACCTCGAAGATCGCGAGAGGCACGAGCACGAGGACGGCGAACCCGGGTCCGTCGAGCAGTCCGCTCGACGCCGACGGACCGGCGAGGAGCACCGCGAGGAGGACGGCGACTCCACCGGCGACCGAGAGCGCGGCGGCGGAGAGCCCGGCAGCGAGAGCGACGCGCGTGCTCGCCCGCTGCACCCTGCCGCCGGCCGCCTCGACGGCCTCACGGCTGGCAGCCGCCGCACCGAATGCGGTGAGCACGTCGAAACGCGACACGTGTTCGAGCAGTCGCTCGCCGAGCTCACCCCGGAGCGGTGCGAGCACCCGCTCGGCCCGGGCCGCGACCGCGAGCTGAAGGAGCACCGACACTCCGACACCGAGCACGAGGAGCACGAGAACGGTGATCGCCGCACCGATGTCGAGGAAGGCGAGCGACACCGCGGCACCGACGACCACGACGACCGCGCTCGCGAGCGGCTGGACGACGCGCACCGGAAGGTTCTGCAGCTCGTCGACGTCGCCGACGAGGCGCGAGAGGAGGTCGCCGCGACGGATGCCCCTCACACCGTCGGGCGCCACCGCGACGAGTCGCTCGTAGACGCCCACCCGGAGGTCGCCGAGCTGGCGGAACGCCGCGTCGTGCCCGCTCAGACGCTCGAGGTAGCGCAGCACTCCACGCCCGATGGCGAAGGCCCGCACACCGACGACGGCCATCGAGAGGTAGAGGATCGGCGGCTGCTCCGACGCGCGCACGATGAGCCATGCGGCGCACGCCGCGAGTCCGATCGTGAAGGCGCCCGAGAACACTCCGGCGATGATCGACGGGAGCAGCCGTCGTGCCGAGGGCAGAGCGAGGCGGAGGACTCCGCCGGCGGAGATCGAGGCGTCAGACACGGGCGTCCTCCCCCACTCGCACGATCGCATCGGCGTACTCGAGCAGAGACTCACGGTGGGTGACGACGAGGACGACGGCGCCGCTCGCGGCGACGTCGCGGAGCGTGCGGCCGAGCTGCGCCTCGGTGTCGGCGTCGAGCGCGGCGCTCGGCTCGTCGAGCACGAGGAGCCGAGCACCCGCCGACTCCCAGCGGTAGAGGGCTCGCGCGACGGCGACGCGCGCCGCCTGGCCGCCCGACAGTCCGCTGCCGTCGGAGCCGATCACGGTCTCGGGGTCGAGGCCGTCGAGTGCCACGCGTGCGGCGCAGCGGGCGACGAGGGCGCGGTCGATCGATCCGGCTCCGAGAGCGATGTTCGACGCGACCGTGCCGGCGCCGAGTCCCGCGCTCTGGCCCGACCACGCGATGTCGTCGAGTCGCAGCGTTCGACCGTCGAAGCGTCGCTCACCGGTCGACGCGGCGAAGCCGAGCAGTGCGGCCACGATCGTCGACTTGCCCGCGCCGCTCTCGCCCATGAGCATCGTGATCGACCCCGGGGCCGCATCGAGATCGAATCCGTCGACGACGGGAACACCGTCGCGTTCGACGCGCAGGTCGCGCACGACGAGACCGCGCTCGTCGCCCGATGCCTCGACGGGAGCCTCTGTCGTCGGCACGGACGCCCGGGAGGCCTCGATCACCGCGAAGAGATCGTCGGCGGCCGTCATCCCCTCGGCCGACGCGTGGAAGCGGGCGCCGACGTTCCGCACCGGAAGGAAGACCTCGGGCGTGAGGATGAGCACGAAGAGACCGACGAAGAGGGCCATCTGACCCTCGACGAGTCGAAGCCCGATCGACACGGCGACGAGGGCGACCGACAGGCTGCCCGCGAGTTCGAGCACGAATCCGCTGAGGAACGTCACGCGGAGGACGGCCATCGTGCGGCGCCGGTAGTCCTCGGTGAGGCTGCGGATGCGCGCCGACTGCCGGTGCTGGCGGCCGTAGACGATGAGGGTCGACAACCCGCCCACGAGATCGAGGAACGAGCGCGCGAGTCCGCGCAGCGCATCCCACTGCTTCTTCTGCACCGACTGGGTCGCGAGCCCGATGAGGATCATGAAGATCGGGATGAGCGGAAGCGCGACGGTCACGATGATGCCGCTGAGCGGGTCGGCGAGCCACACCGTGAGCACGAGCACGGGTGTCGCGATCGCCGTGAGGATGAGTTGCGGGAGGTAGCCTGCGAAGTACCCGTCGAGGGCGTCGAGTCCCGGGCCGAGTGTCGTCACGAGGTCGCTGCGCGACCGCGACGCGACCTCGCCCGGCCCGAGCCGATCGAGTGCCCCGAGAGCTTCGCTCCGCAGCTCGGCCTTGACGCGTGCGGCTCCGGCGAGACCCGTCAGGTCCCAGAGCCAGGCCGCGGTCGCTCGCACGATCACCGCTGCCGCGAGCAGGGCGACGTAGCCCGTGACATCCTCGAACCGCCCCTCGATCGCACCGACGACGAGCTGGGCGAGCGCCCACGCGAACGCGATGATCGCGAAAGTCTGCGCGAGCCCCACGACTCCGCCCGCAGCGAGGGTCAGCGAAGCCGTCCGCGAGTGGGTCAGGAGTCGGGGGTCGAACGGTTTCACGAGTGGACGGCGGCCTCGATCGATGCGCGGGTGATGCGCTTGCGGAACACCCAGTAGGTCCACCCCTGGTAGAGGAGGATGAGCGGCAGGAAGATGAGCGCCGTCCAGCTCATGACCGTGAGCGTGTACTCCGAGCTCGACGCGTTCGCGATCGTGAGCGAGTTGGCCGGATCGTTCGAGGCGGGCATGACCGCGGGGAACAGCGCGGCGAACAGGCCGAAGACCGCGGCGGCGATCGTGACGACCATGAAGGCGAACGACCAGCCCTCGGCACCGCGCGCGTTGGCGACCCACGCGGCGATGAGCGCGACGGCGGCGACAGCGGCGAGGATCCAGAATGCCGTCGTGCCGAACGCGAGACCCGTCCAGAGGAGGAAGGTCGCCGCGATCACGATCGTGATGATACCGGCCCGGCGAGCGAGGCGCTGGGCGCGCACCCGCAGGTCACCGTCCGTCTTCAGTGCGACGAAGGTCACTCCGTGCGTGAAGAAGAGGAGCAGGGTCGTCACGCCGCCGAGGAGCGCGTACGGGTTCACGAGGTCGAAGAAGGTGCCGGTGTAGTTGTGGCCTTCGTCGAGGGGCACGCCCTGCACGATGTTCGCGAACGCCACACCCCAGAGCAGCGCGGGCAGCGCCGAGCCGATGACGATGAGTCGGTCGAACCACGCCTTCCACTCGGACTCGGGCCGCTGGTGCCGGTACTCGAACGACACCCCGCGACCGATGAGTGCCGCGAGGATCAGCAGCAGAGCGAGATAGAAGCCGCTGAAGAGCGTCGCGTACCACTCGGGGAAGGCCGCGAAGAGCGAGGCTCCCGCGACGATCACCCAGGTCTCGTTGAGGTCCCACACGGGGCCGATGGTGTTGATGATCTGACGACGATCCGTCTCGTCGCGACCGAGGAATGGCAGCGACATGCCGACGCCGAAGTCGAATCCGTCGAGCACGAAGTAGCCGACGAAGAGGAAGGCGACGATCCAGAACCAGAGTGTGGCGAGGTCCATGCTGTGCTCCTAGTAGACGGTCGTGGCCGGCTCGACGCGGCCGGTCTCGGGGTCGGGGGTCGGGGCTTCGACGGGTCCGCGGTGGATGGCGCGGAGGATGAGTTTGAACTCGACGACGGCGAGAGCGCCGTAGATGAGCGTGAACACGATGAGCGAGATGAGCACCTCGAGACCCGAGACGTTCGGGGACACCGCCGATTCGGTCATCATCTGGCTGAACACGATCCAGGGCTGTCGGCCCATCTCGGTGAAGGTCCAGCCCACGAGCATCGCGAGGAGCGAGAGCGGGAACGACCAGATCGCGGCCTTCCAGACCCAGCGGTTCTTGGGGCTGCGTCCCTTGCGGGTGAGCCACAGGCCGACGACGGCGACGAGGATGTGGAGGAGGCCGAGGCCGATCATCCAGCGGAAGGACCAGTAGGTCACCCAGATGATGGGCGTGTAGTCGGCCGGACCCCAGAGTTCGGTGTACTGCGCCTGCAGGTCGTTGATGCCCTCGACGCAGCCGTCGAACGTGTGCGTCGACAGCAGAGAGAGCAGGTAGGGCACTCGGATCGAGAACAGCTCGCTCGTTCCGTCGGGGGTTCCGAGGGTGAAGATCGAGAACGAGGCATCGGCTCCGCACACCGTGTCGTACGTCGCCTCGGCGGCCGCCATCTTCATCGGTTGGGTCGCGACCATCGCGAGGCTCAGCTGGTCGCCGAAGACGGTCGTGAGGATGCCGGAGACGATCATCGTCCACAGTCCGAACTTGAGCGCGGGACGCATGACGTCGATGTGCTGGTTGCGCGCGAGGTGCCACGCGGCCGCGCTGATGATGAGGCCGGCCGTGACCATGAACGCCGCGGCGATCGTGTGCGGGAACGCGGCGAGCACGACGGGGTTCGTGAGCAGTGCGCCGATGTCGGTGAGTTCGGCGCGGCCCTTCTCGGCGTTGATCTCGAAGCCGACCGGGTTCTGCATGAACGCGTTGGCGGCGAGGATGAAGTACGCCGAGAGCACGCTGCCGACGGCGGTGGCCCAGATCGTCGCGAGGTGGAGCTTCCGCGGGAGCTTGTCCCAGCCGAAGATCCAGAGACCGATGAACGTCGCTTCGAAGAAGAAGGCGAGGAGGCCCTCGAGCGCGAGGGGGGCGCCGAACACGTCACCGACGAAGCGGGAGTACTCCGACCAGTTCATTCCGAACTGGAACTCCTGCACGATGCCCGTCACGACGCCCATGGCGAAGTTGATGAGGAAGATCGTGCCGAAGAATCGGGTCAGCTGGTAGTAGATGATCTTGTCGGTGCGCACCCACGCCGTCTGGAAGATCGCCGTCGTCGTGACGAGGCCGATCGTGAGTGGCACGAACAGGAAGTGGTACAGAGTCGTCAGACCGAACTGCCAACGAGCGAGTAGCAGCGGATCGAGGATCTCGTTCATGTTCTCCCGTTTCGGCTCGGCTGCTGGGGACGTTCGAGTGTTCCTCTACGCAGCATAGAGCAATTTCTACACCATGTAGAGCATCGACCGCGAATCGCGGTAAACTGCTCGTGTGAACACCCTCGGCGACCTCGAACGCTCCATCATGGAGACCCTCTGGAACTCCGTCGAGCCGCTCAGCGCCACCGAACTGCAGTCGCGACTCTCCGCGGTCGGATCGGGTCGCGAGCTCGCTCAGACGACGATCCTCACCGTGCTCTCCCGCCTCGAGAAGAAGGGGTTCGTCGCGTCGCTCCGTGACCGTCGCCCCCGACTCTTCCGAGCCGACCGGTCGCGCGAGGACCACACCGCCGACCTCATGCTCGAAGTGCTCGGCGGCGCCGGCGACCGCGATGCGGCCCTCGCCCGATTCGTCGACACCGTCTCGTCTCGTGAGGCCGACACCCTGCGCCGCCTCCTCGGCTAGCGCCGGCCTGCCCGATGCAGCTCGCCTGCGCCCTCATCGCCAGCCTCGCCATCGTGCTCGCCTGGCCGGCACCCATCATCCTGTCGCGGGCCGAGTGGACGGCGCGCTCCCCCGGTGTCGCGCTCGCGCTCTGGCAGGCGATCGCCCTCGGCGGCGGACTCTCGATGATCGGGGCGTTGCTCGGCTTCGGCATCCTCCCGCTCGACGACGGCTTGCTCGAGGCGATCCCGATCTTCGCCGAGGCCGCCTTCCACGGTCCCTTGCCCGCTCCCATCGGCGTCGTCCAGATGCTCGCGCTGAGCGGCGCCGTCATCCTCGGCGCCCACCTCTTCCTGAACCTCGCGCAGACCGTCATCCGCACGGAACGCCGACGCCGACGCCACCACGCTCTCGTCGGCATCCTCAGCTCGCCGATGACCGAGCGACCCAGCACGCGCGTGCTCGATCACCCCGCGCCGCTCGCGTACTGCGTACCCGGGGTCCGCACCGTGACGGTGCTCTCGAACGGACTCGTCGACCTGTTGGACGACGACGAACTCGATGCCGTCCTCGCCCACGAGCGCAGCCATCTGCGTCAGTACCACCACCTCGTGCTGCTCGCGTTCCAGGCGTGGAACACGGCACTCCCCTGGTTCCCCATCGCGAATCGAGCGGAGTTCGCCGTCGCGGGTCTCGTCGAGATGCTCGCCGACGACGAAGCGACCCGCACGGTGTCGAAGGCGACCCTCGCTCGTGCCATCGCCCGCGTCGGCGACGCGTGGGACGCGCCCGATGCGTCGGGTGGAGCCGGTCGCTCGGTCGACCGCACCGCCCTCGAACTGCGGGCGAACCGCCTCGACGGCACACGCGCTCCGCTCGGTCGGGCTGCCCGGGGGCTCGTCCTGGGAATCGCCTCACTCATCGTGATCGCACCGACGGTCTTCCTGCTTCTGCTCCTCTGACCCCGTACCCTCGAAGAGTGAACGAGCTGCTCACCTGGATTCTGGACACCGTTCAATCAGTCGACCCGGTACTGCGCACCGTCCTCGCGGGCATCGGCATCATGCTCGAGACGTCCGTCCTCATCGGCCTCATCGTGCCGGGCGACACCGTCGTCATCGTCGCGAGCACCGCCGTCGACGGGCCCGTCGAGTACTTCGTCCTCGTCGTCACAGTCGTCGTCGGAGCGCTCCTCGGCGAATCGTTCGGCTTCGCTCTCGGCCGCTTCTTCGGCCCGCGCATCCTGCACTCGCGCCTCGGTCGACGCATCGGCGAGGAGAACTGGGCGAAGGCCCAGCGCTACCTCGACCGTCGTGGCGGCATCGCGGTCTTCATCTCACGATTCCTGCCCGTGCTGCACTCGCTCATCCCGCTGACCGTCGGCATGAGCACGATGCGTTACCGGCGCTTCATGGCGTGGACGGTGCCCGCGTGCATCATCTGGGCGTTCGCCTACGTGAGCGTGGGCGCTCTCGCCGCCGGCAGCTACCGCGACCTCGCCGACGACCTGCACTACGCCGGGTACATCTTCGTCGGCATCATCGTCGTCTTCCTCCTCGTCGTGTTCGGCGTGAAGAAGATCCTTCAGCGCGTCGAGGCGCGCCACATGACGGATGACGGCGAGGACGACTCGGCCTGACCGAGTGTCAGGCCGCCGACGCCCGGCTCTCGGCCGTCGCGAGGTGCTCGCCGAGGTAGCTGTGCAGGATGCGGCGGCACTCCGCGATGTAGCGCTCGTCGCCGGCGGGGTCCGTCGCGAACGCGCGCGCCACGAGGGCCTCGCCGATCTCGACGCAGATGTCGAGCGAGAAGCGCAGGTCGGCGTCGTTCTCGACGTCGAATCCCTCGGCGATCTCACGGGCGAGCCGCACGGCGAAGATGCTCGGGCGCGACTCGTCGCCATCGTCCTCGACCCGCTCGCGGTTGCCCGCGCCGATGACGCTGAAGCCGGGCTCCGAGCGGTACATCTCGACGTAGACGTCGACGACGGTGTCGAGGAGGCTCATCCAATCCTCGGGGTGCTCGATCGAGAGCTCCTCGGCGAGCTTCTGGCGGAAGCGGCGCGTCGCACGCTGACGGAGGGCGGCGAGGATCGCGAGGCGATCGGGGAAGTACCGGTACACCGTTCCGATCGACGCTCCGGCCCTCTCGGCGACCTCGGCCGTCGTCATCCGCTCGGCTTCGCCGTCGTCGACGATCGCCGCGGCGGCGTCGAGAAGATGGTCCAGTCGCTTCGAGCTGCGCGACTGCGTCGGTTCCGTTCGCACGTTGGCCAACGTGTCGTCGTCATCGGTGATGTGTTGGCCGAGCGCCACAGAACCTCCCAAGGTTTTTCGGCTCCCCACCCTACCGGCGGAACCTGGCGGCCGACGACGACCGTCGCACCGCGAGCGTGAGAGACTGGAGGAATGCCGGGAGATCTGCACGCACCTCACAGCGGCAGTCTCCCCTTTCGGAAGCCTCACCGGGCGGCCCGCTTCGAGGACATGGTCCACGCCTTCCGTGAGCGCTGGGTGCGACGCCGCGGACACGTGCCGACGGTCGTGCCGTACACCGGCTACGGCTCGTCCGAATGGGTGCGCATCTTCTGCCGGGTGCTGCTCAGCCGCCCGCCGGGAACCCTGAAGTCCGAGCGCCGGCGCCGTCGCCGCGAACAGGGCATCCGCGGATGGCGGAGCTTCACGAGCGTGCCCGTCGGCGACGTCTCGGTGACGATCGAGGTCGGCGGACAGCGCACGACCGTCGTCGCCGATCGCGGCGGAGTGGTCGACACTCGTATCCCCGCGCAACTCGAGCCCGGCTGGCACACGGCGACCCTCTCGGTCGCCGGCTCGAAGCCCGTCGAGGCCCCGATCCGCATCGTGCCGCCCGAGACGCGCTTCGGCATCATCTCCGACATCGACGACACCGTCATGGTCACGGCCCTGCCGCGGCCCTTCGTCGCCGCCTGGAACACCTTCGTGCTCGACGAGCACGCGCGCACGCCGACGCCCGGCATGGCCGTGCTGCTCGAGCGACTGTCGGCGAAGTACGAGGGCGCCCTCGTCGTCTACCTCTCGACCGGCGCCTGGAACACCGCACCCACGCTCACGCGCTTCCTCTCGCGCAACCTCTACCCCGCCGGGCCGATGCTGCTCACCGACTGGGGCCCCACCCACGACCGGCTCTTCCGCAGCGGCAAGGAGCACAAGCAGAAGAACCTGCGCCGGCTCGCCGAAGAGTTCCCCGACATCCGCTGGCTCCTCATCGGCGACGACGGCCAGCACGATCCCGACCTGTACGCCGAGTTCGCGGCCGAGAACCCCGACAAGGTCTCCGCGATCGCGATCCGCGAGCTCTCCGCCGGTGAGGCCGTGCTCGCGGGTGGTCGCACGAAGCAGGAGTCGTCGGCCAACGCGGTTCCCGTCGTCTCCGGCGCCGACGGGTCGCAGATCGCCGACCGCCTCGGCGAGATCGGCCTGCTCTAGCTTCGAGCGCTCTGCCGTCGCGGCGGGGTGCTCGGCCGCTGCCGGGCGGCTGCCGTTCGAGCGGATGCCGCGGCGGCGCGCCGCGCTGCAGGCACGCGTGACCGGCGTGTCGCGCGGATGTCCGCCGCAACGGTCACGCGCGGCGGCGCGAGACCAGGCCGTCGGGCGGCGTTCAGCCGAGTCGGCGGGCGAGACCGCGATTGATCGAACGCGCCCAGAGCGGGCCGCGGTAGATGAAAGCCGAGTAACCCTGCACGAGGGTGGCCCCCGCGTCGAGTCGCTCCTGCACGTCGTCAGCGGTGTCGACTCCGCCGACCGAGATCACACACAGCTCGGCGGGCACGCTCGCGCGGATGAGCCGCAGGACCTCGAGCGAACGCTTCGCGAGCGGAGCACCCGAGAGTCCTCCGGCACCGGCGGCCTCGACGGCGGCGGCCGACGATCGCAGGCCCTCGCGCGAGATCGTCGTGTTGGTCGCGATGATGCCCGCGAGTCCGAGACGGACGGCCAGCTTCGCGATGCGCTCGACGGCGTCATCCGTCAGGTCGGGCGCGATCTTCACGAGGAGCGGAGTCTCACCGGCCTCGGCCTTGACCGCCTCGAGCAGCGGGGCGAGCTCATCGAGCTCCTGCAGGCCGCGGAGCCCGGGCGTGTTCGGCGAGCTGACGTTCACCACGAGGTAGTCGGCGTGCGGCGCGAGCACGCGAGCGCTCCGCACGTAGTCGGCTGTCGCATTCTCGACGGCCGTGACGCGGCTCTTGCCGATATTCACGCCGAGCACCGGGCGCCGCGAACGTCGGGCGAGTTTCGCGAGACGCAGGGCGGCCGAGTCTGCACCATCGTTGTTGAAGCCCATGCGGTTGATGAGCGCACGATCGGGCACGAGCCGGAAGAGTCGCGGCCGCTCGTTTCCCGGCTGCGCGAGCGCCGTGATGGTGCCGACCTCGACGTGACCGAATCCGAGTTCTCCGAGCCCGAACACGGCGAGTCCGTCCTTGTCGAAGCCCGCGGCGACGCCGAACGGCGAAGGGAAGCGGAGGCCCAGCGCGTCGACCGCAAGGCGCGGATCGGGCCGCGTGACGAGGTTCACGAGGCGGCCGATGCCGAGCCAGGGCAGGCGACGGATGACAGCGAAAGCGAGGTGGTGCGCGTCTTCGGGGTCGAGGCGCGAGAGGAACGTCGAGAAGAGCAGACGGTACATGGCGCTCACTCCGCCGGCCGTGCGGGAAGACGGCCGTGCTCGGCGCGCAGCTGACCGATGGCGTCCTCGAAGTCGTCGAGCGATTCGAAGGCCTGGTAGACGCTCGCGAACCGGAGGTAGGCGACCTCGTCGAGTTCACGGAGGGGCGGGAGCACGGCGAGTCCGATGTCGTTCGCCTCGATCTGCGATGCACCCGTCTGACGGATCGTCTCTTCGACCTTCTGCGCGAGCACCGCGAGGTCGGAATCCGTCACGGGCCGGCCCTGGCAGGCCTTGCGCACACCCGACACGACCTTCTCGCGGCTGAAGGGCTCGACGACGCCCGAGCGCTTGATGACGCTGAGGCTCGCGGTCTCTGTCGTCGAGAAACGACGTGTGCACGACGGGCACTGGCGCCGACGACGGATCGACAGACCGTCGTCACTCGTGCGCGAGTCGATGACGCGCGAATCAGGGTTGCGGCAGAACGGACAGTACATGGTCTCCTCAGGCTTCGGTGCGCGCGCGGTCGAAGCGAGCGGTGACGGCCTCGCCGTGAGCGGGGAGGTCTTCGGCGGCCGAGAGAGCGGCGATGTTCTCGGCGACCTCCCGCAGTGCGGCCTCGGAGTAGCGTACGACCTGCTGCGGCCGGAGGAAGGTCGCGGCCGAGAGCCCGGAGGAGAATCGCGCGTGGCCTCCGGTGGGGAGGACGTGATTCGATCCCGCCGAGTAGTCGCCGAGGCTTACAGGTGAATACGACCCGAGGAAGATCGCGCCGGCATTGACGATCGACGCGAGCACGGCGTCAGGATCGGTCGTCTGGATCTCGAGGTGCTCAGGCGCGAAGGCGTTGCTGAACGCGGTGGCCCCGGCGAGGTCATCGACGAGGACGACGGCAGACTGGCGGCCGCCGAGGGCCGTCTGCACGCGTGCCGAGTGCTTAGTCGCCGCCGCGCGCACGGCGAGCCGCTCGACGACCGCGTCGGCGAGGGCCTCCGACGTCGTGACGAGGACGGCGGCGGCCACCTCGTCGTGCTCGGCCTGGCTCACGAGGTCGGCCGCGACGAGGTCGGCATCGGCCGAGTCGTCGGCGATCACGAGGATGTCGGTCGGACCGGCCTCCGCGTCGATTCCGATGACACCGTGCACGACGCGCTTCGCGGCGGCGACGAACCGGTTACCCGGGCCCGTGACGAGGTCGACGCGCTCGACGAGACCGGGAACGCCGTAGGCGAAGGCGCCGACCGCGCCCGCGCCGCCCATCGCGTAGATCTCGTCGACGCCGAGGAGTTCCGCGACCGCGAGGATCGTGGGGTGGACGCGTCCGCCCTGATCGGCCTGCGCCGGTGAGGCGAGCGCGATCGAGGCCACGCCCGCGGTCTGCGCGGGCACGACGTTCATGACGACGCTCGAGGGGTAGACGGCCTTGCCGCCGGGCACGTAGAGGCCGACGCGCCCGACGGGCGTCCAGCGCTGGACGACCTCGGCGCCGTCGCCGAGCTCCGTCGTCTGCGTGGGGGGCACCTGTGCGGCGCTCGATTCCCGCACCCGTCGGATCGTCTCCTCGATCGCCGCACGGACAGCGGGGTCGAGCCCGGCGAGTGCCTCCGCACGATGCGCGGCGGGAACGCGGAGTGCCTCGGGACGGACGCCGTCGAAGCGCTCGGCCTGCGCCACGAGGGCGGCTTCGCCGTCGCGACGCACGTCGTCGATGAGCGCTGCAGCGGCCGCCATGGCGTCCGAGACGTCGCTCGACGTGCGCGGCACGAGAGAGAGGAGTTCGGCGGGGGTGGGGGTCTGACCTCGAAGGTCGATGCGCTGGATCATCGGGACTAGTTTAGGCCGCACCCGTCACCCGGTTCAGCGCCCCGTCGGATGCCCACCCGCCCGCTCAGAGCAGACAGTTGGGCCCGAGCAGACTCTTCAGCTCCCCGTAGAGATCGGCGGTGAGCTTCACCGGGTATCGGTCGATCCCGAAGATGCGATCGCCTTCCCTGCCGGTCAGCGCGACCTTGACGTCGTTCTGCCCCGGGTGGCGGAGGAGGATGTCTCGCAGGTTCTCCATGCGCTCCGTCGTCGCCGTCCGCTCCGAGAAGCGCAGGCGCAGAGTGCCCTCTTCACCGACAGCTCCGAGCTCGGGCGAGAAGATGCTGAACGCGTGCAGGTTCATGCCGTCATCCCGCATGCTCACCCGCCCCCGCACGACGACGATGGTGTCGGCGACGAGCGCGGACGAGAACTCCTGGTACGCCTTGCCCATGAACATCGCCGTGATCTCACCCGCGAAGTCTTCGACCTGGATCATGCCGTACTGGTTGCCGGACGCCTTCGCGATGCGGTGCTGCACGCTCGTCACGAGTCCGGCGACGGTGACGGTGTCGCCGTCCTGCGTCGACTCCGAGGCCATGAGGTCGGTGATCGTCGTCGAGGCGTGCTTCGCGAGCGGCACCTCGAGCCCCGCGAGCGGGTGGTCGGAGACGTAGAGGCCCAGCATGTCGCGCTCGAACGCGAGCTTGTCGCGCTTCGCCCACTCGGGGCGGTCGGGCACGAGCGAGACGGGCTCGCTCGCCACATCGGCGAGCAGGGAGTCGAAGTCGAACCCGGCCTGACCGGTCGCCTCGACGCGCTTCTCGCTGACGGCGGACTCGACCGCCGACTCGTGGATCTCGACGAGGGCACGACGCGTCGACCCGAGCGAGTCGAACGCGCCGGCCTTGATGAGCGACTCGACGGTGCGCTTGTTGGCGACGGGGAGCGGCGACTTCTTGAGGAAGTCGTGGAACGACTCGAAGCGGCCCTTCTCGTCGCGCGCGGCGCGGATCGCCTCGACGACGTTGAAGCCGACGTTGCGGATCGCCCCGAGCCCGAAGCGGATGTCGTCGCCGACGGCGGCGAAGAAGCCGATCGATTCGTTGACGTCGGGGGCCAGCACCTTGATGCCCATGCGACGGCACTCGTTGAGGTAGAGCGCGAGCTTGTCGCGTGCGTCGCCCACCGAGGTGAGGAGGGCCGCCATGTACTCGGCCGGGAAGTGCTCCTTCAGATAGGCGGTCCAGTACGACAGCACGCCGTAGGCCGCGGAGTGCGCCTTGTTGAAGGCGTAGTCGGAGAACGGCAGAAGGATGTCCCACAGGGTCTTGACCGCGGCGTCCGAGTAGCCGTTGGCGTTCATGCCGCCCTTGAAGCCCTCGAACTGCTTGTCGAGCTCGGACTTCTTCTTCTTACCCATCGCGCGACGCAGGATGTCGGCCTGACCGAGCGAGAACCCGGCGACCTTCTGCGCGATCGACATCACCTGCTCCTGGTAGATGATGAGGCCGTAGGTCGTGCCGAGGATCTCTTCGAGCGGTTCGGCGAGCTCGGGGTGGATCGGGGTGATCTCCTGCAGCCCGTTCTTGCGGAGCGCATAGTTCGTGTGCGAGTTCGCACCCATCGGGCCCGGCCGGTAGAGCGCCAGGATGGCCGAGATGTCCTCGAAGTTGTCGGGCTTCATGAGGCGCAGGAGCGAGCGGATCGGGGGCGAGTCGAGCTGGAAGACGCCGAGGGTGTCGCCGCGCGTCAGCAGTTCGTACGCCGGGGCGTCGTCGAGATCGAGGTCTTCGAGCACGGGACGGAACCCGCGGTTCGACTCGATGTTGTCGAGCGCGTCGTCGATGATCGTCAGGTTGCGGAGCCCGAGGAAGTCCATCTTGATCAGACCGAGCGACTCGCACGCCGGGTAGTCGAACTGCGTGACGATCTGGCCGTCTTGTTCGCGCTTCATGATCGGGATGATGTCGATGAGCGGGTCGCTCGACATGATGACGCCGGCTGCGTGCACGCCCCACTGACGCTTCAGGTTCTCGAGCCCCTGAGCGGTCTCGAAGACCGTGCGCGCCTCGGGATCGCTCTCGATGACGTTGCGGACGTCGGCGGCCTCTTTGTAGCGCGGGTGCTTCGAGTCGAAGATGCCCGAGAGCGGGATGTCCTTGCCCATGATGGGCGGCGGCATGGCCTTCGTGAGCTTCTCGCCCATGCCGAAGGGGAAACCGAGCACGCGCGAGGAGTCCTTGAGCGCCTGCTTCGCCTTGATCGTTCCGTATGTGACGATCTGCGCGACGCGCTCGTCGCCGTACTTCTCGGTCACGTACTTGATGACCTCGCCGCGACGACGCTCGTCGAAGTCGACGTCGAAGTCGGGCATGGAGACGCGGTCGGGGTTGAGGAACCGCTCGAAGATGAGGCCGTGACGAAGCGGATCGAGGTCGGTGATCTTCATCGCGTAGGCCGCCATCGAACCGGCACCCGATCCGCGGCCAGGGCCGACGCGGATGCCGTTCTCCTTCGACCAGTTGATGAAGTCGGCTACGACGAGGAAGTAGCCCGGGAAGCCCATCTGCACGATGACGGAGGTCTCGTAGTCGGCCTGCTTGCGCACGTCGTCGGGGATGCCCGAGGGGTAGCGCTCGTGGAGGCCGCGTTCGACCTCCTTGACGAACCAGCTCTCCTCGCTCTCGCCGTCGGGAACCGGAAAGTTCGGCATGTAGTTCGCGTTGGTGTTGAACTTCACGTCGCAACGCTCGGCGATGAGGAGCGTGTTGTCGCACGCCTCGGGGTAGTCGCGGAAGAGCTCGCGCATCTGCTGCGGCGTCTTCAGGTAGAACTCGTCGGCGTCGAACTTGAACCGGTTCGGGTCGTCGAGCGTCGAGCCCGACTGCACGCACAATAGAGCCGCGTGACTCTTCGAATCGTGCGCGTGGGTGTAGTGCAGATCGTTCGTCGCGACGAGCGGCAGATCGAGCTCTTTCGAGAGCCGGATGAGGTCGCCCATGATGCGCTTCTCGATGCTGAGACCGTGGTCCATGATCTCGGCGAAGTAGTTCTCCTTGCCGAAGATGTCGCGGAAGTCGGCCGCGGCCTTGACGGCCTCGTCGTACTGCCCGAGGCGGAGTCGCGTCTGCACCTCGCCGGAGGGGCAGCCCGTCGTCGCGATGAGCCCGTCGGAGTACTGCGACAGGATCTCGCGATCCATACGGGGCTTGAAGTAGTAGCCCTCGATCGACGCCCGAGACGACAGCCGGAAAAGGTTGTGCATGCCCGCGGTCGTGGCCGAGAGCAGGGTCATGTGCGTGTAGGCGCCAGCACCCGAGACGTCGTCGCCGCCGCCGTTGCCCCACCGGATACGCGTCTTGTCACTGCGGTGGGTACCCGGCGTGACGTATGCCTCGGTACCGATGATGGGCTTGATGCCGGCCTCGGTCGCCGTGCGCCAGAAGTCGAAGGCGCCGAACACGTTGCCGTGGTCGGTGACCGCGACGGCAGGCATGCCCTGCTCCTTCGCGGCGGTGATGAGCTCGCCGACCCGTGCGGCACCGTCGAGCATCGAGTACTCGCTGTGCACGTGCAGATGGACGAAAGAGTCGCCGGACACGGTCCTCCAGAAGGTGGTGCGGGTGGGGATTACAGCCTACGTCGATGCACCGACGCTCAGTCCGCTCCGAGCACCTCGAGCGCGTGAGCGAGGTCGGGAGCGTAGGGCGCCTCGAACTCGACGTACTCGCCGTTCGCGGGGTGCGCGAAGCCGAGACGCACGGCGTGCAGCCACTGGCGCTCGAGCCCGAGCCGCGCCGACAGGGTGGGGTCGGCCCCGTACATCGAGTCGCCGGCGCACGGATGACGCTGTGCAGCCATGTGAACGCGGATCTGGTGCGTGCGCCCGGTCTCGAGCTTGATCTCGAGGAGCGAGGCGTACGGGAAGGCCTCGAGCGTGTCGTAGTGGGTTACGGCGTGCTTGCCGTCACCCGTGACCGCGAACTTCCACTCGGAGCGCGGGTGCCGGCCGATCGGAGCATCGATCGTGCCGGAGAACGGATCGGGGTGCCCCTGAACGACGGCGTGGTAGTACTTCTCGACCTGGCGATCGTGGAACAGGCGCTTCAGGTAGGTGTAGGCGTACTCCGACTTCGCGACGACCATAAGGCCGCTCGTGCCGGCGTCGAGGCGGTGCACGACGCCCTGCCGCTCGGACGCGCCGGAGGTCGAGATGCGGAACCCCGCCGCGGCGAGGGCGCCCACAACCGTCGGACCGTTCCAGCCGACCGACGGATGTGCCGCGACGCCCGCCGGCTTGTTGACGACGACGAGATCGTCGTCGTCGTGGACGATGCCGAGGTCGGGCACGGGGATCGCCTCGAGGACGGCTTCCCGTCGCTCCTCGACCCACTCGACCTCGAGCCAGGCTCCGCCGCGCAGCCGATCGGACTTGCCGACGACACGGCCGTCGAGGGACACTCCCCCGGCTTCGGCCGCCTCGGCGGAGATCGTGCGCGAGAGCCCCAGCATCTTGGCGAGGCCCGCGTCGACGCGCGAGCCCTCGAGGCCGTCCGGAACGGGCAGTGATCGGGACGGCATCAGTTCTCAGTCGCGGGGCGGGGCGAGGACGTCTCGGCAGCCGCCTCGGTCTCGACCGGCTCCGCCGTCTTCTTCGTCTCACGCACGCCGTCGAGGCCGACGCCGCGCAGGGTCAGGATGAGGAAGAGACCCATGCTCGACACGATGGCGATGTCGGCGACGTTGTAGATCGCCGGCAGCATCCACGGGGTGTAGATGAAGTCGATGACGTGGCCCTGACCGAAGCTCGGCTCGCGCACGAGCCGGTCGGTCAGGTTGCCGAGCACTCCACCGAGGAGGAGGCCGAAGACGACCGCCCAGCCGATCGAGCGGATGCGACGGGCGAAAACGATGATGAAGCCGATGACGCCGACGGCGAGGATCGTGAAGATCCACGTCATGCCGCTCGCGATGGAGAACGCGGCTCCGGGGTTACGAACGAATTGCCATTGCAGAACAGAGCCGAAGACCTCGACGACCGCCCCCTCGGTGAGGTTCGTGACGACGAGGTACTTCGACAGCTGGTCGAGACCGTAGAGTGCGGCCGCGACCAGAGTCAGAACGACGAGCGCTCTGGCACTGATCGACGGACGCTTAGGCTCCAAAGCCCTGGAAGCTCGACGCGGGCTTCGCGTCGTCGGCGGCTGCACCGAACGACGTCGGAGCGTTGGGGTTCACGGGAGCCGAGGTGTCGAGATCGCGCAGCTGGCCCTCGATGTAGCTCTTGAGCTTCTGGCGGTACTCGCGCTCGAAGACGCGGAGCTCGTCGACGCGCTTCTCGACCGACTGACGCTCCTGCTCGAGGATGCCGATCTGGGCGCGCTGCTTGGCCTCGGCCTCGGCGACGATACGAGCCGCGGTCGCGTGGCCCTCGGCGATGAGCGCATCGCGCTTCTCGACGCCCTCGCGGACGTGCTCTTCGTGCAGACGACGAGCGAGCTGGAGGAGGTTGGTCGTGCTGGCCTGCTCCTCTTCCTCCGTCATGGTGGCTGCGGGAGCGGCTGCCGGCACCGGAGCGGCCACGACGGCCGGCTGGGGCGCGGGAGTGGGCTCGGCGAATGCGGGAGCGGGCTCGACGACGGCCGCGACCGGCGCGGGGGTCTCGGAGGGAGCGGAGCCCTGACCCTCGCCGGCGAGGCGCTGGCGGAGCTCTTCGTTCTCCTGGTTCAGGCGGCGCAGTTCGACGACGACCTCGTCGAGGAAGTCATCGACCTCGTCCTGGTCGTAGCCCTCTCGGAACTTCGTCGCCTGGAACCGCTTGTTGACTACGTCTTCCGGAGTGAGCGCCATGGGCCTTCCACCTTTACTTCAGTCGTGCGCGCCGATCGGCGCTCGTATAACGCTAGCAAAGAGGCGAGCTCCCTGCAGCGTTCGGATGAGGTCGACGTCATGATCGTGACGGCGAACGGGGATGTCTTTCAGCGGGCGATCCACGACACGACGGACATCGCGATGATGACCGTGAGCATCGCGATGGACCACCCGAAATCGAGGGCGATGCCGCCGAGCCGCAACGGAGGAAGCAGCCGACGGAAGAACTTCACCGGAGGATCGGTGAGCGTGTAGACGAGCTCGACCGCCACCACCCAGCCGCCGCGCGGACGCCACGACCGGTTGAAGTTCTGGATCAGATCAAGGATGAACCGCGCCCACATCATGAAGAAGTAGATGAGCAGCACGTAGTACAGAATGCTCGCTACGAGCTGTATGACTCCCACAGGAAGAGTCTACGGGCGTGCGAAGAACGAGGCGTCGACGTCGCCCTCGGCCTCGCCGTTCTCACCGGAGACGAGCACGTGCTCGGGCGAGAGGAGGAAGACCTTTCCGGTCACTCGCTCGATCTTTCCGTGAAGTCCCTGAGAGAGTCCGCTCGCGAAGTCGATGAGGCGACGAGCATCGCCGTCGCTCATCTGCGAGAGGTTGATGATGACCGGCACGCCCTCGCGGAACGCCTCGGCGATGACCTGGGCGTCGCGGTACTGGCGGGGGTGGACGGTAAGGATCTCGTTCATGTCCGGCACCTGCGTGTTCTTCTGGACGGGGGTCGCCTTCCGCAGCGGTGTCACCGGTGCGGCTGCGCGGACGGGAGCCGCCTGCTGGGCGGCGGGAGCTTCGTGTCGCTCGGAGCGCTCGTGTCGCTCGGAGCGCTCCGAACGCTCAGGGCGCTCGTGAGTCTCCTGCTCGAGTTCCTCATCGGCGAGACCGAGATACACCATGGTCTTCTTGAGCGGGTTCGACATCACTACCTCCGTGTCAGGATCGTCAGTTCGAGGTTAAGCCGGGAGTCGGTCGATTCCCGGTAATGAGGGTGCCGATCCGAAGGTGTGTCGCACCCTCGAAGATCGCCTCCCTGAAGTCCTGCGACATCCCCATCGACAGGGCGGACGCCTCGGGGGCCGTGCGCCTCACCGACTCGGAGAGTTCACGCACACGTGCGAACGCGCGGCGCGGTTCGCCATCGAGGGGCGCGACCGCCATGAGTCCGCGGAGCCGGATGCCGGGCGTCTCGAGCACCTTCTCGACGAGTGCGTCGAGTTCGGCGGGCAGGACCCCGCCCCGGCCGGCGTCATCGGTGAGGTTCACCTGGACGAAGCCGTCGATCACGTCGTCGTCGGAGCGCAGCGCGTCGACGAGCGCGGGACGATCGATCGAGTGGATCGAACTCGCGTAGGCGCGGACCTGCCGCGCCTTCTTCGACTGCAGCTGGCCGATGAAGTGCCAGGAGAGCCCGAGGCCCGAGAGCTCGGCCGCCTTCGCCTGCGCCTCCTGATGACGGTTCTCCCCCACGTCTCGCACGCCCAGGTCGGCGAGCTCGGCGACGAGCGCCGCGGGGTGGAACTTGGTCACGACGATGGTCGTGATCTCGGAGGCGTCGCGATCGGCGTCGGCGGCCGCCGCAGCGACCGCCGATGATACGTCGCGGAGCCGGGAGGCGAGGTTCTCGCTCACTCCCGGCCCCGTCGATTGTGCACGCCCGACCTACTTGAGGAAGTCGGGGATGTCGATCTCGTCGTCGGCCTCGGCGAAGGCCGGGTCGGTGACGATCGCGTCGGCCGTCTGCGTCTCGTTCCAGGCAGCGGTGTCGACGAGCTCGTCGATGTTGAACTCCGAGACGCCGGACTCGCCGAGGACGGCGAGCGAGCTCGGGTCGGCGGCGGCGCCCGTGCCCGCGAAGTTCGCGCGCAGAGCGTCATCCTGTCGGGCCTGCGGCTCGCCGCCGTCGAAGCCGGCGGCGATGACGGTCACCCGCACCTCGTCGCCGAGCGTGTCGTCGATGACGGCACCGAAGATGATGTTCGCTTCGGGGTGCACGGCCTCCTGCACGAGGCGGGCCGCGTCGTTGATCTCGAAGATTCCGAGGTTCGAACCACCCTGGATCGACAGCAGGACTCCGTGAGCGCCGTCGATGGATGCCTCGAGGAGCGGCGACGCGACAGCGAGCTCGGCAGCCTTGATGGCACGATCGGCGCCGCGCGACGAACCGATTCCCATGAGCGCGGAACCCGCACCCTGCATGACCGACTTGACGTCGGCGAAGTCGAGGTTGATGAGGCCCGGCGTCGTGATGAGGTCGGTGATGCCCTGCACACCCGCGAGGAGCACCTGGTCGGCCGTCGCGAACGCCTCGAGCATCGAGATGCCGCGGTCGCTGATCTCGAGCAGGCGGTCGTTCGGCACGACGATGAGGGTGTCGACCTCGTTCTTGAGGGTCGAGACGCCGAGTTCGGCCTGCGTCTGGCGGCGCTTGCCCTCGAAGCCGAAGGGCTTCGTGACGACACCGATGGTGAGTGCGCCGATCGACTTCGCGATGCGTGCCACGACGGGAGCGCCACCGGTACCGGTGCCACCGCCTTCACCCGCGGTCACGAAGACCATGTCGGCCCCGGCGAGGGCCTCTTCGATCTCTTCCGCGTGGTCTTCGGCAGCGCGACGACCCACTTCGGGGTCGGCTCCGGCGCCGAGGCCGCGCGTGAGGTCACGACCGACGTCGAGCTTGACGTCGGCGTCGCTCAGCAGCAATGCCTGGGCATCGGTGTTGATGGCGATGAATTCGACTCCGCGAAGACCGAGTTCGATCATGCGGTTGACGGCGTTGACACCGCCGCCGCCGATTCCGACGACCTTGATGACGGCGAGGTAGTTCTGGTTTGATGACACGTCCGGCCTCCGTTGCGAACCCTAAACCTCAAGTGGAAGCTTAAAGTCTTGCTGAGTATGCAATTCCTGATTCGAAGTTAGAGGCGCGCCCGGTGAACGCCGGGAGGCGCGCCCGCGTGTCGCGACAGTCGGTCAGAACGTGACGGGACTGTTGGGCGACGACACGTCGTATCCGCCCACGGCGTCGGGCGGCGCGGAGACCATGAGTGTCGCCAGCACCGTCGCCTTGAAGCTCGAGTTCTCCGCACTTCCCCACACGACGTCGGTGTCGCCGACGAGCACGAGACGCACGTCGTCCTTCGTCGCGGCCGACGCCGAGACGGCCTGCGCGAGCACCTCGGGCGGCAGGGCCCGGAGGACGCTCGTGACCGCGTGGAAGCCGGCCGACGTCGTGCCACCCTCGACCTCGATGAGCGGGAAGCCCGCGGGCGGCTCGGCGGCCGACTGCATGACGACGCCCGCGGCATCCACGAGCTGGAAGGTGTCACCCTCGCGCACGATGCCGACGGGAACGCGCTCGACGACCCGCACGACGAGCGTGCCCGGCGGGCGCGACTCGGTCGAATAGCTCTGCAGGAGCGGGAACGACTTCATGGCCTCATCGACGCGGCCGCGATCGAGCAGGGGCAGCGGAGTACCGATCTGCGTCGACAGCGCCGCCTCGATGTCGGCGGCGGGAACACGCTCGGCACCGATGACCTCGACCGTCCGCAAGGCCATGAGCGGTGAATATGCGATGAGCACGACGGCCACGACGAGCGCGCCGACGGAGCCGAGGCCGATGACCCAGGCACGTCGACGCCGGCGACCGCGCACGGTGAACCGACGCACCTCGCTCTTCTCGAACCGGCGACGCGCACGCTGCGCACGTTTGATCGCCCGGGCCGATGCCCGGTCGGAGGCGTGCTCGTCGGGCGCCGTCGCCGTCGCCCCGGTCAGACCGGGATCGATGAGCGGGATGACCGGGGCCGTGGCCCTCTCGATCGGAACGTCGGGCGCGATGACGTCGATCGGTTCCGTCTCGTTCGACGGTCGAGACGTCGACGTCGCCCGCGGTTCCGACGGCGGGTTCGACGGCGTACTCGCCGGGGGGCGAGCCGGCTGCCGCCGCACCGGTTGATCGAAGCCCTGGGGCCGCTTCACTCGCGCGTCACTCCGCGCTCGACCTCGAGGGCACCGAGCAGCTGCGGCACGATGCGGTAGACGTCGCCGCAACCGAGGGTGATGACGTAGTCGCCCGGGCGCGCGATACGCGCCGTGTGGTCGGCGGCCTCCTGCCAGTCGGCGACGAAGGCGACCCGTGAGGGGTCGGTGAATCGCTCGGCGACGAGTGCGCCCGTGACGCCCGGCTCGGGGTCCTCCCGAGCACCGTAGACGTCGAGGACGACCGTCTCGTCGGCGAACTCCTCGAGCACATCGGCGAACTCCTGAGCGAAGAGGCGCGTGCGGCTGTACAGGTGCGGCTGGTGCACCGCGATGATGCGTCCCTCCCCGACGACCGTGCGCGCCGCAGACAGAGCGGCGGCGACCTCGGTCGGGTGGTGCGCGTAGTCGTCGAAGACGCTCACGCGGTCGACGACGCCGTGCAGCTCGAAGCGACGCTCGGTGCCGCCGAAGCCGCTGATCGCCTCGAGCGAGGGCGCGGCGTCGAAGCCGAGGCCGACGAGCACGGCGAACGCGCCCGCCGCGTTGATCGCGTTGTGACGCCCGGGCACGCGCAGTCGCGTGGAGTAGGTCTCGCCGTCGACGTCCACCGAGAGGGCGACGGGACCGTTCGTGTCGATGGAGTGCACGCGCACCGTGGCATCCTCGGCCTCACCGAAGGTGATCACGCGCTCGTGCGTGAGCCGCGCGGCGACCCGCGTCGCACCGACGTCGTCGCTCGAGATCACGACGAACTCGCTCGCGTTGTCGGCGAACGTGACGAAGGCGTCCTCGAAGGCCTCGAGCGACCCGTAGTGGTCGAGGTGGTCGGGGTCGACGTTCGTGATGAGCGCGACCGACGTGTCGTAGAGCAGGAACGAGCCGTCCGACTCGTCGGCCTCGACGACGAACAGTTCTCCTGAGCCGCGAGCGGCGCTCACGCCGAGCGACTCGATGACCCCGCCGTTCACGAAGCTCGGGTCGGCGTCGATGCCGAGGAGGCCGGTCACGATCATCCCGGTCGACGTCGTCTTGCCGTGCGCGCCCGCGACGGCGACGAGGCGCTGGCGTCGGATGAGCCACGCGAGCGCCTGCGAGCGGTGGAGGACGGGCAGACCGTTGTCGAGCGCGAGCCGGTATTCGGGGTTGTCCTGCCAGAGCGCCCCCGTGACGACGAGCGCCTCGGCGTCGCCGACGTTGTCGGCGTGGTGCCCGATGACGATGTCGGCACCGAGCTCTCGGAGCGCGTCGATGTTCGACGACTCCCGCACGTCGGAACCGGTCACGCGGTGGCCCGCCGAGAGGAAGAGGCGGGCGATACCGCTCATGCCGGAGCCGCCGATACCGACGAAGTGGACAGCGCCGAGCTCGTCGGGGATCTCGATGGTGGTGTCGGGCTTGATCGTCACGGTCGGTGCTGCTCTTCTCTCGATCGGGTGGGGTCGACGTCCACGTTACGCTCCCGGAGCCGGGCGTTCGCCTGACACGCGATCGACGAGGGCGAGCATCCGGTCGGTGCCATCGGCGATGCCGGCGGATGACGCGCGCTCGCCCATCCGACGGAGCGCTGCCGGGTCCGCCAGGAGGGGCAGGACCGTCGACGACACCCACGCGGGCAGGAAGTCGGCGTCGTCGACGAGGATTCCGCCGCCCGCCTCGACGACGCCGCGCGCGTTCCAGCGCTGCTCGCCGTTCCCGACGGGGTAGGGGACGTAGACGGCGGGGATGCCGAGGGCCGCGAACTCGCTCACGGTCGCAGCGCCCGCACGAGACAGCGCGACATCCGCGATCGCGAGTGCCAGGTCCATCCGGTCGCAGTACTCGATCATGCGGTAACCCGCGAGGTTCGGGTCGGACACCTCGGAGCGCCCGCCGACGATGTGGAGCACCTGCCATCCGGCCGCGAGGAGGGCTTCGGCCGACGCGACGACGGTCGCGTTGATCCGCCGGGCACCGAGCGAGCCGCCCGTGACGAGGATGACGGGCCGATCGGCCTCGAGGCCGAAGTACTCGGCTGCGGCCCCACGCTCGGCGGCTCGGTCGAGCCGCTCGATCTCGGCACGGAGGGGCATTCCCACGAACGTCGCGTGCGGCAGCTTCGTGCCCTCGAACGCGACCCCGACGGCCGTCGTGTAGCGAGCACCCAGCCGGTTGGCGAGTCCGGGTCGCGCGTTCGCCTCGTGGATCGCGATCGGCAGGCCGGCGCGTCGTGCGGCGAGGTAGGCGGGCGTCGAGACGTAGCCGCCGAATCCGGTCACGACGTCGACGCCGCGGTCGGCGAGCGTCTTCTCGAGGCCGCGGACGGTCGCGCGGAAGCGCGGAAGGAACGACACCGCTTGGGCGTTCGGGCGGCGCGGGAACGGCAGGCGCGGGATGGTGAGCAGTTCGTAGCCGCGAGCCGGCACGAGCCGCGACTCGAGACCTTCCTTCGTGCCGAGCACGAGGACCTCGGCGCTCGCGTCGCGTTCGCGGATACGGTCGGCGACGGCGAGGAGCGGATTCACGTGACCGGCGGTACCGCCGCCGGCGAGAAGGTGGACGGTCACTTCGATACCTCAGGGGATTGTCGTGCGACGGAGAGCACGATGCCGATCGCGAGGAGGCCTGACACGAGAGCCGTTCCTCCCGACGAGATGAGCGGCAACGGTACGCCGAGCACGGGGAGGACGCCGAGCACGACGCCCATGTTCACGAAGGCCTGCGCGACGATCCAGATGGTGACGAACGCCGTCGCGGCGCGACCGAAGGGCGTCTGCGCACGACGCAGGATGCGGGAGAACGACACGGCGAGCAGCACGAAGAGCACGAGCACGACGACGGCGCCGACGAGACCGAGCTCCTCCCCGATGATCGCGAAGATGTAGTCGTTGTCGGCGGCCGGGAGCCACATCCACTTCGACTGCGAATTGCCGAGGCCGACACCGAAGAACCCGCCGTTGGCGAGGGCGAACGTGCCGTGCGTCGACTGCCAGCACGTGTTCTCGTAGTCGGTGCAGCCGTCTTCGAAGAAGGCGAGGATGCGCGTGACGCGGTTGGGACTCGCGATCGCGAGGGCGAGCATGCCCGCGATTCCGACGAGCACGGGGATGACGAGGAGTCGGAGCTTCACTCCGATGAGGTAGAGCGCCCCGAGCAGCGAGATCGCCATGATGACGACCGTTCCGAGGTCGCCGCCGAGCATGACGAGCCCGATCGCGGCACCACCGACGAGGAGGATCGGCAGAAGTCCGCGCTTGAACTCGCCGAGCACCGCCTCCTTCCGCGTCACCATGAGGCCGAGCCAGATCACGAGCGCGAGCTTGATGACCTCCGACGGCTGGAACTGGAACCCCGCGATCGAGAGCCAGTTCGTGTTGCCGCCGACCTCGATACCGAGGGGCGTCGCGACGACGAGCAGCTGCAGGAAGCACGAGGCCGCGAGGGCCGGCCACGCGACGGCCATCCAGAACTTCTGCGGCAGACGGCTCGCGAGCAGCATCGCGGGGATGCCGAGAAGCACGAACGCGCCCTGCCGGAGGAAGACGCTGAAGAAGTCGCGGCTGCCGTCGTACGACTCGACCGACGACGACGAGAGCACCATGACGAGCCCGAAGAGCACGAGGAAGATCGTCGTACCCGCGAGCAGGAAGTAGTCGGGGTTCTCGGAGCGGAACACCCGGCCGAGCCGGATGCGCACCGACGAGAAGCCAGAACCGCCCTCGCCCGAACTCGTCCGCTCCGCGCCCGCGTCAGCCTCGCGGGTTCTCGGGATCGTGCGCGGCGGCAGTGCCATCGGCCTCTCCTCCCACGATGTCGAACACGGCCTCCGCGAATCGGCGGCCCCGGTCACCGTAGTCGGTGAACTGGTCCATCGATGCCGCGGCGGGGGCGAGCAGAACAGTGTCGCCGTCCTCCGCGAAACCGAGGGCCGATTCGACCGCTTCGCGCATGACTCCCCCAGTGTCATCCGACTCGACGGCGTGGAGAGGAAGGTGCGGCGCGTGTCGCTCGAACGCCTCGAGAAGCGCGCTCCGATCGGCCCCGATGACGACGGCGCCGCGCAGGCGACCGACGTGGTCGCGAACAAGCGCGTCGACGTCGACGCCCTTCAGGAGTCCGCCGACGATCCACACGACCGAACCGAATGCCCGGAGGGACGCGCCCGCCGCGTGCGGGTTGGTCGCCTTCGAATCGTCGACGAAACGGATGCCTCGGGCGATGAGCACCGTCTGGATGCGGTGCGCATCGAGCCGGAACGTCGCAAGAGCTTCACGGATCGTCTCGGGGGCGACGCCGAGGGAACGCGCGAGAGCTGCGGCGGCGAGGATGTTCGCGACGATGTGCGGGGCGTCGAGCCCCGCGATCGAGAGTTCGGCGAGGGTCGTCAGCTCGAGCGCGGAGTTCCGTCGGTCCTCGAGGAAGGCTCGATCGCACAGGATGCCGTCGACGATCCCGAGGTCGCTCGGGCCCGGCACGTCGAGACCGAAGCCGATCGCGCGGGCACCCTCAGCGACATCCGCCTCTTCCACGAGCAGCCGGGTCACGGGGTCCGCGCGGTTGTATACGCACGCGATGCGCACGTTCTCGTAGACCGTCGCCTTCGCGTCGCGGTAGGCATCGGCGCTGCCGTGCCAGTCGAGGTGGTCGTCGGCGATGTTGAGGCACACGCTCGACGCCGGGTGGAGCGCTCCGGGGCCGGTGCGCGGAATGCGGTGCAGCTGGAAGCTCGAGAGCTCGACGACGAGGACGTCGAAGCCCTGCGGGTCGCGCACGGCGTCGAGGACGGGCACGCCGATGTTGCCGCAGGGGGCCGCGCGCAGCCCGCCGGCGGCGAGGAACGTCGCCGTGAGCTGAGTCGTCGTCGTCTTGCCGTTCGTGCCCGTGACGAGCACCCAGTCGGCAGCGTTGACCTTGTCGCGCACGCGCCAGGCGAGCTCGATGTCTCCCCATACGGCGATGCCCTCGTCATCGGCCCACCGCAGTACGGGGTGGTCGGGCCGGAAGCCGGGCGAGACGACGATGAGGTCGGGGGCGAACTCGGTGAGGTCGGCGGGCGCGCCGTCCAGCGGGTCGACGACGAGTCGAGCGCCGAGGACGTCGAGGATGCGGGCGCGGTCATCGTCGGCGGCGGTCGCGAGCACGAGGACGTCGGCGCCGAGTTCGACGAGGGTGTCGGCGACCGAGAATCCGGTCACTCCGAGTCCGAGGACGGCGACGCGGAGCCCCGACCAGTCGGAGTGCCAGCTCGTCAGCGTATCGAGGCGCTCGCGCGCGGCATCCGTCGTCAACTCTGCAACCACTCGAGGTAGAAGGTGCCGACGCCCGCGGCGACGAGGAGTCCGCCGATGATCCAGAAGCGCACGACGATCGTGACCTCGGCCCACCCCTTCAACTCGAAGTGATGATGGATCGGGCTCATGAGGAAAATGCGTTTACCGCGCGTGATCTTGAAGTACGCGCGCTGCACGATGACCGAACCCGTCTCGATGACGAAGAGACCGCCGATCAGGATGATGAGGAGCTCGGTGCGGCTGAGGATCGCGAGGGCCGCGAGGGCGCCTCCGAGCGCGAGCGAACCGGTGTCGCCCATGTAGAGCTTCGCGGGGTTGGTGTTCCACCAGAGGAAGCCGATGACCGCGCCCACGATGGCCGTCGCGATGATGGCGAGGTCGAGCGGATCGCGCACGTCGTAACAGCGGTAGACATCGTCCGCATCGAGGTTGTCGCCGAAGCACGACTGGTTGAACTGCCAGAAGCCGATGACGATGAAGGCGCCGATCGAGAGGATCGATGCTCCACCGGCGAGACCGTCGAGGCCGTCAGTCACGTTGACGGCGTTCGACGTGCCGACCGTCAGCAAGCAGATCCAGAGCACGAACAGACCGATGCCGACATAGGTGCCGAGAACCAGGAAGTCGATCGGGAGATCACGGATGAACGAGATCGACGTCGATGCCGGGGTCACGCCCTCCGCGTTCGGGAAGTTGATGGCGAGCACGGCGAACACCGTCGCGACGATCACCTGCCCGGCGACCTTCGCCCAGCCGCCGAGTCCGAGGCTCTGCTGCTTCCTCGTCTTCAGGAAGTCGTCGACGAAGCCCACGATGCCGAGCCCGACCATCATGAAGACGACGAGCAGGCCCGAGGCCGTCGGCGGCTCATCGTTCGCGAGCGTGCCCGCGAAGTAGCCGACGAGAGCTCCGAGGATGAAGACGATGCCGCCCATCGTCGGTGTGCCGCGCTTCGTGTGGTGCGACTTCGGTCCGTCGTCGCGGATGAACTGGCCCCACCCGAGGTGGATGAACAGCCGGATGAAGAGCGGAGTGAGGAAGAGGGTGAAGGCGAGGGAGACGGCACCCGCCGTGAGCAGAGCTCTCACGCGAACCACTCTCCCAATCGGTCACCCAGATGGCGGAGTCCCGCCGAGTTCGATGATTTCACGAGGATCGTGTCTCCTGCCCCGATCGAGTCCTTCACGAGGTCGAAGGCCTCATCGGCCGACTCGACGTAGGCGGACTCGCCGTCCCACGACCCTTCGTTGATCGCCGTGATGTGCAGGCGCCGCGCGCCCTCTCCCACGACGACGAGCTGGGAGATCCCGAGACGAACGATGAGGAGTCCGATGCGATCGTGCTCCTCCCCCGAGAGTTCGCCGAGTTCGCTCATCTCGCCGAGCACGGCGATCGTGCGGGAACCCGGTCGCTTGATCTGCGCGAGGGTCTTGAGCGCCGCCGACATCGAGTCGGGGCTCGCGTTGTACGCATCGTTGATGACGGTGATGTCGTCGCGACCGCCGAGGAGCTGCATGCGCCAGCGCTCGGCGAGCGTGACGGACTCGAGAGCCGACACGATGTCGGCGAGACCGACCCCGAGCTCGAGGGCGGCGGCCGTCGTCGCGAGCGCGTTCATGACGTGGTGCTCGCCGAGGACCTGGAAGTGCACCTCTCGGCGCTCACCGCTCCGGAGTTCGAGCACGAAGTCGGTTCCGCGGGCGTGGGCGCGGATGTCGACGGCGCGCACATCGGCGTCGTGGCCGAGTCCGAACCACACGACGCGAGCGGCCGTCTCGGCCTGCATCGGCACGACACGCGGGTCGTCGGCGTTCAGCACGGCGACGTCGGTCTCGAGGAGGTCGGTGACCATCTCCGTCTTGGCGCGGACCGTCTGCTCGATGCCGCCGAACTCGCCCGCGTGCGCGAGGCCGACCTTGAGGACGATGCCGACGTCGGGGCGCGCGAGTCGCACGAGGCGGGCGATCTCGCCGACACCGCTCGCACCCATCTCGGCGACGAGAAACTCGGTCTCGTGGGTCAGTTCGAGCATCGTGAGCGGCGCACCGACCTCGTTGTTGAACGAGGCCCGCGGAGCGATCGTCGGACCGACGCGCTCGAGCACCGCACGCAGCAGGTTCTTCGTCGTCGTCTTGCCGTTCGAGCCCGTCACACCGACGATGCGGAGGCGACCGCCCGCGCGGACACGGGCGACGACCTCGCGCGCGAACTCGCCGAGGGCGACGACCGCGTCGTCGACGACGATCTGGGGCACCTCGAGGTCGAGTTCACGCTCGACGATGAGGAGCGCTGCGCCCTGCTCGAGCGCGGTCGGCGCGAAGAGGTGACCGTCGGTGAACTCGCCCGGCTTGGCGACGAAGACATCGCCCGCACGGACATCGCGGGAATCGGTGTGCACGGCCCCGTCGATGACGAGGTCGGGCGAGGCGACGCCGCGCGTCACCAGCACGCCGCCGGCGGCACGGGCGATCTCGTCGAGTGTGAGTGCGATCATTCGAGCCATCCTGCCTCTCGGAGCGCCTGCCGCGCATCGTCGCGCGCCGAGTACGGGATCTTCACTCCCGCGACCTCGTGGTAGTCCTCATGACCCGGTCCCGCGTAGAGTACCGCGTCGCCCTCGTGCGCGAGCGCGAGCGCCGCGCGGAAAGCCTCACGCGGGTCGGCGATCTCGATGATCTCCCGATCAGGGACAGCCCTCTGCGCACCCTCGATGAGACTCCGGCGGATCAGCGCCGGGTCTTCGAACCGCGGGTGGAAGTCGGTGATGACGACGACGTCGGCGCCGCGCGCGGCGATCGCTCCCATGTCGTCGCGCTTCGTCGTGTCGCGGTCGCCGTCGGCGCCGAAGACCATGACGAGTCGGCCCGGAGTCACCCGACGGATCGCGTCGAGGGTCTGCAGGAAGGCGTCGGGGCTGTGGCCGTAGTCGATGAAGACGAGGGGGCCGCGGTCGCCCGAGATGCGCTCGGCGCGACCCGGGATGTACGCATCGATGCCGCCGTCGCGAGCGAGCGCGTGACTGATGACGTCGAGGTCGACCCCCGACTCGACGAGCATGACGATCGCGAGGCCCGCGTTCGCGGCCATGTACCGGCCGAGGAGGGGGACGCTCGTCGCGATGCTCCGGCCGTCCGGGCCGCTGAGGGTGAAGGATGTCGAGGTCGCGGACTCCTCGTCGATGACGAGCGTCCAGTCGGCGCGGATGCCCGGCTCGGTCGACAGGGTCGTGACCGGGACGCGGGAATCCGCCACGAGACGCGAACCCCAGTCGGAATCGACCGTGACGACGGCCCGGTGGGCGCGATCGGGCTGGAACAGCTCGAGCTTCGCCCGGTAGTACTCGTCCATCGAGGCGTAGTCGTCGAGGTGATCGTGGCTGAGGTTCGTGAATCCGGCGACGTCGAAGACGAGACCGTCGACGCGGTGGCGCGACAGGGCCTGCGCCGACACCTCGACGCCCACGGCCCGCACGCCGACCTCGCGCATGCGAGCGAGGAGGGCGTGGAGCTCACTCGCCTCGGGGGTCGTGAGCGAGCTCGTGACCGCCTCGTCGCCGATGCGGCGCTCCGCGGTCGACGTGAGCCCGGCGCCGATGCCGAGCTGACGCAGGATGCCGTAGAGCAGGTAGACGACGCTCGTCTTGCCGTTCGTGCCGGTGACGGCGAAGAGCGTGGCCTGTTCGTCGTCGTCGCTCGCGTGAACACCCGTGCGGTGAATCCAGGCGGCGACCTCGCCGAGGGCTGCGCGCGCGTCGGGTGTGACGACGATCGGAAGCCCGGAGTCGGCCGCGAGGGACGCTCCGGCTTCGTCGGTCAGCACGGCGACGGCGCCGCGCTCGGCGGCCTGCGCGGCGAAGCTCGCACCGTGGGCGTTCCGGCCCGGTACGCCGACGTAGAGATCGCCGGGCTGCACGTTCGACGAACTGAGGGATGCCCCGGTGATCTCGACTCCCGCGAGCTCACCCTGCGCGTCGAGCTGGAACTGCTCGACGAGGCCGGTGAGCGCTCGCGGACTCGGATGCTGGGGACGGAGTGCCGTGGGCGCCGATCCGGTCACAGGGCCCACTCTCTTACCATCGTGATGGCAGTTCGGGCGCAGGGGCGCCGGAAGGAATCGTCCGGAACTTTTTCAACGCGTAGCTCATGACCTTCTGGAACACGGGTGCCGACGCGGCGGACGAATTCATCTTAACCGGATCCATGATGCTCACCGAAACGACGTACTGGGGGTCGTCCGCGGGAGCGAAGCCGGCCACCGAGACGAGGTATCCGCTCTGGTAGCCGCCGCTGCCGTCGGGCACCTGCGCGGTACCCGTCTTGGCCGCGACGCGGTAGCCCGGGATGTTCCAGGCCTCGCTCAACCAACCCTCGAGGTAGACGCGCTCGAGCATCTGCGACGTCTGGGTCGCCGCGTCCTCCGAGATCACCCGCGTGCCCTCGGTCGACGGCTTCTCGGTCACGGTGCCGTCGGCCGCCGTGCAGCCCGAGACGAGCGAGACCGGCATGCGCACGCCGCCGTTGGCGATCGTCTGGTACGCGCTCGCGATCTGCACAGCGGTCGTCGCGACGCCCTGGCCGAACATCGTCGTGTACTTCGTCTGGTTGTCCCACGCGTCCGTTCCGGGGTCGTGCAGGATGCCGGGCTCCTCGCCGAGGAAGCCGACCTCGGTGGACCGACCGATGCCGAAGGCCTTCATGTAGTCGGTGCGCTGCTCGTCGGAGATCATCTCGCCGAACATCGACATGCCCGTGTTCGACGAGTCGATGAGCACGCCCGTGAGCGTCATCCGCTCGTCCTCGTGGTACGAGCTGTCGTTGATGTTGGCGCCGTTCGGCGGCAGGTAGCGGTAGGGCGCGATGACCCCGGGACTCGTCGCCGTCGCCTTGCCGGCGTCGACGACGGCCGCTGCGGTGAGGGCCTTGTACGTCGAGCCCGGCTCGTACGGCGTCGTGAAGGAGCGCGAACCGCGATCCTCGGCGTCGGTCGCCGCGATGTTGTTGGGGTCGACCGTCGGCACGTCGGCGACGGCGAGGAGCTCGCCCGTCTTCGCGTTCTGCACGACGACCGTCGCCCACTGCGCACCCGTCGCCTCGACCTGGGCGAGCGCGACCTGCTGCGTGAACCACTGGAGGTCGGCGTCGATCGTGAGTCCGAGCTGACCGCCGTCCTTCGCCTGCTCGAGCGTGACCGTGCTGTCGGGCAGGGCGACGAAGTCGGCGCCGCTCGAGACGTACGACTCGAGGCCGTCGTCGCTCGCGAGGCACGAGTCCTCCGAGAGTTCGAGACCGGCGAGCGGGTCGCCCTCATCGCCGACGAATCCGACGAGGTTTCCGGCGACGGCGCCGTTCGGGTAGACCCGGCTGGGATGACGCTCGCGACTCTGCCATGGGATGCCGAGCTCTTCGACGGCGCGGTAGGTCTCGATGTCGACCTGCTTGGAGATGTAGGCGAAGTCGGACTTCGGGTTGTCGGCGAGGGCTGAGTCGATGATCGCGATGATCGACTCCCCCGTCATGCCGAGCACCGCGCCGAGTTCGGCGGCGGCCTGCTCGCGCGTCACGGTCGTCTTCGTGCCGTCGTCAGCTGTGCGCTCGAAACCCCGGGCGTTCTTCGGGGAGACCGTGACGTCGTAGCGCATCACGCTTCCCGAGAGCACGGTGCCGTTCGCGTCGACGATGTCGCCGCGCGTGCCGTAGATGACCCGCTCGATCGATCGCTTGCCCTCGGCATCGCGGTTGAGTTCGGCGGCGCGGACGACCTGGATGTCGACGAGTCGGACGACGAAGACGCCCACGAGTGCGATCAGGAGTACGGCGGCGATGAAGATGCGCCTCGATCGCGCTCTGCTCGTGTTCACTCTGCGTCCTTCCTGCACGGCCGGGCCGTGACTGACCGGCTCAGCTGCATTCGGGGCCCCGTTTCGATCAGTGCGTCGACGGAGTCGGAAGCCCGCCCTGCAAAGCTACCTCCGGCTGCACGGGGGTCGTGGGTGCGACGCTCGGCGTGCCGGATGCCGGAGGTGCGACGGGTGCGCTCGCACCGGAGCCTCCGGCGGGTGCGACGTCGGTCGCGAGAGGGATGCCTTCGATGAGCTTGTTCGGAACGAGCGACGCATCGCCCACGTCGAGCGCCGTCGCGCCGGGAGCACCCAGCACGGCGGCGTCGGAGAGCCGCAGGTAGACGGGGTTCGCGTTCGGCACCATGCCGAGCGCTTCGGCGTTCGCCGCGAGGAACTGGGGCGACGAGACGCGGTCGAGGTCTTCGCTCACGGACTCGGCGGTACGGAGGAGGTCGCTCTGGGTCGCCGCGAGAGCGTCGAGCTCGTACGCGCCCTGCGAGATCGCGATGCTCACGAGCAGCTGGGTCGCGGTGATCGCGGCGATTCCCGAGACCGCGACGACCGCGTAGGCGAGTCGCGGCCGCGCCGCACGGGCACGGGGTACGAGGGAGAGCAGCGGCTTGCGCGGCGCGCGCTCGATCTCGGGAGCGAGCGGGCTTGCAGCGGTAGCGCTCATGACGCCCTCCTCAGTCGTTCGGCTGCGCGCAGGCGCACGGGCTTGGCTCGCGGGTTGCGCTCGGCCTCGGCATCCGTCGCCAGTTCGGCCCCACGGACGAGGAGCCGGAACTCGGGTCGGTGCTCGGGGAGCTCGATGGGCAGGCCGACGGGAGCGGTCGAGGACGACACGCGCTGCAGGTCGCGCTTGACGATGCGGTCCTCAAGCGACTGGTAGGCGAGAACGACGATCCGGCCGCCGACCGCGATCGTGTCGAGTGCCGTCGGGATGGCCGACTCGAGCACCTCGAGCTCTTCGTTGACCTCGATGCGGAGGGCCTGGAAGACGCGCTTCGCGGGGTGGCCGTTGCGCTGGACGGCCACTGGTGTGGCGTCGTGGATGATCGACACGAGTTCGGCGGAGCGCTCGATGGGCTTCTCGGCCCGTGCCCGCACGATCGCCCGGGCGTACCGGGCGGCGAGCTTCTCTTCTCCGTAGTCGAGGAAGATGCGCCGGAGGTCTGCCTCGTCGTACGTCGCGATGACCTCGCCGGCCGTGATGCCGCTCGTGACGTCCATGCGCATGTCGAGCGGTGCGTCCTTGGAGTAGGCGAACCCTCGCTCGGCGCGGTCGAGCTGGAGCGAGGAGACACCGAGGTCGAAGAGCACCCCGTGGACCTCGGGGATGTCGAGGTCGTCGAGGGCGTCTGCGAAGCCGTCGTACACGGTGTGCACGAGGTGCACGCGATCGGCGAAGGGAGCGAGTCGTTCTTCGGCGATCGCGAGCGCGTCGGTGTCGCGGTCGAGGCCGACGAGCGTCGTATTCGGGAACCGCTCGAGGAGCGCCCGGCTGTGACCGCCCATGCCGAGGGTGGCGTCGACGAAGACGGAGCCCGGTGCCTCGAGGGCGGGGGCGAGGAGGTCGATGCAGCGCTCGAGCATGACGGGGGTGTGGATGCGTTCGATGTCGTTCATAGCGTCTCGGTGTCCTGTTCCTGGATCCGGATCCCCATCCGGTCGGTCCTGCTGCCGGGGAAGTGGCCTCAGGGGGCCGGCTGGGAGTCGGGGTCCAGGGGTCAGAAGAGTCCCGGGATCACCTCCTCCGCCGTGTTGGCGAATGCCGCCTCTTGCTCGGTCAGGTAGTCCTGCCACGACGTCTGGCTCCAGATCTCGACCCGGCTGCCCGCACCGATGACGGCGAGGTCGCGGTCGAGACCGGCGTAGGAGCGCAGCGATGCGGGGATCGTGACGCGGTTCTGCTTGTCGGGCGTCTCGGCCGTCGCGCCCGAGAGGAAGACGCGCATGTAGTCACGCGCCTGCTTGCTCGTGACCGGGGCCTGGCGGATCTTGTCGTGCAGGTCTTCGAACTCACGAGCGCTGAAGACGTAGATGCAGTGCTCCTGGCCGCGCGTCAGGACGAGGCCGTTGGAGAGCTCGTCGCGAAATTTGGCGGGAAGGATGATGCGCCCTTTCTCGTCGAGCTTGGGCTCGTAGGTTCCGAGGAACATGTCGCCACCTCCCCTCCGGCCTGGATTGCCTCCACTTTACTCCACAATCGACCACCAAACAACGAAAATGCCCCAGTTCGGGGCGCCGGAAACAAAAAATCCCTTGCCAGGCAAGGGATCTCGGCGGTGGAGGGAAATGGAGCGGTTGGGGGCTCCACGGGGCGTCGTGAGCCCCCGTGACACACCCGGAGGCGCGATCCGAGTGGCTCACGGCTCGTTAAACAGCGACGAGGGCCGATCGGAATCGATCGGCCCTCGTCGGACGTGGAGTGGTGGGGAGGCTACTCGCGACCCTCTTGACGACGTTCCCAGCGGTCGTTCATGCGACCGATGAAACCGCCGGAGTCATGTGCCGCGGCGCGCGGCGAACCGGTCGACGACGTGATGTCTTCGGGCGTGAGTCTCTTCGACGGCGTCAGCGCCAGCAGCACACCCGCGAACATCAGCACGAATCCGGCGATGCCGACGAGGAGCTGAGGGATGGCCACGCCCGCGATGAGCGCGGCGATACCGGCGGCGGCGAGAAGGATGCCGATGGTCACCGATCGGTAGTTGGGACGACCACGTCGCCCCCCGGTCGCGACGAAATCCGCATCATTACGGTAGAGACTGCGCTCCATCTCATCGAGGAGGCGTTGCTCCTGCTCGGAAAGCGGCATCTCATTTCCTCCAGGCTCGGGGTTGTCACCCGTGGGACGATTCTAGTCCCGGTCGCCGTCGGTAGGCTAGGCGGGTGGCCGATCGCTTCCGACTTGTCGATCTCGTCGACGCACGCATCGACGAGTTCATCTCCGACCGTTCCTCCATCATCCTCTCGATTGGACCGGACCTCGCCCCGCTGACCGACTTCTCGCGGCGATTTCTCAGCGGAGGCAAGAGGTTCAGAGCCCTCTTCTGCTACTGGGGATGGCAGTCCGTCGCCGGGCGGGAGGGCTTCGATCCGTTCGCGGACGTCGGGGACACCGACCTCGACTCGGTGGTCTCCGCGGCCGCGGCACTCGAGATCTTCCACGCCGCGGCCCTCGTCCACGACGACATCATCGATAACTCCGACACGCGGCGCGGCTCCCCCGCCGCTCATCGCCTGTTCGAGTCGACGCACCTCGAGTCCGGGTGGGCGGGCGATGCCGACGCGTTCGGACGGTCATCCGCGATCCTCCTCGGCGATCTCCTGCTCGGATGGAGCGACGAGCTCCTCGACGTCGGGCTCGAGCCGCTCGGGCGCGACCGTGCTCGCGCGACGCGTGCGGAGTTCATGCACATGCGCACGGAGGTGACGGCCGGCCAGTACCTCGACATCCTCGAGGAGCAGGCGTGGGTGCGTCAGCAGGAGAGCGAGATGCGATCGCGCGCCGAGCGCGTCATCGTCTACAAGTCGGCCAAGTACAGCATCCAGGCACCGCTCCTCATCGGAGCGGCGATCGGTGGGGCGACCCTCGACCAGCGCGCGGCCCTTCGCGACTTCGGCCTCCCGCTCGGCATCGCCTACCAGCTGCGTGACGACATGCTCGGCGTGTTCGGCGACTCCGCCGTCACCGGCAAGCCGAGCGGAGACGACCTCCGCGAGGGCAAGCGGACCGTGCTCGTCGCGCTCGCCCGCGAACGTCTCGCGGCCGGCCCGCGGAACGTGCTCGACGAGCTGCTCGGCGATCCGACGCTCGGCGACGAACAGGTCAGGATGCTCCAGCGCACGCTCACCGAGTGCGGCGCCGTCGATGCGGTCGAGGCCCTCATCGAGGAACAGGTCTCACTCGCACTCGCCGCGCTCGAGGGATCAACCCTCACTCGCGCAGCGATCGACGAACTCACCGCACTGACGAAGACGGTGACGCGCCGCTCATCGTGAGCGGCGGTAGGTCAGGCGAGGGCTTGGGCGATCCGACGCACTTCGGCCTTGCGGCCGGCGAGCAGCGCATCGATCGGTGATGCGCCGAGGCTCTCTTCGACCTCGAGCATCCACCGGAGCGCTTCCTCGTCGGTGAATCCCGCGTCGCTCAGCACGGTGACCGTGCCCTGGAGTTCGGCGATCGGCTCACCGTCGCGGAGGAACACCGCGGGCACCTTGAGCACACCATCGATGCGTCCGGCGAGCAGGTGGTGGTCGTCGATGAGACGACGCACGCGGCTCGGCGAGAGGTCGAGGATCTCGACGAGGTCGGGGACGGTCAGCCATTCGGCGGCAGCGTTCTCTGTCACGCTCCAAGACTGCCACGTCGGAGCGGACGTCGCAGCACCGACTCGACTTCGCGGACACGCGAGACGGTCGTTGATTAGACCCCCCGTCTGTGGGACGGTTGCCGTCGTCGAGTCAGAACATGAAGGGTGGTACCGATGTCTTCGCCACATCCGGCCGATGACACGAACGAACCGAGCGACTCGTCCCCACGCAGCGAAGCCCGCCGGCGACGAGCGCGCCCCATGACCGGCATCGGCCGGCTCGTCTCCGTGCCCGTCGCCATCGTCAGCGCCGTCGCCGTGACGTTCGGCGTCGCCACTCCGGCCGAGGCGAACCCCACCGTGTCGAAGCGTCCGCCCAAGGCGAAGGCGATCACCCCCGAGGTGCGCACCGCCGGCGCTCGCGTCGCGACCGAGGCGGCACCCGTCGAGTACACCGTGCAGAGCGGCGACACGATCAGCGGAGTCGCGGAGCGCTTCGGCCTGCCGACGGCGTCCGTGCTGGCACGGAACGGTCTCAGCTGGTCATCCCTCATCTTCCCCGGGCAGGTGCTCGCGCTCGTCGACGCCGCCGCTGCGCGACCCGCCCCCGCCGAGATCCGTCGGCACACGGTCGCCGACGGCGAGACGATCAGCGGCATCGCCGCGTCGTACGGCCTCTCGACCTCCGACGTGCTGAGCGCCAACGGGCTCGGACCGCAGAGCCTCATCTTCGCCGGTCAGTCGATCGTGCTCCCCGACTCGGCGTCGCCGGTGCCCGCAGCGGCCGTCGCGCCCGCACCGCCGGCTGCTGCTCCCACGACCCACACCGTCGTCGCGGGCGACACCATCTCGGGGATCGCGGAACGTCTCGGGACGAGCATCCAGGCCGTCCTCGATGCGAACGGACTCGACTGGTCGAGCGTCATCCACCCCGGCGACGTCATCTCCCTACCGGGCGCCCCCGTGCCCGCGGCGATCGTGACCCCGGTCGATGTCGCGGGCCTCACCGACGAGATGGCCGCCAACGCGCGCGTCATCATCGCCGTCGGCCGCGAACTCGCCCTCGGAGACCAGGCGATCGTCATCGCCCTCGCCGCCGCGGCGCAGGAGTCGGGCCTCGTGAACGTCGACTACGGCGACCGCGACTCGCTCGGTCTCTTCCAGCAGCGCCCCAGCATGGGCTGGGGAACCGAAGCCGAGGTCCGCGACCCGACTCGCGCCGCGCGAGCCTTTTACGGCGGCCCGTCGTCGCCGACGGGAGGCGAGCCGCGCGGCCTCATCGACATCCCCGGGTGGGAGACGATGAGCGTGACCGACGCGGCGCAGGCCGTGCAGCTCTCGGCCCACCCCGACCTCTACGCGCAGTGGGAGGGCCCCGCACGCACGTGGCTCAGCGTGCTCGGTTGACAACAGACTCATACCGATGGCGTGTCGCACGGTGTTTCGGTCATGAGGGTGCGCTCCGGCTTCGTACACTCGAACCGTGACCACCCCGCCTGCCGATCCCCTGATCGGCCGTCTCATCGACGGCCGCTACCAGGTGCGCTCGCGAATCGCTCGCGGCGGCATGGCGACGGTCTACCTCGCGACCGATCTGCGCCTCGAGCGACGCGTCGCGATCAAGATCATGCACGGCCACCTGGCCGACGATGCGTCGTTCAAGGACCGCTTCGTGCAGGAGGCGCGATCGGCCGCGCGCCTCGCGCACCCGAACGTCGTCAACGTCTTCGACCAGGGCCAGGACGCCGACTCGGCGTACCTCGTCATGGAGTACCTGCCCGGCATCACGCTCCGTGACCTGCTGAAGGACTACACGTCGCTCACCCCCGAGCAGACGGTCGACATCATGGACGCCGTGCTCTCCGGCCTCGCCGCGGCCCACAAGGCCGGCATCGTGCACCGCGACCTCAAGCCCGAGAACGTGCTGCTCGCCGACGACGGCCGCATCAAGCTCGGCGACTTCGGTCTCGCTCGGGCCGCGAGCGCCAACACGGCGACCGGTCAGGCGCTCCTCGGCACGATCGCCTATCTCTCCCCCGAGCTCGTCACGCGCGGCGTCGCCGATGCCCGCAGCGACATCTACGCCGTCGGCATCATGATGTACGAGATGCTGACGGGCGAGCAGCCCTACGTGGGCGAGGCGCCCATGCAGATCGCGTATCAGCACGCCAACGACCAGGTCCCCGCTCCGAGCAGCAAGAACCCCGCGATCCCCGCCGCCTTCGATGAGCTCGTGCGCTGGTCGACCGAACGCGATCCCGAGCAGCGTCCGCGCGACGCCCGGGAACTGCTCGATCGACTGAGGTCGATCGAGTCGAGCGTTCGTCGTCCCGACCCGATCCCCACGGGCGCGACGCTCGTGCTCGGCGAACGGGGCTCGACGGGCGAGACGCAGTTCCTCGGAACGACGCTGCTCGGCCCCGAGCCCGAGGCCGCAGAACCGGACGACGCGTCCGCGCTCCTCGTCCGCCGCTCCGAGCGTCGCAAGCGCAAGGGCTACTGGCTGTTCGCCCTCGTCATCCTCCTCACGGCCCTCGCGGGCGGCACCGGCTGGTACTTCGGTTCAGGGCCCGGCTCGCAGGTCGTCATCCCCGACGTTCGAGGGGCCGAGATGGATGCCGCCGAGCAGACGCTCCTCGACTCCGGATTCCAGGTCACCCGCGACTCCCGCTACGACTGGGAGATCGCCGTCGGCCTCGCTTCGGCGACATCGCCCGACGGCGCCGCACCGCGCGGATCGACGATCACGCTCTACTCGTCGCTCGGTCCGCGCTCCCTTCCCGTCCCCGACGTCGTGGGTACGCCCGAGGCCGACGCGCGCTCGGCGCTCTCCGAGTTCGCGGTCGCCGCCGACGCCATCACTCAGTTCGACGACGAGATCCCCGCGGGCTCGGTCATCGCGGCCCTCGACTCCGAGGGCAACGGGCTCGGCGACTCGTACTTCGAGAGGGCGCCCATCACGCTCGTCGTCTCTCTCGGGTCCTTGCCCGACCTCGTCGGCGACTCGGTCGAGGACGCGTTCGCGGCGCTCACCGAACTCGGGCTGACCCCCGTCGAGGGCGAGCGCCAGTTTGTGAACGACGGCTCCATCCCCGCCGACCACGTCATCTCGATCTCCCCCGAGGCCGAGGGCCCCGTCCGCCCCGGCGCGACGATCATCGTCACCGTGTCGCAGGGTCAGGACCTCGTCGAGATTCCCGCGACGGCCGGCACGCCCATGGCGGAGGCGCTCGACGCCCTCCGCGAGGCCGGCTTCGAGGTCACGTACAACCTGCCCGACGCGTTCCTCCCGTTCGCGACGGTGACGTCGACGAACCCCGAGGGCGGCGGTCAGGCCGTGCGCGGCTCGACGATCGCCGTCGTCGGCACCATCACGCTCTGAGCCGGGCTCTGCTCGGGTGCACCTCGCCGGGTGAACGACGGAGCCGCCGGCCCGGCAGAAGCCGGAGCCGACGGCTCAGTGTGGAACGGTGATCAGCGTGCGGCGAGCTCCTCGGCCACGAGGAACGCGAGCTCGAGCGACTGCATGTGGTTCAGACGCGGATCGCACAGGCTCTCGTAGCGCGTCGCGAGGGTCGCCTCATCGATGTGCTCCGAGCCGCCGAGGCACTCGGTGACGTCGTCGCCCGTGAGCTCGACGTGGATTCCGCCGGGGTGGGTTCCGGCATCGCGGTGAGCCTCGAAGAAGCCCTTGACCTCGTCGACGACATCGTCGAAACGACGTGTCTTGTAGCCGTTGGGCGTCGTGATGCCGTTGCCGTGCATCGGGTCGGTGACCCACAGCGGCTGCGCGTCGCTCTTCGAGATGGCCTCGAGGAGCGGCGGCAGAGCGTCACGGATCTTCCCGGCGCCCATGCGCGTGATGAACGTCAGACGACCGGGCTCACGCTCGGGGTCGAGCTTGTCGATGAGCTCGAGCATGACCTCGGGCGTCGTCGTCGGGCCGAGCTTGACGCCGATGGGGTTGCGGACGCGCGACAGGAAGTCGACGTGGGCGCCATCGAGCTCGCGCGTACGCTCGCCGATCCACACGAAGTGCGACGACGTGTTGTACGGCGTGCCCGTACGCGAGTCGATGCGCGTCATCGGACGCTCGTAGTCCATGAGGAGGCCCTCGTGGCCGGTGTAGAACTCGACACGTCGGAGCTCGTCGAAGTCGGCACCGCAGGCATCCATGAACTTCACGGCACGATCGATCTCGCGGGCGAGCTTCTCGTAGCGCTGGTTCGCGGGGTTCGCGGCGAAGCCCTGGTTCCAGCTGTGCACCTGACGCAGGTCGGCGAAACCGCCCTGCGTGAACGCACGGATGAGGTTCAGGGTCGACGCGGCCGTGTGGTAGCCGCGGACGAGGCGACCGGGGTCGGCCGCACGCGACTCGGGCGTGAAGTCGTAGCCGTTCACGATGTCGCCGCGGTACGCGGGCAGCGTGACGTCGCCGCGCGTCTCGGTGTCGCTCGAGCGGGGCTTCGCGAACTGACCGGCCATACGGCCCATCTTCACGACCGGCATCGAGGCGCCGTAGGTCAGCACGACGGCCATCTGCAGCACGGTCTTCACGCGGTTGCGGATCTGGTCGGCCGTGGCACCGGCGAAGGTCTCGGCGCAGTCGCCGCCCTGGAGCAGGAACGCCTCACCGCGTGCAGCGGCGGCGAGTCGATCACGCAGCATGTCGACCTCGCCCGCGAACACGAGCGGCGGGAGGCCGGCGAGCTCAGCGGACGCCGCCTGGGCGGCCTCGGGGTCGGGCCAGGATGGCTGCTGCTTGATCGGAAGCGTGCGCCAATAGTCGAGCCCGGCAATCACAGAGGCATCTGCTTGCACGACCGGTTCGACCGACTGAGTCACGGGAGTTCTTCCTACTCGATGTATTCCGCGTGGAGTACGCGGGAGGCGGGAGCGCCGACTGTCGAGCCTAGCGCGAAAGCGACGCGCGCTTCTCCTTGACCGAACTGGCGTAGACGTCGACGTATTCCTGGCCGCTCAGCGCGCGCAGGTTGTAGACCAGTTCGTCCGTGACGGAGCGCAGCACGAAGCGGTCGCCCTCGAGTCCCTCGAAGCGACTGAAGTCGATCGGCTCGCCGATGATGATGCCGATGCGACGGATCTTGGGGATGCGCGAACCGATCGGCATGACCTTCTCGGTGTCGATCATGGCGACGGGGATGACGGGCACGCCCGACTCGAGGACCATGCGTGCGACTCCGGTGCGACCGCGATACATGCGCGCATCGGGGCTCCGCGTGCCCTCCGGATAGATGCCGAGGAGCTGTCCGTCGTGCAGCACCTTCAGGCCCGTGTTGAGCGACGCCTCGGAAGCCTTGCCGCCCGATCGGTCGATCGGGAGCTGCCCCGTGGCCTCGAAGAACAACCGGGTCGCCCAGCCCTTGATGCCGGTGCCCGTGAAGTACTCGCTCTTCGCGAGGAACACCACACGCCTGTTGACGGCGAGCGGGAGGAACACCGAGTCGATGAACGACAGGTGATTCGAGGCGAGGATAGCGCCGCCCGACTTCGGGATGTTCTCGAGGCCCCTGACCCACGGGCGGAAGATCGCGAACAGGATCGGTCCGGCGACGATGTTCTTCATGATCCAGTAGAACAAGGGCCCACCGCCTTTCCGCGTTTCACGAGCGACAACCGGTACAGACTACTCGCTGCCGGACTAGCGGTGGTCGCCGACGTAGATACGCGCGAGGTCGGCGGCGCCGACGACTCCCGCGTCGTTCACGAGCTCGGCGATGACGAAGTCGGGCTCGGGGTGGTAGCCGCGAGCGGGGAGGTGATCGAGATAGGACGCGCGGATCGGCTCGATGAGAAGGTCGCCCGAGGCGGCCACACCGCCGCCGATGACGAAGAGCTGGGGGTCGAGCACGGCCGAGAGGCTCGCCGCCGCCTGACCGATCCAGTGGCCGAGCTGGCGGAGGGCCGCGACGGCGCCCGGATCGCGCTGCGCGATGAGCGAGCCGACGATGCCGCCGTCGAGTGCTCCCGCAGCCTCACGGGCCGAGGCGAGCGCCTGACCGATGCCGCCGGCATCCGCGATCTCGTTCGCGAGGCGGAGGAGTGCCCGGCCCGAGCCGTACTGCTCGATGCACCCGTGCTGGCCGCACCCGCACGCGAGGCCTCCGGGCACGATGCGCAGGTGGCCGAGCTCGGCTCCCGCGCCGAATCCGCCGCGCAGGAGACGGTCGTCGGCGACGATCGCTCCCCCGACGCCCGTGCCGATGGTGAGCATGACCATGTCGCTCACGAGGCGCCCCGCGCCGAACCGGAACTCGGCCCAGCCCGCGGCGTTGGCGTCGTTCTCGATGATGACGGGCACCGAGACGCGCTTCTCGAGCTTCTCGCGGAGGGGCTCGTTGCGCCAGTTGATGTTCGGTGCGTAGTAGACGCTCGACTGCGCGGCATCGATGAACCCGGCCGCGGCGACACCGGCCGCCGCGATCTCCTCACCCTCGGCGAGGGAGTTGATCATCTCGACGATGGTCTGCTCCATGAGGACGGGGTCACCGGCGGGCGACGGTCGACGCTCAGAGCGGAGGATCTCTCCGAACTCGTCGACGACCGCTCCAGCGATCTTCGTTCCACCGATATCGATACCGATCGCGCGCACAGGCAGAACCTTCCGGGGTACTCGAAGAGGGGGTTTTCTCGGGCGGTCGCGCCCGGGCACTGAACTAGAGTGTAGTAAACAGTCTGCCGAGGTCGGCCTCCGTGACGACGGTGTCATAGCAGCCGACTTCCCGGTACCGAAGGAGCTACCGTGACCCAGTTCGATACGCCCGCCCTCGTTGAGGCCGACCCCCAGGCGAACGCGACGGACCTACTCGTCGATCGCGTCGCTCAGACACCGAGTTCCGTACTGTTCTCCGTTCCCGACGGCGACGGGTGGTCGCCGATCACGACCCAGCAGTTCTACGACCAGGTCATCGCGCTCGCGAAGGGACTCGTCGCCGCCGGCATCCAGCCCGGCGACAAGATCGGCCTCATGTCGAAGACCCGCTACGAGTGGACGCTCATCGACTTCGCCACGTGGTTCGCCGGCGCCGTCCTCGTGCCGGTCTACGAGACGAGCTCGCCCCAGCAGGTGAAGTGGAACCTCGCCGACTCGGGCGCGACCTCGGTCATCCTCGAGACCGCCGACCACTTCGCGCGCTTCGACGAGGTGCACCCCGAGCTGCCGGAGATCGGCAACGTCTGGCAGATCGAGCTCGGCGACCTCGACAAGCTCGCCGCGGCCGGCGTCGGAGTGGATGACGCCGAGATCGAGCGTCGACGCACTCTCGCCGTCGGTTCCGACATCGCGACCCTCATCTACACCTCCGGCTCGACCGGCAAGCCCAAGGGCTGCGTGCTGACGCACTCGAACTTCGTGGAGCTCGCCCGGAACTCCGCCGTCGCCCTGAAGGAGGTCGTCCACGACCCGCGCGGCGCCTCGACGCTGCTCTTCATCACCACGGCGCACGTCTTCGCCCGATTCATCTCGGTGCTGTCGGTTCATGCCGGTGTGCGTGTCGGCCACCAGCCCGACACGAAGCTCCTCCTCCCCTCGCTCGGCAGCTTCAAGCCGACGTTCCTCCTCGCGGTCCCCCGCGTCTTCGAGAAGGTCTACAACGTCTCCGAGCAGAAGGCCGAGGCGGGCGGCAAGGGCAAGATCTTCCGCGCGGCCGCCGACGCGGCTGTCGAACACTCGCGACTGGTGCAGGAGGGCAAGCCCGTCCCGTTCGGTCTGAAGATCAAGTTCAAGCTCTTCGACAAGCTCGTCTACTCGAAGCTGCGGACGGCGATGGGCGGCAACGTCACCTACGCCGTCTCGGGTTCCGCGCCCCTCGGCCCGCGACTCGGCCACTTCTACCACTCGCTCGGTATCACGATCCTCGAGGGCTACGGCCTCACCGAGACGACGGCTCCCGCGACCGTGAACCTCGCGAACAAGTCGAAGATCGGCACGGTCGGCCCCGCCCTCCCCGGAGTCTCGGTGCGCACCGCCGACGACGGCGAGATCGAGGTCAAGGGCGTCAACGTCTTCAAGGAGTACTGGAAGAACCCCGAGGCCACGGCGGCGTCGTTCGACGGCGAGTGGTACAAGACGGGCGACCTCGGCTCGTTCGACGCCGACGGCTTCCTGACCATCACCGGACGCAAGAAGGAGATCATCGTCACGGCCGGCGGCAAGAACGTCGCACCGGCCGCGCTCGAAGACCCGATCCGTGCGAACCCGCTCGTCGGCCAGATCGTCGTCGTCGGAGATCAGAAGCCGTTCATCTCGGCCCTCGTCACCCTCGACCCCGAGATGCTGCCCGCGTGGCTCGGCAACAACGGCCAGGATGCCGGCATGAGCCTCGCCGCGGCCGTCAAGAACCCGGCGGTGCTCGCCGAGGTGCAGCGCGCGATCGACGCCGCCAACGAGTCGGTCTCACGCGCGGAGTCGATCCGCAAGTTCGTCGTGCTGAACACCGAGTTCACCGAGGCGAGCGGCCACCTCACGCCGAAGATGAGCATCAAGCGCGACAACATCCTGCGCGACTATTCGGGCGAGATCGAGGGCATGTACAGCGGCGCCCCGGCGACCGAGGGCATCTCGACCGCCGGTTGAGCATCAGACGAACGCCCCCGGAATCATCGATTCCGGGGGCGTTCGTCGTTCAGCCGTGGGGCCAGGTCAGAACCAGTCCGACTCTCGGACGAGGCGCATCGCCGTTCGGCGCTCGCCCTTCTCGAGGCGGTCGAGGTAGAGGATGCCGTCGAGGTGATCGGTCTCGTGCTGCAGAGCCTGCGCCATGAGGCCCGTGCCGGAGAGCTCGATCTCCTCGCCGTCGAGGTCGATTCCGCGCACGCGCGCGAAGGGATAGCGCGGCGTCGGGTGCCAGAGACCCGGCACCGACAGGCAGCCTTCGTCGACGAGCTCCTTCTCGCCCGAGACCTCGACGATCTCGGGGTTCAGGATGTAGCCCACGACGCCGTCGACGTTGTAGCTGAACGCGCGGAGCCCCACGCCGATCTGCGTGGCCGCGACACCGGCCCGACCGGGAAGACGCACGCTGTCGAGGAGGTCGGCGACGAGGCCGCGGACGCGGTCGTCGATGACGTCGATGTGCTCGGTGGCTGACTTCAGAACGGGGTCTCCGAAGAGACGGATCGGGCGTTCGGGCATGCTGGTGTGACGGGTCCTTCCGCGCGGGGGTCAGGCTTGTTCGACGGGGATGCCCTCGATAACGAGAGCCGCGAGCTCTCGCGCCGAGTGCCGCGTGACCGGCCGCAGGCGATCCCAGTGCACGACCGATCCGGCCGCGAGTTGAGGGTCGTAGGGAATGCGCACGATCTCGCGCACGCGCGACTGGAAGTGCGCCTCGATCTCATCGACCTTGACGAGGTGCGTTCCCTGGGTGGCGAGGTTGATCGCGACGATCGCGTTCGAGACGAGGTGTTCGAAGCCGTTGGCCTCGAGCCACGTCAGGGTCTCCGACGCGAGACGCGCCTCGTCGACGCTTCCGCCCGAGACGATGACGACCGAGTCGGCGCGCTCGAGGGTCGCTCGCATGACCGAGTGCACGATTCCCGTGCCGCAGTCGGTGAGGACGATCGAGTAGTAACGCGCGGCGAGCGAGGCGACGACGTTGTAGTCATCGGCGTCGAAGGCCTCCGACAGGTGCGGGTCGGGGTCCGACGCGAGGATGTCGAGTCGGGTCTCATCGCGAGAGACGTACGCCGAGAAGTCGGTGAAGCCGCCGATCGACCCTGCTTTGGCCACGACGTCGCGCACGGTCGCCCGGGTCTGACGATCGACGCGCTCGGCGAGGGTCCCCCGGTCGGGATTCGCATCGACGGCGACGATACGGTCGTCGCGCGCGTCGGCCAGCGCCATGCCGAGCAGAGTCGTGATGGTCGTCTTGCCGACGCCGCCCTTGCGGGTCAGGACGGGGACGAAGCGGGCTCCGCCCTCGAACCGCCGACGGATGCGTGCATCGAGCTCGCGCTTCGCGAGGGTCTTCGGCGAATCGCCGAGGTTCACGGTCTTGAGCGTCGCCGAATAGACGAACCGGTTCCAGCCGCCCGTCGGCGCGGGCCGCGTCGTGCGCGACTGCTCGATGAGGCGCTCGGCCGTGAGGGCGTCGCTCCCCTCGGCACCCGCGGGCGTGAGGCTTCCCGCGGGGACGTCGACGTCGACCGAGGTGACGCGGGACCCCGCCCGCCGCGGCTCGCGGTCGGCGGCGAGGAGCGCGCCGTACGGCGACGAGTCGGCGGCCGACTGCCGGTACGTGCTGCGTGCGACGACCGGCGTCGCGAGCTCGATCGACTGCGTCGACGACGTCGCGCCGTCGATGGCGACGGGGTTGATCGCGACGTCGTCGATCGCCACGGCGACCTCGTCGGCCGGCACCTCGCGCTCGGCCGGCGGCAGGTCGACCTGGATCGTCAGGCTCTCCGGCAGATCCTGGGCGAGATGCGCCCCGGTTCGCGTCGGAAGCTCTCCGACGTACTCATCGGCACCCGCGGTCGCGAGTGCGCCGTCGTCTTTGTCGCTCTGTCGCTCAGCCACGGTGACCCCTTCGGTGCGGGACCCGGCAGGGATCCGCGTGAATTCTAGCGCGGACGCACCACGACGAGCAGGTCTCCGGCCTCGACCTGCTGGGTCGGGGGCACGGCGAGCCGCTCGACGACACCCGCGACGGGCGAGGTGATCGCGGCTTCCATCTTCATCGCTTCGATCGACGCGACGGCCTGTCCTGCGGCGACCTCGGCACCGACCTCGACCTGGAGCGTCACGACGCCCGAGAACGGAGCGGCGACCTGGCCGGGCTGCGAGGCGTCCGCCTTCTCTGCGGCCTTCGACTCGACGGTGATGCCCCGATCGCGCACGAACACCGGACGGAGCTGACCGTTGAGGATCGACATGACGGTGCGCATGCCCTTCTCGTCGGCTTCACCGATCGCCTCGAGACCGACGTAGAGCTTCACGCCCTTCTCGATCTCGACGACGTGCTCCGACGCCTGCGTGAGGCCGTAGAGGTAGTCGCTCGTCTCGACCATCGACAGGTCGCCGAAGAGCTCACGGATCTGCTCGAACTGACGCGTGGGCGCCGGGAAGAGCAGACGGTTGAGCGTCGAGCGTCGGGTCTCGCTGTCGGACTCGAGAGCGGCGACGTCCTCCGGGCTCAGCTCGGCGACACCGACGCGGACGTCGCGGCCCGCGAGCACCTTCGTGCGGAAGGGCTCGGGCCACCCGCCCGGCAGATCGCCGAGCTCGCCGGCCATGAAGCCGACGACCGAATCGGGGATGTCGTAGTTCTGCGGGTTCTCGGCGAAGTCGGCCGGGTCGGCCTTGACGGCGGCGAGGTGGAGGGCGAGGTCGCCCACGACCTTCGACGAGGGAGTGACCTTCGGGACGCGCCCGAGGATGCGATCGGCGGCCGCGTAGAGGTCTTCGATGCGCTCGAAGTCGTCGGCGAGGCCGAGGGCGATCGCCTGCTGGCGCAGGTTCGACAGTTGTCCGCCCGGGATCTCGTGGTTGTAGACGCGGCCTGTCGGCCCCGGCAGTCCCGACTCGAACGGCTTGTAGGTGCGGCGCACGGCCTCCCAGTAGGGCTCAAGGTCGCTGATCGCCGCGAGGGAGATACCGGTGTCGCGCTCGGTGTGGGCGAGGGCCGCGACGAGCGACGATGCCGAGGGCTGGCTCGTCGTGCCCGCCATCGGTGCGCTGGCCACATCCACGGCATCCGCACCGGCACGGCTCGCCGCGAGGAGCGTCGCGAGCTGACCGCCAGCGGTGTCGTGGGTGTGGACGTGCACGGGCACGTCGAAGCGCTCACGCAGGGCGCCGACGAGCTTCTCGGCGGCCGCGGGCCGGAGAAGACCCGCCATGTCCTTGATCGCGAGGATGTGCGCACCCGACTCGACGATCTGCTCCGCGAGGCGCAGGTAGTAGTCGAGCGTGTACAGGTCTTCGGCGGGGTCGAGCAGGTCACCCGTGTAGCAGAGGGCGACCTCGGCGATCGCGGCGCCCGTGTCGAGCACGGAGTCGATCGCGGGGCGCATCTGCGACACGTCGTTGAGCGCGTCGAAGATGCGGAAGATGTCGATGCCGGTCTCTTGGGCCTCGCGCACGAACGCATCGGTCACCTGCGTCGGGTACGGCGTGTAGCCGACCGTGTTGCGGCCGCGCAGGAGCATCTGGATGTTGATGTTCGGCAGGGCCTCGCGGAGGGCCGCGAGGCGCTCCCACGGGTCTTCGCCGAGGAAGCGGAGGGCGACGTCGTACGTCGCACCGCCCCAGGCCTCGACCGAGAGCAGCTCGGGCGTCATCCGTGCGACGTAGGGGGCGACCGCGACGAGGTCGCGTGTGCGCACACGGGTGGCGAGCAGCGACTGGTGAGCGTCGCGGAACGTCGTGTCGGTCACCGCGAGGGGGGTCTGCGCGCGAAGAGCGGCGGCGAAGCCCACGGGGCCGAGTTCGAGCAGACGCTGACGCGAGCCGTCGGGCGCCGGGGTCGACACGTCGATGTTCGGCAGCTTGTCGCCGGGGCGCACCGTCGTCGGGGCCTTGCCGTTCGGCTGGTTGACCGTCACGTCGGCGAGCCAGTTGAGGATCTTGGTTCCGCGGTCCTTCGACTCGCGGCCCTTCAGGAGACCGGGACGCTCGTCGATGAACGACGTCGAGAGGTCGCCCGCCTCGAACGCCGGGTCGTCGAGCACGGCCTGCAGGAACGAGACGTTCGTCGCGACACCGCGGATGCGGAACTCGGCGAGGGCGCGCTTGGCGCGCTGCACGGCGGTCGCGTAGTCACGGCCGCGGCACGTGAGCTTCGCGAGCATCGAGTCGAAGTGGGGGCTGATCTGCGCACCCGGGTTGATGGTTCCGCCGTCGAGACGGACACCCGCACCACCGGGCGAGCGGTAGGTCGTGATCTTGCCGGTGTCGGGCCGGAAGCCCGCCATCGGGTCCTCCGTCGTGATGCGGCACTGGAGGGCTGCGCCGCGCAGACGGATGTTCTCCTGCTCGAGACCGAGGTCGGCGAGGCTCTCGCCCGCCGCGATGCGCATCTGCGAGACGACGAGGTCGACGTCGGTCACTTCTTCGGTGACGGTGTGCTCGACCTGGATGCGCGGGTTCATCTCGATGAAGACGTGCTCGCCGGCACGCTCCCCCGCGGTGTCGAGGAGGAACTCGACGGTTCCCGCATTGACGTAGTTGATCGACTTCGCGAACGCGACGGCGTCGCTGTAGAGCCGCTGACGCACCTCGTCGGAGAGGTTCGGGGCGGGCGCGATCTCGATGACCTTCTGGTGGCGGCGCTGCACGGAGCAGTCGCGCTCGAAGAGGTGCACCGTTCCGCCCTCGGCGTCGGCGAGGATCTGAACTTCGATGTGGCGAGGGCGGAGGACGGCCTGCTCGAGGAACATCGTCGCGTCGCCGAAGGCGCTGTCGGCCTCGCGCATCGCCTCTTCGAGCGCGGGGCGCAGCTCGTCCTTCGTGTTGACGCGGCGCATGCCGCGCCCGCCGCCACCGGCGACGGCCTTGGCGAAGATCGGGAACCCGATCTCGTCGGCCTGGCTGATGAGCAGGTCGATGTCGCGCGACGGCGGCGTCGATCCGAGCACGGGGACGCCGGCGGCGATCGCGTGCTCCTTCGCGGTGACCTTGTTGCCGGCCATCTCGAGGACTTCCTTCGGCGGACCGATGAAGACGATGCCCGCGTCGCGCGCGGCCTGAGCGAGCTCGGGGTTTTCGGAGAGGAAGCCGTAACCCGGGTAGATCGCGTCGGCGCCGCTCTCCTTGGCGACGCGGATGATCTCCGAGACGTCGAGGTACGCGCGCACCGGGTGACCGGGCTCGCCGATCTCGTAGGCCTCATCGGCTTTCAGCCGGTGGAGCGAGTTCCGATCCTCATAGGGGAAGACGGCGACGGTCTTCGCTCCCAGCTCATAGGCGGCACGAAATGCGCGAATAGCGATTTCACCGCGATTGGCAACGAGGATCTTCGTGAACATGGCGTCCTTCCGAGTAGCACGGCGCACAGCGAACGTTTAGGTTCTCCCAGACTAGTGAAGGTAACGTGTCTCTTCGTGCACGTACTCAGCGTCAGCTCCCTCAAGGGCGGGGTCGGTAAGACCACCGTCACCCTCGGACTGGCGTCAGCGGCGTTCTCCCGGGGCATCCGTACACTCGTCGTCGATCTCGACCCGCAATCGGATGTCTCGACCGGAATGGATATCTCCGTCGCCGGTCATTTGAATGTCGCCGACGTCCTCGCGTCTCCGAAGGAGAAGATCGTCCGATCGGCCATCGCGCCGAGCGGCTGGGCCTTGACGACCCCGGGCTCCACCATCGACGTCATGATCGGCAGCCCGTCGGCCATCAACTTCGATGGACCGCACCCGTCGATCCGCGACATCTGGAAGCTCGAAGAGGCCCTCGCCAATGTCGAGGCCGACTACGAGCTCGTCCTCATCGACTGCGCCCCCTCGCTCAACGCGCTCACGCGCACGGCGTGGGCCGCGAGCGATCGCGTCGCCGTCGTCACCGAGCCCGGCCTGTTCTCCGTCGCGGCAGCCGACCGTGCCCTCCGCGCGATCGAGGAGATCCGCCGCGGACTCTCGCCGCGCCTGCAGCCCCTCGGCATCATCGTGAACCGAGCACGCGTGCAGTCCCTCGAGCACCAGTTCCGCATCAAGGAACTGCGCGACATGTTCGGGCCCCTCGTGCTCTCCCCCCAACTTCCGGAGCGCACGTCGCTCCAGCAGGCGCAGGGCGCCGCCAAGCCGCTGCACATGTGGCCCGGCGAGAGCGCGGAAGAGATGGCACGTCACTTCGACCAGCTGCTCGACCGCGTGCTGCGCACCGCCCGCATCGGCGAGTACGCCCAGCAGGGCTGAGGACGGCTTCCCGCCGAGCAGAACCTCCGAAACGAGGAACGCTCCGGCCTGCCGAGCAGGACCGGAGCGAGCGCGTGAGCCCGTGAGGCTAGGAGATCTTCTTGGTCTTCGTCGTGCGACGGGCGGCGAGTTCGTCGAGCGGGTCGACGGTCTGCGTGTCGAGCTCGACGAGACTCGTCTCGACCTCGCGCAAGACCTTGCCGACGGCGATGCCGAAGACGCCCTGGCCGCGGCTGACGAGGTCGATGACCTCGTCGTTCGAGGTGCAGAGGTAGACGCTCGCACCGTCGCTCATGAGGGTCGTCTGGGCGAGGTCGCTGATCCCTGCCTCGCGCAGCTGGTTGACCGCGATGCGGATCTGCTGGAGCGAGATGCCGGTATCGAGCAGTCTCTTCACGAGCTTGAGGACGAGGATGTCGCGGAAGCCGTACAGGCGCTGCGTGCCCGAACCCGATGCGCCGCGCACGGTGGGCTCGACGAGCTCGGTGCGTGCCCAGTAGTCGAGCTGGCGGTAGCTGATGCCCGCGGCACGAGCGGCGACGGCGCCGCGGTAGCCCGACGCGTCGTCCATTTCGGGCATGCCGTCGGTGAACAGCAGTCCGAGGTCGTACGCCCCGTCACTCTGGCTGAGCTCACTCATGCGGCCGCCCTTCTGTAGTTGCGCCACCGTGTCGGTGGAATCGACGCCGTGCGGCGCAAGGTCCACGCTATCGAGGCCACGAGGGCCGATCAATCACATCGGGCCGAACGTCTCGGCGTGTCGCGATGCTCATCGTGCGAGTCGACCGATCGCGCCCCGGATGAGGCTCGATCGGACCGTCTCGAGCTGACCGGCGATCTCGAGACCGCGCTCGGTCGCGCTCGCCTTGCTCGACGCCTCACGCCTGCGCAGTGCGGGTGCGAGCGCCGCGGAGATGAGAGCCGATTCACGATCGGCCGCCGCCCGGAGTCCGCGCAGGTGACGCGGTTCGATCCCTGCACGACGAAGCCCGACGAGCGCCTGCAGTACCGCGAGTGCATCGTCGTTGTACGCATCGGCGGGCACGATGAGCGACGCGGCGACGGCCTCGTCGAGGAGGCTCGCCGACGCTCCGGCCTCGCGGAGGAGCTCCTCGCGCGGCATCCGTCGGCCGACGCCGAGCATGCTCGCACCCTGCACCTGGCCCGGGAAGGCGGGGTTGCGACCCGCGTCGAGGTCGGTGACGTAGGCACGGATGACCTTGAGCGGAAGGTAGTGGTCACGCTGGAGCGACAGGATGAGTCGTAGCCGTTCGAGGTCGGCCTCGCAGAACTTGCGGTAGCCCGATTCGGTGCGCGCCGGCGTGATGAGGCCCTGCTCCTCGAGGAAGCGCAGTTTCGACGGCGTGAGCTCGGGGTAATCCGGGCTCAACCGGGCGAGCACCTGTCCGATGCTCAGAAGGGGCGCGTGGCCGCGGGATTCGGCAGCGGCACCCGCCACTATTCGCTCGCCTGCACTGCCAGGTCGTGCCGCGAGGCGTAGAAGGTGAGTCGGAACTTGCCGACCTGGACCTCGGCGCCGTCGCTCAGGAGGGCGGTGTCGATACGGACCCCGTCGAAGTAGGTGCCGTTCAGCGACGTGAGGTCGCGGACCTCGAACGCGGTGCCGTGACGGTGGAACTCGGCGTGCTTGCGCGAGACCGTCACGTCGTCGAGGAAGATGTCGGCGTTCGGGTGACGACCCACGGTCGTGACGTCGGTGTCGAGGAGGAAGCGCGAACCCGCACCCGGACCGCGGCGGGCGATCAGGAGCGCCGAACCGGTCGGCAGGGCCGCGATGGCCTCCTGCTCCTCGGCAGAGATTCCGGCATCGATGGCCGCGAGCTGCGCAGCAGCCTCACGGCTGAAGCCCAGCGTCGTATCGGGACCGCCTGATGACAGCACGGAGTGCGCGCCCGTCAGATCGGACTCGTCGGCGCCGCCGACGGCTTCGCTGTTCTCGTTGTCGCCCACGGTGGACCTCCTATCAATCCAGCGTATCGGATCGAAGGCCGACCGAGTGCCGATCGGAGCGGATCACACGGAAGGTTTCGAGCGCGTAGATCGCACCGGCCCACCAGTACAGGAAGGCGCCCCACAGGGTGAGCGCCCAGCCGAGCGGGAGGCTCACGGCGGAGAGCTCGGGGAACGCCGCTCCGAGCATGATCACGGGGAGGCCGAAGAAGAGCGCGAACGTCGCGACCTTGCCGAGGGTGTGGACGGGGAGCGGCCCGTATCCGTGGTTCGCGAGCACGACGCCGAGCACGGCGAGGAGCACGTCACGGCCCACGATGACGACGACGATCCACCACGGCACGAACTCGCGCCACGCGAGCCCGATGAGCGTCGCGAAGATGTAGAGGCGGTCGGCCGCGGGATCGAGCAGCTGGCCGAGGCGCGTCACCTGGTTCAGACGGCGGGCGAGGTATCCGTCGGCGAGGTCGGTCAGGCTCGCGGTCACGAGCACGATGAGCGCGCCGAGATACTCGCCCGCGACGATGAACGCGAGGAACACCGGCACGAGGGCGATGCGCAGCATGCTGAGCACGTTCGGCACCGTCCACACGCGTGAACCCGGATCCCGCTCGCCCCCTGCCACACGGGAAGTCTATCGACCGCTAACATGCGGGCATGGGTCCCCTCGTGATCTGCCTCATCGTCTGCGGCTGCATCGCAGCGGCGTGCTGGCTCCTGTCCGTCCTCACGCACGAGCACTCGTGGGTCGACCGCATCTGGTCGATCGCACCCGTCGCCTACGTCTGGATCTTCGCGGCGTCGACCGGGCTCGCCGATGCACGGCTCGTGCTCATGGCCGTGCTCGTCACCCTCTGGGGGGCGCGGCTCACGTTCAACTTCGCGCGGAAGGGCGGCTACGCCCCCGGCGGGGAGGACTACCGCTGGGGATATCTGAGGGATCGGATGCCGCGCTGGGCGTTCCCGCTCTTCAACGTCTTCTTCATCGCGGCGTATCAGAACGCCCTCATCCTCCTGATCTGTCTCCCGGCACTCACCGTCGTGGAGGCTGCGCCGTCGCCGCTCGGCCTCGCCGACGTGCTCGTGGCGCTGCTCTTCCTCGCTCTCCTCGTGGGCGAGACGATCGCCGACGAGCAGCAGTGGCGCTTCCACCAGGCGAAGGCCGCGCGCGCCGCAACCGGCGGAGCGAGCGAGCCGCGCTTCCTGACGACGGGGTTGTTCCGCTACTCACGGCACCCGAACTTCTTCTTCGAGCAGGCGCAGTGGTGGGCGTTCTACCTGTTCGCCGTGACGGCCACGGGAGCGTGGCTGCACCCGACGGTCGCCGGCGCCGTGCTCCTGACCGCGCTCTTCATCGGCTCGACCTGGATGACCGAGAAGATCTCCCGCGAGCGCTACCCCGAGTACGCCGAGTACCAGAAAACGACGTCGGCGATCGTGCCGCTGCCGCCGAGGGCAGCCGCCGTGCGGGTCACGAACTGAGGGCGTCGACGAGCTCCGGCCAGCTAGCGGCGAAGCCGGGGTGGAGCGGCAGGGCGGCGACGTCATCGAGGGCCACCCAACGGATCTCGATGCTCTCGGGATCGGTCACACCCGGCTCGAAGTCGCGCACGACATCGACGACGACGGTCGTGTACGACCAGTAGCCGAGATCGAAGACGCGCTCGAATCGGACCTCGACGCCGTCGCGGGGAACGCCGGCCTCCTCGCCCGCCTCGCGCAGGGCGCCGTCGACCGCCGACTCCCCCTCGTGCCGCGCGCCGCCGGGGATTCCCCAGGTACCGCCGAAGTGGCTCCACTCCGCACGGTGCTGGAGGAGCACACCGAGACGCTCGTGCACGACGAGGAGGCCCGCCGCTCCGAAGCGCCCCCAGTGGCGATCACCGCTCGGTCCTTCGACCCAGGCATCACCCGTCGTACCGCTCATGACTCCTAGTATCGCGCGCCGATCAGCGGTCGTCGTCCGGAGTCTCGGGTAGCTGGTCGAGGATGTCGCGCATTCCGTCGAGGAAGCGGGCGATCGTGCGACGCTCGTCGAGGTCGAACTCCTCGGCGAGGCCCCGCATCATGCCGTGCATGCCGCCGAGGGTCGAACGCATGCGCTCGTGCGCGAACGGCAGGGTCGTCAGGAGCCGCGCACGCCGGTCGGTCGGGTGCTCGGTCTGGGCGATGTGCCCGGCGGCGACGAGTCGGGCGACGACCTTCGTCGTCGCGGCCGAACTGATCTCAAGATGGCGTGCGAGCTCGGCGCTCGAGAGCGGGTTGCCCGTGCGTTCGGCACTCACGATGGCACGGAGCGCGAAGAGGTCGGTCTCGTTCATGTCCATCGACTCGCGCGTGCGACGGCGCATGCCGTCCTCCGAGTCGCGGTAACGCCGCACGGCCTGCAGCACGAGATAGATGTCGTCGGGCTCGCCAGAACCCTCCCCGTACCAATAACGTCGAGGGAGGGAACGAACGTCGTCGCCGTTACTCACACCTCGATGGTAGCGTGAGAATCGCTAACCGGGTTAGCATTATCGGCAACAGTTCGGAGGGAGTCGTCGATGACGATCGAGCAGATGGACCGGACGACCGACGATCACGTCGTACTCCTCGACGCCGAGGGCAACCCGATCGGCACCGCTCCGAAGAGCGCGGCGCACGGGCCCGACACCGCCCTCCACCTCGCCTTCTCGTGCCACGTCCTCAACCCGATCGGCGAAGTCCTCGTGACGCGTCGAGCGCTCGCGAAGGCCACCTGGCCGGGCGTGTGGACGAACTCGTTCTGCGGTCATCCGAAGCCCGCCGAACCCGTCGTCGCCGCGGTCCGCCGCCGTGCCGAGTTCGAGCTCGGCATCGGCCTCGACTCCCTCGAGCTCGGCCTCCCCCTCTTCCGCTACCGGGCGACCGATGCGAGCGGCACCGTCGAGAACGAGGTGTGCCCCGTCTACATCGCGACGACGACCGCCGACCTCGAACCCAACCCGAGCGAGGTCGCCGAGTGGGCATGGGTGCAACCCGCGGCGCTCGCCCGGGCCGTGCACGACACTCCCTTCGCCTTCAGCCCGTGGCTCGCGCTGCAGGTCCGCGAGATGGAGCTCTACCGTGACTGACACCATCGACCGCACCGCCCACATTGACGAGATCGACGCCCAGTTGCGTGCCCTCTTCGCCGTCGAGCGCGTGCGCGCGACCGCCTACGGCGAGCACTACACGGCGCTCTGGGAGACGCTCGAGCAGGCGAGCTCCGGAGGCAAGCGCATCCGGCCGACGCTCGTCAGGCTCGCCTACTTCGCACTCGGCGGCCGCAACACCGGAGCCGTCGACCAGGTGGCCGTCGCCTTCGAGCTGCTGCACACCGCCTTCGTCATCCACGACGACGTCATCGACCACGACACCCGGCGCCGCGGTCAGCCGAACATCGCCGGCGCCTTCGCCGATCGCGGTCGACGCCTCGGCGTCGACGAGGCCGGTTCCGACGCCTGGGGTGAGGCGGCCGCCGTGCTCGCCGGCGACCTCGCGCTCAGCCTCTCGCACCGCACGATCGCGCGGCTCGACGTCGGTGCCGACATCCGGCTCCCCCTCCTCGACATCCTCGATCGGTCGGTGTTCGTGTCGGCCGCCGGCGAGCTCGCCGACGTCGCCTACGCGATCCTCGGCGACCGGCCGGTCATCGACCGCGTGCTGTCGACGCTCGAGCAGAAGACCGCGGTCTACTCCGTCGAGGCGCCCCTGCAGGCGGGCGCCGTGCTCGCGGGAGCCGACACCCGCCAGATCGAGGCGCTCGGCCGGTTCGGGCGCCTCGCCGGCGTCGCGTTCCAGCTCGCCGACGACATCCTCGGCGTCTTCGGCGAGGAGAACGAGCTCGGCAAGAGCACGATCGCCGACCTCCGCGAGGGCAAGCGCACGGCGCTCATGGCTTTCGCCGCGACGACCGACGCCTGGGCGCGGATCGAACCGCTCCTCGGTTCGGCGAGCCTCGACGAGGCCGGCGCCGACGAGATCCGGGCGGCTCTGCGCGAGAGCGGTGCGCTCAGCGCGACGGTCGAACTCGCGCGCGAGCACGTGACCCTCGCGGTCTTCGAGATCGAGTCCTCCGACCTCCCCCGAGACCTCGTCTCCGCACTCACCGATTTCGCGCGCAGCGCCGTCGAGAGGACCCGATGAGCGACCGTCGCCGCACGAACACGACGCTCGGGCTCTACACCAGCACCGCCTCCGATGCCTCGGGCACCGTCATTCGCCGCTACTCGACGTCGTTCGGCGCCGCAGCACGCATGCTCGAACCGGGCATCCGGCGGCGCATCCGAGACATCTACGCCCTCGTGCGGATCGCCGACGAGATCGTCGACGGGGCGGCGGCCGAGGCGGGCCTCGCGGCCGACGAGCTGCTCGACATCCTAGACGAGCTCGAGCGGGAGACCGAGACGGCGATGCGTCGCGGCTACAGCGCGAACATCGTCGTGCACGCCTTCGCCGTGACCGCGCGCGAGTGCGGGATCGAACCGAGCCTCACCCGCCCGTTCTTCGCCTCGATGCGCCGTGACCTCGACGACAGTCCGTTCACGGCCGAGGAGATCGGCCCGTACATCCACGGGTCCGCAGAAGTGGTCGGACTCATGTGCTTGCGGGCGTTCTTCGCGGGCGAGACGATCGAGCCTGCTCGACGTGCCGCACTCGATGAGGGCGCCATCCACCTCGGCGCCGCGTTCCAGAAGGTCAACTTCCTCCGCGACGCGGCCGTCGACTACCGCACGCTCGGCCGCAACTACTTCCCGTGGCTCGATCCGACCCGCATGACGGATGTCGAGAAGCACGCGATCCTCGACGACATCGACGCCGACCTCCGCATCGCCGCCGACTCGCTTCCCCTGCTGCCGCGCTCGGCGCGACCCGCGGTCACCGCGGCCCACGGCCTCTTCCGTCGGCTGTCGACCAAGCTCCGGAAGACCCCGGCCGCCGAACTCCTGACGCGCCGCGTGCGCGTGCCCGATTCCGAGAAACTCATCATCGCCGCCCGTTCGGCACTGGGAGGACGCCCGTGACCCGCGACCGTATCGTCATCATCGGAGCGGGGATCGCGGGTCTCGCGAGCGCCGCCCTGCTCGCGCGCGATGGAGCCGACGTCGTCGTGCTCGAAGCCTCCGACGTCGTCGGAGGCCGCGCGGGCTCGTGGGAGTCCGAGGGATTCCGATTCGACACGGGGCCGTCGTGGTACCTCATGCCCGAGGTCTTCGATCACTTCTTCCGACTGTTCGGTTCGAGCGCCGCCGAGGAGCTCGACCTCGTCGAGCTCGACCCCGGCTACCGGGTCTACTCCGACGGCTACGACGACGCCCTCGACATCCGCGCCGACCGCGAGTCGAACGTCGCGCTCTTCGAGGCGCAGGAGGCGGGAGCGGGTGCGGCCCTCGAGCGTTACCTCGACTCGTCGGAGGAGGCGTACTCGCTCGCGCTCGAGCGCTTCCTCTATTCCGACTTCTCGGCGCCGTCGGCATTCCTCGACGCCTCCCTGCTCCCCCGGCTGCCGAAGCTCACCCGACTCCTGACGAACTCGCTCGACGCGTTCGCGGGCGACTACGTGAGCGACCGGCGCCTCCGCCAGGTGCTCGGCTACCCGGCGGTCTTCCTCGGCACGTCGCCGTACAAGGCGCCGGCGCTCTACCACCTCATGAGCCACCTCGACCTCGAGCAGGGGGTGCTCTACCCGCGCGGCGGGTTCACGACGATCATCGCGGCCATCGAGCGCATCGCGCGCGCCCAGGGCGTTCGCATCGAGACCGGGGCGCGCGTCACGCGCATCCGCACCGAACGCACGAGTCGGCGCACGCGTGCCGCCGGCGTCGACTACGTGCAGGACGGAGTCGCCCACCGCATCGACGCGACCCGCGTGGTGTCGGCCGCCGACCTGCACCACACCGAGACCGAGCTCGTGCCGGCGGACCGGCAGACCTACCCCGAATCGTGGTGGCAGAAGCGCGACCCGGGGCCGGGAGCCGTGCTCGCGATGCTCGGAGTCCGCGGCGAGGTCGCGGGGCTCCTCCACCACTCGCTCTTCTTCACCGCCGACTGGCGCGGCGACTTCGAGAAGCTCTTCGGCGACGACCCCACGGTTCCGGAGCCGACCTCGTTCTACGCCTGCATGCCGAGCGCGACCGACGACTCGGTCGCGCCCGCAGGCGACACGAACCTCTTCCTCCTCATCCCCGTGCCCGCCGACACCGGCATCGGTTCGGGCGGCATCGACGGCGCGGGTTCGACGGAGGTCGAGAGCATCGTCGATCGCGCCATCGCCCGGCTCGCGGATGTCGCGGGCGACCCCGATCTCGCCGACCGGATCGTCACCCGGCGTACCGTGGGCCCGGCCGACTTCGAGTCCGACCTCAACTCGTGGCGAGGCGGAGCACTCGGTCCGGCGCACACGCTCCGCCAGAGCGCGTTCTTCCGCGGTCGCAATTCGTCGAAGGTCATCGAGGGCCTCCACTACGCCGGCGGCACGACGATCCCCGGCATCGGGCTGCCGATGTGTCTCATCAGCGCCGAGATCCTCGCGAAGGGCATCCGGGGCGACCGCAGCACGAGTCCGCTGCCCGAGCCGGTACGGTCGGAGGCATGATCGGCTTCGTCTATCTGGGGTGCCTCCTCGTCTCCATCGCCTCGATGGGCCTCATCGACTACCGCTATCGCCTCGTCTTCCGCGCCTCACCGGCACGCGCGGCGATCGTCATCGCGGTCGGAGTCGCATTCTTCGTGGCGTGGGATCTCACGGGCATCGCGACGGGCGTGTTCTACCGGGGTGAGACGTCGTTCATGACGGGAGTCCTCGTCGCGCCCGAGCTTCCGCTCGAAGAGATCGTGTTCCTGACCTTCCTCTGCTATCTGACGCTCATCCTCGCTAACGGCGTACGCGTCATCCTCGATCGGCGCGTCGCGAAGGCGGATGCCGCATGACGTATGCCCTCGTGAGCCTGCCGTTCCTCGCCGTCGCCCTCGTCGTGCTCCTCATCGCCCTCCTCCGTCGCCCGCAGGCGCGCGGCCGTCGGCTCGCCGCCGCGGGGGTCGCCTTCGCCGTGCTCGTCGTCCTCACCGCCGTCTTCGACAACATCATGATCGCGGCCGGTCTCTTCGAGTACTCGAGCGCGCACCGCAGCGGTCTCAGCGTCGGCCTCGCCCCGATCGAGGACTTCCTCTACCCCCTCGCCGGAGTGCTGCTCCTGCCCGCCCTGTGGACGCTGCTCGAGAGGCCGACCCGTGACTGACACCTTCCGCCATGTACTGATCGCGTCCCGGCCGCTCAGCTGGATCAACACCGCGTACCCGTTCGCCGCCGCCTACATCCTCACGACGGGCCGCATCGATGCGCTGCTCGTCGTCGGCACGCTCTTCTTCCTCATCCCGTACAACCTCCTCATGTACGGCATCAACGACGTCTTCGACTACGAGTCCGACCTCCGGAACCCGCGGAAGGGCGGGGCTGAGGGCGCGCTCCTCGCTCCGCGGTACCACCGCATCACCGTCATCGCCGGAATCGTCACCGCAACCCCCCTCGTCGTCGCGATGCTCGTGCTCGGTGGCACGGGGCACCCGGCATCCTGGGTCGTACTCGCCGTGAGCCTCTTCGCCGTCGTCGCGTACTCGATGCCGCCGCTCCGCTTCAAGGAGCGCCCGGTGCTCGACTCGATCACCTCGAGCACCCACTTCGTGACGCCCGCGCTCTACGGGCTCACCGTCGCGGGCGCGGAGTTCACGCTCCCTCTCGTCGCGATCGTCGTCGCGTTCTTCTTCTGGGGTCTCGCGAGCCACGCGTTCGGCGCCGTGCAGGACGTCATCCCCGATCGCGAGGCCGACATCGCCTCGATCGCGACCGTGTTCGGCGCTCGCGCCACGGTGCGCATCGCGATCGTGCTGTGGGCGCTCGCGGGTCTCGGCATGCTCGCGACCGAGTGGCCCGGCCCGCTCGGCGCGATCCTCGCCCTCCCCTACATCGTCGTCGTCTGGCCGTACCGCTCGGTCTCCGATGCCGAGTCGGGGCTCTCCAACCGGGCCTGGCGGCACTTCCTCGCGCTCAACTACATCTCGGGATTCCTCGTCACCCTCCTCCTCATCGTGTGGGTGCTCGCGCGATGAGCGAGGCGGCGAGCGCACGGGTCGATGCGTGGCTCTGGGCGACCCGGTTCTATAAGACGCGGTCGGCCGCGACGGCGGCGTGCCGCGCCGGCCACGTGCGGGTGAACGGCGACCGTGCCAAGGCCGCACAGAACCTGAAGGTCGGCGACGAGGTGCGCGTGCGCATCAGCGGGTTCGACCGCATCGCGATCGTCGAGAAGCTCATCGTCAAGCGCGTGGGCGCGACGATCGCGGCGAGCGCCCTGCGTGACCTCACTCCGCCTCCCCCGCCGCGCACCGAGGTGGCCGCCGTGCCTGTCCGCGACCGCGGTGCGGGGCGCCCGACGAAGCGTGAGCGCCGCGACATCGAGAAGCTCCGGGGCCGCGACCTCGAATGACCGGCGCGCACTCGCGACGCGGTGCGACAATGGAGCGATGAGCAAGCGCTTCGCCCACGAGCCCGATGCTTCTCGCTTCGCCTACTACGACGACGAGACGCTCCTCAGCACGCTCGACTACGTCGAACGCGAGGGTGCGATCTCCCTCACCCGTGCGTTCACGTCGCCTCCGCAGCGCGGGCACGGCTACGCGGGAGACCTCGTGGAGTGGGCCGTCGGGCAGATCGAGTCGTCGAGCTCGCGCCGCATCGTTCCGATGTGCTGGTACGTCGGCGCGTGGTTCGACGATCACCCCGAGAAGACCGCGCTCCTCTCCCGCTGACGGATGGGCATGCGATGACCGCCCGGTGTCCACACGCCATTCACCGTCAGGTCATCCACGGTTCGTAGGAATGAAGGGACCACCGTCCCCGTCCCTGGAGCCTCTCCATGTCTGTGCCTCGATCGAGGACCCGTTCACTCTTCCTTCCCGCCCTCGGCGGGGTCGTCGCGGTCGCGGCGTGCCTCGCTGCACCTCCCGCGCTCGCGGCACCCGCGATTACCGTCGCGGCGTCGACGACCGCCGTCGCCGAGCCGATCCGTCACTCGGCGGATGACGCACGCCTGTCGCTCACTCCGATCGGCACCTACGAGAGCGGGGTGTTCGACGAGTCCGCCGCGGAGATCGTCGCCTATCACGGCGAGCGTCTCTACGTCGTGAACGCCCAGGCCGGCGCCGTCGATGTGCTCGACGTCTCCGACCCCACCACGCCGGTCAAGCTCTACACGCTCACCGGTGACGGCGTCGCGAACTCGGTCGCGATCCGAGCCGACGGCCTCGGTGTCGTCGCCCTCGAGAACCCGGTCAAGACCGACCCGGGCTCCCTCCTCTTCTTCGACGCCGACAGCGACGCCGCTGCCCCGCTCGGCTCGGTGAGTGTGGGCGCACTCCCCGACATGGTGACCCTGTCCGAGGACGGCTCGGTCGCCGTCGTCGCGAACGAGGGCGAGCCGAACGATGACTTCACGATCGACCCCGAGGGCTCGATCGGCGTCGTCTCGCTTCCGTCGACGGTCGCCGCCCCGCAGCAGTCGGATGTCCGCATCGCCGACTTCCACGAGTTCGAGGCAGCCGGTTCGAAGACGCTCCACGAGGACGTCCGCGTCTTCGGTCCGACTCCGCACGGCGACGATCTGCCGGTCTCGCGCAACCTCGAGCCCGAGTACATCGCTATTGACGGTGGAACGGCCTACGCCGCTCTGCAGGAGGCCAATGCGGTCGCCGTCGTCGACCTCGCGACGGCGACCGTCACCGACATCCACCCCCTCGGATTCGCCGACCACGGGCAGGACGGCCACGGCATCGACCCGTCCGACCGCGGCTCCGGCTTCGACATCCGCACCGTCCCGGGTCTTCGCGGCATCCCCATGCCCGATGGCATGCAGGCGTACCGCGCGGGCGACACGACCCACCTCGTGACCGCGAACGAGGGCGACGCGCGCGAGTGGGGCGACTACGTCGAGGGCACCCGTGCGAAGAGCATCGCCCAGAACGGTCGCGGACCGGTGTGCGCCGACAGCCCGCTCGCGGGCCTGCTGGGTGACGCCGACCTCGGTCGCCTCAACGTCACGACCGAGAACGGCTTCGACGAGACACAGGGCTGCTACACCGAGCTCTACGCCTTCGGCACCCGATCGTTCTCGATCTGGACCACGAGCGGCGAGCAGGTCTTCGATTCCGGTGAGGACTTCGAGCGCATCACGAACGCCGCCGCACCCGAGTACTTCAACTCCAACCACTCCGAGTCGAACGTCGAAGGACGAAGCGACGACAAGGGTCCGGAGCCCGAGGGGATCACGATCGGGCAGGTCGGCGACCGCACGTACGCGTTCATCGGTTTCGAGCGCGTCGGCGGCATCGCGGTCTACGACATCACCGACCCGGTCGACTCGACGTTCGTCACCTACGTCAACAACCGCGACTTCACGGCGACCGGCTCGGCCGCGGGCGACCTCGGACCGGAGGGGCTCACCTTCATCCCCTCCGACGTCTCCCCCACGGGTGTGCCGCTCCTCGCGGTCGGCAACGAGGTCTCGGGCACCACGACGCTCTTCGAGATCGAGGACCTCGACGCCCCCGCCACGACGACGATCGACATCCTGACCGTCAACGACTTCCACGGCAGGCTCGAACTCGCGGGCGGCTCCGACCGCATCGCGGGCGCGGCCGTGCTCGCCGGGGCAGTCGACACGCTGCGCGCCGAGAACCCGAACACGATCTTCGCCTCAGCCGGAGACGCGATCGGCGCCTCGACGTTCACGTCGTTCTCGCAGCAGGACAACCCGACGATCGACGCGCTCATCGCCTCGAGCCTCGACGTCGGCGCCGTCGGCAACCACGAGTTCGACGCCGGATGGAGTGATCTCGAGGATCGCGTGATCCCGCGGTACGGCGACTCGCGCTACGCGCTCGGTGCGAACGTCTACGCCGCAGGGACGACGACACCGGTTCTCGACGAGTACTGGATCACCGAGAAGGACGGCGTGAGCGTCGCCTTCATCGGCACGGTCACCCCCGACACGGCGAACATGGTCGATCCGGCCGGAATCGCCGACATCGAGTTCGGCGACCAACTGGAGGCCGCCAACCGCGTCGCCACCCAGTTGAGCGACGGGGACTCTGCGAACGGTGAGGCCGACGTCATCGTGCTCCTCGCCCACGACGGCAACGCGACGACCTCGTGCGACGACCTCGCGGCGTCGACGAGCGACTTCGGCGCCCTCGCGCGCGGTGCATCGCCGTCGATCGACGCGATCGTCTCGGCGCACACGCACCAGGTGTACTCGTGCTCGTTCGCGGTCGACGGCTGGGCCGAGGGCGTCGAGCGTCCCGTCATCCAGGCCGGTAAGTACGGAAGCGACCTCGGTCGCCTGACCCTCGAGGTCGACCCGGCCGACGGCCGCGTGCTCGCGGCAGACGGCGCGATCGTCCCCCTGCACGACGGAACCGCGCCGCTCTTCCCGGAGAACGCCGAGGTCGCGGCGATCGTCGCCGCCGCCGTCGCCGAGGCCGAGACCGTCGGCGCCCGCCCCATCGGCACCATCTCGGCCGACATCCTGCGCGGCGGAACGCCGTCGGGCTCGGATCGCGGTGTCGAGTCGTCGCTCGGCAACCTCGTCGCCGATCAGCAGCTGTGGGCGACGTCGAACGAGTCGTTCGGCGGTACCCCGGCGCAGATCGCCCTCATGAATCCGGGCGGCGTGCGTGCCGACCTGATCTACGGAACCGATGGCGTCGTGACCTACCGCGACGTGGCCGAGACCCAGCCGTTCGGCAACACCCTCGTCACGATGGACCTCACGGGAGCGCAGCTGAAGTCGGTGCTCGAGGAGCAGTGGCAGCCCGACGGCTCGAGCCGCCCGAAGCTCCACCTCGGCGTCTCGGAGGGCTTCAGCTACGTCTACGAGCCCGACGCCGCCCGCGGCGAGCACATCGTCTCGATGTCGTTCGAGGGTGCCGCGATCGAGAGCGACGACGTCTTCCGCGTCGCCGTGAACTCGTTCCTCGCGGGCGGAGGCGACAACTTCTCGACTCTCGCCTCGGGGGCGAACCGCGCCGACACGGGTCAGATCGACCTCGTCGCGGCGGTCTCGTACTTCCAGGAGTTCGAGGGCGTCGACCCCGCACCGCTCGGCCGTGCCGTCGTGGCGGGAACCGACTGGGCGGATGTCGCTCTCGAGGCGGCGACCCTCTCCCCCGGCGACACGCTGAAGGCGACCGTCACCGGTCTCACCGAGGGTCAGCAGATCACGGCGACGCTGTACTCGCAGCCGATCGTCGCCGAGGTGCCCGCGGCCGACGCCACGGGGTCGACGTCGTTCGAGATCGCGATCCCGGCCGACATCGAGCTCGGCGCACACCGACTCGTCATCGACTCGGTCGGCCTCGAGCCGATCGAGGTCGCCGTGACGGTCGTCGCCGCCGAAGGCCCGGGCGGCGGCCCGGGGGCCGGCTCCGGAACGCCGGGCTCCGCGCCGACGCCGGGCGATCTCGCGAGCACGGGCGTGTCGATCGGGGCGGCTCTCGCCGTCGTCGTCGCACTGCTCGCGGGCGGCCTGCTGCTCCTGCAGCGTCGACGCCGCTCGGCCGCGACCGACGTCTAGCAGCGCACGCACGAAGCGAAGGCGGGACCCCAGGGTCCCGCCTTCGTGTCGTCAGTACCAGTTCACCGCTTGCGAATGCGACCAGGCCGAGCACGGCGAACCGTAGGCGCGCGCGATGTAGTCGAGGCCCCAGCGGATCTGCGTCGCGGCGTTCGTCTCCCAGTCCGCTCCGGCGGTCGCCATCTTGCTTCCGGGCAACGACTGGGGAATGCCTGTCGCGCCGCTCGACGCGTTGTACGCCTGGTAGTTCCAGCCCGATTCCTTCTGCCACAGGCTGTTGAGGCAGCTGAACTCGCCGCTGCCCCACCCGTACAGCTCGGAGGCGAGGGCCGCGGCCGTCGCTCGCGCGCCGTCGGGGGTGTTGGCCGCGGCGAGAGCGGCAGCGGCTTCCGCCTCGGCTTGCTCGTAGGCGGCGACGGCCGACTGGGTGGATTCGATCTGCTCGCGGGTCTGTTGGGCGAGGGAGGCGACCGCGCTCGCGTCGAGCGAGGTGTACTCGCCGAGCGAGGCGACGGATGCCGCGAGCGACGACGCGTCGACCTTGCCGTCGGCGGCCGCGAGGGCGTCCTCGGCCATCGCGATGGTCGTCTCAGCTGCCCGATGGGTGCGAGCCTCGCCGATCGCGTCGTACACCTCGAGCTGATCGTGCGAGAAGCCGCCGGCATCCGTGAGCACGCGGGTCGCGGCCTCGGCGGACTGGGTCTGGATGGCGCCGTGGACGGCGACGCCCGACCCGGCGATCGCTCCCAGGGCGACGAGCGAGGCGGCGGCGACCTGGATCCTGCGGCGTCGCGATCGGCTGCGACGAAGGGCGGCACGGGTGGGCACGGGCGGGTTCTCGGGCATGGGGGGCTGCATCGGGGAGGGGTGTCGGCTTCCGGTCGGGGGCAGGGAGGCGACATCCGAGCAGGCGGATGACGCAAAGCCGACAGTCTCACCGACGATTCTGGACGTGCCATGGGGAGAGCCCGGGTGAACCATGAGAATGGAGGGATGGATGACACGCTGCGCTGCCCCTGCCTGAGCGGCCTGACCTGGGGCGAGTGCTGCGGTCCGCTGCACCGCGGAGAGCGCGTAGCACCGACGGCGGTGCAGCTCATGCGATCGAGGTTCAGCGCATTCGCGGTGAGCGACGCCGACTACCTCGTGCGCACCTGGCACCCGTCGACGCGCCCCGAGACGATCGACCTCGACGCCGACATCCGCTGGTACCGGCTCGACATCGAGCGCACCGAGGCGGGCGGACCTCTCGAAACCGCGGGCGTCGTCGCCTTCACGGCCTACTACCGCGGCCCCGATGCGCGGGGCTCTCAGCACGAGACGAGCCGTTTCGTGCGCGAGGACGGCGCGTGGTTCTACCTCGACGGCGAGTGAATCAGGCCAATCGTTCAGGGTCACGTCGTACGGTTGACGTGTGACCTCGATCGACGACGCCGTCCCCAGTTCAGCCGGCCTCCTCACGCTCCGCGCCCGCCGCACCCTCGCTTCGCTCGACGGCGAGACCCTCGACGAGATGCGCGCCCTCCGCGAAGAGACCGAGCGGTTCATGCTGCGCTACAAGTTCGGCATGGACGAGGTCATCACGAAGCTGTCGATCCTCCGCGAGGAGTTCAGCCAGGCGCACGACTACAACCCCATCGAGCACATCTCGAGCCGTCTGAAGACCCTCGAGGGCGTCATCGACAAGGTCTCGCGGAAGGGCATCGAGCCGTCGTTCGAGTCGATCCGCGCGACGATCACCGACATCGCCGGCGTGCGCGTGACCTGCAGCTTCGTCTCCGACGTCTACCGGCTCTTCGAGCTGCTGACGAATCAGGAGGACGTGCGGGTCCTCACCGTCAAGGACTACATCGCCGAGCCGAAGCCGAACGGCTACAAGAGCCTCCACGTCATCGTCGAGGTGCCCGTCTTCCTTTCGACGGGCCCTGAGCCCGTCGCGGTCGAGGTGCAGATCCGCACGATCGCGATGGACTTCTGGGCGAGCCTCGAGCACAAGATCTACTACAAGTACGACAAGCAGGTGCCCGAGTCGCTCCTCGAGCGCCTGACCGATGCGGCCCACACGGCCGCCGAACTCGACGAGCGCATGGAGCGCCTGCACATCGAGGTGCACGGCGACATCGCGGGCACCTCGAAGCGACTGCCCTCGAGCACCACGCGCCTCGCCTGAACCGCTCAGGCGACGCCGAGCGAATCGAGCGCGTCCTGCACGATCGTGAGGCCCTCGAGGCCGGGCATGCCGCTGATCGAGTCGTCGACCTTCTTCGCGGCCTTCCGCCCCTCGGGTCCGCTCATGAGCTGACCCATGACGTGCGACACCTCGACCGGGTCCATGATGCTCGAACCGACGGGCGCCCAGAAGCGGCTGAGTGCAAATCGGGTGATCTTCTGCGCCCGCGGACTCGCCGCGAGACGCACACGCGCCTGTGACGTGTAGAACGCGACGTGGCGGGCCTCCTGCTTCGCGATGCGACGGAGCAGCTCGGCGAGCACCGGGTGCTCCTCGAGTGCGGCCATGCGGTTGTACGCGGTGATCGCCGACCACTCGTTGGCCGCACCCCATGACATGTGCACGGCGATGAAGTCGTCGCCGACGAGTGCGCCGAGCACCGATTGCTTGATGGGGTCGAGGCGGTCCTTCCAACCGAGCTTCAGCCGCCCCGCCTTGATCTCGTCGAAATCGACGGTGATGTCGTGGAGCGCGAGGACCGCGGCGAGGGCCTCGCCGTGCCAGAACTCCTCGCGGTTCCACATCGTCATGAACGCGCTCACGTCGGCCTCGCGGTGCGACGGGGTCGTCAGCAGATCGCGCGTGTAGCAGACCGTGTGGTACTCGACGTCGGTCATGTAGCGGAGGGTGCGGAGCGAGTCGGACGGCAGCGGGTTCGTGCGGAAGGACTCGAAGTCGAGGTCGTCCCACGCGACGGCGACGGATGTCTCGGCGTACCGGTCGATGTCGAAGGCCACGGCGTCCTCCCAGCGGAATCGTGGGGTCAGTCTACGGCGACGGATGACGGAGGAGCCCCGACATCACGCGATCAATCGTCGGCGCATCGACGTGTCCGACGTCACGGAGCTCGGCCTCGAGCAGCGCATCCGCTCCCGACTCGGCGAGTCGGGAACCGAAGAAGCGGCGTTCGTCGTCCGAGAGGTCGGCGGCGCCGAGCGGATAGGTCTCGCGCCGCAGTTCGCGCTGCGCCAGCGACACGGCACGCGCCGAGGCGGCGAGCCGCCGATCGACCTCGGATCTGAAGAAGCGTGCGTGACGTTCGTCGACCGCGCTCAGGCGCGCAGCGACGGCGGCGACCGCCGGTGTGGATGCCGCGAGCGTCGCGTACCCCGCGCGCACGACGGCATCGCTCACGAGGCTCGAGGCGAGATGAGCGGCGATAAGCGTCTCTCCCGAGGCGATCGCGCCCACGGCGCGCGACACCGGCCCGCGCCTCGACCGACCACTCGGCCGCGGTTCGACCGCGCCCGTCGCAGCCGGGACCGCCGCACCGTTCGCGTCGAGCACGAAGCCGAGGGCATCGGCGATCCAGAACTTCTCAAACGCCCACGTCACGAGGAACGCCGTGACCCGCGCGTCCTTGTGCATCGGCGTCACGAGCACGTTCCGGAGGTACGCCATGGTGCCGCCCTCGATGCGGAGGAGGAACGTGATCATCCGGAGATCGCTCGGCGCCACACCGCCGAGCTCCGCCGCGCTCCACTCGTCACGGAGTCGCCCCTGCGCCGTACGCGCGAACTCACGCACGTCGAACGCGTCAGGCGCCGGCACGGGGTCAGTCGTCCGCGGCGTCGCGGCCGCGCCGCGCCTTCTCGATGCCCGCGCCGATCCGCCGGATGAGGTCGAACGGAATGGGTCGCGAGTAGGGGAAGTTGACGGAGTCGGTGCCCGAGCGGAAGGGCGTGACCTCGGATTCGAGCTCGTGGTCGAAGACGGGGATCGGGTAGAGGCCGACGTGTTTCTTCCACGCCGCGAAGTGGACGGCGTAGCGCCCGCCGAGCATGAGCGCCGGCATGCCGTACCGCACCTTTTCGTCGGCATCGGGGATGACCTCGTGCAGGGTCTGTCTGATCTGCGCGAGGATCTGCTGCACGTCGTCGGGGAACCCCGCGATGTACTCGTCGATGGTCGTGGGCGTCGATGCCATGGGTCGATGATAATCCCGGCGGGCGACGCCGCGTCGATCAGGCGCCGCGCTCCTTCGCCTCGGCCTCGCGAGCCTCGGTCAGCTCGCGGGCGGCGTCGGCGGCGCGACGCTCGGCACGGCGCACGCGGCGCACGGCCGGTGTCGGCGAGCCGAAGCGCGCGGCGACCCGGTCGTGCTCCTCGTCGACACCGGTGATGACGTAGGCGGCCGCGATGAGGATGACCTGGCTCGAGAAGTTGAACCAGATGAGCAGCGCGATGATCGACCCGAACGACGCGAGCAGCGGGTTGCTCGACGCACCGCCGACGAAGAGGCTCGAGAGCACCTGGAGCACCGTGAGGCCGGCACCGCCGAGGAGCGCCCCCGTCCAGAGCGATCGCGCTGAGGGCTTGAGCCCCGAGAGCAGCCGCACCATGACGGCGACGACGACCGTGTCGATTGCGAAGATGACGAGGATCGAGACGATGCGCGTGCCGATGCTCGCGACGGGATCGGCCGTGCCGACACCGATCCACCCGAAGACGACGCCGAGGGCGGTCGTGCTGAAGAACGTCACGACGGCCGCCGCGGCGAGGGCGATTCCGAATCCGAGGGCGAGGGCCAGGTCTCGGAGCATGACCCACACGAAGAACGTCGTATCGGCCGGCTTGTCGGCGAGCGAACGGATCGCGGTGCGGAGCGAGGCGATCGCACCGATCGCGGTGCCGATGAGACCGACGAGGGCGATGGCACCCGTGAGACCGAAGGCGAGGGGCTGCACGAGATCGTCGGGGTCGATGAGACCGCCATCGCCGACCAGACCGGGGATCGCCGAGTCGAGGGCCGAGACGAGAGCCGCCATCGCGTCGTCGTTGCCGGCGAGCCAGAGGCCCGCGACGGCGAAGCCCAGGAAGACGCCCGCGAAGACGGAGAAGAGCGCCCGATAGGTGACGCTGTCGGCGAGCATCGCGCCGTGGTGCTCCTGATAGAGCAGGAACGCACGAGCGGGCTTCGTCGCGAGAGCCCAGCGGATGACGCCCTGGACGCGAGTCACGATGGCCGACGGCTTCTTCGCGGGTTCAGAGGTATCCATCGGATCAGGCTAGCGGCGCGGTGCCTCCGCCGTCGGGGGTTGACTCACCCGCGCGCGGCCCGCAGTCGATCGCGCTCGGCATCGGCCTCCGCCGCTTCGTCGGGAGTCGGGGCGCTGCCGCCCAGCGCGCGGGGTTGCCACCACTGGCCCGCGCCGGACACCGGGTAGCGCTCCTGCAGACCCGTCACGAGATCCTGCAGAGTCGTGCGCAGTCGATTCGTGCTCTCTCGGGCATCGGCGTCGCTCGCGACAGTGATCGGCGCGCCGACGGCGAACGAGACGGGAACGCCGAAGCGTTCGAAGAATCCGACCTTCCGCCGCTTCGTCATGAGACGGTGGCCGCCCCACACGGCGACGGGGATGACGGGCACGCCCGCCTCGGCCGCGAGCCGCACGGCACCGGTCTTCAGGTCGCGCACCGTGAAGGACGCACTCACACCGGCCTCGGGGAAGACGCCGATGAGCTCGCCGCGTCGCAGCGCCTCGACGGCCGTCGCGTAGGCCGCGGCACCCGCGGACATGTCGACGCTGATGTGACGCATGCCGCGCATGAGGGCACCGACGACGGGCTTCTCGAAGACGCTCTTCTTCGCCATGAATCGCACGCGTCGGCGGTTGGTGAGCCACGTCACCCACTCGACGAGAGCGAAGTCGAGGTAGCCGAAGTGCGTCATCGCGAGCACCGCTCCCCCGCTCCGGGGCAGGTGCTCGGCTCCCTCGACCGTCGGCTTCAGTCGCCAGAAGCCGAAGAGCCCCCGTCCGGCGATGATCGCTGCACGGTAGACGGGTTCACGGTCGGTCATGCGTCGACCCTACGGCGGGCACCTGAAGGAAGCCCGTGGCACGGCGGGTGCGCGGCAACCTGCTCAGATCACGGACGTCGGAGTCAAACGGAATACCCGCACATCGCGTCCGCTCGAACGCTCATACGCCCGGTACCCCGGCCACTGGCGCTCGATGAGCCGCCAGGCCTCCTCCCGCTCGGCGGGGTCGAGGGAATCCGCTCGAACCGACATCCGTCGACCGCGCACCGAGATCTCCGCCTCGGGATGCGCGAGGAGATTGTAGGTCCAGGCCGGATGCCGCTCGCGAGCGAAACTCGTGCCCGCGACGAGAGCCCGCCCGTGCCCGTCCGCGGTGTACATGAGAGGCGTCTCCCGCGTCGCCCCGGAGCGCGCTCCCCTCGAATACAGCACGAGCGAGGGCACGAGCAACGCACTGAGCTGCACCCGGCCGGCCGAGACGCGCTCGAGCCAGCGCTCGATCGGCGGAAGGACGCGAGGAGCCCAGCGGCGGAAGAGCCGGGTGCGCGTGAACGCGGCGAAGACCGTGCGCACGGAGACGACGACGGATGTCATCGCACCAGTGTGCCCGCTCAGCGACCGTCCGACGCGATGAAGTCGCGGATCTCATCGACGTCGGTGATGTCGCCCTCGTAGGGGCGTCCGCTCACGAGGATCGTCGGTGTGCCCTGGACCTTCTCGATCTCGGCATCGGCGATCGGCCCGGTCAGGGCCGCAGCCGTGCCGGCTTGCGCCCACGCGACGTACGTCTGATCGGCGATGCAGTCGGCAGCGGCCGAGGCTCCGACTCCGTCGGCGAGCTCGGCGAGACCGGCGTCGTCGAGCTGGCTCGACTGGTTCTCGAACACGGCAGCGACGAAGTCGGTGAGGCTCGACGACGCTTCGACGGCGACGCACGTCATCGCGGAAGCGGCTCGCGACGAATACATCGAGTCGGAGTTGCGATCCATGAACGTGAGCGGGTGGATCGAGTACCGGATGTCGCCCGTCGTCGCGAGCTCGGCGAGGGTCTCGCCTGCGGCGTCTTCGAGGCTCGCGCAGTGGGGGCACGCGGGGTCGAGGTACACCGAGACCGGGGTCGAGCCGTTGCCGACCACGAGCGAGAAGGCATCGAAGTCGGCGGCGCCCGACGTGCCCGTCGGGAGCGCGACGGTCGGAGTGGGTGCCGGAGCGGCCCCGCCGAACGGGGAGCACGCAGAGAGGGCGAACGTCGCCGTCAGGGCGAGGGCGAGTACAGCGGTCGTCCGCGTGAGGGGTCGGCGCACGGGTCAGCCTTTCGCGTTGGAGATCGCCGCGAGAAGTCCGTTCACGAAACCCGCGGAGTCATCGGTGGAGAGGACGGTCGCCGCCTCCACCGCTTCGGAGATGGCGACGGCGTCGGGGACGGCGTCGTTGAAGACGATCTCCCACACGCCGATGCGCACGAGTGCACGGTCGACGGCCGGCATGCGATCGAGCGTCCACCCGTGGGAGTGGGTCTCGATGAGCTCATCGATCTCGTAGCGGTGATCGACGATGCCGTCGACGATCTCGCGCGCGTAGAGCCACGAGGCAGCCCGATCGGGCTCGCTGACGGCACGCTCGGCCTCGGCGACGAGGACCTGCTCGACGTCGACCTGCCGCATGTCGGCGGAGTACAGCATGTCCAGGGCGCGCTTGCGCGCCTTCGTGCGCGCCGACACTAGTCGTTCACGCGGCCGAGGTAGTCGCCCGTCCGGGTGTCGACCTTGACCTTGGTGCCCGTCTCGAGGAACAGCGGCACCTGGATCTCGTAGCCCGTCTGAACCGTCGCGGGCTTCGTGCCACCCGTCGAGCGGTCGCCCTGGAGGCCCGGCTCGGTGTAGGTGATCTCGAGGACGACCGACGCGGGGAGCTCGACGTAGAGCGGGTTGCCGTTGTTGAGCGCGACGGTGACCGACTGGTTCTCGAGCATGAAGTTGGCGGCGTCGCCGACGACCGTCGACGAGACCGAGATCTGGTCGTAGTCGGTCGCGTCCATGAAGACGAAGCTGTCGCCGTCGTTGTAGAGGTACGTGTAGTCGCGGCGGTCGACGTTCTCGATATCGATCTTCGCGCCCGCGTTGTACGTACGGTCGACGACCTTGCCGCTCACGACGTTCTTGAGCTTCGTGCGGACGAACGCGCCACCCTTGCCCGGCTTGACGTGCTGGAACTCGATCACGCTCCAGAGCTGTCCGTCGATCGAGAGCACGACGCCGTTCTTGATGTCAGCGGTGGAAGCCATGGTGATCCATTCGATTGGGAAAGTTCGCGGCCCGGAACGGGCCCCGACGAGTTTACCCGACGATCCGCACGACCTGTTCGACGGCGAGTCGGTACGAGTCCGCGCCGAATCCGGCGATCACGCCGGTCGCGACACCGGAGATGACGCTCGTGTGACGGAACGTCTCGCGGCTGTGCGGGTTCGAGAGGTGCACCTCGATGAGAGGGAGGCCGGCACTCGTGACGAGCGCGGCCGCGTCGCGCAACCCGTAGCTGTAGTGGGTGAACGCCGCGGGGTTCAGGACGACGGGCGTCCGAGCGTCGACGGCGGCGTGCAGCCAGCGGATGAGCTCGCCCTCGTCATCCGTCTGCCGGAAGTCGATGTCGACACCGACGGCCTCGGCGGATGACGCGAGGGACGCCTCGAGATCGGCGAGCGTCGCGTGGCCGTAGACCTCGGGCTCACGGGTGCCGAGTCGACCGAGGTTGGGGCCCGAGAGCACGAGGATCGTCGTCATGGAATCAGCCTAGCGAGACGCGCTCACTCGGCCGTCTCCTGGTACGCCGCGAAGAGGAGCGACTGATCGGGAGCGCGGAGCACCGTCGGGCGCGCGAGGTCGTCGAGCACGATGAAGCGCAGAGCGCCCGCGCGTGCCTTCTTGTCGCGCTGCATCGTCGCGAGGAGCGTCGGCCAGCGGCCCGCCGGGTACGAGGTCGGGAGCGTCAACGATTCGAGGATCGAGCGGTGACGGTCGACGACGGCGTCGGGGAGCCGGCCCGCGAGACGGCTGAGCTCGGCGGCGAACACCATGCCGACGGCGACGGCCGCGCCGTGCCGCCAGCGGTAGCGTTCGGCGTGCTCGATCGCGTGACCGAGCGTGTGGCCGTAGTTGAGGATCTCGCGGAGCCCCTTCTCGGTGAAGTCCTCGCTCACGACGCGGGCCTTCATATCGATCGCGAGTTCGACGACTCGACGGAACTCGGGCGTCGACGGATCGGTCGCGACCGCGACATCCGCCTCGATGATGTCGAGGATCTCGGGGTAGTAGATGAAGCCCGCCTTCACGATCTCGGCGAAGCCCGCGAGGATCTCGTTGCGCGGCAAGGTGTCGAGGGTGTCGAAGTCGCAGATGACGGCCGCGGGGGCGTAGAAAGCGCCGACGAGGTTCTTGCCCTCGTTCGTGTTGATGCCCGTCTTGCCGCCGACGGCCGCATCGACCATGCCGGCCACCGACGTCGGAACCTGCACGAGTCGCACTCCGCGCAACCACGTCGCCGCGACGAAGCCGGCGAGATCGGTCACGGCACCGCCGCCGAAGCCGATGACGGCATCCGTGCGCGTGAAGTCGGCCTGCCCCATGACCTGCCAGCAGAACGCCGCCACCTCGACGCGCTTGGCGGCCTCGGCATCGGGGACCTCGGCGAGCAGGGCCTCGAAGCGGTCGCTCAGGGCCTCGCGAAGCGCGGCGGCCTTGGCCCCGAGCGTCGGCGTGTGCACGATGAGCACCTTGCGCGCATCGCCCAGGTGATCGCCGATCGAGTCGAGCACCCCGTGCCCGACGAGCACCGGGTACCCCTCGTCGCCGCCGACGCGGATCTCGGTCGTGTCGCTCATCGTTGCTCCTCCTTGTGCCACGCGACGACGTGGTCGACGAGACGCATCATGGGCGTCCTCGACGAATCGATCGTGAGAGTGGCGAGTCGTTCGTAGATCGGCCGACGGGCCGTGAAGATGCGTTCCCAGGCCGCCACGCCGTCTCCGGCGACGAGGGGCCGGTCGGTGCCCGCGAGCCGCTCGGCCACCGCGGCGGCGCTCACCGTGACGTAGACGACGGATGCGCCGGCGAGCTCGGCCTGCGTATCGACGTCGAGGACGGCACCGCCGCCGAGCGACACGACCGCCTGCTCACGGAGTGCATCGGCGACGACCTCGCGCTCGATCTGGCGGAAGCGCTCCTCGCCGTCGCGGGTGAAGATCTGCTCGATCGGTCCGTGCTGGGCGACGATGCGCTGGTCGGTGTCGATGAAGGGTACGCCGAGGCCGCGTGCGACCCGACGACCGATCTTCGACTTGCCCGCAGCCATCGGTCCGATGAAGACGAGCGGCAGTGCCGCGCGATCACCGAGCGACATCGGCCGCCGTGTGCAGTCCGACGGGGATCGACGCGAGGTACGAGTCGAGGTTGCGGCGCGTCTCGACGATCGAGTCGCCACCGAACTTCTCGAGCACGGCGTTGGCGAGCGTGAGCGCCACCATCGCCTCGGCCACGACGCCCGCGGCCGGGACGGCGCAGACATCGGAACGCTGGTGGTGGGCGGCAGCGGCCTCTCCCGAGGCGACGTCGACGGTGCGCAGCGAGTGCGGAACGGTCGCGATGGGCTTCATGCCCGCGCGCACGCGCAGTACGGTGCCCGTGCTCATGCCGCCCTCGGTTCCGCCGGCACGGTCGCTCGTGCGCGAGATGACGCCGTCGCCCAGCACGAGTTCGTCGTGAGCGGCCGAGCCGCGTCGGGTCGTGGTGAGGAAGCCGTCGCCGACCTCGACCCCCTTGATCGCCTGGATGCCCATGAGCGCGCCGGCGAGCTGGGAATCGAGCCTGCGGTCCCAGTGCACGTGCGAGCCGAGACCCGGGGGCACACCGTAGGCGAGCACCTCGACGACGCCGCCGAGCGTATCGCCGTCCTTGTGCGCACCGTCGACCTCGGTGACCATGAGCGCGCTCGTGGCGGGGTCGAAGCATCGCAGCGGGTCGGCGTCGAGCAGCGCGACGTCGTCGGGCCCCGGAAGGGCGCTGCCCTCGGGCGAGCGCACCGTGCCGACGGCGAGGGTGTGCGAGACGAGACGGATGCCGAGCTCGCCGAGGAACGCGCGCGCGACGGCACCGAGGGCGACACGAGCTGCGGTCTCACGGGCGCTCGCGCGCTCGAGGACGGGCCGCGCGTCGTCGAAGCCGTACTTCTGCATACCGACGAGGTCGGCGTGACCCGGGCGCGGGCGCGTCAGGGGTGCACCGCGGCCCCGGCCGACGCGCTCGGAATCAGCGGGCGGCTCCGGGCTCATGACCTCGGCCCACTTCGGCCACTCGGTGTTGCCGACGCGCAGCGCGATCGGGCTTCCGAGGGTGAGACCGTGACGGACGCCGCCCGAGATCGCGAGCTCGTCCTGCTCGAACTTCATGCGCGCGCCGCGCCCGTAACCGAGCTTCCGACGCGCGAGGTCCTCGCGGACACCGTCGAGACTCACGGGAACTCCGGCGGGGAGCCCTTCGAGAATGGCGACGAGTTCGGGACCATGGGATTCACCCGCAGTGAGCCAACGCAGCATGGTCACCATCCTCCCACAGCGCCGGAGACGGCCCGCCCGTGTTGCGGAGTCGTCAGGAGATCGCGTCGCGCATCGCCTGCAGCACGCGCTCCTCGTCGGCGAGCGGCACGGCGGGGTCGCCCGCGACGAAGATGCGCACCTGGACGAGCGCCTGGTGCAGCAGCATGCCGAGTCCCGAGATGGCGCGGCCGCCGGCATCCGTCCACCGCTCGGCGAGGGAACTCGGCCACGGATCGTAGGCGACGTCGAAGAGGGTCGAGCGTGAGACGAGCGACAGCGGCAGGTCGGCGTCGAGCCGAGCGCCGCCCGGCAGCGTCGCGATGACGAGGTCGGCCTCGTCGGCGACCGCATCGAACGGCACGACGTCGACGGGTATGCCGGCGTCGTAGCCGAGCTTCACGAGCCCGGTCGCCTTCGCGGGTGTGCGCACGGCGATCTGCACCGACACGGCACCGAGGGCGGCGCTCGCGAGCAGAGCGGATGACGCCGTCGCTCCCCCGCCGAGCACGACGACGCGCTCCGCTCGGTCGACACCCGACTCGGCGAGTGCACGAACGATGCCCTCGACGTCGGTGTTGAAGACGACGCGACGTCGCTCGGCGCCGTCGAAAACGAGGGTGTTGGCGGCCTCGCTGAGGGTCGCGAGCCGATCGGACTCGTCGGCGAGCTCCCGCAGGCGTACCTTCAACGGCATCGTGAGCGAGAATCCGCGCCAGGAGTCATCCCGCGAATCGAGGAAGTCGGCGAGACCGCGCTCGTCGACCTCGATGCGCTCGTAGCTCCAGTCGAGTCCGAGCACCCGGTAGGCGGCGGCGTGCAGGGCCGGGCTCTTCGAGTGGGCGATCGGCGAGCCGAGGACGGCGAGCCTCCGGCCCGACGGCTCACTCACACCGGGCCGCGTTCTCGTCGCTCGCGCGGCACCAGTCCTGCAGCTGCTGCACGGCGGCGTCGTGCTGATCGACCGTTTCGGAGAAGACCGTCTCGCCCGTGTCGAGGTTGATCGGCACGAAGAAGAGCCAGGGGCCGTCGGCCGGCGTCTGGGCCGCCGCGATCGCGACGTCGCCCGGGTTGCCGATGGGGCCGACGGGCAGGCCCGGGTTCGCGTACGTGTTGTAGAGGTTCGACGCGTCGGCACGCTCCTCGTCGGTCGTCCACACGGTGTGCGTGTTGCCGGTGCCGTAGGCGACGGTCGCGTCCGACTGCAGGTTCATGCCCTGGTCGAGTCGGTTCTGGAACACGCGCGCGATCTTCGGGAAGTCGTTCTGGTCGGAGCCGGCCTCGCGCTGCACGATCGAGGCGAGGATGATCGTGTTCCAATAGTTCGCCGGGTCGACGCCCGCCGACGTCAGCGCCTGGAACGTGCGATCGACCATCGTCTGGATGACCTGCGTCGCCGTCGCGCCCGGGTCGAAGGTGTACGTCGCGGGGAAGAGGAATCCCTCGACACCCGTCGCCTCGGCGGGAAGCCCGTACGCGCCGTAGTCGGCGGCCGCGGCCTGCAGATCGGCGAGCGGGATGCCGGTGCCCTCCGCCGCACGCTCGAGCGCCTCGGGCGCCGCCGTCCCCTCGGGGATGACGAACGTGCTCTCGAGTCGGTTCGCGGGGTCGAGCAGAGCGTCGAGGGCTGCTCGCGAACTCATCTTCTCGGCCATCGTGTAGGCGCCCGGGTGGAAGACGGGGGCCGGCGAGGTCGCGACGACGAGGTCGTAGAAGGCGTCGAACGACGCGGTGATGCCCTGATCGTGCAGACCCGTCGCGATCGTCGTGCCGGTGTCGCCCTCGGTGATCATGAAGGTCACCTCGCCCGTGCCCGATCCCTCGTAGTCGGCGGCCGGCTGGAATCGCGCCATGAAGTCGTTGAACGGTCCCTGCACGAGGAAGAACGCCGCGACGAGGAGACCGATGACGACGAGGAGGGCGATGAGACAGCCCCACGCACCGCGCTTCGGCTTCGTCTCGACCTCGACGACGCCGAACTCGGCGCGTCGAGCGCTGCGACCACCCTTCACGGGTGCCGCCGTCAGGTGCTCGTCGAGGTCGTGCGTGCGCTGCGCGGCCTGCCGGGCCTCACGTCTGCTCTGGGGCTGCGGTGCCGCGGCCGGCGTCGGAGCTGCGGCGCCCGGCGACGTGTCGGCTCGGGGCTCACCGCCGATCATCGCGTTCCAATCGAGCGAGTGATCGTCTCGCGGCGACGACTCGTCGTTCGGCCCGGAGGACGGCGGCAATGACACGTTTTAGAGTCCTTCGTTCGCGTCGAGGAGCGCGCCCGGAGCGATGCCCGTCGCACGCTCGGCATCGAGGGTGTGCTGCACAATGATAACCGCGGCTACCTGATCGATGACCGAGCGATGGGTCTTGGTCTTACGGCCCGCCGATCGCAGAGCGGCATGGGCGGACACCGTCGAGAGGCGTTCGTCGACCGTCCGCACAGGGGTGTCGATCGCGGTGGCGAGCCGTTCGGCGAACTCGAGCGCGTCCTGCGTCGACGCCGTGTGCGCGCCCGACAGGGCGATCGGAAGGCCGACGATGATCTCGAGCACCTCGAGGTCACGCGCGACCGCCACGATGTGATCGACGTCGGCCGAGCCCTTCAAGTCGCGGGCGACCGTCTCGACGGGCGTCGCGAGCAGGCCGTCACGATCGCTGCGGGCGAGCCCGACGCGAGCGCGACCGACGTCGACACCCAGTCGGACTCCCTGCCGCATCAGCCGGAGACCGCGTTCCGCACGGCATCGAGCGCGGCGGGCAGCGCCGCGACATCCGTTCCACCGCCCTGGGCGAGGTCGTCCTTGCCACCGCCGCCGCCGCCGAGCACGCCGGCCGCGACGCGCACGAGCGCTCCGGCCTTCGCGCCGGCGTCACGAGCACCGGGTGTCGTCGCCGCGATGACGACGGGCTTGCCGCCGACCGACGCCGCGAGCACGATGACGGCCGACTCCGCCTGGAGCCGCTCACGCACGCCCGTGACGAGTGCACGCAGCTCATCGGCGGAGGCGAGTTCGCCGATCGCCTCGGCGACGAGCAGCACGGCTCCCGTGCGCACGGCCTTCTGGGCGAGGGCGGGAACGCGATCGCTCAGCGCGCGCGCCTCGAAAGCCGCGATCTTCTTCTCGGCCGTGCGGAGGCTCGACACGAGGTCGGACACACGATCGATGAGCTGGTCGGGCGGAGTCTTGAGGTTCGACGTCAGCTGCGAGACGAGCGCGCGCTCGGCGGCGAACTGCGAGAACGCCTCACGGCCGACGAGCGACTCGACACGGCGGTTCGTCGAACCGACCGACGATTCGCCGATGATGTTGATCATGCCGATCTCGGCACTCGTCGACACGTGCGTACCCGCACAGAGCTCGCGTGACCACGGACCGCCGATGTCGACGACGCGCACGACGTCGCCGTACTTCTCACCGAAGAGCGCCATCGCACCGAGCGCCTTGGCCTCGTCGAGGGGAAGCTCACGCGTCGTCACGGCGAGGTTGTCGCGCACGGCGTTGTTCGAGATCTCCTCGATCTCGCTCTTCGTCTCGGCCGAGAGCGCCTTGTTCCAGCCGAAGTCGAGGCGCAGGTAGCCGGCACGGTTGAACGAGCCCGACTGGTGAGCGGTCGGGCCGAGCACGTCGCGGAGGGCCGCGTGCACGATGTGCGTGCCCGAGTGCGCCTGCGTGGCACCGCGGCGGTAGTCCTCGTCGACGAGGGTCGTCGCGCGGACGCCGACGCCGACCTCGCCGCTCGTGACCTTCACGGTGTGGCTGATGAGTCCCTTGACGGGCTTCTGCACATCGAGCACCTCGAGCTCGAAGCCGTCTCCGACGATCGTGCCCTTGTCGGCAGCCTGACCGCCCGACTCCGCGTACAACGCGGTCTCGGCGAGGATGACCTCGGCCGTCTGACCGGCGCGCGCAGCAGGGACGGGGAGACCGTCGACGAGGATGCCGAGGACCGACGAGTCGGCTCGGAGCTCGGTGTACCCGTGGAAGATCGTCTCGCCGAGCGCGCGGAACTCGCCGTACACCGAGAGGTCGGCGAGAGCCTTCTTCTTCGACTTCGCATCGGTCTTGGCGCGCGTGCGCTGAGCCGTCATGAGCGAGTCGAACGCTCCGCGGTCGACGGTGAGTCCGGCCTCGTCGGCCATCTCGAGCGTGAGCTCGATCGGGAAGCCGTAGGTGTCGTGCAGGAGGAACGCCGTGTCGCCGGGGATCTGGGCCGCGCCGTCATCCTTCGTCTTCGTCACGGCGAGGTCGAGGATCGTCGTGCCCGCGGCGAGCGTGCGGAGGAAGGTCTCCTCCTCGGCGTGCGCGAGCTGAGCGATGCGCGCGTAATCGGCCTCGACCTCGGGGTACGCCGACTTCATCGCGTCGCGCGACGCGGGGAAGAGCACGGGGAACGTGGCCTCCTCGACGCCGAGGAGGCGCATGGCGCGGACACTCCGACGGAGGAGGCGGCGCAGGATGTAGCCGCGGCCCTCGTTCGACGGGGCGACGCCGTCGCTCATGAGCATGAGCGAGGAGCGCACGTGGTCGGCGACGACGCGCATACGGACGTCGTCCTCGTGGACAGCGCCGTAGCGGCGACCCGAGAGTTCTGCGGCACGGTCGAGCACAGGGCGAACCTGGTCGATCTCGTACATGTTGTCGACGCCCTGCTTGAGGAACGCGACGCGCTCGAGACCCATGCCGGTATCGATGTTCTTCCGCGGCAGTTCGCTGACGATGCGGAAGTCGGTCTTCGAGCGCACGTCGTCGATGAGGTACTGCATGAAGACGAGGTTCCAGATCTCGACGTAGCGATCGTCATCGGTCGCCGGTCCCCCGTCGGCGCCGTAGGCCGGGCCGCGGTCGAAGAAGATCTCGGAGCAGGGGCCGGCCGGGCCGGGCTGGCCGGTCGACCAGTAGTTGGTGTCCTCGTCGAGACGCTGGATGCGCTCGTCAGGAAGACCGGCGATCTTCTTCCAGAGCGCGATGGCCTCGTCGTCGTCCTTGTAGACGGTGACCCACAGGTCCTTCGGGTCGAAGCCGTAACCGCCGTCGGACTCGGACGACGTCAGCAGCTCCCACGCGAAGCCGATCGCGCCTTCCTTGAAGTAGTCGCCGAACGAGAAGTTGCCGTTCATCTGGAAGAACGTGCCGTGGCGCGGCGTGTGGCCGACCTCTTCAATGTCGTTCGTCCTGATGCACTTCTGCACGCTCGTGGCCCGGGGGTACGGAGCAGGCACGACACCCGTCAGGTACGGCACGAAGGGAACCATGCCGGCGACCGTGAAGAGGAGCGTCGGGTCATCGCTGACGAGAGACGCAGAGGGAACGACGGTGTGACCGCGCGTTCCGAAGTAGTCGAGCCAGCGCTGGCGGATGTCGGCAGTCTGCATGTTTCCGTTCGGTTCGATCAGGTGGAGAGCGAGAAGGAGATCAGCGCGCGTCGCGAAGCTCGGCCTCGCGCGCGTGGTAGCCCTCGGAGACGGCCTCGGTGAAATCGCGGGCCTTGCGATCGACGTTCGCGAAGAACCGACGACCTTCGGTGGTCTGGTTCACCTGGTGCGCGATGACGAAACCGGCGACGACGCCGATCGTCAGCCACAGAACGCTCTTCATGTACCGCTCCCTCAGTGCCGGAGGATCGATGCGCGAACACGCACCGCTGACCAGTCTATCGAGCACGAAGAAGGGGCCGCGGCGAACCGCGACCCCTTCTGTCGAACACTCGCTCTATCGAGCGGCGTAGTACTCGACGACGAGCTGGACGTCACACGTGACGGGCACCTCGGCGCGCTTGGGGCGACGCACGAGACGAGCCTGCAGCTTGTCGATCTCGACCTCGAGGTAGCTCGGAACCTTGGGGAGCACGTCGACGTGACCGCCGGCTGCTGCGACCTGGAACGGCTCGGTGCCTTCGCTGCGCTCCTTGACGTGAACGAGCTGACCCGGCTTCACGCGGAACGAGGGGCGGTCGACGAGCTGGCCGTCGACGAGGATGTGACGGTGCACGACGAACTGGCGGGCCTGCGAGATCGTGCGGGCGAAGCCGGCACGGAGCACGAGGGCGTCGAGACGCATCTCGAGCAGCTCGACGAGGTTCTCACCGGTCAGGCCGTCGGTGCGACGGGCCTCGTTGAACGCGATGCGGAGCTGCTTCTCGCGGATGCCGTACTGGGCGCGCAGACGCTGCTTCTCGCGCAGACGGATCGCGTAGTCGGAGTCTGCCTTGCGCTTGGTGCGGCCGTGCTCACCCGGAGCGTAGGGACGCTTCTCGAGGTAACGAGCAGCCTTCGGGGTGAGGGCGATACCGAGCGACCGCGACAGGCGGGTCTTGCTACGGGTACGTGACTTGGTAGACACGGTTTCCTTTCAAAGATGTTCTCGAACGAAGATCATCGGCACGCGCGCGCACCGATGGGAAGTCAGAGGGGTTCGCCGCGGGACAACCGGCTACAGGTCGTTCCCTCCCGCCGTGGTTCCGCGCAGCCGCACGCGTGAATCCGGCTTCAGGCCGAGGAACAGGCTACCACGCACCATCGGGAAATCGTGCGACGCCGAGCGCTCGTTCAGGATTCGCCGCGCACGATACGCCGGATCTTGGCGAGTCGGGCGCTCACGTCGCGCTCGTTGCCGTGTTCGGTGGGGTGGTAGTAGGTCGATCCGCGGAGCTCGTCGGGCAAATACTCCTGCCGCGACACACCGATGGGGTCGTCGTGGGGGTACACGTAGCCCTTGCCGTGGCCGAGCTTCTTGGCGCCGGCGTAGTGCGCGTCGCGCAAGTGCTTCGGCACCCGGCCCGCCTTGCCCGCCCGCACGTCGGCGATGGCCCGGTCGATGCCGAGGTAGGCGGCGTTCGACTTCGGTGCCGTTGCGAGATGGACGACGGCCTGCGCGAGGGGGATGCGCCCCTCGGGCATTCCGATGAGCTGCACGGCATCGGCCGCGGCGACGGCGACCTGCAGCCCCGTCGGGTCGGCCATACCGATGTCTTCCGAGGCGAGCACGATGATCCGTCGAGCGATGAACCGCGCGTCCTCGCCGGCCTCGATCATGCGTGCGAGGTAGTGCAGAGCCGCATCGACGTCGCTTCCGCGCACCGACTTGATGAACGCACTGATGACGTCGTAGTGCTCGTCACCGTTGCGGTCGTAGCGGAGCAGCGCGCGGTCGACGGCCTGCGCGACGATGTCGGCTGTGATGACGGGCTTCGCCTTCGCCGGCGCCTCGACCGCGTCATCCTCGTCGTCCTCGTCGTCGTCCTCATCGCTCTCGGCGCTCGTCGCTGCGGACTCCGCATACGACGACGCCGAGACCGATGCGGCTTCGAGCGCGGTGAGAGCGCGGCGCGCGTCACCGGACGCGAGACGCACGATCGCCTCGCGCGCCTCGGTCTCGAGCTCGAAGCGACCGGCCAGGCCACGCGGATCGACGACCGCGCGATCGACGAGGATCTCGAGATCGTCGTCGCTCAGGAGTTCCAGGGTGAGGAGCAACGAGCGCGACAGGAGCGGGGAGATGACCGAGAACGACGGATTCTCGGTCGTCGCTGCGACGAGGATGACCCATCCGTTCTCGACCCCGGGGAGAAGTGCGTCCTGCTGAGCCTTCGTGAAGCGATGGATCTCGTCGAGGAAGAGGACGGTCGACACACCGTAGAGATCGCGCGAGCTCTGCGCCTCTTCCATCACCTGGCGCACGTCGCGCACGCCGGCCGTGACGGCGGAGAGTTCGACGAACTTGCGACCCGACGAGCGGGCGATGGCTTGCGCGAGAGTCGTCTTGCCCGTGCCGGGCGGACCCCAGAGGATGACGGAGACCGACCCGCTCTCTCCGCTCGCGTCACTCGCGAGAGCCACGAGCGGCGAGCCCGGGGTCAGCAGATGCCGTTGGCCGGCGACCTCGTCGAGGCTCGACGGCCGCATGCGCACTGCGAGGGGCGTCGAACCCTGACGGAGTCCCGTACCGGAATAAGCCATGCTCCCCAGCGTAGATCGCCCCTCCGACACACGGAGCCGCTCGGTCTGCGTACGCCGGTAGAGTTCTTCTCGGCCAGCAGCGACAGGAGTGCACGTGGTAGCCAACGACAAGCAGGACCGTGAAGCGCGAACCCGACTTCGGGCGTATCAAGCACGACAGGCCGCTCACGAGCGCACCGTAAATCGACGCAAGCGCGACAACATCGTCGTCGCCGCCGTCTTCGTGGTCGTGACGGCTCTGCTCATCGCGCTGCAGCTCTCCTACTTCTCGGGCGGACCCGGCACACCGGAACCCGTGCCCTCCCCCACGGCGACGCCGACCCCGACGGCTCCCGCCGAGGGACAGAACTCCGGCGACGTGCCGTCGCCTGACCTCGCCGAGAACCGCACGTGGACGGGAACGCTCACGCTCAACGACATCCCCCTCAGCATCGAGCTCGACGGAGCAGCGGCACCGCAGGCCGTCGCCTCCGAGATCTCGCTCGTGCAGGCCGGCTTCTACGACGACCTGTCGTGCCACCGCCTGACGACCGCCGGCATCTTCGTGCTGCAGTGCGGCGACCCGGCGGGCGACGGCACGGGCGGCCCGGGCTACACCTACGGCCCCGTCGAGAACGCTCCGGCCGACGCCCTCTACCCCGCGGGCACCATCGCGATGGCACGCGCCGCCGACCCGTACAGCCACGGCAGCCAGTTCTTCATCGTCTACGAGGACTCGACCATCGGCACGGCCGACGACGCCTACACGGTCATCGGACGGGTCACGAGCGGACTCGACGAGCTGATCGAGGGCGTCGTGTCCGAGGGAGTCGCCGGCGGGCAGACCGACGGTGCCCCGACGGTGCCCGTCACGATCACCGGGTTCACGATCCAGTAACAGCGCCCGCCGGGTGCAATAGGCTAAGTGCCAGAGTCGCAGCGGACTGCGACGTGGATGCGACAAGGTGAGGCGCGTGGCTTTTTCTGAACAGCACCCCTGGGGTCGAGTCGATGAGACCGGCACCGTCTTCGTACGCGAAGGCGACGGCGAACGCGCCGTAGGGCAGTACCCCGACGGAACGCCCGAAGAGGCCATCGCCTACTTCGAGCGCAAGTACACCGATCTCGCGGGCCAGGTGACCCTGCTCGAGCAGCGGGCCCGGCGTGGCGCCCCGGCGCCCGACATCGCGAAGGCCGTCTCGGCGCTGACCGCGACGGTCGCGACGGCGAACGCCCTCGGCGACCTCGAGGCCCTGCAGACGCGACTCGGCGCGCTCTCCGGCACGGTGAACGAACTCACCGAGCAGCAGAACGCCGAAGACAAGGCAGCCTCCGAGGCCGCCGTCGTCGAGCGGACGGCGATCGTCGAAGCGGCCGAGGCCCTCGCGGCGCAGGATCCCGCGAAGACGCAGTGGAAGCAGACGACGACCGAGCTCGATGCCCTCTTCGCGCGGTGGCAGTCGCACCAGCACGACGGGCCGCGCATCCCGAAGGGTGAGGCCAACGAGCTCTGGAAGCGGTTCCGCGCGGCTCGCACGACTCTCGAGCAGCACCGCAAGGCGTTCTACGCCGAGCTCGATTCGGCTCACCGCGACGTGCGCAACCGCAAGCAGCAGCTCATCGAGCAGGCCGAGGCGCTCGCGCCCCGTGGCGGCGACGGCGTTCCCGCCTACCGCCAGCTGCTCGACGACTGGAAGCGTGCGGGGCGCGCCGGCAAGAAGCAGGATGACGCTCTGTGGGAGCGTTTCAAGGCCGCCGGTGACGTGCTCTACTCCGCCAAGGCCGAGATCGCGGCCGAGGAGAACGCCGAGTACAGCGCGAACCTCGAGCTGAAGCTCGCCGTCCTCGTCGACGCCGAGAAGCTCCTCGCCGAGAAGAACGTCGACAAGGCGCGCACCGCTCTCGCGGGCGTCCAGCGCCGCTGGGACGAGATCGGCAAGGTCCCCCGCGACCAGGTGCGTGTGGTCGAGGACCGCCTCCGCAAGGTCGAGACGCACGTGCGCTCGCTCGAGGATGACCGTTGGGTGCGCGAAGACCCCGAGAAGAAGGCCCGCTCCGAGGGTCTCGCCGGGCAGCTCGAAGACGCCATCGCGAAGCTCCAGGACGACCTCGACGCCGCGAAGAAGCAGGGCGACGCCCGCGCGATCGCCGAGGCCGAGGAAGCCCTCGCCGCACGCAAGGCGTGGCTGAAGGCGATCGCCGGCTAGATCATCCACAGGGTGCGGCTCTCCACAGACCGCGCTTCCGTACGACGCAGACATCCCCCCATCGACAACGATGGGGGGATGTCGCGTCTCCCCGTCATCCTCGACACCGACGATCTTCCCCTCGCCGAACTGCACGCCGCGCGCATCGACGGCGACCTCATAGCGATCGGCCGGGGCTTCGCGCCGTTCGACGCCCACGACGAGCGCTCGCTCCGGGCACGATCGCTCGCACCCGTCGCCCTCAGCTCGGGCCGACTCATCGTCGACCGGCTCTCCGCGGCCTGGGTGCTCGGCGCCTGCGCGGAGCCGCCCACCGTCACCCTGTGCCGACGCGTCGATCAGCGCTCGACGGCGCTCGTGACCTCTGAGGCGAGCGTTCGCGAGGTGATCCTCGCCGACGACGATGCCGTGGTCCTCGGGGGCGTCACCGTGACGACCGCCCCGCGCACCGCGTTCGACCTGTGCCTCGACGGCGGTGTGTCCGATTCGATCGCCGTCGCGGCCCTCGTCGGATTGCGGAGGAACGAACTCATCGACATCGACGACGTCGACGACGCCCTCATCGCCTACGACCGGCTCCCCCACAAGAAGAGGGGGCGCCGACGGCTGAGTGCGGCCCGAATGCTCGTCGCGGCTCAGCCGTCGCTGACGCGGTAGACGTCGTACACCGCGTCGATGCGCCGGACGGCGTTGAGCACGCGATCGAGGTGCGTCGTGTCGCCCATCTCGAAGACGAAGCGGCTGAGTGCGAGGCGATCGTTCGAGGTCGAGACGTTGGCCGAGAGGATGTTGACGTGGTGCTCCGACAGCACGCGGGTCACGTCGGAGAGCAGCCCGGCGCGATCGAGCGCTTCGATCTGGATCTGAACCAGGAAGAGGCTCTTCGAGCTCGGAGCCCACTCGACGTCGATCATCCGCTCGGGCTCGCGCATGAGCGAGGTGACGTTGTGACACGTCGACTGGTGCACCGACACGCCCGAACCGCGCGTGATGAACCCCACGATCTTGTCGCCCGGCACGGGGGTGCAGCAGCGGGCGAGCTTCACGAGGATGTCGGGGGCACCGCGGACGAGCACGCCCGAGTCGCTGTTGCGGCTGATCGACCGGGCGCGCGTCGCGATCTGGACGTCGGCGTCGTCGGTCTCGTCGACCTCGCTCACGAGAGCGACGACCTTCTCGAGCACGGACTGCGTCGACACGTGGCCTTCGCCGACGGCGGCGTAGAGCGACGAGACGTCGTCGTACTTGAGGAGCGAGGCGACCTCGGCGAACGACTCCTGGCTCATGAGCTTCTGGAGCGGGAGGTTCTGCTTGCGCATCGCACGGGCGATGGCGTCGCGGCCCTGTTCGATGGCCTCGTCGCGACGTTCCTTCGTGAACCACTGACGGATCTTGTTGCGCGCGCGGGGGCTCTTGACGAACCCCAGCCAGTCCTGGCTCGGCCCCGAGTCGGGGTTCTTCGAGGTGAACACCTCGACGACGTCGCCCGACTGCAACTCGCTCTCGAGCGGGACGAGCCGGCCGTTGACCTTCGCACCCATGGTGCGGTGGCCGACCTCGGTGTGCACGGCGTAGGCGAAGTCGACGGGCGTCGCACCCGCCGGCAGGCCGATGACGCGGCCCTTCGGGGTGAAGACGTAGACCTCTTTGGCACCGATCTCGAAGCGGAGCGAGTCGAGGAACTCCCCCGGGTCGCTCGTCTCGGCCTGCCAGTCGGAGATGTGGGCGATCCACGCCATGTCGGCGTCGGCCTGTGTGGCGGTCGCCTTGCCGCCATTGACGCGCTCTTTGTACTTCCAGTGCGCGGCGACACCGTACTCGGCACGCTGGTGCATGTCGTGGGTGCGGATCTGGATCTCGACGGCACGTCCCTGCGGGCCGATGACCGTCGTGTGCAGCGACTGGTACAGATTGAACTTCGGCGTCGCGATGTAGTCCTTGAAGCGGCCGGGCAGCGGATTCCATCGCGCGTGGATCGATCCGAGCACCGCGTAGCAATCGCGCACCGAGTTGACGAGCACACGGATGCCGACGAGGTCGTAGATCTCGTCGAACTCGCGACCTCGCACGATCATCTTCTGATAGATCGAGTAGTACTGCTTCGGCCGGCCCATGACCTTGCCGCGGATCTTGGCCGACTTGAGGTCGTCGCCGACCATGTCGATGACGCTCTGCACGAACTCTTCACGCTGCGGCGTGCGCTGGCGCACGAGGCTCTCGATCTCGGCGTAGAGCTTCGGGTGCAGCACGGCGAACGAGAGGTCTTCGAGCTCCCACTTGATCGCCTGGATTCCGAGTCGATGCGCGAGCGGAGCGTAGATCTCGAGGGTCTCGCTCGCCTTGCGAGCAGCGGACTCGGCGGGCACGAACCCCCACGTGCGGGCGTTGTGCAGACGGTCGGCGAGCTTGATGATGAGCACGCGGATGTCCTTCGACATCGCCACGATCATCTTGCGGACGGTCTCGGCCTGGGTCGAGTCGCCGTACTTGACCTTGTCGAGCTTCGTGACGCCGTCGACGAGCATGGCGACTTCATCACCGAAGTCGGCGCGCAGCTGCTCGATCGTGTACTCGGTGTCTTCGACGGTGTCGTGCAGCAGGGCCGCCGCGACCGTTTTCGAACCGATGCCGAGGTCGGCGAGGATCTGAGCGACCGCGATGGGGTGCGTGATGTAGGGCTCGCCGCTGCGTCGGTTCTGACCACGGTGGGCACGCTCGGCGGTCGAATACGCGCGTTCGACGACCGTCAGATCGGCCTTCGGGTGATGCATGCGCACCGTGCGGAGCAGGGTGTCGACCGCACCGGACGGCTGAGCCTTCGAGAAGATGCGCGGCACGAGGCGGCGCAGCGAGGCGGTAGACGCTGACGTCGTCTCAGTCATCGCTCACCACCTCCGTTCGTCAATTATCGACCCTCGCGGAGGTGGTCGGCGCACCAGCGGCCTCCCAGGCGACCATTCCGCCTGCAACGTTCCACGCACGGTACTCGGCGCCGACGAGCGCGTCGACGGCCATGCGCGAACGGCCGCCCACGTGACAGACGACGAAGATGTCGGCGTCGGCGGGAAGCTCGTCCTGACGGGCGCCGAGTGAGCCGAGCGGGATGTGGTGCGCGCCGACGGCGTGCCCCGCATCCCACTCCGACTGCTCGCGCACGTCGAGGAGCCACACCGCGCCCGCCTCGACGGCGGCGTTCGCCTCCGCGACGGAGACATCGGCTCCCGGTTCGGAGAGGGGCGCGGCGTCGTGGGTCATGCGTTCGCCACCGCGGGGGTGTTCGCGGGGCCGGCGAGTTCGCGGTCCTTCAGGACCTTCGCGTCGTGGCGTCGGATCTCGGGCTCGCCCTCGCGCATCTGCGAGTAGAGCGGAGCCGCGACGAACACGGTCGACCACGTTCCGACGAGGATGCCGATGAGGAGGGCGAGCGAGATGTCGCGCAGCGTGTCGGCACCGAGCACGACCGAACCGATCACGAGGATCGCCGCGACCGGCAGGGCTGCCACGACACTCGTGTTGATCGAGCGGACGAGCGTCTGGTTGACCGCGAGGTTCACCGATTCCGCGAAGGTCCGCCTCGACTCCGAGCCGTCCTGTGCCGTGTTCTCACGCACCTTGTCGAAGACCACGACGGTGTCGTACAGCGAGTACGACAGGATCGTCAGGATTCCGATCATTGCAGCGGGAGTGATCTCGAAGCCCGACACTGCGTAGACGCCGGCCGTGACCACGAGGTCGCCGAGCAACGCGATGAGGGCCGCAGCCGACATCTTCCACGTGCGGAAGTAGAGCGCCATACCGATGGCGGCGAGGCCGAGGAAGGCGATGAGGCCGAAGAGCGCCTGGCGTGTGACATCCGCACCCCAGCTCGGGCCGATGAACGACGACGCGATCTCGGTCTCGGGCACGCCGAGCCCCTCCGACAGAGCGGCAGAGACCTCGCGGCTCTCGCTGTCGGCGAGCTGGTCGGTCTGGACGCGGATGCCGCTGGAACCGACGATGGTCGCTCGCACGACGGCGTTCGGCACGACCGTGTGGACGGCCTCGATGGCGGCGTCCTGCGACGGCTCTTCGACGTTCGTGATCTGGAACTGGGATCCGCCGCGGAACTCGATGCCGAAGTTGAACCCGTTGACGAGCGGCACGACGAGCGAGATGCCGGCGAGCACGATCGCGACGGTGTACCAGATACGCCGCTTGCCGACGAACGCGAACGACTTCTTACCGGTGTAGAGGTCGTTACCGAAGGTGGTGAGCCTCGAGGCCATCAGTCTGCCTTCCCTTCGCCGCTACCGGCTTTCGGGGCGGTCGAACCGACTCCCGCGAGTTCTGCCGCCTTGCGTTCGGCGATGGTCTGACGCTTCTGCGCCTCCTTGGCACTCGCGGCGCCCTTCTTGCCCGTGACACCGGTCGGTGCGCGGAACTCCGCTCGGCCGCGATAGACGGCGCCGAGAGCTGTCGGGTCGAGGCCCGAAGCGGAATGACCGCTGGAGAAGAACTTCGTCTGAGCGAGCAGTTGCAGCATCGGGTGCGTGAACATGATGACGATGATGACGTCGATCACGGTCGTGATTCCGAGGGTGAACGCGAAGCCCTTGACGTTTCCGACGGCGAGGATGAAGAGCACGATCGCCGCGAGGAGGTTCGTCGCCTTCGAGGCGAGGATGGTGCGGAGTGCTCGCTTCCAGCCGGCCTCCACGGCACCGGTCAGACTGCGGCCGTCGCGCAACTCGTCTCTCACGCGTTCGAAGTAGACGATGAACGAGTCGGCGGTGAAACCGATGGCCACGATGAGACCCGCGATACCGGCGAGCGACAGACGGTAGCCCTCGCGCCACGACATGATCGTGATCACCAGGTAGGTGATCACCGCCGCCACGACGAGCGATGCGATCGTCACGAGGCCGAGCAATCGGTACTGGAAGAGCGTGTAGATCACGACGAGGATCAGACCGATGAGACCGGCGATGAGACCGCTCTGCAGCTGCGACCCACCGAGCGTCGCCGTGATGGTCTCGTTGCTCTGCACCGTGAAGCTGATCGGCAGAGCACCGAACTTCAGCTGATCGGCGAGGGCCTTCGACGACTCCTGCGTGAAGTTGCCCGAGATCGACGGGCGACCGTCGGTGATGATTCCGTTCATCGACGGCGCGGAGAGCACCTGGCCGTCGAGCACGAAGGCGAACTGGTCGCGCGGCGGTTCGGCCTTCAGACCGAAGAGGCGCGTGCTGACCTTGCCGAAGTCTTCCGTGCCCTTGTCGTCGAAGCGGAGGTTGACGACCCACTGGCCCGTCGAAGCACCGGTCTGCGTCGCACCCATGCCGTTCGTGGCGTCGACGATGTTCTCGCCGCTCACCTCGACCGGTCCGAGGATGTACTTGACCGTACCCGTGTTGTCGCAGGTGACGAGGGGCTCGTCGGCCGGAGCGGCGCTCGTCTCCGCATCGTTCAGCGATGCGCACGAGAACGAGTCGAACTGCTCCTGCACGGCCGGCGTGATCCAGGACGGATCGCTGCCGTCGGTCGGCTCGGCGGTGGGAGTCGTCGAGGGCTCCTCGGCGGCGGGGTCATCGGTCGCAGCGGGATCGGTCGGCGACGCCGAAGCATCGGTCGCGGCGCTCGCGGCGAGCACGGGGCGAAGCTCGAGCTTCGCCGACGACTCGATTCGCTGACGCGTCTCGTCATCGAGAGCGCCGGGGATCGCGACGACGACGTTCTGACCCTGAGTGTTGATCTCGGCCTCGGAGACACCCGACGAGTCGACACGCTGACGGATGATCGACACCGCCTGGTCGAGCTGGTCCTGGGTGACCGTCTGGCCCGATTCGAGCTGGGGAGCGAGGATGATCTGCGTTCCGCCCTCGAGGTCGAGCGCGAGCTTCGGGGTCCATGACCCCCCACCCCAGATGACGCCGGCGGCGTTGATCGCGAATAGTCCGACGATGATGACGCCGAGCCACGAGAGCGAACGCCATGCCTTCCGGACCGTGGTCGGCTGCGAAGACCGCTTCGACTGAGCCACCGATACCAGCTTTCTGTGCGCGGGCGCGCGACGCCACAGGGCGTCGCGCGCAGAGCGGAGAGGGGAGTTGTTTAGTCGTCCGACTTCTTGGACTCGGGGGTCGAGTCGCTGTCAGCGGCAAGCCGCTCACCGAACTCGGGGTCGGAGTCGGTTGCCGCGGTGACGCCGGCAGCCTCTTCGGCTTCCTCGAACTCGGTGGGGGTGACGACGCGCGCAATGGTCTGGCGGTGCACCGTGAGGATCGTACCGGGAACGGTCTCGAGGAGAACCTTGTTCTCTTCGTCGTCGATCGAGAGGATCGTGCCGTAGACGCCGAAGTTCGTCATGACCTCGGCTCCAGCGACGACCTGCGACTGGAGTTCGCGGGCCTGGGCCTGCCGCTTGCGGGAGTTACGGAACATGAAGAAGATCAGGAGCGCCAGAACGGCGAGCATGACGATTTCGAAGGGTCCGAACGGCATGGGAAGGTACCTCTCAAGTGGTGCGGGAGTTCCGCAACCAAGTCAGGTGCGGTTTAGGGCCTCAGGCCCCTGTGGATTATAGGCCATCTAATTGGGCCTCCGCCGAGGGCGAGCTGAGTCCGAAGTGCTCCCAGGCCTCTCTCGTGGCGACGCGACCCCGCGGGGTACGGGTGATCAAGCCGATCCGGACGAGGAACGGTTCGACGACCGCCTCGATGGTCTCTGCCTCTTCTCCGACCGAGACGGCGAGGGTGTTGAGCCCGACGGGCCCCCCGCCGAATCGAGTGAGGATGATCTGCATGACGGCGCGGTCGAGTCGATCGAGACCGAGGGGATCGACGTCGTAGAGCTCGAGCGCCGCCTTCACCGAGCCGAGGTCGGCGTGGGTGCCGTCTCCGCCGCCGTGCACGAGCGCGTAGTCCCGAACGCGTCGGAGGAGCCGATTGGCGATGCGAGGTGTGCCCCGGCAGCGGCCCGCGATCTCGTCGATGGCCTCGGCGTCGACATCGAAGCCCATCATGCGCGCCGCTCGCGTGAGGACCTGCTGCAGCTCGGACTCGGCATAGAACTCGAGGTGGGCGGTGAACCCGAAGCGATCGCGCAGCGGATTCGGAAGGAGGCCCGCTCGCGTCGTCGCCCCCACGAGGGTGAACGGCGACAGGTCGAGCGGTACCGACGTCGCGCCGGCGCCCTTGCCCACCATGATGTCGATGCGGAAGTCCTCCATCGCCAGGTAGAGCATCTCTTCGGCCGATCGAGCCATGCGGTGGATCTCGTCGATGAAGAGCACCTCGCCGGGAACGAGCGAGCTGAGGATGGCGGCGAGGTCGCCCGCGTGCTGGATGGCGGGGCCGCTCGACATACGAAGCGGTCGGCCGCTCTCGTGCGCGACGATCATCGCGAGGGTCGTCTTGCCGAGACCGGGCGGGCCCGCGAGAAGGATGTGGTCGGGCGTGCGCTGCTGCATCGCCGCGGCCGTGAGCAGCAGCTGCATCTGACCGCGGACGCGCGCCTGGCCGACGAACTCGCTGAGCGATCGCGGGCGGAGGGCGCCCTCGAAGGCGAGCTCGGCTTCGGAGGCGAGATCGGGGTTCGTGAGGTCGATGTCGGCGTCGCTCACGAGCGGCCGGTCTTCTGCGCGGGGCCGAGGTGCGCGAGTGCGAGGCGGAGCAGCACCGGCACGCTCGAGAGCTCGGCGTCGCTCGCGACGACGACCGTCTCGTCGACGGCCTGCGCGGCGACGCGCTCGGACCAGCCGAGGCCGACGAGGGCGGCGAGGACGCTGTCGGTCACACTCGTCGCCACGGCCGCCGGGTGCTGCGCCGTCGGCTCGGTGACGATGATCTTGCCGGCGAGCGACAGGGTGATGAGCTTCGCCGTCTTCGGGCCGATGCCGCTCACCTTGCGGAAGGCGGCGTCGTCGTCGGTCGACACGGCGCGAGCGACATCGCTCGGCGAGAGCACGGAGAGGACGCCGAGCGCCGACTTCGGGCCGACACCCGTCACGGCGATCAGGAGCTCGAACACGTCGAGCTCCTCCTGCGTCGCGAAGCCGAAGAGCGACATCGCGTCTTCGCGCACGATGAGGGTCGTGTGCAGGCGCAACTCGTCGCCCACGCGCGTACCGAGAGCGAGAGCCGGGGTCACGGCGACGGAGAACCCGACGCCGCCCACTTCGACGACGACGGTCGTACCGACCGCACTGAGCACGGTGCCACGCAGGGAGGAGATCACCTCTTCAGCCTACGGGCGGCCCCTGACACGGTCGACGCACGCTCGGCGGCGCGCCACGCCTTCTGCGCCGGAGTGAGGCCCGCGTCGTCACCGTCCGGCGAGGTTGCTCCCCCCGAGCGCCAGGCGTGACAGATCGCGAGGGCGAGCGCATCGGCCGCGTCCGCGGGCTTCGGCACGTCGTCGAGACCGAGGATGCGAGCGACCATGGCGCCCACCTGCTTCTTGTCGGCGCGCCCGTAACCCGTGATGGCGGCCTTCACCTCACTCGGCGTGTGGAGGGCGACCGGTAGAGCGCGGCGAGCGGCGAGGAGCATCGCGACACCCGAGATCTGGGCTGTGCCCATGATCGTCGAGACATCGCTCCGCGCGAACACCCGCTCGAGCGCGACGGCCTGCGGACGATGCTCCTCGAGGATCGCCTCGATGCCGTCGGCGATGCGCGCGAGCCGCTTCTCGATCGCGAGGTCGGGAGCCGATCTCAGCACGATGACGTCGACGAGCCGCGCGGTGCGATCGGGCGAGACGTCGACGATGCCGACTCCGCAGCGGGTGAGCCCGGGGTCGATGCCGAGGACCCGCACGACTCCGCGCGGCATCCGCTCGCTACTCTGCTTCGAGCTCGGCCTGCGCCTCGGGCGTCAGATCGAAGTTCGAGTAGATGTTCTGCACGTCGTCGGAGTCTTCGAGCGCTTCGATGAGACGGAGCACCTTGCGGGCGGTCTCGGCGTCGACCTCGATCTTGAGCGACGGCACGAATGCGACATCCGCCGAGTCGTAGTCGATGCCCGCCGCCTGCAGCGCCGTGCGCGCGGGGACGAGATCGGTGGGCTCGGTGAGGATCTCGAACGTCTCGCCCTCGTCGGTGACCTCTTCGGCCCCCGCGTCGAGGACGGCGCCGAGGATGTCGTCCTCCGTGAGACCGTCGGAGTGGCCGACGACGATGAGGCCCTTGCGGGCGAAGTTGTAGGCGACGCTGCCCGGGTCGGCCATCGTTCCGCCGTTGCGCGTCATCGCCGTGCGGACCTCCGCAGCGGCGCGGTTCTTGTTGTCGGTCAGACACTCGATGAGGAGGGCGACACCGTTCGGCGCGTAGCCCTCGTACATGATGGTCGTGTACTCGACCGACTCACCGGTGAGTCCGGCGCCGCGCTTGACGGCACGGTCGATGTTGTCGTTCGGGACCGACGTCTTCTTCGCCTTCTGGATGGCGTCGACGAGGGTCGGATTTCCTGCGAGATCGGCACCGCCCATCTTCGCGGCGACTTCGATGTTCTTGATGAGCTTCGCGAACGACTTGGCACGGCGGCTGTCGATGATCGCCTTCTTGTGCTTCGTCGTCGCCCACTTGGAATGACCTGACATGCCGACGATTCTACCGGGGACGGCTCGCGCATCGATGCACCGGGCCGACGCCTCGCGCGTCAGAGCAGCTTCTGCAGGGTCCGGAGATTGCGGTTCGTCGTCACGGTTCGGAAGCGCGCTTTCGCGACGATCTTCGCGAACGGGCTCGAGATGCCGACGTCGCGGCGGTTGTGCCAGTAGAGCACGTCTCCCCCGCGCGCGATGACGTCGTCGGCCGCATCGAGCTCGCCCGCGCTCGACTGGATATCGTCGAGCGCCGCCTCGTCGGAGGCGAAGAGCACGTACGGATGCCAGCCCTCGCGAGTCGCATCGAAGGGGAAGCCGTCGATGACCTGCACCAACCGCTCGCGATCGACGAGCACGATCCAGGCGTCGTATCCGAAGCGCTCCTCGAGAGCCGCTTCGATCGTTCGCTTGATCGCCGCCGGTCGCCCCTCGGCGGTGAAGACCACGTTGCCGCTCGCGAGGACGGTGCGCACTCCAGTGAAGCCGAGCGCCTCGAAGACGGACTTCAGCTCGGCGGAACGCACGGTGATGCCGCCCACGTTGACCCCGCGCAGCAGGGCGATGTAGTCGGTCATGCGGCGAGTGTAGCGGTCACCTTGTCGAGGAAATAGGAGTGGAATCGGTGCTCGCCGGTGATCTCGGGGTGGAAGCTCGTGCCGAGCAGGTTCCCCTGCTCGACGGCGACCACTCGGCCGTCCTCGAGGCGCGCGAGAGCCGTCGCCGACTCCCCCACCGACTCGACGACCGGGCCGCGGATGAAGACCGCGTGGACCGGCGGCTCACCGAGGACGGGCACGTCGATGTCGGTCTCGAACGACTGGTTCTGCGAGCCGAAGGCGTTCCGTCGCACCGCGACGTCGAGGCCGCCGAGCGACTGCTGGCCCGCGATCCCGTCGAGGACCGTGTCGGCGAGCATGATGAGCCCCGCGCACGTTCCGTAGACGGGCAGGCCACCCGCGATCGCCTCGCGCAGCGGTTCGGCGAGGCCGAACATGCGGGCCAGCTTGTCCATGACGCTCGACTCGCCGCCCGGGATCACGAGACCGTCGACGGCAGCCAGTTCGGCGGGCCGACGGACGAGGTCGACACGCGCTCCGAGCTGCGACAGCACGCGCGCGTGCTCGCGGAAATCACCCTGGAGGGCGAGGATCCCGACGCGCGGGCCTGTTCCTCCCGACGCGGCGGATGCCTCGTGGAGGGTCGTCACCACCCGCGCTCGGCGAGTCGGTGCGGAGCGGGGAGGTCGCCGACGTTGATGCCGACCATGGCCTCTCCGAGACCGCGCGAGACCTCGGCGATGACCTTCGGGTCGTCGTAGAAGGCCACGGCCTTGACGATCGCGGCCGCGCGCTCCTCGGGGTTGCCCGACTTAAAGATGCCCGAGCCGACGAAGACGCCGTCTGCTCCGAGCTGCATCATCATCGCGGCATCCGCGGGGGTGGCGACGCCACCGGCGGTGAAGAGCACGACGGGGAGCTTGCCGGTCTCGGCGACCTCGAGGACGAGCTCGTAGGGAGCCTGCAGGTCCTTCGCGGCGACGTACAGCTCGTCACGCGTGAGCGACTTCAGTCGGTTGATCTCGGCGCTGATCGTGCGGATGTGCTTCGTCGCCTCGGAGACGTCGCCCGTTCCGGCCTCACCCTTCGAGCGGATCATCGCGGCACCCTCGGTGATGCGGCGGAGCGCCTCGCCGAGGTTGGTCGCACCGCAGACGAACGGCACGGTGAAGGGCCACTTGTCGATGTGGTTGACGTAGTCGGCGGGCGAGAGCACCTCGGACTCGTCGATGTAGTCGACGTCGAGCGCCTGGAGGACCTGGGCCTCGACGAAGTGACCGATGCGGGCCTTCGCCATGACGGGGATCGAGACCTCGGCGATGATCGCCTCGATGAGGTCGGGGTCGCTCATGCGAGCGACGCCGCCCTGCGCGCGGATGTCGGCGGGGACTCGCTCGAGAGCCATGACGGCGATCGCACCGGCGTCCTCGGCGATGCGGGCCTGCTCGGGAGTGACGACGTCCATGATGACGCCACCCTTCAGCATCTCAGCGAGACCGCGCTTGACGCGGCTCGAACCGAACTGTTCGCTGGAGTTGCTTTCCGTCATGCCTTTGATCCTATTCCTTGCTGTGTTCGAGGGCGTCTCGCCACGATGTCGCATGCTGCCTGCGGGAGCAGACGTGGTGTCGCGTGAGGGGGGTCTACGCGGGCCAGGCTTCGGCGATCTCCCGCCGCACGTCACCGAGCAGCTGGGGAACGGCCTTGGTCTGCGCGATGATCGGGAAGAAGTTCGAGTCGAGGGCCCACCGCGGAACGATGTGCTGATGCAGGTGCTCGGCGATTCCCGCACCGGCGATGCGCCCCTGGTTCATACCGAGGTTGAAGCCGTCGCACTTCGAGACCGACTTCAGCACGCGCATCGCGGTCTGCGTCAGGCTACCGATCTCGGCGACCTCCTCGACGCTCGCCTCGTCATAGGTCGCAATGTGCCGATAGGGGCACACGAGCAGGTGACCGCTGTTGTAGGGGAAGAGGTTGAGGAGCACGAAGGCGTGCTCGCCGCGCGCGACGATGAGCGACTCGACGTCATCCATCTCGGGTGCACGGCAGAACGGGCACGCGTGCTCCTCGGGCTGCTGCCCCGTCTGGATGTAGACGAGACGGTGCGGGGTCCACAGCCGCTGGAAGGCGTCGGGAACGCCCGCCATCTCACTCGAGAGCTGCGTCGGCACCCCCTCGAACTCGTCCGGCGTCGCGGAGCTCACGCGAAGTCGGCTTCCGAATCCACGAGCACGTGCTCGGCGATCGCCGCTCGGATGCGAGCGATCGCGTCGTCGATGGGGACACCGTTCTGCTGGCTGCCGTCGCGGAAGCGGAAGCTCACGGTTCCGCCGGCGCGGTCCTCTTCACCGGCGATGAGCTGGAAGGGGACCTTCGCCTTCGTGTGATTGCGGATCTTCTTCTGCATGCGGTCGTCGCTCGCGTCGAGCTGAGCGCGCACGCCCTCGGCGCGGAGTCGACCGATGACCTCACCGAGGTAGTCGGCGTAGTCGTTGGCGACGGGGATTCCGACGACCTGCACGGGAGCGAGCCACGCGGGGAACGCCCCGGCGTAGTGCTCGAGCAGGATCGCGAAGAAGCGCTCGACCGAGCCGAGGAGAGCACGGTGGATCATCGCCGGCTGCTTGCGCGTGCCGTCGGACGCCGTGTACTCGAGCTCGAAGAGTTCGGGCTGGTTGAAGTCGAGCTGCACGGTCGAGAGCTGCCAGGTTCGGCCGATCGCGTCGCGCGCCTGAACCGAGATCTTCGGCCCGTAGAAGGCCGCTCCCCCGGGGTCGGCGACGAGTTCGAGGCCCGACTCGACCGCGACCTCGCGCAGCGTGTCGGTCGCGATCTCCCACGCCTCGTCAGAGCCCACGTACTTCTCGGGGTCCTTCGTCGAGAGCTCGAGGTAGAAGTCGTCGAGCCCGTAGCCGCGCAGGGTCTCGAGCACGAACTCGAGCTGACGCGCGACCTCGTCCTTGATCTGCTCGTCGGTGACGTAGATGTGGGCGTCGTCCTGCGTCAGTCCGCGCACGCGGGTGAGGCCCGAGAGGGTTCCGCTCTTCTCGTAGCGGTACACGGTGCCGAACTCCGCGAGGCGGAGCGGCAATTCGCGGTAGCTGCGCCCGCGAGCCCGGAAGATCAGGTTGTGCATCGGGCAGTTCATGGGCTTCAGGTAGTAGTCCTGGCCCTGGCGCGTGACGTTGCCCTCGGCATCCGTCTCTTCATCGAGGTGCATGGGAGGGAACATGCCCTCGCGGTACCAGTTGAGGTGCTGGCTGATCTCGTAGAGGTGCCCCTTCGTGATGTGGGGCGTGTTGACGAGCTCGTAGTCGTTCGCGAGCAGACGCTCGCGCATGTAGTCCTCGATCTCGGCACGGATGATCCCGCCCTTGGGGTGGAAGACCGCGAGGCCCGAACCGATCTCGTCCGGGAAGCTGAAGAGGTCGAGCTCGGCGCCGAGCTTGCGGTGGTCGCGCTTCGCGGCCTCCTCGAGGCGCGTCTGGTACGCGCGCAGCTCGTCCTTCGTCGGCCACGCGGTGCCGTAGATGCGCTGCAGCTGCGGGTTCTTCTCCGAGCCGCGCCAATAGGCTGCGGCGACGCGCATGAGCGACCAGCCGTTGCCGATCATGCGGGTGTTCGGCAGGTGCGGTCCGCGGCAGAGGTCCTTCCAGTAGACCTCTCCCGTCTTGCCGTCGACGTTGTCGTAGATAGTCAGTTCGCCGGCGCCGACCTCGACGGACTCGCCGTCGTTGCCTTCAGCCGCTCCGCCCTTGAGGCCGATGAGTTCGAGCTTGTACGGCTCGTTCGCGAGCTCGGCGCGCGCCTCGTCGTCGGTGACGACGCGGCGGACGAACCGCTGGCCCTGACGGATGATGCGGGCCATCTCTTTGTCGAGGGCCTTGAGGTCTTCCGGCGTGAACGGCTCGGCGACGTCGAAGTCGTAGTAGAAGCCGTCGGTGACGGGAGGACCGATGCCGAGCTTGGCCTCGGGGTTGACCGTCTGCACAGCCTGGGCGAGCACGTGCGCCGCCGAGTGGCGGAGGATGTTCAGCCCGTCGGGCGAATCGATCGTCACGGGCTCGACCGTGTCGTCATCCGTCACCGTAGCGGCGAGGTCTTTCAACTCGCCGTTGACGCTCATTGCGACAACGGATCGGTCGGTGAAGAGCGCGAAGCCGTCGGCCACCTGATCCACTCCTTGACTGAGAACACGAACCCTACAACTGTAGTGCCGCGCGAGAGCCCGCCCGTCGACGCGAGCGGGTCTCAGCGGGCGAGACCGGCGAGCTCGGCCCGATTCCGGGAGCCGGTCTTCCGCAGCAGGTTGGAGACGTGGAACTTGACCGTGTTCACGCTGATGCCGAGCACCCGCGCGATCTCGCCGTTCGGGCGGCCCTCGACGAGGAGACGGAGGACGTCCCGTTCGCGCACGCTCAGCTCGGAGACATCCTCGAGCGGTTCGAGCTGATCGGGCGGGTCGAGCGGCAGCACGATTCCGACGTCGGAGCCCCACCCGGGCGTCGAGGAGACGTCGAGTTCGCCGTCCAGTGCCGCGACGCGTTCGGCGATCGGGCGCAGTGAATCGTCGTGCACGGTCAGCTCGCCCCGCCCGTCGTCGCGGATTCGGATGAGGAGGTTCAGGCCGTCGCAATCCCACTGGATGCGCACGCGTGACGTGTCACCCGAGTCGACGAAGGCGAGCACCGCGGTGCGCACGATGGCGCGCGCGGCATGTGCCACCTCGCCCGGGAGCGCACGACCCGTCGCGGGCGGCTCGACGAACTGCACGTCGAGGCCTCCGAAACGCACGAGGGGCCGGAGATCGGCGCGCAGCCGCTGGAAGGCGCCGACGACCGGTTCGAGCGTCACGCTGCGCTGCTGATCGGTCTCGGTGCGGAGACCGACGAGGGCAGCCGCCGCCACGTCGATCGCCGCGGCACGGGCCGCCTGATCGCCGAGGCGCGTCGAACGCAGGATCGCGAGCAGCGATTCGAGCGTCACCGAGTGCCGGTCGGCGAGTTCGGCGACGAAGCGGGCGTTCTCGGCGATCAGCCGACGTGTCGCGGGCGAGGTCGTCTCGGTCATCGTCATGCATCGAACCTATCCCTCCGTGCCGCACCCATCCCATCGGGTAGTCCGAACGCCCCGAGCGGAGAGCCCGGAATGTGAGCCCACGAGCGAAGTATGGAGTGATGCCCGTTGCAGACCCCTCTGACGCCCTCCGTACCCTCTCTCGCGAACTCCGCGACTCGATCGCCTCCGTCGCCGACGCCGACCTGTCGCCGTTCGCCGAGCGACTGAGGACCGCCGACCGCGTCTTCGTGCACGGCGCGGGCCGCTCCGGCCTCGCCCTGCGGATGACGGCGATGCGCCTCATGCACCTCGGCCTCACGGTCCACGTCGTCGGCGAGGTCACGACCCCGGCGATCCGAGAGGGCGACGTCCTGCTCACGGCGAGCGGATCGGGCACGACCGCGGGAATCGTCTCCGCCGCCGAGACCGCGAAGGAATCGGGAGCGGCCGTCGCCGCGATCACCTCCGTCGCCGACTCCCCCCTCGCCGCACTCGCCGACGACGTGATCGTCGTCCCGGCCGCCACGAAACAGGACCGCTCGGGTACGGCGAGCGATCAGTACGCCGGAAGCCTCTTCGAGCAGACCGTCGTCCTCGTCGGCGACGCGCTCTTCCACGGCCTGTGGAAGGCCTCGGGCGAGACCGCCGATGACTTGTGGCCGCGCCACGCGAACCTCGAATGAACCCCCAAAAGAGAAGGAACACTATGAAACTGCAGTTCGCCATGGACACCCTCACGACCGAAGCAGCCCTCGAGCTCGCTGCGGCCGCGGCTCCCCACGTCGACATCCTCGAGCTCGGCACCCCGCTCATCAAGAGCGAGGGCCTCTCGGCGATCCGCGCGATCAAGGACGCCCACCCCGACAAGATCGTCTTCGCCGACCTGAAGACGATGGATGCCGGCGAGCTCGAAGCCGACATCGCGTTCGGCGCCGGCGCCGATCTCGTCACCGTCCTCGGAACCGCGGGCGACAGCACGATCGTCGGAGCCGTCAAGGCCGCGACCAAGCACGGCAAGGGCATCGTCGTCGACCTCATCGGCGTGAAGGACAAGGCCGCTCGCGCGAAGGAGGTCGTCGAACTCGGCGCCCAGTTCGTCGAGATGCACGCGGGGCTCGACGAGCAGGCCGAGGATGGATTCACGTTCTCGACGCTCCTCGACGACGGCCGCGCCTCAGGCGTCCCCTTCTCGGTCGCGGGAGGCGTGAGCGTCTCGACGATCGAATCGGTGCAGGATGCCGGTGCCGACGTCGCAGTCGCCGGTGGCGCCATCTACGGAGCTCCCGACGTGGGAGCCGCAGCAGCCGCACTCCGCGCCGCGATCAAGTAGTCGGAGCACGACGGGCGGGCGCGGGTAACTCTCCGCGCCCGCCCGTCGTCGGTCGGCGACCGTGCGAGTTGCCACGAATGGCCCGTGCGGGGCGCCTCGCACGGGCCATTCGTGGCAACTCGCAGGGGCGGCAGGGGCCGGACATGAAAAAAGCCCCCGGCGAACCGGGGGCTTGGTGGTGGGCGATACTGGGATCGAACCAGTGACCTCTTCCGTGTCAGGGAAGCGCGCTACCGCTGCGCCAATCGCCCAAGGCTGGAATCGAGTTCCAGCTTGGAGGTGGATACGGGATTCGAACCCGTGTATACGGCTTTGCAGGCCGCTGCCTCGCCTCTCGGCCAATCCACCGTTCCTGCGGTTACCACCAGAGAAAAGAACCGGGTCGTTTCCGAAGAGACGACCCACTTCATTTCGAGCGGATGACGAGATTCGAACTCGCGACCCTCACCTTGGCAAGGTGATGCGCTACCACTGCGCCACATCCGCATTTGCGCCGCATTTCTGCGTGCAGAGAGACTCTAACCCACAGTTCGCGCGAATAACAAACTGAGGCCATCTCACCGTTACCGAGGCGGCACAGACGCCTGTTTCGAGGCCGCCGATGTGCGCCCGGGCCCGCGCGTGGGCTAGTATCGAGTCCGCTGCTTCCGCGAGGATCGCAGTGCATCAGGGCGATTGGCGCAGTTGGTAGCGCGCTTCCTTCACACGGAAGAGGTCATCAGTTCGAGTCTGGTATCGCCCACGAAAGCCCGGGCTCCACCCCGGGCTTTCTTCATGCCCGGATGCCGACGAGAACGTCACCGCGGCTCGCGCGCGAGCTTGTCGTCGAGCCAATCGAACATCCGCTCGGCCGTGAGAGCGCGGGCCATCGGCTGGCAATGGCCGTCGGCCCCCTCCTCCGCGGTGAAGCGGATGACCGTCGAGACCGCACTCGTGAGCGACGCGAGTTCCTCCGCCTGCCCCGGCCAGAACTGCTCGTTCTCGGGCGAGAGGATGAGCAGCGGCGTCTCGATACGCCCCGCGACATCCGCGACCGTGTACGCGCGAACGGCCTGGATCGTCTCGCCGTAGCCCTCGGTGCCGTACGGACGGGCGCGGAACGCCCACGTGCGAGCGGTGTCGGGAGAGAGCTTCAACCCGAGCGCCATCTCTCGGTCGAACTTCTCGACCTCACCGCGATCGAGCGTCGCGAGCAGACTCTTCGGAAGGTGACTCGTCCACGACGTCGACACGTCGACGATGCCCGGGTCGGTGACGGCAGCGGCGAACCGGTGCTCGAAGGCGAGGGCGCGAGCGACGCCGTAACCGCCCTGACTGATGCCGTAGACCGCGATCCGAGACGGGTCGACCCCGTCGAGCCCGAGCGCGGCGTCGAGCACCGGGGTGAGCACTCTCTCGAAGTCCGGCCGGAACGTCGTGTTCCGCACGAAGAGCTCGCTCTGCTGCCCCGGGCCGTCGAAGAGCACGACGTTCCAGCCGCGATCGAGTGCCGGCTGAGCGCACGCCGACCACAGCGCCGCGAGCGAGCCGTCGCTGCCGTTCACGGCGACGAGCGTCGGCGCCCCCGACACCCGCGCACGCGCGTAGAGGCCCGGCAGTGAGGCGCCCTCGTACGGGATGTCGATCGCCGCGACATCCGCCGAGGTGGTGTCGAGGAATCCCTGCCACGCCCTCTGCTGCTCGGCGAACTCGGCTCGCAGCCGTGCGTCGTCGCCCTGCGCGCTGAGGGCGTTGACGGCGACGGCGTGGTAATCCGAGGCACGCAGGTACGCTCCGGCAGCGCTGACCCGGTGTCCGGCGTCCGCCGAGGCCGCAGCGGCAGCGGCGGTGCGTCGAGCGAGGGCGGACCAGGCCGCGTACCAGCCGTCGTGATCGTTCTTCTTCACCGACTCGGTCGCCGCGAGGATCTCGCCCGGGTCGCCTCCCCCGGCGACCGCGCGCCCGAGGGCGGATCGGATCTCGAAGTCGAAGTCGGGGTTGCCGGAGAACGGCGTGATGCGGGACGGCGTACGTCTCATCGTCGAATCCTCACTCTCGTGAGAGGCAGTATGGCGGCGCTCGCCTCTCAGCGCCAGCCGTAACGCTTCGAGAGCGCCGCAGCGACGCGCGTGTACCTCGCGGAATCGAGGGCGCTCGCCTCGCGTCGCACTCCCCCGGCCGACACCCGGAACACGCGACCGAGATCGACCCAGCTCTCCCGCCCCTGCGAATCCCAATCGCCTCGACCGATCGAGAGGTAGTCGGGGTCGCCGGCGCGAGGGTGGCTCGTGAGACGAACCGCGAGGTGACTGCCGTCGGCACCCGCCGCGACGACGACGACCGGGCGGTCCTTGCCGCGGCCGTCGTTCTCCTCGAACGGGACCCACGTCCACACGATCTCGCCCGGATCGGGCTCGCTGTCGCGCTGCGGCGCGTACGAGAGGCGCACGCGACCGAGGCGACGGGGGTCGACCTCGACCGTGGCATCCGTCGACATCGCAGACCCGGCCGAGCCGGCGCGCGTCGGCGCCGCGGGCGTCCGTCGGGCGGGGAGCAGACGACGAAGGGCGGTGAGGAAGCGCACGAGTGCACGCTACCCCACCGCCCTGTCGGCGATGCCGCTGTGTTTTATACGGTCTCGAGCTTGTAGCCCGACTCGCCGTGGACGGTGGTGTCCACTCCGGCGAGCTCGTCTTCGTTCTTGATGCGGAAACCGATCGTCTTCTCGATCGCGAAGCCGATGATGAAGGCCAGGACGAACGAGTAGATGAGGACGGCGAAGGCGGCGATGGCCTGCGTAGCCAGCTGTCCGAGGTCGCCACCGGTGAAGAGACCGGTGTCGATCGCGAAGAAGCCGAGGTACAGGGCACCGATGAGGCCACCGACGAGGTGGATGCCCACGACGTCGAGCGAGTCGTCATAGCCGAGCTTGAACTTCAGCTCGACGGCCAGGGCGCAGACGGCACCGGCGACGATACCGAGGAGGAGCGCCCAGCCCGGCTCGAGGTTGGCGCACGACGGGGTGATGGCGACGAGACCGGCGACGGCACCCGAGGCGGCACCGACGGAGGTCGGCTTGCCGTCCTTGAACTTCTCGACGACGAGCCAACCGATGATGGCCGCAGCGGTCGCACCGATCGTGTTGATGACGATGAGGCCCGTGCCGGCGAGGTCGTTCGCCCACTCGGCACCGGCGTTGAAGCCGAACCAGCCGAACCAGAGGATCGCCGCACCGAGGAGCGTGAGGGGCACATTGTGCGGCTTGTCGAAGCCCTTCTGGAACCCGACGCGCTTGCCGAGGACGAGAGCGAGGGCGAGGGCTGCAGCACCGGCGTTGATGTGCACGACGGTTCCACCGGCGTAGTCGATGACCTCAGGGAGCCCGAGGGTCTCGCCGAGGTTCATGATCCAGCCGCCGCCCCAGACCCATGCGGCCACGGGGAAGTAGACGAGCGTCGCCCAGATACCGGCGAAGATCATCCACGCGCCGAACTTGGCGCGGTCGGCGATGGCACCCGAGATGAGGGCGACGGTGATGATGGCGAAGGTCGAGCCGTACGCCGCACCGAGCAGGTCGGTGTTGGCGGATTCACCCGTCGCGAGCGACCCGAGACCGAAGTCCGAGAACGGGTTTCCGGCGAAGTCCCACACGCCGTCGACCGCGGTCATGCTGTAGCCGTAGAGAATCCACAGCACGGCGATGAGGCCGAGTGCTCCGAAGCTCATCATCATCATGCTGACGACGCTCTTCGCCTTGACGAGACCGCCATAGAAGAATGCGACGCCCGGCGTCATGAAGAGAACGAGCGCCGTGGCCATGATGACCCACGCAATGTTTCCCGTATCCATAGGTTTTCCTCACACCTCTCGATTTTCTGGGGGTGTACCGCGGGGTCCGAGAGTCGAGTGCCGTTCGCGGGTACGGCATTCAGACTGCTGCCGCGACGTTTCGCCCAGGGAACCGATCGTGTTTCGGGTCGGTTACGAACCGAGCGCGAATGTAAAGAGGATGTTTCGGCCAGCACGGAACGCACCGAGAGGTTGCCGAGGTTCCCCCGAACAGGGCACGACGGGCGGAGCGGACGACGTCGCTCAGTCGTGAGGAGGGAGCTCGCCCGTCGTGAGGGCGATGAGGCGCGAGATCGCGCGCAGGTACTTCTTGCGGTAGCCGCCCGACATCATCTCGTCGTCGAAGGCATCGCTGAGGGCGACGCCGCTCGCGACGATGGGGATCTCGGCGTCGTAGACGCGGTCGATGAACGCCACGAGCCGCAGGGCGTCGTTCTGGTTGCTCAGGACGCGGACGCCGCGCAGCGCGATGACGTCGACCCCCGACAGGAGCTTCACGTACTTCGACGGGTGGACGGTCGCGAGGTGGGAGATGAGGGCATCGAAGTCGTCGAGCGCGACGGTGTGGCCGCCGGCCACGAGTGCGTCGACCGTTCGCGTCAGCGCCTCGTCGTCGACGCTCACCGCACCGCCTTCGGTCGCGCGGCGACGGTAGTCGAGCCCGTCGATGCGGAGAGTCTGGAAGTTCGACGAGAGGGCGTGGATCTCGCGCAGGAAGTCGGCGGCGGCGAAGCGCCCCTCACCGAGTGCGTTCGGCGGCGTGTTGGACGTGGCGGCGACCTGAGTGCCCCCCGCCATGAGTTCGCCGAGGAACCGCGTCATGAGCATCGTGTCGCCCGGATCGTCGAGCTCGAACTCGTCGATGCAGATGAGCTTCGCCCCCGAGAGGAGCGCGAGGGCCGGCACGTAGCCGAGGGCCCCGACGAGCGCCGTGTACTCGATGAACGTTCCGAAGTACTTGGGCCCGGGCGCCCCGTGCCAGAGCGCGGCGAGCAGGTGCGTCTTGCCGACGCCGAATCCGCCGTCGAGGTAGATGCCCGGCTTCTCGGCCTTGGGCTTCCGGTTGCGGGAGAAGAATCCGCCGGGGCGCTGCGCACGCCAGACGGCGGCGAACTCGCGAAGGCGCTCCACGGCCTCCTGCTGGGACGGGAAGTCGGGGTCGGTGCGGTACGAGTCGAACGACGCGTGCTCGAACTGCGGGGGCGGCGAGAGCTCTGCGGCGATCTCTGCACCGCTGATCGACGGAACGCGTTCCGTGATCCGCACGAGCGAACCGCTCGACGTCGACACCATGGGAGCCCGCCTCTCGTGTTGCCCCGGATGACACGGGCGCTCGTCGTACGCCCGCCAGCGCGTAGATTCGACGGCAGGGCGGCCTCCAGCCTAGACCTGCCGCCCGCACGATCCCGCCCACGGAGGACTCATGACCGTCGCATTCGATCCCGCTGCCAAGTTCGCCGACTACGCGCACCCCGAACGCCTCGTCTCGACCGCGTGGCTCGACGAGCACCGGGGCGACCCCGGTCTGGTCGTCGTCGAGTCCGACGAAGACGTGCTGCTGTACGAGACGGGTCACATCCCCGGAGCGGTCAAGGTCGACTGGCACACCGAGCTCAACGACCCCGTCGTGCGCGACTACCTCACGGGCGAGCAGTTCGCTGCTCTCTTGTCGTCGAAGGGCATCTCGCGCGACTCGACCGTCGTCATCTACGGCGACAAGAACAACTGGTGGGCGGCCTACGCCCTCTGGGTGTTCAGCCTCTTCGGCCACGAGGACGTGCGGCTGCTCGACGGCGGCCGCGACCTCTGGATCGCCGAGGGCCGCGAACTCACGACCGACCGAGTGACGCCGGCGCCGACCGACTACCCCGTCGTCGAGCGCGACGATTCAGCGATCCGCGCCTTCAAGGACGACGTGCTGGCTCACCTCGGCCACCCGCTCATCGACGTGCGTTCGCCCGAGGAGTACAGCGGCCAGCGCACGAGCGCGCCCGCCTACCCCGAGGAGGGTGCGCTCCGCGCCGGTCACATCCCCACCGCGGCATCCGTGCCCTGGGCGCGCGCCGCCGCACCCGACGCGACGTTCCGCACGCGCGCCGAACTCGACGCCATCTACACCGACGAGGTCGGTCTCTCCGCCGACGAGCCGATCATCGCCTACTGCCGCATCGGTGAGCGCTCGAGCCACACGTGGTTCGTGCTCGAGCACCTGCTGGGTTACGAGAACGTCCGCAACTACGACGGCTCGTGGACCGAGTGGGGCAGCGCGGTCCGTGTTCCGATCGTGTCCGGTCCCGAGCGCGGCGAGGTCCCTGCGCGCTGAGGCCCGGCGTCGGTCCCGCTGCGAGAGAATGGTCGGGATGACCGAATCGACCCTTCCCGCCCAGTTGGCCGAGATCCGCGACGAGTTCCTCGAACTCGAGGTGAGCGACCGGCTCCTGCTCCTGCTCGAGTTCTCGAACGAGCTCCCCGAGCTGCCCGAGCGATTCCGCGACCACCCCGATCTGTTCGAGCGCGTCGTCGAATGCCAGTCGCCCGTCTTCATCGTCACCGAGGTGGATGACGCGGGCGGGGTGCACCTGCACGCGACCGCTCCCGCAGAATCGCCGACGACGCGCGGCTTCGCCTCGATCCTCGCGCAGGGCCTCGACGGGCTCACCGTCGACGAGGTGCTCGCCGTGCCCGACGACTACCCCGACACGCTCGGCCTGACGGTCGCCGTCTCGCCGCTTCGCATCCGCGGCATGGCGGGCCTTCTCGGTCGCACCAAGCGTCAGCTCAGGGAGCGTCGCGCAGCCGGGTGAGCACCGCGGCGACGCCCTGCTCCCAGCGCTCGGCGTCGTCGTTCCAGAGCTTCGTGTGGAGTGCGCCCGTCCACTCGTCGAGGGTGACGATGTCGGGTCGGGCTTCGGCGAGTCGGCGTGAGCCCGTGATCGGCACGTAGCCGTCGTCGACGCTGTGCAGCACGTGGATGGGCACCGTGAACGATCCGGCGGCCTTCACGACGTCGAGTCGGGTGAATCCGATCGGCTCGTCGAGACCGGCGAGGGCAGCGAGACGGTGCGCCGACAACGTGCCGGCGACCGTCACCGAGAGGCCGGCCGGCAGGCCGACGAGCTCCCCCTGGAACGCGAGGATGTCGAGCCAGTCGATCGCCGGCGAGTCGAGCACGACGCCGCGCACGACGTCGGCCTCGGGCGAGCGCAGGAGCGTCTGCAGGGCGATGGCTCCGCCCATCGACCAGCCGAGGAGGACGACGTCGCGGGCGCCGTGCGAGCGCGCGAATCGGATGGCGGCATCGACGTCGGCCCACTCGGTGTCGCCGAGGCCGTAGCGCCCGTCCCCGCTCTCGGGCGCCTCGCCGTCGTTGCGGTAGCTGATGAGCAGGGCCGTGTACCCGGCGTCGTGCACGGCGCGGACGGCGCGAAGACCCTCGTGACGCTGGACAGCCCGGCCGTGCACGAGGATCGCCCAGGGCGCATCGTCGGCCTCGGCGGGGACGAGCCACGCGGGCGCGGGCCCGAGCTCGGTCTCGATCGAGACGTCGTCGTAGGGCAGCCCGAACTCCCAGGGCCCCAGGTAGAGGTAGCCGCTGAATCGGCCGCGCTCCGCGCCGGCGAGATCGCCGAAGTCGACCGAGAGGAGGGAGCGGGTGACGGTGTCCTCATCGCTCGCCAGGATGTCTCCGAGTCGGGCGTGACCCGCGTCGGAGTCGAACCAGAAGCTGTAGCGACCGCTCATGAGCGACTCGGGGTGCGACGCGAGGACGATGATGCCGGCATCCCGGTCGACCGAGACGATCTCGACGTCCTCCTGGCGCTGACGCGGAGGAATGACCACGCGGCGCGCGAAGACGACGGTGACGGCGGCGACCGCCGCAGCACCCACGAACGCGAGCGCGCCCACCGCTCCGATCACGAAGCCCGCGACCCGTCTCGGCGTTCTCGGCATCACGTGCCCCCTTCTCTGGCGTACCCCCAGTGCCGGGCAGGACGGCGCGCCTCCCCTGACCCGATGGACCTGAGACTCTAGTCTGCACTCGTGTCCGATTCCCCGACAGCCGTGCCACCGCCGGAGTTCCAGGCGGCGCTCGAGGCCGTGCGTCGGGCGAATCCGCGCGACGAACTCGTCGTCACCGAGATACCCGCACCCTCGTCGCTCGCCCCCTGGGCGGTCGCCCTCGCGGCCGACGTCTCGCCCTCGCGACACGGGAGCGATTCGGATCTCGGCACCGGCCGGTTCATCCTCCTCCACGATCCCGACGAGCCCGAGGCCTGGGGCGGGAGCTTCCGCGTGGTGTGCTTCGCACAGGCTCCCCTCGAGACCGATATCGGGCTCGACCCGTTCCTCGCCGAGGTCGCGTGGTCGTGGCTCGTCGATGCTCTCGACGCGCGGAACGCCCAGTACACGGCGGCATCGGGCACGGCGACCAAGATCCTCTCGACGGGGTTCGGCGAGCTCGCCCGCCAGGGCGACGGCGCCCAGATCGAGGTACGCGGGTCGTGGACGCCGCTCGAGAACGACATCTCCAGCCACGTCGAAGGCTGGGGCGAACTGCTCTGCATGCTCGCCGGCCTCCCGCCGGCATCCGAGGGAGTGAGCCTCCTCACGAAGAGACGGACCCGACGTGACTGAATTCACCGCTATCGAGACCTACGAGGGTCTCGTCCAGGCCGCGAACGCGCTCCGCGACGGAGACGGCCCCGTTGCCGTCGACGCCGAGCGCGCGAGCGGCTTCCGCTACTCGCAGCGCGCCTACCTCATCCAGGTGTACCGCCGCGGCGCGGGCACGTTCTTGTTCGACCCTCCCCCCATCGGAGACTTCCGCCCCCTTCAGGAGGCGATCGGCGACGTCGAGTGGGTGCTGCACGCGGCGAGTCAGGATCTCGCGTGCCTCCGCGAAGTCGGGCTCGACCCGAGCACGATCTTCGACACCGAGCTCGCCGCACGCCTGCTCGGCCGCGAGAAGGTCGGACTCGGCGCCGTCGTCGAGGACATCCTCGGCATCACTCTCGCGAAGGAGCACTCCGCGGCCGACTGGTCGACGCGGCCCCTCCCGCAGTCGTGGCTGAAGTACGCCGCTCTCGACGTCGATCTCTTGGTCGACGTGCGCGACGCCCTCGCGAACGAACTCGTCGAGGCGGACAAGACCGAGATCGCCCGGCAGGAGTTCGACGCCGTCCTCCACCGCGAGGCGAAGCCCGCTCCGGCCGATCCGTGGCGCCGGCTCTCCGGCATCCACTCGGTTCGTATCCCCCGCAATCTCGCCGTCGCCCGCGAGCTGTGGCGCGCGCGCGACGAGTTCGCGATCGAGACCGACATCGCACCGGGCCGCATCATCCCCGATGCGTCGATCGTCGCGGTCGCTCACGAACTCCCCCGCACTCGACGTGCGCTGTCGGAACTCCGCACCTTCTCGGGGCGTGCGAGTCGCACCGAGCTCGACCGCTGGTGGGCCGCCGTCGAACGCGGACTCGCGACGACCGACCTCCCTCCCGTTCGTCAGCCCGGCGACTCCCTCCCGCCGCCGCGCTCGTGGGCCCAGCGGAAGCCCGAGGCGGATGCCCGCTTGCGCGCCGCTCGGGCCGCGATGATGGCCGTCGCGGAAGAGCACCACATGCCCGTCGAGAACCTGCTCACCCCTGAGCTGCTCCGCCGTGTCGCGTGGACGCCGCCGAACGCCGATGCCGCGAGCATCGGTTCCGCTCTCGCCGACCTCGGTGCACGTCCGTGGCAGATTGAGGCAACCGCACAGATAATCGCGGATGCCTTTGTAGAAGCAAGCCAAAGCTCTGACCCGGCGTCGGAGCAGGTTTCGTAGGAACCGGCAAACGATTCACCGCCCGTCGGACGCCGTTCCTAGGATCGAGTCAGACCCAAGGAAAGGTGGAGGCAACGTGGCCCACAGTGCTGATGTTTTCTTCGTCGACGGTGTTCGGACCCCGTTCGGACGCGCCGGCGAGAAGGGCATGTTCTGGAACACTCGAGCTGACGACCTCGTCGTCAAAGCGATGACCGGACTGCTCGAACGCAACCCCTCGCTCCCTACGGATCGCATCGACGACGTCGCGATCGCCGCCACGACCCAGACGGGCGACCAGGGCCTGACCCTCGGCCGCACGGCCGCCCTGCTCGCGGGGCTGCCGAAGTCGGTGCCCGGCTTCTCGATCGACCGCATGTGCGCGGGTGCGATGACGAGCGTGTCGATGATGGCCGCCTCGATCGGATTCGGCGCCTACGACGTCGCCATCGCCGGCGGTGTCGAGCACATGGGACGCCACCCGATGGGATCGGGCGTCGACCCCAACCCGCGCTTCCTCGCGGAGCATCTCGTCTCGGAGGATGCCCTCGTGATGGGCGCGACCGCCGAACGCATCCACGACCGCTTCCCGCAGCTGACGAAGGAGCGCTCCGACCGCTTCGCCCTCGGCAGCCAGCAGAAGGTCGCCGCGGCCTACGCTGCCGGCAAGATCCAGCAGGACCTCGTCCCCGTCGCGATCCGCAGCGAATCGGGCTGGGGTCTCGCGACCCGCGACGAGGCGCCGCGCCCCGAGACGACGATGGAGGGCCTCGCCGGGCTCAAGACCCCGTTCCGCCCGCACGGCCGGGTCACCGCGGGCAACGCGTCCGGCCTCAACGACGGTGCGACCGCGGCGCTCCTCGCGAGCGGCGACGCCGTCAAGGAACTCGGCCTGCAGAAGAAGATGCGGCTCGTGAGCTTCGCCTTCGTGGGTGTCGAGCCCGAGATCATGGGCATCGGCCCCGTGCCGTCGACCGAGAAGGCGCTCCGCAAGGCCGGTCTCTCGATCACCGACATCGGACTCTTCGAGCTCAACGAGGCCTTCGCCGTGCAGGTGCTCTCGTTCCTCGACCACTTCGGGATCGACGACGACGACCCGCGCGTGAACCCGTGGGGCGGCGCCATCGCGATCGGACACCCGCTCGCGTCGTCCGGTGTGCGGCTCATGAACCAGCTCGCCCGCCACTTCGAAGAGCGCCCCGCCGTGCGCTACGGCCTCACGGCGATGTGCATCGGCCTCGGCCAGGGCGGAACCGTCATCTGGGAGAACCCCCACCACAAGAAGTTCGGAAAGGCGTAGAGATGACCGACTACACGACGATCGATTTCAGCGACCTCGCCGAAGCCTCCGCCGACGAGGTCATCACCCACTCCTTCGTGCGCGACATCCCGCTTCCGAGCGGCAAGACGCTCGCGCTCGTGACCCTCGACAACGGTCGCGACCACACGAGGCCGAACACCCTCGGACCGAACACGCTCCTCGAGTACGCCTCGGTGCTCGACACCCTCGCCGTACGCGCCGCCGCCGGTGAGATCGACGGCGTCGCGGTGACCGGCAAGCCGTTCATCCTCGCGGCCGGCGCCGACCTCAGCAAGGTCGGCGACATCACCGGCGTCGACCTCGCGCGCAAGATGGGCCAGCTCGGCCACTACGCGCTCGGCAAGATCTCCGAGGTCGGCGTGCCGTCCTTCGCGTTCATCAACGGGCTCGCGCTCGGCGGCGGCCTCGAGGTCGCCCTCAACGCCGACTACCGCACGGTCGACGCGGGCGTTCCCGCCGTCGCCCTTCCCGAGGTCTTCCTCGGCCTCATCCCCGGCTGGGGCGGCGCGTACCTGCTGCCGAACCTCATCGGCATCGAGAACGCGCTCAAGGTCGTCATCGAGAACCCGCTCAAGCAGAACCGCACACTCAAGGGCAAGGACGTGCTCGAGCTCGGCATCGCCGACGCGATGTTCGACTCGGTGAACTACCTCGAGGACTCGATCCGCTGGGCCGACGGCGTGCTCTCGGGCACCGTCACGGTCAAGCGCCCGCACGCCCCCGGCAAGCTCGAGAAGCTCGCGAAGTGGGACGTCGCCATCGGCATCGCGACGAAGACGCTCAAGAGCCGCATCGGCGAGGTCGCGCGTGCGCCCTACCTCGCCCTCGAGCTGCTCAAGGCCGCGAAGAGCGGCACGAAGGCCGAGGCCTTCGAGCGTGAGGACGACGCCCTCACCGAGCTCATCTCGGGCGACCAGTTCCAGGCGAGCGTCTATGCGTTCAACCTCGTGCAGAAGCGCGCGAAGCGGCCGGCCGGAGCCCCCGACAAGGCGCTCGCGAAGCCCGTCACGAAGGTCGGCGTCATCGGCGCCGGCCTCATGGCGAGCCAGTTCGCACTCCTCTTCGTGCGTCGCCTGCGCGTGCCCGTCGTCATCACCGACCTCGATCAGGCCCGCGTCGACAAGGGACTCGCCTACATTCGCGACGAGATCGCGGCGCTCGAGTCGAAGGGCCGCATCTCGCCCGACGAGGCGAACCGACTGCGTGCGCTCGTCTCGGGAACGACCGACAAGGCCGACTTCGCCGACTGCGACTGGGTCATCGAGGCCGTCTTCGAAGAGCTCGGCATCAAGCAGGACGTCTTCGCCGAGATCGAGAAGCACATCTCCCCCGAGGCCGTGCTCGCGACGAACACGTCCTCGCTCTCGGTCGAGAAGATCGGCGCGAAGCTCGAACACCCCGAGCGACTCGTCGGCTTCCACTTCTTCAACCCGGTCGCGGTCATGCCCCTCATCGAGGTCGTGAACACCCCCGCGACGAACGACGAGACGCTGTCGACCGCGATGGTGGTCGCCGGCAAGCTCAAGAAGACGGCCGTCATCACGCGGGACACCCCCGGCTTCGTGGTGAACCGCGTCCTCGCGAAGGTGCTCGGCGAGACGATGCACGCCGTCGACGAGGGAACCCCCTTCGAGGTCGTGGATGACGCCGTCAAGCCGTTCGGCCTGCCCATGGGCCCCTTCGAGCTGCTGGAGCTCGTCGGCCTGAAGGTCGGCGCGCACGTGCTCGACACGCACCACGCGGCCTTCCCCGACCGCTTCTTCGAGAGCAAGAACCTGCACGCCCTCGCCGAGCACGGCCGCATCCTCGACCGCGACGGCAAGGGCCGCATCACGGGCTTCGACAAGGGTGCGCTGAAGATCGTGAAGGGCGGCACCAACCCGCAGACCGCCGAAGAGATCCGAACGCGCCTCGAGACCGGGCTCGCCGATGAGATCCACCGCATGCTCGAGGATGACGTCGTGCACGCCGCGGAGGACATCGACCTCTGCATGGTGCTCGGTGCCGGCTGGCCCTTCCAGATGGGCGGCGCGACGCCCTACCTCGACCGCGTCGGCGCGAGCGAGCGTGCGTTCGGCGACACGTTCCACCACCCGCGCATCGCGGGAGCGGGCGACTGAGCCCGACTCCGCACTGACCGGGGGCCTCCGACGCAGTCGGGGGCCCTCGGTGTCGGTGGGCGCTCGGTGTCGGTGGCCCCTCCTACCGTGGAGGGTATGACCGACTCCACCGCTCCCCTGTTCCAGTACTACGTCGCCGCGAGCGTCGACGGATTCATCGCCGACCGCGACGGATCGATCGACTGGCTCCTCGCCTTCGGGATGGACGAGTTCACCGCGGGGTACGAGTCCTTCATCGCCGGGGTCGGCGCGGTGGTCATGGGGTCGTCGACCTACGAATTCCTGCTCGGCGAGGGTCCCGACGCGTGGAGCTACGACATCCCGGCATGGGTGCTCACGACGCGCGAGCTCGAGACGATCCCGGGCCGCGACATCCGGTTCCTCTCGGGCGACGTCGCGACGCACCGCGACGACATCGTGGGGTCGGCTGCCGGCAAGAACGTGTGGATCGTGGGCGGCGGCGACGTGGCCGCCCAGTTCTCTCGCGCGGGTCTCCTCGACGAGCTGCAGCTGACCGTCATGCCGCTCGTGCTCGGCGCCGGGGCGCCGCTCCTCTCCGTCGATTCACTGCGCTCGCTCGAACTCACGGGATCGACTCCGTTCCCGAGCGGAGCGATCGAACTCCGCTACCGCGTGCGCTGAGGAAGGCGTCCCGGCGGGGCCGCTACCTCGGGCGGGGCTCAGCTGTCGATGCTGCGGAGATCGACCGGGGTATCGGCGTCGCTCGCGGCGGGGCGGGCGTGCGGCAGCTTCGAACCGAGCACCATCGCGGTGACGTCACGGGCGATCTGCTGCGGCGTGAGCCCGACGCTCTCGAGGATGTCGGCGCGCGAGCCGTGGTCGAGGAACTCGTCCGGCAGGCCGATCTCGGTCACCGCGGTATCGACGCCAGCCTCGCGGAGGTCTTGACGCACCCGGGTGCCGATGCCTCCCACGCGGATTCCGTCCTCGATGCACACGACGATGCGGTAGTCGGCCGCGAAGTCGATGACGCTGCGTGGCACGGGAACCACCCAGCGGGGGTCGACGACGGTCGCACCGATGCCCTGGGCTTCGAGGCGCGCGGCGACGTCGAGGCCGAGCGTCGCCATCGCGCCCACGGTGATGATGAGCACGTCTTCCCGGGGTGACTCGCGCAACACGTCGACGCCGTCGTCGGTACGCCGCTCAGCGACGATCTCCGGGCCGACGTTGCCCTTCGGGAACCGGACGACGGTCGGAGCATCGGTGACGGCGACGGCCTCACCCAGCTCCTCGACGAGTCGCTCGGCGTCGCGCGGGGCGGCCAGACGGATGCCGGGGACGACCTGCAGGATCGCGAGGTCCCAGACTCCGTGGTGACTCGGACCGTCGGGCCCCGTCACTCCCGCCCGATCGAGTACGAACGTGACGCCGGCGCGGTGCAGCGCGACATCCATGAGAACCTGGTCGAAAGCCCGGTTGATGAAGGTCGCATAGACGGCGACGACGGGGTGCAGCCCACCGAACGCGAGGCCCGCCGCCGAGGCGACGGCGTGCTGCTCGGCGATGCCCACATCGAGCACGCGGGAGGGAAAGCGCTCGGCCATCTTGTGGAGGCCGGTGGGGCGGAGCATCGCCGCCGTGATTCCGACGAGGGTCTCGTCGACGGCGGCGAGGCGCACGAGCTCGTCGGCGAAGACGCCCGTCCATGACTGCTGCGCCGAACGGTCGAGGGACTGACCGGTCTCGGGGTCGATCTGGCCGACGGCGTGGAACTGATCGGCGACGTCGAGGAGGGCGGGCGCATAGCCACGGCCCTTCTCGGTGATCGCGTGCACGATGGCCGGCGCGCCGTAGCCCTTCGCCTGCCGCAGCGCCTCTTCGAGTGCGGCTTCGTCATGGCCGTCGATCGGGCCGATGTACTTGATGTCGAGGTTCGAGTAGAGCGCGTCGTTGTTGGTGAAGCGGCTGAGGAAGCCGTGCGTGCCGCCGCGCACTCCGCGGTAGAAGGCACGCGCCGGAGCGCCGAGTCGATCGAACGCGCGCCAGCTCGACTGCTGCAGGGTGCGGTACGACTCCTTCGTGCGCACGTTGTTGAGGAACCGCGCCATCCCGCCGATCGTCGGCGCGTACGAGCGTCCGTTGTCGTTCACGACGACGACGAGCCGGCGATTGTTGTCGTCGGAGATGTTGTTGAGGGCCTCCCACGTCATCCCTCCCGTCAGGGCCCCGTCGCCGACGACGGCGACGACCGTGCGGTCGCTCTGCCCCGTCATCGAGAAGGCGCGGGAGATGCCGTCGGCCCACGAGAGCGAGCTCGACGCGTGGGAGCTCTCGACGATGTCGTGGACCGACTCGCCCCGCTGCGGGTAGCCCGCGAGGCCGCCCGTCTGCCGGAGCGTCGAGAAGTCCTGTCGCCCCGTGAGGAGCTTGTGCACGTAGGACTGGTGACCCGTGTCGAAGATGATCGCGTCGCGCGGAGAGTCGAAGACGCGGTGGATGGCGAGGGTGAGCTCGACGACGCCGAGGTTCGGCCCGAGGTGACCACCCGTCTTCGCGATGTTCGCGACGAGATGCTCGCGGATCTCGGCGGCGAGCTGCTCGACCTCGTCGCTCGAGAGCGCATCGAGATCTCGGGGGCCGTGGATCGTCTCGAGAACAGTCATCCGAACCGCCTTTCCTACTTCGTCGAGTCTACGTCGGAGGGCCGGAGCCGCGATCCGCCGCGCGGTACGCGAACGGGCGGCGCACCCGGAGGTGTCGCCGCCCGTTCAGGCGTCATGCAGTGCTCAGACGAGCGAACGCAGCACGTACTGCAGGATTCCGCCGTTGCGGTAGTAGTCCGCTTCACCCGGGGTGTCGATGCGGACGACCGCGTCGAACTCGACCGTCTGCTTGCCGGCGGCGGAGTGCTCGCTCGGCGTCGCGACGACGTGCACCGTCTTCGGGGTGCGGCCCTCGTTGAGCTCTTCGATGCCCGTGATCGAGACGATCTCGGTTCCGTCGAGTCCGAGTGAGTCGGCGCTCTGGCCCGCGGGGAACTGGAGCGGGACGACACCCATGCCGATGAGGTTCGAGCGGTGGATGCGCTCGAAGCTCTCGGTGATGACGGCCTTGACGCCGAGCAGGTTAGTGCCCTTCGCCGCCCAGTCGCGGCTCGAACCCGAACCGTATTCCTTGCCACCGAAGATGACGAGCGGGATGCCGGCGTCCTGGTAGTTCTGCGAGGCGTCGTAGATGAACGCCTGGGGAGCGTCGGCCTGCGTGAAGTCGCGCGTGTAGCCGCCCTCGACGCCGTCGAGGAGCTGGTTCTTCAGGCGGATGTTCGCGAACGTTCCGCGGATCATGACCTCGTGGTTGCCGCGACGCGAGCCGTAGGAGTTGAAGTCCTTGCGGTCGACGCCGTGGTCGGCGAGGTAGCGGCCCGCGGGGCTGTCGGCCTTGATGTTTCCGGCAGGGCTGATGTGATCGGTCGTGACCGAGTCGCCGAGCTTCGCGAGGACGCGAGCGCCCTGGATGTCGGTGACGGGGGTCGTCTCCATCGTCATGCCGTCGAAGTACGGGGGCTTCCGCACGTAGGTCGACTTCTCGTCCCACTCGAAGATCGCGCCCGTGGGCGTCGGAAGCGTCTGCCAGCGCTCGTCGCCGTCGAAGACGCCGGCGTACTGCGTGGTGAACATGCCCTCGTTGATCGACGAGTCGATCGTCGACTGGACCTCGGCCGCGTCGGGCCAGATGTCCTTGAGGAACACGTCGTTGCCCTCGGTGTCGGTGCCGAGCGCGTCGGTCTCGAAGTCGAAGTTCATCGAACCGGCGAGCGAGTACGCGATCACGAGCGGGGGGCTCGCGAGGTAGTTCATCTTCACGTCGGGGTTGATGCGGCCCTCGAAGTTGCGGTTTCCGGAGAGGACGGCGGTGACGGCGAGGTCGTTCTCCTGGATCGCGGCCGAGACCTCTTCGATCAGGGGGCCCGAGTTGCCGATGCACGTGGTGCAGCCGTAGCCGACGGTGTAGAAACCGAGGGCCTCGAGGTCGTCGGTGAGGCCGGCCTTCTCGTAGTAGTCGGTGACGACCTTCGAGCCCGGCGCGAGGGTCGTCTTGACCCACGGCTTGGCCTTGAGGCCCTTCTTGACCGCATTGCGGGCGAGGAGGCCGGCGGCGAGCATGACCGACGGGTTCGACGTGTTGGTGCACGACGTGATCGCGGCGATCGTCACGGCACCGTGGTCGAGCGTGAACTTCGCGCCGTCGGCGAGCTCGACCTTAGTCGGCTTGGACGCCGAACGCGGAGCGTGGCTCAGGTGGTGGTGCTCGTGGTGGTTGTTCTCGTCCTCCGGCGTCGATCCGGGCGGGTCGGACGCGGGGAACGACTCGCTCGTCATGAGGTCGACGAGGTCGTGGTCGATCGAGGTGTAGTTCGTGAGGTCGCTCTCGAACTGCTCCTTGGCCTCGGTCAGCACGATGCGGTCCTGCGGACGCTTCGGGCCGGCGATCGAGGGGACGACCGTCGAGAGGTCGAGCTCGAGGTATTCGCTGAACTCGGGCTCGACGTCGGCGTCGTGCCAGAGCTTCTGCGTCTTCGAGTACGCCTCGACGAGGGCGATCTGCTCGTCGCTGCGGCCCGTGAGGCGCAGGTAGTCGAGGGTGACGTCGTCGATCGGGAACATGGCGGCCGTCGAGCCGAACTCGGGGCTCATGTTGCCGATGGTGGCACGGTTCGCGAGCGGCACGGACGCAACACCCGAGCCGTAGAACTCGACGAACTTGCCGACGACACCGTGCTTGCGCAGCATGTCGGTGATCGTGAGGACGACGTCGGTCGCGGTCACACCCGTGGGGATGGCGCCGGAGAGCTTGAAGCCGACGACCTTGGGGATGAGCATCGACACGGGCTGGCCGAGCATCGCGGCCTCGGCCTCGATGCCTCCGACGCCCCAGCCGAGCACGCCGAGGCCGTTGACCATCGTCGTGTGCGAGTCGGTGCCGACGCACGTGTCGGGGTAGGCGCGGAGCACGCCGTTGACCTCGCGCGTGAAGGTGACCTTCGCGAGGTACTCGATGTTGACCTGGTGGACGATGCCCGTTCCCGGGGGGACGACCTTGAAGTCCTCGAACGCCGTCTGGCCCCAGCGGAGGAACTGGTACCGCTCGCCGTTGCGCTCGTACTCGATCTCGACGTTGCGCTCGAGGGCGTTCTCGGTGCCGAAGAGGTCGGCGATGACCGAGTGGTCGATGACCATCTCGGCGGGAGCGAGGGGGTTGATCTTGTTGGGGTCTCCGCCGAGCGACTCGACGGCCTCACGCATGGTGGCGAGGTCAACGATGCACGGGACACCCGTGAAGTCCTGCATCACGACGCGAGCCGGCGTGTACTGGATCTCGGTGTCGGGCTCGGCCTTCGGGTCCCACGAGCCGAGTGCGCGGATGTGCGACTCGGTGATGTTCGCGCCGTCCTCGGTGCGAAGCAGGTTCTCGAGCAGCACCTTGAGGCTGAACGGAAGCTTCTCGTGACCCTCGACGGAGTCGATGCGGAAGATCTCGTAGTCCTTCTCGCCGACGCGGAGCGTGTCCTTCGCTCCGAAACTGTTCACTTGAGACACGGGGTCCTCTCCTTCGCCGGTGCGACCGCGGCACAGCGGTACGCCCCATTCTGCTGCGCGGGCACCCGCTCGCTCCAGCAAGGCTCACCTAAGTGGACGGGTCGCGCACCGCCCGCGGTGGCGGGCTCAAACTATCTTGATGTCGAGATAACTCTATCACTCGGCCGTGGCGGGGCGAGACGGGTAGACCGCCCGCACGATGAGCCACGAGACCACGAGGAGGATGGCGTAGAGCGGCACGCCCATGATGAGCTTCGTCGCCGCGAGCGCTTCGACGTTGTTCGCGAAGTAGAGCGGGGCCTGCACGGCGAGGCGCGCGACGAAGAGGCCGAGCCAGGAGATCGTGAGGATCTGCATGGCGCGGTAGCGCCGCCGGTCGTTCCGCCACTTCACGCCGTCGTTCATGAGGAAGCCGACGGCGAGACCGATGACCGGCCAGCGCACGAGGAGCGAGATGAGGATCGCGACGGCGTAGGCGACGTTCGTCCACAGGCCGATCACGAAGTTGTCGCGCCCGTTGCCCGTCCACAGCGCGAGCGCGGCCGACGCGCCGACCGCGACGAGACCGGCGATCGCCTGCGAGGGCTGGCTGCGGGTGACGAGGCGGATGACGGTGAAGACGACAGCGAGACCGACGGATGCCGCGAGGGCGACGAAGAGCCCCTGGTCGGTCTTCGGGCTCAGCGTGTAGACGACGAGGAAGACGAGGCCCGGCACGATGGCCTCGGCGAGGCCGCGGAAGCCTCCGAGAGCACCGAGCAGCTCGCCCGGCTTCAGCTCGTCGCCGCGGGCGATCGCACCGAGTCCGGCACGATCGGCCGCACCGGCCAATCCCGTTCCGAGAGCGGTCGCGGGATCGACCTCGGGGGTCGTCGTCTCGTCGCGGCGCTCCGCACCGTCATCCGTCGCCATCGGCTCAGGCCGGTGCCGCTTCGGCACTGCCCGCAGCGGCGGGCATGCGCAGGGGGATGAGGTCGCGCGGCGGCATCGGGGTCGAGCCGCGCACGACGACGATCGAACGGAAGAGGTCTTCGATCTTCTCGGCCGCGGACGGCTCGACAGCGGCTGCTCCGGCGATCACGCCGCGGAGGAACCAGCGGGGGCCGTCGACGCCGATGAAGCGCGCGAGGCGCATGTGGCCGGCCGAACCATCGGTCGACGCCACGGGGATCTGCGCGAGCAGCTCGGGGCCGAAGGCTCCCTCGCGCACCGTCGTCGTTCCGCCCTGACGCGAGATCTGCTCCGCGATCTGGTCGCGGATCTCGTGCCACAGCCCGCTCGAGCGCGGCGCGGCGAACGGCTGCACCTGCAGGGTCGAGTTCGCGTAGTCGAGGCCCACGGCGACGACACGCTTGGAGCCCTCTTCGACCTCGAGGCGGAGGTGCAGGCCCTCGCGCGGGAGGACCTTCACTCCGCCGAGGTCGACGTACGGGCGGACCGGGTTCGCCTCGGAATCGTCGAGCGGACCGGCGGTCTCGCGGTCTTCGGGGGCCGACTTCGGGTACTCGACGGGCGCGTCGGACACGCCCTCGTTCTCAATCTCGCTCACGCTGAAACTCCTGACTTGCTCTCACTGAATCCGGTGGAGCCGAATCCGCCCTCGCCGCGCTCACTGCCCGGCAGGCGATCGACGGGCACGAAGCGTGCGCGGCTCACCGGCATGACGATGACCTGGGCGATGCGGTCGCCGACGCTGATCGAGTAGGCCTCACGCGCATCGGTGTTGAGCAGCGAGACCTTGATCTCACCGCGATAGCCGGCATCGACCGTGCCCGGCGCGTTCACGATCGTGATGCCGTGCTTGAACGCGAGGCCGCTCCGCGGGACGACGAACGCGACATAGCCGTCGGGGAGGGCGATCGAGACGCCCGTTCCGACGGTCGCGCGCTCACCGGGCTCGAGCACGAGCGACTCCGCGGCGTGCAGGTCGGCCCCGGCATCACCGGGGTGCGCATAAGAAGGGAGGCGGTCGGCCGTGATGAGGACGTCGACGGATTCGGTCACGTGACGAGGTTAGTGCAGAAGTCTGATCGAATAGACCCATGCCTGATTACCGCGAGCGACTCTGGGCGACGCCCTGGATGTTCATCATCACCGGACTCCTCATCCCTGCGAGCATCCTCGTCCTCGCCCCCATCAGCCTGCCCGCGGGCATCATCACGGGGGTCGTGCTGTACCTCGGCGTGGCCGGGCTGCTGCTCCTCGCCTCCCCCGTCGTCGAGGTGTCGGGCGGTGAACTGCGTGCCGCGAAAGCGAGCATCCCGCTCGAGTTCACGGGCGAGGCCGTGGGCTTCGCTGGCACCGAGGCGAGCGCCGAACGCGGACGCCGTCTCGACGTCCGCGCCTTCCTGATGATCAGGGGCTGGGTGAGCGACGTCGTGCGGGTGGAGATCGTCGACCCGAAGGATCCGACGCCCTACTGGCTCATCTCGTCGCGGAAGCCCAACGAATTGGCCGCCGCGATCAATGGATCGCGACGGCCAGAGTCGAGTGCGGGGAACGCCTAGGCGGCGCACTCCAGGCAGATCGCCCCGAGCTTCGTCTCGTGGTCGATCTGCGAGCGGTGCTTCACGAGGAAGCAGTTCACGCAGGTGAACTCGTCGGCCTGCGGGGGCAGCACCACGACGTCGAGCTCGACGTCGGAGAGATCTGCGCCCGGAAGGTCGAATCCACCCGGGTTGTCGGCGTCGTCGACATCGACCACACCCGACATCTTGTCGGGAACACGCTCCTTCAGAGCCTCGATCGACTCGGAGTCGTCGTCGGTCTTACGGGGGGCGTCATAGTCGGTTGCCATTACCATCCATTCCATCTGAGCCGAAGATCGGCGGCCATAGTCTGCATCAATCACCGGGGAATAGCAAACCCCGTCGACCGCGCTCACATGCAACTTCCGGCGCGCCCGGTCTATTCCCCGTCCGGGGGCGTTCGGCATGACATCCTGGCGGCAGAAGAGACCGAGAAGGGGCTTCCGCGATGCAGGAGTTGAAGGTAATCGGAGTCGAAAACGGCGCGCTCGTCGCGGCGTCCGATGAAGGCGCGCGATTCCGGATCGCCATCGATGAAGTGCTGCAGTCGCGGCTTCGTCAGGCGAAGACGGACAAGAGCCATGGGCCGCGGCTCTCACCGCGTGAGATCCAGGCGCACATCCGCGCCGGACTCTCCGCCGAGGAGGTCGCAGCGGTGACGGGAGCGGATGTCGAGGACATCGAACGCTTCGAGGGCCCGGTGCTCGCCGAACGCGAACACATGGTGACCTCGGCGCTCGGCGTGCCCGTGCACGTCGGCCACGACATCGACCCGGCCGACGACTCGTCGACGTTCGGCACCGTCATCCGCGAACGACTGGCCCGTCTCGACGCGTCGGGCGAGCGCTGGGCGAGCTGGAAGGACGAGGAGCGCGGCTGGATCATCAAGCTCGAGTTCACGGCCGACGAGATCGACCACGACGCACGCTGGGGCTTCGAGCCGCGGAAGAACGCCCTCCAGCCCATCAACTCCGAGGCGATCACGCTCTCTCAGCAGGGCGACGTCAAAGGAGGACTGATCCCCCGCCTGCGCGCGGTGGGCTCCGACGGATCGTCGGACGAGTCGCGTTTCGACAGCGGCGCGTTCACCTTCGCCGACGATGAGAGCTCCGCCTCCGACACGGCGCCCCAGTTCGAGCCGATCCCCTACGGCCGCAGCTCGACCAACGCCGCATCGGATGCCGCGATCAAGCGCGCCGAAGAGCCCAAGCAGAACCTGAGCGAGACCGCCGACCTGCTCGAGGCGCTCCGCCGTCGCCGCGGTGAGCGCGAGGCCCTCACGCCCGCCGTGCACACGCCCGCCACGCCTGCCCAGACCACGACCGAGGTGCCGCTCGACACGTTCGACGACGAGACTCCGTCGACCGAGGAACAGGCTCCGACGGCTCGCCAGGCGTCTGCCGCGCTCTGGGGCGGCAAGGGCGTCTCGGCGAGCTCGACCGACCCGGCGGCGTCGTCCTCGCCTCGCGCAGCGGCACGCAAGGGTCGCGCCTCGATGCCGAGCTGGGACGAGATCGTCTTCGGCGCTCGCACCGACGACGACCTCGCCTGAGCATTCGCTTCACCGACGATCGCCGTTCGTGTCGAGAGTCGCCACTCTGACGGCGATTCTCGACACGAACGGCGATTGTCGATGCGTCGAGGGTCGACGCGTCAGGCGTCTGGCTCTGTACGGGGGCGTCGCGTCGTCCACAGCATGACGATCCCGCCGACGACGAGGCCCCAGAACGCCGAACCGATGCCCGCCACGGCGACGCCGGACGCCGTGACGAGGAACGTCGCGATCGCCGTCAGACGGTGGCGGGCGTCATCGAGCGCGGCACCGATCGAGGTCGTGAGCGCGCCGAGCAGGGCGAGACCCGCGACCGCCGTGATGATGATCGGCGGCGACGCGGTCACGAGGGCCGTCGCGACGCCGGCGCCGAGCCCCAGCACGATGTAGCCGACGCCGCTCGTCAGGGTTGCGACCCAGCGCTTCGCCGGATCGGGATTCGCCTCGGGGCTCGCCATGATCGCCGCCGTGATCGCGGCGAGGTTCACCGCGTGGCCGCCGAAGAGGGCACCGCCGACGGTCGCCGCGCCCGACGCGAGGAGCACGGGTCGCGGAGCGGGCGAGTAGCCGAACGTCGAGAGGACGGCGAAGCCCGGCACGTTCTGCCCCGCCATCGTCACGATGAAGAGCGGAACACCGAGGCTGACGATCACGAACGGGTCGAAGACCGGTGCGACGAACTCGAGTCGCGGCACGATGGCGTCGCCCGTGAAGGCCGAGGGGCCGGCGATCACGCCGATGCCGATCGCGGCGACGAGCATTGCGGCGGGGACCGCCCACCGCGGCGCGAGCCGGACGAGCAGGAGCCACACCAGGATCATCGGGACCGCGACCCACGGCTGCTCGATCGCCGCCGTCACCGGCGCGAGGCAGATCGGGAAGAGGATGCCGGCGAGCATGGCACTCGCGATGGGCTTCGGGATGCGCGTGATGGCCCGCCCGAGGGCCGGCCACAGCGCACACACGACGATGAGGGCGCCGCAGACGAGGAAGGCGCCGATAGCGGCTCCGAAGTCGCCCGTCGTGCCGGCCGCCGCGACGAGGAGCGCGGCACCGGGCGTCGACCAGGCGAACGAGACGGGCACACGCAGCCACAGGGGCAGCACGATGCAGACGACACCCACGACGAGGCACAGGGCGAAGAGCCCCGAGGAGGCCTGGGCGTCGGTCGCGCCGACGGCGTGCAGGCCCGCGATGACGAGTGCGAACGAGCTCGCGAAGCCGGTGATCGCGGCGATGACGCCGGCGACGATGGTCTGGAGGATGGTCGGGACCGGGAGTGCGGCGGCGCTTAGGCCGACTTCTCTTCTCGACGCTGCTGGATCGGCACGATCGTCGGCGCGGCGTTGTCGAGCACGCTCGCCCGCGTCACGACGACGCGAGCGACGTCGTCACTCGACGGCACCTCGAACATGATCGGTCCGAGCACCTCTTCCATGATCGCTCGGAGACCGCGGGCACCCGTCTGGCGTAGCACCGCGAGGTCGGCGATTGCCTCGATCGCCTCACGATCGAACTCGAGCTCGACGCCGTCGATCTCGAACATGCGCTGGTACTGCTTGATGAGGGCGTTCTTCGGCTCGGTCAGGATCTCCATGAGAGCCTCCTGGTCGAGCGGTGTGACGGTCGTGACGACGGGAAGGCGACCGATGAACTCGGGGATGAGACCGAACTTGTGCAGGTCTTCCGGGAGGACCTCGCTGAAGATGGTCGCCTCGTCTTCTTTGTTGTGCAGGGGGGCACCGAAGCCGATGCCGCGCTTGCCCGCCCGCGACGAGATGATGTCTTCGAGACCCGCGAACGCACCGGCGACGATGAACAGCACGTTCGTCGTGTCGATCTGGATGAACTCCTGATGCGGGTGCTTGCGACCGCCCTGCGGCGGCACCGAGGCGACCGTTCCCTCGAGGATCTTGAGCAGCGCCTGCTGCACGCCCTCGCCCGAGACGTCGCGAGTGATCGACGGGTTCTCGGCCTTGCGGGCGATCTTGTCGACCTCGTCGATGTAGATGATGCCCGTCTCGGCACGCTTGACGTCGTAGTCGGCGGCCTGGATGAGCTTCAGGAGGATGTTCTCGACGTCTTCACCGACGTACCCGGCCTCGGTGAGCGCCGTCGCGTCAGCGACGGCGAACGGCACGTTGAGTCGCTTCGCGAGCGTCTGGGCGAGATACGTCTTGCCGCACCCCGTCGGCCCGATGAGGAGGATGTTCGACTTCGCGATCTCGATGTCGTCGCGCACCGCTTCGGCGGGGCCGAGCGCTGCGCGAGCGCGAACACGCTTGTAGTGGTTGTAGACCGCGACGGCGAGAGCGCGCTTCGCGGCCTCCTGGCCGATGACGTACTCGCCGAGGAAGGAGAAGATCTCTTTCGGCTTAGGAAGGTCGAACTCGCTCGTCGCCTCTTCGCCGGCTTCGGCGAGTCGCTCTTCGATGATCTCGTTGCACAGTTCGACGCACTCGTCGCAGATGTACACGCCGGGCCCGGCAATGAGTTGTTGCACCTGCTTCTGGCTCTTTCCGCAGAACGAGCACTTGAGCAGGTCGGCGCTCTCACCGATTCGAGCCATCTGAGCCTCCCAGGATGTGCAGTACTCCGAGCCTAACCCGTGATACCGACACCGGGGCGTGATGGGCGGCTACCGGCGCGGCGGACGACGAAGGCGGATGCCGCAGTAAGCGACATCCGCCTTCGACGAGGACCTACTTGACGAGGGCCGGGACGCTCTTACGCGACGAGAGGACCTGGTCGATCAGACCGTACTCGAGCGCCTCCTGAGCGGAGAGGATCTTGTCGCGATCGATGTCGGAGTTGACCTGTTCGACCGAGCGGTTCGAGTGATTCGAGAGCGTCTGCTCGAGCCATCCGCGCATGCGCATGATCTCGGCCGCCTGGATCTCGATGTCGGAGGCCTGGCCGCGCCCCGCCTCGCCCACCGCGGGCTGGTGGATGAGGATGCGGGCGTTCGGGAGAGCGAGACGCTTGCCCGGCGTGCCCGCGGCGGCGAGCACGGCTGCAGCGGAGGCGGCCTGTCCGAGCACGACCGTCATGACGTGCGGGCGGATGTACTGCATCGTGTCGTAGATCGCCGTCATCGCGGTGAACGAACCACCGGGCGAGTTGATGTACATGATGATGTCGCGGTCGGGGTCCATCGACTCGAGCACGAGCAGCTGAGCCATGATGTCATCGGCCGACGCGTCGTCGACCTGCACACCGAGGAAGATGATGCGGTCTTCGAAGAGCTTCGCGTAGGGGTCCTGGCGCTTGTATCCGTAGGCCGTGCGCTCTTCGAAGCTCGGCAGGATGTACCGCGAGCTTGGTGCCTCGGCGCCGTTGAAGGCGGTGCCACCGAAGGAGGGGATGTTCATTCTCTGTCTTCTCTCTTCTCTCGCGCCTACGCCTGCTCGGTTCCGCCGCCGCCGGCGACGTCGCTCGCCGACTCGCGGATGTGGTCGACGAAGCCGTACTCGAGCGCCTCCTGCGCGGTGAACCAGCGGTCGCGGTCACCGTCGGCGTTGACCTGCTCGACCGACTTGCCGGTCTGAGCCGCGGTGATCTCGGCGAGCCTCTTCTTCATGTCGAGGATGAGCTGCGCCTGGGTCTGGATGTCGCTCGCGGTTCCACCGAAGCCACCGTGCGGCTGGTGGAGGAGGACGCGTGCGTTCGGGGTGATGTATCGCTTGCCCTTCGTGCCGGCCGTGAGGAGCAGCTGCCCCATCGAGGCCGCCATGCCGATGCCCACGGTGACGATGTCGTTCGGGACGAACTGCATCGTGTCGTAGATCGCCATGCCCGCGGTGATCGAGCCACCGGGCGAGTTGATGTAGAGGTAGATGTCACGCTCCGAGTCCTCGGCGGCGAGGAGGAGGAGCTTCGCCGCGATCTCGTTCGCGTTGTCGTCGCGCACCTCGGAACCGAGCCAGATGATGCGGTCCTTCAGCAGGCGGTCAAAAACACTGGGCGTCAGTGTCGGTTCGGCCATGTCGTGCTCCGTTTCGTTGTCGCGTTGTGACGAATCTATCCGAGCAGAGCAGCCCGAATGCCGGTGTTCGCCCTGGGCAGATCAGGCCGACGCGCGGTCGAGTTGGATCGCACGCCGAACGGCGGCGCGAGCACGACGGCGGTCGCCCGACGCGTCGTAGGCCAGACCGAGGCGGAGCCAGGCCCGCCAGTCGTCGGGGTGCTCCTCGACATCCGCTCGTCGAGCCGGGAACGCGGCGTCCGATGCCGCGCGCTCGGGTCGCCCGCTCGGCAGTCGCGGGAGGTCGGCGAGGGCCGGACCTTCCTCGGCCTCGAGGCGACGGACGAGCCTCGTCGACGACATGCCGAAGATGATCTCGCGGCCCACGAACCAGACGGCGATGACGGGCAGCACGACGAGGGCGACGCCCATGCCGATCGCGACGGGCTCACCGGTCGCGACGAGCTGCACGGCGCGCCATCCGACGAGGACGAGGTAGATGCCGAGGAGCGCCGCCATGACGGCGACGAGGATGCGAGTCGTCACGCGGGGTCCGAGCCTCGGGGGCCGATCGCGTCGAGGCCGAGCAGCCGGTCGAGGCCGACGACGACCCCCGTCTCGTTCCGCGCCGCTGCGAGGGCGAGGAGGATGCCGGACTCGTACGAACTCGCCGAGAGCGTCGAGTGCGTGATCGTGAGGGTCTCCCCCGTGCCGCCGAAGACGACGTCCTGCCGGGCGAGCACGCCCGCGAGCCGCATGCTGTGCACGGGTACGCCCGACACCTGCTGACCGCGAGCGCGCTGGTCGGTGTGCGGCGCCGCGACGGGGCCGACCCCGGAGCGGGCCTCGCCGATGCGCTCGGCCGTGCGCACGGCCGTGCCCGAGGGAGAGTCGATCTTGCCGGCGTGATGCGCCTCGAGGATCTCGATCGAGTCGAAGTAGGGGGCGGCGAGTGCCGAGAGGGTCGTGCCGAGCACGCTGCCGACCGAGAAGTTCGGGATGAACAGCACCCCGGCCGAGGACTCGGCAGCACGACGACGCGCTTCGATCGTCGCGATGCGGTCACGCGACCAGCCCGACGTGCCGACCACGAGGGGGATGTCGTGGTCGACCGCGAACTCGACGACGGCCTGACTCGCGCCGGGGTGGGTCAGATCGATGACCACATCGGCACCGAGCATCTCGTCGAGAGAGCTCGTCGACCGCAGTCCGGCGTGGAGGGAGAGGTCGTCCGACCTCTCGATGAGGGCCTCGACGAGGCGGCCCATGGTGCCGGTGATGCCGACGACGGCGATGGAGGTGGTCACCTGGAAACCCTAGCAACCGCGCCGCGGCCTAGGCTGTCGGCATGCTGCGATTCGAGAACCGACCAGTCGACGACCCGGTCGTGCAGGAGCTGCTGGGCGCCTACTTCGCCGAACGCGCGGCGGGCTTCCCGGCGTCCCAGGGCGCCTACTCCCCCACCTACCCGGCGCCCGCGCAGTTCGTCCCTCCCGCCGGGGTCTTCCTCGTGGCATCGGACGACGACTCACCGACGGCCGGGTGCGGCGGCGTGCGCCGCGTGCAGCGCGCCGACGACTTGCTCGTGCGCTTCGAGGTCAAGCACCTCTGGGTGCACCCCGACTCGCGCGGCCGCGGCTACGGCCGCCTGCTGCTCGCCGAACTCGAGCGTCGCGCGCGATCGCTCGGCGCCGAGTTCGTCGTGCTCGACACCAACGAGAGCCTCGCCGCGGCGGGAGGGCTCTACCGCTCGACCGGCTACGCCGAGATCGAGCCGTACAACGCCAACCCCAACGCCACCCACTGGTACGGCAAGCGGCTCGCGGCGGACTGAGGCCCGATCAGAAGGCGAGCTTCTCCGGCATGCCCGTCCGCATCTCGGGCGGAAGGTGCGCGAGGTCGTTGTGCACGACGAGGTTCCACGGGCGGCCCGGCTTCTGGTGGAGCACCGTGAGTCCGCAGTTCGCCTGATTGATCGATACCCAACGCCAGGCGGGCGCTCCGAGCATCTCGCGCACGAACCACGCGATGACGAAGTTGTGGGTGATGAGGAGGTCGTGGCGCTCCTCACGGTGCGATCGGAGGAACTCGCCGACGGCGTCCTCCATCTGCGCACGACCGGCCTCGAACTCCTCCTCCGTGAAGGAACCGAAGAAGGGGTCGTAGACCGATGGCGTCTCCGGGGCGGGCCCGGAGGGGATGCAGTCGAAGAGCAGAGCCGACGGCTCGGGTGTGAGCGCGGGCATCTTCTCGGCGATGATCGCCGCCGTCTCGCTCGCCCGCTGCAGGGGCGAGTGGTAGGCCGCGTCGAAGGGCACGCCGCCGAGTCGTTCGGCGAGGTACTGCGCCTGGCGTCGCCCGCGGGGCGAGAGCGGTCCGTCGGGCAGGCCGTGCTCGGCGTCGAGCTGCTCGCCGTGACGGACGAGGTAGAGGTAGTGGGGCACGATGACCCTTTCCTGTCGTTCGACGCCCGGTCAGGCGGCGTCGTCTGTCGGCGTCGCAACGTCGACGACGTTCGCGAAGACGTCGGCGCTCGTGGCACCGACTGCGGCGAGGGAGAACGGTCGGTCGACGATGCTCTGCGCGAGCGCACGCACGTCGTCGGGGGTGACGCGAGCGATCCGGCGGAGTCCTTCGTCGAGATCGGCGAACTCGCCGAGCGTGATCTCGGCGCGGCCGAGCCGAGACATGCGCGTGTCGCTGTCTTCGAGGGCGAGGGCGGATGCGCCTCCGAGTTGCCCCGCTGCTCGCTCGATCTCGAGGGGCGTCACTCCGTCGCGGGCGAGGGTGCGCAGCTCGTCGAGCATGAGTTCGGCGACCTGCCCGGCCTTCGCCGGGGCACACCCCGCGTAGAGACCGAAGAGCCCCGCATCGGAGTAGGCCGGGGCGAAGGAATAGACCGAGTACGCGAGACCGCGCCGCTCGCGGATCTCCTGGAAGAGGCGCGACGACATGCCCGCGCCGAAGATGGCGTTGAGGACGCTCATCGTGACGCGACGTTCGTCGGTCGCGACGAGACCCGTCGTACCGAGATAGAGGTTGACCTGCTCGATGGGCTTCTGCGTGATCGAGATGGCCGAGCCGCGCACGATGTCGGCGGGCTGGTTGTTGCGGCGGGGCACGGGCGAGGCCGCGATGCCGAGGTCCCAGCCGGCCCCCTCGAGGTGCGTGGTCACGGCGGCGACGAGCGCATCGTGGTCGACGGCGCCCGCGACCGTGACGACGAGGTCGTTGGGTCGGTAGTTCTCGCCGTAGTGGTCCCACACGGCGTCGCGCGTGACCGCGCGGATGGTCTCGGGACTGCCGCCGATCGGGCGCCCGAGCGGGTGGCCGCCCAGCACGGCTTCGAAGAAGCGCTCGTTGGCGGCATCGGCGGGGTCGTCGCCCGCCATGGCGATCTCTTCGAGGATGACGTCGCGCTCGTTCTCGAACTCGTCGCGATCGAGGAGCGACGATGTGAACATGTCAGCGAGCACCTCGACGGCCATCGGGAGGTCGCGGTCCTGCACCTTCGCGTAGTAGCAGGTGTACTCCTTGGCCGTCATCGCGTTGTGTTCGCCACCCACGGCGTCGAACGAGACGGCGATGTCGAGCGCGGTGCGCTTCTGCGTGCCCTTGAAGAGGAGGTGCTCGAGGAAGTGCGTCGAACCGAAGGTCGACGGGTGTCGCGCGTCGGCCGGCTGCTCGTCGCGGGAGCCCACGGCGACCCAGAAACCGATGGTCGCGCTCCTCGCGCCGGGCACCTGCTCACTGAGGATACGGACCCCGCTCGGGAGGACGCTGCGACGAACGAGCGAATCGCCCGCCGCACGGAAGGAGAGCTCTGCTCTCTCGAGTGGAAAGTCGACGGCGCCGTTCATCCTGTCCACCCTATGCCAGCCCGACAGGAGAGGCGCCGAGGCAGTGAAATCCGAAGTCGATACTTCCTCAGAAATGCTGGACAGCCCCTCATATGCCGGTGCTATAGTCGGCATGTCGTTACCCGTGACGTCCCCAAAACACTGGTAATGACACCGGGGGCTGCAGGGCTCGCATGGGCCTGACCCCTCCTCCCCGGTTGGCACGACGGAGTTCATCTCCGGTCGGTCGGCCGGTGAAAAAACAGCCGGTGAACCCTAGCACCGACGATCCCGAAGGCGCTCAGCGCCCGTCGGAGTTGGCCGGATGGTCGTCAAGAAGGATTCGACTATCCGGCCAACACTGTCGGAGCCGGAATTCGTGCCGCGCTAAGCCGAGGCGCGATCCAGGTCGACCATGTCGCCACGCGTCAGTCGGATCATCGCAGCGCCGAGCAGTGCGTCGGCGTGCGCGGGTCGCGTGGCGTTCATGACGGGCGCGTAGACCGCGCGGCGGGCCAGGAGCCACGCGAGAGCGATGGATGCCGGCGCGACACCGCGATCGTCGGCGATACGAGCCACGGCGGCCCGCACGCGGTGACCGCGGCGCCCCGGGTGCCGGGCGAGTCGTTCGGCGTTCGGGTCGATGCGAGCGGCGACGCGGTCGCGTTCCGGGCCGGCGAGATATCCCCCGGCGAGCGGGAAGCTCGCGAACACGGGCAGGTCCTGACCGCGCGCGACGAGTTCGAGCTCGCCCTCGAAAGCCCGACGCTGGACGAGGTTGTACCGCGTGCGCAGTGCGTGGAATCGCGGGAGGCCGACCGACGCCAGGATGCGTGCCTCCAACAGACGGTCGGCCGTGAAGTCGGCCGCCGCGATCAGTCCGACCTTGCCGGCGGAGATCAGCCGCTCGGCCTCGCCGAGGCTGTCTTCCAGCGGGACGTTCACGTCGTCGCCGAGGAAGAGGATGTCGATGCGGGAGACACCGAGGCGCGCGAGCGAGCCGTCGACGGCGCTGCGGAGCGCGGCGGGGGTCGCGGCACCGTTGCGGCCGGCGCGCGTCGAGACGATGACGTGATCGCGGCGCTCTCGCGAGCGGAGCCACGCTCCGACGATGAGTTCGGCGCGCCCGGCGACGCTGTCGTGGGCGATGTCGATCGCGCTTCCGCCGTTGGAGAGGAAGCGGTCGAGGATGTCGACGGCCGCGTGCGAGTCGAGTGCGGTTCCGAACATGTTCGTGCCGAGCACGAGCGGCGCGAGGAGCGGGGGCAGATCGCCGCGTCGGCGCGGCGCGGGCACGGAGATCGGACCCGAGAGGGGGTTGGTCTCGACGAGGACGGTGTCGCGAGTGCTCGCGGACTGCACGGTGCGCGATTCCGTCATCGATCCACTCCTTCCCCCCGGATGTGTCGAGAGTAGAACCGCGAAGCGACCGGTTCGGAACGGCGCGGTGAACCGTTACCGAATCGTTGGGGTTCCTGCCCGATGCACGACCGTGTGCGCGTGGCGGAGCACGGGCGCGTCGACCATCGTTCCCCGGAATCGGAAGGCGCCCGTCATGCCCTCGGCCGCGGCGAGGAGCTCTCTCGCGCGTTCGATCTCGTCGACGCTCGGACGATACGCGTCACGGATGATCCCGACCTGGGCGGGATGGATGCACGCCGTCGCGACGAACCCGAGCGCCGCGGCGTCGGCGGCTTCGGCGGCGAGCCCGTCCGCGTCGTCGATGTCGAGGTGCACGGTGTCGATCATTCCGACACCGTGCGCGGCTGCGGCGAGCGCGACCGCCGATCGTGCGTGACGGACGACGTCGCGGTACGCGCCGTCGCCCGTGCGACTCGATGTGCCGCCGAGGGAGACCACGAGGTCTTCCGCTCCCCACATGAGGGCGACGACAGCGGGCGTGCTCGCGATCTCGGCCGCGGCGAGCACACCGGCGGCCGTCTCGCAGAGGGCGATCGTGGGCCAGGGCGACAGCAGCTCGAGGTCGGCTCGGGACTCGGCCTTCGCGAGCATGGCGTATCGGTAGTGGCTCCGAGCGAGAGCGTCGACGTCGGCAGAGTGGTCGGGGCTCGTCGCGGGGTTCACCCGCACAATCACCCGGTCGGGGTCGAGGCGCGATCGGACGACCTCCTTTCTCGCCTCGGCGCGACGGCTCGGCTCGACGGCGTCCTCCAGGTCGAGGATGACGGCATCGGCACGCTCGAGCGCCGTGGCGTATCGGTCGGGTCGATCCGCCGGGCAGAAGAGCAGAGCCGGTCCCAGAGCGAATGCGGCCGTCATCCGTTCTCTCCCTCCACCCGCACGAGCACCGCGCGACGTGCGACGACGACGACGTCGCCGTGCTGGTTGCGCCCCGTGTGCTCGAGAGTGACGACGCCCTCACCGGGTCGAGAGGACGACAGGCGCTTCTCGACGACGGTCGACTCGGAGTAGAGGGTGTCGCCGTGCAGGAGGGGGTGAGGGAATCGCACGTCGCTGAACCCCAGGTTCGCGACGATCGTCCCTTGGGTCAGCTGGGCGACGGAGGAGCCCACGACGGTCGACAGCGTGAACATCGAGTTGACGAGCCTCTCGCCGAAGGGCTGCGTCTCGGCCCACGCCGCGTCGAGGTGCAGGGCCTGCGTGTTCATCGTGAGCGTCGTGAAGAGCACGTTGTCGGCTTCGGTCACGGTGCGCCCGGGCCGATGCACGTAGACGACGTCGCTCTCGAACTCGTCGAACCACAGACCGCGCTGAACGACGCGGCGTCGGCTGTCGTCACTCATCTCTCGTCTCCCTACGCCGCGAAGCCGAGTTCGCGCGCGATGATCATGAGCTGCACCTCGGTCGTGCCCTCGCCGATCTCGAGGATCTTCGAGTCGCGGTAGTGGCGGGCGACCGCGTTCTCGTTGAGGAACCCGTAGCCGCCCCAGATCTGCGTCGCGGCACGCGCGTTCTCCATGGCCGCCTCCCCCGCGACGAGCTTCGCGATCGACGCCTCGGTCTTGAAGGGGCGCCCGGCGACGAGCTTGCGCGCGGCGTCGTGCCACGTGAGCCTGGCGCTCTGCACGCGCGCCTGCATGCGCGAGATCGTGAAGGCGATGTGCTGGTGCGACCCGATGGGTGATCCGAAGACGTTGCGCGTCTTGGCGTAGCGCACGGCCTCGTCGAGGCAGCCCTGTGCGGCGCCCGTCGCGAGGGCCGCGAACGCGATGCGTCCCTCGTCGAGGGACTGGAGGAAGTCGGCGTAGCCGCGCCCGCGCTGGCCGAGCAGGTTGCTCGCCGGCACGCGCACGTCGGTCAGCGTGAGCGGATGCGTGTCGGACGTGTGCCAACCGACCTTGTCGTAGGGGGCGCCGACGGTGAACCCCGGGGTGCCCGTCGGAACGATGATGCTCGAGAGCTCCTTCTTCGTGCTGCCGTCGGCTCGCGTCGACTCCCCCGTCACCGCGGTGATCGTCACGAGACTCGTGATGGGCGTTCCGGAGTTCGTGATGAACTGCTTCGAGCCGTTGATGACCCACTCGTCGCCGTCGAGCACGGCGGTCGTCTTCGTCGCGCCGGCGTCGGAACCGGCCTCGGCCTCGGTGAGCCCGAAGCCCGCGAGTGCGCGACCCGCGACGAGGTCGGGCAGCCACTCGGCGCGCTGCTCGTCGGTGCCGTTCCGGTAGATCGGCATGATACCGAGACCGACGCCCGCTTCGAGCGTCACGCCGATCGACTGGTCGACGCGGCCGAGCGCTTCGACGGCGAGGCAGAGCTGCATGTAGTCCTTGCCCTGACCGCCGTACTCGACGGGGTAGGGCAGACCGAAGAGCCCCATCTCGCCCATCTGCGCGATGATCTCCATCGGCAGGCGGCGCTCGGTGTCGTAGTCGTAGGCGGCGGGCGCGACGACGGTGTCGGCGAAGTGGCAGACGTCGTCGTAGAGCCGCTGCTCGTCGTCGCTCAGCAGATAGTCCATGGTCAGCTCCCTGTATCGGTGGTCGGTGAGTCGGGTGTCGGCGGGGTGGGCGATGGTTCGATCTCGGCGACGATCTGCGCGCGGTCGACGCGATCGCCGACGGCGACGCGCAGACGGATGACGCCGGAGATGCTCGCACGCACGGGGTGCTCCATCTTCATCGCCTCGATGGCGAGGACGGTGTCGCCGGTCTCGACCCGTGCACCGTCGGCGACGAGGAGGGCGACGACGGTTCCCGGCATCGACGAGCGCAGTGCCGGATCGGCGAGGACGTCCTCCGGGGCACGGGCGGCCAGTTCGCGGGCGAGTCGTGCCTCGCGGGTAAGCGGTTCGAGTCGGGCGGTCGTGCCCTCGGCGTGAACCCAGATCGCTCCGTCGGGCGAGCGCACGGCGATGACGGAGGTTCCGCTCTCAGCGGTTCGATCAGAGGCGGTGCGATCGGAGAGCACCCTGCCGGAGACGACGCGACCCGCGGCGTCGACGAAGTCGTGGTGCACGGGGCGGTGTTCGCCCACGCGCCACCCCGATCGCGACGACCACAGTGCGGATGCCGGTCGGCGATGCTCCGGCGAGACCGCGCCTGCCGTCGTGCGTTCGGCCTCGAGCCACGTCGCCGCGGCATCGACGACGCTCGCGGGCACGGCGGCGACCTCGCGGCGCTCGAGGCGACGACCGATGAGGCCCGTGTCGAGGCGCCCCTCACGGACGTCGGGGTCGGCGAGCAGCTCACGGAGGAAGCCGACGTTCGTGGTGACTCCCGCGAGGACGGTCTCGGCGAGCGCGACGTCGAGTCGCTCGATCGCCTCGGCCCGCGTCGAGCCGTGAGCGATGATCTTCGCGAGCATCGGGTCGTACGACGTCGAGACGACCCCGCCCGTGGCGATACCGGAGTCGACGCGGATTCCGGCGCCCTCGGGCTCGTGCCACAGCAGGATCTCGCCCGCGGACGGCAGGAAGTCGTCATCCGGGTCCTCGGCGTACACGCGCGCCTCGATGGCGTGCCCCGTGACCGTGGGCGAGCCGATCGCGAGCGCCTCGCCCGCGGCGATGCGCACCTGCTGCTCGACGAGGTCGACGCCCGTGACGAGCTCCGTCACGGGGTGCTCGACCTGCAGTCGGGTGTTCATCTCGATGAAGAAGAAGTCGTCGGGCGCGTCGGCCGAGACGAGGAACTCGACCGTTCCGGCCCCACGGTAGTCGACGCTCCGCGCGACCTCGACGGCGGCTGCACCGAGACGCGCGCGGGTGTCATCGTCGAGAGCCGGCGACGGCGCCTCCTCGATGACCTTCTGGTGCCGGCGCTGCAGCGTGCACTCGCGTTCGCCGAGGGCGACGGTCGTGCCGACGGCGTCGGCGAGGACCTGCACCTCGATGTGGCGCGGTCGGTCGATGAGACGTTCGAGGAGCAGCGAGTCGTCTCCGAAGGCGGCGCTCGCGATGCGACGCGCGGCCCGCAACGCCTCGGGAAGGCCAGCGGTGTCGCGGACGATCTGCATACCCTTGCCGCCTCCCCCGGCGGCGGGCTTCACGAGGAGGGGGAACCCGACCTCGTGCACTCGCGCGAGGAGGTCGTCATCGCTGCCGCCCTCGATGCCCGGGACGACCCGCACACCCGACCCGGCGACGTGCGCCTTCGCGCGGATCTTGTCGCCCATGACGTCGAGCGCGAGTGCGCCCGGCCCGATGAGGACGATGCCCGCCGCGTCGCACGCCCTCAGCAGCTCGATGCTCTCGGAGAGAAAGCCGTAGCCGGGGTGCACGGCGGAAGCGCCCGTCTGGGTCGCGGCCCGCACGATGCGCGCCGGGTCGAGGTAGCTCTCGCGCGCATCGGCGGGGCCGATCCTCACGGCGACGTCGGCGAGCGAGACATGCGGAGAGTCGATGTCGGCATCGCTGTAGACGGCGATCGATCGGATTCCGAGTCGGCGGAGGGTGCGGATGATGCGCACGGCGATCTCGCCGCGATTGGCGACGAGCACGGAGTCGAAGAGGGGCATCGCGCTCACATCCGGAAGAGGCCGAAGGCCGGGTCGGGAAGAGGTGCGCGGGAACACACGTCGAGGGTCAGCCCGAGGACGGTGCGGGTGTCGGCGGGGTCGATGACTCCGTCATCCCACAGCCGTGCGGAGGAGTAGTACGGGCTGCCCTGGTGCTCGTAGCGCTCGCGGATGGGAGCGCGGAAGGCGGCTTCGTCGGCGGCGCTCCACTCGTCTCCCCGCGCCTCGATCTGATCGCGCTTGACCGTCGCGAGAACGGATGCGGCCTGCTCGCCGCCCATCACCGACGTACGCGCACCGGGCCAGAGGAACAGGAACCGCGGCGAATAGGCACGCCCCGACATCGAGTAGTTGCCGGCTCCGAACGATCCGCCGATGACGATCGTGATCTTCGGTACGCGCGTCGTCGCCACTGCCGTGACCATCTTCGCGCCGTGCTTGGCGATACCGCCCGCCTCGGCTTCGCTGCCGACCATGAACCCCGAGATGTTCTGGAGGAACACGAGCGGGATGCCGCGCTGATCGCAGAGTTCGATGAAATGGGCGCCCTTCATCGCCGACTCGCTGAAGAGCACGCCGTTGTTAGCAACGATGCCCACGGGGTGGCCGTGGACGTGGGCGAAGCCCGTGACGAGGGTCGTTCCGTACTCGCTCTTGAACTCGTGGAACTCGCTGCCGTCGACGATGCGCGCGATGACCTCTCGCACGTCGTACGGCTGCTGGACGTCGACCGGCACGGCACCGTACAGGGTGGACTCGTCGACGGCGGGCGCGACGACGTCGGCGACATCCCAGGCCGGCTCCTCGGGCGACGGGAGCGTCTGGACGATGTCGCGGACGATCTGCAGGGCGTGCACGTCGTTCTCCGCGAGGTGGTCGGCGACGCCCGAGATGCGGGCGTGCACGTCGCCGCCGCCGAGCTCCTCGGGCGAGACGATCTCACCGATCGCGGCCTTCACGAGGGGCGGGCCCCCGAGGAAGATTGTGCCCTGACCGCGCACGATGACCGATTCGTCGCTCATGGCGGGCACGTAGGCGCCACCCGCTGTGCAGGAGCCGAGCACCGCGGCGATCTGCGGGATGCGCTCGGCCGACAGCCGCGCCTGGTTGTAGAAGATGCGCCCGAAGTGGTCGCGGTCGGGGAACACCTCGTCCTGCATCGGCAGGTACGCGCCGCCGGAGTCGACGAGATAGACGCACGGCAGCCGGTTCTCGCGCGCGATCTCTTGTGCGCGCAGGTGCTTCTTGACCGTGAGCGGATAATACGTGCCGCCCTTGACCGTGGCGTCGTTGCAGACGACCATGACGGCGCGCCCGTGCACGAGACCGATGCCCGCGATGGCACCCGCGCCCGGGGTGTCGTCGTCGTAGACGCCGTCGGCGGCGAGAGGAGCGATCTCGAGGAACGGGCTGCCCTCGTCGAGCAGTCGGTCGACCCGATCACGCGGCAGCAGCTTGCCCCGCGCGACGTGACGTTCGCGCGAGGCCTCGGGCCCGCCGCGCACGACGCGAGCGAGACGCTCGCGGAGGTCGGCGACGAGCGCGGCCTGATCGCGGTCGTTGTCGCGGAAGGCCTCGCTCGACGGCGAGATCGCGCTCGTCAGCGTCGGCATGGTTCGGTCTCCATCGGTCGCCCCTTCGTCGCGGCGGAGTTCGTCACTTCAGTGAGTGATTCGTAACTGGAAGCAATGTTAGTGATCACTAACTCGAAAAACAACGAGCGCCGACGTATTGCCGCTCGGCATCAGCTCGGTTAGCATGCACTAACCGTGATCGAAAGAAGCTCCCGTGCCCGAAGTGCTCACCGAACGCAGTCGAGCGAAAGCCGACCGACGTGACGCGCTCTTGACGGCGGCCACCCGCCTCTTCGCCGAACGCGGCTTCGCGAGCGTCTCGATCGAAGACCTCGGCGCATCCGTCGGAGTGAGCGGGCCCGCCGTCTACCGGCACTTCGCCGGCAAGCAGGCCGTACTCGCCGCGATCCTGCGAGACGCGAGCACGGGGTTGCTCGACGGGGGTACCCGAGTCGTCGACGACGCGGCCGACACCGATTCGGCCCTCGCCGCGCTCATCCGCTTCCACGTCGACTTCGCACTCGCCAACGCCGACGTGATCCTCGTGCAGGATCGCGACATGTCGAGCCTCTCCGAGACCGACCGGCATGACATCCGGCGGCTGCAGCGGCGCTACGTCGAGACGTGGGTGGGTGTGCTCGCCCGCCTCCGACCCGACCAGGCCGAGTCGGAGCTGCGCATCCGCGCCCACGCCGCCTTCGGTCTGCTCAACTCGACCCCCCACAGCGCGCGCGTGCACGGGCGCGCACCGGCCGACCGCGTGGTCCGGAAGATCTTGGAGGACATGGCATGGAGAAGCCTGACGTCGTGACGCTACGGGCGACGACGCCCGCCGACCTCGACGACCTCTTCCGCTTCGGGCAGGACCCCGAATCGATCCGCCTCGCCGCGTTCACCGCGGCCGATCCGGGCGACCGTGACGCGTTCGACGTCCACTGGGCGCGGCTCCTCGCCGATCCTCGTGTCGACGCGCGCACGATCCGGGCCGACGGCGCACTCGTCGGGAGCATCGCGCGCTGGTTCGAGGACGGCGATCCGGAGATCACGTACTGGATCGACCGACGGCACTGGGGCCGAGGGATCGCCACTCGCGCCGCCCGCCTGTTCATCGCCTCGGTTCCCGAGAGGCCCCTCCGAGCACGAGTGGCGGTCGACAACGAGCGATCGATCCGCGTGCTCGAACGGCTCGGGTTCCGGGCCGGGTCGACGTCGCGAGACTTCGCTGCGGGCCGCGGCGCCGAGACCGAGGAGCGCCTGTACCGCCTCGAGTGAGGCCCGTGGCCCGCTGCCGTGACTCAGCCGGCTTCGGCGATCTCCTGGATCCGGCGGGCCAGCTGGAGGTCGCGTGCCGTCACGCCACCGACGTCGTGGGAGGACACGAAGAAGGTGATCGAACCGTAGCCGAGACGCACGTCGGGGTGGTGGTTCATCTCCTCGGCGATGGGGGCGACGGTGTCGAGCACGCGGACGGCACCGAGGAAGTCACCCGTGTCGAACGTCGCGACGAGGTGGTCGCCCGCGTACTCGAACGCGGTTCCCGCGAGGTCGCCCGCCGTCTCGTCGGCTGTGAGGATCGTCGAATCAGACATCTCTGTCTCGCTTTCCGGCGGACGCGGCGCCCGCTCGCGGCCGATCCTACCCACCGTGCTTCACATCATCGTGAGTGCGAGGCCCGGCTCCCGCAGGAGCGCTCCGACGTCGGCGAGGAAGCGGGACCCCTCGGCGCCGTCGACGACCCGATGGTCGAAGGAGAGACTGAGCGTGCAGACGGACCGGAGGGCGACGGCGTCCTGGTGCTCCCACGGTCGACGCTGCACGGCGCCGACGGCGAGGATCGCCGCCTCACCCGGGTTGAGGATCGGCGTTCCGGCATCGATGCCGAAGACCCCGATGTTCGTGATCGAGATCGTGCCGCCGGTGAGTCGGGCGGGGCTCGTCTTCCCCGAGCGCGCCGTCACGGCGAGGTCGCGGATCGCCTCGGCGAGCTCGCCGAGCGTCATCGTGTCGGCCCGCGGGATGTTCGGGACGAGGAGACCGCGTTCCGTCGCGGCCGCGATGCCCAGGGTGACGTAGTCGAACTCGATGATCTCGCCCGACTCCTCGTCCCACCGCGCGTTGACGGCGGGCGTGCGGCGCACGGCGATGCAGACGGCCTTGGCGACCACGGCGAGTGGGCTGATCTTCACGTCCGACGCCGCGAGCGTGTCGATCAGTCGCATCGTCTCGGTGACGTCGACCGTCAGGAACTCGGTGACGTGGGGTGCGGTGAACGCGCTCTGCACCATGGCGGCCGCCGTCGCCCGCCGGACGCCGCGGACGGGGATGCGCCGCTGCCCGTCGCCCGTGGGCGTCTCCGAGCCGCTCGAATCCGACGTCTCGATGGCGGGCCGAGCCGCGGCCTCGACGTCGGAGCGCGTGATGAGTCCGCGCTCCCCCGTGCCCTCGATGCTCTCGAGGTCGACGCCGAGCTCGCGCGCGAGTCGCCGCACGGGTGGCGTCGAGCGCGGCCGCTCGGTGCGCGGAGTCGAGCCCGTCGAGGATGCCGCGGGCGGCTCGCTCGCGGAGGGCCGGGGCGGCTCCCCGGCGAGCGTGGCGGCATCGGCATCGGCATCGGCATCGGCGACCGTGGCGCGCCGCGCTCGGCGGCGCGGGCCGACGACATCCTCGGCCGCACCGTACCCGACGAGGGTCGGCCCGCGTTCCTCGGTGACGGGCTCGGGTGCGGGCTCGGGTGCGGTCGTGGCGTCGCCCGCGTTATCCGTGTCGACCGAGAGGAGGGTCGCTCCGACGTCGACGGTCTCGCCCTCGGCCGCATGGAGGGCGGTGACGAGCCCCGCGAACGGCGACGGCAGCTCGACGACGGCCTTGGCCGTCTCGACGTCGGCGATGATCTGGTTGAGGGTCACGCGATCGCCGACCGCGACGCGCCAGGCGACGACCTCCGACTCGGTGAGTCCCTCACCGAGATCGGGCAGGACGAACTCTTCGATGTGCGACATCAGAGCTCCACCCCCGACAACGAGTTCGGCCGGCCGAGCGCTCGATCGACGCCGTCGAGGATGCGATCGAGGTCGGGGAGGTGGTGCTTCTCGAGCTTGGCGGCGGGGTACGGGATGTCGTGACCCGTGATGCGCACGGGAGCCGCCTCGAGGAACTCAAAGCACCGCTCGACGACCGACGCCACGATTTCGGCGCCCAGTCCGCCCTGCTGCTGAGCCTCGTGCGCGATCACGAGACGACCGGTGCGGCGCACCGACGCGGCGACCGTCGCGTAGTCCACGGGTGCGAGCGAACGCAGGTCGATCACCTCGATCGACACCCCGTCCTCCTGGGCAGCAGCAGCCGCATCGCGCGCCGTCTGCACAAGCGCCCCGTAGGTGACGAGCGTCACGTCGGAACCGGCCACGACGGTCTCGGCGACCGTCAGCGGTCGGGCGTCGGCCAGGTCGCTCGACTCGTCGACGTCGCCCTTCACGTGGTAGCGGCGCTTCGGCTCGAAGAACAGCACGGGGTCGTCGCACGCGATCGCCTGTTGAATGCTCACGTAGGCGTCGGCCGGGTTGGAGCAGGCGAACACGCGGAGACCCGCCGTGTGCGCGAAGTACGCCTCGGGAGATTCCGAGTGGTGCTCGGCCGCTCCGATGCCGCCTCCGAAGGGCACACGGATGGTGATGGGCAGCCTCACGCGGCCGCGAGAACGGTAGTGCAGCTTCGCGAGCTGCGTCACGATCTGATCGAACGCGGGATAGATGAACCCGTCGAACTGGATCTCGACGACGGGACGGAAGCCGCGGTACGCGAGCCCGATCGCCGTGCCCACGATGCCGGCCTCCGCGAGGGGCGTGTCGATGACACGCTGGGCGCCGAACTCGGCCTGCAGCCCGTCGGTGACTCGGAACACTCCCCCCAGCGCGCCGATGTCCTCGCCGAGCAGCACGACCTTCTCGTCGTTCGCGAGCGATGCTCGGAGCCCTGCGTTGAGGGACTTCGCGAGGGTCAGTGTCGTCATGATCCGACCTCCTCGAAACCGTCGAGATAGCGGCGGTAGTGATCGCGCTGACGTTCGAGGGTCGCGTGCGGTTCGGCGTAGACGTGATCGAACACGCTGAGCGGTTCGGGGTCGGCGAGTTCGATGCACGCCGACCGGAGCTCGGCGGCCTCGGCATCGGCACGTGCGGCGACCGCAGCCGCATCGGACTCGCCGAAGTGGCCGAGCGCCGTGAGGTGGGCCTCGAGCCGCGAGATCGGATCGCGTTCGCGCCACAGCGCGAGCTCGTCCTCCGAGCGATAGCGGGTGGGATCGTCGGCCGTCGTGTGCGGACCCATGCGGTACGTGACGGCCTCGATGAACGTCGGCCCGCCGCCCGTTCGTGCCCGTTCGAGTGCGATGCGCGTCGCCGCCATGACCGCGAGGACGTCGTTTCCGTCGACGCGCATCGACGGCACGCCGAAACCGCTCGCGCGATCGGCGAGGGCGTGGCGCGATTGGACGCGCACGGGCTCGGAGATCGCGTACTGGTTGTTCTGGCAGAAGAACACGACGGGCGCACGGAAACTCGCGGCAAAGACGAGGGCCTCACTGACGTCGCCCTCGCTCGTCGCGCCGTCGCCGAAGTAGGCGACCGAGACGTCGTCGCCGCCGTCGGCCGTGACCCCCATCGCGTAGCCGACCGCGTGGAGCGTCTGCGAGCCGATGATGATCTGGAGAGGAGCCATGGTGATCTCGTACGGGTCCCAGCCCGAGAGCCCCGTGCCGCGCCACATGCGCAGGACGTCGACGGCCCGCACCCCCTTGCACCAGGCGACGGCGTGCTCGCGGTAGCTCGAGAAGACGAAATCGCCGGGGCGGAGCGAACGAGCCGACCCGATCTGCGCGGCCTCCTGGCCGAGGAGCGGGGGCCAGAGACCCAACTGGCCCTGGCGCTGCAGGGCCGTGGCCTCGGCGTCGATGCGCCGCACGACGCTCATGTCGGAGTGGAGGGCGAGGAGCTCGGCGGGGCCGATGTCGGCGACCCACTGGTCGTAGCCGGGAGCGCTCCGGCGCCGCCCGTCGGAACTCAGGAGTTGGATGAGCTCGCCCGTCTCGGTCAGAACGGCGGCTTCGGAATCGTTGGTGGGCGTCATCGCCGACCTCCACGTGTTCGTGCCGGTCGGCCTCGTGAGCGTAGCGGCGGAGCGTCTTTGCTTACCTGGAGGGTACGCGACGGCAGCAGCCCGCTCAAGCATTCACCCGCGCACTGAGCATGTTGCACAACACCGGCCATCGGCACGCGACTACCATCGAGCGGTATGAGCAGCTACGACGCCCTCGACCGTGAACTCCTCGTCGCCCTCGCCGACGACCCGCGAGCCACGGTCGTCGCTCTCGCCGACCGACTCGGCCTCTCGCGCAACACGGTGCAGGCGCGCATGAGCCGCCTCGAGGCATCCGGCGCTTTTCTGAGCTTCGCCCGCAGCATCGACCCCGGCCCGCTCGGATTCCCCCTCGAAGCGTTCGTCTCGGTGCACGTGCAACAGAAACGGCTCTCGGCCGCCGTCGCCGAGATCGCCGAGATCCCCGAGGTCATCCAGGCGCACGGCCTGAGCGGCCCCGTCGACCTCCTCGTGCGCGTCGTCTGTCGCGACGCCCACGACCTCTTCCGCATCGACGGACGCATCCTCGCCGTCGAGGGCGTCGAACGCACCGAGACCGCTCTGTCGATGGGCGAACTCATCCCCTATCGACTCGCACCGCTGCTCGCGGAGCGCTGATCGCGGCGCCTGCCGAGGAGACGACGAATGCCCGCCCCGAACGAATCGGGACGGGCATTCGGTCACTGATCAGATCAGATGTCGGCGCCTTCGGCGGGGGCCTCAGGGCCCTCGCTCGCGGCGTCGCGTCCGTGCGTGTCGGCCTCATCAGCCACGACCGGAGCGAGCGAGAGCTTGCCGCGGTCGTCGATCTTCGTGATCTCGACGAGGATCTTCTGGCCGACTCCGAGCACGTCTTCGACGTTCTCGACGCGCTTTCCACCGGCGAGCTTGCGCACCTCCGAGATGTGGAGGAGGCCGTCCTTGCCAGGGAGGAGCGAGACGAACGCACCGAACGTCGCGATCTTGACGACGGTTCCGAGGAACTGCTCGCCGATCTCGGGGTTGGTCGGGTTGGCGATCGCGTTGACCTGCGCGCGAGCGGCCTCGGCCGAGGGGCCGTCGACAGCGCCGATGTAGACGGTGCCGTCTTCCTCGATCGAGATGTCGGCGCCGGTCTCGTCCTGGATCGCGTTGATCGTCTTGCCCTTCGGGCCGATCAGCTCGCCGATCTTGTCGACGGGGATCTGGACGCTGATCACGCGGGGCGCGGTCGGTGCCATCTCGTCGGGAGCGTCGATCGCGGCGTTCAGCACGGCGAGGATCGTCGTGCGGGCGTCCTTGGCCTGGTTGAGCGCGCCGGCGAGGACCGAGGCGGGGATGCCGTCGAGCTTCGTGTCGAGCTGGATGGCCGTGACGAAGTCGCTCGTACCGGCGACCTTGAAGTCCATGTCACCGAGCGCGTCTTCGGCACCGAGGATGTCGGTGAGGGCCGCGTAGCGCGTCTCGCCGTTCACGGTGTCGGAGATGAGGCCCATGGCGATACCCGCGACGGGTGCGCGCAGCGGCACACCGGCGTTGAGCAGCGACAGGGTCGACGCGCAGACGGAGCCCATCGACGTCGAACCGTTGGAGCCGAGAGCCTCGGACACCTGGCGGATCGCGTAGGGGAACTCTTCACGCGTGGGCAGCACCGGCACAAGAGCGCGCTCGGCGAGTGCGCCGTGCCCGATCTCGCGACGCTTCGGCGACCCGACGCGACCGGTCTCACCGGTCGAGTAGGGCGGGAAGTTGTAGTTGTGCATGTAGCGCTTCTTGGTGACCGGGCTCAGCGAGTCGATCGACTGCTCGAGCTTCAGCATGTTGAGCGTCGTGATGCCCATGATCTGCGTCTCGCCGCGCTGGAAGATCGCGGAGCCGTGGACGCGCGGGACGACCTGGACCTCGGCGTCGAGCGGGCGGATGTCAGCGAGACCGCGGCCGTCGATGCGCACGCCCTCGTCGAGGACGCGCGAGCGCACGACGAGCTTGGTGACCGACTTGTACGCGGCCGACACCTGGCCGAGAGCCGACTCGGGAAGCTCGCCGGCGGCGACCTTCTCGGCGACGGCATCCTTGACGCGAGCCTTGAGCGCGTCGTCGGCGTCCTGACGGGCGACCTTCTCGGCGATCTGGTAGACGCCCTTGAGCTCGTCGTAGGCGAGGCCGGCGACGACGTCGTAGGTCTCCTGCGCGTACGCGGGGAAGACCTTGTAGTCACCGGTCGGCTTCGACGCCGACGCAGCGACCTGCTTCTGCGCCTCGACGAGCTGCTTGATGAACGGCTTCGACGCCTCGATGCCCTGCGCGATGACCTCTTCGTTGGGCTTGATGGCGCCGCCCTGGATGAGCGTCCACACGTTGTCGGTGGCCTCGGCCTCGATCATCATGATCGCGACGTCGTCGGCACCCGACGCGTCGGTCACGACGCGTCCCGCGACGACCATGCTGAACACGGCGTCGTCGAGCTGCGAGTGCTTCGGGAAGGCGACCCACTGGCCACCGCCGTTGCTCTCGGGAAGGAGGGCGACGCGGACGCCGCCGATCGGGCCCGAGAAGGGGAGGCCGGCGATCTGGGTCGACATCGACGCGGCGTTGATCGCGAGGACGTCGTAGAGCTCGTCGGGCTCGATCGCGAGGACGGTCACGACGACCTGGATCTCGTTGCGGAGACCGTCGACGAACGACGGGCGCAGGGGACGGTCGATGAGGCGGCACGTGAGGATCGCCTCGGTCGAGGGACGACCCTCGCGACGGAAGAACGAGCCCGGGATGCGACCCGCGGCGTACATGCGCTCTTCGACGTCGATCGTGAGGGGGAAGAAGTCGAAGTGGTCCTTCGGCTGCTTGGAGGCGCTCGTCGCGGAGAGAAGCATCGTCTCTTCGTCGATGTAGGCGACGGCAGAGCCCTGGGCCTGCTGAGCGAGACGGCCGGTCTCGAAGCGGATGGTGCGGGTGCCGTACTTGCCATTGTCGATGACGGTTTCGGCGAAAATGATTTCAGGACCTTCCAAGAGGTCTGTCTCCTTTGTTTTACGTCGCACCCCGTGTGGGCACGACTCGTACAGAGGAGCAGGGAACAGGCAGTTTCGACCGCATCAGGATGACGCGTTCACGCTGGCCACCAGTAGAAGCCCACCACTCGCTCGTGCGATTGGTGATCCACCACAGGGGACCAGCTTCCTGCCGGCCTGCTCCGTGCGCTCACAGAAATGAGCAGTCACAGTCATGTGACGATGCCGATACTACCAGTCCACCCTGCGGAAGCCCGGTGAGAGGCGGAATCGACACGCGGATCAGTCGAGCACCCCCTGTCTCGAGCGCCGCTCGCCCGGGCCGACGGGCACGAGGGAGTCGTGCTTCGCGACGCGGCCGTGACCGGCCGTGCGCCCACGCATCCGGCGCCCGAGCCACGGCAGAGCGTGGATACGCACCCAGGCCGAGGTCGACAGGGTCGGCGCCGCGGCCTCCGCCTCCTCCTCGTGCAGACCGAGGTCGAGGTTCGCGAGCTCGTCGGCGTGCGGCACTCCGAGCAGGATCGCGGCGCGATACGAGAGCGTCCGATGACCGTGCGGGCTCAGGTGCACGCGATCCTCCGACCACATGCGCGCGTCGAGGAACTCGGGGTGGTGCCAGAAGTCGAGCGTCATGACACCGCTGCCCGCGAGCCTCGACTGCAGCCGCCGGTTGAAGCGCCCCGCGCGCTCGTGCAGCGTGCCGAGGAACGGCCGTGGGGGCACGAAGGGCGTGACGAGCAGGACGTCGACGCCGCGCTCGCGCACGCCGAGGAGGGCCTCGGCGAGGGTGTCGGTGAGACGCTCGGGCCGTGCCCCGGCCTTGACGAGGTCGTTGCCGCCGACGAGCACCGCGACGAGGTCGGCGTTCAGTTCGAGGGCGCGCGGCAGCTGCTCGCCGACGACGTCGGCGATCCGGCGACTGCGCACACCGAGGTTCGCATAGAGGAGCGATTCCCTCTTCGAGTGCGCGAGGAGCAGAGCGAGCCGATCGGCCCAGCCGCGGAACTGCCCCGGCGCCTGACGCGAGTCGTCGGAGAGGCCCTCGGTGAGCGAGTCGCCGACCGCGACGACGCGACGCCATCGCGGACGCGCGTCCCGGTGCGCGTCGAGCGCGGTCTCCGACGCAGCCGGCACCGAGCGGTCGGGCAGCCCCGTGAGCACGTGCGCCGCTCCCGAGCGGCGGAGCTCGACGGCCTCGGCGTAGTGCCCGACGAGCTCGTCGCCGAGGCTCTCCCAGCTGCGGCCCGCGACCGACTCCCGCGCCGCGACGGCGAAGGCCGCGCGCTTCGCGGCGTCGCCCGCGAGGTCGGCGACGCGCTCACGCAGGTCGTCGAGGTCGCCGGGACGGTACAGCCAGCCGGTGCGACTCGACTCGACGAGGTCGAGCGGACCGCCGCGACCGGTCGAGACGACGGGAACACCGCTCGCGAGCGCCTCCTGGATCGTCTGGCAGAACGACTCGTTCTCGCCCGGGTGCACGAAGACGTCGAGGCTCGCGACGGCCTCGGCGAGCGCGTCGCCCGACTGGAAGCCGAGGAACGCGGCATCCGGGAGGAGCCTTTCGAGGCCGGCGCGGCTCGGGCCGTCGCCGATGATGACGAGACGGATGCCGGGCACGGAGCCGAGCACGCGCACGTGCTCGACCTGCTTCTCGGGAGCCAGCCGACCGACGTAGCCGACGAGCACCTCGCCGTTCGGGGCGAGCTCGGCCCGGAGCTCGGCGCTCCGCCGTGAGGGCTGGAAGCGCACGGAGTCGACGCCGCGTCGCCAGAGCCTCAGCCGGTCGACTCCGGCCTCGGCGAGCTGACTCATCGCCGCGGTCGACGGCGCCAGCGTGAGGGTCGCCCGGCGGTGGATGCGGCTGACGTGCTTCGCGAGGAACGGTGCGGCGCTCGGCACGCCGTAGCGCTCCGCGTACCCGGGGACGTCGGTCTGGTAGATCGCGACGGTCGGCACGCCGCGCGCATCCGCAGCGCGGAGCCCCTGCCACCCGAGCACGAAGGGCGACGCGAGGTGCACGACGTCCGGGCGGAAGTCGTCGACGAGCGAGCCGAGGTAGCGGGAGCTCGCGACGCTGACCCTGACGTCGGGATAGGACGGAAGCGGGACGGAGCGCACGAGCGCGGCGTCGGCTCCGTAGAGGTCTCTGTCGATGGGGCCCGACCTCGGTGCGACGACGAGTGCCTCGTCGCCTCGGCGCTCGAGGTGCCGCAGCACCTGGAGCAACGAGTGGGTGACCCCGTTCATGTGCGGGAGGAACGATTCGGCGAAGAGGAGGACTCTCACGCCCTCATGCTCGCTCCCCCGGTGGTCGTTCGTGAGCGAATCGGGGCCCGCGGAGCGACGTTTCACCGATCGGACGCCCGCTGTTCGCCTGATCGGTGCCCACGCGTCATCCGTCGACCGCGAATCCGACGGTCACCGGTGTCGGCCGCGCTGCATAGACTGCGGGGTATGAGTTCCGACAATGAGACCAGCACCGGAGCAAGCGACGAGATGAAGCGGAAGTTCCGCGAAGCGCTCGATCGCAAGAAGAAGAACCAGGAAGGCAAGGGCGAGGCCCACCTCGACGGCGAGTCGGCCATTCACAATGCGCAGGGTCCCGTGGACCACAAGAGGGAGTTCCGCCGCAAGAGCGGTTGATGAGCAGTCGAGACGAACGGCGGGCCTGCGATGCAGGCCCGCCGTTCGCGTTCGTCCGGGCGCTACTCCCCCGTGAGCCCTCCGAGCAGGTGCCCGAAGGGGCGGTCGAGCGCGAAGGGATCGTGGACGACCCGCTCGGTCGTCTGGACGAGGGATGCCAGTTCGCGGGCGCCGCGCCCGATGCGCGCCGGCAGCGCCTTGACCGTGTCGCCTCCGTCGCCCCAGTCGGCCGACGCCGCGAAGACACCCGTCGTGACCGGCTGCGCGTGCAGGTAGGCGAAGAGCGGGCGGATCGCGTAGTCGATCGCGAGCGAGTGGCGGGCGGTGCCGCCGGTCGCGCCGATCAGCACGGGCAGCCCGTCGAGCGCCTGGGGGTCGATGACGTCGATGAACGACTTGAACAACCCGCTGTAGCTCGTCGTGAAGATCGGCGTGACGGCGATGAGGCCGTCGGCGCCCGTGACCGTCTCGAGCGCGCTCGCGAGGGCGGGGGCCGGGAATCCCGTGAGGAGATTGTTGGTGATGTCGTGCGCGAGGTCGCGCAACTCGATCGTCGTCACCTCCGCATCGACTCCCTGCGTCTGGAGCTCGGCGACGGTCGCGTCGGCAAGCCGGTCGGCGAGCAGGCGAGTCGAGCTCGGCTGGCTGAGACCCGCCGAGACGACGGCGATGCGCTTGGTCGTCATCGTGAGGCTCCCGTCACGCCCGCGAGACCGAAGGCGGCACCGGAGTGTGCTCCGTCCGTGTCATCCGTCGCCGCGCTCGCGATCGCCGCGTCGCGGGCCGCGACGAGCGATGCGTGCGTCGGGGCGTCGGGCACGTGGGCCGGGCGGTCCTTCGCGAACTCGGCGCGGAGGGCGGGGACGACCTCGCCGCCGAGGATGTCGAGCTGCTCGAGCACGGTCTTGAGGGGCAGGCCCGCGTGGTCCATGAGGAAGAGCTGACGCTGGTAGTCGCCGAAGTACTCGCGCATCGAGGCGTAGCGGTCGATGACCTCCTGCGGGCTGCCGACGGTCAGCGGGGTCTGCGCCGTGAAGTCCTCGAGGCTCGGGCCGTGACCGTAGACGGGCGCGTTGTCGAAGTACGGACGGAACTCGTCGATCGCGTCCTGCGAGTTTTTCCGCATGAAGACCTGACCGCCGAGTCCGACGATCGCCTGGTCGGCGCTGCCGTGGCCGTAGTGCTCGAAGCGCTGACGGTAGAGGCTGATGAGGCGCATGTAGTGCTCCTTCGGCCAGAAGATGTTGTTCGCGAAGAAGCCGTCGCCGTAGTAGGCGGCCTGCTCGGCGATCTCGGGGCTCCGGATCGAGCCGTGCCAGACGAAGGGGGCGACGCCGTCGAGCGGGCGCGGGGTCGACTGGAAGCCCTGCAGGGGCGTGCGGAACTGCCCCTCCCAGTCGACGAAGTCCTCGCGCCACAGCCGGTGGAGGAGGTTGTAGTTCTCGAGGGCGAGGTTGATGCCCTGGCGGATGTCCTTGCCGAACCACGGGTACACGGGGCCGGTGTTGCCACGGCCCATCATGAGGTCGACCCGACCGCCCGAGAGGTGCTGGAGCATCGCGTAGTCTTCCGCGATCTTGACGGGGTCGTTCGTCGTGATGAGGGTCGTCGCCGTCGAGAGCTGGAGCGTCTCGGTCTGCGCGGCGATGTAGGCGAGCGTCGTGGTCGGCGACGACGACCAGAACGGCGGGTTGTGGTGCTCGCCGAGGGCGAAGACATCGAGCCCGACGTCTTCGGCGTGCTTCGCGATGGTGAGCGTCGCCTGGATGCGCTCGGCCTCGGTGGGGGTCCGGCCGGTGGTCGGGTCCTCGGTGATATCGCTGACGGTGAAGATTCCGAATTGCATGGCGGCCTCCTGGCCCGAGTCGTGGTGACGTTTTGCTCTATGCATTTGCATATAAATGGCACAACGGATGACGCGGCAAGACTATTCCCACCCGGCGCGACCCCCGTTCCGGTCGCTTAGGCTGGTGCGATGGCCACCGTCGCATTGACCAGATCCGACTTCGAGAGCACGATCACCGAGGGCGGAATCGTCCTCGTCGACTACTGGGCCGCCTGGTGCGGACCGTGTCTGCAGTTCGGCCCGATCTACGATGCGGCCGCCGAGGCGAACCCCGACATCGTGTTCGGCAAGGTCGACACCGAGGCCGAGCAGGAGCTCGCGCAGGCGATGCAGATCACGTCGATCCCGACGATCATGGCGTTCCGCGACGGCATCGGACTCTTCGCCCAGGCGGGAGTGCTGCCGCGGCACGCCCTCGACGACCTGATCACTCAGATCCGCGGACTCGACATGGACGAGGTGCGGAAGGAGATCGGCCGCGCCGAGGCCGAGCGCGAAGCGGAGCGTGAGACCGAGCAGACGGTCGAGTCGTCCGCGCTCACCGAGAGCTGAGTTCGCCCTCATCGAGCTGGGCGAGCCCGGCGAGCTCGAGATCGACCCCGAATGGCCGCGTCGTTCCCGTAATACGCGCAGGGACCGAGACGTAGACCCCGCGTGCGCGAAGCTCGTCGAGCGGTGATGCGAACCGCTTCTCGGCCGCTTCCGGCAGGAAGCCGGCGCGTCGCACGCGGTCGCCGGCGACGAGTTCGACGCCCACGCGGTACCGGCGCCCGAGCCAGCGCGTCGCCCGCGGCACGAGGACCGCGCGATCGCCCTCGTGGATTCGGATGAGATCGATCTCGGGCTGATGCCGGCCCGATTCGGCGACCGTCGTCACGGGAGCCCCGGCCTGGCCCTCGATCTGCCTGATCTCGAGGCCGGCGAGCGAACTCAGTTCGCCGTTGCCGTTGGGGTTCGATTCGCGAAGCCGACGCTCACGCGCGAGCGACAGGATGAAGTAGACGAGCGCGAGCGCCGCGACGGGCGCAACGCTCCAGAACACGACGGGCAGCGAGTCGGGTCGTGCCGTCGAGAGCGCGAGGGCTGCGACGAAGAGGACGATGTACGGCAGCGGCTCCCACGCGAGAAGGGGCTTCGAGCGGGGCATCCGGTCAGTCTATCGAGGCTGCGTGATGGCACCCGTCGTCGGCACGGGCTCGACCCCGAGCTCGATCGCCGCGCCGTTCGACAGCGCGGGGCGCTCGAGCCTGATGCAGATGATGCCCGCGAGGATCAGCACCCCGCCGAGGATCTGGATGACGCTGAGCACCTCGCCGAGGAGGATCCATCCGATGATCGCGGCGAAGACGACCTCCGAGAGGCCGAGGAACGACGCGAGGCGCGTGCCGAGGCGAGCGATCGCGGCGATGCCGGCGACGTAGGCGAATGCCGTCGAGATCAGACCGACGATGAGGACGGGCACGAACCACGGCACGCTCATGCCGAGGAGTTCGACGGGCGACCACTCCACCTCGAGCGGGAGGAGGCCCGTGAAGCCGACGGCGGCGAGCACGATCGCACCGATGACGAAGCCGGCTGCGGCGAGAGCGACGGGCGGGAGGTCCTCGTCGACGCGCGCACCGACGACGTAGTACACCGCGACGCCGACCATGGCGATGCCGGCGTAGAGGAGTCCGAGCACGTCGAGGTCGCCGCCCGGGCCGATGACGAGCACGAGCCCGGCGAGCGCGAGCACCGAGCCGCCGAGGACGACGCGTTGGGGGCTGCGCCGCGTGCGGAGCCACACCACGACGACGAGCAGGATCGGCGCGAGGTACTCGATGAGGAGGGTCATGCTGACGGGGATGCGTGCGATCGAGGCGTAGAAGGCGACCTGGGTTCCGACGATCGCGAGGCACGAGTACAGCAGCACCGTCCACTTCGCGCGCCAGAGCGGGCGCAGGTCGAATCGGAGCGCGACGAGCCCCGGGACGACGAGCACGAGGGCCGCGACGCTGATGCGCGCGAGCACGGCCGCCGCGGGCGACCACCCCGCTTCGAGGAGCGGCTTGATGAAGACGCCGCCCGCTCCGAACGCCAACCCTGCTGCGAGTCCGAGCACGACGCCCGACGCCCCGCGACTACCCGTGACCGACACGGCCGCCACCTCTGATGTCATGAGTGAAAGTGATTATGATCGTGACAGTAGTGCGCCGCCACGTCAGGAGTCAAATGCTTTTCACCCATGACACGCAATCGGCGCTGAGCTTCGCCGCCGCACTCGTCGACACCGAGCCCGCCGCCTCCGAGAGCGGTGCCGACGAGCTCGCCGAACCGAGCGATCTCGCCGAGCTCCTCGACACGTGGGAGTACTCCGGTCGACGCGACGGCGACGCGGCCGAGCTCGACGAGGTGCGCGCGGCGCGCGGGCGACTCCGGGCCATCTGGACCCTCGAACGCGACGATGCCGTCGAGCCCGTGAACGCGATCCTCGCCGAGGCCGCCGCGCTCCCCCGGCTCGTGCGCCACGACACCCTCGACTGGCACGTGCACGCGACATCCCTCGACGCCCCGCTCGCCGAGCGGATTCTCGTCGAAGCCGCGATGGCGTTCGTCGACGTCATCCGCTCCGATCAGATGGACCGCTTGCGCGACTGCGAGGCCGACGACTGCACGGGACTCTTCGTCGACCTGTCGAAGAACGCCTCGAAGCGCTACTGCAGCGTGCGCTGCGGCAACCGGATGGCGGTGCGCGCGTACCGCTCACGCGCGACCTGACCCGTCAGGAGACGGCGTCGAGAGCCTGCGCGAGGTCGGCGATGATGTCGTCGGCGTCTTCGAGACCGATCGAGAAGCGCAGATGCCCGAGCCGCTGGAACTCCGGCGGGTAGAACGCGACGCGAGGGCCGCTCGTTCCGACGTGGACGATGAGGGACTCGTCGTGACCGAGAGAGACGGCCGATGTGACCACCCGGAGGGCTGCGACGAAACGGTTCTGCAGATCGGGGTCGCCGTCGAGGGCGAATGCGATCATGCCGCCGAATCCGTCGAACTGCGCACGGGCGAGCTCGTGCTGCGGGTGATCGGCGAGACCGGGGTACGCGACGAAGGCGACCCGCGGGTCGGCGGCGAGGAACGTCGCGACCCGCTCGGCCGTCGCGAAGGTCTGACGCAAGCGGAGCGGCAGCGTCACCGAGCCGCGCGTGATGAGCCACGCGTTGAACGGGCTGATCACTCCCCCGACGTCGACCATCGCCTCGTGCTTGATGGGGGTGATGAGTTCGCGCCGGCCGATGACCGCACCGCCCATCGCGTCACCGTGTCCGTTGATGTACTTCGTGAGCGAGTGCACGACGAGGTCGGCTCCGTGCTCGAGGGGGCGGAAGGACGGCGGCGGGGTGAACGTCGAATCGACGCTCACGAGCGCGCCGGCCTCGTGCGCGATCGCGGCGACACCGGCGACATCGGTCACCTTCGTCGTCGGGTTGGCGATCGCCTCGATGTGCACGAGCTTCGTCTCGGGCCGGATCGCCGTCCGCACAGCCGCGAGGTCGCTCGTGTCGACGAACGTCGCCTCGATGCCGTACTTCTGGGGCAGCAGCTCGGCGAAGAGCCGATAGATGGCCTCGTACGAGACGTCGCTCACGACGACGTGGTCACCCGAGCGCAGGTGGGTGAAGAAGACGGCGTGCAATGCCGCGACGCCGCTCCCGAGCACGACGGCGTCGTCACCGCGTTCGAGGGTCGCGAGCTTCTTCTGCAGGGCGATCTGGTTCGCGCCCGAGTTCCGCGTGTAGAGCGGCTCGTCGGTGCCCGACCAGCTCATCGTCGACGGGTCGTCCGGCAGCGCGTACGAGTTCGCCATGATGATCGGCGTGCGGATCGCACCGCTGCCCTTATCGATCGCATTGCCGGCGTGCACCGCCTGGGTCGAGTCGAGGAAGCCGGTCCAGTCGTCGTTCGCGCTCATATCTCAACGCTACGACGACGCGGGCACTCGTCATCGCCTCATGACGCGCGGGGTCGGCCCCGCGTCATCCACCCGGCTCTCACGGCCCGAGCGGCGCCGGGAAATGACGAAGGCCCCCGCCGGAGCGGGGGCCTTCGCAAGAAGTTCGCGGTGTCTATCGACTAGCGACGCAGTCCGAGACGCTCGATGAGCGAACGGTAGCGGTTGATGTCGACGTCGGCGAGGTAGCCGAGAAGTCGACGACGCTGACCGACGAGGAGGAGCAGGCCACGACGCGAGTGGTGGTCGTGCTTGTGCTCCTTCAGGTGCTCGGTGAGGTCCTTGATGCGCTTGGTGAGGATCGCGATCTGGACCTCGGGGGATCCAGTGTCACCGGGGTGCGTCGCGTACTCTTCGATGATCGCCTTCTTGACGTCTGCTTCGAGTGCCATAGATGGGATCCCCTTTCTTCTCGTTGCGCGCTGCCCGGGGCCTGATGCCTGGGCTCTCTTAATGCGCGGCCGTCAGACGGCAACCTTGGAAGTTTAGCAGAGCTCGGCGCGGAGCGCGCCCGCTCACTCAGCCGCGCTTGTCGGCGAGGGCGAGGTAGTTGTCGAGGCGCACGATGAAGTCCTTCGGCGGCACGTACGACGGGTCGGCCGATGACTTCTCGAACTCGGCCTGGGCCTCTTCGATCGCGCTGTCGATCTCGAGCTCGGCGAGCGCGCTCACCTGCACCTGATCGAGCGCCACGAGGATGCCGATGGCACGGTCGATGTCGGCGGGGCCGTTGAAGGCGTAGTCGGGCATGGTGAACCTCTCGTCGTCGAGGCTCCAGACTATCGAGCCGCGGGCGCACCGGGCATCACGGCGCGAGCAGGAAGATCGGCGGCCAGCCGTTGTGCGCGTAGACGATGACGAGGAAGACCACGAGGTCGAAGAGGAGGTGCACGGTCAACACGTAGGTGAGCGACTTCGTGAGGGTGAACGTGTAGCCCTGGATGAGCGCGAACGGGATCGTGAGGAGCGGCCCCCAGCTCTGGTAGCCGAGCTCCCAGAGGAACGACACGAAGACGATCGTCTGTAGGAGGTTGGCCTGCCACACGGGGAAGTGCCGCCGCAGCAGGGCGAAGATCGTGCAGATGAAGAACAGTTCGTCCCACGTGCCGACGGCGTTCACTCCGACGAAGAGGCGGGCGAACTCGTCGAACTCGGTGACGGTGGGCCAGTTGCGGTAGACGCCGGACGTGATGAAGTAGAACGGCAGCACGAGCCATCCGACGAACGTCACGCCGATGAGGTAGGTCCACTGCACGCGGGTCCAGCGCTTCCCCGTGCGCCAGGGGAAGCGGATCGCGTGATCCCGGTAGACGTAGCGGGAGATGACGTACGGCACGGCGACCGCGAGGGCGAGGACCGTGCCCATGAGCGCCATGTTGCCGTAGCTGATGTCGGCCTCGACCGAGATCGTCGAGACGATGGCCTGCCCGATCGCGATGAGCAGCAGGTCGCGGGCGAGTCCCTCGGTGCGCCCCGAGCGGTCGAGGAGGTAGGCGATTCCGACGCCCACGACGAGGAGCGCGTAGCCCGGCAGGGTGACCTGGAGTCCGAAGAGGAGGATCGCGGCGCCGCAGACCAGGACGGCCGGCACGAGGCCCCAGGAGAGCGCGCGTCGGGCGGGGGCATCGACCGTACCGGGGAGGCTCACTCCCCCAGCATCCCACGCGGATGTCGGCGGACCGTGACAGGATGCCCGCATGAACCGGCTGCGAGACCTCTCTGACCCCGCCCGTGACGACGTGACCCCGCCGCGTCGCCGTTCGATCGTGCCGCCCTACCTGCTCTCGCGTATCGCCGAGATCGACGATCCCCGCTTCACCGGGGCGGCGGAAGCCGCGCGTCGCTCGCTCCTCCACGACGGCCCGTTCCGGGAGCCGCGGCGAAGCGACGTGCGACCCGTGCTTCCGCACCGAGAGGCCCGACCGGGTGCGAGTCGCGGCGTGGTCCACCGCGTGATCTCCGACGCCGAATCCGCCGAGGTGCTCCCCGGTCGCACCGTGCGCGTCGAAGGCGAACCGCCGACGAGCGACGTCGCCGTGAACGAGGCGTACGACGGGCTCGGCGACACGTACGAGCTGTTCTGGAACGCCTTCGGCCGCGACTCGATCGATGACGCGGGGCTCGCGCTCGATGCCACGGTGCACTTCGGCCGTGACTACGACAACGCCTTCTGGGACGGCGAGCGCATGGTGTTCGGCGACGGCGACGGCGAGGTCTTCCAGCGCTTCACGCTCTCGCTCAGCGTCATCGGCCACGAGCTCGCCCACGGCGTGACCGAGCGCACCGCGAACCTCCGCTACGAGGGCCAGTCGGGTGCGCTCAACGAGCACGTCTCCGACGTCTTCGGGGCGCTCGTCGAGCAGTACACCCTGCGGCAGACCGCCGAGGAGGCGTCGTGGCTCATCGGCGCAGGTCTCTTCACGGCCGAGGTCGAGGGCGCTGCGCTCCGCTCGATGAAGGCCCCGGGCACCGCCTACGACGACGACGTGCTCGGGCGCGACCCGCAGCCCGCGCACATGGACGACTTCATCGTGACGACCGACGACAACGGCGGCGTGCACCTGAACTCGGGCATCCCGAATCGCGCCTTCTGCCTCGCCGCGATCGAGATCGGCGGCCCCGCGTGGGAGCGTGCCGGTCTCATCTGGTACGACGCGCTCACGAGCGGCGAACTCGCCGTCGATGCGGACTTCGAGCGGTTCGCCGCGGTGAGCATCGGAGCGGCCGAGGCGCGTTACGGTGCCGACTCGCGCGAGGCCCGCGCCGTCGTGTCGGGGTGGACGAGCGTCGGTATCGCCGTGTCGGGCGCGCGCGGGGGCGAGTAGCATCGCGGCATGAGGCTCATCGTGACGCGCACCGGCGGATTCGCGGGGCTGCGCTCAGAGTGGGACATCGACATCGAGGAGCAGCCCGACTCGACCGAGTGGGAGATCCTCATCGACACGCTGCCGTGGGACGACGCCGCAGCCCTGCCGCCGGAACCCGACCGCTTCATCTACCAGATCCGCTGCGCGCCGCGCGAGGTGACGCTCGCCGAGCGGCAGGTCACCGGTCCGTGGCGGGAGCTCGTCGACCGTGTGAGGCAAGCGGGTGAGCCGTCGTCCCGGCGCCGAAGCGACGGAGCAGACCCCACGCGATGAGACCCTGAGCCGCGATGTAGGTCGTCATGACGATGAGGTCGTGCGCGGGGATGGCCGCGTCGGGCAGGAACCGCATGATCGCGAGCACGGTGTCGGAGACGACGAAGAGCGCACCGCCGAGTGCGACGACGGTGCCGAGTCGGAGAGCGGCGACGGCCATGGCGCCGAGCACCACTCCATAGATCGCGACCGGCGCGAGGAAGACGCCGAGGCTCGGTGCGAGGACCGCGAGGAAGACGGCGAACCACACGGCGTAGACGAGCGCCACGGCCCGTGGCATCCGGAGGCCGGTAAGCCGGACGAAGAGCACGAGATACGCGACGTGCGCGAGCAGGAACCCCCCGAGGCCGACGACGAAGCCGAGGTCGCCCGGAACGTTGAGAGCGATGTCGCCGACCCACGACAGCCCGATGGCCGCGATGAGCCACACCGTGAGGCGCCGCGACCCGAGCTCGCCGCTCACGACGACGGCAGCGGCGAGCGCCGGCATGAGCAGCGCCTTCGACACCGAGACGATCGGACCCGTCGTCGTCGCGAGCGCGATGAGGTGCACCGCGCCCACGACGAGGTACGGCAGGAACGACACGAGCGGGAGCACGCGAACTCGCGCGCTCCCGCTCGTGGGGATCATCGATCGGTCGTTCAGCTGACGCCGAGCAGGTCGATCACGAAGATGAGGGTCTGACCCGAGAGGCGGTGTCCGCCGCCGGCGGGGCCGTAGGCCTGGTGCGGGGGCACGATGAGCTTGCGGCGACCGCCGACCTTCATGCCCGGGATGCCTTCCTGCCAGCCGGCGATGAGCGAGCCGAGGGGGAAGTTGATGGACTGGCCGCGGCTCCACGACGAGTCGAACTCGTCGCCGGAGTCGTACTCGACGCCGAGGTAGTGCACGTTGACGGTCGCGCCGGGCGTGGCCTCGGCGCCGTCGCCGACGACGATGTCCTCGATGACGAGGGTGTCGGACGCGGGGCCCTCGGGAGCGTCGACTTCGGGCTTGCTGTTCAAATCAGTCATGAGCCCATCCAAGCGGATGAGGCATACGGCTGCAATCGAGGACACCCGTCCACGACCCTCTTGCGCTAGAGGCGAACAGGGGGCAATGTGTTACCCCTAAGGCTCGTCGCCCCGGAGAGCTGTCGGCAGTGCCACACCTCGGGGCGACGAGTTCTTTCCGTCTCCGGGCACGTGCGCGCCATTCAGCCGAGCAGGACGGCGCGGTCCTCGTTGATCTGACGGAGCAGCAGGTGCTCGTCGACCGGATGACCGATGTCGGCGCGACCGGTCGCGATGCGTTCGCGCGTGAACGCGAGGTGCGTGGCATCCCTGATGAAGGCGCGCATCGAGGCCCGCCGGGCCGGCGGTTGCGTCCTCGCCCAGGCGCGCGCCTGACGCCGCCCGGCGGGTGTCGCGAGCATGACGACCTCGTCGGCGGTGAACCACCCCGCGTCGGCGTACTCCTGCAGTCGCGTGCGCGTCACCTGCATCTCGCTGCGTCGGAGCGCGAGGGTGACGATGATCGCGAAGACGAAGAGCGGAACCTGGACGAAGAGGTAGTAGACGACGACGTCGGGCACGAAGAAGAAGGCGCCGTTCCACAGCGCGTGCAGCGCGATGGCCCCGACGAGGCCGACCACGAACCAGAGGAGCGCCGACACCGAGCGGCCCCGGCGCGCGGCGAGACCGAGCGCGAGCCCCGTGCAGGCCGTGAACATCACGTGCGCGAACGGCGAGAAGATGCCGCGCACGACGAACGTCGCGCCGAGACCCGCGGCACCCTCGTCGGTGAGGGCGGAACCGAAGTAGAGGATGTTCTCGGTGAACGCGAACCCGGCTGCGACCGTCGCCGCGTAGACGAGACCGTCGACCGGTCCGTCGAAGTGCGATCGCGCCGACGCGAAGAGGATGAGGACGCCGACCCCCTTCGCGACCTCCTCGACGAGCGGCGCCTGGATGACGGCGCTCACGAACGGATCGACGCCGGGCGTACCCGTCGCGATCGTGCCGGCGAGTTCGACACCGAAGCCGACGAGCAGCGCGACGGCGACCGACACGGCGGCGCCCCAGAGGAACGCGAACCAGAGGGCCGCCCTCGGCTCGGGCTCCCACCGATCGATCCAGCGGATGACGAGGAGCACGACCACGAGCGGGAGGAAGGCGAGCACGCTCGCGACGAGGAGCACGGGGATGCCGAGGAGCAGGGCGAGAAAGCCGATGACGGCGAGTCCCACGAGGCTGCCGATGACGATGCCGATGATCGCGACGACGTTGACACCGTCGCGCGACGTTCGAGGGGCTGTCCAGACGGTTCTCGCGGCCGCGGGTGCTCGGTCGATCGGATCGCTCACGAGACCTGCTCCCCGGCCCGGGCGAACATCACGCCCGGGTTCAGCAGACCGAGCGGATCGAAGACCGCCTTGATGCCGCGCTGCAGCTCGAACGAGTCGTCTCCGACCTCGTCGGCGAGCCAGCGCTGTTTGAGAAGGCCGACGCCGTGCTCGCCCGTGAGCGTTCCGCCGAGCTCCCTGGCCGTGCGGAACAGCTCGTCGGCGGCCCGCCAGACCGACTCCGGAACCTCGTCGGCGTCGAAGACGAAGTTGGGGTGCAGGTTGCCGTCGCCCGCGTGCGCGATCGTCGGGATCTCGAGTCCCGAGCGGGCAGCGATGCCCTCGATCGCCCGGAACATCGCGGCCATGCGGGAACGCGGCACCGCCACGTCCTCGATGAGGACCTGACCGCGTGAGGCGAGGGCTCCATGGAAGGCGCGACGGATGGCGAGGAGACGTTCGCCGCTCGCGTCATCCGTCGATCGGACCACCCGCGCACCCGACGCCTCGAGGACGCCCTCTACGTCATCCGCCTCGGCGGCGGCCGCCGCTCCATCGGTCTGAGCGAGCAGGAAGGCGGCTCCGGGGGCGATCGTCTCGAGCGGGGTTCCGGCGAGCGCGTCGGGGCCGAGATACTCGGCGACGCGCGCGACGGAGGCGGCGTCCATGAGTTCGAGAACGGCGGGGCGCACGCGAGAGGCCGTCACCGCGGCCGCGGCGGATGCGGCCGACTCGATGTCGGGGAACGCGGCCGCGAGCGTCACGGTGGCACCCGCGACGACCGGGCGCACGCGCACCGTCGCTTCGACGATGATGCCGAGGGTGCCCTCGGAGCCGGTGAGGAGGGCGGTCAGGTCGTAGCCGGTGACCCCCTTGACCGTGCGGCGACCGGTGCGGAGGAGTCGTCCGTCGGCGAGCACGACAGCGAGGCCGAGCACGGCCTCGCGGGTCACACCGTACTTCGCGCACAGGAGGCCGCCGGCGTTCGTCGCGATGTTGCCGCCGATCGTCGAGATCGCCTTGCTCGCGGGATCGGGCGGGAACCAGAGCCCATGAGGAGCGAGTGCGCGGTCGAGGTCGTCGTTGATGACCCCCGGCTCGACGACGGCGAACTCGTCGCTCGTGTCGATCTCGAGGATGCGATCCATGCCCGACACGTCGACGACGATCGCCCGGTCGCGCCCGATGGCTCCCCCGGCGAGCCCCGTGCCTGCACCGCGCGGGACGACCGGGGTCGAGGTGGCGGTCGCGATGCGCATCGTCGCCTGCACGTGCTCGACGGATGTCGCGTGCACGACGGCGATCGGCGGAGTCGCGCTGCGCCACCCCGAGCGATCGTCGCGCGTCACGTCGAGCGCCGCGGCATCGAACGATACGACATCGCCGAGTTCTGCGCGGAGGCGCGCGATCACGTCGACGGTCATGGATCAACGATAGCCGCGTGGCCGTGTCTGAATTCCGCTAGGCGGTCGTCTCGACCGGTGCGAGGCTGGATGCATGCCCTCCTCGCTCTCCGCTCCCGCCGACGAAGCGCTCTTCGGCGAGCGCTACCGCGCGATGAGCTCACGCGACGCGCGCTTCGACGGCCAGTTCATCACGGGCGTGCACTCGACCGGCATCTACTGCCGGCCCAGCTGCCCGGCGATGACCCCGAAGCCGGGGAACGTGCGCTTCTACTCGACGGCGGCGGCCGCGCACGAGGCGGGCCTCCGCGCGTGCAAGCGGTGCCTGCCCGACGCCGTGCCCGGGTCACCCGAGTGGAGTCTCCGCGACGACCTCGCCGCGCGCGCCATGCGGCTCATCACCGATGGCCTCGTCGAGCGAGAGGGGGTTCCCGGTCTCGCCCGTGCTCTCGGGTACACGCCGCGGCACCTGACCCGGGTGCTCACACAGGAGCTCGGCGCCGGCCCTCTCGCGCTCGCACGGGCGCATCGAGCGCAGACCGCGCGGGCCCTCCTCGTCGGCTCCGACCTCCCGACCGCCGACGTCGCGTTCGCCGCGGGCTTCGGGAGCGTTCGACAGTTCAACGACACCATCCGCACGGTGTACGAGCGCACCCCGAGCGAACTGCGCGCGAGTGCCGCACTCCGGCCGAACGCGGCGACGACCGGCACCGTCTCCCTCCGCCTGCCGGCGCGGGCGCCCTTCGACTCGGCGGGAGTGTTCGCCTGGCTCGAGACACGGGCGCTGACGGGCGTCGAGCGTGCGCTGCCGGGCGACTACACGCGAGTCCTGCGACTGCCGCACGGGCCCGCGCTCGTGAGGCTCCGCGCCGTTCCGGGCGAGGCCGCGCTCGACTGCGAGGCGATCCCGAGCGATCTCGCCGATCTCGCACCGCTCGTCGCTCGCGTGCGTCGGCTCTTCGACCTCGACGCCGACTCGTGGGCGATCGACGCGGCACTCCGTGACGACCCCGCCCTCGCCGGATCGGTCGCGGCGTCTCCCGGTCTTCGCGTGCCGGGCTGCGTCGATCCGCACGAACTCGTGTTCCGCGCGCTCATCGGGCAACAGATCTCGGTCGCTGCGGCTCGAACGGCTCTGACCCGCCTCGCCGATCACCTCGGCGAGCGCGTGGAGATCGGCGGGGAGCAGTGGACGTGCTTCCCCGATGCCGCCACGATCGCCGAGCGCGGCGCCGAGGTGCTGCGGGGGCCGGCGGCGCGCATCCGCACGATCCTGCGCGTCGCGGCCGATCTCGCCGAGGGCCGACTCGTCGTCGACACGGGCGTGGGTCGCGCGGAGCTCCGCGCCGACCTGCTCGCGATCCCCGGCATCGGGCCGTGGACCGCGGGCTACGTATCGATGCGGGCGACCCGCGACCCCGATGTGCTCCTCACCTCCGACCTCGTACTGCGTCAGGGCGCCGGACGCCTGGGGCTGCCGACGGACGCTCGATCGCTCGACGCGCGCGGAAGCCGCTGGGCGCCGTGGCGCAGTTACGCGTCGATGCACCTGTGGGCCGCCGCGAGCGCCCACTAGCCTGAAGAGGTGAGATTCGCACACCTCAGAGTCGAAGGCCGATCGATCCCCCGCCTGGCGGTCGTCGAGGGCGACTCCGCGCTCTTCCTCGACGAGCTCGACCCCGACGCGCCCACCGATCTGCAGGAACTCATCGATCGGGGGCCTGCCGCCCTCGATCGGGTACGTGAACTCGTCGACGAAGCGCGCGCCGCCGGCATCCCGACCCACGCGGTCAGCGAGCTGCGACACTCCTCGGCCGTGCTTCGTCCTCCCCACATCCTCGCGATCGGTGCGAACTACGCGGCGCACGCCTCCGAGCTGAAGCTCCGCTCCGAGAGCGCCATGACGGTCTTCTCGCTCTGGCCGAACTCCCTCACCGCACACGGCGCCACGACGACGTGGCCGGAGGACCTCTCGACCCAGGTCGACTACGAGGCCGAGCTCGGCGTCATCATCGGTCGGCCCGCCCGCAACGTCTCCGTGCGCGACGCGCTCGACCATGTGTGGGGCTACACCGTGGTGAACGACATCACCGCGCGCGACCTGCAGTTCAGCGAGGCGCAGTGGTCACGGTGCAAGTCGTTCGACGGATTCACCCCGACGGGGCCCGTCGTCGTGACGGCCGACGAGGTCGCCGACCCGCAAGACCTGTGGCTCACGACCAACGTCGACGGGCGACTCCTGCAGGACGCGTCGACGGGCGACATGGTGCGCTCCGTCGCCGAGATCATCTCGTACCTCTCGAAATCGGCGACGATCCCCGCGGGCACCCTCATCTCGACGGGGAGTCCGGGAGGCGCGGGCTACTCTCGCACTCCCCCGGTGTTCCTTCGCGACGGCTCCACCGTCACCGTGTCGATCGTCGGGTTCGGCTCGCTCACGACCCACTGCCGGGTCATCTGACCCGGCGGCTCATTCGCTCGGCTCGGCCTGCAGGTCGATGACGGGGATCGCCGTCGTCACGGGCTGGATGCCCGACAGGCGCTTCGGCGAGAGCTGACGCACGACAGCCTCGCGTGTCATGAGTCCCGACTCGACGACGAGATCGGCGACCGGTCGGCCCGTCGCGAGGGCGATCTTCGCGATCGCCGCGGCCTGCGCGTACCCGATGAACGGGATGAGGGCCGTGATGACTCCGACGCTCGACGCGACCATGCCCTCGAGCCGTTCGACGTTCGCCGTGATGCCGTCGATGCAGTTGACCCTGAGCGTCCAGCACGCCTGACGCATCCAGAGGATCGACTGCAGGAGCGAATGCGCGATGACGGGCTCGAACGCGTTGAGCTGCAGTTGCCCGGCCTCGGCCGCCATCGTCACGGTGACGTCGGCGCCGGCGATCGCGTAGGCGACCTGGCTCACGGCCTCGGGGATGACGGGGTTGACCTTCCCCGGCATGATGCTCGATCCGGCCTGGCGCGGCGGGAGGTTGATCTCGCCGAACCCGGCCTGCGGGCCCGACGAGAGCAGGCGCAGGTCGTTGCAGATCTTCGAGAGCTTGATCGCCGAGCGCTTGAGCGAGCCCGAGAACGACATGAACGCGCCGGCGTCGCTCGTCGACTCGATGAGGTCGGGCGCGGTCTCGAGGCTGAGGCCCGTGATCTCGTTGAGGTGGCGCACGGCGGCAGCCGCGTAGCCCGGGTCGGCCGTGATGCCCGTGCCGATCGCGGTCGCTCCGAGGTTGATCTCGGAGAGCAGCCAGATGGTCTCCGTGAGCCGCGCGTGGTCTTCGCCGAGCGTCGTCGCGAAGCCGTGGAACTCCTGCCCGAGGGTCATCGGCACGGCGTCCTGCAGCTGGGTGCGGCCGACCTTCAGGATGTCGCGGAACTCCTCGCCCTTCGCGTTGAAGGAGCGCCGCAGCAGCTCGAGCTCCTCGAGGAGCGTCTTGAGCGACAGCGCGAGCGAGATCTTGAGGGCCGTCGGGTAGGTGTCGTTGGTCGACTGACTGCGATTGACGTCGTCGATGGGGTGCAGGACGTCGTAGCGGCCCTTCGGGTAGCCCGCGAGTTCGAGGGCGAGGTTCGTGATGACCTCGTTGGCGTTCATGTTGGTCGAGGTACCCGCACCGCCCTGGATGACGCCGACGACGAACTGCTCGTGCTTGTCGCCGTCGATGATGCGCTGACACGCCGCGTCGATCCACTCCGCCTTCTCGGCGCTCAGTGCGCCGACGTCGCGGTTGGCGCGGGCCGCGGCGGCCTTGACCGAGGCGAGCGCGATGATGAGCTCCGGATACACCGAGATCGGCCGCTTCGAGATGGGGAAGTTCTCGAGCGCTCGCGCCGTGTGAACACCCCAGTACGCGTCTCCCGGCACCTCGACGCTGCCGAGCGAGTCGGTCTCGAGTCGCGGTGCCACGGCTTCGTCGATCGCGGTGGATTCGTGCATGGAAGGCCTCCCGGTCGTCGCCCGGCGGGGATCGACGACGTCGGGGTTTCGACGCGGCATCCTCGCCACTCTCGCCGCCCGGTTCGGCGACGCTCCTCCGAGCCTAACGAACCGGCCGGGTGACGCGGAGTGTACGCGGCGGCGAATGCGGACAGCGCGCTCGCCCGAGGGGCGAACGCGCTGTCGGTGAGGCGTCGAATGATCAGAGGAAGGCGAAGGGCAGCATCGCGAGGCCGAAGACGACGGCGCCGAGGCCGGCGATGACGGTCGCGACGAGCATGAGGCCCGAGAGCACGATTCCCCAGATGGCGAACGTGCGGCTCGCGGTCTCGCGTCGCAGCGCCATGATGCCGAGCACGAGGCCGACGATCGGAACGACGAACGTGTATCCCGCGAAGAGCGAGACGAGTCCGATCACGAAGCTCGCAATGCCGAGTCCGCGCGATTCGGCGACCGCGGTCGGTGCACTGGTCTCGGGCGCGTAGCTCGGGCTGGTGGTGGTCATGGTGTCCTCCTGGTCGTGGTGTACCCACCACGTTACGGACGACTCCTCCGCCGCAGAATGGGGTTATCCCCCGCGTTGCGTCGGCGGACACCCTCCCCGGAACTCAGCCGAGGAGCGCCTCGACGGGCCCGCGCGCGAAGTAGACGAGGAACCCGGCCGCGACGATCCAGAGCAGCGGGCTGATCTCCCGCGCCTTGCCCGCGAGGGCGCGCACGATGACCCAGCTGATGAAGCCCGCGCCGATGCCGTTCGCGATCGAGTACGTGAGCGGCATCACCGTGACCGTGAGGAAGACCGGCAGGAGCACCGAGAACTCGCTGAAGTCGATGTCCTTGATCTGCGCCATCATGAGCGCACCGACGATCACGAGGGCCGCGGCGGCGACCTCCGTCGGAACGATCGAGGTGAGCGGGGTGAAGAACACCGCGGCGAGGAACAGGAGACCGGTGACGACGTTCGCGAGTCCCGTGCGGGCGCCCTCGCCGATACCGGAGCCCGACTCGATGAAGACGGTGTTCGACGAGCTCGAGGTGAATCCGCCGGCGACAGCGCCGACGCCCTCGACGACGAGGGCCGACTTGAGCCGCGGGAAGTCGCCCTTCGCGTCGGCGAGGCGCGCTTCCTTCGAGAGACCGGTCATCGTGCCCATGGCGTCGAAGAAGTTCGTGAACACGAGGGTGAAGACGAGCATGAGCGCCGCGAGCACACCGATGCGCTCGAAGCTGCCGAAGCTCACCTGACCGATGAGCGAGAGATCGGGCAGGCTCACCCACTGCGTCGGGAGCGCGGGAACCGAGAGGCCCCAGCCGCCCGGGTTGTCGACGCTCGAGCCGAGTCCGGCGATCGCCTCGACGATGACGGCGACGACGGTTCCCGTGAGCAGGCCGATGAGGATCGCGCCCTTGATCTTCCGGGCGACGAGGATCCCGGTGATGAGGAGCGTGAACACGAAGATGAGGGTCGGTACGGTCGCGACGGAGCCGTCGACGCCGAGCCCGACGGGCGGCGAACCGACCCCGGTAGCACGCACGAAGCCCGCATCGACGAATCCGATGAAGGCGATGAAGAGGCCGATTCCGACGGTGATCGCGAGCTTCAGCTGCAGCGGCACCGCCGTGAAGATCATGCGCCGGAGGCCCGTCACGGCGAGGAGGACGATGATGAGGCCGTTGATGACGACGAGCCCCATCGCCTCGGGCCAGGTGACCTGGCCGACGACGGAGACGGCGAGGAACGAGTTGATGCCGAGGCCGGCCGCGAAGGCGAACGGCAGTCGGGCGACGACGCCGAAGAGGATCGTCATGACGCCCGCGGTCAGCGCCGTGACCGCCGCGACCTGCGGGAAGGCGAGCTCGTCGCCCGCGACGTCCGCCGACCCCGAGAGGATGATCGGGTTGAGGATGACGATGTACGCCATCGTCACGAAGGTCACGATGCCGCCGCGCACCTCGGTCGAGATGTTCGATCCGCGCGCGGTGATCTCGAAGTAGCGGTCGATGAAGCCCTTCGGTGCGCCTGGGGCCGAAGCCACCGGTCCCTGCTCCTCGGTCGTGCGGCTCACTCGTGCTCCTTGTTTCTCGGTCGATCCAGCCCATCGAGCATACGACTCCCGCGCGGCCCCGCACACCGACGGCGGCGAGTCGCTACGATCGGCGAGATCCCACCCTCGAATGGAGCACGATGGCATTGCCCTGGACCCTGCACGGTGACGGAAAGACAGTCGAACGAGACGCGATCGTCGCGCCCGGCGAACGACTGAGCTGGCCGCGCACGATCGGAATCGGCGCGCAGCACGTCGTCGCCATGTTCGGCGCGACGTTCCTCGTGCCCCTCATCACCGACTTCCCGCCCGCGACGACCCTGCTCTTCTCGGGCATCGGCACACTGCTGTTCCTCGCGATCACGAAGAACCGCGTGCCGTCGTACCTCGGCTCGTCGTTCGCGTTCATCGCCCCGATCACGGCGGCGACGGCCACGGCCGGGATGGGCAGCGCGCTCTTCGGAATCGTCGCCGTCGGCATCCTGCTCGCCCTCGTCGGCGCGATCGTGCAGTGGACGGGAACGCACTGGATCAACGCGCTCATGCCGCCCGTCGTCTCCGGTGCGATCGTCGCCCTCATCGGTTTCAACCTCGCACCGGTGGCGAAGGCGAACTTCACCGAGGCACCGCTCACGGCGCTCATCACGCTCAGCGCCGTCATCCTCTCGACGGTGCTCTTCCGCGGAATCCTCGGCCGACTCTCGATCTTCCTCGGAGTCATCGTGGGCTACATCGCCGCCGTCATCCAGAGCGAGGTGAACTTCGACGGTGTCGCCGATGCCGCATGGATCGGCTTCCCCCAGTTCACGCTTCCGGCGAACCCGTTCGAGACGGCCGCGGTCTGGGGCGTGCTGCCCGCGTTCCTTCCCGTCGTGCTCGTGCTCATCGCCGAGAACGTCGGCCACATCAAGGGCGTCGCCCAGATGACCGACCCCGCGGTCAACCGCATGACGGGCCGTGCCCTCTTCGCCGACGGCGTCGCGACGACCCTCGCCGGCTTCTTCGGCGGCTCCGGCACGACGACGTACGGCGAGAACATCGGCGTCATGGCCGCGACCCGCGTGTACTCGACCGCCGCCTACTGGGTCGCGGGCATCTTCGCCGTGCTGCTCGGACTCTCGCCGAAGGTTGGCGAGGTCATCGCGACGATCCCCGCGGGTGTGCTCGGCGGCGTGACGACGGCGCTCTACGGACTCATCGGCGTCATCGGCGTGAAGATCTGGCTCGATAACAAGGTCGACTTCCGGAAGCCGGTCAACCAGTTCACCGCTGCGACGGCCCTCATCATCGGAATCGCCGACTTCACGTTCAACGCCGGTCAGGTGAGCTTCAACGGCATCGCCCTCGGTACCGTCGCCGCCATCCTGATCTACCACGTCATGAACACGATCGGCCGCTGGCGCGGTACCGACTGATGCACTGCTGCGGCGTCGGGCTCTGCTCCGGCGCCGCAGGGCGTGTGTCCGTTGTGGCGGACGCCCGCGAGGACACGCCCGCCCGCGGCATCCCTCACCGGCGCGCCGCGCCGCGGATCCGCCGGAACGGCCGCGAGACGGCTCCGCGGATCAGCCGAGCGCGTGGAGCGCCGGAACGATCAGGTAGATGCCGAAGAGAACCGCGAGAGCGCTGAGCGTGAAGAACGCGCACGCCCCGACGAAGGCCGCCTTCTTCTGGCCCTCGGTGAGCGGGCTCTTCCGCGCGGCCTTCGCCGCACGCTTCTCGGCCTGAGCGATCTCCGACGGCGTCATGATCGTGATCGCGTCGGTGAACTCGGCCGGAGTGACGATCGGCGTGCGACCCGAGAGGGTCAAGAGACGGATGCCGAAGGAGAACGCCGCGACGACGATCGACGCACCCGCGAGGGCCGAGACGAGCACGATGACGAAGGCGAGCCAGTCGATCACTTCTGCACCTTCTTCGTACGCGACTCGCGCTTCGGCTTCGGGTTGCGCTTGATCTTCACGGCGAGGCCCGAGTCGGCGACCTCGCTGATGACGTTGTGGGGGTTGACCGCGTCACGTCGCGACCACAGGAAGATGAAGACGATGATGCCGACGCCGACGATGGCGTCGATGACGATGCCGACGAAACCGAAGTTGTGCGCGACGAGGGCCGCGGCGGCGCCGACGGCCGCAGCCGACGGAAGGGTCAGGAGCCAGCCGATGCCGATGCGGCCGGCGGTGCGCCAGCGCACCTTCGAGCCGCGACGGCCGAGGCCCGAGCCGATGACCGAGCCCGAGGCGACCTGCGTCGTCGAGAGCGCGAAACCGAGGTGGCTCGACGCGAGGATCGTCGCTGCGGTCGAGGTCTCGGCGGCGAAGCCCTGGGCGGGCTTCACGTCGGTGAGGCCCGTGCCGAGCGTCTTGATGATGCGCCAGCCGCCCATGTAGGTGCCGAGGGCGATCGCGACAGCGCAGACGACGACGACCCAGAACTCGGGGCCCGTTCCGACGGCCTGGAAGCCGACGGCGATGAGCGTGAGCGTGATGACGCCCATCGTCTTCTGCGCGTCGTTCGTGCCGTGGGCGAGGGCGACGAGGGAGCTCGAGAAGATCTGCGCGAAGCGGAATCCCCCGCGCCCGTCGGGCTTGCCGTCGTAGCGACGCGTGATTCCGTAGGCGATCTTCGTCGCCGTGTAGGCGATGAGACCAGCGGTGAGCGGCGCGAGGATCGCCGGCAGGATGACCTTCGAGAGCACGACTCCGAAGTCGATCGCCGCGACGCCGAAACCGACGAGGGCCGCGCCGATGAGGCCGCCGAAGAGGGCATGGCTCGAGCTCGACGGAAGGCCGAGCAGCCACGTGAACATGTTCCACACGATCGCGCCGATGAGACCCGCGAAGATCAGTTCGGGGGTGATGAGCACTCCCCCGTCGCCCTCGCGGATGATGCCGCCCGAGATGGTCTTCGCGACCTCGGTCGAGAGGAAGGCGCCGACGAGGTTCAGCACCGCCGCGACGGCGACGGCGACCTTGGGGCGCATCGCACCGGTCGCGATGGGCGTGGCCATCGCGTTCGCCGTGTCGTGGAACCCGTTCGTGAAATCGAAGAAGAGCGCGAGCACGATGACGAGCACGACTATCAGAAGGGTGGGATCCACCGGCGTCTTTCTGTGGGAGGCGTAAGCGGTGAAGAGTTCACCGAAGATTCACGAGATGACAGTTGCGCGGAGGCTCCTCCCTCGTTCCGAGTCGATACTTGCACGCGGAACGCCGTAATTCAAACCCTCGAATCGAGCGTGTTCCCGGCGCCCTGCAGGGGCGCGGAACTGCGCAGGATCGGAGCATGCACGCACGCCGGCATACGCCGGAATCGCGGCTCTCGTCGACCGGAAGACGCCTCGGTCGACCTCACTCACCCCGCCGGCGCGCTCTGACGCACCCGGCGGGAATCACCGGCTCAGCCGAAGAGGATCTTCGCCTCGTCGTACCGGCTCTGCGGAACGGTGTTGAGTCGGCCGACGGCCTCGGCGATCGAGACGGTGCGAATGTCGGTGCCGCGGAGGGTCACCATCGAGCCCCACGCGCCGTCGTATACGGCGTCGATCGCGGCCATGCCGAGGCGGGTCGCGAGCACGCGGTCGTACGCCGACGGCGCTCCGCCGCGCTGGATGTGACCGAGCACGGTGTCGCGCGACTCGATGCCCGTGCGGGCTTCGATCATCGGCGCGAGACGCTCGGCGATGCCGCCGAGACGAGGACGGTTGAAGGCATCGAGGCCCTTGTGCGAGTGCGCCTCTTCCATGTCGTCGAGGTGGAAGCCCTCGGCGACGACGACGAGCGGAGCACGGCCGCGGTCGCGAACGGACTCGACCCACTCGCAGATCTGCTCGATGTTGGTGGGCTGCTCGGGGATGAGGATCGCGTGCGCGCCGCCGGCCATGCCGGAGTGCAGGGCGATCCAGCCCACGTGGCGGCCCATGACCTCGACGACCATGCAGCGGCCGTGCGACTCGGCCGTCGTGCGGAGGCGGTCGATGGCCTCGGTCGCGATCTCGACGGCGGTGTCGAACCCGAACGAGTAGTCGGTCGCGGCGAGGTCGTTGTCGATCGTCTTCGGGACGCCGACGATCTTGAGGCCCGCGTCGGTGAGTCGACGTGCGGCCGTGAGCGTGCCCTCGCCGCCGATGGCGATGATCGCGTCGATGCCGTTCTCGTCGAGCATGCGCTGGATGTTCTCGGGGCCACCGCCCTCGCCCTCGAAGGGGTTGGTGCGACTCGAGCCGAGGATCGTGCCGCCCTGCTTCGAGAGGCCGCGCACGTCGTGACGGTGCAGGGGGCTGAACTCGCCCTCGACCACGCCGCGCCAGCCGTTGCGGAACCCGACGAACTCGGCTTCGTGCGAGATGACGCCGTTCAACACGGCGCCGCGGATGACCGCGTTCAATCCGGGGCAGTCGCCACCGCTCGTGAGAATACCGATCTTCATGGCTCTGGACTCCTGGTGCATGCGGGAAGGGAGACGGCCGGGTGCGCGAGCCGCCTGCGGCAGTCTATCGACTACAGACGGCCGTCGAGTGCCTGCCGGATGAGGTGCTGGAGCGCGTCGAGCTGAACCGAATCGGCCGAACCCGGCTCGACGTCGGCACCGTCGAGCGCCCGAGCCGCGAGGCCCTGCTTCGAGTCGATGAGCTCGGCGATGCGCGCGTCGATCGTGTGCGCGGCGATGATGCGCCACGCTGTGACGGGCTCCTCTTGCCCGATGCGGTGCACGCGGTCGATCGCCTGCGTCTGCTCGGCAGCCGTCCAGCTGAGCTCGGCGAGCACGACGTTCGACGCCGCCTGCAGGTTCACGCCGACACCGGCAGCCGTGAGCGAGCAGACCGCGATGTGCACGTCGGGATCGTTGTTGAACGCGTCGATGGCCGACTGCCGCGCGACGGCCGACTGGTCACCGCGGATCGACACCGTGCGGAGGTCGTTCGCGGCGAACGCCGCCTCGGCGGAGTCCATGACATCGATGTGCTTCGCGAAGAAGACCACCTTGCCGGCCGAGCGCGCGAGCTGGGCCGCGTAGTCGGCCGCGAGGCCGGCCTTCGCCTGACCGATGCGCCGCACCATGGTGAAGACGTTGTCGCCCGACTTCGACGACTTCGACTCCTCGAGCTCCGACTTCGCGACCGCGCGGATGAACGCATCGCGCTGGTCGTCGTCGAGGTCGCCGACGCGCAGGTCACGAGCGGCGACGAGTGCGCGGAAGCGATCGGCGAGACGGTGTCCGAGTTCACGCTCCGCCGCGCGGATCGAGCGGCCGAACTCGTCGTCGAGCTCGACGGGCAGGTCGGCGATGCGCTTCGCAGGCAGATCGGAGGCGACGTCGACCTTCCGTCGACGCACGATGCCGAGGTCGATCACGGTGCGTCGGGCGGCGGCGTAGAAGCCCGTGTCGGCCGGCGTCAGTCCGTTCTCCTCGAGTTCCGCGAGGAGGGCGGAGGATGGTTTGTCGCCGTCGATCCAGCCGAGGAACTTCCAGATCGCCCGGAAGTCGTCGATGTCGTTGATGAGCGGGGTACCGGTGAGAGCGAGCATGAGCGGGTCGCGCGTGCCGCGACGGATGCTCTCGGCGAGCGCGAGCACGTTCTTCGAGCGCTGCGACTGCAGGTTCTTGATGAAGTGCGCCTCGTCGACGACCATGCCCTTGAAGCCGAGCGTCGAGAGCCAGTTCATGTGCCGATCGAGCACGTCGTAGTTGACGATGACGACGTCGGCGAAGGCGTCGAGGGTCGCGCCGTCGCCGTGGATGACGGTCGCGCGGCGATGCGGTGTCCACCGCTCGACCTCACGCGCCCAGTTCATCTTCACGACGTTCGGCACGACGGCGAGGAGCGGATACGCATCGGCGACGGATGCCGCGAGGACACTCTGCGCGGTCTTGCCGAGACCGGGCTCGTCGGCGAGCAGGAACTCGCGGTGACCGTGACGCACGGCCTCGACGAAGCTCGCCTGGTGCTTCATGATCTCGAGGCCGCGGGGCGCGAGCCGGTCGATGCGCGGCGCGTCGGGCAGCTCCATCGAGGCGGCCTGACCGCCGGCGCCGTACTCGAACGACTTGAAGAGGGGGCCGAGGAGCTCCCAGTTCGCGAGACGACGCACGGGCGCCGATGAGGGCGCAGGGGGCGTGAGGTCGGGCGCGAGGAAGGGGTTCGCGAGCTGGCGCGACTTGACCGACGGCGGCACGACCTGGTTCTCGGAGAGCACGGGGGCGGGCGCTGCTTCGCGCGTGATGATGAGTTCATCGGGGCTGAGCTCGGCGCCCGACTCGAGCAGCCAGTCACGGCGGAAGCGCTGAGCCACGGTCGAGACCGATGCGTCGGGCTCGAGGAGCGCGATGAGGCTCGTGTCGCGCGCGGCGGTCTTCGCGAGGATCTGCGCGATGCCGTCGAGGCGCTTGAGGAGTTCGGCACGCGTTCCGTCGTTGATCTCGGTGTCGGCCTTGACCCGAGCACGCTCTTCGCGCATGAGGAGCGCGATGACCTGGAACTTGGTGCGGTTCGTGGGGCCGACCTTGCCGCCCTGCGCCTTGGCCTCGACCTCGCGGACCTTGCGCGCGAGGATCGGGATGATCGGTGCGTCGTCGTCGCGAGAGCGGGTGCGCTGACGCTTGGTGGTCTGGGCCAATGATCCTCCAGTTCTCAGCCCGCCGACTCGGTCGTCGGGCGTGTCCGGCGCTCGATCGTCTCGATCGATGGAGCCGGGCGCCGAACCCCGAACCGAGCAAGGCGAGAGAACGATGAGGTCTCTGCACCGTCGGTGCGAAAAGCGGATTCGCGTGGCGCTACGTCCATTCTACGTCAGACATCGCCCTCGCCCCACCTGTTCGCCATTCAGGGCGCGCGCCGTGTCGACGGCCGCCGTGGCCACTCGCTCCTGGCCGCTCGCCGCTCCGCTCCTGAATTGCGGACAGAGGAACGCGGCGAGATACCCCGGGAGGGTACGCCGAAGGGCGGTACTCTGAGGTGTGATCGACGACATCCAGAAGCGCGCTCTGCACCGCACCAAGATCATCGAGGGTCAGGTGCGCGGCATCGAGAAGATGATCGAGAACGAGGACTACTGCATCGACATCATCACCCTGTCGCTCGCTGTGCAGAAGTCGCTCGCGAGCCTCAACAAGCTCCTCGTCGAGAACCATCTGCGCACGCACGTGACCCACATGTTCGAGCAGGGCGGCGACAAGCACGACGAGGCCGTCGCCGAACTCGTCCGCATCTTCGAACTCGCCAACAACCGCGGCTGATCCGCGACCTTACGTCCCCGGTGCCGTCACGGCGAGCCACGCGTCGAGTTCACCCGGCTCGTCGGTGATGATGCCGTCGACGCCCAGACCGATGACCTCGGCCCAGGAGTCCTGCGTGTTGAGCGTGTAGCAGAGCACGCCGATGCCCGCGTCGTGCAGGGCCTCGAGCGCGGCGGGCTGAGCCGCGGCCGACCGGGCCGTCGTGCCGAATCCGATGATGCCGAGTCGCGACGCGAGCGGCAGCGGATCGGCGGGCAGCTCGCGGATGAGCAGGATGCGCGCATAGTGCGGGGCGAAGCGCTGCAGCGAGTCGAGCGTCTCGAGGCTGAAGCTCTGGAGGACGACGCGGTCACGGAGACCGAAGCGCTCGAGGAGCGCGATCACGGGGCGGACGTCGTCGATGCTCCACGCCGCCTTCAGTTCGATGAGGGCGCGCGCATCCGTCTCGCGGAAGGAGTCGAGGAACTCCTCGAGGGTCGGGATCGGCGTCCCCCGGAAGTCGGCCCCGAACCACTCACCGGCGTCGCGCTCGCGCACCTCGGCGAGAGTGAGGTCGGAGATGCGCACCGACTCCCCCGTGATGCGTTCGAGGTCGACGTCGTGGAAGAGCACGGGCACGCCGTCGCTCGTCAGCTGGACGTCGGTCTCGACGAATCCCTTGGGCCCCGTCATCCCGAGTTCGAGGGCGGGCATCGTGTTCTCGGGGGCCTGGCTCCGGTCGCCGCGATGGGCGACGATGAACGCCGGCTCCCCGGGGGCGCGGAGCGCACCGAAGACGTCGACGGCGAACACGCGCGGCGGCGACGTGCTCACGAAGAGGACTCCCACGAGTGTCGTGACGACGGCGCTCGCGATGATGACACGCACGGCGAGTGACGGGCGGGTGGTGAGGCGATCGATGAACGCGGTCGTTCGATCGCCCGGGAACGGGTGACGCACAGCGGGCCTTCCTGCCGCGACGGCGCCATTGCCCCCGCGTTGACGGCTACCCTATCAACTCCGTTACCGTTCCGTTACCTTCGCTCACCGCGTGTGTCGCGGCGGCCTCGGTCGTGATGCGCTCCGCCATGCCCGCGAAGATGATGCCGTGGAACGGCACGATCGCCCACCAGTACAAGCGACCCGCGAGCCCCCGGGGGAAGAACACCGCGCGCTGCCGGTAGAGCGATCGCGTGCCGTCGGATTCCGCCGACATCTCGAGCCACGCACGACCGGGCACCCGCATCTCCGCGCGAAGTCGGAGGAACGACCCCCGCTCGATCTCCTCCACCCGCCAGAAGTCGACCGCGTCACCGGGACGCAGCGCGCTCGGATCGCGGCGGCCGCGACGCAGGCCCACTCCCCCGACGAGCTTGTCGATCCAGCCGCGCAGCGCCCACGCGAGCGGGAACGAGTACCACCCGTTCTCTCCGCCCACGCCCTCGATGACCCGCCAGAGCTCGCCGACGGATGCCTGCGACGCGCGTTCACGCTCGTCGACGTAGACCGTGTGCCCCGTCCAGTCGGGGTCGCTCGGCAGCGGATCGCTCGGCGCACCGCTGACCGCGGTGTTCCGCCAACTGGTCTCGACGGCGCCCGTGCGTTCCCGTTCGAGCGCGAGGCGGACGGATCGTCGGTAGCCGGTCAGCCCGCCCTCGGGCGGAGGGATGACGGCGTCGATGTCGTGCTCGCCGACGACGCAGTCGAACTGCAGCGACTCGATGATCGGCACGGCGAGTCGCCTCGGGATCGGCGTGACGAGGTTGACCCACTGCGAGGCGAGCCACGGAGTCAGCACGGGCAGCGCCGCGATCGGCCGCTGGCGGAGGCCCGCCTCGAGCGCGTAGCCGTTCATGAGCTGCCCGTACCGGAATACGTCGGGGCCACCGATGTCGAAGGTCCGATTGAGCTCGCCGGGCGCTGTGGCGGCCGCGACGAGGTAGTGCAGCACGTCGCGGATCGCGATCGGCTGGATGCGGTTCCGCACCCATTTCGGCGCGGGCATGTACGGCAGAACTTCGGTCAGGTGACGGATCATCTCGAATGAGGTCGACCCCGACCCGATGACGACGCCCGCCTGGAAGACGATCGTCGGCACGCCCGACTCGAGCAGGATGCGCCCGACGGCCTCGCGTGAACCGAGGTGCCGCGACAGCCGGTCGGATTCGGGGTGCAGGCCGCTCAGGTACACGATGCGGTGCACGCCGGCATCCGCCGCCGCGCGTGCAATGTTCCGCGCGATCGTCTCTTCGAGTTTCTCGAAGTCGCCGCGCCCGCCCATCGAGTGCACGAGGTAGTAGACGACGTCGACCCCGTCGACGGCCCGAGCCGCGACATCCGCCTCGGTCAGGTCGCCCTCGACGACATCGACGTCGTCGAACCACGGCACGTCACGGAGACGATCGGCATCGCGCACGACGACGCGTACGTCGTGGCCCGCTTCGAGGAGGCGCGGCGCGAGACGCCCTCCGATGTAGCCGGTCGCTCCGGTGACGAGGATGCGCTGAGGTGTCATCCGGCCGACGGTAGTGCCCGGCCCTGTGCGTTGCCCGTGCCGGTTCAGCGTCGCTCGTTGCCGCGCTTGTAGTTGCCGGTGACCCGCGCGAGCAGCAACTGCTCGGTGCGGTCATCGGCGACGGCGAGTGCCGCGGCGAGCTTCGCCGCCGAGGAACCGCCGACCGTCACGACCGGGCGGCCGCCGCGCGACACGACGACGCCCCCGGCCTGCGTCAGTCGATAACTGAAGGGGTCGGACTCGAGCATGCCGCGAGCGTCCACCGTCATGGCCTCAGATGAGCGACTTCGTGTGCCACACCGTCTTCGTCTCCGTGAACGCCGTGATGCGTCCGAGTGACGGAGCCGCGGCCCCCGCACCCTGCTCGGGCGGGAGGACGCGCTTGAGCGTCTCGGCGGCGAGGATCTCGAGGTCGACCCAGTCGAGTGCCGCAGCCCCCACGAGGTCGAGCGCGTTGACGTCGGCGTGACTCGCGAGCCACGGTGCGATCTCGGCGGGCGAACCCGTGAGGACGTTCACGACGCCCTTCGGCACGTCGCTCGTCGCGAGCACCTCGGCGAGGCTGATCGCCGAGAGCGGCATGCTCTCGCTCGCCACGATCACGACGCTGTTTCCGGCGACGAGCGCCGGAGCGAGGGCCGACACGAAGCCGAGGAGGGCCGAGTCCTGCGGTGCGATGATCGCGACGACGCCGGTCGGCTCGGGAACCGAGATGTTGAAGTACGGGCCCGAGACGGGGTTCGCGTTGCCCGCGACCTGGGCGTACTTGTCGGCCCAGCCCGCGTACCAGACCCACCGGTCGATGGCCTCGTCGACCTCGGCGCCGGCGACGGCGCGGGAGACGCCCGAGACCGCGACGATCTCGTCGACGAACTGCGCGCGACGGCCCTCGAGCACCTCGGCGATGCGGTAGAGCACCTGTCCGCGGTTGTACGCGGTCGCGCCCGACCACGCCGACACGGCGGAGCGTGCGGCGACGACCGCGTCACGGGCGTCCTTCCGGCTCGCGAGCGACGCGTTCGCGAGGAACTCGCCGTCGGCGCGACGGATCTCGTAGACACGACCCGACTCCGATCGGGGGAAGGCCCCGCCGATCGCGAGCTTGTACGTCTTCGGAACACTCAAGCGGCTCACGATGCTGCACCCTTCTTCGCGGTGCGAGGCTGTCGCGCCGTCTTCTTCGTGGCGCGCGGCGCCTCCGTGATGGCGTCGCTCGCGTCATCCGTTGCCGCGGGCAGAGCGCGCGGGGCCGCCGTCGCCGACTCGAGGTAGGCGGCGAGGCCGTGGCGGCCGCCCTCGCGGCCGTAGCCCGACTCCTTGTAGCCGCCGAAGGGCGACGCGGGGTCGAAGCGGTTGAACGTGTTCGCCCAGACGACGCCGGCGCGCAGCTTGTCGGCGACCGCGAGGATGCGCGACCCCTTGTCGGACCAGATGCCGGCCGAGAGACCGTAGGGCGTGTTGTTAGCCTTGGCGATCGCCTCGGCGGGAGTGCGGAACGTCAGAACCGACAGCACGGGCCCGAAGACCTCTTCGCGGGCGATGCGGTGGCTCGCCTGCACGTTCGTGAAGATCGTCGGCGCGAACCAGAACCCGTTCTCGGGGATGGCGCAGTCGGCGGTCCAGCGATCGGCGCCCTCGGCGACGCCGACGTCGGACAGCGTGCGGATGCGCTCGAGCTGTGCGCGCGAGTTGATCGCGCCGATATCGGTGTTCTTGTCGAGCGGGTCACCGAGACGAAGCGTCGAGAGGCGCGACTTCAGGCGATCGACGACCTCGTCGTGGATGTTCTCCTGCACGAGCAGACGGCTGCCGGCGCAGCAGACGTGACCCTGGTTGAAGAAGATGCCGTTGACGATGCCCTCGATGGCCTGATCGATCGGAGCATCGTCGAACACGATGTTCGCGGCCTTGCCGCCGAGTTCGAGCGAGAGCTTCTTGGGCGTGCCCGCGACCGACTTCGCGATGCGTCGGCCGACGGCCGTCGAACCCGTGAACGCGATCTTGTCGACGCCGGGGTGGTCGACGAGCGCCTGCCCCGTGTCGCCCGCGCCCGTGATGATGTTGACGACTCCGGGCGGGAGGTCGGCCTGCTGGAGGATCTCGGCGAAGATGAGGGCCGTGAGCGGCGTCGTCTCGGCGGGCTTCAGCACGACCGTGTTGCCGGCCGCGAGCGCGGGCGCGATCTTCCAGGCGAGCATGAGCAGCGGGAAGTTCCACGGGATGATCTGCCCGGCGACGCCGAGCGAGCGCGGCGAGGCGCCGAGACCCGCGTGGTCGAGCTTGTCGGCCCAGCCCGCGTAGTAGAAGAACCAGGCGGCGACGAGGGGGACGTCGGTGTCGCGGCTCTCCTTGATCGGCTTGCCGTTGTCGAGGCTCTCGGCGACGGCGAGCTCACGAGCGCGCTCCTGCACGAGGCGCGCGATGCGGAAGAGGTACTTGCCGCGGTCGCGGCCGGAGAGCTTCGACCAGACCCGGTCGTGTGCCCGGCGGGCGGCGGCGACGGCGTCGGCGACATCCGCCTCGTTCGCGGAGGAGATCGTCGCGATGTGCTTCTCGGTCGCGGGAGAGATGGTGGCGAACGACTCACCGCGGCCGTCGACGAACTCGCCGTCGATGAAGAGGCCGTACTCGTTCTTGAGGTTCAGGAGCGCCGTCGACTCGGGAGCGGGCGCGTAGTCCAGGAAGGTCATGGGTTCCTCAGTCGATCGTGACGTAGTCGGCACCGGAGTAGTGGCCGGTGGAGAGCTTCTGACGCTGCAGCAGCACGTCGTTCAAGAGGCTCGACGCCCCGAAGCGGAAGAGGTGCGGCTGCAGCCACTCCTCGCCCACGGTCTCGGCGACCGTGACGAGGTACTTGATGGCGTCCTTCGAGGTTCGGATGCCGCCGGCGGGCTTCACTCCGATGCGGCCGCCGGTCATCCGGTGCCAGTCGCGCACGACCTCGAGCATGAGGAGCGTAACGGGGAGCGTCGCGGCGGGGGCGACCTTGCCGGTGGACGTCTTGATGAAGTCGCCGCCCGCGAGGATCGAGAGCCACGATGCGCGGCGCACGTTGTCGTACGTGTTGAGCTCGCCCGTCTCGAGGATGACCTTGAGCGAGGCGTAGCCGCCGTCGGGGCGCCGGCAGGCCTCCTTCACGCGTGCGATCTGGTCGAAGACCTCGCCGTAGCGACCCGCGAGGAACGCGCCGCGGTCAATGACCATGTCGATCTCGTCGGCGCCGGCGGCGACGGCCTCGGCCGTGTCCTGGAGCTTCACGGCGACCGACGACCGGCCGCTCGGGAACGCCGTGGCGACGGCCGCGACCGAGACGAGACCGTCGTCGGGGTCGCCGTGGGCCGTGCCGAGGGCGGCGACCGCGGCAGGGACCATGTCTCCGTAGACGCACACCGCGGCGACGCGGGGCGTCTGGGCGTCGGAGGCGTCGGGCGTCAGGGCCTTGGCGACGAGCGAGCGCACCTTGCCGGGGGTGTCGGCGCCCTCGAGGGTCGTCAGGTCGATGAGCGAGATGATGCGATCGAGCGCCCACGCCTTCGACGTCGTCTTGATCGAACGCGAGCCGAGCGACGCGGCGCGCTGCTCGAGCCCGACGGCGTCGACGCCGGGGATGCCGTGGAGGTAACGACGCAGGGTCGCGTCATCGGGTTCGCCGCCGAGGATCGCGAGTGCGCGCTCCTGGGCCGAGGCGAGCTGGGTGCCTGTCATGGTTGTCACTTCCTGGGTGTCATGCGTCGAGCAGGTGGAGCGCGGTCTCTTCGTCGGTGACGAGCACCGAGCAGAGTCGGCTGCCGACGACGGCATTGGCGACGGGGTGCTTCGAGCGCCCCGAGATGACGGCGATGCACCGGTCGGCGGTGCGCAGCTCGTCGAGGGTGAGCCCGACGGTCCGACCGTCGAGCGAGGGATCGACGATATTGCCGTCGGAGTCGATGTAGCGGCCGACGACGTCACCGACGGCGCCCTTGCGGACGAGTTCGTCGACGTCGGCCGGCGAGAGGTAGCCGCTCTCGAGGTGCACCGACGAGTGGTCGGCGGCGCCTGCGCTGAAGAGGTAGGCGTTAGCCGAGCGCGCGAGATCGAGCACGCCCGCGACGACGCGGTCGGATTCGATGGCGTTCTTCGTCTCGAGCCGCTCGAGGATCGCGGGGCTCGGCAGCAGGGTCGCCTGTCCCCCAGCCTTCTGCGCGATCGTGACGGCCGTGGACGCCGCGGTGCCCGAGCGCCGGTTGAGGCTCACACCGCCGTTGATCTGCACGACGTTGACGCCCGTCGCCCATCCCTTCCGCAGGTGTTGGGAGACCTCGTGGAGGGTGCGACCCCAGCTGACGCCGAGGGTGCGCGGAACGGGTCGGAGCGTCGTGAGGTAGTCGGCGGCGGCCTGCGCCGTGCGCGCCTGCAACTCTTCGGCGCTCTCGACGCCCGCACCCGAGACCACGATCGCGTCGACGAGGCCGCGTTCGTCGCGCAGACGTCGCTCGAGGGGCAGCCTCCGCGCGCGCGGGTGCACGATCTCGATGCGGATGAACCCGTTGGCCTTGGCCTGCGAGAGGAGACGGCCGACCTTCCACCGCGTCAGACGCAGCACCTGACCGATCTCGTCTTGCGTCTTGTCTTCCTCGTAGTAGAGCTCGGCTGCTCTGATCGAGAGCAGTTCGTCGTTCTCGCCCACAGCGCTCCTTCCGTCTCGTCCAGGCTACGCGTCAGAAGCGCACCGATCTACACTCGTAGCCTTTTCTGCTCATATGAGCAGAACGGCCGCGTGCGCTTCCGCGCGTGTTGCCGGTTTCGGCCCGTGCGGAGGGCGCCGCACGGGCCGAAAGCGGCAACACACCGAGCGGGGTGGGCAGGGGCAGGCGGGCGGATGACGCGGGCGGCGGTCACGCGGCAACCAGGCAGGGCAGGCTGGCCGCGCCGGGATCAGCGCGCGGGCTCGTCCTCGAGGAAGCGGCGGCGCCCGGCGACAGGGCCGGCGATCGCCGCGAGGGCGACCGAGGCGAGCAGCAGCACGAGCGCACCCGACCAGGATCCGGTCGTCTCGTGGATGACGCCGACGAGCAGCGGCCCGATGGCAGCGGCGAGGTAGCCGACGCTCTGCACGAACCCGCTGAGCGCGACCGCTCCTTCGTGCGTCCGCGTGCGCAGGTTGATGAGCACGAGCGTCAACGGGAAGAGCAGCGGCCCCGCGCCCGCGAAGAACACCCACAGCCACGGCAGAGTCGTCGGCGCGAACAGGAGGCCCGCGTACCCGACGACGAAGCACGAGATGCCGATGACGATGAGCGTGCCCACGCGGTGGTAGCGCGCGGCGATGATCGGCACGACGAGCGACGCGGGGAGGCCGACGCCCGCATAGATCGAGAGCAGGATGCCGGCCTGCGCGGGCGTCACACCGGCGATGTCCTCGAGCATCGTCGGCAGCCACGCGAAGATCGAGTAGGCGTTGAACGACGACGTGAAGAAGATCGCGGTGAGCGCCCAGGCGATCTTCGACCGCCAGATGCGCGCGACGAGCGCAGGCTCGCCCTCTTCGGGGAGCACGGTCGCCACCCCGCGGCGCGGCTTCACGACGAGCACGATCCACGGCACGAGGGCGGCGAGCGCGAAGACCGACCACAGCGCGAGCGAGGTGCGCCAGCCCGCCGCCTCGGCGACGGGTACCGCGATGAGCGGGGGCACGAGCGTCGAGAGCGAGAGGATCGTCGCGTACATCGTCGTCAGGAGACCCACGCGATCGGGGAAGTACTTCTTCACGAGCGGCGGCAGCACGACGTTGCCGACGCCGATGCCCGCGAACGTCGCCGCACTCGCGATGAGGAGCCACCAGGCATCGGGAGCGAGCCCCCGGCCGACGAGGCCCGCCGTGAGCACGACGAGGGCGGTGATGAGCACGCGCTCGAGCCCGAAGCGGCGGGTGAAGGCGGGTGTCGCGATGCCGAACACGGCGAAGCAGAGCGGCGGCACCATGCCGAGTGCGCCGAGCAGCACGGCGGGGAGCGGGATGTCGGCCGAGATCGTCGTCGCGATCGGCGAGAGCGACGCGACGGCGGTGCGGAGGTTGAGCGCGACGAGCAGGATGCCGACGAGCGCGAGTGCGCGCCCCTTCCAGAGCGGCGCGGCGGCGCTCACGTGAGCAGCGATCGAACGGTATCGACGTCGGCGCTCATCTGACGGATGAGGGCGTCGATTCCCTCGAAGGCGACCATGCCGCGAATGCGCGTGACGAACTCGATCGCCACCTCGTGCCCGTAGAGGTCGATCTCGCGGTCGAGCACGTACGCCTCGACCTGCTTCTGCGGCACGCCCTCGAAGGTCGGGTTGTTGCCGACCGAGACGGCGGCCGGGTAGCGCTCGTCGCCGTCGACGAGCCAGCCCGCGTAGACGCCGTCGGCGGGGATGAGCCCCTCCGACGACGGAGAGAGGTTCGCGGTCGGGAAGCCCAGTTCGCGGCCGCGGGCGGCGCCGTGCACGACGACGCCTCGCACGGTCGGGGTGTGCCCGAGCAGTCGCGCCGCCGAGGCCACGTCGCCCGCCTCGAGCAGTTCGCGGATCCACGTCGATGAGACGCGCCGACCGTCTTCCGGGCGCACGTCGTCGATGACCCGCACCTCGAAGCCCAGCACGGGCCCCATGCGCTCGAGCAGCCCGACATCGCCGGCACCTCGGCTGCCGAAACGGAAGTCGGCACCGACGAAGACGACCTGGGCCCGGAGGCGTCCGACGAGGATGTCGCGCACGAACGCTTCGGCGGGGATCGACGAGAGCGTCTCGTCGAAGCGCAGCACGAGCGCGGCGTCGACACCCGTCGTGGCGAGGAGCTCGATCTTCTGCGGGGTGCTCACGAGTTGCTCGGGGCACTTCTCGGGGGCGAGGAAGGCGAGCGGATGACGGTCGAACGTCACGACGGTCGACGTCAGTGATTCGGCGTCGGCGATCGCGAGCAGGTCGGCGATGACGGCACGGTGCCCGGCGTGCACGCCGTCGAACTTGCCGATGGTGACGACCGACGGACCAAAGTCGGCGGGAACGTCGCCGAGGCCGGTGAAGAGCTTCACGCGGCCCCTCCTTCGACACGCGGGTCGCGGGACGGCGGGTGCTTGGCGAGCCACCACATGCCGAGCACGGGGAGCACGAGCGGGATGAAGACGTAGCCGCGGCCGAAGTACGACCAGACCGATTCGTGGGCGAAGAATTCGGGCACGGTAAGGCTCAGCACACCGACCGTGAGCACGCCGACGAACTCGAAGACGATCGTCGCCCATGCGACGCGGTACCAGATGACTCCGCGCGCGACGAGGGCGATCGTCGCGATGATGTAGACGACGGCGGCGACCGCCGAGAGCGAGTAGGCGACGGGCGCCTCGTCGAACTTGAAGATGACCTGCACGGCCGATCGGCCCGTCGCGCCGACGGCGAGGATCGCGTAGACGGCGATGAGGACTTGACCGATTCCGCTGATGCGTCGCTTCGGACGGGCGGAGGTGGAGGCGTGCTTCAGGTCAGTCATGGCTCATCGATTATCGCGCACCCGGGGGCTCACGCCTGCTGCACTGTCCAGATCTGCAACATGCGGTAAAGCATCACGGCGACCGAGAGCGCGGCGACGCCCAGGACGACGGTCGACCAGCGCGTGCGCTCGAGGAGCGCCCAGAATGCGGCCGCGGGCGGGATGAGAGCCGCGGCGATGAGGTACGCCCAGAACTCGGGGAGGAACCCCGTCGGCTCGTTGCCGACGGTCGGGGCGATGATCGCGACGACGATCTGGGCGATGAGGAGCACTTCGACGATGACGAGCGAGCCCATCGAGACGTCATTCGGCGACTTGCCGCCGAGGCCGAGTCCGAGGCACAGGAGCCCCGCGACCACCGCGATGGCGACCTGCACGTAGGTGAACCACTCGATCACGATGCGGGTCCCTCCTGCGGGAAGCCGGTGACGACCTTCAGCGTGTCTTTCCGCGTCTCGAGAATCGCGATGAGTTCGCCCGCGGGGTCGATCGCCGCGAGGATGCCGCCGGCGATGTCGTCGGGGCGGGCGATGCGCTTGCCGTGACCGATGTCGCGAGCGTCGTCGGCCGAGACCGAGAGCGTGTCGAGGGTGAGGTCGGCGGCCGCGGCGGGGTGCAGGAGCGCGGCGGCGACGTCGAGATCGTCGAGCGTCGACGCGTCGGCGACGTCGAACGCGCCGATTCGCGAGCGTCGGAGGGCGGTGAGGTGACCGCCGACCCCGAGTCCCGCCCCGAGGTCGCGAGCGAGCGCCCTGATGTACGTGCCCGTCGTGCATTCGACGCGCACGTCGAGGTCGATGTGCGCACCCTCGCGACGCTGGTCGAGCACGTCGAAGGCCGAGACGGTCACGCGCCGAGACGAGAGCGTCACCTCTTCGCCCTCGCGGGCGAGCGCATACGCACGCTTGCCGTTGACCTTGATGGCACTCACCGTGCTCGGGACCTGTTCGATCTCCCCCGTCAGCGCTCCGATGCCGGAGGCGATGGCGTCATCGGACACGGCGTCGATCGCGGCGATCGTGGCGGTCTCGGTGATCTCGCCCTCCGCGTCATCCGTCGTCGTCGCGCTGCCGAGTCGGATCGTCGCGGTGTACTCCTTGTCGAGACCGACGATGTAGTGCAGGAGCCGGGTGGCCGAGCCGAGGCCGAGCACGAGGAGGCCCGTCGCCATGGGGTCGAGGGTGCCGGCGTGACCGACCTTGCGTGTGCCGGCCGCTCGTCGCACGCGCGCGACGACGTCGTGACTCGTGAGTCCGCCGGGCTTGTCGATGAGGAGGATGCCGCGGGTCACGTCGATCAGGCTATCAGCGGCTCAGGGAGCAGGCCCCCCGTGGCGACGGCCGTACGCTCGTCGTATGAGGATCGCGATCATCGGCGCCGGAGCGCTCGGGGGCACCTTCGCGGCGCTGCTCTCCCGCGACGGCCACGACGTCACGGTGACCGCGCGAGGTGCTGGGCTCGAGGCGATCCGCGATCGAGGACTCCGTCTCACGGGCGGCTACGGCGACGTGACCGCCGTCGTCGACGCGCGGACGACGCTCGCCGAGACCCCCGACCTCGCGCTCGTCTGCACGAAGGCTCACGACGCTCGCGATGCGATCGCGGCGAATGCGGCGCATCTCGACGGCATCCCCGTCGTCGTCGTGCAGAACGGCCTCGCGGGCGTCGAGGCCGCCGAGGAACTCCTGCCCGGCTCCGAGTGCTTCGGCGCCCTCTCGATCATCGCCGCGAACTACACCGAGCCCGGTCTCGTGCGCGTGACGACGACCGCCGCGACCTATCTCGGGCGCGGTGAGGGCGACGTCGACGACGCGACACGGGCCCTCGCCGAGGTTCTGGGTCGCGCCGTGCCCGTCGTGCCGATCGCGAACTTCCGCGGCGCGCAGTGGACGAAGCTCGTCGTCAACATGCTGAACGCGCTGCCCGCCGCGACGGGACTGACCGTGCAGGAGACGATCGCCGATCCGCGCACGCGACGCATCCTCACGGCGCTCATGCGCGAGACCGTCCGCGTGGGCATCGCCCGCGGCATCCGTTTCGGGTCGATCCAGGGCCTGAGCGACGGTCGCCTCCGCTTCTTCGCCGCGCTTCCCCTCGCCCTCGGTCAGCTGCTCCCCCGCTCGATGGGGGTGCGGATGGGCGCCGTGCCGAACCTCGGGTCGACGCTGCAGAGCATCACGCGCGGCCAGGCGACCGAGGTCGACTTCCTGAACGGCGCGGTCGTCGGCGAAGCCGCGCGCGCGGGTGTCGAGGCCCCCGTGAACGCTGCGCTCACGGCGCTCGTGCACGAGGTCGAGACGTCCGGCCGCTTCCACTCGATCGATGCCGTCGTCGCCGCCGTCGGCGCCCTCGGACGACGTCAGCAGTAGTCGACGAAGAGTCGGAGCGGCTGCAGGGGATCGCTGTCGTCGATGACGATTCCCGCCGCGCGACGCGGTGACGCCTCACGCTCGTAGATCGCGTGACCGCCCGCGTGTCGTTCGCGGGCCGCGTCCGACTCGTCGCTCTCCGCGAGGAGCACCTCGGGACGCACGTCGAGCCGCGCCGCCGCGTTCCACAGGCCGCGGAGTTCGGGGCGGAGGAGGAAGACGCCGTCGACGAGCAGCACCGTGTCGGGCGCCGCGGGTCCCGCCGCACTCCCGCCGATGCCGTCGGTCGGGGCGGTGCCGTCGGTCGGGGCGGTGCCGATCGACGTCACGAACGCGTCGCCGAGCCGGAACGGTTCGACGAGTTCGGCTCGGAGCCGCTCCTCGTCGAACGAATCGCGGTAGTAGCCGATCGCGGAGTCCTCACCCCGCGCGTAGCGTTCGGCCGGCGGCCGGTGGAAGCCCTCGTGGCTCGCGCGCACGACGGGCCGGCCGGACGAGGCGATGACGATCGCGAGCTCGTCGGCGAAACGGGTCGTCCGGCGGGCGTCGATGCCGTCGATCGCGACCGCGACCCGGCCCCGCGGGTGGTGCTGCAGGAGCTCGTCGGCGACGGCGAGCAGGAGATCGGATCGGGCGGTCATGCATCGAGCCTACGGCGACGTACCCTGGAGCGGATGTCCCGAGAATCCCCGATCGCACCGGTGCTGAACCGCTGGTTCGCCGAGAACGCCCGCGACCTGCCGTGGCGCGATCCCGACTACGGCGCGTGGGGCATCCTCGTGAGCGAGTTCATGCTGCAGCAGACTCCCGTCGTCCGCGTCATCCCCGCGATCACCGCGTGGCTCGACCGCTGGCCGACTCCCGCCGACCTCGCCCGCGTGCCGCCCGCCGAGGCCGTGCGGGCGTGGGACCGGCTCGGCTATCCGCGCCGCGCGCTCTGGCTGCATCAGGCGGCCGTCGAGATCGTGGAGCGCCACGGTGGGGTCGTCCCGAGCGATGTCGACGACCTTCTCGCCCTCCAGGGAGTCGGCGACTACACGGCGCGCGCCGTCTCGGCGTTCGCCTACGGGCATCGGCACCCCGTCGTCGACACGAACACGCGACGCGTGATCGCACGCGCGGTCGCCGGGCAGGCGGAGCCCGCTCCCCCGGCCAAGCGCGACCTCGCCGACATGGACGAGCTCCTCCCGACGGATGACGCGGAGGCGCGCGTGTTCAACGCCGCCATCATGGAGCTCGGCGCCGTCGTCTGCACGGCGCGAGCGCCCCGATGCGACGACTGCCCGCTGCGCGAGTCGTGCGCATGGCGTGCCGCCGGATACCCCGCCTACGACGGGCCGCGCAAGGCCGTGCAGAAGAAGTTCGAGGGCTCCGACCGGCAGGTGCGCGGGCTCATCATGCGCGAACTGCGCGCGGCCCACGGACCGGTGACGATCACCGAGATCACCTCGCTCTGGGCGGATGACGCGCAACGCGAACGAGCACTCTGCGGCCTCATCGCGGATGGTCTCGCCGTCGGCGACCGGGAAAGCGGATTCACACTCCCGTCCTGACGATCGATAGCGTGGAGCGGTGATCCGTCTCCTCTTCGTCGCCGTGCTCGGAGCGCTTCTCGCGTCGCTCACCGCTGCTCTTCTCTCCGGTGACGACGGCTGGACGTCGATGATCCTGCCGTGCGCCATCGCGCTCAGCGTCCTGCTTCCGGTCGTGCTGATCGCGAAGACGATGAGCGGACTCCGGCTCACTCGCTCACCGGACCCCTCGGCGCTCGCGCGCGCCGAGGCGGAAGGCCGCCTGGCGCTCGCGCGCATCCTCCGCATCCGGCGCACGGGCACCGAGATCAACGATCAGCCCGTCTGCGACATCGACCTCGTCGTCGCGCCGTCGAGCGGCGCGGCGTTCGAGGTACGGGTGCGACGGATCGTCGACATCCTCGAGATCCCGCGTCTCCAGCCGGGCAACGTCGTCGTCGTGGCGCTCGACGGTCAGGCGCCCTCGAACGTGGCGCTCGTCCTCGACCCGCCTCCCGCCTGGGCGGAGCGCGCTCGCGAGGACGACGACATCCGTCGGGTGAGCCCGTCGTCGGTGTTCGAGGCGCCCGCGGCACGGAGCAGCATCCGCCGCATCCCCGCACCGTTCTACGCCGTCGCACTCGCGCTCGGCGTCATCCTCGCCCTCATCCCCGCCTACCCGACGATCGCCGCGCTCATCGCCGGCGAGACGACCCTCGATGACGTGCGCTACGAGAGCTCGTACGAGGGGCGGTCCGAGCGGGAGCAGTCCGAGCGGCTCGCCGAGGAGGCCGCGGCGAACATGTTCGCGGGCGACAACGCGCAGAAGGCCCTCGACGTTCTCGCCGCCGAGATCGGCGGCACGCAGGTCGACTCGCTCACATTCTGGGGCACGCGTCTCTCGGCGACGGCGCCGTCGGCACCGGGCGCGACCACCTACGACGACATCTCGCTCGATCGCGGCGAGGTCACGAACCGCACGGCGACGTCGATCCAGCCCGACCCGGCGGATGTCGCCGGGAAGCTCTTCGACCTGAGCGCACTCGACCCGTCGATGATGCCGGGCCTCATCGCGCAGGCGAAGGAGCTCACGGGCCTTGAGGGCGATCCGCTCAGCGAGCAGTGGGTCTACGTGTCCGTGCGATACGTCGCCGGCACCGACACGCGCGTGCCCATGTTCTGGATCCCCATCGACGACGACTACTACGACGGCGACGTCTACTTCACGTTCGACGGAGCGGTCGTCTCGATGGACGGCGGAGCGCCCGGGTCGGCCGCCTTCGAGGCGAGCGAGTAGGCGGCTGCGGAGAACGAGAAGGCGCTGCGCGGATCGCGCAGCGCCTTCGTCACGGTCGACCGATCGAGGTCAGGACCGCTCGTCGCCGTCCTCGTCGTCATCCTCGATCTCTCGCGGCTTGACGTACGGGTCGGCCTCGCCCGCGTACTGGGCGCCGCTCGCGAGCTGCGCCGTCTGGGCGTCGTGCTCTCGAGCTTGCTTGAGGAGCTCCTCCATGTGGGCGCTCGTGTCGGGGAGCGCGTCGAGGATGAACTCGAGCGTCGGGGTCAGGCGGGTGTTGATGTTCCGACCCACCTCGGTGCGGAGCATGCCCGTCGCAGCCTTGAGAGCTGCGGCGGAGTCGTCACGCTCCTCATCGGTCCCGTAGACCGTGTAGAAGATGCTCGCGTGCTGCAGGTCGCCCGTCACACGGACTTCGGTCAGGGTCACGAACCCGAGACGCGGATCGCGGATGCCCTTCTCGAGGCGCTTCGCGACGACCTCTTTGATGCGATCGGCGAGCTTCCTCGCGCGTGCCGGATCAGCCATGTCTTTTCCTCACTCACCTTCGATGGGACGGGTACGGGGCCCTCGCCTGAGCGAGGGCCCCGTGACCGGATTATGCGCGGGGCTTCTCCCGCATCTCGATCGTCTCGATCTCGTCGCCGACCTGGATGTCGTTGAACTTGCCGAGACCGATACCGGCCTCGAAGTCCGTACGCACCTCGGTGACGTCGTCCTTGAATCGACGGAGCGACTCGATGGCGAGGTTGTCGCCGACGACGACGCCATCGCGGATGACGCGCGCCTTGGCGTTGCGCGTGATCGTTCCCGACCGCACGATGACACCGGCGATGTTGCCGAACTTGGAGGAGCGGAACACCTCGCGGATCTCGGCGACACCCGACTGGACCTCTTCGTACTCGGGCTTGAGCATGCCCTTGAGTGCGTTCTCGATGTCGTCGATCGCGTTGTAGATGACCGAGTAGAAGCGGACATCCACACCCTCGCGGGCGGCACGCTCGCGCGCCTTGACGTCGGGCCGCACGTTGAAGCCGATGACGATGGCGTTGTCGATCGTCGCCAGGTCGATGTCGGACTCGGTGATGGCACCCACACCGCGGTGCAGGATGCGCAGCTGGACCGAGTCGTCGACCTCGATCTTCATGAGCGACTCCTCGAGAGCCTCGACGGCACCCGACACGTCACCCTTGATGATGAGGTTGAGCGCCTCGACCTTGCCCTCTTCGAGCGCACGAGTGAAGTCCTCGAGCGAGATGCGCTTGCGAGCCTTGGCGAGCAGAGCGTTGCGCTCGGCCGCTTCACGCTTCTCGGCGATCTGACGGGCGGTGCGGTCCTCCTCGGTGACGAGGAAGGTGTCACCAGCGCGAGGCACCGACGAGAGACCCTGGACCTGCACGGGGCGCGACGGGGTCGCAGCGAGCACGGGGTCGCCGTTCTCGTCGGCCATCGCACGGACACGTCCGTAGGCGGTTCCGGCGACGATCGCGTCTCCGACGCGCAGCGTTCCCGACTGGATGAGCACGGTGGCGACTGCACCACGGCCCTTGTCGAGCTTCGCTTCGATCGCGACACCGCGGGCGTCCTTGTTCGGGTTCGCACGCAGGTCGAGACCGGCGTCGGCCGTGAGGAGCACGGCGTCCAGGAGGTTCTGGATTCCGATGTTCTCGCGAGCCGAGACGTCGATGAACATGACGTCTCCGCCGTACTCTTCGGCGACGAGCCCGAACTCGGTGAGCTGCTGACGGACCTTGGCCGGGTTGGCGTCGGGCTTGTCGACCTTGTTGACCGCGACGACGATCGGCACGTTGGCCGACTGCGCGTGGTTCAAGGCCTCGATCGTCTGCGGCATGATGCCGTCATCCGCCGCGACCACGAGGATCGCGATGTCGGTGACCTGCGCACCACGAGCACGCATGGCCGTGAAGGCCTCGTGACCCGGGGTGTCGATGAAGGTGATCGCGCGCTCGATGCCCTCGTGCTCGGTGTGCACCTGGTAGGCACCGATGTGCTGGGTGATGCCACCCGCTTCACCGGCGACGACGTTCGCATTGCGGATCGCGTCGAGGAGTCGCGTCTTACCGTGGTCGACGTGTCCCATGACCGTGACCACGGGAGGACGCTGCTCGAGGTCTTCGTCGGTCTCGTCCTCGAGCTCCTGGTCGAGGTCGATGTCGAAGCCCTCGAGGAGCTCGCGGTCCTCGTCCTCCGGAGAGACGACCTGGATCTTGTAGCCGAGCTCTTCGCCGAGCACCTGGAAGGTGGCCTCGTCGAGGGACTCGGTCGCGGTCGCCATCTCACCGAGGTGGAAGAGCACCGTGACGAGCGAGCCGGGGTTCGCGTCGATCTTGTCGGCGAAGTCGGAGATCGACGATCCACGACGCAGACGGATGACGGTGTTGCCGTCTCCGCGGGGAACGCTCACGCCGCCGAGCGACGGGGCCTCCCGCATCTCGAACTCTTGACGCTTCGTACGCTTCGACTTGCGCGCCTTCGACTTGCCGCCACCGCGACCGAACGCACCAGCGGTTCCACCGCCGGGGCCACGGCCACGACCGCCGCCGCCCGCGGGACGCGGACCGCCGAAGCCACCGGCTCCGGGAGCACCGCCGCCGGGGCGCTGGAAGCCACCGCCGCCGCCACCGGGACGTGCGCCACCGGCACCGCCGGGACGCTGGAAGCCACCGCCGGCTCCACCGGGACGCGGAGCACCCGGACGGGGCGCGCCCGGACGGGGTGCGCCGGGGCGGGGAGCCGCGGGGCGCGGGATGTTGCCGGGGCTCGGGCGCTGGCCCATGCCCTGGGCGCTCGCGAACGGGTTGTTGCCGGGACGGGGCTGAGCGGGCCGCTGACCCATGCCCTGCGAGCTCGCGAAGGGGTTGTTGCCGGGTCGCGGGGCGCCCGGACGGGGTGCGCCGGGGCGCGGGATCGACGAGTCGCCGGGCTTCGCCTCGGCGGACGCGGCCTCAGCTGCGGGCGCGGGCGCCTCGGCTGCGGGCTCGGCGGGCTTCGCCGCGGCAGCCTTCTCTGCGGCCTTCTGCTCGGCAGCGGCCTTCTCGGCTGCGGCCTGGCGCTCGGCGACGCTGAGCGGTGCAGCCGGTCGAGGCGCATCGTCGGCGGCGGGAGCGGCCGGAGCTGCGGGCGCCGCGGGCGCGGGCGCAGCAGGGGTCGGACGCTGGGGTGCGGGCTTGGCCGCAGCGGGCTTCGCCGGGGCGGCGGGAGCCGCGGGCGCGGCAGCGGCGTTCGTCGCGGCGCCGGCCGCTTCGAGCGCGGCCTTCAGACGGCGCGCGACGGGCGGTTCGATGCTCGACGACGGGCCCTTGACGTATTCGCCCATTTCTTTGAGCTTCTCGAGCGCGACCTTGCTGTCGACGCCGAGCTCATTCGCGATCTCGTGTACGCGTGGTTTGGCAGCCACAATTCTCCTGTTCCGGGTCTGCACCCGGACAGGGCAGACCATTAATAGCGGACGGGACTCATTTCGAGCCACTCATTAGTCGTCACTCATTAGTGATCACTGTGCCGTTCAGCCTGTTCTCTACATGGGTGGCTTCCAGCTCACCGGTTACGCGAAGTGCACGCCCGAAAGCGCGCCTGCGAACCGCGAGTTGAAAGCACTCGAGCGTCGGATGCAGCCACGCGCCGCGCCCGGGCAATGTCGCAGAAGGATCTGCGATCAACTGGGATTCCCGGGTGACGACCCTCAAGAGCGAGGATCGCGGGGCGCGCGAACGGCATCCGATGCACGTTCTGACAGCTTCCATCGTACACCTCCACCGCTCGAAGCTCGACGACTCCCGCTGCGGCCGGCCGCAGCGGGAGGGCGTGTCGTGGGCTCAGCCCTCGAGGATCGAGTCGGGCTGGATGTCGATCTTCGCGCCCGTGAGCTTCGCGGCGAGGCGGGCGTTCTGGCCCTCCTTGCCGATCGCGAGCGAGAGCTGGTAGTCGGGCACGAGGGCCCGGACGGCCTTGATCGACTCGTCGATGACGAACGCGCTCGTCACCTTCGCGGGCGACAGGGCGCTCGCGACGAAGGTCGACAGGTCGTCGGAGTAGTCGACGATGTCGATCTTCTCCGCGCCGAGCTCGGCGGTGACAGAGCGCACGCGCTGGCCGAGTTCGCCGATGCACGCACCCTTGGCGTTGATGCCGGGCTGCGTCGCACGCACGGCGATCTTCGTGCGGTGGCCGGCCTCGCGGGCGAGCGACACGATCTCGACGGCTCCCGAAGCGATCTCGGGCACCTCGAGTGCGAAGAGCTTGCGGACGAGCGAGGGGTGCGTGCGCGACACGGTGATCGACGGGCCCTTGAGGCCCTTCGAGACGCTCGTCACATAGACACGGATGCGGGCTCCGTGCGGGTAGTCCTCACCGGGCACCTGCTCCTCGGGAGGCAGGATCGCCTCGACGGTGCCGAGGTCGATGTGCACCATGCGCGGGTTCGGGCCCTGCTGGATGACGCCGGCGACGATGTCGCCCTCGCGCCCGCGGAACTCGCCGAGCACCGCGTCATCCGCGATGTCGCGCAGTCGCTGGTTGATGACCTGCTTCGCCGCGAAGGCGGCGATGCGGCCGAAGTCGCTCGGGCTGTCCTCGGCTTCGCCGATGACGTTGCCCTCGTCGTCGAGCTCGGGCACGTAGACCGACACGTGGCCGGTCTTCCGGTCGAGGTGCACGCGGGCGTTGTCGGGGTTCGCGCTTCCGTGCGAATCGGGGTGGGTGTGCTTGAGGTAAGCGGTCAGGATGGCCTGCTCGATGATCCGCACCAACTCGTCGAAGGGGATTTCCTTCTCGCGTTCCATCAGTCGCAACACGCCGAGGTCGATATCCACAGCCGGCCTCCTCTATTCAGATCTCGCCGTCGCGGGAATGCGCAACGGACCACCCGCCTACGTTACCCGATGCCGCGCCCTCCGTCATCCGCGCGGAGGGCGCTCGAACCTCTGAATCTGCTCAACGCAGAGCGGAGAGCACCTCGTCGATGGCGACCGGCGTGCGTTCGCCCGTCGCGCGATCCCAGACCTCGACGACGCCGTCGGCGACGCCGCGACCGGCGATGACGATCTTCGGCACGCCGATGAGTTCGGCGTCACCGAACTTCACTCCGGGCGAGACCTTCGGGCGGTCGTCGAAGAGCACCTCGAGCCCGTTCGACTCGAGCGTCGCGACGATCGACTCGGCGGCCTCGAAGACGGCCGCGTCCCGGCCCGTCGCGACGACGTGGACGTCGAACGGTGCGACCGAGGCCGGCCAGATGAGGCCCTTGTCGTCGTTGCCGAGCTCGGCGATGATCGCGAGAATGCGCGTCACACCGATGCCGTACGACCCCATCGTGACGGTGACGAGCTTGCCGTTCTCGTCGAGCACCTTGAGCCCGAGGGCCTCGGCGTACTTGCGGCCGAGCTGGAAGACGTGACCGATCTCCATGCCGCGAGCGAGTTCGACCGGGCCCGATCCGTCGGGAGCGGGGTCTCCGGCGCGCACCTCGGCGGCCTCGATCGTGCCGTCGGCGGTGAAGTCACGACCGGCGACGAGGCCGAAGACGTGCTTCTGGTCGACGTTCGCTCCCGTGATCCACTCGGTGCCGTCGACGATGCGGGGGTCGACGAGGTAACGGATGCCGGTCGCGGACTCCTCACCGAGCACGGCGCCGGTCGGCGACCAGGGGCCGATGTAGCCCTTCACGAGCGAGGGGTGCGCGAGGAAGTCGGCCTCCGTCGCCGCCTCGACGTCGGCGGGCGCGACGGCGACTTCGACGCGCTTGAGGTCGACGTCACGGTCGCCGGGCAGGCCCACGATGACGAGCTCGCGGCGACCGTCGGGGTGCACGAGCGCGAGCACGACGTTCTTCAGCGTGTCGGCCGCCGTCCACTCCCGGTCGGGGCGGGGGTGGTTCGCGTTGGCGAGATCGACGAGTGTCGCGATCGTCGGTGTGTTCGGCGAGTCGAAGACGGATGCCTCGGGCAGGCCGTCGAACGGGATTGCCTCGGGCACGATCGTCGTGAACGCCTCGACGTTGGCGGCGTAGCCGCCGGCCGAGCGCACGAAGGTGTCTTCGCCGACGGGAGTGGGGTGCAGGAACTCCTCGCTCTTGGAGCCGCCCATGGCGCCGGCGTCGGCCTTCACGATGACGTACTCGAGACCGAGACGCGTGAAGATGCGCTCGTAGGCGTCGCGCTGCGCCCGGTAGGACGCGTCGAGACCGGCATCCGTGTAGTCGAAGGAGTAGGCGTCCTTCATCGTGAACTCGCGGCCGCGCAGGAGGCCCGCGCGGGGGCGCGCCTCGTCGCGGTACTTGTCCTGGATCTGGTAGATCGAGAGGGGCAGGTCTTTGTACGACGAGTACAGGTCCTTCACGAGGAGGGTGAAGACCTCTTCGTGGGTGGGCGCGAGCAGGTAGTCGGCACCCTTGCGGTCCTGCAGGCGGAAAAGCGCGTCGCCGTACTCCTCCCACCGGCCGGTGACCTCGTAGGGCTCGCGCGGCAGGAGTGCGGGGAAGTGCACCTCGTGGGCCCCTGCGCGCTCCATCTCGTCGCGGACGATCTTCTCGATCTTCGCCTTCACCCGCAGGCCGAGCGGCAGCCAGGCGAAGACGCCCGGGGCCTGGCGGCGGATGTAGCCCGCGCGCACGAGGAGCCGGTGGCTCGCGACCTCGGCGTCGGAGGGGTCTTCGCGGAGAGTCCGCAGGAAGTAGTTCGAGAGGCGTGTAGGCACCCGCACAGTTTACGGGGAGCTCGGCGAGTGCTGACGTAGCCTGGACCGGTGACGACCGTGCTCCTGACTGGCTTCGAGCCCTTCGGCGGCGATGCCGCGAACCCCACCGCCGATCTCCTCCCCCTCGTCGAGCGTGCGTGGGAGAGACCGGAACGGCTCGTCACCGCCGTGCTGCCGACCGAGTTCGACGGATCGACCCGTGCACTCGAGGCGCTCCTCGACGAGCACCGCCCCGCTCTCGCCGTCTCGCTCGGACTCGCGGGCGGCCGCACGGAGATCACCCCGGAACGCGTAGCGGTCAACATCGATGACGCCCGCATCCCCGACAACGCGGGCGCTCGCCCCATCGACGTGGCCATCGCCGACGACGGTCCGGTCGCCTACTTCTCGGGCCTGCCGATCAAGTCGATCGTGGCCGCGCTCGACACGGCGGGCATCCCGGCCTCGGTGTCGTCGACCGCGGGCACGTTCGTCTGCAATCACGTGTTCTACCTGCTCGCCCATCGAGCGGCATCCACGCCGGTGCTCCGCACCGGATTCATCCACGTGCCGTGGTCGGACGAGACCGCGCCCGCCGGCTCGCCGGCGCTCCCGCTCGCCGACCTCGCGCGCGGCATCCGTCTCGCGCTCGAGACGAGCCTCGATCGCGTGACCGACGAGCGGCGGCCGGGCGGGTCGATCCACTGAGCGGCGGCGCGATCGGCCGACCGCGATGGCGACGACCTACGCGGTGACGACCTCGGGGCTGCCGACGGGAGCGTCGGCGCCCATCTCGTCGGCGAGACGGTTGGCCTCGGCGATGAGGGTCGCGACGATCTCGGACTCGGGGACGGTCTTGATGACCTCGCCCTTGACGAAGATCTGACCCTTGCCGTTGCCCGAGGCGACACCGAGGTCGGCCTCGCGAGCCTCGCCCGGGCCGTTGACGACGCATCCCATGACGGCCACGCGGAGCGGAACGCTCATGCCCTCGAGACCATCGGTGACGTCGTTCGCGAGCTTGTACACGTCGACCTGCGCGCGGCCGCATGACGGGCACGACACGATCTCGAGCTTCCGCTCACGGAGGTTGAGCGACTGCAGGATCTGCAGGCCGACCTTGACCTCTTCGACGGGCGGAGCGGAGAGCGACACGCGGATGGTGTCGCCGATCCCCTCCGAGAGCAGGATTCCGAACGCGGTGGCCGACTTGATCGTGCCCTGGAACGCGGGGCCGGCCTCGGTCACACCGAGGTGGAGGGGCCAGTCGCCGCGCTCGGCGAGGAGGCGGTAGGCCTTCACCATGACGATGGGGTCGTTGTGCTTGACCGAGATCTTGAAGTCGTGGAAGTCGTGCTCCTCGAAGAGGCTCGCCTCCCAGACGGCCGATTCGACGAGGGCCTCGGGCGTCGCCTTGCCGTACTTCTGCAGGAGACGCGGGTCGAGCGAACCGGCGTTCACGCCGATACGGATCGAGACGCCCGCTTCCTTCGCACGACGGGCGATCTCTCCGACCTGGTCGTCGAACTTGCGGATGTTCCCGGGGTTCACACGCACGGCGGCGCACCCGGCATCGATCGCCGCGTAGACGTAGTTCGGCTGGAAGTGGATGTCGGCGATGACCGGGATCTGGCTCTTCTTCGCGATGATCGGAAGCGCTTCGGCATCGTCACGGCTCGGCACAGCGACGCGCACGATGTCGCAGCCCGAGGCGGTGAGTTCGGCGATCTGCTGCAGCGTCGCGTTGATGTTCGGTGTCGGCGTCGTCGTCATCGACTGCACGCTCACTTGCGCGCCGCCACCGACGAGGACCTTTCCGACCTTGATCTGACGGGTCTTACGGCGCGGGGCCAAGACCTCCGGCACGGAGGGCATTCCGAGATTCACAGCGGGCACGTCGTCAGTCTATGTCCGCCCACTGCGGGTGGGCTGAGTGCCGAGAGCTCACACGCAGCCGTCAACAAGCATGACGGGCGCGCGGACTTCGGATACGACGTCGGTGGCCGTCCACGTGTTCGTCGAAGGATCATACGATTCGTTCACGATCGCGGTGGTGACAGTCTGAATGAACGTCGTGCCGTCCGGTTGCTCGACCTCGCCGAGTTCGATCGAGTCGATGGGAGTTCCCGTACACGTGAAACGGCTACCGGAATCGATTGCCGATGATGCCGCCACAGCCCAATCATCGCCCGGTATGACTCCGACCCCCGAGCTGAATGCGATGCCTTGCTGCTCTGCGGTGCCGATGATCAGCATGAAGCTCGGCCGATCGTAGGAGTAGTTGCCAGCGTGGTCCGCCCACATATCGACGAAGTGCGACTCGATGATCTCGATGTCGCCCCAGGCGTACAGGGTGCTGGGAGGGTAATGGTACGAGCCGTCGTCTTCATCGGTATACGTCTCAGCCCCGAGCAAATCACGGAAGGCAAGGATTGCCGCTTCTGCCTCCGTTGCATAGTCGAACGATGCCGCCACTCCCCCGGCAGCGTCACGGAACTCGACGTGGGTCGGGAGGACGACGACCGACGCGACCGACGCCTGGGCCGGTTCTTCCGAAGCCGTCGGAGTCGGCGACGCGATTTGGCCAGGGGTTGCGGTCGACGTCGACGTTGCGGGCGGCGACGACGTCGCGACGGCACCCGGCGAAGCGCACCCCGACAGCCCGATGACGAGTGCTGCCACGACCGAACAGCCGATGAATGAACCCCGCATGATCGCCCCCGATTCCGTGAGCGGCATATGCGCCGCTCACGCTCAGGATGGCAGATCAGGGGCGGCTTCGATCCCCGTGGTTCCTAACGTTTCGGCAACGCGATCGCGAGGGGCGCGCCTGTCGCTTCGACGACCTCGTCCACCGTGACGCCCGGCGCCAGTTCGACGAGCTCCAGACCCGTCTCCGTGACGTCGATGACGGCGAGATCGGTGATGATGCGATCGACGACCCGGCGGCCGGTCAGAGGCAATGAGCACGACTCGACGATCTTCGCCGATCCGTCCTTCGCGACGTGCTCCATGAGCACGATGACGCGGCGCGCGCCGTGCACGAGGTCCATGGCACCACCGGGCCCCTTGACCATCTTTCCCGGGATCATCCAGTTCGCGAGGTCGCCCGTCGACGACACTTGCATGGCGCCGAGGATCGCAGCATCGATCTTTCCCCCGCGGATCATCGCGAAGCTCGTCGCCGAGTCGAAGTACGCCGCTCCGGGCAGTACGGTCACCGTCTCTTTGCCCGCGTTGATGAGGTCGGGATCGACCTCGGCCTCGGTCGGGTACGGCCCGACGCCGAGGATGCCGTTCTCGCTCTGCAGGACGACGGTGACGCCCTCCGGAACGAAGTTCGGTACGAGGGTCGGCAGACCGATGCCGAGATTGACATATGACCCGTCGGTGAGTTCGCGTGCGGCTCGAGCCGCCATCTCGTCGCGTGTGAGAGCCATGTCAGTTCACCTCTCGAACGGTCCGGCGCTCGATGCGCTTCTCGACGTCGCGCCCGACGACCACGACACGGTCGACGAAGATGCCGGGTAGGTGAATGGCATCGGGATCGAGATCGCCGACGTCGACGAGCTCTTCGACCTCGGCGATGCACACGCGGCCCGCCATCGCGGCGAGCGGCGAGAAGTTCCGCGCCGACTTGTCGAAGACGAGATTGCCGTGGGCGTCGCCCTGTGCGGCGTGCACGAGGGCGAAGTCGGTCGTGATCGCTTCCTCGAGGACGAACTCACGCGGCTCCCCGCGCACGGTGAACGTCTCGACGCGCTTCGGTTCTGAAGCGACGAGGACGCTGCCATCGGCGGCATGACGCTGCGGCAGCCCTCCCTCGGCGACAGCGGTGCCCACGCCCGTCTGCGTGAAGAATGCGGCGATACCCGCTCCCCCGGCTCGCAGCTTCTCGGCGAGCGTGCCCTGTGGCGTGAGTTCGAGTTCGAGCTCACCCGTCAGGTACCGCCGTGCGAACTCGCGATTCTCGCCGACGTACGACGACGTCATCTTGCGGATGCGCCCGGCCGCGAGCAGGAGCCCGAGGCCCCAGTCATCCACCCCGCAGTTGTTCGAGACGACCGAGAGTTCGTCGGCGCCCTGCGCGAGGAGCGCATCGATGAGCACCATCGGGATGCCGCAGAGCCCGAAGCCTCCCACCGCGAGAGCTGCTCCGTTCGGGATGTCGGCCACGGCATCGGCCGGCCTCTGAACGACTTTGTCGAGAGTCACGCTCGTACCTCCTGGGTTCGCGTCGATCGCGCCGGAGGTCGCTCGTGACGACTCCGGCACGTTCCTTCATCTTGGCAGGCGCACAGCACGACGTGAAGGGGGTGGCCTCGACGGCTCTCGGTAGAATCGACGGAGGCGAGATCCGCCGCACATCCGACGAAGGAGTCCCCCGTATGAGTTCGACTGAGGTCGTCATCCTCGCCGGAGCGCGCACCCCCCAGGGCCGCATCAACGGAGCGCTCGCGTCGCTGTCGGCCGTCGAGCTCGGCACCATCGCGATCCGCGGCGCCATCGAGAAGTCCGGAATCTCCGCCGATCAGGTCGACGCCGTGCTCATGGGTCAGGTGCTCCAGGCCGGTGCCGGCCAGAACCCGGCCAAGCAGAGCGCGAACGCCGCAGGGATTCCCTGGCGAGTGCCCGCCATGACCCTCAACAAGGTCTGCTTGTCGGGTCTCGCCGCCGTCGTCGACGCCGCGCGGCTCATCCGCCTCGGCGAGGCGCAGGTCGTCGTCGCCGGCGGCCAGGAATCGATGACGAACGCTCCCCACCTCCTGCCCGGCTCTCGTCGTGGCTGGACGTACGGAAGCGTGACGATGATCGACCACGCGGCGTTCGACGGTCTCACCGACGCCTTCGACGGCGTGTCGATGGGAGCGTCGACCGAGACGGTGAACGGTCGCCTCGGCCTCGGCCGCACCGAGCAGGACGAGATCGCGGCGGCGTCCCACCGGCGCGCGGGCGTCGCGGCCGCGTCGGGCGTGTTCGCCGACGAGATCGTCCCCGTCGAGATTCCGCAGCGGAAGGGCGACCCGATCGTCGTCACGGCCGATGAAGGCGTCCGGCCCGACTCAAGCGTCGAGACCCTCGCGCGTCTGCGTCCCGCCTTCGCGGCCGACGGCACCATCACGGCGGGCAACTCGTCGCCGCTGAGCGACGGAGCCTCGGCGCTCGTCGTCACGAGCCGAGCCTTCGCCGAGGAGCACGGACTGCCGTGGCTCGCCATCGTGGAGGCATCGGGCCACGTCGCCGGCCCCGACAACTCCCTCCACTCGCAGCCCGCGAACGCGATCAACGCCGCGCTCTCCCGTCAGGGCTGGACGGCCGACGACCTCGATGTCGTCGAGATCAACGAGGCGTTCGCCTCGGTCGCCCTGCAGTCCACGCGCGAGTTGGGTATCGAACCCGCCATCGTGAATGCGAACGGCGGCGCCATCGCGCTCGGCCACCCCATCGGAGCGTCGGGTGCGCGACTCGCACTGCACGCCGCCCTCGAGCTCTCGCGACGAGGGAGCGGTAAGGCCGCGGTCGCACTCTGCGGCGGCGGCGGACAGGGCGACGCGCTCCTCCTCCGCCGCTGACCGGACGACGAGCAGGTGCGGGCGCACACGCGCCCGCACCCACTCAGAAGAACGAGATCGGCTTGACGATGTCGGCGTAGATGAGCAGCGCGCTCATGGCGCCGATGACGATGACGACGGCGAACGTGATCGGCATGAGCCGCGCGATGTCGACGGGCCCGGGGTCGGGCCGACGGAACAGCTTCGCGAAGAAGCGGCGGATTCCCTCCCACAGCGCGCCGGCGATGTGACCGCCGTCGAGCGGCAGGAGCGGGATCAGGTTGAACACGAAGAGCATGACGTTGAGCGAGGCGACGATGCCGATGAGGCTCGCGGCCTTGCTCTCGATCGGCACGCCCTCGAAGGCGGCGATCTCCCCCGCGACACGACCGACTCCGACGACGCTCATCGGGCCGTTGGGGTCGCGCTCCTCGGGGCCGAAGGCCGCCTGCGCCGTATCGATGAGGCGCTGAGGCAGGTTGAGGATGACGTTGGCGACCGCCACGATGTTGTCTCCGACGGCCGGCAGCACGCTCGTGGCCGGCTGCGGCACGAGGACGGTCGACGGGCCGATCCCCACGAACCCGTAATCGGTCGTGACCGGCTCGCCCGCGTCATCCGTCACGACCTTTCCCTCGTCGTCGACGGCGAAGCGCTCCGAGAGGAGGGGCGTGACCGTGAGGTCGAGCATCTCGCCGTCGCGTTCGACGACGACGGGGAGCGGCGTTCCCGCGCTCTCGCGGATGATCGCGGTGGACTGCTCCCAGGTCTCGATGGGCGTACCGGAGATCGAGACGATCCGGTCGCCCGGCTCGAGACCCGCTGCTGCGCCCGGTGCCGCCGTGTCGCCCGGTTCGCACGTCTGCCGCTCGCTCGTCGCGGGAAGCACGCACTCCGACACGGACGCGATCGTCGTGGAGGACTGCGCCGTCCCGAACCCCATGAGGAGCACGGCGAACAGCACGACCCCGATGAGGAGGTTCATGAACGGGCCGCCGAACATGACGATGATGCGCTTCCAGACGGGAAGCAGGTAGAAGGCGCGGCTCTCGTCGCCGGGCGTGATCGACTCGGCGCTCACCTCGCGGGCATCGGTGGCGAGGTTCTGGAAGAAGCCGGTGCTGCCGGCTCGTGCCGCGACGGGTGCTGCGGTCTTCTCACCGATCTCGGCGACCTCGAGTGACCCGAACTCGGTCGCGCCGGCCTCGGCCGGATGATTCTTCTCGGGCGGGAACATGCCGATCATCGAGATGTAGCCGCCGAGCGGGAGCGCCTTGACGCCGTACTCGGTCTCACCGCGACGTCGCGAGAAGAGCGTCGGGCCGAACCCGATCATGTACTGCGTGACCTTGACGCCGAAGAGCTTCGCGGGCACGAGGTGCCCGATCTCGTGCAGCGCGATCGAGATGGCGAGTCCGAGCGCGACGATGAGCACGCCGAGCGCGAAGGCGATGACCGAATCCACCTGGCCAGGCTAGTCCGCTCTGTCTGCGAGTGGACTGTGGCGAAGCTGTCAGGCGCCGATGAGAGCCGTCGCCGCGCGGCGGGCGGCCGCCTCGGCTTCGAGGAGCACGGGCACGGAGAGGACGGCATCGGGGGCTTCGTGCGACTCGACGACGCGGCGCACGACGTCGACGATGTCGAGGAAGCCGATCCGCCCCGCGTGGAAAGCCGCGACCGCTTCCTCGTTCGCCGCGTTGAAGACGGCGGGGTACGTGCCGCGCGCGCGACCGACCTGCTTGGCGAGCGCCACCGCCGGGAAGGCGACCTCGTCGAGCGGCTCGAACGTCCATTCCTGCGCACGCGTCCAGTCGAGCGGTCGGCCGACCGCAGCGACGCGGTTCGGCCAGTCGAGCCCGAGCGAGATCGGCAGGCGCATGTCGGGTGGGGATGCCTGTGCGATCGTCGACCCGTCGACGAACTCGACCATCGAGTGCACGACTGACTGGGGGTGCACGACGACGTCGATGTCGTCGTAGCCGACGTCGAAGAGGAGGTGCGCCTCGATGACCTCGAGACCCTTGTTGACGAGGGTCGCCGAGTTCGTCGTCACGACGAGGCCCATGTCCCACGTGGGGTGGGCGAGCGCCTCGGCGGGCGTGACGGAGGCGAGGGAGTCGCGTGAGCGGCCGCGGAACGGCCCGCCGGATGCCGTGAGGACGAGACGCGCGACCTCGGCGTCGGTGCCCGACCGGAGGGCCTGGGCGATGGCGGAGTGCTCCGAGTCGACCGGCACGATCTGGCCGGGGGCCGCGAGGCGGGTCACGAGGTCGCCACCGACGATGAGCGATTCCTTGTTGGCGAGCGCGAGGGTCCTCCCCGTCTCGAGCGCGGCGAGGGTCGGACCGAGACCCACCGATCCCGTGATGCCGTTGAGGACGACATCCGCCTCGACGTCGCGGACGAGCTGCTCGGCCTCGATGATGCCGACCGCGGTGTCGTCGACGTGGAAGTCGTCGGCCTGCTGCTCGAGCACCGCACGATTCGAGCCGACGGCGAGCCCGACGATCTCGAATCGATCGGGATTGGCGCGGATGACGTCGAGCGCCTGCACACCGATCGACCCTGACGAGCCCAGCACGATCACTCTCTTCATTCCTCCACCCTAGGCTTCGCCGAACTCACCGTTCTCGACATTCCACGATCCGCATACGGTCGGGTCTAGGGTCTTACCGTGACTTCCTCCGACGCGGTCGACCCCCACGAGACGAGCGAACCCGCCGAGACGGCTGTGGCTCCGAAGCAAGGACCGCTCTATCGCGTCATCCGCTCGGTGCTCCGCCCCCTGACGCTTCTGACGTTCCGACCGACGATCACGGGCACGGCACACGTGCCGATGACCGGCCCCGTCATCTTCGCGAGCAATCACCTCTCGTTCATCGACTCCGTGGCGATCCCCATCGCGTCTCCGCGACCCGTGCAGTTCCTCGCGAAGTCGCACTACTTCACGGGCACCGGCTTCCGCGGCTGGGTGTCGCGCACGTTCTTCAGCTCGATCGGCGCCGTGAGCGTCGAGCGCGGTACGGGTGCCCAGGCGCAGGCCGCCCTCGATCAGGGTCGCCGCATCCTCGAGTCGGGCAACGCGTTCGCGCTCTACCCGGAAGGCACTCGGTCGGTCGACGGCCGCCTCTACCGTGGTCGCACGGGCGTCGCCTGGCTCGCGCTGACGACGGGAGCGCTCGTCGTACCGGTCGGACTCGTCGGAACCGAGGAGATCCAACCGGTCGGAGCGAAGCGCCCGCGCATCCGCCCCGTCTCGGTGCACTTCGGCGAGCCGCTCGATCTCTCGCACCACGGACCGGCGTCGTCGGGCCGAGCCCGCCGTCACGCGACCGATGAGCTCATGGCCGCGATCGCCGAGCTGTCGGGTCAAGAGGTCGCCGACCGGTACAACGAGACGCCTCCGTCGAATCCCGTCGCCCGCGCCGTCGATCGGGTGCTCCCGCGCGAGCGACTCTGAGCCGACGTCCGGGTGCGCCCGGTATCGTCTCGGGAGTGAAGATCAGCCGCACCGTCCTCGCGGCGTTCGCCGTCGTCGCCCTCGGTGGGCTCCTCGCCGGGTGCGCTCCGTCGCAACCGACCGTTCGGCCCGCCGAGACCGAGAGCGCTCCCGTGTCGACCGACGCCTTCGAGCCCGGACACATCGTGAGCGACGACAGCTTCTACAACTCGGGCTCGATGAGCGCCGACGCCATCCAGGAGTTCCTCGAGGACACGACCTGTCGACCCGTCGACGGAGTGCCTTGCCTCGCGGACTACACCGAGGACACGCGCACCGAACCCGACCAGGGGGTCGGGCACTGCGCCGAGTACCGCGGCCACACCGACGAGAGCGCGGCCGAGATCATCGAGCGGGTCGGCGTCGCGTGCGGCATCAGCCAGCGCGCGCTGCTCGTGCTCCTGCAGAAGGAGCAGTCGCTCCTCACCCACCCGAGCGAGCGCGGCTATCTGCGCGCAACGGGCTACGGGTGCCCCGACACCGCGGACTGCGACCAGAAGTACTTCGGATTCTTCAACCAGGTCTACAACGCCGCCTGGCAGTTCCGTCAGTACACGGTCGAGCCCGACCGCAAGTACCGCATCGGCGCCGTCGACGTCGGCTACAACCCGGATGCCGGTTGCGGGGCGAGCACGGTCGAGATCGAGAACCAGGCGACCGCGAACCTGTACAACTACACGCCGTACCAGCCGAACGAGGCGACGCTCGCCGATCCCGACACGGGCGACAGCTGCTCGGCGTGGGGCAACCTCAACTTCTGGATCCTCTGGAACCGCTGGTTCGGCGACCCGACGGCCGAGCGCTACCCCGGCTACGCACCGCCGTGCCAGAACCTCGTCGGCGGACGCCCGTGCACCGTTCCCATCTGGGACGAGATCGAATCACGCTGACCGGCAGACGACTCGCGGTGTCATCGACCCTCGCGCGCGCCCACTCTCGGGCACGATGGACGAACCGCGCGAGTCTCGCACGGACATCGACCTTCTGAGCCCCGGAGCAACCTCGTGCCGCTGACCGACCTGCCCCTCGACGCCCTCGTCGACTTCCGCCCCAACGTCGCCGAGCCGGCCGACTTCGACGAGTTCTGGGCGCGGACCCTCGCCGAGTCGCGTGCGGCCGGCGGCTCGGTCGTCGTCACCCCCGTCGCGACGCCGTTCACCGATCTCATCGTCGAAGATCTCACCTTCCCCGGCTTCGCGGGTGAGCCGGTCAAGGGCTGGATCACCCGGCCCCTGCGCTCGGAGAGCGAACGCCTTCCCGTCGTCGTCGAGTACCTCGGCTACAACGGCGGTCGAGGCCTCCCCGGCGAGCGCCTGCAGTGGGCGGCCGCGGGCTACGTGCACGTGCTCATGGACACGCGCGGTCAGGGCAGCGGATGGGGCACGGGCGGCGACACCCCCGACCCGCACGGCTCGGGTCCCGCCGTCGCGGGGTTCATGACGCGCGGCATCAGCTCGCCCGACACGTACTTCTACCGTCGTGTCTTCACGGATGCCGCGCGGCTCATCGACGCTCTCTCCGAGATCCCGTCGGCCGACACCGACCGCATCGCCGTCACGGGCGGCAGCCAGGGCGGCGGCATCTCGCTCGCGGCCGCCGGGCTCTCCCCCGCCGTGCGCGCCGTGCTGCCCGACGTGCCGTTCCTCTGCCACTTCCGGCGCTCGGCGGCGCTCACCCCGAAGGCCCCGTTCACCGAGATCACGCAGTACCTCGCCACCCACCGCGACACCGAGGACACGGTCTTCACGACGCTCTCGTACTTCGACGGAGTGAACTTCGCCCGCAGGATCAGCGCACCCGCCCTGTTCTCGGTGGGGCTCATGGACGACGTCGTGCTGCCGTCATCCGTCTACGCCGCCTACAACGCGCTGACCGTGGAGGATCGTGAGATCGTCGCCTACTCGTACAACGGGCACGAGGGCGGGCAGCTGCGGCAGTGGACGCGTCAGGCGGAGTGGCTTCCGCCACGGCTCGGCTGAGTCGCCGCCGCGAACGTCTCGGGTTCGTGGTGCACGGGGAAGTTGACCGACGCGCCGATGAAGCACAGTTCGGCCGCGCGCGCGTGCAGGCTCTGGGCGAGCTCGATCGTCGCGGGGTCGGCGACCTCGACGCGTGGCCGCAGAGTCACTTCGGTGAAGGCGCCGCCGCCGCGTCCGTCCTCCCGCATGGTGCCGACGGCGTCGTCGTCGTAGGCGGTCACGACGACACCGTTCGTCGTCGCGACGTGCAGGTACGACAGCATGTGGCACTGCGCGAGGGCTGCGAGGAGGAGCTCTTCGGGGTTCCACCGATCGGCGTCTCCGCGGAAGGCGCGGTCGGACGAGCCGAGGATGTCGTGGAGCTTGCCGTCGGTGCTCACCGTGTGGTCGCGCCCGTAGTCGCGGTAGCCCGTCGTGCCCGCCCCGCGGGCTCCCGTCCACTCGATCTCGACGCGGTAGCCGTGCTCGGTCTTCATGCCCCGATTCTCACACGAAGCGCGTGAGGCCCCGCGTTAGGCTGGAGACATCATGACTGACTCCCTCGCTCCGTCGAGTTCACCCTCACCCGCCGCGGCTCGGAATGTTCCACAAGAGCGCCGAATCGTGACCGCGATCCCCGGCCCTCGTTCGGAGGAGCTCCACGCGCGGCGTCTGGCCGTCGTTCCGGTCGGCGTCTCGTCCGTGCTCCCCGTCTACATCGAGCGCGCGCACGGCGCCATCCTGGTCGACGTCGACGGCAACCAGTTCGTCGACTTCGGCGCCGGCATCGGCGTGACGACCATCGGTCATACCGATGAGAACGTCGTCGCCGCCGCGACGGCTCAGCTGCAGGACGTCGTGCACACGCTCTTCACGATCACCCCGTACGAAGAGTACGTCCGGGTCGCCGAACTCCTCGCCGAGCACACGCCCGGTACGTGGGCGAAGAAGTCGGTGCTCGTGAACTCGGGCGCCGAGGCGGTCGAGAACGGCGTGAAGATCGCCCGCAAGCACACGGGTCGTCGCGCGATCGCGGTGCTCGACCACGCCTACCATGGCCGCACGAACCTGACGATGGCGATGAACTACAAGGCCGCACCGTACGCGACCGGATTCGGTCCCCTCGCGGGTGACGTCTATCGGGCGCCGAGCAGCTATCCGTATCGTGACGGACTGAGCGGTGCCGACGCCGCGGCGCGCACGATCGCTACCTCGCGAAGGTCGTCGGTGCCGCCGATCTCGCGTGCCTCGTCGTCGAACCGATCCAGGGAGAGGGCGGATTCATGGTGCCCGCAGGCGGCTACCTCCCCGCCCTGCAGACCTGGTGCACCGAGAACGGCGTCGTCATGATCGCCGACGAGATCCAGAGCGGCATGGCCCGAACGGGCCGTTACTTCGCGAGCGAGCACTTCGGGTGGGAGCCCGACCTCGTGCTGAGCGCGAAGGGCATCGCCGGCGGCCTGCCGCTCGCGGCCGTGACGGGTCGTGCCGAGATCATGGATTCCGCACAGCCGGGTGGACTCGGCGGAACCTTCGGCGGAAACCCCGTCGCGTGCGCGGCCTCGATCGCCGTCTTCGAGACCATCGAGCGGGACGGACTCCTCGCCGAGGCCGACCGCATCGGTGCCCGTCTGAGGAGCGGCCTCGAGCGTCTCGCCGCGAGGTTCGACATCATCGGCGACATCCGCGGCCACGGCGCCATGATCGCGATCGAACTCGTCGAGTCCGGCACCGCGGCGACGTCGAAGCTCCCCCACCCCGACGCCGTGCCGAGGCTGACCGCCTTCGCCGCGCAGCACGGCGTCCTCTTCCTCTCGGCCGGAACCTTCGGAAACGTCCTCCGATTCCTGCCGAGCCTGGCCATGACCGATGAGCTCATCGACGACGCCCTCGTTGTGCTCGACGACGCTTTCTCCTCCCTCGCATGAGCGCGGCAGAGGTGATCGGCGTCGCTGACGCGGTAGAACTGGCGGTCGTCGAACGGAGTGGATTCGTGGAATCACGTCATTCAGGCACAGCCATCGTGCTCTCACCCGACGGGCAGGTCGTTCGATCGCTCGGCGATCCCGAGGCTCCGCTCTTCCCGCGGTCATGCCTCAAGCCCTTCCAAGCTGTGGCCGTCATGGCCTCGGGCGTCGCACTGCGCGGCGAAGACGCGGCCATCGCGACGGCGAGCCACACGGGCACGGCGGGACACGTCGCACTCGTCCGCGGTCTGCTCGATCGCGCCAACATCTCGCCGGCCCGCCTCGGCTGCCCTCCCGCCATGCCGAGCGATCGTGCCGCACGCGAGCAGCTCATCCGTGACGGCAACGGGCCCGACCGCCTGTACATGAACTGCTCGGGCAAGCACGCGGCGATGCTTCTCGCGTGCGTCGCCAACAACTGGCCGCTCGAGGGGTACCTCGACCCCCGCCACCCGCTGCAGAAGCGCATCCTCGACGTCATCGAGCGTCTGACCGGTGAGAAGCCGGTCGCGACGGGCATCGACGGCTGCGGTGCTCCCGTGCACGCGATCACTCTTCGCGGCCTCGCGCACGGTGTGCAGCGCATCACGACGTCGTCCGCATCGTCGCCGTTCGCCCTCTACCGTGAGGCAGGCGCGCTCACCGAGGCCGTTCGTGAGAACGGCTGGGTGATCGCCGGGCCGGGTCAGCCCGATTCGATCGCGATCGATCGACTGGGAGTCTTCGCGAAGGCCGGAGCCGAGGGCGTCATGATCATGACGGCCCCCGACGGCACGAGCGTCGCCCTCAAGGTGCTCGACGGCAGCTCGCGCGCATCGGCGATCGTCGCGCTTCGCCTCCTCGTCTCGGCGGGCGCCCTCGACTCGGCAGCGGTCGACGCCGTCGCCGCCGAGCTCGACCTCTGGGTCTCGGGCGGCTCCGGGCGCGTCGGCGAGATCCGCGCGACCGTCTAGCCGGGCGATCACCGTCACCGCGTCGGCCACGTTCGACGTTCGACAGCGCCCCCGACCTCGATCACCCAGACGTCGTCAGGACCGAGCGGTGGCGGAAGCGCGCGATCTCGTGTGACGGAACGGTAGTCGGAGAGGCTCCCGTCGATGACGAGAGTCGTCGCGGGTGCCCCGCCGCCGCTTCGGGCTCGCACCGCATTCCATGTCTCGATGTCGGAGACGAGGACGAGTGGCCGCACGGAGGGAGCGGCTCGCCGCGCCGCTCGTGTCGGTGCCGATGCCCGTGCCGAAGCCGACGGCACCGGCGCATTCGTCGCCGTCGCCGGGGTGTCGACGCTGAGCGGCTGCACCTCGACCTCGGGGAAGGCCCGGCGAACCCGTCCGGCCGCCCGTGCGGGCGTTCGCGACACGAGAACGGTCAGCGGCGTCTCCAGCGCGAGAGCGCGATGCCCGATGACCGCTCGGCGCCCGGCCGCGCTCCTGTCACTCCGCCCCGGTGTCGGAGCGATGACCTGGATGCGTCGACCGCGCCATTCGCCGCGCCCGGCGACGACGCGGTTCTGCCAGAGGTCGGCCGGAGCACCGGACTGCAGATGCTCGGCCCGAGTAGGAAATCCCAGGCGAAGCGCGCAGGAGAACCTCTCGGTGAGTCCGCGCACACCCGTCGAGGAGTGCGAGCCGACGAGGAGCGCCACACCGTCGGCCGGCCGCAGGGTCGCGAGGTACCCGAGCCGCTCCACGGCGCGCTGCCGGTACTCGACATCGAGGCCGGCGGCCAGGAGGTCCACGTCGTCGACGACGATCACGGCGGGAGCGGCGGGGTCGGGGCGGAACGCTTCCAATGCGTCGACCGTCTGCACGGCATCGCCGCCGAGTTCGAGGCAGAGCGCGAAGTCCTCGCGCACACGGCTCGTGATCGTCGCGAGCGTCTCGGTGACTCCCGAGAGCGGCCCGCCGATGACGAGGAGGTGACCGTCGGTGCGCGGCGCCCACGCGAGAGGGAGCATCCGCTGCTCCTCGGGAGCATCGATCAGTCCGAACCACGCCGACCGCGATGCCGGCCCGCTTCCCGTCTCGCCATCCCCTGTCGCAAGCCTCGCTCGGGCGTCATCCTCCCCGAGGACCGCGGGTAGGGGTTCGGCCCAGGGCCGTCGGGGCGGGGCCGCGTCGTCGTCTCGCGGAATGCGCGCGACGTCCGCATCGGACACCGAGACGACCCGTCCGGGGTCGACGATTCCGCCCCCTCGGCGGATGAGACAGGAACCCGGGCGATCGAGGGGAAGGGCGAGTGCGGCATCCGAACCGATCATGGTCTGGCTGTCCGCTCGATCGAGCGTGCGCAGAACGATGCGCAGCGGAGTGTTCGCCAGGATCGACTCACGGACGGTGCCGCCGAGCCGTTGGGTCGCGAGCACGAGGTGGACTCCGAGCGAGCGTCCGCGCGCGGCGATGTCGCTGAGCGTCGAGTGCAGCTCGGGATGAGCCGAGAGCATCGCCGCGAACTCGTCGATCACCACCACGAGACGCGGGAGCACGACCGCGCGATCGAGGTGCACGAGATCCGAGACGCCCGCCGAGCGCAGCACGCGCTCCCGGTGACGGAGCTCCGCATCGAGGCTCGTGACCGCGCGCCGTGCGGCGTCGTCCTCCAGGTCGGTGACGAATCCGACGACGTGCGGAAGGCGCGCGACCCGCGCGAACGTCGCCCCGCCCTTGAAGTCGACGAGGAGGAACGAGACCTCCTCGACTCCGCGTGTGGCGGCGAGAGCCGTGATCCACGTCACGAGCAGCTCGCTCTTGCCGCTCCCCGTGGTTCCGACGACGAGCGCGTGCGGACCGTCGGCGACGAGGTCGACCATCGTCGAGCCGCTGCCGAGCACGACGGCGAGGGAACGACGGAAGGGCCCGGGCGCGGGGTGTTCGAGGTCGGCGAATGCCGGATCACGGTGCTCGCTCACGAGGCCGAGCTGATCCGCAGCCTCCTTCTCGCCGCGCGCCCACGACCGCGCCTCGACGAGTCCCACGAGATCGGGGCGGAAGGCGCGCCCGCGGCCGCTCCCCCGCGTCACCCGCGCTCGTGCCGGACCATCGACCTCGATGACGTTCCTGCACTCGACGGGGAGAGCCGCGACCGACGTCGCCTCGGCGAGGATGACGGTCGATACGCCCGTCGCTCGCGGAACGAGACCGACGCCGACGCCGACGCCGACGACGATCGCGCGCCCATCGCGGTGAGGCAGTTCTTCGACCCAACTGCCCGCTCCCGCTTCGATGGCGAGACGTTGCGGTCCGAGCGCGTGCGAGATCTGCACGACGAGGGCGCGCAGCAGCGGTGCCGTCAGGAGCGCAGGACCGACGACCCCGATTCCCCCGTCGAACGGAACCCGGATCGGTGCGTTCTCGAGGGAACGCGCCGCCCGGACCACATCACGCGCACGGTCATCCTGCGCCTTCCCCGCGAGAGCCACCGCGCTCCTCACCGGCCCCCGACCGACGACGATCTCGCCGGGGGCCTCCTCCTCCCAGCGCTCGCGGTGCGGGAGCGCGATGACCTCGGGTGCTCCCGCACGCTCGAGAGCGGCACGCTCGAGGGCGTGAGCGGCGGCGATGCTGCTCGCGAGAGCATCGAGTTCCTCGTCGTACCGGCGGCGTTCCGCGCGCATCTGCCGTCGACGGGTGCGCCGGGCATCGATCATCGTCGCGATGGCGATGACCGGCCCGAGGAGGGCGAAGACGATCGCGTAGGGAGAGCGTGTGAACGCCCAGAGAGCACCGGCAGCGGCGATCGGCGCCAGGAGCGAGACGACGGGGAAGCCGGGTCGCGGCGGCTGCACGGGCGGCGAGGGGATGTCGAACGCGAGCGCGTCAGGAGGCAGTGAATCCACTCGCCCAGTCCAGCGGACCGCTTCCGCGCCGGGAAGACGCGCTACGCGACGTGGGTGGGAACCGACTCGGCCTCCGCCTGTGGAGGAGAGGCGTCAGCTGACGACGAACGACTGTTCGGCGAGTTCGACGCGTGAGCCGCGCGGCACGAGATAGCGGCGGCCCGGTTCGCACCGCACAGCCGTGCCATCGAGATGACGCACGATCGTGCCGTTACCCGAGAAACGGTCGGCGACCCACAGAGTGCCCTCGTGCTCTCCGAACTCGACGTGGGTCTTCGAGACCGAGAGCGAGCGGTCGGCGATCTGGACGAGGTGATCGAACCGCTCGCCGGGCGCACCGAGAGGCCGGCGGCCGATGAGGCCCGTTCCGAACACCGTCACCTTCTCACCCGTGCTGAACTGCAGGGCGAACCGAGGCGAGGTGGTCGAGTCGGCGTCGGACAGAGGCGTGGCGTCGTCCGCAGCGGGCTCCTCGGGTATCGGCACGGAATCGACGGCGACACTGATGATGCCGGTCGTGACGGGCACGAGGCGTTCGACGACGCTCGTGTCGGAGGGGCGCGGGTCGGGCCGACGACGTGATGCCGCGGTCGCCTGGACCGAGCTTCCGCACTCGCCGCAGAACATCGCTCCGGGGTGCAACGGCGTGCCGCAGATCTGACAATTCACGCGCGATGATCCTCTCGGTCGTCCGTGACCATTCTAGGCAACCGGTAGCGGCGTCAGTCGCGGGGCACGTCGCCCGTGCGCTCGACGATTCCCGTGTCGGCGTCGGCGGGTGCCGTGACGTCGACCACGTCGACGATGACGACCGTGACGTTGTCACGCCCCCCATTGCCGAGCGCCGCATCCATCAGCTGTCGCGCGGCTGACTGCGGGCGCGGGTTGGCGAGGAGGAAGTGACGGATGCCGTACGGCGTGAGTTCCTTCGTGAGACCGTCGGAGCAGACGAGGATGCGCGAACCCGCTTCGAGGGGAATCGCACGGTAGTCGGGCACAGGTGCCTCGTGAAAGCCGACGGCGCGCGTGATGACGTTCGCGTGGGGATGCGTGTCGGCCTCTTCGCGCGTGATCTGCCCGGCATCGACCAGCTCCTGCACGATCGAGTGGTCGACGGTGAGCTGTTCGAGCTCGCCTCCGCGCAGGCGATACACCCGCGAGTCTCCGATGTTGAACACGAGGAACGCCGCCCGCCCGCCGACGACGGCGACCGCGACGCCCGTGACAGTGGTGCCGCTTCCCTCGTCGGTGACGCCCGCGCCGCGGCGCATGTCGTCGACCGCGGCCCGGAGCGACGCATCGATCTCGCTCGTACCGACGATCGACTCGCCGACATGCGACGCGAGTCGAGTGACCACGGCCGCGCTGGCGAAGTCGCCTGCCGCGTGGCCGCCCATGCCGTCGGCGACGGCGAAGATCGGCGAGTCGGCGATGAAGCTGTCTTCGTTGACTTCGCGACGGAGTCCGGTGTCGGTGAGTGCGGCCCACGCGAGTTCTACACGCGTGCCGTCAGGCAGGTGCAGCGTGTGCCCGGCGTTGCCGTGGCCGATCTGTGTCACTGCTCAGGCCTTCTTCTCACTCGGCCCCCCGGCTGGATCCGCATCAACGGGGAGGATTTCGACGATAGCACCGTCACCGAGGTCAAGCGTGGCACCGACACCGAGGGTCTGCGGCTCGCCCGGGACGAGAGGGCGCCGAGTGCCCCCGATGGCGGCGATCGTTCCATTGGTCGACGACAGATCGGTCGCCACGATGCGCGAGCCATGCCGGCGCAGTTCGAGGTGGGTGCCCGATACCGTCGACGCCGGCGATTCGAGTGTGATGAGCGCGACGACGTCGTCGCCGTCCTCCGCCCGGCGTCGGGGCCGGCGTCCGATCAGTGCCGTGCCGTCGAGCGAATAGAGCACATCTCCCGCCTTGAACCACGGCACGCCGACGGGCCGCGGCAGCGTGCGCGCGACGATCGCTGCGTCGGTCTGCTCGGTGTCGGCGGACTCAGCGCCCTCCCGCAACCACTCGAGCCTCGTGGCGCGGATCCGACGAGACCGGAGGTCGACCGCTCGCCCGGGGGCATGCGCGTCGAGAGGCTCATGTCGCGAGGCGAGGGCGAGTCCGGTGACGGCTGTGAAGTCGGCGAGATGCCACGGTCTGATTCCGCGGTCGTCGAAGCGACGCGAGCCGCCCGGGGAGTGGATGTCGATGGCAGCCGTCCCGCGCACGATGGCGGTGATCCTCCGGTCGCTGCCATCCGCTTCGCCCGGCGCAGGGAACGAGACGAGGCCGAACGATTCGACCGCGTCCTCGCCGGCCAGCGGGATCACCCCGACGATCCGCTCGATCGTCGCGTCGGGGTCATCGACGAGCGCGAGGAGGCGCGAGACGACGCCTTCCGGCGCGGGCTCACCCACCCCCACGATGAAACTCTGCCCGATGACGAACACCCACGAGGGCTTGTGCGCATCGTCGGAGGCGCGAATGACCGACGGCATCCCCCCAGTCTTCCACCCGCCGCCCCGTGGAGCGTGAAGGGTGTGAGCGCATGTCCGAGGGCCGTCAGGTCACGGGCGCCTCGCCGGAAGCCTCGGCGAACGCCCACTCCGGGAGAACCGCCGAACCCAGGAGGGTGTGCAGCGCGCGGGCCATGCCGTAGTCCGGGTCGATCGACAGCGCCGTTTCGATGACGCGTGCCGCAGCACTCCCCCGCCCGAGCGCCCACAACAGCCACCCGAGCATGCAGAGCGGCGCCGGTCGATCGTCACGCGGAGCACTCGCGACGAGGAGTCGGAGCAGTTCGACGGCGGAACGTGTTCGCTGAACGTCCGGCCGCATCACGCATCTCCCGAGCAGGATCTCCGCGACCGTCTCGTCGAGGTCGTCGTCGGCCCCGTAGTCGACACCGGACTCCCATTCCTCCTGATCGGCGACCGCGGCGAGTCCGGCGAGCTCGCCGAAGGCGAACTGCACCATGGCCTGGTCACGCGTCGGCGGAGACTGGATCAGCTCGAGCAGCCAGGCGCGGGCGACCGGAGGAAGGTCGCCGACAGCCGTCGTCGCACAGAACTCGACCCACGGAACGGGCGACGGATCCGCGAGAGCGAACACCTGAGCGATCACACGAGGCTCCTCGTCGCCGCTCAACTCCCGGCGCAATCGAGAGAGCACCCGCTCGAAGCGATGGCGCTCCCGATCGTCGACCTGCGGAAGGATGCCGGGCGAGTCGACACCGGCGAGCTCGTCGCCGTTCCTGATCGCAGTGGCCGCGGCCGAGAGCTCGCTGCCGGCGATGAGATCGAGACTGCGGCCTCGGGTCGGGCACTCGGGATCGAGATACGAGCCCCACGCATCGGCTGCGTGACACAGTGCGTCTCTCACGAGGAACCCGTTCTCACCGAGCACCTCGACCATTCGATCGGCGAACCTCGCCCGGGGGATGCCGGTGTCGGCGAACGTCGAATCGGTGTAGATGACCGGGACGGCCGCATCGACCTCGGGTAGGCGGCAGAGGAGGCCGACCACGGCGTCGATGACGGCGCGCTCACCGCGCCCGTCGCCGGGTGCGGGTAGATCGACTCGGAAGGCGGCAGCCGTGCGATTGCCGCGGAAGGCGACGCAGACGATGCTGTTCTCGGAACGGTAGCCCGTGAGCGTCGGAACGAGGGCCAGGAAGTCGTGCGCGGCGGAGGCGCGAAGGATCGTCATGCCTCCATGATTCGATCCCCCGCGTCATCCGTCGCTCGGCGTCGACCGTTCTGTGGACGACTCCGGGCTGTGCAGGAGGAGTCGTCAGGCGAAGATCGCGTCGATGCGGGCGATGTCCTCCGCCGTGGCATCCCAGGCGCCGGCCGCCGCCGCGTTCTTGGCGACTTGCTCGGCCGACGTCGCGCCCGCGATCACCGACGAGAGCGAGGGCTGAGCGAGCATCCACGTGAACGTCGCGTCGAGCATCGACACGGAACGCTCGGCGCAGAAGGCCTCGTACTCCTCGATGACATCCCACGGGGCATCCTCGGCCACGTGGGGGCGCTGCCGCATGATGCGGGAGTCGGCCGGACCGCCCGAGCGCGAGAACTTGCCCGTCAGGAGCCCGTTGTAGAGAGGGAAGTACGGGAGGAAGCCGAGCCCGAAGTGACGCACGGCGGGCAGCACCTCCTTCTCGGCGCCGCGGGAGAGCAGGCTGTACTCGTCCTGCGCGGAGATGAACGCCTCGGTACCCACGAGCTGCGCTGCGAGGTGCGCCTCGGCGATCTGCCAGCCGGCCAGGTTGGAGTGCCCGATGTAGCGCACCTTCCCCTCGGTGACGAGCTCGTCGAGTGCAGCGAGCGTCTCTTCGATCGGCGTGTTTGGGTCGGGAGTGTGCAGCTGGTAGAGGTCGATCCAGTCGGTCCGAAGACGTCGCAGCGACCGCTCCACGGCGAGCCGCACGTATCGACGTGAACCGCGGGCGCCCCACGACGGGATCGGCGACGATGCCCCGGAGTGGCCGAACTTCGTCGCGAGGACGATGCGATCGCGACGGCCGACGAGCGCCTCGCCCATGAGCGTCTCGCTCAGGCCGAACTCGCCGCCGTACATGTCCGCGGTGTCGAAGAGCGTGATCCCGGCATCGATCGCCGCGCCGATGACGGCGTCGGTGCCGGAAGCGGTCTCCGTCGCCGTTCCGGGGCGCCCGAAGTTGTTGCAGCCGAGGCCGACCGCCGAGACGCGAAGTCCGGAGCGGCCGAGTGAGCGGTATTCCATGTCTGCCATTCCTCCAGCGTAGGCCGGTGACATCGACCTGTCCTCCCCACCGACCCGACGCCGACGACTGTCCGCATGGTGTCCGATTTCCGCGAGGGGCGGCGGATGACGCGGGCTACTCTCGACCCATGACCGAATCCCTCCGACTCATCCGCCTCGACAGTCCGATCGGCAGAATCGAAGTCCGCGGCACCGACGACCTCATCACCGGCCTCTCCATCGAGCGGGCGGGAACCCTCCCCCACGACGACCTCGCCGAGAACCCGACGCCCGCGCTCCGTGCCGCGAAGGAGCAGCTCGAGGAGTACTTCGCGGGCGTTCGACAGCGCTTCGACCTTCCGCTCAGCCTTCCGGGAACGCCGTTCCAACAGTCGGTGTGGCGGGAACTCGATCGACTGGGCTGGGGCGAATGCGTCTCGTACGGCCAGCTCGCCGAAGCCGTCGGTCGCCCCGGTTCGGCTCGGGCGATCGGCGGTGCCGTCGGAGCCAACCCCATTCCGCTCCTCGTCGCGTGTCACCGCGTGCTCGGCTCGAACGGAGCCGTCACGGGCTACAGCGCCGGTGAGGGCGTGGCGACGAAGCTCTGGCTGCTCGGCCACGAACAGATCATCATCGCCGCATGAGCGACGCCGCAGGAACGACCATCGTCACTGCCACCCCACCGGCGCGCGCCTCACTCATCGTCGGTGACGACGGGCGTGCGCGCTGCGCGTGGTCGGGCAACGACGACGAGTATCGCCGCTATCACGACGACGAATGGGGTCGAGCGCTCCGCGACGACCGCCGACTCTTCGAGAAGATCAGTCTCGAAGGCTTCCAGGCGGGCCTGTCGTGGATCACGATCCTCCGGCGTCGGGAGGCGTTCCGTTCGGCATTCGACGGGTTCGACGTCGCTCGAGTCGCCGCGTTCACGACGGCCGATGTCGATCGGCTCGTCCTCGACGCCTCGATCATCCGCCATCGCGGAAAGATCGAGGCGGTCATCAGCAATGCACGAGCGACGCTCGCTCTCGACCGCCCGCTCTCCGAGGTGTTGTGGCAGTTCGCGCCTCCGCCCGGGCCGCGCCCGAAGACGTTGGGCGATGTCCCCGCGACGACCGAAGAATCCGCGGCCATGAGCAAGACGCTGCGAAAGCTCGGCTTCCGATTCGTCGGTCCGACCACGATGTACGCGCTCATGCAGTCGACGGGGATGGTCGACGATCATGTCGTCGGGTGCTTCCGCGCCGAGAACGCCGACGGAACGGCATCGCCGAGCTGAACCGGCTCGATGGGGTCGCGAGCGCGTCAGTGGGCGGCGACGACGAGTTCGAGCTCGCCCGGATCGCTCGAGCGTTCGAGTCTCCAGCCCACCGAGCGTGCTCCGTCGATCGCGTCGTCGACGGTGTCGAACGCTGCACCCTGCTGCAGCACGGCGCGAGTGAACTCGCCCTTGGCCTTCTTGTTGAAGTGGTTGAGGGCGCGCCTGCGCCCATCATCACCCTCCGAGACGACGCGCACGAACACGGAGTCGTCGCGCTTCGGGCGCGGGCCGAGAGCCGCGTATCCCTCTGAGCGGAGGTCGAGGACGAGGCCGTCGTGAGCGGCGATCTGCGCCGCGACGGGAGCAGCCCAGTGTGAACGGAGCGACACACCCGGCAGACGAGAGTTGTGGGAGAGCCGATAGGCAGGAACCGAATCGAGTGCGGAGACCGGGCCGAGCAGTGCGGAATGGATGAGCACGTGTTCGCCGGCGAAGGAACGCTCCGCCTCGGTCAAGGTGTGCGCCTCGAGACCGTCGAAGAGCACCCCCGTGAAGCGATCGATCGCGGGCATCGTGGGCGACGTCGTGAATGACCGGTTGCGCGCGAGCTCATGAGACTGCTGCGGGCCGAGCTTGAGCGCTCGCGCGCTCTCGTCGTCGTCGCGGGCGAGCTCGCGCAGGGCCTTCACGACGACGCGACGCTCCGGCGCGAGGCGAGGGAACGCCAGCGACGTGACGTCGAGTCGCGGCGCTCCGCCGCCATCCCTCTTCGTCTCGGAGGGAGGGAGAAGTATCAGCACCTACGCGCCGATGAACGCGAGCGCGATGTCGACGTTCACGCCGAGCGGCTGCGTCGAGTCGACGGTCACGCGCGGCAGCGCAGAACTCGGACCCGTCCAGGACGCGTAGCCCTCGAGGCTCTGCTCGACAGCGCGCCACGTCAACTCGGCGAGGTGCGGGAGAGTGCTCTCGCGTCGCTCGAGTCGCTCGCGGTGTACGGCCTCGTCGGAGCAGAAGACCTCGATGACCTTGAGTTCGACCTGGCTGCGCTCAGCGAGGTCGCGCCACTGGAGGCGGGCGGCCTCGACGGCGTTCACCGCATCCACGACGACGGATCGGCCGGAAGCCAGGACCGTCGACGCGATCTCTTCGGCGACGAGATAAGCCGCCAGACCGGTCGGCTGATCCGCGTCGATACCGGCGCGCAGGATCGCCGACTCGATCGGATCGACCGAGACGACCTGCGCACCGAGGCGGCTGCCGATGATCTCACCGATCGTCGACTTGCCGGATCCGGGCAGACCCGCCATGACGATCAGGCGGGTCACGCTCAGATCACCGAACTGACGTTCCGTGAGCTCTCCCCCGAGCGACGACATCGGCTCAGACCAGCTCTGCCTGCGAGGCCACCACCTGGACGGTGTTGTTCTCGACCGAGAGGAAACCCTCGGAGGCGTCGGCGACGATCTTCTCGCCACCGGCAAGGGTGATGCGAACTTCACCACTGCCGAGGATGGCCAAGAGCGGTTCGTGCCCGGGCAGGATACCGATCTCGCCCTCGACGGTCGTGGCGACGACCATGTTCGCCTCGCCCGACCACACTTCGCGGTCGGCCGAGACGACACTCACGGAGAGGACAGCCATGCTCAGCCGTTCTCCTTCTGGATCTGAGCCCACTTCTCTTCGACGTCGGTGATCGGGCCGACGTTGAAGAACGCCTGCTCGGCCACGTGGTCGAAATCGCCGCGAGCGATCGCGTCGAACGACTCGATGGTGTCCTTGAGCGGAACGGTCGAACCCTCGACACCGGTGAACTTCTTCGCCATGTAGGTGTTCTGCGAGAGGAACTGCTGGATACGGCGCGCACGCGACACCGTGATCTTGTCTTCCTCGGAGAGCTCGTCGACACCGAGGATGGCGATGATCTCCTGCAGTTCCTTGTTCTTCTGGAGGATCTGCTTGACCGTCGTGGCGACGCGGTAGTGGTCCTCGCCCAAGTAACGGGGGTCGAGGATGCGCGACGTCGACGTCAGCGGGTCGACGGCCGGGTACAGACCCTTCGACGCGATCTCACGGGAGAGCTCGGTCGTGGCGTCGAGGTGCGCGAACGTCGTCGCGGGAGCCGGGTCGGTGTAGTCGTCAGCAGGGACGTAGATGGCCTGCAGCGACGTGATCGAGTGACCGCGCGTCGAGGTGATGCGCTCCTGGAGGATGCCCATCTCGTCGGCGAGGTTCGGCTGGTAGCCGACCGCGGAGGGCATACGACCGAGAAGGGTCGACACCTCGGAACCGGCCTGCGTGAAGCGGAAGATGTTGTCGATGAAGAGGAGGACGTCCTGCTTCTGGACATCGCGGAAGTACTCGGCCATCGTGAGGGCCGAGAGTGCAACGCGAAGACGCGTTCCCGGCGGCTCGTCCATCTGGCCGAAGACGAGGGCCGTCTTGTCGAAGACACCGGCCTCTTCCATCTCGTGGATGAGGTCGTTGCCCTCACGGGTACGCTCACCGACACCGGCGAACACCGACACACCACCGTGGTCCTGGGCGACGCGCTGGATCATCTCCTGGATGAGGACCGTCTTTCCGACACCGGCACCACCGAACAGACCGATCTTTCCACCCTGCACATACGGGGTGAGGAGGTCGATGACCTTGATGCCGGTCTCGAAGAGCTGCGTCTTCGACTCGAGCTGGTCGAAGTTCGGCGGACGACGGTGGATCGGCCAACGCTCGGTGATCTCGATCTTCTCGCCGGGCTCGGCGTTCAGGATCTCGCCGATGACGTTGAAGACCTTGCCCTTGGTGACATCGCCGACGGGCACGGAGATGGCTGCACCCGTGTCGGTGACCTCCTGGCCACGGACGAGACCGTCGGTGGGCTTGAGGGCGATGGCGCGAACGAGGTCGTCGCCGAGGTGCTGAGCGACCTCGAGCGTGATCTCGGTGGACTCGTCGCCGATCGTGATCGTCGTCTTGAGCGCGTTGTAGATCTCGGGGATCGAGTCGTGCGGGAACTCGATGTCGACGACGGGGCCGGTGACGCGAGCGATGCGTCCGACGGCGCCGGCCGTCGTCTCGGCCGCGGCCGGAACGGTGGCGGTGTCAGTCATGTTCTCTTCCTTCTGGTACGAGTCTGAAAGTTACTTGGAGGAGAGCGCGTCAGCGCCGCCCACGATTTCTGCGATCTGCTGCGTGATCTCGGACTGGCGGGCCTCGTTGGCGAGTCGCGTGTAGTCCTTGATCAGCTTGTCGGCGTTGTCGGTGGCCGACTTCATGGCCTTCTGCGTCGCTGCGTGCTTCGCGGCAGACGACTGGAGCATGGCGTTGAAGATACGGCTCTCGATGTAGACGGGAAGGAGCCCGTCGAGCACGCTCTCGGGATCCGGCTCGAACTCGTAGAGCGGGAGCACATCCTTCTCGCCCGGCTCTTCGACGCCCTCGACGACCTCGAGAGGCAGCAGACGCACGACTTCGGGAACCTGCGTGATCATCGACACGAAGCGGTTGTACACGACGTGGATCTCGTCGACACCACCCTCGTCGGCGTCACGGAGGAACGTCTCGAGGACGGCGTCGCCGATTTCCTTCGCCGTCTCGAACGTCGGATTGTCGGTTCCACCGATCCACTGACGCTCGGACGCACGGCGACGGAACGCGAAGTAGCCGACCGCCTTCCGTCCGACGAGGAAGTAGACGACCTCTTTGCCCTGTTCGCGGAGCAGCTCAGAGAGCTGTTCGGCCTCTCGCAGCACCTGCGAGTTGAACGCACCGGCCAGACCGCGGTCCGACGAGAAGATCAGGATCGCGGCGCGCTCGATCTTCTCCGGCTCGGTCGTCAGCACGTGATCGACGTTCGAGTAGGTCGCGACCGCCGAGACGGCGCGCGTGATCGCTCGCGAGTACGGCGTCGACGCTGCGACGCGCGCCTGTGCCTTCTGGATGCGTGATGCCGAGATCAGCTCCATGGCGCGAGTGATCTTCTTGGTCGTCTGGGCAGACCTGATCTTCTGCCGGTAGACCCGAAGTTGCGCTCCCATGTCTCTCCTGTATTCCTAGGTCCGGTCGTCTTCGTCGCTTGTTAGCGACGACCCTTGACGATCTTCTCCTGGTTGACGTCTTCTTCGGCGATCGCTTCGAACTTCTCGGAACCGACGGAGGCGAGCGGCTTGCCCTCGCCCGTCTGGAACTCGAGCTTGAAGCGATCGACAGCACCAGCAAGATCCGCAACGGTCGCGTCGTCGAGGACGTTCGTGTCGCGCAGCGTGGTGAGCACCGTCGTGTTGCGGGCGAGGTAGTCGAGCAGCTCGCGCTCGAAGCGCAGGATGTCTTCGACGGGGACCTCGTCGAGCTTGCCGTTCGTACCGGCCCAGATCGAGACGACCTGCTCCTCGACGGGGTACGGCGAGTACTGCGGCTGCTTGAGCAGCTCGGTCAGACGAGCACCGCGCGCCAGCTGGCGACGGCTCGTCGCGTCGAGGTCGGATGCGAACATCGCGAACGCCTCGAGCGAACGGTACTGAGCGAGCTCGAGCTTCAGCGTTCCCGAGACCTTCTTGATCGACTTGACCTGAGCGTCTCCACCGACACGCGAGACCGAGATACCGACGTCGACGGCCGGGCGCTGGTTCGAGTTGAAGAGGTCGGACTGGAGGAAGATCTGGCCGTCGGTGATCGAGATCACGTTCGTCGGGATGTACGCCGAGACGTCGTTGGCCTTGGTCTCGATGATCGGCAGACCCGTCATCGAGCCGGCGCCGAGCTCGTCGGAGAGCTTCGCACAACGCTCCAGCAGACGCGAGTGCAGGTAGAACACGTCACCGGGGTATGCCTCACGTCCCGGCGGACGACGCAGGAGCAGCGAGACGGCGCGGTAGGCCTCGGCCTGCTTCGACAGGTCATCGAAGATGATGAGGACGTGCTTGCCGCCGTACATCCAGTGCTGGCCGATGGCCGAGCCGGTGTAGGGGGCGAGGTACTTGAAGCCGGCGGGGTCGGAGGCGGGAGCCGCGACGATCGTCGTGTACTCCATCGCTCCTGCGTCTTCGAGGGCGCCCTTCACCGAAGCGATGGTCGAGCCCTTCTGGCCGATGGCGACGTAGATGCAGCGGACCTGCTTGTTGACGTCACCCGACTCCCAGTTGGCCTTCTGGTTGATGATCGTGTCGATCGCGATGGCCGTCTTACCGGTCTGGCGGTCGCCGATGATGAGCTGACGCTGGCCACGGCCGACGGGGATCATGGCGTCGATCGCCTTGATGCCGGTCTGGAGCGGCTCGTGCACCGACTTGCGCTGCATGACGCCGGGAGCCTGGAGCTCGAGCGCGCGGCGTCCTTCGGAGACGATCTCGCCGAGTCCGTCGATCGGGTTGCCGAGCGGGTCGACGACGCGGCCGAGGTAGTTGTCACCGACCGGCACGGAGAGGACCTCTCCGGTGCGGGTCACCTCCATGCCCGCTTCGATGCCGGTGAACTCACCGAGGACGACGACACCGATCTGGTCTTCGTCGAGGTTGAGGGCGAGGCCGAGCGTGCCGTCCGCGAAGCGGATGAGCTCGTTCGCCATGACCGAGGGAAGACCCTCGACGTGCGCGATACCGTCCGCAGCGTCCGTCACGTGGCCGACCTCGGTCGTCGCGGCCGCACCCGGCTGGTACGCCGACGCGAAATCCTTGAGCGCGTTGCGGATCTCATCGGGGCTGATGGTGAGTTCTGCCATGATCTTCCTTTTTCTGTACGGCGCCCGAGCGAGGCCGTTGTCGTTGCGAGTCCGGTGTTAGCCGGCGAGTTGAAGTCGAAGATCGCCGAGGCGCTTCGCGATGCTGCCGTCGATCACGTCGTCGGCGATCTGCACACGCAGGCCTCCGAGGACGTTCGCATCGACGATCTGGTTCACGCGGACGGGGCGTCCGCTGCGCGCGGCGAGACCGGCCTGGAGACGATCGATCTGAGCCTGCTGAAGAGGAACGGCCGAGGTCACCGTGGCGACGGCGAAACCGGCTTCGTCGGCGACGACGTGCGCCGCGTGGCGGACGAGTTCGCCCGCACGACGGCCCAGGGGCTGCTGCACGAGGTGCGTGAGGATCGCGACCGTCTCAGGCGAAGCGCTACCCTGGAGCAGCCGCTCGACGAGAGCGACCTTGGCCGGTCCCGATCCGAGCTTCGAGCTCAGTGCGAGCTCGAGTTCGGAGTTGGTCGCGACGGCGCGGCCGAAGGCGAACAGTTCGTTCTCGAGCGAGACGTCGTTCGGTGCCGACGCGGCGATGACGCGAAGGCCGAGCTCTTCGATTCCCTCGAGGATGTCGGACGGAGTCGACCAGCGACCCGCAGCGACGGACTCGAGGAGAGTGAGCGCCTGGGGCGTCACACGTGAACCGAAGACGGATGCGACGAGGGCCTTCTTGGCCGACGTCTCCGCTCCCGGGTCACCGAGAGCTGCCTGGAGCTGGTGCGAGGAGCCGATGATGCGGCTGGCCTCGAACAGCGAGACACCCGTCGCGAGGTCACCGTTCTGCGAACGTGCCGCTCGACGGCTCTCGGCGAGAGCCTCTCTGGACGCTGATCCCATCGGTGCTACTTCTTCCCGGCCTGGGCGGCTTCGCTCGCCTCGAGGTCAGCGAGGAAGCGGTCGACGATCGCCGCGGAGCGACGGTCATCGGTCAGGCTCTCGCCGATGACGCCCGACGCGAGGTCGATGGCCAACGTGCCGACTTCGGAACGCAACGAGACGAGTGCCGCCTGGCGCTCCGCCTCGATCTGAGCGTGAGCCGTCGCCGTGAGGCGGGCGGCCTCGCTCGATGCTGCGTCGCGTGCCTCGGCGACGATGGACTTGCCCTCGTCACGCGCGGACTCACGGATGCGACCGGCTTCGACGCGGGCGTCGGCGAGCTGAGCCGTGTACTGCTCGAGAGCGGCTTCGGCCTGGCGCTGTGCCTCGTCGGCCTTGGCGATGTTGCCCTCGATTGCCTCGGCACGCTGGTCGAGCATGCGCTGCACCCTCGGAAGCACGAGCTTCCAGAAGAAGAAGGCCACGATCACGAAGACGACGCCGGACCAGACGATGTCATATACGGGCGGGATGAGCAGGTTGGGCTGCTCTCCCGATCCCTCGGTGGCGGCTACTAGGAGCATGGTGCCTTCCTTATCGTGCTGGTGATCAGGCGAAGATGAAGTACGTCGCGATACCGATGAACGCGAGCGCCTCGGTGAAGGCGATACCGATGTACATCACGACCTGGAGGCGGCCGGCGAGCTCGGGCTGACGAGCGATCGACTCGACGGTCTTGCCGACGAGGATACCGATACCGATACCGGGGCCGATCGCGGCGAGGCCGTAGCCCACCGTTGCGATGTTGCCGTTGATTTCTGCGAGGACCGTGGTTGCGTCCATGGAGTGGTGTTTCCTTCCGTGTAGATATGATCCAGCCGGCGGCCGAGATCGCTTAGTGTTCCTCGGCCAGCGAAAGCTGAATGTAGACCGTGGTGAGGAGGGTGAAGATGTACGCCTGAAGTACGGCGACGAGCAACTCGAACAGCGTGAATGCCAACCCGAAGGCCAGGGTTCCCGCGCCGATGAGCTTGAAAGCACCCTCGGCCTGGAAGAAGAAGAACTGGGTGGCCGCGAACAGGATGACGAGCAGGAGGTGCCCGACGACCATGTTCATGAGGAGACGCAGCATGAGCGTCACCGGCCGCAGGATGAAGATCGAGAGGAGCTCGATCGGCGTCATGATGACGTAGAGGCCCTTGGGCACACCTGCAGGGAAGAGCGAGTCGGAGAAGAAGCGCCACGACTTCTTGCGGAGACCCGCGTAGATGAAGAGCACGTACGCGACGACGGCCAGGACGAGTGGCATACCCGCTGTCGACGTACCGGCGATGTTCAGGAACGGGATGATTCCCGTGAGGTTCAAGAAGAGAACCAGGAAGAAGATCGTCGTGATGACGGGCAGGAATCGCTTCCCGTCCTTCTTGCCGAGCAGGTCTTCGGCGATGTTGACACGCACGAAGTCAAGACCGAACTCGATGATGCTCTGACGTCGGTTGGGGATGACGCGAAGCTTTCGCGTGCCGAGCCAGAACACCAGCAGCAGCACCGCTACGGCGATGAGCCGAACGAGGATGATGCGGTTGATCTCGAACGGCGTTCCCTCAAAGAGAATCGTCGGCGGGAAGAACTCGTCGATCGTGGGGGCGTGGAAACCATCGTCACCGTTAGCGATCGGAACGAGCAGGTTCAGGGATTGCGCTAACAGTGCACTGTCCTCAGATTCGGGCGTGGAGCAAGGCGTCGCTCTCGCGTCGTGAACATGGAGGTGAACCCCGGAGAGCTGTTGAGAACTCCGCTACGGGCCGTAGAACACTCTAGCAGACATCGCTCGTGGAACGATTCGCTTTGAGCGTTCGAGGTCATTCGGAGGACGCCGTCGGCAGCTTCGCGTCGCTCACGTAGGGCATACGCGAACGGGCGGCGACGATGACGTCGACCGTGAGCGAGCCGAGCACACCGGCCACGAGGCAGATGAACAGCACGACGGAGTCGAACCACTCCTGCCCGCGCAGGATCGCCACGACGGCGATGAAGAGGACGAGCTTCAGGAGCCAGCCCCCGAGCACGATGCCGAAGAAGATGCCGACGAACTGCTCTCCCTGCGCGAAACGATTGCCCAGCAGGATGCTCGCCGCCGTGATGCCCATGAAGACCAGGGCGAGAGCCGCACCGAGCAACGCTCCGGCGATGCCGGGGACTCCGGCGACCAGACCGCCCACCGTCGCGCCGATGACGGCGATGGCCACCGCGACGAGTGCGCTCCAGAGGAGCGCCTTCTTCATGATGGGGTTCGAGGTGGGTGTGTTGTCGGGGGTTACTGCGTCGCTCACCCGGCTGATTCTACCCGGGACGTCTGATCGAGCTCTCCCCCGCCGATCTCCTCCGCGGCGATCGCCATGGCCTTCCGTCGCGTCAACGGAGCGAGCGTGATGATCGCGCACACGACGAATCCGACGGCGAGGAAGAGGAGCGCCCAGGCGGCCGAGAGCTCGAAGTACGCCGGGAGCACGAAGGTCAGGAGGCAGCTGATCGACGCGACCGCGGTCCATCCGTAGAAGATGAGCACGGCGTGCAGGTGCGAGTGCCCCATGTCGAGCAGTCGGTGGTGGAGGTGGCCCCGATCGGCCGAGAAGGGCGACTTCCCGGCCCTGAGCCGTCGTATGACGGCGAGGCTGAAGTCGAGCAGGGGTATCAGCAGCACGGCGAAGGGCAGGATGATCGGCATGATCGCCGGGAAGATCTCGCCGAGCTTCAAGGATCCGGGGTTGGTCTGGCCGGTGACCGCGATCGCGCTCGTCGCCATGAGCAGTCCGACGAGGAGGGCGCCGGCATCGCCCATGAAGAGCTTCGCGGGGTGCCAGTTGAGCGGCAGGAAGCCGATGCAGGCACCGACGAGGATGACGGTGATGAGCGACGCGAGGTTGAAGTAGTTCGACGGCGACGTCTTCTGCACCAGGAGGTAGGTGTAGAGGTAGAAGACTCCGTTCGAGATGAGCGCCACGCCGGCGACGAGACCGTCGAGGCCGTCGATGAAGTTGATGGCGTTCATCACGAGCACGATCGCGAAGACCGTGATGAGGGCCGACATCCACGACGACCCGACGGTGATGCCGCCGATCGGGAGGAAGAAGATCTGGACACCCTGCCACGCGATCAGACCCGCCGCGATGAACTGTCCGGCGAGCTTGGTCAGCCAGTCGAGGTCCCAGATGTCGTCGGCGACGCCGAGGAGGACGATGAGCAGGGCCGCGCCGAGGATCGCGAGGATCTGCGTCGGGTTCGAGAAGATGATCGCGAGGTTCGGGAACTGGCTCGAGGCGATCCACGCGGCGCCGAATGCCGCGAGGACGCCGCCGAACATCGCGACACCGCCGAGTCGGGGCGTCGGGCGCGTGTGCACGTCCCGCTCGCGGATCTTCGGATACAGGCGGTACTTGAGGCTGAGCTTCCAGACGACGATCGAGAGCCCGAAGGTCACGACCGCCGTGAGGAGCGCGATGAGCACGAAGAGCGTCACGGAGCGGCATCCCCGTCGGAATCGGGCGGCGAAGCGTCGTCGGCCGCGCGGGGAGCGGCCCCGTCGTCGTCGAGGAGGTCGCCCACGACCTCACGGATCGCCTCCCGCGAGATGACTCCCGCACGCAGGATGCGGAGTGTGCCGCCGTCCTCGAGGGCCGTCGCGTCGACGATCGTGGACGACAGATCCCCCGGGCGTTCGCCGATCGCCTCGTACGCGTCGCCGGCGCGACCGGCCTCGAGGTAGACGGCGACGGACTCGCCGAGCATCTCGTGGGCCGAGTGCGCGTCGAGCGCCGACGGCATGCCGGAGAGGTTCGCCGACGAGACGGCGAGGGGGCCGGTCTCCGAGAGGAGCTCGAGCGCGATCGGGTGATCGGGCATGCGCAGCGCGACCGTGCCGCGCGTCTCGCCGAGGTCCCAGTCGAGGGACGGCTGGGCGTGCAGGATGATCGTCAGCCCGCCGGGCCAGAACTTCTCGACGAGGTCGCGCACGGCGGGCGGCACGTACGCCGCGAGGGCGTCGAGCGTCGGGACTCCGGGCACGAGCACGGGAGGAGGAGCGGTGCGGTCACGCCCCTTCGCGTCGAGGAGACGCTGGACGGCGGCGGGGCTGAAGGCGTCGGCGGCGATCCCGTACACGGTGTCGGTGGGGAGCACGACGAGCTCCCGGCGCCCGATCGCGGCTCGCGCGAGCCGCATTCCGGTCAGGAGCTCAGCGTCGACGGAGCAATCGTAGATGCGAGTCATGTCCGGACGATTCTAGGACGCCCGGCCCGAAAGCATGCTGCGCGCTCAGCGGACGGCGGTCGTCGCTCGATCCCGCATCGTGAAGTCGCGATGATGCGACACGCCTCGCCAGCTGTCGGCGGCGAGGATCGCGGCGATCTCACCCGACTGGTGCTCGGCGTGCTCGATCACGAGCAGGCCGCCGGATCGCAGGAGCCGACGGGCTCGTCCCGAGAGGATTCGGATGACGTCGAGCCCGTCCTCTCCCCCGTAGAGCGCCATCTCGGGATCGAAGAGGTGCACCTCGGGATCGACGGGCATCATCGTGCGCGGGACGTACGGCGGATTCGAGATGACGACCGCGACCGAACCGTCGAGGTCGCCGAGCGCATCGGCGAGGTCGCCCTCGACGAGCGTGAGCGACTCCCCGCCGAACTCGGCGATGTTGCGTCTCGTCCACGGAAGGGCGTCGGGTGACTTCTCGACCGCGAAGACACGCGCGTGCGGCACTTCCGTCGCGAGGGCGAGCGCGATGGCACCGCTCCCCGATCCCAGATCGACGGCGACGGGAGCGGGATCGGCGACGGCGTGCAGCGCGTCGATCGCGATCTGGACGACCTGCTCGGTCTCGGGACGCGGGATGAACACGCCCGGCCCCACGTGCAGGTCGAGAGCGCGGAACGGCGCCCGTCCGGTGATGTGCTGGAGCGGCTCCCGGTTCACGCGCCTCTCGACGAGCGGCGCGAGCGCCGACAGGTCGTCGTCCGAGAGCGATCCCCCGACGACGAGTCGTGCATGCAGGCCGCCACGGCTGAGCCCCAGCACATGGCCGAGGAGCAGATCGGCGTCCACCTCGGCATCCGGCACCCCCGCGTCGGTCAGACGACGGATGACGGTCGCGCGCGCGCCACGGAGGTCGGTGTCGGATGCGTCGCGGGGCTCGGGAGTCACATCACGGAATGTAATGCATATCCGTCCTGCCAGCCTGCGGGCCTAGGCTTGAGGCGCTTCAGCAGACCTCGAAGGGACTCCCATGGCAGCCATCTACTCCAGCATCACCGACGTCGTCGGTCGCACTCCTCTCGTGCAGTTGAACCGGGTCACCGAGGGCGCCGGCGCCCGCGTGCTCGCCAAGCTCGAGTTCTACAACCCGTCCGCGAGCGTGAAGGACCGCCTCGGTGTCGCGATCGTCGACGCCGCAGAGGCCGCGGGCGCCCTCGCACCCGGCGGAACGATCGTCGAGGGCACGAGCGGCAACACCGGCATCGCGCTCGCGATGGTCGGCGCGGCCCGCGGATACCGTGTCATCCTCGCGATGCCCGAGACGATGAGCAAGGAACGCCGCGGCCTCCTCCGCGCCTACGGCGCCGAGCTCGTCCTCACCCCCGGCTCGGAGGGCATGAAGGGTGCCGTCTCGCGCGCCGAGCAGATCGTCGCCGAGACGCCCGGTGCCGTGCTCGCGCGTCAGTTCGAGAACGAGGCCAACCCCGAGACCCACCGCCGCACGACGGCTGAAGAGATCTGGAACGACACCGACGGCGAGGTCGACATCTTCATCTCGGGCATCGGCACGGGCGGAACCCTCACCGGAGTCGGCCAGGTGCTCAAGTCGCGGAAGCCCGGCGTCCAGATCATCGGCGTCGAGCCGGCTGAGTCGCCGATCCTCAACGGCGGCGCACCCGGCCCCCACAAGATCCAGGGCATCGGGGCGAACTTCGTGCCCGACATCCTCGACCGCGAGGTCTACGACGAGATCATCGACGTCAACATCGATCAGGCCGTCGCCACCGCACGCCGCCTCGGCGTCGACGAGGGCATCCTCGGCGGCATCAGCTCGGGCGCGACGGTGCACGCGGCGATCGAGGTCGCGAAGCGGCCCGAGAACGCCGGGAAGACGATCGTCGTCATCGTCGCGAGCTACGGAGAGCGCTACCTGTCGACGGTCTTGTACGAAGGACTGCTTGACTGACTCTGTGACTTTCTTCCGAAGCCTGCGCGAGGACATCGCGACCGCTAGGCGCCACGACCCCGCTGCTCGCAGCGGGGTCGAGGTGTTCCTCGTCTATTCCGGTCTCCACGCGGTGTGGGTCTACCGACTCACGAACGCCCTCTGGAGACGGCGGGCGCACTTCGTCGCGCGGGTCATCTCGCAGCTCGCTCGCTTCGCGACCGGCGTCGAGATCCACCCCGGTGCGCGCATCGGTCGACGGTTCTTCATCGATCACGGAATGGGCGTCGTCATCGGCGAGACTGTCATCATCGGCGACGACGTCATGCTGTACCACGGTGTGACGCTCGGCGGAAAGGCACGGCGAGGCGCCGCGAAGGGCGCCAAACGTCATCCCACGCTCGGCGACGGCGTCACGGTCGGCGCAGGAGCGAAGATACTCGGCGACATCACGATCGGTGCGCGGAGCGCCGTCGGGGCGAACGCCGTCGTCACGAAGGACATCGCGGCGGACTCGCTCGCGGTGGGCGTGCCCGCCCGCGAGCAGCCGCTGAGCCGTGAGACGGCTGCGGCTGCACGCGGCGTGCACGACTGGAGCAACTGGAGCATCTGAGGCCCCGGTTCGGCTCACGCGTCGGAGTCGGACTCCGACGCGGTTTCGGCTTCGGCCGGGGTTGCGTCGGACGCGGGAGCCCCATCGGCCTCATCCTCGGCGGGCAGCTCTTCGAAGAGGCCCGTCGGGGGCGTGACGGTCACGGTGCGGGCTTCGATGTCGACGCCCGGCACGATGGCCTTGACGAACGGCACCATGACGTCGCCCGAGGGTGTCGTGACGATCAGCAGGTCCTGAGCGGGGAAGTGCTCGAGGCGCGCGACCGTTCCGACCTTCTGGCCGTCACGGATGACGTCGAGTCCGACGAGCTGGTGGTCGTACCAGGCGTCGTCCTCGGCATCGGCCTCGGCGTCGTGCTCGACCCAGAGGATCGCCTTCGCGAGCGCCTCGGCCTCTGAACGGTCATCCACTCCGACGAAGAAGCCGACCGGGTGCTGGTTGTACCACTTGAGCTCACGCAGTTCGAGAGTCTTGCCGAACCACGGCGACTCGTCGGGGACCTGGAGCGAGAACGTCGCGCCCGGCACGAAGCGCCGGGCGGGATCGTCGGTGAACAGCTCGAGCTTGATGGCGCCCTTGAGGCCGTGCGCCTTCGTCAAGCGCCCGACGCGCAGCTGCGCACCGGGCGGGTTCGGAGCGCTCACGCGTCGGTGTCGACCACGTCGACACGCACCCGACGGCCATCGGCGAGAGCGGCGACGAGGGTGCGCAGGGCCTTGGCCGTGCGACCAGCGCGGCCGATCACGCGGCCGAGGTCCTCAGGGTTCACATGAACCTCGAGGACCTCGCCGCGTGCCGACTGCGACACGGCGACACGGACGTCGTCCGGGTGATCGACGATCCCCTTGACGAGATGTTCGAGCGCAGGTGCGAGCAAGGTCTACGCCTCGTCCGCGGGGGTTTCTTCAGCGGCCTCAGCGGGCTCTTCAGCCTTCACTGCGGGCTTCTCGGCCTTGGGCTTGAGGACCGGCTTCTTCTTCTCGTCAGCCTGGAACTCGACCTTGGCCTCCTTGGTGCGAACGGTGCTCACGGCATCCTTGTCGCCCTTGAACTTGCCCCAGTCGCCCGTGAGCTTGAGGATCGCGGCGACCTGCTCGGTCGGCTGTGCGCCGACGCTCAGCCAGTACTGCGCGCGCTCGGAGTCGACCTCGATGAACGAGGGCTCCTCGGTCGGGTGGTACTTGCCGATCTCCTCGATCACGCGACCGTCGCGCTTGGTGCGCGAGTCGGCGATGACGATGCGGTAGTACGGGGCCCGGATCTTACCCAGGCGCTTCAGACGGATCTTGACAGCCACAATTCTCCTGTGTGTGTTGTGAAATGGGCGAACTGACAGCCGTGAGCGTGGGGTGCACACTCGGCGGAAGCTCAATACGTCCGTACTGCCGGATTAGAGGGTCGGGCAGAACGGAACTCGACTGGCCATTCTTGCAGATTTCGCGGCACTTGGATAATCGGACGGCGCCGATGTCGGTTCGTCACGGCGCACGACGGTTATCGGGCTCCGCCGTGCGAAGATGACGCCATGTCCGTAGAACCGCCCGAAGCCGATCCGGGCGCACGCGCACCATCGATCCCCTTCGCTGTGTCGCCGCGTTCCACCGTCGGAATCGAGTGGGAGATCGCGATCGTCGACCCCACGACGGGCGAGCTCGCCTCGGTCGCCGATCGGGTGCTCGACGCCCTCCGCTCCCCCGACGGATCGCACCATCCGCACATCACGGAAGAACTGCTTCTCAACACGGTCGAACTCGTGAGCGGCGTCCACACGACCGTCGCGGACGCCATCGCCGATCTCGAGGGGCAGCTCGACGAGGTACGGGCCGTGACCGACGAGCTCGGCTACGAACTCATCTGCAGCGGCTCCCACCCCTTCAGCCAGTGGTACGACCAGAAGCTCACCGACAAGGAGCGCTACCACAAGCTCATCGAGCGCACCCAGTGGTGGGGGCGCAACATGATGATCTGGGGCATCCACGTGCACGTCGGCATCGAGGACCGTGACAAGGTCGTCCCCATCCTCGGCGCCCTCCTCGGCTACCTGCCGCACCTGCAGGCCCTCTCCGCCTCGAGTCCGTACTGGGCCGGCGTCGAGACGGGGTACGCGTCGAACCGCGCTCTCATGTTCCAGCAGCTGCCCACGGCGGGACTCCCCTACGCCCTCGCCGACTGGCACTCGTTCGAGCGATTCGTCGACGACCTCGCTCGCACCGGGGTCATCGACGACCACTCCGAGGTGCGCTGGGACATCCGTCCCTCGCCGAAGTGGGGCACGATCGAGATCCGGGCCTGCGACGGCGTCTCGACGGCGCGCGAGGTGGCCGGCATCGCCGCATTCATCCAGTGCCTCGTCGAATGGCTCTCGAGCCGTCTCGACGACGGAGAGACGCTGCCCGCGATGCAGCCGTGGTTCGTGCGCGAGAACAAGTGGCGTGCGGCGCGCTACGGCCTCGACGCCGAGATCATCCTCGACCTCGCCGGTGACGAACGTCTCGTCGTCGACCACACGCGCGAACTCCTGACGATCCTCGCGCCCTACGCCGACCGACTCGGCTGCTCGGCCGAGCTGCAGTCGCTCCGCGACATCCTCGATCACGGCGGCAGCTACCAGCGGCAGCTGCGCGTCGCCGCCGAGAACGACGGCGACCTCCGCGCGGTCGTCATGCACCTGGCGCGCGAGCTCCGCGACGGCTCCCACTCGACACGCGAGACGGCCGACCAGCCCGCGGGCTGATCGGCCGTCACCGAGTCTCGCGTCAGGCCGGGAGCCGGCGCGTGCGGATGAGCTCCGAATACCAGAGGGCCGAGTCCTTCGGCAGGCGCTCGAGCGTGTCGTAGTCGACGCGCACGATGCCGAAGCGCTTCGAGTAGCCGTAGCCCCACTCGAAGTTGTCCATGAGCGACCACACCTGGTAGCCGCGCAGGTCGACGCCGCGCTCGATGGCGCGGTGCGCCGCCGTGAAGTGACGACGCAGGTAGTCGATGCGGTCGACGTCGTGAACCGCCGGGCCCTCGGGTTCGTCGACGACGACATCCGCGAAGGCCGCGCCGTTCTCCGTGACCATGAGGGGCACGTCGGGGAACTCCTCGTGCAGCGAGACGAGCAGGTCCTCGAGGCCCGAGGGGTCGATGTTCCAGCCCATCTCGGTGTACGGGCCGGGCTGCTCGAGGAACTCGACCATCTCGGAGCCGGGCCATGCCGTGCCGCCCATGTCCTTGTGGCCGTCGGCGTTGACCTTCGGCGACGCGCCGTCCCACATCTGCACGGTGACCGTCGAGTAGTAGTTCACGCCGAGCAGCGAGATCGGCTGGTTGATGATCTCGGTGTCGCCGGGCAGGACGAACGACCAGTCGGTGACGTCCTTCGTGTCCTCGATGACGTCGGCCGGGTACTCGCCCGTCAGGAGCGGGCCGAGGAAGACACGGTTGGCGAGCCCGTCGATGCGGCGAGCAGCCTCGGCTCCCGTCGGGCCCGAGGGACGGATGACGTGGAGGTTGAGCGTGATCGAGTAGCCAGGGTCGTTCGTGACGACGTCACGGAGGGCCGCGATCGCGAGGCCGTGGGCGAGGTTCAGGTGGTGCACCGCGGTGAGCGCCTTCGCACCGTCGAGGAGGCCGGGCGCGTGGGCTCCCGAGCCGTAGCCGAGGTACGCCGAGCACCACGGCTCGTTGAGCGTCGTCCACACGGAGACGCGGTCGCCGAGGCGCTCGCCCACGATGCGGGCGTAGTCGGCGAAGGCGTACGCGGTGGCGCGGTTCGTCCAGCCGCCCTCGTCTTCGAGCGCCTGGGGAAGGTCCCAGTGGTAGAGCGTCGCGATGGGGCGGATGTCGCGGGCGATGAGTCCGTCGACGAGGCGCTCGTAGAACGCGAGACCCGCTTCGTTCGCGGCGCCCGTACCGGTCGGCTGGATGCGCGGCCACGCGATCGAGAAGCGGTACGCCTCGAGGCCGAGACGCTTCATCAGGTCGAGGTCTTCCTCGAGCCGGTGGTAGTGGTCGTCGGCGACGTCGCCCGTGTCGCCGTTCCAGACCTTGCCCGGGGTGTGGCTGAAGGTGTCCCAGATCGACGGTCCTCGACCGTCCTCGTTCGCGGCACCCTCGATCTGGTACGACGCGGTCGCCGAGCCGAAGAGGAAGTCGGGCGCGAACTCCAACCCGGTGTCGCGGTAGTCGGGGTTGCCGGTCGTCATCAGAGAGAATCCTTCGCTGTCGCGGGGCCCGGCGGGTCCGCGCGAGCCACGTTCGAGCCTACCGTCGGGCCCGTCGTCGGCTAGCGTCGTCACATGCACCTCACGCCGGCCACGCTCGAGACCGACCAGTTCCGAGCCGTCCTCCTCCCGGGTTTCGGCACCGAGGGCGGATACTCGCTGCTCGTCGACGAGACGACCCAGTCGCACGTGAACCCGGACGATCCGGAGGACCTGCAGCTCCCGTACGTCCGCACGATCGCCGCGATCGTCGACGCTCTCTTCGCACCCGACACGTCGGTGAACGCGCTCCACCTCGGCGCCGGGGCGCTCACGCTCCCGCGATTCGTCACTCACACCCGACCGGGCAGCAGTCAGCGCGTCGTCGAACTGCACGGCGACCTCCTCGACTTCGTGCTCGACGCGATCCCCCTGAACGACCCGTCGGGAGTGGAGTTCGTCGTCGCCGACGCCGTGGCGTACGTCGAGACGCTCGCCGACGACGCGGCGCGCTTCGATCTCGTCGTCGTCGACGTCTACACGGGCAGCGACGCGCCCGATGCCGTCGCGGCGTCGCAGTTCCATACGGCCCTGCGCGCGGCTCTCGCGCCGGGCGGCATCGTCGTCGTCAACGCGTTCACGGCGAGCGGTCCCGACCTCGCCCGCGACGTCGAGGACGCGCTCCGCGAGGTGCACGGACACGTCATCGCGATCGCCGACGCCGACCTCCTGTCGGGCACGCGCATCGGCAACATCGTGTTCGCGGCCACCGACCACGAGCCCGATGTCGACGCCCTCGCCGTAGCGCTCACGGCGCGCGGCAGCCTCGTCGCGCCCGACCCGCGCGACTAGCGACTCGGGCCGACGTCAGCGCGCCTCGGTCAGCGGCCGAGGAACTTCTGCAGGCTCGCGAGCTCGTCCTCGCTCGGCCCGGTCGGCGCGGCGTCGCCGCCGAGGCCGAAGCCGGAACCGCCGGCGTTGGCCGCGGGCTTCGCGCCCGAGGCGATCGCCGCGTTCTCCGCAGCGCGCTTCGCGGGGTTGCCCGACCGCGAGCCCTTCTTCTTCGGCTGCTGCTTGCCGCGGCCGCCGCCGAAGCCTGCGCCCGGAATCGGACCCATGCCGGGAATCTGCGGAACGCCGCCGCGAGCGACCGTGCGCATCATCTTCGCGGCCTGCTCGAAGCGCGCGATGAGCTGATTCACGTCGGTGACGGTCATGCCCGAACCGCGTGCGATGCGGAGCCGGCGTGAGCCGTTCAGGAGCTTGTGGTTCTTCCGTTCGGCAGGGGTCATCGACTGGATGATCGCCTCGGTGCGGACGATCTCCTTCTCGTCGAATTGATCGAGCTGCTGCTTCATCTGACCGGCGCCCGGGAGCATTCCGATCATCTTCTTGAGCGAGCCCGCGCCGCGCAGCTGCTGCATCTGGCCCAGGAAGTCGTCGAGCGTGAACTGGTCGCTCGCGATCTTCTCGGCGACCTTGCGCGCCTCGTCTTCGTCGAACGCCTCCTGCGCCTGCTCGATGAGGGTGAGCATGTCACCGAGGTCGAGGATGCGGCTCGCCATGCGGTCGGGGTGGAACGGCTCGAAGTCGTCGAGCGATTCGCCCGTCGACGCGAAGATGATGGGGCGTCCGGTGACGGATGCCACGGAGAGCGCAGCACCACCGCGCGCGTCGCCGTCGAGCTTCGAGAGCACGACGCCGGTGAAGTCGACGCCGTCCTGGAAGGCCTTGGCGGTCGCGACCGCGTCCTGACCGATCATGGCGTCGATGACGAAGAGCACCTCGTCGGGATCGACGGCCTTGCGGATGTTCGCCGCCTGCTTCATGAGCTCGGCGTCGACACCGAGTCGACCGGCGGTGTCGACGATGACCGTGTCGTACTGCTGGCGCTCGGCGTACTTCACGGCGTCCTTCGCGACCCGCACGGGGTCGCCGACGCCGTTGCCGGGTTCGGGGGCGAAGACGTGGACGCCGGCCTGCGAGCCGACGACCTGGAGCTGGTTCACGGCGTTCGGGCGCTGGAGATCGGCCGCGACGAGCATCGGCGTGTGGCCGTCCTTGACGAGCCACTTCGCGAGCTTGCCCGCGAGGGTCGTCTTACCGGCGCCCTGGAGGCCCGCGAGCATGATGACCGTCGGCGGCTTCTTCGCGAACTGCAGGCGTCGATGCTGCCCACCGAGGATTCCGACGAGTTCTTCGTTGACGATCTGGACGACCTGCTGGGCGGGGTTCAGCGCCTTGCTGACCTCGTTGCCGAGGGCGCGGTCGCGCACCTTCGCGGTGAACGCCTTGACGACGTCGAGCGAGACGTCGGCCTCGAGCAGGGCGCGGCGGATCTCGCGCACCGTGCCGTCGACGTCGGCCGCCGAGAGCTTGCCCTTCGTGCGGAGATTCCTGAAGGTGTCGGCGAGACGATCCGAGAGCGTTCCGAAAGTAGCCATGATGGGTCCATTCTAAATGGCGTCGGCCGAACGGACGCGGTCAGCCGGTTCGGATGCGCTCAGACGTGCGCGTCGACGTTCACGACATCGCCGTGCACGTCGAGCGTCGCTTCGAGTCGGGCGTCGGTCTCGTCGGCGACGAGGGCGTACTCGAACACCGCGAACGACTCTTCGTCGCCGTCGTTCGCGGGCCGGAAATCGACCCGCAGTAGTTCGAGCGAACGCAGGATGTCGATCTGGCGGTCACCGGATTCACGCGAGAGCACCTCGTCGATGCTCTCGGCCGCGACGTCCTGCGCGAGGTGCGTGAGGTAGAGCGACGTCGGCGAGGAGACGGAGGCGAGTTCGGAGACGAAGGCCTCGCGAGCATCGCCGTCGAGACGTTCAAGGTCGCCGATCATCGCCGCGGCGACGTCGAGCGACTCGTCGTTGACCGTGTCGGGGTCGGCGTCGAGCACCACCTCGACCTCCTGGTCGCCGGCATCCACCCGCTCCGACCAGTAGTCGCCGATGACGCCGAAGTAGTCGTGTTCGATGGCCATGGTGCTCCTACCCGACGAGTTTCTGTGCAAAGACGTGCGGCGTGAAACCGGTGAGGTCGCCGATACCCTCACCCTGCCCGATGAGTTTGATGGGGATGCCGGTCTTCTCCTGGACCGACAGGACGAAGCCGCCCTTGGCGGAGCCGTCGAGCTTCGTGATGACGAGTCCGGTGACGCCGGCGTGCTGGATGAACGCCTCGGCCTGCGCGAGACCGTTCTGCCCCGTCGTCGCGTCGAGCACGAGCAGCACCTCGGAAACCGGCGCAAGCTTCTCGACGACACGTCGGATCTTGCCCAGCTCGTCCATGAGACCGCCCTTGGTCTGGAGACGACCGGCGGTGTCGATGATGACGATCTCGGTGCCGTCGCGCTTCGCCTTGTCGACGGTCTGGAAGGCGACGGATGCCGGGTCCTGGCCCTCGCGCTCGGGGCGCACGATCTCGGCGCCGGCGCGCTCGGCCCACGTCGCGAGCTGATCGACGGCCGCCGCACGGAACGTGTCGGCGGCGCCGACGACGACGCTGCGGTCATAGGTGCGGAGGAAGCGGGCGAACTTGCCGATCGTCGTCGTCTTGCCGACGCCGTTGACGCCGACGACGAGCACGACGGCGGGCCGCTCGCTGAGAGTGAGGGTCGAATCGAGCCGCGAGAGACGTTCCTCGAGGGTCTCGCGCAGCATGCGCTGCACGTCCTTCGGATCCGTCGTGCGGTACTTCTCGACGTTCGCGCGGATCTCGGCGACGATCTGCTCGGTGAGATCGGGCCCGAAGTCGGCCGTGATGAGCGCCGTCTCGAGGTCGTCCCAGGTGTCGTCGTCGATCGTCTTCGCACCGAAGACGCCGCGGAGGGCCGCACCGAGGGACCAAGAAGCGCGTTCTGCCATGGGTCAAGCGTATCGGCCCGGCCGAGCGCCGACGCCGGGGTCTCTCGCGACGTCGGTGGCCGGGTCTACCGTGTCTTGCGTGACCACGACATCCCTCTCTTCCCTGGCGTCACGGGTCTCCGGACCCGTCGTCCTGCCGGCCGACCCGTCGTACGACGAGGCACGCCGAGCGTGGAACCTCTCCGTCGATCAGCGCCCCGATGCGATCGTGACCCCTCTCGACATCGACGACATCCGCGAGGTCGTCGTCACCGCCGCAGCCCTCGGGCTCGGAGTCGCCGTGCAGCCGAACGGCCACGGCTCCGGCGACGATCTCGTCGGCACGATCCTCGTGCGGACGTCGGCCTTCGGCGAGCTCACCATCGACGGCGCGCGGCGGCGGGCCCGCGTCGGCGCGGGCGTGAACTGGGGGCCTGTACTCCGCGCTCTCGACGGCACGGGGCTCATCGCGCTCGCGGGTTCGAACCCCGAGGTCAACGTCGTCGGCTACACGATCAACGGCGGTCACTCGATGTTCGCGCGGTCGTTCGGTCTCGCGGCCCACGCCGTCACGGCGGTCGAGTACGTCGACGCCGAGGGCCGGTTCCTCCGCGCCGACGACGCGAGCGACGCCGACCTCCTGTGGGCCGTGCGAGGCGGTGGCGGGTTCTTCGGCGTCATCACGGCGATCGAGTTCGATCTGTTCCCCGCGGGAGAGCTCTTCGGCGGCAAGCTCGTCTACCCGGTAGTGGCGGCCGAGGCCGTCGTTGCAGCCGCATTCGAGCTCGCCGCGAGCGACCTCTCGCTCGCGATCGACGTCGGTCTCATGAACTTCCCCGACTCCCCCGTCGTGCCCGAGCCGCTGCGCGGCCAGACGATCGCCTCGATCGACGTCCTCGCCCACGGTCAGACGTCACGTGCGGAGGAGGTCGTGCGACGCCTCCACACCGTCGGGCCCGTGGTCTCCGACTCCACAGCCACGTTCTCGATCGGCTCTCTGCCCGCGATCGCCGGCGAGCCGACCGACCCGATGCCGACGATCGATTGGTCGACGACGCTCGCCTCGCTCGACCGCTCGACGGCCGAGCCGCTCGTCGCGGCCTTCCGCGACGCGGGTCCCGTACTCACACGCGTGGGCACGCGCGCGCTCGGCGGAGCCGTCGCGACGGCCGACCCGGACCGCGGCGCGATCGGTGCACTCGCGGCCGAGGGCATCATCGGAGCGGGAATCATCGCCTTCGATCCGGCGATCGCCGCCGAGGCTCCCGCCGTCTTCGCGCCCCTCGACGCGTTCGCTGCGTCGCGCCGCGGAGACCGCACGATCCCGACGTTCCTGAACGGCGGCGAACCGCTCTCGACCGCGTACGACGTCGCGACGATCGATCGCCTCCAGCAGATCAGACGCCGACTCGATCCCGGCGAGATCTTCCGCAGCAATCACCCGGTGCGCTGAGACCGAGCCGGCCGATCAGCTCGCGCGTTCCTCGCGAACGCGCTGACCGACGACCGCCGACACGCCGTCCTGACGCATCGAGACGCCGTAGAGGGCGTCGGCGATCTCCATCGTGCGCTTCTGGTGGGTGATGACGATGAGCTGGCTCGACTCGCGCAGATCTTCGAGGATCGTGAGCAGGCGCCCGAGGTTGGCGTCGTCGAGCGCCGCCTCGACCTCGTCCATGATGTAGAACGGGCTCGGCCGCGCCTTGAAGATCGCGATGAGCAAGGCGACGGCGGCGAGCGATCGTTCTCCGCCCGACAGCAGCGACAGTCGCTCGATCTTCTTCCCCGCGGGCCTGACCGAGACCTCGATGCCCGTCGTCAGCATGTTGTCGGGGTCGGTCAACGAGATCGATCCGGTGCCGCCCGGGAAGAGCACGGGGAACACCTCGCCGAAGGCGATGCGGGTGTCCTCGAACGCGGCCCGGAAGATCGACTCCATGCGTCCATCGATCTCCTCGATGATCGTCAGGAGGTCCTTCCGGGTGTTCGTGAGGTCGGTGAGCTGCTCGGTGAGGAACGTGTGCCGCTGCTCGAGCGCCGCGAACTCTTCGAGGGCGAGCGGGTTGACCCGACCGAGCTGCGAGAGCTTGCGGTCGGCAGCCGCGAGTCGGCGCTCCTGCTCGGCTCGCACGAACGCGGTCGGCTCTCCGCCCTCGGCCTCGGCGGGGATCGGTTCCTCGGGCCCGTATTCGGCGACGAGGACGTCCTCCACGAGACCGAGTTCGCTGCCGGCTCGCTCGAGCAGGCCCGAGAGGTGGAGCTTCTTCTCGTAGATCTGCAGTTCGAGCCCGTGCACGTTCTCGGTGACGGCCTGCAACCGCTCGCGGAGGGCCGACTCCTCGCGTCGCAGGGCGACGAGTTCCTCGTTCTGCTCCGATCGCGCCTGCTCCGCCTTCGCGAGCACGAGCTTCGCTTCGACGACGGCCGCATCGATCGACGTGAGCACCGCGGGCAGTGCGTCGGCGACGCGCGTCGCGGCGTCGAGCTGACGGCGACGGATGACGGCACGGCGCGCGGCCTCCTCGGCTGCGCGTCGATCGAGTTCGAGCTGACGGTCCATGCCGGTGATGCGCAGCTCTTCGGCGCGAACGCGCTCGCGCGCGGTCTCGAGGTGCAGACGCGCCTCGACCTCGCGCTCTCGCGCACCCTCGAGTTCGACCAGCAGGGCGTCTCGGGCCGACACGTCGAGCATGGGGCGCGGCCGGGAGCGGGCGGTCTCGAGATCGGACTTCGCCGACGCCGCGACCGCCTCGGCCTCGGCGACGCGCTCGCGCGCGTTGCGTTCGGTCGTCTCGAGGCGTTCGAGTTCGGCGGCGGCTGCTTCGGTCTGCACGCGCGCGCGGTTCAGCTGCTCGGTGCGCGCCGCGAGTTGCGCGTCGAACTCGCGGAGCGACGCGAGGGCCCTCGTCGACTGCTCCTTCGCGTTCTGCACGAGGGCGCGTTGCTCGGCAAGCGCGAAGCGGGCGCGCTCGATCGCGTGGAAGACCTCGTCGAGCCGCTCGGCCGCGGTGTCGCGTTCGGCGATGAGTTCGATGCGGCCGCGGGCGTCACCCGACCCGCCGCTCAGCACGTACTCCGTGAGCACGTCGCCCGCGCGCGTGACGAGCGTGATCGGCCCGCCGAGGGCGGCCTGGGCGAGTTGGGGCGCCGCTGTTCGCGCTGCGGCGAGGTCGTCGGCGATGCCGACGAAGTCGAGGACGCCGAGCACACCGGCCGGAGCCGACACCACGGATCGAGCGGAGACGACGCCCGCGACATCCGGCCACGCATTCGGCCGCCCGCCCGAGGACTCGGCGATGACGACGTCGACGCGCCCGAGGTCGGAGGCGACCGCGAACCTTATCGCGGCGACCGCGTGATCGGCCGTATCGACGAGGACGGCGTCCGCGAGCGAGCCGAGGGCGGCGTTCACGGCCGTCTCGAAGCCCGGATGCACCTGCACCGCGTCGGCGACGCGGCCGCGCACCCCGGCGAGACCGGCTCGGAGGATCTCGGCCGAGCCGTCTTCGACGTCGAGGGCGAGCGAGAGCGCACTCGTGCGCGCAGCCAGGGCATCGCGCTCACGTTCGTGGGCGTGCAGTTCGTCGCGGAGCCGTTCGATCTCGCCCTCGGCCTCGAAGACCGCGCCCTGTGCGAGTTCGTACGCCTCGTCGAGATCGGTGTCTCCGAGGTCGCTCTCGGCGGCCGCGAGTTCGACCTCGGCGAAGCGCGCCTGCGCGATCTCGCGACGCTCACGGGCCGCCTCGAGGGCGTTCTCATGCCGCAGCACCTCGCCCCGGACGGCAGCGAGCCGGGATGCGGCGGCATCGGCCTGCCCGGTGAGCTTCGAGATCTCAAGGTCGTGACGCGAGACGAGCGCACTCTGCGCCGCGATCTCGGCATCGACCGAATCGAGGGAGGTGCGGGCACCGCGCGTCGCCGCCTGGGCGCCCTCGAGACGTACACCCGCCGCCTCGACCTCGATGCGGAGGTCGGCGAGCTCGGCTCGGGCAGCGTCGATCATCGCTCGGGTGACGCTCGGAGAGGCATCCGTCGACGGCGCCTCGCCGCCGAGCAGGGCGAGCCTCTGGTTCGCGAGGGTGAAGAGCCCGCGGAGCTTCTCGTGCACCGACTCGAGGGCGAAGCTCGTGCGGCGCGCGTCATCGACGGCGTCGCCCTGCTGCGCCTGCTCGAGCCGCGCGATGCGCAGTTGCTTCTGTTCGAGCTGCTCCTGGAGGACGATGCGCTCGGAATGGCGCTCGTGCTCGCTGCGCCCGTACTCGTCGAGCGCGCGGCGGAGACCCACGACCTCGTCGGCGAGCAGGCGGGCGCGCGCGTCGCGGACGACGGCGGCGATGGTCTGCGCTTCGCGAGCGACCTCGGCCTGACGCCCGAGCGGCTTCAGCTGACGCCGGATCTCGCCCGCGAGGTCACTCAACCGCGTGAGGTTCGTCTGCATCGCATCGAGCTTGCGGAGGGTCTTCTCCTTGCGCCGGCGGTGCTTCAGGATTCCGGCGGCCTCCTCGATGAAGCCGCGGCGGTCCTCCGCGCTCGCGTGCAGCACCGAGTCGAGGCGGCCCTGGCCGACGATGACGTGCATCTCTCGGCCGAGACCCGAGTCGGACAAGAGCTCCTGGACGTCGAGCAGTCGACACGCGTCGCCGTTGATCGCGTACTCGCTCGAACCGTTGCGGAAGAGCGTGCGCGAGATGGTGACCTCGCTGTACTCGATCGGAAGCGCACCGTCGGAGTTGTCGATCGTGAGGGCGACCTCCGCGCGGCCGAGCGGCCCGCGCGTCGAGGTGCCCGCGAAGATGACGTCCTCCATCTTGCCGCCGCGCAGGGTCTTCACGGCCTGCTCGCCCATGACCCAGGCGAGGGCGTCGACGACGTTCGACTTGCCGGAGCCGTTCGGGCCGACGACGCACGTCACCCCCGGTTCGAACGCGAAAGTGGTCGGTTGAGCGAAGGACTTGAACCCCTTGAGGGTCAGGCTCTTCAGATACACGGCTCACCTTTCGACGGCGCTCGGCACTCGAGGCCTGCGCTCGCGTCCACGGTACCGGAGGGCGAGCCGATCAGCGGGGATCCGCGCCGCGACGCGTCGCCGCCCGCACCCGCTGACAGCGCGGGCAGAAGTGCGAGCCGCGGTTCATGAAGGCCTCACGCACGATCGTCGTTCCGCACCGCGGGCACGCCGCTCCCTGCTTGCCGTAGACGTTGAGCGAGTGTGAGAAGTAACCCGAGGCCCCGTTGACGTTGACGTACTGCGCGTCGAAGCTCGTCCCGCCCTCGGCGAGAGCGCGACGGAGCACGGCGCGCACCTCGGCGAGGAGGGTCGCGGCGCGGGCGTCGGAGAGAGTGGATGCCGGCTGCTCGGCGTGGATGCGCGCGGCCCAGAGCGCCTCGTCGGCGTAGATGTTGCCGATGCCGCTCACGACCGTCTGGTCGAGCATGACGCGCTTGATCGCCGACGAACGCGATCGGAGGGCTCGGCGGAAGCGCCGGTCGTCGAACGCGGGGTCGAGCGGGTCGCGACTGATGTGCGCGACCTGGCTCGGCAGGGAGCGCTGCCACTCCCCCGTCGCCGAGCCCGAGAATCCGGCGATCTCGCCGTCGTCCGTCGGCACGAGACGATCGACGGCCATCGAGCCGAAGATGCGCTGATCGACGAAGTTGAGCCAGAGCTCACCGTGCGTCGGGTGGTCGAGGTGCAGACGAAGACGCAGGTGACCCGCTTCGGCATGGCCGGGAGCGCGCAGCAGAATCTGCCCGCTCATGCCGAGGTGCGCGACGAGCGCACGCCCGGAGGAGAGCGGAAACCAGAGGAACTTGCCGCGGCGGACGGCCGCGAGCGACGTCGACCCCTCGAGGAGATCGGAGAAACGGCCGGTAGCCGCGTCATGACGCTTGAGGGATCGCGGTTCGAAGACCTCGACGCCCGCGATGGTCGCCCCGGTGACGGCGGGGTCGAGCCCGGAACGGACGACCTCGACCTCGGGGAGTTCAGGCACGCGGAGCGATCGACGACCACGCCTCGAGCGCGGCAGCCATCTCAGCGGCCTTCTTGCTCGAGCCGCCGCCCGACGCCTGCACGAGGTCGCCGACCGTGACCGTCGCGATGAAGTGCTTGTTGTGGTCGGGGCCGCTCTCGGTCACCGCGTAGAGGGGTGAGCCGAGTCCGCGCCGCGCTGCGAGCTCCTGCAGGCTCGTCTTCGGGTCCATCGAGACGCCGAAGCGCGAGGGGTCGCGCATGAGCGGACCGATGAGTCGCATCACCAGGTCGGTGGCCACATCGGGACCGCGGTCGATGAAGACCGCGCCGATGACGGCTTCGACCGTGTCGGCGAGGATCGAGCCCTTGTCGGCTCCACCCGTCATCGTCTCGCCACGGCCCAGCCGCACGTGCGGGCCGAGCCCGATCGCGCGACCGACCTCGGCGAGAGCCGCACTCGACACGAGGCTCGCGCGTCGCTTGGCGAGCTCGCCCTCGTCGAGATCGGGGTTGTCCCGGAAGAGACTGACCGTCACCGCTTGACCGAGGATGGCGTCGCCGAGGAACTCGAGACGCTCATTCGTCGGTATTCCACCGTTCTCGTACGCGAAAGACCGGTGCGTGAGAGCGAGTTGGAGCAGATCGGCATCGATCTCGACCTGGAGGATCTCCTTCAGGGAGTCGAGCGTGGGCTCCGCGTCAGTCACGACCGGTCGTTCGCTGGAGAGGCGCTGATCAGACGTCAGCGACCTTGCGGCCCTTGTACTCGAGGAACAGCGGGGTGCCCGCGGAGTCCTCGACGACCTTGGCGCGGTGGGGAAGGCTGTAGACGACCTTGCCGTTCTCGATGGTCTTGACGAGCGTGGGGGCCTCTGCCTTCCACTGCGACCGACGCGCGTGGGTGTTGGCGCGCGACTTCTTCCGCTTCGGAACAGCCATGACTAACTCTCTCTCTGCTGATCGGACCGAGGCTCTTGGCCCGACCCGCTGTCTGTGGAAGCTTGAAAATCCGTGAGCGCAGACCATCGCAGGTCGGTCGCTTCAGTCACGCTGAGTTCCGGGTGGTCAGCCAGACGCAGTCCGGTCTCGGGATCGAGTCCGGGGCAGTCCGGCCGGCAGACCGGCTGGAACGGTAGTGCCAGCACTACCGCATCTCGGATGAGTGGTTCAAGATCCACGTGGTCGTCTTGAACCTCATACTCAGAAGCTTCCTCAGAATGATACGCGAAAAGCTCCTGGAACTCGACTTCGACCGGAAGGCGGATGTCGATGAGGCATCGACCGCACTGTCCGTCGGCCTCGGCGTCGACCTCGGCCGTCACGAGGACGCCCTCGTGAACCGACTCGAGACGCAGTGCGACATCGACGGTCTCGCCGTTCTGAACGGCGACGAGGCCCTCGCCCCACTGCTCGGTCAGAGTGATCTCGAGATCGTGCTCGCGCATCTCGCCGGGACGACCGATGAGGTCGCGCACGTTGACGCCGAAGGGCGAATTCCTGATACTCACGAGGGTCGAGTCTACGCGCGCCGCGGGCCGCTGCCCGCCGCGAACGCCAGAAGCGAACGAGCGAGCGACATCGGGAGGACGACCGAGCGCACCCGGACGAGGAGCGACTGGCCGGCTCCGAGCGAGCGGATGACGTCGCGCGCGTCATCCACGGCGTCCTGCGCCTCCCCCGGCAAGATCGCGCGACCGTACCGTTCGCGTTCCACACGGACGAGGGCGGAACGCAACGCCCGACGGGCATCGTCATCGCGGAATCCGGGCTGGGTCTCGAGACGCGTCGCGAAGGCCCGTGGCGACTCGACGTCGAGGGGGCCGAAGCCGAGGTCGGTCGCACTCGCGCCGATCTCCGTCCAGGCCGCCTCGGCGGGATCGTCGGGAGATCTCGTCCGACGCAGGCGCGACGCTCGCACGACGACACGGATGAAGGCCGGCACGAGCAGGATGAAGACGACGAGGGCAGCGAGGCCGAGCCACTCGTAGGTCGTCTCGCTCGCGGCGGTCGTGGAGGGAGCGACGGGCTCAGGGTCGGAGAGTTCGGGCAGACCCGTGTCGGGATTGACGTTCGACTCGGACGGCGCGGCGGGCGCCGCCTCCCCCGACGTGTCGACCGAGGCCGGCCTGCTGTAGTCGGGAACGGATCCGCGACTCGGGGTGGGCTCGAAGGGCAGCCATCCGATGCCCTCGAAGTACAGCTCGGGCCAGGCGTGCAGATCGTGGGTGTCGACGTCGAAACGGGTGCGCCCGGCGAACGCCGTTCCCGCGGACGTACCCGATGTGAATCCGATCGAGACTCGCGCCGGGATGCCGATCTCGCGTGCGAGCACCGCCATGGTCGAGGCGAAGTGCACGCAGTAGCCGGTCTTCTCCTCGAGGAAGCGGGCGACGATCTCGATACCCGCCCCGTCGTACCCCTCGTCGACGGGAGCCTCGGTCGAGTAGGTGAAGTCGGCCCCGCGCAGGTACCGCTGCAGCATGACGGCCGCGTCGTACGGCGAGCCGGCCGTCGACGTCACGGCGAGCGCCGTCTCGGCGAGCACGGGCGGCGATCCGTCGGGCAGGGCGAGGTAGGGCGCCATCTCCTCGGGGAGGGAGACGCTCGCCGCTCGCAGCTGCTCGGGCGTCGGGTCGAGCTGCAGCACGTCGACGACGTAGCGCTCACCGATCGTCGTCGAGTCGGCGCTCGCGATGGAACGCGTCGTCTCCTCCCAGAACCACTCGCCGTCGAGCCCGGCGATACCCGTGGCCGGGTACGGCACGGGGAGCCAGGAGGTACTGAGGTCGTCGATGACGACCGTGATCTCCTGGGTCGACCGGTCGACTCCGTCGGAGAGACCGGGAGGCGCCGGGATCGCGTCGGGCGTGTTCTCGGCGTCGAGCTCCCGTGACGCCGCACGCCAGTTGAGCCCGTCGAAGTTGTCGAGCGTCATGAGCGAGAAGTACGGGCGGACGTTCTCGTCCGACGAGTAGTGGAACGCGTCGACCGGGAGGTCGCGGCGGAGGTCCTGGCCGAGATTGATGAACGGGTTGACCCCCGCGCCGAAGAGCGCGCCGCGCGGTCCCGTGCCGAACAGATAGGTCGTCGAGATGCTCGGTGTGGCGGCGGCGAGCACGGATGCCGCGAGGAGACCCACACCCGCGAGTCCGAGCGTCGCTCCGACGGTGGACCGTCGGGCGCCCCGCGGGCCCGGTGCGGCGACACCGTCATCCATCGCCGATCTGCGGGCGCGGACGTCGACGCGAAGGAGGACGAGATACGCGACGCCCGAGAGGACGAGGATGCCGAACTCGGTGCCGCCCTCGACGATGAGTCCGGGAACGACGATAGGCACGAGCACCGGCAGCGCGGCGAGCGCCGGCATGCGGAGCGTCTGCACGACGACATCCGTGACGAAGCCGATGATGCCCGCCCCGACGGCGAGGAGGAACAGGAGACCCGGGGTGGCGATCGCGGGGGCGGACTGCTGCTGGATCGACGCGGCCCCTGAATCGACGAGCGCGCTGAAGACGCCGATCGTCTCCGGGGTCGGGATGAACCCGAGGAAGCCCGATCCGCCGCCGAAGAAGAGCGTCAGGGCCGCGACGAGGAGCAGAGCGTCGACCACGGGAATCCAGGCGCGGCGGAGACGCAGGGCGCGGAGCCCCACGGGAACCAGCAGCATGAGGCTCGCGAAGAACGCCGACGACCACCACCACCCGGCGCCCTGGAGGAGCGGAGCAAGGGCCGTCAACGAGATGAGCACGAGGAGCAGAGCCGCCAGGGCGAGACCGATCCCGCTCCGCGCCGGAGCCCGTCGTCTGGTGTCAGCGGCCATTCGAGACCACCCCCGACGAGACGTCGACCGATTCCCAGACCGACTCGAGGTCCTGGGCGTACCCGAGCGGCACACACGTCCACCCTGACGCGGCGAGCCTCTCGCGCGCCTCCTCACCGACCGTGGAGAGGACGAAGGCGACCGCCGGCTCGAAGCCGACTCCGAGCGCGGCGAGCGCATCGGCCTCGTCGAGGTCGATGTCGGCGAGGACGGCGAAACCGGGGGTGCGTGTCACGCGGAGCGGCGTTCGCACGGCCGACCGTGGATCGTCGTCGTGCGCATCGCGCCGGTCGGTGCGGTCCGTGGGCGTCGGCAGGTGAGCGAGGCTCTCGAGCAGCTCGGCATCGCCGCCAGGCATCGCGAACTCCGTGGGCGAGTCGCCGAAGAGGCCGCCTCGCGTGCGCTCGACGCTCGGCTCGAGGATGCTCGGCCCCGTCTCACTGACCTCGAGTCGGAAACCGCTGCGCAGCAGGTGTGCACCCACCGACGCCGCCATCTCGACGACGCGTTCGAAGCCGGCATCGACGTGACCGCTCCGATCGGCGTGCTCGAAGACCGAGTGGCGGTGATGCCCCGACATCGACGTGTCGATGATGAGGCGGGCGCCCGGGTTCGATCGCTGCTCCTCCTGCCGCACCATGAGTTCGCCGTGGCGCGCCGTCGCCGGCCAGTTCACACGCCGCAAGGGATCTCCGTGTCGGTACTCGCGAGCGATGAGCTCGTCGGAGTTCGGCATCGTCTGACGCAGTCGCTCCTGGAGAGCGCCATCGATCGCCGCCGCACCGCCTCGCGGACCTCCCAGCACGCTCACGCGCGGCGTCACGATGATGTCGTGCGCTTCGCCGAACGCACGGTCGAACGTCGCCAGACCGAAGGGGTCGCTCATCGTGACGGCGACGGGGCCGACGCCGAAGACACCGCGTCGCGTGAGGTCGATCGAGTACGAGAGCTCGACCGTGTCATCTCCCCCGCGAGAGCCACCCGTGTGGCGACCGAGTGCGGGGACGGGTCCGCTCGCATCATCCCCGGCCGCGAACGGGGAGATGTCCCTCCACCGGGCGGAGTCGGTCGATCGGCGGCCCGTGTTCGTGACGAGGAGCGAGACGCGCGCTGTGCCTCCCGCCGAGACGACGCTCGGCGAGAATGCGCGCGACACGTGCAGACTCATTCGGCGCAACGCGACGAAGGCGAGAGCGACGAGCGGCAGGGCGACGCCGATGAGAGCGAGGAAGATCAGATCGCGCCGGTCGAGGAACAGGGCGACCGCGAAGAGGACGACGCCGACGAGCACGAGCACGACCCCGCGGCGCGTGGGCCTCGGCCACCGCGTCATCCGGAGCCGCCTCAGTCGGGGCATTCCGTCAGTCTCGCTTCGTTCCACCGAGCGGAACGGGAGTCGCCTGCACGATGCGATGCACGATCCCGTCAATGAGCGAACCGCTCTCGAGGTGGTGCTGACCGAGCGCGCGAGCCGTCGGGACGAGCCGGTGCCCGAGCACGGGGAGCGCGAGCTCGTCGATGTCGTCGGGCAGCACGAAGTCGCGGCCGCGCATGGCGGCGAGCGCCTTCGCCGCGCGGACGAGCTGGAGCGTCGCGCGCGGGCTCGCGCCCAGCCGCAGCTCCCGGTCGTCACGCGTCGCACGGACGAGCGCGACGGCGTACTCCTTGACGGGCTGAGAGGTGTAGACGTGTCGCACGGTCGCGATCATGCGGCGGAGCTCGGCGCCCGAGACGACGGCCCCGATCTGCTCGAGCGGACTCGTCGTCTCACGCGTGCTGAGCATCTCGAGCTCGTGCTGCTCGTCGGGGTACCCCATCGAGATGCGCGCCATGAAGCGGTCGCGCTGAGCCTCGGGGAGGGCGTACGTGCCCTCCATCTCGATCGGGTTCTGCGTCGCGACGACGGTGAACGGCGTCTGCAGATGGTGCGTGGAGCCGTCGACCGTGACCTGACGCTCCTCCATGCACTCGAGGAGGGCCGATTGCGTCTTCGGGCTCGCGCGGTTGATCTCGTCGCCGATGACGATGTTCGCGAAGACCGCCCCGGGCTTGAACTCGAACCGGCGCTCGGCCTGGTTGAAGATCGAGACGCCCGTGACGTCCGACGGCAGCAGGTCGGGCGTGAACTGGATGCGGCTGACGGTGCAGTCCACCGATTTGGCGAGCGCCTTGGCGAGCATCGTCTTTCCGACGCCCGGAACGTCCTCGATGAGGAGGTGCCCTTCGGCGAGGAGGACGGTCAGCGCCGTCGTGACGGCATCGTGCTTGCCGTCGATGACGGCCTCGATGTTCGCGATGATGCGCTCGGCCCGCACGCCGACGTCATCGATCGCGAGGATCGCATCATCGACGGGCGGGGCGACTTCGGTGTCGGTCGGCGTTCGGGTCGCGTTGACGTTCATCTCTCTCGGGCTCCTTGGAGGTACTCGGCGACGACGGGGGGAACGTAGGGACCGACCTCGCCGCCGAGCCCTGACACCTGGCGCACGAGCGAGCTCGAGACGTAGGCGTGCGCGGGGTCGGGCAGGAGGAACACCGTCTCGACGGCCGCCAGATCGCGGTTCACGATCGCCATGGGGGTCTCGTAGGCGACGTCGACCTGCGAACGGATGCCCTTGACGAGCACACTCGCCCCGACATCCGTGCAGTAGTCGACGAGCAGACCCATGCTCCACGACGCGACCACGATCTGGCCCTCGATACCGGCCTCCGCGATCGCCTCCTCGATGAGCTCGACGCGCTTCGTGATGGGCAGCAGAGCCGACTTGCCCGGGTTGTGCACGACGACGACGTGCAGTTCGTCGTAGAGGCCCGCAGCACGCCTGATCACGTCGAGGTGGCCCAGTGTGACAGGGTCAAACGATCCGGGGACGACAGCGATCCGAGGCATAACCCCACCCTACTGGCGGGAGAACGGCGCGGACCGGTCGGAGAGGGAGTCTCAGGTCGCGCTCAGACAGCAATCTCAGGTCTTGTTCAGGAAGTCGCGTTCGCGCTCGTCGAGGCGGCGGCGGACGGCGGCCGCGAGGGCAGGATGACGCGCGAAGGCGGGATCGGAATCGACGACGCCGCCCGCGAGCCGACGCGCGTCGGCGATGACGTCGCCATCACGTGCGACGCGCAGCAGTTTGAGCGACGACCGAGCGCCCGACTGATTGCTGCCGAGCACGTCGCCCTCGTGACGCAGCTCGAGGTCGGCTTCGGCGAGTTCGAAGCCGTCGAGCGTCGATGCCACCGCGTCGACGCGCTGACGGCCGAGCGATTCGCTCTCGGCGTGCGTCACGAGCAGGCAGAGCCCGGGCAGACCGCCACGACCGACACGACCGCGCAACTGGTGCAACTGCGAGACGCCGAACCGGTCGGCGTCGAGGACGATCATCATCGAGGCGTTCGGCACGTCGACGCCGACCTCGATCACGGTCGTCGCGACGAGCACGTCGATCTCTCCGGCGGCGAAGGCACGCATCAAGCGGTCCTTCTCGTCGCTCGGCAGCCGGCCGTGGAGCGCCTCGATGCTTCGCCCGGTGAGCGCCGGGTGCCGTCGGAGCTCGTCGAGGACGGCGACGACGCTCGCCGCGGGCGGGCCCTCGTCGCCCTCGGCGGCCTCGCGCGGCTCGATGGCGGGGCAGACGACGAACGCCTGCCGGCCGAGGGCGAGCTCCTCCGACAGTCGCTGCCACACCCGATTGACCCACAGCGGCTTCTCGGCGAGGGGCACGACGAACGACTCGATGCCCGCCCGCCCCGCGGGGAGCTCGGCGATGGTGCTGACGTCGAGGTCGCCGAAGACCGTCATGGCGACCGTGCGGGGAATCGGCGTCGCGGTCAGCACGAGCACGTGCGGAGGCTGCTCGGCCTTGAGGCGGAGCGCCTCTCGCTGGTCGACTCCGAAGCGGTGCTGCTCGTCGACGACGATGAGCCCGAGGTCGTAGAACGACACCGCGTCACCGAGGAGCGCGTGCGTTCCCACGACGATGCGCGACTGCCCCGAGACCGAACGGAGGAGAGCGCGCTTGCGCTCGGCCGTCGGGAGCGAGCCGGTGAGGATCGTCGGCATGAGTTCGGCCGAGAGGTCGGGGCCGAGGAGGGCGACGATCGACCGGAGGTGCTGACCGGCGAGGACTTCGGTGGGAGCGAGCAGCGCCGACTGCCCGCCCGAATCGGCGACGGCGAGCATCGCGCGCACGGCGAGCACGGTCTTGCCCGAACCGACCTCGCCCTGCACGAGCCGGTTCATCGGCAGCACGGCGGCGATGTCGTTCGCGATCTCGCCGGCCACCTGCTGCTGGTCGGACGTCAACGTGAAGGGCAGCGCCGCGTCGAAACGCTCGAGATAGCCGCCCGGCACGGGCAGTCGCGGTGCCGTCATGTGCGAGCGCAGACGGTGGCGCTCCTGGAGGAGCGCGGCCTGCAGCACGAAGGCCTCGGTGAATCGCAGCGTGCGACGCGCGCGAGCCCACTCGGAGTCGTCGTCGGGGCGATGCACGAGTTCGAGCGCGCGTCGATGAGAGAGGAGCCCGAGTTCGGCGCGCACCTCGTCGGGCACGGGGTCGGCGACGCCGCCGAGCTGTTGGAGCGCGATGCGCATCGCCTTCTCGATGTTCCAGCTCGTCAGTGCGGCGGTGGCCGGGTAGAACGGGATCGGCGCCGTCGCCCAGCGGGCGATCTCCTCGGCGTCGGCCTCGTCGTCGAAGAGCTTGTACTCGGGGTGGGTGAGCTGACGCTCGTTGCGGTACAGGGTGACCTTGCCCGCGAACACGCCGCGCTTGCCGGGGACGAGCTCGTTCTTCCGCCACGACTGGTTGAAGAAGGTGAGCTTCAGGCTGCCCGTTCCGTCGGTGATCGTGACCTCGAGGAGCGACCCACGACGCTTCTGCATCGAGCGCTCCGACACCGAGGCGACGTCGGCGACGATCGTGACGTTCTCGTCGGTGGGCAGGTCGGCGAGCACCGTGAGCTCGCCGCGGCGGGCGTAGCGCCGGGGGTAGTGCGAGAGGAAGTCGCCGAGCGTCTCGTGTCCGAAGGCTCGCTTGAGGGCGTCTGCGGTCTTCGGGTCGAGGACGGAACGCAGCCGCACATCGAGTGCGTCGGAGTCGGAGTCGAGCGTCATTCGGAGGCCGCGGGCGACACTCCTGTGAGCACCTCGAGCTCTTCGATCACGTACGGGTCGGCCGGATCGAGGCGAGCGAGATCGTTCTGGATCGCGAGCGCCTCGTCGGTGCGCCCGAGCTCACGGAGGCACCGCGCGATGGCCCAGCGGGCGACGCGCTTCTGTTCGGTCGTGCCGTGCCGTTCGGCGACGTCGCGTGCCGCCTCGAAGTACGTCAGCGCCTCGGCCGGCTGCTCGCGGTTCATGAACGTCCACGCGAGGTTGTTGTTGACGGCGACACCCCAGCGGAGGAGACGCGTGTCGGTGAGACCGTCGAGGAGCGCGAAGCCCTCGCCCGCCCACTCCTCCTCGTGCCCCTCGTCGACGACCGCGAGCAGGTGCAGCGCATCGAGGACGAGGAACGTCTCGCCGGCCGCGGCCGCCTCACGCACCGCATTGGTGAGGAGGGGAACCGCCTCGTCGACCTGGCCCGTGTAGGCGGTCAGACGGCCCCGTTCGAGGAGGACGCGCGCAGCGATGCTCGGTGAGCCGCTCGAGTCGAGCGAGTCGAGCAGCGCGAACGCTTCGTCGGAGCGCTCGTCCTGCGCACCGACGGCTCGTGCGAGCTGCGTCACGAGGATCGCGCGCGCCGCGTCGTCGGACACGACGGCGAGTGCACCCGTGAAGCGATTCTCGGACGCGGTCGCGTCGGAGAAGTCCCAGAGTGCGTCGAGGAGTTTCTGGTCGATGGGTCGAAGGTCGTCATCCACCCGTCCATTCTGACCTACACCACCGACGCGGCTAAGCTCGGGGCGATGACCAGACTCATCGCGGGCTTCGCGGGCTCGCAGACGCTTGCCGTGCCGCGCACGGGCACGAGGCCCACGAGCGACCGTGTGCGCGAGGCCGTCTACTCGGCCCTCGAGGCGCGCGATGCCGTCGATGACGCCCGCATCCTCGATCTGTACGCGGGCTCAGGCGCGCTCGGCCTCGAAGCCGCCAGCCGCGGCGCACGGCTCGTGACCCTCGTCGAGAAGAACGGTGACGCGGCCGCCGTCTGTCGCCGGAACGCGGAGGCCGTGATCCGCGCGGCTCCGAAGAGCGCCCGACCGCAGATCGGGGTGACGACGCAGCCCGTGCAGTCGTTCCTCGATGCGTCGCGCGCCGAGTTCGACGTCGTCTTCGTCGATCCGCCGTACGACCTCGGCGAGACCGAACTCGAGCACAACCTCGCCGCGCTCGCCCCCCTCCTCGCGGAGGACGCGATCGTCATCGTCGAGCGGAGCTCGCGCTCGCCCGAGCCGCGCTGGCCGGCCGGCATCGAGCTCGACCGACGTCGCAACTACGGCGAGACCGTGCTCTGGTGGGCTCAGCCCGCCGAGCCGTCCCAGCCCGAGTAAGGGTCCCACCCCGCGGGATCGATCGCCTTGCCGTCGAGGCTCACCCCGGCGCCGTCGACGACGAGCCCGAGTACCCGGAATCCGTCGGGGATCGGCGCGCCCGGGGGGAACGTCGCGAGCAGACCGTGATCCTCGCCTCCGCCGAGCGCGAAGACAGGGTCGTCGCCGAGTGCGGCCGAATCGAAGTCGATGCGGACGCCGCTCGCCTCGGCGATGCGACGCGCGTCACGCGCGAGACCGTCGGAGACGTCGAGCATCGCCGTCGCCCCCGCCGTCGCCGCATCGACGCCCGACGAGATCGGCGGTTCGGGCGCGAGCTGAGCGGCGAGAGCGAGGGGCTGCTCCCGGCGGAGGCGCGCGGTGCGCTCGGCGTCGGGATGTCCGTCGGCATCGACACCCTCGGTGAAGAGCAGCCGCAGGCCCCGTGCCGCAGCGCCCCGACGCCCCGCGTGCGCCACGACGTCGCCGTCGCGCGCACCGGAACGCAGCACGGGAGTCCGGCCCTCGAGGTCGCCGAACGCCGTGATCGCGATCGTCAGCACGGGCGAGACCGAGAGGTCTCCGCCGACGACTCCGCACCCCGGCGCGAGTGCGTCGCACGCCTCACGGAGACCGTCGGCGAACGACTCGACGGCCGCCACGGGCCAGTCGGCGGGAGCGGCGAGCGCGACGACGAGCGCCGAGGGCCGCGCGCCCATCGCGGCGACGTCGGAGAGGTTCGTCGCCGCGGCCTTCCAGCCGAGCTCGTAGGGCGTCGACCACGCGAGCCGGAAGTCCGGTCCGTGGATCATCATGTCGGTCGTCACGACGAAACGCCCGTCGGCCGCGGCGATCACGGCTGCGTCATCCCCCGGGCCCACGATCGCGGCCGCCGCACCGGGCAGGCGCGGGAAGATCCGCGCGAGGATGTCGGTCTCGGCGAGGTCGCCGAGGACGGCTTCATCGGTCGGTTCGCTCATATCCTCACGGTAGCCTGAGTGGGATGCCTCACCGATCGATTCGACGCGCCGTCCTCGCGCTCGCAGCCCTCTCCCTCGCTTCCGGCCTCGCCGCGTGCGCGAACCCCGTCGCCCTCGAGCGTGCCGACGACGGCATCGATGCGGCATGCGCCGACATCATCGTTCGACTGCCCGACAGCGTCGCCGACCTCGACCGTCGCGAGACGAACGCCCAGGGCACCGGTGCATGGGGCTCGCCCACCTCCGTCATCCTCCGCTGCGGCGTCGAGGTGCCCGGCCCGACGACCCTGCCGTGCAATGCCGTCAACGGCGTCGACTGGATCACCGACGACTCGGACGCGCCGAACTACCGCTTCGTGACGTACGGCCGCACCCCGGCCACCGAGGTCATCATCAACGGTGACGCCGTCGCCGGATCGACCGTGCTCGCCGACCTGAGCGCCGCCGTCTCGACGATCCCCGTCGACGGCGGCTGCGTCAGCTATGACGACGCCACGCCGGTGCCGACGCCGACCAATGAGGACTAGCCGACGCGGATTCCGCGCGCGTAGCCGACCTCGATGAGCTCCGTGATGAGCTCGGGGTAGCTGAGCCCCGAGTTGAGCCAGCACGTCGGGAACATCGAGATGGGTGTGAACCCGGGCATCGTGTTGAGCTCGTTGATCACGAATCCGTCGTCGGTGAGGAAGAAGTCGACGCGCGCCAACCCTTCTGCTCCGATCGCCTCGAAGGCGCGGATCGCGAGATCCGCCATCTCGGCCAACCGCTCGTCACCGAGATCGGCCGGGCAGATGAGGTCGACACCGGGAGCGGCGAGGTACTTCGCCTCGAAGTCGTAGAAGTCGCGGCCCGTCACGACGACCTCGCCCGCGACCGAGGCGCGAGCGGGTTCGCCCGGTCGCCCGCCGAGCACCGCGATCTCGACCTCACGGCCGACGACCATGCCCTCGATGAGTACGACGTCGTCCTCGGCGAGAGCCGTCTCGACGGCCGCGGCGAGGTCGGCTTCGACCGTGACCTTGCTCACGCCGACACTCGATCCGGCCCGTGCGGGCTTCACGAACACGGGAGCGCCGAGCGCCGTGAACGCCTCGCGTGCGGCATCCGGCGACTCGGCCCACTGGCGCGCCGTCAGGGTGCGCCACGGCGCGACCGCGATGCCCGCGCCCTGCAGCACCGTCTTCGCGAAGTGCTTGTGCATGCCGAGCGCGCTCGCGAGCACGCCCGAACCGACGTACGGGAGGCCGACGAGTTCGAGGAGACCCTGCAGGGTGCCGTCCTCGCCGAACGGACCGTGCAGGATCGGGAAGACGATGTCGATGTCGCCGAGAGAGGTCACCCGACCGTCAGCAGCAGTGACGGTCACCTCGCGCGAGGTCGAACTCTCGGGCCAGTGCACGCGCGTGCCGTTGTCGACGACCTCGGGCATGTGAGCCGGGTCGAGGGCGAACCGCGACGGGTCGTCGGCTTCGAGCGTGAAGGCGCCGTCACGCGTGATGCCGATAGGGATCACCTCGAAGCGATCACGATCGATCGCGTGGAGCACTCCCCCCGCCGTGGCGCAGCTGATGGAGTGCTCGCTGGAACGCCCGCCGAAGAGGACCGCCACCCGGAGTCTTGTCATCGATGGTCCTTTCGCCTTGCGGCTCGTCGGTGTCGGTCGTGAGGTGGGGTGCGAGATCACGCGGATCGAGCGTGCCGGCGAGGACCTGCCGCACCTGCTCGACGATCGGCATCTCGACGCCCTGGGCGCGCGCGAGCTCGAGGATCGGGCCCACCGAGGCGAGCCCCTCGGTCGTCTGGTTCATCTGCTTGACGACATCCGCCTCGCTGTAGCCCTGCCCGAGCAGGCGGCCCGCGGTGTTGTTGCGCGAGAGGGGCGACTGGCACGTCGCGATGAGGTCGCCGAGACCCGCGAGGCCCGACATCGTCTCGGGTGCCGCTCCGTAGGCGACGGCGAAGTCGGTGATCTCGACGAGACCGCGCGTGATGATCGACGCCTTGGTGTTCTCGCCGTAGCCGACGCCGTCGACGATGCCGATCGCGACCGCGATGAGGTTCTTCAGGACCCCGCCGAACTCGGTGCCGATGACGTCGGTGTTGACGAAGGTGCGGAAGTACGGGTTCGAAGCGACCATGGCGACCGCCTGGGCCGTCTCGAGACTCGTCGACGAGACGACGGCGGCGGTCGGCTGCTCCTTGGCGATCTCGAGGGCGAGGTTCGGGCCCGAGATGACGGCGATCTGAGCGGGGTCGATCCGCAGCACCTCGGCCACGACCTCCGACATGCGAAGGCCCGTGCCCTTCTCGACGCCCTTCATGAGCGAGACGACCGTGGCATCGGCGTGGAGGTGCGGCTGGGCGGCGGCGAGGTTCTCGCGCAGCGCCTGGCTCGGCACCGAGACGTAGACCTGCTCGGCACCCGCGAGGGCGAGATCGAGACGCGAGGTCGCACGCAGCGAGATCGGCAGGTTGATGCCCGCGAGGTAGTCGCTGTTGCGCTTCGCCTCGCTGATCTCGCGCGCGAGTTCGGGTCGACGGGCCCACAGCATGACGTCGGCCCCGCTGTCGGCGAGGATCTTCGCGAACGTCGTGCCCCAGCTTCCGGCGCCGAGCACGGCGACACGGGTGCGCGCGCGCGGCGCGGTCTTCGTCTTAGCCATCGAAGCGCCCCGTCTCGGTCTGCGCGTGCTTCGTCGGGTCCCACCGGGTCTCCGGGGGCGTCTCGCCTCGCAGCTCGCCGAGGAGTTCGGCGATGGCGTCCATGACGCGCGCCGTCGCCTCGTTCAGCGCGCTCGAGTCGAGCCGACCGGCGAAGTCCGACAGGTCGACGGGTTCGCCGATGGCGACGTCGATCGTATTGCGCGGGAAGAAGCTGATCTTCTTGCCGTAGCGCGGCATGAGCGTCTGCGTGCCCCAGTGGGCGGCAGGGACGATGGGGATGCCGCGTTCGAGGGCGATGCGCACGGCTCCGGTCTTCCCGCGCATGGGCCACAGGTCGGGGTCGCGCGTGAGCGAACCCTCGGGGTAGACGATGACGACGCGCCCCTTCTCGACGAGCTCCTCGGCCGCACGCAGGGCGTTGTGGCTCTTGCTGCCGGCGCGCTCGACGGGGATCTGACCCGAGGTGCGGAGCATCCACCCGACGACGGGGATGCGGAAGAGCGATGCCTTCGCGAGGAAGCGCGGCGCGCGGCCGAGCTTCCACGCCGCAGCGCCCATGACGATCGGGTCGATCTCACTGAAGTGGTTCGGCGCGAGCACGAACGCGCCCTCGAGCGGGAAACGGTCGCGATGGTGGAAGCGGTACTTGACGCCGATGCTCAGGATCGGCAGCACGAGGGCCGCGAGGAGCCAGAAGAACGAGGGTCTGCTCTTCTCGGAACTCCGGCGTCGTCGCTCGGGTCGCGGGGAATCCGCGCTCGTCTCAGGGGGCACTCCCCCATTATCGGCGATGACGCCCGCTTTACGCGTCGAGCGTGATGTCGGCGCCGAGGAGCTCGAGCTTCGTCAGCAGGTTCTCGTAGCCGCGAGCGATGATGCCGACGTTCGAGACGCGCGAGCGCCCCTCGGCCGTCAACGCCGCGATCACGTGACTGAATCCGCCGCGCAGGTCGGGAACCTCGATGTCGGCACCCGAGAGGTGGGTCGCGCCCCGGATGACCGCCGCCTGCTCGAGGTTGCGGTGCGGCACGCGCCGCGGGTAGCCCTGCAGCCCGTTGGGGTGGATCGTGATGTCGGCGCCCATGCGCACGAGGGCGTCGGTGAAGCCGAAGCGGTTCTCGTAGACCGTCTCGTGCACGATCGACTCGCCCTCGGCCTGCGTGAGGGCGACGATCATCGGCTGCTGCCAGTCGGTCATGAAGCCGGGGTGCACGTCGGTCTCGATCACGACGGGGCGGAGCGCGCCCGCGCGACCGAAGCGGATGCCGTCGTCGACGATGTCGAACTCGCCGCCGGCCTTGCGGAAGACGTTCAGGAACGTCATCAGGTCTTCCTGACGAGCCCCGCCGACGAAGACGTCGCCGTCGGTCGCGAGGGCTGCGGCCGCCCAGCTCGCGGCCTCGTTGCGGTCGCGGATGGCGCGGTGGTCGTAACCCGAGAGGTGCTCGACGCCCTCGATGAGGATGACGCGGTTGGGCTCGTAGCTGATGAGCGCGCCCATCTTCTGGAGCACGGCGATGAGGTCCATGATCTCGGGCTCGATCGCGGCTCCGCGGAGCTCGGTCGTACCGCGCGCACGGACGGCGGTGAGCAGCACCTGCTCGGTCGCGCCGACGCTCGGGTACGGCAGGTGGACCGTCGTTCCCGTGAGGCCGTTGGGTGCCGTGAGGCGGATGCCGGCGGGGAGCTTCTCGACGGTGGCGCCGAACTTGCGGAGCGCGTCGAGATGGAAGTCGATGGGACGGTCGCCGATGCGGCATCCGCCGAGATCGGGGATGAACGCCTCGCCGAGGCGGTGCAGGAGCGGACCGCAGAAGAGGATCGGGATGCGGCTGGAGCCGGCGTGCGCGTCGATGTCGGCGTGGTGGGCCGACTCGACGTTCACGGGATCGAGGATGAGGTCGTCTCCGGATGCTCCCTCGGTGACGTTCACGCCGTGCACCTCGAGGAGGCCGCGGACGATGCGCACGTCGGAGATGTTCGGTACCCCGCGCAGCGTGCTCGGCGTCTCGCCGAGCAGGGCGGCGACCATGGCCTTCGTGACGAAGTTCTTCGCGCCACGCAGTTCGACACGGCCGTTCAACGGCTTGCCGCCGTTGATGGTGATGCTGTCGACGTTCATACCCACCGCTGATCCATGGTTCTTGGCGTCCTCGAGAAGTGTGTTCACAGTACCGATGTTCCTCTCCTCCCCGATCGGGAGGGTTCCGGCGGGCACCGGGTCGGTTCCCGCCTCTTCCGACTCCCGGAGCGGGAGCGGTTACTCCCGGATGGGGAGTGTTCTCGGCCGCCACGTCTCCCGACGTGCCTCGAACTCCGAGATTTTCTCTTCATCACGCAGCGTGAGCCCGATGTCGTCGAGCCCCTCGAGCAGGCGCCACCTAGTGTAATCGTCGACCTCGAAGGAGACCGTGAGGTCACCGACGCTCGCAGTACGGGCAACAAGGTCGACCGTGATCTCTATTCCCGGGCTCGCCTCGATCGCCTCCCACAGGCGTTCGGCGTCGGCCTCGGTGATCTGCCCGGCGAGCAGGCCCTGCTTGCCGGAGTTGCCTCGGAAGATGTCGGCGAAGCGCGGGCTCAGCACGACTTCGAAGCCGAAGTCGCGGAGCGCCCAGACCGCGTGCTCGCGCGACGAACCCGTGCCGAAGTCGGCTCCGGCCACGAGCACGCGGGCGCCCTGGTATGGCTCCTGGTTGAGGATGAAGTCGGGGTCCTGACGCCAGCCGTAGAAGAGCGCGTCCTCGAAGCCGGTCTTGGTGACGCGCTTCAGGAAGACGGCGGGGATGATCTGGTCGGTGTCGACGTTGGAGCGGCGCATCGGCACGGCGACTCCCGTGACGGTCGTGAACTTCTGCATCAGGCTCCCACCTCCGCGGTCTGGCCGCTCGCGGCATCCGCATGGTCGTTGTCGAGGTCCCACGGGCTCGAGAGCGTGCCGCGGATCGCCGTCGCCGCGGCGACGAGCGGAGAGACGAGGTGCGTGCGACCGCCCTTGCCCTGACGACCCTCGAAGTTGCGGTTCGAGGTCGATGCGCAACGCTCGCCGGGAGCGAGCTGGTCGGGGTTCATGCCGAGGCACATCGAACACCCCGCGAAGCGCCATTCGGCGCCGAAGTCGGTGAAGACCTTGTCGAGCCCCTCGGCCTCGGCCTCGAGGCGCACGCGCGCCGAGCCCGGCACGACCATGACACGAACACCGTCGGCCTTCTGCTTGCCCTTGACGATCGACGCGAAGGCGCGCAGGTCTTCGATGCGGCTGTTGGTGCACGAGCCCATGAACACGGCGTCGACGGGGATCTGCTTGAGCGGGGTACCCGCCTGCAGGTCCATGTACTCGAGCGCGCGCTCGGCGGCGGCCCGCTCGTTCGGGTCGGCGAACTGCTCGGGGTCGGGAACGCTCTGGCTGAGCGAGACGCCCTGGCCGGGGTTCGTGCCCCACGTGACGAAGGGCTCGAGCTCGTCGGCGTCGATGAAGACCTCGGCGTCGAACGTCGCGCCCTCATCGGTCGCGAGGGTCGACCAGTAGGCGACGGCGTCGTCCCAGTCGGATCCTTCGGGAGCGTGCGCACGACCCTCGAGGTAGTCGAACGTGGTCTGATCGGGGGCGACCATGCCCGCGCGGGCTCCGGCCTCGATCGACATGTTGCAGATCGTCATCCGACCGTCCATCGACAGGGCGCGGATCGCGCTGCCGCGGTACTCGAGCACGTAGCCCTGGCCGCCGCCCGTGCCGATCTTCGCGATGACGGCGAGGATGATGTCTTTCGCCGTCACGCCGGGGCGCAGCGTGCCCTCGACGTTGATCGCCATGGTCTTGAACGGCTTGAGCGGCAGGGTCTGCGTCGCGAGCACGTGCTCGACCTCGCTCGTGCCGATTCCGAACGCCATCGCGCCGAAGGCACCGTGCGTCGAGGTGTGCGAGTCGCCGCAGACGACGGTGATGCCGGGCTGGGTGAGTCCGAGCTGCGGGCCCACGACGTGCACGATGCCCTGCTCGATGTCGCCGAGCGAGTGCAGACGCACACCGAACTCGGCGCAGTTCTTGCGGAGCGTCTCGATCTGCGTGCGGCTCGTCAGGTCGGCGATCGGCTTGTCGATCGCGAGCGTCGGGGTGTTGTGGTCTTCCGTCGCGATCGTCAGGTCGAGACGACGCACGGGTCGGCCGGCGAGGCGCAGGCCGTCGAAGGCCTGGGGGCTCGTCACCTCGTGCACGAGGTGCAGGTCGATGTAGATCAGGTCGGGGGTGCCGTCCTCGCCCTTCGAGACGAGGTGTGCGTCCCACACCTTCTCGGCGAGGGTGCGGGGCAGGGTGCTGGCGGGTGCTTCGGTCATGGTGAACGTCTTCCTCAGTGAGTGGGTTCGAGCCGACGACAAACTCCGCGACGGGGAGGTCTCGGACTAAGACCCGTCGCGGCAGAGAAGAAGGAGCGAACCGAACGGCACCCGATCAGATTACCACCGGCCCACGACGCTCCCGCTCCGCGCCGTCATCGCGCGCGTCAGGCGAGCGGAGACTGCCCGGCGGACGTGCCGTCCGGGGTGAAGAGCGACTCCACGACGACGACGCTGATGTTGTCGCGGCCCCCGCGATCGAGCGCCGCGGCGACAAGGAGGTCGGCGGGCGAGTCGCTGTCGAGGGTGCCGGATTCGTCGCGCGCAGCGTCGCACCCCGCGAGGATCTCGGAGATGGCCCGATCGTCGAGTTCCTTCGTCAGTCCGTCCGAGCAGATGAGGAAGGAGCGCACACCGTCGGCGGGAAGCAGCCAGACGTCGGTGTCGACGTACTCGTCGGTGCCGATGGCCCGCGTGATGACGTTGCGGTCGGGGTGGGTCTCGGCGCGCTCGGCGTCGATGAGACCGGCGTTGACGAGTTCCTGCACGGCGGAGTGGTCGATGCTCACCTGGGCCAGCACCCCGTCCTGCCACGAGTAGACGCGCGAGTCGCCGACGTTGAACACCATCCAGCGGCATCCCTCGCCCGCGCCGGCGTCGACGAATGCGACACCGGCGAGGGTCGTTCCGGCGATCATCTCGCCCACGTCGCCCTCGTCGCTCAGGTCGCGGACGGCGTCGTTCGAGGAGTGCACGGCGTCGAGAACGCGCTCGGGCGTCGACGGCGCATCGTCCGCGATGTGCTCGCGGAAGACGTCCACGGTCGTGCGGCTCGCGATGTCTCCGCGTGCGTGTCCGCCCATTCCGTCGGCGACGAGGAAGACGGGGGCATCGGCCGAGAGGCTGTCTTCGTTGACCGCACGCTTCAACCCGATGTCGCTGCGCGCACTCGAGCGGAAGCGCACCGATCCGCCGGGGACCGACATGACACGCTCGACGATCACTCCGACGACTCCCCCGCTATCGTGACGTCCTCCGCGCCGCGGAGGAATCTACCGGAACCCACCGTATCAACGCGGCAGCGGCGGCGCGGCGTCGATGATCGCGTCGAGTGCGTCGCGCGTCGCCAACCGATCGGCGATCTCGACCGACAACCGGTCCCTCTCGACGCGGAGCCGCGCCGTCACGCTCGACGTCTGGGTCGCCGGCTCGGCGAGACACGGCAGCACGTCGGCGACGGCGGTGGTGCCGAGGCCGGCGGCGAGCAACTGCTTGATGATGACCACGCGCTCGACCGACGACTCGTCGTAGTGGCGCTGACCCGAACCGCTTCGCACGGGGTCGAGCAGCCCGCATTCCTCGTAGTAGCGGATCGAGCGGATGCTCGCCCCGCTCCTCGCCGCGACCTCTCCGATGCGCACCTCTTGCCCCTCACATTGATGTCACGTCTTAGCCTACGGACATGACTCAGGAACAGCAGCCCCCGACCCCGCCGCCCGCCGACCGTGTGCGCCAACTCCGACTCGTCGTCGAGACCGACGACTTCGAGGAGGCGCTCGTCTTCTATCGGGACGTCCTCGGTCTCCGCCCTCAGGCCGCGTTCGAGGGCGAGGACGGCGCGCGCGTCGCGATCCTGCACGCCGGCATCGCGACGCTCGAGCTCTCGAACCCCGCGCAGGTGCGGATGATCGACCGCGTGGAGGCCGACGGCCGCCCGAGCGCCCGCATCCGGCTCGCGCTCGAGGTCGACGACTCCCCCGCCGTGACGGCAGAACTCGTCGAGGCCGGCGCCGATCTCATCGCAGCACCGCGTGAGACGCCGTGGCGATCGGTCAACTCGCGTCTGCACGCCCCGGCCGACCTCGAGGTCACCCTCTTCCAGGAGCTCGAGGCGCTCGAGGAGCGCACGGCCCGCTCGGGCTTCGTGAGTGAGTGAGCCCGAGCCTCAGTCCTCGGTGAAGTGAGGGACCTCGTCGCTCAGCGTGTGGCCGCGCTTCTTCGCATCGGCGCGTGCCTTGACGACGCTCGCGATGGTCGCCACCGCCATCGCGGCGACGATGACGCCGAGCGAGGTCCACGTCGAGATCTCGGGCGCCCACTCGATGTGCTCGCCGCCGTTGATGAACGGCAGTTCGTTGGCGTGCATCGCGTGCAGCACGAGCTTCACGCCGATGAAGGCGAGGATGAACGCGATGCCGTACTTGAGGTACTCGAGGCGTTCGAGCAGACCGCCGAGCAGGAAGTACAGCTGGCGGAGGCCCATGAGAGCGAACACGTTCGCCGTGAAGACGATGAACGGGCTCTGCGTGATGCCGAAGATCGCGGGGATCGAGTCGAGCGCGAAGAGCAGGTCGGTCGTGCCGATCGCGATGAAGACGATGAGCATCGGCGTGAAGTAGCGCTGCCCCGCGATCGTCGTCCGCAGCTTGATGCCGTCGTATTCGTCGGTGACGCGCACGCGCTTCCGCACCAGCCGCACGATGAGGCTGTCCTTATCGTCGTCGTCGCCGTGGTCGCCGCGCACCTGCTGGATGGCGGTGTAGACGAGCCAGGCGCCGAAGACGTAGAAGATCCAGCTGAAGTTCTCGATGAGCTGGGCGCCGAGCAGGATGAAGATGCCGCGCAGGATGAGCGCGAGGATGATGCCCACCATGAGCACCTCCTGCTGGTACTTCCGGGGCACCGAGAACCTCGCCATGATGATGACGAACACGAAGAGGTTGTCGATCGAGAGGCTGTATTCCGTCAGCCATCCCGCGAGGAACTGACCCGCGAACTCCCCGCCCGCGACGCTCAGCATGACGAGCGCGAAGACGAGCGCGAGGCCCACGTAGAACGCGACCCACAGGCTCGATTCCCGGAGCGACGGCACGTGCGGTCGACGGATGACGAGGAGCAGGTCACCCACGAGGATGAGCGTGATGACCACGAGGGATCCGACTTCGAACCAGATCGGGAGGGCGAGATCCACGGGGGCCTTTCGAGCAGGGGGTGAGGCGAGGAGTCTACTCCGAGCCTCGCCGGTCGGTCGCCGGGGAGCGGCCGCCGCGTCATCCCCGACGGACGAGGTTTGAGCGGCGTCGCGCACGCGGCGAATGCCCAGCTCCGAAGTCCCTAGAATCAGCGTATCCAGCCCCCGAGGAGTACTGAGTGAGCGCCCAGCCGACGCCCCCTGCCCGCACCTTCCGCACGTCGCCCGGTTCGACCGTGATCGGGTATTCGATCTTCGCGAGCCGCTGGCTGCAGGCACCGCTGTATCTCGGCCTCATCATCGCGCAGGCGATCTACGTCGTCGTCTTCATGATCGAGCTCTGGCACCTCATGGAGGAGGTGTTCATCCAGGGGCACATCTCCGAGGCCGAGATCATGCTCGCCGTGCTCGGGCTCATCGACGTCGTGATGATCGCGAACCTCCTCATCATGGTCATCATCGGCGGCTACGAGACCTTCGTCTCGCGCATCAACGTCGACGGCCACCCCGACCAGCCCGAGTGGCTCTCGCACGTCAACGCGAACGTGCTGAAGGTCAAGCTCGCGATGGCGATCATCGGCATCTCGTCGATCCACCTGCTGAAGACCTTCATCGAGGTCGGCGACATCGCGGGCGGCCGCGCCGGCGGCGAGGACACCGGCGAGAACTACACGTCCGAGCGTGTGTTCTGGCAGGTCGTCATCCACTGCGTCTTCATCCTGTCGGCGCTCGCTCTCGCGCTCATCGACCGCATGTCGTACCACCGTGTCTCGGCGCACGAGGTGCACGACGGCGTGCCGGTCGCCTATCCCGCGAGCACGTCCGACACGATCGCCGAGCTCGAGCAGAAGCTCGCCGAGGCCCGCCGGTCGCTCGAGACCGAGCGCCGCTAGGCGCCGTTCCACCCTCGGGCTTCCGCCCGGCTTTCTTCGTGTTGCCACTTTCGGCCGGTTCAGAGCGCCTGCAACCGGCCGAAAGTGGCAACATGCCCGTCGTGGGGCGGCGGAGGAACCGGTGCTTAAATGCAGAAAACCCCCGGCGTGAACCGGGGGTTTTCGTGTTGTGACCCCAGCGGGATTTGAACCCGCGCTGCCGCCGTGAGAGGGCGGTGTCCTAGGCCGCTAAACGATGGGGCCGTTTGGCAACTTGAATACTATGCCACACGCCTGCGCGTCCGTCCAAATCGGCGCTCACGCGAACACGCGAAGTGCTCCCGGAACCACCTCAGCGTCGACCGGGAGTGCCCCGAGTCGCTCGCCGTCGGCGTACGCGACGATGCCCTCGGCCTCGATGCGCACGGTGCGTGCCGTCACGAACTCGACGGCGGGATGATCGATGTGCGTGCCCGCGAAGACCTTCGGGAAGACGCGCAGCAGCGTGAGCGTCGAGATGCGGTGCACGATGAAGACGTCGAGCAGGCCGTCGGCGACATCGGCGTGCGGCACGATGCGCATGCCGCCGCCGATCGACGAGTTGTTGGCGACCGACACGAGCATGGCCTTCTGCTCGCGGCGGACCCCGTCGATCGTCAGCACGTAGTCGACGGGTCGGAAGGTCGCGAGCTCGCGGAGCAGCGCGAGGATGTAGCGGCTCGGCCCGCGCGGCCTCGTCATCCGATTCGCGCGTTCGTTGACGACGGCGTCGAATCCCGCCGAGAGCACGGCCGAGTACCACGATGCGAGCCCGCCCTGGTGGACGCGGACCGCATCGATCGCGCGCGGCGGGCGACGAAGCGCCTCGCGGAGGGCGGATGTCGCGGCATGCGTGTCGTCCGTCGGCAGACCGAGCCCGCGAGCCATGTCGTTGCCGGTACCGGCGGCGACGATGCCGAGCGGAACGCCCGTTCCCGCGACGAGGTTGACGCCGACCGAGACCATGCCGTCGCCGCCGACCATGACGAGTCCGTCGACGCCGCGTGCGATCGCGGCGACCGCCTCGCGGCGCAGCAGTTCGACGTTCGCCTCGCGCAGCATGACGACGTCGTGGCCGTCGGCGAGCAGCGCCTCGACGACGCGCGGGCCGACCGCTCGATTGCGCCCGAACGCCGCCTCGGGGTTGATCGCCACGACGAGGCGCAGGGGGTCCGCTATCACAAGGCGATTATGGTGCCTCCCCCGCTTGCGCGGCACCGGGACACGGTGTTGGCTCGAAGCATGCGACTGACGAAACTCGAACACGCCGCCCTCGTCCTCGACGATTCGGGCAAGAAGCTCTACATCGATCCCGGGGCCTTCACGACGCCCATCACCGAGTCGGCCGGCGCCGTCGCGATCGTCATCACCCACGAGCACCCCGACCACTGGGCCCCCGAGCAGCTCGGTCGGATCGTCGAGGCGAACCCGAGTGTGCGAATCTTCGGGCCCGCCGGCGTCGCATCGGCGATCGGCGAGGCGTTCGACGTCGAGGTCGTGAGCGCGGGCGACAGCGTCGAGGTCGAACCCTTCTCGCTGCGCTTCTTCGGCGGCGCTCACGCCGTCATCCACGAGTCGATCCCCGTCGTCGACAACGTCGGCGTCCTCGTCGACGGCTCTCTCTACTACGCGGGCGATTCGTTCACGATCCCCGAGGGCGTCGACGTCGACCTGCTCGCCGTGCCCGCGGGGGCGCCGTGGCTCAAGATCTCGGAGGCGATGGACTACGTCACGGCCGTCGCGCCGCGTCGCGCCTTCCCGACCCACGAGATGGTGCTGTCGAAGGCGGGTAAGGACCTCTCGAACGCCCGGCTGCGCGACGTCACCGAGAAGGCCGGCGGCGAGTACGTCGCACTCGAGCCCGGCGACACCCTCGATCTCTGAGCGAGGTAGCTGTCGGTCGAGTAGCCGTCGGTCGAGTCGCCGTCGGTCGAGTCACCGTCGGTCGAGTCGCCGTCAGTCGACGAGCTCTCCGTCGCTGACCACGACGCGCCCGCCCGCGACGACGAGTTCGCGGCGCGGAGCGCGCACGAGGGCGTCGGGCACGTTCTCGGCGTCGAGCAGCACGATGTCGGCCCGCGCACCCTCGACGAGATCGTGCACGGGGCGTCCGACGAACGGTGCTCCCCCGCTCGTCGCGATGTGCACGGCGTGCTCGAGGTCGACGTCGTGGCGCCAGCCCGCGAGCTGCGCGAGGCGGGTGGCGAGACGCAGCATGTCGCCGTCGCCGAACGGCCCCCACAGGTCGCGGATCCCGTCGGTGCCGAGCCCGACGGCGACCCCGGCCGACGCGAGCGCGTCGAGCGGAAGGGGCGCGGCGCGCAGCGGCGCGACCGTCGTGAGGCTCACGCGCGCGTCGGCGAGTCCGTCGATGAGCCGCGCCTGACGCGCCGCGCCGACCTCGCCGAGCGCGAAGCCGTGTGCGATGTTGACGCGACCGCCGAGCGAGAGGGCGCGGGTGCGCTCGATGATGAGGTCGTACTCGAACGCTCCGAGCTCGCCGCCGTCGTGGAGGTGGATGTCGAGCCCGACGCCGCGGCGCTCGGCGATGGCGAAGATAGCGTCGAGGTGGGCGACGGGGTCGCGGTCGATCCCCGCCGGATCGAGACCGCCGAGGTGGTCGGCCCCCTCAGCGGCGGCCTGGTCGAGGAGATCGATGACGCCGGGCCGCCGGAGCACGCCGTCCTGCGGGAACGCGACGATCTCCGCCTCGATCGCACCGTCGAACCCCGCGACGGCCTCACGCACGTCGGCGATGCCGCGAAGACCCACGCCGAGGTCGACATCGACGTGGGTGCGATAGACCGTCGTGCCGTGGCGCAGCATCTCGCGGAGCAGGGCGGTCGTCGTCGCCACGCTCGGAATGCCGAGTTCGTCGCGGTGCGCCCGCTCGTGCGCGATGCGCCCCTCGGTCGTCGCCTCTCCCCCGTACGAGACCCAGGGCCGACCGAGCCAGCTCTTGTCGAGGTGAGCGTGGGCATTGACGAATCCCGGTACCGCGACGAGTCCCCGGCCGTCGACCACGCGCGCCTCGGGCGCATCGATGCCGGGTGCGAGGGATGCGATCCGATCGCCGACGATGAGGATGTCGACGGAGGGGCCGCCCCAGGGGCGGATGTCGCGGAGGAGGAGGTCGGTGCTCATCCGCCGATCCTATGAGCGCAGCCTGACGAGGGTTCTCAGAATCGGGCGAGACCGGCGCCGACGATGACGACGCCGATGAGGAGCGCGATGAGCGCCGTCACGACGCCGCTGTTGCCGGAGATCCACGCGCGGGCGCGCACGAGGCGCGGCTCCATGCGGCGCGGCGAGGCGAGCGTCACGATGATGGGGACGGCGACCGACGACGCGGCCACGACCGAGTAGGCGACGATGACGATGGCGGATTCCTCGATCGTGAGTCCCGCGCCACGCACCGCGAGTCCGACGGCGATCGCGAGGAGGAGGGCCTTCGGCCGGAGGCCCAGCACGAAAGCGACGCCGAAGGCGGCGATCGGACCGAGCGAACCGATCTTCTGCATCCATGCCGGCTCGACACTCGGGCCCGATCGCCGGGAGCGCCGCCACGCGAGCACGCCGACGAGCACGAGGGCCGCGCCGACGACGATCTCCGCCACCGCGACGACGACATCGGGCTGTCGCGCGGGAGGTTCGGGGATGCTCTGGGCGACGAGAGCGCACACCGAGACGACCAGCACGAGGCCGAGGACGAATCCACCGAGGAACGGGATCGCCGCGCGACGACGATCGGGCGAGAGCAGGATGAGGATCGCCGCCATGATCGGCACCGAACTGAACGCCATCGCGACAGCGAGCGGGAGCACATGTCCGAACGCAGCGAGCATGCGCCGTCCTCTCCACGCCCGCGTACGGCGGGATTCGGTCAGAGCGTAGCGGAGGTCACGGGTGCCGGCACTCGACGTACCCCGGATGAGGGGCTTCACCGTATATGCTGCTGGTATCTCGCCCACAGGGGGTTGCGAGGCGGAGGGGATGACCGTGGCTGATATCAAGGCTTCCGGCGAAGCGCTCGAGCGAGCGCACGTCGAACTGGTCCGTGCGGGCCATGAGCTCGAAGAACTACTGCGCACGCTCGACACGAAGGTCGACAAGCTGCGCGGTGCGTGGTCGGGCGATGCATCGGATGCCTACGAGCACGCGCAACGCGAATGGACGGCGCTTCTCGAGGAGATGCGCCGACTCGTCGCCGACTACGGACGTCGGGTGCACGAGGTCGACGATCGCTACCGCGAGGCGAGTCGGACCATCAGCCAAAAAATCTGGCGCTGACCGGCGCATACGTCATCTGCTGAGGAGTGGACTGTGAATTCATCGAGCCTCGCGCGACTGCAGGAGATCTCTGAGCGAGCATCGGGCCTGCGCCGCACATTCGACGATCTGAAGGCCGCCTGGCCCGAGGGCGCCGAGTTCCGGGGAAGCGACGCCTCGGGCGCGCTGACCGTGACCATCTCGTCGAAGGGCGACGTCGTCCAGGTCGATCTGGCCGGCGACTGGCAGAAGCGCATCGACGAGCGTTCGCTCGCCCGCGCGATCAATGAGGCCGTCGGAGCCGCGAGCGTGCCGCTCGCCGATCAGTGGCTCGACGACCTCGACGAGCAGGGCGTCGAGGAAGCGCCGCGCGCGTCATCCCGACCCCGTCTCACGCTCGAGGAGTACCGCCGCCGCTACGGCACGCCGCACTCGCTCGAAGACCTGGCGCCGGCGTTCGACCGGCTCGCGGCCGCGCGTGCCGAGTACGACCGGTCGCAGGTGCAACTGCGCCAGCTCGCGGGCCACGAACGGTTCGAGAGCCCGCGCGGCTTCTTCCGCGTCACGCGCTCGCGCGCCAACCTTCTCGCTCTCGAGTACGAGAAGGGCGACTTCACGTTCCGCTCGACCGACGAGGTCCAGCGCGAGATCGTCGCGTCGCTCGACGAGATCCGCCGCCGTGCGGCCGAGGAGCAGGCCGAGTTCGACGCCTCGTTCCCGGCGCTCGCAGCGATCCGCGCCGAAGACGCCGAGCGATGATGCACGCCAACCACACCGACATCCAGGGGGAGAACAACTGTGGCCGATGAACTCGATTTCTCTGTCGTCCTCGACGACTTCACGAAGGACGCCGCTCGGTGGCGCGACATCAACACCGTCGTGCACCAGGCGTACAGCGACGCCGTGGGCGTCGAGGAAGTGCCCTTCATGGTGACCGACGGCCTCTCGTACGCGGCCGGCTTCACCGACCAGTACAACCGGCTCGCGTCACGCACCGTCGCCTACCTTCTCGACGGCAACGGAGCGTTCGAGTCCCTGGCCGTCAAGCTCGAGGACACGCGTCGCGAGTACGAGGCGAGCGAAGAGTACGCCGAGTGGAAGGTCGCCAACGGCTGAGGCCGTTCGACTCCACTCACTGACGACACGTATTTCTGACAGAGAAACGGGACGACGATGGCTATTCCGACGCAGGGCGACTTCGACTCGGACATGCAGGACATCCAGACCAAGCAGACCGACATGACGGACGGCATCAACTCGTGCGTCGACAAGTTCAACAACTTCGACTTCGGTTGCTGGTCGAACACCTTCAGCAAGGACTCGCAGGAGAAGATCCGCGATGCCCTCAACAACCTGACGAAGATCTGGAGCGACTTCCTCACCGAGATGGTGCAGTACGCCTCGCCCGGATGGCCGTTCTGGTTCCTCGATGCGCAGGACAACTGGCTCGCGGTGAAGACGGGCCTGTCGGGCCAGAAGGTGCACCTCGGGGCGGCGTCGTCCTCCTCGTTCCCCGCGACGCAGTCGTGGGTGAGCGCCGACGGCGCGGTCTACCGCAACATGCCCGCCGTGCAGGGTGACGCGATCGATGGAGTCGTCGGCCACGCCGGCTCGTTCGCCTCTCACCTCGGCGACCACGGCCTCCAGATCATCGACTTCTGGGTGAAGATCGCGAACAAGTTCGTCGACTACGGCCAGCTCGTCGCGACGAGCGTGGCGAACTTCATCTCGGCCGACCCGACGAAGTGGCTCGACATCGTCTCCGAGATCGTGAACGTCGTGAGCGAGCTCATCGATTTCGTCCAGGACCTCATCCAGCTCATCGTCGACAAGTGGCTCGAGACTCTCGGCCAGATGCAGACGCTCGAGAACGACCTCGCCGACGTCAGCGGCAGCATCGCCGGCCAGTGGCCGACGATCGAACGTCTGGCGTGATCGGAGCGGTGGCCGCGCGATGAGTTTCCCGAAGCGGATGATCGCCGCGGCCGCCCTCGGCGGCGCCGTGCTCCTTCTCGCAGCGTGCGCGAGCCCGCAGTCGTCGACCGACACCTCCGACGATCCGACACAGACCGTCACCGAGTTCCTGCAGTCCGTTCAGGACGGCGAGTACGCCTCCGCGCTCAAACTCTCGACGTCGTCGCCCGCTGACGTCGCCTGCGAGCCCCTCGCCCAGAACGATCAGGAAGGCGGCGGGGTCAACGCGCTGAAGGTCGCTGACGTGACGGTATCGGGCGACACCGCCACGGCCGAGGTCTCGTACTACTCGGGCGGCGAGATCTCCGAGAGCCTCGAGCTCACGCGCGCCGACGGGTCCTGGCGCGTCGTGCTTCCAGAGTCCTACCGGATCGCTCTCGCCTTCGATGCTCCCGTCGTCGCCGAGGCGGACGTCAACGACGGCCTGTGCTCGGTCGCGGTCGTCGACGGAGCCGTCGACATGGTCGCCTGGCCCGGCAACTACCGCATCGGCATCACCGACCCGACAGGGGTGCTCGAACGCTTCGACGAGTTCCTCTACGCGGTGCCCTCCGGCGAGGTGGTGGGCACCGTCGACCCGCTCGCGCTCGAGGCCGTGCCCGAGGTGTCGCTCAACGACGTCGCGTCTCGTGCCGATCCACTCCTCGGCGCGGCGATGGCGGCGTGCATCGATTCCGCCTTCACCGGCCCCACGTGCCCCGCCGGCGTGATCGGTGCCGATGCTCCCACGGGCGATGCGGCCGACCTCGTCACGGGTCAGTACTCGTGGATCGATCGCGTCTGGACCGACGACGGCGAGACGTGGCGTTTCGAGACCCGCCCGGGTTCGATCTCGATCACGACGGGCGGCACCCCGAGCGTCGTCGAGTTCACGACGACGGGCACTCTCTCGACCGACACGAACGGCGACCTCGTCGTCGACGTCGATCAGTCCTGACGTGTCAGCGACCGCGCTCCGCGATCGCGCGGATGTCGTCGGCGACCGCTGAGAGGTCGTTGCCGAGCTGGTGACCACCCGCCGTCGTGCGAGTGACGGCCGAGGCGATCGCTCGGCCGTAGAGGTCGCGATGCGCGAAGGGCACGATCTCGTCATCCTCGCTCGCATAGAGGAAGACGGCTGCGCCCGGCGGCAGTCGATCGCCGATTCCCTCGGGCAGGTCGAACCCGTCGAAGGTCCAGTCGGGGTCGCCCGCGGGGAACGGCGCGGCGATGACGCAGATCGCGGCGACGGGTGGAGTCACCGGTGAGGTCGTGAGGTGCTTGAGCAGCATGTAGCCGCCGGCCGAGTGGCCGACGAGCACGACGGGCGGCACCGCGTCGGCGATCGCCCGCTCGATGGTCGCGAGCCACGCCCGGTCGTCGGCGTCGTCCCCCTCGGGAAGCTGAGGCATCACGACCGAGTACCCGTCGCCGAGGCGTGATCGAAGGTCGGCCGCCATCTCGGAATCGATGTCGTACGCACCGTCGCCTGCTCCGTGGAAGAACACGATGTCGCCGACCGCTGTCGTCTCCATGCCCGGAGCGTACGCCGCCGACCGTCATCCGTCGAGGTCGCGATCGGAAGCGACCCCCCGATACTCTCGGGCCATGCGCATCGTCGTCTCGGGAACCCACGCCAGCGGAAAGAGCACTCTGATCTCGGACTTCGCCCTGAAGCACCCCGAGTACGCCGTCCTGCCCGACCCGCCCGACTTCCTGGCCTATCTGCGCGCGCTCGAGGAGCTCGGGCTCGCCTCCCTCGATCCCGCTGTCCTCGAACGAGCCGAGCAGCGCACCCTCGACGCCCTCAGCACGATCGATCTCCTCGTCGTGCTGCCGCTCAACTCGCGCGACCACATCGACGTCGGATCGGACGAGCATCTCGACCTGCGCGAGACGATGAACGATGTTCTGCTCGACCTGATCGACGACCCGGATGTCGTCGGCGACCGTCTCACGATCGCCGAACTCACCGGAACGCCCGAAGTGCGGCTGGCTGCGCTTGAGGAGCTCGTCGGCGCCGGATGACGGAGTAGCCGCGCGGCATACGACCGGGACGCTGACCGCAGAGACGAGAACAGCCCCTTCGGAAGAGTCTTCCGGAGGGGCTGTAGAACCTCATGGCGATTCGCTCTTCACCGAGGTGAAGCCGAATCAGTCTGGCTGGGGTACCTGGACTCGAACCAAGAATGGCGGTACCAGAAACCGCTGTGTTGCCAATTACACCATACCCCAATGGCCTGAGCAGAACCCCGGCCGAGAAGCAACTCTAGCCTACGTCGACGCCCCATTCCAAACCGAGCAACCCTCGCGTCGAGGCCCCGTCGGACTCGCGCCCGTTCAGCCTCGCCCCGCGTCGCTCCGGAGGAGATCGACGTTGACGGCTGCGGCGACGAGAGCGCCCTCGCCGGCGGCGACGATGAGCTGCTGCGGTCCGGGAGGCGTCGCGTCACCCGCGGCGTAGAGGCCGCCCAGCGACGTCCTGCCGCCCGTGTCGACGACGATCAGCCCCTCCGCGTCTCGTTGTACGTCGAGGGCGTCGAGCGCGGTCAGAGACGGCCGCCAGAGCGGGCGCACGAATCCACCCGCTCGAGGGATGACCGTGCCGTCCTCGAGGCGAACCGCCGTCATCGAGCCCGACTCCCCCTCGATCTCGGCGATCGGTCGACGCTCGACCGTGACGCCGAGGGCGAGGAGCATCGCCTCCTCGTCATCCGTCACCGTACCGACGCCGTTCGTGAAGACGATGAGGTCGCGGCTCCACTGCGAGACCGTGAGCGCGCGCTCGGCGAGATCGTCGGTCTCTCCGATGAGGACGAGCCCGGCATCCGCCTTCTCGTACCCGTCGCACTCGACGCAACTGTGCAGCTGCGTGCCGTACCACGCACGCAGGCCGGGGATCGCGGGGAGCGTCTCGCTCAGTCCGCTCGCGACGACCACGACGCGGGCGCGGACCGCGAGCGCCGGAGCCCCGCGCACGCCTCGACCGGTGAGGGCGAATGCCTCGCCGTCGGGCACGATCGCGTCGACGGATGCCGCGTGGAAAGTCGCCTCGGAGTACTGCTCGAACTCCTCGCGGCCGAGCCTCCTGAGCTCGAGCGGAGGCACTCCGTCGCGGGTGAGGAACCCGTGCGAGGCGAGCGTCGCCGCGTTGCGCGGCCGGTTCGAGTCGATCAGGAGCGTGCGGCGCCGCGCACGAACGAGGTTCAGAGCGGCGGAGAGGCCCGCGGGCCCCGCGCCGATCACCGCGACATCGACGTCACTCACTCCGCACGACGCCCGATCAGACGGTCGAGACGCGCGAGGGAGTCGATCTTGCCGAGGATCTGCATCGACTCAAAGAGCGGCGGAGAGACGCGGCGGCCGGAGATCGCCGTGCGCACCGGGCCGAAGGCGACGCGCGGCTTGAGCCCGAGCCCGTCGATGAGCGCTCCGCGGAGCGCCTCCTCGATCTCGGTGTGCGCCCACGACTCGGCGGGAACGCGCTCGAGCGCCTCACGCGCAGCGGACAGTACGGCGTCGGTGTCGGCGGGAAGGCCCGCGACGGCCGCATCGTCGTACTCGAGGCCGGCGGCGTCGGTGAAGAGGAAGCCGAGCATGCCGGGCGCCTCACCGAGCAGTCCGATGCGCTCCTGCACGAGCGGTGCCGCCTCGGCGAGGATCGCCTCGTGCGCGGGGCTCAGCGGCACCTCCACGACGTCCGCGAGGTACGGCACGGTGCGGGCGGCGAAGTCGACGACGTCGAGCTGACGCAGGTGGTCGCCGTTGATCGCCTCGGCCTTCTTCAGGTCGAAGCGCGCGGGGTTGGGGTTGACGTTCACGACGTCGAACGCGGCGACGAGCTCGTCGCGGCTGAAGACGTCACGGTCGGCCGAGAAGCCCCAGCCGAGGAGCGCGAGGTAGTTGAGGAGGCCCTCGGGGATGAAGCCCCGGTCGCGGTGGTGGAAGAGGTTCGCCTCGGGGTCGCGCTTCGAGAGCTTCTTGTTGCCCTCGCCCATGACGTACGGCAGGTGGCCGAACCGCGGCACGAACGTCGTCACGCCGATGTCGATGAGAGCGTGGTACAGCGCGATCTGACGCGGCGTCGACGACAGCAGGTCTTCGCCGCGCAGCACGTGCGTGATGCCCATGAGCGCGTCGTCGACGGGGTTCACGAGCGTGTAGAGCGGGGCGCCGTTCGGCCGCACGACGACGAAGTCGATCGTCGAGCCCGCGGCGAACGTGATCTCGCCGCGCACGAGGTCGTCGAAACCGAGGTCGACGTCGGGTACGCGCAGGCGGAGAGCCGGCGAACGGCCCTCCGCACGGAAGGCGGCGCGCTGCTCGTCGGTGAGGTCGCGATCGCCGTTGTCGTAGCCGAGCTGCTTCGGGCGGCCGGCGGCTTCGTTCCGCGCGTCGATCTCGTCGGCGGTCGAGTAGCTCTCGTAGAGGTGGCCCGCGGCGAGGAGGCGGTCGACGACGTCCTGGTAGATGTCGCCGCGCTGCGACTGCCGGTACGGCTCGTTCGGGCCGCCGACGTCGATGCCCTCGTCCCAGTCGAGACCGAGCCAGGTGAGGGCGTCGATGATCTGGGCGTAGCTCTCTTCGCTGTCGCGGGCCGCGTCGGTGTCTTCGATACGGAAGACGAACGTGCCCCCCGTGTGCCGGGCATACGCCCAGTTGAAGAGAGCGGTGCGCACGAGACCGACGTGCGGGGTACCGGTGGGCGAAGGGCAGAACCGGACGCGAACGTCGCTCCCGGTCGCCTGGGTCGTGGGGTGAGCCGAATCAGACATTGATTCTCATCCTAGAGATTCGGCCCGGAGGTTTCCCACCGCTCCTGCGGGTCAGGCCGAGCGCACCGGATTAGTGAGCGTGCCGATGCCCGGAATCGTGATCGCGACCGAGTCGCCGCTCGCGAGCGGGCCGACCCCCGCGGGCGTACCCGTGAGGATGACGTCGCCGGGCAGCAGCGTGAAGACGGCCGAGGCGTACGCGATGATCTCGGCGACGGAGTGCACCATGTCGGTGAGCGGCCCGCTCTGCTTGAGCTCACCGTTCACACGGGTCTCGACGCTCTCACCCGCGAGGTCGAGGTCGGTCTCGATCACCGGCCCGAGCGGGCAGAAGCTGTCGAAGCCCTTCGCGCGCGTCCACTGCGCGTCGGACTTCTGCAGGTCGCGGGCCGTCACGTCGTTGGCGATCGTGTAGCCGAAGACGACGCTCGCGGCATCCTCGACCCGCACGTTCTTCGCGATGCTGCCGATGATGACGGCGAGCTCGCCCTCGAAGTCGACGTGTGACGACAGGGCAGGAAGGACGATCGCATCGTTCGGACCGACGACCGACGTGTTGGGCTTCAGGAAGAGCAGCGGCTCGGCCGGTGCCTCGTTGCCGAACTCGGCGGCGTGGTCGCGATAGTTGCGACCGACGCCGATGACCTTCGACCGCGGGATGACGGGAGCGAGCAGCTTCGCCTCGGCGAGCGGCACGCGCTCCCCCGTCGGGTCGTACCCGGCGAACATCGGGTCGGACTTCAGCACGACGAGGTCGTGCTCCTCTTCATCGATGACACCGAAGGCGATCGACTCGCCGTGACTGAACCGCGCGATCTTCATACCGACAGCCTAACGAGGGCTCAGGCGTCGAGCCGCTGCATCCAGCCGTGACGGTCTTCGACGCGACCGTACTGGATGCCCGTGAGCTCGGCACGCAGGGACAGAGCGAGCTCGTCGGCGGCCGGTCCGGAGTGCACGATCTCGAAGTCCTCGGCGAGCAACCGGCCGATGGGCACGACGACGGCCGCCGTACCGCACGCGAAGGCGCCGACGATCTCGCTCGACGCGACACCGTCGCGCCACTCGGTGATCGTCACGCGCCGACGCTCGACGGTGTGGCCGCGATCGCTCGCGAGCTGCAGGATCGAGTCGCGCGTGATGCCCTCGAGGATCGTGTCGGACTCGGGCGTGACGAGCGTTCCATCACGACGCACGAGCACGATGTTCATGCCGCCGAGCTCTTCGAGGTACTCGCCCTCGTCGAGGAACAGCACCTGCTGGCATCCCTTCTCGTAGGCCTCGGCCTGCGGCAGGAGGCTCGACGCGTAGTTGCCGCCGGTCTTCGCCGCGCCCGTGCCGCCCTTGCCCGCGCGGGCGTAGTCGGTCGAGAGCCAGATGTTGACAGGCTGCACTCCCCCGGTGAAGTACGCGCCGGCGGGGCTCGCGATGACGTAGTACCCGACCTTCTGGGCGGGGCGCACGCCGAGGAACGCCTCCTTCGCGAACATGAACGGCCGGAGGTAGAGGCTCGTGCCGTCGGCGCTCGGCACCCACGCGCCGTCGACGGCGATGAGCTGCTTGAGCGAGTCGATGAAGTAGTCGCTCGGAAGCTCGGGCAGCGCCATGCGGCGAGCCGAGCGCTGCATGCGCGCGGCGTTCTCGTAGGGACGGAACGTCCAGATGGAGCCGTCGCCGTGACGGTAGGCCTTCATGCCCTCGAAGACCTCTTGCGCGTAGTGGAGCACGGCCGCGGCGGGGTCGAGCGGGATGGGGCCGTAGGGCGAGACGCGCGGACGGTGCCATCCGCCCCGTGCCGACCAGCAGACGTCGACCATGTGATCGGTGAAGTGATTGCCGAAGCCGGGGTCGGCGAGGATCGCGTCGCGTTCTTCAGCGCTCTTCGCGTTGTCGTTCGTCGTCACGGCCCACGTGAGATCGGGTCGAGCGAGCGGGAGGTCGATCGTCATGGGTGCTCTTTTCTTCGAAAGCTGATACCAGTGTGCGCTTACGGCGCCGCGGGGGCCAGCCGCGCGGCGATGGCGTCGCCGATCTCGGAGGTCGACCGAGTCGATCCGTCCCGTCCGGCGATGTCGTCGGAGGCTGCTCCACGAACTCGTTCGGCGTCATCCGCCAGGCCGAGGTGGTCGAGGAGAAGTGCTACCGAGAGGATCGCAGCAGTCGGGTCGGCGATGCCCTTCCCGGCGATGTCGGGCGCTGATCCGTGGACAGGCTCGAACATGCTCGGGAACCGGCCGTCGGGGTTGATGTTGCCCGATGCCGCGAGACCGATGCCGCCGCTGATTGCGCCGGCCAGATCGGTGAGGATGTCGCCGAAGAGGTTGTCCGTGACGATGACATCGAATCTAGCAGGATCCGTGACGAGGAAGATCGTGGCCGCATCGACGTGGAGGTAGTCGACGGCGACATCAGGGAACTCGACGGCGACGGCGTCGACCGTGCGCTTCCACAGACCGCCGGCGAAGACGAGCACATTGGTCTTGTGCACGAGGGTGAGCTTCTTGCGACGGCCGGACGCCGCGGCGAACGCGTAGCGCACGACACGCTCGACGCCGAAGGCCGTGTTGACCGAGACCTCGTTGGCGACCTCGGCGGGCGTGCCGACGCGGATCGCACCGCCGTTGCCGACGTACGGGCCCTCGGTTCCCTCGCGGACGACGACGAAGTCGACGTCGCCGGGAGCGGCGAGCGGGCTCTCGACGCCGGGGTGGAGCACGGTCGGCCGGAGGTTCACGTAGTGGTCGAGCGAGAAGCGGAGCTTCAAGAGGAGCCCGCGTTCGATGTTCGCGTTCGCGAGGCGAGGATCGCCGGGAACCCCGCCGACCGCGCCCAGAAGGATGGCGTCGTGCGACGCGACAGCAGCGAGATCGTCGTCGGTGAGCACGTCGCCCGTCTCGAGGAACCGTCCGGCGCCGAGGGAGAAGTGCGTCTCCTCGAACCGGGTCTCGTCACCGACGGCCGCGCGCAGCACCTTGAGCGCTTCGGCGACGACCTCGGGTCCGATTCCGTCTCCGGGAATCACGGCGAGTCTGACGGTGCGGGGCATGGCTCTCCTTCGAAGGTTTCGCCTTCCAGCGTACTGCCGTGCACTACCGCATCCCGTCGCGCGAGTCGACCCGTTGCAGGCGGGAGACCCACGGCCCTACGCTGAGGCATTCCGACAGAAAGGGCTACCCCATGAGCATCGGACTCGGAATCTTCTTGTTCGTCGTCGGCGCCATCCTCGTGTGGGCCGTCGAGGTCCAGCTCGAGTGGATCGATCTCGACATGGTCGGCTACATCCTGATGGGTGCCGGCTTCCTCGTCTTCCTGCTCGGCATTGTGCTCCTCGCGCGTCGCCGTACCTCGTCGACGGTGTCGGCGACCCACGTCGACCCCGCGACCGGCGACCGCGTCACGCGCAACGAGACGCGCGGACCCGACCCGCTCTGATCCATTTCCCGTCGCGTCGGATCGCCCTCAGTCGTGCTCGACCGGCGCGGTCGGGTTACGGAGCGTGATCGCCGCCACGAGGGCTGCCGCGAGCATGAGTCCGACGGCGATCATCGACGTCACGACGACACCCCCGTCGAACGCGTGCGACGCCGAGGCGAGCAGAGCGGCGGCATCCGTCGGCGGGAGCGTCTCGGCGACGTTGACGGCACCCGCGAGCGTTTCGCGCGCGTCGTGCGCCTGGGTCGCCGTGAGCGCGTCGGAGAGCACGATGTTCGCGCGGTAGTGCGCGGTGATGATGCTGCCGAGGATCGCCGTGCCGAGCACGGCGCCGAGTTCGTAGGCCGTCTCGGAGACCGCTGACGCCGCACCAGCCTTGTTCGCGGGCGCGCTCGAGAGGATGAGCTCGTTCGACACGGTCTCGGCCGCGCCGATTCCGAGGCCGAGGAGCACGAAGGCGATGATCGGCGCGACGAGGCCGCCGTCGCTCGAGCCGAGGCCCAGCACGACGTAGCCCGCGGCCGAGATCGACAGCGCCGTCGGCACGAGGATGCGCGGGCGCACGCGGCGCGCGATCGGAACGACACCGAGCCCGGCGATGATCATGACGACGAGGCCCGGCACGAGGGCGAGGCCCGCCTCGACGGGGTCGAGCCCGACGATGAGCTGCAGGTGCTGCGAGACGAAGTAGAGGAAGCCGACGAGCGCGATGACGCTGAAGAGGTTGACCGCGACGGCGCCGCCGAACGAGCCCTTCGTGAAGAGACGGACATCGAGCATCGGCACGGGCCGCCGAAGCTGCCGGCGCACGAAGAGCCAGCCGGAGACGACACCGATGACGAACGTGCCGATCGCGAGCGGCGTGAGGCCCTCCGTCGCGAACTCCTTGATCGCGAAGACGACGGGCGCCATCGCCGCGAGCGACAGGAGGATGCTCACGGGGTCGACCGGTCCCGGCGCGGGGTCGCGGCTCTCCCGCACGAGGAGCGGCACGAGGATGAAGATCGGGATGAGCACGGGCACGGCGAGGAGGAATACGGAGCCCCACGGGAAGTGCAGGAGCAGGATGCCGCCGACGATCGGGCCGAGCGCCGAGCCCGCGGCGAACCCCGAGGCCCAGATCGCGATGGCGAGGCGACGCTGCTCGCGATCCATGAAGATCGAGCGGAGGAGGGAGAGGGTCGACGGCATGAGCATCGCACCGAAGAAGCCGAGACCCGCTCGTGCGGCGATGAGGAGTTCGGCCGTGGGCGCGAAGGCGGCGGCGACCGAGACGAGCGCGAAACCGGCCGAGCCGATGAGGAGCATGCGACGGCGGCCGATGCGGTCGCCGAGGCTGCCCATCGAGACGAGGAGGCCCGCGAGGACGAGCGGGTAGGCGTCGATGATCCAGAGCTGCTGGGCGGCCGTCGGCGACAGCGCGCGAGAGATCTCAGGGATCGCGAAGCTCAGCACCGTGTTGTCGACGGACACGAGCAGCACCGGCAGCATGAGCACCGCGAGCGCCGCCCAGGCGCGCGCGGGCGCACGACCCGTCGTCGGTGCCTCTGTCGTCATCGTGCTCATCTCACTTCGCCTTTCAATACCGTCTAGCCGGTACACTTAAAACCGTCCAGCCGGTATAGTAACAGAATCCCGACAATCGGAGGCACCATGGCCCGGCCACCCCGCGCCCGTGAGGCGATCCTCGATGCCTACGAGAGCATCCTCATCGACGAGGGCGAACGCACCGCGACACTCGACGCCGTCGCGCGCCTCGCCGATGTCTCGAAGGGCGGACTGCTCTACCACTTCGCCTCGAAGGACGCCCTCGTGCACGGTGCGATCGAACGGCTCGACCAGCTCGTCGACGACGACGTCGCGGCGATCGAAGCCGCGGGCGACGACGCGGTCGAGTACTACATCCGCACCTCGGTCGCGCTGCAGAGCCCCCTCGATCGCGCGTTCGTCGCAACGGCCCGACTCGCCCAGGGCGGCGACGTCGCAGCCCAGGAGGCGCTGCAGCGGTGCCGTGATCGCTGGCGCGAGGCGATCGCCCGCTCGGTCGCCGACCCCGGGGCCGTGCTCGCCATCGCCCTCCTCGGCGACGGGATGTACTTCAACACCTCACTGCACGTCCAGGGCGAACACGGCGGAGTGACCCTCTCCCCCGCCGAGGTCGATTCCCTCGTGCGCATCGCGCGCGGCATCGCGGCGACCGGGAACGCCTGACGCGTCATCCCTGCGCCCCGGGAACAGCGCAGCGGGCGGCCGCCTCTCGGCGACCGCCCGCTGACTGCTCGGTGACCGACTACTCGGTGATGTCGACCTCGACGAGGGTGTGCGCCTCGATCGCGGCGCTCACGCGCTCGAGCACCTCGGCGGGGACCACCGAGTCGACGGTGAGCACGCTGAGAGCGGGGCCGCCGGCCTCACGACGCGCGATCTGCATGCCGGCGATGTTGATGCCGGCCTCGCCGAACTCGCGACCGTAGACCGCGACGATGCCCGGGCGGTCGGTGTACTGCATGATGATGTGGCTCTTCGCGAACGGCACCTCGACGTCGTAGCCGTTGATCGCGACGATCTTCTCGATCTGCTTGGTGCCCGTCAGCGTGCCCGACACCGAGATCTGCTCGCCGTCGGCGAGAGCACCGCGGAGCGTGATGACGTTGCGGTACTCGGGCGAGTCGGAGTCGGTGATGAGACGCACGGCGACACCGCGCTGCTCGGCGAGGAGCGGCGCGTTGACGTACGACACGGTCTCGCTCACGACGTTCGAGAAGACGCCCTTGAGTGCGGCGAGCTTCAGCACGCTCACATCGTAGTCGACGAGCTCGCCGCGCACCTCGACGTCGAGGCTCGTGAGCGGGCCGTGCGCGAGGCCGGCGAACAGCTGACCGAGCTTCTCGACGAGGGGGATGCCGGGACGGACGTACGGGTCGATGACGCCGCCCGCGACATTCACCGCGTCGGGAACGAGCTCACCGGCGAGGGCGAGGCGCACCGACTTCGCGACGGAGACACCGGCCTTCTCCTGCGCCTCGTCGGTCGACGCACCGAGGTGCGGCGTGACGATGATGTTGGGGAGGCCGAGGAGCGGCGACTCCTTCGGGGGCTCGCTCACGAAGACGTCGAGACCGGCGCCCGCGATACGGCCCGAGACGAGGGCGTCGTGCAGCGCCTCTTCGTCGATGAGACCGCCACGTGCGACGTTGACGATGTACGCACTCGGCTTCATCAGGTCGAACTGCTCGCGGCCGATCATGCCCGTCGTCTCGGGCGTCTTCGGCATGTGGATCGTGATGAAGTCGCTGCGCTCGAGCAGTTCGTCGAGCGAGACCGTCTGCACGCCGAGCTGCTGGGCGCGCGCCGCGGTGATGTAGGGGTCGTACGCGATGACCTCGGTGCCGAAGGCCTGCAGTCGGGCGGCGATGAGCGCGCCGATGCGGCCGAGGCCGATGATGCCGATCGTCTTCTCGTAGAGCTCGGTGCCCGTGTAGGCGGAGCGCTTCCACTGACCCTGAGCGAGGGCCGCGTGAGCGGCGGGGATGTGACGCGCGAGGCTCAGGATGTGACCGACCGTGAGCTCGGCGGCCGAGATGATGTTCGACGTCGGTGCGTTCACGACCATGACACCGGCGGTCGTCGCCGCTTTGATGTCGACGTTGTCGAGCCCGACGCCCGCACGCGCGACGACCTGGAGCTTCGGGGCCGCGGCGATCGCCTCGGCGTCGACCTTCGTCGCCGAGCGCACGAGGATCGCGTTGGCGTCGGCGAGAGCGGCGAGGAGCGCGGGGCGATCGGTGCCGTCGACCGAGCGGATCTCGAAGTCGGGGCCGAGCGCATCGACGGTGGCGGGAGAGAGTTCTTCGGCGATCAGCACGACCGGCTTAGTCACGAACGGGTCCTTCTTCAACTTCGACGTGCGACGAGGCACGCGGACAGAGGGCGTGCACGCCGTCGTGTACACCGATACCGCAGACACTCTACTGGAGTCGGAGACGCTCCCCCGACGTGTGACATCAGGCGATGAGCGCGCCCGGTCCGAAGAGCATGACGACGTCGAGGTACAGCACCGCCGAGACGGCGAGGCCCGTCACGTAGAGCGCGATGCGCACGGCGAGCGGCCGACGTCGTCCGATGACGAAGGCGAGCGCGAACAAGCCGATCGGAAGGAGGATCGCCGCGATCAGCACGACCCAGCCCGTCGACGAGAGCGTCGAATCGAGGGCCGCGGCGTACTGCGTCAGACCGACGAGGTTACCGACCGCCTCCCACGCGTCGTAGGCGTAGAAGAGACCAAAGAAGACGGCGAGGGCCACGTCGAACCCGAAACGCACGCCGCGCGAGCGGGGCTCGGCGCCCGGCGTCGCGACCTCGCCGGTCACGAGGTGATCCCGGCGACGAAGGGCACGGGCACGAGCACGACGGCCCCGATGACGAGCCACACGATGCGACGGCGCGCACCCGACTCGGTCGCGAGGAGCGTCGTCGCGAACCACGCGGCCGGCGCGAGCACCGCGAACCAGAGGCCGAGCGTGAACATGAACTGCGCGACGGCGTCGACGCCCGGGTTCGGCACCCGGAGAGCCGAGAAGATCCAGCCGATCGTGTACAGCAGGTACACGCCGCCGAAGACGCCGAAGAGGATGAGCGTCGCCGAGCTCGGCTGCGAGGCGTCGACGGCCTCGTCGGAGTGCGGCTCGCGCGCGTCATCCGTCTCGGTACCCGTACCGGCCGCCTCGGCAGCCGTCGGCGGCGCCGGAACGGACGTGCCGACGGTCTTCCACCCGGGAGCGAGCGTCGGGTCGTCGTCGCCCTCCCAGCTCAGGGCATCGTCATCGCGATCGCGCGTCATGCTCTCACCCTACCGACGCCGGGACGACGAAACGGGCCGGGGAGAACCCCGACCCGCTTCGACGTGCTGATGACTAGCGCGCGACGGAACCGTCGGTGTAGTCGTCGTCTTCCTGCTTCCACGCGAAGAGGGCGCGGAGTTCCTTGCCCGTCTTCTCGATGGGGTGGTTCTCACCCTTGGCGCGGAGCTCGAGGAACTCGGGGGCGCCGTTGTCCTGGTCGGAGATGAAGCGCTCGGCGAAGGCACCCGACTGGATGTCGGCGAGCACGGCCTGCATGTTCTCCTTGACGTGCGGGTCGATGACGCGCGGGCCCGAGACGTAGTCGCCGTACTCAGCGGTGTCGGAGACCGACCAGCGCTGCTTGGCGATGCCGCCCTCCCACATGAGGTCGACGATGAGCTTGAGCTCGTGGAGGACCTCGAAGTACGCGATCTGCGGCTGGTAACCGGCCTCGGTCAGGGTCTCGAAGCCGTACTGGACGAGCTGTGAGACACCGCCGCAGAGCACGGCTTGCTCGCCGAACAGGTCGGTCTCGGTCTCTTCGGTGAAGGTCGTCTTGATGACGCCGGCACGCGTGCCGCCGATGGCCTTCGCGTACGACTTGGCGAGGTCCCATGCGGTTCCCGACGCGTCCTGCTCGACGGCGATGATGTCGGGGATTCCGCGACCGGCGACGAACTCGCGACGGACGGTGTGGCCCGGGGCCTTGGGAGCGACGAGGATGACGTCGACGCCCTCGGGAGCCTCGATGTAGCCGAAGCGGATGTTGAAGCCGTGGCCGAAGACGAGCGTCTTGCCCTCGGCGAGCTGGTCCTTGATCGACTCGGCGAAGATGTGGCGCTGGTGCTGGTCGGGAGCGAGGATGACGATGACGTCGGCCCACGCTGCGGCGTCCGCGACGTTCGACACCGTGAAGCCGGCCTCCGAAGCCTTCTGGATCGACTTGGAGCCGTCCTTCAGGCCGACACGCACCTCGACACCCGAGTCGCGCAGATTCTGCGCGTGGGCGTGGCCCTGCGAGCCGTAGCCGATGACGGCGACCTTCTTGCCCTGGATGAGCGAGAGGTCGGCGTCCTTGTCGTAGTAGATCTCAGCCATTGCTGTCTTTCTCTCCTTGGTTGTGCAGGCGACGGAGCGTCGCTCCACCCGCGGTGAATCGTAGGTCAGTTCTTGAAAACGCGCTCGGTGATCGACTTGCCGCCGCGACCGATCGCGAGGAGGCCCGACTGGGCGATCTCCTTGATGCCGTAGGGCTCGAGCACCTTGAGGAGTGCCGTCGTCTTGCCGGAGTCGCCGGTGACCTCGATCACGAGGGCGTCGGTCGACACGTCGACGACACGGGCACGGAAGAGGTTCACCGCCTCGAGTACCTGGGAGCGGGTCGTGTTGTCGACCTTCACCTTGATGAGCAGGTGCTCGCGCTGCACCGACTGCGCGGGGTCGAGCTCGACGATCTTGATGACGTTGACGAGCTTGTTGAGCTGCTTCGTCACCTGCTCGAGAGGCAGCTCGTCGACGTCGACGACGACGGTGATGCGCGAGAGGCCGGGGATCTCGGAGTGGCCGACGGCCAGGCTCTCGATGTTGAAGCCGCGACGGGCGAAGAGACCCGCGACACGGGTCAGGAGACCCGGCTTGTCTTCGACGAGAAGACTCAGAACGTGGCTGGTCATGGTCTAGTCCTCCTCGTCGAATGCGGGGCTGTGGTCACGGGCGTACTGCACGAAGCTGTTCGAGACGCCCTGCGGCACCATCGGCCAGACCATCGCGTCGGCGCTCACGACGAAGTCGATCACGACGGGGCGATCGTTCGTCTCGAGCGCGAGCTTGATGGCGGCGTCGACCTCCTCCTCCTTCGTGACGCGGATGCCGAGAGCCCCGTAGGCCTCGGCGAGCTTCACGAAGTCGGGCACGCGGATCGAGTCGTGACCCGTGTTGAGGTCGGTGTTCGAGTAGCGGCCGTCGTAGAAGAGGGTCTGCCACTGGCGCACCATGCCGAGCGACGAGTTGTTGATGACCGCGACCTTGATCGGGATCTTGTTGATCGTGCAGGTCGCGAGCTCCTGATTGGTCATCTGGAAGCATCCGTCGCCGTCGATCGCCCACACGACGCGGTCGGGCTGGGCGACCTTCGCGCCCATCGCCGCGGGAACCGAGTAGCCCATCGTTCCGGCGCCGCCGGAGTTCAGCCACGCGTTCGGACGCTCGTACTTGATGAACTGCGCCGCCCACATCTGGTGCTGACCGACGCCCGAGGCGTAGACGCCCTCGGGGCCCGTGAGCTCGCCGATGCGGCTGATCACGTGCTGGGGGGCGAGCAGCCCGTCGGTCGTCGGCGCGAACCCGAGCGGGAACTCGGCGCGCAGACCGTTCAGGTAGGTCCACCAGTCGGTGATGTCGGGGGTCGTCTCGCGCTTCGCCTCGAGGTACGCCGCCGTGAGGTCGACGAGCACATCCTTCGCGTCGCCCACGATGGGCACGTCGGCCGTGCGGATCTTCGAGATCTCGGCGGGGTCGACGTCGACGTGCACGACCTTGGCGTTCGGCGCGAAGAGCGCGGCCTTGCCGGTCACGCGATCGTCGAACCGGGCGCCGAGCGAGACGAGGAGGTCGGCCTCCTGCAGGGCGAGCACGGCGGGCACGGTTCCGTGCATTCCGGGCATGCCGAGCTGCTGCTCGTGCGAGTCGGGGAAGGCACCGCGTGCCATGAGCGTCGTGACGACGGGAGCACCCGTCGCCTCGGCGAACGCGAGGAGTTCGGCCGAGGCGCCGGCACGGATGACTCCGCCGCCGACGTACAGCACGGGCTTCTTCGCCTCGACGAAGAGCTGCGCGGCCGCGACGACCTGCTTGCCGTGGGCCTTGGTGATCGGACGGTAGCCGGGAAGGTCGAGCTTCGGCGGCCAGCGGAAGTCCATCATGTCCTGCTGCGCGTCCTTCGTGATGTCGACGAGGACGGGGCCGGGGCGACCGGTCGTCGCGATGTGCGCGGCGGCCGCGATCGTCGCGGGGATCTCGGAAGCGTCCTTCACGAGGAAGGAGTGCTTCGTCACCGGCATCGTGATGCCGACGATGTCGGCCTCCTGGAACGCATCGGTTCCCATGAGCGTCGAGAACACCTGGCCGGTGATCGCGAGCAGCGGCACCGAGTCCATGTGCGCGTCGGCGATGGCCGTGACGAGGTTCGTCGCACCGGGGCCCGACGTCGCGATGCAGACGCCGAGCTTGCCGCTCGAGGACGCGTAGCCCTCGGCGGCGTGGCCGGCGCCCTGCTCGTGGCGCACGAGGATGTGCCGGATCTTCTTGGTGTCCATCAGGGGGTCGTAGACGGGCAGGATCGCACCGCCGGGGAGACCGAAGACATCGGTCACACCGAGCATCTCGAGAGAACGGACGACGGCTTGGGCGCCGGTCATCTTCTCGGGTGTTCTCGGGGAGGCGGGCGACGGCACGGGGATCGAATCCGTGGTCATTGATTCCTCTTCACGGTTGTGTCAGCTCACGGCTGGAGTACGGATGATGGAGCGCGGACTCAGCCCGTCGTTGCGCCTTCTGCGGCAGAGCGAACGAGCTTCGAGTACTTCGCGAGGACGCCACGGGTATAGCGCGGGGGAAGCGGGGCCCAGCCTTCACGGCGGGCGGCCAGCTCAGCTTCATCGACAAGTAGGTCGATCGAGCGAGCTGCGATATCGACCCGTATGAGATCACCATCGCGCACGAAAGCAATCGGACCAGCGTCGACGGCTTCAGGAGCTATGTGGCCGATGCACAGTCCGGTTGTGCCGCCTGAGAATCGACCGTCCGTCAATAGTAGTACATCCTTGCCGAGCCCGGCGCCCTTGATGGCGGCCGTGATGGCGAGCATCTCGCGCATTCCCGGGCCGCCCTTCGGGCCCTCGTAGCGGATGATCACGACGTCGCCGTGAGTGATCTTGCCCTCGGTGAGCGCGTCCATCGCTGCGCGTTCGCGCTCGAAGACCCGGGCGGGACCCTCGAAGACGGCGACGTCGAATCCGGCGGTCTTGACGACGGCGCCCTCGGGGGCGAGCGAGCCGTGCAGGATCGTCAGGCCACCGGTCTTGTGGATGGGGTTGTCGAGCGTGCGGATGACGGTGCCGTCGATGGGGTCAGGGTTCAGCGCCTCGAGGTTCTCGGCGACGGTCTTGCCCGTGACGGTGAGCGCATCGCCGTGCAGGAGGCCCGCGTCGAGGAGGGCCTTCATGATGACGGGGATGCCGCCGTGGCGGTCGACGTCGTTCATGACGAACTGTCCGAAGGGCTTGAGGTCGCCGATGTGCGGGACCTTGTCGCCGATGCGGTTGAAGTCGTCGAGCGTGAGATCGACGTCGGCCTCGCGAGCGATCGCGAGCAGGTGCAGCACGACGTTCGTCGAGCCACCGAGCGCCATCGCGACGGTGATGGCGTTCTCGAACGCCTTCTTCGTCAGGATGTCGCGCGCCGTGATGCCGAGACGGAGGAGGTTGACGACGGCCTCGCCCGAGCGGTGCGCGAAGTAGTCGCGGCGACGGTCGGCCGAGGGCGGCGACGCCGATCCGGGGAGGCTCATGCCGAGGGCCTCGGCGACCGATGCCATCGTGTTGGCGGTGTACATGCCGCCGCAGGCGCCCTCGCCCGGAGCGATGGCGCACTCGATGCGCTTGAGGTCTTCCTCCGACATCGTTCCGGCCTTGCACGCACCGACGGCCTCGAAGGCGTCGATGATCGTGACGTCCTTCTCGGTTCCGTCGGAGAGCTTGACCCAACCGGGTGCGATCGAACCGGCGTAGAGGAAGACGCTCGCGAGGTCGAGGCGCGCGGCGGCCATGAGCATGCCGGGCAGCGACTTGTCACAGCCCGCGAGCAGCACGGAACCGTCGAGGCGCTCGGCGCTCATGACGACCTCGACCGAGTCGGCGATGACCTCGCGCGAGACGAGCGAGAAGTGCATTCCCTCGTGGCCCATCGAGATTCCGTCCGAGACGGAGACGGTGCCGAACTGGAGCGGGTAGCCGCCGCCCGAGTGCACGCCTTCCTTCGCTCCCTGCGCGAGCCGATCGAGGCTCAGGTTGCAGGGCGTGATCTCGTTCCACGAGCTGGCGATGCCGATCTGGGGCTTCTCCCAGTCTTCGTCGCCCATTCCGACAGCACGCAGCATGCCTCGGCTCGTCGTGGCTTCGATGCCATCCGTGACGACCCGACTGCGTGGCTTGATATCAATCTCCGACATGCCACGAGTCTATTGCGATCGGAGGGTCTCCCCCGCCGCGCTCAGGGGCGGCCGGAGCGCTTGGCCGAGAGACGCTCGAGCACCTCGACGATCTCTTCGGGGCCGCGGACACGGTGACCGGCGAGCGTCTTGCCCCGGCCGATCTTGACTCCGACGTCGCCGTCGCCGAGCACGGCGAAGGCGTCTTCGTCGGTCTCGTCGTCGCCCGCGTAGAAGACCGCGGTCGCACCGGTGTGCTGCTTGAGGCGCAAGAGCGCGTCGCCCTTGTTGCCCGCGCGCACGGCGAACTCGACGACGTTCTTGCCGCCGCGGACGGTCAGATCGGGCAGCGCGGCCTCGACATCGGTGCGCACCTTCGTCTGGAGCGCGGCACCGGCGGCCGGCGGCATGAGCCGGGTGTGCAGAGCGAGGCCCGCGGGCTTCCGCTCGAGCCAGGCGCCGTCGACGCCGTCGGTGAGCGCGCCGAGCATGCGCGAGAGTTCCCCGAGGTTGTCGAGTTCGTGCGAGAGCAGGTCGAGTTCGACCTCGCTCGCCCCGAGTCGGAGCTCGATGCCGTGCGAGCCGGTCAGCAGCACGCCATCGGGAGCCTCGGAGACCTCGGCGAGGCTCTCGAGCGCTCGTCCCGACACGAAGGCGATGCGGGTGTCGGGCAGGGCGAGGAGCGAGAGGATGCCGGCGCGGGCCCCATCGAGCGCGCGAGCCTCTTCGGGCCGGTCGACGTGCGGTGCGATCGTGCCGTCGAAGTCGAGCGCGACGAGGAGCCGATCGGTGTCGGCGAGTCGCGAGAGGGCGGAATCGAGGGAATCGGGAACTCCGGGCACGACACTTGCACTTCCTGTCAGGGTGTCGAGGAACGACGCCGACCAGCGGGCGACGTCGTACTCACGGACACGTCGGCGGAGGGCTCGCATACGCCGAGCACGCTCGCGCTTCGGCATCGATGCGGCCTCGATGATGGCATCCTTCAGCCCCTCGATGTCGTGGGGGTTGACGAGGATCGCCTGCTTGAGCTCGTCGGCGGCGCCGGCGAACTCGCTGAGCACGAGGACGCCGTCGTTGTCGCCCGTGCACGCGACGAATTCCTTCGCCACGAGGTTCATGCCGTCGCGGAGCGCGGTGACGAGCATGACGTCGGCGGCGAGGTAGAGAGCGGCCATCTCTTCACGGGGGTAGCCGTGGTGCAGGTACGACACGGCCTGGTGGCTGAGCGTCGAGTAGTCGCCGTTCAGGCGTCCCACCTGCAGCTCGATCTCGTCGCGCAGCTGGCGGTACGTCTCGACGCGTTCTCGCGACGGGCTAGCGACCTGGACGAGGACGGCGTCCTCCACGCTCAGGCGACCGTCGCGGATGAGTTCGCCGAAGGCCTTGATGCGGTGGCGGATGCCCTTCGTGTAGTCGAGCCGGTCGACGCCGAGCATGATCGTCTTCGGATTGCCGAGACCCTCGCGGATCTCCTTCGCCCGCGCTTGCACCTCGGGTCGGGCCGCGAGCTCCTCGAAGCTCTCGGTGTCGATCGAGATGGGGAAGTGCCGCGCGACGACGCGCCGTACCTCGCCGTCGGCGTCGGGCACCTCGATGATCGTGCCTCGCGTCGCGTACCCGAAGAGCCGGCGCACGGCGCGGGAGAAGTTGCCCGCATCGGCGGCGCGCTGGAAGCCGATGACGTCGGCGCCGAGCAGACCCGCGAGCACCTGGCGTCGCCAGGGCAGCTGCGAGTAGATGCCGTATGCCGGGAAGGGAATGTGGTTGAAGAATCCGATGACGAGGTCGGGCCGCACCTCGCGGAGCATCTGCGGGACGAGCTGCAGCTGGTAGTCCTGCACCCAGACGACGGCGCCGACGTCGGCCGCTCGTGCCGCAGCCTCGGCGAAGCGGCGGTTGACGCGCACATAGGCATCCCACCACTCGCGGTGGTAGGTGGGGGGCGCGATGACGTCGTGGTAGAGCGGCCAGAGGGTGTCGTTCGAGAAGCCCTCGTAGTAGTCCTCGAGTTCGGCGGCCGACAGCGGCACGGGGACGATCGAGATGCCGTCATTCTCGAAGGGGTCGAACTCTCGGTCGGCGACGCCCGCCCAGCCGATCCATGCGCCGTCGGACTGCTTCATGACGGGCTCGAGCGCCGTCACGAGACCACCGGGCGAGGTGCGCCACAGTGTCTCGCCGTCGGGGCCCTCGACGTAGTCGACGGGCAGACGGTTCGAGACGACGATCATGGAGTAGACGGCGTCGATGGGCGCAGAGGGCGCCGTCACGGGTGACTCGGTCATGGAGGGCGATCCTTCCGCCGGGCCGATCGAAGCGGGCCGACTCGCCTTCAGCTTAACAGCAGCGGGTCGGGTCCGCTGGGTGCTCCCGTGCACTCATCTAGGCTCGGAGCCATGTCTTCCGCCCCGCCTCTCCGCCCGGTCGTCGCGGTCATCCCCGTCTTCAACGCCCCCGACGACCTCGCCGACCGCCTCGTCGAGATCGCGGCACAGGTCGAGCGCATCGTCCTCGTCGACGACGGCACGCACTCGCTCTCGGAGTCACCGCTCGCGTCGAGCGACGGAATCGACCTCGTCGAGCTCGACCACAACGGCGGCATCGCCCGGGCGCTCAACGTCGGCATCCGCCGTGCCATCGCCGGTGGAGCCGCGTCGATCCTCACGCTCGATCAGGACTCGGCGCTCGACCCCGACTACGTCGATGCAGCCCTCGGCACCATCGAGGCCGCTCGCGCGAGCGGCGCACGAGTCGCGTTCGCCGTACCGGCGATCGTGGGAGGCGCGCCCATCCTCCGCGGCCGCGGCGCGAACGGCGAGGAGATCGCGTTCGATCCGATCCAGTCGGGCGCCGTCATCCCCGTCGACGTGATCGAGACGGTCGGCGGGTTCGCCGAAGCGCTCTTCATCGACGCCGTCGACAGCGACTTCACGCTGCGCGCCCGGAGCGCGGGCTACGAGGTCGTCATCATCGAAGGCACGGCGATGGGGCACGCGCTCGGCGACCTCGTGCCGATCACGTTCTTCGGCCGGGCGCTCGTGCTCGGTGGTCGGCCGCGGCACGTGATCTACCACTCGCCGTTCCGCACGTACTACATGGTGCGCAACAGCATCTATCTCGTGCAGGCGCACGGTCGCGGCAACGTCGCCTGGCACGCGAAGCGATGGTCGAAGCTCGGCTCGATGATCGTCGCGGCGATCATCCTCGCCCCCGGGCGCGGTCAGCAGGTGCGCGCTGCCCAGCTGGGCCTCCGCGACGGCCTGCAGAAGCACTTCGGCAAGGTGAAGCCCGCGACGCTCGCTCGCATCGCGAACCGCCGGCGGGCGTCGAACCGCGCGTAGCACGCGATCCGACGCCCATCCGGTCGCGTCAGCCGAGGACGGCGGCGGCGAACCCGAAGCTCCGCGCGCCGCGCTTCTTCCCGACGACGGCGAGCGCGATGAGCGCGGCGACGAGGGCCAACACGACGAGGAGCGCTGCGGACGCCGCGGCGCCCCCCGCACCCGAGATGATCGCCTGCATGCCCGAGACGGCCCACGTGAGCGGCAGCAGCGGACTCACGAATTGCACCGGCGCACTCAACATCTCGACCGGGTAGAGGCCTCCCGCGGCGATGATCTGCAGCGTCAGCAGCACGAGCGAGACGATGAGGCCTGCTCGGCCGAGCCAGACGGTGAGCACGTAGTGCACCGCCGTGAAGGCGAGGGCGATGACGGCGGCGAACGCGAGGGTCTGCGGCAACAGGGTCCACGAGACGCCGAGCGCGGTGTGGAGGAGGGCCACGACGGCAACGACCTGGGCGAGCGCGACGAGACCGGCACGGAGGAGGCCACGACCGACGATGCGCGCGGTGCTCGCGGTGCTCTGCAGTGCGGGCACCGTGACCGGTCGGAAGACGAGGAAGATCGCGAGCGCGCCGATCCAGAGGCTCACCGGCAGGAAGAGCACTCCCACGACGCCGCCGAGCGAGTCGATCGGGTTCTCACGCTCGGCGCTGACCGTGACCGGTTCTGCGACGACGTCCGCCGTCGCTTCCGCGTCGATGTCGCCGAGCACGGAAGCCTGTTCGGCTCCCGTCGTCAATCCGGAGGCGAGTTCGGTCGCGCCGCCCGAGAGCTGCTGGGCGCCCGTCGCCGACGCGGAAGTACCCGTGGCGAGCGTGTCGAGCCCGCTCGCGAGCTCCGACACGCCGGAGGCGAGCGCGTTCCCGCCGTCGCGCACGGCGGCCGACCCGGCGGAGAGCTGCTGGGCGCCGGTCGCGAGCTGACCGATGCCGCCCTGCAGCTCGGAGACGCCCGCAGCGGTTCCCGCGACGAGTTGGTCGCCACCCGCGGCGAGCGCAGAGAGGCCCTGGCCGAACTCGGCGACGCCGGCGGCAGCCTGACCCGACGGGTCGAGGGCGAGGAGCGGTTGCAGACTTCGTGAGAGCTGCGCGTACCCCGCACTCGCCGCGGCGACGTTGCCGACGTACGACGACACCCCGTCGGTGAGCCCCGAGAGCCCGCCCGCCTGCTGCTGCAGTTGGCCCACGCCGCCCGCGAGCGTATCGACGCCCTGCGTGTAGGTCGTGACGCCCGACGCGAAGTCGCGCGCACCCGACGCGGCACCGGCGGCACCGGATGCCGCTTCGGCCGTTCCCGCGGAGAGCTCGCCGAGTCCGCTCGCGAGCGACGAGACACCCGAGGAGATCTGTGTGGCGCCATCGGCGGCATCCGAGAGCGAACCGCCGACCCCGGCGAGGTTCTCGTAGAAGCCCGTCAGGTACTGGGCGGTGATCTCACGACCGAACGCCGTCGACATCGCGTCGCCCACCGACTGGGCGACGGAGCCCGCGAGGTAGGCGTGCGCATCGTCTGTGACGATCGAGAGGTCGGCCTGAGTCGGGGCGTCGCCCGAGAGCGACGTGACCGACGCCGAGAAGTCGGACGGGATCGTGAGCACGGCGTACGCTCCCCCGTCGCGGAGGGCCGCAGCGGCCTCGTCGGAGTTCGAGATCGTCCAGCGGAAGCCCTCGACGTCGGGCGACGTGAGCTCGGTCACGAGCTGGCGGCCAGCGAGGATGGGGGTCTCTTCGCCGTCGGCGCCCGTCATGGTCACCATCGTGTCGTTGTTGACGACGATCGCCGGCACGGCCTCGAGCCTGCTGCCGTCACCGCCGATCGCTCCCGACACGATGCCGGCGACACCGAGGGGCACCGCGATGACCGCAGCCAGGATCACGGCGATGCGGCCGCGGCGTTGCCCCGGCGTGCGGCCGAGGAGTCGTTCGAGTCGTGCGGTCATCGGAGTGCCGCCTTCCGGGAGTACGAGGACAGATCGAGGGAATGGATGTCGCGTGCGCCGATGTCGCCCGTGGTGATCGAACTCTCGCCGATCAGCAGCACGAGTGTCGTCGTCGACGGCAGGAGGCGGTCGAGCACGTTCGAGAGACGTCGGCCACCGGCATCCGTCGGCTCGTCGTCGCCGAGTTCGACGACGAGCACGCCCGGCTTCTCGGCGAGGGCGGCCGTGATGAGCGCGGCTGCACGCCCGACCGGGCTGAGGGCGGCGAGGCTCGTCGTCTCGCCGACGCTCGGCTCACCGAGCGCCTCGGCGAGCCGGGACGACCAGGTGCGCACGGTGCCCGCCGAGCGGCCGAGGGCGTACCACGCGCCCGACGCGCTGACGCGTTCGCTGATGACTTCGCCGACCGTGAGCGCGCCCGCGGCGGACTCCCCCGACGAGACGTCGACGAGGGCGACCCGGCGGAGCGCCGCACTCGACTGCGAGGGAAGCGCGAGCCCGAGCACCTGCAAGCGACCCGATGCCGGTGCGAAGCGTCCGCCGAGGGTCGCCGCGACGACGCGTCGCTCGGTCTGTGCGCCCGCCGCGACGAGCACGGAGCCCGCCTCGACGGAGACATCGATCGGACCGATCGGCGCCTCGGCGAGACCGAAGACGACGCCCTCCGACGAGATCGCTCCGCGCTGGCCGGTCGCCCACTCGACGTCGTCGAGGTGGGAGCGGAGCCCCTCGCCCTCGATGTCGACGTTCGGCAGCAGGCGGTCGAGCCACTTCGGCAGCCACCACGCGCCGCGACCGGCGAGGGCCATCGCGGCGGGCACGAGTGTCATGCGCACGAGGAACGCGTCGAAGGCGACACCGATGGCGAGCGCGAAGGCGATGCCCTTGATGACGCCCGCCCCTTCGGGGACGAAGGCGAAGAAGACGAAGAACATGATGAGGGCCGCGGCCGTCACGACACGTGCAGCGTGCTGGAAGCCGTGCACGATCGACTCGCGCGCCTTGCCCGTCTTCACGTACTCCTCGCGCATGCCCGAGACGAGGAACACCTCGTAGTCCATCGCGAGACCGAAGAGCACCGCCATCAGGAGGATCGGCAGGAAGCTGAGGATCGGCCCGGGCTGCTCGATGTGCAGGAGGTCGGCGAACCAGCCCCACTGGAAGATCGCGACGGTCGCTCCGATCGCTCCGAACGCCGAGAGGAGGAAGCCGAGGGCCGCCTTCACGGGCACGAAGAGCGAGCGGAACACCATCATGAGCAGCAGGATCGACAGGCCGACGACGATGAGCGCGAACGGCACGAGCGCGTCGGAGAGCCGGTTGGAGATGTCGATCGAGATGGCCGTGTAGCCCGTGACGGCAATGGGGGTGCCGAGGTCGGCCTCGATCGACGGCGCGAGGTCGCGGATCGCCTGCACGAGATCCTTCGTCGCGGGGTCGTCGGGAGCGGTCTCGGGGGTCACCTGGATGATCGCCGTGTCGACGGTCTCGTTCGGCAGTGCGTCGCCGACGTTCGCGACGCCGTCGAGGTCGCCGATGCGGGCAGCGATGTCGTCGAGGTCGTCGAAGATGTCGGTCGTCTGCGTGATGTCGACGGTGACGATGAGCGGGCCGTTGTAGCCCGGCCCGAAGCCCGTGTCGATGAGTTCGAAGGCCTCGCGCTGCGTCGAGCCGGCGGGCTCGGCCGCACCGGTCGGGAGGTTGAGGTCGAGGCTGAGGGCGGGGATCGCGGCCGTGCCGAGGATGCCGACGACGGCGATCACCGCGACGACGGGGGCCTTCAGCACGAGGTTCACCCACCGGCGTCCGAGGGTCGGCTTGCTGCCGTCATCCGTCGCGAGGGCGCGGCGCGACGCGCGGCTGCCGGCCTTCGGGACGAGGCGCGTGCCGGCGAGGCCGAGGAGGGCGGGCAGGAGCGTGACGGCGCAGATGATCGCGAGGAGCACGGCGAAGGCGGCTCCGATGCCCATGACGCTGAGGAACGGGATGCCGACGACGAGCAGACCGAGGAGGGCGATGATCACCGTGATGCCGGCGAAGACGACCGCGCTTCCCGCCGTCGCGACGGCCTCACCAGCGGATTCCTCCGGGTCCATGCCCTTCGCGAGCTGGTTGCGGTGCCGCGACAGGATGAAGAGCGCGTAGTCGATGCCGACCGCGAGCCCGAGCATGACCGCGAGCATGGGGGCCGAGCTCGAGACGGTCGTGAACGCCGAGACGATCGAGATTCCGCCGAACGCGGCTCCGACACCGACGAGGGCGGTGAGGAGCGGCATTCCCGCGGCGAGGAGCGACCCGAAGGTGATGACGAGCACGACTCCGGCGAAGAGCACACCGAGGGCCTCGGTGATGGTGAGGCCGAACGCCGTCTCCTGGAACACCTCGCCGCCGTAGGCGATCGTGAGGCCCGCATCTTCGGCGATCGGAGCCGTCGCGACCACCTCGTCGATCATCGTGTCGGTGACGTCGGTCGTCTGGCCGTCGAACTGCACCTGCACGAACGCGGTGCGGCTGTCGTCGGAGATCTGCTTGCCCGCGTACTCGTCGAAGGGCGTGAGCACGCTCTCGACTCCGTCGACCTCGGAGAGGGCCGCACCGAGGTCGACGATCGCCTCGCGGTAGGGCTCATCCTCGACGGAGTCGCCCTCGGGAGCCTGGACGACGGCCTTGGCGGACGCGCCGGCCGTCTGGGGGAAGACGGCGGCGAGGTGGTCGATCGCGAGCTGCGACTCGGTGCCGGGGATCGCGTACGACTCTTGCGGCTGGCCGCCGAGACCGACGCCGAGACCGACGAGGGCGCCGAGAGCGATGAGCCAGGTGACGATGACGAGCCACGCGCGGCGGAAGGCGAAACGGCCGAGGCGATGGAGGAGGAGGGCCACGGTGGTCCTATCGGTTGATGAGGGCGAGGAGCTCGCCGATGACGGTGATGAGGGCGTCGCGGGCGTCGTCGACGGGCACGATGTCGCCGAGGTCGGGGAACGTCATGTCGGCGACGAGGATGAAGGCGGCACCGCCCAGGGCGACGCCGAAGCGCATGCGGTCGACCGTCGAGGCGTGTTCGTCGCAGACGGCGTCGCCGAGTGCGGCGACGACCGCGTTGGCCCGATCGATGATGGGGATGCCGCGGAGCGAGCTGCCCTGATTGATGAACGTGTGCACTTCGAGACGGTGGCGGATGAGGAAGTCGACGAACTGTTCGATGAACGCGGCTCGCGCCTCGTCGGAGCGCCCGGCGGCGATGTACTCCGAGAAGAGCACCTCGAGGGCGTCGACGGCGGGAGCGATCGCGGCCTCGAGCAGGGCCTCCTTCGACGCGAAGTGGTAGAGCACGCTCGACTTGGAGTACCCGGCGATGTCGGCGATCTGCTGCAGCGACGCCCCGGCGAAGCCGACGGTCGCGAACTGCTCGATCGCGATCAGGCGGAGCTCGTCGTGCGCGCGCAGACGTGTACTGGAATCGACAGAGGGCATGGATCGAGGCTAACTTGACCGATCGGTCAGTTCCTGCACGATCGGTCAGACTCTCGGGGATCTCTCAGCGGAGCGATACGGGCAGGTAGCGTTGACCCATGCGAAAGTACCTCTTCAGCGGAGCCGTTCTCGGTGCGATCTTCAGCGGGATCGGCGTCATCAAGTCGACCGCGAGCGGACCGCGCGACTGGCGCCTGCTCCTCATGTGGGTCTCGTGGGCCGCGAGCCTCGCCGTCGCCATCGGAACAGTCGCCGAAGACGCCCGCGACGGCGAAATCGGAGAATAACTCACACCCCGAGCCCTCCGGCGGCGTGTCTCCCCCGATCACAGCGGAATTCCGCGAGACTGAGGGGCAGTTGAACCACCGAACGAGAGGGGTCGCCATGTTCGGACGTCGCCGACGACAGCGAGCCGAAGTGAGCCCCGTTCCCGTCGTCAACGAATACTCCGGCGAACAGCTCTTCGATCTCGTCAATTCGCGCCTCGCCGACATCATCGGCGTACACGGTCAGTGGACCCTCGTCCGCCGCACCGATGACGACACCGACGAGATCTTCCACGCGATGCTGACGCATCAGATCGCCGCCGAACTGACGCACGCCTACCTCGCCGACCGCTCGGCCCAGCGCGTCGCCGCGGGCGCCGAACCCCTCGCCCTCGGCTGGACGCCGGCCCCGCTCGTCGTGCACACGGATGCCGCCGATCGCGAGCCCGACATCGCGCCCGTCGCCGGTTTCCCGCAGACGCCGATCCACTCGGCGGCCTGAGAACCCGCGACGCCAGCCGATAGCATGGCGCCGACGCACCACGGGGTGCTCGGAGAGGCGACGCCATGTGCACGAGTTTCCAGCTGAGAGCCGACGACGGCAGCGTCTGCGTCGGACGCACGATGGAGGTCCCCGACATGCTCGGCGCGAAGCTCACCGTCATCCCCGGCGGCCTCACGCTGACGTCGACGGCTCCGAGCGGCGCTGGCGTCTCATGGACCACGCGGTACGGGGTCGTCGGCATGGACGTGATCGGGCAGGCCCACCTGCTGACGGACGGCATGAACGAGGCCGGCCTCTACGCGGGCGCCCTCTACATGCCGGGCTTCGCCTCGTACGAGCAGCCGGGTGACAACGCCGGGTCGACCCTCGACGTGCTCGACGCCGTCGCCTACGCACTCACGACGAGCGCGACCGTCGCCGAGGTGTTCGACGCTTCCTCCGCGCCGCCGCGTACGTCATGACCCTCGAGCAGCCCGCCGATGCGACAGAGCTCGAGCACCTCACACTGCACGCGCTCAACAACTTCGACATCCCCGTCGGCATGATGACGGGTGTGGCCGCGACGGGCGTCGAGCAGGACGACCAGACGAAGTGGGTGAGCATCGCGAGCCTCAGCGCGCGCCGCTACATCGTCCGCATCCAGTCGAATCCGACGCCCGTCGTGGTGGATCTCGCGTCGCTCGATTTGACGGGCGACGCGCCCCGCCAGCTCGACCTCCTTCCCGGAGAGTTCACGCCGGTCACCCTCTGACGCCTCGGCGGGTGTGCATTCACGGAGCACCCGACCTACGGTGGAGTGATGCCTTTCTCCATCGATTGGGACTCCTGGGCCGGCGCCGTCGTGGCCGTGCTCCTCGCACTCGTCGGGGCGGCGGCCGCCGTCGCGCTCGTCCGCGCCGCTGTCATCCTCGTGAGCCGCAAGGTGCCCTGGATCCGAGATCTCGGGCGTCGCGCACGGAATGCGGGCCTCGTCGTGACCGGCATCGTCGCCGTCTGGATCGCCTGCTCGACGAGCGTCGTCGCCGCACAGGGCTGGTGGCCCGTCGTCTCTCGCCTCTTCCTCATCGCCACGATCCTCTCGGGCGCCTGGCTGCTCGCCGCTCTCGCCTCGTTCGGCTTCGAGCGCCTCATGGGCCACGAGCGGAAGGTGCTCACGGGGCCCGAGTCACGGCGGAGGACAACCCAGCTCCTCGTCATCCATCGCCTGACCCTCGTGCTCATCGCGATCATCGCCCTCGGAACCGTGCTCTTCACGTTCCCCGAGATGCGCGCCGTCGGAACGAGCCTCCTCGCCTCGGCCGGAATCGTCAGCATCATCGCCGGTCTCGCGGCGCAGTCGATCCTCGGCAACCTCATCGCGGGCATACAGGTCGCCTTCACCGACGCGATCCGCGTGGGCGACGTCGTCGTCGTGGAGGGCGAGTGGGGTCGCGTCGGCGAGATCAACCTCTCGTACGTCGTCGTCTACATCTGGGACGAACGGCGCCTCGTCGTGCCGTGCAACTACTTCACGACGACGCCGATCGAGACGTGGACGCGGCGCTCCGACAAGATCCTCGGCACGGTCTTCATGGACCTCGATTGGCGGGTTCCGATGGACGCCGTGCGAGCAAAGTTCCACGCGATCGTCGAGGCCTCCCCCGCGTGGGACGGCCGCGCCGCGAGCGCCCTCGTGACCGACTCGGTCGGCGGATTCGTGACCGTGCGCTTCGTCATGTCGTCGAAGGACTCGGGCGACCAGTGGGACCTCCGCTGCGAGGTGCGCGAGAAGCTCATGACGTGGCTGCAGCAGGAGCACCCCGAAGCGCTTCCGACGTCGCGGCTCGTCGTCGAGGATCGGGCCGCGTAGGAGCGCGATCCGCGAACGGATGACGCGAGCCGATCGCTCTCGAAACGAAGAAACGCCCCGAACCTGGCGAGAGGTTCGGGGCGTTCAGTGCACCCCCTCGGACTTGAACCGAGAACCCACTGATTAAGAGTCAGTTGCTCTGCCGATTGAGCTAGAGGTGCATTTCATTCACCGAGGCGAACGAGGGTCTACGTTAGCACCCGAATACGGCTGAGCGCCAATCGGCGCCGCGGCGTGTCAGCCGGTAGCCTCGACGGGTGACCGACGCGCACTCCGATGACCTCCGACTCGCCCTCGAACTCGCCGATCTGGCCGACGCGATCTCGCTCGAGCACTTCCGCGCTCGCGACCTCGAGGTCTCGACGAAGCCCGACCGTTCCTACGTCACGGAGGCCGATCTGGCCGTCGAACGCGCACTCCGCGATCGTCTCGCCGACGCACGCCCGGGCGACGGCATCTTCGGCGAGGAGTTCGGCGTCGAGGGCGATTCGCGTCGGCAGTGGATCATCGACCCGATCGACGGCACGGCGAACTACCTGCGCGGCGTGCCCGTGTGGGCGAGCCTCATCGCCCTCGCGATCGACGGCGAGGTCGTCGCGGGAGTCGTGAGCGCTCCGGCCATGGATCGCCGCTGGTGGGCCTCGCAGGGGTCGGGCGCCTGGACGACGTCATCCGTCGCCGAAGCGGGCGCGACGGCCGACGACAGCGCTCCCCGTCGCATCCGCGTGTCGGGCGTCGGTGAGCTCGGCGACGCCTCGCTGAGCTTCCAGAGCCTCGCCCAGTGGGATGACGCGGGCTACCTCGACCGCCTCCTCGCGCTCTCGCGCCGAGTGTGGCGCGACCGGGCCTACGGCGACATGTGGTCGTACATGCTGCTCGCCGAGGGGCTCATCGACATCACGGGCGAGTTCGACGTGAAGCCCTACGACCTCGCCGCCGTCGCGATCGTCGTGGAGGAGGCCGGCGGCCGGTTCACCTCGGTCGATGGCGAGCCAGGGCCCTGGCACGGCAACTCGCTCGCGACGAACGGGCTCCTGCACGACGTCGCCCTCGACGCACTGCGCTGACCGCCCCGCGTTCACCGATTCATCACGAGCGTGTCCCCCAAAAGGGCGACACGATCCGATAGCATCTGGTGGTCGGTTTCACGTTTCACTCGTGAACCGCGCTTCTCCCGGCCGTCCCTACACGAAACCAGAGGACTCTTCACGTGACCAGAAACCGCTTCCCCGCGCGCATCGCACTCATCGCCGCCGCCGCGACCATCGGCCTCGCCCTCTCCGGCTGCAGCGCCATTGAGGGCCTCCTGCCGAAGGAGCAGGCGCAGCGCGACGACGAGACTCAGGAGATCGTCGAGGGCGGCCAGGCCGATGTCTTCACGATCGCCGTGGGCGACTGCCTCAACGAGGTGACCGACGCCGAGGTCTCCGAGGTGCCGACGGTCCCCTGCTCCGAGCCGCACGACGAAGAGGTCTACTTCGACTTCCAGCTCGAGGGCGACGAGTGGCCGGGCGACGAAGCGATCCTCACCGAGTCGCAGACGCGCTGCGCCGCCGAGTTCGAGACCTTCGTCGGCTTCCCCTACGCCGACTCGACGCTCGACTTCTACCCGTACACGCCGACCGAGGCCGGCTGGAACGAGATCGACGACCGCACCGTCTCGTGCGTGATCTACGAGGTCTCGGGCGAGCAGATCACCGGCAGCCTCGCGGGCGCCGCACGGTAGTCGCGACGGGCGGATGACCGTTCGCCCGCCGCACGCAGAAGAGGGTCGCCCGCGGGCGACCCTCTTCTGACTCTGCAGTGCGACAACGGCCGGTGGTGGAGATGGGGGGAATTGAACCCCCGTCCATCGCTGTGATTCTGCGCCTTCTACGGGCGTAGCCTGTGCAAGCGTTCTACTCGGCCCCGACCTTTGCCACAGGCGCCTAGGTCGACGGGCCCAGCCTGATTAAAGTCCCGCACGTCGCTCAGACATCGACGTGAAGCAAGTTCCCTTAATGACGCCAGTGACCGGAGCGGGAACACCCCCGGACTGACGGACTATCGGGCTCGCTTAGGCAGCGAGGGCGAAGTCAGACTGCTTTTTATTGGCAGTTATATTTTTGCAGAGATCGTTTACGAGATAACCCTGCATCCTCGGCCCGCTTCTCGCAGGTACATAGACGATGTCGAAACCGATCATCCCCTCGAGTGGGCCGTTGTCGCACTGTGGAGTTGTGTGCCGCACTCGACAAATCGTGCGCGGCCTTACAGTCTAGAACAGCGCGGGGCGGATAGCCATTCCCTTGCGAGACCGTGAGGAGCGACATGACGACGATCACCGTGGCGGGCGAAGCCGAGTCGATCCATACGGCCGAGGTGGCCACTGCTCATCTCACGGTCTCGATCGACGGACCCGACCGCGACGTCGTGCTCAGTCGTGCGGGAGGCGTGCACTCCGTGGTCCTCGCCGGGCTCGAGGTGCTGCAGTCCGCGGCGACGCCCGCCGTCGCCTCACACTCGAGCGATCGCGTGCACGTCACGGCGCAGCGACCGTGGAACGCCGACGGCGCACAGCTCGATCTCGTGTACACCGCCTCCGCCGGCATCCGCGCCGAGTTCACCGATATCGACGCCCTGTCGTCGTGGCTCGGCCAGGTCGCGACCCTCGACGGCGTCGAGATCCCGTCGATCGAGTGGTCGCTCACCAGAGACACGCGCGAGTCCGCTCGGGCCGCTGCCCAGAGGGATGCCGTCGCGGCAGCCATCCGTTCGGCGGAGGTCTATGCCGAGAGCCTCGGTCTCGCGACCGTCACCGCCGTCGCGATCGGCGACGCGGGCCTGCTCGGCATCGAACCCGGGCCCGCCGGGCAGCCGAAGCTGGTCGCAGCCATGCGGAACGCCGACATGAGTGCGGGCGGCTTCGCGCTCCGCCCCGGCGACATCACCGTGTCGGCGAGCGTGCACGCACGCTTCGAGGCGAGTTAGGCCTTCTCGACGAGCACGTTCTCGAGGGTCGCGAGTTCGTCGAGGGTGAACCCCGAGGCGAGCAGGTACTCGCGCACCGAGCCGTACTCGCGGTCGATGAGGTCGAGCGTCGACTCGAGCGCTTCGCGCGGGCTGCCGCCCATGAGCGTGCGGAGTTCGGGGGTGTCGGGCACCCCGTACGTGCCGATAAGGGCGACCATGCTCTCGAGCCACTCCCCCGCGAGGTTCGCCTGGGTCAACGCGTAGTCGTCGAGCACGTCGTCGCGGTCGACGCCGACGGCGAGCAGGGCGAGCGCGATGACGACGCCCGTGCGGTCCTTGCCGGCGGTGCAGTGCACGACGATGGCTCGGCCGTGCGACGTGTCGATCTCACGCAGGGCATCGAGCACGACCGCCGAGTGGCGCGTCACGATGCGGGCGTAGAGATCGGCGAGCGAGACCCCTGCGCCCTGGGAGGCCCCCGATCCCTCGAAGACCGGGAGGCGCAGCACCTCGACGTCGAGTCCGCCCAGATCGTCGGGCATCGCCGCCGCCTCGGGCTCGTCACGCAGGTCGATGATGATGCCGACGCCGAGGTCGATGAGCTTCTCGCGGCCCGCCTCACCGAGGTTCTGCAGGCCGTCGGAGCGGAAGAGGACGCCGTGGCGGACGGTGCCGCCGGTGGCCGCGAACCCGCCCACGTCGCGGAAGTTGTAGGTGCCGGGAACCGGGACTCGTCGTGAGGTCTCCATCGTGCTTCGAGCCTACCCGGCTTGCCTGACTACTCCCCGAGGTGCTTGCGGCTCGAGATCGCCCGCTGCGCCTCGCGCGTGTCCTGACGCTCGCGCAGGGCCTGGCGCTTGTCGTACTCGCGCTTACCCTTGGCGACGGCGATCTCGACCTTGGCCCGGCCGTCGGCGAAGTAGATGCGCAGGGGAACGAGGGTGTAGCCGCCCTCTTTCGTCTTGTGGCTGATCTTCACGATCTCCTGCTTGTGCAGCAGGAGCTTCCGCTTCCGACGCGGCGCGTGGTTGTTCCACGTGCCCTGCGTGTACTCGGGGATGTGCACGGCATCGAGCCACATCTCGCCGCCCTCGATGAAGCCGTAGCCGTCGACGAGGGACGCCCGCCCCTGGCGCAGCGACTTGACCTCGGTACCGTTCAACACGATTCCGGCTTCATACGTATCTTCGATGAGGTAGTCGTGGCGGGCCTTGCGGTTGGTGGCCACCACTTTCTCACCGCGTTCCCTGGGCACGTCGATCTCCTGGATTCTGCGCTCGGGCGAGCCCCGAGCAGCCTGTCAGTCTATCCGAGGTGAGGATGACTGGTGCACGGCGTTCTCACGCGTCATCCGTCCGGGTCGATCAGACCTTCAGATAGCGCGAGATCGCGAAGTTCGCCGAGAAGGCGGCGAGCACGACACCGACCGCCACGAGCAAGGGCACGACGAGCAGAGCATCACCCACGTTGATGAACGACGTGAAGTCGAGGATGCGCGAGAGATAGCCCTGCACGAAGAAGTGCGCGATCGCGACGACCGCACCGCTCGCGAGGATCGATCCGAAGAGCGCCGCGAAGACGCCCTCGAGCACGAACGGTGTCTGGATGAACCGGTTCGATGCTCCGACGAGGCGCATGATGCCGAGCTCCTTCCGCCTCGAGATCGCCGAGAGGCGGATCGTCGTCGCGATGAGGAGGGCGGCCGCCACGAGCATGATGACGGCGACACCGATCGCCGTGAAACTCGCCGCGTTCAGCGTGTTGAAGATCTGATCGAGGTAGCGCCTCTGGTCGGTCACCGACTCGACGCCCGCGACACCGCTGAACGACTCGACGAGCACGTCGGACTGCGACGGGTCGACGAGGTTCACCCAGAACGTCTCGTTGAGGATCTCGGGCGTGACGTAATCGGCGGCCGACGTGCCCTCGAACTGCTCCTGGAAGTTGGCGTACGCCTGGTCGTGGTCTTCGAAGTAGAACTCGTCGATGAACGGAGCGAGCGTCGGTGATCCGAGCTGCGCCTCGATCTCATCGCGTTGCTCGGGGGTCGCCTCACCGTCGGGGCACGCGATCTCGGGCGAGATGGAGCTGCAGAGGTACACGGCGACCTGGGCGCGGTCGTACCAGAAGCTCTTCATCTGACCGATCTGCAGCTGCAGCAGGGCGGCCGTGCCCACGAACGTGAGCGAGACGAAGGTGACGAGGATGACCGAGACGACCATCGAGGCATTGCGGCGCAGACCGTTCGCGGCCTCGCCCAAGACGAGAGCGAACCTCATCGCGTGGGCCCCACTTCCTGGTCGTCGTCGCCCGGTTTGCCGCCCGGCGCGCGAAGCCCGAGTCTTTCGGCGAGGGAGAGCTGTTCGGGTTCCGGTTGGTCGGTAGGCACCGGCAGGACGGGTCGGGTGATGGCACCCGTGGTCGGGGTCGCGGGCTGAGGTGCGGGCACGATCGGCACCGCGGCCGTCGCCGCCGCGGTCACGGCCGCCGCGGCATCCGTCACGTCGTCGGTCGCCTCGGGCTCGACGTAGAGCGGCTGAGCCTGCTCCATGACGGCGATCGGCACCTTCGGGGCGGAGACGGTCGGCTGTTCGACGACGAGCTCGGGCGTCGGCTCCGTGTCGGGGCGCGCCTCGCGAACGGTGGGGATCGCCTGGGTGGCGTATCCGCCCTGACGCTCGTCACGCACGATCGTGCCGGCCGAGAGCTCGATCACGCGACGCTTCATCTGGTCGACGATGCCGGCCTCGTGGGTCGCCATGACGACGGTCGTGCCGCTCGCGTTGATGCGCTCGAGGAGCGTCATGATGCCCGCACTCGTCGTGGGGTCGAGGTTTCCGGTGGGCTCATCGGCGAGCAGCACCTGCGGCTTGTTGACGATGGCGCGCGCGATGGCGACGCGTTGCTGCTCACCGCCCGAGAGTTCGTTGGGGTAGCGCTTCGCCTTGCCGTCGAGACCGACGAGCTTGAGCGTGTCGGGCACGGCCTCCTGGATGAAGCCGCGCGACTTGCCGATGACCTGCAGCGAGAACGCGACGTTGTCGTAGACGGTTTTGTTCGGCAGCAGACGGAAGTCCTGGAAGACCACGCCGAGGTTGCGGCGGAAGTACGGGATCTTGCGGCTCGAGATCGAGCCGAGGTCTTGGCCGAGCACGTGGATCTGCCCCTTGGTCGGCTTCTCTTCCTTGAGAATGAGCCGGAGGAAGCTCGACTTGCCCGAACCGGAGGCGCCCACGAGGAACACGAACTCGCCCCGGAGGACCTCGATCGTGATCGCGTTGAGGGCGGGCCGTTGGGTGCCCGAGTATTGCTTGGTGACGGTGTCGAAGCGGATCATCGCTGTCGAGCCTAAGCACCCGGAGCGCGAATGTGCTGAGCGACTCGCGTTCTCGGCGAGTCGCTAGTCGGTCTTCTGCTTCCGCCAGCGGATGCCGGCGGCGATGAAACCGTCGAGATCGCCGTCGAACACGTTGGAGGGGTTGCCGACCTCGAACTCGGTGCGGAGGTCCTTGACCATCTGGTACGGCGCGAGCACGTACGAGCGCATCTGGTCGCCCCAGCTCGCGGTGATGTTGCCCGCGAGCTCCTTCTTCTGGGCCGCTTCCTGCTCGCGCTGCACGAGGAGGAGGCGCGACTGCAGCACGCGCATGGCGGCGGCGCGGTTCTGGATCTGGCTCTTCTCGTTCTGCATCGAGACGACGATGCCGGTCGGCTGGTGCGTGATGCGCACGGCCGAGTCGGTCGTGTTGACCGACTGACCACCGGGGCCCGACGACCGGAAGACGTCGACGCGGATGTCGGATTCGGGGATGTCGACCTGGATCGTCTCGGGCATGAGCGGGATGACCTCGACGGCCGCGAAGCTCGTCTGGCGCTTGCCCGCCGCACCGAAGGGCGACATGCGCACGAGGCGGTGCGTACCCGCTTCGACGCTCAGTGTGCCGAACGCGTAGGGGGCGTCGATCTCGAACGTCGCCGACTTGATGCCCGCTTCTTCGGCGTAGCTCGTGTCCATCACGGTCGCCTTGTAGTTGTGCTTCTCGGCCCAGCGCAGGTACATGCGCATGAGCTTCTCGGCGAAGTCGGCGGCGTCGACGCCGCCGGCTCCCGCGCGGATCGTGATGACGGCGGGGCGCTCGTCGAACTCGCCGTCGAGCAGCGTCTGCACTTCGAGCTCGCCGATGGTCTTCTGCAGGGCGATGAGCTCGGCGCGGGCCTCTTCGGCGGATTCTTCGTCGTCGGCCTCGTTCGCGAGCTCGATGAGCACCTCGAGGTCGTCGAGTCGGCGGTCGATGCCCGTGATGCGCGCGAGCTCGGACTGGCGGTGGCTGAGGGCGCTCGTCACCTTCTGCGCGTTGTCGGTGTCGTCCCAGAGGTCGGGCGCACCGGCTTCTTCACTGAGGCGGTCGATCTCGCTCTGGAGCGCGTCGACGTCGACGACGGCCCGGATGTCGCGGAAGGTTGATCGGAGGGCGCCGATCTCGTCGGAGAGGTCGAAGTCAAGCATGTTCCGTCCAGCCTAGTATCGAGAGAGTGACTGCCGCCGCGCCCGGGTTCTCCTGGCGCTCGGTGATCCTTCCCGCATTCCTGCCGACGGCCCTCTTCGCCCTCGGTGAAGGAGCCCTCATCCCCATCATCCCGATCGTCGCCGACGACCTCGGCGCGACACTCGCGATCGCCGGCCTCATCGCGGCGATGATCATGGTGGGGCAGCTGCTCAGCGACATCCCGAGCGGATGGCTCGTGAGCCGGATCGGTGAGCGGAACGCGATGATCTGGGGCGCGATCTTCGCGCTGCTCGGTGTGCTCGTCTCGGTGTCGGCGCCGTCGCCGCTCGTGCTCGGCCTCGGAATCCTCATGATCGGCATCGCGACGGCGGTGTTCTCGATCGCGCGGCACGCGTTCCTCACGACGTTCGTTCCGGTGAGCCACCGCGCTCGCGCCCTCTCGACGCTCGGCGGGGTGTTCCGTGGCGGCTGGTTCGTGGGGCCCTTGCTCGCGTCGCTCGTCATCGGGCTCACAGGTTCGGCGCAGACGGTGTTCTGGATCGCGGTCGGCGGCTTCGTCGCCGTCATCCTCGTGCTGCTCCTCCTTCCCGACCCCGAGGCGACGTTCGGCCGCGCGCCGGTCGTGCGGGAGCCGAGCGGCGAGGTCGTGACGACGGGTGAGGCCGAGGTGGAGGCCGAGTCGCGCGGCATCTTCTCGACGCTCTGGCACCATCGCGGCGTGCTCGCCCGGGTCGGTACGGCCGCAGGTCTCATCTCGGCGCTCCGCGCGAGCCGCACCGTCGTGCTGCCACTGTGGGCCGTCTCGATCGGCATCTCGCCCGCCGATACGGCCCTCATCATCGGCATCGCCGGCGGCATCGACTTCGCGCTCTTCTACGTGAGCGGGCTCGTCATGGACCGGTTCGGGCGTCTGTGGAGCGCGATCCCCGCGATGATCGGTCTCGGCATCGGCTTCCTCACCCTGTCGTTCACGCACGATCTCGAGGGAGCCGCGGTGTGGTTCGTCGTGATCGCCGTCGTGCTCGCCCTCTCGAACGGGCTGAGTTCGGGCGTCGTGATGACGCTGAGCGCCGACCTCGCTCCCCCGGACGACCCGGCACCCTTCCTCGGCGGCTTCCGCTTCATCACCGATGCGGGCGCAGCAGGTGCGCCCCTCGTCATCTCGGCGGCGACGTCGCTCGCGTCGCTCTCGCTCGGCGTCGGCGCGATGGGTGTGCTCGGCTTCGTCGGCGCGTTCCTGCTGTGGCGGTATGTGCCGCGCTACGTGCCGAAGCGGCGCTGAGCACTCTCCGTCGGTCAGCCGAAGACCGACCGCGCCGTCGACGTCACGGTCACGGGTATCTCGATCGGCAGTAGCTCCCCCGCGACCGGTGGACGCCAGACCGACCGGAGGGTCACGACGGCGCTCTGCCCGTCCGGACTCGTCGCTGCGACGATCTCGATGGCGTCGTCGGGCGTTGCCGCGATCGCGAGGTGTTCTGTCGTAGCGCGGGCGACACGATCGCTCGTGAGCTCGACCTCGAGCGAGTCGCCGTCGATGCTGATCTCGTCGAGGTCGAACGACTCGGCTGCGGCGAGCGCCGCACCGTCGGCGAGGGTGAAGAGCCGTTTGCGCTCGAGGTACAGGGATGTCGCGGCGACGACGACGAGGATGACGCTGAGACCGACAAACGCGTAGAAGATTGTGATGAGCAGGGTCGACCCCTCGTCGTCGCGCAGTCTCGTCATCGGTTGCCACCCCCGAAGACCGAGACGGTCTGCGTGGCCTTCGCCTCGAGCGGGACCGACGCGATGGTCTCGAGCCCGAGCACCGGAGGCACGAACGGCAAGGTGACGCTCGCGCGCACGACGACCGCGACCGTCGACCGTGGCTCGAGACAGTGGATCGGGTTCGGCGAGCACTCGATCGCGGCATCGGCCGTGTCCGGGTCGACACCGTAGTCCACGAGGCCGACGTGGAGCGCTCGCTCGACCGCCGCGCGGCCGTGCTCCGCCGAGTCGGAGAGCACGTAGGCGCGAGCGGCCTGCCGGGCGGCGCCTTCCACGGCGAGCGCCCCGCTCTGGATCTGGGCGAGGGCGACGACGAGGTAGACGAGCGGCACGAGGAGGATGAGACCCGCGGTGACGAACTCGAGCGATGCGGAACCGCTCTCCCCGCGCGCGAGCTCAGTCCATCGATTCGAGTGCGGCGTGTCCCGAGACATCCAACCCCCTCTCGACCCCGAGAAGGCCGACGAGCGGGATGCTCGTGACGACCCGCACTCCGACCGCGGGCACTCCCGCGAACTCGACATAGGCGGCGCTGACATCGGTGGTGTACGCCGGACCGACGGCCGTCGCGATGAGGTCTTTCGTGCGTTCGATTCCCGCGTCGAGCCCGGTATCGGCGAGGGCCGCGTACCGAGCACCCTCCGCCGCCGCATCGAGCGTCGTATTGCGCACGTGCAGTGCGAGGGCGAGTTGCACGACTCCGAGCACGAGTGCCGTGAGCAGCACCGAGACGAGACTGAACTCCGCGATCGCAGACCCGCGATCCTCGGTGAGCAGACGGGAGGTCAGAAACTGATGACGCGGTCGATCGCCTCGTTGAAGACGTTGGTGAGTGCCGGCCCCGCGAGCGCCCAGATGAGGACGACGAGTCCCGCGGTCATCAGCGTGATCAGCACCCACCCGGGCACGTCGCCGCGCTCGTCGGCGAATCGGGGTCGGGCGCGGAGTGCGGCTTTCAGCATGGGTGGGTCCCTTTCTCTCGGTGGTGGTGGGTGCTGTGGTGGTCGGCGCGGTGGTCGGTGAGTCGTGGTGAGCGCAACGGGTCGTCATGTCGTCAGAACCCCGCCTGCAGGACCATGACGCCCGGGAAGACGGCAAAGAGGATCGTGATCGGCAGGATGAGGAAGACGAGAGGGAACAGCATCGCGACCTCCTTCTTGCTCGCGGTCTCGAGGAGCTGTCGCTTGCCCTCGCCGCGGATGTCGGCGGCTTGAGCGCGCAGCACGTCGGCAAGCGGTGTGCCCCTCTCGAGTGCTCCGGCGATCTGATCGACGCAGCGCGTGAGAGCCGGATGCGCCATGGCGACACTCATCTCGCGGAGTGCGGTGATGATCGGCACACCGCTGCCGACAGCGGAGATCACAGCGGCGAACTCGGCCGCGACCACGCCACCGCTCGACCGCGATACCCGCCGGAGCGAGTCGACGATGCCCTCGCCCGCGGCGAGACTCAGGCTCAGGAACTCGACGACCGACGGAAGCTCGCTCGACAGTCGTGCCAGCCTGCTCTTCGCGGCGCGCTGCAGCACGAGGTCGCGGCCGACCGCACCCAGAAGGCCGAAGATCACGGGCACGGTGACGCGCAGAACGCCCGGCGCACTCGCCGCAGGGAGGAGGAGCGCGATCGCCGCGCCCGCCGCGACACCGATACCGGCCCACGCGAGCTGCTGCACGCGGAATCGGGGCACGGTGACCGGCGATCCCGCCTGCCGCAGACGGTGTTCGGTCACGGTCGCCGAACCGAAGATCGTCGAGGCGATCACCCCGAGTGAACCGGTGAGGGGTGACGCGAGGATCGCGAGCACCGGCACGGGGTGCACCGTGCGCCGCGCCATCATCTCGCGGGCCTCGTTGAACGTGTCGACGAGATACGGGGCGAGCCGATCGACGAGTCGCGCCCGCCCGATCCTCGGGATGACGGCCACGATCGACCAGAGCCCGAGGCCGAGACCGGCGCCGCACACGATCGCGAGGGCGATGCTCGCCGTCATCCGAACCACCGCCGTTCGGCGGGCAGTCGGCCGATCGCCATCATGATGCGGTACGCCACGATGCTGACCACGAGGCCGCCGACGATGAGTGTCGCTCCGGCCGGCGAGTTGTAGGCGACGGCCGCTTCGGGACGGCTCGCGAGCATGAACAGCAGGACCCAGGGTGCGGCGACGCCCAGCCGGGCCGCGTTCGTCACCCACGACTGCCGGCCGGCGACTTCGGTTCGGATCGCCTGGTCTTCACGGAGGTAGGCCGCGAGCGACCGCAGCACGGCGACGAGATCGCTGCCGCCGACCTCTCGCGCCATGCGCAATGTCTCGAGGATGCGGTCGGCGATCGCGTCGCCGAGGCCGTCCTTCAGTTCATCGATGCTCGCCGAGAAGTTGCCGCTCGCTCGATACGACCTCGCGAAACGGCGGAACTCCGCCCGGGTCTCCTCCGGGCCGACCGAGGCGAGACTCATCACGGCATCCGGCAGAGCGAGACCTGAGCGGACGGCGGAGACCAGATGGTCGACGATGTCAGGCCACACGCCCCGGTGGGACGCCCTCCGCTGATTCGCTCGCGCGCGAACGACCAACCAGGGTGAGGTGCCGCCGACGAGCAGAGCCGCAACGGCGAGCGGCATCACAAGTGTCACCGCGAAGACGACGGAGGCGACGACGATGCCGACGAGGAGCGAGATGAGCAGGAACGCGATCGGCGGTACTCGACTCACCCCGGCGAGCGCGAGGTCGGTGCGCAGCACGGAAATCGGACGGGACTCGGGTCGCCGTTCGCCCGTGTGCGGCCAGAGCCACGGCGACGCGATGAGCAGCGCGCCGACGCCGAGCACGGCGCCCCACGCAATGGAGTTCACGATCGCCTTGACAGCACGATCGCGGGGTCGAAGCCCGCGGCCTCGAACTTCTCCGTGCGCACCGGATACCCGCCGGTCGCGCGGAGCTCTCCCCCGTCGAGCGCGAAGATGGGGCTCGCCTCGATGACTGACCCCGAGTGTCGCCCGCTCGGGGCGACGATCTCGCTGACTCGCCGCCGGCCGCCCCTCTCCATGCGGCAGTGCACGACGAGGTCGACGCACGTCGCGACCGTCGGCACGACGAACGCGGAATCGATGTTGCGACCGGCGAGCAGCGGCAGGGTGCAGAGCTTGGTCAGCGCGTCGCGCGCGGTGTTGGCGTGGATTGTGCACATGCCCGGCACGCCCGCGTTGAGTGCGATGAGCAGGTCGAGGCTCTCGGCCTCCCGCACCTCGCCGACGACGAGGCGGTCGGGGCGCATGCGCAGCGCCTCTTTCACGAGGCGCCGCAGCGTGATCTCGCCCGTGCCCTCGAGGCTGGGCTGTCGGCACTGCAGCGCGACCACGTCACGCGCGGCGACATCGAGCTCGAACGTCTCCTCGACGGTGACGATGCGATCGGTGGGACGTGCACCCGAGAGGAGTGCGTTGACGAGCGTCGTCTTGCCCGCCTGCGTCGCCCCGGAGACGAGGATGTTGAGCCCGGCGAGCACGCTCATGCGCAGGAATTCGGCCGCCTGCTGCGTCAGCGAGTCGAGAGCGACGAGGCGGCTGAGATCGCCGATGCGGCGGTGGAACTTGCGGATGTTGACCGAGATGTGGTCGCGCGTGATGTCGGGGATGACGACGTGGATGCGCGATCCGTCGGGCAGCGATGCATCGACGAACGGCGTCGAGAGATCGACCCGGCGCCCGGAGGCCTGGAGCATGCGCTCGACGAGATCGCGGATCTCGGACTCGGCGAGCACGAGCGGAGTCAGTTCGGGCACGCCGTTCCGTGCGACGAAGACGCGCGTCGGCCCGTTGATCCAGATCTCCTCGATCGTGGGGTCGTCGAGGAACGGCTGCAGTGGCCCGTACCCGGTCAGCGACGCGACGACCGCGCGCGCGGTCTCGGCCTCGTCGGGAAGGGTGTCGTGCGCTCCGGCGAGCGCGCGCTCGCTGTACGCCCGAACCGCGTCGGCGACGTATCGCTCAGCCGCCGCATCGTCGCCCGACAGATCGACGCCGTCGCGTCGCACGCGCGACCGCACCTGCTCGGCGATCGCCAGAATCTCCCCACCCATGACGACCATCCTGAGCGAGCAGGATGACGCCCAGACGGTTATCCACAGGGCAATCTGCGCGATCCGGGCCTTCGCTCGTCAGCTCGTGGGGAGGTCGACCCGCCCCGTGCATGCGCCTTGCTGGTACCCCTTCTCGACGCCCGCACGATCGCCGTCGCGCGCAGACTGAGCGAACCCGAGTATCGCGTCGACGACTCCGCCCCCATCGGCGGCCGCGATCGCGGGGAAGCTCTCGGGCGTACTCAGCCAGTCGACCGCGGTACTCAAGCGCGCGTCATCCGCTGCGCTCTCGGCGCCGAGCCACTCGACGATCCACGCGCAGTACGCGAACGACTCGTACGACTGCGTGACGAGCCCGTCCTGGGCGCGGGCCTGACCGCCGGCCTCGGCGCTCATCCTGTCGAAGATGCGCGCGACGTCCTCCATCGCGGCGTTCGGCGAGACTCCCTCCGGCAGGGTGAGGTACGTCGGGTAGGCCTCGACGATCACCGCGGGAGCGTCGGGCGCGGCGATATCGAGCCACTCCGAGTCATCCTCTTCTGTGCTCGAGGACGGATCTCCCATCACTCCCGTGCGAGCGACCCAGGTCGACACGGCGACCGCCGGCACGGCAACGGCGACACCGAGCCCCACCGCGAGAACCCCGATCCACCATTTCGTCTGCGTCGTCATGCCCCGACGTGTCATACGCGTCTCATCTCCCCCGGTGATGTTCCCCACACTCTGTATGTTGCCGCCCACGACCGAAATGTGACAGCGATGCGAGAATTCGGCCTCGGCGGCTGCGATGCCTCATCGGGAGCGAGGGCCGCCGTAGACTATCGACGCACTCGCGGGAGTGGTGGAATTGGTAGACACGCAGGATTTAGGTTCCTGTGCTTCGGCGTGAGGGTTCAAGTCCCTTCTCCCGCACCCACTGAACTGAGCGACGTGACGCCTCAGATCTCGCCGAGGATGACCCGGCGCTGCCGCGCGTACTCGTCGTCGGAGATCACGCCGCGCGTGCGGAGCGACTCGAGCTCGGCGAGGCGACTCTCGATCGATTGCGGCATCGCCTGGGGAGATGTCGTCTGGTCGGTCACGGCTCGACTGCGCGTGACGACGTAGATGATGATCGCGGCGATACCGACGATCAGCAGCAGCACGCCGATCACGATGATGAGGTGCCATCCGGCGAATCCCTGGAACATCCGGCGAGTGTAGCGCGGCGCGCCGACGCCCGCCCGAGACCGAACCGCCTCTGTCAAGGGGTGATGCCGTGTCATCCGTTCGGCCTACGCTCGCGACATGACCGACATGACCCCCGAAGAGAAGCGCCACGACCAGCTCACGACGGCGCCGAAGGCGAGCGAGAGCGACGCCGCCCCGCGCATCACCGTGACGGAAGATGACGGAGTGAAGCGCATCGACATCGCCGACACCGCCGCGGTACGACCGGGCGAGCCGCCTGCGAAGGGCTGACCCCCGAAGGGATGCCACGGGCGAGGTGACGCGGAGGGAAGCGTCCGCCTAGGATGTTAGGCAGACCTAACACCGAACGCGAAGGCCTGCCATGACGATCGCTCCCCCGACCGAGACCACCGACGACCTCCTCGACGTCGCCGCGCTGATCCGTGCCGCTTCCGCCGACGACCACAAGGCTGCCGAGTCGCGGGGCTTCGTGACGCGCCTCATGAAGGGCGAGCTGTCGCTCGACGACTACACCCGCTACCTCGCTCAGTACGCCTACGTGTACGAGGCGCTCGAGTCGCGCACGCGTCGTGCCGACGACCCTGAGATCTTCACGGCCGAGCTCGACCGTTTCGCCTCGATCGAGAGCGACCTCGTCGCGCTCGGTGCCGCCGACTGGCGCGAGACTCACCCGGCACTGCCCGCGACGCAGGCCTATGCCGACCACCTCCGCGCGATCGCCGACGACGACGTGCTCTACCTCGCGCACCACTACACGCGCTACCTCGGCGACCTCTCGGGCGGACAGGCGATCGCCGCCCTCGTCGCCCGCCACTACGGCGCGACCCCCGAGCAGCTCTCGTTCTACCGGTTCGAGGGCATCGCGCCGGTGCCGTTCAAGCGCACGTACCGCGAGGGAATCAACGGTCTCGCACTCGCGCCCGAGCAGGTCGACGCCCTCATCACCGAGGTCCGCGCGTCGTTCCGATTCAACAGCGCCCTCTTCGACGCTCTCGCCGCCTGATCGGGGGGATTTCCCCCATAGGGTCTACCCAGCTGAATCGGTAGACTCACCTACGCGCCCGCGGCGCGTCACGAGCCTCCGGGTTTGCTCGCACGCGGCATCCGTGTCGACCTCGCCGGGGTCCGCCGCGTTCCTGCCGATGACTGGAGCCTCCCCCCATGATGCCCACCGCCCTCATCCCCTGGCTCGACCCCGAGACGATCATCTCGGCGGCCGGCCCCTGGGCCCTCGTCGTCGTCTGTCTCATCGTCTTCGCCGAGACCGGGCTGCTCGTCGGGTTCCTCCTGCCGGGCGACACGCTGCTCGTCATCTCGGGCCTGCTGACCCACACGTCGCTCGTGTTCGGCGTCGACATCTGGTGGGTGTGTCTCGCGATCGGCCTCGCGGCCTTCGTCGGCGGTGAGGTGGGCTATCTGATCGGCCACAAGGCCGGCCCACGCATCTTCGAACGTAAAGAGTCGGGCGTCTTCAGCGTCAAGAACGTCGAGCGCACCAACGCATTCTTCGAGCGTTTCGGCGGCATCGCGATCATCCTCGCGCGCTTCGTGCCGATCGTGCGCACGTTCGCCCCCGTCGCCGCCGGCGTCGGCCACATGAACTACAAGAAGTACACGCTCTACAACTTCATCGGCGCCGTCATCTGGGGTGTCGGCCTCACGTACTTCGGCTTCCTCATCGGCTACATCCCGCCCGTCGCCGACTTCGTGCAGTCCTACATCGACGTCATCCTGCTCGGTGCCGTCGTCATCACGCTCATCCCGACGCTCTGGCACTACTTCCAGTCGATGCACAAGGCGCGGAAGGCCGAGGCCGCGGGCCTCGACGTCGTCACCGATCACGCCGAAGCCGAAGAGCTCGTGCTTGACCCCGAGGTCTTCGAGCGCGGCCCCGAGCACAGCGACGGTCACGACAACCGCTGACCTACCCCAGTCTCGGCGTCACGACACGCCGGTAACACCCGCGCGAACCGCCACTTCGTGACGCCGAAACGGGGTCTACGGGGGTGAGGCCTAGGCGTGGTGCTGGTGCTCGCGCTGCTCGCGACCGGCGGGTTCGAGCTGGAACGTCGAGTGGTCGACGTCGAAGTGCTCCGACAGGCATCCCCCGAGTTCGTCGAGGATGTCGCCCGCCCGGCCCGACTCGAAGATCTCGGGTTCGACGACGACGTGCGCACTGAAGACGTGTGAGCCCGACGTGATCGCCCAGACGTGCACGTCATGCACGGCGACGACACCGGGCGTTCGCAGGATGTGCGCACGGATCTCCGCGACATCCGTCTCGGCGGGAGCCGACTCGCTGAGGACGCGCGCCACGTCGCGAAGCAGCACGAGGGCGCGCGGAACGATGAGGGCGGCGATGAAGAGCGACGCGATAGAGTCGGCCGCAGCGAAGCCCGTGACCATCATGACGACGGCCGCGACGATGACGGCGACCGAGCCGATGAGGTCGCCGAAGACCTCGAGGTAGGCGCCGCGCATGTTGATCGACTGCTTCGCGCCGCCGCGCAGCACGACGAGAGCGACGAGATTCGCGGCGAGACCGATGACGGCGACGATGAGCATCGGCGTGCTCTGCACCTCGCCCTGCGCGCCGTCGATGAGTCGGCTGACACCCTCGAACGCCACGAATCCGGCGACGACGAGGAGGATGACGCCGTTGATGAGCGCCGCGAACACCTCGACCCGCTGATACCCGTAGGTCTGCCGGTCGGTAGCAGGGCGTGCGGCGATGATCACGGCGACGAGGGCGATGATGAGACCGATGAGGTCGGAGAGCATGTGCCCGGCGTCGGCGAGCAGCGCGAGAGAGCCCGAGATGATCGCGCCGACGACCTCGACGACGAGCACCGTGCCGATGAACGCGATCGCGATCAGAAGTCGCGTGCGGTTGGCCGTCGAGTGCCCGTGGTCGTGAGAGTGTGCCATGTCGATTCCAGCGTAAGACGGAATCGCGTCATCGGCCCAAGATAGGAATGAGAGCCGTTATCGGCCTCAGAGTTCCGCGTGGATCCGCTCGAGTTCGGGCAGCAGCAGCTCGAACGCACGGGCACGGTGCGAGTGCTCGTTCTTCACCTCGGGAGCGAGTTCGGCGGCCGTGACCTCGAAGCCGTCGGGCTCGAACACGGGGTCGTAGCCGAACCCGTTCGCACCGCGCGGTTCGTACGCGAGCGAGCCGCGCCAGATGCCCGTCGCCTCGAACTCGTGGCCGCCCGCCACGATGTTCGTCGGCACGACGAGCGCGATCGTGCAGTGGAAGAACGCACCGCGATTCGGGCGGCGGATGTCGCTCATCTGGTCGAGGAGCAGCCGCACGTTGTTCTCGCCGTTCAACGACGATCCCGACCAGCGCGCCGAGAAGATTCCGGGGGCGCCGCCCATGACGTCGACTCCGATGCCCGAGTCGTCGGCGAGCGCGATGCGGCCGGTGTGGGCCGCGGCCGCGCGGGCCTTGACGAAGGCGTTCTCGATGAACGACGTACCGTCTTCGATCGGTTCCGGCCCGTCGTAGGGCAGCACGGTCACCTCCGGCATCCGCCCGCCGATGATGCGCTGGAACTCGCTCACCTTGTGAGCGTTGTGGGTCGCGAGGACGATCTCGAGGCTCATGCGCCGAGGGCCTCGAGCTGGATGCGCGTCAGGTCGGCGGTGCCCGCGAGGGCGAGGTCGAGCAGCGAGTCGAGTTCGCGGCGGTCGAAGGGTGCGCCCTCTGCCGTGCCCTGCACCTCGACGAAGAGGCCGCGGCCCGTGGCGACGACGTTCATGTCGGTCTCGGCGCGCACGTCTTCGACGTAGGCGAGGTCGAGCATGGGGGTGCCGTCGATGATGCCGACCGAGACGGCCGAGACGCTGTCGATGAGCGGCACGGCCTTCTTGGCGATGAAGCCCTTCTCGCGGCCCCACTCGAGCGCGTCGGCGAGCGCGACGTAGGCGCCCGTGATCGCCGCGGTGCGCGTGCCGCCATCGGCCTGCAGCACGTCGCAGTCGATGACGATGGTGTTCTCGCCGAGCGCCTTGACGTCGACGACGGCGCGGAGGCTCCGGCCGATGAGACGGCTGATCTCGTGGGTGCGCCCACCGATCTTGCCGCGCACGGCCTCACGGTCGTTGCGGGTGTTGGTCGAGCGGGGAAGCATCGCGTACTCGGCCGTGACCCAGCCCTTGCCCTGGCCGTTGAGCCAGCGCGGCACGCCGTTCGTGAACGACGCGGTGCAGAGCACCTTGGTGCGTCCGAACGAGATGAGGGCGCTGCCCTCGGCGTGCTCGCTCCAGCCGCGCTCGATCGTGACGGCGCGGAGTTCGTCGGGCGTACGCCCGTCCTTGCGGATGTCGGTCATGGGTGATCCTCTCAACGGGGAAGGGTGATGTCGCCGGTCTGTACGAGATCGACGCTGCCGATCTCGCGCCCGAGCAGTCGGTGGGCGAGATCGAGGAATGCGGTGGCGTCGTCGCCGGTGGCTTCGTACCGGTGCGTCGCGGGGGTCGTCGCGGTGCGCAGCAGCCCCTGCGAGACGAGCACGCGGTACACGTCGTTGGCGGTCTCGACGTCGCTCGAGACGAGGCTGACGTTCTCGCCCATGACGTAGGAGATGGCGCCCTTGAGGAAGGGGTAGTGGGTGCAGCCGAGCACGAGCGTGTCGACCTCGGCACGGCGGAGCGGCTCGAGGTACTCGGCGGCGACCGCGAGGAGCTCATCGCCCGTCGTGATGCCGGCCTCGACGAACTCGACGAATCGCGGGCAGGCCTCGGTGAAGAGCTCAAGGTGCGGGGCCGCGGCGAAGGCGTCGTTGTAGGCACGCGAGTTGATCGTGCCCTCGGTGCCGATGACGCCGACGCGTCCGTTGCGCGTCGTCGTGACCGCGCGACGAACCGCGGGCTGGATGACCTCGACGACGGGCACGTCGTAGCGCTCGCGCGCATCGCGCAGCATCGCCGCCGACGCCGTGTTGCAGGCGATCACGAGCATCTTGACGCCCTGCTGCACGAGGTCGTCGAGCACCGCGAGCGCGTAGCCGCGCACATCGGCGATCGACTTCGGGCCGTAGGGCGAGTGCTCGAGGTCGCCGACGTAGAGGATCGACTCGCCCGGGAGCTGATCGGTCACGGCGCGAGCGACGGTGAGCCCGCCGACCCCCGAGTCGAAGATCCCGATCGGCGCGTCTGTCACGATCACCAAGCTTACGACGTGCGTGCGTAGGCGGCCGCGACCCGCCGGGCGATGCGGTCGGTCGAGGGATGACGACGCGACTTCGCCCACGCGAGGCGCACCTCGATCGTGGGAGCGTCGCGGATCGGCACGAACACGACTCCCGGACGCGGGTAGTGGTGCGCGGTCGCGGCCGAGGTGACCCCGACGATCTCCTCGGCGGCGATCGCCTCGAGCCATTCCTCGACGTCACCGGTCGGCACGAGACGCGGAGGCGCGAGGCCGGCGTCGTGCCAGAGAGCGGCGGTCGTGGTGCCGGTCGCTCCGTCGGAGCCGACCATCTCGGTGATGAGGTCGGCGAGCGAGATGCTCGCCGAGTCGGCGAGGCGATGGCCGACGGGGAGCGCGGCGAGGCGGCGCTCGCTTCCCACGATCGTCGACTCGATCGCCGGGTCGGTGATGAGGTGGCGGGTGACGGCGACATCGACGAGTCCGTCGTGCAGACCGACATCCCGCCGGTTCAGCCGCACGACGCGCAGCGGCTCGGCGGGGTGACGACGATTCCACTCGCGGAGCACGGGAGTCGTGTGCCGACCGAGCGCGGCCCACGCATACCCGAAGCGGATGGCGGCCGAATCGCCCCGCACGCGCGCGATCGAACGCTCGAGATCGTCGAGGATGCGCCGGGCATCGACGACGAAGGCGAGGCCGGCCGCACTCAGCGACACGTGCCTCGTCGTGCGGTGCACGAGGCGCGCGCCGAGGTCGCTCTCGAGCGAGGTGATCGCGCGCGAGACGGCCGCCTGCGAGACGCCGAGCACGCGAGCGGCGTCGGTGAACGACTCCTCGTCGGCGAGCGCGACGATCGCGCGCAAATGGCGCACGTCGATATTCATGCGATGAGCGTATCAATGGGTCGAGATTGCATTTCTCAGCGACGCCAATCGGTTCTACCGTGAGCGCATGAGGAGTCAGAAGATCGCCGCGAGCGCGGTCGTCGTGAGCGCCGTGTCGGTGCAGATCGGCGCGGCCCTCGGAGCGACCCTCTTCCCCCTCCTCGGGCCCGCAGGAGTCGTCGCCCTGCGTCAGGCGGTCTCGGCCGTCGTGCTCATCGGCATCGCCCGGCCGACGCCGCGCACGCTCGTGTCATCGGCTGCGCGCCCCGCACTGCTCCTCGGCATCACCCTCATCGTGATGAACCTGTCGCTCTACGCCGCCGTCGAGCGCATCGGGCTGGGTCTCGCCGTGACCCTTGAGTTCCTCGGGCCGCTCACGCTCGCCCTCCTCGGCTCTCGCCGCCGCAGCGACCTCGCGTGCGCCGCCCTCGCCGGGCTCGGCGTCGTGCTCCTGACGGGGAGCGTCTGGGGCATCGATCTGCTCGGAGTGCTCCTCGGGCTCACCGCAGGAGCCGCGTGGGCGGGCTACATCGTCTTCAGCCAGCGTGCGGGGAAGAGCCTGCCCGGCATCCAGGGCACGGCGATCGCGAGCATCGTCGCGGCCCTCGTCACCGCTCCCTTCCTCGTGATCGCTCTGCTCGGGGTGAGCCCAAGCGAGCTCGCTCATGTCGCGCTCATCGGCCTCGCCGTCGGCACGCTCTCGTCGGCCCTGCCCTACTCGCTCGACCTTCTCGTCCTCCGCGTCATCCGTCGCCAGACCTTCGGGGTGCTCCAGAGCATCCATCCCGCCGCAGCCGCGCTCGCGGGCCTCGTCATCCTCGGCCAGGCGCTCACGCTCACGCAGATCATCGGCCTCACGCTCGTGAGCGTCAGCAACGTCATCGTCGTCCTCCGCGGCACTCCCCCGCCCGAGAAGGCACCGCCTCCGCCGCTCGCGCCGCTCGGCACTCCCGGCGCGCCCGCATGAGCTGCCAGTAGGCTGACCGCGTGACCGGTTCAACCGCCCTTCTCACCGACCGCTATGAGCTCACGATGGTGGATGCCGCTCTGCAGAGCGGAGCCGCGCATCGCGACAGCGTCTTCGAGGCGTTCGCGCGACGACTGCCCGACGGGCGTCGCTACGGCATCGTCGCGGGTACGGGCCGGCTGCTCCAGCTCATCGCCGACTACCGCTTCGGCGACGACGAGCTCGAGTGGCTGCGGACAAACGCGGTCGTTCGGCCGGAGACCCTCGACTGGCTCGCCGACTACCGCTTCAGCGGCGACGTGTGGGGCTACGCCGAGGGTGAGGCGTACTTCCCCGGATCGCCCCTCCTCACGGTCGAGTCGAGCTTCGCCGAGGGCGTCGTGCTCGAGACCCTCATCCTGAGCGTCCTGAACTATGACGCCTCGGTCGCGAGCGCGGCGTCGCGCATGGCATCCGTCGCCCTCGGCCGACCGATCGCCGAGATGGGGTCTCGCCGCACCAACGAACGCTCGGCCGTCGCCGCGGCGCGCGCCGCGTACATCGCCGGGTTCGACGCGACGAGCAACCTCGAGGCCGGCCGCACATGGGGAATCCCCACGATGGGCACGGCAGCGCACGCCTTCACCCTCCTGCACGACTCGGAGGAGCAGGCGTTCCGTGCCCAGGTCGACGCGTTCGGTCCTGGAACGACGCTCCTCGTCGACACCTACGACATCGAGAAGGGCGTCGACCTCGCGGTGAAGGTCGCGGGCACCGGGCTCGGGGCCGTTCGCATCGACTCGGGCGACCTGCCGACCGTCGTGCAGGCCGTCCGCGAGCAACTCGACGCGCTCGGCGCCGTCAACACGCGCATCACGGTGACGAGCGACCTCGACGAGTACACGATCGCCGCCCTCTCGGGCTCGCCCGTCGACTCCTACGGCGTGGGCACGGCCGTCGTCACCGGCTCGGGCTCCCCCGCGGCCGGCATGGTCTACAAGCTCGTCGCGCGTACGGATGACACGGGCTCGTGGGTCGCGGTCGCCAAGTCGAGCGCGCAGAAGGCGAGCGTCGGCGGCAGGAAGAGCGCGTTCCGCCGACTCGATTCGACGCGTACGGCTCGCGAGGAGATCGTCGTGCTCGGCGACGGCCCCGGTGGTGCCGCCGAAGACGAGACGGATGACGCGAGCCTGCGCCCCCTGCTCGTCGAGCTCATGCGTGCGGGCGAGGCTGACCCCCGCTTCCTCGGTGCCGACGGTACGGCTCGTGCCCGGGCGCACCGCGAGGCGGTCACGCAGGAACTGCCGATCGAGGCATTCCGCCTCGGACGCGGCGAAGCCGTCATCCCGACGACCTACCGCTGAGCGATCACTCCGACTTCATGCGCTCGTAGACCTCTTTGCAGGTCGGGCACACGGGGAACTTCTCGGGGTCGCGACCCGGGGTCCACTTCTTGCCGCACAGGGCCTTGACGGGCTTGCCCGTGATCGCCGACTCGAGGATCTTCTCTTTCTTGACGTAGTGCGAGAAGCGCTCGTGATCGCCCGGCTCGATGGTCTCCTGCTCGAGGAGCTCCTGGAGTTCGCGGTCGAGGACGGACGTGCCGCCCGGCCCGTCGGGTCCGCCGGGATCGGCGATGCTCACGCGAACGGAAGGGCGGTGTCGTGCGTCGGCCATAGCGTCATTCTACGCGCCGATAGCGAGTGGGAGCCCGGCGAGATCGGGCATACCGCTCAGGCGCGCAGAGCCGCCTCGAGCATTTCGGGGCCGCGCCGGTCGTAGATCGCCGACCCGCCCGCGATGCCGCCGATGAGGGCGACGAGGCCGATTCCGGTGCCCGCGAGGAACGATGCGAAGTACCACTGCGGGTCTTCCTGGAGGAGCCCGAGAACGGCGAAGGCGATGGCCGGTGCGGCGAGCACGAGCGACGCGAGGAGGGTGACGGACTGCACGATCGCGGCGAGGGTTCCCGACGACTGCGGCTGCTGGAAGGGGCTGTCGCCCGGCTTCACGACGGGGTAGGGGAAGCGCGCCGACATGACGCTGCTCACCCCGAATCCGGCGAAGAGGAGACATGTGCTCACGCCGACGATCGCCGGGTAGATGTCCCAGTCGCCGTGGACGAGTGCGCTGACGACCGAGCCACCGGCGATGGCGATGATGCTGACGACGAAGAGCGGCAGGAGACGCCCGACGCGGTCGGCGATGCCGCGCACGCCCGACGAGACGTGCAGCCAGATCGCCGTCGAGTCGTACGCGACGTCGTTGTGGAGCGTCCAGCCGAGGAAGATGCTCATGAGCGGCACAGGGATGAGGGCGATGTACTCGACCGGGATGCCCGCGATGGCGAGCGGGATGACGATGAGGATGGGTGCGATCGGGATGATGAGCACCGAGACCCAGTAGCGGGCGTCGCGCGTCCAGTAGGTGAGCGCTCGCGCGGTGACGGCCCACATCGGGCCGGAGGGCAGTCGATCGAACCAGCCGAGGCCCGCGTACGACTTCGACTCGGCCTCGCGGCCCGGGGTGACGAGCATGCGAGCGACGAGCGCCTGCCAGAGCAGCCACGCGGCGCCGAGAGTAGCGAGTGCGACGATGAGGCGGAGGAGCAGCGGCCCGAAAGCGCCAGCCGCGGCGTCGGAGGCCAAGCCCCACATCGCTCCGAGCGGCGTCCAGCCGAGCACGCCCGCGAGGTTCTCGAGCACGCGCACACCGTCGCGCGACCAATCGGTCGTCGCGAGTCCGAGGATGACGGGCGAGAGCAGGACGATGAGGAGGATGCCGAGCACGCCCGTGAGGTCTCGTGCGCGACGCGTCGAGAGGGCGAACGACGCGAACGAACTCGCGATGCGCGTGAGGAGCATGCAGGTGGCGAGAGTGATCGCCGCCGCGAGGACGGCCACGATGATCTCGAGCGGGCCGCGCGACCACGTGACGACGGTACCGAGCAGCACGATCGTGAAGATGACGGCGGGGATGCCGACGAGGGAGGCGACCGCGAGCCCGAGCGTCAGGGTGCGGTTCGGCATCCCGAAGAGCGCGAAGCGACGCGGGTCGAGTGCGTCGTCGACACCGAAGGCGATGGGAGCGACGATGAAGCCGAGGGTGATGATGGAACCCGCGACGATGAAGACATCGCCGAGGAGTCCGACGTCGGTGAACAGACGGAGCGACGCGAGCAACAGGAAGAGCGCTCCCGCGAGGGCGAGCCCGTAGAGCAGTCCGATGCCGATGCCGATCGCGGGCCAGATCTGGCGCCGGAACAGATTGCCGAGAAGCTGGAGCCTCAGTCGGAGAAGCTGTGCAACCACTCCATGCCCTCCGCTGCCTTGCGTCCGCCCGCGAGCTCGACGAATCGATCTTCGAGCGTGCCCTTACCCCGCACCTCGTCGAGGGTGCCGGATGCGAGCACCTTGCCCTCGACGATGATCGCGACGCTGTCGCAGACCCGCTCGATGAGTTCCATGCCGTGGCTCGAGAGCACGACGGTGCCGCCGCCGTCGACGTAACGCTCGAGGATCTCGATGACGTTCGCCGCCGACACGGGGTCGACGGACTCGAACGGCTCGTCGAGCACGAGCAGGCGCGGCGAGTGGATCATCGCGCACGCGAGGGCGATCTTCTTGGTCATGCCCGCCGAGTAATCGGCGACGAGTCGATCGACCGCGTCCTCGAGGCCGAGCGCCGTCGCGAGGTCGGCGCTCCGAGCGCGCACCGTGCGCGGATCGAGGCCACGCAGCACGCCCGAGTAGTAGAGGAGCTGTGAGCCGGTGAGCCGGTCGAAGAGACGGAGGCGGTCGGGAAGGACGCCCGTGGCGCGCTTCGCGTCGCGCGGCTTCTTCCACACGTCGATTCCGCGCACGTGGACGGCGCCGGAGTCGGGGCGGAGAAGACCGGTGATGATCGAGAGCGACGTCGTCTTGCCCGCGCCGTTCGGACCGACGATTCCGTAGAACGAGCCCTCGCGCACCTGGAGGCTCACGCCGTCGACCGCGGTCTTATCGCCGTAGCGCTTGACGATCGAGTCGATGTCGAGCACGACGGGGGCGGTCGCCGGCGGAGCGACGCGCACGGTGCGAGTGCTCGGCCGACGCTTCTTGGGCGTGCGCGGTGCCCGAGCGACGGGTGCCGCGACGGGCTCGTCGGCGATCGCGCCGTCGTTCGCGTCGGGATCGGAGAACTGCTCGAGCAGCGACTCGACGTCGGTCGCGGGCTCGGCGCCAACCTGAACTGTGGAGGGAGGGATGACGTCGACGATCAGCTCGTCGTCGGCCGCGTCGACGATCTCGATCTCGATGTCGACGTCGTCGGCCTCAGCGCTGTCTTCAGCGGCGAGCGGCTCGGCGGGAGGGATGACCTCGAAGTAGTCATCGGGGTCGTCGGCCGGCTCAGCGGCATCGTCCGGTTCGGCGGGCTCGGCCGATTCAACAGGCTCGGCGGATTCGGCGGATTCGGCGGGTTCGGCCGATTCGGCGGGCTCGGCGACGTCTTCCGGGGCCGGCTCGACCGCTTCTTCCGGGGCCTGCTCGGAAGCGGTCGGCTCGGCCTGAGGCTCTGCTTCGGCTTCGGGAGAGCTCGGCGCCACCGAGTCCTGCGGCGCTGCCTGCGACGTCGGCGTCTCGACGACCTCCACGATCGGGTCGATGTCGTCGGCAGTGGGCGCCGAGCGCTCCGCGGCCGTCGTCTCGGTGACGAGTTCGGCGGCGACCGTCGGGCTCTTCTTCGCGGCGGGGCGCGCGGCTGCCGGCTTCCTGGCCGCCGTCGGGCGCGGCTGGGCGGGCGCCGAGCCTGCAGCCTTCGCCGCGGCGGTCTTCGCCGCCGTCGATCGCGCGGCCGTCGTCTTCGATGCCGCGGTCTTCGAGGCAGCCGTCTTGGACGCCGCGGTCTTGGAGGCAGCCGTCTTCGCAGCGGTCGTCGTGCGCTTCGTGGTCGTCTTCGCCGCGGTGGAGGACTTCGCCGCCGTCGTGCGCTTCGATGCCGCCGACGTCGACGCCGCTCGCGACGCCGTCGATCGGGTGGATGACGTCGAGCCCGCGTCATCCGTCGATGAATCGGGGGTCGGGTCGTCGTTCGCCGAGGCCGATGTCGACTCCGCGCGTTGAGCGGCAGCCCGGGCAGCGGCGGCGGATCGCACGGCCGTCTTGGCCCGCGGAGTCGTCGATCGCGGCTTCCGCGGAGTGGCCCCCGGTGTGGGGGCAGCAGAGTCTTCGGCTCGTTCGTCGTTCTGAGGGGAGCGCGAAGCGGAAGTCACGTGTCCAACCTACCAACCGGGCCCACCCCTCCCCATCCCTCTCAGGGATGATTCGGGGACCTCCCCGACAAGGATCCGCGCCATCAGCGGGAAGCGCAACGTATCCTGGGAGTCGACTGAGTGACTCATCACGAAACAACTACGGTCATCCGTTCATCTGGCGTGCACCGTGGCCCTCCCGGTAGTCTGGCCACGGCATAACGGAGTGTCCATACGTGAACTTGCGGGTGAACGTTCGGTTAAGAGAGGCGACGAGCGCCACCGACCACGACGAACCCGCCCAGAACTGAGGAGTACCGTGAGCACGCAGATCGTCATCCTGGCCGCCGGAATGGGCAGTCGCCTGGGTCGTTCCTTGCCGAAGCCGCTGACCGAGCTGAGCGACGGCCGCACCATCATGGGCCAGCAGTTCGACAACGTCGCCCACGCGTTCGGTCGCAACGCGAGCGTCACCATCGTCGTCGGCTACAAGCTCGAGCACATCATCGAGGCGTTCCCGCAGGCATCCTTCGTCTACAACGAAGAGTACGACCAGACCAACACCTCGAAGAGCCTCCTGCGCGCCCTGCAGGCCTCCCCCGCGGGCGGCGTGCTGTGGATGAACGGCGACGTCGTCTTCGACCCGCGCATCCTCGACCGCGCCGTCGCCCTCATCGCACGCGACCAGTCGTTCGTGACCGTCAACACCTCGAAGGTCTCCGACGAAGAGGTCAAGTACACGACGAGCGCCGAGGGCTACATCAAGGAGCTCTCGAAGACCGTCAAGGGCGGTCTCGGCGAGGCCGTCGGCATCAACTACATCTCGAGCCGCGACAAGGGCATCCTCATGCGCCACCTCGCTCAGGTCGGCGACCAGGACTACTTCGAGCGCGGCCTCGAGCTCGCGATCGAGAAGGACCGCATCCTCGTCGAGCCGATGGATGTCTCCGACCTCTACGCGATCGAGATCGACTTCGCGGAAGACCTCGAACGGGCCAACCTGTTCGTCTAGGTCGAGTACCGCATTCGTGCGCGAGTGTCGGCCCGCTCAGGCGGGCCGACACTCGCGTTTTAACGCCGGTGGATACCCGGCGACCCGTTCCCCGCGGCCCCACGAGGCCCGAGACCAGAATCGATAGAATCTCCCGTGCCCGAAACGACGCCTGAGCCGACCACTGTGCCGACGACCATCGACCCCGCAGAGCTCGAGATCGCCCTGCGCGTGATCGAGGCGACCGCCGATCTCGATCACGACGATCCCGCATACATCGCGCTCCGACGCCAGACCGGCAAGATGTACAAAGAGGTCAAGCGCCGCTCGCGCACCGCGAAGCGTCAGCGCGTCGCCGACGCCGATCGCGCCGTCATCGCCGCGACCGCCACGGGCGCCCCAGACCGAATCGACGACGAGACCCGCGGCATCCCGCTCGCCGTGCGGACTGCCGCCCCGGTCGCCGGCGAGCTGCTCAAGTCGCGCGCCTGTTACATCTGCAAGCAGCACTACACGACGGTGGATGCGTTCTACCACCAGCTGTGCCCCGACTGCGCGGCGATGAGCCACGCCAAGCGTGATGCGCGCACCGACCTCACGGGTCGCCGCGCCCTGCTCACCGGCGGGCGCGCGAAGATCGGCATGTACATCGCGCTGCGCCTGCTGCGTGACGGCGCCCACACGACGATCACCACCCGCTTCCCCCGCGACGCCGTGCGCCGCTTCTCGGCACTGCCCGACAGCGCCGAGTGGATCGATCGCCTCACCGTCGTCGGCATCGACCTCCGCGACCCGGCGCAGGTCATCGGGCTGACCGACGCCGTGGCCGCAGCGGGCCCCCTCGACATCCTCATCAACAACGCCGCACAGACGGTTCGCCGCTCGGCCGGCGCATACAAGCCGCTCGTCGATGCCGAGCTCGCTCCGCTGCCCGACGGGCCGCTCCCCCAACTGCTGACCTTCGGTCACACGAACGACGCCCACCCGCTCGCCCTCGCGCAGTCGGTGTCGGCGCACCCGATCCTCGCCTCGGCGGCGCGCACGGCCGAGGAACTGACCGCCGAAGCGATGGCGGCAGGATCGTCATCGCTCGAACGACTCGCCGCCGGCACCGCGATCGACGCCGGCGGCCTCGTGCCCGACGAGAACCACATCAACAGCTGGACGCAGTCGGTCGACCAGGTCGAGCCGCTCGAGATGCTCGAGGTGCAACTCGCGAACATGACCGCGCCCTTCCTGCTCGTCTCGCGGCTGCGCGCCGCTCTCGCGGCCTCTCCCGCGCGTCGCACGTACGTCGTCAACGTCTCGGCGATGGAGGGCGTCTTCGGACGCGGCTACAAGGGCCCCGGCCACCCGCACACCAACATGGCGAAGGCCGCACTCAACATGCTCACCCGCACGAGTGCGCGCGAGATGTTCGAGACCGACGGCATCCTCATGACGGCCGTCGACACGGGCTGGATCACCGACGAGCGACCCCACTTCACGAAGGTGCGCCTCGCCGAGGAAGGCTTCCACGCCCCGCTCGACCTCGTCGACGGTGCGGCGCGCGTCTACGACCCGATTGTGCGTGGCGAAGCGGGCGAGGACCTCTTCGGCGTCTTCCTCAAGGACTACCGCCGCGGCGACTGGTAGCCCCCGGCCCTCACACGGTCGGCAGGAAGTACGCCGCGGCGAGCGGCGCGATCTCGATGTCGGCCGAATCGGTGGCATCGACCCAGCGGTGCGCCTCGATCTCGGCATCCGTCACGGGCTGCTGCGAGCCGATATCGACCCGGAAGACGTCGGCGACGACGCGGAAGCCGGGTTCGTTCGCGGCCGGTGCGACGAACTCGCCGAGCGACGTCAGATCGTCCTCGGTGACGCGCACGCCGATCTCTTCGGCGAGCTCTCGGATGAGGGTCGCCGCCGCGCTCTCCCCCGACTCGGGCTTGCCGCCGGGCTGCATGAAGGCGGTCGTTCCGGCCTTCCGCACGAGGAGCAGACGACCGGCACCGTCGGTGATCACTGCAGCGGACACCCGGATCGTGCGGTCGGGCGAGAATGATTCGGCAGCATCGGTCACCCTGGCACGCTAACACTCGGCGGAGGCACGGCGACGACGGCCGTCGTGCGAGTCAGAGGCGCTTCCGCGCACCCGCCGTCGAGGATGACAGCTGGCGGGCGACCCCCGTGCGTTCGAGGGCGCGCGCGATCACTCGGCCGATCCACGTGAAGACGAGCGGGCTCGCGACGAAGAGGGCGATGTAGGCGAGCCACACGGGCGCGGAGTAGTGCTCGGCACCGAGGGCGATGAACACGCCGCCCGCCAGGATGACACCGGCGACCGCCGCGGACACGTAGAAGAGCCAGGGCGACCAACGCCGGTAGCGCGAGATCAGGAACGGCAATTCGATGAGCGCGCCGACGAGCAAGCCCGTGCCGACGTATCGCCCGAGCCACATCGGCGCGAAGGCCGCACCGACGAGGCCAGCGATCACTCCCGTGAGGAGTGCGACGCCGGGCCGACGCAGCAGGGCGAGCGCGACGACGCTCGGAAGGAAGTGCGCCCCGATGGTGATGCCGTAAAGCATGGGTGCTATCGCCGCGATGAGGCCGGCGAAATAGCCGGACCCGGCCGCGACGAGACCGCCGCCGACGCCGATCGCGGCGCAGCTCAGCAGGACGCGCGTGCTGACTCGATTCACACCCATACTCTACTCTCTGTAGAACAAATCACGACGCCTCGGGCTTGTGAGGTCGATATCGACGTCGCAGCGCCGTCTACGATGAGAGCGTGATGAGCTACGCCGACGCGCACCCCTACGAGCGGTCGCCGTGGTCACGTTATCGTCACGCGCTGTGGTTGCTCACGCAACGCGATCTGAAGGTTCGGTATTCGACCTCGGCGCTCGGCTACCTCTGGTCGATCCTCGATCCGCTCATCATGGCGGGCATCTACTGGTTCGTGTTCACGGTCGTGTTCCAGCGCCTCGTGGGAACCGAGCCGTACATCGTCTTCCTTCTCTCCGCGCTCCTGCCGTGGATGTGGTTCAACAGTGCGATCTCCGACTGCACGCGCGCCTTCCTCCGCGAGGCCAAGCTCATCCGCTCGACCAAGATCCCGCGCACGATCTGGGTCAACCGGCTCGTGCTCTCGAAGGGCATCGAGTTCCTCCTCGCCCTGCCCGTCCTCGCGCTCTTCGCGGTGATCTTCGGCGCCGAGGTCAACATCGAGATCCTGTACTTCCCGCTCGCGATCATCCTGCAGACGATCCTGCTCGTGGGCCTCGGGCTCATCGTCGCGCCGCTCGTCGTGTTCTTCCGCGACCTCGAGCGGGCGACGAAGCTCGTCCTCCGCTTCCTCTTCTACGCCTCCCCCGTCGTCTACGGCACGACGAACCTGCCCGAGAGCCTGCACTTCTGGGCCGCGTTCAATCCCCTGACGGGTATCTTCAGCCTGTATCGCGCCGGCTTCTTCCCGGGCGAGCTCGACCTCTTCAGCGTCGTGGTCGCCGCCGTCATGTCGGTCGGTTTCCTGTTCGTCGGCCTGTGGGTGTTCCGCACCTCGATCCGCAGCGTGCTGAAGGAGATCTGATGACGGATGTCACGCAGGGCGACGTCGCGATCCGGGCCGAGGGTCTCGGCATCCGGTTCCGACGCAACCGTCGCGGTCGCCGTTCCTTCAAGGACCTGCTCTCCGGAGCAGCCGCACGCCGATCGCGCCCCGACGAGTTCTGGGCGCTCCGCGACGTGTCGATGGTGGTCCACGCGGGCGAGGCGATCGGCGTCGTCGGCCGGAACGGCCAGGGCAAGTCGACCCTCCTGAAGCTCGTCGCGGGCGTGATGATCCCCGACACCGGAAGCGTCACGGTGCACGGCGGCGTCGCCCCGCTCATCGAGATCACCGGCGGATTCGTCGATGACCTCACCGTGCGCGACAACGTGTACCTCACGGCGGGGCTCCACGGCATGACCCGCGGGCAGATCGATGCGAAGTTCGCCGAGATCATCGCGTTCGCCGAGATCGGCGACTTCCTCGACACCCCCTACAAGCACCTCTCGAGCGGCATGAAGGTGCGCATCGCGTTCTCGGTCATCGCGCAGCTCGACGAGCCGATCGTGCTCGTCGACGAAGTGCTCGCGGTCGGCGACAAGCGATTCCGCGAGAAGTGCTACGCGCGCATCGAAGAGATGCTCGCCGCGGGGCGCACGCTCTTCTTCGTCTCGCACAACGAACGCGACCTGCGTCGCTTCTGCACGCGTGGCCTCTACCTCGAGGGCGGTAGCCTCGTGCTCGACGGCCCCATCACCGAGGTGCTCGACCGATACAACGGAGATCACGGCTGATGACGATCCTGCCCGACGGCTACTTCGCTCCCGACGTCTTCGACGTGCCGAAGCGACGCCGCCCGAAGGCGCGGGGCATCGCGTTCGCCGGAATCCTCATCGGGCTCGCGATCATCGTCATCGCGATCGTGCTCCTGAACGTCGTGCGTGACGATTCGCACCGCGTCATCCCCTCGCTCGTGCTCATCGTCGGGCTCGTGCTCGCCCTGTCGTCGAGCGCTCTCCTCGCCTGGGCGCGTCCGGCGCTCACGAGCGAGCCGACGGATGACCCGCGCGTCGCGGCCCTCACCGGGTGGGCGTCGACACGCTACGGGGTCGACGTGTCGCGACGGAGCGCCCTCGTGCTGCTCGGCGAGATCCCCGAGGGCAACACGATCGAGGTCGACGGGCACGACGTGATGCTCGGTACACCGGCGTCGCTCCGCCCTTCCGAGCGCTTCGCACTCATTCGCGTGGTCGACGGCAGCGAGCTTCCCCGATCGGGCGCAGCGGGATGACCCGCACGGGATCGTCGCGACTCTGACAGTCTGGTGGGATGAGCGAGCCGAACCCTACGCCGGAGAATGTCATCCACCCGGGTAGTCCCCTGTCGCCGACGCGCACGGTCTGGGACTACGTGAAGCCGACCGTCTCGCCCACTCCCTCGGCACCGATCAGCGCCGGCAACAGCCCCGCGCCGATCACCCAGGTCGTCTCGTCCCTGCCCGGCCTGACGACCGAACCGGCGCAGCAGCCCGACACCCCGCAGCTCGGCCAGTCGCTCGCCGCCTCGGTCGCAGCGGTCGCGGGAAGCGAGGCGACGGCAGCGATCGCTGATGCACACAACGAGGCATCGACCGCCCTCCGCGCCGAGGTCGCCGAACGTGCGACGTCGACCATCGGCCGCGTGCCCGAACCCGTTCGACAGCAGGCGCAGAACGCGTACGCCGCACTGCCCGACGAGCACAAGGCACGCCTCGCCGACGTCGCGCGTGTCGCGACGGAACGCGTGCAGGCCGCGGTTCCTGCGGCCGCAGCACCCATCGCTGCCGCTCGACAGGCCGTGCCGGCGCCGGCGCCCGGCACTGCGCAGACGGGCGTGCCGCACTACGCGACACTCTCCGGCCCCGGAGTGAGTGCGCCGAACGGACGCCGCCAAGGCGGCACCTCTCTCGCACTCGCCATCATCGCGGGCGTCTTCTCGTTCATCCCATTCCTGTCGTATGCCGCGATCGGCATGTCGATCGGCGGATGGGTGCTCGGCAGTCGCGCACGGAAGAACGGATCGGCCGGGCTCGGCACGACGGGGCTCATCCTGTCGATCTTCGCCTTCGTCGGCAGTGTGTTCTTCTCCTTCATCTATACGATCGCCTTCATCTTCATCCGCTGAGTTCGGGGCCGCACCCGGTCGCCGACGCGCGCACTGTCAACCCCCGACGTTTCGCCAGCCTCGCCGCCTACACTCTCCTTCATGGCAGAGCCCGTGCACAGCATCACGTCGATGACGACGGACTCGTACACCGCATACCCCGGCCCCGGGACGGTGAACGACGAGTCCCGCGAGAACGCCGGCGCGCGCGTCGACGGCGCCGACCCGGCATTGCTGCGCGGCATCGATCGTGTGCTCGCCGTTCAGCGTCCCGTCGTACTCGCGCACCTCCGCAGCATCCGCCGTCGGCATCCCTCGGCGACTCCCGCTGAGCTCACGCGCATCCTCGAGAGGCGATACCTCACCGCCGTGACGACGGGCGGCGCAGCGGTCGGCGCGACCGCCGTCATCCCGGGAATCGGCACGGGCGTCACACTCGCCCTCTCGGGGGTGGAGACCGCGGGCTTCCTCGAGGCGACGGCCCTGTTCGCGCAATCGGTGTCGGAGGTGCACGGCATCGCGATCGAGAACCCCGAGCGCGCCCGCGCACTCGTGATGACTCTCATTCTCGGGCGCGAGGGCAGCGACCTCGTGCGCCAGTTCGCCGGTCAGGCCGTCGGCAACGGCGCCGCGCGCAACGCCTACTGGGGCGAGCTCATCACGAACACGCTGCCGAAGGCGCTCATGTCGACGGTGACCGACCGGTTGAAGAGCGTCTTCCTCAAGCAGTTCGCCGTGCGCGGCGGCGCGAGCATCGTCGGCAAGGCGATCCCGTTCGGCATCGGCGCCGCGATCGGCGGAACGGGCAACCACATCCTCGGGCGACGCGTACTGACCCAGGCACGACTCGCCTTCGGCACTCCGCCGGCCGTGCTGCCCACGGAACTCGAGCCGACCGGGCTCTCCTCGGTGGATGCCGCGAGCCAGGGCATCACACGACTCGGCGTCGCGTTCGGTGGAGCGATCGTGCGCGCGGCAGGGTCGACAGGGCACGCGATCTCGGGAGCGGCCGGCTCGACGGCGCGCGCTGCGAGGAAGGCACTTCCGAAGGGTAAGCGCGATCGAACGACGGATGACGCGGGCAGCGACGTCGCGGAGGAGTGAGGTCGCTTCGTCGCGCTGATGGGTTGTCGGAGGTAGTCGTGTCTCTCGTGAAGCGGCGTGCGCGATTCTGATCTTCGATACTGAACTGTGGATAACTCGGTCAGTGTCGTACCTGTCTTCTACAATATGAGTATGGCCATCACCGCTCCCGCTGCCGCTCTCTGCGGCATCGACGAGGCGCTCACCGCGCTCGTCGCGGAGTGGGACGGTGCGCTCGTCGGGGTCGTGCGCGGTGCTGTCTCGGGTTCGGGTTCGGGTGCTGCGTCGATGGATGTGCGGTCGATGAGTGACGCCGGGCTGGTGCGGGTCAACGACGCGATCGCGTCGGCGCGGCGTTCTCTGGCGACGGTGCATGCGCGGGTCGCGGCCGAGCTCGCCGAGCGCTCCACGACGGTGGGTGAGGAGAACATCGCGAAGACGCAGGGGTTCGCCTCGGTCGAACGGTTGATCGCGCACTCCACCGGTGACGGGTTCTCTGCCGCGAGTCGCCTCGTCTCGGTCGGGCGCGCGACCGCCCCCCGTGCGTCGTTCACCGGCGAAGTGTTGCCCGCCCGCTACCCGCACATCGCGGCCGCGCTCGACGCGGGCACGATCAGCATCGACGCGGCCGCCGCGATCACCAGCTTCCTCGACAGCGTCCGGGTGAAGGCCACCCCGAACGATCTCGACGACGCCGAACGATTCCTCATCGACCGCGCCCCGCACGTCGGCGTCGACGGCCTCACCCGCCTCACGAAACGACTCACCGCGCACCTCGACCCCGACGGAGTGAAACCCCGCGAAGACGAACTCCGCGCCGGCCGCAACCTCCACATCTGGGAAGACCACCGCGGCTATATCCGCATGAAAGGCGCCCTCGACCCCGCCACCGGCGCCCCGATCAAGATCGCCATCGACGCCCTCGTCACCGCCGAACTCCACCGCACCCGCGGCACCTGGACACCCACACCCGACCACACCACGCCCGACAGCACCACGCCCGACAGCACCACGCGCGGCACCGCCCGCCCCACACCCGACCCCGCGACTGCCGAGACCCGGTCGATCCCGCAACTCAACGCCGACGCCCTCGCCGACATCGCCCGCCTCGCCCTCGGCTCGGCCGACTCCCCGCCCGCACTCCGCACCACCACCGTCGTCGCCCGTATCCACCTCGACGACCTCCTCGAACGCGCCAGCGCCTCAGACTCCGGCGACGGTGCACACTCCGCCGCCGCCTCCGGCACTGCCTCGACCTCCGGCACTGCCTCGAACTCGGGCGCTGCCTCGAACTCCGCCTCTGGCTCCGACTCTGGCTTCCGGTCCGGGTTTGAACGCACCAGCACGCCCGCCGGGTGGGGCACGATCGACGGCATCGACCACCCCGTCAGCGCCGCGACGATCCGTCAACTCGCCGCAGCCGCGGGCGTCATCCCGATGATCCTCGGCGGCCCCAGCGAAGTCCTCGACCTCGGACGCACCACCCGACTCTTCACCACCGCACAAAAACTCGCCCTCACCGAACGCGACGGCGGCTGCGCCTTCCCCGGATGCACCCGACCACCCGGCTACACCCAAACACACCACATCCACTGGTGGAAACGCGACACCGGCCCCACCGACCTCACCAACGGCATCCTCCTCTGCGCCTTCCACCACCACCGCATCCACGACGACGGCTGGACCATCACCATCCACAACAACCACACCTGGTTCACCCCACCCCCACACATCGACCCCACCCAAACACCACGCCCCGGCAACACCAACCCCACACTCAACCCACCCACGCCCACGCCCGCACCCGCGCCTGCACCTAAACCCGCGCCCGCACCCGCACTCGCACTCGCACCCGCACCCGCGCCTGCACCCCCGCACGCGCCTAAACCCGCGCGCACACCCGCGCCACCGCCACCCCTCACGCCACCCCGCCCGCCCCGGCACGAATCACCACCACGACCAGTCGACGACACCCCGACACGCCCCCGGCACGGCACCCCACAGCGCCCGCAGCGGGCACGCAGAGACACAATCACCGCCGCGGCACGATTATGCGTCGGCACGCTGATGTGACCACCGAGCGGAGCCTTGAAACCGCGCGACACGGGGCTGGCGGCGCGGAAGTCCCGCGGCGACACATACGCGCGCATCGCCTCGGGTGACGAGGAGATCCTCGGCAACCGACCTCCACGCGGCTGACGACGCACGGAGAAGTTCAGTGCAGAGCTGACACAGAGCCGAGTAGCGAGGGACCCAGCGGATCACTCGGGAGCGGGCAGGTGCTCCTCTTCGGCCTCGCCGTCGGCATCGTGGTCATCGATCTCGGGGTCGGCCGCGTGGATCGCGGCAAAGCGATCCCACTCATCCATGAGGTGCGACACGGCCTCGTGGAAGCGGCGTGTGGCCGCGCCCGGAGTCGGATCACCGAAGTAACGCTCAACCCAGAAGTCGAGACGGGCCCGCGCGTCGTCGTCGTGCGCGAGGCCGTCGACGAGGTCGACGATCGACCCGGCTTCGTCGACGGTCAACCACTCGCAGGCGGAGAGGTAACCGCTCGTGTCGATCTCGGCCGCGGGGTTGGCGGGTCGCGTGATCATGAGCGGCTTGCCCGATGCCAACCGGTCGTAGACCATCGCCGAGATGTCGACGATCGCGACATCCGCCGCCGACAGCTGCCAGCCGAGTTCGCCACCGGTGTCGTGCACGTGCTGAGCACGCGGATCGCTCGCATTCGCCGCAGCGAGCAGACGCACGATCTCCGCATTGGCCGCTCCGTACGCGTCGTCGACGACTCCCGACCGCGGGTGCGGCCGGTAGATCACGCGGTGCCGCCCCGTCGCGAGCAACGCCTGTACGAGCGGCACGCCATGCGATGCGATCGAGCCGTACGCCGCGGCGGCGCGGTCGCCCTCCCACGTCGGCGCGTAGAGCACGACGGTGCGCTCGTCGGGAACGTAGGGCACCTCACCCGAGTAGTGATCGGCCTGCGGGCGTCCGATGGGGATCGCGCGCTTGTCGAAGTCGTAGTCCCAGAGCACCTTGTCGAGTCGCGACCGTGCCGCATCTCCGGCGATGAGCGCGTAGTCGTACGCCTTGAACTGGTTCGTCGTCATGTACATCTTGTCGGACTCGCCGTGGTTGATGAAGACGTGCCAACGCCGGCCATACCGCATCATCTGGAAGTTCTTCGCGTTCTGGTTCACGTAGAAGATGATCTGCAGATCCTGCTCGTGGATGATGCGCTCGAGGTCGACGACCTTGCGCACATAGGCGACGGGCAACGGCGCCTCGTTCAGCAGGGTGATCGCCGAGCCCGACGCACGGCTCAACAGGAGCACAGGCCACGTCTTCGAGAGTTCGGCGAGCGGCTTGTACCACTGGCGCATCTGGTAGATGTTGACCTTCGGGTCGGCGAAGTAGACGCCGATACGGAAGCGGTGCGGTTCGAGGGGGCCCTGCTCGAGGAGCTTCGCGGCGAGGGACGACTGCGCACGGCGCGAGTTCGCGACCTCGCGCAGCATTCGAAGTCCGAGCTTGATGTCGCGCTTGATTCCCACGACTCCAGGCTAACCAGGGCTCGACGCCATCGGGCGACGATCTCGGGAGATCGAAACGATCTTGATACCTGCGTCAGACGACGGGAGGGCGGCCCGCGAGCGTCATCCGTGCGATCGTCCGCCACCGCAGCGGCACACGCCCGCCGGGGTCGACCTGCCAGCCCTCGCGCCATCCGCCGAACCATGCACGGAGGACGGCGGGCTGGCGCGCCCACCGCAGCACCTGGATGCCCGTCCACGATGCGACGTAGGCGAGGGCGAACGGCGCAGGCAGATTGCGTCGCGCGAGCCACACGCGATTGCGCGCGTTCAGCCGGTAGTAGTAGTCGTGGCGCGTCGGCTCGATCACGGGGTGCGCCGCGCGCAGGTCGCCCGCGTACCAGGCGCGGTGGCCGGTGTTCCACACCCGCCACGCGAGCTCGATGCCCTCATGCGCGTAGAAGAACGGGTCGGCCCAGCCGCCGGCTCGCTCGAAGACGGCGCGGGGCAGCACCACGGCACCCTCCCAGCACGAGAAGACGTCGCTCGAATCGGTCGCCTCGCCCTTGCGGATGCGCGGAATCCAGCGCCGCGGCGACTCCTGCCCCGTCGGGTCCTCGACGCGCGGTTGGATGAGCCCGATCGTGAAGTCGGCACGCAGCTTCGCCACCGCCGATGCGAGGAAGTCGTCGTCGGGCAGGAACGCGTCGTCGTCGAGGAAGAACAGGTACTCGCCGCCGACATGCGGCACACCGCGGTTACGGCCCGCCGGAATACCGAGGTTCTCGGGCAGCGCGACGAACGTCACGCCGTCGGGCAGCGCGGGGTCGGCGGTCGCCGGGTCCCAGCCGTTTCCGACGACGGCGACATCGACGTCGACGTCCCGTTGGGCGAGCACGGAACGGATGCCGCGGACGAGGTCATCCGGCCGCGTGCCCTGCGTGAGCACGACGACACCGACCACGGGCCGCTCAGGCACGTACCCGCCGGGAGGCCATGATCGCGACGAAGTGGCCGACGAGGGCGAGGAACGCGAGCGGCACGAGGGCGATGAGCACGAACCGGTCGACGAACGGCTGCCCGACGAAGAGACCGACGACGGCCGCAGCGAGCATGATGAGCGTCAATTCGACCGAGTGGTACAGGCGGTGGAACGGCACGAAACGCGCGGCACGGCGGAGCTTCGCGACGAGGCCGCCGCGCGGAGCCGACTCGCCCTCGGTATCGGCGAGCTTCGACAGTCCGGCGTTCGCGCGAGCGACGTGCACCATGTCGTTGAGCGCCTTGTTGAGCACGATGAGGAGTGCGAGCAGCATCGCGAGCGTCGTCCAGAGGAAGTCCTCGGGGAATTCGAGCGGGTACGCGGCGGCGCGGATTCCGATCGCGATCGGGATGAGCGCTTCGGTCGTGTAGTGGCCGACCTTGTCGAGGAAGACGCCGGCGGGCGACGACGTGCGACGCCAGCGCGCGACCTCGCCGTCGCAGCAGTCGATGAGCATCTGCAGCTGACCGAGCACGACCGCGAGGAGCGCACCCCAGATGCCCGGGATGAGGAGCGCGGCCGCCGTCGACCAGCCGACGAGGATCATGAGACCCGTGACGCCGTTCGCGGAGATCCGCGTGCGGAGGAGCAGCCACGTCAGGTAGGGCGAGAGGTCGCGGAGATAGAGCGACGCGACCCAGTGCTCGGCGTTCCGACGCAGTCGCACCTCGGGGGGCTGTGCGACCGCTCGGAGCTCGGCGATGCTCGACGGCGGTCGACCGGGTCCCGCCGTTGCGTCAGCCTGTGGCATCCACTGCCTACCTTCCCGTGTGTGCCGCGATGTTGCGGGTGAGCGAGAGGTAACCGAGCACGAAGCCCGTGCCCCAACTCACGTGTATGCACGGCAAGACTACGAGAAAGCGACCGCGAGTTCGCGCGCCGCGGGCGTACACGACGTACGCGGCGACGACGAAGAGCGCGTAGACGAGGGGAACCACGAAGCCGACGAGTAGCCAGGGAGTCGCCCCCGCGATGGCCTGCACGACCCCGATGAGGCCGAGGATGAGGCCGAGGGCGACGCCGACGACCATGGCCGGCGGGATGAGATAACGGATGCCGGTCGCCGACGGGAAGCGCCGAGCGAGCTCACCACGCCAGAGCCCCGTCGAGAGCATCTGCCGCGCGAGCCGCGAGAGGTTCGCGCGCGGGCGATACGTGACGCGGAGGTCGGGCGTGAACCAGATGAGCCCGCCGCTCTCGCGGATGCGGAGGTTCAGCTCCCAGTCCTGACCGCGCTTGATGTCTTCGTCGAAGAGGCCGACGCGCTCGAGCGCCGTGCGGCGGAACACGCCGAGGTACACGGTCTCGGCCGGGCCCTCGCCGCCGCCGACGTGGAATGCGGAACCGCCGAGACCGACCTTCGTCGTGTAGGCGAGAGCGACGGCGCGTTCGAAGGGCGTCGTGCCGCGGGCATCCATGATTCCGCCGACGTTGTCGGCGCCCGTCCGCTCCATCGTCTCGACCGCGATCCGCGTGTAGTCGACGGGGAGGATCGAGTGCGCGTCGACGCGCACGACGACGGGGTGGGATGACGCACGGATCGCGAGGTTCAGGCCCGACGGGGTCGACCCGACCTCGTTGACGATGACGTGGATGCGGTCATCCGTTCGTGCGAGGTCTTCGACGAGCTCGAGCGTGCCGTCGATGCTCGGACCGACAGCGATCGTGATGTCGAAGGGGCCGGAGTACGACTGCGCGAGGATCGAATCGACGGCGTTCCTGACGTTCGACACGTCGTTCAGAACGGGCATCACGTACGAGACGCCGCCCAGGGCCGGAGCGTCGCTCCCGGCGTGCAGATCTGCCATCATCCCCGCTTGTTTCCAGTCGTCCGAGCCTAGCAGCGAAGCGCCGCCGATCCGTGGATCGACGGCGCTTCGAGGCCGGGAAGGAGGCGGGGTCAGAGCGTGCCGAGCTCCACCGTCGCGGTGGCGGCCTTGCCGTCGCGCACGAAGCTGAGTTCAGCCTTCGCGCCGCCGGCGAGGAAGCGCACCTGCGCGGTCAGATCGGTCGCATCGGTGATGCGCACGCCGTTGAACTCGGTGACGACGTCGCCGGCCTGGAGGCCGGCGGCCTCGGCTGCACCGCCGGCGGTCACGTCGGAGATGAGTGCGCCGACCGTGTCGCTCGAGGCATCCGCTGCCGCGTCGGAGACCATCGCGCCGAGGAGGCCGTGGGTGGCCTTGCCGTTGTCGATGAGCTCCTGCGCGACGCGCTCGGCGAGGTTCGCCGGAACCGCGAAGCCGACGCCGATGTTGCCGGCCTCGGTCGTGGAGCCGCCCGCGCTCAGGATCGCGACGTTGATGCCGATGAGGTTGCCGTCGCCGTCGAGCAGCGCACCGCCCGAGTTACCCGGGTTGATCGCCGCGTCGGTCTGGATGACGGAGAGCGAGATCGAGCTCGACGCCTGGCTCTGGCCCTGGCCCTGCGAGCCCTGGTCCTCGGTGCCGCCCTCGTTCGGGAAGTTCCAGAAGTCGAAGGGATCGGTGGGCTGCTCGCCCTGGTTCTCCTGCTGCTGCTGGTCTTCCTCAGGGACGGCCGACGACGCGACCGTGATGCTGCGGTTGAGCGCGCTCACGATGCCGTTGGTCACGGTGCCCGAGAGGCCGAGGGGTGCGCCGATCGCGATCGCCGTGTCACCGACGTTGAGCTTCGACGAGTCGGCGAACTCGAGCGGGGTCAGACCGCTCGCGTCGTCGAGCTTGATGACGGCGAGGTCGGAGTACGGGTCGGTGCCGACGATGGTCGCCGTGAACAGACGCCCGTCGTCGAGCTTGACCGAGATCGTGGGGCTCGCGGTGCTGCCGTCGAGCGTCACGACGTGGGTGTTGGTCAGCACGTAGCCGTCTTCGCTGAGGATGACGCCCGAGCCGGTTCCGCCGCTCGCCGAGCCGGTGACCGAGATCGTGACGACGCTCGGCGAGGCCTTCGCCGCGACGGCGGCGATGCGGTTGACGTCATCGGTGTCGTTGATGACGATGTTCTGCGCGCTGCCTTCGCTGACCGGCACGGATGACGGCTGGTTAGCACCGGCGAGAGCGAATGCACCCGCGCCGGAGACGCCGCCGATGATCGCTGCCGCGACGGCGACACCCGCGAGGAGGAGGCCCGTGTTGGACTTCTTCGTCTTCGTCGCGGTGTCGACGCCCGCGAGGGGAACGGTCGGCTGCGTGTGGTGCTGCGAGTAGGGGTTCTGGGTGCCCGAGGGGCCGCCGAACGCGGGAGGCACGGCCGAACCCGGCGCCGGGGGCGCGTAGGAGTTCTGCTGGCCGTAGGCCGACGTGGTGTTCTGGCCGGAGCCGTAGGGAGCGGTAACGCCCGTGTAGGCGGGCTGCTGCGGGGCGGTGTGCTGGCTCGCGGACTGCGGGGCCGTGGCCTGCGGGGTCGTGGCCGTCGGCACAGCGGGGGTGGCGGGCTGGCCGTAGGCGTGGGGAGCCTGACCGGGCTCGTACACCGTCGCCTGCGGGGCGGGCGGGGCCACGGCGGGCGGCGGCGTCACGGGGGCGACGGGTGCGACGACGTCGGTGTCGGCTTCCGGCGTGTTCGCCGCGGGCGCGTTCGGCGCTTCGGTCTCGCTACGCGTCTCGGTCGCACCGGACGCGTCGTGCGCCTGTGCGTCGGCCGGTGCCGTGTTCGCTGCGGGGGCTGCACTGCTCGCGGCATCCGTTGCGGGGGTCTCGACGGCGTGGTTCTCGGGTGCCGATGCGGCGGACTCCGGATCCTGCTCCGGTGCGGCGCCGTTGATGTTCTCTGTCATGGTGCTCCTTCCAAGCACGCTCAGCCTGACCCCTCAAGCTGTGCGGCCAATCGACGGAACCTATGAACTTACTATCGCTCAGCCGAATTCTCGTTGAGAACTCTCAGCAACCGGGCCCGCCGGGCGAGGAATCGCAATCGCGATCGACCAAAACGGTCTTCGCGCTCCGCACGATGACGGTGTGGGTGTCGCTCCGGACCTCCAGGCTACCGAGGATGGGCACCCACGCTCCGCCGTAGCGGTACTGCGCGGAGTACTCGACGAAGACGTCGACCGTGTAGCGGCCGCGCTCCTCGAAGGTGCGACTCGTCGGAGTCGTCGAGAAGTCGGAGAGGCCGAGCGACGCCCACGTCGCTCCCCCGTTCGATGAGGTGATCGTCGGGCCGTCGCTGTGCGCCCAGCGGTACCCGATCGGCGTGAAGCGCACGGTCGCCGGGGCACCGAGGAGCGTTCCGGTCACGTCGTCGACTCCCGCATCGGCGACGAAGTTCGCCGGGAGGCCGGTGACAGCCCACCCGTTCGGTTCCATGCGCGCCGAGCCGGTGTCGGGGCGGAACGAGGCTATGTCGCTGAGCGTGATCGGCGCGGAACCCCCGCAGTCAGGGTTGTCGGGCGGACACGGACCGAGGTCGTACCGGTACTCCCCCGAACACACATCGGAATCGCACGGATCTGGCTCGGACTCCCCGCCGCCGACGCTCGGCCCGCCGGTCGCGTCGTCGCCGTTACCTCCGCCCGCGTCTTGCCCTCCACCGAGAGTCACCTCATCGTCACCGATGCTAGATCCGCAGTCACCTGTCCGAATACCGGATGCACTGCAAGCAAGCGCGGCACTAGTAGCTGGGAGGACTAAGGCTGCGACGAATGCGAAAAGACCAATGCTCAGCAGGAGTCGGCGCCGTCCCAACGTTCACTCCCCCCAACGATGAGCCGATTGGAACCGGCTGTATCCGACTGAAAGTTGACGACGAGCGGCACTCGCGTGGGACGGTCTTTGGGAGTCTGGTCGCGGCCTTCCGAATCCAGAACTCGAGAGTCGCCGACGTCCGCGCAAAGGTAAATCTCGACGACCTCCATCAATATTGGGTCTGTGTAGCGGTCGAGCAAACGTGCCGAATCGAATGTCGTTGCGCCTGAGCCGCGGAAGCCCTGGAGCCGGAACGACTCGAACTCTTTTAGTAGCTGCTCTCCATATTGTTCGCTCACTAGGCGCAGAACACGTTTGGGGTCCTTCCCGCCTTCGTTGAAGATCACGTTGGAAGCGGCGTTGTACGCCTCGTAAGCCTCAATGGCCGCGGCGAGCGCGTCGGCGTCGGAGTCGAACACCGAATCGGGCGCGGGGGTCGCGGATGACGTGCGCGGCGGCGGCTCGGGCTCGGTCACGCAGGCACTGAGGCTCACGGCGACCGCGAGCGACAGGGCGGCGGCGATCCATCGCGACGTTCGGGGCGTGCGTTTCACGCTAAGACACCGCGAACGCGCAGAGACGGTTATCCACAGACATCCTTCGGCGCCGCTCGCGAGGCGATACGCGCCCGTGGACCGTTCCGGCGGAACTCCGCGCGACACACCGCCTATGGGCGCCCGTTCCGCGGCGAGTCACCGCGACATCCGCCGGAACGGTCACCGCGCCCACCCGTGCCCACCCACGTCCACCCGATAGCGTGAGGACACGAGGGAAGGACGACGATGACTCGACACGAGCCGTGGCAGCGCGCCGCTGACGGAGCCGGACTGCTCGCCCCCGACGGGTCGGTCGCACCGACGATCTTCGCCGAGATGAGCGCGATCGCGGTGCAGACCGGTGCTCTCAATCTCGGTCAGGGCTTCCCCGACGAGGACGGCCCCGCCGAGGTGCTCGAGGCCGCGCGGCACGCGATCGCGACGGGCGTGAACCAGTACCCGCCCGGCCTCGGCATGCCCGTGCTGCGCGAGGCGATCGCTCGGCACCAGAAGCGCTTCTACGGCCTCACCGTCGACCCGGCGACCCAGGTGCTCGTCACCGCGGGCGCGACGGAGGCCCTCGCCGCCACACTTCTGGCGCTCGTCGACCACGGCGACGAGGTCGTGACGTTCGAGCCGTTCTACGACGCGTACGGAGCGCTCACCGCCCTTGCTCGCGGCACCCTCCGCACGGTTCCGCTGCGCTTTCCCGACTTCACGCCCGACCACGACGCACTTCGCGCAGCCGTCGGGCCGCGCACCCGCGTCATCCTCGTCAACACCCCGCACAATCCGACCGGCGCCGTCTTCGACCGCGAGACGCTCGAGCTCATCGTCGAGCTCGCGCACCTGCACGACGCGATCATCGTGACCGACGAGGTCTACGAGCACCTGACGTTCGGGCAGACGCACATCCCGATCGCGAGCATCGCGGGCGGCTTCGAACGCACCGTCACGATCTCGTCGGGCGGCAAGACGTTCAGCACGACCGGTTGGAAGATCGGCTGGATCACCGCGCCCGCCTTCTACATCACGCGCATCCTCGCGGTGAAGCAGTACCTGACCTTCGTGAACGGTGCTCCCTTCCAGCCCGCCATCGCCGTCGGCCTCGACCTGCCCGGCGAACGCTTCGCCGAGATCAGCGCGACGCTCGAGTCGAAGCGCGACCTCCTCGTCGCCGGGCTCGAATCGGCCGGTTTCGCCGTCTCGATACCGGATGCCGGGTACTTCGTCGTCGCCGACGCCCGGGAGCTCGGGGTCACCGACGCCACGGACTTCTGCCGCGAGCTCCCCGCGCGTGCGGGCGTCGTCGGCATCCCGCTGACCGCGTTCGTACGCGCGGAGGCCCGGCCGGAGTACTCGACGCTCGTGCGGTTCGCCTTCTGCAAGCGACGCGACGTGCTGGATGACGCGGTCACGCGTCTCGCGAAACTGGGCGTGTGAGCGCGAGCGAACCGACGGGGCTCGAGCTCGCGCGCCTCTACGTGCTCGGCCTCGACGACGTGATGTCGCGCGATCACGATTGTGGTCTGCGGCTCAGCCTCTTCGTTCCCGCCGACGCCGTGACGGCCGTCGGCTGAGCTCCGAGCGCTACCGCGGGACGACGGCAAAGCGACGAAGCGCGAGGGCGGGATTGACGACGCGCACCGCATCGATACGTTCGCGCGAGACCCACGCGAGGGCGACGTCCTCGGTCTCGCCGAGCGCCGCGAGTTCCACGCCCATGGGGTCGACGATGAGGCTCGTGCCGACGCCGATCGGCGGAGTGTGGTCGGCCGCGGCGACGAAGATGGTGTTCTCGAGCGCTCGCGCTGTGACGAGCGTGCGCCAGTGGTGTTCCTTGAGCGGGCCGCGCACCCACTCCGCGGGGATGCACACGACGTCCGCGCCCGCGTCGACGAGACGGCGGGTGACCTCGGGGAAGCGCACGTCGTAGCACGTCTGCAGTCCGATGCGGAGCCCGTCGACGTCGAACGTCTCGGGCTCGTCGATGTCGCCCGGCAGCACCCACTCCGACTCCTTCTGGCCGAACGCGTCGTAGAGGTGGAGCTTGCGGTACGTCGCGACGACACCGCGCTCGGGTGCGATCGCGACGAGGGTGTTCGAGACCCGCTCGCCGTCGGCCTTCTCGACGAAGCCCGCGACGAGGTGCACGCCGATCTCGTCGGCGAGGCTCGAGAGCGCCGTGACGAAGGGCCCGTCGAGGCTCTCGGCGTGCTCGAGCCACAGCGGGCCGGGCTCGGGCGTGAACCGGCTCGAGTACTCGGGGAAGACGACGAGTGACGCGCCGCGCTCGGCGGCCCGGCGCGCGAGGGCGCCGATCGTGCTGAGGTTCTCGTCGCGGTCGGCCGTCGGCGCGAACTGCGCGACAGCGATGGCCAGTGCGCGTGCCGTGTCATCCGTCATCCGCCCAGCCTAGGGGCGGGCCGCACCGAACGGGGCTCGAACGACGACGGCCCCTCCCTCCGCGATCAGTTCGCGGAGGGAGGGGCCGTTCGTGTCTCCCTGCTAGGCGCGCGTCTCCGTCGATCCCCGACGACGGCGACGCAGCACGAGGAACGCTCCGGCGAGCAGCAGGATGCCGGCCGCCGTCACGAACCCTCCGATCGCGATACCCGTGTTCGCGAGGGGATCTCCGGGACCACCCGAGCCCGGCGCGGCCGGGGCGGCCACGACCGTGACGTCGACCTCGGCGGTGATGCCCGAGTCGGCGCCCGCGGCGCGCAGCGTGTGCTCGCCCGCCGCGACGGATGCCGGTACGAGGAGCGTCGCCGTGAACGAGCCCGAGGCGTCCGTCTGGACTCCGCCGAGGTGCGTCGGCGTCGAGAAGAGCGTGAACTCGACCCGCTCGTCGGCGCCGAACCCGCTGCCGCGGACGGTGAACGACTCGCCCGCCGTGAGGGTCGTCGACTCGAGCTCGAGCGTGCCCACGGTGCCGTCGGCGGCGATCGTCACGACCACGGAGCGCGCGGTCTCGACGTTGCCGGCAAGGTCGGTCGAGCGGTACGACACGACCGTCGCGCCGACCTCGGTGAACTCGAGCCCGTCGGTCGGGAATACCGCCCACTCGCCGTCGCCGAGACGGTACTCGACCGTCGCGACTCCCGACGTGGCATCCGTCGCCGTCGCGGTGACCGTCACCGGCTCGTCCGCCGACCCGAGGCCGTCCTCGGGGCTCAGCGCGATCGTCGAGACCGGGGCGATCGCGTCGATGCGCACGGTCGCGCTGCCGCGGGTGCCCTCGACGGCGTCGCCGCCTCGCGTCGCACGGTACTCGACGAGCGTCGAGCCGTCCTCACTCAGGGTGACGGGCTCGCCGTACGCGACCCACTCCCCCTCGTCGAGGCGGTACTCGGCGGCATCGTCGTCGCCGCCCGTGAGGGTGAGCGAGACCGTGACCGGTCCGTTCCGCCAGCCCGCGGCGTTCTCGGCCGGGCCGTCGATGGTGATCGCGACCGTCGGGTCGACGTCGCCCTCGGCGGGGAGGACCGGTCCGACCGCTGCACTGTCGGTCGCGTCGCTCCAGAGCGGCTTCGACGCGGAGACCTCGACCGAGATCGTCGCGCCGACATCGGCCGCGGTGAGCGCGTAGGTGCTCGCCGTCGCGCCCTCGATGACCGAGTCGTCGCGCGACCAGACGAAGCCGGTCGCCTCCCACGGCTCGGACGCCGCCGCGGTGAGCGTCTCGCCCTCGCGAGCGGTACCCGAGATCGATGCGGCGAGCGGTTCGTCGTCGACGATCGCCTGCGGCGACACGCTCTCGAGCGTCGGGGTCACGGGGTTCATGAGTCCCGTCTGCTCGTTGAACGTCACACGGTCGATCGTCGATTCGCGGTGCTGGCCGTCGCCGCCGGGGATCGCGAAACGGTGGTACGCGATGTACCAGTCATCCGTTCCCGGCACGTTGAGGATCGAGCTGTGCCCCGTCGCGAGGATGCCGAGCGAGGTGTCCTTCTCGAGGATCACGCCGCGGTAGGTCCACGGTCCGTCGACGCTCGTCGACGTCGCGTAGCCGACACGGTAGTTCGTCGAGCCGGTGTCGTCGATCGAGTAGGTCAGGTGGTACAGACCGTCGCGGTAGTTGAGGAACAGTCCCTCGCGGAAATCGGTCAGACCGTTGATCCGGCGCAGGGTGTCCTGCTTGATCGACCGCATGTCGTCGGAGAGCTCCGCATAGACGGGCGATCCATTGCCCCAGAACAGGTAGTGCTTGCCCGTCTTCGGGTCGACGAAGGTCGCGGGGTCGATGGCCTGACCCGACGTCACCGACTCGTTGTTGAGGATCATCGCGGTCGGGTCGGCCGTGAACGGTCCTTCCGGGTGGTCGGCGACGGCGACGCCGATCGTCTTCCTGTCGTAGGTCGGGTTGTGACCGCTGAAGTAGAAGTAGTACTTCCCGTCCTTCTCGGCGATCGTCGGAGCCCACGCGTTGCCCGTCGCCCACGGCACGTTGCCGTTGGAGCCGTCGAGGGTGAGGAACGGCTCGGCCGCGCGCTCCCAGTCGACGAGGTTCTTCGACGACCAGACGTAGAAGTCCTTGCCGCCCCATCCGGGGTAGCCGTCGGACGTCGCGTAGACGTAGTACGTGTCACCGTAGGCGACGATGTTCGGGTCGGCGTAGAGACCCGGGATCGACGGGCTGCCCATGACGACGGCGCGGAGCGTCCAGACGACGGGGTCGCCGGTCGCGGACGCGAGGCTCACCTCGACGGGAGCGCTCAGATCGCGCGTCGTGCCCGATGCCGGGGTCGCCGTGACGGCCGACGACGTCGTGTAGACGGGCGTGAGAGCGGTCAGGTCGGTGCCGCGCTCGACGGGGAAGACGATCTCGCGGGTCGAGGCGTCGACGATCGGAGCCGTCTTCAGCACGTCCTCGGCGAGCGACACGTCGGCGAGCGCCTGCGTGTTGCCCGACGACTCGAGCACCTCGGCCGAGGAGAGCGCGCGGTTGAAGATCGCGAACTCACGGAACTGACCACGGAACCGGTTGTCGGCGTCGTAGTTCGAGCGGCCGAGATAATTGGCCGTCGTCGTGCCGCCGCCGATGTCGCCGGGGTTCGTCGTCACGGTGCTCGTCGCCACGGCCACACCATCGAGGTAGATGGTCGCCGTCGTGCCCTCGAGCGTGTACGTGAGGTGCGCCCAGCGGCCACGAGCGAGGTTCGAGCCCTGCGAGACGGTCTGCTCCGTCGTCCAGTTGCCCGTCGCGAGGCTCGTGCGGTACGCATTGCCCGTCGTGAACAGGTAGCCGTTACCGGCTCCCGACACCGTGTTGCCGAGACCGTAGATGAAGTACGCACCGGTCTGGGCCGAATCGATCCAGACATCCGCCTCGATCGTGATGTCGTCGAGCCCCGCGAGCAGGTTGTCGGGGAGGTCGACGTAGCCGGTCGCGCCGTCGAGACGGAGCGCGCCGTCCTGCCACGTCGCGCCGCCGACGATCGCGCCGTCCTGGCCGTTGCCCGAGACGTCGGCGACGGTCGAGCCCGAGCCGCCGTCGAACGAGTAGCGCAGCAGTTCGCCGGCCTCGTTGACCGGGGCGGGCTGCGGGCCGGTCGGCTCGTTCTCGACGAGCGCCTCGAGCTCGGCGGCGGTCACCGGGATGACGGTGCCGTGGCGCGGGCTCGCGGGCAGGTCGTAGTTCGCCGAGACCGTCCAGTCGGGGTTCTCGATGTCCTCCGTCTCGAGCGGGATGTAGCCGCGTCCGCCGTACTCGTCGACGAAGAGGTAGAACTTCTCGCCGTTGACGTCGCCGGGGTTCGCCGGGAAGACCGTCGGGCCCTCGACGGCGCTCGTGCCGGCATCCCGACCGATGCAGCTCGTCACCATCGACCACGAGTCGAGGGCCGCGCGCAGGTCGGTCGACTTCTCCTGGATGATGTCGCTGCAGCCCGTGCCGCCCGCTCCCTCGTCCTTCGTGAAGCGGTGGTAGGTGCCGTCGACCTCGAGGACGGTCGAGTCGATGCGCGAGAGGCCCTGGTCCTGCCAGATCTCGGGCTCGGTGAAGGTGACGAAGTCACGCGTCGTGACGTACATCATGCGGTGGTACGAGTTGCCCACGTGACCGGGGTCGTCGTCGGCGTAGAGCGAGGAGGCCCAGAACACGACGTAGGCGCCGATCGACTCGTCGTAGTACGCCTCGGGCGCCCACGTGTTGCCGGCGTTGTCGGGCGCGACCTTGAGGTGGCGCTGCTCCGACCAGTTCACGAGGTCGTGCGATTCCCACACCTCGATGTAGTGGCTGCCCTGACGCACGGATTCGCCCCACGAGGTGCCGCCGCCGATCGAGAGGTCGGTCGCGATGAGGTAGAACGTGTCGCCCTCGGGAGAGCGGATGAGGAACGGGTCGCGGAGGCCCTTCGTGCCCTCGGTCGAACGGAGGGTCGGCTGACCGCCGTTGAGCTCCCGCCACTGGAGGGCGTTGTTGCCCTCGCTCGCCGCGAAGTAGATGTTCTCGCCCTCGAGCGAGTTACCGGTGAAGTAGGCGAAGGCGTAGCCCTCGTACTCGGTGTCCTCGACCGCGGCACGCACGGTCGCGGTGAAGTCGCGGGTCGTCTCGGCGGCGTTCTTCGTGAGGCGCGCGGTGACGATGACCTCGGTGTCGACGGCCGGGCGCGTGACGACGCCGTCGCTCGCGATGATGCCCGGCTCGGAGGTCTTCCACTCGATGCCCATGCCCTCGGGCGCACCGGGCAGCGTGATGTTCCCGCGCACGTCGTCGAGGCCGTTGACGACGAGCTCCGCGGCTGCCGCTTCGACGTCGGACTGGTCGTCACGGAGCGCCGGGACGGTCACCGTGAACGGCTTCGAGTCGCTCGCCGCGCCGCGCGTGATCGTCGCGGTCAGCGTGACGACGGCGTCGCCCGAACCCGCGGCCGGTCGCGTGACCGCGCCCGAGTTCGAGACGACGGCGGGAGTGTCGGACGACCACGTGATGGCCGAGCCGTTGACGCCCGTCGCCGGGAGCGAGAGGTTCGCGGTGACGGCCGACAGGTCGCCGAGGCCGAGCGCTGCGGCGTCACGGGCGGCCCGCGTCGCATCGCTCGGGTGCAGCGCCGCGACGGCGGTCGCGTCGAGGGCCGAGTCGTAGATGCGGAAGTCACGGACGCTGCCCGAGAGGTACCGGTCCGTCGCGTAGTTCGAGCGACCGATGTAGTTCGAGGTCGTCGTACCGCCGCCGAGCGCACCCGGCCTGATCGTCACGCCGGTCTTCGTCGCGACGACGGCGCCGTCGAGGTAGATCGTCGCCGTGTCGGTCGCGTCGTCGAGCGTGTAGGTGAGCGTCTTCCAGACACCCCGCTCGACGTTCGCGCCCGACGTGAGCGACTGCTCGCCGCTCCAGTTGCCCGTCGTGATGGCGGCCTTGTAGGCGTTGCCCGTCACGAACAGGTAACCGGTGCCCGAACCGCTCGTCGCGGGGTTGCCGAGACCGAAGATGAAGTACGGCGTCGCCTGCGTCGGCCTGATGAGCACCTCGGTGCTCACCGTGATGGAGTCGAGCCCCGAGAGGATGTCGTTCGGCAGCGTGACATGGCCGTTGACGCCGTCGAGAGCGACGCCCTCGCTGCCGGCGAGCGTGACGCCGCCGACGTAGGCGCCGTCATGGCCGTTGCCCGAGGAGTCGACGGCGGTCGTGCCGCTCGACTCGTCGAGCGCATAGTGCAGGACCAGTCCGTCGTCGGCGGCGACGGCGGGCATCGCGCCGACGAGCGGGATCGTCAGTGACATCGCCAGTGCGGCGACCACCGTTCTGACAGGGGTGGGCTTCATGGCGCGATTCCTCCGGGGTTCGGCTTCGTTGTCGAGCGAGGGGGTGAAACGTGAGGGGGTGATCAGGTCTTGCGTTTGCGTGAGACGACGAGTCGCTGCAGGAGAACGAAGACGAGCAGGATGCCGCCGGTGATGATCGTCGTCGCCTCCGGCGGGATGCTGCCGTCGCGCGTGATGAGCACGTTCATGAGTCCGAGCACGAGCGCGCCGACGACCGAGCCGAGCACGAAGCCCGCGCCTCCCGTGAGGAGCGTGCCGCCGATGATGACCGCCGCGATCGCGTCGAGCTCCCACCCGACGCCCGTGATGTTCTGGGCGATGCCGAGCTTCGAGGTGTAGACGACGGCCGCGAGTCCGGCGAGCGTGCCGCTGATGATGTAGATCGCGAGTTTCGTGCGGACGACGGGCAGACCCATGAGGAGGGCCGACTGCTCGGAGCCGCCGATCGCGTAGACCGTGCGTCCGAGTCGCGTGCGGTGCAGCACGAAGAAGGCGATGATGACGACGAGCACCGCGATGAGCACGTTCGGCGTGACGACGAGGTCGTTGATCTTCGGCCCGTCGATGATCTTCCACTCGGTCGAGAGGGAGCGGATGGGCGAGTCGTCGTCGAGACGCTCGGGCGTCGTGCTGAGGATCGACGCGAGACCGCGGGCGAGGAACATCATCGCGAGCGTCGCGATGAACGGTTGCACGTTGAAGTACTGGATGAGGATGCCCGAGGCCAGACCGAACACCGATCCGATGAGGATCATGAGCACGATGACGACGAGCGGGTTCCAGCCGGCGTTGGCGAGCATGACGCCCACGAGACTCGAGATCGCGATGACGGCGCCGACCGAGAGGTCGATTCCGCCGGTGAGGATGACGAAGGTCAGACCCACCGCGAGGATGATGAGGTACGCGTTGTTGATGAAGAGGTTCGAGATCGTGCTGAACTGCACGATGCGGCCGTACGCCACCTCGCCGTAGATGATCATGGCGACGAAGATCACCATGGCCGCGAGGGTGGGAAGCGTCTCGAGCTTCGGTCGGAATCGCGACACGAGCGAGCGCTCGGTCGGTCGTTCGATGAGCGTGGAGGTCATGCCGACACCGCTCCCTTCGTCGTCCGGGTGGTACTGGATCGTCGTTGACTGAAGAACGCCCGCACCCTCTGCGACTGCAGGAGACAGACGATGACGATGACGACGGCCTTGAAGGCGGGCGTCGCCGACGACGGGATCGAGAGGTACACGATCGTCTTGTCGAGCGTCGCGATGAGGAGCGCGCCGATGACGCTTCCCGTGAGCGAGAACTTGCCTCCCGCGAGCGACGTGCCGCCGATGACGACGGCGAGGATGGCGTCCATCTCGGCGGTCATGCCGGTCTTCGCGACCTCGACCGTCATGACGCTCGCCGTCGCGAAGATGCCCGCGACACCCGCGAGCACGGCGCTCACGATGTAGACGGAGATGAGGATGCCGATGGGGCGGATGCCGGCCATACGGGCGGCCTTCGGGTTGATGCCGATCGCCTCGATCATGAGGCCGAGCGCCGTGCGGCGGACGAGGACGGCGATGATCGCGACGATCGCCGCGGCGATGATGAAGACGACGGGGAAGCCGAGGATCGTGCCGTTCGCGATCCAGCGGAACGCGTCGTTGGTCGCTGACGTGTTCTGACCGGCCGTGATGACCTTCGCGAGTCCGCGCCCCGCGAGCATCATGACGAGCGTCGTGATGAAGGGCTGGAGGCCGACGACCGAGACGAGGATTCCGTTGACGGTTCCGAGCAGCGCGCTGATGCCGAGCGCGAGCGCCCCGGCGAGCACGGCCGATCCGAGATCGTTCGATCCCGAGCTCTGCATGAACTCCATCGAGACGGCGCCCGAGACGGCCATGACCGAGCCGACCGAGAGGTCGATGCCGCGGGTGGCGATGACGAGCGTCATCCCCACGGCGATCATCATGACGGGTGCGCTCGCGCGCAGGATGTCGATGACGTTGCCCGAGAGGTCGCCCGTCGCCGGGTTGACCGAGACGGCGAGGTAGGCCGGGTTCTTCGTGAGATTGATGATGAGGAGCAGCGCGAGCGCCACGATCGCCCAGATGTAGGGCTGGTGCACGAGAGCGGAGACGGCTCTCGCCGCCGCGGAGCGCTCGGTCGGTGCGGCGTTCATTCGCTGGTCCCTTCTGCGGCGATGACGTCGACGACGGTCTCCGCGGTGATGTCCGGTCCGTTCATGATCTCGCCGATCTTGCGGTGATCCTTCAGCACGACGATCCTCTCGCTGAGCCGGACGACCTCTTCGAGCTCGGAGGAGATGAAGACGACGGCCATGCCGTCCTCCGCGAGCGTCGCGATCGTCTCCTGGATCTCGGCCTTCGCGCCGATGTCGATGCCGCGTGTGGGCTCGTCGAGGATGAGCAGTTCGGGGTTCGTCGCGAGCCAGCGCCCGAGGAGCACCTTCTGCTGGTTTCCGCCCGAGAGGTTCTTGATGGGGCGCTCGGGGTCGGCCGGGCGCACGTTGAGTTCGGTGAGGTACTTGGCGCAGAGCGCCGACTGCTCGCGTCGCGACAGGGGGCGGGCCCAGCCCCGCCGCGCCTGCACGGCGAGGATGAGGTTCTCGCGCACGGTGAGGTCTCCGATGATGCCCTCGTCGCGGCGGTTCTCGGTCGAGAAGGCGATCTTGCGGGCGAGGCCGGCGACGGGGGTGTGCACGTCGCTGCGCTTGCCGCCGATCGTGACCTCGCCGGAGTCGGGGCGGTCGGCGCCGTACATGAGGCGGCCGAGCTCGGTGCGGCCCGAGCCGAGGAGGCCGGCGAGACCGACGACCTCGCCGGGGTGCACCTCGATGTCGACGGGCTCGATGGAGCCCTTGCGGCCGAGGTTCGTCGCGCTGTAGAAGGCGGCGCTGCTCGAGTGGTCGGCGCGGCCGCGGTTCGATCCGAGCGAGGCGAGCGCGTCGAAGTCCTTGCCGATCATCTTCGAGATGAGCTGTGCGCGCGTGAGGTCGGCGGTGAGGTACTCCCCCACGAACTCGCCGTTGCGGAGCACGGTGAGCCGGTCGCTGATCGCGTAGACCTGGTCGAGGAAGTGGGAGACGAAGAGGATCGCGACACCCTGGTCGCGCAGGTGACGGATGACGGTGAAGAGGCCCTCGACCTCGTGGGCGTCGAGGCTCGAGGTGGGCTCGTCGAGGATGAGCACCTTCGAGTCGGAGACCATCGCGCGGCTGATGGCGACGAGCTGCTGCAGCGCGAGCGAGATGCTCGAGAGCTGCTGCTGCGGGTCGAGCGCACCGAGGCCGAGCTTCACGAGGGCGTCGTGCGCAGCCTCGTGGGTCTTCCGCCAGTTGATGCCGAAGGGGCCACGGACCTCGTGGCCGAGCATGACGTTCTCACCGATGGTGAGGTTGTCGCAGAGATTGACCTCCTGGTACACGGTCGAGATGCCGGCGTTCTGCGCCTCGGCCGTTCCGGAGAAGTTGATCGGGGAGCCCGACACGCTGATCGTGCCCGAGTCGATCGAGTAGACGCCGGTGAGGGCCTTGATGAGCGTCGACTTTCCGGCGCCGTTCTCCCCCATGAGAGTGTGGACCTCGCCGGGGAACAGGCGGAAGTTCACGTCTTGGAGTGCTTTGACCCCGGGGAATTCGATCGAGATGTCCTCCATCTCGACGATCGGCGCTGTCGCTGCCATGGCTGCCTCATCGTCCTGCCGGTACCGGCGTCGTCGGGCCGCGCGGCCGGGCCGCGCGTTCCACGCGCCCGTTCCCGGGGGTGTCGCCCCGGGAACGGACACGTGTGGTGGAAAGGAACTAGAACTTGCGGTCGGGGAGCGCGGTCTGCGCTGCCTCGGGCGAGTCGAAGGTCGTGGACGCCACGACGATGCTCGACTCGACCGTGTCGCCCGCAAGGGCCTTGTTGACGACCGAGACCGCGTCTTCACCGAAGAGCGGGTTGTACTCGGCGACGAAGCTCAGGCGACCGGCGGCGAGCGCCTCGAGGGCGGCCTTCGTTCCGTCGATCGTGATGATCTTCACGTCGGTGCCGGGCTTGAGGCCCGCCTCTTCGACGGCGAGCGCGGCGCCGAGCCCCATCTCGTCGTTCTGTGCGAAGACGAGCTGGATGTCGTTGTTGTTCGCCTTGAGGATCGTCTCGAAGACGCTCTTCGCCTCTTCCGTCGACCAGTTCGCGGACTGGCTCTCGACCTTGGTGAAGTTGTCGGCGATCGATGCGTCCCAGCCCTTGTTGCGGTCGTTGACGACCGAGAGTCCGGGAGGTCCTTCGAGGACGACGTACTTGGCGCCGTCGGGGAACTGCTCGTTCGCCCACTCGGCGGCCGACGTGCTGATGCCGACGTTGTCGGGTGCGATACGGCTCGTGTAGAGGCTCGTGTCGTCCGGCTCGATGCCGCGGTCGAGGAGCACGACGGGGATCTCGGCCTCCTGAGCACGCTTGAGCACGTCCTCCCAGCCAGTGGCCTCGGTCGCCGAGAGCAGGATCGCGTCGACGCCCTCGTCGATGAACGACGTGAACGCGGTGATCTGCGAGTTCTGGTCGCCGTTCGTGGCGGGGGCGTACTTGAGCGTGAAGCCGTTCTCGGTCGAGAAGGCGTCCTGGATGTTCTGCTCGTTGGCGGTGCGCCATCCGCCCTCGGGGCCGACCGCGACGAAGCCGACGGTGACGAGGCCTTCGCCGTCGCCTCCGCCCGCGTCACCCGAGTCGCCCGACGAGCATGCGGTGATTCCGAGTGCCATGGCTCCGGCGAGTGCGATACCCGCAATCGACCGGAAGCGTGCTGACCTAGCCATTGATCTCCTCCTTGAGCTCTGCCGCGACGCGTGGTCCGGCAGCGTGAATGCGTCCAACTGGACGGGGTTCGGTGCATGACAGGTGTGATCGCTAACAACTCGCCGTGGCGTGAACCCTCAATCAACTCTGAGAGGAGCCTCGGACCGAATTGTTAGCCTTCACATTTCCGTCAGACGCGACGATAATGGTGCCCACACCGGTTGTCAAGAGCGTGTCGGCGGCGACTCCCGCTGATCGGTCTCCCCCGCGGCGCACCGGGCGGGGAGCGGCCCTACCGGTCGCGACGAGCCGACTACGCTGGTTGCCATCGGAAGATGTGAACCCTAACATTCTCACGGACAAGGAGGTTCGTCGAGTGGATGAGAGCCACGGCATGACGCCCCCGCGCCCCGCGCAGCGGCGGAGCATCGGGTGAGCGCCGCGCGACCCCTCGTGTCGATGACGGGGATCGGAGTCGAGTTCCCCGGAGTCGTCGCGCTCGACGGAGTCGACTTCCGGATGTTCCCCGGCGAGGTCCACTCGCTCATGGGAGAGAACGGCGCCGGCAAGTCGACGCTCATCAAGGCGCTCACAGGCGTGCACCGCATCGACCACGGCACGATCGAGATCGACGGCACCGCCGTCGACTTCCACACGCCGTCGGACGCCCAGGACGCCGGAATCTCGACCGTCTACCAGGAGGTCAACCTCCTCCCGAACCTCACCGTCGCCGAGAACGTCATGCTCGGCCGAGAGGCGCGACACCGCTTCACGGGGATCGACTGGAAGGAGACCCGCCGCCTCGCCGCCGAGAGCCTCGCCGCCCTCGGACTCGACATCGATCCCGCATCGTCGCTCGGCGACCACTCCCCCGCCGTCCAGCAGCTCGTCGCCATCGCCCGCGCGACGGCGGTCAACGCCCGCGTGCTCATCCTCGACGAGCCCACGTCGAGCCTCGACAACGACGAGGTCACCGAGCTCTTTCGCGCGATCACACGCCTCAAGAAGGCCGGCGTCGCGATCCTCTTCATCTCGCATTTCCTCGACCAGGTCTACGAGATCTCCGATCGCCTGACCGTGCTCCGCGACGGCCGCCTCGTCGGCGAGTACCTGACCGATGAGCTCCTGCGGATCGACCTCGTGCAGAAGATGGTCGGCAACAAGCTCTCGATGCTCGACGAGCTGCACGCGCACACGGAAGAGAGCGGCCTCGAGGACGACCTCGGCGACGAGACGCCACTCGTGCAGGCGATCGGCCTGAGTCGCGCGGGCGGCATCGAACCCTTCGACCTCTCGGTCTACGAGGGTGAGATCGTGGGCATCGCGGGCCTCCTCGGTTCGGGTCGCACGGAGCTCGCACGCCTCATCGCCGGCACCGACACCCCCGACTCGGGGTCACTCCTCATCGACGGCATCCGTCGCCGCCTCGGCAGCCCCCACGGCGCGCTCAAGAACCGCATCGCCTATGCGTCCGAGGACCGCCGAACGGAAGGGATCATCGGCGACCTGAGCGTGCGGGAGAACATCACCCTGGCGCTGCAGGCCGACCTCGGCTGGTTCCGGCCGATCCCCCGCCGGAGGCAGGACGAGCTCGCCGCGAGCTACATCCAGGCGATGAACATCCGGCCGACCGACCCCGAGACGCTCGTACGGAACCTCTCGGGCGGCAACCAGCAGAAGGTCCTGCTCTCGCGCTGGCTCGCGACGGCCCCGCGACTCATCGTGCTCGACGAGCCGACACGCGGCATCGACATCGGTGCGAAGGCCGAGATCCAGAAGCTCGTCTCCGACCTCGCCGAGAACGGGCTCGCGGTGATCTTCATCTCGGCCGAGCTCGAGGAGGTGCTGCGCATCAGCAACCGCGTCGCGATCCTCCGGGAACGCGTCAAGGTCGGCGATATCGCCAACCACGACCTCACGGTCGACCGGCTCCTCGCCGTCATCGCCGGAGTCGACGATGCGCCCGATCGGGGGGATGCCCTCTGACGCGGCGGGCCGTGCGCGTGAAACACCATAGAGCGCTCCCTCGACTACAGTTCGATTCGATGCACGATTCGGCACCGGGGGCCGCTCGACGCGCGGTGACCGTCGTCGGCGACGTATGTGGCGGATCGCCGAACGAGGGGACACCGTGACCGAGGAGACGCCGCGTCAGTCGACGATCTTCGATGTCGCGCGCCTCGCCGGCGTCTCGCACCAGACCGTCTCGCGGGTGCTCAACAACCTGCCGAACGTGCGCCCGTCGACGCGGCAGCGCGTCGAAGACGCGATCAAGAAGCTCCGCTACGTGCCCTCACCGGCCGCTCGCGCGCTCGTCACGCGCCGTTCGCGCACGATCGGGCTCATCGCGACCGGCGGGCCGGAGTTCGGACCGTCGACGACGCTCCTCTACTTCAACGCCGCCGCCCGCCACGCCTCGTGGTCGGTGTTCACGGCGAACATGATCGACAGCGAGCCCAACTCGATCCGCACGGCGATCGGGGCGTTCCTCCGCCAGAACGTCGAGGGCATCGCCGTCATCACGGCTCACCAGGGCACCGTCGACATCGTCGCCGGCATGGAGCTCACGATCCCCCTCGTGGCCCTCGAAGCGACATCCCGCCCCGGAATCACGACCGTGGGAGCCGACCAGTACGCGGGAGCCCGCCGCGCCGTCGCCCACCTCGCCGAACTCGGCCACCGCGACATCGCCCACCTCGCCGGCCCGAGCGATTCGGTCGATTCGCGCGAACGCTCCCGGGGCTGGCGCGACGAGCTGTCGGAGCGCGGCCTCTCGGGTCAGATCATCGGCGACGGCGACTGGACCCCGTCGTCGGGCTACCGCTTCGGCGCCGAGTGCGACCTCGACCGCCTCACCGCGGTGTTCGTCTCGAACGACCAGATGTCGGTCGGCCTCATCCACGCGCTCACGGAACGCGGCCGCACGGTTCCCGGCGACGTGAGCATCGTCGGCTTCGACGACATCCCCGAGTCGGCCTACCTCGCGCCGCCCCTCACGACGATGCGTCAGGACTTCCAGCAGATCGGCGAGGGCATGCTCGCCGCCCTCCTCGCGCGCATCAACGGCGAGAGCCCGACGATCGCACCCTCGATCCCCCAGCTCATCGAGCGGGCGTCGACGAGGCGCATCGGCTGAGACCGGCGACGGATGCCGGTGGGCGACGTCACACGCCGGCGACGGCCTCCGGTGCGGGTTCGTCCGACGCCACGGGCAGGCGGATCTCGAACGTCGTGCCCTCGCCCTCGATGCTCGAGGCTCCGAGCGTGCCGCGGTGAGCCGCGACGATGGCCTTCGTGATGTTGAGGCCGAGACCGACGCCCTGCACGGCCTGACGCGTCGAGGTCGTCGACCGGAAGAAACGCGTGAAGAGCTTGTCCATCTCGTCGGCGGGGATGCCCATGCCGGTGTCGACGATCTCGACGACGATCTCCGAGTGCTCGCGTACCGCGCGGATCGTCACGGAGCCGCCGGCCGGGGTGAACTTGATCGCATTCGAGAGCAGGTTGTCGTACGCCTGGCCGAGGCGCGTCGCATCGCCGTGGACGTCGAGATCGGAATCGTCGATCTCGACGTGGACGGCGATGTTCGAGCGCTGCGCGACGGGAACGGCGGACTCCGCCGAGGCGGTGACGATCGCGCCGACATCCACGGTCGTCAGTTCGAGGGGGAACTTGCCCGCCTCGACCTGCGCGGCAAAGAGCAGGTCGCCGACGAGGTCGAGCAGGCGGTGGGCGTTCCGCTCCGCGACGCCGAGGTAGTGGAGCTGCTCGTCGGTGAGCGGGGCCTCATCGTCGCGGACGAGCTCGATGTAGCCGAGGATCGAGCTGAGCGGCGTGCGCAGCTCGTGCGAGATCATGCCGACGAACTCGTCCTTGAGGCGCGCGACCTCGTTCGCCTGGGTGATGTCGGCCGCGATGAAGATGTGACCGACCTGCGTGCCGTCGCCCGAGCGACGCGGTGAGCACGAGATGTGGACGGGCACGACGACGCCGTCGACGGTGACGAGTCCGAGCTCCGACGTCGACCCGCCCGATCGCTCGGTGGCCTCGACGAAGCGCGTGAAGATCGTCTCCGAGTCCTGCTCGTCAGGACAATCGGTGAGGCCGTGCGCCGCGAGCAGTCGCTCTCGGTCGATGAAGTCGACGAGCGAGCGCGTGCCCTCCGTCGACTCGGCGACGGGCCCGAGCATCGCCGCTGCTCCCGGGCCCCACGCGACGATGCCGCCGCTCAGGTCGGTCACGATGACGGCTTCGTGGATCGCCGCCGCCCAGACGCTCTTGTTGAAGTCCTCTGACGCCCGCAGCCGCTCTTGCGTTCGGCGCAGCACTCCCGCACTCTTCTCGCTCTCGAGCAGGCGCCGTGACCGCTCCTCGGCGAGCTGGCGCATCGCGGCGAGCTGCACGCGCGCCCGGTGGGCGAGCTCGTTGATGACGGCGGCCACGACGAGATAGACGATCGGTGCGAAGTACCCGCGGATGACCTGACCGTCGTACCACGACGCCTCACCGACGAAATAGGGCAGGAGGAGCGCCGCATTCGTCGCGAGCGCCGCGATCCAGATGTAGCGGCGGCCCTCCTCGGCCGCGATCCAGACGACGGGCAGGATGATGAGCGCGCCGAACATCGACGTCGCACCGCCCGTGCCTGTGCGGAAGAGGCCGAAGCCGAGCATCGTGCCGAGGGGGATGACGAGCACCCAGGTCGACGCGATGCGATCCCACGGCACGAGGTAGGCCACGACACCGAGCACGAGCACGAGCGCGACACCCGACCACGCGTAGAACGGCGCACTGATGCGCGCGGACGGCACGACGAGGATCGCGAGGAGCGACAGCAGGATCCCGAGGACGGAAGCGAGCTGACGGATGCCTGGCTTGTTCGAGTCGAACGTGACGACCCGGCTCAGCCAGTCGGACGGGCTCACTCGTCCGCAACGATCGATTTCAGGCGTTCGACGAGGACGCGAAGGCTGAACGGCTTCATAACGTAATCATCTGCGCCAGCGGCGACGCCGGCAGCCTGGGAGGTGGCATCGACGCTCGCCGAGACCATGAGCACGCGAGGGCGGCCGTCGTCTCGTGCGGAGCGGAGCTCACGAGCGACGTCGACACCGTTCATCTCGGGCATCGCGACGTCGAGGAGCATGAGGTCGGGATCGTTCGCGAGCGCCGAGGCGAGGGCGCTCGCTCCGTCGCCGTGGGAACTGACGATCTCGAGTCCCGCCTTGCGGGCTGCGATCTCGAGGAGCCCGCGGATGTCGGGATCGTCGTCGGCGATGATGACACGCGCCGCGGTCACGAGGCCTCCCCTTCTCGCCGGGTGGCGAGGGTCGACACGAGGCGCTTCACTTCGGCTCCCGTGAATGGTTTGGGAAGGACGCCGTCGGCCTTCGGGTAGTCGGACTGGTCGAGGACGGAGGCGATGACGATGTCGGTCGTCGGCGACAGCTCACGGATGCGTTCGGCGATGGCCCAGCCGTCGACGCCGGGGAAGAGGAGGTCGATGACGGCGATATCGAACCGTTCGGCGCGGACGAGCCGCTCGGCCTCGAACGAGTCGACAGCAGTGCTGACGTCGCACCCCGCTCGTGCGAACTGCGTCCGCAGCAGCTCTCGCTGGTCGTCGCTGTCGTCGACCACGACGACCTGTAACGCTCTGTCACCGCTCATCTGGCAACGCTCCCCGATCCTGCCGGGCTGCACACGTAGGGGTGCGCTCTCGTGCCCGTCTACGAAGAGTACCGCGCCGCCGAACACCGAACGGTGTTCGGGTGCCTCCAGAACGGGGTGTGCGCCTCGGACAGACGGCACCGAACGGGCCGGTTATACGCCGAAGGCCGGTAGCGAATGTCTTCGCTACCGGCCTTCTCGACTCGATCTCAGATCGAGCTTTTGTTGCGGGGACAGGATTTGAACCTGCGACCTCTGGGTTATGAGCCCAGCGAGCTACCGAACTGCTCCACCCCGCGGCACAAGAGATAACACTAGCACGGGTTTCGAGGGCCGTCCAATCGGCGCGGAAGCGGCTAGCTTTCGGGTGCGGTCGCGGTGAGCGAGAGGGAGAGCGGAAGCCACTTCTCGGCCGGCCATCCCCACATTCCGTTCGCCTGGGGCTCGGTCGCGGGGAAGATGCGCCACGGAACCTCGTAGTGCTCGTCGAGGCGCTCGATGCGGAGGCCCGCGGCGGTGATCGCCCCGAAGATCTCGCCGACCGGGTGCATCCACTCGAACGTCCGCGAGTTCGCGAGCGCCGCATCGGCGTCGGCGTAGTCGGACGGGTCGTCGACGACGTCGGGCTCGGTGTTTCCGTACGGGTACGCGAAGACCGGCAGGCCGCCGGGGCCGGCGTCGCCGTCGAAGACGTACGAGCTCGGATGCCCGTCGGCGAAGTAGAACACTCCCCCGGGCTTCAGGTACCAGGCGACGATGCGCGCCCACTCGGCGACATCCGGAAGCCAGCCGATCGTGCCCCACGTCGTGAAGACGACGTCGAACGATTCCGGCTCGGGCAGCAGGTGCCGCGCGTCGTAGATGTTGCCCTCGATGAAGCGTGCGCGATCGGCGACGCCGAGCTCGGTGGCGAGCCGCCGGGCCTCGGTCACCGCGGGTCGCGAGAAGTCGAGGCCGACGACGGTCGCGCCCGCGTGCACGAGCGAGAGCGAGTCGGCGCCGAAGTGGCACTGGAGGTGCAGGATGCGGAGCCCCGCGAGACCGTCGGGGAACCGCTCGGCGAGCTCGCGAGTCACGAGCGGGTCGAGCACGCTGCCCCCTCGCCGCAACGGCTCCTGATCGTAGAAGTCCGTTGCGGCGAGGTGCACGGGTACCCGTTCGTCCCAATTGGCGCGATTGGCGTCGAGCCACTCGCCGCCGCTCAGTTCGACGGATGCCACGAGCTATCCCGTGATGGAGAGCATCTGAGCGACGAGCTCGGCGAGCTTCGCGTCGGCGACACCGTAGGCGGCGAAGTCGCCGTCCTGCAGTGCGGCCTGCTTGTCCTTGAGGGCCTGGTTGGCCTGGTTCAAGAGCGAGCGCAGCTCGGCGTTGTCGGTCGCGGTGTCGGTCGGCGGAACCACCGGGGTGTCTCCGCTGTCGTCGTCGGTGTCGCCCGGCTCGGCCGGAGCGTCATCGGGAGAGCCATCTCCCTCTTGGCCGACCGGGAGCTCTCCGTCACCCGCACTCGCACCCGAGTCTCCACCGAAGAGCGCGTCGAGCGCCGCATCGAGGGTGTCCTCGAAGGCGAGCTGGTCGCCGAAGGCGACGAGCACCTTCTGGAGCAGCGGGTAGCTCGTGTCACCCGAGGACTTCACGTAGACGGGCTGCACGTAGAGGAGACCGCCACCGACGGGAACCGTCAGCAGGTTTCCGTTGATGACCTCCGACTGTCCCTGCTTCAGGATGTTGAGCTGCGCCGAGACACTCGGGTCGGAGTTGAACACGTTCTGCACCTGACCGGGGCCGGGCACCGTGGGTGCCTGGGGCAGGGTCAGCAGGCGCAGAGTGCCGTAGCCCTCGGCCCTCGTGCCGTCTTCCGAACCGGCATCCGCGTCGACGGCGAGGTAGCCCTTCAGGACGTTACGGCTCTGAGCACCGCTCGCGTCGGGGATGAAGGTCGAGTACAGGGAGTAGCTCGGCACGTCCTGGCCGGGCATCTGCATCGTGAGGTAGTACGGCGGCTGGAGGATGTTGCTCGCCGACGGCTGGGTCGGGTCCTTCGGCGTCGTCCAGGCGTCGTCACGCGAGTAGAAGGAGCCCGCCTCGGTCACGTGGTACGTGCCGAGCACCGTGCGCTGCATCTTGAACAGGTCGGCCGGGTAGCGGACGTGACTCATGAGGTCGCCCGACATCTCGCTCATGGGCTTGAGCGTCGACGGGAAGATCTTCTGCCAGCTGGCGAGGATCGGCTCGTCTTCGTCCCACGCGTAGAGCGTGACCGAACCGTCGTACGCGTCGACGGTGGCCTTGACCGAGTTGCGGATGTAGTTGACCTCGTCGAAGGCGAGCGTCGGCGACAGGTTCTGCGAGTCGGCGATCGCGTCGCTCATGCTGAGCTTCTTCGAGTACGGGAAGGCGTCGCTCGTCGTGTAGCCGTCGATGATCCAGACGATCTTGCCGTCCACCACCGAGGGGTAGGGGTCGGTGTCGAGCGTCAGGTACGGGGCGACCTTCTGCACACGCTGGAGCGGGTCACGGTCGTAGAGGATCTGCGAGTCGTTCGTCACCTGGTCGGAGAGGAAGATCTGCTCCGACTGGAACTTGAGCGCGTAGATGAGCTTCTTGAAGACGTTGTCGAGCTTCGGGCCGCCGTCGCCGTCGAAGGTGTTGTAGACCTGCTCGTTGTCGTCGCCGCCGGCCGGGTAGTCGAGCTCGATCGGGTTGCCGCCCTCGGGGGCGCCGACGATCGAGTACTGCGGCGAGGTCTCACCGAAGTAGATGCGCGGCTCGAAGTCGCCGAGCACACCGGTCGAGGGGATGCCCGACTGGATGAACACGGGGTTGCCGTCGACCGATCGCTGGTTGCCCGCCGCCGCGACGAGGCCGTAGCCGTGCGTGTAGACGAGGTGCGAGTTGTACCAGGTCTCACCGCCGCCGAGTCCGGCGAGGTTCAGGTCGCGCACGGCGACCACGGTGTCCTGGGTCTTGCCGTCGACCTGGTAGCGGTCGACGTTCAGCTGCTCGGGGAACTGGTAGTACTGACGGAACTGCTCGAGCTGCTCGAAGGCCGGCCCGATCTGCGCCGGGTCCATGAGACGGATGTTGGCAGTCGTCTCGGCGTCTTCACGGAGCGCGCCCGGCTCGGCGTCGGTCGACGCCGTGTAGGGGATCTCTTCGAGGTCGGCGATGCCGTAGGCCTCTCGCGTGCTGTCGATCGCGTTCTGGATGTAGGGCGCCTCGAGCGTGCGCTCGCTCGGGTCGACCTGGAAGCGCTGCACGACCCACGGGTAGAGCGAGCCGATGAGGAGGCTCGAGATGACGAGGAGCGCCGTTCCGATGAGCGGGAGCCGCCAGCGGCCGATGATCGCGGTCACGAAGAAGAGGACGGCGACGACGGCGGCGATCGCGGCGAGGATCGCACGACCCGGGATCACGGCGTTCGCGTCGGTGTAGATCGCACCCGTGATGAGGTCGTTCGACTCGGTGAGCGTCGCGTACTGGTCGAGCCAGATGCTGACCGCCTGCAGGAGCAGGTAGATGCCCGCCATGATGGCGATCTGGATGCGCGCCGACTTCGAGATGACGACCTCACGGCCGTTCACCCGGATCGCGCCGTAGAGGTAGTTCGTCGCGATGACGAGCAGGGTGGCGATGAAGAACACGGCCGACGCGAAGCCGACGACGGACCGGTAGAACGGCAGCTCGAACATGAAGAACGAGATGTCGAAGCCGAAGATCGGGTCGGTGTCGCCGTAGGGCGTGCGGTTCAGCCAGAGCAGCGGCATCTGCCAGCGCGCCTGCGCCGAGACGCCGGCGAAGATGCCGAGGAGGATCGGGACGCCGTACATCGCGAGGCGACGGAGCGGCTCGAAGACCTCCTGGTAGCGGTCGAGCTGCGAGTTGAGCTTCGCGTAGACCGGCCGAGAGCGGTAGGCGATCTGCACGGCCGCCCAGACGGGCAGGGCCATGGCGACGAAGCCGATGAGGAAGAGCACGCCTCGCGCGATCCACTCGGTCGTGAGCACACTCACGAACCCGACCTGGTCGTACCAGAGGATGTCGGCGTAGAGCCCCGCGAAGATGAAGAAGCCCACCACCAAAGCGGCAACGATGCCGATCGTGATTGCGATCGGCGCGCGAGAGCGCCGTGGACTTTGTTCGGTTTGAGCGGTCACACTCGTCCTCTGCCTCGGGGGAACGGGTCAGTTGTCCATCCTAGGCGGGCCCCACTGAGAGGTTCCCGTCAGTTCGCCCGCGGCAGAACGGGTCAGCCCGTCGTGCACTCGGCGAACTCCGCGGCATCCGCGCCCTCGCCGATCTGCTCGACCACGCCGCGCGCTTCGTCGAGGGTCTCGACGGGGATCACGCGGAGACCGACGGGAATATGTCCGACGACCTCGTTGCAGTTGGATGCCGGTGCGAGCATCCACGCCGCGCCGGCGTCTCGTGCGCCGTACATCTTCTGACGGATTCCGCCGATGCCGCCGACGACTCCCGACGAATCGATCGTGCCCGTCCCCGCGATGGACTCGCCGCCCGTGAGGGCACCCGGAGTGAGCTTGTCGATGATGCCGAGCGAGAACATCATGCCCGCGCTCGGGCCGCCGACGTTGTTCAGCTGGATCTCGACGTCGATGGGGAACTCGTAGTCCATCGCGACGCCGACACCGAGGATCCAGGCGCCGCCGGAGCTCTGGACGGGCTCGACCGAGACATCCGTCGTCGTCCCTCCGCGCAGGATCGTGACGTCGACGGGGGCGCCCTCCGACAGTTGCACGGCCGCGCGGAGCTGGCCCACGTCGAGGGTGGGCTCGCCGTTGACGGACGTCACGATGTCGCCCTGCTCGAAGACCCCCTCCGCGGGAGACCCCTCGGCGACACTCTGCACGACGACGTCGCGCTCGACGTCGTAGTCGAGCTCGACGAGGGCCGCCGCGATGGCGTCGAGCTGGGAGTCGAGCATCGCCGCCTGGTTCTGGGCGTCGCGCTCCTCGCGCGTGACGTTGCTCGGGAAGACCTGCTCGATGGGGATGACGGCCTTCGACGAGTCCACCCAGGCGAGGGCGACGTCGGCCCACGTGGGGCGCCGCTCGGGGGTGCCGACGATCGAGACGGTGAGGAGGTCGAGGGTTCCCTCGGTGTCGAAGGTCTCCTCGTCCGGGATGGAGATGAGAGGCACCTCCTCGTCGTCGCTCGTCGTGGTCGTGCCGAGGGTGTTGTAGACCGGGCCGGGCTGCTCGATGACGTAGGGCGACGGCGCGAACGCGAAGACGCCGATGATGGCGATCGCGACGAGCACGAGGATCCAGCCGAGTCCGCGTCGACGCTGCTCGCGACGTGTCTCGGGGTCGTCGTCGATCGCGGGCTCTCCCAGCGATCCCTCGAACAGGGCCATGTGCGTCCTCTCGCCTCGGCGTCGGCACGGTCTGTTCGCGATGAGCGGAAGGTCTCGCGCCCGGCTTCGGGCGTTTTCCCGGCGCGGCCGATGTCTCTCGGGTTAGCGTAGAGGAACGCGACTGGAAGGTGGCTGAAGTGGCCGATCACGACGATTCGGGCGAGGAACGAAGCCCCGAAGAAGAACTCCGCGCGATGCTCGAGAACCTGCTCTCCGGCCAGGCCGGAGTCGACCCGACGGCCCTCGCCGGTGCGGCGGGCCTGCCGAACGATCCGGCGAGCGTGCAAGCGCTCTTCAGCCAGTTGCAGAGCGCGATGGCCGGGGCGGGAACCGAGGGCATCGACCCGCAGGTCGCCCTCAAGCAGGGGCGCGAACGCACGGCCGCCGGTCAGCTCTCGGTGACCGATGACGAGCGCGCCGTCTACGACCAGGCCCTCCACGTCGCCGGGCTCTGGCTCGACGAGGCCGTCTCGGTCTCCACCCTCGGGTCCGAACCGCGCCTGCTCACCCGCACCGAGTGGCTCGAGCAGACGATGCCCCTCTGGATCCAGCTCGCCGAGCCCGTCTCGTCGAGCATCGCCGATTCGCTCACGCGCGCCCTCACCGAGCAGGCGCCCGAAGAGATGCAGTCGATGGTGCAGGGCGCGAGCCGCATGCTCCGCGGAGTCGGCGGAACGCTCTTCTCCATGCAGCTCGGCCAGGTCGTCGGGCAGCTCGCGACGGAGGTCGTCTCGGGCGGCGACGTCGGGATCCCGCTCCTCGACGACGGCCAGGCGGCCCTCCTCCCCCAGAACATCCGAGAGTTCGGCGCCGACCTCGACATCCCCGTCGACCAGGTCCAGCTCTACCTCGCCGTGCGCGAGCTCGCGCACGCGAGGCTCTTCCGGCACGCCCGGTGGCTTCGTCTGCACCTCATCACGTCGATCACCGAGTACGCCCGCGGCATCTCGATCGACACCGAGCGCATCGAACGGCTCGCCGAGGACTTCGATCCGTCGAACACCGAGTCGTTGCGGAACGCCGTCGCGAACGGCTCGCTCATCGCGACCCAGAGCGACGCGCAGAAGGCGGCCCTCGGCCGACTCGAGACGATCCTCGCCCTCGTCGAGGGCTGGGTCGACGTCGTGACCTCCGCGGCGACCTCGCGACTCCCGAAGGCCGAGCAGATCAACGAGACGATCCGTCGCCGCCGCGCGACGGGCGGTCCTGCCGAGTCGGCGTTCGCGACCCTCGTCGGCCTCGAACTCCGCCCGCGCCGTCTCCGCGAGGCATCGGCGTTGTGGGCGGCGGTCACCGAGGCCGTCGGAATCGACGAGCGCGACGCGCTCTGGGCCCACCCCGACCTGCTCCCCACCTCCGAGGATCTCGACGACCCGAGCCGCTTGGTGGCGCGCGTCAGCGGCACACCGAGCGAGACGGATGCCGCGGACGACGAGTTCGACCAGGCGCTCGAGGCGCTCCTCCGCGGCGACGTCGGCGAGGCCCCGAAGCCCGAGGACGACTCCACGCCCTGACTCCATGCCCTGACTTCGGGCTGTGGATAGCGGGCGTCCGGGCGTCGCCGCGCGGCATGCTCGTGGGATGGCCCTCCGCATCGATCCCCGGATTCCCGTCGTGTGGCGTTCGCCCGAGACCATCCAGCTCGGCGTCCGGCGCCGCGTGGCGACCGTCGAACACGCTGACGCGGTGGACGCCGTGCTCATCGACGCCCTCCGCATCGGCACGGTCCGCTCCGCGCTCGACGTGCTGGCGCATGAGCTCGGCGGAGATGCGCGTCAGGTCGACATCCTGCTCGCGAGCGTCGAACGCGCCCTCCTCGACGATGCCCCGACGACCCGCCGACGCGTCGTCGTCGACCCTCAGAGCCCGGCATCCCCGTGCATCGCCGAGTCGATCGAGGCCGCCGGCTTCGAGGTCGCCGGGGCCCTCGCCGACGACACCGACGCGGTCGTGCTCGCCGCCGACTACGTCGTCGATCCGCGCACGGCGGCGCGGCTGCAGAGCCGCGACATCCCGCACCTCCCGGTCGTCTTCGACGACGCCGGCGCGCACATCGGCCCGCTCGTCGTCCCGGGTGCCGCGCCCTGCCTCGCGTGCATCGAGCTCGGGCGTACACACGTCGACGAGGCCTGGCCCGCGATCGCCGCGCAACTGATGGGTCGAGTAGCGGCCCACACGCCGACTCGCATCCAGTACGCCGCCGCAGCCGAGGTGGCTTCGGCCCTCGCGGTGTTCCTCGGCTCCGGGGAGAACCCGCTCGCGGAGGCCATCCTGACGATCGACGGCCGCACGGGCAGGACGAGCCTCGGCGCGGTCAGCGCGAACGCGGAGTGCGCGTGCCGATCTCTGTCAGGAAGCGTGACGACTCTCGTACTCCGCGCTGACGATCGCCCTGCTCGGCCCAGCTCACCACGAGTCGCCGCCGTGCCCGCGTGATGCCGACGTAGAGCAGACGGCGTTCCTCGTCGATCGCCTCGAACCCCGTCGCGTAAGAGATGGGTACGAGGCCCTCGCTCACTCCGGCGATGAAGACGCTCTCCCACTCGAGGCCCTTCGCCGAGTGCAGGGTCGCCAGCGTCACAGCCTCGACCGTCGGTTCGTGCTGCGTCGCCTGGCGCGACATGAGGTCGTCGGTGAACTGCCGGAAGGTCATCTCGGGCGGTGCGTCGTCGACGAGTCGGGCGATGGCGTTGAGCGACTCCCACCGGGCGCGCACGGCACCGGGGCCCTCGGGAGCTTCGTGGCTCCAGCCGAGCGAGCGGAGCACGTCGGAGACCGACTTGAAGAGGGGCTCACCCGAGATGGTGAGGGATGCCGCGCGCAGGGTCATGACGGCCTGTTTGACCTCGGGCTGCTCGAAGAAGCGCGCGCCTCCGCGCACTCGCGAACTCACGCCGACGTCGTCGAGGGCACGTTCGATGACGGCCGACTGCGAGTTCACGCGGTAGAGGATCGCGATCGACTCGGGCCGCTCCCCCGCGTTGATGAGTTCGAGCACACGCTGGGCGATGCCTCGGGCTTCCGCGACGTCGGAGGGGTAGCGCAGGATCACCGGATCGTCGGCCGGGGCCGTCGTGGCGGCGTGCAGGGTGAGCGCGCCGGAGCGACCGCGCATCAACCGGTTGGCGGCGTCGATGATCGGGGCGGTCGAGCGGTAGTTCTGCTCGAGCCGCACGACGGCGGCGTCGTCGTACCGGCGCTCGAAGTCGAGGAGGTACTCGGCACGGGCGCCCGCGAACGAGTAGATCGTCTGCGACGCGTCGCCGACGACGCAGAGCTCGCGGCGATCTCCGAGCCACAGTTCGAGGAGCCGCTGCTGGAGCGGCGAGACGTCCTGGTACTCGTCGACGACGAAGAAGCGGTACTGCTCGCGCACGTGCATCGCGACCGACGGCTCCGACTCGATCATGCCGGCCATGACGAGCAGCACGTCCTCGAAGTCGAACTGACGGCGCTCGTCCTTCAGGGATTCGTAGGCGGCGTGCAGTTCGACGACCTGCTCGGTCGTGAGCGACCCGGGGGTGGGCCGGCCCGCGAGGGCGTAACCGTCGAGCCCGAGACCCGACACCTTCCGCCATTCGATCTCGGCCGCGACATCCCGCAGCGTCGCCGTGTCGACCTTGAGCCGGGCACGCTCGGCGGCCTGCCCGAGCAGTCGGCCCTTCGCCGGGAGGATCTCGGGCGCGTTGCCCCCGACGACGAGCGGCCAGAAGTAGCCGAGCTGCGAGAGCGCCGCCGCGTGGAACGTGCGAGCGGCGACCCCGCCGGCCCCGAGCGCCCGCAACCGGCCGCGCAGCTCGGCGGCGGCGCGGCTCGTGAACGTGAGCGCCATCACGCGCGTCGGCGTGTAGGCCCCCGTCGCGACGCCGTAGGCGATGCGGTGCGTGATGGCGCGCGTCTTACCGGTACCGGCTCCCGCGAGAACGCAGACCGGACCGAGCAGTGTCTCGGCGGCGACCCGCTGATCGTCGTCGAGTGCCGTCAGGAGGCTCTCGGGCGAGTTCACCAGCGATCGTCCTCGATCGGAGCGCCGTACCAGTCCTCGAGAATCCATCGCGCGATCGACGACGACCCCGGCAGGACGACGTCGTCGCCCGCCTCACGGATGTCGTCGCGGCTGAACCACCGGAGGTGGAGGATCTCGACACCGTCGGGCGTCGCGCTCTCGGGCACAGTTCCCGCGGCGATGCGCGCCTCGAAGCCGAGCATGATCGACGCGGGGAACGGCCACGGCTGAGATCCGAGGTAGCGCACGTCGCCGACGACGACGCCCGCCTCTTCGGCGATCTCGCGCACGACGGCGGCCTCGAGCGACTCACCGGGCTCGACGAAGCCGGCGAGCAGCGAGTAGCGGTTGGCCGCCCAGAGCGCATTCGACCCGAGGAGCACGCGGCCCGCGTCATCCATCACCCGCACGATCACGGCGGGGTCGGTGCGAGGGAAGTGCTGGGAGTCGTCGGCCGGGCATCGGCGCACCCACCCGCCCTGGATGACGTCGGTCGGGGTGCCGCACCGCGGGCAGTGCGTGTGGGTCGAATGCCAGTTCGCGAGCGCGAGCGCCTCGGTGACGAGACCCGCGTCGCGATCGCTCAGTTCGGACGCGATGGCTCGGAGACCCGCCCACCGCAGCTCTTCGGGCTCGATCGCCTCGGCGTCGTCGTCACTCACGATGCGCGCCTCGATCGGAGAACCGTCGGCATCGCGACCGAGATAGAGGCGCAGAGCGGATGACGGCAGGTCGCCGACAGGAAGGAGGGCGAGACGCGGTGCGGTGTCCTCGGTGCGCTCCGTGAGGAGCGCCCGACCGCGCGAGAGCAGCATGACCCGGGTCGACGCGTCGGCGTCGAGATCACTCCAGAGACTTTCGCTCTCACGACGCGCGGCGTCTCGGTCGATCGCTGCCCTCGAGAGCGGAGGCGGAGTGGTCACGCAGAAAGCCTCTCGTCGAGCGGAAATCGGGTTCGCGCAGATGTCGGGAACGCGTGGCGGTCGGCCATGCTGAGCGGTGCCGACCTATGCTGAGAGGCATGGCCAGACCCACTCTCACTCTAGCCGCGTTGGCCACGGCGGCCGTCTCCGGCCTCGAGATCACCTCGGCCCAGCGGCACTCCCGCGGATCGCACGGCGACTACGACGCGGTCGATCTGCAGAGCGCCGATGGACGACGCCTCCTCGTCCGCGTGCCGAACTCGGTGAGCGCCGAGACCGAGCAATCCGCCGACCTCGTGGCGCTCCGCGCGCTCACGACCGGAGTACGCGGCCGACTCGACTTCCGCGTTCCCACCTACATCGGACAGGTTCCCTTCAGCGGCACCCGGGCGATCGTCTCCGACCTCATCCCGGGCGACGTGTACTCGGCCGACGAGCTGACCCGCGATGCGGATGTGGCCGACGCCGTCGGGCGCGCTATCGCCGCGATCCACTCGCTGCCGACGGCGTTCGTCGGTGAGGCCGGCCTCCCGCAGGCCTCCGCCGCCGACAGCCGCACCGCCGCCCTCGCACTCATCGGGCGCGCGGCCGATACCGGGCGCCTGCCCGCGGCCCTCGTGCGCCGATGGGAGAACGCCACCGACGACGACGCGCTCTGGCAGTTCCCGGCCCTCGTCATCAACGGCGGACTCTCGGCCGACTCGTTCCTCATCGAGGGCGACCGCGTCTCCGGCGTCATCGGCTGGGCCGGACTCGCCGTCGGCGACCCGGCGAAGGACCTGCACTGGCTGCTCGGTGCCCGCGGGGCGAACGCCGAGGTCGCACTCGCCGCGTATACGTCAGCACGCTCGGGCGGCATCGATCGCCTCATCGCGCAGCGCGCGCTGCTCTACGGCGAGCTCGAGCTCGTCAAGTGGCTGCTGCACGGCATCGACGCCCGGGACTCGGCGATCGTCGACGACGCGGTCTCGATGCTCGACGGACTCGTCGAAGGCGTTCACGCCGAGCACGTGAGCCCCTTGTCGCCCGAGACCGGCCCGATCATGACCGTCAACGATGTCGAGCGCATGCTCGACCGCACGCCGCGCGAGAGCGCTCGGCGCGACCCCGGAGCGCACCTCCTCACCGACAGCTACGACCAGTCGGAGTTCGAGCGCTACCGGGAAGGCGAAGCCGCCGGGCCCGACGCGGACGCGACCGGACCGATCGCACTCGACCTCACCGGATTCGGTGACTCGTCGGCGCCGTCGGGAACCTCGGAGCCGGATGCCGACACCGACGCGACGACTCCCGACCAGGATGCACGCAACTCCGATTCGTCGTAGAGGCGCTCGGGTCGGATGACCCGGTCGTCGTCGACGAAGTAGAAGACCGCGTCGATCGTCTCGGGATCGATGCCCGCCCAGGTCGCGTACGCGAGCCGGTAGAGGGCGAGCTGCGTCTGCTTGAGCTCGAGGTCGCGTTCGTCACGCGGTGCCTTGCCCGTCTTCCAGTCGACGACCTGGTACCGGTAGCCGGCGGCGTAGAGCTCGGAGCCGTCGTCGACCGAGTACACGGCGTCGAGCTTGCAGATGAAGACCGTCTCACCGATGGGCAGGTGGATCTCGACCTCGACCTCGGTGGGCTTCCGGTGCCCCCAGGGCGACGCCTCGAAGGTCTGCTTGAGCTTCTCGAACCGGGCGGACTCGACCGTGTCGCCCGGGCTGTCGAGCTCGAAGAGGTCGGCGTCGACGGCATCGATCGCGCCGAGGGAGCGATGCTCGACCCACGAGTGGAACAGGGTACCCAGGCGGGTCGCACGGTACGGCCGCTGCGGCATGGGCCTCCGCACCTGAGCCGAGACCGCCCGAGGGTCGTCGACGTAGTCCTTGAAACGGGAGGCGGGCACTCGGGTGGGGATGACGGTCAGGTCGTCGTTCTCGCTGCGTCGGCGTCGCTCTTCGAGGAGCAGCGCGACGTCGCGGCGGAGCGTCGCATCGGCGATCGGTGACTCGTCGTCGATCGCCCTCTCGACGGCGGCCGCGGCTGCCGTGATGCGCGCGCGCCGCGTTCCGAGCGGATCGAGCGGCCAGACGGAGCGCTCGGCGACCTCGATACGCGGGTTCTCGTCGTACGTCGATGCGGGCGGAAGGACGTCGACCGGCAGGATGCCCGCCACGACGAGTTCGCGGAGGTAGTCGCTCGGGCCGCGCGGAGCCTTCTGCGTCGACCACCACGAACCGCTGAGGAGCAGCTCCTGGCGGGCGCGCGTGACGGCGACGTAGGCGAGTCGGCGCTGTTCGTCAGCGTGCTGTGCGGCGACCTCGTCGCCGAACGCCGCGAACGACTCGGCGAACTCGGTCTGGTCGTGCACGCCGCGCCACACGAGGTCGGGGAGCTCAGCGGCATCGCCCTTGAACTCGAACGGCAGCCCGCCGAAGACGACCCAGCCGCGTTTGCTGAGCGGCTCGCCGGGCATCTCCTTCTCGACGAACCGCGGCACGGCGACGCAATCCCATTCGAGACCCTTCGAGCCGTGGATCGTGAGCACCTGGACGGTTCCCGGTTCGGGGGCGTCCTGACGCGGAGCGAGGCGGTCGCGCTGCTCGGCCTCGTCGAGCCAGCCGAGGAAGGAACCGAGCGTGGCGTGGTCGCTCACCCCGAGGAACCCGCCGAGGAGCTCGTGGAACGCGTCGAGGCTCGGCCGACCGAGCGGTTGCGACTCGTTGGCCGCGACCTCGATGTCGAGGAGGAGTTCTTGCTGCACGAGACCGACGAAGTCGATGAGGTCAAGACCCGTGCGCCGGCGGAGCGCCTGGAGCTCGCCGCCCGCTCGTCGGAGGCGATCGAGGCCGAGCTCGCTAAAGTCGGCGAGCCACCCGTGGTCGGCGCGAGTGGTGACGAGGAAGTCGAGCGCATCGACGATCGAGACGCTCTCGTCGGCATCGACGCTCGCTCGCAGGCCCCGCCTCACCTCGGGATCGAGCGGCGCGAGGGTGTGGTCGCGATCGGCGAGTCGACGGGCGAGCTCGCGGAGTGCCCTGATGTCGCGCGGGCCGATGTTCCACCGTGCGCCGACGAGGAGACGGAGGAGTTCGGACCCGGCCGTCGGATCGTCGATGACGCGGAGCGCGGAGACGAGGTCGGCGATGACCGGCTGATCGAGCAGGCCCGCGAGCCCGAGGACGTGGAAGCGCACGCCGCGCTCGTGGAGCGCCGACGTGAAGATGTCGACGTTCTTGAGCGTGCGGCAAAGGATCGCGGCCGAGGGAGCCGCATCGGGCGGGCCGACGAGCCGCCCGGCGAACCACTCGGCGACGCGAGCGGCCTCTTCCTCGACGGTCTCGCCCCACACGACCTCGAGAGAGCCGTCGGGCGCGACGGGCGACGGCACGAGTGCCTCCTTCTCGACGACGCCTCCCTCACGGAACGGCTGGACGAGACGGTTGGCGGCATCGAGGACAATCCGCGGGTTCCGCCAACTCGTCGAGAGCGGGAACGCGAGCGACGACGAGTCGGGCGAACGCGAGAAGTCGTCGGCGAATCGCGCGAGGTTCGCGGCACTCGCGCCGCGCCACCCGTAGATCGACTGGTCGGGATCGCCGACCGCCATCACCGAGTGGTCGTGGAAGAGCGTGGAGAGCAGCCGCGTCTGCACGACGCTCGTGTCCTGGTACTCGTCGAGCAGCACCGCGCGGAACCGTGATCGATAGTCGTCGACGACGTCGGGGTGCGACTCGCAGATCTCGAGTGCCAGGGCGATCTGATCGGAGAACTCGACGAAGCCGCGCTCGCGCTTCGCGGCCTGGTACTCGACCGCGAGCTCGATGAGCGGAGGGAGCGAGTCGACGGCCGTGAGCGCCGCGGTGAACTCGGCGAACGGCGTCTTCTTGCGCCCCGTACCCCCGATCGGCAGATCGGAGAGCATCAGGAAGTCGCGGGCGAACCGCTGCACGTCGGCCGCGTCGACGACGTTGTCGGCGAGGGCACGGCTGAGGTCGAGCACGGCGGCCGTGACCTGATCGAGAGACTTGTCGAGCTCGGCGAGGCGGTGGTCGCCGCGCGAGACGACGACCTGCCGAGCGAGCTGCCAGGCCGAGGCCTCGCTCAGGATCGCGGCGTCGGGCTCGCGGCCGATGAGGAGGGCCTTCTCGCGATAGATCGTGCTAGCGAACGAGTTGTACGTCGAGACCTCGGCCGACTCGAGCGGATCGACGTCGATGTCGGCGATGCCCGTCGCGACGAGCTGATCGACGCGGCGGCCGATGCGTTCGGCGAGCTCGCCCGCGGCCTTGCGGGTGAAGGTCAGGCCGAGCACCTCCGAGACGTCGACGTGGCCGTTCGCGAGCAACCAGACGACTCGAGCCGCCATCGTCTCGGTCTTGCCGCTCCCGGCGCCCGCGACGACGAGGCTCTGCGCGTGCGGGTCGGCCTCGATGACGGCCGCCTGCTCGATCGTCGGTCGGTGCTGCCCGAGGTGATCGGCGATGCTCTCGGCCGACAACCCGGTGGTGATGCTCGTATCCGTGTTCGCGCTCATGCCGACACCGCCTTCACGAGGTGCACGCGGATCTGCCAGGCGCTCAGATGCGGCTTCGCCCCCGAGGGCTCGTGTGCCTCGAAGTGCGATGCGGCCATCGTGCGGCCGATGCCGCGGACCCGCTCGCGGAACGCATCGAGCTCCTCGTCGCTGAAGGCCTGCTGGGCACGCTCGGTATACGCCATCCCCTTGTCGGGTCGAGCGAGGAAGACGAGCTTGGCACCGCCCGGCTGCGCGCCCTCGCCTCCGACGTCGATGACCCCGTCACGTTCGGCGAGCTGGTAGGCACCGAGCTGCGCGTTCTCCGACATCCCCTTGATCGCGGGCACACTCTTTCCTGTCTTGAGGTCGACGATGACGAGGGTGCCATCGCCCGAACGCTCGACGCGGTCGATCGTTCCGCGTACGACGAACTGATCGAACTCGATCGTGAACGAGCTCTCGCTCGAGACGAGCACCTTCGTGTCGTCGGCGAACTGCGCGAGGTACTCGGCTGCTCCCCGCGTCATGCGCCGCACCTTCTCGCGCTCGCGCTCCGCGAGCCAGTCGGCCTCGAATCGCAGCTCGCCCCAGCGGTCGTCGACGTGACGATCGAGTGTCTCGGCATCGATGTCGCCCGAGTCGGCCGCGGACTCGACGACGGCGTGCACGAGGGTTCCGAGCGATGCGGCCACGCCGCGCGGCGGCGACGCCATCTGGTCGACGAACCACGCGAGCGGCGACTCCTCGGCCTTCTCGATCTGCGACGGCGAGATCGAGACCTTCGCCTCGGGGTCGCCGTCGAGATCGACGAGCGGCGCGGTCGTCGACGGTGCTGCGAGCCCGTACCACTCGGCCGGATCTGCGCCGGCGACGTTCTCGCGTGCGAGCGTGCCGAGAGCGGATGCCGCCGACCGATCACCGGTCGCCGCGAGTTCACGTCGGAGAGCCCCGACGAGACCGCGCAGGTGGAGGGGCCGCGACCGGGCGAACGGGGCGTCGACGGGGGCGAATCGCATGAGCGGCGACGGCTGCTCGTCGTCGTTGCTCGTGCACGTGAGCACGAGCAGGCGTTCGGCACGCGATGCCGCGAGGGCGAAGAGCCGCAGTTCGTCGGCGCGCACCCGGGCTCGCTCGTCGACCGGGCGGACGACGTCGGGAAGCGGCGCTCTCTCGCGCAGTGCGTGGACGACGTCGGGCAGCAGATCGGCGTGCAGGAGCGACCCCCGAGGACGGAGGTTCGGCCACACACCCGATTGCAGTCCAGCGATGACGACCGTGTCGAACGAGCGCCCGATGAGGCCGGGAGGCGTCGTGACGAAGACGTGTTCGCCGCCGCGCTGCGGAGCGAGGGAGTCCTCGGGCACGTCGGCGCCGAGCACGTCGTCGACGAAACGCCGTGCGGGGGCGTCGGGGGTGCGCTCGACGAATCGCTGCGCCGAGGAGAAGAGCGCGACGGCACCGTCGAGAGCACGGTTCGCCTCTTCGGCGAGCACTCCGTGACCGGCGGCCTGCGTGCCCCACGCCTCGGCGAGACCGCTGCCCTCCCACAGGGCCCAGAGCACGTCCTCGATCGACCCGGATGCCGCAGCGACGGCTGACGCCGAGCGCAGCGTGCGGGCGAGACGTGCCGCCCGACGCGCACTCGGGGCGTCGATCTCGGCGAGCTGATCGGGGTCGGCGAGGCCGAGCACGAGGAGCTCGTCGCTCGTGCGCGTACCCCCGGCTCCCAGTTCCCGCTGGCGGAGAGCGAGCCGCAGGCGGCGGAGACCGACGCCGTCGAGCGAGCCGAGCGGTCCGAGCAGCAGTTCGGCGGCGAGGGGAGCGTCGAGCTCGTTCCGACCGAGCACGAGGGCCGCTGCGGTGAGGAGCGGCCGGGCTCCCGGCTCGTCGCGGAGCGCCGAGCGCGCGACCGAACCGCGCGTCGGGACGTCGACGAGCGCGAGCGCCCTCTCGATGCCCGCGATGTCGGCGCCGGAGCGCGCGACGACAGTCATCTGCGACCACGGCACGTCGCCGAGGAGGTGTCGCTCGCGGAGCAGCGCGGCGATGCGGCCGCACTCGGCGGCGTGCGAAGGTGCGTCGATGCGGACGACCGCGGCACCCGGCTCGTCGGAGGGAGAGACGAGGGTCGCGCGGCGTTGGGGCCCGGCGAGGGATGCACCGATGTGACCACTGACCTCGGCGACGACCGCGCGGATGGCGGGGCGACCGCGATAGATATGGTCGAGGACGAAGCGATCGGCGTCGCCCAGCCCGAGGGTCGTGGCGAGCGAGCCGAGGAGGTCGGCCCGACCGCCGCGGAAGCCGTTGACGCCGACGTCGGGGTCACCGAATGCGACGATCGCCGCACCGCGAGCGGCGAAACCACGGAGGAGCGCGATGACCGACTCCGTCGCCTCTTGCGCGTCGTCGACGACGATGAGGCGCACGCGCGCGAGCCCGCCGAGGACGCGGGGGGCATCATCGGGAGTCGTGTCGAGGAGCAGTCGGGCGGCGAACGCCGAGAGCTCGGCCGAGTCGAAGCGGCCCACGAGCGCTTGGTCCTTCACGTCGGAGTACTCGACGAGGAACTCGGCGGCGGCCGACCACTCGGGTCGCTCCGTCGCCCGAGCGGCGCGCGCGAGCTCTGCAGGATCGATGCCGAACTCCGCCGTGCGCATCACGAGGTCACGGAGCTCGGTGCGGAACCCGCGGAGTCGACGCACCTCGGGCGACAGGTGCTCGGGCCACGCGGGACCGCGCCCCTCGTCGAGCGCTCCCTCGAGGAGGTCGTCGATCACGCGGTCGTGCTCGGCGCCCGTGAGGAGAGCGACATCGCCCTCGGACGCCTGCCGCACGAGCTGGAAGGCGATGGAGTTGGCGGTGCGCGCGATCGGACCGTTCGTCGGTCGGCCGATGCGCACGGCGAGCCGATCGCGCAGCGCCGTCGCCGTCGCACGGTTCGGCGCGAGCACGAGCACGTCTTCCGGATCGACGCCGTGCCGTGCGACCTGCTCGGCGACGAACTCGACCGCTGTCGTCGTCTTCCCGCTGCCGGGCGCACCGAGCACGGCAGCCGACCGGCCGGCCGCGAGGGCGAGGACGGCGTGCTGCGACGGGTCGAGGGAGACGTACTCGGACATGCTGCACAACCTAGCCCGTTGCGCCGACAGTGAACGCGTCCGACCCCCTCCGGGTTGTGTCATAGTCTGGGCGAGTGGTCGTTCGCGGCCCCATCAGGCAGCAGAGGAAAGGCGCATCGTGGACATTCGTATCGGCATCCAGAACTCCCCCCGAGAGATCGGCTTCGAGAGCGCTCAGACCGCCGCCGAGATCGAGTCGGCCGTCGCCGACGTCGTGTCCGGCTCGAGCCCCGTCCTGAAGCTCAAGGACGCCAAGGGTGCCGTCTACCTCGTACCCGCGGCGACTCTCGCCTACGTCGAGATCGGCACCGAAGAGTCCCGCCGCATCGGCTTCGTCGCCTGAGCATGGAGCTCCTCTTCGTCGCGCTCGGCGGCGCACTGCTCGGCATCGCGGCCCGCTACACGGTTCCGCGTCGTTCGACACACGGGGTGCTCGTCATTCCCGCCGTCGGCGCCCTCGCGGCATCCGTCGTCTGGGTGGGGCTCACGTGGCTCGGCTGGGCGTGGGACGGCGGATGGATCTGGGTGGCGTCACTCGTCATCGGCGGACTCGTCGCCGCAGCGATCGCCTGGTACGTCGGAGTGCGCCGCACGGCGGCGGACGACGCCTTCCTCGCGTCGGCCGTCAAGAACGGCGTGCCCGCCCGCGCCTGACCTCGGCGGCGCCACGCAGGCGCGTCAGGCCGTGAGGCCGAGGCCGTCCATGCGGCGGGTGTGCGCGGCGATCAGCTCCGTGAACACGGGCTCGATACGGGCATCCGCCGCAGCGCTCGACCCCGAGCGCAGCGCCGACCGCGCGACGAGCAGTGTGTCGCCGACGAGACGACGGCCCCACAGGGCGAGTCGGTCGGCGAGACCCGGAATCTCGGCGATGCCGGTCGCCAGTTCGCGGACGAGTGCGGCTGCGCCGCCATCCTCCGCGAGGATGTGCACGACGCGCGACCGTGCGTCCGGCGAGAGGCCGCTCGCGAGTGCGGTGAAGTAGTCGTCGAGCATTCCGGCGGTGATGTAGCTGCTCAGCAGCAGCTCCCACCAGTCGGAGCCTGCGGTTGCGCGCCGGAAGGCGTCGAGGGCGGGAGCGAACGGAGCCATTACCTCGGCGGGTTCGGCGCCGAGCCGCCGCAGCTGCTCGATGAGCGCGTGGTGCTTACGGAGGGCGACGCCCGCCGACGCGCTCAGACGCTCCTTGGCGCCGAGGTCGGGGGCGAGTGCTACCGCTCGTGACAGGTTCTCGAACATCTCGAGCTGGATGTACGCGGCCTGGCCGAGGAACGGCACGAGATCGGGCGTCAGTTCGGTGAAATCGATGCGGGTCGACGGCGCCGACGCGCCACGCGGGCGCACCGATGCACCCTCGGCGCGTCGGGAGTCCGCCTCGGGGCGACGACGAGCGAACCACGAAACCACGGTGACAGCCTAGTGTCTCGCGGCTCTCGCGCAGTCTCACCGGGTAGGCTGGCGTGAGCCGGAGGCGTTGGACCCCCGGCCTGCGCCTGAGGACAGTCAACGAGGCGCACTCGCATACGTCGACAGGCATTCATCAGTGACCACTTTCTCCGATCTCAATATCGAACCCGACATGGTCGAGGCTCTCGCCTCGAAGGGCATCGAATCGCCCTTCCCCATCCAGGAGCAGACGATCCCCCTGGCCCTCACCGGCCAGGACATCATCGGCCAGGCCAAGACCGGCACCGGCAAGACCTTCGGCTTCGGCCTCCCGCTCATCCAGCGGCTCGGCCTGAACCCCGAACCCGGCGTGCAGGCGCTCGTCGTCGTCCCGACGCGTGAGCTCGCCGTGCAGGTGAGCGAAGACCTCGTCCTCGCGACCTCGAACCGGTCGACGACGATCGTGTCGATCTACGGCGGCAAGGCGTACGAGGGGCAGATCGAGCAGATCAAGGCCGGCGCGCAGATCGTCGTCGGCACCCCGGGCCGTCTTCTCGACCTCGCGTCGCAGCGACTCCTGAACCTCGGCAACGTCCGCGAGATGGTTCTCGACGAGGCCGACAAGATGCTCGACCTCGGCTTCCTCGCCGACATCGAGAAGCTCTTCTCGCAGACCCCCGCCGGCCGCCACACCATGCTCTTCTCGGCGACCATGCCCGGCCCGATCGTCGCGCTCGCGCGACGCTTCATGAGCCGTCCGATCCACATCCGTGCGACCGACCCCGACGAGGGCCTCACGCAGGCGAACATCAAGCACCTCATCTACCGCGCGCACTCGCTCGACAAAGATGAGGTCATCGCCCGCATCCTCCAGGCCGAGGGCCGCGGCAAGACGATCATCTTCACGCGTACGAAGCGCGCCGCCGCGAAGCTCGTCGAAGAGCTGAACGACCGCGGCTTCAACGCTGCCGCCGTGCACGGCGACCTGAACCAGGATCAGCGCGAACGCGCCATGGCCGCGTTCAAGGCGGGCAAGAAGGACGTCTTGATCGCCACCGACGTCGCCGCGCGCGGCATCGACGTCGACGACGTCACCCACGTCATCAACCACACCATCCCCGACGAAGACAAGACGTACCTCCACCGCGCGGGTCGCACCGGGCGTGCCGGAAAGACGGGCATCGCGGTAACCTTCGTGGACTGGGACGACCTGCACAAGTGGGCGCTCATCAACCGGGCGCTCGAGTTCGGCCAGCCCGAGCCGACCGAGACCTACTCGTCGAGCCCGCACCTCTTCTCCGACCTCAACATCCCCGCCGGAACCAAGGGCCGCCTGAAGCCGTCGGCCGTCGCCGCCGCTCCCCCGCGTGCGAGCACTGCCGGCCAGACGGGCGAGAAGGTCCAGGACGCCTCGAGCCGCCCGCCGCGCTCACGCAACCGTCGCCGCACGCGCGGCGGTGAGGGCGGCGAGGCTCCTGCCGGAGCCCCCGCGACCGCCGAGGCGAGCGAGTCGAGCGAGACGCGCGAACACGGAACGGGGACGCACGACGGCGGCGGACACGAGCACCACGACGGCAACGCGGCACCTCAGCGACGTCGCCGCCGCCGCGGATCGCGGTCGGGCGGCGGATCGCCCGCGCCCACCGCGTAGTCACCGCGTTTCGACGACGCCCCTCCTCGCCCGCGAGGAGGGGCGTTCTCGATGCGCCCGGTGCACGATTCCGCTAGGGTCGGCGGGTGACTCTCGCATCCAGCGGTACGCCCGCCCTGTCCCTTCCCCTGCCCGGCGCATCCTTCGGCCAGGCCATCTCCCGCTTCTACGCGAAGTACGCGGTCTTCAGCGGTCGCGCGAGTCGGTCGGAGTACTGGTGGATCGCCCTCTTCCAGGCGATCGTGTACTCGGTGCTCGGAATCCTGGCCCTGCTCGGCGGCCAGAACGGTGAGCCCGGCCCGCTGTCGATCATCGCGCTCGTCGTCATGGGCGTCTTCTGGCTCGGCAACATCCTCCCCGCCATCGCGCTCTCGGTGCGCCGCTTCCACGACGGCGGCTACTCGGGATGGCTCTACCTGCTGAACCTCATCCCGTCGCTCGGAGGCGTCATCGTCTTCGTCTTCATGCTGCTTCCCTCGAACCCCCAGGGCGCTCGATACGACGCATGAGCCTCGCTGCCTGTTTGCAATTCAGGTCGACAGACGTGTCGCACCCGGCTCCGGCCATTCAACGGGGCAACACGCCGGGTGACTACCTGAATTGCGAATAGGAGAAATGGGGGCAGGCACTCAGCCGATGGGCGCCGAACCGGTGCCCTGGGCGATGATCTCGGCGACGACCTCGGGCGACGTCGTGTACTCGCCGAGGCGATTGGGCTTGCCGTCGCCGTGGTAGTCGCTCGAACCGGTGATCGCGAGGCCGTACTTCGCGGCGAGCGCGCGGAGCGGCCCCTTCGATTCCTCGCGGTTCTCGGGGTGGTCGATCTCGATGCCGAAGAGCCCGGCGTCGACGAGGGCTTTCAGTCGCGACTCGGGGATGACGTCCTCGGCGCCGCGCGTGCCGGGGTGTGCGAGCACGGGCACGCCGCCCGCGGCTCGGATCGTGCGGATACCCGTGAGCGGGTCGGGTGCGTAGTGGGGGCTCGCGTAGCCGCGACGCCAGTGCAGGATTCCGGCGAAGGCCGCCGAGCGCGTGTCGGCGAGACCGCGCGCGACGAGCGCATCGGCGATGTGCGGTCGTCCGATCGTCGCGCCCTCCGCCGTCTGGGCGAGCACGTCGTCCCAGGACAGGTCGTAGTCGGCCGAGATACGACGCACGATCTCCTCGGCCCTCGTCAGTCGCGCCTCGCGGATGCGCGCCGTCTCGGCGAGGAGCCCCTCGTCGAACGGGTCGATGAGGTAGCCGAGCATGTGCACGCTCGCGAACGAGACGCGGGTCGAGAGCTCCATGCCGGGGATGAGCACGATTCCGTGCTCGATCGCCGCCGCACCCGCTTCCTCCCAGCCGGCCGTCGAGTCGTGGTCGGTGAGGGCGAGGGCGCTGAGGCCGGCGGCAGCGGCCGACGCGATGAGCTCCGCGGGCGACTCCGTGCCGTCGGAGACCGTCGAGTGGGTGTGCAGATCGGCCCCACCACGGAACCGCTCGGCATTCAGCATCCCTCCATCGTAAGGCGAGGCGTTCATGGGGGCGGCTACCGGCACCTCCTCAGAATCGTCTCGTACGCTCTGGAGGATGCTTGCCCGCCTGCTCAGCGCCCTCGTGGTGCTCGTCGTCGCCGCTCTGGCCGTCGTCTTCACGTGGCCGCAGGCCTTCGGCCTCCAGAACGAGTGGGTCATCTCCCACGTCGTCGCACTCCGCGGCGCCGCCGTCGTCTGCGCGCTCATCGCCGCCGTCGTCTTCGGCCTCCTCTCGTTCGCGAAACCCCTCCGCGGGTTCACGATCGGGCTCGTCGTCATCCTTCTCGTCTACGCGGGCGCGAACGTCGCGATCCTCTCGGCGCGCGGATTCGGCGGTGAGGCGGCCCCGGCCGACGAGACGTCGGAATCGATCACGGTGCTCTCGTGGAACACGCTCGGCGAAGTGCCCGAGGCGTCGACGATCGCCGAACTCGCCCTCGAGCGCGGGGCGGACATCGTGTCGCTCCCCGAGACGACCGAGCCCCTCGGCGAGGAGGTCGCGATCGCGATGCGTGAGGGCGGTCGGCCCATGTGGGTGAAGACGATCGCCTTCGACCAGATCGCGAAGGCACGCTCGACGACGCTCCTCATCAGCCCCGACCTCGGCGACTACGAGGTCGTCTCGGCCGAGGGCTCCGGGCCGCCCGGCAACACGAACACGCTGCCGACGGTCGTCGCCGCGCCCGTGAACGGCGAGGGACCGACGATCGTCGCGGTGCACGCCGTCGCGCCCATCCGGTGGGAGATGCGCAACTGGCGCAGCGACCTCGACTGGCTCGCCGAGCAGTGCGCGGGCGACGACGTCATCATGGCCGGCGACTTCAACGCCACGGTCGACCACTTCGCGGGGCGCGGCGCCGCCGACCTCGGCAACTGCGCCGACGCCGCCGTGGCCGCGGGCTCGGCGGGGCTCGGAACCTGGCCGACCGATCTGCCCGCTCTTCTCGGCAGCCCGATCGACCACGTCCTGGCCACCCCGAACTGGACGGTCACGTCGTTCGACGTCCTCGACGAGTACGACGACTCGGGCAGCGACCACCGTCCGGTCGTCGCGACGCTCGAACGCGCGGGCTGAGTCCGCCCCCTTCCGTTCGACGAGAGCGGTGGAAGAATGGGGGGATGTCCGACACGACCGACACCGAGACCACCGCCTCCCACGACGAGGCCGGCCGCAACGCCAACCGTTCGACGACCCCCGGGTCCGAGGGATTCAAGGAGTTCATCGGAACGGGCTGGGCCGAACGCACCGACGTGCTCCCGCCGCTCCGCGCCCAGGCGCCGTACGCGGCCGAGCGCCGCGCACGCCTCTCCGCCCTGCACCGCGGCACCCGCCTCATCGTTCCCGCGGGTGATGTGAAGCAGCGCTCGAACGACACCGACTACGCCTTCCGCGCGCACTCGGCCTTCGCCCACCTCACCGGCTGGGAGTCCGACTCCGAGCCGGGCGCCGTGCTCGTGCTCGAGCCGACCGCCGACGGGCACGACGCCACCGTCTACTTCCGCGAGCGCGCTGGGCGCGACTCGGAGGAGTTCTACGCGAACCCCGCGATCGGCGAGTTCTGGATCGGCGCACGCCCCTCGCTCGAGCAGGTCGCGTCCGAGCTCGGTCTCGCCGCGCGTGACCTGTCGGAGTTCGGCGACGTCATCGCGGCGGTCGACACCGAGACGCTCGTCGTGCGCGAGGCCGACCCCGCGATCACCGAGAAGGTCGACCACGCCCGCATCCGTTTCGCCGCCGAGCGCGCGCTCTCGACGAACGCGAGCGACGGTGCGTTCAGCGTCGAGTTCGGCTCCGACCACGAACCGGATGCCGCTCTCGCGCGCGACCTCTCCGAGCTGCGTCTCGTGAAGGACGAGTTCGAGATCGCCGAGATGCGCGCGGCGATCGAGGCCACGCGACGCGGCTTCGGCGACGTGCTCTCCGAGCTCCCCCGCATCATCGCCGAGGAGCGCGGCGAGCGCCTCATCGAGGGCGTCTTCTTCACGCGTGCGCGCCTCGACGGCAACGACGTCGGCTACGGCTCGATCGCCGCGGCCGGCCCGCACGCGACCATCCTGCACTGGACCCGCAACGACGGCCCCGTCGTGCCCGGAGACCTCGTGCTGCTCGATGCCGGCGTCGAGCTCGACAGCTACTACACGGCCGACATCACCCGCACGTTCCCGGTGAACGGCACGTTCTCCCCCGTGCAGCGCGCCGTGTACGAAGCCGTCCGCGAAGCAGCCGACGCCGCGTTCGCCGTGGCCCGACCGGGTGCGATCTTCCGCGAGGTGCACGCCGCCGCGATGACCGTGATCGCGGCGAAGACCGCGGAGTGGGGCTTCCTGCCCGTCTCGGCCGAGGAGTCGCTGCGACCCGAGAACCAGTTCCACCGCCGCTACATGGTGCACGGCACGAGCCACCACCTCGGCATCGACGTGCACGACTGCGCGCAGGCGCGTCGCGACTTCTACCTCGACGGCGTGCTGGAACCCGGCATGGTCTTCACGATCGAACCCGGACTCTACTTCCAGCCCGACGACCTCTCGGTGCCCGCGGAGTTCCGCGGCATCGGCGTGCGCATCGAGGACGACGTGCTCGTGACGGCCGACGGCGTCGAGAACCTCTCGGCCGCGTTCCCCCGCACGGCCGACGAGGTCGAGGCGTGGGTGCGGTCAGCCCTCTGACGTCGGCGTGAGGCTCAGGCGCGCGCGGCTCGACGCGCGCGCCACCATGCCCAGAAACGGGCCAGCTGGCGCTTCACGAAGAGCGCGAGTCGCCGGGCCCAGGAGAACTCGGTGCCGAGGATCGCGAGTCCGAGGAAGACGATGAGCCACCCCGGCCCGGGCAGCGGAACGAGGATGAGGCCGACGATCGCGACGATCGATCCGAGCACGGCGACGCCGACGCGGTAGACGGCGCGCAGCCCGGGCGACCGGTCGATGCGCGCGCGCATCCGGCGGAGGAAGCGACGCACGGGCCGCTCGGGCGATTCGGCGCGCACGATCTCTTGCGCGATCTCGCGCTCGAGGGTCGTCTGGTCGGTCATGGGATGACGATAATCGCGCTACCTGAAAGGTCGCGCCACACGCCGTGGGAGAGCGCCTCAGGCCTCCGAGGCCGGTGTCTCGGCGGCATCCGGTCGGTTCAGGATGTTCCGCGCGCGGTTGCCGAGCTCGGTCTCGACGACGAGCGAGTAGCTGCCGGCGACGACCTGCATGACCGAGGTGAAGTCGCGACGGCGGCGACGGATCGAGTACGAGACGATGCCGAAGAGCATGCCGAAGCCGGCTCCGACGAGCACGGCCGCTCCGAGCACGGGCCATGAGGCGCCGCTCGGCGAGAAGATGAAGAGCACGAGCCCGAGGAACATACCGAACCAGGCGCCCGTGAGCGCTCCGCCGCCCGCCGCGCGACCGTACGACATCGCCCCGGTCACACGCTCGACGCTCTTCAGGTCGCTCCCGACGATCGACACCTGCTTGACGGGGAAGTCGGCCTTCGCGAGCCGGTCGACCGCAGCCTGCGCCTCGGGGTAGGTGGAGTACTCGGCGACGGTGTCGCCCTGGGGCACGCCGTCGCTCGCGGCACCCGCCCTCGAACGGAACGGCTGGGGATTACTCACCTGACCATTCTCCCACGAAGGCGGAGATCGGCCGGTCGAGGGCTAGATTTGAGAGGTGAGTGCCACCAGAGTCTTCGTCGCCCGCCTCGCGGGGTGCACGGTCTTCGACCCCGCGGGCGACCGCGTCGGTCGAGTGCGAGATGTGCTCGTGGTCTATAGACGCTCCGATCCCCCGCACGTCGTCGGTCTGATCGTCGAGATCCCCGGAAAACGCCGGGTGTTCGTGTCGATCAACCGCGTGACGTCGATCTCGGCCGGCCAGATCATCACGACGGGCCTCATCAACGTGCGACGCTTCGAGCAGCGCGGCGGCGAGGTGCGCGTCATCGCCGAGATGCTCGGCCGCAAGGTCGCGTTCGCCGACGGCTCGGGCGACGCCACCGTCGAGGACGTCGCGATCGAGGAGTCCGCCCAGGGCGAGTGGGAGGTCTCCCAGCTCTTCGTGCGGAAGCCGAAGTCGGGAGCCTCGCCGTTCGCGAAGGGCACGACGGCGTTCGTCACCTGGAAAGAGGTGCGCGAGAAGACCGTCTCGGGCGAGGCCCAGTCGGCCGAGCGTCTCATCGCGACGTATTCGGAGCTGAAGCCCGCCGACCTCGCGACGACCCTCCTCGACCTGCCCGCGCAGCGCCGCCAGGAGGTCGCCGAGGAGCTTCCCGACGACCGTCTCGCCGACGTGCTCGAAGAGATGCCCGAGTCCGACCAGGTCGAGATCCTCTCGGGTCTCGCCGACGACCGCGCGGCCGACGTGCTCGACCACATGCAGCCCGACGACGCCGCCGACCTCATCGCGCAGATGCCCGAGGAGCGCGGTGAACACCTCCTCGACCTCATGGAGCCCGAAGAGGCGGAGGACGTCCGCTTCCTGCTCGCCTACGCGCCCGACACGGCGGGTGGTCTCATGACGCCCGAGCCCATCATCGTCTCCGCCGACGCGACGGTCGCCGAGGGCCTCGCGCTCATCCGCCGACACGACCTGCCGCCCGCACTCGGCGCGGCCGTCATGGTCACGCTTCCGCCGTACGAACCGCCGACGGGGCGCTTCCTCGGTGTCGTGCACTTCCAGCGGATGCTCCGCTACCCGCCGCACGAGCGGCTCGGAACCCTGCTCGACCAGGGCCTCGAGCCCGTTCGCGCCGAGACCTCGGCGGCCGAGGTGAGCCGCATCCTTGCGAGCTACGACCTCGTCTCCGTTCCCGTCGTCGACGACCACCACCGCCTCGTCGGCGTCGTCACGATCGACGACGTGCTCGACTACCTGCTGCCCGACGACTGGCGTAGTCATCCGGAGGACGACAACGAGGTGGCCCAGCGCGCAGCCGCGCGCGCCCAGCTCGAGACCCGCAGCATCCCGATCCAGACCGGGCGGAGGGCGACGGATGCCTCGCGCTAAGAACGACGCACGCCTCGACGTGCCCAAGGGCCTCGGGTCGAGCTCGGTCCGCAATCGCACGTCGAGCGACCGCTTCGGCCGATTCACCGAGTCGATCGCGCGCGGCATGGGCACGCCGTGGTTCCTGCTCGGTCTCTCGCTCTTCGTCATCCTCTGGATCGGCTGGAACACGTTCGCACCCGCCGGCTGGCAGTTCGACTCGATCGAACTGGGCTTCATCGCGCTCACCCTCGTGCTCTCGTTGCAGGCCTCGTACGCGGCGCCCATGATCCTCCTCGCGCAGAACCGTCAGGACGACCGCGACCGCGTTCAGATCGAGCAGGACCGGCAGCGCGCCGAGCGCAACCTCGCCGACACCGAGTACCTCGCGCGCGAGGTCGTCGCGCTCCGCCTCGCGATGAAGGATGCGGCGACCAAGGACTTCATCCGTTCCGAACTGCGTTCGCTGCTCGAGGAGCTCGACCGGCGCGACGCCGTCGAGAACGAGGAGACGCGCGCACCGTGACGGACCTCGAGGACAGGGTCCGACGCGCTCTCGCGGGCGTCATCGATCCCGAGATCCGGAAGCCCATCACCGAGCTCGACATGGTCGCCCACGTCGTCGAGACCGCGACGGGCGTCGAGGTCGGGGTGAAGCTCACGATCGTCGGCTGCCCCGCCGCCGACCGTATCGAGCGAGATGCGCGCGTCGCCGCGGAGAGCGTCGTCGGCGACGGCAACGCGGTCGTCGCGATCTCGGTCATGACGCCCGCCGAACGCGACGCCCTGACCGAACGTCTCCGCGGCGGTCGCGGCCCGCGCGGCATCCCCTTCGGCGCCGACTCGCTCACGCGCGTCTACGCCATCACGAGCGGCAAGGGCGGCGTCGGCAAGTCGACACTCACCGCGAACCTCGCGGTCGCCCTCGCCGCCCGCGGTCTCGCCGTCGGCCTCGTCGACGCCGACGTGCATGGCTTCTCGATCCCCGGTCTGCTCGGTCTCGTCGACGCCGACGGGCACGCCGCGAAGCCGACGCGCGTCGGCGAGATGATCCTGCCCCCGGTCGCGCACGGCGTGAAGGTCATCTCGATCGGCATGTTCCTCGACGACCCGCGCGCGGCCGTCGCGTGGCGCGGTCCGATGCTGCACCGCACTCTGCAGCAGTTCCTCGGCGATGTCTTCTTCGGCGACCTCGACGTGCTCGTGCTCGACCTCCCGCCGGGAACGGGCGACGTGGCGATCTCGGTCGGTCAGCTGCTGCCGACGGCCGAGGTCATCGTCGTCACCACCCCGCAGCCGGCCGCCGCCGACGTCGCCGAGCGCTCGGGCGTCGTCGCCCGTCAGACCGGTCAGCGCGTCATCGGCGTGATCGAGAACATGGCGGGTCTCGCGCAGCCCGATGGCAGCGTGCTCGACCTCTTCGGCTCGGGCGGCGGCGCCGAGGTCGCGCGGCGTCTGTCGGAGTCGGGCGACGACGTGCCCCTCCTCGCCCAGGTGCCCCTCTCGATCGCGTTGCGCGCGGGCGGCGATGCGGGCGCTCCGATCGTGGAGTCGACCCCCGACGATCCCGCCGCTCGGGCGATCGATGCGGTGGCGGCCCACCTGGCCTCCCGTCCGCGCGGACTCGCGGGCAAACCTCTCGGGATGTCGGTGCGATGAACCGCGCCGGGGTCGCGCTCGCCGCCGTGGCGGCGTTGCTCGCCCTCGCGGGTTGCTCGGCCCCGACCGAGTCCGCTCCGTCCTCCTCGGGCGAGGGTCTCGAGGCGCGCATCTTCCAGTACCGCCTCGACTATCTGCCCCGCGTGCTCGAGGTCGGCCTCGAGAACACGGGTGAGAACCCGCTCGACATCCGTTCGGTGCGGTTCGACTCGGAGCTCTTCGAGGCGCCAGCGTTCACCGAGCGAGGCACTCTTCTGAAGCCGGGCGCCGTCGTCGACCTGCGCGTCGATCTACCGGCCCCGCGATGCAGCGGTACAGCGGGCGCCGAGAGCGTCATCGTGACGCTCACTGACGGCACCGAGATCTCGCTCGTGCCGACCGACGACCAGGACACGCTCGCGCGCATCAACGACGAGGACTGCCTCGCCGAGGCGGTCGGCGCCGTCGCGACCCTGACGCTTCCGAGTTCGGTGCGGCGATCGGATGACGGTGCGGGCGCATCGGGATGGCTCGACATCGCCATCGCACCCGAAGCCGCGGGCGAGACCCCTCTCGTGATCGATCGTGTGCTCGGGACGACGCTGCTGTCTGCGGTCACGGGCGACGGCGCGTCGTGGCCCGTCGACCGCGTCATCCGCCCGGGCGACGAGCCGAGCGTGCTCTCCCTCGCGGTGCGGCCCACGCGGTGCGATCCGCACGCCGTGGCCGAGGACAAGATCGGTACGATCCTGCCTGTCGAGGTCCGGACCGGCGAGCGTGCCGGGCCGCTCGACCTCGCCGCCGACGACGCGCTCAAGTCCGATGTGTACGCGTTCGTCGCCGAGGTGTGCGGGTTCTGACGGAGCGACCCAGACAGCCGGGCTCAGCGGGGTTCAGCAGCACTCAGCGGGGTTCGACGACGCGCGCGATGAGCTCGACGAGCAGTCGCTCGACGACCGGCGCCGGGAGTTCCTCGACGAGGGCGAGCACGGGGGCCAGCCGGTCGGGCACCGCCGCCGCGTCGCCGAGCAGCCCGACCTGTGTCAGGGTCGCCGCCGCGAGGTCGGATTCGGCCGAGGGGCCGGTCTCGACCGATGCGGCGCCGAGCTCTCCGACCGACGCGAGCACGTCCGCCCCCGAGACGGCGGGGACGCCGCGCACGGCGTCGGCGGCAGCCACGAGCGCGGCCTGAATGTCGGAGAGCACCGCTTCCGTCACGGGCGTGATCGTGAGGTGCGTCGTGTGCGGCAGACGGGGGCCGTCGCTCTGCACGAGACCCGGCTGCAGTTGCAGGAGGAACCCGCGCGCGCGGACCTCATCGGCCCAGAGGTGAGGATCGACCCGGCTCTCGGCCGGCACGCCCTCATCGGCGCACACGGCGAAGAGGGGCCCGACGGGATCGCCCACGAGCCGGAGTCCGTCGATGTGCTCGACGGTCGACTGCAGCGCCGCCGTCGCCCGCTGGGTCTGAGCGGTGAGGCGTTCGAATCCCGGAACACCGAGTGCCGCGATGATGGCCCACGCCGCGGCGAGCGGTCCCGCCGGTTTCGAGCCGAGGAGCGTGGCGTTGACGACGGGGTAGCCGGGCCACCGACTCGTCGCGAAGTACTGCAATCGCTGCCGGTCGCGGCCGCGCTGCAGCAGCACCGAGACGCCCTTGGGCGCATAGCCGTACTTGTGCAGGTCGGCCGAGAGGCTCGTGACCCCGGGCACCCGGAAGTCCCAGAGCGGCTGCTCGCCCGGCCAGAACGCGAGCGCGAAGCCGCCGATGCACGCGTCGACGTGCACGTCGACACCCGCGGCGAGCGCGGCGGCCGCGACTGTCTCGACGTCGTCGAGGGTGGCGAACGGGTAGGACGGGGCGCTCACGACGACGAGGGCGACGTCGGGCCCGAGCCGGTCGACGAGGCCGATCGCACGGCCCTCGGCATCGACGGGGACGAGGTCGAGATCGAGGTCGAGGTAGTGCGCCGCCTTGTGGAACGCCGCGTGCACGGTCGACGGCGCGACGATGCGCGCCCGCCCGGTGCCGCCGCGTGCCCGCCAGGCCGCACGTGCGGTCGCGACGGCGAGGAGGCAGCTCTCGGTGCCTCCCGAGGTCACCGATCCGACGACATCCTCGCCGCCGTGCAGTGCACGTCGCGCGAATCCCACGACTTCGCCCTCGAGGACGGCGACCGAGGGGAACGTCGTGGGGTCGAGTGCGTTGAGCGGCTGCACGATCCGGGCAGCGGATGCCGCGAGCTCGTCGATCTGGGCGAGGCCGGAGTCGTACACGTACGAGAGCACGTGTCCGCCGTGAGTGGGCGCGTCGCCCTCGCGCAGCGCCGCGAGCCGCTCGAGCACGGTCTCGGGAGAGGTGTCGAACACGGAGGACGTCCTTTCGTCGGGGTGCGTGCTCATGCGTCATCCGCCCCGCCCACGCCGACGGGGGCGGCGTCCGCTCCCTCGATGTCGGCGCGACGCAACCGGTAGCGGTTCATGACGGCGATGCTCGTGACGACGAGGAGCGCGGGGATGAGGCTGAAGGCCAGTGCGATGCCCGTCACGGCCTCGCTCGACTGCACACTCACCTCTCCGGCCACGGACGCGGTGTAACCGGTGACGGCGAGCACGATGGTCAGGAGCGTCGCGCCGAGCGCCATGCCCGTCGTCTCCCCCGCCGTCCACACCCCGCCGAAGATGCCCGCCTGGCCGTCGCCGTTCTCGGCGGCGTCGACGGCGATGACGTCGGGCAGCATCGCCATCGGCAGCGACTGCATGCCCGCGTAGGCCACGCCCGCGAGAGCGACGGGTGCGTACACCCAGCCGCCCGGGCTCCACAGCAGACCGACGAGGAGGAGGCACGCGACGGCGAACAGGGCGCTCGCGATGACGAACGCCCGCTCCTTGCCGATCCGGCGGGCGATCACTCCCCAGACGGGTGCTCCGAGGATCGCGGGTCCGATGAGTGCGACGAACAGGAACGTCAGTGCGGCGTCATCCTTCAGCACCCACACGGCGACGTAGTTCGCGCCCGCGAGCATGAGACCGGTCGCGAGCCCCTGCAGCAGGAATGCGCCGAGCAGCGCCCGGAACGACTGACTGCGACGCAGCGCGGCGATTCCCGCTCGATAGGCGTCGCGCACCCTCGGCGTGTCGGCGTCGGGAGGGACGACGACGCCCCGCGGTGCCGTCGTCGACGCGACGAGCAGGCCCGCCGCGATGACGACGCCCGCGACGAGACCCATCGTGAGGTAGCCGCCGTACTCGTCGCCGCCGAGGTCGCGGAGCATCGGCCCGCCCGCGCCGAACGCGAGGATCGCGACGCTCAGCACGACGACGCGCCAGGTGAGGAGCCTCGTGCGGTCGTCGTAGCCGCGACCGATCTCGGCGGGAAGCGCGATGTACGGAACCTGGAACAGGCTGAAGGCCGTCGCCGTCGCGAGGAAGGCGACGAACACCCACAGAGCGGATGCCGCGGGCGGGAGCCCGGCCGGGACGGCGAAGGTCGCGACGAAGAAGACCGGGAGCGCGAGCGCCCCGATCACCATGAGTCCGCGCCGCGACCCGCGAGCGGCGAGTGCGCGGTCGCTCGCGCGACCGATGACCGGATCGATGAGGACGTCCCACACCTTCGCCGCGGTGATCACGGCGCCCGCCGCGAGGGCCCCGACGCCGAGTGTGTCGGTCAGGTAGAAGACGAGCACGAGGCCGGGGAGCGTCGCGAAGCCGCCCGTGCCGATCGAGCCGGTCGCGTAGCGCGCCACGGTGCCGCGGCTGAGGGAACGCATCGTCGCGGTCATGAGCCGAAGTGTATCGAGCGCGAGCCGCCTCACACGAGAATCTCGAAGAGAAGTGGGTCAACTGACCTAGACTGGCGCGATGGTCTCCCGAAGCGCGACCGGCACGGTCGACAGCCCCACCGTCTCCGCACGGCCCGCCATCTCCACCCGGCCCGACGACGCCGACGCGGCGCGGTTCGCGGCCCTCGATGCGAGCATCGTCGCGCGCGGCGGCGACACGCGCAGGGTCATCACGCCCCTCACGGGCGCGACGCTGCACGAGCTGCCGCAGAGCACCGATGCCGATGTCGCCGAGGCCTTCTCTCGCGCACGTCTCGCGCAGATCGGGTGGGCCCGATCGGGCTTCGCCCACCGCCGCGCGGTGCTGCTGCGCGCTCACGACCTCCTCCTCGATCGGCGGGAGGAACTGCTCGACATCCTGCAGTTCGAGACCGGTAAGACGCGCGGCCAGGCGTTCGAGGAGATCTATCAGGCTGCAGCGGTCACGCGCTACAACGCCCTCGCCGCGGCGTCTGCGCTGTCCGGTCACCGTCGTCGCGGAGGCGTGCCGACCGTCGTCACGACCCGCGTGCGCTACCGACCGAAGGGTGTCATCGGCGTCATCACGCCCTGGAACTATCCGCTCTCCCTCGCCGCGATGGACGTCGTCGCCGCGCTCGCCGCGGGCTGCGCCGTCGTGCAGAAGGCCGACGACCAGGGGGCGTTGAGCGTGCTCGCGCTGCGTGAAGCCTTCATCGAGGCCGGCGTTCCCGCCGACCTCTGGGCCGTCGTCGCCGGCGACGGCGCCGAGATCGGCGGCGCAGTGACCGACCGCGCCGACTACATCTGCTTCACGGGCTCGACCGCGACCGGCCGCACCGTGGCCGTGAAGGCCGCCTCCCGGCTCGTCGGCGTCTCGCTCGAGCTCGGCGGCAAGAACCCGCTCCTCGTCCTCGACGACGTCGACACCGAGAAGGCGGCGACGGATGCCGCGTACGCGTGTTTCTCGTCGCTCGGACAGCTCTGCGTCTCGATCGAGCGCATCTACGTCGACCAGGCGGTCGCGGGCGAGTTCGCCGCAGCCCTCGTGGAACGCCTCGAGGGCTCGACGCTCGGCCCCGACCTCGACTACTCCAACGACTTCGGCTCGCTCGCGGGCCCCGCGCAGCTCGCTCGCGTGCAGGCGCACCTCGACGACGCCGTCGCGAAGGGTGCCACGGTCCTCGTCGGCGGTCGCCACCGCCCCGACCTCGGACCGTTCTTCTTCGAGCCGACGGTTCTCACGGGTGTCACCCCCGACATGCTCTGCTACGCCGAGGAGACCTTCGGCGCGATCGTCTCCCTCACCGTCGTCGGCAACGAGACCGAGGCGATCATGGCCGCGAACGACAGCGAGTTCGGGCTGAACGCCGCCGTGCTCACGGGGTCGACGAGTCGCGGACTCCGCGTCGCCGACTCCCTCGAGGCGGGAAGCGTCAACATCAACGAGGGATACCGCGGCACGTTCTCAAGCGTCGACGCCCCGATGGGCGGCGTCAAGCAATCGGGCCTCGGCCGCCGGAACGGAATCGAAGGCCTCCGGCGCTTCGTCGACCCCGTCACCGTGTCGGCGACGACCGGACTCATCGGTCTGCCGCGCACGGCAAGCGAGTTCCCCCCGCTCGTTCCCGTCATGATCACGCTGCTGCGGAGCCTCAAGGCGATCCGCCGCCGCTGAATCGCGGGGCTCGCCCGATCAGGTCGCTTCGGAGTCGAAGGGCGCGCGCTCGTCGGCACTGAGACGGGCGATCGGGCCGACGGCGGCCCGACCGACCACCGGCTTCACGGGGGCGTCCACGAACGGATCGTCGGCGAGCGCTTCACGGATGATGCGACGCGGGTCGTACTGACGCGGATCGAGCTTCTGCCAGTCGACGTCGTCGAACTCGGGGCCCATCTCTTCGCGCATGCGGTCCTTGGCGCCGTTCGCCATGTCGCGGAGCGAGCGCACGAGCCGGCCGAGCTGAGCGGCGTAGTGCGGCAGACGGTCGGGTCCGAGCAAGAAGACAGCGATGACCCCGATGATGAGAAGCTTCTCGAAGGTCAGACCGAACACTCCTTCAGGATAGTCTGCGGCGAGGCGACGCTCCCCCGCGCCCAGCGAGCTCTAGGCTGAGGCGGAAGCCAACCGGGAGCCGCATCGTGTCAGAACATGACCTCAACTGGAAGTTCGTCGACGAGTCCGTCGTCGAGTCCGAACCCATCATCCGTGCACGGACCCAGTCGATCGAACTCGGTATCGAACCGGTCTCCCCGGCGACGGGTGCGCAGCTCGGCGTCCTGGCGCGCGCGAGCCGCGCGTCATCCATCATCGAGGTCGGCACGGGCGTCGGCGTCTCCGGTCTCTGGCTCCTCTCCGGGTCGCGCGACGCGCAGCTGACGTCGATCGACACCGAGTCCGAGTACCAGCAGCAGGCCCGGTCGAACTTCCACGACGCAGGCATCGCCTCGGCCCGTGTGCGTCTCATCGCCGGCCGCGCCGGCGATGTGCTGCCGCGCATGAACGAGTCGTCGTACGACATCGTCTTCATCGACGCCGATCCGCAGTCGGCCATCGAGTACGTCGAGCACGGTCTGCGTCTCGCGAAGCCCGACGGCATCGTGCTCGTCGCCCACGCCCTCTGGCGCGGACGGGTCGCCGACCCCGCGCGCCGCGAGCCCGTCGCGGCCGACTTCCGCTCGCTCTTCTCCGAGCTCGCCGCGTCGCACGCGGTCGTCACCGCGATCTCGCCCGTCGGCGACGGCCTGCTTCAGATCGTCAAGCGCGGCATCTGACCCGGCCGCACGGCGCCGGGTACGACGAAGGGGCCGCGGCGAACCGCGACCCCTCATCGAACGACAGATCTATGCAGGATTGACGACGCCGCCGAGGACGTCGTAGAGCTCCTTGGCCTCAGCGTCGTTCACCGAGACGACCAGCCGACCTCCACCTTCGAGCGGAACCCGCACGATGATGAGTCGACCTTCTTTCACAGCCTCCATTGGCCCGTCTCCGGTCCGTGGTTTCATGGCCGCCATTGAGCTCCCCTTTCGTGGCTTACACCCCTATTATCCTGCACGTCGGCGCCAGTGGGCTAATCCGACGGTCGCAATCGGTCGCGGAACGACGATCACGGCGGCGTCCAGTCGGCTCCGTCGATGCGCCAGCACAGCAGCAGCCATCCCCATTGCAGCACGATGCAGCCGGCGACCGCCGCCACCCGGTAGAGCAGCGCACGCGGCACGGCGAGGGCACCGAGCATCGGCGACATCGGCAGCAGGAGGCGGAAGACGCTCGACTGCGGGAAGAAGACGGCGAGGAGGTAGAGCGCGTAACTCAGCAACCAGAGCCTCAGGTCGATGCCGAGCCGTCGCACGGCGGGCGACAGCAGCGCGAGGCCGAAGAGCACGATGAGCGCGATCACGACGATCGTGCCGAGCGGTTGGCCGAGCCACCAGTCCGCCGACTGGAACCAGGCGGTGAACGGGATGAGCTCGACGCGGCCGATGTAGGGAGCTCGCCAGGCGAGCTCCGTATCGGTGTAGGCCGTGAGCGATCCGGTCGCGATCGCGGCGATCCCGAGCCACGCGACTCCCGCGAGTCCGGCGAAGAGCGTGACGGATGCCGCGGCGATGCGCTCCCGGACGGGGAACGGATCACGTTCACTCGTGAACCACCGGTAGATGACGTGGAGGCCGAGGGCGAGGGCGAGCGGCAGGGCTCCCGGCCGCGTGAACGACATGACCGCGATGACGGGGAAGAGCCAGCCGTAGCGCCGGTCGACGAGAAGCAGGAGCGCGAGGAGCAGGAAGAACAGGAACAGCGACTCGGCGTATCCGACCTGGAAGATCGGCGCGACGGGGGCGACGGAGAACAGCACCGTCGCGAACAGCGCCCGGTCGGCGTCGAGCACGCGCGACATGAGTCGGTAGAAGACGAGGGCCGCACCGAGGCCGGCGATGACCGAGACGACGACCGACGCGACATCCCACGGCAACCACGTGACGAGCATGACCGCGCGCACGAGGAAGGGGTAGACGGGCATGAACGCCCAGGCGTTCTCGGCGACGTGCCCCGTGTCATCCAGCGGGAGTTCGGACGGGTAGCCCGAGAAGGCGATGAAGCCGTACCAGCGGGCATCCCAGATGTTCGCGAACTCGGCGTAGCTCGGGCTCGCCGCCGTCCACGCGTTGGTCGGCTGTTCGGCCGCGAGCACGAGCAGGAAGACCGTCGTGACGGCACGGGCGAGCACGTAGACCACGAGTACACGGAGCCACCACGGCACGAGGCGGATGCGCGCGACGGCGCGCGCGGGTAACGGAGCGCGGTACCACGGCAGGCGGGAGGCCCGCCCGGGGGTCGTCACCGTCATGGACGTCAGGCCGCGCCGGTGAGCCAGGCGCGGAGGGACGCCTCGCAGTGCGTGATCTGGCGCACGTCGACGCGCTCGTCGTCGGCGTGGGCCTTGAGCGGGTCGCCCGGTCCGAAGTTCACGGCGGGGATGCCGAGGGCGCTGAAGCGGGCGACGTCCGTCCAGCCGTACTTCGGTCGCGGTTCGGCGCCGACCGCGGCGACGAACTGCTGCGCGAGCGGGTCGTCGAGGCCGGGGCGTGCGCCCTCGGCGCGGTCGACGACCGTGCACTCGTACTCGGGGAAGAGCTCGTTCAGGTGGTCGAGAGCATCGGCGACCGACTTGGACGGGGCGAAGCGGTAGTTCACGTGCACCATGGCCTCGTCGGGGATGACGTTGCCGGCGATCCCTCCCGAGATGCCGACGGCGGAGAGACTCTCGCGGTAGTCGAGTCCCTCGACCTCGACGGTCTGCGGCTCGTACGCGGCGAGGCGCTCGAGGATCGGCGCGACCTTGTGGATCGCGTTGTCGCCGACCCACGCCCGTGCGGAGTGCGCGCGAGTGCCGTAGGCGCGGAGCTCGACGCGCACGTTGCCGTTGCAGCCGCCCTCGACCTGACCGTTCGAGGGCTCGCCGAGGATCGCGAAGTCGCCCGCGAAGAGGTCGGGGCGATTCGCGGCGAGGCGGCCGAGGCCGTTGAGGTCGGCGGAGACCTCCTCGTGGTCGTACCACATCCAGGTGATGTCGACGACGGGGTCGGTGAGTTCGGCGGCGAGCTTCAGCTGGACGGCGAGGCCGCCCTTCATATCGACGGTTCCGCGGCCCCACAGGTAACGGACGCCGTCCTCGGTCTCGTACCGCGTCGGGAGGTTCGCGTTGATCGGGACGGTATCGATGTGACCGGCGATCACGACACGGCGCTCACGACCGAGATTCGTGCGGGCGACGACCGTGTCGCCGTCGCGGATGATCTCGAGGTGGTCGAGCCCGTCGAGGGCGGCGACGATCGCATCGGCGAGAGCGGCCTCGTCGCCGGAGACCGAGGGGAAGTCGCACACCGCGGCGGTCAACGCCACGGAGTCGAGGGAGAGATCGAGGGCGGGCGCGGTCGGCTCGGTCATCCGCCCAGTCTACGGATGACGCGGAGGCCGGCCACGTCGCCCGCTCCCGATACTCTGGACGCATGCCTTCGACCTCTCTCAGCCGCCCCGCGTGGGGCTCCGGACTGGCCACCGTCTCCGCCGGCGGAACCGTGCTCGACACGTGGTTCCCCTCCCCCGCACTCGGCAGCGCTCCCGCTGAGCCGTGGCTCGCGGCATCCTCCCTCGATGACGGAGCCGGCCCCGACGAGCGCCGTGCCGTCACGGTCGAGGTCGTCACCGTCGAGATCGATCTCGACGCCGCCCCCGCCGGCACGAGCGACGCGTACCTCCGCCTGCACCTGCTCTCGCACCTGCTCGTCGAGCCCAACTCGATCAACCTCGACGGCATCTTCGGGCACCTCCCGAACGTCGTGTGGACGAACGCGGGCGCCGTGCACCCCGACGACTTCGCGCGACTGCGCCCCGCGCTCCAGCGCTCGGGCATCCACGCGACGGGAATCGACAAGTTCCCGCGCCTCCTCGACTTCGTCGTGCCCGCCGAGCGCGTCCGTATCGCGGATGCCTCGCGCGTGCGACTCGGAGCGCACCTCGCGCCGGGCACGACCGTCATGCACGAGGGCTTCGTGAACTTCAACGCCGGCACTCTCGGCACCTCGATGGTCGAGGGACGTATCTCGCAGGGCGTCGTCGTCGGCGACGGCAGCGACATCGGCGGTGGCGCGTCGATCATGGGCACCCTCTCCGGCGGTGGAACCGAGAAGGTCGTCATCGGCGAGCGTGCGCTCCTCGGCGCGAACGCGGGCGTCGGCATCTCGATCGGCGACGACTCGGTCGTCGAAGCCGGCCTCTACGTCACAGCGGGCACCAAGGTCGTGCTCGTCGGCGACGGAGAATCGCGCGCCGTCAAGGCACGCGAGCTGTCGGGCGTGCCGAACCTGCTGTTCCGTCGCAACTCGATCTCGGGCGCCGTCGAGGCGCTCTCGCGCACGGGATCGGGCATCACGCTCAACGCCGACCTGCACGCCTGAGCGGTCACGTCGGCGTCGCGGGTTACAGTAGGCGCGACCCGCATCGGGCCCGCGCACCCGGCGGGCCTCACGACGATCACGAAGGAGTGAGATGGGCACCGACTCTCCGCGCACCCGGCGGCACAGCGCACTCAAGTTCCTCGTGGGGCTCCTCGTCACGGTGCTCGTCCTCGCGCTCGTCGCCGTCGGCATCGGCTGGTGGACGGTGCAGCGCTCGTTCCCCGAGACCTCGGGCCGCATCGAGGTTCCGGGTCTCGGTCGGGCCGTGACGGTCTACCGTGACGACGCCGGAATCCCGCAGCTCGTCGCCGAGACATCCGACGACCTCTTCTTCGCCCAGGGCTACGTGCACGCGCAGGATCGCTTCTGGGAGATGGACTTCCGCCGTTACGTGACGGCGGGGCGCCTGTCGGAGCTCTTCGGCGAGTCGCAGGTCGGCACTGACACCTTCATCCGCACCCTCGGCTGGCGTGCCGTCGCCGAGCTCGAGTGGGAGAAGATGAGCGACGAATCGCGCGAGTACTACGAGGCGTACGCAGCCGGGGTGAACGCGTACCTCGACTCGCGCTCGGGAGCCGACCTCTCTCTCGAATACGCCGTCTTGGGCCTCCAGAACGCGGGCTACGAGCCCGAACCCTGGACTCCGGTCGATTCGATCGCGTGGCTCAAGGCCATGGCGTGGGACCTCCGCTCGAACCTCGAGGACGAGATCGACCGCGCGCTCCTCGCGACCGAGCTGCCCGCGGAGGAGGTCGCCCAGCTCCACCCCGGCTACGACTTCGACGCTCAGCCGACGATCGTCGGCGGCTCGCTCATCCCGCCGGGCGGCGCGGCGGCCCAGACGGGCGAGACGGGCGAGACGGATGCCGACGCGCGGGGTTCTCTCGACGCGACGACGGATGACGGCGACGATGCACTCGCATCATCCGCTCCCGCGGCCCCCGCTGCCGCGTCATCCGCTCTCGAGTCGCTGCGCGCGAGCCTCGACGCCCTTCCCGAACTCCTCGGGCCGGCGGGCGGCGAGATCGGCTCGAACTCGTGGGTCGTGGGCGGCGAACTCACCGACACGGGCCTGCCCCTCCTCGCGAACGATCCGCACCTCGGCCCGGCGATGCCCTCGATCTGGTACCAGATGGGGCTCCGCTGCCAGACCGTGAGCGCCGAGTGCCCGTGGGAGGTCGCGGGATATTCCTTCTCGGGTATGCCGGGGATCGTCATCGGACACAACGCGACGGTGTCGTGGGGGTTCACGAACCTCGGGCCCGACGTCGCTGACCTCTACATCGAGAAGGTCGCCGGCACGGAGTACGAGCTCGACGGAGTGACGCGCCCCCTCGACATCCGCGAGGAGACGATCGCCGTCGCGGGCGGCGACCCCGTGCAGATCGAGATCCGCGCGACCGAGCGCGGCCCCCTCGTCACGGGACTCACCGACACGTTCGGCGAGGTCGCGTCCGGCTACCCCGCGGCGGCGGGACTGCCCGAGGGCGAGTACGAACTGTCGCTGCAGTGGACGGCGCTGAGTCCGGGTCGTACCCCCGAGGCGATCTTCGCGATGAACCGCTCCGCGAACTGGGATCAGTTCCGCGCGGCGGCCGAACTCTTCGAGGTACCGTCACAGAACCTCGTCTATGCCGACACGGCGGGCAACATCGGCTACCAGGCGCCCGGCACGGTGCCGGTGCGGAAGAGCGGGGACGGAACCGTTCCGCTGCCCGGCTGGACGAGCGCGAACGGCTGGTCGGGCACGGTGCCCTTCGATGCCATGCCGAGGCTGTTCAACCCGCCCGCCGGCTACATCGTGACGGCGAACAACGCCGTCGAGCAGGACCGCCGTCCGTTCCTGACCGCCGACTGGGACCTCGGCTACCGCGCTCAGCAGATCGACCTGCGCCTTCGTGAGCACATCGATGCGGGCGAGCCGATCACGAGCGAGATGATGTCGGCGATCCAGTCCGACACGTTCGATGCCAATGCCGCGCGCTTCAGCACCGTGTTCGCCGAGCTCGACGTCGACGGCGATGCGGCGAAGGGTCTCGCCCTCCTCGACGGTTGGGACCACCGGGCCGATGCCGACAGCGCGGAGGCGGCCTACTTCGCCATGTTCTGGCGCGCACTCCTCGACGGCATGTTCGCCGACCTCCCCGACGGCACCGCGCCCGTCGGCGGCGATCGCTGGTTCCGCGTCGTCGACGAGCTTCTCGACCAGCCCGATTCTCCGTACTGGACGAACGAGAAGCTCGGCGTCGCGGGCCGAGACGCGATGCTCGCGTCGGCGCTCGATGCTGCGTGGTCGGAGGGAGTCGACCTCATGGGCGGCGACTCCGACTCCTGGCGCTGGGGCCGGCTGCACACCCTCACCATCACGAACGGCTCCTTCGGCGAATCGGGCATCGCCCCCGTCGAGTGGCTCTTCAACCGCGGCCCGTGGGAGCTCGGCGGCGGCTCGGCGATCGTCAACGCGATCGGCTGGGACGCGAGCCAGGGCTACACCGTCGACTGGGTGCCGTCGATGCGCATGGTCGTCGACCTCGCCGACTTCGACGACTCGACGTGGATCAACCTGACCGGCGCCTCGGGGCACGCCTTCCACCCGAACTACACCGACCAGACCGATCGGTGGGCCGCCGGCGAGACGCGCGCCTGGCCCTACACGCTCGACGCGGTGCAGGAGGCCGCGGTCAACACGCTGCAGCTCCGGCCCGCGTCGTAGCGGCGGGGCGCCCGCGTCAGACGTGCGGGACGAACTCCTGCCATGCCCGGCGGCGCTCGGCGCGCGGATCGAGTTCGACGCGGTCCACGGCGTCGAAGACGAGTGTCGCGCGGGTGTCTTCGTCGTAGGCGGGCCAGCCCTCGTCGGGTGCGCCCCGTGCGGCGAACCCGATCCAGTGCGCGCGCATGCGGCGCCCCAGCTGTTCGAGCATCCGCCGACCGCCAAGGGCCGTCATCGCGAGGCCGCGGCGCGAACCGAGCAGACCGAAGAGCGGGAAGAGTTCGAGACCGTGGGTCGCATCGAGGCCGAGCATCGTGACGATCCGCGGCGCGGCATCGAAGCGGTACATGAAGACCGGCGCGTAGCGCGAGTGCCGTTCGGCGAGCTTGATGCTCGGGTACCAGAACGTGAAGTCGCCCGCGAAGTCCGCGGCAGGACGCCGCTCGGGCAGACCGGGGTACTGCGCCTTGATCGCACGCCGTGAGCGTTTGCGGGTCGCCGCGAAGACCGCGCGAATCCGTCGCTTGGTCGTCGGGAGGATGTCGATGCGCCCCTCGAAGAGCGCTCCCTCCCGGTCGTTCGTGCCGATGAGGAGCGGCACGCGCGCCGCCCGGCCGTCACGGTAGGCGTCGAGCGGCCGCTCGGGGAGCACCTCTCCATCAATGACCGGGGCGAGACAAGTCGCCCCCGGATAGGCATCCGGTGCGCGCAGCGTGAGGGCGAGCGTCGCTCGCGCGAGGAGCATCGCGTCGGAGTCGTGCAACAGATCGGCCGCCTCCCCCGTCGACTCGCTCTCGACATCCGCATCGGCGATCTCGCCGAGGAGGCCGACGAACTCGTGCGCCCACGCCGCCGTGACGTCGGGCGGATACACGGCGTTCGGCGGCGCGCTCTGCGCGATGGCCCCCGCGACGAGCCCCTGCGCCGACGGCATCGTGAGGAGCGCCGTGACGGCGGCGGCGCCCGCGGACTCGCCGATGAGAGTGACGCGGTCAGTGTCTCCGCCGAACGCGGCGATGTTCGCCCGCACCCAGCGGAGCGCCGCGACGAGGTCCTGCAGGCCGAGGTTCGCCTCGATGGGGCGTTCGGGCGTCGAGTAGGCGCGGAGGTCGAGCCAGCCGAGAGCGCCGAGCCGATAGCCGACACTCACGACCACGACGTCGCCGCTCGCGGCGAGCGCGCGGCCGACTCCCCCGTACTCGCGCGTCGACCCGACGCTGAACCCGCCGCCGTGCACCCACACGAGGACGGGCAGAGGGGATGACGTCGAGCGCGTTTCCGGCACCGTCACGTCGAGACGGAGGCAGTCCTCGCTCCGCGGCACGCGGCGGGGTGCGCCGTGGAACTGCCCGCGGTGCAGTTGCGGCGCGACGGGCCCGAACCGTCGGGCGTCGCGTACACCCGCCCAGGGCTCGGGCGGCCGAGGGGCCCGGAAGCGGTACGCGCCGGTCGGCGCCGCCGCGTAGGGGATGCCGCGCCAGTACCGGATGCCGCGCGAACGCCCACCGCGAACCCGCCCCGACTCGACGGAGACGACGAGTTCACCGGCATCCATGCCCGCACGCTACCCCGCCCTCCTGACCAGTTCGTGACCGGTTGGTGTCGGTATGGCGAGGCCAGAACGACACGTGGGGCGCACAAACGGTGGATTCTCGGCACCGTAGGCTGGAACCCATGCCCACAACGAGTACACGTAGCGCAGTCAATCGGTGGGTCTTCTGGCCGGCGGCATCGATCATCGTCGCCTTCGTCGCCTTCACCCTCATCGCCCCCGGTACGGCCGAGGCCGTGTTCGGTGCGATCCAGTCGAGCATCGTCAACGCCTTCAACTGGTACTACGTGCTCATCGCGGCGTTCTTCGTCATCTTCAGCCTGTGGCTCGGTTTCAGCCGCTTCGGCGACATCAAACTCGGACGCGACGACGACGAGCCCGAGTTCTCCCTCATGTCGTGGTTCTCGCTGCTGTTCGCCGCCGGCATGGGCATCGGCCTCGTGTTCTACGGCGTGAGCGAGCCGCTCTCGCACTTCGTCGACCCACGACCCGGCGTCGTGGGAACCGAGGCGCAGCTCGCCCAGCAGGCGCTCAGCCAGACATACCTGCACTGGGGTGTGCACGCGTGGTCGATCTACGTCGTCGTCGGTGTCGCGCTCGCCTACGCCATCCACCGCCGTCGCCGGCCGATCTCGATCCGCTGGACCCTCGAGCCCTTGCTTGGGTCGCGCGTGCGCGGCGGGTGGGGCAACGTCATCGACATCGTCGCTCTCGTCGGAACGCTCTTCGGTGTCGCGACATCGCTCGGGCTCGGCGTGCTGCAGATCAGCTCGGGCCTCTCGACGGCCGGCATCGCCGACCCCGACATCACGACCCAGATCGTGATCATCGTCGTCATCACGGGTTTCGTGCTCTTCTCGGTGCTCTCGGGCATCGGTCGCGGCATGAAGTGGCTCTCGAACATCAACCTCGTGCTCGCCGGCCTGCTCGTGATCTATCTGCTCTCGGTCGGCCCGACGCTCTTCCTCCTCCGCGAGTTCGTGCAGTCGCTCGGCAACTACATCCAGAACTTCATCGGGCTCTCGTTCACCGTGAACGCGTTCACGGGGGCCGAGGGCGAAGCGTGGCAGGCCTCGTGGACCTCGTTCTACTGGGGCTGGTGGATCTCGTGGGCGCCGTTCGTCGGCATCTTCATCGCCCGCATCTCGAAGGGTCGCACCGTGCGGCAGTTCGTCGCGGGCGTCATCCTCGTGCCGACCCTCATCGGCATCCTCTGGTTCGCGGTGCTCGGCGGCTCGGCGCTCGCGATGCAGCTCTCGGGCGACGTCGACCTGACGGGCCCCGACGGCACCGTCGATCTGCAGGCCGCGCTCTTCGAGATGCTCGCGAACGTGCCCGGCGGAACGTTAGTCTCGATCGGCGTCATCGTGCTCATCGGCATCTTCTTCATCACGTCGGCCGACTCCGGTGCGCTCGTGATGTCGATGATCGCGACGGGGGGCGACCCCGAGCCGAAGCGCTGGGCGCGCATCTTCTTCACCGTCATCACGTCGGCCCTCGCGATCGCGCTGCTCCTCGCGGGAGGGCTCGATGCGCTGCAGACCGCGGCCATCATCATCGCCCTGCCGTTCTCGATCGTCATGCTCCTCATGTGCTGGTCGACCGTCATCGCGTTCACGCGCGAACGGCGTGCCTACGATCGAGCGCGCCGCGACCAGTTCATCGACCGCATCGGTGAGATCTACGGGCTCGAGGTCGAGGAACCGATCGAGCGGGGCGCCCTCCGGCCGCCCGCGTGGTGGAAGCCGCGCGGGAGTGCCGCGAACCGGAGCGCGTCGCGTGGGTTCGGCCGACCGACCGCCGCCCGTGGGGATGACTCTCCCGACGCTGCCTCACCCGAAAGCGCTCCCGACACCGACGAATAGGCTGAGCGCGTGACCGTCGACCTTCGAGACCCCATTCGCCTGGCACTTGCACGAGTCGTCGAGGAGGGCAGGAAGCTCGAGGGCGGCGACGTCGCGTCGTACATCCCTGAACTCGCGCGCGCCGATCCTGATGCGCTCGGCGTCGCGATCGCGAGTGTGCGGGGCACGATCCACGAGACGGGCGATTCGGACACCGAGTTCACGATCCAGTCGGTGTCGAAGCCGTTCGTGCTCGCCCTCGCGCTCGAACAGGCCGGCCTCACCGAGGTCACGCGGCACGTCGGACTCGAACCGAGCGGCGAGCCGTTCAACGCCATCAGCCTCGATGAGGCGACGGGTCGGCCGTTCAACCCCATGATCAACGCAGGCGCGATCGTGACGAGTTCACTCATCGACGGGGATTCCGCGGCCGAGAAGTTCGCGGTGATCCGGCGTGGACTCGAGGCCTTCGCGGGCAGACAGCTCGACGTCGACGACGCGGTGTTCGAGTCCGAACTCGAATCGGGCGATCGGAACCGCGCTCTCGCCTACCTCGCCCGCTCGGCGGGCACGCTCGCCTCGTCGGTGGATGTCGCGACGGAGGCGTACTTCCGCCAGTGCGCGCTGCTCGTGAGCGCGCGTGACATCGCCGTGATGGCGGCGACACTCGCCGCCGGCGGCCGCAATCCGGTGACGGGTGAGCGCGTCGTGAGCGAGGCGGTCGCGCGCTGGACGACCGCGGTGATGTCGAGTTGTGGCATGTACGACGCCTCGGGCGCGTGGATGGTGCGCGTGGGACTCCCGGCGAAGAGCGGTGTCGGCGGCGGAGTAGCCGCCCTCCTGCCGGATCAGTTCGGCATCGGAACCTTCAGCCCGCCGCTCGACGCCCAGGGCAACAGCGCTCGAGGTGTCGCGATGCTCGAGGCGCTCTCGAACGAGTACGGACTGCACCTCCTGATGCACCGCGGCGAGCCGCTCTCCCCCATCTCGACGCTCGACACCGACCGTGATCCGATCGTGGCCCGCCTGCGCGGAGAACTCGTCTTCTCGGGAGCTGAAGAGGTACTCACCCGGCTCGACACGCTCGCGCGGGACGGCGTGGCGATCGAGATGGATCTGGAAGGAGTCACGCGACTCGGGCCCGCTGCGCGCCTGCTCTTCCGTGATGCGCTGAAGGAGGCGTCGGCATCAGGGCACGACCTCACGGTCAACGACCCTGACGGGCTGCTCGACGAGGCGAACTGACCGACCGAGGTCTAGACGCCTCCTCCGCCGCCTCCGCCGCCGCCTCCACCGGAGCTCACGCCGCCGGCCGAGCCACCGCTCGAACTCGAGTAGGTCGACGAGACGCTCGTCGTGATCGATCCGATGCTCGCGGCGAAGATCGCTCCGTTGAACGGATGCGTTCCCGTGTACCAGAGCGGCTGCACGCCCGACTCGGCGTAGGCGCGCCCGAGCTCCTCGGTCCACTCCTTCTCGCGCCCGAAGAGCACGGCCCACGGGAGCAGACGCTCCGTGAGACGGAGGACGGCCTCACGGTCATCCGTCGGGATGGGCGTGCGATCGGCGCCCTTCGGCGACTGCAGGTAAGCGAGGCGGTCGGCCTCGGCGAGACGGATGTACTCATCGAGGCCCTTCAGATAGTCGCGGAGTTCGACGCCTGGGGCTTCAAGCGGCACACGTGCGATCGCGATGACCGCGACGATGAGCGAGACGATTCCGACGATGAGCGTGACGACGGGCCATGCGCCGCCGTAGGCCTGCGCGAGAGACATGATGCTGAAGACGAAGGCGATTCCGGCGGCCACCACGGCGCCACCGATCACCGCGGCCACGGGCCCACCGGGATAGGGGCGACGGTAGCCGCGTTCGGTCGCCGCCGCCGTGACCTTCTTCTGCACTTCGGCCAGGCGCGTGGCGACCTTCGAGTCGGCCTTCGCGAGGGATCGTCGCTCACCCGGTGTCAGGGTCGACCCGAACAGCGCGTGCAGGAACTCGCGATCGTCGGGGGTCGCCGTGTCGGAACCCGCAGGGCGACGGCGCCGCTCGGTCGCGCCTCCCGGCTGATCCACGTCGACGTACTCGAGTTCGAAGCGCGGCTTCTTCGTGACAGCGGTCTCGCCGACCTCGACGATCCGCACGCGCCCGTCGACGGCGAGGGCGAGCACTTCGGCGGCGACTGTGTGCGTCGAGCGCCCCGAGACGACGCTCGAGAGCAGGATGCCGGTGTCCTTCGGCGGAACGTACTCGGGCACGATGACTCCTCGGCCGGGAGCATCGCCCAGTCGGCGTCGTCGCAGAATGAACGCACCGATCGCGGTGAGCACGGCGAGCACGGCTCCGCCGAGCCCGAGTGCGGGCCACGGAGCTGCGCCGAAGCTCCCGTCGCGGGGAGTGAACGTACCGGCCTCGAAGCCGATCGCGAACGAGAGGTTCTCGCCGGCGGTCAGGTCTGACTGGCTCACCTCGAAGCCCGTGTCGGTCTGCTCGATGTCGACGGGCTTCGACTCGCCCTCGAGACCGAATGCTGCGGCGGCTCGACCGGTGAGGGCGTCGCTCAGACCGTCGGCGAGCACGATCGTCGCCGAGACCTCACCGAAGGGTTGCTCCCACGCGGTTCCGTTGGTGTCCCAGTAGAACTCGTCGGCGTCGGTGTTCTCGAAGTACCGCGTCACGTTGCGCTGACTGTACGTGATGACGTATGTCTGCTCGCCGTGCACGTAGTCGTCGGCCGCGATCGTCAGGATCTCGATGCCGTCGTCGCTCTCGGTCTCGAACGCACGCGCCACGCCGTTCTCATCGGTCACGGATTCGACGACGAGATCGGTCGGGTGACCGTCGTACGTGTCGACGAGCTCGCGACGGATGCCGCGATTCTGATCGGTCTCGGGGAACTCGGCCACGAGCGTCTCGACGACGTCGAGGGTCGAGTGGCCGTCGTCGTCGCGCCCCAGCTCGTACTCGCCGTGGAAACTCACGAAGGAGAAGTCGTTGACGTCGGCCGACGCCGGAACCGTGGGAACGAATACCCCCAGAAGAACGATCGCACCAGCGGCCACAACGGACTTCAGCATTCGTCGACTCACGCTCACCAGCCTATGCGTGCAGAACGGCGGACGCGGATCTCGTCGACTCGGCGCTCGATGATCGTCTCGTTCGGGAAGCAGCGGGCGAGGTCGAGCAGCTCGCTGGCGAGAGCCGAGACATCGAATTGGCACGTGCAGCCTGTCTCTCGACGATCGAGGACCGCGTTCTGCAGGCACTGTACGAAGTGCGAACGGGTGAGTTCGAGTTCGCGCACGACAGCCGTCGTCGTGATCTCGTCGCTCGTCATGCCGACGAAGGTGATGCCGCACGGGCATGCGCCGTCAGGCTGCCGTCGACTCTCGCCGCACGGATCGATCATGAACACGAGTTCGCCCTCGATCGCCGTCATCACGTCGCTCTGACGGTCGCCCTGTGTCTCGCGGGTCGCGACCAACACCTTCATTGCCATCTCCATATCTCGGCACGAGGTGTGGGTGATGGGTCGAGGGTAGACGGCACCGCCGACAGGCCTCGGATCTCGCCACTGTTTCTCGTGCCGCAGTAGCCTGCACTGATGGACCAGGTGATCTTGATGTGTGGTCCGGCCGGGTCCGGAAAATCCACCTACGCGCGCATGCTCGAGCCTGCGGGCTATGTCGTGCTCTCCTTCGACGCCGAGGCCTGGGAGCTCGGGCATCGAGTCCACCCGCTACCCGCCGACGTCATGCAGACCGTCCACGACCGATTGCAGAACAGATTGACCGAGCTCGTCACCCGCGGGGACCGGGTCGTCGTGGACACCTCGTTCTGGTCGCGTATCTCGCGTGAACGCTACCGAGACATACTCGCTCCCCTCGGCGTAACACCGACCGTCTACTATCTCGACACCCCTCGCGATGTCCTCCTCGGACGACTCCGCGCGCGCAGCAACGCTGGACCCGACGATGTCCATGTTCCGGCGGAACAGGCCCTCGCGTACCTCGATGGCTTCCAGAAGCCCAGCCCTGACGAAGGCCCCTTGCGAATCATCCGGCACGAGCCAGACACGCTGCGACTGCCTGGATAGCCGACAGACTCCCCGATGTCGTTGTGGGGTGACGAAGGCCTCTTCCGCGCTCGTGACGTGCACATGCGCCCTGTGCCGACGGGAAGACCAACTGGGCGCTGGGCGCGGGCGCGCACGAGTCCTGTGGCATGTCGGTGCACGCGGTGGCGCGCCCCGCGTTACTCGTGTTGTCGGCGGAGTTGTGCGGTGCGTCGGGTGGGTGACTGGGTGGCGGGTCGCCAGACGGGGTCGCCGAGCCAGGGCGGGGGTTTGACGTGGGGTGCTCCGCCGATCATGCGGATCTCCCATCCGGAGGTGTCGATGGTGCGGTGGTGGAACCAACACAGGAGCACCCCGTTGTCGACGTGGGTGGGGCCGCCGGCCCACCAGGGGGTGACGTGGTGGGCTTCGGTTGCGGCGGCGGGGATGGGGCAGCCGGGGATGATGCATCCGCCGTCGCGTGCGGCGAGGGCGCGGCGTTGCGCACGGGTGAAGGTGCGTTGCTCGGTGCCGAGCCGGTGAATGCCGCCGGCCGGGGTGAGTTCCAGGGTGTGGGCGCCGTTGGCGCAGGCGTGTTGCCGGATCGCAGACATCGGGATCGGCACGTCCACACCGTCGATGTGTCCGACCCCGGTACCGGTGAGGAAGTCGTCGGTGAGGGTTGTGACGAGGATCGTCGCGGACGCCCCGCCCAGCGTGGGGAGTTCGTCGGCACGCCCGGCGATGTCGAACACGGTGGCGAGGGCGTCGTGTTGGCGTTGCGCCCGGGTACGCGGGTCACGGATACCGTCGGTATCGACGCTGACACCGAACCGTGCATCCATGTCTGCACCCGCACCCGCACTCGCCGAATCACCCGCACTCGCACCGGCACCGCCGCCCGCGTGAACACCACCGTCTGAGTTCGCGTCCGCGTCCGCCGAGCCACGTCCGGGCAGGGCTTCGGGGAGGTTTCCGGCTTGGCGGGGGTTGCAGAGCGCGTCGAACACGCGTTGTACCTGTCCGGCGACTTCGGGGGCGAGGAGCCCGGTGATCGGCACCCACCCGCCCCGCGCGGGCAGCAGGCGGACGTGGCGGGCTTCGAAGTCCCGCTCGGACGGTTCGGCCCCGTCAGGGTTCAACACCTCGACCCACGTCGCGGCCTGCAGTTTCGTCTCCGCATGCATCACCGGGGGCAACGCCGCCACATCCGGGGCGGGCGCCGTTCCGGTCGCCGCGCAGACGAGTTCGTGCTCGGCCGCCCGCAACCCGCCGAGCATGTCCGTCGGCGTGCCCCGACCCGCGACCGTCAACGCGGTCGTGATCGTCTGCGCCGCATCCCACCCCAACCGGCCCGACACCAGTCCCTCACGAACCGCGTCGAACGCGGCCGGCAACGGCGCCCCCGTGAACCCGGTGCAGCGGTGCACCCGGGCTCCGAGCCGCAACCGGGCCCGCGCCGTCACCGACGACACCCGCGTCACCCGCTCGACCAACTCCGCCGCACTCCCACACCCCCGGCGATGCGCGAGCGATTCCGTGCCCAGTTCAGGGCGTGCCCGGTCACCGACCTCGGCCGCCACCAACACCCGCAACGCATCGACCGCGCGCCCGAGAGTCTCGGCACGACCGAGCAACCCGAGCAGGGCGTCATCCGACACCATCGCCGCAGACGAATCGACCCCACGCAGCAGCCCGGTCACCGCATCGGCGATCGAGTCCGTCAGATCGAGTACATCATCCACAACACCCAACATAGAAGTGACCACCGACACTCACCCCGACACCACCGACGCGGACGAAAGCGACGTGGAAACGCCACGCGGTCGACCCCCTGGGGAGGAGAAGAAGCGTAGACAGCGGAGAAGGCCCCAGCCGCCCAGAGACCTCACACCATCTCGCGCGCTGGCCCCAGATCCGCGAGTCGGCCCTCCGGCACAGCGATCCAGCCTTCGCGTGACGCCCGGTCTTCGTGCTCGCGCGGAATCGGCGGCGTCAACCCTCGTTCATGCGCCCGCGCGGCGAGCGCCGCGATGAACGCGTCGAATGCGTCATCCGACGAGAGGAGCCGTTCGCGGTGCCCTGCGAGATCGAGCCACGGCGCGTCGACCTCGATCGATGCGAGGAGTGCGTCACGCACCCCGGCATCCTTCTTGTATCCGCGACGCTCGAATCCCCACACGCGCAGGGTCGCGCCCGGGTAGACCTCGACGACTCCCCCTCGGCCCGAGCGATCGACCGCTCCCCCGCGTTGCTCACCCAGCAGATCGAGGAGAACCACGCAGTGCATGGCCGTCAACCCGAGTCGGTCGGCCGCCACGCTCAACGGCAGCTTGCCGGTGCGCGCATGGATGTCACGATCGGTCTCGCGGTAGGCGAGGCGTCGGCGCCACGCAATGCCCTCATCGTGAGACTGGTCGACACGCTCACCTCGGGCATGCCGCCCGACGAATTCCACGAAGTCGTCGGGCCAGCCGAGCGCGCAGTCGATCCCGACCATCGCGCAGTCTGCGACCGCGGTGACGATCTCGCCGTCGCCCACGCCGACGTCGACGGATGACAGTCGCGCACCCCACTCGCCCCACTCGATGATCGCGAGAGCGGTGCCGGGCGCGGATGCGGCGAGGTCGATGCCCGCCGTTTTGACCGCTCGCACCGTCATCCCCTCATCGTGATCGCCCACACCCGCGAGCCTAAATGACCCGTGACGTCGGCAGGGCAGCAGAGTAGCGTCGACTCACCGCGCTCGAAGGGAGTCGATCATGACGCACGAATCCGAGGTCGTCGAAGCGATCACCGACAGCTACATCGAGGCCGTCGCAGCTCAGGATGTTGAGGCCCTGCTCGCCCTCTACGCGCCCGACGTTCGCGTCTTCGACCTGTGGACCGAGTGGTCGTTCGAGGGCGTCGATGCGTGGACACGGCAGATCACCGCCTGGTTCGACTCGATCGACGGCGGCGCCGTGCACGTCTCGTTCGAGGACCTGACGATTCGGGGAACCAGGGGTTCGGGCGTCGTCGTGGCCGACGGCTACGTCGCTTACGCGTCGACCGATGCCGACGGCACCCCACGGTCGATGCTGAACCGCCTGACGTGGGTCATCGAGAAGAGAGATGATGCGTGGCTCATCACGCACGAGCACACCTCAGCCCCTGTCGACGAATCGCACGTCGTCATCCTGTCCCGCTGACCCACCCGGCGGAGATTCCGACTACGACGTTGCCCAGACGCCGAGCTCGTTGCCGCTCGGGTCGAGGAAGTGGAATCGTCGTCCGCCGGGGAACTCGTACGGTCCGTTGACGACCTCGCCACCGGCATCCGTCACCGCGCGGACGGTCGCGTCGAGGTCGTCGCTGTAGAGCAAGACGAGCGGCCCGCCGCGCACCACGGAGTCGGCGAGCGCGAGCCCGCCGGCCTCGTCTCCGCCCGACTCTGCAGCCGTGCGAATGCCGGCATACGCGTCGCCGTACGCGGTGAACTGCCACCCGAACGCCGCGCCGTAGAAAGCCTGCGCGGCGGCCATGTCGGTGACGGAGATCTCGATGTAGTCGATGGTGAGGGGAATCGAAGGGGAAGCCATGCGCTCAGTGTGGCCGAGACGTGCGACATCCCGGCTCGAATCACGACAGCAGGCGAACGAGACCCGCTTCGTCGACGATCGGGATTCCGTAGTCGCGCGCCTTTCGAGCCTTTCCCGACAACGAGTCAGGGTCGGCGGCGACGACGAGGGTGACGGCCTTCGTGATCGCCGGGCGTGGGACGAATCCGCGGATCACCAGCTCGGCGTGCCAGTCGTCGCGAGGGCGCGACAACTCACCGGTGATCACGACGACGTCGCCGGGCGTCAGCGCGAACGCCGACGGCGCGGAGTCCGCGACGGTGACCGACGGCCGAGACACCAAGGCCGTCGTGACGACCTCAGCAGGCAGAGAGAGCAACTGCGCGACCGACGCGAGGTCCGCGATCTCGTTCGTGTCGAGCACTCCGTCCGACCACGCGACGGAGACGAGCAGGTCGAAGTACTCACGATGCAGTCTCTGACACGTCGAGCGGGACACCCCGAGAACGTCGGCTCGGCGCACCAGCTCGTTCGACTCGTGCACGGACAAGTGCCGGTCGAGCAGACACTGATCGAGGAGGGCCAGATACTCGCGGTGTTCGGTCGGACCGGAGAGATCCGGCATGCGCTCGACGATGCGGGTGAGAAAGTCCTCGGGAGCGGTCGCGTCCGACCCCCGCGCCCGCCACCGTGTCCCCACATCCGAAGAAGACGTAGCGGACAGCCATCGACCGCTCGCGGCGCGGTCGAGATAGGGATGCCAGAATCCGGCGTCGGTCGCCGCGATGTACTCCCCCAGCAGCCGGGCGGTGGCCTGCGCATCGACGAGTGCACGGTGGGCTCCATCGAGCTCGATGTCGAAGGCCGCGCAGCAATCCGCGAGCGACCGTCCCGATCCCGGGATGATGTCGGCCGCGAGCCGCATGGTGCACAGGCAAGGGAGCTCCTCCTCCACATCGAAGCCTGCGCGCGAGAACTCCGCGTAAAGGAACCGACTGTCGAATGCGGCGTTGTGGGCCACGAGCACACGACCCGACAGCAGATCGATCAGATCGCTCGCGATGTCGCTGAAGTCGGGCGCATCGAGGACGTCCCTCGCGCGAATGCCGTGGATGTGCTGCGCCCCGAGGTCGCGGTGGGGATTGAGCAGCGTCTCCCACGAGCCCGTCACCGCCCCGCCCGCGTCGACGTGGACGACCGCGATCTCGACGATGCGATCGTGCCTCTCCGCGACGAAACCGGTCGTCTCGACATCGATCACTGCATAGCCCGGACCTGCCATGTTGCTCCCCCGCTCATCTCTGAACCCCGCCGCCGAGAGTACGGGGAGGCCGCCGAATCGCGCCCGCCCGCATTCAGGGGACAGCCGCTCTGTCAACCCCATCGACACCGCACCGAGACTCTGTTCGACTGGAGAACCCGATCAGAAGGAGCTCCCATGCCCAGCATCACGATTTCCGATGGCGACCGCCCTGACGTCGAACTGCACTACACCGACGCGGGAACGGGCCGCCCCGTCGTCCTCATCCACGGCTGGCCGCTCAGCGGACGCGCCTGGGAAGGTCAGGTCCCCGACCTCGTCGACGCCGGATACCGCGTGATCACGTACGACCGTCGCGGATTCGGCGAATCGTCGCAGCCGTGGGAGGGCTATGACTATGACACGTTCGCAGCCGACCTCGATGCGCTCCTGACCGAGCTCGACGTCACCGACGCGACGCTCGTCGGTTTCTCGATGGGCGGCGGCGAGGTCGCGCGCTACGCCGGCACGTACGGCACCGCGCGTCTCGCCCAGGTCGTCTTCGCGAGCGCCGTTCCGCCCTATCTCTGGAAGAGCGACGACAACCCCGACGGTGCCGTCGACGACGACCTCGCCAACTGGTTCCACGACGGCCTCACGGGTGACCGGCCGAAGTTCCTCGCCGACTTCCTGCGCGGCTTCTTCACGCCCGAGGGCGGCGACGCGCCGCTCGTGAGCGACGCGCAGATCGACTACCACGCCTACCTCGCCGCGGGAGCGTCGCCGAAGGGCACACTCGACTGCACGGTCGCCTTCGCGACGACCGACTTCCGCGACGACCTCGCGAAGATCGATGTGCCGACCCTCGTCATCCACGGCGACGCCGACTCGATCGTGCCGCTCGAAGCGAGCGGCGCCCGCACGGCGCAGGCGATCGCGGGCAGCCGTCTCGTCGTGATCGAGGGCGCGCCGCACGGCGTCACCGTCTCGCACAAGGACGAGTGGAACAGTCACCTGCTCGCCTTCCTCGCGAGCTGACGCGGGCTCGGCGAGAGCCGATCAGTCCCGATCGACCTCGGCGGCGTACGCGGCCCGAGCTGCGGAGTCGCCGCCGAGGCCGATGCTGTCCGAGTCGAGGATGTCGTCGAGCCAGTCCTGCACCCGGATCGGTAGAGCAGTGAACACGGCGGCGCCGAGCTTGAGGCTCGCGGGCACGTAAGAGATGAGCGTGCCGCGCGTGATCGCCTTCAGGACGCGGGCGGCGACCTGCTCGGCGGTCACCGGCGAGAATCCGCGCTGAGCCGTGATGCCCGCTCCCATCGGCGTCGCCGCGAGGTACGGCAGGATGACGGACACGCCGACACCCGTGTGGCGGAGCTCACGGCGGAGGGCCGTCGAGAACGCGATCACCGCGGCCTTCGCTCCCGAGTAGACGGCGAGCCCGGCCATCGGCTTGGTGCCCGTCGCGCTCGCGATGTTCACGAGGCATCCGTGCCCCCGCTCGATCATTCCGGGAAGCACCGAGCGCGTGGCATCCACCACTCCGCGGAAGTCGACGTCGATGACGATGTCGGTGCGCTCACGCGGCGAGTCGAGGAAGCGCCCCGTCGGCATGACTCCCGCGTTGTTGACCCACACCTCGATCGGGCCGACCTCGCGCTCGACGTCGGCGACGAGCGCATCGAGCGAGTCGGCGTCGCTCACGTCGACGGCGAAGGCGGGAACATCGGTGCCGATCGACGCGGCGGCCGCGCGGCTCGCCTCGAGGTCGAGGTCGCAGACGACGGCGCGATAGCCGACGCGGCGGAGTTCGCGGACGATCGCGAGCCCGATGCCGCGAGCCGAGCCGGTGACGACGGCGACCCCTCCGCGACCGGATGACACGGCGGAGCTCATGACACCGCTCCGCCGCGTCGCACCCGATTGCCGAAGATAACGGCGGCATCGGCGATGGAGAAGTTGGCGAGTGGTCGGAGGCCCGCGAGACCTCCGAGCGGACCGTCAGGGGCGAACGTCCAGCGCGTCCGCGCGCCGCCGATCCGACCGAGGATGACGTTCGTCGCGATCACGGAGCGCCCGTCGAGACGTTGAGCGGTCGTGAGGGGGACGTTCAGTGCACGGGAACCGACGCGCCGCGGCTCTGCGTCGAGGGAGGCAACGGGCGAACCGTCGACGCTGAGCGATGTCGAGACGATGCCGTTCGGTCGCTCGCGGCGCGTGAAGTCGCCCAGGCCTTTCGGGATCGACCAGAGCGCCCGGCCGCCCGCTCGCGACTCGGGACTGTCGACCCAGATGCTCGGGATGCTCACATGAAGCCGCGCACCGCGTCTCACGACGGCCGCGACGAGCAGCTCCTCGTACGACAGCACGCCGCTCGTGCCGTAGTGCACGAAGGTCACGCCGACGAGCGCTCGCCCGCCGACCGTGACGAGTTCGTGCCGTGCCGGGATCGCGTCGCGGGTGCCGGCCGGCAGGCGGTCGGGCGGCACGAGGAACGCGCTGCCCGCGAAGTCACCGCCCAGATACCAGGGCTCGGGCGGATACTCCGGCCCGTCTTCCGAAGCCAGCCAGCCGTCACGTGCCTGCGTCATGCTCTCTCCTTCGCCCGAGTCGATTCTTGCAGCCGACGGATGTCCGCGATCGGGTTGACTCTCCGCGACCGCGGTGGAATGCTCTAATGCTCCGTATCGATCTCCACCTTCCGACGGACGCGCATGTCGGAGGATGCTCGTAGTCTGACGAGGTCGATCCCGTCCCCCGAGCGGCACCGCCGCCCCGCCCGCTGCGCGGGCGACCGTTCCGCCTCAGCCCTCCCCGCAACTCCTCTCGAAAGACCGCTCGTGCTCGGAAAACTCCTCGTCCGTTATCTGAAGCGATATCGCTGGCTCCTCGTCGGCGTCCTCGTCTTCCAGTTCCTCTCCGCGATGGCGTCGCTCTACCTTCCCCGCCTCAACGCGAACATCATCGACCAGGGCGTCGCCCGCGGCGACACCGAGTTCATCTGGTCGACGGGCAGCCTCATGCTCGCGATCTCGCTCGGTCAGATCACGTGCTCGATCATCGCGACGTTCTTCGCTGCGCGCGCCGCGATGCAGGCCGGCCGCGACATCCGCCTCGACGTCTACGAGAAGGTCAGCGCCTTCTCCGAGCGCGAGGTCTCGCAGTTCGGCCCCGGCTCGCTCATCACGCGCAACACGAACGACGTGCAGCAGGTGCAGATGCTCGCGATGATGGGCGCGACGATGCTCGTCACGGCGCCGCTCCTCGCGATCGGCGGTGTCATCATGGCGCTCCAGCAGGATGTCGGTCTGAGTTGGCTCATCGGTGTCTCGGTGCCGTCGCTCCTCGTCGTCGCCGGACTCATCATCAGCCGCATGGTGCCCCTCTTTCGCAGCTTCCAGAAGAAGCTCGACGCGGTCAACCGCATCATGCGCGAACAGCTCACGGGCATCCGCGTCGTCCGCGCGTTCGTGCGCGAGCCCATCGAGGCCGAGCGCTTCAGCGTCGCGAACCACGACATCATGGTCGTCGGCCGCAAGGTCGGTTCGCTGTTCGTCCTCCTCTTCCCGCTCGCGATGCTCGTGCTGAACGTCACGGTCGTGGGCGTCATCTGGTTCGGCGGAATCCAGGTGGACGCCGGCCAGGTCGAGATCGGAACGCTCTTCGCATTCATGCAGTACGTGGGCCAGATCCTCATGGGTGTGCTCATGGCGAGCTTCATGACGATCATGATCCCGCGCGCCGCCGTCTCGGCCGAGCGCATCGGCGAGGTGCTCGCGAGCGAGTCGACGCTTACCCGGGCCGCCGACGCGACGACCGAGTTCCCCGCTCCCGGTACCGTCGCGTTCCGCGACGCGACCTTCACCTACCCGGGTGCCGAGCACCCCGTGCTCGAAGGCATCACGTTCGACGCGGCTCGCGGTCAGACCGTCGCCATCGTCGGATCGACCGGCGCGGGCAAGACGACACTCGTCTCGCTCATCCCCCGCCTCTTCGACGTCACCGCCGGTTCCGTCGCGGTCGGCGGCGTCGATGTGCGCCAGGCCGACCTCGACCGACTGTGGACGACGATCGGCCTCGTGCCCCAGCGCCCCTTCCTCTTCACCGGTACCGTCGCGTCGAACCTGCGCTTCGGCCGCGAGGACGCGACCGACGCCGACCTGTGGCACGCTCTCGAGGTCGCCCAGGGCCGTGACTTCGTCGAGGCGATGGAGGGCGGGCTCGACGCGCGCATCTCCCAGGGCGGTACGAACGTCTCGGGCGGTCAGCGCCAGCGCCTCGCGATCGCCCGCGCGATCGTGCACCGTCCCGACGTCCTCGTCTTCGACGACTCGTTCTCGGCGCTCGACCTCACGACCGACGCCCGCCTCCGCCAGGCGCTCTGGCGCGAGCTCCCCGAGGTCACGAAGATCGTCGTCGCACAGCGCGTCTCCACGATCACCGACGCCGACCAGATCGTCGTGCTCGACGACGGCCGCATGGTCGGGCTCGGAACGCACGAGCAACTGCTCGAGACGAGCGAGACCTATAAACAGATCGTCGACTCGCAGTTGGGAGTGGAAGCATGACCACGAGTACCCCCACCCCTCTCAGCGAAGAAGAACAGCTCGAACTCAAGCTCGCCGAGCAGGCGCGCCTGAGTTCCGGCGACTGGGACAGCGTCGCTCCGGGCAAAGCCCAGAACTTCGGCAAGAGCTTCGGCCGCCTCATCGGACTGCTGAGGCCGCACGCCCTCGCGTTCACCTTCGTGTCGATCCTCGGCGCTCTCGGTGTCGTGCTCGCCGTCATCGCCCCGCGCGTTCTCGGTGAGGCGACGAACATCATCTTCGAGGGCGTCGTCTCGATGCAGCTCGCCTCGCAGTTCCCCGCCGATGCGACGCAGGAACAGGTCGTCGAGGCTCTGCGCGCCGGCGGCCAGACCGACATCGCCAACATGGTCTCGGCGATGCAGAACTTCGCGCTCGGCAGCGGAGTCGACTTCGTGCGCCTCAGCCAGGTCGTCATCTTCGTGCTCGCGCTGTACATCGCCGCGTCGATCCTCAGCTGGCTGCAGGGCTACGTCATCAACGTCATCATGGTGAAGACGATGTACCGCCTGCGCGAATCGGTCGAGGCGAAGATCAACCGCATGCCGCTCGCGTACTTCGACAAGGTGCAGCGCGGAGAGCTCATCTCGCGTGTCACGAACGACATCGACAACATCACGCAGACGATGCAGCAATCGCTCTCGACGGTCGTGACGAGCGTGCTGACCGTCGTCGGCGTGCTCATCATGATGTTCTCGATCTCGTGGCAGCTCGCTCTCGTCGCCCTCGTCTCGCTCCCGCTCATGGCCGTCATCTTCGGCATCATCGGGCCGAAGTCGCAGAAGGCGTTCGGAATCCAGTGGCGCAAGGTCGGCCGCCTCAACGCGCGCGTCGAGGAGTCGTTCTCGGGTCACGCCCTCGTCAAGGTCTTCGGCCGCGAGAAGGACTCGCTCGAGAAGTTCCAGGCCGAGAACGAAGAGCTGTACCAGGCGAGCTTCAAGGCGCAGTTCCTGTCGGGCATCATCATGCCGGGCATGATGTTCATCGGAAACCTGACCTACGTCGGCATCGCCGTGCTCGGCGGGCTCATGGTCGCGGGCGGCCAGCTCCGCCTCGGTGACGTGCAGGCGTTCATCCAGTACTCGCAGCAGTTCACGCAGCCGCTTTCCGAGCTCGGTGGCATGGCCGCGGTCGTGCAGTCGGGCACGGCGTCGGCCGAGCGCGTGTTCGAGCTGCTCGACGCCGACGAGCAGGAGCCCGACGCCGACGACGCGCCGGCGCTCGTCGACGGTGACGGCGTCATCGAGTTCCAGAACGTGCAGTTCGCCTACACGCCGGAGCGACCGCTCATCCGTGACCTCTCGTTCCGCGTCGAGCCCGGTCAGACGGTCGCGATCGTCGGTCCGACGGGCGCGGGCAAGACGACGCTCGTGAACCTCATCATGCGGTTCTACGAGCTCGACGGCGGTCGCATCCTGCTCGACGGACAGAACATCGCCGAACTCACCCGAGACGACGTGCGCTCGCGCACGGGAATGGTGCTCCAGGACCCGTGGCTGTTCGCGGGGTCGATCCGCGAGAACATCCGGTACGGGCGTCAGTCGGCGACCGACGACGAGGTCATCGAGGCAGCGAAGGCGACCTACGTCGACCGATTCGTGCATTCGCTGCCCGAGGGCTACGACACCGTCCTCGACGAAGACGCCTCGAACGTCTCCGCGGGCGAGAAGCAGCTCATCACGATCGCACGGGCGTTCGTCGCGAAGCCCTCGGTGCTCATCCTCGACGAGGCGACCTCGTCGGTCGACACCCGCACCGAGTTGCTCCTGCAGAACGCCATGGCAGCCCTCCGCAACGGACGCACGTCGTTCGTCATCGCCCACCGTCTCTCGACGATCCGCGACGCCGACCTCATCCTCGTGATGGAGCACGGCGACATCGTCGAGCAGGGCACGCACGAAGAACTCATCGCCCGCGAAGGCGCCTACTGGCGTCTGTACAACTCGCAGTTCGAGCAAGCGGCGACCGACGTCGACGACGAGTTCGGATCGAGTGCGGGCGAGACGATCACGGGCGACGCCGAGGCCGACGACTCCGTCGGTGCGAGCGATGCTTCGGGGGCCACCACGACGGCCTGAGCCCCAGTCCGACCGCAGCGGGTGGGCAGGCGCTTTCGGCGCCCGCCCACCCGCTGCGTCACTCCGCGAACAGCCCGCGAAGGTCGTCGGCGCTGAGCGCCGAGTCGAATCCTGCTCCCCCGTCGAGCACATCGGCGACGAGGTCGGCCTTCTTCTGCTTGAGCGCCATGACCTTCTCCTCGATCGTGTCGGCCGCGACGAGTCGGTACACCATGACGTTCTTCTGCTGCCCGATGCGATGTGTGCGGTCGATCGCCTGCTGCTCGCTCGCCGGGTTCCACCACGGGTCGAGGAGGAAGACGTAGTCGGCCTCGGTGAGGGTGAGCCCGAAGCCACCGGCCTTGAGGCTGATGAGGAAGACGGGAGCGTCGCCGCCGCGGAACTCGTCGATCACGGCCGCGCGGTTCGTCGTCGCTCCGTCGAGGTACACGTAGGGAACCCCGGCCGCGTCGAGCCTCTCGGCGACGCGCTGGAGGAACGACGTGAACTGACTGAAGACGAGCGAGCGATGACCCTCGGCGATGACCTCGTCGAGATGCTCGCCGAGCGTGTCGAGCTTCGCCGAGGCGATACCGGCGTACTGCGGGTCGATGAGCGAGGCGTCGAGCGACAAGAGCCGCAGCAACGTGAGCGAGCGGAACACTGCGATACGGTGCCGATCGACGTCGGCGAGGAGACCGAGGAGCTTCTGTCGTTCCCGCTGGAGGAACGTGTCGTAGAGCCTCCGGTGCTTCGGCGCGAGCTCGACGGTCAGCACCTGCTCCTGCTTCGGCGGCAGCTCGGGAGCGACGAGTTCCTTCGTGCGGCGGAGCAGGAAGGGCCGCAGACGCCGGCGCAGCACGGTCAGCCGGTCGGCTCCGAGCCCGTGCTCGATCGGTCGCCGGTACGTCTCGTCGAATCCGCGACGCGACGCGAAGAGCCCGGGGGCGACGATCGCGAGAAGCGCCCAGAGTTCGCCGAGGTTGTTCTCGATCGGCGTGCCCGTCACGGCGAAGCGCGCGTCGGCGTGGATGGTCTGCATCGCGCGGTGCACGTGCGACGCCGGGTTCTTCACGAACTGGGCCTCGTCGAGCACGAGCGCCGACCAGTGCACGTCGGCGAAGCGCGGCGCATCGATGCGGGCGACCGCGTAGGTCGTGATGACGATGTCGGCGTCTCGGGCGACGTCGGCGGGGGCGCGGCCCGATTTCGCGCTCGTCGCCCCGAGAGTCACCACACGGAGCCCCGGCGCGAACCGCGCGGCCTCGCTCGCCCACGTCGGCACCACCGAGGTCGGCGCGACGACGAGGAACGGCCCGCTCCCCGCCTGGACGGCGTGAGTCGCGAGCGCCAGGATCTGCGCCGTCTTGCCGAGACCCATGTCGTCGGCGAGGATTCCGCCGAGGCGGTGACGCCAGAGGAACGCGAGCCACCGGAAACCGTCGAGTTGATACGGCCGGAGCGTTCCCGCGAACGATGCCGGCGGGTCGATCGGCTCGATCTCGGCACCCTCCCGGAGGCCGTCGACGATCTCCCGCCACGCGACGGCCGCCTCGCTCTCGTCGGCGAGGTCTTCGAACTCGGCGTAGAGGCTCGCCTGGTAGCGACTGATCCGGAGCCCGGTCTCCCACTCGTCGAGCGATCCGGCCTCCTCGATGAGGTCGCGCAGCGGTTCGAAGACGGGCTGGGCGAGCGAGAGGTACGTCTTGTCGACGAGCAGCAGCTTCTTCGCCCCGCGCGCGAGCGCCGTGAAGAGCGGCCGGAACGGGATGGTGCGTCCCTCGACCGTGACCGTCACGCCGAGGTCGAACCAGTCGTTCTGCTCGCTTTCGACAGCGGTGACGCGCAGCACGGGCGTCTCGACGAGTTCGCGGTACTCGGGTCGCGTACCGACGACCTCGAGCTCGACGCGATCGATTGCCTCGAGAGCGGGGAGCACCTGAGCCGCGATGTCGGCCGCGTCGACTCCGCGCACGGCGACGGATGACGCGAGCTCGCGGTTCGCGAGCAGCAGCGTGCCGACCGGGTGATCGTCGATGACGTCGAGCACGGCATCCCGCACCTCGCGTCGACCCGCGGCATCGTCGCCCGGAGCGAAGTGGTCGTCGTCGGCATCCAGTTCGCTCGTCGCGCCCCCGGTGTGCCGCCACGACCAGTCGATGACGAGCCGGTCGCCCGATTCGAAGCTCGCGTGCAGCACGAGCACCGCGGGCGTGAGGAGTGGCGCCTCGAACGTGGCATCCGCGCTCGTGATCGTCGCTCGCCGCGCGAGCGCCGGGTAATAGGTCGAGCGGAAGTCGTCGAGCTCGGCCCGGGGCACGCTCACGGTCTCGGTGGTGCCGAGCGATCGGCGGGCCTCGGGGGTGAGCGCGCGAGTGAGGGGCGCGATGAGGATCCGGTCGCTCGTCGCGAGGTAGACGCCGTGGGACCCGATCGCGCGCACGGCGTCGGCGGGGTAGACCGAACCGTCGACGACGATCGCCGAGCTCAGCCGCAGCGCCTCGTCGTCGAGCGAGGCGTCGACGACGACATCCGCCGCTCCCCCGACCTCGATGCGCGTCCCCCGCGGGCCGACGACGGCGATACCGCGCTCGCGCGCGTCGTCGAGGAGCGGCCAGAGCAGGGGGCTCTCGAAGTCGTCGAGCGCGATGCCGTCGCCCGTCGGCGAGACGTAGCTGCGGGTTCCGCGCAGCGCGTGGAACTCGGCGAACCAGCGTGCCTGGCGCGGGTCGAAGCCGCCGCTCTCACCTTGGAAGCCGATGTTCTGCCAGGTCAGGTTCGCGGCGATCCAGTCGCCGCGAGCGCCGGTCGTCACGGGCCGAGCGAGCAGCCGCGAGCCCGAGGCGCGAACCGGTCGACGCGCGGCCGGCGCCCGATGCTCGAGACGCAGGGCGAGGGGCCGCGCATCGCGCCGCGCGGCGGGTGCGGCCGGCGCGAGGAGCGTCAGTCCCGACCGCCAGTCGGAGGCCGGGGGCGTGCTCACGGCCGGGGGCCGCGTTTCGCTCACGACACTCGCCGCGTGCGCGGCATTGGCCGAGAGGAGTGCAGCGACGGCATGCTTGCAGGCCGACCCCACGTAGCACTCGCACGTGCTCGACACGATCGAGGGTCGCGAGGTCTCGGCCCCCTCGAGGTCGACGACGACCGGATACGACGAGCCGTCCGAACCGCGCACCACGGCACGCAACCGACCGGCTCCGCGATCCCACGTCAGCTGACCCACGCGGTCGTCGCGGGCGTAGGCGCGACCCCGCGCGAAAGCGGCGGCGCCCACCCACCGCGAGATGTCGAGCGCGTCCACGAGAGGAAAGGGCGCGGTCACGTCTCCATCGTCGCACGCCGGGCGGACACGCCCGCCGGGCCGCACGAGCCCGGGTGGGTGCGGGCGGATGACACGACAGCGCGTGTCATCCGCCCGCCCCTCGTCGGTCTCAGATCACGCCGACGTCTCAGATCACGCCGAGCGCGAGCATCGCGTCGGCGACGCGCGTGAAGCCCGCGATGTTCGCACCGATGACGTAGTCGCCGGGCGCACCGTACTCGTCGGCCGTCTCGGCGCAGCGCGCGTGGATGCCGTCCATGATGTCGGAGAGGCGCTCCTCGGTGTGCTCGAAGCTCCACGAGTCGCGCGAGGCGTTCTGCTGCATCTCGAGCGCGCTCGTCGCCACGCCACCGGCGTTCGCCGCCTTGCCGGGGCCGAAGAGCACTCCGGCCTCGCGGAAGACGCGGACGGCCGCAGGGGTCGTCGGCATGTTCGCACCTTCGGCGACGGCACGCACGCCCGACGCGACGAGGAGGCGGGCGTCATCCTCGCCGAGCTCGTTCTGGGTCGCGCACGGCAGGGCGACGTCGATCGACGCTCCGTCGGCGACCTGCCAGACGTTCGCGCCTTCGCGGTACTCGACGTCCATGCCCTTCTCGCTCGCGTAGGCGCTGATGCGCTCGCGGCGCACCTCCTTCACATCGCGCAGGAGGTCGATGTCGATGCCGTTCGGGTCGTAGATCGCGCCGCCCGAATCGGAGGCTCCGACGACCGTGCCGCCGAGGGCGTGCACCTTCTCCATCGCGTAGAGCGCGACGTTGCCCGAGCCCGAGACGAGCACGCGGGCGCCGTCGAGCGAGCGGCCCGACTGCTCGAGCATGCGCTGGGTGAAGAAGACGAGTCCGTAGCCGGTCGCCTCGGTGCGCACGAGCGAGCCGCCCCACGTGATGCCCTTGCCGGTCAGCACGCCCGACTCGTAGCGGTTGACGATGCGCTTGTACTGGCCGAAGAGGTAGCCGATCTCGCGGCGTCCGACACCGATGTCGCCCGCGGGCACGTCGGTGTACTCGCCGAGGTGACGGTAGGCCTCGGTCATGAACGACTGGCAGAAGCGCATGATCTCGGCGTCGCTCTTGCCCTTGGGGTCGAAGTCGCTGCCGCCCTTGCCGCCGCCGATCGGCATGCCGGTGAGCGCGTTCTTGAAGATCTGCTCGAAACCGAGGAACTTCACGGTGCCGAGCAGGACGCTCGGGTGGAAGCGCAGGCCGCCCTTGTAGGGGCCGAGTGCCGAGTTGAACTGCACGCGGAAGCCGCGGTTGATCTGCACGCGGCCGGCGTCGTCGACCCACGGCACGCGGAAGATGATCTGGCGCTCGGGCTCGCAGATGCGCTCGAGCACCGATTCGCTCACGTAGTGCGGGTTCTTGGCGAGCACGCGGTCGAGCGAATCGAAGACCTCGTGGACGGCCTGGTGGAACTCGCCCTCGCCGGGATTGCGAGCGAGGACCTCGGCGTAGACGCGGTCGATGACGGTGGTGTCGTGGGCCACACGGACTCCTTCAGAAGGACAGGCGGGGGCTTCGTCGACACCGCAGAACATTGCGAGAGTGTCACGGGATTGTTTCCGGGATGTTTCGTAGCCGCCCCTCCTCGAGTCATCCTCCGTTCTCGATCACGCCCCTGGCCGTACGCAGGCGAGTCCACCGGTGGGTCACGGCGGCGAAGGGACCGAGCGCGAGCACGAGCACGACGGCTACACCCGCGAGCGCCACGGTCGGCCCGGCCCCGTCGGCGAGCGCGAAGACGAGCACCGGGCCCGCGGCCGCGCCGAGGTCTCCGGCCGTGCGGGTGACGCCGACGACTCCGCCGGCCCGTCGCCCGGGGAACGCCTCGGCCGTGACCACACCCGGCACGACGTTCGCGACGCTCGTCATGAGGCCGTAGGCCACCACGAGGAGCGCGAACGGCCACGCCGAGTCGGCGATGCCGAGCGCGACGAGGCAGAACGCCGAGGCGAGGGTCGACGGCAGGATGACGGTGAGCCGCGCACCCCGGTCGATGGCGCGCCCGACGAACGGCAGCGCGAGCATGCTGAGCATCGTCCCTCCGGCGAGCGCGAGCCCGAGGCCCACGGGGTCGAGCCCGCCCTGCTCGTACGCGAGCACGGGGACGAGCCCCTGCTCGGCGGCGAAGCGTGCGAAGAACAGCGCGAACGAGACGGCGATGAGCGAGATGAGCACTCCGCGCCGGGGCGAGTCGTCAGCCACGACGGGCGCGGGGTCATCGCCACCCGGGACCGGCCGCACGACGGCATCCCAGTACCCGCGCGCGGGCCGTACGAGCTCCCAGGCCGCAGCGAGCACGACGGGCACCGCCGCTGCGATGAAAGCGGCTGCCGAGCCCGCGATGCTCACGACGACGCCGCCGAGGAGCGCCCCGACCGCGGCGGCGCTCATCTGCACGACATTGGCGACGGCGACGACCCGGCCACGGCGGGCGGCGGGCGCCCCGGCCAGCACGACCGCGAACGCGATCGTGACGGCGGCGCCGCCGAGGACGCCCGCGGCGAGGCGCAGCGCGAAGATGACGCCGAGATCGTCGACGAGGCCGGTGACCGCGGTGATCGCCGCGAGGAGGCCGAGGCAGACGTGCAGCATGAGGCGCGGATTCCATCGACGCATGAGGAGCCCCGCAGGGATGTTGCCGATCACGCGCCCGATGGCGAAGGCCGCGATGAGCGGACCGAGGAGGATGACGGGGGCGTGCAGTGCGCTCATGTGCAGGGGCAGCACGGGCACCACGACGCCCCACGTCATCTGCGCCGTGCCGATGAGGGTGCAGAGCAGGATCGTCTGCTCCCAACCGGCCGGCGCCGAACGCCTCACGCGCTGAGGTTCTCGCGCAGCGTCCGACCCGGTCGAGCCGGGGCGAGCGCGCCACGGCCACGCAGCTCGGGCACGAGCAACTCGGCGATGTCGTCGAGACCCGACGGCGTCGCGAGGGGCGTCGAGAACATGTACCCGCCCCGCGAGCCCGTCGCGGCGAAGTTCTCTTCGAGGGCGTCGGCGATCTCGGCGGGCGAGCCGATGACCGTGTGGTCGAGCCCGGTCGCGCTCCGCCAGCCATGTTCGAAGAACTCGGTGCGCGTCATCTCGTGATCGAGCCCGAACTCGTCGACGAGGGTGCCGACGAGGCCGCCGGGCGTCGCGTGCAGAGCGGTGATCTGTTCGACGAGCTCGCCGATGGCGAACCGCTCGGGAACCCGGGAGAAGTCGAACCCGGCGTTGTGCGAGAGGTAGGCGCCGACCGCTTCCTCACTCCAGAACTCGAGCACCTCGTCCCGCCGGGCCTCGGCCTCGGCTCGGGTGCGTCCGACGATCACCTGGGTCGCCCAGAGGATTCCGACGGAGTTCGGATCGCGCCCCTCCGCGACGAGGGCGGCGTCGAGCGCGGCGCGATGACGCTGCTGCCCCGCGACCGATCCTCCGAAGCCGAACACGACGTCGGCGAACTTCGCCGACGCGGCGACGCCGCGGGGCGAGTTGCCCGCCTGCACGAGCACGGGTCGCCCTTGCGGGCTCGGCATGCTCGACAGCGGACCCTTGACGTCGAAGAAGCGTCCGCGGTGCTCGATCGCCTCGATGAGAGCGGGGTCGGCGAATCGACCGGTCTCGCGGTCCATGATGATCGCTTCGGGCGGCACCGAATCCCAGAGCTTCTGGCAGACGTCGACGAACTCCTCCATGCGCTCGTACCGCAGCCCGTGCTCGAGCAACTCGTCGTAGCCGTAGTTGGCGGCGTCCGCGCTCCGCGAGGAGGCGACGACGTTGAAGGCGATGCGCCCTCCGGTGACGTGGTCGAGCGAGTTGAGCAGTCGCGCGACGTAGAAGGGGTGCATGAACGTCGACGAGTACGTGAGGCCGAAGCCGATGTCGCTCGTCACGGCGGCCATCGCCGCGATGAAGGGGCTCATGTCCTGTCTCGGCCACTGCACGCCCCACTCGACCGCGGGGGCGATCGACCCGCGCCACGTGTCGGGGATGCCGCTGCCGTCGCCGAAGAAGAGCATCTCGACGCCCGCGCGTTCGGCCGAGATCGCGATCTCCTGGAACATGCGCACGTCGGGGAAGGTGCGGCCGACCCACGAGCCCGCCCGCGCCCAGCGGCCCTCGGTGTGGGTGAACGAGAGGTCGAAGGCGATGTGCATCCCGCTCACGAGGTCTCCTCCCCGCCCCAGAGAGCGACGAGTTCGTCGGCATCACCGATGACCGCCACGTTCAGGGCGAGCAGCCCGAGCGCGTTCTCGTGCAGGTGCGGAGCGTATGCGGCCGTCGCATCGCGCGGCACGAACACGGGCCAGTCGAGCTGCACGGCATCGGTCGCCGTCGCGAGGATGCAGCACTCGGTCGTGAGACCGATGACCGAGACCCAGCGGATGCCGTCGGCGCGGAGCCGCTCGGCGAGCCCGGTGCCGAGGAACCCGCTGTAACCCGTCTTCCGGAAGCGCGGTTCGTCGTCTCGGGGTTCGAGCACGTACCACTCGGCCCCCTCCGTGCCGACGACGCACGGCTCTCCGTCGTCGATCGGGTGGTCGGGGTCACCCGTCCGGAGCCACTGGCTCGCGCGCCACGGCGTCTCGGTCGCGAGCTCGATCCAGTAGACCGGGACTCCGTCGGCGCGCGCGTCGGCGACGAGTTCGGCCGATCGCGACACCGCTGCCGCGACATCCGCCGCCGCCTGCTCGCTCAGACTGAAGTCGGCGAGCATCTCGGGGTCTCCGAACGATCGCTGCACGTCGACGACGAGCAGAGCACCACCTCCCCCGCCGAGCGCGGCGAGCTGACGATCGCGAAGGCTCACGAGGCACCGCCGTCGTGCGCGCGGAGGGCGGGGAGCACCGACTCGCCGAAGACCGGGAGGTCCTCGATGTAGTCGGGGAAGATGAGCATGAGGCCGTCGAGTTCCGCGGTCTCGAGCACCGAGAGGATGCGTTCGGTGATCGTCTCGGCAGACCCCGTGACGTAGGGCGTCTGGAACGCCTCCTCCCCCTTCGCGCCCTGCGCCCACGAGAGGGCGCGCTCGGCGTCCCATCCCCACGAGCGGCGCATGTTGCCGAGCGCCACCCGGTCGACGCCCTCGCCGTAGTGCGTCGCGCGGGCCTCGGCAGCGGCATCCGTCTCACCCTGCACGATCGTGAGCATCGAATACGTGCGAACGGTGCGGCCGCGCGCCGCGGCCTGCTCGTGGACGTCGCGCGAGAGGTCGCGCATCTCCTCGATGCTCTCCGAGCCGAGGAACGCGCCGTCGGCGAACTCGGCCTGGAAGGCGCGCCCCCGATCGGAGCGACCCGCACTGATGATGGTGGGGCGGGTCTCGGGGTGCGGCCGCGATTCGCAGTCGGTGAGGGTGAAGAACTCGCCGTGAGCGGTGACGGAGTCCTCGCTCCAGAGACGGAGGACGGCGCGCGTCCACTCCTCCGTCATCCGGTAGCGGGCGTCGGGCGTGAGACTCGGGTCCCACACCCCCATCTGCTCGAACTCGTCGGCGTACGAGCCGTTGACGATGTTCATGCCGGCCCGGCCCCCGCTGACCTGCTGCAGGGTCGTGAAGACCTTCGCCGCGAAGGCGGGGTTCTGCATGTTCGCGTGCACCGTCGCCCAGATCTTGACGTTCTCGGTCGCTTCGGCGAGCCCCGCCATCATCGTGATCGACTCGAGGGTCTCACCCCAGTGATCGGTCGCGCCGCCGAATCCCTTCCACTTCGCCATCGCCATGATGAAGTCGAGCCCGATGCCGTCGGCGAGGCGCGCGACCTGCTTGTTGTAGTCGTAGCTCGCGGGCGGGTACGGCGCCGTCGAGGAGATCATCCAGCCGCCGGCAGCGTTGGGGAGGAAGACCCCGTATTCCTTGGTGCTCATGGGTGTCACGTCTTTCATGGGAGTGCGGGTGAGGAGGGATCGGTGGGTCAGGGTGCAGGCCAGACGAGCGTTCCGTCGGCGTAGACGGCCGTGACGAATGCCGGCTCGAAGTAGGCCAGCGCGTCATCGGCCGAGACGGGCGTCTCGAGCAGGGAGTACTCGTCGAGCATCGCGGCGATGGCCTCGACGTTGGCCGTGTCGATCGCTCCGAGGTCTCCGGTCTGGCTCTCGCGCACGATGCCCGCCTCGGTCTCCCAGATCTTCAGGTTGTGCTCGGCGTCGTAGCCCTCGCCCGAGAGCGCCGAGGCGTACCCGACGCACTCCTCGCCGTTCTCCTCGCAGTACTCGAACGCGTGGAACGAGGCCCGCAGGAAGTCCTCGACGACGGTGGGGTGTTCGCTCGCGAAGCCCGGGTTGACGGCGAGCGCGCCGAGCGACGACGGCACGTCCTCGTCGTACGGGCGCCACACCGTGACGTCCTCGCCCATCGCCTCGAGCAGGTTCGGCTCGTTCGAGATGAAGCCCGTGAGCGACGTGACCTGGCCGCGCGTGAGGACCGACGGGTCGTAGCCGACGACGACCTGCTGGATGCTTCCGACATCGACGCCCGCGTTGTCGAGCATCGCGCCGACCGTGGGCGGGAGCTCGCCCTTCTGGCCGAGAATGGTGCCCTCGAGCTGCGTGAGGTCGGTGATCTCCGGACCCGTGATGAGCACTTCGAGGCCGACGTTCGAGTAGGACGAGATGCCGAGGATGTCGATGCCGGAGTCCTGCGCCTGGATGATGTTCTGCTGGCTGACGGCGGTGAACTGCACCTGCTCGCTCGCGAGCAGCTGGGTGTTCTGTCCCGTGTCGCCCGTTCCGGGCTGGATGTCGAGGTCGATGCAGAGAGCGTCGAAGTAGCCGAGCTCCTTCGCCGCGATGACCTCGAGGATCGATGCCGAGGCCTGGTACTGGTAGCCCGTGAGGTAGGTCACGGTGCCGGCGGCCTCGTTCTCGGCGCAGCGTTCGGCCGAGATGGCCGATCCCGCCGTCGATCCGGGGGCCGCGCTGTCGGCCTCGTCGGTCGAGCACGCGGCGAGCGTCGCGGTGAGAGCGGCGACGCCGACGAGCGCGAGGGCGGTGCGAAGGCGAGCGGTGGGGGTTCGGGGTGCCATGGAGGACTCCTGTCAGGGGTGGGATGACGCGAGGGGTGGGATGACGCAGGGTGGGATGACGCGAGGGGTGGGTGAAGGGAACCGGGGCTCAGACGGCAGAGCGGTGCCGTGACGAGGTGCGGATGACGACCTCGAGGCGGAGGGAACGGGTCAGGCGGAGGCCGGGACAGTCGCTCGGTATCAGTCGTCGCTCGCCGAGTGCGAGTCGTGCCAGTGCAGCACGCGGCGCTCGACGGCCGTGACGATGGCGAGGAGCGTCGCGCCCATCACGGCGAGGATGAAGATCGACGCGTAGATGACCGAGAGCTTGTTGTTCGAGCTTGCGAGGCTGATGGCCGTGCCCAGACCCTCTGCCGCGCCCGGGGCGAACATCTCGGCGACGACGGCTCCGACGATCGAGAGCGGCAGCACGATCTTGAGTGCCGCGAAGAGGTAGGGCAGCGCGTTCGGTACCCGCACGTGCCACAGCATCTCGGCGCGGGAGGCCGCGACGGTCGTGTAGAACTGCACGACCGACGTCGGCACCGATCGGAGTCCGACCGACACGTTGATGAGGATCGGGAAGAAGCAGATGATCGCCGTGACGATGAGCTTCGGCTCGGGCCCGAAACCGAACGCGACGACGAGGGCCGGCGCGATCGCGACGAGAGGGGTGACGTTCAGCACGACGGCGATCGGCATGATGGCCCGACGGAGGACCGCGACCTCGCTGATCGCGATCGCGAGGATCGACGACGCGATGAAGGCGAAGACGAGACCGAGGAGGGCCTCCTGCAGGGTCACCCAGGCGTTCGTGAGGTAGTAGCCGGGGTTGCCGACGAGGGTCTCGCCGATCGCGCTGAGCGGCGGCAGCAGGTAGGGCATCGTGACCGAACCGATCTGCCAGAGCACGGCGAGCAGCACGATCATGATGGTCAGCGGGAGCCAGCGGCTCGGGCGGAGGAACTTCGGCATCGTGCGCTGACGGTGCGGCACGGTATCCGTCGTCTCGCGGGTCACGGCAGGAGCGGGGCTGTCGGCAAGGGCGGTCATGGCGGTGCTCCTCAGGCTGCTGTCGGGAGTTCGGGCGAGCGCCATGCGGCCTGCAGGCGGTCACGGATGAGGTCTTCGTAGTGGTGGAAGTCGCCCGTCTTGATCATCTCCGCGCTGCGCGGGCGAGGCAGGTCGATGTCGATGACGTCGACGATCCGCCCCGGCTTCGGCGCCATGACGACGACCGTGTCGGAGAGCCGCACGGCCTCGGTGACCGAGTGGGTGACGAAGACGACGGTCGTCTTGATCTCGTCCCACAGGTCGAGGAGCTGTTCCTGCAGGGCCTCCCGGGTGAACTCGTCGAGGGCCGAGAACGGCTCGTCCATGAGGAGCACTTCGGGCTGCAGGCCGAGCGCCCGGACAATCGCCGTGCGCTGTTGCATTCCTCCGGAGAGCTCCGACGGGAGCTTGTGCAGGGCCTCACCGAGTCCGACGTCGTGGAGGAGCTTCGTGAGGTCGGTGGCCGGCCGGTTCGAGACGGCCGCAGCCGCCGTGGGGCGCCGCTTCTCCGCTCCCCGGTTGATCTTGTGCGGGAGGCTGACGTTCTGCAGCACGTTGAGCCACGGCAGGAGCGCGGGCGACTGCGGCACGAAGCCGACCAGTTTCGCCGCGCACGCGGCCTGCGGCGAGACCCCGAAGATCTCGACGTCGCCGTCGTCGGGCTCTTCGAGGCTCGCGATGAGTCGGAGGAGCGTCGACTTGCCGCAACCGGACGGCCCGATGATGCTCACGAAGGTGCCCGGGCGGATGTCGAGGTCGACGCCGTCGAGCGCGGTCAGGGTGGTGGCGCCCGACCCGTAGATCTTGCGGGCGGCGGCGATGCGGATGGCGGGAGAGGAGTCCATCGATCAGACCAGCTTTCTGAATACGCGGTTGTGGTACACGAGGGGTTCGCGATCGGAGTACACGACGTCGTCGACCGCGATGAGGAGCATGAGGTGGTCGCCGACGGTGTACCGCTCGTCGACCCGGCCGATGATTGAGGCCATCGCGCCGTCGACCACGGGCACGGGGGCGTCGGAGTCGGCGAGGGCGAGATCCGCGAACTTGTCGATGCCGCGCGTGGCGAAGGCACGGGCCAGGTGGCCCTGATCGTCGGCGAGGACGTTCACGGCGACGTGCTCCGTGCGCTCGAAGACCCCGTAGCACTCGGCCGTGTCGGCGAGGAAGACGGTGACGAGGGGCGGGCTCGACGAGACGGCCGCGAAGCTGTTCGCTGTGAACCCGTGGTTCTGGCCGTTGTGGGTCGTTGTGACGAGCGTCACTGATGTGGCCATATGCCCGAGTGCCCGACGCAGCGGGTTCGGGGCGACGAGAGAAGACATGGTTCCTCCTAAGACTCGATCCGGTGATGACTGGAGAGTGGAGAGCGTGCGGAGCGAATCACTGACGTGCTGCGGCCCCGCGGAGGTCCATCTACCGACAACGATACGAAGGCCGTATTTCAGGATTCGGCCGACGATGTTTCGGAGCCGTAAATTGTGCCCGGCTGCGGCAGGACGACCGCGACGCGTCCGCCGTGCTCGTCGTCGTCGAAGCGGAAGACCTCGATTCCGAGGTCGCGAGCGGCGAGGCTCGCCCACCCGGTCGCGGTGAAGGCGGGGGCGACGCTATCGGTGACGCACAGGATGGCCCGCGAGTCCGGGAGGACGCTCGTCGTGAGCCAGGCGAGCTTGAACATGTTCGCGGCGACCCGATTGCGGACGGGCGATTTGAGGGCCCCGACGTTGGCGACGAGCTGGACGAGGATGCCGCCGGCGGGGTCGGCCCCCTCCACCTCGAGACGTGTCACGCCGTCGACGGTCAGGGTGAGCGGGGTGAGCTCGGCACCGAGGCTCGCGCCGAGTGCGATGAGCATCCGCGATTCGAGGGACGTCTCGGCCGGTGCGCGATGCGCGGCGCTCGCCCGCTCGACGGTGCGATCGGCGCGCGGCTCGTGGGTCATGGGGCGAGGTTAGGCACTGCGTGTTACTGCTCGGTTTCCGAGGGATGTCGGCGGCCGCCGTTACCGTTGAGGCATGCGCATCCTGCACACCTCCGACTGGCACATCGGTCGCACCTTCCACGGTCACTCGACGCTGCCGGCCCTCCGCGAGGTGCTCGAGGCGTTGACCGCGACGGTCGCCGAGAAGCGCATCGACGTCGTCGCGATCGCGGGCGACGTCTTCGACTCGGCCACGCCGTCGGGCGAGAGCTTCGACGTGCTCACCGCGACGCTCGGCGGACTCCGCGACGCGGGCGCCCGCGTCGTCATGACGAGCGGCAACCACGACTCGGCGAGCCGACTCGGCTTCCAGGCGGCGTTCGCCGCCGCTGCAGGAATCCACGTGCTGACGCGCGTCGAGCAGCACGATGTGCCCGTCGAGATCGACGGCGTCGACTTCTACGGCATCCCGTACCTCGAGCCGAGCCTCATCCGTCACCGCTACCCCGGCGAGACCCTCCGCACCCAGGCCGACGCCGTGTCGTTCGCAATGCGCGGCATCCGCGATGCGCTCCGCGGGCCGAGCGTCGTGCTGTCGCACTGCTTCGCGGCGGGTGTCGAGGCGAGCGACGTCGAGCGCGAGATCCGGGCGGGCGGCCTCGACGTCGTGCCGATGTCGGCCTTCGACGGTCCCGACTACGTCGCCCTCGGCCACATCCACGGGCGCTCGACGCTGTCGCCGCGCGTGCGGTACTCGGGCGCGCCGCTGCACTACTCGTTCGCCGAAGCGGCCAAGCCCCGCGGCGGCTGGCTCGTCGACGTCGATGCGGGCGCCGAGGCGACCGAGTGGATCGATCTGCCCGTGCCGCGCGCACTCTCGGTCATCACGGGCACGCTCGACGAACTCCTCACCGACGATCGCTTCGACGCGCAGCGCGACGACTGGGTCTCGGCGATCCTCACCGACACGAGCCGTCCGATCGATGCCATGCGGAAGCTCCAGACCCGCTTCCCCTGGTGCGCGACTCTCGACCACCGACCGGCCGAGACGAGCGGCGACGGCGCGTCGAATTATGCCGAACGTGTCAAGGCGAAGAGCGACCCCGAGATCATCGCGGGATTCCTCGAGCACGTGCGCGGCGGCGACGGGCCGACACCCGAGGAAGAGCGGCTCATCGCCGACGTCATCGGCGAGCGCGCGGGCGACGAGGCCGCCGCGTGAGGATCAACCGCGTCGAGATCACAGGCTTCGGTCCGTACAAGTCCACCCAGACCGTCGACTTCGACGCCTTCGCCGACGACGGGCTGTTCCTCATCGGTGGTCGCACCGGCGCGGGCAAGTCGAGCATCCTCGACGCCATCTGCTTCGCGCTCTTCGACGGCGTTCCCCGGTACGACAAGACCGAGGCACGGCTCCGCAGCGACCACTGCGGGCCCGACGACCCGACCCTCGTCGTGCTCGAGTTCACCGTGGGCGACGACCGCTACCGGGTCGAGCGCTCCCCCGCGTACGACCGGCCGAAGAAGCGCGGCGACGGAACGACGAAGACGCCGGCATCCGCCCGGCTCGCCGTCCTCCGCCGAGGCGCCGAAGGCGACGTGTGGGAGGGCCTCTTCGCGCGGCCCGCCGACGTCGGCAACGAACTCGAACGCGTGCTCGGACTCTCGAAGGAGCAGTTCCTCCAGGTCGTGCTGCTCGCGCAGAACCGTTTCCAGCAATTTCTCCTCGCCAAGAACGACGAGCGACAGGCGCTACTGCGCACCCTGTTCGGCACGCGTCGCTTCCGCGACTACGAAGACGCCCTCGCCGAGCGCACGCGCGTGCTCGCCGAAGGCCTGTCGGTCACTCGGGCGCGCATCGACCAGCTCGTCGCGCAAGCGAGCCGTCGGCTCGACGTCGAACTCATGAACCTCGAGTCCGCCGACGACGCGGCTGCGGCGCTTCACCGGCAGGCCGAGGAGGCTGCACGTGTCGCCGCGATCGCGGACGAGGCGCACCGCGTCGCCGCGACCGCCCACGAGGGTCTCACCGCAACGGCCGAGCGCCAGCGGCGACGTGCGGCGGCCGAGCAGCGGCTGACCGAACTGGATGCCTCGGCCGAGACGATCGCTCGGGCACGCGAGCGGCTGGCGCTCCATCGATCGGCCGAGACCGTCCGGCCCGCGGTACTCGCGGCGCGCGCGGCACGCTCCGAGGCCGCACTCGCGGCGACCGCGCTCTCGACGGCACGTGCAGGGGTGTCGCACGACGACGACCGGGCGCTCCTCGAACTCGAGCGGGCCGACCTCGAGACGCACATCGAGCGCCTGCTCCGTGACGAGGGGGAACTCGAGGCGATCACCGCCGACGAACGTGCGCTCCCCGGTCAACGCGACGCCCTGACCGCCGCCGAGGCGCGGCTCACCACGGCGACGACGACGCTCACCGACGCCCTCACGCGCTCGGAGGAGCTTCCGGCCCGGCTGGAAGGCGTTCTCGAGCGCATCACCGCGTCGAGCGTCGCGGCCGGGCGCGCCGAGAGCGCTGCGGCCGAACGGGAGCGGTGCCAGGCGGCGGCCCGCGCGGCCGAGATGCTCGACGAGCTCGTCCTCGCCCTGCCCGCGGCCGAGGCGCTCGAACTCGACCAGGGTCGCAAGCGCACCGCGGCATCGATCGCGCTCGATCGGTTGCACGAGCGGCGCCTCGGCGGCCACGCGGCCGAACTCGCCGCGGCCCTCGTCGACGGCGAGGCGTGTTCCGTGTGCGGGTCGCTCGAGCATCCCGCTCCCGCCGAGGCGGGCGACGACGCCGTCACCGAATCGATGGTCGCCGCCGCGGTCGCCGATCTCGAGGCCGCGACGCGCGGCGCCGACGAGGCCCGCACCGCGGCCGATGCGCTGCGTGCCCGCATCGGCGAGCAGCGCGTGCGCACCGACGGCGTCGATCGAGCGACGCTCGACGAACGCGTCACCGCGGCCTCGCGTGCGGTCGCTCTTGCTGCCGAGGCGGCCGAGACGCTCGTCGCGCAGACGGCCGAACGCGACGCCCTCCGCCGCGAGCTCGATGAGGCCGAGGCTCGGCTGGCCGCGCTCCGCGAGAAGCGTGATGCCGCCGACGTGGAGGCGTCCGTGGCGCGCGCTGCACTCGCGACGGCGACCGATCGCGTCGAGCAGCATCGCGGCGAGTTCACGACGGTCGCCGAGCGCCTGCGCGACACGACACGGCGACTCCGTGCCCTCCGCTCGGTGGCCGAGGCCGAACGCCGCGAGGAGTCGGCTCTGTCGGCGCTCGCGACCGCCGACGAGGCCCTCGCCGCGCAGCTCACCGAGTCGGGGTTCGCCGACGCCGAGTCGGTCGAGCAGGCTCTCCTCTCACCGACCGATCAGGGTGAGGTCGAGGCCTCCGTGCGAGCGCACGACGAGGGCCGCGCGATCGCGAAGGCGACGCTCGCCGACCCCGAGCTCGATGGGCTGCCGAGCGAGCCCGTCGACGTCGATGCGTCGGCCGCGGCGCTCCTCGTCTCGGAGCACGCGCGCGACGAGGCCCGCAGCGCGCGTGACGCCCTCATCGAACGGGACACGTCCGTCGCCGAGCTGCTGAGCGCCGCACGTGCCGCGGCGTCCGCGAGCGCCGAGGCGCACGCCGAGTACGAGACGGTCGCGACGCTCGCCGCGAGCCTTCGCGGCGACACCCCCAACACCAAGAAGATGAAACTCGAGTCGTACGTGCTCGCCGCCGAACTCGAAGAGATCGTCGCCGCCGCGAACGGGCGGCTCCGGCAGATGTCGGGTGGTCGCTACCGGCTCGAGCACTCCGATGCGCTCGCGTACCGCAAGGCGTCGTCCGGCCTCGGGCTCCAGGTGCTCGACCTGCACACCGGTCGTCCCCGGTCGACGCACTCGCTCTCGGGCGGAGAGTCGTTCCTCGCGTCGCTCGCGCTCGCGCTCGGCCTCGCCGAGGTCGTCACCGGGCGTGCGGGCGGCGTCACCCTCGACACCCTCTTCATCGACGAGGGCTTCGGCTCACTCGACGGCGACACGCTCGAGATCGCGATGGGAACGCTCGACAGCCTGCGGGCGGGCGGCCGCACGATCGGCCTCATCAGTCACGTCGAGGCGATGAAGGAGCAGATCCCGGCGAAGCTCGCCATCGACGTCGCCGACGGCGGATGGAGCGTCATCGACCAGCGCTGACGCTCCCCCATCGCCGCGCCCCAGTGGTTCGCCGCACCGTCGGCGTTCTGCCGGAGCTTCGGCGCGGTCAGAAGCACGCGCGGGCAGCTCAGCGCTGCGGGAACTGACGCTCGCCGGCGCCCGTGTACAGCTGCTGCGGGCGGCCGATCTTCGTCGCGGGGTCGGCGTTCATCTCGCGCCAGTGCGCGATCCAGCCGGGCAGGCGGCCGATCGCGAAGAGCACGGTGAACATGCGCGTCGGGAAGCCCATCGCCTTGTAGATGACGCCCGTGTAGAAGTCGACGTTCGGGTAGAGGCGACGCTCCTTGAAGTAGTCGTCCTCGAGGGCGATCTGCTCGAGCTCCTTCGCGAGGTCGAGCAGGGGGTCGTTGACGCCGAGCCCGGCGAGCACGGCGTCCGCCGACTCCTTCACGAGCTTCGCGCGCGGGTCGTAGTTCTTGTAGACGCGGTGCCCGAAGCCCATGAGCTTCACGCCGTCTTCCTTGTTCTTGACGCGCTCGACGAACTTCGCGACGCTCTCGCCCGAGTCCTGGATGCGGGCGAGCATCTGCAGCACGGCCTCGTTGGCGCCGCCGTGGAGCGGGCCGTAGAGGGCGTTGATGCCCGCCGAGATCGAGGCGTAGAGGTTCGCACCCGTTGAGCCCACGAGTCGCACGGTCGAGGTCGACGCGTTCTGCTCGTGGTCCTCGTGGAGGATGAGGAGGCGGTCGAGCGCCTTCGACAGGGTCGGGTCGATCTCGTACGGCTCGGCGAGGTTGCCGAAGTTCAGGCGCAGGAAGTTGTCGACGAACGACAGCGAGTTGTCGGGGTACAGGAATGCCTGGCCGACGCTCTTCTTGTGCGCGTACGCGGCGATGACGGGCAGCTTCGCGAGAAGTCGCATCGTCGTCATCTCGACGTGGTCGGGGTTCTCGGGGTCGGACGTGTCTTCGTAGTACGTCGACAGAGCCGACACGGCGCTCGAGAGCACCGACATCGGGTGAGCGGTGTGCGGCAGGGCCGAGAAGAACCGCTTGAGGTCTTCGTGCAGGAGCGTGTGGCGGCGGATGCGCTCGTCGAAGGCGCCGAGCTCGTCGGCCGTCGGCAGCTCGCCGTAGATGAGGAGCCACGCGACCTCGAGATAGGTCGAGTTCTGTGCGAGCTGCTCGATCGGGTAGCCGCGGTAGCGCAGGATGCCTTCGTTGCCGTCGATGTAGGTGATCGCCGACCGCGTCGACGCGGTGTTCACGAAGCCGTAGTCGAGGGCGGTGAGGCCCGACTGCTTGGTGAGCGACGAGACGTCGATCGATGAGGCTCCCGCCGCGGACGGCAGGATCGGGAATTCGGCCCGACCTCCCGGGAAGCTGAGAGTCGCCTTCTGCTGTTCGGCAGTTGTACCCTGCGATTCGACGTCGCCCACGGCGCCTCCAGTGCTCTCTGAAACGGTGAGAGTCCCCCCGCTCGTGGCGCGGTTTCCCTCGTACAGCCTAGACGCCACCGGCGGCTATTGTGTTCAGAGACAACGATTCGTGACGCTCGTTGCCGTTCCTGACAAGGTCGCGCGCGGCGCGAGAACGCCGGGATGACACGGATCAGGCGCGCGATGCCTCGCGAAGACGCCGGGCGGCTTCGGCGATGCGCTCATCGGTCGCGGTGAGTGAAAGTCGCACGTGGCGCGGGAAGTGCTCGCCGTAGAAGACGCCCGGTCCGCCGACGATTCCGAGCTCGGCGAGGCGACTGATCGATTCCCACGCGTCGTGACCCTCGGTGGCCCACAGGTAGAGGCCCGCTTCGCTGCGGTCGATGTGGAATCCGGCCGCCTCGAGGGCCGGGCGGAGCACAGCTCGACGTGCGGCGTAGATCTCACGCTGTGCGGCGACGTGCGCGTCATCCCCGAGGGCGGCGACCATGGCCTCCTGGAGGGGAGCCGGAAGCATGAGGCCCGCGTGCTTCCGCACGTTGGCGAGTCGCGCGATGCGCGAGCCGCATCCGGCGACGAACGCGGCGCGGTACCCGGCCATGTTCGACTGCTTGCTGAGCGAGTAGATGACGAGCGTGTTGGTGCGGCTGCCGCCGGTGACGCGCGGGTCGAGGAGGCTCGGCACCTCGTCGACGTCCCATCCGAGTTCGGCGTAGCACTCGTCGGAGACGATCGTCGCGTCGAGCGCGAGCGCGCGGTCTCGCGCGGCCTTCAGCTCGTCGACCGAGAGCACACGCCCGTCGGGGTTGCCCGGCGAGTTCAGCCACACGAGCTTCGTCGACTCGGGCCAGTCGGCGGGGTCGTCGGCGGCGAAGGCCTGCGCTCCGCAGAGCTCGGCACCGATCGCGTAGGTGGGGTACGCGGCGCGCGGGTGCACGATCGTGTCGCCCTCGCCCACACCGAGCATGAACGGCAGGAACGCGACGAGCTCCTTCGATCCGATCGTCGGCAGCACGTGGTCGACCGTCAGATAGTCGACGCCGCGGCGACGGGCGAACCAGTCGACGATGGCCTCACGGAGCGCAGGCGTTCCCACGGTCTGCGGGTACGCGTGCGCGTCGGTCGCGGCGGCGAGAGCCGCACGCACGACCTCGGGGGTCGCATCGACGGGCGAGCCGATCGAGAGGTCGACCACGCCGCCCGGGTGCGCGCCCGCGACGGCGCGGTAGGGCTTCATGAGGTCCCACGGGTAGTCGGGGAGTTCTCCGAGCGCCATCGTCAGTGCGCCTGCGGGGGCAGCGCCATGATGAGCGGGTGATCCTTCTCGATCACGCCGACCTTCGCGGCTCCGCCGGGCGAACCCACCTCGTCGAAGAACTCGACGTTGGCCTTGTAGTAGTCGGCCCACTGGTCGGGGAGGTCGTCCTCGTAGTAGATCGCCTCGACGGGGCACACCGGTTCGCACGCACCGCAGTCGACGCACTCGTCGGGGTGGATGTAGAGCGAGCGCTCACCCTCATAGATGCAGTCCACCGGGCACTCGTCGATGCACGCGCGGTCTTTGACGTCCACACACGGAAGGGCGATGACATAGGTCACGGTAAGCGGGTTCCCTTCAGCATGAGTCAGCCTCCAGTCTACGCGCGCGAGCGCGAACGGTTCGGCAGCGTCGGCCACGCGACGATGAGCACGGCGATGAGCGTAGGGCCGACGGCCCACACGGTGCCGAGCACGGAGTCGGTGACGAGCACCGAGCCGCCGATGCCCGGCAGCGAGAGCACGAAGACGACCGCGAGCAGACCGCCCGCCGTCCAGAACGACGCCCAGCGGTCGCGCGTGATGAGACGGATGCCGAGAACGAGCGCCGCGACGCCGAGGAGCGCGAGCACGATGCCCCACGGGATCGACACGCCGGCCACGACGGTCTGAGCCTGATGACCGAAGGTCGCGAAGAAGCCGAAGACGGCTCCGGCGAGCGCGGAGACCGCGTAGACGGCGATGCGCGAACCGAGACTGGCCTTCTCCATCGATCTCCTCCTGAGTGACTGGGTACGACGTGAACTGGACACGACCAGGGTGCAGGAGTACAGTCACCACGTTAGGTCACCCTAAGTAGCTTCCCCCCGCCCCTCATCCTCGAAAAGTCGCGTGCTCGCAAACTACCTCATCGGCCTGCGTGAAGGCCTCGAAGCCGGACTCGTCGTCGGCGTCCTCATCGCCTACGTCGGCAAGATCGGGCGACGCGACGTGCTGCCGCGACTCTGGTTCGGCATCGGCCTCGCCGTCGCGCTCTCGCTCGCCGTCGGCGCCATCCTGACGTGGGGACCGTACGGTCTGAGCTTCCAGGCGCAGGAGATCCTCGGCGGCGTCCTCTCGATCCTCGCCGTCGCCCTCGTCACGTGGATGATCTTCTGGATGTCGGCGCACGCCGCAGGCATCTCTCGTGAACTCCGCTCGAAGGTCGACGCCGCCCTCGCCGGATCGACGACGGGCATCGTCGCGATCGGAGTCGTGAGCGTCGGTCGCGAAGGCATCGAGACGGCCCTGTTCGTCTGGGCGAACGTGTCGTCCTCGGGCGATGCGCTGCTCGGCACGATCGGCGCCGTCCTCGGCATCCTCACGGCGATTGTGATCGCGTACCTGATCTACCGCGGCCTCGTTCGCATCAACCTCACGCGCTTCTTTAAGTGGACGGGCCTCTTCCTCATCCTCGTCGCGGCCGGCGTCCTCGCGTACGCCGTCGGCGAGCTGCAGGAGGCCGGTGTGCTGCCGGGTTGGGGCACAGCGGCGTTCAGCCTCGCAGCGGTCGCCTCGCTGAGCACCTGGTACGGCGCCCTCCTCGGCGGCCTCTTCGGCTACACCCCCGAACCGACCTGGCTCCAGTTCGGCGCCTGGCTCGGCTACCTCGCCATCGTCACTCCCCTGTTCCTCCTGCATCTCCGGTCTCGCCGCAGCGTCGCCCCGCGGCCGGTCTCGTCGACGGAATCGCCTCCCGCGTCATCCGTCGACGCCACCGACCCCGCACGCCCCGCTTCGACCACCGTTCCCAGGAGTCAGTAATGAAGAGAACCCTCCCCGGCCTCGCCGCACTCGGCGTCGCCACCCTCGCCTTGACCGGCTGCGTCTCGAACACGCCGACGGGCGATGCGATCGCCGTCGCGATCACGGATGACGCGTGCGATGTCTCGGTCGCGACGACCGAAGCCGGCGCGATCACCTTCACCGCCTCGAACACGGGCACGGATGTCAACGAGTTCGAGATCCTCGCCGACGACAAGCTGCGCATCGTGGGCGAGAAGGAGAACATCACGCCCGGCCAGACCGTCTCGTACGTCGCCCAGCTCGGCCCCGGCACGTACTACACGGCGTGCAAGTTCCAGCAGGTGGGTGCCCCCATCGGGCTCGCCGAGTTCACGGTGACCGGTGAGGCGAGCGCCGTCTCGGCCGACGAGCAGGAGCTCACCGACGAGGCCGTCACGAACTACATCGCCTACGTGCGTTCGCAGGCCGCCGAGCTGATCCCCGCCGTCGACGCGCTCACGGCCGCCTACGCCGCGGGCGACGACGACACCGCCCGTTCGCTCTTCGCGTCGACGCGCGTCTTCTACGAGCGCATCGAGCCGACCGCCGAGGCATTCGGCGACCTCGATCCGAAGATCGACTACCGCGAGGTCGACGCCGTCGCCGAGGGTCTCGAGTGGACCGGCTTCCACCGCATCGAGAAGGACCTCTGGGCGCCCGAGGTCGGCGACGTGAACTCCGACGGCCAGGATGCCCTCATCGATTGGGCTCCCTCGACGCCCGAGCAGCGCGCCGAGTTCGCCGATCAGCTCGTCGCCGACGTCGCGGAGCTCCACGAGCTCGTCTCCGACCCGTCGTTCTCGGTCTCGCTCGGCGACATCTCGAACGGCGCCATCGGCCTCCTCGACGAGGTCGCCGCGGGCAAGATCACGGGCGAGGAGGACTGGTGGTCGGGAACCGACCTCACCGACTTCGCCGCCAACGTCCAGGGCGCATCGGTCGCGTTCGGCAACGTGCGTGCGATCGCCGAGTCGAAGGGCGAGGCGGGCACGACGCTCGCCGCCGACATCGACGACGAGTTCGCCGCCCTCGAGGGCCTGCTCGGCGAGTACGGTTCGATCGACGCGGGATTCATCAACTACGCCGAGCTCGACGACGCCGACAAGAAGGCGCTCTCCGACCAGGTCAACGCCCTGTCCGAGCCGCTCTCACAGCTCACCCACACCGTGCTCGGCGTCGCCGAGCCCGCGGAGTAGTCCGATCGCCATGAGCGACGAGACCGGCGTCCCCTCAGCAGACGCCGAATCCGAACAGCCCGCCGGCGTCTCACGCCGCGGGCTGTTCGGCCTGCTCGGTGCGGGGGCCGCCGGTCTCGCACTCGGCGCCGCGGGAGGCGCGGGGGTCACCGCGGCCGTCGCGGCGCAGGCGACGACACCCGCGTCGCGCGTGTATCCGTTCTTCGGCGCACACCAGGCCGGGATCACGACTCCCGCACAGGACCGGCTGCACTTCGCGGCCTTCGACGTCGGCGAACGCACGACGCGCGAGGAACTGCGCGAACTGCTCGTCGAGTGGAGCGCCGCCGCGGCGCAGCTCACCCAGGGTCTCGAGATCGGTGAGACGGGCGCCGTCGGCGGTTCCGATCTCGCGCCGCCCGAAGACACGGGCGAGGCGCTCGGACTTCCCGCGAGCGGCCTCACGATCACGTTCGGCTTCGGCCCCTCGCTCTTCGAGACGGCTGACGGCGTCGACCGATTCGGTATCGCCGACCGCCGGCCCGAGTCGCTCGTGCGGTTGCCGCGCTTCCAGGGCGATGCGCTGAAGCCCGAGTACACCGATGGCGACCTCTGCATCCAGGCCTGCGCCGACGACCCGCAGGTCGCCGTGCACGCCATCCGCAACCTCAGTCGCATCGCCTTCGGGCGTGCGTCGCTGCGCTGGTCGCAGCTCGGCTTCGGCCGCACCTCGTCGACCTCCACGAGCCAGGCCACCCCGCGCAACCTCTTCGGGTTCAAGGACGGCACGGCCAACGTGAAGTCGGAGGAGGCCGCGGCCGTCGACGAGCACGTCTGGGTCGGTGCGGGCGAGGACGCCGCGTGGATGACGGGCGGCAGCTATCTCGTCGCCCGGCGCATCCGCATGCTCATCGAGAACTGGGATCGCACGCAGCTCCAGGAGCAGGAGCTCGTGATCGGCCGCGACAAGGCCCAGGGCGCACCGCTCTCGGGCGGCACCGAGTTCACGGAGCCCGACTTCGACGCGAGCGGAGCCGCGGGCCAACCGCTCATCGACCCGACGGCTCACGTGCGTCTCGCACACCCCGCCCAGAACTCGGGCGTGCGGCTGCTCCGTCGCGGGTACAACTACGTCGACGGCAACGACGAGCTCGGCCGCCTCGACGCCGGCCTGTTCTTCCTGTCGTACCAGCGTTCGCCCGAGCAGTTCATCACGGTGCAGCGTACGCTCGCGACGGATGGACTCAACGAGTACATCCGCCACGTGGGTTCCGCGATCTTCGCCGTGCCCCCGGGCGCGACGGCGGGCGGCTTCGTGGGAGAGACGCTGTTCGCCTGACCTGCGAGAACGCCCGCCGCGGGCGCGCCCACGGCGGGCGTGCGGACTACGGCGCGGTCGCGGGAGTGACCGTGTAGAGCAGTCCGTCGGGGCTGCCGACGACGACGACCTCGTACGTGCCGTTCGTGAACGCGATGATGCCGCCCTCTGCACCCGCGAAGTTCGAGTCGGCGGTGAAGCCCGCACCCTCGAGCGATGCCTTCGCCTCGGCGAGCGGGTCTGCTGCCGTGCTCGTGATGAGCACGGCCCATCCGCTGTCGGTGCCCGACGTCCCGCCGCCGGGACCGATCTCGCCCTCGACGACGGGGACCTCGGCCGGCCACCCGTCGGGCAGCTTGCCGCCGAGGCTGACGTCCTGACCGGTCGCACCCTCGACGGCCTGCTCGACACCGTTGTTCACGATGTTCTCGATCGGGTTGCCGAAGCATCCGGTCAGTGCGGGGGCGGCTGCGGCGGCGATGACGATCGCGAGCGGGATGCTGTAGCGGCGGCTGAGACGGGGCATGACGGTCCTCCGGTAGTGGGGCGCGAGCGCGCCGGTGTCGACATCTCAGAGTAGCGATTCGAGCGCCCTCGCACCCGGGGGGACTCCCCCGTAGTCTGAATCATGACGGCCCGATCGTCGGGCCGGAGAACGGTGGGTCATGAACGAGAAGCCGACGGTCACCCTCGACATCGACGGGCGCATCGCGACCGTCACGATCGATCGCCCCGATGCGCTCAACGCGTTGTCGGGCGAGGTCCTCGCGGGGCTCCGAGAGGTCTTCCTCCGGCTCCGCCGCGAGGTGGCCCTCGATCGCGAGAACGGTGTGCGCGGCGTCATCCTCACCGGGGCGGGTGGCCGCGCGTTCGTCGCGGGCGCCGACATCCGCGCCATGTCGACGCTGAGCCCCGACGAGGGCGAGACGATCGGACGACTCGGCCACGACGTCGCCGCCCTCATCGAAGGCCTGCCGGTTCCGGTCATCGCGTGCGTCGACGGCTTCGCCCTCGGCGGCGGGTGCGAGCTCGCCCTCGCATGCGACCTCATCCTCGCGACGACCGCGTCGCGCTTCGGCCAGCCCGAGGTGAAGCTCGGTCTCATCCCCGGCTTCGGCGGAACCGTGCGCCTCCCCCGCGCCGTGGGGCTCGCGCGCGCGAAGGAGCTCATCTACACGGGCCGCACGATCGATGCGGCCGAAGCCCAGCGTCTCGGCCTCGTGCTCGACGTGGTCGATTCGCGCGACGACCTCTTCGATGCGGCCCGCACGCTCATCGAGGCGATCGCCGCCAACGCGGCATCCGCGGTCGGCATCGCGAAGGCGGTGCTCGTCGATTCGGCGGGGCGGCCGACCGATGACGCGGTCGAACGCGAACTCGCGGGCTTCCGCGAGGCCTTCACGACCGATGAGATGCGCGAGGGCGTCGCGGCGTTCCTCGAGAAGCGCGCGCCGCGGTTCTAGCCCGCGTAGCTCTGCAGCCAGGCGAGTCCGTCGAAACGCACGCCGTCCTCGTAGAACATCTCGAGGTGCAGGTGCGGCCCCGTCGACTGACCGGTCGAGCCGACGAGCCCGATGAGCTGCCCCGCGGTGACGATGTCTCCGCGCGAGACGGCGAGTGAGCCGTACTGCATGTGGCCGTAGCTCGACGTGACGAGGCGACCGCCGATGTTGTGCTGCACCTCGACGTTGACGCCGAGTCCCCCGCCGTTCTCGGTCGCGAGCACGACGACGCCGTCGGCGATCGAGACGATGGGCGACCCGTTGCCGGGGTTGAAGTCGATGCCGTCGTGCATCGTCGAGCAGCCGTCGCACGGTGCCGCGCGCGGCCCGAAGCCCGACGAGACGCGCGAGTTCGACGGAATGGGCCAGACGACGAGCTCGGTCTCGATGAGTTCGACCGATCCCATGCTCGCGACCTCCGAGATGATGGGCGGCGGCGCGGCCTCGGCCGAGTACGACTCACGCGTCACGTTGAGCTCCGCCGTCGCGTCGGAGGCGAACGACTGCGGTGCGAGACGGATGTCGGAGGAGGGAGCGACCGTCTCGTAGATCGATGCTGCGCCCGCGACATCCATCGCGGGGAGGACGGTCGAGGGAAGCCCCGTCGCGAGGGCGATGGCGACGGTGAACGACATCGCGAGCATCGAGAGCACGCTGCGGCGGCGGGTGCCGGGTCGACGCTGCGCGGGCGCGCTTGCGGCGGGCTTCACTGTCGCTCGTCGGGGCGCGGCCGACCGGGTGTTGGTGCGGCGGCGCGAGCGCAGGGGCGTGCGGGGTGCGGCGCGGCGGCCGCGGGGGGAGGGTGAAGTCATTCGTTACGTATGCATCTCGTCGAAGTCAGGAGCTCTGCCCGAAGGCAACTCCGCTACGGTACCGGCGGTTTCTGAGAGCATCCTCCACTGTCCGCACGACGACGAAACCGCCGACCCCCGGCGTCCCGCAGGGTGCGGGAGCCCGGAATCGGCGGCTCGTGGATCGCTCGGAGCGCTCAGCCCTGCTTCTTGAGGCGGCTCGTGTTGCGAGCGCGCGCGGTGGCGTCGAGCTCGACCTTGCGGATGCGCACCTTCTCGGGGGTGACCTCGACGCACTCGTCCTCGCGGGCGAATTCGAGGCATTCCTCGAGCGAGAGCTGGCGCGGGGGCGTCATCGACTCGAAGGTGTCGGAGGTCGACTGACGCATGTTCGTCAGCTTCTTCTCCTTGGTGATGTTGACGTCCATGTCGTCGGAGCGCGAGTTCTCGCCGATGACCATGCCCTCGTAGACCTCTTCGGTCGGGTTCACGAAGAACGACATGCGCTCCTGCAGGGCGATCATCGCGAACGGCGTGACGACACCGGTGCGGTCGGCGACGATCGATCCGTTCGAACGCGTGACGATCGAACCGGCCCACGGCTCGTAGCCGTGCGAGATCGCGTTGGCGATACCCGTACCGCGCGTGATCGTGAGGAACTCGGTGCGGAAGCCGATGAGGCCGCGCGACGGGACGATGAACTCCATACGCACCCAGCCGGTGCCGTGGTTCGACATGCCGTCCATGCGGCCCTTGCGAGCGGCGAGGAGCTGCGTGATGGCGCCGAGGTACTCTTCGGGCGCATCGATCGTAAGGTGCTCGAAGGGCTCGTGCGTCTTGCCGTCGATCTGCTTGGTGACCACCTGCGGCTTGCCGACGGTGAGCTCGAAGCCCTCACGACGCATCTGCTCGACGAGGATGGCGAGGGCGAGCTCGCCGCGGCCCTGGACCTCCCACGAGTCGGGGCGTCCGATGTCGACGACCTTGAGCGAGACGTTACCGACGAGCTCGCGGTCGAGGCGGTCCTTGACCATACGCGCCGTGAGCTTGTGGCCGCGCACCTTGCCGACGAGCGGCGACGTGTTGGTGCCGATGGTCATCGAGATGGCGGGGTCGTCGACCGTGATGTGCGGCAGCGGGCGCACGTCATCGGCGTCGGCGAGGGTGTCACCGATGGTGATCTCCTCGATGCCGGCGACGGCGATGATGTCGCCGGGGGCGGCGCTCTCGGCGGGGAAGCGCTCGAGGGCCTTCGTCTTCAGGAGCTCGGTGATGCGCACGTTCTGCGTCGAGCCGTCGGCGCGGACCCACGCGACGGTCTGGCCCTTGTTGATCGTGCCGTTGAAGACGCGGAGCAGGGCGATACGACCGAGGAACGGCGACGCGTCGAGGTTCGTGACCCACGCCTGCAGGGGGGCCTCGTCGTCGTACGTCGGAGCCGGGATGTGCTCGAGGATCGCGGCGAACAGCGGCTCGAGGTCTTCGGCGTCGGGCAGCTCGCCGTTGGCGGGCTTGTTCGACGAGGCGCGGCCGGCCTTGCCCGAGGCGTAGACGACGGGGACGTCGAGGATCGCGTCGAGGTCGAGGTCGGGCACGTCGTCGGCGAGGTCGGAGGCGAGGCCGAGCAGGAGGTCCTGGCTCTCGGCGACGACCTCGTCGATGCGCGCGTCGGGACGGTCGGTCTTGTTGACGAGCAGGATGACGGGCAGACGGCCCTCGAGGGCCTTGCGCAGCACGAAGCGCGTCTGCGGGAGCGGCCCCTCACTGGCATCCACGAGGAGGACGACGCCGTCGACCATGGAGAGGCCGCGCTCGACCTCACCGCCGAAGTCGGCGTGGCCCGGGGTGTCGATCACGTTGATCGTGATGGGCACGCCGTTCGAGTGCTCGCCGTTGTACTCGACCGCCGTGTTCTTGGCGAGGATCGTGATGCCCTTTTCGCGCTCGAGCTCGTTGGAGTCCATGGCGCGGTCGTCGACCTGCTGGTGGTCGCGGAACGAGTGGGTCTGCTTGAGCATGGCATCGACGAGGGTCGTCTTGCCGTGGTCGACGTGGGCAACGATAGCGACGTTGCGCACGTCGGAGCGGGTGGCAGTCGCCATCAGGGAAGTCCTTCGGTTGGGGTGCGGCGCAGCCGGGCGGAGCCGATCGTACTGCGTGAGAAATCGCGACGGATCGAACCGTCGAACAATAGAGCTTACCGCCCCCGGATGACAGTAAGGTGTAGGCCGCTCAGGCGACGTCGTCGGTGGCCTTCAACACGGTGCGCCGAAGCTCCCGACGTTCGCGCTGCTGCTCGGGGTCGGGAACCGGGATGGCGGCGATGAGTCGCTGCGTGTACGGGTCCTTCGGCGAACGCAGGATCTGGTCGCGGGAGCCGGTCTCGACGATCTTTCCGTGGTGCATCACGGCGATGCGGTCGGCCATGATGTCGACGACGGCGAGGTCGTGGCTGATGAAGAGGCAGGCGAAGTTGAGCTCGCGCTGCAGTCCCTTCAGGAGCTCGAGCACCGTCGCCTGCACCGAGACGTCGAGAGCGGAGGTCGGTTCGTCGGCGACGAGCAGCTCGGGGCTCAGCGAGAGGGCGCGGGCGATGCCGACGCGCTGCTTCTGGCCGCCCGACAGCTCGTGCGGGAACCGGTTGCGGTAGCTCTTCGGCAGTCGCACGCTGTCGAGCAGTTCCTCGACGCGACGGTCGAGCACCTTGCCCTTGGCCTCGCCCGCGAGGAAGAGGGGCTCGCCGATCGACTCGCCGATGGGCAGGCGGGGGTTGAGCGACGACGACGGGTCCTGGAAGACGATGCCGACCTTGCGGCGGAGCGTCTTCACGATCTTCCGCGAGTGCTTCGAGAGGTCGGTGCCGGCGACGACGAGCGAACCGCCCGCGATCGGCTGCAGACCGATCGCGGCACGACCGATCGTCGACTTGCCCGAGCCCGACTCGCCCACGAGACCGAGGATCTCGCCGCGGCCGATCTCGAGCGAGACCTCGTCGACGGCGCGGAACGTTCCGACCTTGCCGCGCGCGCCGTACTCGATGATGACGTCGTTCAACGCGAGGACGGGCTCGGTGACGTGCACCGCGGCCTCACGCTCGGCGGAGGCGAACTCGGCGATGCTCTCGGAGGCGACCTCGCTGAGGGTCTCCGTCACGTCGACCTCCTCGCCGTCGCTCTGCCCGAGGTGGGGAACGGCGGCCAGGAGCGCCTGCGTGTACGGGTCCTGAGGGGACGCGAAGATCTGCGCGGCAGGACCCTGCTCGACGATGACACCCTGCTGCATGACGACGACCCAGTCGGCGAGGTCGGCGACGACGCCCATGTCGTGGGTGATGAGGAGCACGGCGCTCTTCAGGCGGTCCTTGAGGTCGCGGAGGAGCTCGAGGATCTCGGCCTGGACCGTCACGTCGAGGGCCGTCGTCGGCTCGTCGGCGATGAGGAGCGACGGGTCGAGCACGAGCGCCTGAGCGATCATCGCGCGCTGACGCTGACCACCCGAGAGCTGGTGCGGGTAGGAGTCGAAGGCCTTCTTCGGGTCGGGCATCTCGACGAGCGTGAGCATCTCGATCGCCTTCTTCGCCGCCTCCGACGGCGGCATCGGGCGGTGGGTGCGGATCGTCTCGACGATCTGGAAGCCGACCGTGTAGACCGGGTTGAGGGCCGTCATCGGCTCCTGGAAGATCGCGGCGACCTCTTCACCGCGGAGCTCGCGGAGGGCGCGGGGGCTCATCGACGTGACCGAACGGCCGTTGACGTCGATCGTGCCGCGCACGCGCGAGTTCTTCGGCAGCAGATCGAGGATCGCCATCGACGACGCGCTCTTGCCCGAACCCGATTCGCCGACGACCGCGACGACCTCGCCCGGCCCGATCGTGTAGGAGAGGTTCTTGGCCGCGGGGACCCAGGCGTTGTCGACGCCGAAGTCGACGCACAGGTTGTCGACCGTCAGTACGGGGGTCGTGCCCGCCGGGTAGGTGTGCTGGATGTCGCTCACGGGGTGGTGTTCCTTTCACCGTGTCCGTCGCCCGCGTCTGCGGACGGACGGAAGATGGTCGAGTCGCTGGAGACTGGGAGAATGGGCTGATGCCCCTCACTCAGTCCGACGCCCCGGTCACTCTCGTCTCTCGGTTCAACCGCGTGCTCGCGGTGCTGTTCTGGATCGTGTGCGGAGCGGCCGCCATCGGCCTCGTCGTGACGAGCGGCACCCGCTCGTACCTCGACGTCGTGCCCCTCGTGGTCTACATCGGTGTGAGCGCCTACTTCGTGCTGTGGCGCCCGTCGCTCACCGTCGACGCCGACGGCGTGCACATCGAGAACGTCACGCGCCGCATCGACGTGCCGTGGAACGCCCTCGTGCACATCGACACGAAGTACGCGCTGACGGTCCATGTGCCGGGCCGCGCCTTCGCCGTGTGGTGCGCTCCCGCACCGGGCGCGACGGGTGCCCTGCGCGCGTCGCGCGATCACCGAGCTCAGGCGCGGGGAACCGTCGAAGCCGACATCGTGCGCCCCGGAGACCTGCCCGCGACCGAGTCGGGTCGCGCGGCCGGCATCATCCGCGAACGCTGGCACGCGCTGCGCGACTCGGGCGCGCTCGACGCGGGGAGCGCCCACGAGACTCCGACGACGACCACGTGGAACATCCCGGCGCTCGCCGTTCTCAGTGTCGGCGCGATCCTGGCGATCCTGTCGATCGCACTGTTCTAGCCGGAACATCATTCGGGCGTCGACGTCTGCGGGGCCGAGGTCTTGGGCCGAGGCGCACCCGCGTCGATGAACTCCTTCATCTTGCGACGCTTGAAGCGCTTCTGACGCGGGTCGAACGCGTCGCGCAGACCGTCGCCGACGAAGTTCACGAGCAGCGCGAGCGAGACGATGAACACCGCGGGCCACCAGTACAGCCAGGGGCGCGTTGTGAACGCCGACTGGTTGTCGCTGATGAGGAGGCCGAGCGACGACTCTGGGGCGCGGATTCCGTAGCCGAGGTAGCTGAGGCCCGTCTCGAGGAGGATCGCGCTCGCGGCGAGGAGGGTCGCGCTCACGATCACGACGCCCACGGCGTTCGGCAGGATGTGCTTGAAGATGATGCGCGCATCGCTCGCACCGGCGACGCGGGCCGCCTCGACGAACTCGCGCTCGCGGAGCGAGAGGAACTCGGCCCGCACGAGCCTCGCGATGCTCATCCACGACACGAGGGCGAGGAGGATCGAGAGCACCCAGACGCCGAGTCCGCTCTCACCGGCGGTCTGGCCGACGACGGCGCCGATCACGATCGCGGGGATGACGATGAAGACGTCCGTGATGCGCATCAGGACGGCATCCACCCAGCCGCGGTAGTAGCCGGCGATCGCGCCGACGACGGTGCCCACGATCGTGCCGAGGCCGCCGATGACGACCATGACGATGACCGAGTTCTGGATGCCGCGCATGACGAGCGCGAAGTAGTCGACACCGATGCGGTTCTGACCGAACGGGTGATCGCCGAAGCTGAACGGCCAGAGCGAGAGCGTCGGGCCGCCGGCCTGCGGGTTCAGCGTCTTGAAGTCGTACTTCCACCACCCCGGGATCGGACCGAAGCCCGTCGCCGAGAAGGTGAAGACGATAATGCCGACCAGCAGGATGAGCGAGACGACGGAGATGCGGTTCTGCAGGAACCGCTCGAAGATCAGTCGCCCCTGACTCTTGCCGGCGACGGCGTCGGCGGCCTGAGTGGGAGGCGGTGACTGGGGATCGGATTCGATCATGGACTGGCTCATCGGAGCACCTCGCTCGCGTAGGTCATGCCGGCTGTCGTCTCGGTCATCGCACTCTCACTCTCGGGTCGAGCGCGGCGTACGCGAGGTCGGCGAGGAAGTTGAACGTGATGGCGACGATCGCGATGACGATGAAGTAGCCCATCACCGGGTTGAGGTCGGTGCGGCCGAGCGACGTCGCGAAGAGGTTGCCCATTCCGCTGATCGCGAAGACGCGTTCCGTGATGACCGCGCCACCGAGCAGCGCACCGACGTCGGTCGCGACGATCGTCGCGATCGGGATGAGCATGTTGCGGAAGGCGTGGCGCATGATGACGGTGCGCTCCGGCAGACCCTTGGCTCGGGCCGTACGGATGTAGTCCTGGTTCAGCACCTCGAGGAGGCCCGCACGCGCGTACCGGGTGTACTGCGCGAACGAGATGAGGAGGAGCGCGATCGTCGGCAGCAGCAGGTGCGTGAACGAGTCGATACCGGTCATCCACACGTCGCCCGAGAAGCCGGGCGTCTGCGAGCCGACAGTCGCGATCGGGCGCCCGTTGATGCGCGAGCTGTTGACGTAGTCGGGCCACGCCTGCATGAACCGGTCGAGGAAGACGAGCAGCATGCTGATGCCCGTCGTGATCGCTCCGGCTCGGATCGCCTGGCCGCGGTCGTTGCCGCCGAGGAAGAAGCCGATCACTCCGCCGAGCACGACGGCCGCGACGAAGATGAAGATGAGCGTCCAGATGCTCGAGATGTTGAAGAGGTTCTGCAGCACGAAGTACGAGACGTACACGAGCACGGCGCCGATGCCGGCCGTGAGGAGCGCCTTCTTGTTCGCGAGCCCCGACACGAGGATCGTCGTGACGACCGCGACACCCGCGATGAGCACGAGGAGACCGATCGGGCCGAGACCCGGGTAGAGGAACCACTCGGTGGCGGAGACGTAGAACAGCACGGCCGCCGTGGCCAGCGTCGACGCTCCGAACACGATCAGTCGACGCCTCAGTGCGCCGCCGATGAGCACCTGCCAGATGAGACCGGCGATGAGCGCGATGACGATGATCGCCGCCGGTGGGATGACCGGGCCCGCTTGGAGGAAGTCGTTGAACCCGAGGGCGATGAACTCCTTGAGGAGCACCGCGACGAGGAACGACGGGAGCGAGAAGAGGAAGAAGCTAAGGAACGTCGTCGCGAGGTCGAATCCGCTGTACTGGCGGAGCGCCGTGACGATGCCGACGACGACTCCGAGCAGGATCGCGGCGACGGTGGCGACGGTCACGAGCTGGAGCGTGGAGACCATCGCCGTCGGCAGGATCGTCGCGACGGGCGCGTTGCTGAGCGTGAGGCCCAGGTCGCACGAGTCGGCGAACGGGATGAGGCACTGCGCCGCGCCACCGAGCCAGAGGAACCACCGCAACGGTGCGGGGACATCGAGGTCGAGCGCTTGGACGCGCGCGGCGATGAGCTGAGCCTCGTTCGCGGCGTTGCCGCCGCGAAGGTCTTTCAGCGGGTCGCCGGAGTTCGCAGCGAGGACGTACATGATGAACGACGCCGCGAGAAGAATGAGGATGGAGACGCCGATGCGCCTCAGGATGTATGTCGCCATGGGCGTTGCACCTCGTGGCGCACGGCCTTGTGGGCCCTGAGCCGGGGTCGAAGAAGAGCTAACGAAAGCACTGCCAGTCCAGCGGAGACGCCGGGCCGAAACGGCCCGGCGCCTCCCCGTCGAATTGGACGGTGCCGAATTACATTACTCCGCGATCGTCCACTTCTGGGCGTTCCAGACCACACCGGTCTGGTTACCGAAGAACTCGAGGCCGTCAACAGAGCCGTTCGAGGCGAAGAGACCAGGCGACTGGAACAGCGGCAGACCGTAGAAGTCCTGCGCCGTGAACGCGTCGATCTCGATCTTCAGCTGGCTCAGGGCGTCGGTGTCGAGCTCGGTCTGCGCCTGGTCGACGAGGGCGTCGACCTGGGCGTTGGTGTACTTGTTGTAGTTTCCACCACCACCGGTCTTGAAGATCTGCGCGAGAGCGGCGTTACCGGCGCCCGGCGAGATCCAACCGAAGATCGCGGCGTCGTAGTCGCCACCGGGGAGCAGCGAGCCCCAGTCGGGCGATCCGGCGTCGACGACCGTGATGCCGGCCTCAGCTGCCGAGGCCTGGATGGCCTGGAACGAGTCGACACGGTTCGGGTTCTCGGTGTTGTAGAGGATGCGGACCGTCGGGGTCGCACCGGCGAGGAGGGCCTTGGCGCCCTCGATGTCGGGCTCGGCGAAGGCGTCGTAGCCGCTCGCAGCGACAGAGTCCGTGTACTCGGGGTTGGCCGGCACGAAGATCTGCGAGTTCAGGACCTCAGCGCTCGGGTTGACCGGGGTGACGATCGACTCGAGGATCTGCTGACGCGGGATGGTCTTGAGGAACGCCTCGCGGACGACCGGGTCCTGGAAGACGGGCGAGCCGAAGTTCAGGTCGAGGTGGTCGTACGAGAGCTGGTCGCCCTCGAGGACCTCGAGGTTCGCGTTCTCGAGCGCGGTGAGCGTGTCGGCGGAGGCCTGCGGGTAGATCACGTTGACCTCACCGTTCTGGAGGGCCGTGACCTGAGCGTTCGAGTCGCCGATGAAGCGCAGCACGAGCTCCTCGTAGGCAGGCTCGTCAGCACCCTTGTACTCGGGGTTCTTCGAGAACGTGAGCGACTGGTTGGGCGTGTACGCCGAGACGACGAACGGGCCGCTGGCGACGAGGAGCGACTCGTCTTCGGGGAACGACGTGAAGTCGTAGCCGGTGTTCCAGAAGTCGGCCGCCGCCTTGATGACGGGGTTGGCCTCGACCGGAGCGGCCGGGTCACCCTGGGGGGTGTCCTTCAGGGTCTGGACGAACTCCTCGAGCGAGACGCCGGCCTTGTCGGCAAGCACGTGAGCCGGCTTGTCGAGCATGTTGCCGAGCTCCCAGTCGACGAACGGAGCGCCGTAGGTGATGGTCATCGAGAGACCGTCGTCACCGAACTCGGGGAACGCGGTGGTGTCGAGACCGTCGGTGCTGCCGGCGAGCGTGAAGTACTGCGTTCCGCTCGAGACCTCGCCGGTCGCGGCGTCGAGCGTCGCGTCGTCGTAGTAGCCGGAGCCGATGGCCCACGCGACGAGCATGTCGTCAGCGGTGATGGGCTCGCCGTCGGACCACTTGAGGCCCTCGTTGAGCTTGTATTCGACCGTCAGGGGGTCGTCGGAGATCTTCTCGAACGAGCCGATGCTGTCGTTGTGGACGATCTGGAACTCGCTGTCGAGCGTGTAGAAGCCGCCGAGGCTCGCGCCGCCGGAGGTACCCGTCGTACCCGTGAGGTACTGGATCATTCCGTTGGTGTCGAGGTTGCCCTGCGGCGTGGAGCTGTTGAACGAGGTGGCCTCGTTCGTAACGGCGACCGTGATCGTGTCACCGGCCTCACCGCCACCAGAAGTATTGGGGTCGGTCGTGCACGCGGCGAGCGCGAGCACGGAGACGCCGGCGACGGCGAGCGCAACGCCCACCCGTCGCGATCCCTGACTCTTGAATCTCACTTGTTCCTCCTGAATGAAATGCTGGCGGGCAGGATAGTGCCCACCGATAGCAATACGTAGACCCTAAGCGGGTGCCGAGCGCGGGCCAAACGACGTCGGATTTCGTTACCGAGTAGTAACGCTCATCGCAGGATCTTGTCGTTGAGATCACGATTGTGCGAATTTGTGCGGCGAAATGCACGATTATTGCGACTTCATAGTCGGGGATCTCTCATCTCTCGCACCGCCCCACCGGCTCGAAACGCAACGGATGCGCAGGTTCGAGCGGCGGTGGTGCAAAAATGTTCGGATGTCGATGACGAACGCAACAGTCGTGCGCGAACCCGCCGAGCGCCGACGCCTCTGGGTCGAGATCGCGATCGTGCTCGGCCTCTCGCTCGGCGCGTCCGCCGTGTACTCGATCGTGTCGATCGTGTCGCGGCTCACCGACGAGACGCCTCTCGCCGACCAATCGGCGTCGATCAACCAGTCGCGCGACAGCCGCGAATGGCTCGACTTCACGTATCAGTTCCTCTCCATCTTCTTCGCCCTCTTCGCCGTCGCCCTCGTGCTGTACCTGCTCTGGCGGCCCGGTCAGAGCGCGTTCCGCCGCATCGGATTCGACCTCACCCGGCCGGGGCGCGACATCGGATCGGGCGTGCTCCTCGTCGCCGTCATCGGGATCCCCGGCATCGCGCTGTACACCGTGGGTCGCCTCGCGGGCATCACGGTCGCCGTCGTGCCCGCTCCCCTCGACGCCTTCTGGTGGACGGTGCCGATCCTCGTGCTCTCCGCGCTGCGGGCGGCCCTCACGGAGGAGATCATCGTCGTCGGATATCTCTTCACGAGGCTCTCGGAGCTCGGCTTCTCGAAGTGGACGATCATCCTCTCGAGCGCCGTCCTCCGCGGCAGCTACCACCTCTACCAGGGCATCGGACCGTTCTTCGGCAACGTCGCGATGGGCGTCGTGTTCGGCTGGTGCTACGCCCGCTGGGGTCGCACGATGCCGCTCGTCGTCGCGCACTGGATCCTCGACATGCTCTCGTTCATCGGCTACCCCCTCGCGCTGGCCTGGTGGCCGGGCATTTTCGGCGCGACGGGCTGACGGCCGACACCTCCGAAAACGGGCGTAATGTGTCATCCATGGCCGCGTCGCCCGCGATCGGATCGATCGCCCCTGATTTCACTTTGCCCGGAACCGTCCTGAAGGACGGCCGCCCGGTGCGTGGGGAGTACACGCTCTCCGCCCACCGAGGTCATCCGCTCCTGCTCGTCTTCTACCCCGGCGACGAGACGCCCGGATGCACCGCCCAGCTCTGCGAGTACAGCTCGGGGCTCGGTTCGCTCAGCGCACTCGGCGCCGAGGTCTGGGCGGTCAGCCGCCAGGACGTCGTGAGCCACGAGCACTTCGCGCGGAAGGAAGGCCTCGAGCTGCCGCTCCTCGCCGACGAGACCGGCTCGGTCGTCTCCGCCTACGGCGTGAGCCTCGCGGGAGTCGGCACGCGCCGCTCGGAGTTCCTCATCGACGCCGACGGAGTGGTGCGCTGGAAGCGCGTCGGCATCCTCGGCGTGCACTGGTCGAGCGTCGACGCGCTCCACGACCAGCTCGCCCTCGTCTCCCCCTGACCCTGGCCGACTCTCGGCACCCCCGAAGCAGTCTCGGCGTCACGAATGTGCTGCTCGCGAGCCGCGAACAGCACATTCGTGACGCCGAGACTGTGGTTCGGGTGGGGCGCAAGGCCCGTGGGGATGCCGGTTAGGCGAACGCCTCGATCGGCGGGCAGGCGCACATGAGGTTGCGGTCGCCGTAGGCCTGGTCGATGCGTCGCACGGGCACCCAGTACTTGCCGCGCACGAGCGAGCGCACCGGGTAGACGGCCTGCTCCCGGGTGTAGGCGTGGTCCCACTCCCCCGCGATGACCGACTCCGCGGTGTGCGGCGCGTTCCGCAGCGGGTTGTCGTCGGCGGGCCATTGGCCCCGGCCCACGGCATCCGCTTCGGCCTTGATCGCGATCATCGCTTCGATGAAGCGCTCGATCTCGGCGAGGTCTTCCGACTCGGTCGGCTCGACCATGAGCGTGCCCGCGACGGGGAACGACATCGTCGGCGCGTGGAAGCCGTAGTCGATGAGTCGCTTCGCGACGTCGTCGACCGTGACACCGGTCGCCGCCGTGAGCGGGCGGACGTCGAGGATGCACTCGTGAGCGACGAGGCCGTTCTCGCCCGTGTAGAGCACGGGGTAGTGCTCGCGCAGGCGCACGGCGATGTAGTTCGCCGCGAGCACCGCGGCGCCCGTGGCCTCGCGCAGACCCTCCGCCCCCATCATGCGCACGTAGGCCCACGAGATCGGGAGGATCGACGGGCTGCCGTAGGGAGCTGCCGAGACGGGTCCGCCGCCGTGCACGAATCCGCCGGCGTGATCGGTGCGCTGCGCGAGCGGGTGACCGGGAAGGTACGGCGCGAGGTGCGCCTTGGCCGCGACCGGGCCGACGCCGGGTCCGCCGCCGCCGTGCGGGATGCAGAACGTCTTGTGCAGGTTGAGGTGCGACACGTCGCCGCCGAAGTCGCCGAATCGCGCGAATCCGAGGAGCGCGTTGAGGTTCGCGCCGTCGACGTACACCTGACCGCCGGCGTCGTGCACGGCCTGCGTGATGTCCTTCACGTCGTGCTCGTAGACGCCGTGCGTCGACGGGTAGGTGATCATGAGCGCCGCGAGCGTCGCGGCGTGCGTCTCGACCTTCGCGCGCAGATCGTCGAGGTCGACGTTGCCGAGCTCGTCGCACGCGACGACGACGACGCTCATGCCCGCGAGCACAGCGGAGGCCGCATTGGTGCCGTGCGCGCTCGACGGGATGAGGCACACGGTGCGCTCGGTGTCGCCGTTCGCGTGGTGGTAGCCGCGGATCGCGAGGAGGCCCGCGAGCTCGCCCTGGCTTCCCGCGTTCGGCTGCAGCGAGACGGTGTCGTACCCGGTGACCTCGGCGAGCCACGTCTCGAGCTGCTCGATGAGCGCGAGCGAGCCGCGCACGTCGGCCTCGGGAGCGAACGGGTGCAGCGAGGCGAACTCGGGCCACGTGACCGATTCCATCTCGGTCGCGGCATTGAGCTTCATCGTGCACGACCCGAGCGGGATCATGCCGCGGTCGAGGGCGTAGTCGCGGTCGGCGAGCGACTTGAGGTAACGCATCATCGCCGTCTCGGAGTGATGCGCGGCGAAGACGGGGTGTGTGAGGTACGTCGAGGTGCGTCGCAGCTCGTCGGGCAGGCCGTTCGTGACCTGGAACCAGCTGTAGCTCGCCGTCTCGGGCCCTCCGAAGGCACGCACGACGGCGTGGATGTCGTCGACCGTCGTCGCCTCGTCGACCGAGATGCGGACCGTCGCCTCGTCGTGCTCCCACAAGAGCACACCGAGGTCACGGGCGCGCTCGACGACCGTCGACGCGAGACCCGGCACGTGCACGCTGAGGGTGTCGAAGTAGGCGTCGTGCTCGAGGTGCAGGTCGTACTCGCGCAGCGCGTCGGCGAGCATGCGCGCCTTCGCCGCCGTCGCCGAGGCGATCGCACGGATGCCGGCGGGGCCGTGGTACACGGCGTACATCGACGCCATGACGGCGAGCAGCACCTGGGCGGTGCAGATGTTCGAGGTCGCCTTCTCGCGGCGGATGTGCTGCTCGCGGGCCTGGAGGCTGAGACGGTAGGCCGGGTGACCGGCCGCATCCTGCGAGACGCCGACGAGGCGCCCGGGCAGCTGCCGCTCGAGGCCCTTCCGCACCGCCATGTAGCCGGCGTGCGGCCCGCCGAAGCCCATGGGCACGCCGAAGCGCTGACTCGTGCCGACCGCGACATCCGCCCCGAGCTCGCCCGGGGAGGTGATGAGGGCGAGGGCGAGCAGGTCGGCCGCGACGACGGCGAGCGCTCCCTGCTCCTTCGAGGCGGCGATGACGGATGACGGATTCCAGACCCGACCCGAGGCGCCGGGGTACTGCACGAAGACGCCGAAGTGCGCGCCGAGCTCGGTGAGGTCGTCCGCACCGGCCAGATCGCGCACGACGAGTTCGATGCCGACGGCCTCGGCGCGCGAGGCGAGGAGAGCGAGCGTCTGGGGCAGAGCGTCGGCGTCGGCGATGAAGCGGTTCGAGGTCGACTTCGAGGCGCGGCGCGCGAGCAGCATGCCCTCGACGACCGCGGTGCCCTCGTCGAGCATCGACGCGTTCGCGGTGTCGAGCCCCGTGAGGTCGGTCACCATCGTCTGGAAGTTGATGAGGGCTTCGAGGCGACCCTGCGAGATCTCGGGCTGATAAGGCGTGTACGCCGTGTACCACGACGGATTCTCGAGGACGTTCCGGGTGATGACGGCGGGCGTGAGCGTGCCGTAGTACCCGAGACCGATCATCGACGTGCGCACGCGGTTCTGGTCGGCGAGGGCTCGCAGCTCGGCGAGCGCCTCACGCTCGGTCGCAGGCGCGGGGATCGCCGATTCGGGCGCCTCGCGCACGTGGATCGCGGCGGGCACCGCGGCGTCAACGAGGTCGTCGAGCGAGTCGTAGCCGACGGTCGTCAGCATCTGCTGCTGCTCGAATCCGTTGGTGCCGATGTGGCGGCGGGCGAAGGCGTAGTAGTCGAAGTCGGTCATCGTGTGGCGTTCACTCCCCCGTGATGGCGGTGTACTGCTCGCGCGTGAGCAGCTCGGGCAGCTCGGCGACGGCGATCTTCAGCAGCCAGCCCTCTCCGAACGGGTCGGAGTTCACGAGCTCGGGGCTGTCGATGACGGCCTGGTTCGCCTCGACGATCGTGCCGTCGACCGGAGCGAACAGCTCGCCGACCGACTTCGTCGACTCGATCTCGCCGATGACGCTGCCCGCGGTGACGGCCGTGCCGACGGCGGGGAGGTCGACGAACACGACGTCACCGAGCTTGTCGGCGGCGTAGTCGGTGATGCCCACGACGACGCTGCCCGCATCGACGGCGACCGCGGGGTCTTCGTCGACGAGGATCCACTCGTGTTCGTCGGTGTACTTCAGGGCGTTCGTGTCGGTCATGAGGACTCCTTGGCTCGCGTGTAGAAGGGAAGGGCGACGACGGATGCCGGGATGAGCGTTCCGCGAACGTCGAGGTACAGGGTGGTGCCGGGGCTCGCGACGCGCTCGTCGACGAACGCCATGGCGATCGGATGGCCGAGGGTCGGCGACAGGGCACCGCTCGTGATCTCTCCGACGACGGCCCCGCTGCCGTCATCCGTCTCGACCACCGCGTAGCCCGCGCGCCCCGCGCGACGCCCCTCGGCGGCGAGCCCCACGAGCACGCGCGCGCCGTCGGCCGGACCGGCCTCGATGCCCGAACGACCGACGAAGTCGCCCTCCTTCGAGAGCGCGACGACGCGGCCGAGGCCGGCCTGCACGGGGAGCGTCTCGATCGAGAGCTCGTGACCGTAGAGCGGCATGCCCGCCTCGAGGCGGAGCGTGTCGCGCGCGGCGAGGCCGGCCGGGACGAGGCCGACGGGCTCGCCCGCTTCGACGAGCGCGTTCCAGAGGTAGGAGGCGGCCTCGACGTGGATGTACAGCTCGAAGCCGTCTTCACCCGTGTAGCCGGTGCGGGCGACGAGGAGGGGTCGACCGCTGAAGAACGCCTCGGTGATCGCGTAGTAGGGCAGATCGGCGAGCGGCGTGCCGAGCTCGGTGATCTCCGCGATCGACTCGAGGATGCCGCGCGAGGCAGGACCCTGCACGGCGACGAGCGCGAGCTGGTCGCTCTGGTCGGCGATGCGCACGTCGAAGCCGGGAGCACGCTGCTCGAGCGCTTCGGCGACGGGTTCGCGATTGCCCGCGTTCGCGACGACGAGGAAACGCTCGTCGGCGAGGCGGTAGACGACGAGGTCGTCGATGATGCCGCCCGTCTCGGCGAGGAGCAGGCTGTACTTCGCCTTGCCGACCGCGATGGCGGAGAGCTTGCCCGCGAGGGCGTAGTCGAGGAACGCGCCGGCCCCGGGGCCGCCGACGAGGAACTCGGCCATGTGCGAGATGTCGAAGAGTCCTGCGGCGGAGCGGACGGCGTGGTGCTCGGCGAGATCGCTCGAGTACCGCACGGGCATCTGCCATCCCCCGAAGTCGGTGAATGCGGCGCCGGCGGCACGATGGATGTCGTGGAGCGGGCTGAATCTATCGGTCACGAGTTCTCCAGGGTGCAGGAATGCACGGCACGATCGCCGTTCGAGAACTCCCCCTCTGTCATGAGCCTGAGAGTTTCACGCGCGAGCGCTTTCACCATGGGCGGGATGCCGGAGCATCCACTTTTCAGAGTGGCCTGGTCGTCGCGGTGAAGTGACCTGAGAGATTGGCGGGGAGGCTTGCTCCTTCGGTGTCGGTTGATCCGACTCTCCCGCGACGCGTCATGGGCCCGATATGAGGTTGTCCGGCGAGCCTACCAGTCGCCCTCGCACACCCCTCGCCCTGTGCGCAATTCAGGCCCGCATTCGTGTCGCGAGGCCTCCTGCGCACTCAGTCACCTCGACGCGCCGCTCCACTCCTGAATTGCGAACACGGCGGGATTGGACTTCGGGTACGAGTGACCCTAAGATGAATCCGAACTTAGTGTCACTCTGACTTTTAGTTGTTCGAGGGGAGGTTCCGATGAGCGATGCACGTGCCTCACGTCTGGCCGTCTCGACCGTCATCTTCGCGCTGCGCACCGATGACGACGGCCTCGCGACACTCTGGACCCCGCTCGTCCGCCGCACCCGCGACCCGCACCTCGGCCAGTGGGCGCTGCCCGGCGGTTGGCTCCCCTCCGACGAAGAACTCGAGGCGGCCGCGGCCCGCACCCTGCGCTCGACCACCGGACTCGCTCCGAAATACCTCGAACAGCTCTATACCTTCGGCGGCGTCGACCGCTCGCCCGGCGACCGCGTCATCTCGGTCGTCTACTGGGCCCTCGTGCAGTCCGACGAGGCCGAGCGCGCCGCCGTCGGCGAGAACGTGCAGTGGTTCGCCGCCGACGATCTCCCCGCACTCGCCTTCGACCACAACGCGATCATCGGCTACGCCCTCTGGCGGCTCCGCACGAAGATGGAGTACGCGCGCATCGCGCACGCCTTCCTCGGCGAGACGTTCACGCTCGCCCAGCTCCGCGAGGTCTACGAGGCCGTGCTCCAGAAGCCCCTCGACCCCGCGAACTTCCGCCGGACGATCGAATCGACGGGAACCGTCGCCGCCACGGGCGAACGCCTCGCGGGCACGCCGCACCGGCCTCCCATGCTCTACCGCTACGACGTCGCGACGAACCTCACCGACGGCACCTTCACAACCCGGATTCCCCCGGGCAAACCCGACCCCATCAAGCCCCACCCGAGGATGCGGACATGACTCTCACCGAACCCACGACGCGTGCCGCGGCATCCGTCGACCTCACGCTGCAGCTCATCTCGACGGGGGCGGCCGACGGCGCAGCCTGCTCCCCCGAGCTCGTCAAGGGTCCGTGGGAGTTCGACTCGGGCCCCGTCGCCTACGGACCGGGATCGTCGATGGGCGACGTCATCCCCACCGGCTCGCCCCGTCAGGGGCAGCTGCCGACCGCCTACCGCGAGGCGGCGAACGACGAGCTCCACGAGCGCATCCGCGCGGCGAAGGCGACCCTCGGCGACCGCGTCGTCGTGCTCGGCCACTTCTACCAGCGTGACGAGGTCGTGCAGCACGCCGACTTCGTGGGCGACTCGTTCCAGCTCGCGAACGCCGCGAAGGGCAAGCCCGACGCCGAGGCGATCGTCTTCTGCGGCGTGCACTTCATGGCCGAGACGGCCGACATGCTGTCGGGACCGGATCAGGCCGTCATCCTGCCGAACCTCGCGGCCGGCTGCTCGATGGCCGACATGGCGAACCTCGACGACGTGACCGAGTGCTGGGAGCAGCTCGAAGAGCTCTACGGCACCGAGCCCGACGCCGACGGCCGCGTTCCCGTCATCCCCGTCACCTACATGAACTGCTCCGCAGCACTCAAGGGCTTCGTCGGCGAGCACGGCGGCATCGTCTGCACGTCCTCGAACGCCGCGACCGTGCTCGAGTGGGCGTTCGAACGCGGTCAGCGCGTGCTCTTCTTCCCCGACCAGCACCTCGGTCGCAACACGGCCAAGGCCATGGGGGTGCCGCTCGAGCAGATGCCGATGTGGAACCCGCGGAAGCCCCTCGGCGGGAGCACCGAGACCGAGCTGCTCGATGCCCGCGTGCTGCTGTGGCACGGCTTCTGCTCGGTGCACAAGCGCTTCACGGTCGACCAGATCGACGAGGCCCGCCGCACCCACCCGGGAGTGCACGTCATCGTGCACCCCGAGTGCCCCATGCCAGTCGTCGACGCCGCCGACTCGGCCGGCTCGACCGACTTCATCGTGAAGGCGATCCAGGCGGCCCCCGCCGGCTCCACGTTCGCGATCGGCACCGAGGTCAACCTCGTGCAGCGCCTCGCCGCCGAGTACCCGCAGCACACGATCTTCTGCCTCGACCCCGTCGTGTGCCCGTGCTCGACGATGTACCGCATCCACCCCGGCTACCTCGCGTGGGTGCTCGAAGAGCTCGTCGCGGGGCGCGTCGTCAACCGCATCGAGGTCGACGACTCGGTCGCCGCGCCCGCCCGCGTCGCGCTCGAGCGCATGCTCGCGGCGAAGCCCCCGGCGGCCTGACATGGCTCGCGTGCTCGTCGTCGGCAGCGGGCTGGCCGGTCTGCTCACCGCCATCACGGCGACGGATGCCGGGCACGACGTCACCGTCGCGACGAAGACCGAGCTCGTCGAATCGAACACGCGCTACGCCCAGGGCGGCATCGCGGCGGCGCTCTTCCCCGGCGATTCCGTCGAGACCCACATCGACGACACGATGCGGGCGGGCGCGGGCCTCTCCGACCCCGTCGCCGTGCGCGTCCTGTGCGAGGAGGGGCCGGCTCGCGTGCGCGAGCTCATCCGCTTCGGTGCGCGATTCGACACCGACGACTCGGGGCTCGCCCGCGGCCTCGAGGCGGCGCACTCGCGCGCCCGCATCCTGCACGCCGGCGGCGACGCGACGGGCGCCGAGATCGAGCGCGCACTCGTCGCGACCGTGCGCTCGCGCGCCGTGCGGCTGCACGAGCACACGACCCTCGTCGACCTCATCGTCGCCGACGGGCATGTGACGGGAGCGCTCGTGCAGGGCGCCGCCGAGCAGAACTTCTCGATCGACGCCGACATCGTCGTGCTCGCGACCGGGGGCGCCGGTCAGCTCTTCTCGCACACGACGAACCCCGACGTCGCGACCGGCGACGGCGTCGCTGCGGCCTGGCGGGCGGGCGCCGCGGTGCGCGATCTCGAGTTCGTGCAGTTCCATCCGACGGCGCTCGCCGCGCCGGGCACTCCCCTCCTCTCCGAGGCGGTGCGCGGCGAGGGTGCCGTGCTGCGCGACGAGAACGGCGTGCGATTCCTCGCGGGCACACCCGGCGGCGAACTCGCTCCGCGCGACGTCGTCGCCCGGGCCATCGCCGAACGGATGACGCTGCAGGGCGGGCGCCCGGTCTTCCTCGACGCGACTGCCCTCGGCGCCGCGTTCCTCTCCCGTCGCTTCCCCGGACTCGACGCCGCGACGCGACGTGCCGGCTTCGACTGGTCGACCGAGCCCGTTCCCGTCACACCGGCGGCGCACTACGCGATGGGCGGCGTCGCGACCGACATCGACGCCCGCACCTCCCTTCCGGGGCTCTTCGCCGTCGGCGAGGTCGCGTGCACGGGTGTGCACGGGGCGAATCGCCTCGCCTCCAACTCGCTCCTCGAGGCCGCGGTGTTCGCCCACCGCGCCGTGCACGCGTTCGGCCTGCCGATGCCGGCGGTGTTCCCGCCGGCCCCTCTCGTTGCGGCGGCCGCTGCGCCGACGTCGGTCGCGGCACGTCCCGTCGATCGCGGCGCCCTGCAGCAGCTCATGTGGCAGCACGTCGGACTGCACCGCGACGAGAACGGCCTGTCCGCGGCATCCACGGCGCTCGACGGCTGGAGTGCGCCGGAACCCCTCGACCGCCGCAGCATCGAAGACCGCAATCTGCTCGATCTCGCGCGCCTCACGGTGGCGAGCGCACGAGCCCGCACCGAATCCCGCGGCGCGCACGCACGCCTCGACTTCCCCGCCCACGACGAAGAGGCCGCCTGATGCTCAGCCGTTCACAGATCGATCGCACCGTCCAGGCCGCCCTCGACGAAGACGCTCCGTGGGGTGACATCACGAGCGAGACGCTCATCCCCGAGCTCGCCACGGCGAGCGCCGAGCTGGTCGCACGTGAGGCCGGCGTCATGAGCGGAGGCGCGGTCTTCGACGCCGCGTTCCGACTCACCGACCCCGCGGTCGTCGTCGAGGTGCTCGTCGCCGACGGCTCGGCCTTCGCCCGGGGCGACGTGCTCGCCCGCGTCACGGGGCGCGCCCGAGCGGTGCTCCAGGCCGAGCGCATCGGCTTGAACTTCGTGCAGCGCATGGCGGGAATCGCGACGCTCACGGCGAGCTACGTCGCCGAGGTCGCCGACACCCGGGCGCGCATCGTCGACACGCGGAAGACGACCCCCGGCCTGCGAGCGTTCGAACGGCAGGCCGTGCGCGACGGCGGGGGCCGGAACCACCGGCACTCGCTCTCCGACGCCGTCATGGCGAAGGACAACCACCTCGCCGTCCTCACCGCCGACGGCACCGACCTGACCGTCGCATTGCGCTCGGCGCGCGAACGGATGCCGCACACGACGCACCTCGAGGTCGAGGTCGATCGTCTCGATCAGCTCGACGCCGTGCTCGCCGCGGGCGTCGACACGATCATGCTCGACAACTTCGACCTCGACGATCTGCGCACCGGCGTCGAACGCATCGACGGCCGTGCCGTCGTCGAGGCGAGCGGCGGGGTGAACCTCGAGACCGTGCGCGCGATCGCCCAGACCGGAGTCGACGTCATCTCGGTCGGCGCGCTCACGCACAGCGTGCGCTCTCTCGACCTGGGGCTCGACGTCGTCATCGATTCCGCGTGATCTACCTCGACAACGCGGCGACGACGCCCGTGCGCCGCGAGGCTCTCGAGGCGATGTGGCCGTACCTCACGAACGACTTCGGTAATCCGTCGAGCGCGCACGACATGGGCGCGTCCGCCGCTCGCGGGCTCGACGCCGCACGCCGCGCGGTCGCGGCCGTGGCGGGGTGCCGCGCGAGCGACATCATCTTCACGAGCGGCGGAACCGAGGCCGACAACCTCGCGATCAAGGGCATCGCGCTCGCCTCGACGCGCGGGCGCCACCTCGTGACGACGCGGATCGAGCACGACGCCGTGCTCGAGTCGGTCGACTACCTCGTGCGCGTGCACGGTTTCGAGGCGTCGTTCGTACCGACCGATGCGACGGGACTCGTCGACCCCGCCGAACTGGCCGCCGCCGTGCGGCCCGACACGGCGCTCGTGACGATCCAGTACGCGAACAACGAGATCGGCACGGTGCAGCCGATCAGCGAGCTCGCTGCCGTCGCGCACGCCGCCGGTGCTCCCTTCCACACGGATGCCGTGCAGGCCGCCGGCTGGCTCCCGCTCGCAGGCCTCGGCGTCGACGCGCTGTCGCTCTCGGGCCACAAGGTCGGCGCTCCGAAGGGCAGCGGTGTCGCGATCGTGCGCGGGCGCACCCCGCTCGAACCCCTCGTGCACGGCGGCGGTCAGGAACGCGGTCGCCGCAGCGGCACGGAGAACGTCGCCGGCGCGGTCGCGCTCGCGACGGCCCTCACCCTCGCCGAGGCCGAGCGAGAGGATGCCGCGGCGCGAGTCTCCACTCTTCGCGACGTCATCATCGAACGTGTGCTCGCGGCCCTTCCCGACGCACGGCTCACGGGGCATCCGTCGCTCCGTCTGCCGGGAACGGCGTCGTTCGTCTTCGCGAGTACGAGCGGCGAAGCCGTGCTGCTCGAACTCGAACGGGTCGGCATCGTCTGCTCGAGCGGATCGGCGTGCGCGGCGGGAAGCGACGAGCCGTCGCACGTGCTCACGGCCCTCGGCCTCTCGCGCGAACTCGCCCAGACGGCCGTGCGGCTCACCCTCGGCACAGGCGCCTCGGCCGAGGAGATCGACCGGACCGCGGCGTCCCTCATCGCGGCGGTCGAGACGGTGACGGGCATCGGACGGAACTGACTTTCGGACGATTGGCCGTTGGCGGGAATGCCGTGTCGGACGCCATCGTTACGCTATGAGACGTCGCACCGTCTGCGACAGACCCCCCCCCGACACCCTGCCGAGAGGATTCGCGCATGAGCGACGCCCGTGTGAGCGAATCACCCGCATCGACCGGTTCGATCGAGACCGTCGATCACAGCGCACGCAACAACCGCGTCATCTGGCTGCTCCTCGCCGCCGCCTTCGTCGTCATCCTCAACGAGACGATCATGGGCGTCGCGATCCCGCACCTCAAGGTCGACCTCGGCATCGACTCGATCGCCGCCCAGTGGCTGACGACGGCGTTCATGCTCACGATGGCCGTCGTCATCCCGATCACGGGCTTCATGCTGCAGCGCTTCTCGACGCGATCGATGTTCATCGCCGCGATGTCGCTGTTCTCGCTCGGAACGCTCGTCGCCGCGCTTGCGCCCGGCTTCGAGGTGCTGCTCGGCGCGCGCGTCATCCAGGCGTCGGGAACGGCGATCATGATGCCGCTCCTCATGACGACGATCATGACCCTCGTGCCGCCGGCCAATCGCGGCCGTCTCATGGGCCGTGTCTCGATCGTGATGTCCGTGGCGCCGGCCATCGGCCCGACGATCTCGGGCCTCATCCTCAACTACCTCACGTGGCGGTGGATGTTCTGGATCGTGCTGCCGATCGCCCTCGTCATGCTCGTCATCGGCTACCGCCGCGTCGAGAACGTCACCGAGCCGCGACGGGTTCCGATCGACGTCTTCTCCGTCATCCTCTCGGCCTTCGGCTTCGGCGGGCTCGTCTACGGGCTGAGCCAGATCGGCGGAGGCCACGGCGGTGACGCCGCTGCCGCGTCGGCGAACACGACGACGATGATCGTCGCGCTCTCGGTCGGCGTCGTCGGCCTCGCGGCGTTCATCATCCGCCAGCTGCTCCTGCAGCGTCGCGACCGCGCACTCCTCGACCTCCGCACCTTCCGCTCGGGCAACTTCTCGGTCGCGATGGGCGTCATGACGATCGTCACGATCGCGCTCTTCGGAACGCTCATCGTGCTGCCGATCTACATGCAGGAGGTCATCCAGCTCGACCCGCTGCAGACCGGCCTCCTCCTGCTTCCCGGCAGCCTGCTCATGGGTCTCATGGGCCCGATCGTCGGTCGTCTCTTCGACCGGCACGGCCCGCGCGTGCTCCTCGTTCCCGGCTCGATCATCGTGAGCTCCGCCCTGTGGTTCCTCACGACGGTCACCGAGACGACGTCGCCCTTCGTCATCCTTGCCGCGCACGTCACCCTGAGCCTCGGACTCTCTCTCATGTTCACGCCGCTCTTCACGTCGGCGCTCGGATCGGTCGAGCCGCGGTTCTACTCGCACGGCAGCGCGATCGTCTCGACGATCCAGCAGGTCGCCGGTGCCGCAGGTACGGCGCTCTTCATCACGATCATGGCGTCGCAGACGATCGTGTTCGCGACCGCGGGTGCGGGCGCCGACGCGGCGGCGGCGGGCGGAGTGCGCGCGGCCTTCACGATCGGCGCGGTGCTCTCGCTCCTCACGATCGTCGGTGCGTTCTTCGTCAAGAAGCCCGCCGACATGGTCGCTCCGGTCGGCGCCGGTCACTGATCGGGCGGCGGTATCGTGGGGTCATGACTGACTCCACGCCCACGCCCGAGACCCCCGACGCCGACCCCGCCGCCGAACTCGCCGAGGCTCGCCTGCTTGAGAGCGAGATCGTCGACGAAGACGCCGCACTGAAGGGCTGGCTGCCCGAGGGTGTTCCGACCGACGGTCCCGCTCCCGCGCCGTAGGGCGTCGCCGGGTTGACCGCACGGTTTCGTCGGAGTATGCCAGAGGGCAACTCCGACGAAGGGTCACCCGATGACGATCATCAGACCGACGAACGACCATGAGCTCGACGATCGCGTCGCCGAGATCTACGCCTCGGACATCGACGACCAGGGTTTCGTCGCCGCACACACACGCATCATGACGATCAATATCGACGCCTACGATGCGTGGGAGAACCTCATCGGCGCGATCGCGGCATCGATGGGTAAGCGCCGTTACGAACTCGTCACCCTAGCCGCAGCGCTCGGTGCCCGATCGACGCATTGCCGACTCGCGCATGGAAAGAAGACTCTGTCGATCGTCGACGAAGGCGACCTCGTCGCGATTGCACGCGACTACCGATCGGCTCCCTCTCTCAGCGCCGCGGAGATCACCATGATGGAGTTCGCGGAGAAGGTGTCGTCCGATGCGTCATCGATGACGGATGACGACAGCTCACGCCTCCGAGGCGCGGGGTTCACCGACCGCGAGATCGTCGATATCGCCCTCGCGGCCGCCGCGCGCAACTACTACAGCCGTGCGATCCAGGCCCTCGCGGTTCCCGTCGACGAGATCGACCTGAGCGACGAGCTGCAGGCGGCGCTGCTCGCCCCGCTCAATCGCTGAGACGACCGATCGCGACCACCGTGTCGAGGTCGGGGTCGTCAGCGCTCTCGAACCGCACGGCGAAGCCCCGTTCGGTGAACGCGTCGCTCAGGGCGTCCGCTTGTCCTTCATCGATCTCGATGAGCAAGGCTCCCCCGGGCGCGAGCCAGCGCGGAGCCTCGGCGACGACCCGGCGGGCGATGACGAGACCATCGGGGCCGCCGTTACGGGTCGCTTCGGGTTCGTGCTCGCGCGCCTCGTACGGCATGAACTCGAGCTGATCCTCGGGCACGTGCGGAACGTTCGCGACGATGGTGTCGAAAGCTGTGCGCAGCGCGAGGGGCACCGCGTCGAACAGGTCGCCGGTGAACACGCGTGCCAGAGAGCGCGACGCGCACCGTGTCGCGACCGCGTCGGAGTCGGAGGCGTAGACCTCGAGACCGGCCCCGCGCGTCGCGAGCACGATGCCGATCGCACCCGACCCGCAGCAGAGGTCGAGCACACGGCCTCCCGCCGGCGTCACGTCGAGTGCCGCGAGCGCGAGCTGAGCGGTTCGGGAGCGCGGCACGAAGACACCCGGGTCGACGGGGATGCGCAAGCCGCAGAACTCGGCCCACCCAAGCAGGTGTTCGAGCGGTTCTCCCGCGACACGGCGCGCGACGAGACGCTCACGGTCGGCGCCCGGTGCGGTCGCGTCGACGATGAGTCGCGCCTCATCGTCGGCGAACACGCATCCGGCGGCGCGCAGCCGCCGCGCCACGTCATCCGCCGCGCCCGTCACTTGAGCAACCGCGAGAGGACGCGGTCGGCGAGCACCTTTCCGCCGGTCTGACAGGTCGGGCAGTACTGCAGCGACGAATCGGCGAAGCGCACCTCGCGCACCGTGTCACCGCACACGGGGCAGGCCTCGCCCGTGCGCCCGTGCACCGCGAGACGCGCGCGCTTCGCGTCCTTCAGCTCGGCGGGCGGGCGACCGCTCGCCTCGGCGATGGCGCGCTCGAGGGTCGATCTCAGCGCGGCGAAGAGCTCGTCGACGGTGGCCTCGGGCAGGGTGGCGGCGATCGCGAACGGTGAGAGATGCGCCGCGTGCAGGATCTCGTCGGAGTAGGCATTTCCGATGCCCGCGAACACGCTCTGGTCGCGCAGCAGCCCCTTGATCTGGGTGCGCCGCCCGGCGAGCGCCCTGCCGAAGTCGGCGCGGGTGAACGCCGGATCGAGCGGGTTGGGGCCGAGCCGCGCGACACCGGGGAGGTCGCGGGGGGCTCGCACCACCGAGATCGACAGCGACTTCTTCGACCCCGCCTCGGTGAGGTCGAAGCCGCTGCCGTCGGAGAGGACGACGCGCAGCGCGATCGGTGATCGGCCGGGCTTGATGACGGCCGACGAGACGGCATCGCTCCACCGCAGCCACCCGGCCCGCGCGAGGTGGACGACCAGGTGCGCGTCGCCGATCGCGATGTCGATGAACTTGCCGTGCCGACTCACGCCGCGGACGGGCTCGCCGACGAGCGAGTCGAGAGACGGGTCGACGGTCTTGAGAGCCGCATACGACGCGAGTTGCACGCGCGCGACCGTGAGACCACGCATTCGCCCGTCGAGGTATCCGACGAGCGCCTCGACCTCGGGCAACTCCGGCATGCCCCCATGCTCGCACCGACCGCCGACGCCGTCGAGGGCGAGCGTGTGTCGCAGGTATCCCCCGCACTCGGGCATGTTCTCGAGAGCGCGGTGGTTCACACTAGAGATGCCCGCTTCGACGGAAGGACTCTCATGCAGATCGACCTCGGCGGTAAGACGGCGCTCGTCAGCGGCTCGAGTCAGGGAATCGGTGCGGCGATCGCCGAGGGTCTCGCGCGAGCGGGTGCGACCGTCATCCTCAACGGCCGGAACTCCCGCAGTGTGACACGGGCGGCGGAAACCCTCACCCGCGCCGTGCCCGACGCCGACATCAAGAAGTTCGTGGCCGACATCGCGACCGAGAAAGGTGCGCTCACGGCGGCCGAGCGCTACCCCGACGTCGACATCCTCATCAACAACCTCGGCATCTTCGGCGCGACGACGGCTCTCGAGATCAGCGACGAGGAGTGGCGCCGCTACTTCGAGGTCAACGTGCTCGCCGCCGTGCGACTCACACGCCTCTACCTTCCCGGAATGATGGCGCGCGGCTGGGGCCGCATCCAATACATCGGCAGCGATTCGGCGGTCGTGACCCCGGCCGAGATGATCCACTACGGCGTCTCGAAAACGGCCCTGCTCGGAGTCTCGCGCGGATTCGCGAAGGCCGCCGCGGGAAGCGGAGTGACGGTCAACTCGGTGCTCGCCGGCCCGACGCACACGGGCGGCGTCGAGGACTTCGTCTACGAGCTCGTCGACCCGGCGCTGCCGTGGGACGAGGCGCAGCGCGAGTTCATGCGCGTGCACCGCCCGCAGTCGCTGCTGCAACGCCTCATCGAACCCGCCGAGATCGCGAACATGGTCGTGTACCTGAGCTCACCGCTCGCCTCGGCGACGACCGGGGCGGCCGTGCGTGTCGACGGCGGCTACATCGACTCGATCCTGCCGTAGGGCGGCCCAGTCGACCGGCGGATGACGGCGACCGGCGGATGACGGCGACGGGCCTCAGACCGGAGTGATGACGAGCGCGGTCGAGCGCAGGTCGGGGCGACTCGCCTCACGCGCCGAGCGCACCTCGCGGTAGCGGTCGCCGTACTTCGCGACGAGAGCGTCGTCGAGCACCGATCGCACCTCGTCCGAGTCATCCGCTCGCGCTTCCGCGACGATGACGGGAGCGCCCTCCGTGACGACGCCGACGCGATCCGACGCGACGAGTTCGATGCGCGACGTGTGACCGATGCGCTTGACCTTGCCGGAGTTCGCGACGGTCGTCACGAGCAGACGGTCGCCGTCGCGCACGATCCACACGGGGGTCGGCACGGGCTCGCCGGTGCGGCGGAACGTCGTCAGGAGGACGAAGGGCTCATCGCCCAGGGCACGGAAGTCGTCAGAGCTCACCCGCCGATCGTAGTGCGGATTCGTGCCGGCCCGGCTCAGCCGAGACGCACGCCCCGCTGGAGCATGAACGGCTGCGGATCGATGCGGAGGCCCGAGGAGAACACCTCGAAGTGGAGGTGGCATCCGGTCGATGCGCCCGTCGTGCCCGACCAACCGATCTGCTGACCCGTCGAGACGACGTCACCGACCTTCACGAGGTATCCCCCGTTCACGAGGTGCGCGTAGCCCGTATCGATCGAGGAGCCGTGCGAGATCTTGATGTAGTTGCCGTACGTGCCGAGCCACGACGCGTGGGTGACGCGGCCACCGGCGGCGGCGTAGATCGGCGACCAGCAGCCCGTGCCGATGTCGGTGCCGTAGTGGAAGCTGTTCGAGCAGCCTCCCGGCGTGCAGATCGGGGTGCGCGGGCCGTAGACGTCGGTGATGCGTCCGTTCGCGGGCTTCGTCCACGCGGCGGCGCACGCCGTGTTGGTCTCGACCGAAGAGTTGACCGCTCCTTCGCCTCCGAGGATGACGCGGGCGGGCGGGTTGATCGCGTTGAGCGCGGTGTGCACGGGGTGCGGGATGCAGCCGACGCGCGTGATGTAGAGCGGCATCTTCATTCCGCCCGCGAGGGCCGCACCGGCCAACGCGTCGGGGAACTCGAGCCCGGTCGCGAAGAACACGGTGCGGATGTTCGAACCGAAGACCGCCGTGTTGATGGCCGATGCCGTGAGGTACCGGTCTTCGCCCTGATACCGCTCGATCGAGAAACCGAACGATCGGAGAGCGGACTCGATGCCGGCGCTCACCGCTCCGGTGCCGCCCGCGAGGCGCACGGAGGTCACCCCGAGCGAGCGCAAGGCCCGCACGGTGCTCTCGCGCACTGTGTCGGCGAGGCCGTCGACGAGCAGCACGGGCGCGGAGCGCGCACCGGCGGCGGCCGAAGCGGCGAGGGCGTCGGGGAAGTCGCGGCCCGTCGCGATGAATGCCTCGGCGGAGGAGTTGAACGCCTCGAGCGCGAGGATCTCGCCGGTCTGGTAGCGGTCGCTTCCGCCGAGGCGGCTGATGCGCGGAGCGAGATTCGACAGTTCGTTGAAGACCGCACCGCCGATGATCGCCTCGCCGCCGACGACGATGATGCGCTCGGGCGACAGTCGCTGGATCTCGGCCTTGACCGCCGGCGGCAGCACATCGGCATAGGTCAGAAGAAGGGGTCCGCCGCCCTTCGCCGCGGCTGCGGCGGCGGTGAGCGCGTCGGGGAAGTCGGTCGCCGTCGACATGTAGAGCACGGGGATGCTCGGTGCGAATCGCTTCGAGACGGCGATCGCGGTCTCGAAGCGGTCGACGCCCGCGAGGCGGTTGACGCCGTTGGGGAACGGCGCGATGACGGTCTGGGACGCGGCGCGCACATCGGGCTTCGTCGTCGACTGCGGCGCGAGCGGGGTGGGCGCAGGCGTCGGGATGACGGGCTCGGGCGTCGCGGTCTCGACGGGTGCCTGCGGTGCCGGCGTCTCGGCCGGTGCCGGGTCGACCGGCGCAGGCTCGGTGGGCGCCGACGTCGCCACCGGAGCCTCGGTCTCCACTGGAATGTGCTGAAGCGATTCATCCCCGCCCGGCGCATCGCTCGGCGCCGGCGTACTCGGTGCCGGCGTATTCGGTGCGGGCGTACTCGTCGCCGACGTGATCGGCGCCGGCTCCTCCGCCGCGTGCACGGGTGCGAGCGCACCTCCGCTGACGATCGCGATCGCCGCGATCGCCGCCGCAATGGCATGAGTTCGGAACATCCGGGCTCCCCTCCCGTCGGCGCTGACTACCCAGCAGCCCCGTGGTAGATCTCACGCCCGATCCGCACGTTGCATCATGAAGTGTACGGTGCGCGGGGCACGCGCGGCGAGGGGCGTTCTCGCCGTCATCCGTCGGCGGGTCCGGCGCGGATGCCGGGGGCCTATGCCGCGCGCACCTCGACGACGCCGGCACCCTCGAACTGGATCGTGCGGTTGGCGACCTTGTCGGTGAAGAACCGGTCGTGGCTGACGACGACGACAGCGCCCGGGAAGTGGACGAGGGCGCGCTCCATGACCTGCGTGCTCGAGAGGTCGAGGTGGTTGGTCGGCTCGTCGAGCAGCAGCACGGATGCACCCGAGAGCAGGCACTGCGCCATGGCCACACGGGCCCGCTGACCGCCCGAGAGCATGCCGAGCTTCTTCTGCATGTCGGCCTCGCTGAACTGGAACATCGCGAGGAAGCGCCCCACCGACTTCCGCGTCGCCGTGAATGCGAGGCTGCCGGGCAGCGCGTTGACGGCGTGCGCGACGGTGTCGGAATCGTCGAGTTCGTCGAGCATCTGGTTGTACGACACGACGCGCACTCCCCCGGCCCACGCGACCTCTCCGACATCGGGTCGCTCATCGCCCGTGAGCACGCGGAGGAGCGTCGACTTCCCGCTTCCGTTCGCACCGACGACGGCGTACCGGTTGCCGCGGCGGATCTCGAAGCTGACGTCGTCGAAGAGCGTCTTCTCGCCGTAGGCCTTGCCGATGCCCGAGACGCGGCACAGCACGTCCTTCACATGCAGCGAGCCGTAGATCTCGGTGATGATCTGGTCGACGGGCCGAGGCGCGCGTGACTTCTTGATGTGCGCGAGCTGCGAATCGAGCTTCCTGCTCGCCGCCTTCTGCGCCTCGCGGCGGTCGGCGATGCCCTCGGCCTCGAAGGCGAGGAGCTCGGATTCGTGCAGGAACTGCTGCTCGAGCGTCTTCAGGCGGAACTGCTTCTGCACGATGTACTCGCCGAAGTTGCCCGGGTACTCGTGCAGGTGGAAGTTCTCGACCTCGACGATGCGCGTGACGACGGCGTCGAGGAACGAGCGGTCGTGCGACACGATGATCGCCGCGCCCCGGAACGAGCGGAACCACGTCTCGAGCCACTCGACGCCCGCGACATCGAGGTAGTTCGTGGGCTCGTCGAGCAGCAGCACGTCGGCACCCTCGAGCAGGATCTTCGCGAGGGCGGCGCGGTTCCGCCACCCGCCCGAGAGCTCGTCGATCGGGAGCGACCGGTGCATGTCGTCGAACCCGAGCCGCGTGAGCGCCGTGTCGATGTGACGGCGGTACTCCCACCCGTCGAGCCGTTCCATCTCCTCGAAGAGCTCGGACTGCCGCAGGATGAGCGCGTCGAGGTCGCCCATCGGATCGGCGGCGATCGCGGCGTCGATCGACGCGAGCTCGTCTTCGATCGCGCGGATGTCGGTGAAGAGGCCATCGAGCACCTCGAGGATGCTCGCCGAACCGTCGAGCTCGGAGAACTGCGAGAAGTAGCCGATGCGGACGCCGGGATCGAGGCTCACCGTGCCCGAGGACGGCGCGACCTGCTCGAGGATGAGCTTCAGGATCGTCGACTTGCCCGAGCCGTTCCGACCGATGAGTCCGACGCGATCTCCGGGCTCCAGGCGGAGGAAGGCCTCACGCAGCACGAGCGACTTCTCGAAGCGCACCTCGACATCATTCAGACGGACGAGGCTCATGCAGGCTTCCTTCGGTTCGGTGGGAGTCGCGGGCACGCGTCATCCGCCCCACCAGCCTACTTTCGCGCTCTCCCCCCGCGAGCCGCCCGGACCGCTCAGACCTTCGCGGTGGGCGCGGAGGCCGCCGACGACGCGACGCTGCCGGCGAGGCCGCGGCGGCGTGAGACGCGCGGTTCGACCGGGCGGCGGGGCGTCTCGTTACGAGGTGCCTTCGCGCGGGCGTACGTGACGTAGAGCGGGATGGCGGTGAAGACGAGTCCGCCGACGAGGTTGCCGAGGACGGTGGGGATCTCGTTCCAGACGAGGTAGTCCATGATCGTGAACTGCGCGCCGAGGAGGAGGCCCGACGGGAAGAGGAACATGTTGACGATCGAGTGCTCGAAGCCCATGAAGAAGAACAGCATGATGGGCATCCACATGGCGATCGCCTTGCCCGGCACATCCTTGGCGATCATCGCCATGACGACGCCCGTCGAGACCATCCAGTTGCAGAGCACTCCGCGAATGAAGAGCGTGAGCATGCCCGCCGCCCCGTGATCGGCGTAGCCGACGGTGCGGCCCTCACCGATGTGCCCGATCGCGACGCCGACCTCGTTGGGTGCCTCCGAGAAGCCGTACGTCACAACGATCGCCATGAGCACGGCGACCGTGAACGCTCCGATGAAGTTGCCGACGAAGACGAGGCCCCAGTTGCGGAGGACTCCGCCGATCGTGACGCCGGGTCGCTTGTCCATCCACGCGAGGGGGCCGAGCACGAAGACGCCCGTGAGCAGGTCATATCCGAGCAGGTACAGCATGATGAAGCCGACGGGGAAGAGGACGGCGCCGAGCAGCGGCACCCCGGTCGTGACGCTCACCGTGACCGCGAACGCGGCAGCGATCGTGAGGAGCGCACCGCCCATCGTCGAACGGATGATGGTGTCGCGGGTGGACAGGAAGATCTTCGTCTCACCGGCGTCGATCAGAGTCGTGACGAGTTCGGCGGGCTTCACATAGGACAAGGGGATGCTCCGAGCGCTTCAGAAGTGGACGGCCGCACATGACGACCTGCCTCGACGCTAGGCAGCGGCCGTTTCGCCGAGACGTCTCGGGGTGACCTCTCGTGTAAAGGTCTGCGCTCATCCGCGCTGCAGCGTTTGTGAGATGCGGGGTGGGGCCACGCGCTCGGTCAGGCGGCGATACCCGAGAACATGCCGCTCAGAGAAAGGCCGATGAGCACGAGGATGCCGGCCGACACGATTCGCCACACAGCGCCCGGAGCCCGCGAGATGATCACGGCGATCGCGCTCGCCACGAGCGCCGCGGCTCCGCTCAGCAGAGCAGAGACCGCACTCCACTGCACGAGCGCCGGAGAACTCTCGGCGGAGAGGAGAACGCTGAGGTACGTGCCGACGAGACCGATCGCCATGATCAGCACGCTCGCGAGGCCGAAGAGAACAGCAGCGACGAGCGCGAAGCCGGCAGCGCGCTCGGCGGCCGGCGCGCCGGGAGCGGGGCGCAGACGGGCCCTCAGACGACGGTGCTCCACGGGAAGTGCGCTGATGAGCTCACCGAGATCGATCGGCTCGGATGCTTCGGCCGGAATGCGGAGGAAGCTCCGGACCCGTCGATCCGACACTCCCGTCGCGGCGAGCAACGATGCGAGCCGATCGCGCTCCCGCTCGGTCGTCCACCCGTCGATCGCGATGCCCCACCGACCCGCCTGATCGGGGCAGCCCATGTCGCGGTAGATCTCCGCGAGCGCGAGCCTCGCCTCGTACGGCGTACTGTCGGCCTCGGCTGCGGGACGGAGCAGATCGATCGCCGCACGGTGATTGCCCCGGGTGTACAGCTCCCGAGCTCGCGCGATGGCGTCCATCCCGTCATCCTGTCGCATTCGCGACCCCGGTCGCGTTCGATGACGCCCGCCGCGCTCAGCCGAGGTCGCGGATGAGGCTCCAGTGCTCGCCGTCGTGGCGCACGTCGATGAGTCTGACGTCGGAGTGATCGGGCGTGCGCACCGTGAACCTCCAGCCGATGCGTCGCATGGGCGGGTGGGTGATGAGGTCGGGCACATCGATCGCCTCACCGTGCAACGGCGTCGGGATATCGATGACGTTCCACCGCCGCCCGCGCCAGAAGATGCGCTCGGGTACGCCTCGGGTCGTCGTCCAGACGGTCAACGTGTCGGTCATCGTGGTCATAGTCGTCTCCGGGGCAGGCACTCATCGAACGCATGTTCGAGAGTTAACGAGCATACGCCGCTGCCGCCGGGAGTCAAGATGCGCGCGCGTCAGACCTCCTGCGAGGCATCCCTCGACTCATGCACGATGCCTCGGCGCGACTCCCGCGGGTCGACGCGGCTTCCGGACGATGCGTCCGCCCCTGAGCGTGAATCTGTTCACCCAGCCGGTGCGCACGGCGAGAAGGCCGGCGATCACGACAGCGAGGAGCCAGGGCGCCCAGAATGCCACGTTCGTGCCGAACTCGCCGTGAACGATGTTGTTGTCAGCATCGTTCGACACCCCCTCCGGTTGATAGCTGGCCCGCGCCAGGCCCCGCGAATCGACGTTTCCGTCGAGCCTCACGCTGAGCAGTTCGATGGCGCCGTCGTCGCTCGTCCACCGGCCGATGCTCGAGCATCCGCCTCGGGGTCGATCGACGCAGTACTCGTGTCGGAACGTGCCCCAGACGACCGGCTGGTTCACGTCGAGGATCTGGACGACGCCGAGGATCACCGCGACGACGAGGACGCACGCCACGACGGCCGTTGCGACGAGGTTCACCACCTCGGCGATTCTGTTGAGGAATCGATTCCCTCTCCCGCGACTGCTCACGTGCGCCACGGCCCGACACGCCTGAATCCGTTTCCGATCAGTCGATCGGGCAGCCCGCGGCGAATCCCGTTCGACGCGACAGCGACGATCATGGTCACGATCGCCGACGCCCGTTCCGGGACGCTTCCCTCGGTGGCCGGCATATCGACGACGATGAAACTTCTCACGTGAAGTTCGAACGACTCGTCGTGATTCACGTACAGCGTCACCACGGCGCCGTCTCGATTCTGCGGCGTGAAGATCGCGGTTGCGAAATGACGCTCGGAACCCGCCGGCACGTACTCGACAGCGACTGAGGGGTATCGGTCGGCGATCGCGTCGACGACGAGTGCGGCGAGGAGCGCGCCGCTGCCATTGGGTTCACCGAGGGGCAGGCGATCCGCATCGAGGTGCCAGAAATGCGCCGCGACGAACGCGCGCACCTCGCTCTGCGGCACCCACTCGATGTCCCACTCGCGGAACTGTCGACGCGAGGCGTCGTCACCGCGCCACGCTGACGCCTCGTAGTCGCCCGGCGCGGCGGCATCGATGTCGTGGAAGTCCCACATGCCGTCGAAGGGCACGAACGGGATGAGCACGCACGCCCGGCCCTGCAACTCGCCGGCGCGCCCGACACCGGCGCGTGTCACCACGCGATCGAAGGGGAACAGTCGGGGCGTCGCCACGTTCACCTCTCCCCTCCCGAGACATGCATCCCGTCATCTTCTCGCATCCGCCGTGCGCGACCGATACGGAGATCCCGCGCACGATGCGGCGCGGCGGATGCCGCCGAGCGGCGTGTCGCGCCCGATCTCCTTCTCCACTGAGGGGATGCCCCGTGCCCTTACCCGTCGATGACCGTCGCGACGCCGCGAAGCTCAGCCGCGAGGGCACGCACGAGGCGCGGCCGCCCGGCCTCCCAAGCCGAACGATCCGACTCTCGACGCCAGCCGCGAATGGGGTCTCGGCAGGTCTGCCACATGTCGTTCCAGCGGATCAGTCGCTCGGCCAGTTGCGGCGACAGCCCGAGAGCTTCGGCGCTCGTGTCATCGCCTTCGTCATCCCAGAGTGGCCAATCGGTGACGACCTCAGGGAACAGTCGAATCTCTCGCACGAGGCTCAGTCGTCGACGGCGACCATGACGTCGGAGGCCTTGACGACGGCATAGGCCTCGCCGCCCGCGACGAGCCCGAGCTCGTCGACCGCGTCATTCGTGATGGAGGCCGTGACGAGGGAGCCGCCCACGTCGATGCGAACGTGGGCGGTCGTCGCGCCCTTCGTCACCTCGACGATGGTGCCCTTCAGACGGTTGCGTGCACTGATGCGCATGGGTGCTCCCTCGTATGGGTCGGTTGCGCTCGATCCTAGGCCCGCCGTTCAGACGGCGCGTGCGTGCGGGCCGTCAGAAATCGCAGCCCGCGACGCACAGAATGGAACCATGTCGAAGCGCAAGGCGGACAAGGACAGGAAGCCCGACCTGAGGCGTTTCGTCGAGATCGCCGAGCGCCCGAGCCTCGGAGTCGAGGTCTCGACAGGGCGCGCCTGGGTCGGTGTCGACCAGCAGGTCGGTCACGGATCGGGCGACGCCCTCTTCGCTCTCACCGACGAGCAGTACGCCACAGGCCTCGCCAACGGCTGGGAGCTCCGCGAGTTCATGAGTGCGTGCTGGAACGGTCAGCGGAATGACGTGCTGATGTTCCACCCGGGCGGCGGATCATGGCGACCCGAGAGCTGGCATCCGCTCCGCAGCCGGCCGCTCACTCCGACCATCACGGGCGAGATCTGGCGGCACATCGACGCGCTCGGCGAAGCGAGTGACAGCGACGCGGTCGAGCTCTCGCAGGCCCTCGCCGCGGGCACCGCCCCGCCCACGATCGACTCTGACGGCGCGCAGCGTATGACGTTCTCCCTGGTCGGCGAGGGCGCCTATCCCCGGCCGGCCGCCCTCATCGCCGGCCTCGACGCCCGCAGCGATCGCGATCGGGCACGTGAGGTTCTGGGCGCGGCGCTCGACCCGTCATCCGATCTCTTCGCGCTCGAAGCCGACCGCGTTCGTCTGGTCTTCACCGAAGATCGGCTCTCCGAGATCGTGCTCGAACGGCCCGCTCCTGTACCTCCGCCCGCCGGCCAGCTCCGCGCATTCCTCGACGTGCTCGGAACGCCGGAGTTCGGCGAGGAGTACGCGGCCGTCGCGCGCCTGGCCGGTGCCGCGATCGAGCGATGGGCCGTGTCGTCCGGTTTTCCGCGTCGTCTCGTCGTGTTCGACGGCGGCGTCGACATGCAGGTCGAGGGCGGGCGGGTTCTGAGCGCGCGCATTCGACTGCGCGAGGATGCCGATGGCGGCTCGTATCGGCACACCGAGACGCTCCTGTCGGGGGTCGCGTGGCCGCCGACTCGCGACGACATGCACGGAGTGCTCGGCGCTCCGGCGGCATCGAGCGGCGCGACCGATCTGCACCGGTACGGCACGCGCGATCTCCTCGTCGAGTACGAACTCGGTTCGGCCGGAGAGACGCCGCTCTCGATCACGGCGGTTCCCGTCGGTGTGAGCATCTCGCACGGTATCCACCGCTGGCGCTCGGGCGAGTTCACGCTCTTCCTCGACGCGCTCGGCCGCCCCGAAGACGATCCGCTCGTGGCTCACGTGCGCGGGCTTCCCGGCGTGCGTCTCGGCTCACGGCGCGGACGCATCGCGAGCGTCGAGATCGGCGGGCGCGGCTACCAGTCCGAGCGATTCCCGGCATTCGTGAAAGGGATGACGGCAGATCCGACCCGCTCAGACATCCCGTTCGGCAAACCGCACGATTCCGGCGACCACGACGATCTGCGCTACTTCGATCAGGGGTGCATCCACGTGCTCTCGGCCGACGGCACCGCCATCACGACGATCACCGTCAGCAGCGAGCCGCCCGAGAACGTCGACATCCACCGCTTCACGCCCTTCGGCGGCCGCTGACCCGGCCGCCGTCATCCGCCCGTGCGCGGATGCTGCGAAGCCGGCGTCGTCTCGGCAGGTCGGATGCCTCCGGCGGCGTGTCACCGAAATCTGCAGCATCCGTGACCGGGCAAACCCGGCCCGACGGGGGTTGACGGAGTGCACCACCCCGAATACAACGGGGAGCATGACGCACTACATCATCTACTTCAACCAGCAGTGGGTGGGCGACCACGGCGATGAGTGGTTCCGCGAGCGCGGCCCACTCGCCTCGGCGGTCGTCGACGAGATGAAGGACGCGGGCGTCTACATCTACGCGGGCGGCCTCGAAGACATCAGCACGGCCGTGAGCGTCGACGCGACGAACGGGTCGCTCGAGGTCTCCGACGGCCCCGTGGCACCCTTCGAGCACCACCTCGGCGGGCTCACGATCGTGGATGTCGCCGACGACGGTACGGCGAGGATGTGGGCGGGCAGACTCGCCGAGGCGTGCGGATGGCCGCAGGAGGTGCGGCGGATCTTCTGAGGAATCTGCTGCGCGCATGCGTGCAGCGCGCGGCAGGGAACGCACCCTCCCGCCTGCCACACTGGACCCCATGACAGCAGAGATCGACCGATGGGAAGAGTCCGTCGCGGAACTGTGGGAGAGATTCGACTCTCTGAGCCGCGACGACGGCGTTGCGGCGATGCGCGCGCTCGCCGACGCGTGCCCGGCGAGCGACGGAAGGGCGGCCTTCGAGCTCGCGGGCATGTACGACTCGATGGGCTACGAGGCCGAGGCCGGCATCGAGTACGAGCGTGCGCTCGAGCTCGGCCTCGACGATGCTCGGCATGCTCAGCTCGCGGTGCAATACGGGTCGACCCTGCGGAACCTCGGTCGACTCGACGAAGCCATCGCTGTGCTGAGCGCCGCGCCGACCCACGAGTCGACCGGCTCGGCACCGCGTGTCGTGCTGGCTCTCGCGCTGCACAGTGCAGGCCGGAAGGACGAGGCGCTCCGCGTCGCCATCGAGGCGCAGATCGATACCCTTCCCCGCTACCAACGCTCGATGCGGGGCTACGCCGCGGCGCTCACCGAGTCGCCGAGCGCGGACGGCCCGTCTACACGTTGAAGCGGAACTCCACCACGTCGCCGTCCTGCATGACGTAGTCCTTGCCCTCCATGCGGGCCTTGCCCTTCGCGCGGGCCTCAGCGACCGAACCGGTCTCGACGAGGTCGGCGAACGAGATGACCTCGGCCTTGATGAAGCCGCGCTCGAAGTCGGTGTGGATGACGCCGGCCGCAGCAGGGGCCTTCCAGCCCTTGTGGATCGTCCACGCGCGCGACTCCTTGGGACCGGCCGTGAGGTAGGTCTGCAAGCCGAGCGTGTCGAAGCCGATGCGGGCGAGCTGGTCGAGACCCGACTCGGTCTGACCGGTCGACGCGAGGAGCTCGGCCGCGTCTTCGGGGTCGAGGTCGATGAGCTCCGACTCGATCTTCGCGTCGAGGAAGACGGCTTCGGCGGGAGCGACGAGGGCCGCGAGTTCGGCCTTCTTCGCGTCATCCGTCAACACGGCCTCATCGACGTTGAACACGTAGATGAAGGGCTTGGCGGTCAGCAGACCGAGCTCCGCGATGGGCTCGAGGTCGACCGACGCGGCCGAGAGCGGCGTGCCCTTCTGTAGCTCATCGCGCGCCTCGATGGCAGCGGCGAGAACCGAGGGGTCGAGCTTCTTGCCCTTGATCTCCTTCTCGAAGCGCGGGATGGCGCGCTCGAGGGTCTCGAGGTCGGCGAGGATCAGCTCGGTGTTGATCGTCTCCATGTCGGACTTCGGGTCGACCTTGCCGTCGACGTGCACGACGTCGGAGTCGTCGAAGCCGCGCACGACCTGAGCGATCGCGTCGGCCTCACGGATGTTCGCGAGGAACTTGTTACCGAGCCCCTCACCCTCGCTCGCACCGCGCACGATGCCGGCGATGTCGACGAACGACACCGCGGCGGGCAGGATGCGCTCGGAGCCGAAGATGCCGGCGAGCGTCGCGAGACGCGGGTCGGGAAGGTTCACGACTCCGACGTTCGGCTCGATCGTCGCGAACGGGTAGTTCGCTGCGAGCACCTGATTCTTGGTCAGAGCGTTGAAAAGGGTGGACTTGCCGACGTTGGGCAGACCGACGATACCGATAGTGAGAGCCACGGGGGGTCAGTCTACCGGCGGCGGCCGACAGTGCCGAGCGGCGGATGACGGACGCGCGCGCCACACGCCCGCCGAACGCCGCGCACGCGGGCCGGAAACCCCCTCTGGCGCAGAGGCTCGTCACAGGAATATGCTGCGCTCGACACCAACGCGAGCATTGCTCGCCTTTCTGTCGGCAGGCCATCCACTGGCGGAGGTCGAGATGCGCGTTCCGCGGAGCACGTCATGGTGACGAACCGCGTCGATGTGCGGTTCGACGGTCCCGCCCGAACGGATGCGGCGTCGCTGCCCGAGGCCTCGACGGATGCCGCCGGCCTCCCGCCCGGCGTGCGAGCGACCGTGCTCGAGACCTTCGCCTTCGCCTCGAGCGACGGTGGTGAGTACGCCGAGGTTCCGGTGCGGCTCACCATCACCGTTCACGACGCGGACGCCGCGCGACTCGTCGTACTCGTGCGGGAGCCCGGGGCAGCCCGCGCCGTGCGGTTCTCGGCCGGCACGGATGACACCGCGAGCGCCGCACTCACGGCCGAGCGCTTCCCGATCGACGGTTTCGTGCTCGAGTTCGAGAGCGTCTCCGACGCCGAGAACTGCGTCACGTGGTTCTCGCTCACCCCCGAGGGCGAGCATCTTCCGCCGCCCGGGGACGAGACCGGATTCGGCGATGCGGGTGACGAGAAGACGCTCGACGAGCCGCTCGGCGAAGCCTTCCCCCGCATCGACGATGTCGCCGTGCCGCGCGCCGATGTCGGCCCCATCCTCGCGACGCCCAGTCCCCGCCGTCTCGACGATTCACTCGGCTCCGCACCCGTCGACGCCCACGTGCTCGCCGAGATGCCGGCGTCGTCACGCGTCGACGACGTCGTGACCGTGACCGTCTCGCTCAGCCGCACCGAACTCGAGGCCACCTGCGACGCGGCATCGGGCACGGCTCGTCCGAGCGTCATCCCCGACGACGACGTCATCGTGACGCTCTCGCCGCGCGGCTACCGGCTCGCTCCAGAGCAGCCGGCCGAGCAGAGGCTGCACCTGCCCCGCGGCGAGCGCGACGTCGACTCGTGCACGTTCGATCTCGTCGCCGTCGACGTCGGCCGCGCCGAAGTGACCGTCGTTCTCCGACAGTCGACGCCGCTGCCGATCGCGACGATCCTCGTCTCGACAGACATCCGTCCCGCCGAGACACGGCTTCGAGGGCGCATCGCCCGGAGTCGAGCCGTCGCGACCGAGCCCGACCCCGCGATCGTGGCGCTGCCGACGATCAGTGTCGACGAGTCGCTCGCGGAGGGCGTCTCGACCCTCACCTTCTCACTCGTGATCGGTGACGAGTCGGCCTCGTGCGTCAAGGTCATCCCCGACAAGCGCATGTACATCCGTCGCGTGCTCGAGGGCTTGGCGACGGTGCGCTCGCGGGTCGCTGCCGCGCACCGCCCGGCCGACAGACGTGCGGCGGCGGACTCCGGACTCGAAGACATCGGCACCCGACTCTTCGTCTCGCTCTTCGATGAGCCCGCGCGGCTCCTGCTCTGGAACAACCGTGCGTCCCTCGACGGCCTCATCATCCAGACGACGGGCGAGTTCGACATCCCCTGGGAGATCGTGCACCTCGTCTCCCCCGACGGTGACATCGACCCGGCTCATCGGTTCCTCGGCGACCACGGGCTGACGCGATGGGTCTACGGGCCCGCGCTCCCTCAGCACTTCGACGTCGCCCGCACGCGCACTCGGCACATCTGCCCCGACTACCGCGCCCCGGCCTATCGGCTGCCCTTCGTCGAGGCCGAGCGCCAGTTCGTCACGAGGAGACTGCATTCGCGCGCTGTCGACCCGGATGACGCGGGCGGAGTCACCGGTCTCCTGAGCGGTCCGTTCGACCTGCTGCACTTCGCGGGTCACGGCGAGTGGACGACGGGCGACCCGCCTCACCCCCGCCTGCTCCTCGCGGGGTTCGACCCCACCGACGCGGTGGAGGGCGCGGCGTACAGCGCCGACGACCTGCGGCGTGATCTCGCCGCTCGTGACGCTGACGGCGCTCGGCCGATCGTCTTCCTCAACGCGTGCGACGTCGGTCGACTCGCCTCGAGTTCGGCCGGGGCCGGCGGTTTTCCCGAGGTCTTCCTCCGCGGCGGGATCGGTGCCCTCATCGGATGCTCGTGGGCCGTCGACGACCAGTCGGCCGGCATCTTCGTGCGCGAGTTCTATACGCGACTGCTCGGGCGCCCGCCGTCATCCGTCGCCCATGCGCTGGCGGCCGCGCGCGAACGAGCCCGGAGCCGCGGCGATCTCAACTGGCTCGCCTACGTCGCCTACGCCGACCCCCGCGCCACCGTCACGTTCTCCTGAATCCGAAAGGCCCCTCTCATGTCGCTCTCCCCCGCGCAGCTGAAGGCTCTCAAGCCGCACGTCATCACCCTCGACGACGGTCGACTCGACCGGTCCTCCGAGGAGAACCTCGATCCGCAGAGCATCGCCGAGTTCACCACGGTCACCGCCGACATCCGGGCGATCGTCGAGACGCACCTGCCCGCCTTCATCGACGCCCACGACCCGGCAGACGTGCCGATCGTGATCTTTGCGCACGGCGGCCTCGTCGACCTCGAATCGGGCTTCGAGATCGCCGAACGGCAGGTCGCGTGGTGGAAGGCGAACGGGGTCTACCCGATCCACTTCGTGTGGCGGACCGGCCTCGTCGGCGCCCTCTCCGATGCGATCGTGCGGTGGTTGACCGGCGGCACCCGCGGCTGGTTCGACGAGACGAAGGACCTCCTCGTCGAGAAGGGTGCGCGCCTCCTCGGCGGCGGCGCCATCTGGAACGACATGAAACTCGATGCGGCCGCGTCGAGCGACCCGCACGGCGGCGCGCGCGTGTTCGCGACGCAGCTCGGAGCGTGGATGGGCGCCGACCCTCGTGCGAGCCGCGTGAGCGTGCACGCGATCGGCCACAGCGCGGGCTCGATCTTCCACTCGCACTTCATTCCGATGGCGCTCGACGAGAACGTTCCCGAGTTCCGGACGGTCACCTTCCTTGCTCCGGCCGTCCGCATGGACACGTTCGAGAAGATGCTCCTCCCCCGCGCCGACTCGATCGGTTCACTCGCTGTCTTCACGATGCACGACGCGGCCGAACACGAGGACACGTGCCTCGACGTCTACGGCAAGTCGCTGCTCTACCTCGTCTCTCGGGCGTTCGAGCCCGTCGTCGGCACGCCGATCCTCGGTCTCGCCGCCTCGATCGAGCAGAACGAACGCGTCAGCCGGTTCCTCGACGGCGACGGCGGCGACCTCGTCCTCGGCCCGAACGAGCGCACCGACCGCAGCGGCACGGCGGCGGAGCACCACGGCGATTTCGACAACGACCCTCCCACGATGAACAGCGTCGCCCGGCGGATTCTCGAGCGTGACGACATCGTGCCGTTCACCGCCGACAGCCGCTCGGTGGAACCGCGCGACTCCGTGCCGCCAGTGCCCGCCGACTCGTCGCGATCGCTCGGCGGCGCGAAGCGAGCTCTCTGCATCGGCATCGACGAGTACCCGCAGACCGCGGATCGCCTGAGCGGTGCCGTGGCGGACGCCCGCGCCTGGCGCGACATGTTCTCGGCGGCAGCGTTCGAGACGACACTCCTCACGAACGCCGAGGCCACGCGCGAGCAGATCGTCGGTTCGATCTTCCAGCTCATCACCGAGGCCCAGCCCGGCGACGTCCTGGCTGTGCAGTATTCGGGGCACGGCACGCGCACGCCCGACCTGAACGCCGACGAGGGCGAGGGCGAACCCGACAGTGCGCTCTGCCCGGTCGACTTCCGCGGCACGGGCCGCGTCATCATCGACGACGACCTCGGGGCCCTGTGGGATCTGGCCGCCGACGGCGTGAGCCTCAGCATCTTCTTCGACTCCTGCCATTCCGGTGGAGCGAATCGTGCGCCGGGCGGGATGCGCGGCGACTCGCGCCCGAGAGCGGTCGAGCTGACGGATGCCGATGAGCGGGCGTACCGGGTCGCGCGCGGCGTCGCCGGGCCGCGTGGCCGAACACGCGCGGCAGAGGCCTCCGATGCCGCCGAGAACGGTTCGCGCGCGGTACCGCAGGCGTCGGGAGTGCGTCGCGAGGTGCTGTTCGCCGCGTGCGACGACGACGAGCTCGCGTGGGAGACGAGCGGACACGGCGACTTCACGTCGCACGTCGCGCCGCTCGTGCGCGAGCACATCGGCAGAGTGACGAATCGTGCGTTCTACGACGCGTTGCTCATCGACTTTCCCTCGACACGTCAGACGCCGCGCATCGACGGCTCGTCGGCGGTCGAGGGCTCACCCTTCCTCGCCGTCGAACTCGGCAGCCCGGCATCCATCGTCGACGGGGGCGCTGACGGCGCGCCCGCTTCGGCCCGCACCGCCTCGCCCCGCGACGCGGCGATCGCGGCGATCCTCCGGGGTGTGGCCGACCTGATCGTCTCCGACTGAACCGCGTGCCGGGCGGGGCCTGTCGGAGGAGCGTGTGAGTATGGTGTCGTGCCCATCGACTTCACCGCCATCGACTTCGAGACCGCGAACTCCTCGAGCGCCTCCGCGTGCTCGGTCGGGCTCGTCAAGGTGCGCGACGGCCGCGTCGTCGACACCGCGCACTGGTACATCCGGCCGCCCGTCGGGCACGACGCGTTCCTCGAGTGGAACATCAAGATCCACGGCATCACGCCCGACATGGTCGCGGGCGCCGCAGGCTGGGGCGAGCTGCAGAACGATCTCCTCGGCTTCGCGGGCGACGACTGGCTCGTCGCCCACAACGCCGGCTTCGACATGGGCGTCATCAAGGCATCGGCGACGACGGCGGGCTTGTCGGTGCCCGACTACCGCTACCTCTGCAGCCTCCAGGTCGCGCGCCGCACGTACCACCTCGATTCCTACCGGCTCCCCGTCGCCGCGATGGCCGCGGGCTTCGAGGGCTTCCGTCACCACGACGCCCTCGCCGATGCCGAAGCGTGCGCCGCGATCATGGTGCACGCCGCCGAGCGTCACGAGGTCGACGACCTCGAGCGCCTCGCGCACATCACCCGCGTGAAGATCGGGGCGATCGGTCCCGTCGCCGTCGCTCAGCACGCGTCGGTGCACGGCCCGATGGCCCTGCAGTAGACGATCCCGCCGCGCTGCCGACGGTCCGCGCGCCCCGGCGCCCGTGTCGGAGGCTGCTGCGACACTGTCGACATGGACATCCTGTTCCTCCTCCTCGGTCTCGTCGTCGGCGCCGCGCTCGGCGCCCTCATCACCGCGTTCTTCGCCCGCTCGGGCTCCCGCGGTGAGAACCCGGCGCTCGTCCAGGCGCGTCACGACGCGCAGCTGAGCGAGCTCCGCGTGCGCGAGGGCGAGGTGCGCGCGAACCTGCAGTCCGAGCTCTCCGCCGCGCTCTCGACCGCCGAAGCGCTCGAACGACAGGTCGAGGCGCAGCGGCTGCAGTACCGCGAACTCGTCGAGCAGAACCGCAGCGACCAGGTCGAGCGCGCCGAGCGCGACAAGCGCGAGAGTGCGGTGCTGCAGGCGCTCAGCCCCGTGCGCGAGACGCTGCAGTCGATGCAGACGAAGGTCTCCGAACTCGAACGCCAGCGCAGCGAACAGTACGGTTCGCTCGCCGAGCAGCTGAAGCGCGCGCAGCAGTCCGACGAAGAACTCCGCGCGACGACCGAGTCTCTCGCGAGTGCATTGCGCTCGAACAGCACGCGCGGGGTCTGGGGCGAGACGCAGCTCCGCCGCGTCGTCGAGGCCGCGGGCCTCACCCAGTACGTCGACTTCTACACGCAGGCCTCCCTCACGACGGATGCCGGTGCCGGGCGCCCCGACATGGTCGTGCGTCTGCCCGGCAACAAGTGGATTCCGCTCGACGCGAAGGTTCCTCTCGAGCACTACCTCGAAGCGAGTCAGATCGCCGTCACGGCGACGGGCGACGAGGGCGCGCGTCGCGCAGAGCTCGTCGGCCGTCACGTCAAGGCGATGCGCGCGCACATCGACGCACTCGCGAAGAAGACCTACTGGGAGGGCCTCGAGGCGAGCCCCGAGTTCGTGATCGCCTTCATCCCGAGCGAGTCGCTCCTCGCTGCGGCGCTCGAGGCCGACCCGGCCCTGCTCGACTACGCCTTCGGCAAGCGGGTCGCGCTCGCCTCGCCGGTGAACCTCTGGGCCGTGCTCAAGACGGTGGCCTTCACGTGGCAGCAGCAGTCCGTCTCCGACGAGGCGAAGAAGCTCTTCGATCTCGGCAACACGCTCTATCAGCGCATCGGCACGCTCGCCGGCCACACCGATGCGCTGCGCAAGGCGATCGAACGCACGGTGAGCAGCTACAACCAGTTCGCGAACTCGCTCGAGTCCCGTGTGCTCGTGACCGCGCGACAGTTCCCCGGCATCGACGAGACGAAGATCGAACTGCTCACGGCACCCGCCGCCGTGCACGACCAGCCCCGCCGACTCACCGCGGCCGAGTTCGACGAACCCCTGGCCGATCTCCCCGACGAGCTCCGCTCACTCTGAGCCGGTTTCGCTGAGCAGTCAGACCGACCGCTCCTCGCTCTCCTCGCTCGCCGGCGCCTCCTCGGGCTCATCCCGGAGCGGGTGCGCGAGTTCGTCGCTGCCGAGTCGCGCGATGACGAGCGTCACGATCGCGAGCAGCACGGGAACCGTACCGGCGACGAGGAACGTCGGTGCGATGCCGAACCACTCGCCGACCGGACCGGCAATCGCCATCGAGATCGGCATGAGGGCGAGCGACACGAAGAAGTCGAGGCTCGACACCCGGCCGAGCATCGCGGGCGGCACCCGGCGTTGGAGCAGCGTGCCCCAGACGACCTGCGCACCTGAGAAGAGCAGCCCGCAGACGAAGAGCGCGACGACCATCACCCAGAGCTGGTCGGTGAATCCGATGATCGCGAGCGGCAGGCATCCCACTCCCCACGCGAGGATCATGAGCGTCAGGTACCGGCGTGGCAGGCGGAACGAGGCGACGGCGATCGAGCCGACGGCGCCGCCGACTCCGAAGGCCGCGAGCGCGAACGCGAACGCGCCGGCTCCCCCGCCCGTCTGATCCTTCACGGCGAAGGGAAGCAGCACCTCGATCGGTCCCATCAGCACGAGGACGAGCACGATGGAGAAGAGCAGCGTCGCGAGCAGCCAGCGCGTCGAGACCATGTATCGGAACCCGCCGCTCAGGTCGCGGAACGTCGCCGACACCAGGCCGCGCTTCTCCTCCTCGAACTCGCGGCGTACGGGCGTGGTCCGCATCGCGATGAGGGCCGCCGCAGCGCCGACCTGTACGAGCGCGACGACAACGAACGCGAGCCCCGGCGAGCCGATCGCGATGAGGGCGGCCGCCGCCGCGGGGCCGGCGGCGTTCTGCATCGTCGGTCGCAGCACGCCCTCGATGCCGTTCGCGGCGAGCAGCTGATCGGCGGGGAGGATCGCCGGCAGCCAGGCCGAGTAGGCGGGGTAGAAGAAGCCGTCGGCGACGCCGATGACGAACGACAGCACGGCGAGGTGCCAGACCTCGATCACTCCGGTGAGCGCGAGGAACGCGGCGACGCCGAAGGCGAGACCCCGCACGACCTCGACGGTGAGCAGGATAAACCGCTGCGGCACCCGGTCGGCGAGCACCCCGCCGAAGAGCACGGCGAGCACGAGGCCGACGCTGCCGCCCACGGCGACGAGCGAGAGATCGACGGGTGTTCCGCCGAGCTGCACGACCTGCCAGACGGCGGCGACGATCCAGCATCCTGCGCTGAAGAGCGAGAAGAGGAGGGCGCTCGTCAGCAGGCGGTACTGTCCGACGGCGAGGGGTCGGATCGCCCGCGGCCATCGGGTCGACGGTGACATGTAGTCGAGGTTTCCACCGACCACCGACAAAGTCGAGGATTACCCGGGAAATCCGGCCGCCGACGGCCGTGCGCCGGCGAGCGGCTACTCGAACCCGCTCGGCAACGACGGCCGCGGTTCGGCGACCGAGCCGCGCGCCGGGATGAAGAGAGCGAGCACGGCGCTCACGAGCGCGGCCGCCGCCCCGAGCGCGAACGCGATGCGGAATCCCTCGTCGGTCGGAACGACCGCCGAGCCGAAGGGCATCGACCAGGTCGCGAGCACCGCGCCGATGAGGGCCGCGGCGACGCTCGTGCCGAGAGACCGCATGAGCGAGTTGAGTCCGTTGGCGGCGGCCGTCTCGCGCGCGGGCACGGCGTGCATGATGAGGAGCGGCATCGCGGCGTAGCCGAGACCGATCCCCACGCCGATGATGATGTTCGCGAGCAGGATCTGCCACACCTCGGTGTGGAACTCGAACGAGAAGACGTATGCCGCGACGATGACGAGCGCACCCGAGATGAGCAGCACACGCGCGCCGAAGATGCGATTGAGTCGCGCCGACAGCGGCGACATGAGCATCATGACGAGTCCGAGCGGGATGAGCACGAGGCTCGCCTGGATGAGCGAGAGCCCGAGACCCGAGCCGGACTCGGCGGGCAGCTCGAGGATCTGCGGGTACGCGATGTTCGACGCGAAGAACGCGAAGCCCATCGCGATCGACGACAGGTTCGTGAGGAGCACGGGCCTCCGCGCGGCGACGCGCAGGTCGACGAGGGCGTCCGGTGTACGGAGCTGCAGCCAGCCCCAGCCGAGCAGCACGGCGACACCGCCGATTCCCGAGATGAGGGTTCCCGGCGACATCCACCCCCACTCGTTGCCGCGAGAGATGGCGAGGAGCACTCCGCTCAGGCCGAGCGCGAGCCCCACCGCGCCGACGTAGTCGAAGCGGCCCGGGGTGCGCAGGGTGCTGACGGGCACGACGAGGATGACGAGGACGGCGTTCACGGCGCCGAGCGCTGCGGCGAGCCAGAAGAGCGCGTGCCAGTCGCCGTTCTCGGCGATGAGCGCGCTGACCGGCAGGCCGAGCGCGCCGCCGACTCCGAGCGTCGCGCTCATGAGGGCGATGGCTCCCGCGAGACGGTGCTCGTGCAAGACGTCGCGCATGATCGAGATGCCGAGCGGGATCATGCCGATCGCCGCGCCCTGCAGCGCGCGACCCACGATGAGTCCGCCGAGCGAGTCGGAGAGCGCGGCGATGACCGATCCGACGACGAGCACGACGAGCAGCGCGAGCACGACCCGGCGCTTGCCGACCATGTCGCCGAGGCGACCGGCGATCGGTGTGATCACCGAAGCACTCAGGAGCGTGACCGTGATGACCCAGGCCGTGTCTTCGCGACTCGCGTCGAGGAGCTCGGGCAATTCCGACTGGATCGGCAGCACGAGCGTCTGCATGAATGCAGCGCTCATGCCCGCGAAGGCGAGAACAGCGACGATCAGCCAGTGCGGTGCGGCTCGGGGGCCACCTCGCCCCGCTCTCGACTCACGCATCGTGTGTCAGCCTACGCCGCGCGCGGCCCCGCTCCGTGCGGGCGCCCGAGCGGCGGTTCAGCGGTCGGCTTCGTCGAGCCACTTCTCGACGAGGTGGTCCGCCTGCACGCGGCGAATGGTGCCCGAGCGCGAGCGCAGCACGATGCTGTCGGTGCGGATGATCGGACCCTTCCGACGCACGCCCTGCACGAGCCCGCCGTCGGTGACGCCCGTCGCGACGAAGAACGTGTTGTCGCCGCTCACGAGGTCGTCGACTCCGTAGACCTTGTCGAGATCGAGGCCCGCGGCCTCACCGCGTGCACGTTCGGCGTCATCGCGCGGGGCGAGCACACCCTGCATGAACCCGCCGAGCGCCTTGATGGCGCACGCCGTCGTGATGCCCTCGGGGCTGCCGCCGATGCCGACGCACATATCGATGCGCGATTCGTACCGGGCGGCGTTGATGCCGCCGGCGACGTCGCCGTCGAGCATGAGGCGCGTTCCGGCGCCGGCCTCGCGGATGTCGGCGATGAGCTGTTCGTGGCGCGGCCGGTCGAGCACGGCGACGCGGAGGTCGCCGACGTCCTTGTTCTTGGCGGCGGCGAGTGCGCGGAGGTTCTCGGCGATGGGGCGACGGATGTCGATGACTCCGATGCCCTCGGGACCGGTGACGATCTTGTCCATGTAGAACACGGATGACGCGTCCAGCATCGTGCCGCGTTCGGAGACGGCGATGACAGAAAGCGCATTCTGACGACCCGCGGCAGTGAGCGACGTTCCGTCGATGGGGTCGACCGCGATGTCGCACGCCGGGCCACGGCCGTTTCCGACGGCTTCGCCGTTGAAGAGCATGGGGGCGGCGTCCTTCTCGCCCTCGCCGATCACGACGAGACCGTCGAAGTTGACCGTGCCGAGGAACGCGCGCATCGCGTCGACCGCAGCACCGTCGGCCCCGAGCTTATCTCCGCGGCCGATCCAGGGAACGGCGCGGATCGCGGCGGCCTCCGTGGCACGCACGAGTTCCATCGCGAGGTTGCGATCGGGGTGTTCGAGGAGGATCTCGGAATCGGGGCTCATCATGGCGTCCTCCCGGACGGGCGTTGGGTCGCCCGGGGCGGGGCGACGTCTGGTGTCGTCATGTCGAGCCTAGCCAGGGGGCAGTGCCGGCCAGGGGTTCATTTCGCGGATGACGAGTGAAAGATCATCGATTCTTAACAAAACGTTCAGCAGGTTCGGCGACCGAGCTCCACACGTCGACCGCGTCATCCGTCGCCGGGGCGAGCGTGAGTCCCCCGCCGAGATCGACCCCCGTGACGGAGGCGACGACGACGAGCGGTTCGCCGGCGCACACGGCGTCGGTGTCGACGGCGACCCCGGTCGAGAGCCCCGCCTGCTCGACGCGGCGCGCCTCGAGCCTCGACTGCGGCGCGAATCGGAGGCTCACCGAACCTCCGAGCGTCCGCGCGAGCGCCGCCGTGAGCACGCCCTCGGGAGCGCCCCCGACGCCGATGAGCAGATCGAGATCGCCGTTCAGCACCTGGAGCGACCGCTCGATGTCGCCGTGTTCGAAGCCGACGAGCTGTGCGCCCGCGTCGGTGACGGCGCGAGCATGCTCGGAGTTCCGAGGCCTCGTCTGCACGGCGACGCGCACCTCGGAGATCGGAACCTGGCGCGCCGCGGCGACGAGCGCGAGAGACTCGGCGATCGGCACTCCCACCCGGGGACCGTCGACGGCACTCACGACCTTCTCGGCGTAGTGCGCCGGCCCGATGTCGAGGAACGCGTCTCGCGGGGCGAGGGCGACGATGCAGAACGCACCGCTCCGCCCCGCCGCCGCGAGCCGCGTGCCGTCGACCGGATCGACGACGAGGTCGACGGCGGGCCCGTTGCCCGTGCCGAACCTCTCGCCGGGGTAGAGCATCGGAGCGTCATCCTTCTCGCCCTCGCCCGCGACCACGCGTCCGTCGACCTTCAGTGTCCGGAGCCCGTGCCGCAGAGCATCGACCGCGGCCGCATCGACCGCGTCGCCGTCGCCCTGCCCGACGAGGGGGCGGGCGGCGAGGGCCGCTCCGCGGGCGGCACGGATGACGGCGTCGACGGTCTCGGAAGGCAAGAAGCTCATGGTCACATCATCCCGCGATCGGCCGGCCTCAGAGCCCGGCGGTGGAGCGAGTGCTGCCCCACCGGTTTCTTATTCAGGTCGACACACGTGTCGCGAACCGAACTCGGGCGGAGCCGAGGCGACACGCCGCGCACGTTCCTGAATCGCGGACGCGTCCACGTGGCGGGAGAGCCGGCGGCACCCGGGCATGCGGCGGCGACGCGTGGGGCGCATTCAGTAGACTCGGTGCCACATCCACACCCCTGCCGTAAGGAGTCCCATGCCCATCGCAACCCCCGAGCAGTACGCCGAGATGCTCGACAAGGCCAAGGCGAAGGGATTCGCCTACCCGGCGTTCAACGTCTCCTCGTCGCAGACTCTCAACGCCGTGCTGCAGGGCCTCACCGAGGCGGGCTCCGACGGCATCATCCAGGTCACGACCGGTGGCGCCGACTACTTCGCCGGCCACACGGTCAAGGCCCGTGCCACGGGTGCACTCGCCTTCGCCCGCTTCGCCCACGAGGTCGCGAAGAACTACCCCGTCACGGTCGCGCTCCACACCGACCACTGCCCGAAGAACGCGCTCGACGACTTCGTGCTGCCGCTCATCGCCGCCTCCGAAGAAGAGGTCAAGGCGGGCCGCAACCCGATCTTCCAGTCGCACATGTGGGACGGCTCGGCCGTTCCCCTGACCGAGAACCTCGAGATCGCGAAGGAGATCCTCCCCCGCATCAAGGCGATCAACGCCATCCTCGAGGTCGAGATCGGCGTCGTCGGCGGCGAGGAAGACGGCGTCAGCCACGACATCAACGACAGCCTCTACACGACGCTCGACGACGCGATCCAGACCGTCGAGGCGCTCGGCTGGGGCGAGAACGGTCGCTACATGGCGGCCCTCACGTTCGGCAACGTGCACGGCGTCTACGCGCCGGGCAACGTCAAGCTCAAGCCCGAGCTGCTGAAGGAGATCCAGGACGGACTCTCCGAGAAGTACGGCCTCGGCGCCAAGCCCCTCGACCTCGTCTTCCACGGCGGCTCGGGCTCGACCGACGCCGAGATCGCGGAGGCCGTCGCGAACGGTGTCATCAAGATGAACATCGACACCGACACCCAGTACGCGTACACCCGTGCCGTCGCCGGCTACATGCTCAGCAACTACGAGGGCGTCCTCAAGGTCGACGGCTCGGTCGGCAACAAGAAGCTCTACGACCCCCGCGCCTGGGGCAAGGTCGCCGAGACGGCCATGGCCGCTCGCGTCGCCGAGTCGACGCGCCAGCTCGGTTCGGCCGGTCACTCGGGTCACTGACCCGCGCGTCGGCACCGACACCACGAAGGGCGGTCGGCTTCTCTCAGGAGAGGCCGACCGCCCTTCGGCGTATCGAGGGGGCGGATCAGCCGCCCATGAGCGCGCCGCCGCTCGTGATGTAGTCCATCACCGCCGGGTCGCTGAAGAGGGCGATACCGATGAGGACCGACGAGATGAGGTTGGCGACCACTCCGCCGACGAGCGGAATCCACCACGAGATCTTTCCGCGCGCGATGAGCCGGAACGAGAGCCACGCCGTGATGACCCAGACGGCGGCCATGACGGCGACCGAGATCTGGAGCATGAGCGTTCCCTGCTCGATGTTCGTGAAGGTGCCCTCGATGCCGGCGATCTCCATCCACTGAGCGGAGAACGCCCGGAAATCGGTCGCGGTGAACACCGATGACAGCACCGTGTAGAGGCCGATGGCGAGGAGTGCGAGCGTCACGAACCGGTCGGCGCGCTTCTTCGGAGCGACGACCGCTGCGCCCGCCACCGGATGGGCTGCGGGAGCCGGAGCCTTCGCCGGGTCATCCCCCGCCTCCGGGCCGCCGGGCGCCGGGGGCGCGACCGGCTCGAGCATCCACGTCGGCGGTTCCTGGATTCGGGCGCGCTGCTCCTCGGGAGTCGCGTATTCGCCGTACTGCGGGCGGGGACGAGCCCCGGGTGAATCGGTCATGCGCGTTGCCTTCCGCCGAGCGCTCGCGCGTCGGTCTTTCCCTGCAGATCGGTTCGGAGTTCCTTCGGGAGCGAGAACATGAGGTCCTCCTCCGCTGTCTTGACTTCCTCGACGGCGCCGAAGCCGGCGTCGGCGAGGTCCTGCAGAAGTTCGGTCACGAGTTCCTCGGGCACCGAGGCGCCGCTCGTCACACCGACGGTCGAGACGCCGTCGAGCCAGTGCTGCTGCACCTCGCTCGCGTAGTCGACGCGGTACGCCGCACGCGCGCCGTACTCGAGCGCGACCTCGACGAGGCGCACGCTGTTCGACGAGTTCGCCGAGCCGACGACGATGACGAGCTCGGCGTCTCCGGCGACCTTCTTGATGGCGACCTGGCGGTTCTGGGTGGCGTAGCAGATGTCATCCGACGGCGGGTTCTGGAGGTTCGGGAACCGCTCACGCAAGCGCCGGACGGTCTCCATCGTCTCGTCGACCGAGAGCGTCGTCTGCGACAGCCACACGACCTTGTCGGGGTTCTGCACCTCGATACGGTCGGCCTCGTCGGGGCTCGTGACGAGCGTCACGTGATCGGGCGCCTCGCCCGCCGTGCCCTCGACCTCTTCGTGGCCCTCGTGACCGATGAGCAGGATCTCGAAGTCGTCGCGCGCGAATCGCACGGCCTCGCGGTGCACCTTCGTCACGAGCGGGCATGTCGCATCGATCGCGTGCAGGCCGCGGTCGGCGGCGGCGTTCACGACGGCGGGCGAGACCCCGTGGGCGCTGAAGACGATGTGGGCGCCCTCGGGCACCTCATCGACCTCGTCGACGAAGATCGCCCCCTTCGACTCGAGTTCGCTCACGACGTGCACGTTGTGCACGATCTGCTTCCGCACGTAGACGGGAGCGCCGTAGTGCTCGAGCGCCTTCTCGACGGCGATGACGGCGCGATCCACGCCGGCGCAGTAGCCGCGGGGCGCCGCGAGCAGCACCTTCTTCGGCTGGGGCGCGGGGGTATTCTTGAGTCGGCCGCGCGCGCCGGGAACACGAGGCATCCCGAGTCCGATGCGCGGAGAATCCGTCGTGCTGGTCACCCCGTCAGTCTAGGGCGGCACGATGGACGACTACTGGGAGGCGAGAGATGACCGACGCCCCGTCGACCCGCGAGAATCCGTGGCCCGTCGCCGGCCTCTCCCAGAAGCTGCGCGACTACATCGATCGGCTCGGCTCCGTGTGGGTCGAGGGCGAGGTCACCCAGTGGGGCGTCTCGAACGGCAACGTGTACGGCAAGCTCAAAGACCTGAGCGTCGACGCCACGGTGAGCTTCACCGTGTGGTCGTCGGTGCGCTCGCGCTTCGACTCCGACTTCCGCCAGGGCGACCGCGTCATCGCGCTCATCAAGCCGAGCTGGTGGGTCAAGGGCGGTTCGCTCTCGATGCAGGTCTTCGAGATGCGCCACGTCGGCCTCGGCGATCTCCTCGAACGCCTCGAGAAGCTCCGCAAGCAGCTCGCCGGCGAAGGCCTCTTCGACGTCTCGCGGAAGCGGCGTCTGCCCTTCCTGCCCGGGCGCATCGGTCTCGTCACCGGCAAGGACTCGGATGCCGAGAAGGACGTCATCCGCAATGCCCAGCTGCGCTGGCCCGCCGTCGAGTTCCGCGTCGAGCACGCGGCCGTGCAGGGCGACCGCACCGTCGCCGAGGTCGTCGCGGCGATCGAGCGCCTCGACGCCGACCCCGA